>NZ_BNGS01000004.1 GCF_014905555.1 Streptomyces sp. Y2F8-2 | reverse complement strand
TCTAACAAAAGCCGTTGATCATGTGACTGTCGGCTGATCCGCTCGTTGGTGTGGTCGTGGGGAAGAGACAGTCGCGGCCGTGGATCGTGTCGGATGAACTGTGGTCGCTCATCGAGCCGTTGCTGCCGGATCCGGGTCCGAAGCTGGTCGAAGGCCGGCCACGGGTGCCGGACCGGCAGGCTCTGTGCGGGATCCTGTTCGTGCTGCACACCGGCATCCAGTGGGAGTACCTGCCCCAGGAGCTGGGCTTCGGCTCGGGCATGACCTGCTGGCGGCGCCTGGCCGCGTGGAACGAGGCGGGCGTGTGGGACAAGCTGCACGCAGTGCTGCTGAAGAGGCTGCGGTCGGCGAAGAAGCTGGACTGGTCGCGGGCGGTGATCGACTCCTCCCACGTCCGGGCGGCCCGGCGGGGCCCAAAAGCGGTCCCAGCCCGGTCGACCGTGCACGGCCGGGCAGCAAGCACCACATCCTCGTCGACGGGCAGGGCATACCGCTCGCGGTGTCGCTGACCGGCGGCAACCGCAACGACGTCACCCAGCTGCTGCCCCTGCTGGACAAAGTTCCTGCCGTGGCCGGCGTTGTCGGCCGGCCACGACGCCGACCCGACATGCTGTTCGCAGACCGCGGCTACGACCACGACAAGTACCGTCGCCTGCTCTGGGCCCGCGGCATCCGTCCCGTCATCGCCGAACGCGGGCAACCGCACGGCACCGGCCTGGGCACCTTCCGCTGGGTCGTCGAACGCACCATCTCCTGGCTACACGGCTTCCGCCGCCTGCGGATCCGCTGGGAGCGGCGAGACGACATCCATGAGGCGTTCCTCGGCCTCGCCACCTGCCTCATCACACACCGCCACGTCCAACGCCTTTGTTAGGACCTCTAACTGCCTGTTCTCTATCCGCTTGCGTGGTCGGGTGGGTTCGAACAGCGGACTGGATCGGGTGAGTTGGCCGATGCCAGGGCATGGACGAGGGGGCCTCTTGGTAGCTCGCGGTTGTCGAGTCCAGCGAGAATCAAGAGGCCCCGTTGTCGAAGTGTCGCGTGGTCGCGGTTGCTCGGTCCAGTTCGTCCACTCCTGCGTGTGACTGCCTCGCCCACAGGTTCGGGAACGCCTGCGACCGGCCGGATCGCCGGCCCCGCTACGGCTCGGACATGAGCGACGCGGAGTGGGCTGTGGTGAAGAATCTGCTGCCGGTTCCGGGATGGCTGGCGGGCCGCGGCGGCCGACCGGAGGGCTACTGCCACCGGCAGATGATCGACGCGGTGCGCTACCTCGTCGACAACGGCATCAAGTGGCGGGCGATGCCGTCCGACTTCCCGCCGTGGCCGCGGGTCTACGCCTTCTTCGCCCGCTGGCGGGACACAGGGCTGGCGGCCGAATTGCACGACAGGCTGCACCAGGCGGTCCGTCGGGCGGAAGGTCGTGGCCCGGAGCCGAGTGGGGCTGTGGTGGACTCGCAGTCGGTGAAGGCGGACGCGACCGTCGCCCACGCCTCACGCGGCTTCGACGCAGGCAAGAAGATCAACGGGCGCAAGCGGCATCTGCTGACCGACACGCTCGGGCTTCTCCTGGCCGTGCTGGTCACACCGGCATCGGTGACCGACAGGGACGGCGCCCGGATCCTCCTGCCGCAGGCAGCCGGCCGCTTCCGGCGGCTGGCGCGGGTCTGGGCCGACGGCGGCTACACCGGTCACCTCACCGACTGGACCAGCCAGCATCTCGGGCTCGTCCTCGACATCGTCCGCCGGGGCGAGGATGTCCGGGGATTTCAGGCACTGCCCCGCCGCTGGGTCGTCGAACGGTCCTTCGCCTGGCTTCTGCGCAGCCGGCGCCTGGTCCGGGACTACGAGCGACGCCCCGACACGAGCGAAGCCGTCATTCGATGGTCGATGATCGCACTCATGAACCGCCGCCTGGCCGCACGACCTCATCGGCCTGCTGCCCTGTCTGCAGGGTGAACCTTCCGGGCTTCGTCTCCACCAGCCAGCCCCGTTCCACCAGCCTCTTCAACCGTGCTCTCGCACCCTCGACCCGCGAGGCGGAGGCGCTGTCCCAGCCGAGCACGACGGCCGCCCGCCGGGCGCCCAGCCCGTCGTCTCCGGCCTCCGCCGCAGCGGCCATCACCGCCTGGTAGTCCACCGACAGGTCTTCGACCCCGGCCGCGTTCTCCCGATGCGGCACCGCACGGCGCGGGCCTACCGGCTTTCTCTGCGACGGACCGCCGACCGCCACGGCAGGTGCTTCCTCCTCGGCCAGTGCCTCCAGATACTGCTCGAGCCCGATCACCCGGCGTCTGAGGATCTCTTCGGCGTCCGTCAACTCCGTCCGCACCCGGTCGAGTTCGGCTTCGAGTTCCTCCACCCGGACCATCGCGGCCTTCCGCCGCGCTTCCAAAACCGCCCGCATTGACGGCATCCGACACCCCCACGGCGACTCGATCAGCAACGAGTCGATGCTTCCGTGACCGCCCCAATCCCATGTCTGACCAGCGGTATCCGCACACGGGGTTCGGAAAGAGAACGACCTCTAAGGCGAAAGGTGCGCGGAGCAAGGCCGCCGCCGGGGCCAGGCACGCGAGGACTTCGTGCTGGAGACGGTGTACTGGGACGCTGGCACCGCCCGGCTGTTGTCCCGGCTGTTGAAGGGCCGCACACGCGGGCCGGTGTTCGTCACCCACCGCCGCCCGGGGCCGGGCAAGGTCGTCAGCCCGCGTGACGTGTGCCCGGACACCGGGCTGGCCCGGCTGTCGTACGGGCAGGCCCGCGCCCTTCTCGACGAGCACACCGCCGTGCACGGGCTGGGACCTGCACGAATACCGTCACTCCGGCCTCACCCACCTGGGCGAGGCCGGGGCCAGCCTGCTGATGCTGATGGCCAAGTCGAGACACAAGAAGCTGGAGAACGTCCGCCGCTACTTCAAGCCCTCGCCCGACGCCGTTGCAGAGATCACCAGTCTCTTCGCCCCAGGTGACAGCAGGCGCTGATCGTGACGCCTGCTATGAGGTGGCGTCGGCCCACAGATCGGTGCTGTGGGCCCCGATGAGAGCGCTGATGTGGGTGAGTGCGTCACTGACCGGCTGCGGGTCGAGTCGGCGTCCGTCACGCAAGCGCAGTGCGACGTGATCGTCAGCGGCCTCCTTGGCACCGATGACGGCTTGGTAGGGAACCAGGCGGGCCTCTCGGATTCGGGCGCCCAGGCTGCCGCGGTCCGGTCCCGCGATCTGGGCGCGCAGTCCCAGCCGGGTGCAGCGTTGGGCGAGGGCTGCGGCGTTCGGCAGTTCGGTGTCGGAGATCGGGAGGATCACCAGCTGAGTGGGGGCGAGCCAGGCAGGAAAGGCCCCGCCGTGCTGTTCGATGAGATGGGCGACGGCTCGTTCCACGCTGCCGATGATGCTCCGGTGGACCATGACCGGGCGGTGTTTGGCGCCGTCCGCGCCGATGTAGTGCAGGTCGAACTGCTCGGGCTGGTGGAAGTCGACCTGGACGGTGGACAGGGTGGACTCCCGGCCGGCGCCGTCGGTGACCTGGACGTCGATCTTGGGGCCGTAGAACGCGGCCTCTCCCTCGGCTGCCTCGTAGGGCAGGCCGGAGCGGTCGAGGACGTCGGTCAGCAGTGCGGTGGAGCGCTGCCACTTCTCGGGTGCGGCAACGTACTTGCCACCGGGCCCTGGGAGGGAGAGCCGGTACCGAGTGGGGGTGATGCCGAGCGCCTCGTACGCCTGGCGGATCATCTCCAGCGCCGCCTGCGCCTCCTCGGCGACCTGGTCCAGGGTGCAGAAGATGTGCGCGTCATTGAGCTGGATGGCCCGCACCCGGGTCAGCCCACCGAGCACGCCCGAGAGTTCGGAGCGGTACATGCCGCCCAGTTCGGCCATCCGCAGGGGCAGTTCGCGGTAGCTGTGGGAGCGGGAGCGGTAGATCACCGCGTGATGGGGGCACAGGCTCGGCCGCAGGACGACCTGCTCTGCGCCGAGGTCCATCGGGGGGAACATGTCGTCGCTGTAGTGAGCCCAATGCCCCGAGATCTCGTACAGCTCCCGCTTGCCGAGGACCGGTGAGTACACGTGCTGGTAGCCCGCCCGGCGCTCGGCGGCACGGATGTACTCCTCCAGGGTGTGCCTCACGGCCGCGCCGTCGGGCAGCCAGTACGGCAGGCCGGCGCCGATCAGCGGATCGGTGTCGAACAGGCCCAGTTCACGGCCGAGCTTGCGGTGGTCGTGCGCGGTGGTCATCGCGGTCTCCTTGCTGGTTGCGGAGCAAGTGACCGGGCCTACGACGAAGCCCCGGGGCACTTGCCCCGGGGCTTCGGATCAGATCATCTGTCAGCGCGCCGGGACACTCTCCGGCGTCGTCGTCATAGCGGCGCGCTTCATGTCGCAGACGTTAGCAGGACGCAGCGATGTCCACACGGTCATTCCTCGTCAGGAGTGCCCGGGTCACGCAGGGGTCGCAGGCCGCCGAGCAGATCTGGCAGTTGGAAGGAATACCGGCCGAGCATGTTGATGTGATGCCGTACAAACGGTGAGAGGCGGGCCACGTCCTCGTCACGGACCTTGAAGCCGTCCGCGCGCAGCTGGTTGACCCCGGCGTCCATATAGCGGGTGTTGAACAGCACGAGCGCGTTGAGGACCAGTCACACGCGGTGTCAGGAGGCCAGCACGCGCGCGTGGAGTTCCGTGACGATCTTGCGTGCCGAGGAGATCGCTCCGTGCTGCCAGGCGTCCAGGTAGCTCAGGTAGTCACCGGCGAAGTACACGTTGCCCTGCGCCGTGTTGAGCGGTGCGTACGCCGGCGCATCGGGGCCCCCGGGCATCGAGTGCCAGGCCCCCTCGAGGTACGGGGCCAGCTTCCACTGATGGGAGAAGGAAGCAGCCAGCTCGGTACGGTACTTGTCGCCGTGGATCATGACGCCCTGCGCGACGGCACGCTCCAGCCGTTCGGCCGGAGTGAGCGCCGAGTACGCGTCCGAGTGGGCACCGGTGTTGTAGTAGCCGATGATCAGGCCACGGTCGCCGAGGTGGCCATAGGACGGGTACCAGATGTGGTCCAGGTCCATGTCGGTCTCGGTGATGCCGCCGAAAATCTTGAAGTCCTTCTCCCACCAGCGGCTCTTGTACTCGAGGCCGATCTTGGAGGCGTTGGAGGGCTTCACGGCGAGGAGCGCGGTCTGCACCTCGGTGCCGAGGTTGTGCGGGGTCTTCGCAAGGATGTGCGGTGCCAGGGTGGCAATGCAGTAGTCGGCCTCGACCACCCGGGTACGGCCGTCCTGGGTGTAGGTGACGACTACGCCTTCCGTGGTGTTCTTGATGTCGGTCACGGCCGCGCCGGTGCGGATCTTCTCGTGCCCGATGGCGCGCGCGAAAGCCTTGGGTATCTGGTCCATGCCGCCGACCGGCTGGAACATCAGCATCGCCTGGTCGTAACCGAACTCGAAGGAGAAGTAGCGGCCCACGTTGGAGGCGAAGACGTCCGACAGCGACGGAACACCGCCGAGTTCCTCGCCGGGCGTGCCGGCGGCGCCGGGGTCGACGGTGAATCCGCGGTGTTCGGTGCCGGTGTACGTGTAGTCGGCGCCGAGGGAGCCGTAGCTCTTGAGGAAGGTGAGCAGCCGCTCCTTGTCGTCGGCCGTCAACTCGCCGTCGAGGGCACCCGCGTTGGTCGCCTTGGAGAGCAGCTCGGAGACGTAGCCGTACACGTCGGCCTTCGCGGTCCGGTACCGGACCGGCTTCGTCATGCCCTTGCCCGGGTTGTAGATGAACGCACTGGCATTGGTGTTGGTGAAGACCTCGATCGGTACGCCGAGTTCGCGGCAGTAGTCGAGGGTGACCATCCACTGGGCGAGGCGCGCCGGCCCCGCGTTCATGTACTGGCCCTCGCTGAAGCGGGCCGTCTGGCTGACGCCGTTGATGTCCGTGAGGCTGTCGCCGCCGCGGATGGTGAGGTTTCGGCCGCCGACGCGGTCCCGAGCCTCGAGGATCGTACAGTCGTAGCCGGCCTTCCCCAGCTCGTAAGCGGAGGTGAGACCCGCGATGCCGCCTCCGATGACAACCACTCTGGCGGGCTTGCCGCCACGTCCCTGAAGGGTGAAGTCGCTGCGGCGCGGCGCCTGGAAGGACGCCTCCTTCTCCGCCGCGTAGGCGGCCGTGGGCGCGAGGCCGAGTGCCCCCATGGTAGCGAACATGGCTCCGGCGCCACCGGCGACACCGACGCGGCGCAGGAATGCTCGGCGACTCGTTCCGGGCCCGACCTGAGGCTGTGCCATGACTGGGCCTCCCTTTCGATCTTGAATGAAGACCGGGGAAGCCTCCCAATGGCCGGTTACGGCCCATGGATATTGATGTAACCCACACGTTTCTACCAGCTCGCGCCCCGAAGAGTCGCGGGGCCGTATCGATATGCGACTCCGTCGCGTGGGCACGAGCAACCACAACCAAGGCGCACACAACGGACAACGCGCATCCGTGACCCGCCTGCTGGAACGCTACGGTCACCGGCCGCCCTGCGTAAAGCCGGGCGCCGCAAGATGGTTGAGGTGATCCCGCCCAAGGCGCCAGGCAGGGCCCAGCGGCTGATCGACGACGTCTTCGACACGGTCGACGAGCAAACCGTCGTGATCCCGGGCACCGGCACACTCGACGCCGTGATCCCGTCCCTGGCCCGCTCGCTCGCGGCCGTCCAGAATCAGCGACGAGCCCTGGAAACGCAGATCGGACAGTTGCTGGAGGCTCACCCTCTCCCCCAGTCCTGACCTCGACAATGCCGTTGCTTTTGCGGTGTGCGTGGTGTTGGGCCATGCGGTGTTGATGTCGCGTCTGGAGCGGCTGGGGTTAGGCATCCTGACTCGGTCGTGTCCTGCTGAGCTGGTGGATCGGGTCGTTGCCGAGGTCGGGTGTGCGGAGAAGCGCCGGCGTGTGCTGTCGACCCGGTTCACGGTGTACTTCGTGCTCGCACTGTGCCTGTTTCCGCAGGCCGACTACCTGGAGGCCTTGCGGTTGGTGAAGACCGGCGAGCCGACGCTTCGGCCGTGGGCCGGGGTGAACAAGTCCTCTCTGACACGGGCGAGGCAGGGGCTGGGCTGGCCGGTGATGCGAGAGCTGTTTCGGGCTGTGGCCCGGCCGCTGGGCCGGAGCACGGAACTCTTCCACGGGCTGCGGGTCCTGGCCCAACGCAGTCCGATGGGCTATCCACAGGCCCGGGTGGTCGCGGTGACCGAGTGCTACACCATGTTCGAGACGTAACGTTCGCCGAGGACGCTTCCCAACTGCGGACCGGCACCGCCCCTCGCGCCATGGCCACCTGGCGCAACCTCGTCATCGGCGCCCTCCGCCTCGCAGGGAGCACCAATATCGCCGCCGGCCTGCGATAGAACGCCCGCGACGCACGACTCCCCTCGCCCTCCTGGGACTCACATCACCACAAACCCGACTACGCCCAAGCCCTGGGGCTTACGTGACCACGGAACGGCATCCCATCGAGGCTCTGCCCACGGGCCTACTCGCCCGGCGGAACTCGAACGAAGCCCTCGGTCCAATCGTCCTCATCGAGCTCGCAGGCGTCGAAGTAGAAGCACTCCGGTTCATCACGGAAGCCTGGTAGCAGTCGAGCCTGACGCACTCGCTCTTCGACCCGTTCAAGGGTTGAGTAGATACCGAGCAGCTTTACGTCGTCGCCGTCCGACTCGTCGCAGTACACGCCGCTCTCATCGACGTGCACTGTCGAGCCGTCGTCGCCAGCTTCGTTCTGATGGCCGACATGCCACAGCGGATACACGATCACGGGCGCGAAGCTACCAGCACTCGAGTTCGTGGAGCCTGCGACTTTCGGCGCCCCTCACCTCCCGGGGAGCCCGTGATCATAGACCGGGCATCATGCGACTTCGCCGAGGCCCTGCACTGGCTTCCAAGCCGCCGCAGGGGTTCGGAGTACGAGCAGGCCGCCCACGACTCGGCGAACGGCCCTGCTTCCCTGCAGCGTTGCGCTGCCTGCGGTCAGCTCTGGTCGGCCGTGCGGCGCCTGCGCGCGAGGAGACACCGGCCGCCCCTGTTTTTGCTGGAACGGCAAGAATCTTTGCTGCCTGGTCTGCGTCGATCGCATGGTGGCGGCATGAGCGACTTCGATGTGATGCAGGCCGGTGAGCAGACCTGGGATGTCGTGGTGGTCGGGGGCGGTGCCGCCGGTCTTTCGGCGGCCTTGACCCTGGCTCGGGTGCGCCGGTCGGTGCTGGTGATAGATGCGGGAGAGCCCCGTAATGCTCCGGCCGTCGGTGTCGGAGTCCACGGAATCCTCGGCCATGATGGCATCTCCCCGCTGGAGCTGCTGCGGCTGGGACGGGAGGAGGTCCTCTCCTACGGCGGCCGGGTCGTCGCAGGCCGAGTCGCGCAGATCCGCCGGGACGGCGCGGCGTTCTCGGTCGTCACCGAGGGCGGGCAGCGCGTGCGGGCGCGGAGGGTATTGGCGACCACGGGCCTGGTCGACGAGCTGCCGGACGTGCCGGGACTGGCCGAACGGTGGGGCCGGGACGTGGTGCACTGCGTCTACTGCCACGGCTGGGAGATCCGCGACAGGACGATCGGTGTGCTGGGCAGCTTCCACCAGGCGCTGCTGTTCCGCCAGATGTCCAAGCACGTCACGCTGTTCCGGCACACCGGGGCGGAGGTGACCGACGAGCAGTGGGAGCAGCTCGCCGCCCTTGGAGTTGCCGTCGTGGACGGTGAGGTCACGGGTCTTGAGGCCGATGGCGAGGACCGGTTGGCAGGGGTGCGACTGGCCTCGGGAGTGGTGGTGCCGGTGCAGGAACTGGTGGTCGCCCCGCGGTTCGTTGCTCGTGCCGGCTTCCTCGACGGTCTTGGTCTGACCGTGCGCGAGCACCCCATGGGCGTGGGTGAGCAACTTGAGGTGGATGGGTCGGGGTTCACCGGAGTACCGGGCGTGTGGGCGGCCGGGAACGTCAGTGATGTGCTGGCGGGGGTTCCGGCCGCCACGGCGGCCGGGGTGACGGCGGCGGCCGCGATCCACATGGACCTGCTGACGGCTGACGCCACGGCCGCCGCCTCCCGCGTGGGGGACGGGAACGCGTTCAGCGGGCGGATGGAGGCCGAGGTGTCCCGACGTGTGCTGGGCGCGCGTGCGCACGGTCTGAAGCCGTTCTTCGACGCCGGGTAGTGACAGAAGCCGTTGCCGGCCCGGCAAAGACTCCGGGGGTGCGGGCCCTGAGATGGGCCCGTTCACCCCGGCGCCCGAAGAGGACGAGGAGTTCGACGGTCTGGTTGTCATCGAGGCCGAGCCAGTGCGGCACGTGGGTGTCGAACTCGGCGGCTTCACCCGGCTTGAGGATCAGACGCTGCTCATTCCGCCGCGTACGCATCCGATGGGAAAGGCGCGACGACATCCACGACGCGTTCCTCGGCCTCGCCGTCCGCCTCATCACGGCTCTGTCCGCAGTCCCGTGGCCGCCTGCAGTACACCAGCCGCACCACCACGCTCTCCCGGACAACGAGCAGCACGGTCGCCGGGCTACTCGCCCCGTCGCGGCGCGGTCGTCCATCGACGGGCTGGTCGTTCTCCGCCGGGTGGGGCAGCCGGGAGACGCTGGACGTCACGCTGGTGGAACCCGAGCTGGTGGTGGAAGTCGGCATCGACGTCGCCCGCGATGCCTCCGGCCGGTGGCGCCATCCCGCACGCCTGCATCGTGGCCGCCCCGTTCGTGAAGTCGGCGACCAGGTCGGCAAGGACGCGTGGGCTGCTGGCCGTGGCAGCCGTACCGGTAGCTCTCGGCTGCGGCAGCACAGTCCGCCGGCGATTCGCTCGACAGTGGCCAGCGCGGTGACAGCTGCGGTGCCGCCGGCGATCTGGCTGACACGCTCGGGCTTGAGCGCACACGCCTCCGCGATCCGGTTGAAGGGCATCCCTGCGTCGTGGGCCATGGCGAAGACCACGAGACGCATGTGTTTTTTCAGCACACCGACGACCAGGAGCTGATGGGCGAGTACAGCATCCGAACACCGCTCGCTCAGTGTCGGCGGCGCGCTTGACGAAGGACATAGAGGCACCCCCCGGCGCTCGGGGCGGAGCCTCCGCTGTCAATGTCGCTGGTCGACCTGACCGGAGATCACAGCTCCTTCACGTACGTGTCCTGGTACGCCGCCCTCCCTCCGAACACGTTGAGGCCGACGTGCCCGTTGGTGTACGTCGTGTCCGTCACGTTGATGATCTGCTCGCCGTTGAGGAACACCTGGATGCGGTCGCCCTGGGCGAGGATGCGGACCGGATACGTGGTGCCGCGGCGGACCAGGGCCGGGACGCGGGCGAGGGCGGCGCCGTCGTCGAAGTAGCCGTTGGCCTTGGCCACCAGGCGGATCACCCGTAGGTCGGGGTCGATGTTGAGGTGGTAAGCGTTGGTGCCGTCAAAGGAGGCGCGCCACAGGAGGGAGAGGGCGCCGCCGGTGTCCGGGGCGGGGCCACCGAGCCTTATCAGGGTGGTGAAGTCCACGTCCGTCGCGGTGCGCGCGGACATGGCGTTGGAGTCCTTGTCGAAGGTTCCGGCGCGGCCCGCGCTGTCCGTGGACCAGTGACCGGCAGGGGTGATCGTCAGCACGCCGAGGTCGGAGCGGAAAGCACCGCCGACCGGGGCAGCCACCAGCGGTTTCACCAGGTCCACCAGGCGGTGGGTGCCCTCCAGCCGGTGCACCTTGAGCGACTCGATGTGCGCGGTGCCGCCCCTGGCGTAGAAGGCCATGCCGTCGGCGGACGGGGAGGGGAAGATCAGGCTTGTCACAGCGGCCCGGCCGTCGGCGCCGAACGCCTCGACCGATGACGAGTCCACGTACAGGCGCAGGGTCACCCGGCCGTCGGTCGGCTCCATCGGTGCCGTCGTGCGGCCCGCGAAGTACTGGGTGAAGTCGCTCAGGCCCGCTTCCGACCGGTCCACGAAGAGCTGGTTCGCCTCGGCGTCGTATCCGACCGTCGTGTGCTGGTCCTCGTCGGCGCGGAGCCTCAAGCCGATCTCCGTGGCGGTGCCGAGGGTGACCTCGGCCTCGATTTCGTAGGCGATGCCTGTGACGCCCGCGAGCGGGTTCTCGGAGTCGGGGCCGACGGAGAGGTCCTTGCGGGTCGTGGTGGACGTGCGCAGAGCGGTCAACTCCGGGATCGGGCGCTGCGCCAGGCGTACGCCGTCGGCGGTGTCCGTGAGGGTCAGTTCCCGGGGGATGCTGAGCTGGCCGTTCCAGGCGCCGGTCGGGGCGCTGAACGGGTAGTCCCAGTTGCTCATCCAGCCGAGCCAGACGCGGCGGCCCTCGGGCAGGCCGTAGTAGGACATGGCGGCGTAGTAGTCGCGGCCGGAGTCGGCGCGCAAGGTCGTGCCGGCGCTCTGGTCGGGGCTGAAGCTGGTGCCGTTCCAGTCGCCGGTGAAGTACTGGGCGGCCGAGCCGTTCGTGGCGCGTACGGCACCCGTGCTCAGGGTGAGGACCCACTTGACGCGGGTCTCGTCGCCGTCGACCGGGAGGGGGAAGAAGTCGGGGCACTCCCAGACGCCCGGCGTGGCCCAGTCGCCGTAGCCGAAGGAGCTGACGTGGGTCCAGGTGAGGAGGTCGGTGGAGGTGAAGAAGCGGATGTGGTCGCCGCCAGAGACGACCATCAGCCACTGGTCGTGCTTCTCGTCGTGGATCACCTTCGGGTCGCGGAAGGTCCAGCCGGCGTCGGGGCCGCCCGGGTTCTGGACGGCCGGGGCCGATCCGCCGTGCCACTGCCATGAGCGGCCCTTGTCCTTGCTGTAGGCGATGCGCACGCTCGCGTTTCCGCCCGGCTTGTCCGGGTGGTAGCTGGTGTAGTACGCGATCAGGCCGGAGCCGCCGTCGAAGAGGCCGGAGGTGTCGTCCGCGTCCACGACCGCCGAGCCCGACCAGCAGTTGCCGTACTCGTTCCAGGGCAGGGCGATCGGCAGGGCCTGCCAGTGGACGAGGTCGGTGCTGACCGCGTGCGCCCAGCGGCCCTGGTCCTGGTGGAAGAGGTGGTACTCGCCGTCGTAGTACACCAGGCCGTTGGGATCGCTGGTGGAGCCGGTGAGCTGGGAGTAGTGGTACGTGGGGCGGTACGGCTCGGTGAAGTAGCCGGCGGTGCTGCGGACCTCGACGTTCTGGAAGTACGACGTCCCGTGCGCGGCCGTGGTGCCGACGGTGGCGCCCGTGGTGCGCAAGACGCGGGTTTTCAGCGCCTGTACGCCGTCCACGTACACCTCGATCGTCCTGCCCGTCGCCCGGGCCTCCACGCGGTAGGTGCCGCCGGACGCGATGGGCCGGACCGGGCCGGAGGTGGAGGCGAGGCGGGCGCCGGAGGAGCGGTCCAGCAGGACGACGGCGTTCCGGCCGGCTTCCAGGCGTGCCTCGTAGCCGCCGGAGCCGTTCGCGGACGCGCGCAGGACGAGACCGGCCGACGTCGAGGTGCCGGCGGGGGTGATGTCGGCTCTGGCCACCAGGTCGCCGTCGGTGAAGGGAGCCGTCCGCAGGCCGTTCTCGCCGCGGATACCGCGCAGGTCGGGGGTCCAGGTGCCGGAGCGGGCCGTCCAGCCTTGGACGCTGGTGGCGAGGTCCGCGGCGGCGATGTTTTCGAAGGACACCGCGGCGGCCGATGCCGTGACGGCGAGTCGGCCCGTCGTGTGGGTCGAGTCCTGGGCGGTGATGACGGGGCTGTAGCCGTCGGGTGAGAGGAAGTTGGTCTGCCAGTGCACGCGCAGTTCGGTGCCCTCGGCTTCGACGCGCAGGCGGTAGACCGTGTCGGCCTTGATGGTGGTCGTGTACGTGCCGAGTGTGACGTTCCCGTCGATGCGGTAGAGCCTCAGCCTGCTGTGGCCCGGGTCGACTTGGACGCCGTAGCCGTGGGTGGCCGCCTCGTCGGTTCGCACCAGCAGTTCGGCGACCGCTGAGGTGTCGTGCAGGAGCAGGTCGGCCCGGAGCGCGGTGTCGTGGGCCCGGGTCGTGGTGACGGCGCGGGTGATGGATGCCTGGGACGGGTTCGCGCGCCAGCCGAGCGGGGTCGCCGTCCAGGTGCCGCCGCTCGTGGTCCAGCCGGTGAGGTTGGTGGTGATGGCGGAGACGGAGGGCGGGCCGAAGGTGACGGTGCCGCCCTGGGCGAGCAGGCCCACGGAGCCGGTGTCGTGGCGGTGGTCCTCGGCGTGGAGGAGCCGCCTGCCGTCGACGGACACCGTCAGTTCCGGTCCGTCCACAGCCACTTCGAGGTCGTAGGGTCGCGCGGCCTGCGTGCCCGGCAGTGGTGCGGTGGCGAGTGTGTCGCCGCTTGCCAGGTCGTAGAGCCGTATGCGGGCGCGGCCCGGGTCGAGGGCGGCCACGTATCCGGTCGAGCCGTCCAGGGCGGCCCGGAACAGCAGCGCGCCCACGGCGGATGCGGACTGGGGCGTTATGCGGGCCGCGTATGTGCCCTTGGACGCGAGTTGCTGCTCGGACAGGGCGAGCGCGCGTTCGCGCGTGCCGGCGGTCACCTTCTGGCCGCCGTCGGAGGTGCGGGTCCAGGTGCCGGTGACGGGGAGGGGGTCGGGGATGGGCACGGGGGGTGCTCCGGCGGCGCTCGGGGTGGCGGCCTGTGCCGCGGGGAGGACGCCTGCGAGAGGCAGCAGGGTGGCGGCGGTGCCTCCTGCGAGCAGGAGGGTGCGGCGGGACACGCTCATGGCGGCTCCTGGGAGAAGGGAAGGGTGGGCTACGGCCCGGGGGGACGTCCCCCCTCCCCCTCGGGCCGTAGCCGGCTGTAAGACCGTCACGGCCACAGTGGCCGGGGTCCTTCGGCGAAGGCCGACGCCATCTGCCAGGCGTCGAACCGTTCCAGGGTCACGTCGCCGTCGGCACCGATGCCGACACCGACGGCCTCGTCCGGGCGGGTGGGGTAGATGCGGGCGGCAAGTGGCCGCCCGCCCGCGAAGATCTCCAGCGCGGAGTGGTCGACGAGGACGCGCAGGTCCACACGGCCGTCGGCGTCCAGCGGCAGCTCGCCGTACCGGGGTTCGGTGTCGACCGTCGGGTCGAGGCTGCTGTTCTCGCGGTGCAGGCGGAGGATGCCGCCCGTTCCGTCGTGCGCTCTGCTGACCTCCACGACTGTGCGTTCGGCGCCATCGGGTGTCTCGCGGACCACGAGCCGGGCCCTCGCTCCGGGGGCTAGGCGCAGGGTCGTCTCGATGTCGAGTTGGTCGCCGCGCACGGGGTGCAGCCGCCTGTAGGGGTCGGTGAGCGGGCCCGCCGCCACCTCTACGCGCTCGCGCCGCAGCTGGGTCAGTTCCGGCACCGGAGCCTGGTGCAGTCGGCCGTCGGCGTCGAGTGTGACGACTCTCGGCAGGGACATCACGCCGCACCAGCCGGCCTGTGCGTTGGCCTCGTCCGTCCGTCCCTCCTGGAGCCAGCCGAACATGATGCGGCGGCCGTGCTCGTCGCGGGTGGACTGGGGGGCGTAGAAGTAGCGTCCGCCGTAGTCGAGGCGGTGGACGGCGGTCGGGGTAAAGGTGTCGCCCTGGTAGCGGCCGGTCCAGTACAGGGGGTGGTGGGTGGTGCCCTCGTCCCAGGCGGAGAAGACGAGGACGTCTGTGCCGTCGTCCTCCTCGCTCTCGCCGATCCGGAAGAGGTCGACGCACTCCCACATCGTGCCGGTCCAGTCGAGCTCGCCCTGGTTCTGCGAGGCGTCGCCGGTCAGCAGGGGGCCGAGGTACCGCCAGCTGCGCAGGTCGTCCGACTCGTACAGGAAGGCCGTCCCGCCGACGCCTCGCACGCCTGAGCCGATCAGCTGCCGCCACACCTGGCCCTCTCGCCATACGCAGTGGTCGCGGAAGGCTGTGATGTCGACGCCCTCGGGCGGGGCGGTGATGACCGGGTTGGCCCGGTCCTTGGACCAGTACCTCAGGTCGGCCGATCCCCTCGCCACACAGGGGAGTTCATGCTCACCGTGCCTGCCGGAGTAGATGATCGTGGGCACTCCTGCGTCGTCGACGAGCACTCCGGACCAGCAGCCGTCGCGGTCGGGGCCGTCGGTGCCCGGTACAAGGGCGACCGGTTCGTCGGTCCAGTGGACGAGGTCGGTGCTGGTGGCGTGGCCCCAGTGGATGCGGTGGTGGGCGGGGGCGAGCGGGTTGTACTGGTAGAAGAGGTGGTAGATGCCCCTCCAGTGGCTGAGCCCGTTGGGGTCGTTGAGCCAGCCGCCGGGCGAGGTGAAGTGGAAGCGGGGGCGGTGGGGGTCGCGCAGGGCGCGCTCGGCCAGCCCCTCGGCGACGGGAGTGCCGGAGGGGAGGGTGAGGTCATGGGTCATGCGGCGGTGGTCTCCGCTTTCTCGGTGTCGTCGGTGGCCTCGCCGGCGGGCCGGTCGGTGGCCTTGAGCACGCGGCGGGCGATGTCGGAGGCGGGTGCGCGCAGGTGGCAGCGCACCCAGTGGGGCTGGCCCTCGTCCTCGCCGACGATGTGGCGGACAGGCTCGGTGCGGCTGCATGTGCCGTCGTCGCCGTACGGGCAGGACGTGGGGTTGAGGATCTCCTCGCGCAGCCGGGCTCGCTCGGCCGGGTCGTGGCTCCCTGCCCGCTCGGGGTCGGGCACTGCGGACAGCAGCAGCCGGGTGTAGGGGTGGGCGGGGGCGTCCATGACGGCCAGTGCGTCGCCGCCCTCGACGAGTTCGCCGGCGAACATGACCATTGTGGTGTCCGCGAGGTAGCGCGCGGAGCCGAGGTCGTGCGTGATGTAGAGCATGGCGATGTTCCGCTCGTCGCGCAGGCGCCGCATCAGGTTGAGCACACCGACGCGCACGGAGACGTCCAGCATCGAGGTCGGTTCGTCGGCGAGGACCAGCCGGGGCTCGACGGCGAGGGCGCGGGCGATCGCGACGCGTTGTCGCTGGCCGCCGGAGAGCTCGTGCGGGTAGGACTGGAGCATGTCCTCGGTCAGGCCGACCGTCGTCATCAGCTCGCGCAGCACCTCGGGTGTGGCGGGGTGGCCGTGCAGGACGAGGGCGCGAGTGAGGAAGTGCTCGATGCGGTGGACAGGGTTGAGCGAGCCGAAGGGGTCCTGGAACACCATCTGGACCTTGCGGCGGTACGCCCGTGACGCCCGGCGCCGCTCGGTGCGCAGGACGTCCTCGCCGTCCAGCAGCACCTGCCCGGCGGAGGGCTGTTCGAGGCGGGCGAGGCAGCGGGCGATGGTGGACTTGCCGCTGCCGGACTCGCCGACCAGGGCGGTGATCCGGCCGGCAGGGAGGTCGAAGGACACGTCGTAGACGGCTCGGACGCGGCGCCGGGAGAAGACGGTGCCGACTTGGAAGTCCTTGGTCAGGCCGCGTACGGAGAGCAGGGATTCGGTCATCGGGGGGCTCCTTCCAGGCTGCGGGCCACCCAGCGGCCGGGCGCGACCTCACGCAGGTCGGGGATGTTCATGGAGCAGTCCGACCGGTCCTCGGGGCAGCGGACGTGAAAGCCGCAGCTGTCAGCGGTGCGCGGGGCGTCGAAGAGGCCGGTGAGCTCCCGGCGCGGGCCGGTCAGTGGCGGGAAGGCGTTCATCAGCGCCTCGGTGTACGGATGGAGGGGATCGGCGAACAGCTCCTTGGCGTCGGCGAGCTCGACGATCCGTCCCCCGTACATCACACCCATGCGGTCCGACAGCTCGACCATCAGGGACATGTCGTGGGTGATGAAGAGGATAGAAAAGCCCAGCTCCCGCTGGAGGTCGCGGATCTGCGCCATGATCTCCTGCTGCACGACCACGTCGAGCGCGGTGGTCGGCTCATCCATGATCAGCAGCCGGGGCTTCAGGGCCACGGCCATGGCGATGACCACGCGCTGGCGCATACCGCCGGAGAGCTGGTGCGGGTACGTCTTCAGCCGCCCTGGATCGATGCCCACCAGCTGAAGCAGTTCACCCGCGCGCTCCCGCGCGGTCCGCTTGTTCATCCGCTCGTGCGTGGTGAAGATGTCGACGATCTGCTCGCCGATGGTCAGGACGGGGTTGAGGGAGTTCATCGCCGACTGGAAGACCATGGCGATCTCCCGCCACCGGAAGTCGCGTAGCTCGCGTGCGTCGAGGGCGAGGACGTCGCGGCCCTGGAAGCGGATGCTTCCGGCGGTGATCTCCGCCGGGGGCTTCAGCAGCCGCATCACCGCGTTGGCGATGGTCGACTTGCCGCAGCCGGACTCCCCGGCGAGACCGAAGACCTCTCCGGCGCCGATGGAGAAGGAGATGTCGTCGGCGCCCACGACGGTGCGTCCGTCGCCGCGGTATTCGACGCGGAGGCCGTTCACCTCGAGTACGGGTTCCATGGCTCAGCCCCTCCTCTCACGCCGGGCACGGCGGCTGCGCAGCCTCGGGTTGGTGATCTCGTCGACGGCGTAGTTGACCAGCGCGAGCGCGAAGGCGACGAGCGCGATGCACAGCCCGGAGGGGACGAAGGCCCACCAGGTGCCGGTCATCAACGCTCCGTCGTTGCTCGCCCAGTACAGGTTGGTCCCCCAGCTGACGACGCTGCTGTCGCCGAGGCCGAGGAACTCCAGGCCGGCCTGGGCGCCGATGCCGAAGATCACGCAGCCGAGCAGCGTGGTCATCACCACGGACGCCATGTTGGGCAGGATCTCGCGGAACATGATCCGCAGCGGGCGCTCCCCGGTGACGACGGCGGCGGCCACGAAGTCCTTGCCCCGGATCGACTTGGCCTGGGCTCGCAGTACTCGGGCCGAGCCCGCCCAGCCGGTGACGACGAGCACCAGGATCACGGTGGAGGTCCCGGGCGGCAGGAACGCGGCCAGGATGATGAGCAGCGGCAGCCCGGGCAGCAGCAGGAAGATGTTGGTGACCAGGGTGAGGGCGTCGTCCACGATCCGGCCGAAGTAAGCGGACGCGAGGCCGACGAGGATGGCGACCGCGGTCGCCGCGAGCCCGACGGTGAACCCGACGAAGAGGGAGCTGCGTGCGCCCCACAGGGTGAGGGCGAGCACGTCCTGTCCCTTGGCGGTGGTACCGAGCCAGTGCGCGGCCGACGGGGCCTGGCTGCCGGTGGAGTTGATGAGGGACGGGTCACCCGGGACGAGGACGGGAGCGAGCAGGGCGAGCAGCGCGAAGACGGCGAGCAGGATCAGCCCGGTCAGGGCCTTCTTGCTGTCGATGAGCTGGCGCAGCAGTCCACGCCGGCGCGAAGCGCGCACCGGGGTTGTCGGCGTGGTGGCCGTCGCGATCTCGATGGCGGTCATGTCGACAGCCCCCTTCAGCGAACGCGGACGCGCGGGTCGAGGCGGACGTAGACGAGGTCGACGAGGAAGTTCGCGAGCAGCACCGCCGCCGTGATCGTCAGGAAGATGCCCTGCATCAGCGGGTAGTCCAGGCCCTGGACGGCCATCAGCAACTGGTAGCCGATGCCGGGGTAGGCGAACACCACCTCGGTGAGCAGGGCGCCGCCGACGACGAAGCCGAGCGCCATTCCGAAGTTGGTGACGGAGGGGAGCAGCGCGTTGCGGGCGGCGTAGCGGAACATGATCCGTGAGGGGCTGAGCCCCTTCGCCTCGGCCATCGTGATGTAGTCCTCGGCCGCCGTGGCGATCATGGTGTTGCGCATGCCGAGCATCCAGCCTCCGATGGAGACCAGCACGATGGTCAGCGCCGGCAGCACCAGGTGGGTGGCGACGTTGGAGAGGAACTCGCCGTTGAATCCGGGGGCCAGCCCGACGTCGTAGGCGTGGCGCAGCGGGAACCAGCCCAGGCTCACTCCGAACAGGTACAGGGCGCCCATCGCCAGCCAGAAGTACGGGAAGGAGCCGACGAAGATCAGCAGGGGCGGGAAGGCGGAGTCCAGGACGCCGCCGCGCCGCCAGGCGGCCACGATGCCGAGCAGGTTGCCGAGGACCGCGGCAATGACGAGGGCGACGCCGCCGAGCAGCAGGGTCCAGCCGATCTGCTGGCCGATCACGTCGGAGACCGGGGTCGGGAAACGGGTGACGGAGATGCCGAGATCGCCGGTGAAGACGCTCTTGATGTAGGTGAGGTACTGCTCCCAGAGGGGGCGGTGGTCGAGGCCGAAGAGTTTCCGCAGCTGGGCTATCTGGTCGGGCTGCATCGTGCCCTGGGCCTGCGCGAACATCCGGGAGACCGGATCGCCCGGCATGAAGCGCGGGAGAACGAAGTTCAGGGTGATGGAGGCCCAGAAGGCGAGCAGATAGAACCCCAGGTTGCGCAGGATCAGACGCACGGGTCGTGCTCCCTGTCGGTGGGGGTGAACGGTGATGCGGTGTGCGGGGGCGGCCGTCCCGGGAGGAGGGCGGCCGCCGCTCCGCGCGGCGACGTCAGCCCTTGACAGGCTTGAGCGAGGTGAGCACGAGGATCGTGCTGCCGTTGCGGTTGCCGAGGGTGGCGTACGGGTTCTGTTCGGTGGGCCAGCCGGTGAAGCGGGCATCCGTGTACGCGCCCCACTCGGGGCCGGTGAACAGCGGGACGACGGGCGCGTCCTCGTTGTACAGCTCCTGCAGGCCGTTCATCTGCTCGCGCTGCGTCTTCTCGTCCGTGGCGGCGGCGAAGGCGTCGATGAGCTGGTCGGCCTTCTTGTCGCCGAAGCGGTGGTAGTTCTCGGTGGCCTGCTTGCCGACCGGCACGAGCATCTTGGTCGACATCACGCCGCGGAAGTACTCGTACGGCGTGGCGCCGTTGTTGCTCCACACGATGCCCGTGTCGAAGGTTCCGGTGTTGTACGACGCCGAGACGGCCGACCAGTCGGGTGTCTTCACGGTGGCGGTGATGCCGACCTTCGCGAGGTCCTGCTTGATGATGTTGGCGACCGAGATCCAGTCGGAGGAGGCGGAGCCGACGGAGATGTCGAGCGTGAAGGGCTTGCCGTTCTTCAGCAGCCGCTTGCCGCCGCTCTCCTTGTAACCGGCCGCATCCAGGGCCTTCGCCGCCGCGTCGGTGTTGTACTTCGTCCAGGTGCAGGAGGCGGCCAGCGACGTGTCGCGCCACTTGTCGTAGGTGCGGGCCAGGCCTGTGCAGTCGGCGGGCTGAGCGTAGCCGTTCATCGCGACCTTGGTGATCTGGTCGCGGTCGACGGCCGTGCTGAGAGCCTTGCGCACAGCCGGGTCGTTGAAGGGGGCCTTGGTGGTGTTCAGCTGCCAGTTGATCATGGCACCGGTGGCCGGGAACCAGTAGTGGTTGTGCTTCTTGTCCTTGGCGACGAAGGACTTCTCGATGTTCGGGATGAACGTCTGCGTCCAGTCCACCTCGCCGCCTGTGAAGGCGAGGTTGGCGCTGTCGTTGCCGGAGAAGGCCTGCATCTGGATGCCGGCGATCTGCTGCTTGGCGGGCTGCCAGTAGTCGGGGTTCTTGCGCAGCTCGTACGACTGGCTCTGGAACTTCTCCACCTGGGTGTACGGGCCGGTGGCGACCGGGTTGGGGTTGGTGAACGTGGCCGGGTCCTTCACCTTGGACCAGATGTGCTTCGGCAGGATGTAGTGGCCGCCGATCTCGTAGAAAGCGGGCGAGAAAGGCTTGTTGAAGGAGAACTTCACCGTGTGGGCGTCGACCGCGGTGACCTTGTCGAGGTAGTCGAAGCCGCCCAGCACCTTCTTCTGGAGCTGGAAGGTGTAGACGACGTCGTCGGCGGTGAACGGCTGGCCGTCCGACCACTTGACACCCTCGCGCAGCGTGAAGGTGAGGGACTTGGCGTCCTTGGCCTGCTCCCACTTGGTGGCCAGCCACGGCGTGTCCTTGGCGTTGGACATGCTGTGCACGACCAGCGGCTCGTAGATCGCCTGCAGGGTCATCGGGGCGGCCTGCGGGGAGAGCGGGTTGAAGTTGCGCGTGAACGTCGCCAGGTCCTCGCGCGGGATGGTGAGCAGCTGGTTTCCGGAGGTGTCCCCGGCGCCGGCGGCGCCCGAGCCTCCCGTGCAGGCGGCAAGGACCAGGGACGCGGCGGCGGTCGCGGTGGCCGCTCTCAGGGCGGTCCGCAGCCGCCGTGAGGCTATGGAGGGTGCCATAATGAAGACTCTTCCTCTCTTCAACACACAGGACGAAGACGGGATGGGATTACTCGGCGGACTGATTCGCGGTCAGACCGACGAGCGTTCGAGCAGCGGGCAGTCGATCGTCACCCGGTGGGTGTCGAGCGGCTGCCCCGCTGCGAGAGCGGCGAGCATGTCGACGCCTTTGGTGCCCATGGCTTCGAAGGGCAGGGCGAGCGTCGTCAGCTTCGGCCGCAGATAGGCGGCGATGAGTTCCTGGTTGTCGAACCCCACCACGGCCACGTCGTGCGGGATGCGCAGCCCACGTTCCTTGATCGCGTCGTACGCGCCCATCGCCATCCGGTCGTTGCCGCAGAACAGCGCGGTCGGCCGGTCGGCGGCCGGGCGGTCCAGCAACTCGCAGGCGGCGGTGTAGGCGCCGTCGGCGGTGGCCCAGCCGGGGATGACCAGGGACGGGTCGGGGGTGATCCCGGCCTCGTGCAGGGCACGCTCGTACCCCTCGCGCCTGCCGATCGCGGCCGGGATCGCCGGGTCGAGGTTGATGAACCCGATGCGGGTGTGCCCGGCGTCCAGCAGCCGGCGGGTCGCCTTGTATCCGCCCGACACCTCGTCGGGCAGGATGCACGGAAGCTCCCCTTGCGCGTCGTAGCAGTTGACGAGCACCGTCGGCACCTCGCGGGCGGCCTTCGGCAGGGTGACGGGCCGGTGCCAGGTCGTGGCGTACAGCAGCCCTTCCACGCGGTGCTCCAGCATCTGGTCGAGCGCGGCGGCCTCCTGGGCGGGATCGCCCTCGCTCGCGGCGATCAGCAGGAACCTCCGGTCGCTCCAGGCGCGGCTCTGCGCTCCCGTGATCACCTCCGCGGCGAAGGGGCCGGTCACGATCTCGGTGATCAGACCGAACCACCCGCTGCGGTTGGCGGCCAGTGCCCGCGCCCCGGCGTTGGGCCGGTAGCCCAGCTCGTCGATCGCCTGCAGGATTCGCCGACGGGTCTCGTCGGGGATGGTTGCGCCGGGCTTGTCGTTGAGGACGAAGGAGACCGTGGTCCGCGAGACACCCGCGCGGCGAGCCACATCGCTCATGGTCACGCGCTGCGTCTTGTTGGTGGCCACTTTCGGTCCCCTTCGGTCGGTGGAGGTGCGCTGCGCCCCTCGAGTTTCGCGCTTTAGTAACGCGCGTTACTTCTGCATTGCAGGGAAGTTACGGCCGCCTTATGCGGCATGTCAATACCTCGCGAGGTAACGAAGAGGGATGGAAACGAGACGCCTCCTCGGTGCCGCCTCTGGAGGCCGGGCGACGCCTCGCGAGGTCGGCCCGCAGGGCAACGACATGGCTGTGGACTCACCGCCGAGCCCGCGGTGGCTGCGGCTCACGGCCGCTCGGCGAACACGTCGATGCGCTCGGGGTTCCGCTCGACGACCGGATCGAGGATCTCGTCCACGCGCCTGACCAACTCGTCGTCCAGCGTGACGTCCGCCGCCTTGGCGTTCTCGACGATCTGCTCCGGCCGGGGCGCTCCGACGATGGCCGCGGAGACATTCGTGTTGCGCAGCACCCACGCCAGGCTCAGCGTCGCAAGCGACATGCCTGCTTCGGCAGCAAGAGGAACCAGCTCCTGGACCCGGGTCAGAACCTCGTCGCGCATCCATCCGGCCACCGCGTCACGGCCACCGTTGGTGTCGGTGGCGCGGGAACCGGACGGCGGTTGCCGCCCCGGCTTGTACTTGCCCGTCAGTACACCCTGAGCGAGCGGGGACCACACGATCTGTCCGATGCCCAGCTCCTGGCAGACCGGGACGATCTCCGGCTCGATCACGCGCCACAGCAAGGAGTACTGCGGCTGGTTGGACACCAGGCGGATCTTCAGCTCCCGCGCCAGCTGCGCCGCGGCCCTGATCTCCTGCGGCTTCCACTCCGAGACGCCTATGTAGTGCGCCTTGCCCGCGTGGACGACATCGGCGAGGGCCTCCATCGTCTCTTCCAGCGGAGTGGCGTAGTCGTAGCGGTGCGCCTGGTACAGGTCCACGTAGTCCGTGCCCAGGCGGCGCAGCGAGCCGTTGACCGACTCCATGATGTGCTTGCGTGACAGGCCGCGGTCGTTCTTCCCCGGCCCGGTCGGGAAGTAGACCTTGGTGCAGATCTCGACGCCCTCGCGGCGCACGCCCTTGAGTGCGTCGCCCAGTGCCTCCTCCGCCCGGGTCTCCGCGTACGCGTCGGCGGTGTCGAAGGTGGTGATGCCGGCGTCGAGTGCGGCGCGTACACAGGCCGTGGCCGCGTCCTGGTCCACCTGTGACCCGTGGGTGACCCAGTTCCCGTAGGCGATGGCGCTGACCAGCATGCCGCTGCCGCCCAGATGGCGATAGTCCATGTTCTGTGTCCCTTTCCGAGGACGAAGGAGACCGTGGCCAGCAAGGCACCCGCACCTCGCTCTGGCACCACGGCTTGTCCCTTCCGTGGCCAGTTCCCGCCCCCTTCGACCGGCGGAGGCGCGACACGGCTTCCAGTTTCGCGCTTTAATAACGCGCGTTAGTTCTAGGTTCCGAGGAAGTTACGGGCGTTTCGCACCGCATGTCAATACCGGAGCGCTTCGACCGTAAGATCGCAGCTCTGGAGCGACGGCAGGCCGAACAGGAACGCGGCCGGCGAAGCCGTCCGCGGCCTCCGGAGTAGATCGTGGAACTCGGCATCGGTGCGGGCCGGCCACCCGTCCAGGCTCAGGCCGGCAACTGCCACCGGGCGGCCAAGCGACGCCGTACCGTCAACCATGACGAAGCACGCCACCTGCTCGCCACAGGGCTGCAGGCGTGCAGCCACGGTCAGTCCGACTCCCGGCTGCGCATCCTCGACTCAGCCGCCCGGCGAGCACATCGACGCCTGCCGCTAGCCGCCCACCTACCCGACGACCCCTCGGCCACCAGCTGCTTCGCGGCGTGCAGCACGACCTCGCGCGGCACGATCATCGCGGTCTCGTCGGCATCGATCGACGCACCGAGCCGGCGCAGCGCCTCGCGGTTGTACGAGCCGTCGGCGAGCGGTCCCCTCCCGATGACGAATAGGACCCGTCGCCCAGCTCGATCACGTCGGACAGCTGTTGTTCGCTCCGCACCGCGCTGATCGGGGGGAGCCGATACGGCGCATGAGACTCCTTGCAGTGACAGGATCGGTGCTATGGACACCGAGACGGACTGGGCGTACCGGGTGTTCGAGCCGCACGGCTCCGAGGGCTGGCGCCCCTATGGCGACCCCGAGCAATGGCACGGTGCGATCACCGCCCCCGACTCGGCCGAAGGCGCCAAGCTGGCCATCGGCCGGATCGTCGGCGAGCTGATGACCGAGTGGGAAAGGATCGGCCTCCACCACGCGATGCACGTGCGGGTCTTCCTCTGGCACGACGAAAAGGACGGCACCGAGGACCCGGACTTCATCGTGGAGGTACGGCCCCGGTCAGACTTCGACACAGCATGACGCATCCGGGCAGGCTGGGCCTCGAGATAGATGGATCAAGGGATGCGCAGGTGGGCCCGTGTGACGCTGCTTGCGGACGCGGACAAGCAGCACCCCTGTAGCACCCGAGCCGTCCGGCGGTGAGAAGCGCAGTTGAGGAAGTCCTCGCCAGAGAGGGCGTTCCGGCGCGGAGACGGCAGGATGAGAGGACGCCACTGAGCGTGGCCATCCTTTTCCGCAGCGCTTGCGCCAGTGCGTGCAGCCAGGCCGGCCGTGAGTGCAGAGAGCCCATGGCTCATGACATCCAAACGCGCAGCAGGTCGATGCAGGATGGCTGCCTCGGTGCCGCATCGGTCGGCGCGGGTACCACTCGTCGCTGTGCCACGGCTGTTGCTTGCCGGAGCAAGCCGACCCGTGCGCCCGCCGACCGCCGCGATCCCGGTCCTCCGGGACGGCCGTGCTCCTCAAGCCGGCGGGTGCTGTTCGGGTGGGGTGTTCGGGCGGTCGGACTGGTGTCGGTGGGTCCAGTAGGTCTGCCACCAGGCGAGGCGGTCAGCGGAGTATGGCGCCCTGGATGAGGGACTGCACGAGCACGGTGACCAGGCCGGTGACCGCGACGGCGAGTACGACGCCCCCGGGTGCGCCGGCGAGGGATGCGGCAAGGCTGCCGACGCTGCTGATGCCGGCGCCCGCAAGTGCAGCGGTCCGCGAGGGACGGGATGGGCCGTTGGCCTGCGGGGAGGAAGGCAAAAGTCGTCGTCTCCGGTTCCGGGTGCCGGGGCGGGCGGTTTGAACCAGGCCGGTGGGCTCGGTTGTGGCACTGCACAGTACGACGCCGGCCTTCTCGCCGCTGCCAGGCCGGTAGCCGGCGGCTCGGGAGGTCGCGCCGGCCGACACATCCCGGTCTGGTGGTGTCCCGCAACACCGTCATCGAACGCTCCCTCTTCGCAGGTCAGAGCGCGAGACGTCCCAGGATTCCTCCACTGGGCTCCGGACGCTGGATCCGGAGAGTGCTCCGGCCGCAGCCTCGGTTGCACGCACAGAGCGGCTTGGTCCATCCGATGCCGCTCTCAACGCTCCATGGCCGAAGAACGGGAGGCATCCCCATGACAAGTGCGCGCAAGGTCATTGCTGCAGCCGCCGTCGCGCTGACGATCGGCGCAGGAACCACCGCAGCGGCCGAGGCCGCCTCCGTCCCGGTGACGCCAGCGCAAGGCGCGAATCACAGCAGTCAGGCGGCCGGCTGGCACCGTCTCTGGGGCCCCACGAAGATCACCGCTTCCTACCTCAACCAGCACGGCAAGAAGTGGGTGTCAAGGTCGTTCGACGCCCACTCGGCACGGGTCATCGGCGCCTTCCGCTGCTGGAACGGAGGCGACCACAGCAAGGCACGGCTGCGGATCTACAACGTCGAGACACACAAGTGGATCGGAGACAGCGGTGCTCAGCCCTGCGACTGGACGATGAACTACGTCCAGAACGTGGGCGGCTACCGGGACGGCCAGCCGCTGCGGTTCGTCCTCACGTCGGTCGGCAAGGCGCACACCACCGAAGTCGGAGCGTTCGGCGCCCCCTGACCTTCCGTGCCGTACGCGCAAGAAGAAACACGTAGCCCATGTGGCAGAAAGGACAAACTGTGAACGCACGTAAACGGGCCACCATCGCAGCCGCAGGAGCGGCACTGGCACTCGCAGCCAGCATCACAGGCACGGGTGTCTCGCCGCTCGCCCAAGCGCAGACCGCGCAGCCGACCGTATCGGGTTCGGCCTCCGGTCCGTTTCGGATCCACTCCTACGCCGGAGGCGGCAACAAGCAGACGCCGATCATGTGGGCGAACCACTCGGCTCAGATCTGCTACAACGCTTGGGGATCACACCTCAAGGACGGCTACAACCTGTACCTGCACGCCAGTTCGGGGATCAAGTGGAAAAGCCCGAACTACTACGGGCCGAAGCACAAGACGTGCAGCCCCTGGAAATATTTCCGAGGCAATTTCACCGGGATGGTGCTCGCCCGTCCGAACGGAGGGGCGAGCGTCTACGCCGACGTGTGGCTCTACTACAACTGATCGCGCCCTGCCCGCGGTCGAGTCCTGGGCCCCGACGAACAAGAGCTCACCGACGCCTCATGTCGCAGCAGGGTCGGGTGGCCCGGGGCAATATGCCCCGGGCCACCCGACACCGTGGCCAGTCAAGGCCCACCTGGGCATGACGGTGCCGGCTTGAGGCCAACCGAGCGAACCGTTCCCGTGCCGCCCAGCCCGTGAGCCCGCGGCGTGGAACACTCCGGCTCCGTGGACGTCCCGCTGCGGGTGCCGCTGATCGCCGGAGAGACCACGGCCTCCTACCTGGCTCGGACGGCGGCCGCCAACGCCCTCACGCACAGCGAGGTGCTGCGTGCCCTGCAGCCCGGGCGCCGCACCCGGACATCCGCTCTGCGGACGGCGGCCACGGAGGTGTACGTATCGCCCGCGAGCTTGCGCCTGCTTGATGTGCCGGGCTGCGCGGCGGACGGTGGCGGGACGCCGTACTGGACACCGGTGAGCCGGACTTCGTCAACATGACCAAGAACGTCGTGCACGTGTTCCAGCAGGGCGTCCTGCCCCATCCCACAGCCGATGCCTGCAATGTCGTTTCGGCCAAGCTCACCGCTGGGCTACTCGGCGGACTCGACACGCAGATCGCCAAGGGCGCCGACACTGACACCGTCGCCCACAAGTGGCTTTCTGCCAACGCACCGTCGTGGAGCTCGATCCGCATCCCGGCCAACCGGCCACAGGCGGTATCGCCAACGCGTCGACCACACAGCACAATCGCACTGCAGCATCCAGCGCCTGCCGGCGGACCCGCCTGTCCATGCCGGTCCGCTGCTGCTGGCCCGGTCGCAGACCGAAGCCATCGGCAAAACCACTGCACACCGACGAGAGGCGGGCAGTTGTCAACCGACGATCACCACCCGTACGTTCTCGACCCGGCAGGTCACGACATACGCGCCGAAGGCGCCCAGCTCCGCGCCCGTGGCCCCGTCACGAAAGTGACCCTTCCCGGTGACGTCCCGGCGTGGTCGGTCACCAGCCACCCCCTCCTTGAACAACTCCTGACCGATCCGCGGGTATCGAAGGATCCCCGTCAGCACTGGCCCCGATTCATCGCCGGGGAGATCACCCCCGAGTGGCCGCTGTACGCCTGGGTGTCTGTCACCAACATGTTCACCGCCTACGGCAGCGACCACCGAAGGCTTCGCAGACTGGTGACGCCGGCTTTCACCGCCCGCAGAACGGCCCAGCTGCGCCCTCGGGTCGAGCGCATAGTGGCGAGTGTGCTGGACGATCTGCCTGGCACCGCGATCGACGGTGTGGTGGACCTGCGGCAGCACTTCGCATACGTGATTCCGGTGCAGGTGATCACGGAGCTCATGGGTGTCCCGGAAGGCTCCATGGCCGTCGGTATCCGCGCCTGCATCGACAACATCTTCAACACGGGACTCGGTCCAGAGGACGCTGCCGCCAACTACCGCACCACCTACCACCTGCTCAACGACCTGATCGACTACCGCAGGAGGCACCCGGGGGACGATCTGACGAGTTACCTGATCTCCTCCGGCGACACCAACGAGTCACTGACCGGGGCAGAAGTCGTCGACACGCTCCTGCTGATCATCGCCGCCGGGCACGAGACAACCGTGAACCTGCTCGACAACGCCGTCTACGCGCTACTGACCGCACCGGACCAGCGCGACCTAGTCCGCAACGGCAAAGTCACCTGGACCGATGTCATCGAGGAAAGCCTGCGTGTCGACGCCCCCGTGGCCCACCTGCCCCTGCGCTACGCCGTCGAGGACATCAGCATCGCGGGCACGACCATTCCGAAGGGGGACGCCATCCTGGCGTCCTACGCGGCCGCCGGCCAGGACCCCGAGTACCACGGCCCGTCAGCAGGCGTCTTCGACGCATCCCGGGACGTCAAGGACCATCTTGCCTTCGGCTACGGCGTTCACTACTGCCTGGGCGCGCCGCTCGCCCGCATGGAGGCAGCCACTGCGCTCCCGGCACTGTTCGAACGCTTCCCCTCCCTCGCATTCGTCCCATCCCCCACCGGCGTCAAGCCGGTTCCTTCCTTCATCTCCAATGGACACCGGAGTCTGCCTGTGACCCTGGCTCCTGACGGAGCGGGAACGTAGAGGACGGCTTACCGCACCTGCGGGCCTGACCGGCGGACGACTGCCTGTGCGGTTTCGTCTGGGGCAGGGGCGTGCGGAAGTTACTCGGGGATCCGTTCTCCGTGGCGCGGACGGGACGAGGGATGAGTCCGATGACGGCGCGGCAGGACGACCGTGCAGAGGGCAGCAGGCCTGACCGCCTGTCAGGGCGACGATCATGACGGCTACGTGGTCTGGCAGATCGAGGAGGACTCGAACTGCGCCCGGCCGCCGGGATGGCCCCCCTCGAACCGGCTGAACGCCTTTCGCCGCTCCCGCGTCCACTCAGATGGCCCTTCCCGCCTGACCAACATCAACCTCATCGTCGTCACGCCGACGGCACCTCCGCACCAGGACTCGGCCGTGTCAACCGCGTTGATGAGCCGCGGAGCGGATGGCGAGCAAGAGCACGCGCATGGCTTCCTCTTGAGGACGGCATGTCGGAGTGAGCGTGATCGCCTCATGAATCGGGTGCGGTGACCTTGGACGAGATCGTTTTCGCGGACTGGCCGGCCTCACACGTGGGCGTGCCTCGCGGAGGCGTGCCGCTATCAGGTGTGGGGGCCGAATACCCAGGAACAGACGCGAGGTCGCCCGAAATCGGGGCTGAGCGGCTCGCGGCAGCCTTCTTCGCCGCGGTGCGTGTAGCTGCATGTGGTGGGCGTCGATGGGGCTCTTTGCACCTCGGCAGCGATGTTCTTTCCGTCAGTTCCTCCAGCCTTGAACGGTGTGGGGACAATGACGAGCATGAGCAGGCTGTTCTTGGACGTGCGCAGTGGTGGGGCGATCAGCGATGTGCAGGGTCGCCGATCATGACCCATGACTGGCGGAAGGACCGGATCGGCAGCGCGGTTCGGGGCGTGAATCCCACAGTGCTCCGGAGGCTGACGGCAGGATTCGCGGTGATCGGGGACGTGCAGTTCCTCCCGGGATACTCGGTGCTCCTGGTGGATGATCCTTCGGTACAGCGACTGTCGGAGCTTCCGAAAGGCAACCGGTTGGCGTTCCTGTCCGACATGGACACGCTGGGCGAGGCAGTCGAGCGTGCCTGCAAGCGGCTGGATCCGGCCTTCCGGCGGGTCAATCTGGAGATCCTGGGAAACACCGACCCGTTCCTGCATGCGCATGTGTGGCCGCGGTTCGACTGGGAGCCGGACGATCTCGTGGGGCGGCCGGTGTGGCTGTATCCGCGCGAGCGGTGGAGCGACGGGCGGTATGCGCTCGGCCCGCAGCACGACGTCTTGCGTGAGGCAATCGGTGCAGAACTCGACCAACTGGCGTACTGATGTGTCCGGGCTGCCCACCGGCAGGTCGGCGGCCGGGGTGTTCGTGAGGCTCAGCCGGGATCGTCCGGGGGCGCAGTCGGGGAGTTCTCCGCAGCGGGATGATGTCCACTCCGGCTGGCATGGCTGGCCGGGCGGCTTCCGGGGTGGCCAGCAGAGCGACGATGATGACGGGCTGCTGGCAATGCGGGCAGTTGCGGGTCGCGGTCGGCTCCAGAAGATCACGCTCGACGCCGGCCGGGCGAGTGCTGCCGGGGCGAGCGGCGGGTTTGGGCGGTGGCGGAAGTCCGTAGCTGTTCTTGATCCCTTGCCGTGAGGTGGGTACGGCTGAATGACCTGGGGTGTGGGGGCTGGTGGGGCGGTTCGGCGGTACTGCTGGGAGTGCGGTGATCCGTCGCCACAGACGATGGCGGCGGAGGCGGTGCCGGCTCAGATCACGCCCGCTGGTGCCAAAGGTGGTCGAGTCACGGGAAAGGAGCGCATCGGCCGTCTAGCCAGCCGGCTCGCCCCGCACCACCGGCAGGCATGCGCCGCGTCGCTGCCGGCACTCCTTGAAAATGGCCAGGCTCGCTGCCCACCTACCCAACAGACCGACGGCACCACTTCCCCCTATCCCGTAAGGAACCACGGCATGACCATCCCGCACGCCTTCCCCCTGGAGCCCACCCCGATCCATGTGTCCGACGAGGTCCTCGATGACCTGCGCGCCCGTCTCACATTGACCCGTCCGCCGCTGGACGAGGCGAACGGGGACTGGTCCTACGGCGTCCCCGACAGCTATCTCCGCAAGCTGGTCGCCTACTGGCGGGACGGCTACGACTGGCGCAAGGCCGAGGCCGCCATCAACGTCTACGAGCATTACCAGGTGAGCGTCGCCGGTGTCCCGGTGCACTTCATGCGCAAGCCCGGCCGCGGCCCTAGCCCGATCCCGTTGATTCTCACCCACGGCTGGCCATGGACGTTCTGGCACTGGTCGAAGGTGATCGACACGCTCGCCGACCCGGCCGCGTTCGGAGGCGACCCCGCCGACGCGTTCGACGTCATCGTGCCGTCCCTGCCCGGCTTCGGCTTCCCCGGCCCGCTCACCGGCTTTCCGGACGTCAACTTCTGGAAGGTCGCCGACCTCTGGCACACCCTGATGACCGAGACCCTGGGATACGAGAAGTACGCCGCCGGGGGCTGCGACATCGGCGCGCTCGTCTCCAGCCAGCTCGGCCACAAATACGCCGACGAGCTGTACGGCATCCACATCGGCTCCGGGCTGCCCCTCGACTTCTTCACCGGCCCCCGCGCCTGGGACTTCGCCCGGAACCGGCCCCTCACCGACGACCAGCCCGCAGACGTCCGCGCCCGCATCATCGAGCTGGACCACCGCTGGGCGTCCCACCTCGCCGTGCACACGCTGGACGGCGCCACCCTGGCCCACGGGCTGAGCGACTCACCCGCCGGACTGCTCGCCTGGCTGCTGGAGCGCTGGAACGCCTGGAGCGACAATGGCGGCGACGTCGAGTCCGTCTTCACCAAGGACGACATGCTCACCCACGCCACGATCTACTGGGTGAACAACTCCATCGCCACGTCGATGCGCTACTACGCCAACGCCAACCGCCACCCCTGGGTCCCAGCCCACGACCGCACCCCGGTCGTGCAGGCCCCGGTCGGCCTCACCTTCGTCACATACGAGAACCCGCCCGGCATCCACACCGCCAACGAGCGCGTCCGGGCGTTCAAGACCGGCCCGCAGGCCGATTGGTTCAACCACGTCAACGTCAACGCCCACGACCGCGGCGGCCACTTCATCCCCTGGGAGAACCCCGACGCCTGGGTGGGCGACCTGTGCCGCACCTTCCACGGCCGCAGGCCCTGAACGGCCCTGCGGGCTCGTGCAGCATCGGGCCAGGCAAACGTTGCCTGACGGGGCGTGCGCGTCGGCTGACCGTCGCGCGCCGCCCGCCGCGCCGTCAGCCTGAGCCGGCCTCCCTGAATTCCCGGCCCATTGGCCATCTTCATGAGTTCTGGGACGGGTTGTTCACCATTTCGGGAGGCAACCGGATCGGTCCGGGAGCGATACTCACGAGAACGGGACGTCCCCGGCCCACTCAGCTCGTTCTTTCACCTCTGGGTCCCGCCTGGTACTCCCCTCAAAACGGGGTGATCATGGCGCCCTGATCAGACACACTGGTTCGGTGCAGCATGATGAAGAACAGCCGTTGTCCGGTGGCAACGTCAGCGATGGTGTCGTTCGTGTCGGAGATACCGTCCGCCGTCCGACCGGACCGTGGACGCCCGCAGTGCACGCCTTGCTCACGCACCTGCACGAGGTGGGATTCCGGGCGGCACCTCGTCCTCTGGGCATTGACGACCAGGGGCGCGAAGTCCTGACCTTTGTGCCGGGCCATGTGGTCTGGCCCTACCGGTTCTCTCTGCTGGAACCCGCTCGGCAACTGGCTCGCGTGGCACACCTGATCCGGGACTTCCACGATGCAGTACAGGACTTCACGCCACCGCCCGATGCACACTGGCAGGTGCTGATACCCGCCGAGGGCAGCGACATCATCGCCCATCACGACCTGGCCCCATGGAACCTTGTGGTCGCAGACGAGTCCCAGTGGGCCTTCATCGACTGGGACACCGCCGGCCCCGGTTCCCGTCTGTGGGACGTCGCGTATGCCATGCACGGTTTCATCCCGTTGTCCGCGCATCCTGACTGGCAACGCCGCGACGCGGGCGACCGACTGCGAGTCTTTGCCAACGCCTACGGCCTCGATGAAGCCGAACGCCGAGGGCTGGTCCCTCTGTTAGGACGCCGTACGCGTTCCATGCACGACTTCCTGCGCGACCAGGCCGCCCGGGGTGTCCAGCCCTGGACAACACTGTGGGCCGCAGGCCACGGCGACGCCTGGCGAAGCGACGCCGAATACATCGAACAGCGCGAAGACCAGTGGGTGCACGCCCTGCTCGCCGGCTGAGGCACTTCCACCCGCGCCTCGCTCCCGGCGTCGAACGGCGTGGCGTCCTTCAATGACGTTCGGGCCGGAGGTGAGCCGTCCCGAAGGCAACACCCCACACGCAATACCGCCAGGCGTTGCCGGCTGAGCCTTCGCCACACCGATCACGTCCACAGGGGACACCGGATCTGACATGCGGAAAAATGCACGGGCCCGAGCCACGGCCGGGCTGGGCAGCGGCGCCCAAGTGGGACGTTTCTCCGGACTCCCTGCGGTGTCTCATTCGGGTGCCTGATAGAGGGTTTCCTTGACCGTTTGTGTCGTGTATGGGCGGGGTTCTCGTTCGGCGATTCGGGCAACCCAGGGCGGGCCAGAAGCGGGCCTGCGGAACTCAGCCCGTTCCCGAGTGTCGAGAACGGTCGCCGGGTCCGTCCTCGGTATACCGGTGGCCTCAAAGGGCCGCGCAACGCAGAGGGAGAACCGTCATGACGCTTCAGCGGATGGACAACGTCGGCATCGTTGTCGAAGACCTGGACGCCGCCGTCGCCTTCTTCACCGAACTGGGCATGGAGGTCGAAGGCAAGGCTCAGATCGAGGGCCTCTTCGCGGATCAGGCCGTCGGACTCGACGGAGTCCGCAGCGACATCGCGATGATGCGGACCCCGGACGGCCACGGCAGGCTGGAGCTCGCGCAGTACCACACCCCCGCGGCGATCGGCGACGGATCGCGCAACCCGCCGCCGAACACGTTGGGCCTGCACCGGGTCATGTTCGCCGTCGACGACATCGACGACACCATCGCCCGGCTGCACCGCCATGGCGCCGAACTAGTCGGCGAGGTGGCGCAGTACAAGGACCTCTACCGCCTCTGCTACCTCCGCGGCCCCTCAGGCATCATCCTCGCCCTGGCCGAACAGATCAGCTAACGGCCCTTCACCGCCGCACACCGGCCGTCGAAAGCGCCTCCACATCCCGGAAGATCGTCCGCACCGAACACCTCCAGGCGATCCGCCGGCTCGCCGGCAGGCGCCGTTCTGGGGGGACGCCAGTCACATGCACGGGCTTCTTCAGCCAGACACATCCGATCAACTGACCAGTCCATCAAGGAGAAACGCTCTAGTCGACCAGGTACAGGGGCGGCACAGGCATCCAGCCTGCGCAAAGCTCGGCGCGCAGCGCCGCCGAAGGCATCCCTGACCGGCTGGCTCAGCCCGGACACTCCATGAGCGGGCGGCCCCAGACACTGCGCACGCAACTGCGGGGCAGTGCGCTGCGTGGAAGGTTGTGTGGTATTTCGCTTCCCCTGTCAGCGGCACTGCGTAGGGTTGGGATTCCGGACGGATCATGGGGGGCTTGTGAGTCTGAAGAACGCCTACTTGGAGACCGCCGCGCAGGCCGTAGCCTTGCTGGACGCACCGGAAGTGGCAGCCTCGTGGGAGGAGCCCAGCGCGTTGGCGCAGTGGACCGTCGGCGGTCTGGCCGGCCACCTCGCGTATCAGATTTTCAGCGTGGATTCGGCACTGCAGGGACCCGCCCCTGAGCAGGAACCCCTCCCTGTGCTCGAACACTACGTGCGGGCCGCGTGGATCGACGCGCCGCTCGACGGCGAGATCAACTCTGGGATTCGAGCGAAGGGTGAAGGCATCTCGTCCGAAGGCGTGCGGCGGCTGGTCAAGCGCGTTCACGCCGCGCTCGACCAGCAACGAACCGGCATCGAGGAGGTGCAGGGCGACTGGGTGGTGTTCATGCCGCAAACAGGATGGGCACTGAGCCTGGACGATTTCCTCGTGACCCGGATGGTCGAGCTCGCTGTGCATATGGATGACCTGGCGGTCAGTGTCGGCCTCAGCGCGCCGGAACTTCCAGGGACGGCCCTCGACCCCGTACTTGCGGTGCTGACCGGGCTTGCCGTCCGGCGCCATGGCCAAGCGGCCCTGCTCCGGGCCCTGACTCGCGCGGAGCGGGCACAAACTGCGATCAACGTGTTCTGAACGTCGCGTCAGCTCGCGCCGACCCGTTCGGCCTGGGCTTTGGTGTGGGCGAGGCGGTAGGACTCGGTGCCGGTCTGGACGATGGCTCCGTTGAAGGCCAGCCGGTCGACGGTGGCCGAGGTCGGCGAACTGCTGGCGGATGGGTGGCAGCCTGAGCGTGCGGTCGCGCGGGGAAGGGACCCGGCTTGCGCAGGAGGGCCTCCAGGTAGTGGCCCAGGACCAGGCGGGACTCGCCCCGGCGGCTGAGGCGTTCGTGGTGGGCGACCACGGTGCGGCCGTCGTGGGCGATCGGATCGCCGGATGAAGCATCGCCGACAGGTGGGGCCGGTCGTGCCGGCCATCGCTCGTGGCACGGCCGCGATGCGCTTGGGTGTGCTGCCGGTATCGGCCGCGCTTTGTGGTCGCCTTTGTGGCTGAGAGCGTGATGTCGGTTATGCTCACCTCGTGTCCACCATGTCCGTTATGTCGGCTTCTTTGGTTCCCGCCGGGATCGATGTGGTGACGCGGTATCTCGACCTTGCCGGTGTCTGCTCGTGTGCGCTGTTGGGTGGTGCTGTGGCTCGCACGGCGCGCCTGGACCTGTTCGGGTTCTTGGTGGTCGGCGTCGTCTCCGGCCTGGGCGGAGGTGTGATCAGGGATGTGCTGCTGCAGCACGGTACTCCGGTGGCGCTGACCGACTACGCCTATCTGGCGGTCGCCTTCGCCGGTGCCGCGGTCGCTTTTCTGATCCGGATCAGTGAGCAGTCCTGGACCCGTCTTTTCACTGTGCTCGATGCCGCGGCAATCGGGTTCTGGGCGGTCGCGGGCGCCAACAGGACCTTGGCGGTCGGTCTGGGCTGGCTCCCCGCCGTCATGCTGGGCACCCTCACCGCTGTCGGCGGTGGCGCCCTGCGTGATGTCATCCTCGGCCGGGTGCCTGCCGTGTTCGGCGGCAATGGCCTGTATGCCACTGTCGCCCTGGTGGTCGCCGCGGTCACGGTGCTCTGCTCGTACCTCGGGATTCCCGGGGTCGGTATCGGCCTGGGTGTCGCCGTGGCCTTGGTCTTCCGGCTCACCGCCGTGCACTTCGGCTGGAATCTGCCCAGCGGCCTGGACTGGCAGCCCCATTCCCAACTGGCCTCGCTCATGCGGCGCCGCTCTCGTCCCGCCACCGGCCGTGGGGGTAAGTCCCACTCGCACAAGGAGGAACCGTGAGCGACAGTGCCCGCACCGTGCTGGCCGGTCTGGAGTCCATCCGCTCCGATCTGGAGGAACTCTACAAGGACCTGCACAGGCACCCCGAACTCGGCCTGCGGGAGCACCGCACGGCCAAGAGGGTGTCCGCTGCCTTGCGGGGCTTCGGCTACGAGGTCACCGGCGGCATCGGCGGGACGGGGGTGATCGGGATTCTGGCCAATGGCGAGGGCCCGGTTGTCATGGCTCGCGCCGACATGGATGCCCTGCCGGTACGTGAGCAGACCGGTCTGCCCTACGCTTCCACGGTCACCGTCATCGGCGAGGACGGCACCGAGCAGCCTGTGATGCACGCCTGCGGACACGATGTGCATGTGGCCTGCCTGATCGGCTGTGCACGGCTGATGGCCCAGGCCGAAGAAGCCTGGCGGGGCACTTTCGTGGTTCTCTTCCAGCCCTCGGAGGAGAACGGCGACGGCGCCCACGCCATGATCAACGATGGTCTGACGACCAAGGCGCCCCGACCCGACGTGGTCCTCGCCCAGCACGTTCTGCCCTATCCTGCCGGTTACGTCGGCACCCGCTGCGGACCGTTCCTGTCGGCCGCGGACAGCCTGCGCATCACCGTCCACGGTCGGGGAGCACACGGCTCCATGCCCCAGGCCGGGGTGGACCCCGTGGTGATGGCCGCGATGATCGTCGTGCGCCTGCAGACCATTGTTTCCCGGGAACTGGCCGCCACCACCCCCGCCGTCGTCACCGTAGGCAGCGTCCACGCCGGGACCGGCCCCAACGTCATCTCCGACAGCGCCGTCATCCAGGTCAACGTCCGCACCTACGACGACGCCTCGCGCACCCACGTCCTGAACGCGATCGAGCGGATCGTCAAGGCCGAGTGCGAAGCCTCCCGCTCACCGAAGGCACCCCGGATCGAAAAGATCACCTCCTTCCCGCCCACGGTCAACGACGAAGCCCCGACCCGGCGCGTCGCCGAGGCATTCGCCGCCCACTTCGGCGACAACGCACACACCATCGACCTGCAGACCGCCAGCGAGGACATGAGTGAGATTCCCAAAGCGTTCGGCGCGCTGTTCACTTACTGGGGCATCGGCGGCATCGACCCCGGCCTGTACGCCCAGGCTGCCGAGAACGGCACGATCGCCCAGGACGTCCCCGTCAACCACAGCCCCACCTTCGCCCCCGTCACCCAACCCACCCTGGACACCGGCGTCAGCGCCCTGACCGTCGCAGCCCTCGCCTGGCTCGGCACCTGACAGCACACGTCGTTCTCCTGCCCGACCGTCACTGCCATGCCCTCACCGCACGAAGCCGGCAGATCGCACATCCGGGCCGTGGCCACCCGCAGGCCGGCCTCCTCTGAGACCCTGGCGCCGGACCTCGCCGTCACTACCGCCGGGCTGGGCACGGGTCCTCGTACCCTCAGCGGCGCATCCAGGCCGCGGCATCGTGCTCGGCCTCCTGCCCCCGGCGCTTGGCTGTGTACACGAGAACGAGCTCTGGTCCACTTCTTGTGGTGCGGTCACACGCTGTTCTCTCTCGGGTCGTCTGCTGGGATGATCGCCTCATGCTTCAAGCTGGGGGGCTGGGCCTGTCATGAGTGAGTGGTCGCCGGAGGTGCTGGAGGTCCTGGAGGCTTCTGGATGGACGGCGGGCAGGCGGGTCGACACGACCGGCTGGCGGTCCAGGTTCGAAGCGGTCGGGATCGTCATGCACGACGCTGCCGAGAAGTTTCTCCAGGAGTTCGGAGGGCTGACCATGAGCATCGGCGGCCCGGGAATCAACCGCGCCCGGGAACCATTCGAGCTGGACCCGGAGCTGGCTTGGGGAGAGGATGACCGGTTCTCCGAATGGAGCGACTCCTTGGGGAGACGTCTCTTCCCGCTCGGCGAACTCGATCACGGCCGATTCTTTCTCGGTATCGATGAGGACAGTGAGATCTACCTTGTCGAGACCTGGGTCGCCAGCTTCGGGCCAATGCCGCACGCCCTCGAAAATCTGATCCTCGGCGCGATGCCCCGCAGGATCGATGACGATCACAGACAGTCGGATCAGGCCCGCTGACATAGTCATTTGGCGAGCAGGACGTGCTTGCGGAGGAGCTCGAATCCTGCGCGACCGAAAATCTGGCGCTTGAGCATCTTGATCCGGTTGACATGGCCCTCGACGACACCGGAGTTCCACGGCTGGGAAAGTCCGGGCGACGACGGCGTCAAGGTCGCGTTCGAGGTGCTGAGCGAATCGGCTGAGACTGGGCAGGCCGGTAGCTGGTCTGGCTGATTCGATCCACTGTGGCAGTAGGTCGGTGACCACGTGGGCGAAGGTCCGCACGTGCTTGGCGAGGACGTCGATGCAGGCCTCAAAGATGCCAGGCACAACCATGCCGCCAGCCGACACCACTCCGCCGGCCAACCAGCCTCCCGACTCGGGTTCCGGGAGTTCCCCGGCCTCCCCCGCTCCAAGCGCAACCTTGAGCTCTGCCTCGGACGCGATCCAGTACACGGGGCCCGTGCGCATCGCTGAAACGGGGCCGGACCTCGACGTCGACCCGCCGAAACTCGACTTCAGCGGCCAAGACGTAAGCCTGGGGCTGATTGACCCGCCCCGGGTCTTTGGCTTCGACCCGACGAGCCAGCCCAGTTTGGCCCTGTGGACAGGTTCGACCATGCCCAACAGGCAGCAGTGTTCCGACCTGCTTTCCACCCAGAGCGTGCCGCATCTGGAGGTGAAGAAGGGAACGGTGTTCTGCATCCAGACTGATGCAGGACGCATCGCCGTGGTGACAGTCACATCGACGAGCAACGACTTCCACACCGGTGAAATGGCGCAGGTAACTGTGTGGTCCGAGGCATCCGGTTACTGACCTTGTTGCCGTGATGTCGTCAAGGTGAGGCCGGTTTCGGTGAGGCATCCGTCGATGAGGTTGCTGCGGTACTGGATCTGGCGGAGACCGTGCCGAAGCGCGCTCATGAGGTGGTCAGGGTCGGTGAAAGCGGGGTTGGCCTGACTGCTGCGTCGCAGCAGTGACCAGATGCCCTCGACGGGGTTGAGATCGGGTGCATAGGACGGCAAGAAGTAGCAGGTGATCCAGTCGTGGGTGTCGATGAACTCCCGCAGCCGGCGGTCTCTGTGCACGTTCAGGTTGTCCCGAACGAGCACGATCGGTGCGCCGAGTTGCTGGTGGGCGGCGATGAGCAGGCCGCAGTAGTCGGTCCGGGTGAAACTGCGTCTGCAGCGCGGGGCAGTTCGTCCACCACAGCATCGAGGAGAAGGGCCTCCATGTGCACACCGTCGGCGCCGGCCGTTTTTCCCCGCCCGGTTCGGCTGAATGCGTACTTCGCCGAAGCGCCGCCCATTGCTAGCGTCGGAGCGAGCCGGGAGACGGGGGCAGGCGTTGGCGGCAGCCGAGGTGATCGATCTGGTGGCGATGGGCGAGGACTTCGTCCGCGATCCGTATCCGGTTTACGCAGCGCTGCGGGAGCGCGGCCCCGTGCACAAAGTGCGGATTCCGGAGGGCGCGGAGGCCTGGCTTGTCGTCGGGTACGAGGCCGGGCGGGCCGCGCTGGTGGATCCGCGGTTGTCCAAGCAGTGGGAGAACGCCTCGCCGTCCTTTCCGATCCCCAGTCCGTCTGCGGGGCCCCACATGCTCAACTCCGATCCACCGGACCATGAACGGCTGCGCAAGCTGGTCGTCCGTGAGTTCACTCCACGCCGGATCGAGCAGCTCTCGCAGCGGGTGCGGCAGATCACCGACGAGTTGCTCGACGCGATGGTGGCGCTTCCAGAAGGGCGGGCCGATCTCGTCGAGGCACTCTCGTTCCCGCTTCCGATCTCGGTCATCTGCGAGCTGCTCGGTGTGCCCATGCTCGACCGGGCGGCGTTCCGTGCCTGGACCGGCACGATCCTCACCGATCCCGACCCGGAGGCGCGGCTCGCGGCGACGGATGAGGTCGCCGGGTATCTCACCGACTTGTTGGAGCGCAAGCGCCGGGCCCCAGGCCAGGACCTCATGAGCGCCCTGATCCGCACCACTGACGAGGACGGTGACCGGCTGTCCGCGGACGAACTGCGCGGAACCGCCTGGCTGCTGCTGGTCGCGGGGCATGAGACCACGGTCAATCTGATCTCCAACGGCGTATTGGCCCTGCTGACCCATCCCGACCAACTCGCCGCACTCCGCCAGGACATGACGCTCATCGACAACGCGGTGGAGGAGATGCTGCGCTACGACGGGCCGGTGGAGACGCCGACGTTCAGGTTCACCACCGAGGCGGTCCAGATCGGCACTACGGTGATCCCCGGCGGTGGTGAGCTGGTCCTCGTGGCCCTGGCCGACGCGAACCATGACCCGGCACGCTTCCCCGACCCCGGTCGCTTCGACATCCGGCGGCCCGCAGGCGGTCATGTCGCCTTCGGTCACGGCATCCACTACTGCCTCGGCGCGCCGCTCGCCCGCATGGAGGCTCGGATCGCGATCCGTGCCCTGCTGGAGCGCTGCCCCGACCTCGCACTCGACGCGCACCCGGCCGCCCTGAGCTGGCGCCCCGGCATGCTCATCCGGGGCCCGCACCAGCTTCCGGTGCGGTGGAAGTCCTGACCTCGCGCTTCCTGAACACCTGATCCGTTCCGGTCAGGACTCATGCGTGTCGTCGTGGAAGATGCTGCCGTATCGCAATGAGCATCGGACCATGTCTGCGGCCCGACACGACCGTCCGGCGTCATGTGACCGCCGCCATGGGCTTCTTCGACCGCTCTCTGCGTCGCAGCCCCACGGCGACGGCCCCGGCGAACAAGCTGGGGCGGGACTGGCGGCAACTCGCCGAGCGGTTCGGGGCGGAAGGATTGAGTCTCGTATTCGAGCTGGCCCTGGACAGCGAGGCCATGCGCGACCGTGCCCCGGACATGGGGCGGTTGCAGCAGTGCCACAGTGATCATCTAATTGGACGGTGCCAGGGTGCGCACGACGTCGAACTCGTTGCCCTCGGGATCGGCCATGACCACCCAACTCCGGCCAGGGCCCTGGCCCACGTCCGCCTTTGTGGCGCCAAGGCCAACCAGCCTGGCTACCTCATCGTCGGTACTGCCGTCGATCGGGCTGACGTCCAGGTGGAGCCGGTTCTTCACGGTCTTGCCCTCGGGCACCTGGATGAAGAGCAGGGAGGGCGGCATCTGGCGGGCCCGTACCTCCTCGACGGTCGGCTCCCAGGAACCGATCTCGACCTTGCCCTCGCTCCGGTCGATCACCTTGAAGCCCAGGACCGCGCACCAGAAGGCCGCGAGCCGCTCCGGATCGTGGCAGTCGACAACCAACTCGGTGAACCTACTGGTCATTACTCCCCCAGACAGTGCGGACGGGGGCTCAGCCTATGGGGCCGCGCCACCCCTCGGGTCCGAAATTGCTACGCCCACCAACCCTTGGAATCGATCATCTAGGTCGAAATGGGCGCCGCCGAACCCGGCCGCCAGAACCTGGCGGGCGGAACGGACCACCGCAGCTCGTGCCGCCTGCCGTTGCAGTCGCAGGCCAACCGATCCCTCGCTCGCGAGCTCGTCGCCGAGCCAGGCCTGGACGCGTACGCCGGGTAGCTCGCGGTGTACGGCGTCGATCAGCCGACGCGCATTTCTGTAAGCGGCCTTGGGGAGCGTGCCGTCGTGTTCCAGCGGGCCCGCGTGCACGTACAGGTCGCGGATGCCGGTGTCGCGCAGGCGCGGCGCGCCAGCGCATCAAGGTCCGTGTTCCGCTTACGTCCGTCGACCCAGGCGTGGCCGAGCCACAGAGCGTCCCGATTCCGGGTGTACGTCTCCGGCGCTGGGTCACCCGCGTAGTTCAGCCGTAGGGCGACTCCGGCGGCGAGGGTGGAGACGAGGAGCGCGAGGAGCAGACCGAGGGCGACCAAGGGCGACCCGTCGGGTCCAGCTCAGCCAGGCGCGACGGGGCCGACCGTTGCCGCGGAGTCCCCCGGCCGACCCGCGCGCGGGACCGGCCTCACCGCCGGCCTGCAGCACCCCTGGCTCCCTCGGCAACCGCGGCTCCGGCGAGTCGGCGACGCACTCCGGCTCTGCCCCCTCGGAACCGGACTCGTCCGCGAGCGGCTGCCCCGTCCGCTCCGTGTCCATCTCTGTATCCCCCCTCACACACCCCACGGCTACCTCGACTACCGGGCGACAGCAGTTCCCGGCATTGGCATCGCCTGCACATCTCGGCCTGCCGCAGCAGCGCGGTCGCGAGCTCGCTGGACGGGAGCAGCCTGTCACAGACCCGGTACAGGGCGGTATCGCGGGTTGCCCGGCCCGCCTCCCCTCCCGCAGGATGAACGTCAACCAGATCTGGCCGACGGTCACCGCGCTGACCTGACGCTGACCTGCGACCTGCCCAACTGGCTCCAACTCCTGCCTTGCGAAGGCGAGATGCAGTCTCGGCTGCTACTCCGTCGGCAACGACACGCTCTGGGGTGTCAACCGGCGTCGCGAGGGCGCCGATCACAGTCTCGCCGCGCTCAAGAGCATCCGGGCGCCGCGCTCAAGAGCATCCGGGCGGCCCGCCCGGACGGTGCCCCACCTACGTCATCCTGGACAACCCATCCGCCCACAAAGGCAGCAAGATCCGCCGGTGGGCGGCCAGGAACAAGGCCGAACTCTGCTTCACGCCGACCAACGCGTCCTGGGCCAACCCCATCGAGGCGCACTTCGGGTCGCTACGGCAGTTCACCCTCGCCAACTCAACCACCCCAATCACGCCGTCCAGACCCGCGCCCTGCACCGCTACCTGTACTGGCCCAACCGGAACGCTCGTCATCCCGACGTCCTGGCCGCCCAGCGCCGGAAACGCGCCCGTATCCGCAGCGAGAAAGGCATCCGATGGGGCCGCCCTCTCAATTCAGCGGCATGAGCGCCGCGCCGTGACCGCCGGCGATTTTGACACGAGCGGCTTCGCCGCAGGAACAAGCCCCGTCAGGGCTTTTGGGGCTTGCGGGCCAGCAGGCAGGCGTGCGGTCTGTTCACCCGTCCGCCAGGCTCCTGCTCCAGCCTCGCGGTGACGACGAGTCCGGCCTGCTCCAGCAGGCCGATCATGCGGTCCAGGGGCAGGAGATACGACTCGTAGGACACCGGACGACCATAGCCCTGGGTGGGCTGCAGCCGTTCATCGCCGACATAGTCTCCCCAGAGCAGGTAGCCGCCGGGCGCGAGCGTGCGGTGGAACTCGGCGAACACCGCCGGCAGCCACTGCGGGGGCGTGTGGTGGGTGGAGTACCAGGCCAGGATGCCGCCGAGCTCGTCGTCCCTCGTCTCGAGCGCGGTCATCGAGCCCTCGGTGAACCGCAGGTTCGGATAGGCGTGCCGGGCCAGCCCGATCATCTTCGGTGACAGATCGACGCCGAAGGCCGACACTCCCAGCCCGGCCAGGTGCGCCGTCACGCGTCCAGGGCCGCACCCCAGGTCCGCGACCGGCCCCAGACCGGCCGTCCGCACCAGTTCGGCGAACCCCGCCAGCATCGCGCGTGACAGCGGGTCCAACGCGGCTGGAGGCGGGACGCGTTCGACGTAATCGGCGGCGACCGTGTCGTACGACTCGCGGACGGCGGTCAGAAAGGAGGGCTCAGCCATGCGGGCGACCCTAGACCAGAGGACCGACAGGCCGTGTCACGACCTTGAGTCGACCCGCGCGACATCCACCGCCGCAGACACCCGGCCATCACACCACTCCGCTGATCGTTTCCGGTCGGAGCACCTCGTCCTGGTCGGCGTGCAACGCCACGGCGACGTGCAAGTCCAACGCCAGCGGCTACGAACACTTCCCCCATAGCCATCGAATCCAAGAGCAAAGCCGAACCCGAACCCATGCGGTCAGGGCACCAGAGCTGAGCGCATGACGACACCGTCGTCAGTGACCGCCGGCGCGGCTTTCGAGGCGGAAGTCGAACGGTACCGTTCCCGGGTCGAGGGCGGTGATCCCGCCGTCCACGGTGAGCACCGCACCGTTGACGAAGGACGCGGCGGGCGACAGCAACCAGTTGATCGCCTCGGCGACCTCGGACGGGTCACCCGGACGCCCAGTGGGCACCAATTTCGTGGCCTCTTGGTACGCCTCCTCGACCCCGCCGCCCAGTCCCGACTCCTCCGCGAACCGGGCCATGCGCCGGTCGGCCATCTCAGTACGCACCCAGGTGGGGCACACGGTGTTGGCCCGCAGCCCCTGGTTCCCGTAGTCGACGGCCACCGAACGGCACAGTTGCAGGAGGGCGGCCTTGGAGGTGGCGTAAGCGGCGTTGCCCTTCCCGTTGCGCAGCGCGGATACGGAGGAGACCGCGACGACCGAGCCACGGGCCTTCAACAGGTGCGACAGAGCGGCGCGTAGCATCAGGAACGGGCCGGTCAGATTGGTGCGGATCACCTCGTCCCAGGTCTCGTCCGAGAGGTCTCCCACTGCGCCGCCGCGTCCGATGCCCGCGTTGAGGACCAGTCCGTCGAGCCTGCCGTAGCGGGAGACCGTGGTTTCGACCAAGTCCTGGACGGCGGTCGGGTCCGCGAGGTCGGCGGGGTACGCCAGAGCGCCGGTCTCGTCGGCCAACTGCCGTAGCGGCTCGGGCCGCCGCCCACCGATGACGACATGGTGGCCTTCGGCCCGCAGCAACCGGGCAGTCGCCGCACCGATGCCGGAACCACCGCCCGTGACGACGACAACTCGTGTTTTCGACATAGTCGTTGGGTTTCCTCACTTGCTGGCGATCAGGCTGTGTGATCCTACGCAGAGGGGCTCGGCTGCGCCGCGGAATCCAGTTGATCACCGCGGTGTGCGGCGCGTGGCATGAACCATATGTTGCCGCAGTGGTAGGTGCTCGTAGACGTCGTAATGGTCGCCGGTGACGAAGATCGCCTTGCGGTGCGGCGGCCTTCCGGCGGGCGTGCAGCACCTGCATCGAGCGCCCACGACGCACAGACGGCGGTGACGAGAACGGCGGCGTGCACCCCGTTCACGAAGGCGTTGCCACTGCGCTCGACGGCCGCCCTCGGCTGTGCGGGCTGTCGCCGCCACCGGGAACACGCCGATCGCGGCGTGCGGGCCATGGCCTCCACCGGGCGGCGAGAACAAATCGGCTACGCGCCATCCGGCCGTCGAGCAGAGCCTTGGCGACACTTTCGCAGCGCGTGGAATTCACCACATTTGCTCGCCTCAATGCACATGAATGACATAAAAATGGTTCTTTGACCAATAACAGCCCTCCGGTATTCAGCTCCAGGGATTCAACGACCAGTGGCATGGGAGAAGCGTTTGATCACGGCAGGTAAGCGACGCACCGGGCTCATGGCTACGGCCGGCGTGTTCGGCGGCGTACTCGCACTCACGGCCACCGCCGGCACCAGTAACGCTGCCACCAGCGTCAGCACCACCGGGAATCACCCGAAATCGCAGACTCGGGTAGACCACGCGGGCGCCCAGGATGCTTCCGACGCCCGAATAAAGATCACGCCCGGGCAAGGTGCTCACCACGTCGGAATCAACGACCCCGTCAGAGTCACTGTCAGCAACGGCATGCTCACGGGGGTGACCATGACCGCCGTCGCGACCGGTGCCGAGATCCAGGGCACCCTGTCCGCGGACGGTACCTCGTGGAAGCCGAACGGCCGGCTGGAGCGGGCCACCAGGTATCAGATCGCCGCAGAGGCCCAGGACGCCGGGGGCCGGTCCACCACCGATTACGCCACGATCACCACGGTCTCCCCGGCCAACGACTTCGTCGGACACCTCTCCCCCGAGGACGGCTCGACCGTCGGCGTGGGCATGCCGGTGGTGGTCAACTTCGACAAGGCGGTCAGCGACAAGGCCGCCGTGGAGTCGGAGATCCAGGTCAGCGCGAGCAGCGGGCAGCGGGTCGTCGGTCACTGGTTCAACGGCAAGCGCTTGGACTTCCGCCCCCAGCACTACTGGAAGCCCGGCTCCACCGTCACCGTCAAGCTCACCCTCCACGGCGTCCGGAAGACGGTCACGTTCAAGATCGGCCGGAGCCAGATCAGCACCGTCGACGCCAGGACGAAGCAGATGACCGTCGTACGGGACGGCACGACGATCAAGACCATCCCGATCTCGTCCGGGAGCCCCGAGCATCCGACGTACAACGGCCGGATGGTCATCTCCGAGAAGTTCAGGAAGATCCATATGAACGGTGCGACCGTCGGTCTCACGAAGGACGGCAAGCCCGCCTACGACATCAAGGCCGTACCGCATGCCATGCGCCTGACCGACTCGGGCACGTTCGTCCACGGCAACTACTGGGGTGCCGACTCGGTCTTCGGCAAGGTCAATACCAGCCACGGCTGCGTGGGCCTGAAGGATGTCATGGGCGGCGGCGACGACAAACAACCCGCTGCGTGGTTCTTCGACAACTCGATGATCGGTGACGTCGTGATCGTCAAGAACTCCGAGGGCAAGACCCTGTTGGCCCCGGACAACGGCCTCAGCGACTGGAACATGCCGTGGCGCGAGTGGGTCGCGGGCAGCACGGCCCCCTGACACTCCGCCACTCTCCGTCCTGGCCCCTGCGAGACCCCGTGACAACAGCGGCACCGCGCTCGGCGTCGACCGGGCTCTCTCACGCCACTCGCCTCATCCGCCGGGACGCCCGCACAGGGGCGAGGAGGCCGGGTCTCACCACCCCGGCGGGTCGTTCCCGGGCTCGCGCCCGGGAACGACCCGCCGGGGTGAGTGCCTGCGGTGCCCTTTACCGGCCGAAGGCGTAGGCGAACCGGCGGTCAGTGCCCGTCGCGCCGTCACCGGCAGGGTGATCGACGCCACCTGTTTGGATGCGTCGAGCGAGACCTTCGTGGCGAAGACGTAAGTTTTCACCTTGTCCTTACGGCCGTCCTGTCACCCCGCGCGCGGCTTGCTCCTCCCGGCGTTGATGCGCGTGCCAGCTCCCGCGTCGCGGCATGATCCACACGAGGTCCTAGGTCGCCGGCTCGCCCGAGGGTGCGGCTGTGCCGCGGGTGTTCCAGCGGATCAGCAGGGTCGCGGCCGTGAGGGACAACACGGTCAGCGTCGCGGGCACCAGGACGTCGGCGGTGTCTCCGCGCCACAGCCGCGCGTTGGTCAGCCAGGCCACCGGCAGGTCCAGCAGGAACAGGCCCAGGCCGGTCGGCCAGTAGCGGCGGCGGGACTTCTCCCGGAGGCCCGAGACGACCAGGACCGCGGGGACGACGAGCATCAGCAGCGTCACCAGGGGCCGGTTCGGGCGGGGGTCGAAGCCCTCGCCGCCGGGGGTGAACAGCGCAACGGCGGTCAGGACGAGGCCCAGCACGATCCGGCCCGTGCCGGGTCGCCTCTCCCGCGCAGGGGCGAGGGGCGGCGCGGGGGCGAAGGCCGGTGCCGGTGTCGCGGGCGGTGTCGGAGACGGTGCCGTGGCGATACGGCGGGCCGGGGCGTTGACCGCGGTCATCGAGCCGTCCAGGCCGTAGACGAACAACGCGATGCCGTTCTCGGCGGCGTACTCGAGCGCAGTGGCGGCGTAGCTGCTGCCCGTGAAGAAGAGCAGGTCCTTGTCCATGGCCCGGCCACGGGCCCCGAACAGGCGCTGCAGTTCGGGCCGCCCCACCGCGGCCCCCTGGTACTTGACCTGCCCCAGCGCCTGCCGCGAGCGTACGTCGACCCCGCCGTCGCTACCGCCGGGCTGGGCACGGGCGTCCTCGTACCCCCAGTGGCGCATCCAGGCCGCGGCATTGTGCTCGGCCTCCTGCCAGGACTGGATCTGACGTCTGGCCGGAGGCTGCGGCGGTCTGACCGCCGGGGTGTTCTCGCTCGTCACAGCCATGAAGTATCCCTGACGCGATCCAGACCAGGCGCCGCTCACTCCAGCGCCGTTGGCGCTCGCCGTGGAGCTGGCCCATTCCCGGGCCTGCCGGGCAGCAGCCTCGGCGGCCGTTTTCGCCCGCTCGATGAAACTCCTTCGAACAGCATGTCCGTCCGCTCGTCCGTCCGCTCAACAATCGACTCCGTTTCCGCAGCGCTGATCGGGTCGTCGACCAGGTCGCCATGGGCAGCGTCGTTCCCGGCGAAACGGACCTCGTGTACGGCGACCCGTACGTGCTCACAGATCAGGTGGTCCTGCGCACATAGCCCGGGTTGCCCGGCGTGGACACCTCCCGGTCACGGCGCACGATGCTCATCCGGTCGCCGTAGCCCGCAAGGGCTTTGCGCAGGCCGCTGTCCGTGTACTCGACGTCGACGACGTGGTTGTCGAAGGCCTTCGCGTACGCGGCGCACTCGTCGTACTGCCCGCATTCCTCCGTCACGGCGAAGTCGAGGCCGGTCCGCCGGCGCTGCCCGGCCAGACCGAGGGTGTTCTTCTGGCCGATGGCCAGATGGCGGGCGTGCGCGTGGGCCGACAGGAGGGTGATGAAGGCGGTGGCGTCCTGCGCGCTCAGCAGGTTGTCGGAGCGGGTGTAGCTGTCGTAGTTGTCCGGCTCGACCGCGTCGAAGCCCTTGGCGGCGCAGCCGTCGATCCACTGGTTGATCCGCGTCGCCACCCGGGCGCGCTTGGCCGCCGTACCGATGTCGAGCAGCGCCTCGTTCCAGTCCTGGTCGACGACCACCTCGCCGCTGTTGTCCCGCAGCAGCAGATCGGCGGGCCATGTCTTCTCGTCGCCGGGCTGGGCCTGGAAGGCGTTGACGTAACAGATGTTGTAGAGGCCCGGCGCGGGGGACGCCGTACGGTCTCGGCTGACGACGCGGACTCCGCGCGGCGGAGGATAGGCGCCCCCGATCTGGTAGTCGAACCCGGCGTGCAGAGGTGGGAGCCTGACCGCGGTGGAAGTCGACTTCTGCGAGGCGGACGCCTGCGACCGGCTCTGCCCTGGGCTCGCGTCCGAGGGGCCCTCCGTGTCGGCCTTGGTGCCGCAGCCGGCGACCGCCAACAGGGCCACCACAGCGGCGGCCGCTCCGACACGGGCCACACGCATGACGGACATGTCCGCTCCATCCATCGCCAGTACGACCCCGCCTCGGATGCTGCCGCAGTCCTGGCGACTCGGGCCGGACTTGGACCCTGTCCGCTACCGGCTGGGCCCACCTCTGCCGTATCGCAGCGACGGCCCGGCACGCCATGATCAAAGCGTCCGACGGCGGCCCGAGTCAAGGCGCACGGTCACGCGACCCGCGGACCTCGGATCCCCGATACGCACCGACCCGGCGTTCTGCTGTTCACTTGCTGACCGAGGGTTCGCCAAGGCAGGACGACGGCCAGCGCTGTTGCCCAAGAGGTAACGGGTTGCGGTGAAGCCCGGGCTTGCTGCGGTCCTGTGCCGATGCTGCTCCTCCTGGTCTCGACGAACTTGCAGGCGAGCACCGTGACCACTGGCGTAGGCCCTTCGTGCTTTGTCGGTGGCCCTGTTGGCCTCGGAGTCGTCGCTGATCCCCATCGGCCCCCGGTACGCGGTGACGAGATGTGTGGGGCGGGGCAGGCGGCCCTGAACGACGGATGACCTCACCGGCATCAGAGCCGTGTGACGGTCCAACCTCCGCGCGCCCGCTCAGGTCCATCTTCCTGGACCTGCACCACGACCCCGACGCGTAGGCCTACGTCCATGGTCGACCTGACGACGGCGGTCGGGGGCATGGTCGGGTGTTCCTGACCTGTTCGAGCCTACTCGGTGGTGTGGTCGGTGTGGGGAGCTCCGGCGGGAAGTGCCGTTGCGGATTTACGCATGCATGCGCCAGGATCCTGCCTGGCCAACTGGTCTCGGAAGCAGTGGCGCAGCTCACGCAGGGCAGCGAAACAAACCAGGTTGGTTCGCGGTTCAACTGGGTGCGGGTGCGGAGGGGACAGTGTCCCCGGGCCTCACCTATCGCCCGTGGGGACGATCGTTCGGCTGAAGCCCCACGGAGCCACTCGCCGAGAGGCGACCGCCCTCCGCCCCCGCTCCCTGACCGCCCCGGTCGACCCTCCCCCGAGTCGACCGGGGCTTACGTCTGCGTGTACGTGGCGGTGTAGTCCTCAACAGGCATGGCCATGTTCGCCCCGTAGTCGGCGCGCGCCTGACGGTCTGCCTCGGTGATATCGGGGTGGACAGGCGGCGTCTCGGGGCGCGCCACAATTGGACGAGGTGACGTTCTCCGTGGTCGCCGATGCCGGGCTCGGGGTCGTCGGCGTGGCAGTACAAGCGCATCCGCACCCAGTCCTGGCCGTCCGGGGTGGGCGAGACCTCGAGGACAGGCTCCTCCTCCGGGATCATGTTGTTGATCTCCACGGAGGAAACCCCAACCCACCCCTTATGCGGGAGAAACTGAGACGAGGAGCTATCCTGCCCAGATTTCTGGCCCCTGCTTGACGACAACGAGTCCGCGACCCCGGTCGGATGCCCAGAGATCTACCTGATACAGGAAGTGGTCACCGGGGCCTCCGTTGGTGTCGACTGGCGGTGGTCCGGCTGGGATGTAGGAGACCCGAACGCGTAGCATTCCAGCGGGAACAGCCAAGCTCGGCCCATCTTCGGGGTCGGTACCGGGGCTGGACATGGTGAGCTGACCGGTTGGGGCGTCAAGGTCGCATTCAACGATGTGCTCGGCCGTCGGGTCCGTCGTCGGCGCCGAGGGGTGAACGGTGATCAACGACTCGACCATGTCGTCCCGCGCTGTGCCGACGGAGATCGAGTGCGGTTCAACGCCGATGCGATGGACGTAGACCGCTTCCTTCGTCCAGCCGGCGGGTGCCAGGGTCGGGTCCGTCGCGTGTTCGGCGATCCACGCGTCATAGGGGGCGAGGTCTTGAACGTAGAACTGCCCATGATCAGCGTCGATCACGAATCTCAGCGAAGCATCAGCCACTGACGCAGACTATCGAAGCCGATGGCCGGGGAGCCCGAGCTCGGCTACATGCGCCTTCCGGAGGCGTGGGACGCGGGTACGCCGCCGAGGCGTGCGCAGCGGCCCTCGACTGGTTCGCCGGCGCGCTTCCCGGCGAGCCGGTGGTGCTCTGCATCCAGACCGCCAGCGACCGCTCGTTACGCCTCGCGGCGAAGCTGGGTTTCACCGAGGTGGAGCTATTCGAGAAGTACGGCGCCGAGCAGTGGTTCGTCGTATGGTCCTCGATCAGGCCGTCCGGTTGAGCTAGGAGGCGGCGCGGATAGGGGTGTGGTCATGGTCGGCGCTTGGGGCGTTCGTCCCAGCGGTAGGTGGTCCATGCCCGTCGGGTCAAGCTGCACACGGTGATGCTCATGTCGGCGAGATCGAAGAAGGCGGCGATGACGGTGATGCGCCGTTCGTAGCAGGGGGCCGGCCGGCGGAAGGCGTTTTGCCGGGCGTGGGTGCGTTCGACGTGCCACCGCTGAACTGCCCTCACTGCACCGCACACCCTCCTCCCCTCAAGGCAAGCTCTACGCGATCCGCAGCCCTGACGCATCTTGCCTGCCACACCCGCCCATGTACTGCCGGGGCATCTGCGCACCTGCCAGTGCCGGGCGCAAGGCTGCTGCTGGCATCCGCGTCATCGCGGATGTGCGGGGCCGGTACTGCTCGCCCTCACTCGCGACCGCGGCCGCCGCACCTGGCGGTTGGTTGACACGTGTGCGGCCTGCGCGGCGGCGACGAGTCATACCGCCGTGGTGCCAAACACCCTGATCGGCCTTTACCGGCCACGTCCTTCCCGCTGACCGTCAACTCCCCGACGCAACAGACTCGAGTCCGGGTTCGACCAGCGCGTGTGGGTGCGGGTGCGGGTGCGGGAGATGCTCACCTACCTCGCCGCCGCTCTACCCCGGTTCACCTCATCTGCCGCCAGACTACTGGCCCTGCAGTGCGCCCTGCGGGCCGACACACCCGCGGTCACGTCCGGCTGCCGGCAGATCTGCTCAGAGGCATGCGTTGCGCGGCCGTAGGGAACTGTGGGAGGAACTGGCTCACACCGGCTGGCTCGAGATACCGGATCTCAGGCCGGCCCACTTCAGAGTGCGGCTGCTGAATGCCGCGGTCGTGGATCAGGTTCCAGGTCGCAGCGCACACCACCATGCCGCGCACTGGGCACTGCGTCCCGCGCCGCTGCTCATGCCGCCCACCGCACCGCATGCCCTGCACTGACCGCGTTCGTGGTCGCGTTACACACCTCCACCCAGGTCCACTGCAGCACCGACATTGACGTCCTCGCCCGCCTGTCCGAACACTCTCCTCACCAGGCCGCGGAACTGCTGGACCGGCTGACGAGCAGCCGCGCTCCGGCCGCCTGGCGTCACACCCAAGACACCGACGAAGTCCTGTGGCAACTCCCCACCAGCAGGCCTGAAGTCATCCCGCTGTATGCCCCAGGCAACCCCATTAATTGGAACCATGAAGCTCAGGTTGAGAAATAGTCGTCACTCAAGAAGAGCAACAGGCTCCACCCATCCGTACTATCTCTATGCCTGGCCACGCGCAGCAGTCATCTGCGCTGCCGCTCGGATCCCAGCGCGCGAACGCAGGTGCGCGGCTTTCTGCGCCTGCACCACAGGTGCTGCATGCACGCCAAGAAACCCAGAGAAAGGTCGACCCATGTCGATCACGAATTCCGGCACTGAACTGACATCGCAGTACGCCGCACAGGTAAGCAGCGACCTCGAACGCAACGCCAAGGAGCAGGAACGTATCAATGCGGAGATCACTGCACTGCAGGAGCAGCTGGCCGCGCTGCAGCATGACCACTCCGTGCTGATGCAGGTGCAGCAGGTCCTTGGGCTTTCGCCGGCGCCGGTTCAGCCCACAGCCGGTTCGGACGGTGCCGCGGTGCCTGCTCCGCGCAAGAAGGCCGCTGCTGAGCCCGGCGCGGGCAAACGGACGCGCACGAAGAAGGCAGCCGGCCCACAGAGCGCCACGACCAGCAACAAGCCGGCGCCGGCGGCCAAAAACTCCAGCAACAAAGCCGCAGCCGCGAAGGCGGCCCAGCCCACGCTGGTCGAACTCGTCCGCAGCCACCTCACCGAGCAGAGCGAACCGCGCTCCGCGGCCGAAGTCGCCACCGCGCTCGGCCAGGCGCATCCCGAGCGAGGCATCAAGGCCACCGTCGTGCGTACCACCCTCGAAGGACTCGTCGCCAAGAACCAGGCCCAGCGGACCAAGCAGGGCAGCTCCGTCTTCTACACCGCCCCCGGTGCGGCCGAGCAGGCGACCACGCCAGTCCGGGGCCAGGCAGAAGCCGGCCAGGCCGAGTAAGCCATCGGGCAGCACGCTGCCGCTGCGGCGGCAGCAGCTGACCGAGACCGTTGCCCAATACGGTTCGTCGACCTGCTCTGCATCGACGAACTCGGCTACATGGAAGTCGACCGTCGTGGCGCCGAACTCCTCTTCCAGGTCCTGACCGAACGCGAGGAGAAGAACAGCGTCGTCATCGCCTCCAACGAGTCCTTCAGCGGTTGGACCAAGACCTTCAGAAATGCTCTATCCAACCGGAGCGCACTCATCGATGATCACGGTCGGCTCTGACAGGAAGACATTCCTGTCGACGGGGCCGCAAGCGATGTTGAACGTGTCGAGCCAGTACGACCAGCCGCGGATTCCCAGGGCGTTGGTGAACCGGTAGTTCAACTGCCATCTGACCCACTGCCCGGGAAGCAGTCGAACTGCTGGCCGCCTGCGCGGCCGAGGCGGCAACCCGAAAAAGTGGTTCCACACGAGCGAGCGCCCGAAGCCGATCACCTTGATCCCGCAGGCTGACGCCGATCACGACTGCGCCCTGCTCGTCCTCGCCCACCTGCGGTGCGGGCACACCTACGCCCGGCTCGCCGCGACCACATCGCGCGCCGTGCTGACCACCCACAGCCCCTACTGCTCTGACCGGGAAGGTTCGCCGGGGCGGTAGCTTCGCCTCGATAGTCTGCACGGTGTGATCAACTCATACGCGAGCTCAGACGATGCTGCAGTCGCGATAGCCGGGGCGCGGGCTGGCGCGGATGTGGTCCGCAATATGTACGGCCAGCGGCTCAACCGCATCGACAAGGGTGCGGGGGACTTTGCCACCGCCGCCGATGTGGAGGCCGAGAAGACGATCCTCGGCGTCATCCGTGCCGCACGGCCCGATGACGCGGTGCTCGGCGAGGAAGGCGGGCAGCAGGGCGCCGTCGACGCTGTGCGCCAGTGGTTGGTGGATCCCCTGTGCGGCACGCTGAACTACGCCGTTGGCAACATGCTGGTAGCCGTGAACGTGGCACTGCGCGATGGGGCGGCGGCGGTGGCCGACCCGTTTAGCGGCGAGGTCTTCTTCACCGATGGGGAGAGCGCCTGGGTGCGGCATGACGGGGCCGACGACGCACTACTGACGCCCTCGCCTGCTACCCGGTTGGTGGACGTCAACCTGGATCCGCCGTTCCCGAGTGCGCCCGGATTCCGGGCCGTGGATCTGCTGGCTCACCCCGAGTTCGTCGAACGTTTCAGGCCGCGCGTCGTATCCACGACGCTGGCGCTGGCCTGGGTCGCTGCCGGCAAGCGCGCCGCGTATGTCACCGATGGTGGCGACTTCCCCAGGAGCGTGCATTTCGCGGCTGGCATCGCTTTGTGTAGGGCTGCTGGCTGCGTTGTCACCGGGATCGATGGTGCCCCGATTGGTGAGGCCGGTCGTGGGCTTGTGGTCGCCGCCGACGACGAGACCCACGGGCTGCTGATGTCGATGATACGCAGCCGAAGCTAGGGCTGTGCCTGCATGGGCTTCACCGGGCTGGGTCAGGCTGCGACTTGAGGAGGCCTGCCGCCCCAGCGGATGCCCTTTTCGCTGCGGATCCGAGCACGTTCACGGCGTTGAGCTGCGAGGATGTCTGGGTGGCGGGCGTTGGCGTTGCGCCAGCGCAGGTAGGCGTGGAGAGCCCGCGTCTGGGCGGTGTGGTTGCGGTGGTTGGAGTTGGCGACGGTGAACTGCCGCAGCGGTCCGAAGTGGGCCTCGATCGGGTTGGCCCAGGACGCGTAGGTCGGGGTGAAGCACAGGTCGACCTTGTTCTTCTTCGCCCAGCGACGGATGTCGGCGCACTTGTGGGCGGACAGGTTGTCCAGGATGACGTAGATCGGCGCGCCGTCGAGGCGGGCGGCCCGGATCGACTTCAGCGCGGCCAGGGTGTTCGCGGCACCCTTCTTGCGGCGGTTGACGCCCCAGAGGGTGTCGTCGCCGATCGAGTAGCAACCGTGGAAGTAGCGCACCCCGTGGGTGCGGTGGTACGTCGCGGGATGCCGCTCGGGCCGGCCCTGCTCGGCCCAGCACGACCCGGCGGTGGGCCGGATCCCGAGCGGCCCGAACTCGTCGAACGCGAAGACACGGTCCGGGAAACGCTCCAGCACCTCCTCGATGCGGTACAGCTTGGCGTCGCGCTCAGGGTCCGGCGACTCCTTCCACGTCTTGGTCCGCTGGAAGGTGACGCCGCGGCGGGCGAGCAGGCACCGTAACGCCTCGCGGCCGATCTGGATGACACGGCCGTGCACTTTCCGCAGGAAGGCGGCGAGTTTGCGGATGGACCAGCGAGTGAAGGGCTGGCCGAGCTTGGTCGGGCGGGTGGTGGCCGTCTGCACGACGAAGTCCTCGTCGTCAAGGCTGAGCAGGCGGGGACGGCCTCCCGCCCACTGAGGGTTCAGAGTCGCGGACGGTGACCTCATCGGCCTGCACCAGCTGCGCGATCACCGGCACCCGGTTCCCACCGGCCGAAGCCAGCAGCATCATCGCGCGCCGGTAGCGCACCGAACTGGTGCTGCCCCGGCGCACGATCTGCTGCAGCTTCTGCCCCTCCTGATCGGTCAACCTACGCACCCGCACAGGCTCGGCCACGACACCTCCAGCGGTCGGAACGGACGTCACCGTGCATCCAACCGCCCAGACGACCACCCCGGCGAACCTTCCCGGTCAGAGCACTACTGAGGGAAAACCCTGGAAGGGCGGGCGTGCTCTTGTCGCGGCCGCCCCCAGGCGCTTCACTGGCGCTGCTCCACCCCCCACAGGAGAACACCCGTCCCATCGGTAGAAGGGTTTCTCTTGACCGTCCTACGCGCGTCCGCCGTCACCGCCGCAGCCTGTGCCGCCGTGCTAGCCACCGCCCTGCCGTCCTCGGCCATTAACTCCTACAACGCGACACCCGCACCCGAGCGCACCGAGGTCGGCGCAATGGTCGCGACCTGGGACAACGACGGCGACCCCACGACACCCGACCGGGTCGACTGGGTCTGCTCCGGAACCATGATCGACGCGGACACGTTCCTGACCGCCGCGCACTGCACCACCGACTGGCCCGACAACGTGAAGTTTTACGTGTCCCTGGACCAGGACGTGCAGGCCGGCCTCGACGCCGCCGCGAAGAAGTACCCTGGCGATCCGGCCGCGCAGGCGGGCGCCATCGCCGTCCAGGGCACCGCCCACAGCCATCCCGACTACCCCGGGCCCGCGTCCGACCCGCACGACATCTCGGTGATCGAGCTGCCGGCGACCAAGGTCAAGGCCCGCTGGACCTTCACTCCAGCCACGCTGCCCACCGCCAACCAGCTCGGCGCGCTCGGCCCGCAGGCGCTGAACTCCACCGACTGGTTCGTCGCCGGATACGGCACCCAGGAGGCCCAGCGCGGCCCCGGCGGTCAGACCCACCCCGGCGGCGGTGTCCGGATGAAGGCGCCTGTCACCTTCGACGCCCTCAACGACGCGTGGGTCCGCCTGGCGATGACCGCACCTCAGGGCAACGGCGGCGCCTGCTACGGCGACTCCGGCGGCCCGAACTTCGCCGTGATCGGCGGCCGGAACGTACTTGCGGCCACCACGATCACCGGCGACGGCCCGTGCTACGCGACGAACGTGTCGTACCGCCTGGACACCCCGGGCGCCCGCGCCTTCCTGGCGCCGTTCGTGAAGCTGCCGTAGCGCCCGCCAGGCACAGCCCGCCACCTCCGCAGCGCTTTTACCGCGCTACCGGGCCCGCCGCCGACTGCGGCTCAGACGAGCCATCGGCGGCAGGCCCGTCCGGCGACCGGACCGGAAGCCTTCCGGCGGTGCGCTGACCCGGTCACCCGACTGGTGGCGCCACCTCTCCCCGCCCACCCGGCGGGGAAGCGTCGTCGCGCGTTGTCAGCGCTGGCGGCGAAACACACTGCGAAGCTTGCCAGCCTCCGCAAGAAATCCTCACAAGGCGTCACTTGACCCCGCGGCCCCCGGCCGACGGAACGCGATCCGATCAGCCGCGGCGACGCTGCCGACACCGGCGGCCGCAGCTCCGACCGCCGAGGCGGCGGCCGCACCTCTACCCGGCTTTCAAGAGCGCGAACGATTCGTGGTCACCCACTCAAAGAGTCGGAGGCAGTTCTGGCTGGACGGGCGCAGGCCCGGGCTGCCCGCGTACCGCCGCGCCCGGCCGAGTGATTCCTGTGCACCGCTCGGGCGCAGGCCAACGCGCCGCCCAAGGACAGTCGGCATCTCTTCACTACCGTCAGGGACGCTGTTGGTCGCAGGTACCGGCAGCGGTCCCATCCGGGAAGCTGTGAGGAGTTGAGCGTCCATGGCCGTGTGTGACGTCTGCGGCAACGACTACGAGATGTCTTTCGAAGTGCACGCCAAGGGAGGAGCCGTCCACACCTTCGACAGCCTCGAGTGCGCCGCCCAGCGGATGGCGCCGATCTGTGAAAACTGCCAATGCCGCATCCTCGGTCACGGCCTCCAGGCCGACGGGCAGTTCTTCTGCTGCGCGCACTGTGCCCGTCAGCAGGGCAAAGCAGAACTCGTAGACCACGCCTGACCCGCACGACTGGGCTGACGCCCCTGACAGCCAACTGAACTGCTCAAGGCCGCGACCAGACACACATCCGCGGAGCAGTGGCACCTGGGCAGTCGCACACACACGACACGGCACGCCCGCCCCTGCACACGCAACAGCCGTTCATGGCGCGCCATAGGCAACGCAACGGAAGGCCGGCGATGACGCGCAGGTCGTACACTGACCGCTCCCGGGCGCCACGTGCCACCAGCTGAGAGCCCTTGCCGTGCCTGGGCCGCGGCCCCGAACCCGGCGTGCTTCGCAAGGGGCGGGACGACCGTCGCCTACCAGGGGCGTGCCGCCGAGTTCCCAGTGCCACAGCACCTCGCACAGCCGCCTGTGCCCCTCGGATTGACACCGGCGGAAGGTGTCGTCCCGGAGCCCGATCGGGCAGGTCGCCCTCCTTCGAGCCGCCGCTGCCCACCCGGAGCCTTCCGCCCGGCGGCACCACCGTCGAACCGTCCGACCACGGACTCGGACGCTCGCGCGGTGGCCTGACTACCAAGCTGCATCTGGCTGTTGAGCAGCGGCAAAAGCCGATGTCGATCGTCATCACGGCGGGGGCAGCGCGGCGACTCTCCGCAGTTCGAGCCCGTCCTGGACAAGGTCCGCGTGCCGCGCATCGGGCCCGGCCGACCGCGCACCCGACCCAATCGAGTGCGCGCCGACAAGGCATACGCCTCCCGGAAGAACCGCGCCTAGCTGCGACGTCGCGGGATCCGATGCACCAGCGAACTCCAGCACGGTCCTGATCTGCTCGGCACGTCGCTCCTCCGCCTGCGCCGCAGCCCGCCTTTGTTCTTCAGCCCGGTCAGCTGCCCGTTGCGTCGTGCGCTGGGTCAGATACGTCAACGCACCACCTACAGCCACACCGACCATCGAAATCACTGGGGTCCACAGGTCACCTGCCACGGCCGACTACTACCAGTACCTGCCCACCGATCGCTGCCGATCTTGCGAGACAGGCTTGTATGCCCAGATACCGAGCCGCTCCAAGACCCACTTCCGATACACGCCCTGGCGGGCCCGATGGGTGACCGCCGTCCGATCCCGTCTCCACTTCCACGCCATCAGCACCGCTCGCTCCCACCGCCGTCCTCGGCGAGCCGGATGACGACCTTCTCGTCGCTGCCGTACATCCCGACCCAGTCACGCCTGGTGCGGTCGGCGGTCGCCCCATCGGCCTCCCCGGTGACCGCCGGGCCACCAGCCTCGAGCTGCACGCGGACCAGGTGCGTCGTCACGGCAGCTGTCCCAGCGCGCGGGCCTGGCCGCGCAGCTCCACCCGCGCTGCTGGCACCCAGCCCGGGCGGGACCAGTACGGGTGAAACAGCAGCCGGCTGGACAAGGTCTGCAGGCAGCGGCGCAGTGCCGTGGTGTGCATCGGACGCGGCACGGCGAGCGCCGCGTACGTGCGCTGCCAGTCCGCCTGAAGCTCGGTCAGGTCACGTGGGAAGGGGACATGCTCCATGTGCCCAATTAGGCTACTCGTTCGATTTTCTGGCCAAGTCGACGCGCCGGAGCCGCCACATGGCTGTGACGGAGTGCTTCAGTTGGCCGACCTGCATCTCAGTTGGCCCCTCTGGCGCTCAACGTGCTGTTCAACGACTTGCCGCACGCCGGTGTGCTCCGGTTCGCCTGCCCGGACATCACCCGGGCCTGCGACCTTGCCCGCGCCTTCGCCGACTTGGTCCGCCACCAGCGCGGATACCTCCTGCCGGAGTGGATCCGGCAGGCCGAAAAGGACGCACCGAAGCCCATGAAGGGCTTCGCCGGCTTCCTCCGCCAGGACCTCGACTCAGCAATATGGCTAGGCGGAAGGCTGGCCAAAGCCGCGAGAGATGGGTCGAGGCTGAGTACGTGATCTAGATGGCAGACGATCGACGCTCCGTCCGCGTTCGGATCACGAAGCCCGTCAGCGAGAAGCCAGTCCTGCTCGTCATCATGGATCACCATCAGCGCCGGGTGGCTACCGTCGGCCACCGTCCGCTGCACGATCGCCAGCAGATTCTGAGGAAAGGCGCCGTCGGTGAACGGCCACGTCACATCCGGTTGCACCGAGCCCATGGGGTGATCATCCACGACGCGGCGCAGAGCAGCACGACCGGGCCGTCCACGGCGATGGGATTCACGAAACTGCGGACAGAGCCGTCTTCGCGAATCGCCGTCAGCGCCGCCCGGCGCTCCGCTTCAGGATCTGGACCGGGCCCTGGACGGCCCCCAGCACCTGACTGTGCAGCCTGGGCGGCGCGCCGCCGAACTGGACCCCGTCCTCGAAGGGTTCAACCACAGCCTCGGGGGCGAGGACTAGCGCTCCTACGGTCCCTCGTGTCCGGGGTCGGGCGCGGGATCTCGTTGCGGCAGTCCTTGCATTCAACGGTCTGGGGCAGTGTCGTGAAACGGATCCCGGAGATGCCGTAGGTCCCCTCGATGCGGCAGCTCCCGCAGACTGTGCACGGCGTTGCCCGGAAGTGCTTGTCGCAGCGCAGACATCGGCCCTGCTGCACCTCGCCGTGCTACTGGTGAAGAGGCAGTACTTCGACGTTGCGCAATTCCCTGCGTGCCGGAAGGCCGACACCCCGTGGACGGGATGCCGTAGGGCGCTCCGTGGCCTCGGTGGAGCAGCGCTTTGGTCTTCAGCGAGAACCGTGCTCATGGACGGGGGTCAGCGTGTTGGGGAGAGCAGACGGCGAAGAGCTGTCAGTGTGTGACCGAGGTGTTGGCGCATCGTGCGGGTGAGGTGGGCCTGGTCGGCATAGCCGAGGTCGGCGGCGAGGGTGCTGAGGCTGTGCTCGCCTGCCTCCAGGCGGTCGAGGGCCTTGCCGATCCGGACGCGCTGGCGGTACTGGGTGACTGTCACGCCGAGTTCGCGTGGGAAGGCCCGGCTGAGGCTGTAGGGGGAGACGCCGAGGAGCTTGGCGAGCGAGAACAGCGTGTCCGACGCAGGGTGGTCTTCGATGATCGCCTCGCGGGCGGCCGCGATGAGGGGCCGGTCGCGCCCCGAGGAGGTGGGAGCGAGCGGGGTCGGTCCGGTCACGGTGCGGCCGATGGCGGTCGACAGGAGGATCAGCAGCTCTTCGGTGAGCGCATAGTCGACGTCTGCGGAGCAAGCGGCGGTGAGCAGGCGGCGGTGGGCGAGGTCGAGGTGTGGATCGACGTAGAAGGTCTGGACGGCCGGTGCCTCGGTGTCTCCGGCGAGGGAGCGCCACAGCTTCGGTGTCACGCTGATCGACGTGCACACGTCGCCGCCGGTGGGATGGGCGAAGCTCTCTTCCTCGCCCGGTGCGCCCAGGTAGGCCAGGGTCGCATCGATGTCGGCTGGGGTGCCTGCGGCTTTCCTGCGGAACCGGCCGCGGCGCACGAGCACCACGCGGTAGTCGGCGCGCACCTCCGGCGCCGACCAGCGGTCGTGGTCGGAACGGCAGGTCACCGCGCTGATGTTGAAGTCGGGGCGGCTGGCAACAGAAATGGCTGTGAGCACCCGTCGCACGCTACGTGGGGGGTCTGACAACCGCGCCCCCGCTGCAAGGATCTTCAAGACCGGATCCCGCCGCCGGGAGGACGCTTGCAGCATGCGAGGGCTTCCGGGCTCCTCGTACGCCGTTGCGTTCATTCCCCCTACTCGATTCCCAGGAGTCATTGGCATGTCTGCTCTAAAGCAGCTCAGCACGGTCGTCTTCGACTGCGCCGACCCGGCCGCGCTCGCCGCGTTTTACCAGAAGACCACCGGGTGGGAGATCACCCACAGCGACCAGGATTTTGCCTCCTTGGGCGGCGGCACCCCCGTCCAGCTCGCCTTTGTCCGCGTGGACGGCTACGAGGCGCCGAGCTGGCCCGAGGGCCTGAAGTACATGCACCTCGACTTCACCGTCGCCGACTTGGACGCCGCGGCCGGGGCACTGCTCGACCTAGGTGCGTCCCGGCCCGATTTCCAGCCGGGCGAGGGTCAGTGGATCGTCCTCACCGACCCCGAGGGCCCCCCGTTCTGCCTCACCGCCGCTCCGACCGGCGACTGACCTCTCCACTCGAGAAGGAGACAGACTCATGGCATCCATTCACCGCGAAGTGCTGATCGAAGACACTCCGGATAACGTGTGGGCGGCGGTCCGCGACTTCGGAGAGGTTCACCACCGCCTCGCACCGGGGTACGTCACCGATACCCGCGTCGACGGCGACGTCAGGACCGTCACCTTCGCCAACGGCGCCGTGGTGCGCGAACTCATCGTCGACATCGACGATAAGACAAGACGAATCGCTTACGCGGTGGTCGGTGGCTCTCTGGAGCCCACGCATCACCACGCTTCCATGCAGGTGGTTGCCGAGGAGGAGAACCGCAGCCGCTTCGTCTGGATCACCGACGTGACGCCGGATAGCCTCGGTGCGCCCATCGCCGAGATGGTCGATCAAGGACTCCGAGTCATCAAGCACACCCTGGACCGCGAGGCGCCCCGATCGGCTGACCGGTGACACCGGCCGGGATAAGTGTGCAGCCCGGACGGCGCGTCAAGGGCTACTGCGGCTGGTTCTGGAGGGCATGGCCGAATGGCAGAGCCGACCTCTGGACTCCGTCTATCCGGTGGTCTTCATCGACGCCATCCACGTGAAGATCCGCGACGGTGCGGTCGCCAACCCGCCCACGTGGCGGGTTTCGCACTGGCGGACACAGCCGAGATCGAGCGGCACCGGGCGTCGCGCCGCGCCTGCACGGGCTTCGCCTGCGGGGTGATGGGCGGCGGATCAGGGCTCGTGGATCTACTGCCCCCTCTCGGTCCCGTCCTTCCCCGCTACGCCTTCTGTCCGATGGCGGCTGCCTCGTCACACTGTCAGAATCGGACGGCTGGTGACGGAGGCGGACGGGGAACGGGGACGTGGCCAAGGAACGTACCCATGGCGAGCAGGGCGCGACCTCGGCAGATCCGACTGCCGAACCACATGCACTGCATGCTCGGACGGGGCGCCCGAGCCTGCGTTCGGTCGCCGGGGCCCGTGCGGACGACGATCTCGAAATGGTCAGCCATCAGACGACTGTCGACACACTCACAGGCACGGAACGGAGTGTCGGCCGGAGCGTCAGAGACCTGGATGTCGGAGAACTCCGCGCATCACTGCGCGCACAACGACCCACCGTCCTCCGCGGGTTGCGTGAGGGACAGCGGCTGGACGCCAAGAAGCAGCCGTGCGACCCGCGCAATCCTGCGGCGGTGGAAGAACTGGCCAAGGACGTCGCTGCTTTCGCCAATCGCGGTGGCGGACTGATCGTCCTGGGCATGGCCACCCGATTGGAGGGTGACGAGGAGGTGCTCGAGAGCTTCACGGGCCTCGAGCGGTCCGCAGTCAACCTTGATCAGCTACGCAAGCTGATTCGTCAGCATGTCCTGCCGACACCGCAAGGCATCACGGTCGACTGGTCCGACGACGGTGAGCAGAGAGTCGTCTTCATCGACATTCCGGAGCAGGACCGTGCTGAGGTGTTCGTCATCCCGGCGCCGTCCGGGAGGCCCGGAAAGGTGCCCGGCCACACCGTCGCGGTGCCGCTGCGGGATGCAGACGGAACCGATTGGATGCCCAGGGCCGAAATTCAGCGCCTGCTGACCGCGGGCAGGGCGGTCACTGATACCGAAGTCGATGAGCGGGCGATCATGAGGAAATTCAAGAAGTGGAACAGGCCGGGAGAACTCCGGCACAGACTGGCGCTCTGCTGCGGTCGCGAGGAGCTGTACTTCGCTGCGAACAGGAAGTGGGACAGCGAGGATCTGCGGCTGTTTCTCCTGGGCGGAGCCATCCAGCAGAGGTTCCTGGTCCGGCACTGGCTGGAAGCATGTCGCGCCGACCCGAAGCTCCCACGGTTCCTCGGACGGGTCATGTCGACCACGGTGAACGGACGCCGTCCACCCCTGCGAGCCGCATGGTGCGCCGCCCAACTCGCGGAAGGGCAGAGATACGCCGCTCTGGCCGCAATGACCGACGGGGATCGCCAGCTGCAAGTCGGGCTGATCGCGGCGATCCGCGGCAACGACGTCGGCAAGGCGGAGTCCGAGATCGTGGGTGCCCTGAAAGCGGAGCAGTTCTCCGATGGGGAAATAGCCATCGAGATGCACGAACTCACGGGACACGGCACAGGGGGCTTCTCCCTCTTGTAGGCCCTGAGCGCGCCCATGCAGGAACATCACCGGTCAGGCTGCTCCCGGCACTCGACGACGTTTCAACACAGCCTGCCGCTGGAGAGGAACCGGCTGCCGCCGGCAGCCGTGTTGGCGGCCTGGCCGTGGCTCAGATGCCAGGGGCCGGCGGTGCTGACGCCGCCATCGCGCCGCGGCAACGGCTCGCTGGTGAGCCGGCGTCGATGCCGGTTGGTCTCCCCCACCCCATGCTGCCGGGGTACGGCCGGCCATCGCGCCTACGGCGTCCTGCCGGCCGGACCTCTACGAACGCCTCTGACAGCAGATCCAGGACCCGCTGTCAGAGGCGTTCGCCGACGCACAGCTAACGGCATGTCAGGGTCGGCATCGCCCAGTCGCCGTGGTCGTTGCCGTTGCCGTCGCCCGCGTCGCCGACCTTGAGGCCGATCACCTGCGCGCCGCTGACGTCCGCGTCGATCGGCACCGCGGCCTGTCTGCCCCGGATGGTCGGCGTGGTGACCAAGGTCTTGCCGTCGGCGATCACGGAGAACGTCACCGTTCCCGCGCCGCCTGTCTCCTCGTCGACTCCGACGTACGCCGTCATCCGCGTGCACTTGCCGGCGCGGTAGGGTCCGTCTTCAAACGGATTTCGCCCAGAGCAGGAACCACCTACCCCTGCCCCCCGGCGGCCGAGCGGGCGTGGTGGTACCAGTACTACTTCTCCACCGAGCGGGGTGAGTTGGGCCTTGCGGAGTACCGGCGCGACTTCGCCAAGCTCATCTGGCGCAACGTCTCACCGACCTGGCACTTCAGCGACGCCATCTTCGACCGCACCGCCCAGGCGTTCGACAACCCGGACTACGTTCACATCGTCATCCACAATTACCGCTGGCGGCTCGGGCTCGCACCGGGCGACCCGCGCTACGAGGACCTCGAGGCGAGGCTTGCCGAAGGTCCACCCATCCACGTGCCCACCGTCACGCTCGACGGTGCGCTGGCCCCCTTCACCCCGCCTGACAACGGCGCGGCCTACCGCGGCAAGTTCACCGGACCGTACGTCCACCGCACGCTGAAGGGCATCGGTCACAACGTCCCGCAGGAGGCTCCCGAGGCGTTCACCCGCGCGCTCCTGGAAGCCGACCGCATGTGTGGCCGCCGAGCAACCCTCGCAGTGAAACCCGCTCGACCTGGTTACTTCCTTGAAGAGATCCTTGGGCATGGAGTTCTTCTGCTACCACCGCGACCGGCCCGCCTCCCTGCCACTGCGCTACGAGCTGGGGGAAGAGCATTGGTCCTACATGGACCAGTACGCGAAGGAGATGATCGCCCGGGGCCCGACTCTCGCCGACGACGGCGACACACCCACCGGCAGCGTGCACATCGTCGACCTGCCCGATCCCGCCGCTGCCCGCACATTCGCCTTCGACGAGCCGAACTACCAGGCCGGCGTCTACCGGGACGTGCTGCTACGACGGTGGCGCAACACGCTGGGGCGCACCATGTGGGACTTTCCCGGCGGCCGGACCGGCGGCAACCGGTACCTGGTGATCGGCCTCGGCACGGGACAGGCCGCCGACCTCGCGGTGCCGCCCGACCGGAACGAGCTGATCGCCTTCGGACCGCTGCTGTCCGACAACGGCGCAACCTGGCTGGGCACCGCGGCGCTGGTCCGAGCACCGGACCCGGACACGGCACGTGCCATCCTGACCCCGGACCGGTACGCCGACATCGAGGTGCACAACTGGCAGTTCGGCGGGCGCCCGTCATAGTCGAGGATGTCCGCCGACATCTCTGGCGAAGCCTGCGGACCACTCAGCATCCTCGTGTTACCCGAACTCACCTATGCATCAGTCTGATGCACACCGCTGGGCCCGTGAGTTCGCGCTGAAGAACCTTCAGTTCCTGCGAACTCGCGGGCCTCGAGGGGGTTGAGGAACCTCGGAACGAAGACCGGTACTAAAAGATTGTTGTATGTGGGTTCAGCGAGTCATCGAACTGACCGGGTGGGAGCCGCTCGGGATCTCCGTCGACTGGGCGGCGATCGAGGGAGAGCTGGGGGTCCCGCTGCCGACGGACTACAAGGAGCTCTACGAGGCGTTCAGCGGCGGCGTCTTCAGTGATTCCGTCCATTTTCTGGGACGAGACGAGGGCATCTCGTTCGACTTCCTGACACAGTGGCGGGTCTCCCTGTCGACCGACCGGGACAGCAGGCTCGGAGACGTCTCCGCCGTCGACCCCTATGCGATCTACGCGCCGGGCGGCAAGGGGCTGATTGAGTGGGGCTCCACCGAATGGGCCGACGAGTACTTCTGGCTGATCGATGCCGAGCGGCCGGGCGATTACCCCGTCCTCGCGCGGTCCGATGACGTCAGCGCATGGCACCGGTACGACATGTCCACCTCCGAGTTTCTCTACCGCGTCCTTGCCGATGCCGATTTTCAACCTTTCGGGATTGCGCAGTACGACCTCGGCACGACGTTCAAGCCCGGCTCCGGCGACCCCCTCGACGGCCAGCCGCTCTGACGAGAGGCTGGCCGTCCCACGTCGTGGACACGACAGTGCCGTCGTTTCTCATCGAGATCCGAGAGCCAGGTGATCACCAACTGCCTCCGGAACCGGTCGCCAAACGCTGTTCCTAGAGATCAACGAAGCCAGTGACGCGTTACGTCACGAACGAAAGGACACCAGATAAGCCATACCCCCTGTCTGTAACTTGCCGTCTTTGGGGCTTGACTTGGTGCAGAGATGCTCCATCGTCTGGTCCTGGACGAGCTGGTGCCGGGGGTGAGCTGGACTGGTCGCGGTGCGCGATCGACTCCGTCAGCGTCCGGGCCCTCAAAGGGGGCAGCCGACGGGACCGAATCCGACCGACCGAGGCAAGAAGGGAACGAAAATCCACCTGATCGTCGACCGACAGGGCCTGCCCCTGTCCGTCGCCACCTCCGCCGCCAACCTCCACGACAGCCAGGCCCTCATCCCCGCTGGTCCGCGGCATCCCTTCCATCCGCTCACGTCGCGGCCCGCGACGCCGACGGCCCGGCAAGCTGCATGGAGACAAGGGCTACGGCTACCGGCACCTGCGCCGATGGCTCGCTTCTCCCGGTATCCGGCACCGCCTCGCCCGCAAGGGCATCGAGTCATCCCGACGCCTGGGACGACACCGTTGGGTCGTGGAGCGGACCGAGGCCATGGTCGGCATCGTCGTGATACGAGACAATCACCGCACCGGGCACATGATCCCCATGTCCTACCTGCGGACGCTCTGGCCCGACCCGCGAAGTCTGTGTCAGCCACGCCACCGTCCACCGCGCCACCGACGTCGTCACCGAATGGAACACCCACGTTCCCCATCCCGTCCGCCGTCCGCCGTCCCGAGGAGGTGGAGGTGACCTTCGGTGTAGCGGTTGACGGGAAGCTGGGCGCCACCTTGGTAGACAACCGCTCTTCGTTCCGACCTACGCAGCCAAACGGCGCAACTTACCTGGATTTCAAGTCTCTTGATGGAGCTTCAGGTTTTCTGTAACCGTCATGGTCGCTCAGCCAGGGGCGACCACCAGAAAGGAAGATCCCCATGGCACGACGCAGGCTTGTCCGTTCACATGGCCAGGCCGCGCCACTGCTTGAGCGGCTGATGCGTCGTTCGACAGTGTTGTGCTGCTTGTAGGCCTCGGCCGGCATCGAATCCGGGCGGGCGACCTCCGGCGCGGCCTCGCCGCAGCCGGTTCCCGACCTGGTCGGCGGGCTGCAGGAGGTCTCTGGGCGCAGTCCTGGATCGGTGCAGCGGGCATGCGCACCACGCTGGACGATCCGCTGCTGGGAATCTTTCCGGATCTGGGCGTAGCGTGAAATGAGGGGGGACTGATATCTGCACTTGGAGGGGGCTGGAGCGAGTGGCCCTGATGACGGGCCTCAGTGCTTCACGGTCATCGTGAGTGAGTGGGTGAAGGCCTGCAGGGGGCGACGCCGATGACAGCTCGGGGCTGAAGAGGATGCCGGCGTCGGCATCGCGTCGAACTTCTCGGGTGCTGAGAGACGAAGGGCCGCTCATGCCTCGATCCATGCGCGCGCTCGTGGCCGTGAAGGCCGGCGAGCCCACCGACGTCCTGCGGCTGGAATCCCGGCCTGTTCCCACGCCGAAAGCCGGTCAGGCGCTGATCCGTGTGAAGGCGACTCCCATTCACGCCAGTGATCTGCACGTGCTGCGCGGCCGCTACGGTTTTTCCCCCGGATTCCCCGCTGTCGGGGGCGCCATGGAGTGCGTGGGCCGTGTTGTGGCCCTGGGCCCGGGCACCGAAGCACCGACGGTCGGCGAGCGCGTGGTGGTCGCCGCGGTCCCCGCGGTACCCGGCCCCCCTGTGGCCGGCACCTGGCAGGAGTACCTCGTCGCCGACACGCAAAGGCTCCTGCCGGTCCCCGAGCACCTGAGCGATTCCAGTGTCTGCCAGCTCGCAGTCAACCCGTTGACCGCTTTGCTCCTCGTCACGCGCGAACTCGACGTACAGCCGGACGAATGGCTGCTGCAGACGGCCGCGGGCTCCACCGTCGGCCGGCTCGTCATCCAGCTGTCCAGGCATCTGGGTATCCGTACGATCAACGTCGTGCGGCGACGAGCCGCCGTCGAGGAGATCGAAGCACTCGGTGGGGACGAGGTCATCTGCACCGAGGACGAGGACCTGTTGCAGCGCGTCACCCAGACGGCGGGACCGGCCGGCGTGCGGAAGGCCATCGACTGTGTCGCGGGCCCGGTGGGCGCCCAGGTGTCCCAGGCACTGGCTCCGGGCGGGGAGGTCGTGGTCTACGGCGCGCTCTCCACCCACCGGCAGACCGACCCGGCGGCGCTGACGATCCCGCTCCAGGCACGCTCGGTCATCTACGAGACCAAAACGGTCCGAGGCTTCTGGCTGAACCGCTGGTTCGGCGCCACCTCGCCCGAGGACGCGCTGCGCGCGCTGTCACAGGTGCGCGATCTCGTCGCCGATGGAGTCCTAAGCATCCCCCAAGGCCGGCCGTTCCCGCTCGAACACTTCCCCGAGGCCGTCGCGCTCGCCGAGGCACCCGCGCACGGCACCAAGCCGCTCTTCGTCTTCGAAGACGGCCGGGACGGGGACAACGGGTAGGAAGAGGCCCTACCGGTGCGTCGGCGGTGCGGCCGCCGCGTCCAGGGCCGCCTATGAACCTGGTCAAGCCCGTCGAGGCGCCCCGACTCCCGCCGCACGATGGGACAGTGATCGGTCAGGACGCGTCCGCCAGAGCCTGCGCATCCGCCTCGGGCTCCTTCAACGTGGCGGACGCCGTCCGGCCCGAGCCGCCGCTGAGGTGCACACCGATCGCCGAGGTCGCCAGGCCCAGTACGGCGGCTGCCCACCAGGCAATCCGGAAGTCGTGCCGCGAGGCCGCACCGACGTGCGAGCCGACCACCGCGACCAGGACGGCCACGCCGATCGTGGCGGAGATCTGGCGGACGGAGTTGACCAGCGCCGACCCGGTCGCCGCACGGTGCCCAGGCAGGGCGTGCACACCGGCGGCCACCAAAGTGCCCAGAGCCAGGCCGACGCCCGTACCGGTCAACAGCTGGCTGGGCAGCAGGTCACGCAGGTAGTCCGGCGTGACGGACGCGAAGTACACGCGCCAGACCATGCCGCCGGTGAACAGCAACCCGCCCGCGGCGATCAGCGGACCGTGCCCGAAACGCTGCGCGGCGCGGGCGGTCAGAAGGGTGACGACCGGCACGAGGGCGGGACCGGGGACCAGGGCGACACCGGTGCGCAGCGCGCTCCAGTGCCAGACCTCCTGGCACCACAGCACGTTCGACAACAGCATGATCGCGAAGGCGACGCCGAACACGAGGTTGCCCGAGTTCGCCGCTCCAAAGCGCGACAGCCGTAGCAGGTGCAGTTCGAACAGCGGGTGGGGGTGTCGCAGGGACCTGAGGACGAACGCGGCGCCGCCGATCACAGCAACGGCCAGGAGCAGTACGCACCCGCCGCTCGTCCAGCCCCAGTCGGGAGCCTGCACCAGCGCCCCGGACAGTGCCGCGACCGACGAGATGAGCAGCAGGGCTCCGAGGATGTCGGGCAGCGGCCCCGTCTCCCGCGCCGGCGGCTTCGGCAGGGCCGATCGGCCGGCGACGAGCGCGGCGATGCCGATGGGCACGTTGACCGCGAAGACCCACCTCCAGTCCACCTCGGTCAGGAGGCCGCCGGCGACGGGCCCGGCGGCCGCGGCGAGCCCTCCGACCGCAGCCCAGTTCCGGGTGGCGTGGGTACGGCGCTCGGCCGGCACCATCGCCAGCAGCAGGGCCAGGGACGTCGGGATCTGGGCGGACGCCCCGGCGGCCTGCACCACCCGGGCCACGACGAGGCTCCCCAGGTTCGGGGCCAGGGCACAGCCCAGCGACGCGAGGGTGAAGACGGCGATCCCGATGAGGAAGACCGGCCGCTGGCCTATGCGGTCACCGGCGCGCCCGGCCACCACCAGCAGCGCGGCGAAGGCGATCGCGTAGGCGTTGAGGACCCAGGACAACGAACCGAGGGTCACGCCGCTGCCGCCCTCGGAGAAGCTCGCTCCCATGGCCGGAAGGGCGACGTTGACGACCCACAGGTCCAGGTTGGTCATAAAGACGGCCACCAGGACCACCACAGTGGCGGTTCGAGCCTGCTTTGAAAACCCAAGCGTCGTAGGCATGGCACAAGTGAACCATGGGGTGGTTTGGAACTCAAACCATCCGAGGTGATACTGGGTCCGTGACCACACGCATCGATCCCCAGGACATGACCGGACGCCCCTGCTCACTCGCCGCCGCCCTGCACATCGTCGGCGACCGATGGGCCCTGCCGGCGATCCGCGAGGTCATGCTCGGCAACCACCGGTTCCGGCAGATCGCCAGGAACACCGGCGCCCCCACGGACCGTCTGGCGGCACGCCTGAAGGCGCTGGTGGAGAGCGGCGTCCTCGAACGGCGCCCACTGCCGGACGACGCACGCCACAGCGGCTACTACCTGACCGAGGCAGGACGCGACCTGGCCGGCATCACCCGCGAGCTCATCGGCTGGGGCGATCGCTGGGCCGTCACCTCACCGCCCGTTCGGCTCCTCCACCGAGACCACGAACTCGTCACCCACACGGTCTGCGAGGCCTGCGGCGAGCGGGTCCACGCCGAGGACATCCACCGGGAAGAGACGACCCCTGGCTGGGACCGGTCCGGTCCAGTGCAGGCCTCATGACAGCGGCGGGCTGCGACCGCAACGGCGGCGGCATGTCCGGGCACGCCGCGCGGTGCAAGGGAGCGGCGCAGGAGCGAGGAGCAGGCTGGATGGGGGTGGTGGGTTACCGTGGCGCACAACGAAGCCATCTCGCCCGTCGAGGGCGCGGCAGTACTGGAAGCCCTGTTCCACCCATCCCCGACAGGCCTGATGGTCCTGGACGCGGAGCTGCTCCTTCGGCCGGGGCGAGCTCCAGCTTGCCAACGGCGCCCCATACTGGTGACCCACGCCGCATGGTGCGGTTGCCCCACCTTGGCCGGCCGCTGACCCAGCTCTCGCCCCGGAACGGCGCGCCCGGCAAGAGCGCAGATCGCATGCCGCGCCTGAAGGAGATGTGATGCAGGTAGCCGTGGTCACCTTCGACGGATTCAACGAACTCGACAGCTTCATCGCCTCCGCGCTGATCAACCGGTGCCGTGAGGACGGCCTGGAAGCCTTCATCACGACGCCGACGCCGGTGGTCACGTCGATGAGCGGCGTCGAGGTGACCGGGCAGCGCCCGATGGGGTTCGTGACCGAGGCCGACGTCGTACTGATCGGCAGTGGCGTGAAGACGCGGGACGTGGTCGCCGACGATGAGCTGGTCTCCCGGCTGAGACTCGACCCTTCACGCCAGCTGATCGGCGCGCAGTGCTCCGGCGCGCTGGTACTTGCCCGGCTGGGACTGCTGGAGGGCATGCCGGCGTGCACGGACAGGAAGAGCCGGCCGTTCGTCGAAGCCCGCGGCGTCACCGTGCTGGACGCGCCGTTCCACGCCGAGGGGAACATTGCTACAGCGGGTGGTTGCCTGGCGTCCCAGTACCTCGCCACCTGGGTGATCACCCGGACACTCGGGGAAGAGGCCGCACGCGACGTCCTCGACTACGTGGCTCCCGTCGGTGAAAACCAGGAGACCGTCGGTCGCGCCGTGCACGCCGTCCAGACGGGAGCTCTCGCACGGCACTGACGTCCCGTGATCGTGGCTGCTGGTCACGAGCGGTTCTCGGACTGACGAACTGCCTGTGCCGAACGCAGCATCCCCCGCCTCGAGCCCGCGGGCGTATCGCGGTCGTCGCCCTCAGGAGACCAGATGAACGAACTACTCACCGAGGCGATCAAAGCCCACGGCGGGAACACGCGCCGGCGCCAGCTGACCCAGCGCTCGTTGCGTTCGGAGGGTTACGCACGCAAAAGGAGGCTGCCGGGCACCGTCCTGTGGCGCGGTCGTCAGTCACCTTCATGGTTGCGGTCGTGCGGCCTGCGAAGTACTGAGTATCCCCGCGGCCTCAATGCGGCCTCACCGAACCCCGCCCTCTCTGCCCGGAGTGCCGGCGGCAGTCGTGCGGACGCAGAGGAGCCGGACGCAACGCTTCATTGAAAGCGGGCAGCGGATTCAGTCCGTTGGACAAGGTGTTTTGCCGTGAGGGTGTCGCAGGCAATGTGACCAGCGGATCCGTGTGGGTTCAGTCCGCGTCGGCGACGATGGAGCCGACGTGTTCGGCCAGGGTCGGGTCGCGGCGGACCAGGACCGTCGCGTAACCGACGGCGGCGAGCAGGGCGGCCAGGGCCGCGTAGGGGAACCAGTTGTACGGCGCGGGCTGGCCGGGCTTGGCGAGGTAGTACAGCGGGACCAGGATGGCCGCCGTGCCGAGCGCGGGCAGGAGGAGGTGCCGGACCAGCCGGAACTCCTGTGGGCGGTATCTGCGGTAGTACAGCGGCAGGGCGATGTTGGAGGCGAGGTAGACCAGCAGGATCAGGGTGGCGCCGAGGGTCGAGGACTCGGTGAAGAAGACCACCGGGTTCATCGAGCGGCCGTCCGGGCCCAGCAGGTGGACCAGGGCCCAGCCGCCGATGATCAGCAGGGCGGTGGCGGTGAAGGTGACGATCGCGTTGTTCGGTGTGCGACGGGTGGGGTGGACGTAGCCGAGGAAGGACGGGAGCAGCCCCTCGCGTCCGGCGTTGAACACCAGGCGCGCCTGGGAGTTGATGCCGGCGATCAGCACGCCGAGGGTGGAGGTGAGACCGCCGAGGTAGGCGAGGAACGCCAGTGCGCCGAGGGTGTGATGGGCGACGTCGATGAAGGGGGTGGCGGAGTCGCCGAGCCGCTCCACGTCGTAGCCGAAGCCGGTCAGGGTGGAGTAGGCGAAGAGGATGTAGCTGACCGTCATGATGGCGACGGAGGAGAACACCGCACGGCCGACGTTGCGCCGCGGGTTCTCCGTCTCCTCGGCGAGTGCCGCCGAGTTCTCCCAGCCGATGAACGTGTACACCCCCAGGGGGAAGCCCGCCGCCAGCCCCTTGAAGCCGTCGCTGATGTGACTGGGCAGGAACGGGTCGAGGGACAGCTGGCCGCGGTGTTCGACCAGCGCCGCGACCGACACGACGACCAGCACCAGCATCTCCATGCCGAAGAAGTAGCCGGCCCACTTGGTGGAGACCACCACCCCGCGCAGCATCAGCACCACCGCCAGGCCGGTGAGCAGCAGCGTCCAGATGATCCACGGAAAGTCAACGCCGGTGTAGTGGTGCAGGGTGATCTGCACGAACCCGCCGGAGATGGAGATGACACCGGCCATCGCGATGATGTAGCCCAGCGTCGCCAGTAGGGCCGTGGTCACCGCGCTCACCGGTCCGAAGGTCTTGCCGACGAAGGTGATGAAGCTGCCTGCCGAGGGGTGCGCCCGGGAGAACTCCGCCAGGGTGTTGCCGAGAAGCGCGACCGCGATACCCGCGGCGAGGATGGTCAGGGGAGACCCCTCGCCTGCGGTGGTGGCCAGGAAGGCGAAACTGAAGAAGAAGCTCATCGCCGGGCCGACGTTGGCCATCGTGGCGGCGGCGATGTCCGCCATGCCGAGGACGCCGCCGCGCAGCCGCTGCGGCGCGCCGCCGACGGGGCCCGGCGGGGACAGCGAACCGGCTCCGGGGTGGGGCATGAGGCAACTCCTCGTACGGTGTGGCGGCGTGATGGTGCGCGGGTTGTCGGCAGTCGGGCCGGCCGAGGGCGTCAGCGGCGCCAGGAACTCTGGTGTGCCTTCACCGCCTGTACGGCCGGATCGGTGGCACCCCGTGCGAGCTCGGTGAGCAGTTCGATGTGACAGCGGTTCTGCGCCTGTACCACCTCGGGCTGCGGTGCGGGCAGGAGCAGGCACAGGCGGCCGAGCAGATCGGCGGCGAACTCGCGGATTCCGGCGCCGCCGAGCGCCTCCGCGAGGTCCAGGTGGAAGCGGGTCTCCAACTCGGCCATGCGTGCCGGGTCGTCAGCCAGTTCCATCTCCTCGACCAGCGTACGAAGTCCGTCCAGCCGCTCTTCCGGGACCTCTCCCGAACCGTGCGCCACCAGTCCGCATTCGAGCAGCAGGTGGAAGGCGTCCAGTGAAGCCGCCTCCTCGGCGTCGTACATCAGGGCTACGACGGTGTCCCAGCCCTGCGCGACGAAGGTTCCGCCGGCCCGTCCGCGTCGGCGGTCGAGCAGGCCGTCCTGGCACATACCCTCCAGTGCGCGGCGCACGGTGATCTCGCCAATTCCCAACTCCTCGGCGAGGACCCCGGCGTCCGGCAGCCGGTCCCCCGGACGCACGGATCGCAGGCGTACCCGCAATGCGATCCGCGACCGGACGAGATCCGATCCGCTCTGACCCCCGAGGGGCAGCACGCGGGCGTGCCCCACGCCGGTGATCGGGGTCGTAGGGGCCGGGCCCGGCTGGTTGTACGGCCCGAACTTGCCCGCTGCATTCACCACGGCGCCACCCTAACGGCCCGCTGATCGTGGTCGTGGCCCCCGGCGAACGGGTATCGCGGGCTGGACATCACGCCGGTTGGCATCCCGTGTCCGCCTCTCGGCGTGTGCCCCGCCGAGGGCAGGCTCGTGCAGGGTGAGCGGGAGGGGCCTTCGGGGGTTCCCGCGACGATTCCACGGTGTGGTGCATGGGGCTCCCAGAGTGAGGGGGAACGTGGGGAGGAGGTTCCGCATCAGCCCGGAACAGCCGTGAGACGGCAGTGTGCGGGCGTCGCGACGGAACGAGCGGATCGCGATGGAGGAGAAATTAGAGCAAGGTGAACAGTTAAACAAGACCCCGGCTCGACCGGTCCTGATGCCGGGTGCTCGGGTCGGCTCGGCGGACCGCCAGTCGGGGGTTGAGCAGGGCTTTTGCGTCTCTGTGCGCCCGTGAGCGACGTCCGGCGCCGCGCCGCGAAAGGGCGTGTGCGGGGTGGGGGTCCCCCGGGGAAGCGGCGGGCGGACGGTCGGACCCCTTGTTTTTTCTGATCGCCTTGAACTATTTTCCTGGGCACCGCCGACGCGACCGGTACGACAGGCGCCGGCCCGGAGGCCACGGTCCACCATGCCCGCTCCGCGACCGTGATCGCCACCCGCCCTCCGACCCGGCGCCCCCACACGCTCCATCCTGTGGAATCCACGCGGCCACCCCCGCCCGATCCCGCAGGCCCCTTCCGCCGTCCCCATCTGCCCCTGGATGCCGAGATGTCAACACGTCCCCCTGTATCCGCTCCCGATCCGGTGACCACCAACGAAAGCGCCTCAGAAGGATCCGGCCTGCAAGCCGGGCTGAAGAACCGCCACCTGTCGATGATCGCGATCGGCGGTGTCATCGGCGCCGGCCTGTTCGTCGGCTCCGGATCCGGCATCGCCGCTGCAGGTCCCGGCATCCTGATCTCCTACCTGCTCGTCGGTGCCCTCGTCGTCCTCGTCATGCGGATGCTCGGCGAGATGGCCGCGGCCAATCCCACCTCCGGATCGTTCTCCGCCTACGCCGACCGTGCGCTGGGCCGCTGGGCCGGCCTCACCATCGGCTGGCTGTACTGGTTCTTCTGGGTCGTGGTGCTCGCGGTCGAGGCGACCGCCGGCGCCAAGATCCTGGCCGGCTGGATCCCCGCGGTCCCGCAGTGGGGCTGGGCCCTGATCGTCATGGTCGTCCTCACCGCCACCAATCTCGCCTCGGTCAGCTCCTACGGCGAGTTCGAGTTCTGGTTCGCCGGCATCAAGGTCGTCGCCATCGCCGCGTTCATCGTGATCGGCGGACTCGCGATCTTCGGCCTGCTGCCCGGCTCCGACCACCCCGCGTCCGGTTTCACCAACCTCACCGCGCACGGCGGGTTCCTGCCCAACGGCCCGGGCGCGATCCTCACCGGCATCCTGATGGTGGTCTTCTCCTTCATGGGCAGCGAGATCGTCACGCTGGCGGCCGGCGAGTCGGAGGACCCGCGAGGCGCGGTCACCAAGGCCACCAACAGCGTGATCTGGCGGATCGCGGTGTTCTACCTGGGCTCGATCCTCATCGTGGTGTCGCTGCTGCGCTGGGACGACCCGGCGATCCTCAAGGACGGCTCGTACGTCGCCGCACTGAACTCCATCGGCATCCCGCACGCCGGCGAGATCATGAACGCCATCGTGCTCACCTCCGTGCTGTCCTGCCTCAACTCCGGCCTCTACACCGCGTCCCGGATGGCGTTCTCGCTCGGCCGGCGCAGCGACGCACCAGCCGCCTTCGCCCGCACCACCCGACGCGGAGTCCCGCAGACGGCCATCCTGGCCTCCGTGGTCTTCGGCTTCGTCGCGGTCGCCTTCAACTACCTGTGGCCGGACACGGTCTTCCAGTTCCTGCTCAACTCCTCCGGCGCCATCGCCCTGTTCGTCTGGCTGGTGATCTGCTTCTCCCAGCTGAGGATGCGCAAAATCATCCAGCGGGAGTCGCCGGAGAAGCTGATCGTCAGGATGTGGCTCTACCCGTACCTCACCTGGGCCACCATCGCGATGATCACATTCGTACTGGGATACATGCTGACCGACACGACCGAGGGCGGCGGCCGTGACCAGGTGGTCCTGTCCACCCTGGTGGCCGCCGGTGTGGTGGCCTTCGCGCTGGTCCGCGAACGGCTGGCACGGAAAGCCCGCAAGGGCGAGGCCATGCCGTCGTAGGAAACCTGGTCGGCACACGGCCGCGGCCGCCCCGACCCGCCGGTGACGCGGCTCTCCCGCTGCGTCACCGGCTTCGCGGCTGCACCCGTCCTGCAGGTGGTATGTCCTGCGGGACGGACCGGCGGTCGACCAGGGCTGAGTGCCCGTGCAGCCGCAGCCGGGGTACGGGTGGTCGCCCGCGTTCCGATGGACGGAAGCCACTCAGCGCAGTACGGCCGCCAGCAGGTCGGCGCCCAGCGCCGTCACGTCGGGCAGCTTGAGGGTGCAACGGACGTAACGGCCGTGCCGCCGGGCCGTGAGCAGGCCCGCGCGGCGCAGGGCGGCGCAGGACGGCGAGGTGCCGGGACACCTCCGGGGGTGAGAGTTGCCAGAAGTGGCCATCGTTCTTGGGCCCGAGGACGGGCAGCCTTTCTGGCTCCTGCTCACCACCGGCCCCCGTCGCGGTGAGGTGTGGATGGTCGCCGACGTCGGCGTCATCCCGGCGACCGGTGGTCAGGCATGGGGTTCGAGGAGTGGGTGCGGCGGTGGCACACGGGCAACGACCGGCGGGACTGAACCCTCAGTCCTGCGCAGTCGCAGGGCTCAGACCGTTCGCATTCTCGGTGCCTCCCGAAGTGGTGAACATCTGCGTTCGCTTGTCAGTCGACTAGAAGAGGTCGGCTGATGTGTCCTGCGTAAGGTTCTCGAGGATTGTGCGCATCCACGGGCTGCGAACGACTGGTAGCCGAGCCGCGCTGGTGCGCGGTCACCGCGGCCTGCAGGGCGGTGGTGCGGATCCATATCATCTGCTGTCGGCGGCCTCCGGCAGTACCTCCGCCAGCCCCTCCTGCTCCAGGAGGGTGTAGCGGCCGGCGAGCAGCACGACGTCGATGTCGGTCTCGCGCAGGAAGCGGGCGGGGAGCGCGCACTGGTTCGCTCCGATGCCGATCGCCTTGACGACGCCTTCACCGCGCAGCCGTTCCAGCGCCGGGTACGCCTCGGTGAGGGCCTGCTCGGCGTGGTGGTCCGGGTCGTGCGGCAGGGCGATGTGCACACGGTCCAGGCCGAGGCGATCCAGGCTCGCTTCCAGGGAGCGCAGGACGCCGTCGGAGCTGAAGTCCCAGACGCGGCGGTGAGTGTCGGGCACGGCGAAACCGTGGGCGAGATCGTCCCCGCGGCCGCCCTCCGGGTCGGGTTCGAGCAGCCGCCCGACCTTGGTGGAGACGGTGTACGCGTCGCGGTCCCGGCCGCGCAGCGCGGCACCCAGGCGGCGCTCGGACAACCCAAGTCCGTAGTGCGGGGCGGTGTCGAAGGTGCGTACGCCCGCGTGGTGCCGTGCCGCTCAGTCAAGGTGGAAGACCTCTTCCGCCTCGACCCAGCGTTCGCCTTCGGCGGCACTGTCAAGGGGGAGCTGGCAGGGGTCGGTGAGGGTCCACCACCGCTGGGTGTCGGGGTCCGCGGCGATGGCGGCCATGTCCGAGGCGTAGTCCTCGCCCGTGTACTCGTAGTACGCGAACAGGGTGCCGTCCCGCAGGAAGATCGAGTAGTTCGTGATATGCGCTCTGCGCAGTGCCGCGAGCACGGGGGCCGGGACGGCGCGGTGCAGTGCGAGGTACTCCTCGGCCTTGTCCGGACGCAGCCGGATCACAGAGCCGACACGGAGGGGAGCTGCCATGTCCTTACTCCTTGGTCGCGCCGGCGAGCATGCCGGCCACGAGGGCGCGCTGGGAGAAGAGGAAGACGATCAGCACGGGGACGATGGTGACCAGGGTGGCCAGGGCCAGTTCGGGCCGCATGATCTGGTTGCCGGTGCCGCTGGAGGTGTTGAACAGCGGCGAGGCGGCGAGCAGGTTGTTCAGCCCCACCTGCGCCGGATACTGCGAGCTGTCGGGGAGCATCACGAAAGGCAGGAAGAAGTTGTTCCAGTTGCCGACGAAGTTGAAGAACCCGACCAGGGCGATCACCGGCTTGGCCAGCGGCATCGCGACGAGACGGAAGACCTGCCACTCCGAGCAGCCGTCGATCCGCGCGGCGGACAGCAGGTCGGCGGGGACGTTGGAGGAGAAGTAGATGTAAGTGAGGTAGACCCCGAACGGGAAGAAGGAGAAGGGCAGGATCACCGACCAGATCGTGCCGTCCAGGTGCACGGCGTTCATCCCCAGATACAGGGGAAGCACCATCGCGGCCGTCGGCATGAGCATCACGAGCATGGTGATGGTCAACAGCATCCGGCGCCCGATGAACTGGGTGAGAGCCAGCGCGTACCCGGCGGGAATCGATGTCACCAGCGTGATGGCCAGCGCGCCGAACGTGTAGAGCGCCGAGTTCTTCAGCCAGGTGAGGATGGCGCCTTCCTGGAAGGCGTAGAGATGGTGCCAGGCGTCGGCGATCGCGGTGGGGGACCCGAAGGAGAACGGGTTGTCCCGCACGATCTGGCCGTCGGTCTTGGTCGTGGCCAGCAGGAGCCACACCACCGGCACACAGAAGAACAGCACGGCCAGGGTCATGACGATGAGCCAGGCCAACCGGGCGGCCAGTGAGCGTGGGCGGCGCGTCCGGTGCATGGGCTTCCTCGGGCTGGTGCGGGCGCCGGCGGTACGGGGCGGCGGGGTTCGGCGGGCTGTGGTCGTGGGAGCCGTGGTCATCGTTCGCCCCTGTCGAACAGGCCGGTACGGAAGACGACGAGCGCCGCGCAGGCCAGGCCCAGGATGAGGAGGTCGACGGAGAGCGCCGCCGCGCCGTTGAAGTCGCCCGCCTGGAAGGCGTACTGGTAGGACAGCTGGTTCGGTGACCAGCTGTCGGGGATCATGCCCCAGCTGGCGAGGGAGACCAGTTGTGGCTCGACGAAGAGCTGGGTGCCGGCCGCGAAGGCCAGGATCAGCATGTACGCGATCCACTTGGTGATCATGGGGATCTGGATGCGCAGGGCGATCTGGAGCGTGCTGGCGCCGTCGATGCGGGCGGCCTCCAGGATTTCGTCCGGGATGCTGTTGAGCGCGCCGTACATGACCACGATCCAGCCGCCGGCCCCGGTCCAGAAGGCGATGACGGTGAAGAGAACCGGCAGGTGGCCGGGGGCGTTGACCTGGGCGAGGGTGTTCCAGCCGAAGCCCTTGAGCAGCCAGCCGACGGGACTGGCGGCCGGGTCGAGGAGGATCAGGAAGAGCAGTACGCTCGCCACCCCGGCGAGGGCACCCGGCAGGTAGAACAGGAACCTCAGGGTGGTGGAGGCCCTGCGCATGCGGCCGTGCAGCATCAGGGAGAGCAGCACCACCAGGATCATCAGGCTGGCCAGCCAGATCACCAGGTACAGGCCGATGTGGAGGAAGGCCGGTCCGAAGCGGTAGTCGGTGAACGTCCGGGTGAAGTTGCCGATCCCGACGAGCTGGTTGCGGGAGTTGGACAGTGCCAGCCACACCGCGTAACCGGTGGGCAGGACGCCGAAGGCGAGCAGGAGGAGGACGTAGCCGGAGACGAAGACGTAACCGGCGCGTCCGACCGGGTTGCGGGCCGAGCGGCCGCCGCGGCGGCCGCTCCGCTCCGTTGCGAGGTGGGTGGTCATCGGTCCGCTTCGCTAGTTGACGGTGTATCCGAGGGATTTGGCCTTGTCGGTGATGGCCGTCTGCCAGGTGCCCAGGGTGTCGGTGAGGGTCTTGCCCGAGTTCAGGGCCGGGACCACGGTGGAGGAGTAGATCGCTTCCTGGCTGTACTGGGTGGCGGACCAGCCGGGCCAGATGAGTTCCGCCGCCTCCTGGAAGACCGGGCCGACGTCCTGGGCGAAGTAGCCGGTCTTCTTCTGGCCGGCGAGCCAGGCGACGGCTGCCTCCTTGTACGCGGGGTAGGTGCCCGCGGTGGCCTGGTAGTCGTTGGAGGTCGTCATCCAGGTGACCAGGTCGGCGGACGCCTTGAGGTTCTTGCTGTGGGAGGAGACGAACCACAGCCCGCCGCCGACGTTGCCGGTGTAGTTCTTGGCGTCGCCCTCGAACTTCAGCGGCGAGGCGGCGGCGATCTGCCCCTTGGGGATCTTGAAGGTGGAGTTGAAGAGCACCTGGCCGTACCAGGAAGGGCCGGGGAGCATGAGGACCTTGCTCGCCTCCTTCTTGATGAAGCCGGCGCTGAAGACGGTGTCCTTGGAGACCGAACCCTTGGCGATCAGCCCGTCGAGCAGCTTCGCCATCCGGGTGCACTTGGCGTCCTGCAGGTCGACCTTGACCTTCTTGGCGTCGGTCACTGAGCTGGCAGGGCACTGGCTCGCCCAGAAGTACACCTCGGGGCTCCAGGCGTCCCCGGCGGTTCCGACCAGGTAACCGGGGTGCTCCTCGGCGACCTTCTTGCCGAGTGCCTCGTACTCCTCCCAGGTGGTCGGGACGGAGTAGCCGAACTTGTCCAGGAGCTCCTTGTTGTACCAGAGCACGTTCTGGGCCAGGTCGTTGCGTAGGCAGTAGGTGGTGCCGTTGAAGGTGCAGGGGCCCAGCGAGCCGTGCGCGAAGCCCTTCAGCGTGGACTCGGGGATCAGGCCCTTGTCGACGGGCGCCGCATAGGGGGTCTTGCCCTGGGAGGCCCAGGTGCCGTCGTTGACGTTGGCGCTGAAGGCGACGTCCGGCCAGCCGCTGCCGCTCCGGTCGAACAGCCGGACCTTTGTCTGCAGGTCATTGGCGCCGTTGGCGTCCCCGCTGTACGTGACGATCTTGATCTTCACGTCCGGGTGAGCCTTCTGATAGGCCTGCACGCCGGGGACTCGGGCGGCGTCCGCCCAGACCGTGATCTGGCTTCCTTCCTCCTGCTTCACAGGCTTGAAGGTCGCGGGGGAGGAGGACGCCCCGGCTGTCCCGGGATCCGCGCTGCCGCAGGCGGCGAGCGCGAGAAGGAAGACGGCGCCCAGGGCCGCGCCGGCAACGCGTCTGACCTGGCGGCGGGAGGTGACGGGAACGTCGCTGTTCATGACTGACCTCATGTCTGCGTTCTGCGGAGATCCGCGGGATGTCGGCGCAAGCACCGGAGCGGGGATGTGTGGAGGGATCAGGTACCGAAGGCGTGGAGGGTCGGGTACGGGGCGATCGTGAGAGCGGGGCGGGAGTGGGGTGGACTGGGCTGATCAGGCCTTCGGCGGTGTCAAAGTCTCCTTGTCGACAAACCGCTGAAGGGCGGGAGGGTAGTCCAGGCCGGCGGGCAGCGCCACGCCGGGCCCGGTGGGGGCGTGGACGAGTCCTTGGGCGTCGATGCCGCTCTCGCGGCTGATGGGATTGCCCATGACCAGGGACTCGTAGTAAGTGGTGTTGGAGATGGCCATGCACAGGTGCCGGTTGGGGATCTCCGGCCCGTGCACCTCGGCGCGCAGCCGGTAGGCGTCGGCGAGGTGGGCGGTGCGCATGGCGCCGGTGAAGCCGCCGCGCAGTTGGGTGGAGGCGCGGACGCCGAAGGTGGCGGCGCCGGCCTGGATGAAGTCGGCCGAGTTCATGTGGGCCCCGTCGGAGGTCTCGGCCACCAGCAGGGGCACCGCCACCGCGTCGGAGAGGCGCTTGTACGCGGTGATGCTGAACTCCCGGATCGGCTCCTCGTACCAGAGGTAATCCGCGTCGGACAAGGCGTGTCCGAGGTAGATCGCGTCGGGGAGGTCGAATCCGGCGGACCCGTCGAACATCAGGGGGATCGCGTCCCCCACGTGTTCCCGCAGGGCCACCGACAGCCGGGCGTCGCGGCGTGCGTCGCCCCAGGCGTGGAGCTTGATGGCAGGGTATCCGAGCTCCAGGGCCTGGTCGGCGATGTCCAGGTACTCCTCCACCGAGGAGTAGGTGACGGTCGAGGCGTAGGCAGGGATCGAGGTGCGGAAACCGCCCAGCATCTGCCAGGTGGGCCGGTCTGCGAGCCTGCCGGCCAGGTCCCACAGCGCGGTGTCGACGAGGCCGAGCAGGTAGAGGGGCAGCTCCTCGGTGCGGTCCAGCTCCCACATGCGGTGCCACAGCCATTCCCGCTGCAGCGGGTCCTGGCCCACGAGCTCCTTGCGCAGGAAGCGGTCCAGCAGGTCCGCCAGGATGACGGCGCTGCCCCGGCGGGGGGCCATCGCGACGCCCTCGACCCCTTCGTCGGTGCAGATGCGCAGCACCGCGGCCTCGCCGTCCGGCGGGCTGCCCAGCAACCCGTCACGCCAGACGAACGGCGGACTGGCGCCCGGAATCCGGACCGGATAGCTCTCGACGTCGGCAATGCGCACGGTCGTTACCCCTTGCAGCGGCAGCTGGTGCTGCGAAATTTTCGTGTAACGTAAGTCGTCATACGAATGCTGTCAAGGTGTTCGGAGCGGTAGACTCAGCGAGCGTGCACACCGGCGAGGGGGCCATATGGCGAAGAGCGGTCGAAGCGGCGTCGAGGACCCGTCGGCCCTGAAACCCTGGCCCAGGCGTCCGGCGCGGCTGGCCCATGCGGTGGTGGAGTCCCTCACCGACAGCATTGTCTCGGGTGCCATCCCCCCGGGCTCCACCTTGCCTGTCGAACCCGAACTGTGCGAGACGTTCGGCGTCAGCCGCATCACCATCCGTGAGGCGGTCAAGTCGCTGGAGGCCAAGGGGCTGGTTCGGGCCCGGCAGGGTTCAGGCACCACGGTCACCCAGTCCGAGGAGTGGAACCTCCTGGATCCTGTCGTACTGGCGGCCACCGTCCAGCACGACGACGAACTCGTCGTGCTGGACCAGCTTGTCGGAGTGCGTTCGGCCCTTGAGGCACAGATGGCGGCCCAGGCCGCCGAGCTCGCCACCGATGACGATCTCCGGGAGGTGGAGCGGCTGCTCGGCCGCCTCGACGAGGAGATCGCCACTCCCGCCCGGTTCATCGAGACCGATGTGCTCTTCCATGACCGGATCATGCAGGCGTCCCGGAACAGGCTGGGCCGTTCCATCATCCGGACCGTCCACACCCAGGCTCGCAGTACGTTCCTGTACACCGGCACTCCCGACGGCCACGCGTGCGAGCAGGCGAACGCCGAGCACCGCCGGATCGCCGAGCGGCTTCTGGCCCGCGACCCCCAGGGTGCGGCGCAGGCCATGACGGCCCATATCGAAGCGGCCTGGAGCCGCCGCCGTATCCCGCACCCCGGTATCACCGGTTGAGCGCATCCCGCGCCGTTGCGTGCGCCGGAATCCGCCCCCGAGCCGTCAGGCCGGGGGCGGGTTTCTTTGGGGGTGCAGATCTGTTTCTGCGGCGCATATTGACAGCATACGTATGACGACTAACGTTACGTCGCCGTATCACCTCCGCAATCACCGCAGGGCCGTATGCCCCTGAGTGGGAGGACCCGCGCGTGCCCTCTCGCACCTTCGGAAGGTCTCAGATGCGCCTAACCCGCTCCCGCACCGCGCTGCGTGACCGGCTCAGACCATGTCTGGCCGCACTCGCGCTCCTCACCGCCTCTGCCGGTGCTGTCGTCGCCCAGGCCGTGCCCGCGTTCGCGGCCACTTCCGCGACGCTCCATGTGTCCCCCAACGGCACCGGTACCGCCTGCTCGACCAGCCAGCCGTGCTCGCTCACCCAGGCCAAGACCAACGTCCGGGCCATGAACAACTCCATGACGGGGGACATCGTCGTGGAGGTCGCCGACGGCACGTACCGGCTGACGAACCCCCTCACCTTCACTGCGGCGGACTCCGGCACCGGCGGTTACTCGGTGATCTGGAAGGCCGCGCTGGGCGCCCGTCCGGTCATCACCGGCGCGCAGCGGGCCACGGGCTGGACACTGCACGACTCGGCGAAGAACATCTGGCAGGCCAGCGTCGGGACCGGGTTCGACACCCGGCAGCTGTACGTCGACGGCGTCCTGGCGACCAGGGCCCGCTCCTCGATCAACCGCGCCGACCTGACCGCGACCACCAGCGGCTACACCTTCACCAACACCGCGCTGAACTACCTCAACAGCCTGGCCGCCCCGAGCCGCACCGAGATCCACGGCATCGGATCCTTCACCGACCGCTACGCCCCGGTGTCCGGCATCAGCAACGGCACCATCACCATGGATCAGCCGTCCTGGGACGACAACACCTTCGGCTACGACACCCTGACCAAACCCTTCCGGTCGGGACCGCTCTACATCGAGAACGCCTACGAGTTCCTCGACACGGCCGGGGAGTGGTACCTCGACACCGGCACCGGCACGCTGTACTACAAGCCGCTCGCCGGGCAGAACATGAGCACCGCGGACGTCGAGGTGCCGAAGCTGCAGTCGCTCGTCGACGTCGGGGGAAGCTATGCCTCTCCCGCCACCCACATCACGTTCTCGGGTCTGCAGTTCTCGGGCACCAGCTGGCTGGGCCCCAGCACTGACGGCTACGCCAGCCAGCAGACCGGCGCGTACCTCACCGGTACCTGGGACCGCCCCTCCGACGCGCTGACCTCCTGCCAAGGCGGCTGTCCGCTGTTCGAGGCGACGCGTCCGCACTGGGACCAGATGCCGGCCGCCGTCCAGGTGTCGGCCGCCGACCACATCACCTTCACCGGCAACCGGTTCACCCAGCTCGGGCAGGTGGGCCTCGGCATCGGCCAGGACGCCAATGCCCACGCCACGGGGGTCGGCCTCGGTGCCGACACCGTCACCGCCACCGGCAACGTCTTCACCCAGGACGCCGGCGGAGGCATCGTCGTCGGCGGGCTCCAGGCGGACGCGCATCACCCCAGTGACAGCCGGATGACCAACAAGAACATCACACTGAGCAATAACGTCATTCACGACGTGGCGCTCGACTACCGGGACATGTCGGCCATCCTGGCCACCTACGTCAACGGCGCCACGGTGTCGCACAACGAGGTGTACAACCTGCCCTACTCGGGGCTGACCATCGGTTACGGCTGGGGCACCAACGACCCGGGCGGCAGCCAGGACTACGTGAACCGCGGTCTGTACAACTACCAGCCCATCTACCAGACCCCCACCACCGCCGCGAACAACCACATCACCGACAACTACATCCACGACGTCATGCAGCAGATGAACGACGGCGGCTGTCTGTACACCCTGTCGGCGTCGCCCGGCAGCACCTTCGAACGCAACTACTGCCACACCAACAACAACTATTACGGCTTCTACCACGACGAGGGATCCAGGAACTTCACGGACACCAACAACGTCTTCCGTAACGTGGGCCGGTGGTCCCATCAGAACGGCACCTCCACCAACAACACCGGTGCCCTCACCCTCCAGGACAACTGGACGACCACGCCCTCGACCGACATCTTCAACGGTGGCCGCGGTGATGTGGTGAGCGGCACGGTGGTCGTCTCCGACGGCAACTGGCCCTCCGGCGCCCGCACGGTCATGGACAACGCGGGCGTCCAGCCCCTCTACCGGCCCCTGACCACCGACCCCGTCACGGCCCCCTACAGCGGCTACTCCTCCACTCCCGCCCTGACCGGCCAGAGCGGCGGTAGCTTCACCGTCACCGACGCGGGAGCCGACATCTGGGGCGCCGGCGGACAACACGACGACGCCTACGGCACCGCCTACCTGGCGAACTCCGCTGTCGCCGGCACCTCGGTGTCCGCGCGCGTCGACAACGTCGACAACACCAACGGCTGGGCCAAGGCGGGCGTCGTCCTGCGCAACAGCCTCACCGGCAACGGCTCTTCCCCGGGATACGCGGTCGCCACGGCGACCCCGAGCCACGGCGTGTGCTTCCAGTGGGACTCCACCGCGGACGGCTACCTCGACCAGATGTCGTGTACGTCCTCGACGGTCAAGGCGCCGGTCTGGGTGCGGCTCACCCGCACCGCCACCCAGGTCTCCGCCTACTACTCCACCGACGGATCCACCTTCACCCAGGTCGGCTCGGCGGTCACCCTGCCGTCCATGGCCGCCACCCAGGACGCCGGTGTCATCCACAGCGCCCACAGCACCAGCGTCGGCAGCGCGACCTTCAGCAACCTGCGGATCGTCACCTCCCCCTTCAAGGCCTACGGCTCCATCCCGGCCGCGGTGGGCCAGAGCCAGGGAGTGACCTCCCTGACCAACGCGGGCATCGACACATGGGCCACGAGCGCGCTACACGACGACGACTACTCCGCGGCCTACCAGCCGGGAGCGGCGGGAACGTCGTCGACCGTCACCGTCCATGTCGACAGCCAGGACAACACCAATGCCTGGGGCAAAGCCGGCCTGATGCTGCGCAACGACATCACCGGCACCGGCTCCTCCACCGGATACCTCGTCCTCGCCGCCACGCCGGGCAAGGGTGTCACGATGTCGTGGGACTCCAACAGTGACGGCTACCTCGACTCCGTCACCACCAAGACCGGCAGCGCCGCCATCGCCCCGGTCTGGCTCCGCCTGGTCAGGAGCGGCGACTCGGTCACCGGCTCCTTCTCCGCCAACGGCACCACCTGGACCACGGTGGGCACCGCGACGCTGACCGGTGCCAACAGCACCGAGGACGCGGGGGTGTTCTTCACGGCTCACGGCGGAGCACCCGGCACCGCGAAGTTCAGCCAGTTCTCCGTGAGCTGACGGAGCAGTTCGGGTCATCGTCTCCGGGTGGTGGTGCGGTTTCCGCACCACCACCCGGAGATCCGTCATGTCGGCGCCGAACTCCGCGCGGCAGCGCGACCTCCACGCCCCCGGCAACGGTGGCGCCCCACCCATCCCTGGAGCGCGCAGACCGTTGACGGCCACATCGCCGGCGCAAGCACGTGGCTGGAAAGACGCCACAGGTGCCGCTCGCCTGATCGAGGGCATCCCCGCCGCCGTACCGGCGTTCGACCACCGGCTGCCGGAACTCCGGGGCGGCGACGCCCGCACGGACACTCCCGTGCCCGCCCCCTCCCCGGCCGCCTGCCGACCACAAGCCCGGTCGGCCGCAGCAGCCGTCGCCCTCATGACCGGGACGATCGGCCTCGATCCCGGCGTCCCCACAGGCCGCATCCACTTCCGACCGACAGGCCCACTTCCCGTCGGCGCACTCACCGTCTCGGGAGAACGGCTCGACATCACCATCAACTCCGGCAGCCGGGTCGAGTCGGTAACGGCCCTTGCGGAACTGATCGTCGAACAACGGGCGGCGCTGCCGTCCTGAAGATCCCGCCATCCGAGCCGTAGGTGGTCATTGCTGGCGGCACCTGGACACCTGACACTGCCGCCGGTGCTACGCCCTCAGGCCTGGCCGGCCAGTCTCTGCCGCACGGCGTCGTTGTCGTCGTGGTGGACGACCTCGACGAGCAGCGAACGACGGCAACAACGGGGCGGCCGGATGCCAGAGTTCATCAGGAACCAGGCGCTTTGATGGATCAGCACCCACGACCGGCATCATGCCGCACGAACATCAAGTCGCAATGTGACTGAGCGCTTCAGTTGGCGGGGAGCACCGGCGAAAGCGCTCAGCGGCGGAGCCTTGCGGGGATTTCGGCCAGCGTTTGTGGGATGTGGCCGATGCACCGCCCTCGCAGGCGGTGCATCGCGCTCCGCGGCTTACTGGCTCTGGACCTGTGCCTTGTTGATGGCGGCTTGGAGTTGAAGCCAGGTGGGATCTGTTGCGCTGGCCGCGGTCACCGTTGCCAGATCGTCTGCTTCCCATGTGCGGGTTCCGTCGGTCAGGACAAGGTGCGCCTCCAGGTCGTCGCCGTCGTCCGGAATCTCGGCGGTGGCCTCCAAGAACGCCATGGCTGCGGCCCTGGAGACGTCCCTGCTTGTGGTGCAGGTCTGCGTGGAGCCGGAGAGCGTGGAGTCGGAGAGCACGGACAAGAGCACCAGCTCTCCCCCACTGCCGGCAACGAGAAGCTCGCCGGTCGCCGTGGCGGCCAGCGCGGACAAACGGGACCCGGTCAGCACATCGTGCTCGACCGCTTGCCGGGTTTCGAGGTCCACCTCGACCAACGCCCCCGCGGGCGTTGCGATCCACAGCACGCCCGGTCGCGATCCGAAGGCGATGTTGTGACGCGACCAGGCTTGCATCTGGTCAAGCCACTCCTGCGGGTACGGATAACCAGGGCTGGGGTCGCCGAGGGTGGTGGCCAGAACCCGGTGCAACGAAGGAAACTCGAAAACCTCCACCGAGTTGTCGTATGCGTTGCCACGTATCGCAATATGACGTCCGTCCGCGCTGAAGAGCGGAGTCTCGTAGCCGTCACAGTCCAGGATCAGCGCCCGGCGGAGCGGCCGCATCGCGGCACGTGCGGTCCCCTTGTCGACGCGCGCGAAAAGGCAGTGCGTAGCGCCCTGGTCGCTGGCGAGCGTGGCAACGAGTCCGCCCCCGGGATGCTCCGCCACTCCTGTGTCCCACCGGGGTCCGGCACCGATGGTTCCGGAGGCAAGGTCAAGGACGTCCGAGCTCTCCCACCCGCCGCCTTCGTCGCGAAACGACGGTGAAGCCCACAAGGTCTGCCCGTCCGGGCTGAAAGCCAGACTGCGGTAGGAGGCCGTGGCCGGAACACCTTCCGGTTCGCAGACCCCGGCAGGAGTCCATTGCCGCAGTCCGTCCTCCCCTGCCACGACCAGCAGTGGCTGGTCCGGATGCCACGCCACAACGGGCGTCCGCTCTGCCCGCTCCCACCCAAAGGCGTCTCCATAGGGGTTCGACGTGAGGCCCACTGAGCCGAGTTCGCGCAGCTGCCCCGCGCCGCAGTCCCAGATGTGGACTGCCGGACGCTCGGAGTCCGAGCAGGCCACCAGGGGAAGCCGCGGATGGCATCGCAGCTGTTCAAAAAAGCGTTCGGCGCCAACCAGCCCACGTGCCACTACCTCAAGATCAGTCATCCCAGCACCGTAGTTCTCGCCGGTCTGCGCGGCGAGGCCCTCACCGGCATGCGTTCCCTCACGGCCCTGATCTGCGGCCGGGGCTGGGCAGCCGAGCCAAAGTGGGACCTGGGGCTCGCGCTGAGTGATCAGCGCGACGACGGACGTCGATCGTCAGGGGTTACCGCTGCGCGGCGTCGACGTCGTGCGGTTCGGGAGATGTCGATTCCGTTCGTCGCCAACAGCGTCGCGAAGGACACCTCGGCTGCTGAGAGACCGGGCTCCGGGCCGACATCCCGACCATCCCGACCATCCCGGCGGTACGTCGTCAGCTGAGGTCGGAGGCCCGGCCTGGGAAGAAGTCGGCGCTTTGTACGTACTCCATCGCTTTGGTGAACTCCGGGTCGCCGAGGCGGTGTTCCATCTCCTGCGGACTCAGGTCCTCCACGCGGGTCTGGATCCAGTACAGGTTGCCCAGCGGATCGCGCACCCGCCCCACGCGGTCGCCGAAGAACAGGTGGGTGACCTCGGTGACCGAGGTGCCGCCGGCCGCAACGGCCTGCCGGTACACGGCGTCGGCGTCCTCGACGTGGAGGCGGAGGAAGCCCGGGGTCGGCGGCCACTCCGGCCGCGCGTCGAACATCATCACCACCGAGTCGCCGATCCGCACCTCCGCATGCTCGATGCTTCCGTCCCTGCCGGCCAGGCACGAGAGCTCCTCCGCGTCGAACGCCCTCTTCATGAAGTCGATGAGCTGCACCGTGTCGCGAGAGATGATCCACGGGGTCACGGTGTGGTAGCCCTGGGGAACCGGCTTGACGGACATCTGGCTGCCTCCTGGAGTGCGAGTGCCTCAACGTGGTGTGACGCTAGAGCCCCTCTAGGTCAATTCCTGTCCTAGATGCACTCGATCGGTGACGACGTCCGTCACCCGTCAGCGTCGTCCAGGACGAACGAACTGCTCCCGAAAGAGATCTCGCGAGACGGGCCGGCCAGACATCGGACTTGATCGTCTAGGCGGGTGTCCCGTGCTCGTCCTCGGGTTCGAGGACGTAGTCGGCGTCGAGGTCGCCCGCGACGCCTCCGGCGGCGGCGCCACCCCGCACACCTTCACCGTGCCCGCCCCGACCTCTCCCCCACCGACGTCCCCAGGCCGGCCGATCATCCCGCGCAGCAGATTGATGTTGTTTGACCTGGACAGCCGCGGCGGTGGCCTGATGCGACTGATACACCCCCTGCAAAACGCTGGAGACAAGACGCTGACCGGTACCGATCACGCGGCCGCCTCCCGGATGACGTCGGCAGGGACCCCGCAGATCGCCCCGGCGTGCTCCGGTGTGTACGGCGCCACCACATCGGCGAGCTCCTTGAAACCGACAGTGTGCTCGGCGACGAACCGGTGATCGACGAACTCCTTGCGGATCAGTTCGTGGAGGATGCCGTTGAGCACTGCCACGTTGGTGCCGGGCCGGAGCGGCACGTGGGCGTCCGCCTCACGGGCCGTCGAGGTTGAGCGCGGGTCGATGACCACGAGCCGGGGACGGTCCGGGCCGTGCAGCCGGTCCAGCATGCAAGCCCACAGCACCGTCTGCGTCTCGGCCACGTTGTGCCCGACCAGGAGCAGGGTGTCACACAGGTCGATGTCCTCGTACGAGCCCGGGTTGCCGTCACTGCCCAAAGCTCTCCACCAGCGCCCACTCCGCCGTGGCCGTGCACAGCCGGGTGTTGCCGTCCAGATGCGGTGTCCCGATACCGCCGCGGGCGATCAGCGTCTGCGCGTAATACTCCTCGGCGAACAACTGCCCGGAGGTGTAGAAGGCCGTCGCCAGCGGCCCGTGCTCGTCCAGCACCTGCCGGGACGCACACCGCATCCCCCTCGACGCCGGCCCACAGATACGGCAACAGGTCGACGACGAGCGGCTCGCCCCAGCCTGCCCCAAGGGCTGCGATCAGGGCGTCCATACAAGCCCGCAGGTCTGCGTCAGCCTCGCGCGCCGCCTGGCCGTCATCGTCATCCCAAAACTCCTGACTGGCCCGCAGGATGCACACACGATGCTCGGGCCACCGCACCCGGTGTCGTTCAGTCCGTGTACGGCTGAAATCGGGACCCCGTGCTCGACCGGTGCGCGTCCGACGGCGAGGACGCGGTTGGCAACCTTCTGGCCGGGGGTGATTTTGCGGGTGCGGGTGGCGGTGAAGCCGGTGATGATCACGGGGTCGAGTACGTCGTCGTCCAGGCCGCGGAAGCCGAACTCTGCCAACGCGGCCCCTGCCAAGAGCCTGGCCGGGGCCCGTGGTGTAGAGAGCCGAGGAGGGCCAGGACCTGTCCCTGGATGAGCAGCATCCTGGCCCATACGGCTACCGTCTGCTGGTGGCCTGACGGCCCGGCGTCACTTCAGGTGTCGGGTGAAGAACTGGGCCGCGGCGTCCCCCGCGAACTGCGGGACACCGGTGTGCCCGCCCATATTGGCGTGCAGCGTCTTCTCCTTGGAGCCGAAGGCGTCGAACAGGTCCAGGGCCGCCTGCCGGTCGTTCCCTTCGTCGTCCCACTGCAGTAGGACGTGCAGAGGAATGGTGACCTGGCGGGCCTCCTCGAACATGGCGCGAGGGACGAAACTCCCGGCGAACAGAACAGCGGCCGAGATGCGCGGCTCGACCACCGCCAGCCGGGTTCCGATGGAGATCACTCCCCCCGAGTACCCGACCGGGCCACCGATCTCGGGCAGCGACAGGAGGGCGTCCAGGGCGGCCTGCCATTCCGGGACCGCCTTGTCGACCAGGGGGAGGATGAGGGCGTCGATGATCTCGTCGCTGACCGGCTCGCCGGTCTCCATAGCCCGGCGCAGGTCGGCGAGGGCCTGCTCGGCGGCGGGCCAACGAGGCCGGTCGCCGCTTCCGGGGAGCTCGATGGTGGCCGTGGCGAAGCCGTCCGCCGCGGATTGCCGGGCTCGGGCCACGAGCCGGGGGTACGCCTTGCGCAGCCCCAGAGGAGGGGGGCTGAGCAGGATCAGCGGCGCCGGTGCGGACATGGATGCGGATCCGGGCGTCCACAGGATGCCGGGGATCTCGCCGAGGGTGAATTCGCGCTCGAGGACAGCGTCGTCGAGACGCTGTTCAGAAGTGAATTGCATGGTCGTGCCTTTCGGGAGTGCCATTGAACGGCGCTCCCGGACGACCTATCGCCCGACCGTGACCCCGGAGGGGAGCACCCATGTCGATATGTTCACGGGTACCACCTCCTCGCTCGCTGCCACGGCCTCCGAAAACCTAGCAGTGGCTGCCGTGGCTCCGCCAACGGGTTTTTGCGGAAGCTCTGTGGCCGAACACCACGGCGTCGGAGTCACGCCTGTCACTGGTCGGGAAGCGCACGTCCGCCACCGATTCGAGCACCGAAAAACCGGCAAGCAACCGCTGACGGACGACCTACTGCGCAGACAGCCGCCCATGACCAGCGTGAGCACCCCGAGCACCGCTCACCCCAGCCCTGGGCCTGTGACTTCACTTTGACGGACGCCCGTCGCCTGGCGTGGTGCGCATTGCGGGTACCACCCACACGCAGGGTGGTGACGAGGACCCGATGGCCTACCACTTCGCCACGGAGACCTGGCGCCACGCGCGGCGCCGGGTGCGCGCGGCATCAACGGCCACCTTGCCGGCGGGCCGGGCAGCCGGTGCCGGGGCTGGCAGGAACGTCCGGCCAGTGCGAGGCATTCGCTGAGGTCGGCTTGGACCACGCATGGAGGCGGTTCCAGGAGTCACTTCGTAGGGCTCAACAAGATCAATTTCCGTGAGTTTTGTTATCACTGGCTCGCCTGGGAGGTGGACGAGACGCGTGTTCGTCGCCGGCGAAGACGGTCGTGGGCCACGGCTGTTGCTGCCAGGCTTTGCTCATGAATACGACACCGGATGGACGGCCTATCCCGCCCGCGCATGCCGACGAGCGCACCATGCTGGAAGCATGGCTGGACTTTCACCGTGCGACGCTCGCCCTGAAGTGTTCGGGCCTCAAGGATGATCAATTACGGCTTGCTGCGGCGTCACCCTCGTCGATGACGCTGCTCGGTCTCGTTCAGCACATGGCTGAGGTGGAGCGCAACTGGTTCCAGCGTGTATTTGCAGCTCAGAAGGTTCCTCCGGTCTTCGGGGAGAGCAACCTCGACGGCTTTGTCCTTCAGCCGGAACGAGGGCTCGACGAGGCGATGGCTGCGTGGCATGCGGAGGTCGCTCGAGGTCGTGAGCTGATCGCTGAAGCCTCGCTGGACGACTCCGGCCGCTTGTCCGAACAGGAAGCGGGTCACGTCGGCGATCAGTGGGTCTCCCTGCGCTGGATCATGGTGCACATGATCGAGGAATACGCACGTCACAACGGCCATGCCGACCTCATCCGCGAGCAGATCGACGGAGTTACCGGCGCATGAGACGTGCTTGCGCGGTCGGAAGGACCGCGCAAGTGGCCGGCTCCCGGTCTCAGCTGGCGCGGCCTGCTCGGCCAGGGCCTTGGTGTGGGCCAGGCGGTAGCACTCGGTGCCGGTCTGGATGATCGCGCCGTTGAAAGTGAGACGGTCGACGGTCCCCGCGCAGAGACGGGGGTGGTCGGTGAAGGTCTTCGTCCAGCCGCTGAAGGCCTCGTTGGAGGCGGTGGCGACGCTGTTCTTCTCGTGTTGACAGCGGCCGGGTCGACGTTGGGGTTGGGGCGGCCGCCCTTGCTGCCGCGTCGTTTGCGATTGGCCGGCTCCGTCGGTTCAGACCGAGGGCGGCCAGGTGGCGGATGACCGTGCCGCGCTGAGACCAGATTCCCGTCGACGGCGAGCTCGTGGGCGATGCGAGTGGCCGACCCCTTGTGGGCACGCCGCATCTTCTCCATGCGTGTGACCACGTCAACTGGTGTCGCACTTGGCTGATGGTGCGGCGTCCAGCCTCGAACAATCAACCCGAGTTCGCCGTATCGCCGGTGCCGGTTCACCCACTTCGACGCCGTTGCTCGGGAAATTCCCCTCTCTGCGGCGACATGGGCGATCGGACCAATCATGCAACGCTCGATCAATCGGCGGCGACCCTCCGCGGACAATGGTGCGTTCGCGTGGGTCATGGCGTGGTCGCGGCTGTACGGGACGCGTGGTGCCGTGCGCTGGTGACGATGATTGAGACGTTTTGCCCGCCGAAGCCGAAGGAGTTGGTGAGCACGGCCTCCTGGGGGGCGTTTCGTCGCTCTGCGACGACATCGAGATCGATGTCGGGACCGACGCCGGCCGCGGTGATGTTGCGGGTCGGCGGGATGACGCCGTGCTCCACGCTGAGGATGGCGATGAGCGCTTCGATCGCGCCGGCCGCGCCAAAGAGATGGCCGAGCGCCGCCTTGGGGGCCGTCACGGTGGCGTGGCCGAAGACCTCCCCGATCGCGTGCGCCTCGGCGACGTCGCCGACCGGGGTTCCGGTGGCGTGGGCGTTGATGTGGCTGATCTGCTCGGGAGCCAAGCCGGCTTGCGCGAGGGCCTTCCGCATGGCCGAGATCTGGCCGGAGCCGTCGGCAGCGGGCGCCGTGATGTGGTGAGCGTCGGCGGCGATGCCGGCGCCCGCGAGTACCGCGTGGACGCGCGCGCTCCGGGCGCTGGCGTGCTCGGCGCTTTCGAGCACTACGACAGCGGCGCCTTCACCGAGGACGAATCCGCTGCGGTCCGCGGCGAACGGCCGTGACGCCGAGGCGGGGTCGGCGGTGTGCCGCGACAGTGCTTGTGCCTGGGCGAAACCGGCGACGGTGATCGGGGTGATCGCGGCCTCGGTCCCGCCCGCGATGACCACGTCCGCCTCACCGGCACGGATGAGCCTGGCTCCCAAGGCGATCGCCTCGGCACCGGAGGAGCATGCCGAGACGGGCGTGTAGACCCCGGCCCGTGCACCGTATTCGATACTGATCAGCGCCGCCGCCGCATTGGGCATGAGCATGGGGACGGTACGCGGCGAGACGCGCCGGGTCCCGGCCGCTTCCAGTACGTCGTCTTGCTTCAGCAGCGTCTGTAGGCCACCGATGCCTGTGCCGATCGCTGATGCGAGCCGGTCCGGGTCCACCTCGGGGGCGCCGGCGTCGGCCCAGGCTTCGGCCGCCGCGGTGAAGGCCGCCTGCTGCGAGCGGTCTAGCCGCCTGGCCTGTACCGGCAGCAGCGACTCGGCGGGGTCGATCGCCATCGTGCCCGCGACGGTGTCGGTAAGATCGGCGTCCTCGTGGCCTCGCAGGACGCCGCCGCGGATGCCGGACTCGCCGGCAAGCAGGGCTTCCCAGGTGGACTCCACGTCTGCACCGAGTGGTGTGATCGCGCCGAGTCCGGTCACGACGACTTCAGTCCGTTGCATGCGCTTCGACCTTTCTTGTATGCGATACAAGGGGGACAGGTCTTGTTGTATCACATACAATTTGGGTGTGGAGAAGAAGCGAACCGAAGTTCGATCAACGTCGGCTCGGTCGCGTGACCGCGGTCGCGCGACGAGGCGCCGGCTGATCGAGGCAACTGCACGACTCTGCAAGGAGCGGCCCGGCGCCGAGGTGAGCGTCGCGGAGATCGCGAACGCGGCAGGCGTCTTCCCCAATCAGGTCACCTACTACTTCGGCTCCAAGGACTCGCTGCTCGTGCACGCCGCCTTTCTCGGCTTGCTGCACGACGCCCGACGGATTGAGCGCATCGGTCGTCAGGCCCCCGATGCGGCGACATTTCGGTGCAACATCGCCCGCGCCGTACTGGCCATGCCCTCGCTCCCATCGGTCGCACGCGCACTCGCCGCCGGGATCTCCAAGCCCGAACTCGCCCCCGTGGTCGACCAGCACCTCCAGTTGCTGTTCCGGCAATCCGAGCGCTTCGCGAGCCAGCTCATCGACAGTCGCGGCTGGAGTGCCCGTCGACCGCTCGACGTGGAGGCCAGGACGTTCTGGAGCACCGCGCTCGGCGCAGTGCTGCTCGTCCGCGCCGGGGCACACGGCACTGTCGCCGACCTCGACCTCGCCGGAGCATTGACCATCCACGACGAACCGGAGCGCGGCTAGCTCAGCCGAACGGGCCTGCGGTATCGCCGAAGGTGTAGTGGCCGAGCCTGTCCGGGTGTGCAGACTGACCGATCAGGAGGGGCAGAAGCTGCAGCAGATCGTGCGCCGGGGCAGTACGAACTCGGTGCGCCACCGGCGGGCGATGATGCTGCTGGCATCCGCCGACGGACATCGCGTCCCGGTGATCGCCCAGCTGGTCCAGGCCGATGAGGACACCGAGCGGGATGTGATCCATCGGTTCAACGAGGTCGGCCTGGCCTGCCTGGACCCTCAGTGGGCGGGGCCGTCCCCGCCTGCTCACCCCTGACGACGAGGACTTCGTCATCCAGACGGCCACCACCCGCCCCACCAAGCTCGGCCGGCCCTTCACCCGCTGGTCGATCCGCAAGCTCGCCGCCTACCTGCGCCGCGTGCACAGCCGCGTCATCCACACAGGCCGCAGAGCTTTACGGTGCCTGCTCCTGCGCCGCTGCACCGCCTTCCAGCGCACCAAGGCCTGGAAGGGGTCCCCACGACCCCGACCGCGACGCCAAGGCGCAGCCGAAGTTGGAAGGGGCGGCTGCAAACGCCGACGGGATTCGAACCCGCGGACGAGGACGGACAGGGCCCGCCCGGGCCTCATCAGTCGTCGCGCGGAGGGCCTTCCGCACGACGATTGCAATGGACCGCTCTGCCACGGCGCCGCAGCCTGCCGGGACCGCGCGATCCCGGTCCCCAGACCATAGACCTCCTCGCCTCAGTGATCCCACCCGGTTTTCCGTGTACGCCGGGCCGCCGGGTCAAGGGCGCAGCAGGTAGTGGGTCATGCGGGAGCGGGCTGTGGCGGCGCCAATCCCCAGGGCGTTGCCGACCGTCTCCGGCGACAACTCGGCAGCCTCCGCAGCGTAGAGGCTTCCCGGCCCGCCGGACAGCGAGGCGTTCCAGCCTCGCGACCGCCTTCAGCGCGGCCGCCGGCGCCTGCTCGGCGAGTGCGGTCCGTTATCTCATGGCCGGCGGAGCCGCTGCCGACGTCCAAGTCCACCGGCTTGGGCCAGCCGCCATCAACCGGCACCGCTCCCGCGATGCCCTCGTGCGACTCCCCGAACTCCTCAGTCCTCCACCCCATAACCGCCTCCCCCTGCCGCCCCGAACCGACGCATCTTCGTGGTGGGCGGCCCCGGGGTGGTGCAATGGCTCGCACTCGCACTCAGCCTTTTTTTCAGCTTGGGCACTGCTCGGGTGATGCCGGCACGGTGCGCAATGCACGAGGCTCCCGTGCCGTTGAGAGACGTGTTCCAAGTCTCAACCCACCGGCACGGGAGCTTTGTTGGGTGCCTCTCCTGCCGCACTCGACCCGCCCCCGGCCCTCGTCGAGTGGGTCACCATGCGCTGGAGGCGCTCAGAGAGGTCGGTTGCTCGTCAGCTCCAGGGAGATGCGGTGAGCCAACTGGTGTCCTGGGCCCACGACGATGTGGAGTCCCAGGCGTTGGAGCCGCCATTGCTGGCTATGTAGGCCGTGAAGTTGTAGTGGCGGATGTACTTCGTCGGGTAGTTGACGGACTGGAAGGAGTGGCCGACCCCGCTGTTGCCCGTGGTGGGGCAGAAGGTGGCGTCCTGCGCGAACGTGCTGGCGCCGTTGTCCGTATTCAGGTAGAGCTCGTAGTTGTAGTGACGCAGGAATTGGCCGGGGTTGTTGGCGGACTCGAAGGACAGGCAGGAGCTGTTGGCCAGGCCGGCACGGACGATCCACGTCGCGTCGGCCTTGTCGGTGGCCGAGCTGGAGGAGTTGATGTTGGAGATGACGACCTTGGTGTCGGCGTCGTCGTGGCGAAGGTAGTCCGAGGTGCAGCAGGGGGCGGTGGTGGCCTGCAGCGAGATCCGGGAGCCGGGCGTCAGCGAGCCGGTGCTGGTTGAACCGCTGTTGTAGCCGGCGGCGGTGATGTTGGCCTGTACGGCGTTCTCAGTGGCGTCCGAGGGGTAGCCGGAGGTCATGACGCCTTCGTAGAAGGTGCCTTGGGCGCCCTTGCTGTTGTCGCCACCGATGCCGAGGATGATCGCGCCTTCCTTGTGCATCGGGTTGTAGCCGGAGACGTTGGGGCGCACGCCGCTGTAGTAGGTGGACAGGCCGCCCGACTGGGCGTCGCCGCCGCGGATGGCCCACTGGTTCGGGCCGCCCTTGACCATGGCGGTCAGGAACCGGTTGTTGACGGTGGGGTCGTTCGCGTTGAAGGTGCGGTTGACCCCGGAGAACAGGCCGTTCTCCAGGTCGGCCATGACCCAGGGGCCGTTGCCGCTGCCGTAGCCCCACGCCTTGCTGTTGCCGAAGTAGATGGCCTCCATGTGGCCGTTGCCGGTGTCGGTGCTGCTGGTCTCGGCGTTGCCGTAGTCGAAGCAGCAGCCGCCGTTGAAGTGCGTGCCGTCGAAGATCGCGTACATGCCCTCGGGCTGGTCTCCGGTGGCGATGCCGTTGGTGTTGTTGTTGCGGTAGCCGGTGCCGGGGGCGACGTAGACGCCGTAGGCCTCATGCCCGCCGACGGTGACCGGTGCTTCGAAGGCGTTGGCGAGGTTGTCCGGCCCGCCGGCGGCTCCGCCCGCCGGTGCCTGGGTGAGGTTGTTGCCCTTGCCGGACTGGTCGTAGATGACGGTGATGACGCAGCTGGTGTTGGCGCAGAACGAGTCCTGCGCGGCGGCGTTGGCGTATCCGCCGGTGCTCAGCAGGCCGATGTTCAGGGTGGTGTTGTCGGAGGCGCGCCTGACCTGGTACAGCGGGCCGTTGTACGCCCCGTACAGGGCGCGGGTGGTGCTGTGCGCGGCGACGCAGGGGGTGCCGCCTGCGGCGTAGATGTCGCACGGCCCCTGGGTGGCGGCCTGTGAGGTGGTGGCCGTGGCAGTGAGCAGGCCGGAGGCGAGCGCGGCGGTGGCACCGGCCGCGAGGAGAGCGCGTCTGACGCGGCGGATCCACGATCGTTCGAACATGAAGGACTCCTTCACAGGGTGGGGTGTGAAGTGCGCGTCGACGAACCCCCGGTGTCCGGCTGTGCGGGTGGCGCGGGTGGCGTCGACGCCTCCGGGTGCGGTGCGGCTTCGGTCGTCTTCGGCACCGGACCCGGGGCTGGTTGCTCGTCAGCTCCAGGGGGCGGCGACGAGCCAGCTGGTGTCCTGGGCCCACAGTGAGGTGGTGTCCCAGGCGTTGGTACCGCCGTCGCTTGCGATGTAGGCGGTGAAGCTGTAGTGGCGGATGTACTTGGCCGGGTAGTTGAAGGACTGCAGGGAGTAGCCCGTGCCGCTGTTCCCTGGCTTGGAACAGAAGGTGGCGTCTGCGGCGAACTGGCTGGTGCCGTCATTGGGCTGGAGGTGGAGCTGGAACGCGTAGTGCCTGATGTAACTGCCGGGTGTATTGGCCGACTCGAAGGAGACGCAGTTGCTGTTGGCCAGGCCGGCGCGGACGATCCAGGTGGCGTCGCCCTTGACGGTGGAGGAGCTGCTGGAGGTCACCGGCGCGATCACGACGTTGTCGTCGCTGGTGTCGTGCTGCAGGTAGTCGGTGGTGCAGCATGGGGTGGTGGCCTGCAGCGATACCTTCGCGCCCGGGGTGAAGGGGGTGGTGGTGTTATAGCCGGCCGCGGCGATGTTGGCCTGGACCGCGGCGTCGGTGGCGTCGGAGGGGTAGCCCTTGACCATGGCGCCCTCGTAGAAGGTGCCCGCCCTCGCGTTGCGGTTGGTCTGGCAGCAGTCACCGCCGCTGCCGAGGATGACGGCGCCCTGCATGTGCATGGGGTTGTACCCGGTGGGCAGTGCGCCGCTGTAGAACTGGGTCAGGCTCCCGGACTGCGCGTTGGCGCCCTTGAGCGCCATCTGGGTGGTGCCGTTGTTCTTGAGCATCGCGGTGACGAAGTGGCTGGTCTGGGAGACCTGGTTGGGATTCCACGTCTTGCTGCCGCCGGAGAACAGGCCGTTCTCCAGGTCCGCCTGCACCCACGGTCCGGTTCCGCTGCAGCCGCCGAACCAGCATTCGGTGCTGAAGTTGATCGCGTCCATGGCGCCGTTGCCGTCGGCCTTGTGGTCGATCTCCGTGTTGCCGTAGTCGAAGCAGCAGCCGCCGTTGACGTGGGTGCCGCTGGTGACCATGTACTCGCCCTCAGGTGAGCTGCCGGTCGGCACGCCCCCGGTGGAGTTGTACGCGAAGTAGCTGTTGCCGGGGTTGATGTAGAGCGCGTAAGCCTTCTGGCCGCCCACGCTGAGCGCTTCGGTGTTCGCGGTGGCAGCCGTGTCGGCGCCGCCGGTCCCGCCGGGCCCCTGATAGACCAGGGTGTTGCCGCCGCCGGTCTGGTCGTAGACGCGGGTGATGGTGCAGGTGGTGCCCGCGCAGAAGGAGTCCTGCGCCGCGGCGTTGGCGACACCCCCGGCGGACAGTACCCCGATGTCCTGCAACGAGCCGTCCGACGCGCGCTGCACCTGGTAGAGCGGGCCGTTGTAGGAGGCGAACAGCGCGCGGGTGGTGCTGTGCGCCGCGACGCACGGCGTGCCGCCCGCGGCGTAGATGTCGCAGGGCCCTTGTGCAGCGGCGTGCGAGGCTTCACTGAAGGCGATGAGGCCGGCGAAGGCGAGCGCCACCGCGGCCAAGGAGACGACAAGCCTCCGGCACAGTCGGCGGAAGATGTGCAACGCAGGCACCATGAACTCCCTTGTTCATCGATATCGGGACAGCAATCCGCGCCCCGACGGGGTTCGCGGTGGGCTGAGGGTGGGCTGATGGGGGCGTGAGGGCGTGCGGAGGCCTCGGGGTCTGCGGATCTGCCGACGGGCCGCCCCCGAATTGTTAGCGCTAACAATTCGGGGGGGCATCGGCTGTCACTCGGCCGTTCGGATCAAGGCATGACTATCAACGAACTCCAGAGGGGCCGTCAAGACCTCGAACTGTTCGTTCCAGGAGGGTGGAAACGACGGACCCCATCCGCCGGCGGCGGTCACCAACTGCCTGTGCCAGTCCTGTCTCTCGTCTCACCAGGGAACCCGGAGGTCGGCCCGTCTACGGCGCAAGTCCTGAGAATGTTCCGGCTCGCGAATCATGCGAGAGGTATTGACGCCGCTCACCGGTTCTCTATGATCCAGCTTGCTCGATAGTTCGACCTTTGTTCGGTATCACGAACATACCGCGCAATCACATCGACGGTCTGCACAGCCTCCTACGGGGCCAACCAGCACCGCTCACTCAAGGATTACGAGGTCCCCATGCACACGCGAAGGTGCAGCCGCAGACATCTGTCTGTGGTGCTCGCCATCGCGGTTGCGGCCCTGTTCGCGTTGGCGGTGCTGCTCGTCGCCAGCCCGGCTCAGGCAGCCACCAGGCGGCGCCTTGCGCGGTATTGGTTCCGGCCGGTGTCTCGATGTGTCGAACGCCGGCCAGACCGACGGGACTTGCCTGCAGATCTGGGACTGCTCGGGCCGGACCAACCAGCAGTGGGGGTTGACGGACAGCAATCAGCTGACCGTGTACGGCAACACGTGCCTGGATGTTCCGGGCCACGCCACCGCAGCCGGTACCCGGGTGCAGATCTGGACATGTACCGGCGGTGCGAACCAGCGGTGGCGGGTGAACTGCGACGGCACGGTCGTCGGCGTGGAGTCCGGGCTGTGCCTGGACGTCACGGGCGCCTGTACGGCCAACGGCCCCGTACTGTCGGCGTAGGGGCCCGTCACGGCGGTGGACCTGCCAACTCTGATCTTGCGGGTGGAGTTCACCCCCGGCGCAGGGACGTCGTAGGGGGCGAACAGGTAGGAGCAGGGGCTGTGCATGACCACGTACGCGCCCTCGGCGTACGAGGGCTTCCGGTGGAGGAACGCGGGTTACCTGATGCCTTAGGTGGAGCTGCCGGCGATGAAGCCGTGCGGCGGTACGCGCCACGGCCGGCGCGGAAGCTGGTCTCCCCGGAGGGCGGGTCCCGGACGAGTGGGGCAGCCCGGTTGATCAGTTCCTTACGGCTGACACCCGTCCCCCTTCCGCATCGCCGGTGCGGAGACGCACGGTGAGGGTCGCCGAGTGGGGGTGGAGGCGGTGCTGGGGCAGGGCGTCCGGGCCGCAGGAGGCGCTGCCGAGTCCGTGGTGAGCCAGGTCGAGGGTGAGCCAGAGGGTGCCGTCCGGGACGAGGTCGCTGGTGTGCCGTGCCGCGTCCATGGCCTCGGCCGTCCACGGCCGCAGGGACAGGTCGACGTCGGTGGGTGCAAAGAGGTGCAGCACCTGGCCGCTGGTGGAATCCGAGCTGGTGGTGGAAGTAGGCGTCGACGTCGCCCGCGACGCCTCCGACCGGTCGGGCCGCCCCGCACGCCTTCACCGTGCCCGCCCCGACCTCTCCCCCACCGACGTTCCGCACCTGACGGCGCCGCCGCGCTGACGCCCGATCTCGCAGCGGCGGACGAAGGCTTGCCGAGCATGATGCGGTCGACGGTCTCGTGCAGGGCGCTGTCGGCACCGATGACGGTCTCGAGTCCGTCGGGCAGCAGATCGCGCTTCCGGTACCAGTCGCGCAGCTGCGTCTCGACGTCGTCGGCGATCGGCTTGGTGGCGTGCCGGGCGAGGGTTTCGGCGAACGGCACATCCAGGTAGTAGCCGTGGGTCGGGCCGCGGTGGTCGGCGCGCAACTGGGCGAGCATGTCGCCGTAATGGTCGGCGTAGAGGATGCCTTCGACCACGACGTGATAGCCGGCGTCCAGGGCGTAGCGGGCCGTCAGGTCGATCAGGCCGATGTTCGCCGCTCCGGGCCGGTCGTGCTCGCGCAGCACGATGCGTCGGAGGTTGTCCTGGCCGACCAGGGCCAGGCCGCGGCCGAACCTCTCACGGAGACCCGTCGCGACGGACGACTTCCCCGAGGCGCTGTTGCCGCGCAGCACGACCAGCCGGGTTTCTTCAGTGCCCACCATCACAGCCATCACGCTACCGACCGCCCGTGACAGCGCCTGGGGAGTTCCGGGACGCCGCCGGCACCGATGCCCAGACGGGTGACCTTTCCCTCGCGTATGCGGGCGCAGTGCTACCGGTGTGCGTCCAACTTGCCCTGCGCGGGGCATCGCCGTCGGAAGTGCTCTTGGGAATACGGATCCGCGCTTGATCTTTGAACACGGTGGCACGGTCGGCGTCGGCCCTCCGGCGCGCGGCCGGCCAAGCCTTGTCCGGACGAGAAAGTGCGGTGATCACGCAATGCGGGCGGTGCGGTTTCACGAGTACGGCGGGATCGATGTGCTGCGGGTGGAGGAGGTGGAGCGGCCGGTGCCCGGTCCAGGGCAGGTGCTGGTCGAGGTCCGCGCGGCGGGGATCCAGCCCGGCGAGGCGCACATCCGCACGGGCGCGCTGCACGAACGCTGGCCGGCGTCGTTTCCCTCCGGGCAGGGCAGTGATCTTGCCGGCGTCGTGGTGGAGGTCGGCCCGCACGTCCGGGGCTTCGCGGTGGGCGATGAGGTTTTGGGCTTCACTCACAGGCGAGCCAGCCATGCGCAGTTCGTCGTGGTCGACGACGTGAATCTGGTCTCCCGTCCAGCGGGGTTGGCCTGGGAGGTGGCCGGGGCGCTGTACGTGGCCGGCACGACCGCCTACGCCACCGTGTTCGCGGTGGACCCCGGCCCGGACGACACGGTCGTCGTCTCCGGTGCGGCGGGCGGAGTCGGGTCGCTTGCCGTGCAGCTCGCGCGGCGGCGCGGCGCCACGGTGATCGGGCTGGCGAGCGAGCGCAACCACGCTTGGTTGAAGGATCGCGGTGTCCTCCCGGTCGAGTACGGGCCAGGCGTGGCCGAGCGGATCCGTCAGGCGTCGGGCGGCAGGGTCGACGCGTTCATCGACACCTTCGGCGACGGCTACGTGGCACTGGCAGTGGAGCTGGGCGTGCGGCCCGAACGAATCAACACGATCCGCGACTGGCAGGCCGCGGCCAAGGTCGGCGCGCGAACCTACGGAGAAGGTGCGGCGGCGTGTGCGGTCGTGCTCGGCGAGCTGGCCCGGCTTGCCGCGCGCGGGCAGTTGGAGGTGCCGATCGCCCGCACCTACCCGCTGGAACAGGTGCGAGACGCCTTCCGCGAGCTGGAACAGCAGCACACCCACGGCAAGATCGTGCTCCGGCCCTGACCGCAGCTGCCCGAGTCGACCATCGAGCAGGCATTGCCGAACACCCACGCAGCGTCACCGCCGACGGGTAGGTGACTCCCCATCAGATGGCCGCCGGCGGGGAATTGCAACCGGCCCCTGTACAGCGTGGGGTGCGGACCGGCCGCACCCCACTCCTGGCTTTCTCGGGTCACGGCTTGATGAGGACCTTCAGGCTCTTGCGATCGGCCATGTCCTGGTAGCCGGCCGGGACGCCTTCGAGGCCGGTGGTGGCGTCGAAGACCTTCCCCGGCTCGATGGTGCCGTTGAGGATGTCGGGCATCAGTTCCTCGATGTAGGCGCGGACCGGTGCGGGGCCACCGGCCAGGCGGATGTTGTGGCGGAACAGGCTGCCGAAGCCGACGGGTGCCTCCTCGTACTGGGGCACGCCGACGCGGCTGATCACGCCGCCGGGGCGGACGACGCCGAGGGCCTGCTCGTAGGCGGGCATGTGGCCGACCGCTTCCAGGACCACGTGCGTGCCGTGCCCGCCGGTCAGCTCACGGACAGCCTCGATGCCTTCCTCGCCGCGGGCCGAGACGACGTCGGTGGCGCCGAAGTCGCGGCCCAGGTCGGTGCGCGCCCGGTGCCGGCCCATGAGGATGATCTGCTCCGCGCCGAGCCGCTTGGCCGAGAGGACCGCCAGCAGGCCGACGGCACCGTCGCCGATCACGGTGACGCGGGTGCGCTCGTTGACACCGCCCGCGACGGCGGCGTGGTAGCCGGTGCCGAACACGTCCGAGAGGGTCAGCAGGGACGGGATGAGGGCGGAGTCCGCCGCGACGGGCAGCTTGACCAGGGTTCCGTCGGCAAGTGGGACGCGGACCGCTTCGGCTTGACCGCCCTCTTCCGCCTCGCCGTCCCAGAAGTTGGCCTGCGGGTGGGCGCAGGAGGTGTGCAGGCGCTCGCGGCAGAACTCGCAGGTGTTGTCGGAGATCGCGAACGGGGCGACGACCAGGTCGCCGGGCTTGAGGGTGGTCACCTCCGAGCCGGTGTCCTCGACGATGCCGATGAACTCGTGCCCCATCCGGGCGGGACCGTCCTCGGGCTTCATCGAGCCGTAGGGGTGCAGGTCGCTGCCGCAGATGCAGGACGCGGTGATCCGGACCAGCGCGTCGGTCGGGTGCTTGATGCCCGGGTCGGGGACGTTCTCGATGCGGACGTCGCCGGCGCCGTACATGAGGGTTGCGCGCATGAGGTGCTCTCCAGTGCGGTGATGGTGTGTTTCGAACGGTGCTGTCGGTGGTTCATGGGCGAGTGCGCGCCCTGGCTGGTCTCAAGCCTGATCGGCACGGTCGGCGGGCGCACTCGGAAGGCCCGCCGAGCCGCACGCCGCAGCCCGCCGGTGGCGGTTCAGGGCGAGGACGGTGGTGGGGATCAGGGTCAGTGCGGCGATGGCGGTGCCGACCACGGCGGGCCCGGTGGAGCCCATGCCGGAGTCGAGGGCGTGGCCGGCGATCCCAGAGCCGATTGCGGTGCCGAGGTTGAACGCCGAGACGGTCAGCGCGGAGGCCAGTGTGGGTGCTTTACCGGCGTAGCGGACGGCCAGGGCCATCAGGACCGGATTGGCGCCGAGGCCGAAGAAGCCGAGCAGGGAGACCAGGACGACCGTGGCGCGGGCGGAGCCGGCCAGCAGGACGATCGCGAGCAGCAGGAGGGTGGCTCCTGCGGCGGCGGCGATGGTCACCGTGTGGGGGCGGCGGTCGCCCAGACGGCCGCCGACGATCGAGCCGAGGAGGGCGCCGAGGCCGAAGCCGACGAGGACCAGCGGCACCAGACCGGAGGCCAGACCGGTGCGGTCGGTCAGCAGCGGCGCGATGTAGGAGTACGCGGCCAGGACGCCCCCCGTGGTGGTGGCGCAGGCGGCCACGACCAGCCACAGGCGGCCGGAGCGCAGCGCGGTCAGCTCGGAGCGGACGGATCCCGTGTGCTGGGCCGGGCCGTCGTGCGGGACGGTGCGGGCGATCAGTGGGACGGCCGCGGTGGCCAGGGCTGCCAGGGCGCAGAACGGGCTGCGCCAGCCCATGATCTGGCCGGTGAACGCGCCCAGCGGCACGCCGACGACGTTGGCGAGCATGGCGCCGGCCCCGACGACGCCGAGGGCGCGGGCGCCGGCGGCCGGGCCCGCGGCGCGGGTGGCCGCCACGTTGGCCACGGCCCAGAAGGCACCGGTGGCGATCGCGGTCAGGAAGCGGGCCGCGAGCAGCAGGGTGAAGCTGGAGCCGGCGGCAACGGCGACGTGACCTGCGGCGAAGACGCCCAGGGCGAGCATCAGGGTCAGCCGTGTGGGCAGCCGCAGCGTGAGCATCGCCGTCAATGGCGCGCCCACGATCATCCCGATGGCGAAGACGGTGATCATCAGGCCGGTCTGGGCGACGCTGACCTGCAGGTCTCTCGCGATCTCGGGCAGCAGGCCGGCCACGACGAACTCGGTGGTGCCCATCAGGAACGTGCCCAGCGCGAGCACGTACACGACGAGCGGAAGACGGGAGGGCGCCGCCTGCTGAGGCTGCTCGGCCCGTGCTTCGGCGGGGGCGTGGAGGGTTCCTCCTCGCGAGCTCAAGGTTCATCTCCGTGGGTCGTGATCGGGGTACGTGTCCCAGGAGACCGGAGTCGGCGCAGGTGGAGAAGGTCGTGTTTATAGGGGGGACAAGCTCGACCTCCCTTGCCGCCCCTCGCTGGCTACCGTGGATTGCGTGGACGACCGAAGCGATCACCGTGCGCAGATCCGGGACTTTCTTGCCAGCCGCCGCGCGAAGATCACCCCCGAGCACGCCGGGCTGCCCACCAGCGGCCGCCGCCGGGTCCCGGGACTGCGGCGTGAGGAGGTCGCCGTGCTGGCCGGGGTGAGCACCGAGTGGTACACCCGGCTGGAGAAGGGCCATATCAGCGGAGTGTCCGAGGACGTGCTGGCCGCGGTCGCCAATGCCTTGCAGTTGGACGAGGACGAGCGCACCTATCTGTTCGACCTGGCCCGCGCCGCCCGGCCCGCACGCCGCACGCCGTCCCGCCGCAAGGACGTCGAAGTCCCGCCCCGCATCCAGTGGTTGCTCGACTCCATCACGATGTCCGCAGCCTTCGTACGCAACGGCCGCCTGGACGTCATCGCCCACAACGCGCTCGGCAGGGCCCTGCACGCGCCGATGTTCGACAGCCGCACCACCGACAAACGCGGCCGTCCCAACTTCGCCCGCTACCACTTCCTCGACCCTGGCTCACAGGACTTCTTCGTCGACTGGGACACCGGCGCCGCCGCCACCGTCGCGTTGCTGCGTGCCGAGGCCGGGCGTGAGCCGCATGATCGGGCCCTTCGCGAGCTGATCGGCGAACTGTCCACGCTCAGCGCCGATTTCCGCACCATGTGGGCGGCACACGACGTCCGTATCCGCCACGAGGGCATCAAGCGGCTGCAACACCCCGAGGTCGGCCTTCTGGAGCTGACCTACCAGTCTCTGGGCCTGCCCGTGTCTCACCGGACCGTGCACGACCTGAGCCTCTACACCACCGAACCGGGCAGCACCTCCGAAGAGCGCCTCAAGCTCCTCGCCAGCCTGGCAGCCACTCCCGTCCAGGCGAAGCCCACCGACCGGCTGCACTGAGCGGGTGATCAGGGTGTCTTCAGCAGGCCGTTGAGCCCTCTCAGGCCGAGCCCTCTCAGGCCGAGCCTTCTCAGGCTTCGACCGAGGGCAAGTCTGCCGGCCCGGGCGACTTGCGGCGGCTGCCGTGCTGCCTGCAAGGGGGCGCCTGCGTCGGCAGTACGCGCACAGCCGCACGGGCGTCGGCGAGTTGTCAGCCTCGCCTCACCCCTTGTAGGTCGCGGGCAGGAAGCGGTGTTCGATGGCGGTGCGCTTGGTGGCGGCGTCTGATCCGGGTGGTGAGCCGGGTGTTGCCGGCGTGTGCGTGCCGCCGATGATTTCGCGCCTCCCAGGCGGGCCCACCGAGCCGACGGCCGTCCGGGCGGGCCGCGACGGCCTCGCGGCGGCCAGGACGGTCGTCGTGCGGCACGTACCGCCGGGCGTTAGCGCGCACGGGAGGCGGCACCGCGCAGGAAGCCGGCGCTGATGAGCGCACCCAGGAGCACGAGCGCAGCGTTCACCGCGATCGCGACCTTCAGGCCGCCGAGAACGGCCGAGGCGCCGGTGCCGGTCATCGCGGCGGTGGCGATGGCGCTCATGAGGGGCGTGCCCATGGTGATGCCGATCTGCTGCGTCATGGTGGCCAGCCCGGTGGCCAGGCCCTGTTCGTGGTCGGCCAGCCCGGACGTGGCGGTAACCATGAAACCGACGATGACGAGCATGTTCCCGACGCCACCGGCGAAGGTGGCGACCAGCAGCAGCCACATCCACCCGCGCTCGTCGCCGAGGCCGAGCAGGGCAGCCGTGAACACCGTCTGCAGCAGCCCGCCGGCGATCAGGGTGCTCTTGCTGCCGATCCTCCCGATGACCTTCGGGGCGACGGATCCGCCGACGACCGTGCCGATGCCCAGCACGCCGAAGGACAGGCCCGCGGCCAGCGCCGAGAAGCCCAGGACCTCCTGGAGGTAGAGGGTGAGCAGGAAGACCAGGGAGGTCTCGGTGAGGAAGGCGATCAGACCGGCGAGGTTGCCCCAAGCCACCGACCGCTTGCCGAGCACGCCGAGCGGTACCAAGGGCGCCGCCACCTTGCGCTCGACGGCGTAGAAGACCAGGAGCAGCACGACTCCGGCGGCCAGGGGCAGCAGCGCCGAGGACGACCCCCAGCCGTGTTCGCCGGCCTGCGTGAGGCCGAAGACGATGGCCAGCAGACCGAGCGTGACGCTGACGGCGCCGGGCACGTCCAGCTTCGGGCGCTCGTCGGGCCGGGACTCCTTGATGACGGTCGGTGCGACAAGGAGGACGGCGAGGGCGACGGGCACGTTGATGAAGAACGCCCATCGCCACGACAGCAGGTCGGTCAGCAGACCGCCGAGGACAGCGCCGGTGGTGAATCCGGCGGACATCAGCGCGCCGTTCAGGCCGAGGGCCTTCTCACGCAGCGGCCCCTCGGGGAACGACGTGGTCAGCAGGGACAGGCCGGCCGGGGTCACCGCCGCGGTGGCCAACCCCTGGAAGACCCGCGCCGCGATCAGCACCTCGGCGTTCTGCGCCAGGCCGCCCGCCAGCGAGGCCACACCCAGCACCGCGAGGCCGCCGAGGAACAGCCGCCGGCGCCCGAACAGGTCGGCGACACGTCCGAACAGCAGGGTGAAGCCGGCCGCGCACAGGGCGAACGCGGTCCCGATCCACTGCAGGTGCGCCAGGGAGAAGCCGAGGCCCTCGCCGATCACCGGCAGGGCGACGTTCAGGATGGAGAAGTCCACGGCCAGCATGAACTGGGCCGCGAGCAGCAGCACCAGCACCAGCCGCAGCCGGGGGGTGAGGACGGCCGGGGCCGTACCGGCGGCCGCACCAGGGGCACCGGCGGTACCGGCGGTCCCGCCGGTTTCAGCATCAGTGATGGACATGACGTCGATATCCCTTTCTCTCAAGCACGGGCGTCTTGCGCACCGCTCGGGAAAGAGACTCATCCGCGTCGGGGAGGCCAGCCAGAACCCTGTCTCGCACAGCCAACGCAAGGGTGGTCATCTCATGACCACCCTTACCGCTCCCAACTGCCGGAGCCTGCGGGCATCATGGACGAAGAGCCGCTCACGACCGCAAGCACCGTCGCCCGGCGCCCGCTCGGCCGCGCGGCCGAGCACGTACGACACGGGAGGCATCGATGGACGCTCCGTCCGAGCTGGGAGACTTCCTCAAGTCCCGCCGTGCCGCACTCCGGCCCGAGGCCGTCGGCATCACGCCGCATCCGACCCGCCGCCGCGTCACCGGGCTGCGCAGGGAGGAGCTGGCCATGCTCGCCGGCGTCAGCATCACCCACTACACCCGCCTCGAACAGGGCCGTGCCACGAGCGCCTCGGACGCCGTGCTGGACGCGATCGCCCGCACCCTGCGGCTCACCGAGGACGAGACCGCGCACCTGAAGGTCCTGGCCCGCCCCTCCGCAGCGTCCCGGCCGGCACCGCTGCGGGTGGAGCACGCCAGCGCCTCCGCACGCCAGCTGCTGGCCGCGATGACGGACGTGCCGGCGCTCGTCCTGGACCGCCGCAACGACGTCCTCGCCTGGAACGTGCTGGGCCACGCCCTGCTCGCCGGACACCTGCCGTCCGACAGCCCCGACACCCCGGGCAACCGCCCCAACCTGACGCGGATGCTCTTCCTGGACGAGCAGTACCGCCAGCTGTACGCCGACTGGAACGAAGAAGCACAGCTCGCCGTCGCCTCCCTGCGCCTGGTGGCCGGCCGCCACCCGGACGACCGCCGGTTGGCCGAGCTCGTCGGCCGGCTCACCGTCCAGTGCGACGAGTTCGCCTCCCGCTGGGCGCGGCACCCGGTGCGCACCTGCACCTCGGGCGTGAAGCGGCTGCACCATCCACTCGTCGGCGTGATGGACCTCAGCTTCGAGAACCTCGTCATCCCCGGTACGTCCGGACAGCGGCTGATCGCCTACACCGCCGAGCCCGGCTCGCCCTCCGAGGCGGCGCTGCGCCTGCTGGGCAGCGTGGCCGCCTGCAAGGGCTCGACGGACGAGGACGTCTCCGCGACCGCGCGGCGCTGACGGCGCCGTCAGGACCTCTTCATGGATCAGATGCCCTCTCGATGACCTCGGCCGAGCGCGTCGCGTTCATCCTGCACGACGTCGTGCGTCACCCCGTGCGCCGAAGTGGCCGAGGATAGCGGCCGGATCCACTGGCGTCCGGCCATTCCCGCGTGCCTCGGGGCTGACGCCGTCGTTGCCGTGCCTTCGGCCTGTGCTGTGACGCCGTCGCGGCGGCACGGGCGTTCGCCGACACGACGCCCCGGCTCCACTACGACGAGGCGTGGTTCGCCTATGCACGCTGCCACCCTCTGTACGTCGGTCGTTACGGGGTGTCAGTGGGGCCGGAGAACTTCCCGGCCTTGAACGGCCCACCGTCTTCGCCACTCAGTCCACCCACAAGCTGCTGGCCGCACTCTCGCAGGGCGCCATGGTCCACATCAGGCCCGCGCCCAGGGCACCGGTGGAGCACGACCGGTTCAACGAGACGCTGATGATGCACGGCACGACCTCGCCGCTGTATCCGATGATCGCCTCGCTGGACGTGGCCACCGCGATGATGGACGGGCCGCAGGGGCGCTGGCTGGTCGACGAGGCAGTTGGGTTCCGCCAGGAGATGGTGCGCATCCGCAGGCGTATCGAGGCCGCCGGGGACCGTCCGCCCTGGTTCTTCGGCGTGCGGCAGCCGGAGACGGTGACCGACCCGGCGAGCGGCAAGCGGCTGCTCTTCGACGAGGCGCCACCCGACCTGCTGCGCCTCGATTCGCCTTGCATCGGAAATCGGCACGGAGGCAGAAAGGCCGAGCCTTCTTTCACATCTGTCATGTGGGGTGCTCTGCGTGTTTCATAGAGGTGTGGCCTGAGGTGCGCGACCATACGGACGCGGCCCAGCGCATTTTCCAGCCGGTGGGCGCCATGGCGCGCTGATCGCGTGGGTCGACGTGCTCGACACCAGCAAAGCCGACGACGTCAAGAGCGGCAGCCGGCAGAACGAAACCGAGACAGAAAGAAGGACGGGCATGTCCGCCAGTGAGAGCGAGAATCCAGCAATCCCGTCACCGACGCCCACGCCGACTCGGCGGCCCAGGACGAACCGGGACTGGTGGCCGAATCAGCTGGACCTTCAGGTTCTCAACCAGCACTCGCCCCGATCCAACCCCATGGACGAGGACTTCGACTACGCGGAAGAGTTCGCGACCCTCGACGTCGACGCGCTGAAGCGCGACGTCTTCGAGGTGATGACGACATCCCAGGACTGGTGGCCTGCCGACTACGGTCACTACGGTCCGCTCTTCATCCGGATGAGCTGGCATGCCGCGGGAACGTACCGCATCGCCGACGGCCGCGGCGGTGGTGGCAGCGGCGCGCAGCGCTTCGCCCCCCTCAACAGCTGGCCGGACAACGCGAGCCTGGACAAGGCACGCCGTCTGCTCTGGCCGGTCAAACAGAAGTACGGCCGCAAAATCTCCTGGGCCGATCTTCTGGTCTTCGCCGGAAACTGTGCCATGGAATCCATGGGGTTCAAGACGTTCGGGTTCGGTTTCGGACGAGAGGACATCTGGGAACCCGAGGAGATCTTCTGGGGGCCCGAGGACACATGGCTCGGAGACGAGCGCTACAGCGGCGACAGGGAACTCACCGGTCCTTTCGCCGCCGTACAGATGGGCCTGATCTACGTCAATCCGGAGGGGCCCAACGGAAACCCGGACCCGATGGCCGCCGCCCAGGACATTCGGGAGACGTTCGGGCGCATGGCGATGAACGACGAGGAGACGGTCGCACTCATCGTCGGCGGCCACACCTTCGGCAAGTGTCATGGCGCGGTCGATGCCAGTTATATCGGCCCGGAACCCGAGGCGGCTCCCATCGAGCAGCAGGGCCTCGGCTGGCGGAACACATACGACAGCGGCACGGGCCCCCACACGCTCACCAGCGGTCTGGAGGGCGCGTGGACCACCGAGCCGACCACGTGGGACAACGGGTACCTGGACAATCTCTACGGGTACGAGTGGGAGCTGACGAGCAGCCCCGCCGGCGCCCACCAGTGGACTCCCAAGGATCCCGCGGCCAGGAACACCGTGCCCGACGCCCATGATCCGTCGAAGCGGCACGCCCCCATGATGCTGACGACGGACCTCGCGCTGAAGGTGGACCCGGTCTACGGCCCGATCACGAAGAGGTTCCACGGGAACCCGGACGAGCTCGCGGTGGCGTTCGCGAAGGCGTGGTACAAACTGCTGCACCGCGACATGGGACCCGTCTCGCGTTACCTCGGCCCGTGGATTCCCGAGCCGCAGCTGTGGCAGGACCCCGTTCCCGACGTCGATCACGAACTGGTCGGGGACGAGGACATCGCCGCCCTCAAGGAAAGGATCCTCGCCTCGGGCCTTTCCGTCCCCCAGCTGGTCACCACCGCCTGGGCCTCGGCGGCGAGCTTCCGCGGCACCGACAAGCGCGGCGGGGCGAACGGAGCACGGATCCGGCTCGCGCCGCAGAAGGACTGGGAGCTCAACGACCTCCCCGAGGTGACGGAGGTACTGCGCACGCTCGAGGGGATCCAGCAGGACTTCAACGCCGCGCAGACCGGCGGCACGCGGGTCTCCCTCGCCGACCTGATCGTCCTCGGCGGGTGCGCGGCCGTCGAGCAGGCCGCGAGGAACGCCGGGTACGACATCACGGTTCCGTTCGCACCGGGGCGTACGGACGCCTCGCAGGAGCAGACCGACGCGGCGTCGTTCGCCGTGCTGGAGCCCAAGGCGGATGCCTTCCGCAACTACCTTCCGGCGGGCGAGAAGCTGTCGCCGGAGACCCTCATGCTGGACCGCGCCAACCTGCTGACGCTGACCGCTCCCGAGATGACGGTGCTGATCGGCGGCATGCGGGCCCTGAACACCGGCTTCAAGGGATCCCCCCACGGTGTCTTCACCCACCGGCCGGAAACCCTGACCAACGACTTCTTCGTCAATCTGCTCGACATGGGCACGGAGTGGAAGGCGTCGGCTACGGACGAGAACGTGTTCGAAGGCCGGGATCGCGCCACCGGTGAGGTCAAGTGGACCGCCACCGCCGTCGACCTGATCTTCGGTGCGCACTCCCAGCTCCGAGCCCTCTCGGAGGTCTACGCGGCCCAGGATGCGGGAGAAAAGTTCGTACGTGACTTCGTGACAGCGTGGAACAAGGTGATGAATCTCGATCGGTTCGACCTCGCCTGATCCCAACGTCCCGGTCGGCTCTCATCGGCTTGGGCGGCCTGTCCGGCCAGGCCCGGGTACTTCGCGCGGATGGTGGGCAGCCGGAAGCCTCCGGCAGGCGCAGACCAGGGAGGTTTCGGCCGCCTGCTCGCCCATCGGCAGCGGCTGGTGGCGTTCATGCCATCTGCTCTCGCCGATGTGACTGGTGCACCGGCCCAGCAGCTGGTCGCAGGGTGCGGGCAAGGGCAGCGACCTGGTGACGGATGGCGGCGCGAGAACGAAACACGGCTGGCCGGTGTGCCCGTTGCCGGCCGTTGTCGGCCACTGATCCGCCGACAGGAAGACGTTCGTCCCGGGCCAGTTGGACGCCTGCGTGCCACCGAACGTGACGATTGGGGTTGGATGGGTGTCGGACGGCCGTTGCACGTCGTCGACCAGGGCACTGAAATCCTCTGTGCGGTGACCTGCGTCCCGTCACAGGACGGGCACTCCGCGTGATCGGACAGGCGGCACTCCGAATCATCAGATGTCGGCCGAATCCGCCTCACCAGCCGGCACGGCCGCCTCCGTACGAGACGCGTACCACCTCGCCACCGGTCGCGATCTCGACCCAAATCCGGCTCTAAAGGGCCGTACGGGTACACGTGTCGGCATGCTGGACAATCCGCGAGTGCCCGGCAGATACTCTTCGCCACCGGCGGTTGGGCTCTGGGGGGACTGTGGCTCGTCCTGAGATACGGCTGGACCGTGACGGTTCACCGGCGCGCGAGCTGGCTTTCTGGTTGAGGCAGGTGCGGGCGGACGCCGGGTTGACGTACGCCCAACTGGCCGCGAAGACGGACTATTCCATCAGTACCCTGCAAGAGGCGGCTTCGGGGAAGCGACTGCCCACCCTCCCGGTCACGCTGGCCTTCGCCGGGGCATGCGGTGCCGATGTCGGCGAGTGGCGTGAATACTGGACCGATCTGTCGCGCGCCAGGGCGGCCGGCGATGGCTCCGCCACCGCGCCGAAGTGGGCGCGGCAACTCCCGCTCGAAGCCCCGGCAGAACCGGAACCGCCGAAAGAACTCGAACCTCCGGAAGAAGACGGGACCCGGCGCGTGTGGCCCTACTGGACGATCGCGCTGTTTCTCACCGTGTTGTCCGCCGTCGCAGCCGCGCTTCTCCTCATCCCGTCCGAGCACGGCAAGCCGCGTGATTTCGCCACTGTCGTGGTGCAGAACAAGGTGGCGATCGGCCCGTCGACCTTGGTCGAGGACACGACACCGCTTTACATGTCCTCCCGGACGATCTCCCACTGCGCCCGCCGCGGCTGCGAGTTATCGGGGACAACCATGTGGAGCGGGGCAAAGGTGGTCGTTTCCTGCTGGGCTCACGGCGAGCGACTGACGAACGAGGACATGACGTCCAGCGGAATAGAACGCAATCCACACGGCGTGACGTCGGATCTCTGGTTCTACGGCACATGGAACGACGGCCGCGGAGGTTACGTTTCGCAGGTTTACATGGCCCCGGAATTCCGCGGGACGCTGGGACTCAGGGAATGCGGCAGAAACTAGGGGGCACACCCTGGGGCCGTCGACCGGTCAGTCAGTGAGCACGGCGAGAAGCTCGTACAGCGACTTGATGGTACGGACTCCCGGGGCCGGATCTGTAAGGCGTTGACCGCTCCGGTTCAGCCAGACAGCTCTAAGGCCCGCGTCACGGGCCCCCAGAGCGTCGGTCAGGTAGCTGTCCCCGACATACGCCACTTCGCAGGCCTTGAGCCCCAAAAGGGCACATCCGGCGTGGAAGATGCCGGGTGAGGGCTTGGCGGCCCCGTGCTGCCGGGCGCACACGACGGCGTCCCCGAAGTATCCCAACAGGCCGACGTTGTCGAGCTTCTCCGTCTGGTGGGCGAGCGAGGAGTTCGAAACGATGCCGAGCCGGTAGTGCGCCGCAAGCTGTTCGAGGGTGGGTGCGGCGTCCGCGGACGCGAAGTAACCACTGTGTTTGTGCGCCTCATAACCCGAGTACCAGGCGGAGGCGGCTTCGTCGGACAGGTCACGGGCACCCCTCACACCGGCCCGGGTCAGGAAATCGCGGACCCGCGCCTGCCGTTGCGCGCGAAGAGTCAGTTCGCCCGCGAGATAACGAGCGTAGTGGTGTTCCGTGATCTCCCGCCAGGTCACGACCGCCTCATCGGCACTCGAAAACCCTTCGAGCAGATCCGAGTCGATCAAATGGGTGACCAGCGCGTCGTGGGTACTGGTCGACTGATCAACGAGGGTGTCGTCGACGTCGAAGAGGATTCCGCGGAGATCCCCGCTCCCCCACTCAGGTCCTGCCCCGGCCCCTGGCATACCGACAGCATCGCACAGCGGGCTCGACGCAGGCCTTCCTTGGGCGCGGTCCGGGGCGGCACTGACCGTCCCGGGGCCGGAGACGTTGTCCGGACCGCGGCTGGGGTTTTCCGGATCTTGTCGGGATCGCCCAGCTCAAAGACGTACGAGCGGACCTTGCTCGCCATGGGTTTTCCGGACTTTTCCCGGTGCCGAACGAAGCCGTTGCGCACGACAGCCGAAGGTCTGTTGACTCGTCGGCAGTCTCCACCAGGCGTCGCACAGATCAATTCGCAATGTGCCGCGCTCCATCCGGCCGGCCGCCCACCGGCGGCGCCGTCCGATGCCGTGGACCCGGGAGCTTCAAGGGAGTTGGTACGGGTGGAATCCGGTGCCTGCTGTGACACCGAGCGCATTGTGGGGCTGTTCTCATACGACTTGGCCAGGCGCATGCACTTCACCGCCGCGGCTCATTTACGCAAAGGGAATCGAGCCGCCTACTGGGTCACGCTCACCCAAGCGTCCCACGCATGCGAGACCGCGGTTTTCGACAGGGCCGTGGAAACCAGCCAACCGGCGGCCCGTGGCATGGGTGCGACCGGTGCCGATCCGTCTTCACGTGCGCCCGTCGCACACGAGGACGCCCTGCTCGAACTCTCCCTCTCGCCCTACAGGCACGTCGCCGAACCCGCACTCGCCTATCTCTCGGGCCATGTGAGGGACGCACGCTGGCGATTCAGCCGGAAGTCCGCGGCCATACCCACGAGAGACGGTGACGGGCAGGGCGATCGGGTCGTGGTGCCGGGCCACTTCTCCGCGGAGGGCAGGCACACCGAACTGTGGGGGACGCCGGCCCGCTACCTGTTGGATCCTGTCAGTCTGCGCCGGGCGGCAGCCCGCATGTCGGATCTCCTGGCCCCCTATGCCCCGGAGGTCCTGCTCACACCGGCGGTGGGCGGGGTCCCCCTCGCCACGGCGACGGCCATGTACATGCGACTGCCGCTGGCTGTGGCGGAAAAGGCCCCCGGTGCCGGGTTGTTCGCCGGAGTTCGTGGGGCACAGCCGAGTGGGCGCACCGCGTTGGTGGACTCCACCTACCACTCCGGCCGCACCCTGTCCGTGGTGGCGGACATGGTGGCCGCTCTTGGCGGCAACCTGGTGGCCGCCGCCGTCGCCATCCGCAGCATCGTCCCCGGCGGCCTCCCGGCAGGCCGACCGTCGAGTACACCGGTCCACGCCCTGCACAACATCGTCGTTCACGCCTGGCATCCCAGGCACTGCCCGGACTGCCTGCGCGCCGCACCCGTCGATCCCCGACCCGCACGGTACGAAAGGAGCCCCCATGGGCCTGCACACCGGTGACGGTCTCGTCCCCGACACGAACGCACCGGGCACCGACGAGCGGACGGCGGCCGCCGAGGCCATCGCCCTCAAGTGCGACCTCCTCACCGACGGGGTCCGGATCGAACAAGACACGTTGCCGGTCGAGGACATGAACCTGACCCGCCGACACCTCTACGACTACGGCATGACCCGGTCCCGCCGACCGCTGCCCTACGAACTCGTCCTCACCAGGCTGCCCAGCTTCGGTGGCCTGCCCATCGTGGCGAGGGTGCGCCACAACGAGAAGGCCGACTGGGAACTGGTGCTGCGTGACGGCACGGAGTTGCTACGCAACGCGCGCCTCGGTAGGGAACGGCCGGTGCACATCCCCAAGGTGACGGACTTCCGCGGGTACCGGGTGCGCGGACGCGATCTGTCCACGGTGGTGCAGCGCCTGGGTTACGACCTGCTGGGCGTGGTACCGACCAACCACTGCAGCTACTACACGGCGCACGAGAAGTGCGCGTTCTGCGAGATCGTCGAAACGTTCGACGACGAGGCCGAGCCCGGGACGCCGTACCGGAAGAACCGTGATCTGATCCTCGCCGCCAGTGAGATGGCCGCCGGCCTCGACGACACGATCACGAGCATCACCTACAACGGCGGCCAACTCGCGGACTATGACGCCACAGTGCGGATGTACGTCCAGCTCGTGGCGGGCCTCAGGGAGCGGCCCGCCACAGCCGACCTGGACACCACGGTGGCCTGTATGCCTCCGCGCGACCTGGAGTTGATCAGCGAGCTGAAGGGCGCAGGGCTGAACCAGATCTACTTCAATGTCGAGACGTTCGACGAGAACCTGCTGCGTTCCATGGCCCCGGCCAAGAGCCGCTTCGGCCTCGACAACATGCTGGCAGCCCTCAAGGCCGCGATCGACCCCTTCGGGCCGGGTCGCGTCTACACCAACCTGGTATACGGCATCCAGTCGCTCAAGGATGCCTCCCCGCCCACGCACTGGCACGCCGAGGACGAGAATCGCGTCACGCTCGCCGCAATGCGGAGGCTGGCCGAGGAGGGCATCGTCCCGACGTACACCGTGTACCACTCGTCCGGACGTAACGCGACCGGCCGGATACCGCTGTCGTCCAGCGGCCTCCTCGAATTCACCGAGGCGTACGGCAGGCTGGTGTGGCACAGCGGTCTCATCGACCGGTCCCGCAAGGCCGTGCTCTTCACCATCGGCTCACTGCCCAACACCACCTACAACGATGGCTGGTTGTTGGCGGAACTGTCCAACGGACGGGCTCAGGCGTGAGCCCCACCTCACTGATCCCTCGGCGACTTCGGAGTTGGTATGTGCGGCATCGCCGGCGTGTTCTCCTTCACACCGCTGACCGAGGACATCGTCTCCCCCATGGTGGAAACTCTGCGGCATCGCGGGCCGGACGGCAGCCACATCTGCTACGTGACACCGCGCGGCCGGTCGACGGTCTCGCCGACGCAGCCGTACGTTGCCGCACTCGGACACACTCGTCTCGCACTCGTCGGGGGGCGTAACGAGGGGCGCCAGCCGCTGACCGACGCGCGCCGACGGGTGGTCGCGGCGGTCAACGGGGAGATCTACAACCACAGCGCCCTGCGGAGCCCGATCGCCAGCGGCCCGGACGACTGCGACTGTGACGTCGTACCCGAGTTGGTCACCCGCTACGGGACACGCGGCCTGGCCCGGCTGTCCGGTGTGTTCGCCGGAGCGGCCGTAGACCTGCGGGACATGTCCCTCCTCCTGTTCCGGGACCCCCTCGGGGCACGGCCGCTCTACTATGCCCGGACCTCCACAGCGGTGGTCTTCGCCTCGGAGGTGAAGGCGCTGCTCGCGGTGCCCGGGATCACGGCCCGCCTCGATCACCGGGCAGCCGTCGAGTATTTCGCCGTGCAGTCACCGTTGGGGCCCCGCACCTTGTTCGAGGGAATCACGGTGGTCGAACCGGGATGCTGCGTCCATGTCTCGGCGGGGGGTGTGCTGCGCAGCGCCTCTTTTCGCGACGCGCTGCCCGGTGACCGGCCGCCGTCGTTCGGCGACGCCGCCGAGGCCTTGCGCGACCTGCTCGAAGAGAGCGTGGCCAGGCAGTGGCACCCCCGAGCCGCCGCCTATCTGAGCAGCGGAGTCGACACCAACGCGATCGTGAGCACGTTGACTGTCCAGGGTCGGCGGACCACCACCTTCACCGTCGGGTTCAACCCGGCCGGCCTCGACGCCGAGGAGGCCGGCCGCGACGAATCCACCGCCGCCCGGGCCCTGGCGGCCGGCTACGGCATGCGGCACACCACTGTGCCGTTGCGAGCCCGGGATCTTCAGGGCTCCTTCGCGGCGCTGGTCCGGCATCTCGAAGACCTCCGGATGCCTATGTCCTTCGGAGCATGGCGGGTCAGCGGCGCCGCGGCACCGTCGGCGCGGGTGCTGCTCTCCGGCATGGGCGCGGACGAACTCTTCGGCGGCTACGTCGGCCGCCTCAAGGAACTGCCCGGCCACAGCACCGAGGACGAGTGGCTCGCCTCCTACGCCGCCGCGTGGGAGCGGCGTATGACGACGGCGCGTGAGCGGTCGGCCCTCTTCAGCGGAGAACTGGCCACGGCGAACGCCGCCATACGTCCGACGGACGAGTTCCGCACGCTGCTCGCCGCGCTACCGGCGCACACCGGCCCGGTCCGCCGTCTGCTGGCCGTGGAACAGAGCTTCTTCCTCCCCGGACTGCTCGTCGTCGACGACCGAATGAGCATGGCGCACGGCGTGGAGACGCGTATTCCCCTGGCCGATACGAGCATCGCGGACTTCGCCGCGTCGCTGCCCGACGACCACCTGGTGCGGGACGGCCTGGGCAAGGCGGTGTTGCGTGCAGCGATAGCCGACCGGGTACCCTCGGCGGTCCATGTGCAGCCCAAGATGGCCTTCCGGGTGCCGGAGAGCTCCTGGTACAAGGGCGAGCTGCGCGAGTGGGTCAGGGACACCCTGCTCGGCGACCGGGCGGTCAGCCGGGAATTCCTCGACGCGTCGACCGTACGGCGTTTCGTGGAGGAACATGTCTCGGGCCGGGCCGTGCGGCGGCATCTCCTGTGGAGCCTGCTGTGTTTCGAGTACTGGTGCCGTATCTTCCTGGCGGACGGCGACCCGGACGGCGACGACGGCACCAACCGTCGGCGGGGCCGCGTGGCGGAGGGGATCCTGTGACGACGCCGCTGGAGTCGGTGCTTCGCCGCTACCTGACGGACCTGGTGCGCGGGGGCGTGGTTCCGGGCTGCGCTCTCGAACTGTCCGCCCCCAGCCGGCGCATCACCCTCCGCGAGGGCTACGCAGACGTTGAAGCGGGGGTCCCAGTCCTGGCCGAGACGCGTTTCGCGGTCTACTCCGTGACCAAGGTGGTGACCGCACTCGCCGCGCTGCGTCTGGTCGCTGACCGTGCACTGAGGCTCGACGGACCCGTGGCGGACCACCTGCCGGGCTGGGTGGACGGGGGCGGCGGCACGGTCCGACTGGTCCATCTGCTTGCGCACACCGCCGGGTTCACCTACGGCTCGCGGCAGGGCCCGGTCGCCGAGGCGTACCGCGCGGCGGGATTCGTGCGCAATGCTCCCGAGGGAGTCATGGGCGAGGCCCTGTACCGACGTTTCTCCATGCTCCCCCGCTTGTTTCCGCCCGGCCGGGCATGGAGCTACTCCCTCGCCTCGGATGTCCTGGGCTGGGTCCTGGCGGAAGTAAGGGGCCGGCCACTCCAGGAAGTGCTCCGCACCGAGGTGTTCGAGCCGCTGGGGATGAGGGACTCGTTACTGATGGGTGATGTGAACCGCGACTTCCCGGTGGCGGTCGTCTACCGGCGGGGCGAGACAGGCGGGTGGCAGCGCGCCGAGCCCGTGATGCGTGACTGGGGAAACCCCATGGCGCCGCAGTCAGGCGGTGGTGGGCTGATCACCACTGCGGCCGATCTGCATGGCCTGGCGCGTGCCTTGGCCGAGCAGCCGGACACGTTCCTGCCCCGCGCGCTCTGGCGGCGCTGCACGGCCAACCACATCCCGGGCGGCCGCGACCTGCGGTCCGGAGTGCTTTCGCCCTTGCCCGGCCGGGCTGTCCGGCATGTGGGGTACGGGCTCGGCATCGCCGTGGTGCTCCCCGGTCACGACGGGTCGCCGAATCTGCCGCCGGGCGAGGTTGGCTGGGAGGGATCGACGGGAAGCTTCTTATTCGCGGATCCGTCCCGACGACTGAGCGTGGCCTTCCTGACCCATGCCCACCCTTTCGGCGAACTGCCCTGCTGGCGCGACGTGCGGCGGATTGTCTACGGATATGGCTACCTCCGGTAACGGAGTCGAGGACGGTGCCAGTTCGTCCGCGGAGAGCCGCAGAGCGAAAACGGCCGCTAGGTTGCCATCACCTCACCGGACATCCGCATGGGAGCGGCAGCCATGAGCCAACAGCAGAAGACCTTCCGTGCTATCGAGATCGGCGACGGAAGCGACGGGAGATGGGCCACCCATACACAGGCTCTGTGGCCGCTCGCGGAGGGGCGGATGAACGAGGAGAGCCGGACCCCAGAGGGCGCGGACCGTGCTCGGAGGCTGTTCGAGGAGCACATGCCGGAGCTGGTCCCCGTGCTCGATCGCCTCGCCGGTCAGCTCGACCGGCCCGAAGGAGAGACCTTCCTCACCCTCGCGGCCTTGCGACCGTTCTTCTCGGGCTGCACTCAGATCGGTGGCGGTGGCACTCTGCTGCGCAACTACGACTTCAGCCCCGATGAGTGTGAGGGCACTATTGTCTACTCCCACTTCCTGCGACCGGTGATCGGAATGCAGGATGCCGTCTGGCGCTTGCTGGACGGGATGAACGACGCAGGACTCGCGGTCTCACTCACCTTCGGTGGGCGATTCGTCCACGGCCCGGGCTTCGCCATCCTCATCGTCCTGCGCTACCTGTTGGAGACGTGTACCACCGTTGACGAGGCGGTCGGCAAGCTGAAGTCCCTACCGATCTCAATCCCGCAGAACGTCACCCTTGTCGATCCCGAGCAGGCGCGGACGGTGTTCGTGGGGCCGGACATCTCACTGACTGAGGCACCGGACGCCTGCGCCGCCAACCATCAGCACATGCCGGTGCCTGGCGAGCAGGACCAGTCCTCCCGGACCCAGGAGCGGCTGAGCGCCATTCGCGCAGCCGGCACCGATGTGGCGGCGATGCTGAAGCCGCAGCTGTATCAATCCGCATACGACGAGGGGCTGGGAACTGTCTACACCGCCCATTACCGTCCCTCCGAGGGCCGTGTGACCTACTACTGGCCGGGCGATTCCTGGGAACAGTCCTTCGGCGCCTTCGCTCCGGGATCCCGCACCATGACGATCGGCCAGGCCGGCTGAGATCTCCTTCCGGCCTCGAGCCGAGGAACGCCACGCCGGCGGAACCCAGACACTTTCGGCGCTCCGGCATCGGACGTTGCCCAGTGGCCGACGGGACTACCGGCGGCCACTTGCTTCGTACGGTGGCCGCATGGGCAGGGAGCGGACCCTGCCCGCCGACGACGACCTGATCGCCTCACACTCCCCGGCACCGCCGCAGCAGGCGTTCTCCCCGCACCTGCGGCAGTCTCCTTTCAACGCGACGCGTCGCCACCGCAACACCAGTGGGATTCGGGCCGCGGAGAGGGAGCGGCCGGCATGCTTCCGCAGTGGGGGAAGGCGTCACAGGCAGAGCCACTACGCCACACCGGTCACCCCGCTCAGTGGGCACGGTGCGGCGCGATCCGGGTCCGAATGTCGCCGTTGAGCGGGTGTCAACACGCGCCAGAACGCGGGGTGTTCTGGCCGAACAGGCTAATCCAGGCGGGATACCTGGTAGTGGCCGATGGACCAGTCGTCCCCGGTGCGGACGACAAGGACGGAGAGTTTCACGTCCAAGGGGGGCCGGTCCGTGAATGAGAACTCGACGGCGAGGTAGCCGAGGACGAGGTCGTCGGCGTACCGCCTGGTCTCGAGGATCCGGTACGCCGCCTTCATTCCGAGGGGCTGGGAGTCGTAGTAGTCGGCGACGCCCTGGCGTCCGACGCTGTAGGGGTGCAGCCCCTGGAAGACGGCGTCCTCGGTGAAGAGGGCGGCGACGCGCTCGGGCTGGTGCGCGTCGACCGCGGCCTTCCACTGGTCAAGCACTCCGCTCAGGATCTCCGCGTCGTCGGTCGTGGTGGTCATGTCCACTCCTTGGTCCAAGACTCGGTGTACGGTCAGTGTCCGGCGCTCATGCCGCCGTCGACGTGCAGCATCTCGCCGGTGACGAACGGCGCCGTCTCCAGGAACAGCACCGCGTCGACGATGTCGCTTGCTTCACCCATCCGGCCGACCGGGTGCAGGGCGGCGAGGAACTCATGGGTCTCCTCCGGGTGCATGGGGGTCTTGATGGTGCCGGGGGACACGGCGTTGACGCGGATCCCGCGGGTGGCGTACTCGATCGCCAAGGACTTGGTCGCGGACTGCAGGCCGCCCTTGGTCAGCGAGGCGAGGACGGAGGGGACCCGGGAGTCCGGGCTGTCGACCAGGCTGGTGGTGACACTCACGATGTGCCCGGCGCCCCGAGCGAGCAGGTGCGGGAGGGCCTGCCGGGTGAGGTGGAAGAAGCCGGCCATGTTGATGCCGGTCACGGTGGCGTAGTCCTCGGCCGTGTAGTCGGTGAAGGGCTTCGCGACGAAGATGCCCGCGTTGTTGCCCACGGTGTCGATACGGCCGAACCGCTCGAGTGCGGCTGTCACGACCCGCTCGGCGGTCGCCGGGGCGGCGATGTCGCCCTGGACGGTCAGGACGTCGGCGTCGTCGGCGGGGGCGATGCTGCGCGAGGTGGCGACGATGCCGTAGCCGAGCTTGCGGTAGCCCTGGACGAGGGCGGCGCCGATGCCCTGCGAGGCGCCGGTGATGATCGCGACCTTCTGGTGCTTTGTGCTCATGCTGACCTTCTCCTGGAGGATGACCGATTCACTAGCCGACCGGTCACCTATCTGAAGGTAGGTCGGGTCGTCCGGCAGTGGAAGGACCGGCTTCCTACCGCATGGGAGGCACAGCCTCCCAGCGGAGGTCGGCCGGTCGGCGCCGATCAGCCGGGCCCGCATCCCGAGCTGCTTGAGGTCCTCGATGCGTACTCAACAGACGGCGGGGTCAAGGCTGCCGTCGGCGACCTGCGGCCTGGGTGTGCGAGGGAGCGACCCAGGCGTCCACGTTAATTTGGGCCACCGCGGCTGTCCGCGAAGTCAGGCCCGGGGGCGGCCAGTTGACGTAACCGAGCCGCACAGTCTCCGATCCCGACACTCCTCCGGCCCGGCTTGAGGTCGTCAGCCCGCTCCGGCAGGGCACGGGTGCGCGGGAGGAAGGCGGTGCCGACCGGGAGCCGTCGTTCACTCAGCGTCATCACAGGGAGATCCCGATCACGCGCCGGATGAGCGTACAGAGCCGCCACCCGCTGCCCATGAGCACGCCCGGCAGGCGCGGGGGCTGGGAATTTCGTAAATTGAAGAAGGAGCGATTCACAGGGAAAGCGTGTGGCGGCACCGGAGGTCGACTATACGGCGGTGTTCACCGCCCTTCCGAGCCCGTGCCTGGTGCTCGGCACGGACCTGGTGATCGCCGATGCCAACCCGGCCTTCTGCGAGGTGACCGGACGGAGCCGGGTCGAACTGGTCGGGCAGTACCTCTTCGACGCCTTCCCGGACAACCCCGCCGACCCGGAAGCCGACGGAGTGACGACGCTGAAAGCCTCACTGCACCGTGTCCTGTCCTCCGGCCAGACCGATCACATGGCGTTGCAGAAGTACGACATCCCGGTCGCCGACAACCCCGAGGTGTTCAAGGAGCGGTGGTGGACCGCGATCAACGTGCCCGTCCTCGACCCGGACGGAAAAGTCGCCTGGATCATCCACCGGTCCGAGGACATGACCGACGTCGTCCACGCCCGCCGCACGGCGCACCTGCCGTCGGTCAGCCCCGGCCGGGAAGCGGCCATGGAAGCCGAGCTGTACGCCCGGGCGCGGCAACTGCAGCAGCTCAACGAGGAACTGCGGCAGGCCCACGCCCGTGAACGGCGCATCGCCGTCGCCCTGCAAGAAGCCATGCTCCACTCCCCGGACCTGGCCCGGCACCCGGACGTCGCCGTGCGGTATCTGCCGGCGGCCGGGTCACTGAACGTGTGCGGCGACTGGTACGACGCGGTCGACCTGCCCGGGGACCGCTTCACCGTGGCGGTCGGTGACGTGGTCGGCCATGGGCTGATGGCCGCCACCGTCATGGGCATGCTCCGCAGCGCGCTGAGCGCCGCCACCCGCACCGTCCACGGCCCCGCCCAAGCCCTGGAGGTCCTGGGGTTGTACGCGCGCTCCATCGACGGAGCAATGGCCGCCACCGCCGTCCAGGTCGTCATCGACCGCCACAGCCATCTGCTCATCTACAGCAGCGCAGGCCACCCTCCGCCCGTCCTGCTGCACCCGGACGGCGCGTTCGAGCTGCTCGACCAGGCGACCGACCCACCGTTGGGCGCCCGCCCCGAACACGTCCCCCGCCCCCAGGCCACCACGACCTACGCTCCCGGCGACACCCTCGTCCTCTACACCGACGGCCTGATCGAACGCCGCGGTGAGGACATCGACGTAGGCCTGACCCGCCTGACCTCCACGCTCGCCACCTGTACCGAGTTCGGCGCGGAGCACCTCGCCGACGCCCTCCTGGCCCGCCTCGACGTCACCGGCGGCGCCAACGACGACATCGCCATGGTCGTCGTCCGCCTGGACGGAATAACCCGCCTGTCCTGATCGGCCGGTATGGGAATCGATGGTGGCCGACCGCGGCTTCGCCGGCCGCGACCTGCTCCGCGCCGATACCCCCGAGCAACAAGTTCCGGGCATCCGCCGCGGTGGCTGCCTCGGCTCTGACCTCCGCCACGCGGCCGATCGTCCAGCTCCTGCTCGACCGCGGGCTGGGTGCCGCGGGCGTGGCCATCGACTCCGCCGGGGTCAAGGGCGTCCTGCCGCTCCCACTCTCCACGCTTCGCTCGGCCTGGCCGGTACTGCGCAACCCGGCCAACCGCAGCAAGGCCGTCGGCTTGACGTTGCCACAGTTCCGCTACGCGTTCGCCAACACGCTCAGCGAACATGGGCGGTTACCCGGGCGACCCGAAGAAAGCAGCCGACTCCTTCCGGCAGGCGGCCCTCGCCCTTGTCGCCGATCCCCGCCCCGCCCGCACCTGACGGAGGCACGGCCGGTCACATCACCGCGTCACATATGCCCCGCCCCCGGCCACAGCCTCCTGGATTCGCTCGCGCCCGTCTGCACGTGGGTGGTGGAGCTGGGGGCACAGGCCGTTCTCGGTGAGGACGGCGGCCTCCGGAGCGGATACGGCAGCGGCTCCTGGGAGACACGTCTCCTGTGGGCGTCACTGTTCGCGTGCGGCAGAGGGCCGACCCCGCCGGTTGGCTGGCGGGGCCGGCCTTCGAACGGCTCGTCAATTGATGTGGTTCAGCTCGTCGTCCAGCGCAGGTTGGCGGAGGCGGTGCAGGTCCACAGCTCCGTGGGTGTGCCGTTGGCGGTGGCGCCGTTGGTGACGTCGAGGCAGAGACATGACTGGAGGCCGCGGATGGTGCCGTCCGGCTGGGGCGTCCACTGCTGGTTGGCGCTGCCCTTGCAGGTCCACAGGATGACCTTTGTGCCCGGTGTCGTTCCGCCGCCGCTGGCGTCCAGGTACAGCCCTTCGGTGGTCAGTGCCTTGCCCGAGGTGACCGCGCCTGGCCGAAGAACCTCGTGATACCTTCAGTGCCGCCGTGCATCGCTGCGAACTCAAGGAGGTGAGACCGATCAACACTGTGACAGGTCGGGCCTCCCTCCACCGCATGGCCTAGGGAGTGCCCGCAAGGCACCCCGAAAGGCTTGAAACGCTTATGCGCTTCATCTCTGAGATGTCCTCCGACGGCGTCTGTGAACAGCTCTTTGTCCTCAACGAGATTCCCGGCGTTCTGTGGACGCCGGAAGGTGCTGCCGGTACTCGTCCCCTCATCGTGATGGGACACGGCGGTGGTCAGCACAAGAAGGCCCCCGACATTCTGGGCCTTGCCCGCCGTTTCGTGACTGAGTGCCATTTTGCCGTGGTGGCGGTCGACGTGCCGAACCATGGTGACCGGCCTGTGGACGAGCAGTACAACCGCATCGCGACCGAGATCCAGGCACGTGTGGAGGCTGGAGAACAACTGGCACCGCTCATCGCCGCTTTCCAGGCCCTCGTGGCCCGCCAGACCGTCCCGGAATGGCAGACGGTTCTGGACGCGGTCCAGCAGCTCGACCACGTCGGCGCCGGCCCGGTGGGCTACTGGGGAGTCTCGCTGGGATGCGGACTCGGCGTTCCCTTCGTCGCCGCCGAACCCCGGGTCCGCGCTGCCGTGTTGGGCCTCGGCGGAGCCTTGGCGTCGGGCGCAGACGCCACGCGGATCACGGTCCCGGTGGAGTTCCTGGTGCAGTGGGACGATGAGCGCGTGCCGCGAGACCAGAGCCTCGCGCTGTTCGACGCCTTCTCCTCGGCCGACAAGACGCTCCACGCGAACCCCGGTAAACATGGGGACATACCGGCGTTGGAGCTGGACAGCTCGCTGAGATTCTTCTCCCGGCACCTCGCCTGATACCTGCCGCCCGCGGTGACCGACGCGCCGCAGCATGCTGCCGGGGCGCGAAAGGGGGGATCTGCCGAAGGAGCCACCCGGCGGCGCCGCCACCGAGCCGGCCGACCATGGCCTCGGACGCTCGCGCAAAAGCCCATGTCGATCGTCGCAGTTCGAGGTCGTCCTGGGCCGCATCCGGGTTCCCCGGCTGGGGACGGGCGGGCCCCGTACTCGGCCGCGGCGGGTCCGCGCGGACAAGGCGTACGCCTCTCGCAAGAACCGCGCCTACCTGCGACGGCGTGGCAGCCGCTGTACCGTCCCGGACAAGTCCGACCAGGCCCGCAACAGCAGGAAACGTGGCTCGCTTGGCGGTCGGCCGCCGAAGTTCGGCCCGATTGACTACCGCGAGCGGCAGCGGCACGCGGTCGAGTGCGGTATTAGCCGCCTCACAAGGCACCGGGCCGTAGCCACGCGGTACGACAAGTTGGCGGTCGGCTACGAGGCGACCGTCCTTGTCGCGGCAATCAACGAGTGGCTGTGACCAGCACATACCCCCTGACATGAGGGCCCACGACCAACCAGTCGTGGGCCCCCATGTCAGGCCCGCGGGTGCGCGCCTGCGATCACCGGCGGTTGGAGCCGAATCTGTCGTCGATGTCTGGGATCCAGAAGCAGATCTCCAGCGTCTTCAGGCGGTCCCAATGCCGCACACGGCGCCCGTGTCCGACTGCGGCAGTCAGGCTCACCAGTAGCAGTGCCGCACAGCTTCCTGCCAGCACACGATCGGGTCCCACAATGAGCTCGATCACCGCGACGACGAGCGCGAACACCACGGCGAGGGCCGAGTTCCGCAGCATCAACGCGACGCCTTGAAGCCGAGTGATCTCGCCCGCTGCCTCCTTGTTGTGGAGTTCCACCGCAGCCAACAGCAGAGATGTGTCAGCGCGCACGAAGGCTCGGTCCCGGGACTCGGGCACTCTGGCCACGAAATCGAGACGAGCGTCCTCGATACTCCAGTTCCAACGCGGTGCCACCTTGTCCAGGAGGGCACTCAGCGGATAGGCGAGATGCCCCAACAGGTAACTGCCAACGCCGACTCCGACTACTTGTAGTGCCGACGGCGCTGAGGCCAGACTGGTGAGATCGATGATCTGCAAGCGTGCGAGCACGTAAATGATCAAAGATAGATGCAGTGCTCCTGGTATCCCATAGGTGAACAGATCGAAGAAACCCACAGCTAAGGTCACGAAGCTCCCCCTCGACTCTCCAAGGCCCCTGACTCTAGTGAGTAGAGGCCGGGCGTGGTTCTGATGAGTCGAGAGCTTCCCTGCCTGGCCATGATGCGAAAGCGCCGCGAGCACCGCTCGCAAGTCGAGCATGGACGAGCACGCTCGGTGCGGCGGGGTGGTGCCCGAGGTCGCCGCCCGCGCCCAACCGCGAGCGAATGCGGCATCAATCGGCCCAAGCGCCACCGCGCGGTCGCCACGAGATACGAGCTCGCCGTCCCGCTACGAGGCGACCGTGCCGATCGCAGCCCTCAACGAGTGGCTGTGACCAGCACATTCGACACACGCCCTAGTGGTGCCAGGCCTGCCCGCCCGTGTTGTGGATGAATCGCTGCAGCACTTTCAGGGTGGTCAGGTACTCCTCGTCAGAGATGCCCGCATGCCGTTCCGCCCACAGTTCGTCCTGAAGGGCTGCGGCTTTGTCGTAGAACGCCCTGCCCTCGGCCGTGATGCCCAGGCGTCCGTCGACGTCCTCGGTGATCCAGCCCTGGGCGATGGTCCTGTCGATCTCTGACTCCATGGTTGCCGAACCCGTGTCGAGGTAGTTCCGGAGGAGGCTGGACACCTCGTCGCGGGTCTTGACGGTGTCGGCGCGCGCGACCTGCGCGAGGACCCACCACTGCGGTTGGGTAAGGCCGATCTCCGCGAGGGCGGCCCGGGTGCGGGTGACGGTGGCCTTGTAGGCCGCCCAAGTCCAGTAGCCGATGGGCTGCTGGATCAGTTCGGCGTCACTGTGCGAGTACTCCATGGCCAGTACCTCCAACTTTGCACTGAGCTGGATCGACGAAGACCGACCATAGGACCTCAACTCAACTTGAGGTCAACGCCGGTTCGGTTCTTCGGTTCTGCCACTGCCCCTGGAACAGGGCTTCTGGGATCGCGGCGTCTGCCAGCCGCTGGACGGTTGCGTGCCAGATTGCTGAAGTCCTTCGAGCGTCAGGAGGCCCTGTGCCGCAGGCTTGCGTTTCGGCGCCCTTGTCGCCCAACTTGCTTGGCACGTGGTGTGGTTGCCTCGCGCACGTGTACGGCAATGCGGCCGACCGTCCGCTGCGTGTGCGACGCTACCCGTCGGACATGACCGACGCCGAGTGGGCCGAGATCCGCAACTCGCTGCCCGTGCCGGGATGGCTGGAGGGCAGGGGCGAGCAGCCGGAAGGTTACTGCCACCGGGAGATGATCAACGCCATCCGCCGCCTGATCGCGGGCGGCATCGTCTGGCGTGCCATGCCGGCGGACTTTCCCGCGTGGGACCGTCCGTGCAGCAGGTGGTGAGGCCAACGCCCATGGCTGCCGGTCCCCGCGAAGCGCCCCGCCACCGGACGGCCCCACCTCTGGGCCGGTCCACCGCTGCCGCCAGGTCATTGCGGATCGTCATGTACGCTCACTGTGGGTGATGATCCACGGTGCTGTCGCCACCTGTTCGGGTCCTCTTCAAGGGCCGCCCGGTCCCAGCCGCCGCGTTCGGCAGCAGCCTTGTAGGTCGTGTGCAGGAAACCGGCCAGTGCCCGGTCCGGGTCGGCTGCGGTACGCACCGCCTCGTACGGGAGAAGGAACTGACCGTGGTCACGGCTGTAGAACGCGTCGGCCGGGGTGACCGGCTGCGAGGCGAAGCCATCCGGTTCGGGATAGGCGTACGAGTAGAAGGCCCCCTCTTCACCGCCGCCGGGCCAGAACCCACAGCTGCTCAGCTCGCGGGAGTAGCCTTCCGCCATCACCCAGTCACCGCAGTTCGGGGCGCCGCCAGGGTGCGGCGGGGCAGCCCGTCCTGAGAACCTCGTGCAGGCCAGGTCCATGGCACCCCAGAAGAAGTGCACCGGGCTGACCTTGCCGACGAAGTACGAGCGGAACTCCCCCAGCACCCGATTTGCCTGCAGCAACTGCTGCCAGAAGAGCTGGGCGGCGCTCGGGTCGTAGGAAGCGTGCTGGTAGTCCTCATCGAAGGGGATCGCCGGGTCCACCTCGTTCGGAGACGCCTGGATCTTTGTCTCAATGCCCAGCTCACCCAGGGCGTGCATCGTCTCGCGGTAAAAGTCGGCCACCGGTCTCCGCTCCAGGGCCACGCTGCGGTTGGCGCCGTCGCTGCTGCGGACACACAGCTGATGGTCGAGGAAGTCGAACTCGATGTCGAAGACCCCTGAGCGGTAGGGGATCGCCGATGTGGTCAGGCCGCGCGGGCTGACGTACAGGGTGACCTGCCACCAGTGATTGACCAGGGGCGCGTGCGCCAGCCGGATCTTGCCGACGATCTGGGTCCACATGTGCAGTGTGTCCCGGGTCTCTGTCCAGTCGGCGACCCGCAGCCGCGGCCACATCGTCCGCGACGCCCCATGGGAGACCATGGCCACAGCGCACTCCTCCCAGGACAACTGACCGATACCGACCACGCTGCCCCCAGCCGAAGAATCGAGCAACCCGGCGCGGCTCACCGGCCATCGGACCGGAACGCCTGGCATGCGAGCAGCCGCTGCGCCTGCCTCGGCCAGGACAGTGATCCAACGGCCCGGTTTCACTGGGGGCGGCGACCTGTAGCCGATTCGGCGGGATTCTTGACCATGAATGTCGACCAGCGGTGCTGGTACTCGGATCCACCGGGGGCAGGGCAGTGCCGTCGTCAGCGCGATGCCGCGGGATGTGCGTCACCGCTGTCCGCGCCCAGGCCCGCGAGCAAGCGCAGCCCGTCCTCGGCGGGGCTGCCGGGAGCCGCGGACAGCACCAGCAGCTCCATGCCCGATTCGTCCGGCAGCGCGAAGTTCTCCTGGTGCAGTTCCAGCAGTCCGACCAGCGGGTGCCGGTACGCCTTGCGTCCATGTGTGCGGGCGCGCACGTCCGCGCGGGCCCAGAGGCGGCGGAAGCGTTCGCTGCCCATCGCCAGCTCGCCGATGAGCGAGGCCAGTCGAGGGTCCTCGGGGTACTTGCCGGCGGCCAGGCGCAAGTGCCCGACCACGTCGAGGGTGCAGTTCTCCCAGTCCGCGTAAAGGCCGCGCTCGGCCTCCTCCAGGAAGATGTGCCGGGCGGTGTTCAGGCCCGGCATCGGCCGGCCGTAGAGGAGCCCGGCGAGGCGGTTCCCGGCGAGCACGTCCATGCGGTGGTCCATGATCAGCGCGGGTGCGTCGGCGACCAGGTCCAGGACGCGCAGCAGTTCCGGCCGGACCCGCCCGCCCGGCGCCTTCGCGCGGCGGCGGCGCTGCCGGGCGAGCCGGTAGAGGTGCCCGCGTTCGGTCTCGTCGAGGCCGAGGACGCGGGAGAGCGCGTCAAGGACCTGCTCGGAGGGCTGGGTCGCGCGGCCCTGTTCCAGGCGTACGTAGTAGTCGACGCTGACTCCGGACAGATGCGCGACCTCTTCGCGGCGCAGCCCTTCGACCCGGCGGCGGCTGTCTGTGGGGATGCCGACGACCGCAGGGTCGACCCGGGAACGCCGGGTCCGGAGGAAGGTCGCAAGATCGTCCATGTCCCCAGTATGGCTTCGGCGGCGCCCGTGAAGGTGGTCCTGCCATTACCAGGAAGTCCCGTCCGACGGAAGAGGAGCCCCTGAACGCCGGGCGCCGCGGCGCCCAGGATCGAAGGCACCCGATCCGAAGGAGTTCCCATGAAGACGCTGATCGTCTACGCCCACCCGGAGCCGAAGTCGCTCAACGGCTCGTTGAAGGACCTCGCGGTGTCCACATTGGAGACCGCCGGGCACGAGGTACGGGTGAGCGATCTGTACGCGATGAACTGGAAGGCGGTCGTGGACGCCGCGGACTACGGCCCGAACGCATCAAGTCGGCTGAAGGTCGCCCGGGACTCGGGCCGGGCCTTCGACGCAGGGACGCTCACTCCGGACGTCCTCGCCGAGCAGGAGAAGCTGCTGTGGGCCGACACGATCATCTTCCAGTTCCCGCTGTGGTGGTACACGATGCCCGCGATCCTCAAAGGCTGGGTGGACCGGGTGTTCACCTATCACTTCGCGTACGGCGTCGGCGAGCACAGCGACACCAAGTACGGCGAGCGCTTCGGTGAAGGCACCCTCGCGGGCAGGAAGGCTCTGCTGTCGGTGACCGCCGGCGGCCCGGAGTCGCATTATGCCGCTCGGGGGATCAACGGCCCCATCGACGATCAGCTGTTCCCGATCCACCACGGCATCCTCTACTACCCGGGCATCGAGGTGCTGCCGCCGTTCGTGTTGTACGGCGCCGACCGGATGACCAGCGAGGACTACCCGGACATCGCCAAGGCCTGGGAGCAGCGTCTGCTCACCTTGGAGTCGACCGAGCCGATCCCGTTCCGGCCACAGAACTTCGGCGATTACGAGATCCCCTCGCTGCACCTGAAGGAGGGTCTGGAGCCCGCGGGCCGCACGGGTTTCGCACTGCACGTGCGCGGCTGACCGCCGACGATGCACAGGACGACCTGACGACCGGCGCCGTGGTCGGTACCGTCAGCTCGGCCCCTGGAAGCCCACGGCCGACCTGGTGAGGCTGGTGAGGCAAGTGCCCCGGCAACTGCCTGACTTCCGGCCGTGACCTGCGTGCGAGGCAAGAAGCCGCCGTGGCCCACCGCTTGGCGGTGGGCCAGGACACGTCACAGCGCTGTGGAGTGGAGCTGTCGAGGAACCGCTCCGCCAACCACCGGGGGGCGGATGCAGGGCTGCAGAGGCCCCGGGCAGACGCACCGACGGCTCCCATCCCACGAATGGGAGAGAGCCGTCCAGGTGCATGAGGCTATGAGCCGGTCACGCGTGACGGTGCGAGCGTCGGTTACCGGTGACGAGGCGGTACAGGGCAAGCAGGATCAGGGAACCGACAATCGCAGCGACCCAAGTGGAGAGGTCGAAGAACCCGTCGATGGAGTCGACTCCGAAGATGACCTTGCCGAGCCAGCCCCCGAGCAGACCACCGACGATGCCGATGAGCATGGTGACGATGATTCCGCCGGGATCCTTACCCGGCATAAGGGCCTTGGCGATGGCTCCGGCGAGCAGCCCGATGATGATCCACGCGATGATACCCATGAACGTCTCCGCTTGGTCGAATAAAGATTCTGTTAGCTCAACGGGTGCACCATCTGCGCTTGAACAAACGTCCCTTCTGCCGGCTCCTGATACGCCGCCCTCCCGCTGTTCGACACCAGGCTCCCGAAGGCGAGAACGGCCCGCTGTGCTGGAGCAGTTCACCACCGTCGCGGAGCGGTGCCGAGGTGGGCGCTGGGCGGTGGCGGGGTCAGGCGGCTGGGCCCGGACCGCTGAACCGCCGATCTGATACTAGCCATGGATATAGTAGCCATGTAATCTATCCGCCATGAGCAAGGGTTCACCGGGTCCCACGCCTGGTTTCCTGGTGTGGCGGCTCGCCAACAAGTGGCGCGTCGCGGTCGATCGCGCGGTGGCTCCGCTGGGCCTCACCCACGCGCAGTACTCGCTGGTCGCGTCGCTGCACGGCATGCAGCGCACCGGCGAGCGGCCCAGTCAGCGCCGACTCGCCGACCACACCGGCCTTGAGGCGCTGTACGTCTCGAAGCTGGCGCGTGCCCTGGAGTCGGCCGGCCTGATCGAGCGCACCCGCGACCCTCGCGATCCGCGCGCCGTACAGCTTTCCCTCACCGAGCAGGGCCAGGCCGTCACGCGGCAGGCCATCGCGGTGGTCCAGGAACTGCTTCAGCAGTTGCTGGAGCCGCTCGGTGGCGTCGACGCCCCGCGGACGCGCGCGTTCACCCACGAGCTGACGGCCCTGCTCGACGCACCTCTCGCTCCATCCCTATCGATCGACGAGACCACTCAGGGGGGAACACCATGACCACCACCGCACCCGTCGCCGACGCCCGCGCCCTCGGCCTGGCCCACTACGCCGCCCGCGGCGTACTGGAGCACGTCCTGGCCCGGCACGGCATCACGTTCCAGCAACAGATCATCCTGCGTGCCGCCATCACCGCCGACGCCCCGCAGACGCCGGGCGATCTCGTCACCCAGGTCCGAGGCTCCCTCAAGGCCGATGCGGCCGACATCCGCGCCACGCTCGACGAACTGCTGACCAAGCAGCTGCTCGTCGAGGACGGCGCGCACGTTCACCCCACGGACGCAGGCCGCGAGCTGACCGCCGCCGTCGGCGCGGAGACCGCCCCCATCTCGGCCCGCATCTGGGGCGGAATACCCGCCGAGGACCTCGCCGCCGCCGGCCGCGTCCTCGCCCTGGTCACCGAGCGCGCCAACGCCGAGTTGGCGGCACTGGCCTGACGTTCCGTCAGGGCGGTACCGCAGCTGTCGAAGCGCTCCGGATTCGGTTCTTCTGCAAGGCGGCGTCCTGAAGCAGAGATCGACCACTGCGGTGGCATCGCCGCCCGACCGAGCCGGTCAGCTCAGGCCTGGCTCGGACAGGGCGGTGGTCCGGTCGCCGGCGTCTTCCTGTTCGTTCAGCGCCACATCTGCAACGGCTTCGCTCAGGGAGCCACGAAATGACGACCCACGGGCCGTGGCTCAGACCACCGACCGCCGGGGCCACTGCGCGAGGCGTTGATCAGAGGCTGAAGACCCGTCGGGCGTTGCCGGACAGGAACAGCTCGGTTGCCTCCTCGTCAAGGCCCAGTTCGCCGATGTGCTCCAGTGCCCGGCCCGGGGTGATCATGGGATAGTTGCTGCCGAACAGCACCTTCCGGCGGCCTCGGCCGCGCAGGTAGTCGACCAGCTCGCGGGGGTAGCGGCGGGTGGTGTAGGCGCTGGTGTCGATGTAGACGTTGGCATGCTTGTCGGCCACTGCAATCATCTCGGTGGTCCAGGGGTAGCCGATGTGTCCGCACACGATGGTCAATTCGGGAAAGTCGAGCGCGACCTGGTCGATGTAGGGGATGGGACGGCCGGTCTCGGACGGGCGCAGCGGGCCGGTGTGGCCGACCTGGGTGCAGAAGGGGATGCCGAGGTCGACGCAGGCGGCGTACAGCGGGTAGTACAGGCGGTCGGTGGGCGGGAGCTGCCACAGCCAGGGCACGATCCGCAGAGCCACGAAGCCGAGTTCCCGCACCGCGCGGCGCAGTTCGCGTACGGCCTGGACCGGCCGGGTGAGATCCGCGCCGGCCACCCCTCGCAGCCGCCCGTCGGACTGGGCGACGAACTCGGCCAACTCGTCGTTGCTGATGAGCGGCCCTTGGGGGCCGTACCAGGCCGCCGACAGTCCGATCTCGACATCGGCCGCGGCCATCGCGGCCACGGTGGCCTTCACCGGCAACGGCTCCTCCAGCACCCCCAGCCCCGTCCACCTGCGCAACGACTCGAACATCTCGTGGTTGGAGTGACAGAGCGTGGGGTGCTGCATCCAGGCATCGATGACTGGCACGAGGTTCCCGGCCTCTCTGCTGGCGCTCGGCCGTCCTGCGCCGAGTCGGCTGAGCGATCGCTTACCGCAAGCCTAATCGTAGGTGCCGTCCGCAGCCACCGTCCTACGGCGCCCCCTTCGGATCTGCTGCCGTTCCCCTCGGCGGGCGCAGCGGCGAGGCAGCGCCCCGTTCTCGTCCTTCACCACCGGTCGCGGTGGCGTCCTCTCTCAGGTGCTGTCATTTCCGTCCGTGGGGACGGTGGCCGCGATCCGTCCCTGCCGCCCGCGTCGGATGCGGTGGGCGTGGAATGTGTCCCAGTCGCAGCGCAGCTGGAAGACCTTGTGCGGGGCGACCTCAGAGATGTTTGTGGTGGCCGTGAAGTCTGGTCCCTCGAGGAGGAGAAGGACCGCTTGGCGGGCATCGTGCGCATGGCCGTCGATCACGTGTGCCAGGCGGTCGAGATTCGTAGTGATCTCCTGGTGTCGCAGGCCCGTTGGATCGAACAAGGCGATGATCCGGGAGGAATCGCCCCCATAGGCATGGTGGCGGCGCAGCGCTTGCTGCGCGCTCAACTCCTTGTCGTCCAGGGGGAAGACCTCGTGAGGGGCCGGCAGCGGAAACGCGGGGTACAGGCGAGTGTGACCGTCCGCGTCGGGGATTTCGTGAACGAGCCCGGCGGCGATCATGAGGGTCAGCATGTCGTTGAGCGTGGACAGCGGCGGCAACCCGTAGTGAGCCGCGTAGCGGGTCGAAGTGGCCGCCTGAGCTGCCCGTAGATCCGTCAAGTCCTTCCCCTCACGCTCGTCTCCGTCTTCCCAACAGGAGGCCTGCCAGTCACCGGAGGGGTTGACGCTGCTGCGTAGGAATGGGCGCAGTTCCTCCCGCGTCAAGGGCCTCCCCCTACCGGTGAGGGCCGCCAGCAACAGCCCCAGCATGGGCGGGGGCATGCGAAGCCAGCCGCCGCCGATCACACTGTGGAAGTGCTGCTCTCGGTGGTCCTGCGACCAGTCGGTCAAAGGCTCCGTCGTCATGCTGACTTCCCTCCGCGGCATCTCGGTCGGTGGGTGGTGGTTCGGGCTTCGGCGGCGCCGATGGCGCGAACGCTCGCCATACCGGCGTCCCGGGGGTGGCGGCCGAGGCAGGTGGAGTTGAGCGGGGACCCGGCACGGCTGGACAACGCAGGCGGAATGCCCGGGTCACAGCTTGTGCCGCCATCCGGGTGCTCAGACCGCCACCGGCATGCTCAGGTATCGCCACTCTCACAGCGGGCGCTGGAACCAACTGCGTCATCCGGGAAGCCGCCTTCATGGAACCGCTGCCGGGCGGCGGTGAGATACCGGCTGTCCGGAGTGGACGCGTGCTGCTGCATGTATGCGTGCTTCCGTCCGCCGGTTTCCGCCCGCGGGTCGGACGACTGCTGACCGGCGCGGGGGCCTTCCGTCCACTGTGGCGTCGGCCAACGGCAGCAGGGACACCGGAAGAGCACCTCGTCTCCCGTCGCCTCACTCGCCGGGCGTGCGGAGGGCGTCCGGCTCGCCGCGGCGTGTCCACACTCGTTCCGGGGCGGTGCCGCACGATGAGGAGCAGCGCCATGCGTCCTGCTCGGCACCGGTTGTCGGTGGGGAGGCCCCGGATGAGAGTGTCGTCCGTGGCCGCACCGTCAGGTCCGCTCGCCGCCCAAGCGCCGGTTGCTGACGTGGGGCCGCAGGATTTCGCGTGCACGGCCGTGGCGCAGACACGCCCCGGCGGCGATCACGAATGCCGCGGTGCCGTAGGCCCATGCCTGGAGGGGGAATCCGGGCAGGAGCCGGCCGGCGAGGTAGAGGGCGGTGCCGGCGAGGGTCACCGTCAGCCACTCCCAGCGGCCGTCCATGGCCACAAGAGCGATCACGAGCAGGGAGTACCAGGGATAGCTCGGGGAGAAGAGGAGCAGGGCGGTGCCGGTGAGCAGCAGCGCGCCGCGCCACGGGCGGGCAGGGTCCCCGCGCCACCACACGTACAGGCCGATGAGCGCCACAAGTGCGGCTGCGGTCACTCCTGCGGCGGCGTCCGGCAGCAGCAGTCGCAGCAGCGCGAAGCGGCGTACGTGGCCGGGCTCGTAGCCCTCCTCGTGGAGGTAGCCGGGCAGGTAGCCCAGGACTTGCGCGCCGGAGGTGATGACGTAGGGCAGGTAGGCGAGGGCGGTGGCTGCGACGGCGGCTGCGACGACGCGCAGGACCGTGGCGGGCCTGCGTTGCCCGGACAAGGCGCCGGGCAGGGCGAGGACGGGGAGGAGTTTGACGGCGATCGCCGCGCCGAGCAATGCGCCACGGCGGGTCCCGGTGGTGGCGGTGCCGAGCGCGAGCACGACGAGGAGAGCGCCGAGGGTGTCGATGTGGGCGTTGTTGACCGCCTCCAGGGCGATGGCCGGACACCAGGCCCACAGCGCGGCCCGGGCCGGGGCTCCCTGCGGGTCGGCTCGACGGCGCGGGACGCGGAGCAGGGCGAGGGTCGTGCCGAAGGCCAGGACGGCGCCTGCCACTTGCAGTGGCTTGTGGCGGCTGTCCGGCGGGGACAGCGTGTGGACGGCGAGGTACCAGGCCTCGGCGACGGGCGGGTAGATGGTGGGGACGGTGGGCCGGTTGATGCGCACGCAGAGGCCGCTGCTGGTGTGGGTGAGCCCCCATCCCTTGCAGGCTTCTTGGGTGGGGAACAGCCAGTGGTCGTGCAGGCGTGCGAGTTCAGGTGCGGCGGGCGGGTAGGCATACGGGGAGATACCGGCTGCCTGCACACGGCCGTCCCAGGCGTAGCGGTACATGTCGTCGCTGGTGCGCGGCTGCGCGGTGAGCCCGGCCAGGGCGAGTGCGGCCGAACCTGTCAGGACGAGGACGGTCGCGGCGCGGGCCGGGACCTTGCGCACGGTCCATGCGGCTGCGGCGAACAGGGCCCAGGCGACGGCGTATCCGCCGAGCAGGCGACCAGGGGCGCTGTGACTGTCCCCTGCACGGAGGGTGTTGACGACAATGGCCGTCAGGGCGGCAAGCAGGACCGCGGTGGCGGAGATTCGGATCCGGGCCCTGGGTGGTGTCGCTCGCGCGGTGGGACGCGGGGGCGGGGGCGCAACGGAGCGCCCGGGGTCGTGGCGGTGCGGGGCGGCAGTGTCGGTCATGGGCGGTCCGGCCCTCCCTGGGGCATGGCGTGGGTGGCGTCGGCCCCCGGGTGGGGGCGATGGAGTTCCAGGAAGGTGCGGTTGCCGGTTGTCCACCGGCCGGTGAGGATCCACGCGGTGGCGTCGGCGGCGTGCAGCAGGGCCGTGGCGCCGAGGCGGGCCCAGGGAAAGGGGCGTCCGTGCCGGCCGTGGGCGTCCTCGACGCGGACGGTGAGACGTTCGTCCACGTCCTGCGGGGCGACTTCGGCCAGCAGGCGCCCACCGGGGCGGAGCAGTCGGCGCAGGCGGGCGAGCAGCGCCGCCGGGTCGCCGCCGATGCCGACGTTGCCGTCCATCAACAAGGCCGTCCCCCAGCGGCCCTCTCTCGGCAGTCGGTCGAAGACGGACCGTTGCAGGGCGGTTCCGCCTCGGTGGCGGGTCCGCGCGACGGCGGCCGGACTGATGTCCACTCCGAGCACGGGTACGCCCCGGGCGGCCAGGGCGGCCACGAGACGTCCCGGCCCGCAGCCGACGTCCAGGACGGGCCCGGTGCAACGGTGCAGTACGGCTGTGTCAGCGGCGTCGGGCGCGGCGCAGAAGCGCTCCACGTCCAGCGGCAGCAGCTCGGCCACCACCTCGGTGGGCGGTGTCATGCGGCGCAGATACAACGGGCCGCGGCCGACACGCAGGGCACGGTCGTAGGGGTCGTCCGTCCAGGGCTCCCCCGGCTCGACGGGCGCCGGCCGATCAGCGCGCTGCAGGGGGGCTTGGGGCTGGGATGGCAGCGTGACGTGCAGGACGTTCTCTTCTGATGCGCTTCGCTCCACCAGTTCCGTCCCTGCGGTGCCGCCAGTGCGCGTTCCGTGGGATGTGCCGCTCACCGGACGCTCTCCGCGAGCGAGGCAAGGGTGGCGGCGAACCGGGATCCGGGCGGGCAGCAGGCGGCCACCGAGGCGGCGTCGGCGGCGGTGTCCACGTCCCGCAGCAGCGGGAGTTCGCCGACCGTCAGTCCCGCCTCAGTGAGCCTGCGACGCTGGATGGCCCCGGTACGGTCAGTGGACATCGGTACGCCCCGCACCAGGACACCGTCGCGGCCGGGATCGGCGAAGCCCAGAGCCCAGAATCCGCCGTCGGTCGCCGGGCCGAACCAGGCGTCGTGCCCGTCGCGGCCGACGTCGGTCAGCAGGCGCGGAGTGAGCTGCGGAGTGTCCATGCCGACCAGCAGCGAAGGTCCGTCGCAGAGGGTGAAGGCGGCGGCGATCCGCTCGTCGAGGCCACCGGACGCCTGGGGCACGACCTCGAAGCCGGGTGGCAGCCACGGACCAGGAGCTCCGTCGAGGACCAGCACCCGGCGTCGGGCGGGGACCTGGAGCATCATGGTGAGCGTGTCGGTCAGAGCGGCCTCGGCCAGGGCAGCCGCCTCCCGCGGGGTGTAGGGCGGGGTGAGGCGGGTCTTGACGCGCCCGGGCACCGGCTCCTTGGCAATGACCAGCAGGGTGTCCGAACCCGCGGTCTCACGCTGGGAGTTCATCGGACGCCTCCCGCGATGCCGGCGCCGTCGGCCGGGGCCGCAGATGGCCGCTCGGCCAGGACGGCACGCATGTCGCGCACGGTCTGCCAGGTGCCGCGCCAGGTGCCGGTGACCTTCGAACGGCCCGTACGAGGTCGGTAGGGCACGCCGGTCTCCGCCACCCGCCAGCCGGCGTCGGCGGCACGGACGACCATCTGCAACGGATAGCCGGAGCGCCGGTCGGTCAGGCCCAGGGCCAGTAGCGCCTCCCGGCGGGCGGCACGCATCGGGCCCAGATCGTGCAGGCGTAGGCCGGTGCGGCGGCGGACGAGGCGGGCCAGCTGCAGATTTGCCAGCCGGGCGTGTACGGGCCAGGCACCGCGGGCGGTGGGGCGGCGACGGCCCAGGACCAGGTCGGCCGCGCCGTCGAGGACGGGGCCGGCGACGGTCGGCAGCAGGCCGGGGTCGAGGGAGGCGTCGCAGTCGCAGAAGCAGACCACGTCGGCCGTGGCGGCGGTGAGGCCCGCGTGGCAGGCGGCGCCGAAGCCGCGCCTCGGCTCGCTGACCACGTGCGCACCCAGGTCCTGGGCGATGTCCGGGGAACCGTCGGTGGATCCGTTGTCGACGACGATCGCGCGCCAGCCGGACGGGATCCGCTCCAGCACCCACGGCAGGGCCTCGGCTTCATCGAGGCAGGGCAGCACGACGTCCACGGAAGAGGGGGATGTCTCGATCACCTCAGTCACCCTACGGACGCAGAACGGACATAAGGGATGTCGTCTCCTTACGGATCGCTGACGTCGTTGGGTGCGTCGGTCCGCGGTGGAATCCCGGTGCGAGACTCGGTCGGGTGAAACGCGTACTTGTGGTGGACGACGACCCGACCGTCTCCGAGGTCGTCGCGGGATATCTGGACCGGGCGGGCTTCGCCGTCGACGTGGCCTCCGACGGCGCGGCTGCCGTGGCTCAGGCCGCCTCCCGCCAGCCCGACCTGGTGGTGCTGGACCTGATGCTGCCCGGCATGGACGGCTTGGAGGTCTGCCGCCGCATCCGTACGGCAGGCCCCCTCCCGGTCATCATGCTGACCGCGCGAGGCGAGGAGGAGGACCGCATCCTCGGCCTGGAGGTCGGCGCGGACGACTACGTGACCAAACCGTTCAGCCCCCGGGAACTGGTGTTGCGGGTGCAGTCGGTGCTCCGCCGGGCCGGTGCGTCGACGGCCCTCCGGCCCGAGGCGGCCGAGCCTTGGCTGCGGGCCGGCCCGCTCGCCCTGGACCCCACGGCCCGGCGCGCCACCCGTGACGGCTCCGAACTGGCCTTGACCATCCGCGAGTTCGACCTGTTGGAGTTCTTCATCCGGCACCCCGGGCAGGCCACGAGCCGGGAGCAGCTGATGCAGCGGGTCTGGGGCTGGGAGTTCGGCGACCTGTCGACCGTCACCGTGCATGTGCGGCGACTGCGCGAGAAGATCGAGGACGACCCGGCCCACCCTCGTCTCATCAGCACGGTCTGGGGCGTCGGCTACCGCTTCGACCCTCCCCGGTCACAGGAAGCCGGTGTCGGCCATGATCGGTGACACGCTCCTCATCGCGCTGTACGCGGCGATCGGCGCGGGGGGCTCCGGACTGCTGGGGGCGGCAGCCCTGCGGGCGCTGCGCGACCGGTCCGTCGCCGTCTCCCTGGCCGTGGTCGCCGCCGTCACGGTGGCGGCCATGCTCGCCGGAACCATGCTGGTGTCCTGGGCGATGTTCCTGTCCGACCATGACCTGTGGGTGGTGACGATGGTGTGCGCCATGGCAGCGGTCGTCTCGCTCGTCGTGACGCTCATCCTGGGCCGCAGCGTCGTGAAGGGCAGCCGGGAGCTGGCCGAGGCCACCCGCGCCCTGGGAGAAGACGGCAGCTTCACCCCGCCCACCCTCGCGCCCACCGCCGAACTCGCCCACCTCAGCCGCCAGTTGGCTGCTACCAGCGCCAAGCTCGCCGCCTCCCGGGAACGGGAACGGACCCTGGAAGCCTCCCGGCGCGAACTCGTCGCCTGGATCTCCCACGACCTGCGCACCCCGCTGGCCGGTCTGCAGGCGATGACCGAGGCCCTCGAGGACGGCATGGTCGACGATCCCCGCGACTACCACACCCGCATCCGCGCGGAGGTCGGCCGTATGAGCGCCATGGTCAGCGACCTGTTCGAACTCTCCCGCATCCAGGCAGGCGTGCTCGCTCTGTCCCCCGCCCGGATGTCGGTCTACGACCTCGTCGGCGACGCCATCGCCGGCGTCGACGCGCTGGCCGAGGAACACGGAGTACGGCTCGTGGGCGACGGAGTCGAACCCGTGCCGGTGGAAGTCGACGGCCGCGAGATGTCCCGTGTCCTTGCCAACCTGCTGGTCAACGCGATCCGCCGGACGCCCGCCGACGGCACGGTCGCCGTGTCGGCCCGCCGTGAGGCCGACAGGGTCGTGCTGTCGGTGACGGACGGCTGCGGCGGCATCCCGCCGGAGGACCTGCCCCGCGTCTTCGACACCGGCTGGCGCGGCACTGACGCCCGCACCCCGCCGGCCGGCGCGGGGCTCGGCCTGGCCATCGTGCGCGGCATCGTGGAGGCCCACCAGGGACGCGCGACGGTGTGCAACGTTCCGGGCGGCTGCCGGTTCGAGGTGCACCTGCCCGCAGCGGTCTGAGGACGACGAGGGAGCAGGACGGCCCGGCGGGAGAAGCCCGGTCCGGTCCCGGTCCGGTCCCGGCGCGGTCCCGGCGCGGTCAACCGGGAACCGGACGAACTCACCCGGCCCGCAGGGGCGCCGCCGCGAACTCCGCCATGCCTTCCGCGAAGCCGACCTGCGGCTTCCAGTCCAGCTCGTCGCGCATCCGCTGCGAGGAGGCGGTGATGTGGCGGACGTCGCCGAGCCGGTACTCCCCCGTGACAACCGGTGTCGGTCCCCCGTGCGCCTCGGCCAGCGCTGCGGCCATCTCACCCACGGTGTGCGGCTCTCCACTGCCGACGTTGTACGCCCGCAAGCCGCCCTCCGGCAGACCCTCCACACCGACCAGCGCCGCGAGGTTGGCGCCGGCTACGTCCCGAACATGGACGAAGTCCCGCCGTTGCCCGCCGTCCTCGAAGACACGCGGGGCCTCGCCACGCGCGAGCGCCGACCGGAACAGGGAGGCGACACCCGCATAGGGAGTGTCCCGCGGCATGCCCGGGCCGTACACGTTGTGGTAGCGAAGCGCGGCGACGCGCCCGCCGGTCGCCCGCGCCCACGCGGCGGCCAGGTGCTCCTGCGCCAGCTTCGTGGCCGCGTACACGTTGCGTGGATCGGCCGGGGCGTCCTCGCCCACCAGGCCCGCGGCCAGTGGCTCACCGCAGTGCGGGCACGGGGGCTCGAAGCCTGCCGCTTCCAGGTCCGCCACCCGGCGCGGCCCGGGTCGTACGACACCGTGCCGCGAGCACTCGTACCGTCCCTCGCCGTAGACCACCATGGAACCGGCCAGCAGCAGGCGCCTCACGCCGGTTTCGGCCATACCGGCAAGGAGCACGGCGGTGCCGAGGTCGTTGCAGCCCACGTAGTCCGGAGCGTCGGTGAAGTCCTTGCCGAGACCGACCATCGCGGCCTGGTGACACACCGCGTCGACGCCTCGCAGCGCGCCGGCCACCGCCTCCCCGTCACGGACGTCGGCATGCCGCCAGTCCACCCCGTCGGGGATCGGCGGGAGCGTGCGGTGGGCGGCGGGCAGCAGCGCGTCGAGGACGCGCACCTCATGCCCCCCGTCGATGAGGGCGGTGACGATGTGCGAGCCGATGAAACCCGCACCGCCGGTGACCAGGATCAACATGCCACCGACCGTAATGCGGTTCACCTGGCGGCGGGTCGCTCGGTGCAAGCATGTCAGGGGTTCGTAAGCCTTCCCGGCTCCCGCGCGTCCTCGGCGGGCCGGCACGCCGAAACCGTCAGGAGGGCGAAGGCCACAGCGAAGGCGAGCAGGGTCGACACGCCCGCGCATCCGGTCACGCAGGCCGCCGCCCGGCGGTCCGTCGCGCCCGCCCGCACCGCGTAAGGCACCCGTAAGACCGTTCGTCCGTCGTCCGGACCAGGGAAGTCACCCACCAGGCCGTCGGCGACCGCGCCGGCACCCACGCACGGCCAGCCAGAGCGCCGTCACTATGGCCACGGCCACCAGTGCGATCAGCCAGTTGCGCGGATAGTCCAACGGCAGCACCGACGAGTTGGCCGGCCTGCCCGGCCGTAGCAGCACGGGCAACGCCACCGTCGTCAACGCACCCGTGACCAGCAGGGCCCCGCGGACCGGTCCGCGCGCGGCGCCGCGCACCAGCAGCAGCCCGACCAGCAGCACGGCCGGGGCGATCACCACATCGTGCAGGACGACCGCCCCGCCCAGCCACACCAGCACATCCGCCAAGTCGTGGACGTCCATCAGCCGGAACACCCCGACCCCCATCAGTGCCACACCCGCCGTACCCGCGATCATGCGCAATGCCTTCATGCCGGCATCTCCAGTCGGCCGACCCACTTGGTCTGCAGAACGCCCGGCCGATTGGGAGCGATGAGCCGCGCCGGGTAACCGTGGTCCGGGTCGAGTTCCTCGCCGTTGAGGCGCAGGGCCAGCAGGGTCAGCGGGTCGCGGGCGTGCTCGGGCCCCATCTCCGACACCCGGTAACCGCCCCTCGACTGCAACGACACCACCCGCACCCGCGCATGCTCCGGCGCCCCCGCACGTTCCAGCAGATCCCTGACTCGTACGCCGGTCCAGCGCGCCGACTTGCTCCAGCCCTCCACACAGGCGATCGGCAGCTCGACCTCGTACTGTGGCAGGGCGCGCAGCTCGTCCAGGGTCAGGGTGTACGTCTGCGGGCCGGCCACCACCAGGCGGTACTCCACGGCAGTGATCCCGCCGACCCCCGCGGCTTCGGCAGTCCGGTTGACCGGCAGCGCCTGCGGGCCTTTGTCCGGGTGGCGGGGCGCGAACAGGAGGAAGTCCTTCAGCGGGGTGAAGGACTGGCCCACGGTGGTCAGTGTGACGGCACCGACGGCAGCGCCCACCGCTGCCAGCAGCGAGCGCCGGTCGGGGTCGTCCTGCGCGGGCAGGGCGAGGGTCCCGGGTGACCGACGAGCCCAGTGCGCCTTGATCTCCGGCGCCTTGGCCGCGATGTGCAGCAGCAGCGCCCCGATGACCAGCCACGCCACCGCGTAGTGCACGGGTACGAACGAGAACGGCCACGGGTACCACTGGGCCGTGTTCAACAGCCCGGTCGCCAGCTCGAAGACGGCGCCGGCCACCAGGACGCCGACGGACAGCCGCTCCAAGGCGTGCTTGACCGACCGCACCAACGGCCATTCATACAACCGCGGATATACCGTCCACAGCTTCGCCGTCAGCAACGGGATCGCCGCGATGCCGGAGGCGACATGGAGTCCCTGAGTGAGCCGATAACCCCACGCCGGCCGGCTCGGAACTCTGTCGGCCAGCCAGCCCGGCGGGTGTTGCATGAAGTGACTGACCAGTCCGGTGACGAAGCAGACGGCGAACGCCACCCCCAGCCACCGGCCGATGGAGGTCGCCGTGCGGGCATCGTGCAGTCTGCCCCTGAACACCGGCGGAAAGAGACCCAGTTTCATGCCCTCCATCCCACTCGGCGCCTGACCGTCGCGGAACCATCGAACTCTTACGGAACACAGACGTTCCGTCGGCACGGCGCCGGCAGCTGCCGAGCTCAGGCCCAGGCCTCGTCGGCAAGCCCGACGCGCCGTCACGTATGGAAGTGGCGTACCACCTGGGCTGCGACGGCGCGCGCTGCGCGGGAGGGCCGACGGCGGCGGTGGCGGGCCAGGTAGACAGGGACATCGGGGAGCGAGGGGCCCGGAACTGCCGAGAGACGGCCATCGCTCAGGTATTCGGCTACGTTGGCGTGGGGAAGGACGGTCAGGCCGAGTCCGGCTGTGACACAGGCGCGGGTGGCTTCGATGCCGCCGAATCGCGTCAGCCGGGGCTGGGCACCAGCGACCGCCTGTAGACGTTGAGCGAGCCAGTCGCTGTAGGAACAGCCTTCCTCGTGGAGGAAGAAGTTCTCCCGCGCCAGTTCCTGCCAGGTCGTCGGCTGTTCGCGGCCGGCAAGCGGATGGTCGGGGGCGCACAGCAGGACCAGGGGCTGGCTGGTGATGCGCTCAGCCGTGACGTCCGGGTAGTCCACCTGTTCTTCCAGCAGGAGAGCGCAGTCCAGTCTTCCTGCTCGCAGTCCTTCAACGGCGGCGGCGGTGCTGCACGCCTGAAGGTGCACTTCCACATCGGGATGGAGGCGGCGCAGCGCGGCGATCACACCTGGCAGATGGGCAGAGCACAATGTTTCGCCCGCGCCCACCGCTACTGTCCCGTTGACCGGGCCGTCCTCGCTGGCCGCCGCGAGCAACCGTGACTCGGCCTCCAGGACTTCTTCGGCCAGGGTGAGCAACCGTCGCCCGGCCTCGGTGAGCATCGCGCCTCGGGCCAGTCGATCGAAGAGCCGGGTGCGCAGTGTGTTCTCAAGGGCTCTGATCTGCACCGTGACCGTGGACTGCGCAAGCTGAAGCTCAGCAGCGGCCCCGGTGAAGCTTCCCGTCCTGGCGAGTGCGGTGAAGGTCTGGAGCAGCCGGGTATCCATGACCGAACCCTAGCAAGCCATCGTGAACATCGATCGATTCAATCAATAATCATCGTTTGCATTAATGCAGTTGGGGCGGGAGGGTAAGGGCATGACTCGCTCAACGGTTACCGATGTCCTGCGCTATGCCGCGTTCACCTCCCACCCCGACGGGGGAAATCCGGCCGGCGTCGTTCTCGACGCCGCACAACTCGACGAGCAGCACATGCTGGCGGTCGCCGGCGAGGTGGGGTACTCCGAGACAGCATTCGTCACCTCGCGCGACGAACAGCACCGTCGGTTCACGCTCCGCTACTTCAGCCCCCGCGCCGAGGTCGCCTTCTGCGGGCACGCCACCGTTGCCGTATCGGTGGCGCTTGCCGAACGCATAGGCCCGGGTCCTCTGGTCTTCGACACGCCTGCCGGCGAGATCAAGGTGGAGACCGTGGCCGACGGGCATGGTGCTGTACGGGCGACACTCACCAGCGTCCCCACCTGGTCCCGTCCGGCACAGGCCGCCGAGGTGGACGCCACGCTGTCGGCCCTGGGGTGGGAAAAAGCCGACCTCGACCCGGCGCTTCCGCCGCACGTTGCCTTCGCCGGCAACGAGCATCTGGTGCTCGCCGCCGGCTCCCGTGGCCGACTGACCGACCTCGACTACGACTTCGAGGCCCTCGCCGGTGTCATGCAGGTCTACGGCTGGACGACGGTGCACCTGGTCTGGCGGGAGCGCGACGATCACTTCCACGCGCGTGACCCGTTCCCCGTCGGCGGCGTCGTCGAAGACCCAGCCACCGGAGCGGCAGCAGCGGCCTTCGGAGGCTACTTGCGTACGCTCGGCCTGTTGCCCCCGGCGGGTGTGATCGCCATCCGCCAGGGCGAGGACATGGGACGGCCGAGCGACCTGATCGTCGAGGCAGGCCCACACGACGCTCGCGTACGGGTCACCGGCCACGCCGTGCCGATCACCGGATGATCAGTACCGGACGCCAGGCGGATTCGGGTGGGCTCGATGTTCTGAACCACGGGGTTGCGGACACGCCATGCAGGTGCGGGCTGACCGATCTTGAAATGGGTGAGGGCCTTCTGGCTCGGCGTGGATTGCGGATGTGCCGGCCCGAGACTTCCTCGCCTTCGCAGGTATCGCCGCAACCCTCATCTGCCACCTCCGACTGACCGAGGGGGGCACTGCTCAGTAGCATCGCCTTCCATGATCGCACTGGTCGTCACCATCGGACTGGCGTTCGTCGGCTATGTCGCTACCTATCTCAACGGCCTACGCCTGTCACAGCGCCAAGAACGTCTGGCCCGCCTGAACCGCCAGCTCAGCGACTTCTACGGACCTCTGTTCGCCCTCACGGAGGCCAACAGCCGCAGCTTTCACGCGTTCAAGGAGCGCAATGCCCGCCCTGACGGCAGATCACCATTCATGCATGAGACTCCCCCCACCGAGGAAGAACTCGCCGAGTGGCGGCTGTGGGTCACGACCGTGTTCCTCCCGAACATCCAGGCCATGCGCGATCTCGTCATCAGGCATGCAGATCTCTTGACGGAACCGGAGATGCCGCCGATCTTGCTTCAACTGTGCGCCCATGTCTCGGGCTACGAGATCACCGCTGCCAGGTGGACGCAGGGCAGATACGACCAGCATCTCTCGTTGGTGCCGTTCCCCAGCGAGGAGCTCGCCGCGTATGCACGGCAGGGGTTCGCCCATCTGAAGAGGGAACACGCTCGCCTGTTGGGGCAACGGGGCGTCCACTGAGGAAATGCAACGACGTCTTTCGAACAGCAGCGTGACGAGACGACGAACCTCATCGACTGCCGCAGCGCGCCCACGCACAACGGTCAAGCGGCGCGCCGAGGCCGACGGCCGATCGATGGCCTCGAGTATCCGCGCTGTCGAGCACGAGCTCAATCGGACGGCGGGAGCGAGGACCACACGCCGAACCACTGCTCGGCGCCGAACTCTTCGAACCGCTCCACCTCCGTGAACCCCAGCTTCGCCGCGAGGCGCATCGAACGGTCGTTGGCGGTCTGCGTACAGAGCACCACCGGCTCGCCGGGAAGCGCGTCGGCGAACCAGTCGAGTGCCGCTGCGCCCGCCTCGCCGGCGTACCCGCATCCCCACGCCTCCGGCAGGAACATGTAGCCGAGTTCGGCCTCTGCGGCATCCGGACGGATGTGACCCGGACGCTCTGCGCCGCGCCGATCGAGCGTGACCATGCCGATCATCGCTCCGTCGAGATCGATCACGAACAAGCCAGGGCGCCGCCCGGGCACCTCAGGCGCCGTGCGCTCGAGCTCATCACGCGGTCGCGGGCCACCGAGGTAGGTGCCCACCTCTGGCGAGGCGAACAGCTCGATGAACGCCGCACGGTCGCGGGCCTCGGACTCGCGGAGCACGAGCCGCTCGGTCCTGATCGGGACAGGTGGCCAGGCGACGGGTCCCAGCTCAGTCATGGCGGGCAAGCTATCGTACGCACCCTGGTAGCCCGTCACACGGCTCGCGCCTGCAGGCGGCTACCCCAGGCTTCGCAGCCGTGTCATGGCGTCGGCGAGAGTGTCGCGGCAGAATGCGAGGTGATCGGGACCATAGCCGCGCGGCCCGCATTCGACGACGAGCAGTAGGCCCAGGTAGAGCTGGTAGAGGGCCAGTCGGTGCCGGAAGGCGGGACCGAAGTCGAGGCTGCCTCCGGCCTCGGTGTAGCCGGCGACAAGGTCGCTGTCGGGGTCGGTGTCGCCGCCGAAGGCCAGGGAGACCAGCTCAGCGGCCGGGTCGCCCCAGAACGCCCGTTCGTGGTCGATGAGTCCGGTGATCCGGGCGTGCGTCCCGTCGGCGCCGAGGTCGACGAAGATGTTGCCCGGCCACAGGTCGAAGTGGACGAGCCGGGGCTCGGCGACCTCATCGAGGGCGTACCGGCCCTCGGCCACCAGCGCCCGGATGTCGGCCGGCGACACGCCCAGCGGGGACTGCCATCGATCGGCGTCGTCGAGGAGCGCGTCCACCATCGCGGTGAACGCCGTCCGCCAGTCGGGGGCGCAGAGCCCGGATTCACCGGCTGGATAGCCGAACCGCCCGTCCTCCGGGGCCAGGGTGTGCAGACGCGCGGTGATCGCACCCAGCTCGCGGCGAAGCGCCGCCCCGGTGGAGGGGTGGATGCGGTCTGCCGCCTTGTCCCACGGGACCCCCTCCAGGACGGAAAGGGCGAGGAACTCCTCCCCGGCATAGAAGAGTTCCGGTGTCGGCACGCTGCCGCCGGGGAGGGCCGCGAGCCGCCGGTACACCATGGCCTCCGTGGCGAGGATGCCGCGCTCGTACCGGAGGACCGCCGCGTCGGCCGGAGGGGCGAGCTTGACGACGGCCGGCCGGCCGTCGTCGAGCAGCACGCGGTAGGCGCTGTTGAACCAGCCGTCGGTCAGCTCCGTCTCAAGGCGGCACCCGATGCCCACAGTGCTGCGCAGCAGAGCATCGAGCTGGTCGGGGGACATGTGGCGCTTGGTCTGGCTCTGCACGGCGGCACGCTTTCGGTTGCGGTCGGGTCATCGACTGGAGTGGCGAACGGAACCGAGCCGGTTCCGCTGCGCTCGCGCAGGGGAACAGGGGAACCGCCTTGTGCTCGGTTCAGCGCGGGTAGGGCAGGTCGGCTGCCGGCGTGCCGGCGGGGCTCGTGTGGAGGGTTCCGTCCGGTCCGCCGAGCCGGAGCTGCCAGGGATGAGGGGTGTTGGTGGTGATCCGCAGGCGGTCGCCGTCGCGGCGCAGGTGGAAGCGGGCCGTCTCACCCGGCCCGTCGGCGCGCGGGATCACCAGCGTGCGTTCCGCGCCGTCGGCGAAGGCGTGGACCCGCAACTCGACACCGTCGGCCCAGGCCGACACGGGGCGCTGGTCCTCGGCGGCGAACGGGATGACCGAGTCGGGGCGGGCGAGCAGCGGCAGGGTGTGGAAGCCGTGGTGGTCGCGCACCCAGCGCGGGCCGGTGACCTGGACGCCGGTCAGTACATTCGTCCACGTCCCCTCTGGCACGTAGTACTCCACCGTGCCGTCCTCGGAGAAGACCGGGGCGACGAGCAGGTCGTCGCCGAGCATGTACTGCCGGTCGAGCACGGCGGCGGTGGGATCGTCGGGGAACTCCAGCAGCATGGCGCGCATCACCGGGACGCCCGTGGTGTGGGCCTGCTGCGCGGCGCGCTGGAGGTAGGGGGCGAGGCGGTGCTTGAGGAGGGTGAACTCGCGGGTGACCTCGACCGCTTCCTCGCCGTAGTCCCACGGGACGCGGTACGAATTGCTGCCGTGCAGGCGGCTGTGCGAGGAGAGCAGGCCGAACTGCACCCAGCGCTTGAAGACCATCGGGGTGGGGGTGCCCTCGAAGCCGCCGATGTCGTGGCTCCAGAAGCCGAACCCGGACAGACCGAGGGAGAGGCCGCCGCGCAGCGACTCGGCCATGGCACCGAAGTGGGAGTCGCAGTCCCCGCCCCAGTGGACCGGGTACTGCTGGCCGCCGGCGGTGGCCGAGCGGGCGAAGAGCAGGGCCTCGCCCTCGCCGCGCTCCTCGCGCAGCAGCTCGAAGACGGCCTGGTTGTAGAGGTGGGTGTAGTAGTTGTGCATCCGCTCCGGGTCGGAGCCGTCGTGCCAGACGACGTCGGTGGGGATGCGCTCGCCGAAGTCGGTCTTGAAGCAGTCGACGCCCTGGGCGAGGAGGGTGCGCAGTTTGCCGGTGTACCAGTCGCGGGCGGCCGGGTTGGTGAAGTCCACCAGGGCCATGCCGGCCTGCCACAGGTCCCACTGCCACACGCTGCCGTCCGGGCGGCGCACCAGGTGGCCCTCGCGCATGCCCTCTTCGAACAGCGTGGACTTCTGGGCGATGTACGGGTTGATCCAGGCGGAGATCTTCAGTCCCCGCTCCTTGAGCCGGGCCAGCATGCCCTCCGGGTCGGGGAAGGTTCCGGAGTCCCAGTCGAAGTCGCACCACTGGTAGGCGCGCATCCAGAAGCAGTCGAAGTGGAAGACGCTCAGCGGAATGCCGCGCTCGGCCATGCCGTCGATGAACCGGTTGACGGTGGCCTCGTCGTAGTCGGTCGTGAAGGACGTGGTCAGCCACAGCCCCAGCGCCCATGCCGGGGGCAGGGCCGGGCGTCCGCTGAGCGCGGTGTAGCGCTCCAGGATCTGCTTCGGGGTGGGGCCGTACACGACGAAGTACTCCAGCGACTGGTCCTCGACGCTGAACTGGACCTGGCCTACCGACTCCGAACCGACCTCGTAGCTGACCTTGCCCGGATGGTTGACGAAGACGCCGTAGCCCCGGTTGGTGAGGTGGAACGGGACGTTTTTGTAGGCCTGTTCACTGCTGGTGCCACCGTCGGCCTGCCAGATGTCGACCGTCTGGCCGTTCTTGACGAACGGAGTGAACCGCTCCCCCAGGCCGTAGACCAGTTCTCCGACTCCCAACGAGAGCTGGCCGAGCATGTGGTGGCGGCCTTCACCGTCGGTGACGAACCCCGTGCCGCGCTCGTCCGCGGAGGTCAGCACCCGTCCGTCGGCGGTGAACTCCAGCCGCCACGGCTGTTCCGTGTCCACGCGCAGCGTCAGTTCGCCGGAGACCAGCTCCAGCACCGCTCCGTCCCGGCGCACCTTGCCGACATGCACACCGGCGCCGGGCAACGCGAACTCCGGGCCCCGGCGCGATCCGGCATGGTGGGTCGTCCGCACACCGATGACCCCCTCGGCCGGGGACCAGCACTCCACCGTCAGCAGCGGGCTGTTGAGCGTCTGCCCGCGCCGGCTCACGTGTTTCACGGGCGCGTACAGGGTCATCCGGTGGTCCTCGGCGCGGACGTCGGCGACCTCGGCGGCGTAGCGGGCCGTGCAGCCGGGACGCATCAGCCAGTAGCCGTCGGTGAACTTCATCGGGCAGGTTCCTCCGTGCGCGCGCGGTGCGCGGCGATCAGACCCCGGTACCAGTGGTAGCTGTCCTTGGGGGTGCGGGCCAGGGTGCCGTAGTCGACGTGGACGAGGCCGAAACGCTGGTCGTAGCCGCGTGCCCACTCGAAGTTGTCCAGCAGCGACCAGGCGTAGTAGCCGCGTACGTCCACACCGGCGGCGATGGCGTCGGCCACGGCGGTGAGGTGGTCGGCGAGGTACCCGATGCGGTCGGGGTCGTGGACCTGGCCGTCGGGTGAGACCGTGTCGGCCTCCGCCGAGCCGTTCTCGGTGATCCAGATCGGCGGCGCCTGCGGGTAGCGGGCGTGGAGGCCGCAGAGCAGCTCGGTGAACGCGGTCGGGACGACCGGCCAGCCCATGGTCGTGTGGCGGGTGCCGTACGGGTCCAGCTCGGCCACGCCGATGTCCACGGCGGTGCGCTGTTCGGGGTCGGCCACGCGGTGCGGCGCGGCGGCCACGGTGAAGGGCCGGTAGAAGTTGACGCCGAGGAAGTCCAGCGGAGCACCGATCAGGTCCAGGTCGCCCGGCAGCCGCCAGGGGCCGTCGGCGAGTCCGGCCCAGGTCTCGGCCTCGTGCAGGGGGTAGCGCCCGGCAAGGAGCGGTTCCGTCCAGATGTCGTTGTGGAGGGTCTCGGCACGACGCAGGGCGGCACGGTCCTCGGGCCGGTCGGAGGCGGCATGGATGCGGTCGAGGTTGAGGGTGATCCCGATTTCCCGTGCGCCTGCGGCTCGCAGCTCCCGCACCGCGAGGCCGTGGGCGACCAACAGGTGGTGTGCGGCCGCGAGCGCGCCGCGGCCCTCCTCGGCCCCAGGCGCGTGCCGCCCCTCGGCGTAGCCCACGAAGGCCGAGCAGTAGGGCTCGTTGAGCGTGATCCAGCGGTCCACCCGGTCGCCGTAGCGCTCGGCGGCGAGGGCCGCGTACCGCGCGAACGCCTCGGCGGTCTCTCGTGCGCGCCAGCCTCCACGGTCCTCAAGGGCCTGTGGCAGGTCCCAGTGGTAGAGGGTGACCGCGGGTGAGACCCCGGCGGCCAGCAGCTCGTCGATCAGGCGGTCGTAGAAGTCCAGGCCCTTGTGGTTGATCGGTCCGGTGCCCTGGGGCAGCAGCCGGGACCAGGCGATCGAGAAGCGGTAGCCGTCCACGCCGAGCTCGCGCAGCAGGGCGACGTCCTCGCGGTGGCGGTGGTAGTGGTCGCAGGCGGTGTCGCCCGTGGCGCCCCCGAGCGTACGCCCGGGGCTGTGACTGAAGGTGTCCCAGATGGACGGGCCACGCCCGTCCTCGTCGTGGGCACCCTCGATCTGGTAGGCCGCGGTGGCGGCGCCGAAACGGAAGCCGGGGGGCAGTACCGGGAAGTGCGGGGAACTCACGTGGGGGCACCTCGTGGGTCTCGTCGAAGTAGTGGCTGATACCAGCTCGTGGTCAGCCGGCGGACATGCCGACGGCGCACGGTGGCGGAGGCGGCCCGGGCGGAGTGCTGCTCCGTGTGTGCGGTGGGGCCGCTGGTGTGACGCCCGGGCGGCGTCCGCGTCAGCAGCCGTTCGCGGTCGGGTGAGACGGTCGTTCCCCGAACGGAGACGGGTGGCTGTGGTGCAGAGGTCACTGCTCGGGTGCGAGCCCGCGCTCGGCCAGCCAGTCCAGTTGCACGGGTGGGTTGGAGCCGCAGCCGCCGCCGTGGTCGGCGAAAGGCCAGACGGTCATGGTCCGGTCCTCACCCGCGTAGTGGTTGAAGGCGGCGTAGACCGTGGAGGCCGGGCAGATCGGATCCATCAGGCCGACGCTGAACAGGGCCGGTGCGGTGGCCCGTTGAGCGAAGTGGACGCCGTCGAAGTAGTCGAGGGTGGCGAAGGTCGGCTCCACGCGGTGGCGGCTGTGCCAGCGCAGGTACTTGGCGATTTCCGGGTAGGGGCCCTCGCCGGTGATCTGGACGGCGCGGCGGAAGTGGCACAGGAACGGCACGTCGGGCATCACCGCCGCCACCCTGTCCCCGAGGAGTCCGGCGGCGGCGAGGGCCAGTCCGCCGCCCTGGCTGCCGCCGGCGACCACGACCCGGCGGGCGTCGAGGCCGGGCAGTTCCGCGACGGCGTCCACCGCCCGCGCGCAGTCGGTCATCAGGCGCCGGTAGTAGTAGTTCTCGGGCGAGTCGATACCGCGGGTCATGAACCCCTCGGCCCACTGGGTGCCGTCGCCCAGGGTCCGGTCCGGGGTGTCGTGGCCCTGGCCGCGGCTGTCGACGACGAGCTGGGCGTAGCCGGCCGCGGACCAGAAGAGGTGGTCGGTGGGCAGGCCGCGGCCGCCGGAGTAGCCGATGTAGGTGACGACGACGGGCAGCAGCCCTTCGGCTCCGCGCGGGCGGAGCAGCCAGGCGGCCACCGGTTCGCCGTTCCAGCCGGGGAAGCGCACGTCGTCCACTTCGACGGTGCGCAGCCGGAACCGGTCGGTGACGCGCTCGGCCTTCACCGCTCCGCCCTGTGACCGGGCGTCGTCGAGGGTGCGCTGCCAGAAGGCGTCGAAGTCGTGCGGTGCGGTGGACACCGGTCGGTAGCCGACGAGTTCGTCATGGCCGAGGTCGGTGAGGGGCATGGGGACTTCCTCCGGATGGAGAGACGGTGAAGCGGCGGGGTGATGGAACGTGAACAGCACGGGAGCTCCTGGGCGTGGACGGCGGCCCGTCATCACCCGAGGACGAGCGGCCGCCGGTCTGGGAGGCGGACGCTCAGCCGTTCGCCTGCGACGAGTCGAAGCGGAACGCTGCGAGGCGGATGCGGCCGTGGAGGACCAAGGTCAGGTCGTGCAGGCCGGTTTCGACGCCGGACAGTTCCGTGGTGACCGTGGTCCAGGCGTACTGGTCGCCGGTGACCGGCACCGCGATCCGTGCCAGCTTCCGCTCGCCCGCCCGCACCTCCACGCTCGCCTCGCCTGCAGTGTCGCCCTCGCGGGCGACCTCGGCCTCGACCCGGGCCGCTCCGGTCAGGTCGGCAGAGCGGAACAGCAGCGTCGCGGGGCGCGCCGGATCTGCGGGGGCGACCGCGTCGCCGGAGGCTCGGGTGGCGTCGACGAGGGTGATGTCCGCGTGGTCGTCGAAGTCGACGGCCAGGGTACGCCGGTCGACGACCGCACGGGGGCTGGGCGCGGGCCCGGTCACGGTGAGCCGCGTGCTGCCGACGATGTTCTCGGCGGAGCGCGCGAGCAGCACCTCGTAGTCGCCGGGGTCGACGGTGAAGGCTCCGGTGGTGACGTCCCAGTGGGCGAGCCGTTCGGCGGGGAGCCGGAAGGTGAGCTCCCTGCTCTCGCCCGGGTCGAGCCGGACCTTGCGGAAGTCGGCCAGCCGCAGCCGGGGCGCCCGGTAGCGGGGGTTCAGGGGCCGGACGTAGAGCTGGACGACCTCGCTTCCGGGCCGGAAGCCGGTGTCGGCCAGCGTCACCGTGACGTCCACCGAGCCGTCCTGGGTCATGGAGTCCGCGGAGAGCCGCAGGTCGCGGTGGGCGAAGTCGGTGTACGACAGGCCGTGTCCGAAGGGGTAGAGGGGTGCGGCCCGGTGGTACTGGTACGTCCAGCCCGCGTTGATGATGTCGTAGTCGAGTGGGTGCGGCAGTTCGTCGTCGCCGCGGTACCAGGTCTGCGGCAGCCGCCCGGCCGGGTCGGCCTCGCCGAGCAGCACCGCGGCCAGCGCGCGGCCGGTCTCCTGGCCGCCGTGCGAAGTCCACAGCACGGCCGGCAGGTGGGCGTCGGCCCAGTCGACGGCGTAGGGGTAACTGCTCATGACGACCAGCGCCGTCTCCGGGCGGACCGCGGCAACCGTGCGCAACAACGCTTCCTGGGTCTCGGGCAGGGCGATCCCGGTACGGTCCTCGGTCTCGCGGCCGTTGATCATCGGGTGGTTGCCAAGGACGACGATCGCCACGTCGGCTTCCTCGGCGACGGCCCGCGCTTCGGCCGCTCCGTCGCGCAGCAGTTCTCGCTGCCAGCGCTCGGCCGTCGCGGGGCTCTCGGCGGTGACGCGCACCCGGCCGTCGGCGGGATCGAGGGCGGCGTAGCGGCCGGTGCGCACGTTGCGGAGCAGGAAGGTGCCGCCCTCACCGTCCGGGGCGGGCTCCAGACGGAAGGTCTCGTTGACGAACCAGTTCTTCAGCAGCGTCTGTTCGGCGACGAGCGAGGCGTCGTCCTGAAGGCCGAGGTAGCGGCCGGTCACGGCCTCGCACAGGGTGAGGACGCCGTCGCCCCACTCCTGGACGTCGAAGGCGGCCGCACCCAGCGGCTCGCCGGAGGTGCGGGAGCGCAGCGCGATCCGGTCGGCACCCTGCACGCAGACCACCTCGCCGCCCGCCTGCGCGAGCGCGGCGCGCAGGCCGGTCGCGATGCCGACCTGGTACGGAAGGGTGCCGCTGTACCAGTCCTCGTACAGGGTGTCGGCGTGCGGCCCGATGACGGCTATTCGTGGTGCTCGCTCCGGATTCAGGGGCAGCAGGCCGTCGTTCTTGAGCAGCACCACCGACTCGGTCGCGGCGCGCCGGGCGAGGGCGCGGTGCTCGGGGCAGTCGATCACCTCCGGGCCGATGCCGGCGTAGGGGTCGAGGTCGGGGTCGAACTCACCGAGGCGGAAGCGGAGTTGCAGCTGGCGGCGCACCGCCCGGTTCACGTCCTCCTCCTCGATCAGTCCGCGCTCGAGCGCCTCGCGCAGTCGGCCGGTCACGGTCGCGCTGTCCTCGCGGTGGTCGGTGAAACTGTCGATGCCGGCTTTCAGCGCGGCGGCGTGGGACGTGGCGTGGTCCTCGAAGTAGTGCTCCATCTCCACCAGGTTGGAGGGCGCCTGCTCGTCGCTGACCACGAACAGCTCGTGGCCGGTCTGCCGAGCCCAGCGCCGCAGCTCGTCCTCGATGAGCGGACTGACGTGGCAGGGGCGGCCGTTGACCAGGTTGTAGGCGGCCATCGCGCCGGTGGCCGCGCCGGAGGCGATGATCGGGCGGAAGGCTGCCAGGTCGTACTCGTGCAGCACGCGGGGGCGCAGGCCGGAGGAGGTGATACAGCGATCGTTCTCGTTGTTGTAGGCGAGGAAGTGCTTGAGCACCGGGGCGGCGCGCAGGAAGTCGGGATGGTCGCCGGCCAGGCCCCGGCAGTACGCGGTACCGAGGCGTGCGGTGTGCAGCGGGTCCTCGGAGTAGCCCTCCTCGTTGCGGCCCCACCTGGGATCGCGCAGCAGGTTCACCACGGGCGACCAGATCTGCAGGCCGTTGGTGCCGGACCCGGTCGGGGTCGGCCGGTGCCGGTGGAAAGCGCGCACTTCGACCGAGACCGCTTCGGCGACGGCGCGCACCAGATCCTCGTCCCACGAGGCCCCCAGCCCCACGGCCTGGGGAAAGACGGTCGCCACCCCCAGCCCGGCGACACCGTGCAACGCCTCTGTTCCCGTGCGGAACGAGGCGATGCCCAGGCGCGGGACGGCCGGGGCGTACTGGTGCAGCATGGCCAGCCGCTCGTCCAGCGTGAGCCGGCCGAGCAGGTCGTCGACGCGCTTGCTCGTCGGAAGCGCGGGATCGCGGAACGGCGACCCTGCTTCGGGCAGGGCGCGCTTGGACGGGCTGTTCACGGTGGCAACCCCTTGGGCGATGAGCGAGGAAGCGGAAGCGTATGGCGGTAGTGCAGGTTGTCGAAGCGCTTCGAAAGTGACATGGAGCAGCCGGGCTGTCAATCGGCCGGTGAGCATTTCACCGTCGCTCAACCCGTCTCAACTGCCTGAATGCTCGGACAACTCTGAGGACTGGCCAGGTCCGGACCGGTGCCGGGGAGAAGAACGCGAGTTGCGTGGCGACCACTTGTGGGGTGTGAAAGCGGACGTTAAGTTAATGCTTGTCGAAGCGCATCGACTCGCAGTGGCGGCCTGCTGTCCGCCTCCGGGTGCCCCGGCCCGGCTCCGGCGGATACCTGCGGCAACTACTACTCCTCCGTGAACAACGGCAACCACCCGCCCACCGGCGGCCACCAGGGGGGCACCGGCTCGATCTTCCAGAACGGATGAGCGATGAAGAAGCCGGCAACCTTTTCCCTTCCTGCGGTCACTGAGCAGTGCACTATCAGCTCGATGTTCCGAACGGACGGGTGATGAAGACAGCGAGGCGGGCCGCGCGGCAGCGCAGGCACAGACGCAGGATCATGCTGGGCACCGTCTTGGGGCTGACCGCCGCGGGCGTTCTCGCCACCCTGGTGGTGGCGTTGCTGCCCGACCGCAAGGTCGATGCACGGTCTGCGGCGGCCGCACCCGTCGCCACCCGAGTGGGAGCCACCGCCGCAACCAAGACGGCTACCCCGACCGCTCCTGGCTCCCCGAGACCGACTGGCACCCCGACCTCGACGGCTTCTGCGACCACCCCGGCAGATGAGCCCTCTCCCACTCACAGGCCGCGGCCCCCGCGAACTGCGTCCACCACGACCTCGTCGGCGGGACGGATTCAGCCCGGGACCACCTACCGAGGAGTCGCCACCGCCTACGAGGCCGGGAACGGGGACGGCGCCTGTCTGTTCGGCCCCAGCCCCGACCTCATGATCGCGGCGATGAACACCACCGACTACGAGACGTCCAGGGCGTGCGGTGCGTACGTGCTCGTCCGGGCGGCCAACGGCAACTCCGTCACGGTGCGGATCACCAACGAGTGCCCCCTGCCCTGCGCGCCCGGGCAACTCGACCTCAGCCAACAGGCCTTCGCCGAACTCGCCGACCTCAGGGTCGGCCGGATTCCGATCACCTGGAGCCTGCTGAGCCCCAGCACGTCCGACACGATTTCCATCAGGTACAAGTCCGGGTCCAGCCCCTATTGGTGCGGCATCCAGGCGATCGGCCACAGGAATCCGGTCACGCGGCTGGAGGTCCGCACCTCCGGCGGCTGGCGGCAACTGCCCCGCACCGACTACAACTACTTCATTTCCGCCGACGGCAGCGGGTGCGGCAGCGCGATCAGGTTGACGGACATCTATGGAGAGCGGCTGACGATCAACGGAATCGCGCTGCGGCCGGACGTCGTACAACCGACCCAGGTCCAGTTCGCCCAGCACTGATCCCGCCGCTCGCTTCCGCAACCCCGCAGCCGGCGCGACGCCCGCTGTACGGCCCTCGTGCCCGGTGCGCCGTATACGCCGGGCCCGGGCTTGACCGGTTCCCGCAACGGCTTCGGGGCGGGCGAGATCGACGAGTGTGTCGGCGGGCAACAGGCCCTTGCTCAGGACGTAGCCGATGCACGGGTTCAGGGTCAGGCAGGTCCGCCGGGCGGGGTCAGGCGGAACAGGCCCGCTCCGTGAGCGGGCAACTCCAGACGCAGGTCGTGTCCGTCGTGCGGGACGTCCCTGCGCGTCCACACCTCCCGCACGTGGTGGTCGGCGCCCGCGCCGATGGCCCCGAGGGGTACGGCCACCTGGCTCGGGGAGTCGGACAGGGAGAACACCGCGGCATAACGGGTGCGGCCGTCCACGTCCCCGGCCGTCCAAAGGACGAGGTCCCGCTCGCGCAGGACCTCCCGGTTGTCCCTGCTGTGCCACAGCACGGCCAGCGCCTCGTCGTTGGTGAGGAGGTCGATGGTCTCCGGAGGGCTGGTGGGCAGGTCGCCGCCCATCATCAGCGGGGAACGCGAGATCAGCCACAGGGTGAGCAGGCTGGTCTGCTCGGCGTGGGTGAGGGAGCACAGCCGGTCCTCGCCGCGCTCGGCGCGGATGCCGACGTGCCCCAACGGCAGCATGTCGGCGTCCGCCCAGCCGCGCTCACTCTGCCAGGGAGCCCAGCGGGCCATGCGCGCGAACTGGGCTTCGACGTCCTCCCACCGGTCCCACAGGTCGTCGCAGATCCGCCACATGGTGGCGTGTTCCCGCAGATGGTCGAGACGGGCCAGCGAGACGTCGGTGCCGGGCGACAGACTCAGCTCGATCGGCCGCCCGCTGCGCTCGATGGCCCGGGCGTAGGCGGCTATCTCCCGCTCGGGGTACGGGAACAGCATGTCGTCGGCTTTGACGAAGTCGACCCCCCAGTCGGCGAACTGGGCGACCTGGGAGTCGTAGTACGCCTGGGCGCCCGGGTGGTCGTGGTCGAGACCGTAGTTGTCGGAGTTCCAGGGGCATACCGAACCGGTGTCGGCGATCTCGTCGGCCGTGAAGCCGGTTCCCGCGACGGGCAGCCGGGCGGCGACGGCGCGGCGGGGGATGCCGCGCATGATGTGCAGGCCGAAACGCAGACCCAGGTCGTGCACCCGCTGGGCCAGCGGTGCGAAGCCCGCTCCCGCAGCGGCGGAGGGGAACCGGTTCGGCGCCGGGAGTTGGCGGCCGTAGGCGTCCAGGACCACGGGCGCGTCCGTGTTGTAGCCGTGAGCGCGGGCCGTCGGCTCGTACCACTGGATGTCCACCACGACGGTGTCCCAGCCGTGCGCGAGCAGGTGGTCGCGCATGAAGACCGCGTTGGCGAGCACCTCGTCCTCGGTGACAGTGGTGCCGTAGCAGTCCCAGCTGTTCCACCCCATCGGCGGACGCGCCGGGTGCGGGGGTATTGGGCGTGGCTGTCGGGTCATCGCTGATCGCTTTCGGTGCGGGCGCGCACGACGCTTTCCGCGCGGGTGCGCAGAACTGTGGAGGAGCAGGGCGCGAGGTCGCAGACCGGGTCGGTCGCACGGTCCTCGACCGGGGAGTCCGGGGTGGGTGCGAAGCTGCTCGTGCCGTGCGGCTGGGCCGCGAGCGTGGTCCGCGAGGAGGTCCTGGCGAAGCCGAGGACGAGCCCCTCGCCTCCGGCCGTCTTCCGGGCCCGGACGGCGAAGACGTACGACGGCCCGTCCACCGCGTCCGCGAGCGACAGCCTGGCTCCCGTGCCGCTCTGCGTCTGCCGGACCAGGCCCTCGCCGTCGGGCTCCCGGACACCGGACTCAGGGCGCCAGGCGACGGATCCGGGGGCCGTCTCCGCACCGGGGGAACCCAGGCGGACGTCCGTGAAAAGCGCCGTGTCGCCGGAGTTCACCGAGCGCATGCGCTGGACTGTAGTTGAGCGTGGGCCAGACGTGGGCGTTGTCGAAGCAGAGGCGTTTCGAGTCCGGCGTCCCCCGACATGAACTCGCTTTACATCGATGCGGATCATTGAGCCGCGCCCCGACCGAGTCCGCGGTGGGTCGGTCGGGGCGCGGGTGGGTATGAGCAGGTGATTCCGGTCGGCGGCCGCGCCGGGAGCGCGTGGAGCGCGCCCGCCGCAGCCGCGGTCATGCCGGGGCGAGGGTCAGAGCGCCGTGAAGGTCCACTGTACGTTGGTGCTGCTGTTCCCGGACCACTGCTTGGTCACGGAGCCCGAGGGCACGTTGCCGCCGCCGTCGAGGACGAGGCCGGTGGCGCGGTTGACGATCCAGTACCTGCCGCCACCCTGGTACTTGAGCTGCCACTGCTGGGTGTTGCCCCCGCTCCAGGGAGCCTCCAGGGCGGCGGAGCCGTTCGTGGTGGCGCCCCCGCCGTCGGCGACCATGCCGTTGGCGCGGTTGACCAGCTTGTAGTAGCCGGTCCCGAGCTCGACGGCCTGCCACTGCAGGTTGGTGCTTCCGTTCCAGGTCCACTGCTTGAGGTTGGAGCCGCTGGGGACGTTCCCGCCGCTGTCCAGCACCAGCCCGTCGGTGACGTTGGTGATCCTGAACCACGCCGAGGGGTTGAGCTGCACCTTCATCGACACGACGGCGTCGTTGTTGCCGGTGTTGCGCAGGTCGGCGTTGTCGGCGGTGAAGGTCCAGGCGGTGCCGGTGAAGTTGTCACCGGAGTAGCCGACGATCTGGTAGCCGGGGGCCAGCTTCAGGGAGGACAGGCTGCGGCTGGGCAGTCCGGCGAGCGTCAACTGGTCGGCGGTGTAGGAGCCGATCTGGAGCACGGCGGAGCTGCCGGAGTAGTTGACGTCCTGGTAGACCACGGCCCCGGCCAGTGGCTGCAGGGTCGGGATCTGACCGGAGAAGGTCAGCTTCACGACGTAGGCGAGGGCGGAGAACGGCGCCGACGACGACGGCAGGGTCACGTGCAGCCCGGCCGAGTCCTGCGTCGGCGCGGGCAGGTTCGTGTACGTGCCGGCGGTCGGGTTCAGCAACTGCGCCGAGGTCAGGGAGCTGACATTGATCCGCGCCGAGTTGAGCGTCGATATGGTCAGTGTGCTGCCCGGCCAGCCGAGGACCGTGGCGTACAGGACGGTGTTGTTCTTGTTCCGGGTGAAGCGGATGTCCTGGGCGGTGCCGGCTTGCGGGGCGGTGAAGGCGCCGCCGCCCATCCGCGTGGGACCTTCGCCGTACGTGGTCCAGGCCCGGGTCGAGTAGATTGACTCGCCGAAGCGCTTCAGGTAGTCGCCGATGCCGAGCAGGATGTCCTGCTGGGCCTGGGGGATCGTGCCGTCCGCCATCGGGGCGATGTTGAGCAGCATGTTGCCGTTCTTGCTGACCCGGTCGATCAGTGAGTGCAGCATCTGCTGGGTGCTGTAGTAGCCGATGCCGTTCGTGTAGCACCAGCTGGAGCTGGAGATGCTGTCGTCGGTGAGCCAGTAGGGGGCGGTGATGTCGGCGGGGCCGCCCCGCTCGTAGTCGAAGACCTCGCCGTGGCCGTTGAAGCCGTCCTTATAGGTGGCGACGACTTCGCGGCCCCAGGAGTTTGCCTGGTTGTAGTAGTACGACAGGAAGTTCAGCCGCTGGGTCTCGTCGACCTTGGACAGGTCGAAGTCCTCCCAGAGGATGTCGGGTTGGGCGAGGTCGATGACCTCCTTGAGCTTGTCGTACCAGAGCTGGTTCTCCTGCGTCCTGCCCAACTGCCCGTAGAGCTTCTGCAGGCTCGGGTCCGACTGCGCGGGGACGTGGTCGTAGTAGCCGTTGAAGTTGTACGCGTGGTGCATGGCGACCAGCAGCTTGAGCCCCTTGGCCCGGATCGCCGTGGTGAACAGCTGCAGCAGATTGAGCTTCGGCCCCTTGGCGACCGAGTTCCACTCGTTGACCTGGCTGTTCCACATGGAGAAGCCGTCGTGGTGTTCGGCGACCGGTCCGGCGAACCTCGCGCCCGCGTCGACGAACAGCTGCGCCCACGCGTCGGGGTCGAAGTTGCCGCCCGCCGACTTCAGCTTCGGTGCGAACTGCACGAAGTTGCCGGCCAGGTCCTTCGCGCCGTTGATGAAGTTGTGGTACGGCCACACCGACGGGTCGCCGTAGGTCGCGATGTGGTGCTGGTTGCACGCGTCGCCGCTGATGTACATCCGGCGCGGATACCACTCGTTCCCATAGGCCGGAACGCTGAAGACGCCCCAGTGGAAGTAGATGCCGAACTTGGCGTCCTGGAACCACTCGGGGGCGGGCGGGTGCTGGTCGACCGAGGTCCACGCTGGGGTGTAGCTGCTCGGTGCCGCGTGTGCGACGCCGGCCCCGAGGACGCCGCCTCCGACGGCTGCCGCCGCGACGGATGTGGCGCCGGCCAGGAACCGGCGTCTGTTGAACGAACTCGACATGAGGACATCCCTGGAGTGGGGGACAGAGGGAAAACACGACGCCCATGGCTCCGGAGTGCCAGGCGATACGCACGAAGTTCGACCATGTGGCGCACTCATGTCAACGGACGTGCAGGGATGAAAGCACCTCTTCACTCGCAATTTTATCCATGAGTATGCATCTATGCCCGATTTATCGAGTGTCAGACATGGAATGTTTGCGCGATACACAAAGGGTGCGACGCCACACGGCAAGCCCTCAGGCAAGTCGTCCGCGCATCACGAATACGCATCATTGATGGGATTGATTTGGCCCACCAGTCACTCCATCGAACTCCACAACCACCTACTTTCCAGCTACTTCTCCCGGGACCTAGACAGCGCACCCAGTCGCCACCTATACATACATCCCATCTCTTCGATGCGGCGGCACACGACTGTCGCCCTGCGAACCATCTCCCGCTTCGGGACCAGCGCGAGGAAGTACCGATGAGACTCAGAACCGCCCTGTGCTCCACCGCCTCGGCCCTGTCCGCCCTGGCGCTGCTCACCGCCTGCAGCAGCGGCTCGGGCACCGCCTCCGCGTCGAGCGACGCGCCGCTGGTCGGCGTCGACTACCCGCGTTCCGACACCGACTTCTGGAACTCGTACATCAAGTACACGCCGGAGTTCGCCAAGCAGCTCGGCCTCTCGCTCAAGACCACCAACTCGCAGAACGACGTCGCCAAGCTCACCGCCAACGCCCAGACGTTCATCAGCCAGGGCGTCAAGGGCATCGCGATGGCCCCGCAGGACACCGCCGCCATCGCGCCGACCCTGGCGCAGCTGGAAGCGAAGAAGATCCCGGTCGTCACCGTCGACACCCGCCCCGACACCGGCAACGTCTACATGGTCGTCCGCGCCGACAACCGCGCCTACGGCGAGAAGGCGTGCACCTACCTCGGCACCAAGCTCGGCGGCAAGGGCAAGGTCGTCATGCTGCAGGGCGACCTCTCCTCGATCAACGGGCGTGACCGCACCGAGGCGTTCAACGACTGCATGAAGAAGAACTACCCGGGCATCAAGGTGTTCGGCGAGGCCACCAACTGGGACGGTGCCGTCGCCGCGCAGAAGCTGCAGACCGACCTGACCGCCAACCCGGACATCAAGGGCGTCTACATGCAGTCCAGCTTCGCGCTGTCCGGGACGCTCCAGGTGCTCAAGCAGAAGGGCCTGCTGGTCGGCCCGAAGGACAAGAAGCACGTGTTCGTCGTCTCCAACGACGGTATCCCCGAGGAGCTGAAGGACATCGCCGCCGGGCAGATCGACGCCACGGTCTCCCAGCCGGCCGACCTCTACGCCAAGTACGCCCTGTACTACCTGAAGGCCGCGATCGACGGGAAGACGTTCCAGCCCGGCAAGACCGACCACGACAGCACCATCGTCAAGGTCCGCGACGGGCTGCTCGAGGACCAGCTCTCGGCCCCGCTCGTCACCGCCGACGGCGGCACCTACGGCGGCATCCCCAGCCTCAAGAGCGACGACAAGTCCCTGTGGGGCAACAACCTCGGCTGACACCACGTCCCGAAGACCAACGGCGAACACCATCAAGGCGGTTGAGATGAGCGACGGGGAACGAGGAGTCCGCCCCGCACCCGCCCCCACGGACGACGGACGGGTCCCGGCGGATCCGCCCGTCGTCGAGGCGACGGGCATTGTCAAACGATTCGGTCCGACGGTGGCCCTCAACGGCGCCCGGATCACCATCAGGCCGGGCGAGACGCATGCCCTCGTCGGCCGCAACGGAGCCGGCAAGTCGACCCTGGTCTCCGTCCTCACCGGCCTGCAGGCCCCGGACGAGGGAACGGTGACCTTCGGCGGCAGCCCGGCGCCACGGCTGACGGACCGCGACGCCTGGCGGCAGCGCGTAGCCTGCGTCTACCAGAAGTCGACGATCATCCCCACGCTGACCGTCGCCGAGAACCTCTTCCTGAACCGGCACGACCACGGCCGCCACCGGCTCATCAGCTGGCAGGGCGTACGCCGCCGCGCGCAGGACCTGCTGTCGACCTGGTCCGTGGACGTCGACCCGCAGACCCCCGCCGCTGATCTCAGCGTGGAGCAACGGCAGTTCGTGGAGATCGCCCGCGCGCTGTCCTTCGGCGCCCGGTTCATCATTCTCGACGAGCCGACCGCCCAGCTCGACGCAGCCGCGATCAACCGCCTCTTCGACCGCATCCGCGACCTGCAGCGGCAGGGCGTGACCTTCCTGTTCATCAGCCACCACCTGCAGGAGGTCTACGAGATCTGCGACATGGTGACGGTGTTCCGGGACGCCCGGCACATCCTGACCGCGCCGGTCGCCGAACTCCCCCGCACCGAACTCGTCGCCGCCATGACCGGTGAGGCGGCTGCCGACCGGCGCGAGGAGAGGGCGAGCACACTCGACGCCGGCGCCACGGCCGCGCTCAGCGTCCGGGGGCTGAGCGGCGAGACCTACGAAGACATCAGCTTCCAGGTCGGCGCCGGGGAGATCGTAGGGCTCGCGGGGGCCGCGGGCAGCGGACGTACCGAAGTGGCCGAGACCGTCGTGGGACTGCGGGCCGCCGGCACCGGCGAGGTGGAGATCGCCGGCAACCGCCCCCGTCCCGGCAGCGTGCCCGCCGCGCTCGCCTCCGGCGCCGGGTTCGTCCCGCAGGACCGGCACCACCAGGGGTTCGTGCCCGACATGTCGATCGCGGACAACACCACACTGTCCGTTCCCCGCAGGCTCCGCAGGAACGGATTCCTCAGCCGCAGCCGACGCGACCGGCTCGCCGAGGGGATGATCGAGCACCTGGCGATCAAGACGCCCGGCCCCGAGCTGCCCGTCTCCGCCCTCTCCGGCGGCAACCAGCAGAAGGTCGTCATGGCCCGCGCCCTCGCCGACGACCCCCGGCTGCTGGTCCTGATCAACCCGACCGCCGGCGTGGACGTGCGCTCCAAGGAGTTCCTCCTCGGCAAGGTCGCGGAGACCGCGGAGACCGGCACCGGAGTGCTCATCGCCTCCGACGAACTCGACGACCTGCGCATGTGCGACCGGGTCCTGGTGATGTTCCAGGGCCGTGTGACGACAGAGATCTCCCGCGGCTGGCACGACCACGACCTCGTGGCCGCGATGGAAGGAGTGGACCTCGATGCCTGACACCGTCCTCGCGGACACCCCCGCTCCCGGGACCACCGAGCCGAAGGGCAAGCGGAACGGTCTGTTCGGCGGCCGGGTACCTCTGGCCCGGCTGCGCGATCTCGCCCTCGTCCCCGCGATCGTGGTCATCGCGATCGTCGGCCAGATCGTCAACCCGGTCTTCCTGCAGGCGGACAACCTCATCAACGTCCTGCAGACCATGTCGGAGATCGCCCTGCTGGTCCTCGCCCAGACGATGATCCTGATCGTCAAGAAGATGGACCTGTCGCTGGAGTCCACCATGGGCCTCGCGCCCGGCGTGGCAGCCTGGCTCGTGGTGCCGACCGGTGCCGGTCACGGCCTCGGCCTGTTGCCCGGTGCCTGGGCGATTCCCGTCACGCTCGCCGTGGGCCTGCTGGTCGGCGTGATCAACGCCCTGCTGATCATCCGTTTCGGCCTCAACGGGTTCATCGTCACCCTCGGCATGCTGATCGTCCTGCGCGGCGTCCTGACCGGCATCTCCGGCGGCCAGACCTTCTTCCAGCTGCCGAAGTCGATGCTCTACCTGGGCACCGCGGAATGGTTCGGGATGCCGGCCTCCATCTGGATCTGCCTGGTGCTGTTCGCCGTCGCCATCGTCGTCCTGGGCTGGACCAGCTTCGGCCGCTCGCTGTACGCCATCGGCGGCAACGTCGACGCGGCGAAGGCGGCCGGCATCCGCACCGACCGGGTGATGTGGATCGTCATCGTCTCCGGCAGCGTGCTCGCCGCCCTCGCCGGACTGCTGCTGTCCGGGCGGCTCGCCTCGGTGGCCTCGGCACAGGGCAACGGTTACATCTTCACCGTCTTCGCCGCCGCCGTCATCGGCGGGATCAGCCTCAACGGCGGCAAGGGCACCATGTTCGGGGCGTTCAGCGGCATCCTCCTGCTGTTCATGATCCAGAACGTGCTGACCCTCGCAGGCGTCCCCGCGCAGTGGATCGGTGCCCTCAACGGCTTGATCATCCTGGTCGCCCTGACCATCTCTCGCATCACCGGCGGCAAGGTCCAGGAGTGAATCAGGCGGTCGTCACCGCCGCACACCGCTCGCCGCCACCCGTTCCGCCGCAGGGGGCCGTGTTCCCACCTGCTCTCACAGGAGTTGCCGTCATGTCCTCTGCCGTGTCCGCATCCGCCCGTATCACCGCCCTCGACGTCCTGGACGTGCGGTTCCCGACGTCCGAGCACCTGGACGGGTCGGACGCGATGAACCCCGAACCCGACTACTCCGCCGCGTACGTGGTCCTGCGCACCGATGCCGGCGACGGACTGGAGGGCCACGCCCTGGCCTTCACCACCGGACGCGGCAACGACGTGCAGGCCGCAGCCATCGCGGCCCTCGCCCCGCACGTCGTGGGCCTCTCGGTCGAGGAGGTCTGCGGCGACCTCGGCGCGTTCTCGCGCTCCCTCGTGCACGACCCCCAACTGCGCTGGCTGGGTCCGGAGAAGGGCGCCATCCACATGGCCACCGGGGCGGTGGTCAACGCCGCCTGGGACCTGGCCGCCAAGCGTGCGGGCAAGCCCGTGTGGCGGTTCCTCGGCGAGATGCCGCCCGAGGAACTCGTCGCGCAGGTCGACTTCCGATGGCTCAGCGACGCGCTCACCCCCGAGGAGGCCCTGGACATCCTGCGCCGCGCCGAACCGGGCCGCCAGGAGCGCATCGCCCGCCTGCTGGAGCGCGGCTACCCCGCCTACACCACCACCCCCGGATGGCTCGGCTACTCCGACGAGAAGCTGGCCCGCCTGGCCCGTGAGGCCGTCGCCGACGGCTTCACCCAGATCAAGCTGAAGGTCGGCGCCTCCCTGGAGGACGACGTACGGCGCATGCGCACCGCCCGTGAGACGGTCGGCGACGGCATCCGCATCGCCGTGGACGCCAACCAGAGATGGGACGTCGCTCAGGCCATCGACTGGATGCGCGCCCTGGCGCCCCACCAGCCGTACTGGATCGAAGAGCCCACCTCGCCCGACGACATCCTCGGCCACGCCGCGGTCCGCAAGGCCGTCAGCCCCATCAAGGTCGCCACCGGCGAGCACATCGCCAACCGGGTCGTCTTCAAGCAGCTTCTCCAGGCCGGTGCCGTCGACATCGTGCAGATCGACTCGGCACGGGTCGGCGGGGTCAACGAGAACATCGCGATCCTGCTGCTCGCCGCGAAGTTCGGGGTGCCGGTGTGCCCGCACGCCGGCGGCGTCGGCCTGTGCGAGATGGTGCAGCACCTGTCGATGTTCGACTACGTCGCCGTCTCCGGCACCCTGGAGGACCGGGTCATCGAATACGTCGACCACCTCCACGAGCACTTCGTCGACCCGGTGCGCATCGCCGACGGCCACTACCTGGCGCCGGAGCTGCCCGGGCTGAGCGCGCAGATGCACCCGGAGTCCCTCAAGGAGTACGCCTACCCCGACGGACCCGTCTGGACCGCCCGTGTCTGACGGCCAAATCCTCATCGACGCCCACCACCACGTGTGGAACCTGGACCTCCGGCCGCAGCCCTGGCTGGACGAACCCGGGCACGAGCCGCTCCGCCGGAGCTTCAGCGTGCACGCCCTGCGATCGGCCGCGACCCGCCCGATCGCCGGACGACGGCTGACGAGCACGGTGGTCGTCCAGTGCGTCACCTCCGTCCCCGAGACACGCGATCTGCTCGCCCTGGCCGACAGCGACCCGCTGATCGGCGCCGTCGTCGGCTGGGCGGACCTGACGTCCCCCGCGATCGGCGACGTACTCGACGACCTGCGGACGGGATCGGCGGGCCGGCACCTGCGGGCCGTACGGCACATCGTGCAGGGCGAGTCCGACCCGCACTGGCTGCAACGCCCGGACGTGGAGCGGGGGTTGCGAGCGGTCGCAGAGCGCGGGCTCGGGTATGACGTGCTGATCCGCAGCCACCAGTTCCCGCAGGCGATCCGTCTCGCGGAAAGACTGCCGGAGCTGCCCCTCGTCCTCGACCACGCGGGCAAGCCGCCTCTCGCACGGCGGGAACTGACCGACTGGGCACACCAGGTGCGGACACTGGCCGGGCATCCCCAGGTCCGCTGCAAGGTGTCGGGGCTCGTCACGGAGGCCGACCACGAGAAGTGGACCGTCGCCGACATCCGCCCGGTGTGGGACGTCCTGCTCTCCGCCTTCGGCCCCGACCGGCTGATGTTCGGCTCGGACTGGCCGGTCTGCGTCCTCGCCGGTGGCTGGAACCGCTGGGCCGACGCCGTCGACGAACTCCTGGAGGGCTGCTCCGGCACCGAGATCGACGCGGTGCTCGCCGGCACCGCGACGGCCTTCTACCACCTGACGCCTGTCCCGACGAGAGAGGGGACGCCGTGCTCCTGACGGAACTGCTGCACCCGGGAATCCTCGAAGCCCTGGCCGGAGCCGGCCACGGCGCCCGCGTCCTGCTCGCCGACGGCCACTACCCCACCAGTACGGCCACCGGCGAGCGGGCCAGAACCGTCCACCTCAACCTGAGGCCGGGCCTGCTGGACGTCACCACCGTGCTCGACGTCCTCCTGCGGGCGATCCCCGTGGAGTCGGCACAGGTGATGGTGCCGCCCGAGGGCGAACCGGAGCCGCCGGCCATCGCCGAGTACCGCGCCCGGCTGGCGCCCGCCCCGGTGGAGACGCTGGGCCGGTTCGAGTTCTACGACGCCGCACGCTCCCCCGACCTGGCGCTGGCGATCGTCACCGCCGACATCCGTACGTACGCCAACCTGCTGCTGACCATCGGCGTCCGCGCTGAAGGGACCCTGACCCCATGACGACACTCGCAGTCCGCTACAAAGCCGCCCGCACCCTGGACACCGCTCCGGTCGAGGCCTCCTCCCCCGGCCCCGGGGAGGTGGAGCTGGCCCCCGCCTACGTCGGCATCTGCGGCACCGACCTGCACATCTTCCACGGCGACATGGACGCCCGGGTCGCCGCGCCCGCCGTTCTGGGGCACGAGATGTCCGGCCGTGTCGTCCGGGTCGGTCCGGGGGTGGCGGGCTGGCAGCCCGGGGACGCGGTGACGGTGATGCCGCTGCGCTGGGACGGCACCTGCCCGGCGTGTACGTCCGGTCACCGGCACGTCTGCCAGAACCTCGACTTCATCGGCATCGACTCGCCGGGCGCGATGCAGCAGCGCTGGACGGTGCCTGCTTCCACGCTCGTACGCCTGCCCAAGTCCGTCTCGCTGGACCGGGCCGCCCTCGTGGAACCCACCGCCGTCGCCGTTCACGACGTCGGCCGGGCCCGGGTGCGGGAGGGTGAGCGGGTCGTCGTGGTCGGCGGCGGACCGGTCGGGGTGCTCATCGCGCTGGTGGCGCGGGCCGCCGGTGCCGAGGTCCGCTTGGTCGAGCTGAGCACCCACCGGCGCCTCCTGGCCGAGGAGTCGGGCCTGACCGCCTGGGACCCGGCCGCCGAGGACGTGCCCGAGCTCGTCCGGCGGTGGACCGGCGGCGCGGGCGCGGACGTCGCCTTCGAGGTCTCCGGCGCGGCGGGCGGTGTCGACACCGCCGTGGAGGTGCTGGGCGTACGCGGCCGTCTGTGTCTGGTGGCGATCCACCCCCGGCCCCGCGAGGTGAACCTGCACCGCTTCTTCTGGCGCGAACTCACCCTCGTCGGTGCCCGGTTGTACGACCGCTCGGACTTCGAGAAGGCGGTGACGCTGGTGGCCGACGGCACGATCCCCGCAGAGCGGCTGATCAGCAAGGTCGTTCCCCTCACCGAGGCGCCCGCGGCATTCGAGGCGCTGGAGGCGGGCGGGGACGTGATGAAGATCCTGGTGGACTGCGGCAACGACACGACGGGAGCCTGAGATGCCTCTCTTCGACCTGACCGGGCGGCTCGCGGTCGTCACCGGCGCCCGGCGCGGCATCGGCCGGGCCATGGCCCGTGCCCTCGCCGAGGCCGGCGCGGACGTCATCGGCGTCAGCGCCTCGCTGGAGGAGTCCGGCAGCGCGGTGGAGAAGGACGTCGTCGCCGCGGGGCGCACCTTCGAGGCGATCCGCACCGACTTCGCCGACCCGGACGCCGTACGGGCGCTGGGTGCGGACCTCGCGGGCCGCGAGCGGCCGGTGGACATCCTGGTCAACAACGCGGGCACGATCCGCCGGCACCCCGCGGCCGAACACTCGGATACCGACTGGGAGTTGGTGCTCCAGGTCAACCTCAACGCCCAGTTCGCGCTCACTCGGGCGGTCGGCGCGACGATGGTGGCCCGCGGCCGGGGGAAGATCCTCTTCACCGCGTCGCTGCTCAGCTTCCAGGGCGGCATCACCGTCCCCGGCTACACCGCCGCCAAGCACGGCATCGCAGGCCTGACCAAGGCCCTGGCCAACGAGTGGGCCCCGCACGGCGTCAACGTCAACGCCATCGCGCCGGGCTACATCGCCACCGACAACACCCAGGCCCTCCAGGACGACCCGGTGCGCAGCAAGGCGATCCTGGACCGCGTCCCCGCCGGCCGCTGGGGCAGCGCGGACGACCTCGCGGGCGCCACCGTGTTCCTGGCCTCCGACGCCGCCGCCTATGTCCACGGCACCGTCCTGCCCGTCGACGGCGGATGGCTGGGCCGATGACCACCGATCTCGCCCCCGAGCTGGCCGGCGCCCGGATCCTGCCGGTGCTCACCGTACCGTCCGTGGCGCACGCAGGTCCGCTCGCCGACGCGCTCACGGCGGGCGGAGCCCGGTGCGCCGAGGTCACCTTCCGTACCCCGGGCGCCGAGCAGGTGGTGAAGGCGATGGCGGCCCACGGCGGCCTGGCCGTCGGCGCGGGCACCGTGCTCACGTCCGAGCAGGCGGAGCGGGCCGTTGTGGCCGGGGCCCGCTTCGTCGTCTCCCCCGGTTACGACGCGGACGTCGTCGCCACGTGCCGTGAGCTCGACGTACCCGTCGTACCGGGCATCGCCACCGCCACGGAGCTGATGCGCGCCCTGCGCGCGGGCCTCGACACGGTCAAACTGTTCCCCGCCGAGCCGCTCGGCGGCATCGGGGTCCTCGAGGCGCTCGCGGCTCCCTTTCCCCAGGCACGCTTCCTGCCGACCGGAGGCATCGGCCTCGCGCACCTGCCCGTCTACCTTTCCCATCCGGCGGTCCTCGCCGTCGGCGGCAGCTGGATGGCGACCACCGGGCACCTGCGGCGCGGCGACTACGACGGGATCCGGCGGCTGACCGCCGAGGCCGTCCAGAGGAGTACGGGATGAGCGTCCCCGAGGTCATCGCCCTCGGCGAGGTGATGCTGCGCTTCGACCCCGGCGAGGGCCGTATCCGTACCGCCCGCACCTTCCAGGTCTGGGAGGGCGGCGGCGAGTACAACGTGGTGCGCGGACTGCGCCGCTGCTTCGGCCTGCGCACGGCCGTCGTGACCGCCCTGGTCGACAACGCGGTGGGGCGGCTGACCGAGGACCTGATCCTCCAGGGCGGTGTCGACACGTCACTGATCCGGTGGGTGCCCGGCGACGGCATCGGCCGCACCGCCCGCAACGGGCTGAACTTCGTGGAGCGGGGCTTCGGCATCCGGGGCGCGCTGGGTGTCAGCGACCGTGCGAACACGGCCGTGTCCCAGCTGCGCAAGGGGGACGTCGACTGGCACGCGCTGTTCGCCACGGGCCCGCGCTGGTTCCACACGGGCGGCATCTTCGCCGGCCTGTCGGACACCACGGTGGACGTGGCGGAGGAGGCGATGGACGCGGCGCGACGGCACGGGGTGACCGTTTCCTACGACCCGAACTACCGCCCGAGCCTGTGGGACGGCCGCGGCGGTGCCGAACGGGCCCGCGAGGTGGACCTGCGGCTCGCCCGGCACGCCGACGTGGTGGTGGGCGCCCTCGGCCTGAGCGGACCGTACCCCGGAGCGGTGCGCGTCCGCGCGGAAGAGGTGCCGGATGCGCTCGCCGAGGCCGCCGACCGGCTGCCAGGGGTGAAGGTACTTGCCACGACGCTCCGCGCCGTGCCCTCGGCAGGTGTGAACGACTGGTCCTCGGCGGCCTGGTCGCCGGCGACCGGCTTCGTCGCGGGTCCGGACATGCCCGGCCTGCACGTCCTGGACCGCATCGGCTCCGGCGACGCCTTCGCGGCCGGGCTGATCCACGGGCTGCTGACGGCCCCCGGCCCTGAGGACGAGCCCGCGACCGTTCCCGGGCCGGATCTCGGCCGGCGGGGCGGCGAGGCGCCTGGGCACGGCCCGCTCGTCCTGGGCGGGTCGGAGCACCCATGGCTGCGGCGTCCCGCCTCCGAGCCGCTCGCGGGTGCCGAGCCGGCCAGTGCCCCGCTCACCGTCGCCTGTCTGAAGCGGGCCCTCGCCTACGGCACGGCGCACGGCGCACTCGCCATGACCACGCCCGGCGACGTCTCCATGGCCTCGCTCGCGGAGGTCGAAGCGCTCGTGGCGGGCGGCTCGGCCGTCGTCAGGCGCTGAACGGCGTCCCTTCCCACCCGTAGGACCCGTCCGTCCGAAGGACCCGAGGAGCATGCCTTGCGAACCCGGAAGATCACGAACACCACCGTCGACGTCACCGAGCTGGGCTTCGGAGCCTCCGTCATCGGCAACCTCTACCGGGTCACACCGGCCCAGGACGCGGCGGCCGCGATCGAGGCGGCCTGGGACAGCGGCATCCGGTACTTCGACACCGCGCCCCACTACGGGCTCGGCCTCTCGGAGCAGCGTCTGGGGGCCGCCCTGCGCGATCGGCCCCGCGAGCAGTACGTCGTCTCCTCCAAGGTGGGCCGGCTGCTCGTGCCCAACGAGCAGCCGCGGGGCGTCGACAGCGAGGGGTTCGTCGTCCGGGACGACCTGCGCCGCCAATGGGACTTCAGCCGGGACGGCGTGCTCCGCTCCATCGACGCCACCCTGGAGCGTACGGGTCTGGACCGGCTCGACATCGTCTACGTGCACGACCCCGACGACCACTGGCGGCAGGCCGCCGAGGAGGCCTTGCCCACCCTCGCGGACCTGCGCGACCAGGGGGTGATCGGCGCGATCGGCGCCGGCATGAACCAGTCGGGCATGCTCGCCCGCTTCCTGCGGGAGACCGCCGCCGACGTGGTGATGCTGGCCGGACGCTACACCCTCCTCGACCAGACGGCGCTGGACGACGTGCTGCCCGCCGCACAGCAGCACGGCAAAAGCGTGGTCGCGGTGGGCGTGTTCAACTCGGGTCTGCTCTCCCGGGACCGCCCGACACCGGGTATGAAGTACGACTACAAGGTCGCCCCGCCGGACATCGCCGCCCGTGCCCTGGCCATCGCCGAGGTCTGCGAACGTCACGGCACCACCCTGCCCGCCGCAGCGATCGCTTTCCCCTTCAGCCATCCCAGTATCATCAATGTCACCCTGGGGATGAGGAATCAGGAGCAAGTCGCGCGCAACGTGGAACTCCACCGTCGGCATGTGCCGGAAGCTCTCTGGCAGGACCTTCGCACCCAGGGTCTGATCAGGCCGGACGTACCCACGCGAAACAGCGCGGAGAACACTCCGGGGCAGATGGAAGGGGTGGCGCGCGATGTCGCTGACGGACAAGGCCATTGAGCGGATCCGTGAGCTCATCCGCACCGGGGCGCTGCCACCGGGCTCGAAGCTGCCGCCGGAGCCGGAGCTTGCGGCCCAGCTCGGTCTGTCCCGCAACCTGGCCCGCGAGGCGGTCAAAGCACTCGCCGTCGCCCGCGTGCTCGAAGTCCGGCGGGGCGACGGCACGTATGTGACCAGCCTCCAGCCGAGCCTGCTGCTCGAGGGCCTCGGCGGCGCGGTTGAGCTGCTGCAGAGCGACTCGGCGGCGTTGCTGGATCTGATGGAGGTTCGTCGGCTCCTCGAACCGGTCGCCACCGCTCTCGCCGCCACCCGGATCTCCGACGACCAGCTGGCAGAGGTGAAGCAGCACCTGGACGCCATGCGAGGGGCTCGCGACGACGTCGAACAGCTCAACGCGCACGACGCGGCGTTCCACCGCGCCGTGGTCTCGGCGACGGGCAACGAAACGCTGCTCACCCTGCTGGAGGGCATCTCTGGCCGTACGCTGCGCGCCCGCATCTGGCGCGGCCTGGTCGACGACCAGGCCGGGGGGAGGACCCTCGCGGAACACGAAGCGATCTTCGATGCCCTGTGCACCCGCGACGCCGCCCTCAGCCAGGCCGCCGCACTGATGCACGTGAGTCACACCGAGCAGTGGCTGCGAGAACATCTCAGGAGCACGGCCCTCCTGCAGGAGGTCACTCCGGTGACCGGCAAACACAGCTGACACCAGTCCCCCGTCCACACGCGCCGCTCCGGGACACGGGTTGGGCCGGAGACACCCGCCGGTTCCGGCGGAACGCGGGCTCGGTGAGGCGGTGCCGAATCCGTCGGGAGTCGGCACTGCACGTGAACGGGGCAGTCGCAGCGGATCACACCCACCCGAGCCGTACCCACAGCGCCTGCGGCGCCGAGACCCGGCCGGACGGACCGCCGTGAAGTCGGCACGGGCGCCCTCTGGCGAGCGGCATGACGACGGGAGGAGCAGGGCGCCCAATTGCTCTGGTCACCCTCCTCGGTCTCGGCCGGCTTCGGCTTCGCCCGGCTGAACGCCCCGGGAAAGCGGATCGCTTCCGGGTGTTGCTCTCGACGATGATGCTGCCGCCCATCAGGACCGGCAGTTCGAACGTGTTCGCCCTCAGCGGGTGCGTCGCACGCTCCGGCGCCCGCGCGCACACCCCGCGTGGCCGGGCCGCGTCCCAGTCCGTCACGAGCCCAGGCGCAGACCGGTGTTCGCGGAACCGGTTCGACATGACGATGAGACCGTAGAGCCGGGGCGAGACCCGGTCAAGACCGCTGCGCACCCTTCCTGGGCAGCGCCTGACTGTTGCGCAAAAGACCGCACAGACCATTGACAGTCGACGGGGCGCCTCCTAGCTTCATCGCTGAGCGAACCGGTTCGATAGACGGCGCTCGCGTTACCCGACCCGTTCCTCAGAGCCCCGGTGCGCTGTCGCCTCCTCGGCGAGAATCGAACCGGTTCGCTCGCAGCGCAGCAGAGGAGTCGCCGTGAACATCGGTGAGATCGCCCGGCGGGCCGGTGTCTCGCGGAGCACCGTGTCCTACGCGCTGAGCGGCAAGCGCCCCGTGTCGGACGACACCCGCCGCAGGATCCAGCAGGTGATCGACGAGCCGGGGTACCGGCCCAACGCCGGCGCGCGGGCTCTGGCGAACGGCCGGACCAGCACGATCGGTCTGGTCTTCCCGCCGGCCGGGAACCACTACACGATCAGTCGGCAGGTGCCCAGAAGGCCGGTTCCGACTTCGGCGTCCTGCCCATACCCGGAGCCGCCGGGGGCACCGCCGCGGCCCCGACCGGTGGCGAGTTCGTCACGGTCCCGGTGCAGCAGGACACCGGACGCTACGCCACTTCGCAGAAGCCGGTGTCCTGCCTGACCAGCGACGAAAACCTCTACTACACGGACACCGCACTGTCGTAGGTGGCACCCACCGCCGCCGTACAGGCCAAGCAAGTGGACGCGAACGCCGCACTGAAGCCCTGGGTGGACGCGGTCAAGGCGGCCAAGGTACGCACCAGCGACGGCCTCGGCACCAGGCACCCCCAGATCTCCGAGCAGATGCGGAAGGCCGCCCAGTCCGCGCTCAGCGGCTCCAAGTCGCCCAGGGACCCGCTCACTGCGGCGCAGGTGCAGTCAAGTAGGCACGGGGCAGGGCCCTTCAGATCTGCCCCGGTGACCCTCCACCCCGTCCTGCACCTGGACCGCGAGCAGCCACCTGCTGCTCGCCGAGACGCGCGTTCGGTGCGGCGCCGCCCCTACGACGGCCGGGAGCGCCGGCAACCACTGATCGCCGCCTCAACACGCACACCCACCCAACCCCCGTCCCCTCACCCCGCACCTCGGGAGAGCCGCATGTACTCACCGCGCGTGTTTTCCAGACTCCGGACCGGCGACAGCCCCCGCCGCCGGGCCATCTCCACCCTCGCCGTACTGCTGGCGTCCCTGGCCGGAACGGTTCTGCCGGCCGTCCCGTCGCAGGCTGCCGACACCGGTGTCACCGTCGACTTCTCCACCGCCGGGGGCGCCCCCACCTACCACGCCTCCGGCATGATCTACGGCATGACCCCGAACGGGTCGCTGCCGCAGGACCACTTCTTCAAAGACATCAAGTGGCACTTCATGCGGGCCGGCGGCGCGCAGCTGAACAGCGGCGGCTACGCCACCAGCCTCGCCGACTACCAGACCCGCTGGAACGCCACCCTGGCCCAGTACAAGCGCACCGTCGCCCTCGGTGGAACGTTCGTCATCCTGCCGCACGACCTGTGGGGTGCCGACGGCACCACCAGCCAGGGCTTCCCCGGTGACAACGGCGACTGGACGCAGTTCGACAATTTCCTCAGCCAGCTCTTCTCCGACGTCAAGGCCAACAACATGACGGTGGAGTGGGACCTGTGGAACGAGCCGGACGGCAGCGGCTTCTGGGCCCGGTCCCAGGATCAGTACCTGCAGATGTGGTCACGGTTCTACGCCGCCGTGCGGGCCAACTTCCCCGGCCAGCTCATCGTCGGCCCCAGCATCGCCGGCAAGCCGAACTCCTCCAACACCTGGTGGACCACCTACCTGAACTACGTCAAGGCCAACAAGGCCGCCCCCGACATCTACAGCTGGCACGACGAGCCCGGTGACCCGGCCGCCGACGTCGGCCGTGCCAACTCGACCATCGCCGCCGCAGGCCTGACCAACACCCGTCCGTACCAGATCAACGAGTACGCGACGCTGTCCATGCAGAACCCGGGCGGCGGCGCCTGGTTCATCGGCCGCCTGGAGCGCGCCGGCGCCGACGGCCTGCGCGGCAACTGGGCCTCCGGCACCGCCCTGCACGACGACGAGGCCAACCTGCTCACCAAGAACAGCTCCGGCCAGTACCTGCCGCTGGGCGAGTGGTTCATGTACCGCTACTACGGCTCGCAGACCGGCAACATCGTCAACCTCACCCCGGGCACCAACACCGACGGCCTCGCCACCAAGGACAACACCGCCGGCAACGCCAAGATCCTGCTCGGCAGCAGCGGCAACACGGGCACCGTCACCGTCAACCTCACGGGCCTGAACACCACATCCGTCGTGTCCGACAACCAGGTCCGCGCCGTCGTCCAGCGCATCCCCTACAACAACGGCGCCGCCGTCAGCGGCCCGACCACCGTCTCCGACACCACCCTGACGGTCACCGCCAACGCCGCCTCCGTCAGCATCCCGTGGACGAACGCGAAGGACGGCTACACCGTCACCCTGCTCCCGCCGTCCAACACGACCGTCTCCACGGTCGCCGTGAGCGAGAACAGCGGCCAGTGCCTGGACGACACCCATCTGAGCCTCGCCAACAGCACCCAGTACCAGCAGTACTACTGCGAGGGCGGCTACCAGCAGATGCTCGACCTCAAGCCGGTCGCCGGTCGCGCCAACACCTACACCATCGTCGATGAACTGAGCGGCAAGTGCCTGGACGTCTCCGGCGCCTCCACCGCCGACGGCGCCGCCGTCATCCAGTACACCTGCAACGGCCGGACCAACCAGATGTTCACCCTCAACCCCGTCACCGCGCTCGGCAACAGCCAGGACTACCAACTCGTCGCCGTCCACAGCGGCAAGTGCGTCGACGTCTCCAACGTCTCGACCGCGCCCGGCGCCCTGATCCACCAGTGGACCTGCGACTCCGGGAGCACACTCAGCACCAAGAAGAACCAGATCTGGCGCCTCCAGGGCAAGGCCTGACACATCCCGCCCCGCGGTCCCCTGCTCTCTGTCCGGCTCCTCCGGCACGGGAGCGGGGGGCCGCCCCATGACCCGTTGCCGGAGCAGGCGCCGGTACTTTGTTCGAGCCGTTGCCGGTTCCGTCGATGGCTATGCCTGCCTCGAGTCACCGTCCGTCGATCCGGCACGTCGATCGAGGACACGGCGGCGTTCAGCGCGGAATCACCCAGCTCGGCGCCCAGGTCCCGGCGGCGTCCTGGCCGGTGGCTGTGGCGGCGAGGTGGGCGTGGAGGGTGGCCAGCGCCGGGTGCGGGTTGTCGCGGTGCCAGAGCAGCGAGTGCGGGTAGACGGGCGTCGGGTCGGTCACCGGGATGCGGCGCAGGCCGTGGCCGGCGGGCCAGACGAGGCGGGTCTGCTCGGTCGTGAAGGTGGCCAGGGCCGGGGTGTCGGCGATGGTGTCGAGGAGTGCGTCGGAACCGAAGTTGGGGCCGGTCGCCTCGATGGTGAGGCCGAACTCGGCGACGAGGTCGTCGTAGTAGGCGGCCCACTCGGTACCGGGGACGATGCCGGGCATCCAGATCCGGTGCCCGGCGAGCTGGGCGACGGTCACCGACCGGGCACGGGCCAGTGCGTGGGCGGGGCCGGTGAGGAGTTGGTGCGGCTCGTCGAGAACCCGGACGGCCGCGATGTCCTCGGGGAGGGGCCGCCCGGGCATGGCGACGGCGCGGAAGGACGCGTCGATCTCACCCGACCGGATGGCGGCGACCGCCGTCTCGATGTCGAACAGCATCACCACGTCCAGGTCGATCTCGGGGTGGGCGCGGTGAAACCCGCGCAGCAGACCCGATGGCGCGACCCGCGAGGCGATCACGTCGACGCGCAGCGGACGGTGACCGGTGCGCACGGACGCGGCCGCGCGCTCGGCGACGCGCAGCAGCTCGCGCGCGTGGGGCAGGAACGCCTGCCCGTCGATGGTGAGCTCGGCGCCGCGCGCGGTACGGGTGAACAGCCGCACGCCGAGGTCGCGCTCCAGCGCGGCGATGCGCTTGGAGACGGCCTGCTGGGTGACCGCCAGCTCGGCGGCGGCCTCCTGGAACTGCCCGGCGTCGGCGGCGGCGAGGAAGGTCCGGACGGTGTCGAGATCCATGTCGACACCCTATGGGCACAACTGTTGGTTGTGGCTGGACTGTCCTGCGGTTGTCCGCCCAGCGCTCAGCGCTCCCTGGGACGCCATTGTGACCACTGGCATCGGCGCCGCCGCAACCGTCGCCTGCATCCTGATCGGTGGGGTCGTCGGCCGGCGCAACCAGAATCAGCAACGGTTGGCCCCCGGCTGTGCCCCGTACAACGCTGCATTGACGTCGCTCAGCCTCGTTGCCACTCCGGAGGTCGCCAACGCCGCCGGCGACTTGACCGAGGCCGTTGGACGCCTCGCCCTCATGGTTGCCGACAGCTGTTACTCCACGGAGCCGAAGCGGCTGGTGTCTCCGTGGGTGTCGTTGCCGACCTCCAGGCTGCCCCCGGTGGCGTCCTTGGGGGTGAGCGTGAAGGCGATTCGATGGGTACGGGTCCGTGAGGCCTTCGTATCGGCGTCGGCGTTGACCACCCAGGCCTTGACGCCGCCCTTGGCCCCGGCCTCGCGACGCAGCTCGACCGTGAACTCCATCTGAATCGGGCCGACGTCGAAGCGCACCGCTTCCCCGGCCCCGGCCGTGGCCGCCTGCATCAACCCGTCTCTGATCGCCCTCACCGCGGCGGCGAGTTCGATGTCCTGGAAGTCCGGCACTGACCCTCCTGTCGTCGACTGGTGATCGACGGTAGGGCATGACGCCCCATCCCGTCCTCGTCACCGGCCGCTGAGGCGGCGCCACCAGGGAGACGGTGACTTCGGCGCATCGGATGTGGGGTGGTACCTCAGCACCTGGCGTACCGAACCAGGCGGCAGGCATTCGGCTCCGGTGACCCGCAGATCGCCTGAGGATGCCCAGCTCAGAGTGACCGAGACGTCGGCGATGCCGGCGAGCGCGGAGAGGTCCACGGTCGCCGACCTGCGGCCTGCCTGCGTGAACTGTACGTGCAAGCGAAGTTTCTGAAGCGAAGGAAGCATCCGGGCAAGGAGATCTGCGGTGCAGAGGTCTCCGGTCGCATAGGTGGTCACCTGCGCGCTGGTGACGCCGGGCAGAGGCACCACCTGGGAGAGGTCGGACGGGCAAAGGTCTTCGATGGTGAGGTCCACGTCCTTCAGCGAGGGGAGTCGGCTGAGCGCGGCCAGCTCTTCGGCCGGCACCGGTGCGTCGGACAGGGCGAGCGAGGTGAGGTGCGGCCAGCGACGGATGGCATGGAGGTCGGCGACGGCCAGGTTGCCGAGGAGCCGGAGGCGTCGGAGACCTGTCGGAAAGGGGACGTCCGTCAGTGTGAGGCGGCGTGCCGCGCCGCCCCGATCCCAGCGAAACGTCGCATCGTGGAGTGTCTCCACGTCCTGCAAAGGGGACAGGTCGGGGCCGCTGGGCACGTTCCGGAGTATGACGGTGTTCATATGGAGGCGACGCAGCGCCGAGTAGTCCGTGAGGCCGCCGCAGTCGGAGAGGCACAACGCGGAGAGCTCCGGCAGGTCCACCGCAAGGAACTCCAGGTCGCGCAGGACGTCGTTGGCATCCAGGGTGAAGTCGTCCGGACGGGCGCGGCGCAGCACGGGCGAGAGTGCCTCTGCCGGGAAGTCGCCCGAGCAGGCGAGCACGGGGACCGAACCCATCGTGGAGAGCGCGGAGAGCTGCGCCGCGCTGCTTACGGTGAGGCGTACTCCTGCAAGCGGTGTGTGGACGAGGATGCCTTCTGCGTATGCCCGGGCGTCGAAGCCGTCCCAGGCATCCGCGAGTTCCTGTCGGACGTTCTGGTCCGGATGTGCCCGGAAGGAGTGCAGCACCTGATAGGCGTGCTCCCCGCCCAGCAGGCGGGCGGTACGGACGACCGCGCCGGCCTGCCCCGCGGTGAGCCCCTCGGGCGAGGGGAGCAGGTCCAGTGCCACCGTTCCGGCCTGAGCGAGCAGCTCGGCGTCGGCCGGGCTCTCGGGCGGAACCAGAGCTGCCGCACGCCTCTCGACCTCGGCGCGAACGTCAGGGGCGAGAGCGGTCGCGTGCTCCAGGCACGCTGCGGCAAGCAGGTGCAGCCGCTCGCGCTGCGGCGGGGCGGCCATGTCGCCGAGTTCCAGCAGGCGGCGCAGCAGTATCGCGCGTTCGTCCGCGCGGGCGTGCCCGACCGCCATCCGCACCACGTCCTCCCACTGCGGCTCGTGGGCGTGCGCGGCGACCAGGTTGAGGTCCTGGCCCTCCACAGCGGCCTTGGATCCGAGGTAGTCCTGGAAAGTGCGGTGGATGAATTCGACGGTGTCGGGGGATGGCGCGCGCAGGATTCCACTGCGCAGCAGCAGGTGGTCCAGGACGTCCGCGGCCTGCTCGGGCGCGGCGACCTGGGGCATCGAGCGCAGGCCGTCGGCGACGACCCGCAGCACGTTGGAGCGGTCGGCCTCGGCATGGCCGTTGCGGATCATCCAGTAGGCGAGCTGCTGCAGCAGCCACAGCTGTGCGCTCTCGTTGATCTGCAGATGCGTGGCGACCCTTCGCTGCACGTCGCGCCGGACCAGCAACATGCTGAGCGCGGCCTCGTAGAGCTCCAGCCGGTTCTGCGGCAGGTAGGAGTTGCGGTCACGGTGCAGTGCGCAGATCATCGCGCACATCAGGGGGTTGGTCGCAAGGCGGCCCAAGTCGTTCTTGCGGGGCAGGGAATCGGCCAGCACCTGCTCGTACTCCGCCAGCTGGGCCCGTTCATCCGGGCGCTCGACGGTCCGGGCGGCTGCCTGGTGCCAGCGGCGCATGAAGGCGGTGACGTCCTGGCGGTTCATCGGCAGCAGGTTCAGCTCGGTGAACTGCTGGCTGCTGAGCCAGCCGTCGTCCACCGCCGAGGGCCGGGTCGTCACCAGGAAGACGCAGTCGGGGTAGAGGGTGATCAACTGTTTGAGCCAGTCCCGGGTCCGCTGTCGGTCGCCTTCCTGGATCTCGTCCACGCCGTCGATGAGCAGGAGCCCGCGCCCCGACTGGAGGACCTGGTCGGCCCAGCCTTCGGGCTGCAGGGAGTGCAGCGGATTGCCGACGGCGGAGAGGAAGTCCTGTGGTTCCGGCAACGCATCGCGCCGGGTGAGGGTGCGCAGGGGCAGAACGAACGGCAGGCAGCCCTGAAGGTGCCCGAGCGCGAGGGGAAACTCCCGTCGGGCTGCGGTCACAGCCAGCCACTGCACCAAGGTCGTCTTGCCGGAACCGGCGTGGCCGCGCAGGAGGATGCGGGTCCGGCGTGCGAACGCCGTTTCGACGCGCTGTCGGCCGCCGCCGACCGGATCGTGGAACCGGCCTCCCGGCTCGCCGACCCTGTCCTCCGATCCGGACCTTCCTCTGTGGCGGGGCGCCAGCTCCAGGCTCAGATACGCCGTGTCCAGCGGCCACTGCGCGTGTTCCTGACGGCTGAAGTCGAGCCCGAAAATCCTGAGTTCGTTGTAGAACTCGGCCACGTACGCCGCGTACCGGCGCTCGAACTCGGCGTGCGGGTTGTGCTCGGGATCCGTGAGTTCGTCCACGGTCGGCTGATGACCGGTGTGCTTCACCAGCCGCTCCACGAACTCCGGATCCCCGAAGAGGACGCGGCTTCGTACGGCTTCGAGGCGACCGTGCTGCCAGTTGACGGGGTCGGTCACCACCACACCGATGATCGTTCCCTGCGCGAACAGAGCCGCACCGGACATGCCCGCCCACGGCGAGGAGCCTTCCGTCCGCGCGAGAGGCGGCGTATACGGGCTGTCGAGTACGTAGCGCGAGCGGACCATGCGCGAGCCAGGCTTGAACGTGCCGACGATCTGCTCCGTGTCGAGTCCGTCCTCGCCGTCTCGCTGGATCTGCGGGAAGCCGATGGCTTGGCAGGATTCCATCGGCGCGAGTCCGGAGGGCACGCCCCAGCGCACCGGCTCCAGCTGCTCGGCGAGTTCGGCAGGGATCAGGTCTCGCTTGGCCAGCAGGAGCGCAGCATCGCACTCGCGGTCCTGCCGCGACCACACCACGCGGCATTCGACCTCGCCGACACCGCCGAGTGTCGCGACCTTCGCCAGGTAGCGGTTCTGCACCACGTGTCCGGCGGTGAGGACGAGACGGGGTGTCAGGAGATACCCACTGCCCTGGCGGGTGCCGAGCACGGCGGCGATGCGGAAGCGTTCCGGTCCCACGGGTCACATTCTCCGCAGAAGTAGTGTTCGGTGGCTGCCTGTTGTGGTGGAGTCGCCCGAGCAGCCGGCTGGGCCCGGCCCTGATCCCCGCCACCGCTTTCGTCGCTGTCCGCCCGGCCCCACCCTAGGACATTCACTACCGCCAGGTCGGCGATTCCCGCGGGCCGCGCGCTGCTTGAGCCGGGTGGCGTGTTCTCCTCGTTCGGCGGGCCGTTCCGACTGGCCGACCCGGCTGTGGAGGAAGCGGTTCACGCGGCGCGAGCACCGCTTTTTTGGACAGCGGCGAGATTCCGTCCCCAGACGGGACGCCTCCGGGGCATGACATGCAGTGGCCGGGTACGGAGCTGCAACGGTCTGAGTGGTTCACCGGTGTCCAACGGTCCGTCATCGAACGGCGCTTGAGTGTGAGTGCTCGGGTGTGCTGGGGTGTGCTTGGGTGTTGCTTGCCCGGCGGCCAGCGGCCCTCGACAATCAGACCGCGGGAGGCAGTTCGAAGGCCTGCCTGTACGTTCGCGGTCACGTGATCCGCCCGCGCCACGGGATGTGAGACTGAGGGCATGCTCATACAGTTCCTCGCTGCGGCCGGCGTGCTCGCTGTGCTGACCATGGTGCCCGGGCCGGACATGGCCGTCGTGACGAAGCGGGCCGTGTCTTCCGGATGGCAGGACGGGCTGCGGACGGTCGGCGGCATCACCGTGGGGCTGCTGATCTGGGGTGTTCTCTCGGTCGCGGGCCTCACCGCGGTCCTGGCCGCCTCTGCCACCGCGTACACCGTGGTCAAGCTGGCCGGGGCCGCCTACCTTGTCTTCCTCGGCGTCCAGGCGCTTGTCCACAGCCGCGGCGCCCAGGCGCAGGCCGTGGACATGCCCCCTGCCGCACCTGTCGGCAACCCCTGGCGGACCGGCCTGGTCAGCAACGTCTTCAACCCCAAGATCGCCGTCTTCTACACCGGTCTGCTGCCGACGCTGGCCCCGTCCGGGCTTTCCCCCCACACCGGAATGGCGCTGCTGGTCCTCATCCACGCGGTGCTGACCGCCGTGTGGCTCGGCGGCTACGTGATGCTGCTGGCCAGGGCCCGCATCTTCTTCCAGAAGCCCGCCGTGCGCCGGGGCATGGACCGCGTCACCGGCGCCGTCCTGATCGGGTTCGGCCTGAAGGTCGCCACGACTCAGCCCTGACCATCAGCGCGAAGCGCTTCTTGGCCGCAGCCGCGCCCCTGCCTCGGCCCACGCCGTCGGCTGCTCTGCTGCCGATCGCCCGGGGCAAGCAGGCTGGTCAGCTCGGAGCGCGTTGTTCGCTGAGGACGCCGGGACTCGGGATCCCAGCATCAACATCGACTGGCCTCGTCAGCACGGGCCCCAACGTTTCGCCACCGGCATAGACGATCCGAACCGGCTGTTGCTCGTCGCCGACTGTGACGGCGAGGTCGTGGGCCATCTCGTGGGTGCGCTGCGGGACACGTCTGCGATGCAGCCGGTGAAGGTTGCAACGCTGGTGAGCATGTATGTGCAGCCCGCGTTTCGCCGAGGCCGGATCGGAGGGCGTCTGGTCGCAGAGTTCATCGGCTGGGCGAAGGACGCAGGAGCCGAAGCCGAAGCCGCTGAGGTGACCGCATACTCAAGCAATACCGAGGCCATCCGGTTCTATGAGCGCAACGGCTTTGCGCCCCAGTCGGTGACGTTGCAGACGTCCCTGTAGCCGGGTGCCCTGGCCGGCGCCGCCCGGCGCCGTGCACTGGCCATGCTCGGGGGATCGGGGGGTCGGGGGGTCGGGGGGGCGGGCGGCGGCAATGCAGTTGCCTTAACGTCGCACGCCGACAGCAGACCCTAGAAGAGCTCAGGACCAGGTCGGTCCTGCGCTCTTCGCATGAGGCTCGCCCCCTGTAAGGCTCGACCTGAAGGGGGATGGGAGGATCTTGCCGACAGCTCTGCGCGAGGAGGCAAGGTGGAGGACGGCTCGCCGCACGACCATTCCGACTGGGACGGGGTTGTGCTCTCGGCTCGTGAGCGGGCCCGCTCGCGGCAGGCGCTCATGGTTGAGCGCTACGGCCTGTCGGGCGATGTGCAGTACCACTGGTCACTCGACGACGCGCGGATCACGTGGTCCCGCAGCGGGAAGGCGTTTCTCACGGGACGACTCACGATGATTGGCAGCGTGAGCCTGTCCCAGCAGACCTGGTTGTGGGCCTGGGCCAATGAATCACTGCCGTCCGCAGTCCTGGGCGACATCGAGCAGGTGCGCCGATTCGGAGAGGCGAACGGCTTTCCGGTGCTGCCGTGGCCAGGCTTCAACTATGACCCCGAACTCGTCGCCGAAGCACGAGTGGTCGCAGCTTCCGTGCTCGACGCAGAGGGCCTCTGGGCAGACTCCACGGACGACGCACAGCTGCACTTTGCGATCCACGATCTGAAGCCGGTCGCGGAAGCACCGTGATGGGGTCCTGACGCCAGGACCGCGAGCTTCGGGGCTCGGACATCGAACGTCGACGCCGTCACGTCAGGTCTTGGGCTCCCTTGAGCGCCGGTCTTCCGGCCCGGTGGGTGCTCTTTGGCTTGGCGGTCGGGTTGTGGGCCCAGCGACCTGGCTGCACCGTGTTGCGTCTGGCGCGGGTCCTCAGTACCGGCCATCGGTTTGGCCTCTTGATCGCACGTGGGCAGTCCCGGCTACGGCGGGTCGGTCGGAGCCGGCTGCGTGCCTCCCACCCGGCTTCGGCGAAGGAGCGGGTGAGCTTGGCAGTAGTCGCTCCGAGCTGAGAAGGGGCGCTGCGACGGATGACGCGGACGCACTTCAGGTAGGAGACGCGGTCACTGTCCACGACCGGGTGGGTGAGTGTCGCAGCATGGGCGCGCCCGCCACGGTGAAGACGTGCGCGAACTCGACCGACCAGAAGCCGCGGTCGGCGATGACCAGGTCGCCGGGGCCGGTGGCGACGGCCAGCGGGTAGGCGAGGCTGCGCTCGCCGTTGCGGTAACCGCCGAGGCGGGCATCGAGAGGGGTCGATAGGTGGCGACGGCCAGTTGGCGCTGGAGCTGAAGCGTCGTCGGGGCACCCTGGGCTACCGCGGTCGGTGGCGCGGAACGAACAGAGTGACGGCGGGCCTCAGGGCCAAGGACAGCGCGAACGTCGCGACCCGAGCCGGGGCTCGACGGCTACGGCCGGCGTCCTGCGCAGTGCGCGTGTGTGACTGGTCGCGAAGATCGCTGGGCCGTCGCAACGGTGGTGAACCCCTCGATCCAGGGCAGACGGGAAGTGATCTTCGTATCGGTCCCGTTGGGGGGAGTCCAGCTCGTGGCAACGCCCGTACGCCGTAGGCGACCAGTGAACCCTCGGCGCGCCTTCGATCTGCGCTACACGGCCCTCTTCTTCGGTCTCCTGGCCGCCGTCGTCAGCCTTGTGGGCTTGACCGCCCGGACGGCGATCAGTGTCGCCGAGCAGCGCCCCACCTGGGCCGCCGTCCTCGGAGTACTCGTTCTGACAGCCGCCCTGCTCCTGCGGCGGCGTCGGCGGCACCCGTTCTCCGTCGCACGGACCGCGCGCAAGGCCACCGCCGCGCTGGACGAGGCGACCAGGACGGCACTCGACGTGCTCGATCACGAGCCCTCTCCCGGCGGGGCCCCCGCCGCACCCGACACGGCCGACGGACCGCTCGTCGTACCCGCCGGGCGGACGGATCCCCACGAGACGCCCGCCGTCTCCCGTAACGCCGAGGAGGCCGTCACGCTCACGCCCGACGTGGCGACCGCCCACCCGACGACCGGGCCCGTCGACCTCGAGACCCTGGATCCCGATGAGTTCGAGCAAGCGACAGCCGCCCTGTGCGAACGCGACGGATGCACTGAGGTGGAGGTCGTCGGCGGAGCCGGGGACCTCGGCGCCGACGTCGTGGCCACGGCTCCGGACGGAAGGCGTGTCGTCATCCAGTGCAAGCGCTACGGCGATACCAATCGGGTCGGTTCCCAGGACCTCCAGCGCTTCGGCGGCACGTGCTTCACCGTCCACGGGGCGGATGTCGCGATCGTCGTCACCACCAGCGGTTTCACCGCCCCCGCGCTGGAGTACGCCGAGCAGTGCGGGATCGTGTGCTGGGACCGGGAGGACCTGCAGGCGTGGAGCGACGGCACCGGGCCGGAACCCTGGCGGCCACGGACGCAGGACACCGACGTACGCTGATCCTCACCGAGTGGCTTTGACCGGCAACCGCTGTACGCTCCCGCCACGACCGGCAGTGGCGGCCCGACCTGTCCTAGCCGTCGATGTCGAGCGCCGTTCCATACAGCCGGTCCACCTTCAACCGGATGACGAGACGCCGCTCGGCAACCAGCTGTTCCAGGAACGCGTCCTCGTCCTCCGGCTTTGCGTCGTGCGGGATCATCCCGAGCAGTTCCCGACCGACCTCGTCGCCAGGAACCGTCGTGATCTCGGAGACCTCAGCCTGGCCTTCAGCGACGGCGAACGACCACACGTCACCGCCCCGCACATGCAGCGCGGCACGTGGGTCGCGCCGCAGGTGCCCGACCTTGGTGCGGTCGGCCGTCGTCGAGAACCGCACCATGCGGGCCTTGGAGTCCCAGCTGTACAGCATGGTGGTCAGGTGAGGATGACCACTGCGCTTGACGGTGGCGAGCGTACCGAACTGCTGCTTGGCAAGCAGTTCGGAGAGGGCTTCGTCGGACAGTGGGCGGGGTGCTGGTCCTTGAGTCATGACCTGTTCAACACCCGTGGCTGCCCGGTAATTTCATCAACACTGTGCGTCCGATCCCCACTTCGACGACACCACCCGCCGGGGTACCGAGCACGGTTCCGGCCTCGGTACTCAACGCTGGGTCGTGCATCGCCCTCCAGACGCTCGATCGGGCAGGCGGACACGTCCGGTGGGTCATCCGGGCGTCGCACCCCCTACCCAACCGATTCCCAAGGCGATGAGCGCAGGAATTCGGCCGGAAGCCTGGGGTGTTGCCGTGTTCCACAGCGGGCATACGGACTCGGAATATTGAATCGCATCAGCAGGCGATAGAGAACTGTTCGGTCGGTTCAGTGCACTGGGGAGCAAACCTGGTGCCTTGTCGGTCAAGCGCCGAAGCACGGCAGTGGTCCTCAGCACAAAAGCGTGGCTGACGCTGCCGCCGACATCCGCCCGGAGAAGCGGTCGCGTCGGCCATCAGGCGTCTGGCAAGCTGGAGATCCACGTCCAGGAGCGCACGGCACCGCGCCACCTCAGATGCGATGGGACTGGGCCAGCGCCCGCCGTTGACCCGGTGTGAGCCCACCCCACACCCCGTCCGTCTCGCCGTAGCGCAGCGCCCACCCGCGACATTCACGCAAGACGGGGCAGCGATCGCAGACACGCCTGGCTCGTTCGACCTGGAGAAGGGACAAGCCGTCGTCGCTGACGGGAAAGAACAGTTCAGGATCTTCAAAGCGGCAAGCGGCCATCTCACGCCAATTCACAGCACCTCCACTTGCCGGCATCACGCGGCGCGGTGCAGTGCACCACCGATGACGTCCCGCCCATGATTGCCCCAGCAAGGCACCGTCCAAAATAAGAGCGGATTGAGACTTCGTCTATATGTCGACCTCTTCACCGCAAGGTGACCAATCGCAAGGTGACCAACCGCAAGCTGTGACTGGAAAGGGCAGCGGTGCCCGGGGCTGAGCCGGCAGAGGCGCCAGGCCGATGCGAATCGACGTACGGTGTGATGGAAACAGCCGGCCCCAGCTCGCCGTGCCGGAAGCGGTTACCAAGCCCCGCGGACCGAGGCGATCCGAGCAACAAGCAGGAGAGAAAACCATGACCACGCGTGTCCGCCGGCCGGGGAGGCAGCGCACCGCATCCCTGCGCACCATGACCCCGCTGATCATCCTGGCACTGACGGCCGCCGCCTGCGGAGAATCGGCCACGCAGCAGGGACCGGCCGACTCCCCCCGGCCTCTCGCCACCAGCCCCGGCGCGCAAACCCCCGGCACCGCCGGTCCCCTGCCCAGCCGCACCGCGCCCGATGCCGCTTCGGCCACCACCGGGGCCGCCTCCTCGGCTGCCACGACCACCGCACCGCCGGCACCCGCTGCCACGTGCACGGACCGGTACTTCTCCGGCATGACCACGGCTCAGCGGGTTGGGCAGCTTTTCATGGGTGGAGTCTCCGCGGCCCACCCGGACGCGGCCCAGCTGCGCACTCTGCGTGACCATCACGTGGGATCCATCATGCTCACGGGGCGCAGCAGCGCCGGCACAACGGTGACCAGAAGGCTGGTCGAGGGTTTTCGCGGTCAGGCGGACCGGGTCGCCGGTAAGCGGGTCGGGCTGGTGGTCGCCACCGACCAGGAGGGCGGCCGGGTGCAGGTGCTGAGCGGCCCGGGATTCTCGGCCATTCCGAGCGGGCTGACCCAGGGCAGCTGGCCGGTCACGACACTGCGTACGCGGGCCGCGGGCTGGGCGAAGCAGCTGAAGGCCGCCGGAGTCGACCTCGATCTGGCCCCGGTCGCCGACGTGGTCCCGGCAGGCCTGGGCACCCGCAACGCCCCCATCGGCTCCTTCGACCGTGAGTACGGCCACACCGCCGACACCGTGACCCCTCACAGCAACGCCTTCGCCGCCGGCTTCGCGCAGTCGGGTGTGATGACGACACTCAAGCACTTTCCGGGACTCGGCCAGGTGATCGGCAACACCGACGTCAGCGCGAACGTCGTGGACTCGGTGACGACCGCCGGCAGCTCCGGTCTCACGCCCTTCCGGGCGGGGATCCGTGCCGGTTCGCCGTTCGTCATGGTCTCATTGGCCACCTACACCAAGATCGACTCCAAGCACCTGGCGGCCTTCTCGCCGACTGTCATCGGTCAGCTGCTGCGCCGTGACATGGGCTTCAAAGGCGTGGTGATCTCGGACGACCTCGGGAACGCGGTCGCGGTACGGTCCTTCACCCCGGCGCAGCGGGCGCTGAACTTCCTCTCGGCAGGCGGAGACATGATCCTGACCGTGCGGCCGAGCACGGTACCGGCGATGGCGCAGGCGATCCAAACCCGGATGCAGCAGGACGCCTCCTTCCGAGCCAAGGTGGACGACAGCGTGCATCGGATCCTCGCCGCGAAGCACGATGCGGGGTTGCTCGTCTGTCGCTGAGTGCGTCTGCGTTCGCCGTGGGAGGAGCACGCCGCCTACCTCGTCGAGCTCAGCAAGGCCTGGGCCGACGACCCGCGCCGCCCGGTCTGGCTCCAGGAGGTCGGCGCACCCGCCCCGCTGGTCCCCGCCGAGCACGCAGCCGCCTTCGCCGAGGCGACCCTCACCCACGTCCTGGACTGCCCCGGTCTGTGGGGCGTCACCTGGTGGTGCTCCCACGACGTCTCCCGCGGCCTCGCCGACTTCCCGGAGCTCGAGTACACCCTCGGTCTGCTGAGCAACGACCGGCAGCCGAAGGACATCGCCGTCTTCGACGAGACGGTGTGGCAGCTGGTGATCGACCTGGAGGTGCTCGGCGAGCTGATGGCCGAGCTGCCCGTGGACTCCGCGCGCCGCTGGGAGATCCTGCGCGCGGTGGAGAAGGCGCTCGACGCCGTCGACCTCCAGGACGTGAACGGCACGGCTGAGCGGGCCCGTCCCCGTCTGACGGATGTCCTGGTTTCCCCCGCCGTGCCGTCCGCGCACCGCATCAGCGCCGTCGGGCACGCCCACATCGACTCGGCCTGGCTGTGGCCGCTGCGCGAGACGGTGCGCAAGGTGGCCCGTACGACGTCCAACATGACCGCACTGATCGAGGACGAGCCGGAGTTCGTCTTCGCCATGTCGCAGGCGCAGCAGTGGGCGTGGGTGAAGGAGCACCGGCCCGAGGTATGGGCGCGGGTGAAGAAGGCTGTGGCGGACGGGCGGTTCGTGCCGGCCGGCGGGATGTGGGTGGAGTCGGACACCAACATGCCCGGTTCGGAGGCGATGGCGCGGCAGTTCGTGCACGGCAAGCGGTCCTTCCTCGACGAGTTCGGCATCGAGAACGACGAGGCATGGCTGCCCGACACCTTCGGCTTCGCCGCCGGTCTGCCGCAGATCATCAAGGCGGCGGTCTCGAAGTGGCTGCTGACGCAGAAGATCTCCTGGTCGCAGACGAACAAGTTCCCGCACCACACCTTCCGCTGGGAGGGCATCGACGGCACGCGGATCTTCACGCACTTCCCACTGCGACCGGTGCACCGGTGCCGTGTGGCATCGGTGCACCGACGTGTCGGGCCGACGTGTCGTCCATCGGGGGGCTTCCCGCTGCCTGTCCACACGCCGACGGGTCCTCAACGCCGCCTGTGCGGACCCAGATTGAGCAGCACCGTGCCGAGCTGGGCGGAGGTGAGCGCCGACGCGGGCAGAGGGGGCGCGGCCGGGTGCGCGCGAAGGCCCTCGAGGAACAGGGCGAGTGGGCGGAGCCAGGCATCCGGAGCGACCGTGGTGAGCGCGGGAACAGCCCGGCCCAGTGCTGCCAGGGCGAAGAGCAGGTCCTCGGTGGTGAGGTCCGGCCGGATGGTGCTCTGCTCCTGACCGCGCCGGACCAGCTCGTCGATGGTCCTGCGGTTGTGGGCGTGGATCGCCTCCAGGGAAGTGACGCCGTCCAGGTTCGTGGTCATGAGGTCGTTGGTGCCGCGGTCTGCGGCCAGGCCCGCGAACACTGTTCGTAGATACTCGGTCAGCCCCATCCATGCGTCTGCGGCGGTTCGCGCCCGCTCGCCGGCCGCCATGGTCTCGGTGAGCGCATCCCGGAAGACCTCATCGACCAGCGCGGCACGAGTAGGGAAATGGCGATAGAGGGTGGCGTTGCCCACGCCCGCCCGTCGGGCGATTTCATCGAGCGGGGCGTCCAAGCCCTGTTCGGCGAAGACCTCGCGGGCTTTGTCCATCAGCAGCTTCCGGTTGCGCAGCGCATCGCGGCGCCCCACCGACGAACGCTCAGCCATCATCTCTCCCTCTCCTCACCCCGTACCGGGGAGTTCTCCCCGGTACGGATGCTATCGTCGACCGACGCAACCGGGGACTATTCCCCGTTTCGTCTCCGGCGGACGTAGTGTCCGCGATCGTTCATGCGGGAGGGGGAGACGTGTCCGACACCGCACTCGTGCTCGGAGGCGGCGGGCCGGTGGGCGGGGCCTGGTTGACCGGGGTGCTCGCCGGGCTCACTGAGGCGGGGATCGATCTCGCCAGCGCCGACGTCGTGATCGGTACGTCCGCCGGTGCCGTCTTCGGATCCCGGCTCCTGTCCGGCGTCCCGGCTGCGGATTTGTACGAGCGCCAGCTCTCCGGAGCAGACGCGGTCCGCCTGCCCGTGACGGCGCGCCAGACGGCGCGCTTCCTCTGGGCGGCGCTGGGCTCCCGCAATCCCCAGCGGTCCATCGAACGCCTCGCCCAGGCAGCGCTGCGCGCTCCGACCGGCCCGGAGTCGGACGTCTTCGATACAGTCGGCGCGCTCCTGGGCGACGTGCGTGACTGGCCCGAGCGGGAACTCCGGATCGCCGCGGTCGACGCCCGGAGCGGACAGACCGAGGTGTTCGACTCGCACTCCGGAGTGACACTCCTCGAAGCGGTGGCGGCGAGCTGTGCCGTTCCCGTCGTATGGCCGCCGGTCACCGTAGCGGGCCGACGCTGGATGGACGGCGGCAGTCGCTCGACCGCCAACCTCCAGCTCGCGCGCGGGTACCGCAGGGTACTGGCGGTCGTGCCGGTCCCGCGGGCGGTCGGGCCGCATCCGAGCGCCGCACAGCAGGCCGCGGAACTGTCCGACAACGGGGCGCGCGTCTTCCTGCTGTCCCCGGACCGTGCCGCACGCCGCATCATGGGCCGCAACATGACGGACCACACGCGCCGATCGGCTGCCGCCCGCGCGGGCCACGCTCAGGCGAGTGCGCTGTTCCCTTCGGTAACCGACCTCTGGCAGGGGTGACGTGAGGTCGGAGTGCGCGTCGTCGATCTTTTCTCGGCCGTGACCTGTCCTCGATCCGGTCACCGTAAGTGCGGCCGAGAATACACAGCGATGTCACCCTCGGTGCGGCAACACAGACGGTCATAAAAATTGTGAAAACAGACACAATCAGGCAGAGAACGGTATAAACTGGGCATTGCGTAGCGAACACGCGTACCCACCGCCGACAGCTCAATGCCAGGAGAGCCGCATGGTCCAAGGAGCGAACGCCGCTCCTGACACGAACCCCCGCGCCGACGCCGCTTCCGCCCTCGGATGCGAAGTGTGCAACGGCTGGGGCAGTGTGATCACCTACTGGGGCCGCCACGAACTGTGCTCCATCTGCCAGCCCCACGCCGACCGAGAGGACTACGACACGGGCACCGCACCCCAGGTCCCGTAAGACGCCGATCGCCCCAGAAGATGCGTTGCAATTCCAGATCGCCGTTCGCCACCAGTCGCATCTGCAACTGCCCGGCGGAGTCGAGGCGGGCGCCGGCTCCGCCTCGTCGCCATCCGGCAGGATCTGCGCCTGCGCCTGGCGGACATCGTCGCAAGGTTGGCGGCCATGGCCCGAATGACGGCCGCGGCACGCAGAGTTCAGATCTCTGCCTGCCGTCCCCACAGAGGTGAGTACCCGGTCAGCGCACTCTTCACGTCCGGCCTGCGCCCGGGGGACGCCTCGCCGTGACGGGGAACGGCACGACAGGCATTCGATGCCGCAGGAACCTGCTCGAGCGCGCGCACCCACACCGATTCCGGCACAGGACGTCTCGGGCCGCCCGGATGGACTCGGCCCGCCGGCCGCGCGGTTCCCTCATTCGCTATGGCCACGGTTCACCGGAACCTGGCAGCAGACGGCGGAAGCGGTCACCTACCGATCCACGCATCAGGGGTTGACACGAGGCGCTGCGCAACCCAGCCTTTGGCAACGTTGTCATTCCTGCTGCGGCGGGCGCGGAGTCGCTCCGGGCTGCACCGCTTTTTGATGGGACGTCACGCTCATGACAGATCAGTCGGATCCGTCGCGCCATCCGTCGCGACGGGCCATCGTCACCACGGGTACCAGCCTGCTGGCCGGATTCGGCCTCAGCTCCGTGCTCCCAGTGGCGACTGCCGTTGCCGCACCCGACAGCGCACCGGTCAACTCCGCCGCCACCCCCGGTGAGCTGGCGCTCTACCGGCCGGTCTCGGTCTCTTCGACCGCCTACGCCGCCACCCCCGGCTCCTTCGTGGTCGACCGCCTCTCCTCCCCCGGTGTCCGGGGCAGCGGCTGGCGTGCCGAGGGCGGCGATCCGCAGTGGATAGCCGTCGACCTGCAGGGGACCTGCCACGTCACGCAGGTCCGCCTGACCTTCGAGGCGGACGCCTCCGATCCGGTGTACACGCCGCCCACCACCGGTAATGTGCACAGCGGCACCACGGGCAAGGAGATCCAGTCGAGCTTCTCCCTGGTCTTCCTGGTCGAGACGTCCGTGGACCACAAGTCCTGGACCACGGTGTACAGCACCACGACGGGAACCGGTGGCGTCGTCGACATCCAGCTTCCCCGCCCGGTGTCCGCGCGATGGGTGCGCATGACCTCCCAGAAGCGCTCCAGTCCGCTGCCCCTCGGCCTCAACGGCTTCGAGGTGTACGGCACCGCCGCGGGCCACCGCCCCTCGGTCACCGGATGGACCGACTGGGGCACCCGGCACGGCGAGGCACCCGGGCTCACGGTCGCCGATGACGGGACCGTGCCCGTGGAGTCGGGCTGGCGGCTCACCATGGACGACTGGGCCGGCACGGACGGCGCCGGTCTGTCGAAGACGTCCGTCGACACCAGCACCTGGCTGCCCGCGACCGTTCCCGGCACAGTGCTGGGCTCACTCGTGGAGCAGGGCAAGCTGCCCGACCCGGTGGCGGGCTTGAACAACCTGCACATTCCGGAGGCGTTGTCGCGCCACTCCTGGTGGTACAAGCGGGACTTCGAGCTGCCGCGCGGCCTGCGCACCGGCGTCGGCCGGCACGTCTGGCTGGAGTTCGACGGCGTCAACCACAAGGCCGATGTGTGGCTCAACGGCAAGCAGGTGGGCGACCTGACGTACCCGTTCGCCCGTGCCGCTTTCGACGTCACCCGGCAGCTCGCCGAGAGCGGCGAGAACGCGCTCGCGGTGAAGATCACGCCGATGCCGGTCCCGGGCAGCCCGGGTGACAAGGGTCCGCTGGGCGAGTCCTGGGTGGACGCCGGCGCGCAGCAGATGAACCTCAACTCCCCGACGTACCTGGCGTCCTCGGGCTGGGACTGGATGCCGGCTGTGCGCGACCGCGCGGCGGGCATCTGGAACCACGTCCGGCTGAGATCGACCGGGCACGTCGTCATCGGCGACCCACGCGTGGACACCGTGCTGCCCGCGCTGCCGGATGTGTCGGTGGCCGAGCTGACCATCGTCGTTCCCCTACGCAACGCGGACACCGCCGACCACCAGGCGACGGTCACGGCTGCCTTCGAGGGGGTGCGGGCCTCGAAGACCGTCACCGTGAAGGCAGGCGAAAGCTTGGACGTCGTCTTCACCCCGGACGTCTTCCGGCAGTTGAGGGTGCGCGACCCCCGACTGTGGTGGCCGAACGGTCTGGGCGAGGCCAACCTGCACGACCTCACGCTCACCGCCTCGGTCGGCGGCCAGGAGAGCGACCGGCGCACCACCCGCTTCGGCATCCGGCAGTTCGGCTACGAGTACGAGGTGCCGCTCGCGTTCACCGCGTCCGGCGACGCCTACACGCAGACCGTGACCTTCGACCGGCAGCAGGCCCGGCACGTCCGCATCAGGTGCCTGACCCGGGCCACGTCCTGGGGCTGCTCGCTGTGGACCCTGTCCGTCGGGGACAGCACCCGGCCGGGCACCGACCTCGCGCTGCACGCCCACGCCGACGCGTCCAGCACCGATCAGGACAGCAACGGCGCGGCCCATGCCACCGACGGTGACTCCGGTACCCGCTGGTCCTCCGCCTACGAGGACGACCAGTGGATCAGCGTCGACCTCGGCTCCGTCCAGTCCTTCGACCGGGTCGACCTCACCTGGGAGCAGGCGTACGCGAAGACCTTCGTCATCCAGGTCTCCTCGAACGGCTCGGACTGGACCGACGTGAAGTCGGTGGACAACGGGGCGGTGCCGCTGCCGTTCAACAACGGCAACGCCAGCCTGCAGGTGGAGGACTTCGATCGGCAGACCGCACGCTACGTCCGCCTCAACTGCGGGCTGCGCAATACCAATTGGGGCAACTCCCTGTGGTCGCTCTCTGTCGTCGACCGCAGTGAACCCGGCACCGACCTCGCCCTCCACCAGAAGGCCACCGCCTCCACGGAGGAGTCCGACCACCCGGCGTCGCACGCCACCGACGGAGACCCGAACACCCGCTGGTCCTCCGCCTACGAGGACCACCAGTGGATACAGGTGGACCTCGGCTCCTCGCGGACGTTCGACCGCGTCGCCGTCGTCTGGGAGACCGCATACCCGAAGTCGTACACGATCCAGGTGTCCGACGACGGCGAGAAGTGGACCGACGTGAAGTCCGTGTCGAACACGCCGGACCCGCTGAAGATCAGCGTCAACGGCGTGCGCGTGCTGGCTCGCGGCGGCAACTGGGGCTGGGACGAACTGCTGCGCCGGATGCCGGCGGAGCGCGTGGACGCGGCGGTGCGCATGCACCGCGACATGAACTTCACCATGATCCGCAACTGGGTCGGCAGCAGCGACCGGGAGGAGTTCTTCGCCGCCTGCGACCGGCACGGCATCCTGGTGTGGAACGACTTCCCCAACGCGTGGGGCATGGACCCGCCCGACCACGACGCCTTCAACGCGATCGCGCGGGACACCGTACTGCGGTACCGCATCCACCCGTCCGTGGTGGTCTGGTGCGGCGCGAACGAGGGCAACCCCCCGGCCGCCATCGACAAGGGGATGCGTGAGGCGGTGGAGCAGCAGGTGCCCGGCGTGCTCTACCAGAACAACTCGGCGGGCGGCATCATCACGGGCGGCGGCCCCTACGGCTGGGTGGAGCCGGAGAAGTACTTCGACCCCATGACCTACGGCAGCCGCGACTTCGGCTTCCACACCGAGATCGGCATGCCCGTCGTCTCCACCGCGGCGAGCACCCGCAACATGACGGGCGACGAGCCGGAGTGGCCGATCCGCGGTGCGTGGTACTACCACGACTGGAGCGAGCGCGGGAACCAGGCGCCGCAGAACTACAAGGCTGCCATCGAGGCCCGCCTGGGCGAGTCCGGCGACCTGGACGACTTCGCCCGCAAGGCGCAGTTCGTCAACTACGAGAACACCCGCGCCATGTTCGAGGCGTGGAACGCCAACCTGTGGGACAACGCCTCCGGCCTGATGCTGTGGATGTCCCACCCGGCCTGGCACAGCACGGTCTGGCAGACGTACGACTACGACTTCGACGTCAACGGCACCTATTACGGCGCCCGTTCGGCCTGCGAGCCACTGCATGTGCAGGCCGATCCGGTGAAGTGGCGGGTCATCGCGGTGAACCACACGTCGGCGGACCTGCGGGGCGCCACCGTCACCGCCCGGCTGTACGACCTGTCCGGCCGGCAGCTCGGCGGGAGCAGGACGGCCCGGGTGGACGTGGAACGGGCGGCCACCGCCGAGGCGTTCACCGCGGCGTGGACGGACGGCCTGCCGGACCTGCACCTGCTGCGGCTGACCCTGGAGGAATCCCGGGGCAGGGAGCTGTCGCGGAACACCTACTGGCGCTACCGCGAGGCCGCCGCGCTGCGGGCTCTGAACAAGGTGAAGCAGGTAAGGCTGACGGGCGCGATCACCGGGGTGTCGGCCGGCAAGCCCTCCAGTGACCGCCAGGAGCTGACGGCGGTGATCCGCAACCAGGGCTCGGCGGTGGCCGCCATGGTCCGGCTCACGCTGCTGGAGGACCCGCAGGGCCGCCGTGTGCTGCCGACGCTGTACAGCGACAACTATCTGTGGCTGCTGCCCGGCGAGTCCCGGACGGTCCGCCTGTCCTGGCCGACGGCAGCCTGCTCGTCACGGCACCCGGTGCTGACGGCGGAGGCGTACAACAGCCCGGTCGCGACGCTGCGCGGCTGAGACACTCCGTGCCCCCGGCCCCCGCCCGGGCCCCGGGGCACGGAGTCGCCCGCCGGGCGGCGGCTGCTCCGTCGTCCGACTGCGGCGCGTCAGTGGTCGACCGGACCCGGTGGGCGCCGGAGCGACTGCTTGAGCTGTGCGGGTCAGCGGTCGGGATCGGGTCGTCCCAGTTCGTAGGGGGCCAGGACATCAGCGATCGTCTGGTTGCGCGGTGTGGGGATCCCGAACTCTCGGCCCAGGGTGACGACACTGCCACTGAGCCAGGGCAGTTCCAGACGGTTGCCCTGCATCAGGTCGTTGTGCATCGAGGACGTCATCGCGGCCGGCAGGGTGTCACAGAACGCCAGCCGCTCGTCGGCGAACTTCGGATCGAGATTCACCCCGGCGGCACGGCCGACCTGCACGGCCTCCGCCATCACTTCGCGCAGCAGTTCCCGGCAGTGAACGTCGGAGCGGATCACCCCTATGGGCTGACGCACGGCGGTGGTCGTCGCCGAGAGCCCCACCAGGAAGGCGAACTTTTCCCAGATGACCCGTTCGATGTCCGAGCTGAGTTCTGCCTCGATGCCGGCGGAGACGCACGCGTCGAGGAAGTCGCGGGCGCGAGGGGCGTCCACGTCGTCGTAGGGGCCGAACACCACCTTTTGCATGGCACCGCGGTGGGAGACGATGCCCGGCTCCTCGATGACGGCGGAGATGTAGCAGGCACCGCCCCACACGGCCCGCGTCGACAGGTGCCGGCGCAGGACTGCGTCTTTGCGGACTCCGTTCTGCAGGGAGATGACGCGGGTCCCTTCGCCCACGACATCGCCCAGCTGGGCCGCGACGTCCTCGGTGTCCCACAGTTTCACGGCGACGAGCACTACATCGGCGGGTTCCAGTTCCGCGATGGTGGCGACTACCGATGCCGCCGGGACCTCGAGGTCGCCGAGCGGGCTGCGTACCAGCAGTCCGCGTTCCCGTATGGCCTCCAGATGACGGCCCCGGGCGACGAAGGTGACTTCGTGGCCCGCTGCGGCAAGCCGGGCGCCGAAGTAGCCCCCGACACCGCCCGCCCCCACTACGGCTATGCGCATGACGTGTTCCTTTCCGCTACGGGACATGACGTGGCTGTGGCCGGGGTCAGCGCGGCGACGGCACCGGCTGCACAGAGGAAGAGGAGTGCCTGCGGCAGCCTGCCCTGCATGGCGGTCGCCAGGGATCGGCCCACGGATCCCGGGTGCCGCGGGCAGTCGGAGCCTGCTGCAGCGCGAAGGCCATGGTCACCACGGACTCCGAGACCGCTCCCCCGCGCGGTGGACCAGAAAAGGCGGGGAGCAGGGCGACACCCATCCACGACTCCACCCCCCCTTAGTAACCTTTTACAGGGTTACTATAGCCGCATGGTCGAACGAGCACAGGACGGCCGACGCACCCGGGTCACGGCACAACTCCGCGAACTCCGCTTCGACGCCGGATCCCTGTCGTTGAACCTCATCGCCACGGTCGGGCGCCGCCCGATCACGCCGGTCGAACGGATGGGCGACATCGACCGGCTCAGGGCCTGGTGCGACGGGGTACGGCTCGCCGTTGACCCGGGCGAAGACCTGGTGGGGTTGCTCGCGGCCCTCCACGAACTGCGGGACTGCGCGTACGACGTCACGGTCGGATACCTCCACCGCCAAGCCCCCCGGGAGGAGTCGGTGCGGCTCTTGAACGAACTGGCCCGGGTACACCCGCCGGCCCCCCAGCTCCAGGCGGACTCCGATGGCCTTCCCGCCGCAGCGAGCAGTCCCGGGCTGTCGACTCCCGCACTGCTCTCGCTGATCGCCCGCGACCTGATCACGCTGCTCTCGGATCCGATACGACGACAGAGGCTGCGGGAGTGCGACTCCGACGTCTGCAGGATGCTCTATCTCGACGCCGAGCAGGGAAGGCCCAGGAAATGGTGCTCCATGCAGCGCTGCGGCAACAGCACCAAGGCGGCCCGGCACCGCCGCCACCGCGAGCAGGCCGCTGACCTCCCTGCGCCCTGATCGGCCGTCACGATTGCACGGCAGAGTTCGACCAGCAGTCCGTAGAGCCTGACCGGCCCCCCCCCGGCCCACAGGGACCTTTCGACCGCGCCGACCGCGCCGGGGGACGCCCCGACGCCCCCCCCCACCGCGGCCCCTCCGGATTTCCGCTCCGGACAACGGCCCTGCCCTCACCCGGGAGGAGTTCGACACCCTCTTCGACACCGTGCGCGCGCCTGGGGCCGTTGGCCCCCGGAGGAGGCCGACCGCGGCGCGTCGACGGTCTCGACGCCGTCCTGTGCGCCGGGCTGCCGCCCCGTCGCCGTAGCCGCACTCACCGTGTTGATGGCCGTTGTCTCCCGCTAGTTTTTCTGCAAGGTGCGGGTGACACCCGCGATGACGGCGGTCGTCAGCACCCAGCCGAAAGCGATCAGCAGGTAGGCCAGCCACTGAAGGCCGACGTTCGACCAATACCAGGCCGTGCGCTGCCCCAGGCCGCCGATGGGGATCAAGAGGTCGAGCGTGTAGACGAGGGGCTGGAAGGAGCCGCCTTGTCCTTGCTGGACCGGGTTGGGGGCGTGGGTGCCGAACGACAGCGTGCCCAGCAAGGTCAGCGCGAGGAGCCAGACGCCGGCCAGCCAGGGGCGGTAGCCGTAGCCCACGGTCACGTCGAGCAGGTGTCCCCATACACGCATGGCCGGGGGCAGGGTTTCACGCCGATGGCGCTGTTTGGCCAGGAGTACGCGGCGGGCGTCGTCGTCGTGGCCGGCCTTCCGGTACCAGCTCGCCAGTTGCTCATAGGGCTGGGGGTTGTAGCCCGGGCTGCGTCGTATCCACGCCACACGGTGGGCGACAGAGTTCCGCCGCCCCACTGCCTCGCGCCGCTCGCCTGCCTCGTCGACCTTGATGGAGCCGTAGACGAAGCCGTCCAATTCCACCACGTCCGGCCAGCTGCGGTCGCTGTCGTGGAGGTAGGACACCTGCGCACCCCGCAGGTCCACGGTGCCGGACGGTGGCCGGTCGAGGGTGAAGTCGAAGTCGACGGCCTGCATCAGCATGGCGACCAATGACGGGCCATGGCCGTCGGGCGGCCCGTTGAGGACGGCTCCTTCGAAGGTCAGGTTGTCCGAGATCCGGACACCCCGCAGCCGTACGGTTCCGTTCGCGGTGAACCCGTCGGAGAAGTCGAGCGTCGAGGCCACGGCGTTGTCCAGGGCGAGCGCCACGCCGCGTCGGCCGGGGCGTTCCAGTTGTGCGCCTCGCATATGGAGTCCGCCTGGCAGTTGTGCACCCATGAGACGGACTTCACCGTGTGCGACGAATCCGTCCTGGCAGTAGACGCCGCCCTCAGCGACCAGTCCACCAGCGGACACCGACCATTCCTCAGGTGCGGTGATCTCGGCGCCGTTGAGGTTCACGGCACCGCTCACGGCGGCGTTGATGAGCGACAAGGCGGTGGCCCTGCGGTGGAAGGGCGAGGCAGAGCCTCTTTCCAGGTGAGAGCGCCGCAGGTCGAGACGCCCCTCGATACGGATCAAGCCGGCTTCCACGCCCGGCACTCGACTGCCGACGATCCCGATCGACTGGGTCGACGCTCCGGAGAGGTCCACGCCCTCCTCGAGCCAGCAGTCCTCGAGCCAGAGTGCGTGAGCGATCTGCGCGCCGGCCAGGTCGAGGTGCCCGGATATCCGTGCCCCGGCGAGCCTCAGACACGCCACGGCGCCCGATTGCATGGTGTTCGCACCCAGCAGCAGCGCCATGATCACAGCAGCCCGCACCGTCCGCCCGGGGCCCCACTGTCCGCCCTCGGCGACACGGTCGTCCTCGGGCACACCTGTGCGCAGGTCCACGCGGCGTCCCTCGGGGAACGCGTCCCACAGCTCACGCTCTGGCGAAGTCAACTCGTCGTATGAGAGCACTCATGCAGAGTAGTGATCTTCCTTTCCGCTCGCCTTGCCCCCACCGCACGCGGATCCGAGGGTGGGCCCCATGGCCGGCAGCAGCCGGCTGATCGGTGCTGCGGTCCCGCCCGGGCGTCCGCGGCACCGATCGGGTACGGCCCGTGCGGAACGCACCCCTGCGCCCGACCACGGCTTGCCTCAGTGTCTGCCGGGAACCGCGGCACGTGGCACACCCGGTCGTCATGGCACGACACGCGGACGCCACCGGGAGGACTCCGTACGCGCGGTCCCGTCTCCCGCGTCCACCTCCACGAGCGTCTCGAAGAAGAACTCATGCTTGAGAAACGACACGTACTCGTGTCCCGGATAGGGCGGGATCAACTGGGCGGCCTGGAACAGCCTCCAGCCGTCCTCCCGGCATGCACGCCCGGCTTGTACGGCGGTTCGTCGCCGTCCCCGGTCGTCGGCGAGGTGCGTGCCGTGCCGTCGTTCCGCGACCAGCCCACGGTCTCGGAATCCAGAGCGGAGGTGGCCAGGTAGAGCACCAGGACCTGCTGACGCGTGCTCTCGCGACCTCCGTCTGCGGGCGGTTGGCGACCCGGGTCACCCAGTGCTCCAGGTCGAAGGAGTCGTCCCCGGTGAGTACGCGCCACAGCAGGACGCGGTTGTAGATCTCCAGGCGTGCGGTGGCGTGCTCGTACCAGGGGAAGTGGGCGCTGAGGTTCTCTGCGACACGTGGGTCGTCGAGGTCGGAGGTGTCCCACAGGCGCCGCTGCCGCGCCGCTCCCAGCGACTCAGGGAATGGCTGCGGCATCTGATGACGGGGTGAAGCGGTGGCGCTGGATCAAGGAGACGGCCACGCTGAGTGCCGCGACGAATCCGGCGATCAGCACCGCCCATGAGCCCGCGAACGTGCAGGCCAGGATGGCGACCGCGGTCAGCGGCAGGACAGCCTGCTGGCGCAGTGACGGCTTGTCGTGGCGTGCGTGCAGGAGCCAGGTGAAGAAGACGAATCCGGCCGTCGGAACGGTGGCCGCGGCGGCGGCGCTCGTGGCGCCGATGTGGGCCTGGCCGGCCACCTGCTCGATCGCCACTTCGAGCCCGGCGCCGATGGCGGCGGCCGTGGAGAAGACCAGGTAGTGCCCGTATCCCCACAGGAATGCACGTCTGCTCGTCCGCAGGTGCTCGTGGATGGGCACGACGAAGTAGATCCAGTAGGCGGCGAACACGATCAGCAGGCCACCCGCGGCGATGGGAAGCAGCTGCGTCGAACCGCCCCTGTCCAGAGCCCTCTGCACGGCCACCGTCGCGGCGGCGACCGTCTCGCCCAGGACGATCAGGGTGAACAGTCCGTAGCGCTCGGCGATGTGGTGGGGATGCCAGGGAGTCGGCCTGCGACGCTCGGCCACCACGGGCACGGCGAGTTCTGCGGCCGCGAGGACGACGTACACCCACGCCTTCACGTCCGTGTGCGGCAGGAACCCGAACGCCACCCAGCCGATCTGCACGAGGACGACGCCGGCGGCGTACCGCAAGGCGGTGATGCGGGCGTCGCCCCGCTCACTGCGGGCCGCTCTGACCCACTGAGTCGTCAAGGCCAGCCGCATCACCACGTAGCCGATCAGGACGATGGAGTAGTCCGTGCGGTCGAAGGCGCGTGGCACCCCGGCGGCCAGGATGAGGACGCCCGCGATCTGCACCAACGTGGTGAGCCGGTAGGGCACGTCGTCCGTGTCGTACGCGGAGGCGAACCAGGTGAAGTTCATCCAGGCCCACCAGACGGCAAAGAAGATCATGGCGTAGCCGGCCACACCCTGACCGGCATGCCCCGCCGCCACGGCGTGCACCAGCCTGCCACCTGCCTGCGCGACGGCCACCACGAAACAGAGATCGAACAAGAGCTCCAGCGGTGTAGCGACGCGGTGCGCTTCCGTCGGGTCCCGCCGGACCATCGTCCGCAGCAAAGGCTCGACCGGAACCCGGCCGCCCGGCGGGCCGCCGGCGCGCTCGCTCACCGCACGTGCTCCTTCCCGTTCTTCTACAGCAGCCGGACGACTTCGGCCGGCTCCCCCCATCGCCGGGCGTCAACAACCGTGCGTGCGGCCGGTCGGCCACGTCGATGCCGGAAGGCATGGGCCGCCGGCCCGCTCAGGAGGGCCCTACCGGTGCTCGGGGTTTTCGTAGTCACGGCGGCAGCCCGCGTCCCAGGCGGTGCGCTGGTTGCCATAGGCGGGGATGCCGCCGAGGTCCTTCAGCGCCCGCGCCAGGTGCAGCAGGTTCCAGGTCATGAAGGTCGTGTTGCGGTTGGTGAAGTCGTTCTCCGGACCGCCCGAGCCGGGGTCGAGGTAGGAGGGACCGGGACCCGCCTCGCCGATCCAGCCGGCGTCAGCCTGGGGAGGGATGGTGTAGCCCAGGTGCTGCAGGCTGTAGAGGACGTTCATGGCGCAGTGCTTGACGCCGTCCTCATTGCCGGTGATCAGGCAGCCGCCGACTCGCCCGTAGTAGGCGTACTGGCCGGCGTCGTTGAGCACGCTGGAGCATGCGTAAAGGCGTTCGATCACCTGCTTCATCACGGAGCTGTTGTCACCCAGCCAGATGGGACCGGCCAGGATGAGGATGTCGGCTGCGAGGACCTGCCGGTAAAGGTCTGGCCAGGCGTCCGTCTCCCAGCCGTGCTCGGTCATGTCGGGCCACACGCCGGTGGCGATGTCGTGATCGATGGCCCGTACCACATCGGTCTGCACTCCCTGTGCCGCCATGATGGCGGTGCTGCGGTCGATGAGCCCCTGGGTGTTGCTGGGCTCCGGCGACCGCTTGAGGGTGCAGTTGATCACCAGGGCCCGCAGATCGTCGTAGCGGGCGGGCGGTGCGTCGACGGCGGGCGAAGAAGCGGTCACAGGTCCTCCCGGAGTCCTGCCGCCACGCAGTGCATGGCGGCGCGTCCATGTCCAGCGTGCGGACCGGTGCGGTGCGGCGCCACCACCAGGCGTCCGAATGGTCCGTGAGGCGAGTGGCCGACGGAGCACCGCGACATCTGCGTTCGCGTCTTGGGCGCTGAAGCGGCCGAGGGCGTGGAGTACGTCTGCACGAGGGGCCCGCCTGCGCCTGAGTACGCGTACTCAGCTGATTGCGTCACTTGGCCCCTGACGCGGCCGGTCCGTGTCGCCCACGATGGAGTGCCCCCGCGAGAGAGGTGCCTATGGGCCGTGACCTGCAGCTGCGTGTTGCTACTCCGGAGGATCTCGAGTGGATCCATGAACTGCGTCACCGAGTGTACGCACAGGAGTTGGGCCAGCATGAGCCGAATCCGGCCGGGCGGCTCCGCGACGGGCTGGACGGTGACAACGTCTACCTGGTCGCGGCGCGAGGAGCGGCCCGTGTCGGCTTTGTCAGCCTGACTCCGCCGTGGTTGGGGCGGTACGCGCTGGACAAGTACCTGACCCGCGACGAGCTGCCGCTGCTGACCGAGAGCGATCTGTTCGAGGTGCGCATCCTCACCGTTGAGCCGCGCTGGCGGGCCGGCGCAGCGGCGCCGCTGCTGATGTACGCGGCGCTGCGCTGGATCGCCGCCCGGGGCGGTCGCCGGGTGGTGGCGATGGGGCGCACCGAGCTGCTCACCATGTACCTGGCCACCGGCCTGCGCCCGGTCGGCCGTACCGTGGACAGCGGTGCGTTGACGTTCGAGGTGCTGACCGGCAGCGTGACCGAGCTGACGAAGGTCGCGATGGACCGTTACCGCACCCTCCTGGAGCGTATGCGGTCCGCAGTGGACTGGCAGCTGGACATGCCGTTCGCACCTCGGCCGGACGGCTGCGAACACGGCGGTGCCTCGTTCACCGCCATCGGCACGGACTTCCGCACGCTGCACCGGCGCCACCGGGTGGTCGCGGCCGACGTACTGGATGCCTGGTTCCCACCGGCACCGGGGGTGCGGGCGGTGCTCGCGGAGGATCCGGCCTGGGTCGCCCGTACCTCGCCGCCATCCGGCGCCGAGGGCCTGCTGGCGGAGATCGCCGCGGCTCGGGCGCTGCCGGCTCAGACGCTCGCGGTCGGCGCCGGTTCGTCCGACTTGATCTACAGGGCGTTCGGCCAGTGGCTGACCGCGGGAAGCAGGGTGCTTCTCACGGACCCGAGCTACGGCGAGTACGCGCATGTCACGGAGAGGGTGATCGGATGCCGGGTGGACCGGTTCCGGTTGCGTCGCGAAGACGGCTGGCGGATCGATCCGGCCCGGCTGTCCGCTGCCGTCGAGGCCGGCCGATACGACCTCGTGGTGGTGGTCAACCCGAACAACCCGACGGGACGCCACGCGCCGGCAGCAGAGCTGCGCTCGCTGATCGCCGCCGCACCGGTCCGAACCCGCTGGTGGATCGACGAGGCGTACCTGGGCTATGCCGGCCTGACCGAATCACTCGCCGACCTCGCCGCGACGGACCCGCGGGTGGTGGTCTGCAGCTCGTTGTCCAAGATGTACGCGCTGTCCGGTGCGCGGGCCGCGTACCTGGTTGCCGAGCCGATCACCGCGGCGCAGCTGCGCCGATGGACGCCACCCTGGCCGGTCAGCCTCCCGGCACAGCTGGCCGCGGTGGCGGCCTTGCGCGACCCGGCGTACTACGCCCACTGCTGGCTGCGTACCCACGCGCTGCGCCGGGAACTGGCCGCCGCCCTGGCCGGGCTGGACGAGACCGTGGTGGTCGAGGAGGCCGTGGCGAACTTTCTCACGGTGACTCTGCCGCCCGGCGGGCCGAGCGCCGCCCGACTCGTCGACGAGTGCCGCCGTCGCGACGTATACCTGCGGGACCTGTCGCCGTTGTCGCCCGAGTACCAGGGACGCACCGTGCGCATCGCGGTCAGGGACACCGCCGAGAACGCGCGCATCGTGGCCGCGTGCCAGGCCGCCCTGCACGTTCTGCGGCCGGGTCCGGCTTCGCTCGCTGCGATGCCTCCGGGCGCTGCCGCTACCGGATCCGCTCGGTGATCACCGTCGCGTCCCTGGCGCCCTACCTCGGTGGGGCGCTGGCGCTGGGCGGCGTCGCGGTGGTCGCGTCCCGGCGGCGTGAGCTGATGGTCCGGTGGTGCGCATGGGCCGCGGGGGTGCCTCTGGTCACCGGTGCGTTCTGGCTGGGCCGACCGGGCGCCGCGGCCGTCGCCGTCGCGGTCGGGGTGATTGCGGTGATGGAGTTCGGCGGGCTGATGCGGCTGGGTCGGGCAGACCGGGTGGTACTGGGCGCGGCGGTGACAGGCGTGGTGATGGCCGCTTGGCTGGCGCCCGGACAGGTGCTCCGGGTGGTCGCGATCGGGGCTCTCGCAGTGGCCGCAGTGCCGCTCCTGGCCGGCGACGCCGACCACGGCCTGCGACGGCTCTGCGCCGGCCTGCTCGGGCTGGCCTGGCTGAGTGTGCTGGCCGCGCTGGTGCCGCTCGGGGCGAGCGCGCTCGCGTTGTTCGTCGCGGTCTCGATCGCCGACATCGTGGCGTACTTCGCCGGTCGAGGGCTGGGCGGGCCGCGGCTGTCACCACTGTCGCCGGCCAAAAGGTGGAGCGGGACACTGACCGGGTCCGCGGCCGGCCTCGGCGTGCTCGCCGTGCTGTCCGCGCTGAGCTGGCCGACGGCAGTTGCTGTGGCGGTCGGTGGCCCGGTGGGCGACCTTCTCGAGTCCATGGTCAAAAGAGGTGCACGGGCAAAGGACGCCGGCCGTTGGCTACCCGGCTCCGGCGGTCTGCTGGACCGCATCGACTCGCTGCTCATCGCGCTGGCCGTCCTGCTCGTCCTGGGCTGACCCGCACCGTCCATGGCCGGACAGCGACACGGTGCGAGGCCTCGCAGGCTCGCCATGGGCAGCGGTGTGCCACGGGCAGCAGTGGACTCGCCCGGCGGCAGGCCGTACTGCACCGCTCCCGTGGCCGGCCGGCATCACGAGCAGCCGCGCGGACGGGGGTGCTCACCACCACCCCGGGCGGGTGACTTCGGACGGCCGGAAGGCCGGAAGGCCGGAAGGCCGGAAGGCCAGAAGGCCAGAAGGCCAGAAGGCCGGAAGGCCGAGCAGGCGGGCAGTGCGCAGGCGGGACGGCCACGCACAAGATCGACACCTACGCCCGCCAGCGCAATATGTCACACTTTGGTTAACGGTGCCCGTCAGGTTCGACCAAGGAAGCGACGCTATGGCTCGGCGCCGGGTGCGTTTGCCGACTCGGCGGTGGTTGAACGGTCTGCTCGCCAGCGTCGCGATGGTGGCTGCGACCACCGGCATCATCGCACTCCTCGGGCGGCACATCTCGCCGCTGCACCTCCTGGTGCTCTACCTCCTCGCAGTCCTCCCCGTCGCCGTGGTGTGGGGTACAGGGCTGGCACTGCTCACGTCGGTGCTGAGCGTGCTGGCCTACGCGTACCTGTTCGTCCCTCCGCTCCATTCGTTCCAGCTCGCGGATTCCGAGAGCGGCGTCGCGTTGGGGGTCTTCCTCCTCACGGCCGCGGTAGTGGGAGAACTCGCGGCCCGGCTACGGCGGGCGGCACTGGCGTCGGCGCGCTTGACGGAGGAGCAGTCCGCGTTGCGCCGAGTCGCGACACTGGTCGCCCGGTCGGCTCCGCCTTCGGCGGTCTTCGAGGCCGTGACCCGCGAGGTCGGCCTCCTCTGCGGTGCCGATCTCGCCCGTATGGAGCGCTACGAGGCGGACGGCACCGTTACCGGCGTCGCCGCCTGGAGCCGGACCAGGGTGCCGGACCCCCTGACCGTCGGCACGCGCTTCGACCTGAACGGGTTGAGCATCGCCCGCGAGGTCCGGCGCACCGGCGGTGCGGCCCGGATCAGGAACTTCGCGGACGCACCAGGCGCGATCGCGCGGGAGGCGCGTGCGGTGGGCATCCGCTCGTCGGTCGGCTGCCCGATCATGGTTGCCGCGCGCCTGTGGGGCGTGATCGCCGCATCGAGGAAGAGCGAGGAGCCCTTCCCGGCGAACACGGAGTTGCAGATCACCAGCTTCACAGAGCTCGTCGCCACCGCCGTCGAGAACGCCGAAGCCCGTGCCGAACTGACCGCCTCACGCGCCCGCATCGTCAACGCAGCCGACGAGACCCGTCGGCGCATCGAGCGCGACCTCCACGACGGCGTCCAGCAACGGCTCGTCTCGGTCGTGCTGCTCCTGGGTGCGGCGCAGACGAAAGTGCCGCCCGAGTTGGACGAACTCCGAACGAGACTGGACCATGTCACCACCGAGCTGACGGATGCGCTGGACGAGCTGCGCGAGATGGCGCGCGGCATCCACCCCTCGATCCTTGCCAGGGGAGGCCTCGCTCCCGCGCTCAAGGCGCTCGCTCGGCGCTCCTCCCTGCCGGTCGATCTCGTGGTGCACACCGAGACCAGGATTCCCATGCGGATCCAGGTCAGCGCGTACTACGTCGTCTGCGAAGCACTGACCAATGCCATCAAGCATGCGCAGGCCTCGGCCGTCAGGGTCATGGTCGAGGCCACCGACGGGGTGCTTGGCCTGTGCGTCCACGACGACGGGGTCGGCGGTGCCGACTTCGTCCGCGGCACCGGTCTCCTCGGCCTCAAGGACCGCGTGGAGGCGCTCGGCGGCAGGATCTCTGTCGAGAGTCCGCACGGAGTGGGAACCACCCTGCGTGCAGAGCTCCCGCTCACCGGGGCCGACCGCGATTCCCTGAAGCCGGCCGAAGTCGGGGACTGAACTTCCGAGGCGCAGCGTGCGCCAAGCTGCGCACCCATGCTGGTCAGGCGGCTCGGCCACCGGGCAGAACAGCCCATGCATGACAGGCAGGTGGGCAACCGGCCATGAATACAGCTAGCAGGAATGCCTGCCGGGTCCCCGCGCTGAGATCCTGGACACATGTTGCGGTGCATCATCGTTGATGACAGCCCTTACTTCCTCAATGCTGCTCGCTGCTTGCTCGAGGGCGAGGGCATCATGGTCGTGGGCGTGGCATCGGACAGTGCACAGGCGCTGCAGCAGGCAACGCAGCTCAGGCCGGACATCGCACTGGTGGACATCGACCTCGGTAGCGAGAGCGGCCTGGAACTGGCCGATCGGCTGCGCCACGAGACAGGCCCTTCGCCGCCCCCGGTCATCTTGATCTCCAGTCATGCGGAGGACGAGTACGCCGACCTCATTGTGGCGAGTCGCGCGCTGGGATTCCTCGCCAAGACGGCGCTGTCCAGCGGGGCCATCCACGACCTGCTCGCCGGGAGGGACGGTCACCGGGACGCCCCGGTCAGCGGGCCTCCAGGAAAGTGATCACGGCGCGGACGCGGCGATGGTCGTCGTCGGTTTCCGGCAGGCCAAGCTTTGACAGAATGCTGCGCACGTGCTTTTCCACCGTGCCTTCTGTGACCCACAAACGGCGCGCGATGCCGGCATTGGACCGGCCCTCCGCCATCAGGGCCAGAACCTCGCGCTCACGCTCACTGAGCACCGCCAGCGGGTCCGCCCGGCGGCGTGCGGACACAAGCTCCTGGACCAGCGCCGGGTCCACCACCGAGCCGCCCTTGGCGATCCGCTCCAGCGCCTCCAGGAACTCCTGTACATCACCGACCCTGCTCTTCAGCAGGTAACCGATCCTGCGCCCGTCGGCGAGCAGCTCCATCGCGTGCTCCACCTCGACATGCGCCGACAGGACGAGAATGCCCATGTCGGGGAAGTCCCGGCGGATGGTGCGCGCCGCCTCGAGCCCTTCGGTGGCCTGATCCGGCGGCATCCGGATGTCCACCACCACCAGCTCCGGCTCTTCCCGCCGGACGACCTCCAGCAGTTGCACAGCGTCGCCGGCCTGCCCGACCACGGCCAAGCCCGAGCGCTGCAGCAGGCTGGCCAGCCCTTCGCGCAGCAGCACGTCATCGTCGGCGAGGACCACCCGCAGATCCTTCATGACCGGTCCGTCAGCACTGCGCCCGGACCCGGGTCTGCGGGTCCGGATCCCTTCCCGTCATGCCTCCATTGTCGGTGAGCCTCAGCCGGTGGGCACCCCGCGGCGACCTCGGAAGACCGTCTCACCGAGGAAGCGCTGGGGCACTGGCTCGCCTCCGCCACCGCGGGACCGCCCACAACGCAGGCGTGGTGCAGCGGTGCCGTAGGGCCTGTCAGGCGTCGAAGCGGCGGCGCGGGTCCTCGATGTGACCGAGGTACTCGTGGGTCCAGCCACACATGGCGTCGACCGTGGTGCGCAGGGCCCCGCCCGGCCCGGTCAGGGTGTACTCGACCCGCGGCGGCACGGTGGGGTGCACCTTCCGGTCGACCAAGCCGTTGCGCTCCAGCATGCGCAGGTTCTGGGTGAGCATCTTGTGGCTGACGCCCTCGACCTCGTTCCGCAGCTCGCTGAAGCGCAGGGTGCGCTCGCCGAGCGCCTCGATGATCAGGAACGCCAAGCGACTTCGTCGTCGACACGCAGCTGCCCGCCTGACCTTGTCCGCGGCGGGCCCGTTTGGTGCTGACTGCGGCCCGCGTATTCCCGCTGGCCGGTAGAGAGGTTGGGCGCTGGCCACGACGACACACCACACGGATGCACGGGAAGGTGGTCAGGTCCAGTAGAAACAGCGCCCCGAGCCCGACGGCACCATGTGCTCGAAGAAGGTGATGGCCGCGATGTACGTCTGTCCTCCAGATCTCCTCCCCCAGCAGACGGGAACCCAGCACACGTCGACGCCCGGCCGCACCTGGGCCCTGGCGCACCGCCCGGAGGCCGTGCGCGAAGCCCGCAGGATCTCCCGGCACCTGCTCGCCCAGTGGAAGGTCACCGACGAGGTGGCCGACTCGGTGCTCCTGGCCGTCTCCGAACTGGTCACCAACGCCGTACGGCACGCCCAGCCGCCGCTGATCTTCGGACTGTGCTGCGACCCCACGGCCGGGCAGGTGCACATCGAGGTGTCGGACGGAGGCCCCACCGTCCCCCACTACGGCCAGGCAACCGAGCGCACCGACGACGAGCGCGGCCGCGGACTCAAGATCATCGAGCTGCTCGCCGATGCACACGGTGACCGCCAGGAGGCCGGGCACGCCATCCACTGGGCCGACATCACCACCAGGGGCTGACCCACCCCGCGGAAGCACCTCGCCGCGGCCCACCCGACGGCCGACGAGTGGCCGGCTGCGCACACCGGTCGGTTCACAGAACGTCCACAGCGGCCTCTACCTCGGCATCAGCGGCTCCTCGGCCTCGGCATGCGCGGCCCTCATGCAGAACACGTCCTCGACCGCGACCTCGCAACAGTGGACCCTGACCAGCGCAGGCGGCGGCTACTACAAGCTCGTCAACGCAGGCAGCGGCCTGCTCGCCGGTCATTCCTCGCCGGAGTCCGTGCACACCCCGAACGCAGCGGGCCCCACGGTGAGGATCCCGTCGGACAGCGGCAGGCAGCGAACGCCTCCGCCGCCGCGCAGCGCCCGCTGCGCGCCCGGCCCGATGGTGGTGTCCATCCACGCGCACGGCCTGGCCGCCCTGCGGACCGCCAGCACCACGGGTCCACTGCCGCAGTCCAGGAAGACCGTCTCGCCGATGTACGCGTCGATGTCCACGCCGCGCAGCAGGACATTGCGCCGGGTCAGGCACAGGTCCGCCTCCCCGGAGACCGCCTGCGGCAGGCGCTCGGCCGCCATGAGGGTGACCGACGCACTGCGATGGGCGGGACGGTTGAAGTACCGGTCGCCCACGATGCCCAGCCCTTTGCGCACCTGCGCCGTGGCCACCAGTTCCTCCCGCGGCAGTTCCGGGACACCGTCGCTCGGACGGCCCTGGAAACGATGCACGGGAGAGACCAGCAGCTGAATGATTTCCACCTGCTCCACGCCACCGAGCCTAGCCCGGCGCCCCGGAGGCGGAGCTTGGTGACGCCGGACCGCTGATGGTCTCCTTCGCGCCACGCTGCCAGAGGCCGGCCGGGTCATCGCGCCTACGGCACTCCGCCGGCCGGCCCCCGACGAACGCCTACGACCAGAAGGTCCAGGACCCACTGTCATAGGCGTCCGTCAGCCGCACGTCTAGCCGCAGGTCAGCGTCGGCACGGCCCAGTCGCCGTGGTCGTTGCCGTTGCCGTCGCCGGCGTCACCGACCTTGAGGTCGACCACCTGCGCGCCGCTGACGTCGACGTCGATCGGCACCGCGGCCTGTTTGCCCCGGATCGTCGGCGTGGTGACCAAGGTCTTGCCGTCGGCGATCACGGAGAACGTCACCGTTCCCGCGCCGCCTGTCTCGTCGTCGACACCGACGTACGCCGTCATCCGCGTGCACTTGCCGGCGAGATAGAGCTCGACGTCGCTGATCGAGTTGGTGCCCAGGCCCTTCGGGTAGCCGACACCGGCGATGGTGATCGGACGGCCGTCCCCCGCCGCCTGCTCACCGACGCTGCTGTCACGCTCCACCGGGCCCCACCCGTTGGTGGACGACAAGAACGGTAGGCCGCTCACGGCGTTCTTCCCGGCCGGCGGAGCCGGCGGGATCCCGCCGACGATGCGCTCGTCACCGCCGGCGGCCTGTCGTCCGTTCTGCAGGTAGTGCACCGTGGCGGTGAGGGCCGAGGCGGGGGGCAGCTGCCCGGTCGGCGGCTGGACCTTCCAGGTGAAGGTGGCCGATCCGCCCGGGAGCAGGCGCTCCACGGACATGGGGCTCGTGGGGCTCACGCTCCAGCCGTCAGGTGCGGAGAGCGAGGCCGTCAGGCCGGACGCGGACGGTTTGTCCTTCGGCACCTGCACCGTCGCCTCGGCCGTGAAGGCCTCCCCTGATTGAGCGGTGTTCGGCACGTCCAAGGTGACATCCGCTCCCGGGCGCTTCGGCATGGCGTACGTCCGGGGGTTGTAGCGGGGGCTGTCGTTCTGCGCGACACGCAGGGACGAGGCATAGCTGCCGTAGTTGGTGAGCGAGACCTTGCCGAGCCCGCCCGTGCTGCCGTCCAGGTTCCACACGGCGATGGCGATGCTGTTCCGGCCGTTCGGGTTCAGGATCCCGTTGGGCACCGGGAAGGTGCTCTGCGGGCCGAGGTAGTTGACGTAGTTGCCGACCTGCCAGCCGTTCACGAAGATCGTGGCACGGTACTTGCGTGACGGGTCGTCGGTGAAGGTCAGACCGAGAGAGGTGTCCTGACCGCGCGGCAGGTCCAGGTTGACGTCGGTGCGGTACCACGAGACGCCGGGACGGGTGTCGGCCGTCGGCAGGGACACCCGGCTCCAGTCGCCGTCCGGGTAGCCCGGCAGGGACCAGCCGGCCCGCTCGCCGTACAGGCCGCCCGTCGAGAGCGGGCCTCGGACCGTGTCCTGCAGGTCCTCGCCACCCCGTACGCCCTGCAGCCGCCAGGTGACGGAGGTCAGCGGCGCTCCGACGAGGGAGGCGCTGGTCAGGCCGCGCGCGGTCTTGTTGCCGTTGGTCGAGTTGTAGTCCTCCTCGTGCCCCATGTTCACGGTGAGCACGGAGATGACGTTGTCGCCCTTCGACTTCACCGAACCGTCCGGGAAGGCGAAGTCGGCGCTGCCTGTGGTGGAGCTGCCCAGGAAGGTGCCGTTGAGCCAGGCGGAGAACGCCTGGGCCTTTCCGCCGGAGTCCGAGACCAGGTGGACGCCGGTCTCCTTGCCGGTGGCGCGGAAGCGGCCGCGGTACCAGGTGTTGCCGGTGTGGAAACCGTAGTCGTCCGCGTAGAGCACCGGCAGCGAGTTGACCCCGGAGACGCTGTTGGTGGTGGTCTTGTCGGCCACCTGCCAGCTGGAGTCGTCGAAACCGGGGGCCGCTTCGGGGGACTCCTCGGCGTGCTTCCAGTTCGTCAGCGTCGGAAGGTGTACCGGGGCGGCCACCGGGATCTCCCCGGTGAGGCTCCCCGTGTCGGTGGCCTGGGTTTCCAACGCGCTGCCGTTCCAGGTGACCTGGCCGGCCGAGGTGAACACCTCGATGTTCTTGTCATCGGCGGTGTCCCCGGTGAGCGCCAGGGTGTGGCCGCCGTCCAGGCTGGTCGCCGTGCGCAGCAGATGGGTGCCGCGTACGAGCACCGGACCGCTCGCCGTGTCCTGGCGCCAGAACGTCTCCGCCGTGGCCTTGTCGCCGACGAGCAGCAGCAGTGGGCGCTTTCCGCCGCCGCTGATGCTGATGCGGATCAGACCCTTGTGCGTGTAGTTCAGCCGCAGGTCACCGGTGGCCGCGTCCCAGGTGGTCGTGGCCGTGCCGTCGCCGGTGACCACGGTGGGCTTGGAGGAGTAGCGAAGGACCGTCTCGCCGTCGCTGCCCGGGTTGCCGTAGAGCACGGCGACGTCCCGGTTGCCGATCGTCGCGTTGGTCATGATCTCCGACGTCGAGTACTGCAACTGCGCGTCCCCGAGCCGGTAGTTCGCCACGATCACGTGCGAGTCGCGCCCGTCGAGGGTGATCGCGGTCCCCGGCTGCTGCGGCACGACCGGGTACGTCGGCGTCGCGGTGTCCGCCGTCGGCACGTCGATGGCGTCGATGGACACGTAGTTGTCCGACGACCCCGAGCTGTGGTTCCCGTCAACGACGATCTTCAGCGTGTGCGCCCCGGGGGTCAGGCCGGTCTTCTGGAAGATCACCGCCTGGTTCTCGCTGCCGGAGTCGTCGACCGTCGCCACCTTGGCGCCGTCGAGGTAGACGTCGGCGTAGCCGTGGTTGTTGGTCTTCGACCCGATCCAGCGGATCGCGGTGCCGTCGAAGGGGACGGTGACCGTGTCACCGGCCTTGTTGGAGAACGACTCGGTGTGCTTGTAGTCGCCGCCTGTGTAGCTCTGGTTGGCCACGTGCGACCACGAACCGGTGTACTGCAGCGCGGAGTCGGGGTCGTCCCAGGTGTAGGTGGTGTCCGCGGACGGCTGGGCGTTGAAGTCCAGCGCCATGTGGGTCTTGTCGACCGCCGTGGACGTGGAGTTCCCGTGCCGCAGGACGTGGAACTGCGTCTTGGTGTCGGGGTTCATCCGGGCGGTGGCGACGACCGCGGAGTCGTCCGGCGGCGTGGCCTTGATCGACTCGGTCTTGGTCAGCGGGGCGACCGACTGCGTGAAGTACCCGATCAGCTTGTCCTCGTAGTACTTCGGGTCCAGTTGGCGGTTCTCGCGGATCGCGGCGCCGTAGTCGTAGGACGTGTAGTTCTCCGGCATGCCCAGCCAGCCCCAGTTGGTGCCGCCGTAGGTCATGTAGAAGCTCTGCGCGGTGGCGCCGACGGCTATGTTCTGCTTGTAGAACACGTTGGCGAACTGGTCGTTGATCAGTTGGGCGCACTTGTCGTAGCCCGGTCCGCCCCAGGGGTCGAAGGCGCCGCCCTGGAACTCCGGCGAGTACAGCGGCTTGCCGGCCGGGTGGTCGTAGCTGATGTCGGGGACGCCGTTCCACTTCGAGGGGTTCGAGCAGTTGAACCCCTGCGGGTAGGAGTCCGGGCCGTCGACGTCGAGGGCGGCCGCGCCGGAGTTGAAGGTGCCGTTGTTGTTGCCGGTCAGGGGTACCGTGATGCCGTCGGCGCGGGGCCTTGTCCTCCAGGTGCTGCATGTAGGAGCGGCCGGCGGCCGAGCCGTTGTAGTACTCGTTCTCGACCTGGTAGGCGATGACCGACCCGGTGCCGGTGGTCAGCTGGTGGCGGGCGATGACCCGGTCGATCTGGGTCAGCCACTCGTCCGCGTACTTCAGGAACTGCGGGTCGTCACTGCGGTTGTGCCCGGCCTTGGTGGTCATCCATCCGGGCAGGCCGCCGCTGTCGACCTCCGCGTTGATGTAGGGCGCCGGGCGCGCGATCACGTAGAGCCCGGCCTCCTGGGCCATGTCGAGCAGCTTGTCGACGTCGCGCACCCCGCTGAAGTCGTACACCCCCGGCTTCGGCGAGTGGTATCCCCAGTCGAAGTACAGCGAGGTGGCGTTGAATCCGGCGGCTTTCATCTTCTGGAAGATGTCGCGCCACAGGTCCGGGCTCGGGAGCCGGAAGTAGTGGAACTCGCCGGACCACAGGTAGGTGCGCTTGCCGTCGACGAGGAACGAGTAGCCGTCGAGACTCACCGTGTGCGCCCCGGGGCCGGCGGCGGGCGCCTGCCCGCCGGCGTCCTGCGCCGCGACGGGCGCGGCCGTGCCCGCGGCCAGGGCGATGGTCGCGGCCGTCGCGAGGACCGCCCTCCACCATCGACGGCGGCCCGGTCTCGCAGCTTCTGAACCGATCCGTTTACTCCGCACTGCGGCCTCCATACCGCCTGAGCAATCAACATCAAACAGACTCAGGCAAAGTCGAACATTAAAGGGGCGCGAGGCACGGCACAATGGGGCGGGAGCAACACGGTCGAGGTGGCCCCTGGGGCGGCTTGGAAGCCGTACGGCAGGAATTTCCCTGGCCGCTGACGACTCGTCACGGGATACGGAGCCGCCGCCGAGGACCGGGTTGCCGAATCGGCAAACGAACTCGCCTTCTCAGCAGCGTCGTGCGCATGATCGGTGGCGTAGAGCAGACCGACGGTCCTGGAGGAGACGCATGTCGCAGCACGTCGCGGAGGTCACACACCGGTTGGTCTCCTCTCCGGGAGGCCGAATTCACCTCGCGGAGCGGGGAACCGGGCCGCTGGTGCTGCTCGTGCACGGCTTCCCTGAGTCCTGGTATTCCTGGCGCCACCAACTGCCGGTGCTCGCGGCGGCGGGATACCGCGCCGTCGCCCTCGATGTCCGCGGCTACGGCCGGTCCTCCAAGCCGACCGCGACGGATGCGTACCGGATGGTCGATCTGGTGGAGGACAACGTCTCGGTGGTGCACGCCCTGGGCGAGGAGTCGGCGGTGGTCGTCGGCCACGACTGGGGCGCGCCCATCGCCGCGAACTCCGCCCTGCTCAGGCCGGAGATCTTCCGCGCGGTGGGGCTGCTGAGCGTTCCCTACACCCCGCGCGGCGGGCCCCGCCCCAGCGAGGTCTTCGCTCGGATGGGCGGGGATGAGGAGTTGTACGTCTCCTACTTCCAGAAGCCGGGCCGTGCCGAGGCCGAGATCGAACCCGATGTCCGCGGCTGGCTCGCGGGGCTCTACGCGGCCCTGTCCGCCGACACCATGCCCGCACCCGGTGCTCCCGATCCCCACTTCGTCGGCAGGGACGGGACGATGCGTGAGCGGTTCCCCATCGGCCGACTGCCCGCCTGGCTCAGCGAGCGAGACCTCGACGTCTACGCCGGGGAGTTCGAACGGACCGGCCTGACCGGAGCACTGAACCGCTACCGGAACATGGACCGCGACTGGGAGGACCTCGCCGCCTTCGACGGTGCCCCCATCACCCAGCCGTCCCTGTTCATCGGCGGCGGCATGGACGCCTCCACGACATGGCTGGCCGACGCGATCGACGCGTACCCGGCCACGCTGCCGGGCCTGGTCTCCTCCCACGTCCTCGACGGCTGCGGCCACTGGATCCAGCAGGAACGCCCCGACGAGGTCAACCGACTCCTGACCGACTGGCTCAGCGCTCTGCGCGCTTGACGCACTCGCGCTGCGCCCACCGCTTTCGAAACACGCGACGGATGCGCAGGCGTCACACGTGGGATGCCGTGATGCGGGTACTCGTCCGCTCCCGTGGCCATCAGCGGGCACGCAGTCGGGAGAGACCAGCCATGCACAGTACTTGTCGCCGCGGCCGTCGGCCGTTCCGGTCGTCCTTGGAGGGCCGGTATGAGTGACGTCGGCCAGGGCAGCAGCATCGGTACGCAGAACGCCGGCAGGGGAGCCCGCACCGACCTGCTCGGCATCTACCTCAACGACCACCTGGCAGGGTCGACCGTCGGGAGCCGGCGCATCCACTACACGGTCCGGGCACTGCGCGACTCCCCGCTCGCCGCAGCGTTGCGGCCGATCGCCGACGAGATCGCCCAGGACCGGGCGAGCTTGCTGGAGATCATGAGCCGACTGGGCGTTCCGGTGCGCCGATACAAGATCTTGGCAGCGGAGACGGCCGAGAGGGCGGGACGCCTGAAGCCGAACGGCCGCCTCGTCCGCCGCTCTCCGCTGACCTCGGTGGTCGAACTCGAGTTCCTCCAGCTCGGAGTCGAGGGCAAGGCCGCCGGATGGCGGATGCTGCGCCGGCTGGCGGAGAGTGACGGGCGTCTTGACCGGCAGCAGCTCGACGAACTGATCGAACGAGCCCAGCGGCAGCTGCGGACGCTGGAGGAACTGCGACTTCAGCATGCCGAGAAGGCGTTGCGGGCCATGTAAGGACACGCGAAGAGGCCCGCACGATCGAAGTCGTGCGGGCCTCTTCGCGATCAGGTGCGCTCTGGGCCGCTCCTCGGCGAAGGCGCCGGCCGGGGTACGCCTGACCGCATGCCCGGGCGCCCGCAACGGCCGGAAAGGCCGACCCGTCCTGCCCTGAGCACGCCGCGTCCAGGCCTCCGCGTTCGCGGATCTGTCACCGCCGCGACGCCCGGCCCGCGGCGCGCTGCCGGGTGACGTGGCGGTCGTCCGGGGGGTGAGCCTGCCGTGCGGCTGCCGAGAGGGCGGCTTCCTCGCAGCGGACGCGTACGGCCAGGAGCCCGGCGTTGCACACCGTGAACGCCGTCGCGGTCAGCCAGGCACCGTGCACCAGCGGCAGCGCGGCTCCCTCGACGACCACCGCGAGGTAATTGGGATGGCGCAGGAAGCGGTAGGGGCCCTTCGTCACCCTGGGCAGGTCGGGCACGACGATCACCCGGGTGTTCCACTGCCGTCCCAACGCGCCGATGCACCACCAGCGCAGCCCCTGGGCGGCCGCGACCAGGGCCAGCATCGGCCAGCCGACGCCCGGAAGGAATGGCCGTCCGGCGACCCGTGCTTCCATCAGGCAGCCCACGAGCAGACCTGTGTGCAGCACGACGATTGCCCGGTAGTGTCCTCGGCCCGTCTCAACGCCCCCGCGGGCCGTGCTCCAGCGGCGGTTGCGGCGGGCGACGATCACCTCGGCCAGCCGCTCGGCGGCGATGGCAGCGACCAGCAGCGCGTACCAGATCACCCGGTCGTTCCTCCCTTCGCTTCACCAGCGCAGCAGGACCAGTTCGGCGCAGAAGCCCGGGCCGAGGGCGAGCAGCAGGCCCCAGGTGCCGGGCGGGGGCTGCCTGCGTCGCTGGGTGTCCTGGAGTACATGCAGAACGGAGGCGGACGACAGGTTTCCGACCTCCGCGAGGGAGTCCCAGGTGAGGTCCAGTGCCCCGGACGGCAGGTTCAGCGTGTCCGCGATGGCGTCCAGCACCTTGGGGCCGCCGGGATGGCACACCCAGGTTCCGATGTCGTGCCGGGCCAGGTCGTGGCCGGAGAGGAAGGAGTCGATGTCGTCGGCGAGGTGCGCACGGACGATGCCCGGGATTCCGGGGTCCAGCACGATACGGAATCCGCTGTCGGTGACGTCCCAGCCCATGGCACGCTCGGTGCCCGGATAGAAACGGCTGCGGCTCGCCACCACCTCGGGGCCGAGCGGGGGCCTCGGTCCGGCCGGAGCTCTGCTCCCCTGGGCCACCAGAGCGGCGGCACCGTCGCTGAACAGGGCGCTGCCCACCACATTGGCCGGCGAGGGATCGGACCGCTGGAATGTCAGCGAGCACAGCTCGACGGACAGCAGTACGGCGGTGTGCGTGGGCCAGCCCCGCAGGTAGTCGTGTACACGGGCGAGCCCGGCCGCCCCCGCTGCGCACCCGAGTCCGAACAACGGGAGCCGTTTGACGTCCGGTCGCAGACCCAGAGGGCCCATCAGCCGGGCGTCCACCGAGGGAGCGGCCAGGCCGGTGGTGGAGACGACGGCGATCAGATCCACCGCGCCCGACGCCAGCCCCGCCGAGGCGAGGGCACCCCTGACCGCTTCGGCCCCCATCCGCTCCGCGGCATCGATGAAGGCGTCGTTGGCCGCACCGAACCCGTCCAGATCGGCGTAGGCATCCAGCGGCAGCACGGTATGACGGAACCGGACTCCCGCCGCGGCGTGCACTCGGTCGAGCAAGGACCGGTCCGCCCCCGGCAGGCTCGAGCACACCTGATCGGTGATGTCCCGCTGACGGTGCCGGTGGGGTGCCAGGACCTTCTGCACGGCGACGATGCGGCTCATACAAGGTTCCGATCGACGTGTTACGGCAATCCGGCTGCTGGGCCGGCCCTGAGACATGGTTGTCGCGGGCGGACCGGTGACCTCAGCCCCACGAACACGAGTACCCAACGCAGAGCGCGTGAGGGTGACGGCGCGGGGGTACCCGCCACTTCTGGCTTCAGGAGTGAGGAGGGAACATGGGCATGCTCAGAAAGACGGCCGGGATGAGCACGGCGACGAAGCCGCTGCTCACCGCAAAGGCCACGGTGAGGGCCGCGAAGACCGTTCCCGCCCGGTCCCTGCAGGTGGTACGCACCCTGGGCGGCGAGAACGTCGTCGACGTGCTCACACGTCAGCATCGGCAGATCAGGCTCGGCTTCCTGCAGGCCGCGCTGCCCGGGCCGTGGCGCCGTCGGAACTTCGACCGGCTGATGCGCCTGCTTGCCGTGCACGAAGCCGCCGAAGAGGCGCACGTCCACCCGGTCGCGCGCCGAGCCCTGCGGCACGGCAGCGAGCTGGCCCAGCGGCGCCTCACCGAGGAGAAGGAAGCAAAGCAGCTGCTGGTCGCGCTGTGGCGTACCGGTCCGGACGGGGCCGGGTATCTGCGGCGGCTCAACCAGGTGCGGCGTGCCGTCGCCCGGCACGCGGCCCGTGAGGAACGGGAGGAGTTCGCCGCGCTGCGAAAGGCGGTGAGCCCGGCCCGGCTGCGCATGCTCGGTGCCGAGGTCAAGCTCACCCAGGCGTACGCGCCGACCCGGCCGCACCGCTGGGTCAACAACGAGGCCGCGAACAAGCTGGTCGCGCCAGTCCTCGGTCCCCTCGACCGAACCCTGGACGCCGTCCGCCACCGCATGGCCTCCTGACGATCATCAGGACCGGTCGCGCACAGGCACCGGTGCGCGGCACGTTCCTCAGTCACGCAAGCGTGGCGGGATCGCCCTGCTCAGCGCGTACGGCGAGCGCGTACGGCGCTGGGAGGTCGCCCCCGCCACCCGCCCCCTGACGCGGCTCACGTCATCGTGGCCGACGCCTTCTGTTTCATGTAAGACCGCCCGAGAATGGCATCAAAGAAAACCATCCGGGCGCTTGGCAAGGACGTGGGCCCGATGACAACTGGGACACTTCTGGCGATCATCATCCCTGTCGTGGTGGTCATCGCCCTGATCGCAATCGGTTCTTCTCTCCTCATGCGCCGTCGCCGCCTCCGCGAGCGTTTCGGCCCGGAGTACCAGCGGACGGTTGAGGACACCGGCAGCCGGCGGGCCGCCGAGCGTGAACTGGTCGAGCGAGAGCAGCGGCACGACGCCCTGGATGTCAGGCCGCTGCCCACCAGCATCCGCGACCGCTACACCCGCGAGTGGACCACCGTGCAGGAAGAGTTCGTGGACCGTCCCGAGGACGCCGTGCATGACGCGGACCGCCTGGTGACCTCGCTCATGCAAGAGCGCGGCTACCCGACGGAGAAGTTCGAGGAACAGCTGAGGGACCTCTCGGTCGAGCACGGCCGCACGCTGGAGCACTACCGAGCCGCCCACGCGATCGACGAGCTCAGTACCCGCCACAAGGCCGACACCGAGCAGTTGCGCACCGCCATGGTCCACTACCGCGCGCTGCTGGAGGACCTGCTCACCGACCGCGGGCAGCCGCGCCCCGCCGGGAGCTGAGCGAACCAGGCGTGTCGCCGTGCGGTGCAGCTCGCATCTGCTGCGCGGCAAGGCTGGATTCGGCGCACGCCCTCCGGGGGCGTGACGACGGACAAGGGCCGTCACGATCAGGGCTTCCGCACATCCAGCCGATCACGTACGCCCCTCAGGTGCGGGACTCCGCCGACAACCCTCCCGTTACGACGCCCTTGGCCCCAGGGCGGGGCGCGGGGATGCGCCTACTCGGCCCAGGGCGTGAAACCGGTGTCGAGGACGGCTGCGAGGGAGGCTCGCAGGCGGGCGGCATCGTCGGCGCCGAACGCCTCCTCGAACCGGGCCTGCACGTCCTTCCACAACGGCAGGGCTTCGTTCACCCGGGCGATTCCGTCCGGCGTGATCGCGGCGATCCGTGCGCGGCGGTCGGTCGGCGACGGCTCGACGGTCACCAGACCTTCCCGCGCCAGCGGCTTGAGGTTCGAAGCCATCGTCGTGCGGTCCATGGCGATCGCGTCGGCGAGGCCGGTGATCGTCATTTCTCCGCGCGCGCTGAGCTTCTGCAGGATGCTGAACTGCGTCGCACGAAGCCCGACCGAGGCCAGGGCCGTGTCATAGGTCGCGCCGAGGTACCGGGCCGCTTTACGCAGTGCCAGGTTGTTGCACTGCTCGGCGAGGTTCGTCGGCGTGGTGGTCATGATCTCCTCCGTAGGTTGCGGAACCCATGATAGGAGCACCTACTCGTAAAGCACCAGAACGCCTGACGCCAGCGCTCGACAAGGCCATCGACGGTTCCGATTTGCCGACCCCTTAATACGAGCATATGCTCGTATGTGCTCGCGTGACGTGCGTCCCCCGCCTGATCTCCCGCGCGCATCACGTCCCGCCTTCAGAAAGCCTCGTCATGGACACCCCCATCGGATCCGCACCCGCGCGTGAGCAGACAAGCGCCACAGCTGCGGAACGCTCCCCCAAGTCCCACAGAGCCGCCCGCCGCCGGCCGCCGGTGAGGGCCTGGCTGCAACCGGCCGTCATCGCCCTGATCGTCGTGGCCGCCTTCGTGACCTGCTACATCGGCCTGCAGCGCGCCCCTCAGCCGCATCACGTTCCCATCGCCGTCACCGCCCCGGACCTCCCGGGTGAGATACACCAGGCCCTCGGCGGCAGCGTCGACGTCCACCCCGCCGCCGACGCCGGCGCCGCCCGCCGGGCACTGGAGAACCGCGACGTCGTCGCCGCGCTCAGCAACGACGGCCCGGGCAGGCTCCGGCTGGAGATCGCAGGAGCCAACGGCACATCCACCACCTCGGCGGTGAAGACCCTCGTCGCCGCCTACGCCCACGGTGCGGGCCTGCACATCACCACCGAGGATGCCGTCCCTCTGACCCGCTTCGACGCCCGGGGACTGGCCGGCTTCTACATGGCCTTCGGCGTGACCCTGGCCGGTTTCGTGCTCGGCTCGAACGCCGTCGGCCTGGCCGGTCTCCTGCACCTGCGGCAGCGGTTCTGGCTGCTGGGCGGTGCCTCCCTGGCCATCGGCACGGTCGCCGCGATCCTCGCCGGCCCCGTTCTGGGAGCGGTTCCGGCCCCGGTCGTTCCGCTGGTCCTCACCCTGACCCTGCTGGCGGCTGCGGCCGCCTTCACCACGAAGTTGCTCGGTACCTACCTCGGCCCCATCGGGCTTCCGGTCGCCACCCTCCTGCTCCTCACCGTCGGCAACGCCACCAGCGGCGCCACCATCGGCGCCGACCTGCTGCCCACCGCGGCCCGAGCCGTCTCCGCACTGCTGCCGCCCGGCGCAGCCGTCCGCGCGATCACCGACCTGAGCTATTTCGACGGCTCGCACGCGGCGGCACCCGTCGTCACACTCGCTCTATGGGCCGTCGTCGCCGCGCTGCTGCTCGGCGCGCGTGCCCGCCTGACGCGGCGGCGCACGGCGGCCGCCGCCTGACTCAGCCGAGCTCCCCCAGCCGCTCAGGCACTCACTACTCAGCTACTTCACCATCCGCTACTCCGCTACTCATGAGGAGATCGACCATGCTTGCCAGCGACCTTGTGCTCATCGCCAACGCCGGTGGTGTCGGCCGAACGGTCCTCGAAGAGCTGCGCACGCTGGACGTGCCGGTGCGCGTCATGCTTCGCCGCGAGGACGATCGTGCTGTCGAGCTGCGTGCGCTCGGCGCGGAAGTGGTCATCGGCGATCTGACCCGGCCTGAGACCGTCGCGCCCGCGCTGGCCGGCGTCCGGCGCATGTACTTCGCCATGCCCGTTTCGCCGGACCACCTGCTGGCAACGACCGTGGTGGCCAGCGTGGCACGCGAGCACGGAGAACTGGACGCCTTGGTGGACATGTCGCAAATGACGGTGTCCCAGATGACCGCCACCAGCACCGCCGAGTCACGCCAGCAGCGGCTGCACTGGCTGGCGGAACAGGTCCTGAACTGGTCGGGCCTGCCGGTGGTGCACATCCGGCCGACGTCGTTCCTGGACAATCCGCTGTTCACCGCGCTGCCTGCGCAGTCGATCCGGAAGAACGGAACGATCGAGCTGCCGTTCGGGACCGGGCGCACATCACCGGTCGCCGTGCGGGACGTCGCCCGAGTGGTCTCCACGGTGCTCCATGAGCCGGCCCCGCACATAGGGCAGGTCTACGAGCTGACGGGGCCACGCACGGTCGACATGAACGAGATGGCCGACGAGTACTCACGCGCGCTGGGGCGTCCGGTGTCGTATGTGGACGTGCCGCTGGAGCAGTGGCGTACGGAAGTGCTCGCCAAGGTGGGCCTGCCGGCGCACACCCAAGAGCACATCGCCACCATGGCCCGGCTGCACCGCGAGAACCGCTACGACCGCGCGTCCGACGACGTCGAACGCGTGACGGGCGTACCCGCGCAGACCATCGAGGCGTTCGTGGCCGAACGCAAGGACTTCTACCTGGGCTGAACCCCACCGACCGTCGCCTGCCGGCTGCGTCCCAGTGCGTGCGTTCAGGTGGGAGTTCGCAGGGCGAGGACGGCGACGTCGTCGTCGTTCTCGGCGGGGCGGACCCGGTGCAGGAGCTGGTCGGTGAAGGAGGCGAGGGGGCGGTGGGCGAGGGCGGCTGCGTGCTGGCGCAGTCGGTTCAGGCCCTCGTCGAGGGAGTGGCCGGGTGCTTCGATGAGGCCGTCGGTGTACAGCAGAAGGGTGGATCCGGGCGGCAGCGGCGCGGTGGCGTCGGGGCGGGGTCTGCCGGCTCCGGTGCCGAGGAGAATGCCGTGGCCGTCGGTGAGGTAGTGGGCCAGTCCGTCTTGGCTGATCAGCAGGGGCGGCGGGTGGCCGGCGTTGGTCCAGGAGACTTCCCAGTGGCCGTCTTCCGCCTGTTCGACCCGGGCGAAGATCATGGTGGCCATGGTCACATCGGCGATGTGCATGACCGCCTCGTCGAGCCGGTCGACGATCCGGCTGGGAGGTTCCTTCTGGGACCAGGCGTAGGCGCGGAGCATGTTGCGCACCTGGGCCATGCCGGCCGCCGCCTCCAGGTCGTGGCCGACGACGTCCCCGACGGCCAGGGCGGTGGAGCGGTCGGACAGGCAGAAGGCGTCGTACCAGTCACCGCCGACCTGTGAGGCGTCGGGTGCGGGCATGTAGCGGGCGACCATCTGCAACCCGGGCACGCGCGGCAGCTGGGGCAGCAGGTGGTTCTGCATGGTCTCGGCGACCTTGCGCTGACGCTGGTAGAGGCGGGCGTTGTCCAGGGCGACCGCGGCGCGGCGCGCGATGTCCTCGATCAGCGGGAGGTCCGCCGTGGTGAAGTCCCCTGCCCGGTCGGCGCGCCCCAGTGTCAGGGCGCCCAGGACCTCTCGGGTACTGCGGATCGGGGCGATGGCCGCGGAGCGGATGCCGGTGGCCTCGAACAGGCGGCGCTGTTCGAGCGCTATACCGGAGTCGGGTGGCCGTTGGTAGGTCTGCGGGCCGGCCACGGTGGAGGCGGCCCCGCGCAGGGCTCGGGACAGCGGCATAGGGGATTCCGCCGGCACCGGCGGCATCGGTCCTTGAAGGTCCTCGCGGTGCACCAGAGTGTCGCCTTCAGCGTGGACCACGGCGGTGCGCCACACCTCGTCGCGCTCCGTGATCAGATCGATGACCACCCAGTCCGCCAGCCGTGGCACGACCAGCGCCATGAGCCGGCGCAGCGCCTCGTCGACATCGAGGGTGGACGTCAGCTGCGTGGTGGTCTCCGCCAGCAGGGCCAGCCGTTCGAGCTCCGACAGCGGCGCGGCGGCCTGCTCCGGCCGCGAACCGGTTTCTGCCAGGCCGTGGGCGGGGTGAAAGAGAACGAGCGTGCCGGCCTCGTCGTCGCCGAGGTCGTACTGCGTGATCAACCACGAGACCGGCAGCAGGGAGCCGTCTCCTCGCGCGAACCAGTCCCCTTCGGCCTGGGCGGTGCGCCCGGCGTGGAAGGACTGCCGCATAGGGCACCGGCTGGTCGCCAGCGGCTGGCCATGGGCGTCCCTGTGCAGCAGATCGTGCGCGTCACGGCCCAGAAGGTCCTCGGCGGGCCGGCCCAGCAACTGCTCGGCTCGAGCGTTGACCGCGATGATGCAGCCCTTGTCGTCCACCAGGTACGCCCCGGTGCCGATGGCGGCCAGCGCCCGGCCCGTCGCCGAGTCGGCACCCCGCAGGCTCCGGTCATCGACGCTCTCGGTCACCTCAGGCCCCGCCACGTGTGCCTCCTTGGTCCTCGACGGGCGCGCCACTCGTCCGCGGCCGTCCGCAGCGGTGTGCTGCCTCGTCCTGCCTTCCTCTCCCCAATACCCCCTCTTCAGGTGAACCAGCCGCATCACCACAGCCTTCGAGTGCCACGACCCCCTGCCGCATAGCGGCCGGTCATTGTCGCGGCGCGGACGAGACCCGCTGGTCTCACGGCCGGGGGTTCGTGCGCCGCCAGCCCCGACCGGCGTCGACGTCACGCCGTCCCGCTACGGAGGCACAGCGGGGACAGACCCGGCGGACGGCGTCCGCGGCGCCTCCTGTCTCCGGGAGGATGTCGCGCCAGTCGACGCCGTGGAAGGAGGCGAGTCGCGACCGGTGGAGGGAACGGCCGCATACCGTCTGGTTGGCTCCGGGCTCCCAAGCGTGCACCTCGCCTCCGGGCAGCCAGCGGCCGTCGTCCTCGTCCCACCAGCGGTCGGAAGCCGCCACCCGGTGACGCCGTGCCCTTGCCATCCGGCACGAGTGCCCCTCTCAACGGACGCCATACCCTCGAAGCGGCGGAATCGATAGATGACCGTACAGAACGGCATAAAATGCCCCTGAAGACCCCTTTGACGCGCCTCCTCAGAGCGCGTCCCGGGGCGCCAGCGATGGATACCGCCTGTCCCCACTCCTCCACTTCCGGACGTCTCCCCCGCGCGCCCCCTCCACCGGGAGCCCGGGGTGCTCATTCGAGCACTCCATGGCACGAGAGAGCAGTCAGGAGGCTTGCGGAAGCGACAACGGGGCACTTGAACAGTGTCCAGAAGCCACACGACCCACAGGAATCGGAACAGCGGCGATGGACAAGCCTCAGGGCAAGGGAAGAGCCGTGGCATTGCGCATCGGGGCAGAGGAAGAATTCCACGTGGTCAACGTGGAGAGCGGCCGACTGGTGCCGCACGCCCGGGACATACTCGAGCGGCTGGGCCGGCCGGGCTTCACCACCGAACTCCATCGATCGATGGTGGAGAGCAACAGCCGGGTGCACCGCACGCTGGACGACCTGTACAAGGACCTGACCGGAGCCCGGCGCCGCCTGGACGCGGCGGCCTCCTCTTTGGGCCTCGCGGTGGTGGCCGCCGGTACGGTCCCCCTGGCCCGGATCACCTCGGGAGACGTCACCGCCGACCCCCGTTACCGGCGCATGGCGCAGGAGTACCGCAGAGTCGCCGACGAGCAGCTCATCTGCAGCGCGCAGGTGCACGTCGACGTACCGGACCGGGACACCGCCGTACGCGCCATGTGCCTGGTCTCGCCGTGGCTGCCACCGTTGCTCGCGCTCTCGGCCAGCTCACCGTTCTGGCTCGGCACGGACACCGGTTACGCGAGCTGGCGGACCATGCTGTGGCAGCGCTGGCCCACCGCAGGCCCGGCCGGCTGCTATCCGGACGCCGCCGCGTACGACGCCTCGATCGCGGACCTGATCCGCTCGGGGGTCATCAGCGATGCCGGAATGGTCTACTACGACGTTCGCCCCTCCGCACACCAGCAGACGCTGGAGCTGCGGATCTGCGACGCCTGCCCCCGTGTGGACACGGTCGTGCTGATCAGCGGGATCTTCAGGGCGCTGGTTCAGGATGCCTGCGACCGGTCGGCCCGCGAGGGCGGCCGGGCCTGCGACGGCCACCACGAGTGGCTGCGCGCCGCAAGCTGGCGGGCCGCCCGCTCCGGCCTCGAGGGAACCCTGGTCGACCCGGTGACCCGCCGCGCCGTCCCGGCCCACACGGCCCTCCAGCGCATGCTGGTCCGGTTGCGCCCGGCGCTGGAAGCGTCCGGTGACTGGGCAGTCGTGCAGGAACTCCTGGCGGAGATCCTGGCCACCGGCAGCGCCGCGCACCGGCTGCGGCGGGCGGCCGAGGCCGAGGACCTGCTCGCCAGCATCGACCTCATGGTCGCAGAGACCCGCGGTGCGGTCGGCCCACGGCGCCCGCACCGGCCCCGGCATACGGCACCGGCCGCCCCAGCCCGGTCCCCGGAGGCATGGGCGGCGGACCGATGAACACCGAAAGCACCAGCCCCGAGCCCGGGACCACGGCAGTCCCCACCAGCGCGGCATGCCGGTCCCGTCGCGTTCCTCCAGCTGGGTACCTGATCGGGAGGCACGATGTCCATGTGGTCGTGGGTCCGCGAACACCTTGGGGGCATCTCGACCGGGCCCTCCGCGCCTGCCGGTACGGCAGAGGTCCATTCAGGCAGGCGAGAGGACACGGGCGGCAGGCCGCAGGAGGAGGCAGCGGACCAGAACAGCACGACAGGAACCGCACCCGACGAACTCTTCGTGGGACGCATCGCCGCCGACGACCCCGGCTACCTGGAGACGGGCGCCGAGCGGCGCGCCGAGGCAGACACCGAACAGGGCGGCGACTCCGAGGAATCCACATAGGTAGGGGGTCTCAGTCCTTGCCCATGGCTTTGCGCACTGCGTCTTTGGTGCGGTCCATGAGAGCCGCGACCGGTCCGAGGGCCACATTGGCCACGGCGGACTCGGCTCCTGGATGCGGCCGGGTCGGAGCCACGGCCTCGGCGACCTTGATGACGTTGGCCATGGCAGCGAGGGTGGTGGCGTCGGCGGTGCGGCGCATGTGGGTGAACTCGTAGCGTTCCTCGGCGCGGGCGTGCTCCTGCACGTCCGCGCGCAGTGCCCTCAGCCGGGGCAGGAACTCCGGGTCGTCGGTGTCCATGGTGTCGAGGTCCGCGAGGGTCTGCTTGGCGGCTCGTTCCTCGGCGAGGCGTTCGTCCACGACCTGGTCGCCGCCGGACAGAGCCCGCCGGGCGAAGGGATGGATGACCTCCTCCTCAGCGGTCTCGTGCACGGCGAGCAGTCGCACCAGGCGCCGGAAGGCGTCGCGGCGTTCCTCGCCTGCACTCTGTTCGACCTCGTCGAAGAGGTTGCGGATGTCGCCGTGCTGGCGCAGGAACAGGGCGATGACGTCGGCATCCTTGGCCTGGTCGTCGCCGGCCTGCGGAGTGGGGAGGTCGGACATGTGGGGCAGCCTCACTTCTCACGCAGGGCGGGGTCGGGATGCTCGCCCTCGGACTGCACGCGGTACTCGCGGCCGAACATCTCGTCGTGCTCCGCCATGACCCGCTCGCTCGGGGGCTCCTCGCCGCCATGGATCTGTTCCTGCATCCGTTCGAACCGCTCGTGGGCCTCGCGCACGTAGCCCGCGCCCAGCGTGGTCAGGTCCATCTGCGTGTCCAGCAGCTCGCGCAGGTACTGCTTGTTCGGCTCGAAGGTGAGCACGTTCGGCAGTTCGGACGCCAGTACCTCCTGCGGCTCGCGGCCGTCGTGTCGGCGCATCAGGTCGCAGGCGGCGTGCAGGTGCTCCAGCTCCATGTTGAGGTGCAGCTCCCAGATCGCCTTGACCTTGGGATCGCTCTCCTGCTCCATGAAGGAGTAATACAGGTAGCACTCGTTGTACTCGTGGTTGACCAACTGCTCCCACCACGTCTCACCCGGGTCGACGAGGGACTCGTAATGCGTGACGTGTTCCTCCTCGATCATCCCGATCTCCTGGTAGAGCTGCCGGGCGATCGGCTCCATGTAGGTGGGGCCGGTGTTCATGTAGAAATTCATCGTCTGTTGCTCCGCCGACATGATCGTCAGAGCGTGCAGTTTCGACAGCGGGTCGGTGGTGTCCTTGTCATAGGCATCGCGCACGTTGTCGACCGGGTCGCGGTGGTGGAACTTGGTGGGGCGGCCCGGCATGACCTCGGTCAGGTTGTCGACGATCGACTCCGCCTTGCGGTGCTCGATCATCTCGTACAGGTTCGCGTACCGGTACAGATGGTCGAAGTCCTCCAGCACACCGAACTGGTACGCCTGCTTCAGGTACGGGTCCGGCTCCATCCGCGCCACCCACGCCGTCAGATCCACCGCCACCTGCTCATAGGCGATTGTCGTCTCCAGCACCGACGACACACCGGGCAGCAGCCAGTTCACGGCCTTCTGCTGCTGAGCCTCGATATAGCGGGTGCGCGCGAGCTGCCGCTTCACCTCGGGGTCGATCGTGTTGCGGGCCAGCTGGTGGCTGAAGAAGATGGCCTCGACCTCGATGCCGTTCATGGTGATGATCCGGCACCGGGTGTACGGGTCGCAGTGGTCGGGGTCGATCGGCTGCACGTTCAGCTCACGCCAGTCGCGCAGCTGACGGTCCAGCGGGATGCCCCGCTGCTCGAGCGGATTGAAGGGCATGAGGGGCGCCTCCAGGGGAGGGAGGAGTGCGTGCGCGGGCGGAGCCCCGCGACGGGCGGGCAGCACACCGAGTCTGTCCAGAGCCGATATGTTCCGGCCGTGGCTCGCGTCAGGGAGCCGCATGGTTCCCTCTGTTGGCTCAGCCGGCACAACGGGGACGACCGGGTCGGCGTGCGTGACCTTCGGCCGGGTCCTCCCGCCGAGACGCGGGGAGGACCCGGTTGGCGACATGGCTTTCCCTCGGCACCCGGACGCTGATGTCATCCTCGACTTCCCCTTCTTGCGGAGGCACCTTGACGCCCGGCTCCGTGAGACGTCTTCACGCCGCGGAGGGCCCTGATCCCAACGCACCCGGAGTTCGCCGAGATCCGCTTCCGCTCCGCGCGACTACCGGCGGCTGGGCGAGCAGTCTCGCCGGGCAGAGGGCGTCGGGTCGATCCGTATCGTCGCGGCCTGTGCCGCGGGGCTCGCGACGAGGGCGCCGGCCGCCTGTCCGTACTTGCTCCGGTAGGCGGCGTCCATCTCGTGGGCGGGCCCGGTGTCCCCGGTTTCCAGGAGGACGTCGCGGGTGACGGCCCCCACCCGGATCTGTCCGTGGCTGTGCTTCTGCGCCGCCTGGTACCAGCGGGACCGGACCCCTCGGTAGGCGCGGACGTACAGCTCGCCGCGGACCAGGACCATACCGATCTCCACGCCGGGGCGAGCGTCGTCCCCGACGGTCAGGACGAGGGACTCGGACCCGGTGAGAAGGGCGAGATCTTCGGGTGTCCAGTTCGTCATCGCGTCAGGTCTTCCGTCCGGTCGGTGCTCGGTTGCCGGGTGGTCCATGAGGTGAGGATGCGCAGGGCGTCGTGGGAGGGGCTGCCGGGTTCGGCGGTCAAAATCATCAGCCGCTGTCCTGAGCCGTCGGGACTGGTCCAGGTGTCGCAGTCGAGGGTGAGTTCGCCCACCAGGTGGTGGCGGTAGTGCTTGGTGCCGTAACTGGCGCTGTTGACGCGGTGTTCGGCCCACCAGGTGCGGAAGTCGGGGTCCTGGAGGGACAGTTCGCCGACCAACTGGGCGAGGTCGGGATCATCGGCGTCGGCCGCGGCCTCCATGCGCAGCGCGGCGACGGCTTCCCGGGCGTCGTGGGCCCAGTCCTGGTGCATCTGCCGGACCACCGGGTTCGTGAACAGCAGTCGCATGTAGTTGCGCCGGTGGGCCGGGACGGCGGCGAAGTCGGTGTAGAGGGCTACGGCGGCCGGGTTCCAGGCCAGGACGTCCAGGCGTTTGCCAAGGACGAGCGCGGGGGTTTCGGTGAGCTGGTCGAGCAGACGTCGCATGGCGGGACGCAGGCGTTGGGCGGGCCGGCGGCGGCGTGGGCGGGCGTCGCTTCGGCCGGCGAGTTCGTACAGATAGCTCTGCTGGTCGTCGTCGAGGCGCAGGGCACGGGCCAGGGTGGTGAGCACGGGTACGGATGCCCGGACGCGGCCCTGTTCCAGTCGTGTGTAGTAGTCCACGCTGATGGCGGCGAGCCGGGCGACCTCCTCGCGGCGCAGTCCGGCGACTTTGCGGGCGGAGTCCGTCTCGGTGAGGCCGCACTCCCGCGGTGTGAGCTGGGCCCGGCGGGCCTTGAGGAAGGCTCCCAGCGCCCGGGAGTCGGAGTCTGAAGTCATGCTCCCAAGTGTCCGTGCTCCGCGACCACCACGGCACATGTGTGAGGGGGCAAGTTCTTTCCCAGGCAGAAACCTGGCTCTCCCGCTCGTGTGGAGGCTGACGGAACGTGGGTGTGTGCCCGGCAGGGTGTGGGCCCCGGGCCCGCTGCGCGGGTGCCCCACGACACGTCATCACCGTCTCAAGGAGATTGCCTCATGGCCAGGACCACCGTCAGCTTCGACAGTGCCGGCATCCCGCTCGCCGGACACCTCTACACCCCCGACAGGCCGGCGTCGGGTCCGCGGCCGGCACTCGTGGTCGGTCACCCCGGCACCAGCGTGAAGGAACAGACCTCCGGCACGTACGCACAGCGGATGGCCGAGCGCGGTTTCGTCGCCCTCGCCTTCGACGCCGCCTACCAGGGCGAGTCCGGCGGTCTGCCGCGAGGCCTCGAGGACCCCGCACAGCGGGTGGAGGACTTCAAGGCCGCCGTCTCCTACCTCACCACCCTCGACGAGGTCGACGCCGACCGGATCGGCCTGCTGGGCATCTGCGCCTCCGGCAGCTATTCGCTGGCCGCCACCGGCGGTGACCACCGCGTCAAGGCCGTGGCCACCGTGTCCACCGCCGAGCCCGCCCGCCAGTTCCGCCTCGGCGCCGACGGCACCCAGGACCCGGCCGTCTTCCAGACCCTGCTGGACGGCGCCGCGGCGGCCCGCAGCGCCGCCGCACGCGGCGAGGACCCCGGCGCGCTGACCATGTTCCCGGAAACCGCCGAGCAGGCCCGCGCGCTGGGCGGCGAGCACGGCGCCGAAGGCTTCGAGTACTACTGCACCCCGCGCGGCCGGCACGAGCGCTCCGCGAAGACCCTCGCCTGGGAGAGCGTCGACAGGATGGCCATGCACGACGCCTTCTTCTCCGTCCCGCTGATCGGCCCCCGCCCGATCCTGCAGATCATCGGCGAACGCGCCGTCACCGCCTGGATGGCCGTCGAGGCCCACCGGCGTGCCACCGGCCCCAAGGAGATCCACTGGATCAAGGGCGCCAGCCACGTCGACCTCTACGACAAGAAGCAGTACGTCGACCCCGCCGTCGACAAGCTCACCGACTTCTTCACCACTCACCTCACCACCGGCTGATGACACTCAGCGACGGGGAAGGGCCTCGAGGGCGTGTGATCTGCGCGCCCTCTCCGTGAGCGAATGTCGCGAACCCCGGCCGAGTCCATCCCACCGGCCGGTGAGCGGAGGCGCTCTCGCCGCCGATGATGACCCAGTCGATCCCCCACCACCCCCCAGACAGCAGCTCGGGCTTTCGAGCTGCAAAACCACGATGTGCCACTCGACAACATATGCCGGTCGCCGATATATATAGGCGACATGAGTGACCGACCGCTTCAAGAGCCCACGCTGCTCCTGCTCACCGCCCTGGCCGACGAGCCCAGGCACGGTTACGGACTGATCCAGGAGATCGACGCGATCTCCCAGGGCCGCGTGCGGATGCGCACGGGCACCCTCTACGGCGCGCTGGACCGGCTGCTCCAGCAGGGCCTGATCCGGGTCGAGCGCGAGGAGGTCGTCGACGGCCGGGCCCGCAAGGTCTACGCCCTGGCGGAGCCCGGCCGCTGCGTGCTGGCCGCCGAGACGGAGCGACTGCGCGCCGTCGTCGCCGAGGCAGAGCGCCGGATGGCCGCCCGCCGAGCCCCTGCCATCCGCCCGAAGGGAGCCCTGGCATGACGGACCGGCACCCGTCGCGCGCTCTCTGCTGGGCACTGCGTTTCCACCCGGCCGCCTACCGCGCCGAGCACGAGGCCGAGCTGACCGCGATCTACGCCGAAGCCACGAAGAACGCAGGCTCACTCGGCCGGCTGCGCGAGGCGCTCGACGTCGCCGGTCACGGTCTGCGGCAGCGCACCGGCCTGGGCTCCGACCGGACGGCCGGTCACGTCCTGGCACAGGCGGCCCCGCTGACTGTCGCCGTCACCACGGGTGGCAGCGTGGCCAACCTGCTGTGGCTCTTCACCCCAGGTATCGGGGGCCTGCCCTCGTCCTCGCTCCCGGGGGTGCTCCTCCTCGCCAACCAGGGAGTCATGCCGCTGTTCTGGCTGGCGGCGCTCGCGGCTGTCTGGACCGGGCGCTGGAGTGCGGCCCGGGCACTGGTCGTGCCGGCGACGCTGCTGCGGCTGGCCGACCTTCCCCTGCTCCTGCTCGCCCACCTCTTCCACGACACCTACGCGGAAGCTGCGCTGAACCTGATCGTGCCGCTGCTGACCGGCGCCGTCGTCCTCGCCGCGCCCAGGGACCTGCTCGGCTCATCGCAGCCGCAGCGGGCCGCGATCGCGGGCGCCACGACTCTGGCCGTCGTGCTGTGGGTGGCACTGCTCGTCAGCGTCTACTACCCCCTGACGGGGGGTCCTCTGATCACCCATACGCTCTGGGCTGGGGTCTTCGCGGTCGCTCTGCTCTTCGTCAGGCGGGATCGGTTGCCTGCCGCGGGTCTGGCGGTGGCCCTGCTTCCCATCGCGCTGCAGATGACGGTGCCGCTGCTGTATCCGCTTTCCCCCGCGGGCGTGGGCGCTCTGCTCGTGGTTGTGCTCAGCGGCGCGGTCTCCCTCCTGCACGCGCGCAGGCGCCGCGCCCAGGTAACCCCGCCGAGCGCGACATAGCGGGATCCGGGGCCCGGTCGAAGGCCCGCACCGGACCAGAACTTCTGCCGGGGCTGCTGGCAGCCACGTCTTGTGCGGGTCTTCTTCCGGGTCTTCTCGACGCTGTCCGCGCCGGTGGCGCGGCAACTCCCCTGCGGTCACCCCTGCGACCGCACCAACGCAAGCAAGCCGGTACGCGGTCGCCCGCCCCGCCTGTCGGCCGCAACGCGCAACCAGCCGCAGCCGCACCAACGCCGGGGCCATGACGATGCCACACGCCGCGTCGGCGGCGCGGGCCCGCCGCGAGCCCGGCTCCGTCCAAGAAGCCCAGACTCAGCAGGATCCATGACCGTCACGGCGTCCACCGGCCCGGAACCAACGACGCGCCGTCGCATGCTCGGGGCAGCGCTGATCGCCGGGATCGGGGCTGCCGTGCCGCTCGGCGCCGCATCCCGCGCATGGGCGGCTCCGACCGCCTCCGGCCCGGCGCAACTCACGCTGCCTCTGCCCACCGGGCCGTACCCGGTGGGCACGGTGCCGCTCCACCTCGTCGACACCTCACGTCCGGATCCCGTGGCCGGCCCGGGACGTCACCGCGAGTTGATGGCGAGCGTCTGGTACCCGGCACGCAAGGCCGAGGACCTGCCGCGCGCCCCCTGGATGGCCGAGGGGCGTTGCAGGCGCTCCTGGCGGACACCGGCTTCCCCCTTGACCCCGCCCTCGGCCCGCTCACCGCCGGGCACGTGGGCGCGCCCGTACACCCCACGGGCCACCGCCTGCCCGTCATCGTGTACTCGCACGGCTCGGGCAGCCACCGCGGCGATCACACCATCATGGTCCAGGAACTCGCCGGCCACGGCTACGCCGTGGTCACCGTCGACCACACCCACGACGCGTTCACCGAGTTCCCCGACGGCCGTGTAGGGTCTCAGATTTCGTGGCACAGTCCCAGCCGTGATGGCACAACGGTGGCACTTATGCCGATGTTGTGAGACTCCCTGGTCGGAGCTTTCACCCTTTCGGGTGGCGGGGATTCTGGTCCGGCCCGTCGAGGGAAGCACCGCTGACACCTTGGCTTCACGGGCTCTTGCCTGTGGGCTGCGGGCGCGTGATGGACGTGGCTGTGACCGTGAGTTTTCGTCGTCGAATCGGTGAGTGCGTCGAAGACTGGGTTTGGCCTACGGTTCCCGTCGGGGACTTGGAGGCGGCTACGCCGTGGCGGACTTTCCGCTGGTACAAGGGCCAGAAGCACTACTCCGGCGTTTACTGGTCTGCGACGGTACGCGACCACGTGATCTACGAGTCGCGCCTGGAATTGGCGAGGCTGCTCTTCGCGGATTTTGATCCCTCCGTACGCCGCATCGTGGCCCAGCCCTTCCTGCTGAAAGCCGAAGTGGATGGGAAGCCCCGCAAGCACATCCCGGACTATCTGTTGATCACCGACCAGGTGCCGGTAGTCGTGGACGTCAAGCCGCTGCACCGGTTGTCCAAGCCCGAGGTGGCCTTCACCTTCGACTGGACTCGACGGGTGGTGGAGTCGCGGGGATGGCAGTACGAGGTGTGGAGCGAGCCGCCGACGGCACGGCTGGAGAACATCCGTTTCCTGGCCGGCTATCGCAGGGACTGGCTGTTCAGCCCCGACCTTCTGGACGAGCTCCTCGGCGCTGGCCTCGATGGAGTCCCGTTGGGGCAGGCCCCGCGCCGTTTGCCTGGCCGTCCGGAGCTCCACGTGCGGCCTGCGGTCCACCACCTGCTCTGGACAGGCCGCCTCTTCACTGATCTCGACCAACCGCTCAACACTTCACGAGTGTTGCGGACGGCGTCATGAGCAGGGCGGGGCCCGGGTCGAAGTCGGTACGCGTTTCCGCTATGACGGGGAAACCGTCGAGGTGGTGGAGATGGTCCCGACCACGGCGGGCAACGAAGTGGTCCTGAAGGACGGCCGGGGGCGGGTGCTGCGCCTGTCTCTGTAGCTGTAGGGCGTCTCGCCGTACGCGGCGGGGAACTGGCGGGCGAAGTGCGAGGGCGACATCAGGGCGGCCCGCACCGTCGCGGGCACGTCGAGCGGTTCGGCGTACTCGCGGTCCATGAGGTCGCGTGCGCGGCGCAATCGAGCCAGCTCCTCCGGTGTCACCCGCGGAGCATATGGCCCGTGACTCCCGGATGACGGGGATTCTTGGAAACGACCGGTATTGCTCCCCGCCGTACTTGATCCAGTTCTCAACGACCGGGGAGGGTTGGCAGGTATCACGCCGGCGACAAGCCGGTGCCGCGAGGCTGGTCAGGTGCAGCCCGTGCTCGCGGCCCTGCTCAAGGCTGTACGAGGCTCTTCCGGGCGGTCTTACGCCTCTTCCGCGGGAATGGTCGGCCGTGCCGCGTAGCGGGTGCGCATCGCGTCGCTGGCTGCGGGGCCCGCGGTGAAGACGTAGGCGGCGCTGTCGTCGAGTCGGCGGCCGGTTTTGGCATCGACGACGACGGGCTCGACTTCCTCGCCGGTGTGCGCGTCGACGAGGATCATGCTGCGCTCCGTCGGCGTGAGGCGGGCATTGCCCCACGCGGCCAGGGCGACGATCACCGGGCGCAGGGAGCGCCCGAGTTCGGTCAGGACGTACTCGTGCCGGACGGGGCTGGTCTGGTAGGGCCGGCGCTCCAGCAGACCGTCGGCGACCAGGGTCTTCAGCCGGGTGGTGAGCATACTGGAGGAGATGCCCAGGCTCTCCTGGAACTGGTCGAAACGGGTGTAGCCGTCGAAGGCGTCGTGGAGGATCAGCAGCGTCCACCACTCGCCGACGTGTTCCACCGTCGTGGACAGCGGGCACTCCCGGTCCTCCAGCCTGATCCGGCTTGCCACGGCGACCATCCCCTCAGTTACTGCTAAAGTCGAAGTTATTAGGTTCTATTTTAGCAGTCAGGACGGGGGCGGCGCCCCGCATACCCGCGCCCGGGAACGGAGCACAACGTGACCACATCCATCAGCGAATCCCTCGAAGGCCGACGCGCTCTGGTCACCGGCGGCACCAAGGGCACCGGAGCCGCGATCGCCCGACGGCTCGCCGAGGCCGGCGCGACCGTGCTGGTCACCGCCCGCAGCCGCCCCGACGACGTCGAGGAGAAGACGTTCATCACCGCCGACCTGTCCACCGCCCAGGGCGCCGCCCACGTCGCCTCCGAGGTGGACGCCCGCATGGGAGGCGTCGACATCCTGGTCAACACCCTCGGCGGCTCCGAGGCACCAGCAGGAGGATTCGCCGCGCTCAGCGAGGACGACTGGGCAAGGGAGCTGAACACGAACCTGCTGGCCGCCGTCCGCCTGGACCGCGCACTCCTCCCGCACATGATCGCCACGGGCAAGGGCGCGGTCGTGCACGTCACCTCGATCCAGCGCCGCATGCCGCTGTGGAACGGCACCCTGGCCTACGCCGCAGCCAAGGCCGCCCTGACCACCTACAGCAAGGGCCTGGCCAACCAGGTCGCCCCGCACGGCGTCCGCGTCAACACCGTCTCGCCCGGCTTCATCCAGACCTCGGCCGCCGACAACCTCGTCACCCGGATCGCTCACGACGCCGGCATCAGCCAGGAAGCGGCGCTGGGCCGGCTCATGGACTCCCTGGGAGGCATCCCGCTCGGCCGTCCCAACCGGCCCGAGGAGGTCGCCGAACTCGTCGCCTTCCTCGTCTCCGACCGCGCCTCGGCCATCGTCGGCGCCGAACACGTCATCGACGGCGGCACCACCCCCACCGTCTGAACCCGCCACCACCATCAGGAACGTCATGCACGACAACCAGCCCCGGACCATCACCCCGGACGCCCTGCCCGCGGTGATCACCCGCTACCTCACAGCGCACCGCGTCCACGACACCGCCACCGCGCTCACGACGTTCACCGACGACGCCACAGTGATCGACGACGGCAACACCTACCAGCGAAGCGCCGCGATCGAGTGGTGGCTGGACCGATCCGCCACCGAATTCACCTACACCATCCACCTCACGAACGCCCAGCAGACCGACACGGCCCACTACATCGCCACCCACCACCTCGAAGGCAACTTCCCCGGCGGCACCATCGATCTCCACTACCGGTTCACGCTGCGAGACGACCTCATCGAACACCTCGCCATCGAACCCTGAACCCGCTCCCACACCACCTGTTCCCGCCCGCAAGAGAGACCCCACCCACCCCAGACCGCCCCGTCCCAGCCCCCGTGCCCACCCAGCCACCCGACCAAGAACGAGCCCTCAAGTTCGGCATCCACCCGCAGATCAGCACTCGCACGCCTGAGGAATCAAGGCGAGCAACTCCGGGGCCATCCTCAGCACAGGGTGAGGAGATTCAAGGCTCTGTCTGTAGGTCCGTGAATCCCCAGGTCAGCAGCCGGAACGCGGGATCGTTTCGGCAGCGTACTTCCTGCCGTGGCGAGCAAGACGGTTGAGGATGTGCTGTTTCTCGGGATCGATGTGCGGGTGGAGGGGGTGGGCGATTCCTCCGGCATCCTGGTCGTGGAGGCGGTGTCGACGGCCCGCCCAGGCCGGTGCCCGACCTGCCGCAAGCAGGCCCGCCGCGTACACAGCAGGTATCAACGCACCCTGGATTAACGGCCTTTGGGGTCGCGTCGGGTCATCATCCGGCTGCAGGTGCGCCGATACTTCTGCGACCGCAGGAGCTGCTCCCGCACGACCTTCGTCGAGCAGGTACCGGGTCTGTCCACGCGCTACCGCCGTTCCAGTATCGGGCTGGCGGGCTGGCTGCGGTCGATCGCGATCGAGCTCGGCGGCCGCCCCGCCGCACGGCTGTGCCGCCGACTGCGGCTGACCGCGGGCCGGACACGGCTGCTCAGGCTGCTGACGGCACCGGCAGTGCCGGACCGTGCTCCGCGGGTGCTGGGGGTGGACGAGTTCGCCTTCCGCAAGGGCTGCACCTACGGCACCGTGCTGGTCGACGTCGAGGCCGGCCGGGTCGTGGACGTGCTACCCGACCGCACGTCCGAGACGTTCGCGGCGTGGCTCACCGAGCATCCCGGAGCCGAGATCATCTGCCGGGACCAGGCCACGGCCTACACCAAGGCGGTCAAGGAAGCCGCCCCCAATGCCCTCGAAGTCGCTGATCGCTGGCATTTGCTGCAGAACCTGTCGGCCGCGGTGGAGAAGACCTGTCACCAGCACCGCGACTGCCTGCGCACGTGCCGAGGAGGAGACGGTGACCGAGGTGCCGGCGGTGGCCCCGATGCTGTTACCGCCCGCGGAACTGCCCCGCACCCAGATCATCGAACACACCCGCCACCGCTATGAAGACATTCACGGCCTGCTGGAGAAACGCTGGACGATCAGCGCCATCGCCCGCCGTCTGAACCTCGACCGCAAGACCGTGCGCCGCTTCCGCGACACCGACCTCGACGAGCTGCTGGCCTCCGCCCGGGAGCGCCGCCCTAACGGCGTCCTGGAGCCGTTCAAGGCATACCTCAATGCCCGCTTCACCGAGGCGCAGGGCCAGGTCAGCAGCACCCGACTGTTCTTGGAGATCCAGGCGCGCGGCTACCGCGGCAGCCGACAGGTGGTCCGCAAACACCTCGCCGCCCTCCGCGCAGGCACCGCCGAACCAATCCGGGCCGACATCCCGAGCCCTCGCAAGATCACCTCGTGGATCATGCGGCCTCGGGAGACGCTCACCGAGAGCCAGGACGAGCGACTCCTTCAAGTCCGGCTCGCCTGCCCGGACATCACTCGGGCCTGCGATCTCGCCCGGACGTTCGCCGACCTTGTCCGCCACCAGCGCGGATACCTGCTGCAGGAGTGGATCCGGCAGGCCGAACAGGACGCACCGAAGCCCATGAAGGGCTTCGCCGGCTTCCTCCGCCAGGACCTCGACGCCGTCACCGCCGGACTCACCCTGCCCTGGAGCTCTGGGGTCGTCGAAGGGCATGTAAACAGGGTGAAAACACTCAAGAGGGCTATGTACGGCCGAGCCTCATTCGAACTCCTCCGGACCCGCATCCTCGGAAACGGCCCATGAGACAGTCGGGCACGGCTCACCGATCGTCACCGAGGAGAAGGATCCATGAGAGCGTTGCCCGCCGTCACCGGCCGTGATGAGTTCGATGCCCTGGTCGTCAGAACCGACTACCTCGACGACCAGGCGTGGCAGGACGTGGCGGCCGCGCTGATGGAGCCCTGGGGAGACAGGCAGTACGAGGCAGACGTCCACTTCATCAATGATCCGGACTGGTCAGGGGCGACCGTTGACGAGGTGCTGACGGCGGTCCGCGGCGACGACAGCCTGGCCGTCGTCTTTCTTGCCGACCGTACGACCATGCAGGCCAAGAGCCACCCGCTGCTGGCGGTCACCACGCTGACGCGGGAGGAATGCCTGGACGAAGAGGACTACGAACAACTGACCGAGTTCGGTAGAGATTTCCGCGTCCTACCCGCAAGACTCCACGAGGTCCACGCGAACCTCAGCATTGGGAACCTGGGCTTCGAGGAGTTTGCGGCATGGGCTCACGATGATCCCGAGGGGATCTTCCGGTCCTTCTGAACGGTTCACGGAACTGTGGTCAGAGCCAGATTCAAAGATCCCCATCACGGACGGGCGCTCAGCGCCTCGTCTCGTACCTGGTCAGGATCACGCCGCAGGGAAACGTCCGCGTCTCCACCAGGTTCAGGTTCACCCAGCTGTCCAGCGCGGTGAAGAACGGCGTGCCCCCGCCCGCCAGGACCGGCGCGGTGGCCAGCACGTACTCGTCAATCAGCCCGGCCCGCATGACCGCCCCGGCGAGCGTCGCGCCGCCGATGTCCATCGGGCCGCCGTCCTCGGCCTTGAGCCGGGTGATCTCGGCGACCGCGTCGCCGGTGACCAGGCGGGTGTTCCAGTCGACCTTGTCGATCGTCGAGGAGAACACAACCTTCGACATGTCCCGCCAGCGGCGCGCGAACTCGATCTCCGCTGGGGTGGCGTTGGGCTGCTGGTCGCCGGTCGGCCAGTAGGAGCTCATCGTCTGCCACAGCTTGCGCCCGTACAGCGACAGGTCGGTTGCCTGCAACTGGTCGGACCAAAACTGGAACAGCTCGTCGCTCGGCACGCTCCAGCCGATGTCGTCGCCGGGCGCGGCGATGTAGCCGTCCAGGGTCAGGTTCATGCCGTAGATCAATTTCCGCATGGCGCCAGCCTTCCGTGAGTCGGCCTCACGCGTACAGACCGGCGCGGCGCGGGAAACTCATCGGTGAGCGCGATCTGAGCTCGCATGTAGTCTTCGTGCTCGGTGGCTCAGCCGCAGACTCATCGTTCCGCCGAGGAAATGGCATCGATCTGAGACTGATCTTGGGTGACATCGCGGTGAGACAACAGAGAACCAGCAGGTCACAGAAGATCGACATGTCATCGGCGGCGAGACCCTACAGGCCGGGTGGTCACCCCGGACGACTTCCCGATGTACCCGAGGGACTTCGCCGCGGACCTCCGGTTCCTGCTCGACTGCGTGGAGGGGCTCGCCGCCGGGCGCAACCCCGACGTCAACGGCAGGCCACTGCCCCAGGGCCTGCTCGGCGCCCTCGACCCGCAGTGCATCGGCGCGTTCGGCTGGTCGAAGGGCGGCACAGCCACCGCGCTCACCATGCTCACCGACCGGCGCGTCCGCGCCGGGCTCAGCATCGACGGCCCGATGCAGCCGACCATCACCGCCGACCTGGACCGGCCGTTCATGATGATGACCGCCGTGTTCACCCGGGCCGCCATGCCGGACGTCGCCGAGTTCTGGACGCACCTTCGCGGTTGGCGACAACGCGACGCTGATCCCGCAAGCGGGTGAGATCCTCGGCATGACCGACCAGCAGATCCAGGACTGGATCGGCACCCTCGACCCGGCCCGAGCGGTACGGATCCAACAGGCCTACCCGCTCGCGTTCTTCGACCGGCACCTGCGGCACCGCGGGCGGCATCTGCTCGACGGCCCGAGCGCGGCCTTCCCAGAGGTGAAGTTCCTTCCATGAAGCCAAGGACCGCGGCGCTCACCTCCCGCGCCGCGGTCCGCGGGTCCCGGCCGCGAAGAAGCCGACCGGCCACTCGACAGCCGTTGCGGTGCCCACCGCGCCTCGTCGGCAGCGACAGCAACCGGTGCGGCCTCAACGCGGTGGCCGGCGCGGAAGCCAGCACCGCATCCGGCGCCGAGCATCATGCAGAACGTCCCGGCCCTGCCGGGCCATGAGATACGGAGCCGCCCGCACGAGGAGGATGATCAACAGGGTGGGCAGGAGCAAGACGAGCAGGATCACAGACCCTCCGGTTCGGCCGGTTCCTGGACCTTGACCGGGCCGTTCTCAGGATGCGGTCGAGTACCGGACCGTGCATGTCGACGAGGGCCGTACGCAGCAGCAACGTCGCCCGAAAATCACCGGCCAACCACCGGCCAACGCACATCACGAGCGGCGATCACCTGTTTGCTTCACGCTCCACGTTGAGCGGCAGGCCTTGGTAACGGTCCGTGCCACCGTGATCACGCATGAACCAGCCCTTCTTGCCGCACCATAAGCGGTCATAAAAACTGTGAAAACGGACACAATCGGGCGATAAACGGTCTAAACTGGGCATCGCACTAGCGAAGACGCCCAGCCGCCGCCAGCCTCGACGCCAGGAGAGCCGCATGATCCACGGAGCGAAAGCTCCCGATCCCAACCCCCGCGCCGACGCCGCTTCCGCCCTCGGCTGCGAAGTGTGCAACGGCTGGGGCAGTGTGATCACCTACTGGGGCCGCCACGAACTGTGCTCCACCTGCCAGCCCCACGCCGACCGAGAGGACGAGGACACCAGCACCGCACCCCAGGCCGCATGGCAGCGGCGAAACCGGCGACCATGACCAGCAGTGAAGCGGGTGACGACCGACCCCGGGCCGTCCCGCCCAGGGCTCCGCGGACGCCCGGATCGGCCGGTGTTTCCACAGGTCCGAGCCGCGTAGGCGGGCAAGGAGGGAATCGCCGTGCAGACCATGCGAATCGCCGTTGCCGGTGCGACCGGGAACATCGGGGCCCACACCGCGGCCGCCCTGGAACGGGCCGGACACGACGTCGTGCGCATCAGCCGCTCACCCGGTGTCGACCTGTCGACCGGCGAGGGCCTCGACGCCGCCCTCGTAGGCGTGGAGGCCCTCGTCGACACCACGAGCCCCGAGACGGCCGACCCGGACGAGGCGGTGGCGTACTTCGGCACCACCACGCAACCTGCTCGCCGCCGAGGAGCGGGCCGCCGTCCGTCACCACGTGCTGCTCCCCGAGCGAGGGCGCCCGCATCGCACCGACCACTTTCGACGAATGGCTCGCGCAGCAACACTGAAGCTCGCGCAGCAACAGTGAAGAAGGAGCGGGCCGCCCTGCCGTCGGCGGGGACTTGCGCTCCGGCGCGGCCGCGCTCGTCCGGCGATGGGAGGATCACCGTGCCACCGCGCTGTTCGAGGGGGATCCGAGGTGCCGTCCGCCGAGCTTGAACACACGTTCCACATCGCCGCGCCGCCGGAGGAGGTCTTCGCGCACCTGGCCGAACCGTCGCACTACATCGGCCTGTCACCACTCCTCGTCGCCGTCCGCGACGTGCGGCGCAGCGGCGGGACCGTCCACTACACGGCCGTGGAGCGCTTCCGGTTCCTGGGCGTCCTGCGGCACGACAACATGATCGACGTCACGCTCGTCGCCCTCCCGGACGGTCTTCCCCGCTCCGCCGAGATCTCCGGCGAGGTCCGCAGCCCCGGCCGGGTCCGGATGAGCTACCGCTTCGCCATCGACCACCACGAGGTCGGCAGCGTCGTCACCGACACCCTGCATCTGCGGACGCCCCCGGGCCTGCTGCGCTTCGCCGCCTCCCAGGCGGGAGCGGTCCAGCAGGCCCGGGCCCGGGTGCTGACGGCCCGCCTGGCACGGCCGGCCTGACGGCCTCCCGGCCCGCCGCCCCGGTGGGCTCCGTACAGGTGGATCCGGCGGCAAGGGCAGGACACGTTTTGCGAACCGCTTCCGGTCGCCGGCCTCGCAGGTCGTACGTGACGGGCTCGGCCGTCGGCAACGCAGGCAACGGGCACGGCCGTCGCCAACGCATGCATCCGTCACGGGTGACAATCCAGTGAGCAAGCGCTTAGATAGCGACGGACGTGTACCGCGTAAAGCTGGAGGCTCCGTTGCTGTTCGCATCCGTCGACGAGGTCTCCGCGCGCCTCGCCGAGACCGGGTATCTGGCGTCGCCCGCGGTGGCCACGACGGTCTTCCTCGCCGACCGGCTCGGCAAGCCGCTGCTGGTGGAGGGTCCCGCCGGGGTCGGCAAGACCGAACTCGCCAAGGCCGTCGCACAGGTCGCCGGGGCACGGCTGGTGCGGTTGCAGTGCTACGAAGGCATCGACGAGTCACGGGCGTTGTATGAGTGGAACCACGCCAAACAGCTGCTGCGCATCAGCGCGGGCCGTGACGAAGCGTGGGACGAGACGCGCACGGACATTTTCAGCGAGGAGTTCCTGCTGGCGCGTCCGCTGCTGACCGCCATCCGCGGGGACGAACCGAAGGTGCTGCTGATCGACGAGACGGACAAGGCGGACGTCGAGGTGGAGGGCCTGCTCCTGGAGGTGCTCAGCGATTTCCAGGTCACCGTCCCCGAACTGGGCACGATCACTGCGGCCAGGCGCCCCTTCGTGGTCCTCACCTCGAACGCGAGCCGCGAGCTGTCGGAGGCGCTGCGCCGCCGCTGCCTCTTCCTGCACATCGGCTTTCCGGACGCGGAGCTGGAGCATCGCATCGTCCGGCTCAAGGTTCCGGGCATCGACGAGGCGCTGGCCGAGTCCCTGGTGCGGGTGGTCAGGGCGCTGCGGGAGATGGACCTGCGCAAGGTTCCCTCGGTCGCCGAGACGATCGACTGGGCGCGCACCCTGCTCGCCCTCGGCGCCGGCGCGCTCGAGGAGACCGTCGTGCGCGACACCCTCGGCGTGGTCCTCAAGCATCAGGAGGACGTCCTGAAGGCGGCCTCGAAGCTCGACCTGGATGCCGTGTGAACGCCTCCGCACCGGCGACCGGTGTCGCCGAGCGGCTGACGGGGCTGGTCGGCGCACTGCGTTCGCACGGCATGGGGATCGGCACGGGCGAGACCCTGGATGCCGCGCGGGTGGTGGAAGTACTGGGCCTCGCGGACCGCGCGTTGCTGCGTGAGGGGCTGGCGGCCACGCTGCTGCACACCGAGGGCCAGCGGCGGGTGTTCGATGCCGTCTTCGACGTGTACTTCCCGGCTCGCGTTGGGTTCGGGGTCCACGCCACCGAAGCTCCCGCGGACCGGGACGAACTGCGGAACCGGCTCGCGGAGGCACTGGCCGCCGACGATCGAGGAATGATGGCGCAGTTGGCGGTTGAGGCGGTGGACGGCTTCGGCGGGTACGGATCATCGCCGGAGTCGGACGGCTGGTCGTCGTACCAGACGCTCGAGCGGCTCCGCCCGCAGACGCTGCTGGCGCGTGTCCGCGACGGCATCCGGGCTCAGGAAGCCGGGGCGGGGTTCACCGACCGGCTGCTCGAGGACGAGATCCGCAGGCGCATCCAAGTCTTCCGTGAACAGGTGGCCGCAGAGGCGCGGCGCCGTGTCGCCGAGCGGCGCGGCCGGGATGAGATCGCGCGTCGGGCCGTGGCCACCACGGCGGACCGAGTCGATTTCCTGTCCGCCGGACGGGACCAACTCGCCGAGTTGCGCAGGGTCGTTCAGCCGCTCGCCCGCAAACTGGCCACCCGGCTCGCCGCGCGCCGCAGGCGCGCGGCCCGCGGCGCCATCGATCTGCGCCGCACCCTGCGCGGGTCGCTGTCGACGGGCGGTGTGCCGATACGGCCCGTGCTGCGTCGGCGTCGTCCCGTCCGGCCCGAGCTGGTGCTGCTGTGCGATGTCTCGGGTTCGGTGTCGGGGTTCTCGGACTTCACGATGCTGCTGGTGCAAGCGCTGCATGACCAGTTCAGCAAGGTGCGGGTCTTCGCCTTCGTCAATCAGATCGACGAGGTGACCAGGATGCTGGTGCACGGCGCGGCCGATCCCGGCGCTCTGGGCACGCGGATCCGCTCGGAAGCGGCGCTGACAGGCTGGCACGGCAGCAGCGACTACGGAGTCGCATTCGGCGAGTTCACCGAGCGGTACGGCGACGCCGTGGGCTCGCGCACCACTGTGTTCGTCCTGGGCGATGCCCGTACCAATATGGCTGATCCGAATCTGCCGGCTGTACGGCACATCGCCGAACGAGCCCGGCGCGTCTACTGGCTGAACCCCGAGTCGCGCTCCCAGTGGGGCACGGGTGACTCGGCGGCACCGGCCTACGCCGAGGTCATCGAGATGTACGAATGCCGCAACGCGAGGCAGCTCAGCGCACTCGTCGCCCGGCTGCTGCCGGTCTGACCGGGCGTCAGCCCGGGTGGGGAGGAATGGCCTAGCGCCGGCCTAGCTCATGTCTATGTCAATACTCCGGACCTAGCCGGCAGAGCGCCGGACGGCCACGCAGGCGGACCGGCGGTCGACGGTACGACGGTGAGCGTGGGGACCGGCCGCCGGCCGCGGCCGGAACCGCGTCAGGTGCCACCGGGTGGCATGCTGGGGAAGCAGATCATCCGGGAAGTGGGGAGAGTACGGCGGCGTGAAGGCAGCGGGACGGCCGGTCGCAGCACGGTTGCGGGATCGCATCACCGCGTCGGATCCCGGGCTGCTCAGACTCGCCGCCGGGTCACGGACGGCGGGTGCGATCGCTCTGACCCTGGCCGTGCTCGCCGTGCTGCGCGCCCCCCTGCCGCATCTGGTGGCCGGCGCGATCGCGGCCATGGTGGCCACCTTCGCCATCCGTGAGAAGCAGCGCGGCCGACAGGCGATCACGCTCGCCCTGGGGCTTCCGGTGGCCCTGGTGTCGGTGTCCCTGGGGGCGCTGCTGAATGCGCGCGTCGTGGCCGGGGACGTGTTCTTCGTCCTCCTGATCTTCTGCGCGGTCTACGGCCGCCGGTTCGGCGACCGGGGCACCGCGCTGGGGCTGATCGGCTTCCAGACGTATTTCCTGTCGTTGTTCGTGGGCGCCACGGTCTCGGCGCTGCCGCGGCTGTACGGCGTCATCACCCTCGCGTTCGCGTGCAGTGCCTTCGTACGGTTCGTGGTCGTGTACGAGACGCCCGCGGGCATCCTGCAACGACTGCGCGAGGCCTTCCGCGTGCGTCTCGCCCAGCTCGTGTCGGCGCAGCTGGAGCTGTTGGACGCGGGTCCCGACGACGTGGACAAGGCTCTGGAGGCGGTTCGAGAGGGCACCGCTCGGCTGCACGAGACGGCCATGATGATCCAGGGCCGGCTGGACGACGGGACATCCGACGAAGCCGTGGCGCAGGTGCTGCAGCGCCGGATCGCGGACGCCGAGATCGCCGCCGAGCGGCTCGGGCTGCTGCTCCTGAACGCCCGCAGTGCCGAGCGGGCGGACACGCTCACCCTGCACCTGCCCGGCGCGCACCTGCCCTCGGGCGGCCATCTGCCGGTGCGGGACGAGGCGATCGACACGCTCCGCCGCGAACTACAGGCGCTCCGCCTGCTCCTGCTGCGCTCCGTCGGGCAGCGCGGCGGCACGGGAGTGGCCCATCTGCGCAACCGGCTGCTCGGCTACCGGGACGAGGAGAACCTGCCGTCGGCGCCGAGAGCGGTGCAGGACGTCTTCCGGGGCATCGGCGAAGCCGCGCGGGCGGTGCTGGGGCTCAGGGTCGCGCTGGAGGAAGCGCAGGACGAGTCCGACGACACGCCCGCGACGACGCGCTCGAGGGAGGAGCTGGACGCCGAGAACGCCGCCATCGAGGGCGCCCTGGAGAGCGAACGCGAGACACAGCAGGAGCCGAGGGGACTGCGGCGGCCCACCACGCGTGCCGCAGTGCAGGTTTCCGTGGGCTCGGCCCTGGCCATCGTCGGTGGCGAGTTCCTCTCCAGCCATCGCTGGTACTGGGCGGTGCTGACCTGCTGGATCGTCTTCATGAACACCTCGTCGACGGGCGAGGTCCTGGTCAAGGGCTACCGTCGGCTGGTGGGCACCGTCCTCGGCGTCGTGGCCGGCATCGTCCTGGCGGGGCTGGTGGGGCACCACACGTGGACGGCGCTGGGGCTGGTGCTGCTGTGCGTCTTCGCGATGTTCTACACGGCCCCGCTGTCGTACACGCTGATGTCGTTCTTCGTGACCGCGGCGCTGGGTCTGCTGTACACGCTGCTGCACACCTACAGCCTGTCGGTGCTGGTACTGCGCGTGGAGGAGACGGCGCTCGGCGCAGCCTGCGGGATCGTCGCGGCGGCCATGGTGCTTCCGGTGGCCACGGACCGCCGCACGAACGAGCTGCTCGCCACTGTGCTGGAGCGGCTCGCCGACGTCACCGACGCCGCCGTCGACCAGCTCAGCGGCAGTCCCGGGGCAGGTCTGCTCGACAAGGCGCGCGGCCTGGACGAGGCGCTGGGCGACCTGCGGGCGGCCACGCAGCCGCTGACGCACCCGATCACACCTCTGCGGGCGCGGCGGAACACGGCCCGGTACGTCGTCGCGGTCCTGGAGACATGCGCCTACCACGCGCGCTCCCTGGCCGCGACCGCCGAGCTCCTGGCCACACATCCCTCGATCGCGGCAGATCCGCGGCTGCGCCGGGCGTGCGACCGCATCACGGACAACATCGCGGCGATCAGCGCGCACGTGGCGGACCAGCACGCCACCGACGAGGTCGAGACCGGGCCGAGCATCGCCTCCCTGCTGGAGTCCGACACGGCCGGCACACCGCGGTACGGGCGGATCACCGACCGGGTGCTGCGGCATCTGCAGCGCCTGGACGAGGCGGTGGTCGGCCTGGCCCGTCCGCTGAGTGTGCCGGTGGCCGCCCGAAAGCCGTGACGGGCGGCGCCCTTCTGGACGGCGCCCCGGTGGTGCGGCGGCTTCCGACACCGGTACCCATCGCGACAGGCGTCCGGCCGTCGCATCACCCTCGGCTGTTCACCGGCAGCCGTTGCGCACGGCTGCGGACGACGGCCCCGCCAGGCGTACTGTCACTCCGCCGGCCGCCCGCCCGAGGCGCGTCCCGGGGTGTAGCCGAAGGCGCGGCGGAACACGTCGATGAACGCGCTCGCTGATGACCAGCCGCACCGGTGCGCCACGACCGTGACGGGCGTGTTCTCGGCGAGCAGGACCAAGGCGTGGGAGAGCCGCACCTGTGTGCGCCACTGGGGGAACGTCATACCCAGGTCGGCCTTGAACAGGCGGGACAACGTCCGGTCGCTCGCACCGACCTGCCGGCCCAGGGCCGCCAGGGTGCGGTCGTCGGCAGGATCGGCGAGCAGGATCCCGCACAGCGCCTTGAGTTGCGGCGCCGTGGGCGTGGGCACATGCAGCGGCTGCTGGGGCGAGGCCCGCAACTGGTCCAGCAGGACGGCGATCAGCCGCCCGCGTTCGGGGCTGTCGTCGTCCGGGTCCCGGGTGCAGGCGAGGATCAACTCCCGCAGCAGCGGCCTGACGCTCAGCACGGTCGGCTCGTCCAGACCGAGCGGGTTGGTGTGCGCGGGCAGACCGACCAGGTGCAGTTCGAGAGCTCCGTGGGCCTGGTGGGAGTGGACGGTACCGGCCGGGACCCAGATGGCGCGGGTGGCCGGGGCGACCCACGAGCCCGCGTCGGTGGTGACGGCGACCACGCCCCGGCCCGCGTACACGATCTGATGGTCGTCGTGCCGGTGGGCGTCGATGCCGGTGCCTGGAGCCAGCCACCGCGTGTCCGTCGGCGCCACCGGGACGTGGCGGATTTCCCTCATCCCTCGGCAGATTATCGGAAGTGCGACAGCTCGTCGACGGACGACCATGGCGCCATGCCAAGGAACAAGTCGCTCGTCCTGCTCTCGGTCGGACATGCCTGTGTGGACGTGTACCAGGGCGCCGTCGCGTCCCTCATCCCGTTCTTCGTCGCCGAGCGCTCCTACACCTACGCCGCGGCTTCGGGCATCGTGCTCGCCACAAGCCTGCTGTCCTCCGTCGCCCAGCCCGTCTTCGGTGCGCTCACCGACCGGCGCTCCATACCCTGGTTACTTCCGGTCAGCACGGTCCTCGCCGGACTCGGTGTCGCCCTGAGCGGCATCGGCGGCTCGTACACGCTCACGTCGATGTCCATGGCGTTGTCCGGGATCGGGGTCGCCGCCTACCACCCGGAGTCGGCCCGTCTCGCTCGGCTGGCCGCCAAGGGGAGCCACACTTCCATGGGCTGGTTCTCCCTCGGCGGCAACATCGGCTTCGCCTTCGCCCCCCTCCTGGTCACCGTCGTGATCGCCACCGGCGGACTGCGCTGGTCACCCATGCTGATCGTGCCCGCCCTGGTCGGCAGCGGGCTGACGCTGCCGGTGCTGCGCGCCGTGGAGAAGGCGCCGCGCACGGGTTCCCGCACGGCGGCCACGGCGGGGCGGGACCATTGGCCCTCGTTCGTGCGGCTTTCGCTCGCGGTGGTCTGCCGGTCGATCACCTTCGTCGCCATGAGCACCTTCGTCGCCTTCCAGGTCCGGCAGCAGACGGGATGGGGGACGGCGGCGGGGACGGCCGCGCTGTTCGTCCTCTACCTCGGCGGCGCGGTCGGCACGGTCCTCGGGAGCAAACTGGCCCATCGCTGGGACCGGGTCAGGGTGGTGAGCACGTCCTACCTGACCACGGTGGCCGCAGTCGCCGGTGTCGTGTTCGTCCCCGGCCCGGCCGTCTATCTGTTCGTGGCCCTGACCTCCGTCGGCCTGTACGTACCGTTCTCGCTTCAGGTCACCCTCGCCCAGGACTATCTGCCTACGCGTGTCGGTACGGCCAGCGGCATCACGCTCGGTCTCATGGTCAGTGTCGGCGGCCTCACCAGCCCGGTTATCGGCGGCATCGCCGACGCCACCTCCCTGCGGACGGCGCTGGCCCCCCTGATCCTGATGCCCGCCCTGAGCTGGCTGCTGTTTCGCACGCTGCCCGAACCGCAGGTGGACAAGCGCCTGCTGGGAGACCCCAGCGGGGACGCCACCGAGCCCAGCCGCGTCTGACCCGCCCGGGTCCTTCGCGGGCGGCCCGGGCGCGCTACCGGTCAGTCGCCGACGCCCGACTCGTCGAGTACTTCCCGTGCGGCTTCCAGCGCGGTGGCTCGGTCGTCGGGGACCAGCCCGATGCGGGTGCGACGGTCGAGGAGGTCGGCCGCGTCGAGTGCCCCTTCGTGGCGTACGGCCCACAGCAGTTCCGCGCGGGTCACCGGGTGCCCTTCCAGGATGGGCCGTGCGAGCCGGGGGTCGGCCGTGGCCAGCGCGTGGACGGCCGGCGCCTCGGTGCCGTAGCGGTTGATCAGGCGTCGCGGCGCGCGGAGGGCGCCGAGCGCCCGGGGCGGTGCGGCACCGACCAGCGGGAGGGCGCTGGTCGGGGAGGCACCGGCGGACAGGCCGTGTGCGGCGACAGCGGCGTCGACCGCGTCCTCGGCCATGCGCCGATATGTGGTCAGTTTGCCGCCCACCACGGTGACCACTCCCTCCGGCGAGGTGAGCACGGCGTGTCTGCGGGAGATGTCGGCGGTGCTCGGCGCCGCGCCCGGGTCCCCGCCCGGGGTGCTGTCCAGCAGCGGCCGCAGTCCCGCGAACGCGCCCACCACGTCGTCGCGGTGGACGGGGACGTCCAGTGCGGAACCGAGGACGTCGAGCAGGAATCCGATGTCGGTCTCCGGCACGTCGGGCACGTCCGGTACGTCGCCTTCCACGGGTTCGTCGGTGAGTCCGACGTAGACCCGGCCGTCGCCCTGCGGCAGGACGAGGACGAAGCGGTTGGTCTCCCCGGGGATCGGGATGTGCAGGCCGGCCGGCAGAAAGCCCAGGTGGTCCGCGCGCAGGACGAGGTGGGTGCCGCGCGAGGGCCGTATGCGGACCCCGTTCACCAGGCCGCCCGCCCACACGCCGGAGGCGTTGATCACCGCGCGGGCGCGGATCTCGCCTTCCTCACCGGTGAGTTCGTCCCGTATGCGGGCACCGGACGCGGTCAGTTCCAGCGCCCGCACCCGGGTGAGGATCCGTGCGCCCCGCGCCGCCGCCGTACGCGCGATCGCGGTGACCAGGCGGGCGTCGTCGGTCACCCGGCCGTCCCAGGACAGCAGGCCGCCGCGGAGCCCGGAGCCGCGCAGTGCGGGAGCCAGGTGACGGGTTTCCGCGGCGGAGAGCCTGCGCGGTGCAGGCAGCGTGGCCCGCGCCGTGCGTGCCGCCAGACGCAGCGTGTCGCCGGCGCGGAACCCGGCCCAGGCCAGCGCCGCCTGGCCCCGGGAGACCAGCGGGGTCAGGGGCAGCACGAACGGCTGCGCCCGCACCAGGTGCGGAGCCGTGCGCTCCATCAGGAGGCCGCGTTCGAGGGCGCTCTCGTGAGCGACGTCGAGCTGGCCGGAGGCGAGGTAACGCAGTCCGCCGTGGATGAGCTTGGAGCTCCAGCGGGAGGTACCGAAGGCCAGGTCGTGGGCGTCGACGGCGGCGACCGTCAGTCCGCGGGCGGCGGCGTCCAGGGCGGCCCCGGCGCCGGTCGCCCCGAGGCCGACCACCAGGACGTCCACGGGCGCGCCGCCGGCGGTCTCAGCCAGTTCGCGCAGGCGACGGCCCGCGGTCAGGGACGAACCGGCAACCGGTCGTTGCGAGGAGGCCGGACTGCTGCTGGAGCTCATGGTGTGAGGGTCCTCTCGAGGATGGTCCGCAGTTCTGCGGAGAAGGCCTCCGTGCTCAGCTCGGCGTCGTCCTCCTCGGCCATGGTGCGCAGCGACAGGGTGAAGGACTGGGCGACCAGGAGCAGGGACCTCGCCTGCCGTTCGGGGTGGCCGGGGCGTACCGACCCGTCCGCGTGCCCTTCGCGCAGGGCGTCGGCGAGCAGTTCCAGGAGGGCTTCCTGGCTCGCCCCGCGCCGGTCCAGCACGTAGGGGATGAGCAGCTCGGGATCGACGTCGACGATCTTGCGGAAGAGGGGGTGGCTCCGGAAGGCGTCCACGCCGTTGACGAGGCCGTCCACGATCCGCGTGCGCGTGGTCGTCCCCGGCCTCGGGTCGGGCATCGCGCCGGTGGCCGCCTGGATCCACTCCCGGGTCATCAAGTCGCCCACCAGCGACCGCACATCGGGCCAGCGGCGGTACAGCGTCATCCGCGAGACGCCCGCACGGCGGGCCACGTCGGTCAGGGTGGTGCGCCGCACGCCGACGGCCAGGACGCAATCGCGGACCGCGTCGAGCACTGCATCGCCGTCCGAGGCGTTGTGACGAATAGGCGTCATGTGTCACAGTGTAACGCCCTCGGCGGTGCTGGGGCGGGACTCCTCCCCTACCGCACTGCCGCGATCGACGACTGACTCGCGACGACGCCGTCGCGACGACCGGTGAGGACAAGCGCCATGGACATGCTGTGGAGCGGCTGGGGTGATCCGGCCAGGGCGACACCGCTGCCCGATTCGGTGATCGGGCTGCTGCGCGACCTGCTCGGGGTGAAACCGCGCAGCGCGGAGCCGATCGCCCTGGAAGAGATCGCCGTACCCGAGCCGCTCCTCGACCCGGCCGCGCGCCGGGCCCTGCTCACCGCCGTCGGCGGGGAAGAGCATCTGCGCACCGACGCCGAGTCCCGCGTCCGGCACACCCGCGGCAAGTCCACGCCGGATCTGCTGCGCATCCGGGACGGCGACGTGAGCGACCTCCCGGCGGCCGTGGTCCTCCCGGCGAGCCACGACGAGGTGCTCGCGGTGCTGACGGCTTGCGCCACGCACGACCTGGCCCTGGTCCCCTTCGGCGGCGGCACCTCCGTCGTCGGCGGACTCGCCCCCGAGCCGCGGCGCCCCTTCGTCGCGCTGGACCTGCGCCGCATGAACGCCCTGCTCGACCTCGACCCGGTCTCCCGCACGGCCACCCTGCAATCCGGCCTGCGCGCCCCGCACGCCGAAGCCCTCCTGGCCGAACACGGCTTCACGCTCGGCCACTTCCCGCAGTCCTACGAGTGGGCGACGATCGGCGGATTCGCCGCGGCCCGCTCCAGCGGTCAGGCCTCCGCCGGGTACGGCCGCTTCGACGACATGGTCCTCGGCCTCACCCTCGCCACCCCGTCCGGCACCCTCGACGCGGGCCGTGCCCCGCGCTCAGCGGCCGGGCCCGACCTGCGTCAGCTCGTCCTCGGTTCCGAGGGCGCGTTCGGCGTCATCACCTCGGTGACCGTCCGGGTCCGTCCCCTCCCCCAGACCCGCGTCCACGAAGGATGGCGCTTCGAGTCCTTCGAAGCGGGCGCAGCCGCCCTGCGGCGCCTCGCCCAGGACGGACCGCGGCCGACCGTGCTGCGCCTGTCGGACGAGACGGAGTCGCTGATCGGCCTCGCCCAGCCCGACGCCATCGGCACCTCGGGCCTTCCGCAGAACGCCGGATGTCTGGCCATCACCGGCTACGAGGGCACGGAGGAGGACACCGCCCACCGCCGGGAGCGGGCCGCGGCCGTGCTGCGCGACGCCGGCGGCACCTGTCTGGGCCGGGAGCCGGGAGAGCGCTGGGCCCACGGCCGCTACTCGGCTCCCTACCTGCGGGACGCGCTGCTGGACGCCGGGGCGTTCGCCGAGACGCTGGAGACGGCCGCCTTCTGGTCCCGCCTTCCCGGACTGTACGCCGCCGTCCGCGAAGCGCTCGCCGGCACGCTCACCCAGTCCGGCACGCCGCCGCTGGTGATGTGCCACATCTCCCACGTCTATGAGAACGGTGCTTCGCTGTACTTCACCGTGGTCTCCGCTCAGGGCGAGGACGCCCTTGCGCACTGGGCCCACGCGAAGCGCGCCGCCAACGAGGCGATCCTGGCGGCCGGAGGGACCATCAGCCACCACCACGGGGTGGGCACCGACCACCGCGAGTGGTACGTCCGGGAGGCCGGTCCGCTCGGCATCGGCGCCCTCCAGGCCGTCAAACGCCGACTGGACCCGGCAGGTCTGCTCAATCCCGGCGTCCTCCTGCCCGCCGACTGACCCACCCCGGCCCACCCCCCATCCCGTCGACAAGCCGTCAGCCGCCTCTGGAGGCACACCGATGCGACAGTTCACCGCCATCGTCAACCCCACCGCCGGCGGATCCACCGGGGTCGCGGTGCTGCTCCACGTGGCCCGGCTGCTGAGGGAGGCCGGGGCCGCGCTGGAGACCGAGTACAGCCGCAGCCTGGCCCACGCCTGTGAGCTCGCCCGCCAGGCCGGGCGGCGAAACCGCGTGGTCCTGGCGGTCGGCGGCGACGGCGTCGTCGGCGGCATCGGTGGGGCCCTCAGCGGCACCGACACACTCTTCGGCCTGGTCCCGGCCGGCCGGGGCAATGACTTCGCCCGCGCGCTCGGCCTGCCCACCGACCCGGAAGCACTGGCCCGGGTACTCCTGCACAGCGCTCCCCGGTCAGTGGACACCATCGAAGTGGAGTCCGCCCATGGCCGCAGTGTCGTCCTCGGCAGCGTGTACGCGGGGGTGGACGCCCTCGCCAACCGTCACGCCAACCGCTCCACACTCCTGAAGGGCGCCGCCTCCTACTATGCGGGCGGACTGAGAGCCGTCGCCACCTGGCGCCCGGCCGCCTACCGGGTCACCGTCGACGGCGAGCCACTCGCGCACCGCGGCTACACCGTCGTCGCCGCCAACTCCCCCTACTACGGCTCCGGCCGCATCATCGCCCCCGGCGCCCGCATCGACGACGGACTGCTCGAAGTGGTGATGATCCGCGAAGCACCGCGCCGGCTCTTCTTCACCCTGATGAACGAGCTCAAGTCCGGTGCCCACGTCCACCGGCCCCAAGTGCGGATCGCCCAGGGAAGAGAGGTTCGCATCGAGGCCGACCGGGAAGTGCCCTACGGCGCCGACGGCGAGGTCGACGCCGTCCTTCCCGTCACGGCCCGGGTGCTGCCCGGAGCACTCGCCGTGCTCTGCTAGGGATCCCGACCCGGCCTGCGTGCGGCCCGCTTCCTCCCGGCTTCGAAACCGCCCCGGCCGCCGGATAATGGCGCGCAGGGGGGAACAACACGGTCGTGGGATGAAGCGCGGTCGTGGGGCGAAGAAGGAAAGTGCGTGAGGGGTGGGGTGGTGTGCCATGTCCGTCCCTTCCGTACCCGAGCCGGTGGTGTCGATGGGCGGGCTGCTGCCGGCCGTCGCCCGTGCCGCGCAGATCATGGGGCACGACGACGACGTGCGGATCCTGCCCGAGGAGGTCGCGGCTCTGGGTGGGGTCCCGCAAGCCAGGATGTGGGAGTTCGCCGCCGGCAGGACCTGCGCCCGGCGCGCCATGCGAGCTCTGGGGTTGCCGGCAGCCCCGGTCCTGATCGGGGCGCATCGGGAACCGGTGTGGCCTCGGGGAATCGTCGGCAGCATCACGCACTGTCCTGGCTACTGCGCGGCGGCGGTGGCGCTGGAGCGGGACCTGGCGGCGGTGGGCATCGATGCCGAGCCTCACAAGGCGCTGCCGGCGGGTGTCCTGGAAGCGATCAGCGCCCCTGCGGAACGGACGGCTGTCGAAGACCTGCCCTCAGGGCCCTTCTGCTGGGACCGGGTCCTTTTCAGTGCCAAGGAGAGCATCTACAAGGCGTGGTTCACGCTGACCCATGCGTGGCTCGACTACACCGATGTGTTCGTCACCGTGCACTCTTCCGATGGGAGCTTTCACGGGCGTCTGGTCGAACGCGCGGCCGCCGACGAGAGGGTGCCGACCGGTCTCGACGGGTGTTTCGTGGTGGGCGCCGGCCTTGTGCTGACGGCCGTCACCGCGCGCGGGTCAGGCCGCTCCGGTCGAGGGTGGGAGACCGGTGACGGCCGGAACGGCACCGCCCCCTGACCGCCTCGGGGGCACGTCGGTTCCGTCAGGTGCCGAGAGCTCCGCGTACGGCGCCTACGACAGGGTGCCCGGCGACCGGGCCGACGATGCCGGCCTGGTTTCAGGGACATCGGTACCAAGCTGCGCATCGCTGGTCACGACATCGTCGCCCAAGACGGCGTCGCCGTAGAGATCCCGGATCCAGTTGGTTTGGTAGACGGTGTCGAGATAGCGCTCCCCCAGGTCCGGCGCGATGGCCACCGCGGTGAGGGCCTGCGTGTCACATCGGGCCAGCCAGTCGACCGCCCCGCTGACCACGGTGCCCGTGGAGCCCCCGAAGAGGAAACCGTGCCTGGCCAGGCTGTGACAGGCCCGGATGGTGTCGGCCTCTTCGACTTCTATCGCCTCGTCCACGTACGACGCGTCCAGCAGCGGCGGTTGCATGCTCATCCCCAGGCCGGGAAGCATCCGGCGTCCCGGCGCTCCGCCGAAGGTCACCGAACCGACGGTGTCGACCGCGACGATCCGCACGGGGCGGTGCCAGCGCCGGAACCAGCGGGCACAGCCCATGAGCGTTCCGGTGGTGCCCGCTCCGACGAACAGCACGTCAAGGCCCGGGAAGGAGCGCGCGATCGCCGGGGCCGTCCGGTGATAGTGCGCCTTCCAGTTGTTCGCGTTGGTGTACTGGCTCAGCCACACGTATCTCCCGCTGCGAGCGCATTGCCCGCGGATGTAGTCGAGGCGAGCACCGAGGAAACCGCCGTGCGGGCTGGGCTCGGTGACGACGTGGACATGGGCGCCGAGTGCCTCCATCAACAACCGGGTCGACAGGTTGCAGCGCGAGTCCGTCACACACAGGAACCGGTAGCCCTTGCTGGCCGCGATCACGCTCATGGCCACGCCCATGTTGCCCGAAGAGGACTCGAGCAGAACCGAGTCGGGTGTGATGACCCCTGCCCGTTCCGCGGCCTCCACCATCTCCCTGGCGGGCTTCAGCTTGATGGAGCCGGCGAAGTTGAACCCCTCGCACTTCAGGAACAGCGGCTGCCCGCAGATCGACCGCAGGTCGACGTAGAGGTCCTCCTCGTTGAAGCTGTACGGATCGGATATGACTGGCACGATGGCCTCCGTGGATCGAAGGGCGGCTCGGTGCGCGGTGCCGCGGGCCGCTCATCCGTAGCGGTTCAGCTCGTGGAAGAAGTCGTCGATGACGTTGAGTCCTCCGGACTCGGCGACCTGGTCGTAGACGTACTTGCCGACGGCCAGATCGAGCACTCCCAGGCCGAAGGGTGAGAAGATCACAGGGCGGTCCGGCGGTGGTGTGACCCGCCCGGACATGACGTCCTCCAACGTCCCGTCGAGGAACTGCCGGTTCCCGGTGAGCTGTTCGGTCAGGTGCGGTGAGGTGTCGGCTCGCAGGCAATGCTCCACGTCGTCGACGATGTTGGCCGAGGCGAGCAGTACCTCGGGGGCCAGGTCGCGCAGCGATATGTGCAGCACCACCGGATCGTGCGCGAACCACGCCGGGTCGTGGACGTGGGGACGCGCGGCGACCGTCGCGAAGACCACCAGGTCGCTGAGGCGGATGACCTGCTCGGCACTGTCGTGCACGGTGACGGGCCCCGCGGCCCCCGACTGCTCCAGACAGCAGCGGAAGGCCCTCGCATTGTCCGGCGACAGATCGAACACGCCGATGTTCTCGAACGACCAGCCGGTGCCGGCCAGAAACGTGTGGATGTAGCGGGCGATCACACCCGCTCCGACGAAGCCGAGGTGGGTCGGGCGCGGCCGTTTCCGGCTGAGCCAGTCGGCTGCGAGCGCGGCCGACGCCGCTGTCCGGGACGCGCTGATGATCGAGCTTTCCAGACACGCGAACGGGTAACCGGTGTCATGGTCGTTGAGGATGAGCACCGCCGATGCCCGCGGGATGCCGCCCTCGACGTTCTGGGGAAAGCTGGAAATCCACTTGAGGCCGTCCACCCGTGTCCGACCACCGAGCGACGCGGGCAGCGCGATGATCCGGGAGGACGGACGGTCGTGGAAACGCAGGAAGGAGGACGGCGGGTTCACCGAGTCCCCTGCGGCGTGCAGCCGGTACGCGGCCTGCACCAGCTCCACGATGTGCTCTTCGCACCCCTGCAGGGCGCGCTGCACCTGTGCGCCGGAGATGACGGCGAAGGGAGGCACCCGTGGCGTCCCGGACGGGGTGAGCCGGGCGGCGGGCGAGCAGGTGGTGGTCATCGCGTCATCACCTCCACGGTCGGCGAGCAGTCGGGCAGGCGCACTGCGTCGGCCAAGGCGACCATGACGTCGCGCGGTCCTTCGTAGGCTTCTCGGCTGTGCGCGGTGCGCAGGTTGTCGACGAGCAGCAGGTCGCCGTCCTGCCACGGTTCGCGTACGGTGTGGTCCTGGTAGACCTCGTTGATGAGGTCGACGGTGTCCCGTGAGATGGCGTCGCCGTTGCCGTAACGGGTGTTGAACGGCAACCCGTCCGACCCGTAGAGATCCACCAGGTATTCGCGTATCTCCGGATCCAGCGTCCATTCGCTGAGAAACGCTATCTGGTTGAACCAGCAGCGCCGCCCGGTGAGCGGGTGACGGATCACGGCGCTGCGGCGTTGCCTGGTGCGCAGGCCGCCGTCGGGTTGCCAGTCGAACTCGATGGCGGCGGCGCGGCAGTAGTCTTCGACGGCTGTGCGGTCGGCTGTTCCGAACGCCTCGGTCCAGGAGGCGCCGATGTCGTCGTTGTAGTTCCGGGCGAGCAACCAGCCCTCGTGCTCGAACCGATCGACGAGTGCCTCGGGCAGGGCGGCGAGTACGGTCGGCGAGTCGGCGAGGGCGGTCGCACCGCCACGGCTGGGCGAGACCAGGCAGGCGAACTGCATCAGGCCCGGGAACCGCAGCGCGTAGCTGAGCTCGTGGTGCATGCACATCGTCCGGTTGGGCGGCCACGTCGACGACGAGTACACGCCGGTGCCGTAGCTGCGCCGTGCGGCGAACGCCTCCGTCTCGACCATCAGCCCGGTGGCCAGCCGGGTGAAGACCGACGCGGTTCCGGCGACGTCGTGCAGCCCCAGACCGCGCACCATGACGGCACCGTGCTCGGTGACCAGGCTGCGCAGCAGGTCCCGGTGTTCGGCCGCCCAACGGTCGGGATCGTCGGTCGGGCCGGTGGTCAGGATCGGTACGGAGCCGAGCCGAAGGTCCGGATCGACCGGTCGTGTGGTGAATGAGGACGACATCTCTCACTGCCTCCAGCGGTTCACGAAACGGTCGGGGACGACGCGGCTCGGGACGACGCGGCTCGGGCGTCGAGCAGGCGGGCCAGGTCGGCGAGCACCGGATGGTGGGTGAGGTCTTTCAGGGACACCGTGCGGTCGAGCCGGATGGCGAGTTGGAGCGCTGTGAGCGAGGTGCCGCCGCCGTCGTCGAAGAAGTGGGTGTGCCGACCGATCCGGTGCTGCGGGATGCCGAGCACCGTGGCCCAGGCGGCGGCCAGGCGCTCCTCGGTCGGTGTGCGCGGTGGTTCGCCGGTGCCCGACGCCGCTGCGGCGCAGGTGTCGTGAGGTCCGGTGTGGTCGAGTTCCCCGGCGAGCGATGCCAGGGCCTTGCGGTCGACCTTGCCGTTGCCGGTCAGCGGGAGGTGATCGCGCCAGTGGAAGGACGAGGGGACCATGTAGACGGGCAGGTGCCTGCTCAGGTGCTGTCGCACGGTGTTGTCGGCAGGCGGGTGCTCACCGCAGCAGAAGGCCACGAGGCTCCCGCCCCGATCGTTCCGGGTGACCGCGACCGCGCCGGCGCGCACGCCGGGCACCTTCAGCAGGGCGTTCTCGACCTCCTCGATCTCGACGCGGAATCCGCGGACCTTCACCTGGCTGTCCCGGCGGCCGAGGAACTCCAGCTTGCCGTCGGGCAGCCAGCGGCCGTAGTCGCCGCTTCGGTAGAGCCGGCCGCCGGTGCGGTAGGGATCGGTCGTGAAGGACTGGCGCGTCCGCTCCGGATCGTTGACGTAGCCGCGGCCGACGCAGACTCCGGCGAAGACGATCTCGCCGGGTGCGCCGAGCGGCACCAGTGACAGGTTGTCGTCGACGACGCGGACCCGCACGTTGTTCACTGGACGGCCGAGCGGGATCCGGTCGGTGTCCGGCGCCTGGTCCATGACTTCGTGGTTGGTGTCGTCCGACGTCTCGGTGAGCCCGTAGGCGTTGACGAGCCTGATCGCCGACTGGGCGCGGAACCAGCGCTCCACGAGGTCCTTCTTCAGGGCCTCGCCGGTGACCGACACGCACCGCAGGTCCGGCAGCTCGCGCGGGCACTTCTCCAGCGAGGACAGCACGGCGTCGAGGTAGGAGGGCACGGCCTGCAGAACGCTGACGCGGCCCTCGGCGATCGTGTCGAGGTATCGCGGGACGTCCTCGATCACCTCTTGGGGAACCAGCAGTGTCCGACCGCCGGCCACGAGCGCCGCCAACAGCTGCCACAGGGAGATGTCGAAGCACTGAGGCGCCGTCTGGGCGACGACCTGGCCCTCGCCGATGCCCAGGTCGTCGATCTTGGCGTGGATGTGGTTGAGCATCCCGGCGTGTTCGCACATCGCGCCTTTGGGCTCGCCGGTGGAGCCGGAGGTGAAGAAGATGTAGGCGAGCTGGTCCAGGCGCACGTCCAGGTCCAGGTCACCGGCCGTGTCCGTCGCGCCGTAGGCCGACTCGACCAGCAGGGTCCGCACCCCCGGCAGTGCGTCCACGGCTCGCAAGAGGGTGGTGGTGCTGCCGGGCTCGGTCAGCACCAGCCGGCACCCGGCACGCGAGAGCATGGTCGCGATGCGGTCGGCGGGGAAGTGCGGCTCGACGGGCAGGTAGACACACCCGGCCTTGAAGACCCCGAGGACGGCCGCCGCCCAGTCCATGGTGCGTTCCGTCACCACCGCGACGACGTCCTCACGCCCCGCCCCCATCCCGAGAAGGGCCCGAGCCACGTAGTTGGCACGCTCGTTGAGTTCGGTGTACGTCCACTGCCGGTTACCGTGCACGATGGATACGCGGTTCGGGTGGTCCCGTACACGCTGCTCGATCAGGGAGTGGACACACCGCTGCGGAAGCGTGCGCCGCGGCCCGGCGAGTCCGTCGAGCTGGAGGCGGACCTCCTCGGCGGACAGCAGGCTCTGCTGCCCGGGCGGGGCGGCGGGATCGGCGGCCATCAAGGTCAGGGCGGTCAGGTGGTAGCCCACGATACGCGCGGCGCACGGGGCGTCCAGTGCATCGCGTCGGTACCGCAGCCGCAGGGTGGGTCCGCTGTCGCTCCACGTGGACATGACCTGCCATACGGTGCCGGCGGGGAGCTCGCGGGGCGCAGCAGCCGTGGTGGCATCGGCCTTGCGGTCGGCCGGGAACGCGGCGAAGGAGGCTTCGCTCAGGGGACCGGGCAGCTGCAACTCGCGCTGGAGGTCCTCGACCGGGGCCTGCTTGTGCGCCAGCAGGTCCGTTTCGGCACGTCGGGCTTCCCGTGCCAGTGCCCTCCAGTGGGGGTGATCGGTCGTCAGCCTGCACGGCAGCGGCCGGGCGTCCGGCTCGGCGATGTAGCCGGTCGTGAGGTCGCGCTCGCCGGACAGGGCGGCCAGTACCTTGGCATGCGCCGCCAGCAGGACCGAGCTGAGCGGCACGGCCATGTCGTCGGCCAACCGGCGCGCTGCGGCCATGACGTCCGGGGGGATCGGCACCTCGTGCTGTGCCACGCCCGGCACCGGGGTGAGCGTCCAGCGTGGAACGGTGGTGAACCCGCCGAGGGTCAGGACGGACCGCCAGAACTCCTCGTCCCCGGGCTGGAGAACAGGGGCGTCGGTTGCGAGGGTCATCGGCTGCTCCTTCCCACGTCGTCGTGGCCCCGCTCCAGCTCGCGGGCCGGATTCCCGCCCCACCGGGAGTTCTGCGGGATCACCTCTCCCTTCATGAGGAAGGAATCCGCGGCGAGCACCGCCCCGTCGCCCAGCGTCACGCCGTAGTGGACCAGGGCACCGACACCGATCGTGCAGCCGCGACCCAGCGTGGTGCTCTCGGACTTGAACGTGCCGTCCTCCTGCGAGTGGCACTGGATGACGCTTCCCGCGTTTAGGACGCACGCGTCACCGATGCTCACCATCGGCCGCTCGGTCACGTAGCAGCCGTCGTCGAACACCCGGCGCCCGATCCGCACGCCCAGGAGCCGCCAGATCACGTTCTTGAACGGAGTGCCGTCGAACAAGCGCAGATACGTCTCGGACGGCACCTTCCAGTACCGCTCACGCCACCAGAACCGTGAATCGTAGATCGAGCAGTACAGGACACCTGGACGGCGCGCCGCGGTGACGAGACGCTCGACCAGCACGAAGTACACCGCGGTGAAGACGACAACGAGTACGTCGGCGCATGCGATGGCAGGGGCGCCCAGCCGGGCATAGGTGTCGGCCGCCCCGGCGGCGAGCAGGGCGGCGCACGTGAGGTAGATCCACCGCGAGAGCAGGAACCAACCCATGGTGGCCGCGTTGTGCTTGTTCTTCGCCGCAAGGCCGCGGCGCAGCTCTTCTCCGCTCCTGAACCGGTCGAACCGGCTGTCGCGCAGGACCGTCCTGGGGATCTCGAAACTGGGTGAGCCCAGCAGCCCCACACCTTCCCGGATTCGTCCGTCGACGGGCACCATGACCTTCGTCGCCAGAAGGCAGTTGTCGCCGGTGCGGGCCCGCGCCGGATAGGCGATCCGGTTGCCCAGGAAGCTGTGCGCCCCGATCGACGCCCGGGACACCTGGAAAGCGGTGCTGGAGAAGTCGGCATTCACGATCGACAGGCCGTCGGCGACCATCGTTCCGCTGCCGACGGAACTCATGAAGGGCGTCTCGTGCCTGACTTCCGTGCCGAAGTTCGACCCCGTCTGCTCGATGTGGGAGAAGTCGTAGCCGATGGCGCGCAGGTAGTGCACGATGCAGGAACTGTCACCGAACAGACGGGTCAGGTTTCGCCTGTTGGTGAGCCGCGAAACGGCTCGGTGGACGGAGTGGCGCCATCCGTACAGCGGGTAGTCCCGGCCCGGTACGACGGCTCGACGGAGCACACGCGGAAGAGCGCTGACGAGCAACAGGCCGAGGATCACGCCGCCGAGGACGAGCACGGCGGCGACCACCGCCACATCACGGTAGAAGGTGCCGTTGGTCAGGACCGCCGGGCCCGGCTCGATGACCATGTGGAGTTGTGGAACCGCGATGAGCAACATGATGGTGCCACCGAGCGCGAGCGGCACGTACACAAGGAAGGCGGTCGCCAGTTGCCGTGCGCTGTGCAGGGCTCTGCGCAGCGTGGCATGCGGCGTCTCGCCCACGACCTGGAAGTCGGCCTCGGTCCGCTGTGCCGGGGACCCGTGCCAGTGCTCGCCCTCCGGCACGGCCTGCCCGCTGTACAGCGAGGAGGCATGGCCGAGCTGGGCTCCGTCACCCAGCGCTGTCCGGATGTCGAGCACCGTGGCTTCACTGACCAGCACCGACTTCCCGATCGTGACCGGGCCCGGCTCGATCACGCCCGCTCGGGCGCGGTAGCAGAGGAAGAACGAGTCCTTGCGGACGACGGTGCCCTCGCCGATGGTGAGCAGGTCGGTGCAGACCGGCACGTGGCGGGAGAGGATCACGGCACCGCGGCCGATGTCGGCGCCCAGTGCCCGTAGATAGAACACGTACAGGGGCGAGCCGACGAACAACGTCAGCGGGTTCGTACGGATCAGTGTCCGCACGACCCAGAAGCGGACGTATCCCAGAGACCATATCCGGATCCGCTCCGGCTTCCACCGCCCGATGAGCGTCCACTTCACCAGGATCGGAAGGGCGCACAACCCCACGAAGACGGCACCGCCGAACAGCACCGACCGCACATACACATCGAGCAGGCCCGACCTGGCGGAGATCCACTCGTACCCCCAGACGGTGGCCATCGCCCCGAGGTAGGTGTAGCCGAGGAAGGCGAGGGCCTGAAGGATTCCGCACAGTACGTAGTCCGTCGTGCCGGCTGTGTCACCGAGCGGGGCGCCCGTGGTCTGCGTCTCCCGGGCCGGAGCCTGGGCGGTCGCGGGGGCTGTGGGCGTGGGCGCGGTGTCGGGCACCGCTGCCGCCAGACTTCGGATCGTGGGGTGCTGGTAGATCTCCTTCATCGACACCGAGGGCAGGTCCGCCCTCTTGCGCAGCCGCGCGCAGAAATGTGCCATCACCAGGGAATCGGCGCCCAGGTCGTCGAAGAAGTGACTGTCGGCCGGCACCTGCTCGATGCCCACGACCTCGGCCAGCACCTGTGCGAGAGCCTGCTCCATGTCCTCGGCGACGAGCGGTTCGGCCGGCTCTCCTCGTCGAGTTGCCTGGAGGGGCGGGGAAGGCCCCGCATCGGCCGGTGCTTCCTCGACGGCGGCCTGACCCCCTGGCCGGTTGCCGCCTGTTGCGTTTCCGTGTGCGCCGGACACGAGCTTCAATTCTGACCCCATGCCTTGTATACGAATCACACGCACCGACGTATTGGACGTTCGTAGCTTTTCTCACATTTCGGGCACACGTCTCGTCCAGCAGAAGGGACAGGGAGAGGTGAAGGAGGGTGCGCGCGGCCGCCCCCACGAGTCGAAAGCGCCCGGCTCGCCCTGCTCGGCGGCACTGAGTTCGGCCGTCCACCACCGCACGTGGCGCCCACTCCCTACGCCTGGTGCGAGGCGGCGAAATGGGCCGTGGCGAGCACCCTGCCGTCGGACGACGTCAACCGGGCGCCGGTCAGCACCGAAGGGTCCACGGGGGCCGGGCCGCCCCAGTAGCCGTAGCCGTCGCGCAGGGTGAAGCTGCCGACCCGGACCGAGGTGCCGTCATCGCGCTCCAGCTGCAAGGAGACCGCACCGCTGTACGGAATCCCGGCGTCGGCGAGGTCGACGGTCATGTAGACCCAGCCCGGCGCACCCGGATGGGCGAAGACCTCCCCCGTCGACTGGCTGACCCGCGGGGACGTCAGTCCCGCCCAGAGCATGCGCGCTCCCGCCTCGGCCGGGTGCGAGGGCCCGGTCGTGACGCCCTCGATCGCCGTGCCGACCGCCCAACCCCCGAACCCGAAGACGAGGGCGAGCGCGGCCATGGCAGCGGCGGCCCTCAGCCGTACCCGTCCTCGCAGGCGCCGGTGCGGGAAGCCGGACCCGCGGGCCTGCGGGCGCCCCTCGCGCGCCGACGCGCCCTGTGTCAATGCCTCCGCCACCCGCGTCTCGAGCCCGACCGGCGGCTCACCGCACGGCAGCAGCCCGATCAGCCGGTCGCCGACGAGGGTCAGCTCCTCGATGTACTCCCGGCAGTCCGCACACCGTTCCAGATGAGCGACCGCCCCGGCCCGCTCACGCGCGGGAAGCACGCCGAGAGCCAGCTCGGGACCGTCCTCCCGCAACTGCTCGCAGGTCACGTCACGGCACATGGTCGCCTCACTTCGGAGACGCGAGGGTGGTGCGCAGCTTTCCCATCGCCGCCCTGATGCGCGTCCTGGCGGTGGCCAGCGGGATCTTCTCCCAGTCGGCGATCCGCTGGGCCGTCATTCCATAGATGCCCGCCATCACCAGGGCACGGCCCTGTTCGGGCGGGAGTTCCGCCACCGCCGCCCGCAGCCGGGACGACGCCTCGTCGGCGAGGGCCCGCTGCTCGGGTGTCTCGCTGACGACGTCCAGCATCGCGTCCAGGTCCTCGGGCGTCACCGGCTCCGGCCGCCGGGAACGGACGGCGTCGATGGCAAGGTTGTGGGCCATGGTCGTCAGCCAGGTCATCACCGACTCGCGGCGCGAGTCGTAGATCTGCGCATGACGCCACGCCCGCTCGAACGTCTGCTGGGCGATGTCCGCAGCGAGCTGCGGATCCCCGGTGACGGCTGTCGCGACACCGAAGACCCGGTGCTGGAACCTCCGTACGAAGCCGATGGCGAGCTCCGGATCACCGGTGGCCAGCCCGGACAGCAGAGCCTCGTCCGGGAGACGGCCCACGGAGAACCGGAACCTCTGCACATCAGTAGATACGGTCCGCAGTCGCCGCGGGATTGCGCGGCCGCCACCCCGCACTCCCAACGGGTCGCTGGATCAGCATCCCGAGAAGTCGCGACCGTGGTGGGCACCGACCTGCTGTCTCGTCCGCACGGCTGGCGCGCGTGTGGGCCGAGGGCAGCCGGCGCCACCACCGCCGTCACAGAATGATCACTACTTCTCCACGCCTCTCCCGCGAGTCGCACCCCAGGCGCTACCGTCGTCGCTTCTGACTCGTCCTGGGGGGACACATGGCCAACCCGTACATACCGCCGCCACCGCCTGCTCCGCCTGTCCGTCCGGCCCCGAAGTGGGCGCGGAAGCGGTACGTGCTGCCCGCGATCGGCTTCGCCTTCTTCCTCGGTATCGGCGCCGGCGCCGACGGGCAGAACGGCAACAGCGTCAAGACCGCGGCCGGTGAGCCGCGGCCGACCGCAACCGTCACTGCGACGACCACAGCGACAGCAACCGCGACGCCTGCGCCGAGGCCGACGCCGACTGTGACCAAGACGGTGCAGGTCAAGGTGACCGTCACCGCGCAGGCAGCCACCGACAGCAACTCCGGGTCCGGCAGCGAGAGCGACAGCCGGAGCGCTTCGGGTACCTGTTCGATCGTCTCCAACTCGGGGAACTGCTATTCCGCCGGCCAGTTCTGCCGCAACAGCGACCACGGAGCATCGACGACGGACGCCAGCGGTACGAGCATCACCTGCGCACCCAGCGGCAGCAGGTGGCGCTGGACCTACTCCTGACCGGTGACGGCAGACCGCAGCGCCGCTGCCGGCCCCGGCGCTGCAGGAACAGCGGCGCCTGCTCCTGGCTCGTCTTCGCCGAACGAGCAGGCGACGCCGGGCCGCAGGGCAACTGATAACGATCTTGGCGTACACCTTGTGTCACAGCTGGCCGTCCTTAGCCTACGGACATGGCATTTCTCTCAAGCCGCCGCAGAAGGGCACGTCTGGCGCCGGAACTCGACGACGAGCCCCTGCGCCGACTTCTGAAGTCCCTTGTCGCGACCACCAAGACCGGCACGATCGCGACGACGGACCTGTGCATAGCCCAGATGTCCCGCCTCATGAACCAGGAAACGGACGACTGGGACCGCCGTGCCCACCGCATGTCCGTCCTGGCGGACTACCTGTCCGCGTCGTATCTGCCGTCGAGTTGGGCCAGGCGTGAGCCCCGCAACGCGAACGCACTCGTCCTGCACGCATGGACGCGGCTCGTACAAGGCCGCTCCCAGGGGCACCTAGAGGATGCGGCCGAGGTCACCGAGAGCTGCTTCCGGGCCGCGGAGCTCGCACCGGAAGACCCCACTCCCTGGGTGGTGCTGCTGGGTGTGTCCCGCCTTGAGCACTGGGCGCAGCAGCAGGTGTTCGCCGTGTGGAACGAGGTGTTGGCACGCGACCGTTGGAACCGCGAGGCGTACCTGAGCATGCTGCGCTATCTCAGCCCCGAGGAAGCAGGTTCGCGCATCCAGGTGCTGGAGTTCGTCGACGCCCTGTGCGCCCGCATGCCCGCGAACGCGCCCTGCGCGGCAACGGAACTCACCGCCCAGGTCCTGCAGTACCACGCCGTCCTCGCGCGAGGCGGAATCGAAGCGCTGGTGGCGCGCAACCACTGGTCCCACGGGCCTGCGGCTCAGGCTCTCGACCGTGCGGCCCACAGCTGGGTCCAGCCGGCGTTCTTCCGCCATGCCGCGGCCCTTGCCGACCTGAACCTCCTCGCCTACGCGCTGACGACGGCCGACCGATGGCAGGAGGCCCGTCCGGTCTTCGAGGCACTCCATGGCACGGTCACCGGCTGGCCCTGGCACACCGGCGGCGACCCCCTGACCGAGTTCGAGCAGGCACAGAACAGGGCCGCCGGGTGACCGAACCCTCCCGAGGCCATCATCGGTCGGGGCAGTCGCCCGCCCCGGCACGGGCGGCGACCGCGGCCGTCACGATGGCGACGGCGCCCTCTCCGCCCGACGTGGCTCGCCGGTCGTACTCGTCATTCCCGCGCCTCCGTCACCCGCCCTCGTCACAGAGCGTCCACGCCGGCGGTGGCTGGTTTCCGCTGATCGACTCGCCGGCTGAAACGCTCCCCCGGCCAGCTGGCGTGCATCTGGTTCGCCATGGCTTGCTGCCCGTTTTCAGCAGCGCAGTGCCTCGAAGGCGCGCCGTGCGGCGGTTCCGATCGCGAGGTCGATGTCCGGCGCCAGGCCGGCCCGGCGGTCGGATCGGGTGAGCGCGGCCATCGCAACCCGATCTCCGGATTCGGCCTCCACCACGCCGATCTCATGGCGCAGATGAAGGAATGTGCCTGTCTTCCCGCTCATCCGGAGTGTGTCCGCGCGCAGTTCGCTCGCCAGTCGCTGCGTGAAAACCTGCAGTCCCATCAGTCGGCGCAGTTCGGCGGTCGCGTCGGGATGGGCGATCCGGTCCCGCCACACGCGCTGCAGCAGGTCGACGAGTGCTGTGGCGGTGCCGACGTTGGCGTAGGCCGGATCCAGTGTCTCGATGGTGTGCCGCCCCGTGCGGTCGTCACGGACGGCCAGTTCCAGGGCCAGTGAGAAGTCGTCGCCGGCGGCACCCGCGGCGCACTCGTACATCCGGTTCAACCGGTGCCGCACCCGGATGCCCGCACACTCCCAAGCGCGCAGGCGGGCGTCGACGTCCTCGACCGGAACCAGATCGAACAGCGCGTCAGCGCTCGCGTTGTCGCTCACCGAGAGCATCATCAGGAGCAGGTCGCCGACGGCCACGGTGGCGGGGTACCCGAACGCCGCGAGACCCGTGGATCCGACGCTGCTCGTGGCCGGGTCGACGGTGACCGGCCGAGCCGGATCGAGTTCCCCGGTCGCGATCCGGTCCAGCGCGACGAGGGCGAGCGGGACCTTGACCACCGAGGCGAGGGGCACCGGTTCATCGACGTCGAAGCCGAACTGCTCCCCGGTGTCGATCCGGCGGGCGAGGAAGGACCCGCGGACACCGAGGGACGCCCAGTCCGCGGCGATCGCCTCGGCGACGTCGAGAAGGTCACCGTCGTCGGCGACATGGGCAGGGCGGTACTGCGGGCGGGCGTTCATCCGCGCGCCGCCAGTCGCAGCGAAGCATCCTCACCCGTGGCCACGGACGGTGCCGTGTGCTGCCCGGTCGTGGCACCGACCGCGGCTGCCAACAGCGCCACCAGCCAGTCCGGCACGGGCGCCGGGCCACGCTGAGGTGGTCCGGCACCCGGTTCGTATCCCCGGTGCAGCGACGTGTCGCCCAGCGGCGACCAATCCGCCCCGTGACGCCGTGCGAACGGCTCGGCGCACAGCAGCGTCACCCGCCCGGCGAGGGTCTCGGCGAGCGCGGTCGCCACCGGTCCGGCCGGACGCACCAGACCTTCCGGAAGCCCGGCCCGCGCGGCCGCGCGGCGCAGCCGGTCCTGTGCGTAAGGGAGTTGGTCCTCTGCCGTCGTGAGAATCGGAACCGCCGACCGCTGCTCGCGCGTCGCGTCGCGGCCGCGGCGGGGCCGCAGGTCTTCCAGGTGGACCGCGCGCGGACGAGGCCGCTGCCGGGCCTCGGCCGGGCCGTCGTACCTCCCGTCCGGCGCGTCCGGCGCGGACGCGAGGCCGAGCGGCACCCTGAGCGCCGCGCTCTCCGGGGGAACGCGCAGCAGCGCGTACGCCAGCGATCCGTCGGCCAGGCGGGCCTCCCGTTCCTGTGGCGGCAGTTCGTGCACGCCCAGGGTGGTGCCGTGCTCGGCGCCGGCACGGATGATGCGTGCCAGCGCGGCCGGGCCGCAGTCCCCCGGGACTCCGACGGCACATACCGCCGACTGCCGGACTGATCGCGCGACGTGCCGCAGCCGCTGAGTCCGGTCCAGTACGTCCTGGGCGTACGGCAGCAGGAGCACGCCGAACTCGGTGGTCGCCACCTGCCGCCGCGATCGATCGAACAGCAGGCCGCCGAAGTGTGTCTCCAGCGTCTTGATACGCCGGCTGAGAAGGGGCTGGGCTATCCCGAGCCGATCGGCCGCGCGCGAGAAGCTCGTCTCCTCGACGACCGCGACGTACGCCTCGAGATGCGCCAACAGGTCCACGCTGCAGTCATATCAATAAGTGATGCAGCCTTGAAAGTTCCCTCTTGGACATGAGTGGGTTTCCGCTGCTTCGCTGGCCCTCGTCGAAGCTTCGAGGAACCGACGACGGACCACCGGGAGAACTCTGCGTATGACCAGTGCCACCCCTCTGCCGCGGCGCGGCCTGTTCAAGGCCGGCGTCGCCGTTTCCACAGCCGTACTCCTCCCCGCCCTGGCAGCACCGGCCGCATCGGCGGCGGAGCACGCCGGACTGGGCGACCCCGAAGGCGAGTTGCGCGATCTGGAGCAGCGGTACGCCGCCCGCCTGGGCGTGTACGCCCGTGACGTCCGCACCGGGCGGGTCGTGTCCCACCGGGCGCAGGAGCGGTTCGCGATGTGCTCGACGTTCAAGGCGTTCGCCGCGGCGGCGATCCTGCGCGACCACGATCGCTGCTCGCCGTTGGACAAGGTGATCCACTACCCACCGGCGGACCTGCTGCCCAACTCTCCGATCACCGAACAGCACGTCGACACCGGCATGACGGTGGGCGACCTGTGCAAGGCCGCCATCCAGTACAGCGACAACACGGCGGGGAACCTCCTGCTGCGCCAGATCGGCGGGCCGGCCGGCCTCACCCGGTTCTTCCGCTCGGTCGGCGATCCGGTGAGCCGGCTCGACCGCTGGGAAACAGACCTGAACACCGCCGTCCCCGGCGACCTGCGCGACACCACCACACCGGAGGCGATCGGCAGGAGCTTCGAACGGCTGACGCTGGGCAGGGCACTGGCCGGCACCGATCGCCGGCAACTCGTCACCTGGCTCAAGGGCAACACCACCAGCGCCGAACGGTTCCGCGCCGGGCTGCCGCAGGACTGGATCGTCGCGGACAAGACGGGCACGGGTGACTACGCGACCGCCAACGACATCGGCGTCGCCTGGACGACGAGGAACACACCGATTGTGCTGGCCGTGCTGTCGTCGAAGGCCACACGGGACGCCCCGGTCGACAACACGCTGATCGCCGCCGCGGCCCGCATTGTGGCGCGCGCCCTCGCCAAGGGCGAGTGACCTACCGCCCCGCTGCCGACCGTTCAGGGAGCGACGGATCGCTCCGCCGCAGGGGCACCAGGGGGCAGTTACCTCTACGACCTGAATGAACTGACCGCGGTGCACACTTCACGGTGCCGGCGTCCCCATCGCGGCCGCCGGCACCGCCGTTCAGTCCGGCACCTCACGATGCCGGAGGCAGGCTGTCCGTCACCATGTCGGGAACGAGATGGCCTAGGAGGCTGACGCGGAGGCCGAGGTGCTCGGCAGCGGAGGCAGGGTAACCGTCGGCGTGGGGGTCGGGCTCGGGGTGACGGTAGGGGTGGGCGTCGGCGTCGGAGTCGGCGTGGGGGTCGGAGTCGGCGTGGGCAGGCCGCTGCCGTTCAGCACGGCCTCGATGTAGTTGTTCAGGGCGGTCACGAAGGCGGCGACCGCCGCAGACACCTGGTCGGCGTCGCCGGAACCGAGCGCCTGCACGAGGTCGTCGATCGCCTTCTGCAAGGCGGCCAGCGCATCGCTCGCCGGGTCCGCGGCCACAGTTGCCGAGGTCTCTGCCCGCAACTGGGCGAGGGCGTCCTGCGCGGCGCCGCCGAGCCTTTCGGCCTCGGCGGCGGGCAGTCGGCCGTTGTCGGCCTCCAGTACGGCGTTCGCCAGGTCGGCGACCGGGGCGAGCCGGGGGTCGCGCAGGCTCTTGAGCTGTGCCAGAAGCGCGTCCGCGCCGGCTACGGGTGTGTACGGAGAAGCCGCATGGCTGCGCTCGCCGGCCGAGTCGCCCGCCACCGCCACGGGGCCGGCGACACCGACCAGGAAGGCGGCGCAGAGCACGGTGCAAGCGGTACGTCGTGAGGGCAGACCAAACATGGGTGTTCCCTTCGGTGAACATCGGATCTTGAGCCCACCGTGTAAGAACTCGTGGCCGTCTGCAACCGATCGGTCACCCAGCGAATCCACCCGCGGCCCCGCCATCGCCGCATCGTGCCTGATGAGGTGGCCGGACAACGCCCACTCACTTCGCGGACCTGTTCGGCGGAACGGCGCCGTCGGCCCTGCCGAGACAGACCTGCATCGAGGAGGCGGTTTCACATCCGGGTATGTGCAGCGCAACGGCCAGAGGTCGACCGCGCCTGGATGGCGGCTACGGGACGCGGGTTCAGGCGCCGGCGGCGGTGACGACCGCGTCGGTGGCGAAGCCGAGCAGGAGACCCAGCAGGATGCACCAGGTGGTGAGGGTCTTGAGTCCGGCCCTGCGGGCGACGGCCAGCAGTTCGATGACCACGTAGAGGATCGACCCGGCGGCGAGGCCGAGGAAGGCGATCGACAGGGTGTCGTCGACCAGGTGCCGGCCGACGAGTGTGCCGAGGAAGGTGGGGCCGCCGCCGATCAGGCCGAGCCACAGCAAGGTGAGCCAGGAGGGCCGTTCGCCCTCGGCGGCCAAGGGGGCGACGATGCCGAAGCCCTCGGTGGCGTTGTGCAGGCCGAACCCGATGATCAGCAGGAGGGCGAGGGAGAGTTCGCCCTTGGCGGCGGAGTTGCCGATGGCCAGGCCCTCGGCGAAGTTGTGCAGACCGATGCCGGTGGCGATCATCAGCGCGAGGGAGCCGGCCTGGCTGCGCGTCCTGGGTGCCAGTTCGGCGGTGGCGGCGGCACCGGGACCCGCGGGCCGTGCGGCGGCGGTCCGACGGCGGGTCATCCAGGCGTCGTAGTGCACGAGCCCGGCGAGTCCGATCGTCAGGCCCACGGCCAGGGTGGCTCCCCCGGACGCGACCGTTGCCCACTCGTGCTTGCCCAGCGCCTCGTCGACCGGCTCCCAGGCATGGCTCAGCACGTCCCACACGAGGAAGGTCAGGATGCCGATGGCCACGGCGTTCAGGGCCGCCTTGAGACGGGGGGTCGGGGTGCGCAGGCGGCCGATCGGGAGGCCGAGGTAGATGGTGAAGCCTGCGATCGCGCCGAGCAGGGTGATGTTCGCGCTGGACATGGGGACGCTCCGGTCTGACGTGCGGGGACCCGCTGAACCTAAGTCAGGCGAGCCTTACCTAACAACTCCCGGAGTGCGACTTCAAAGAAGCTTGGCGATGTCATTACCGAGTGGTGCGGCAAGCCGTTCACACCCTCACCCGCGGGGTCGGTGCCGACGCAAGGCGGTCCTCTCCGAAACAAACGGGATTCGGCGGTTTTCGCCCAATCTGTTTGGCGATATGATGGAGCCGTGGGACTGGATCACACCTCGCTGACCACCCTCGCCGCCCTCGGCGACGATCTGCGCCGCCGTATGTTCGAGTTCATCCGACAGGAGCGGCGCCCGGTCACGCGCGAGGAGGTGGCCGACAGCGTCGGGATCTCCCGCAAGCTGGCCGCGTTCCACCTGGACAAGATGGTGGCGGTCGGCCTCCTCCAGGCCCACTACGAATCCCCCACCGGCATCCGCAAGGTCGGCCGCAGGCCCAAGGTCTACGAGCCGGCGGCCGACGCCATCTCGGTGAGCATCCCCGAGCGTCGCTACGGAATGCTCGCCGACGTCCTGACCGAGGCCGTCCTGACCGAGACCGAGGCCGAATCCGCCCGTGACGCCGCGCTCCGCGTGGCATACAGGCGCGGGGAAACACTGGGCGGCGCCGAACGCACACGGACTCGCCCCGGACGGCTCGGCGCCGAGCGGGGGCTGAGCCTGGCCGCCGACACGCTCGAGGAGTTCGGGTACGAGCCGGAGCGCGCCGCTCCCGCCCTGCTGCGGCTGCGCAACTGCCCCTTCCACCCCCTGGCGGCCAAGGCTCCGGAACTGGTCTGCGCCGTCAACCAGGCTTTCCTGGCCGGCTATCTGCACGGCCTGGGGAGCGACAAGACCACAGCGGTGCTCGCCCCGCGACCCGACGCGTGCTGCGTCGAACTGCGCGCGGACAGCGTGTCAGAAGGCCCTTCGGCACCGGGAACCGCCTGCGCGCGGTGAACCGACGGCAGGACGGCCCGCGCCCGGAGCATCCTTCGTCGATGCCGTGTGGTGTCCGTCGTCGGCCAGGGGACCCGTCGCCTGGTCCGGCCGGGGAGGCGCCCCCCGTACGTGCTCACGGGAACATCTCATGGTTACCAAGAGTCATGTGCGCCGGGCTTCGGCTCCCGCGGAACCGGAAGTGCGGCACACCGCCACAGCAAGGTCGTTCGCGCCCGACTTCGGACTCCTGCTCATCAGGTTGACCTTCGGACTGCTGATGGCCGGGCACGGCGCGCAGAAACTGTTCGGGCTCTTCGGCGGCAAGGGCCTGACCGCGACCGGGCAGGGGTTCGCAGCCCTCGGTTACCGCCCGGGAAAGGTCCTCGCCGCGATCTGCGGTCTGTCCGAGTTCCTCGGCGGGCTCGGACTGGCCGTGGGGTTGCTCACCCCGCTCGCGGCCGCCGCGCTCATCGGCGTGATGATCAATGCCATGGCGACCGTGACCGGCGCCCACGGCCCGTGGGAGACCGACGGCGGTGTGGAGTACAGCGTCTGCATCGCCGTCGTCGCGCTGGCCGTCGCCGCCATCGGCCCCGGGCGGCTGGCCATCGACCGGCTCTTCCGCTGGGGTTCCGGCGGCTGGGCCGAGGGCGCCTTGGCCCTGGGCCTGGGCGGAATCGCTGCCGCCGTCACGCTCAGCCTCTGAGTCCGGGGCGGCCGTCACCCGCAACCCGTGAGCGGGAGCCCAAGTCCGGTCCGCGGGTGGCGGCGTCAGCCCGACCGTACCGTCAGCCCCGACCGTGCCGTCCGGCCCGCGCCCGACCAGCTGGAACGTCGGCGACATCCGTACACCCGCCGTGACTTCGCGCGCTCGGAACGCCGACGGGGTCGATGGCGGCGTCGGTGGCGGAGTGGTGAAGAGCCACAGGACCCGCTGCCCTCCGGCCCGTTTGCGCACAGGCGTTCCTCCGTCCCCACATCACGGGTCTGGGTGTCTTGACGACCCGGCCTCAATAAGACCAAGATTTGTTAGTGAAATAGGAGGCCGCGATGACCTGCAGGTCGCCGACTGGCTGCAGACCCATCTGGAGCCCAAGGGCGTCGGTGTGGTGGTCGAGGCCGAACACACCTGCATGACCCTGCGCGGCGTCCAGGCCACCGGCTCCAGCACCATGACCTCGACCCTGCTCGGGCTGCTGCGTTCCGACGCCCGCTCCCGAAGCGAATTCCTCGCCCTGACCGGGGTTGCCTCGTGAGGTCTCCGGATACGTGACGTGTCCGCATATGCGACTTGCCGGATATGCGACGTCCCCGGACGTGTGACTCGGTCGGCACCGCTCGGTCGTGTCGCGGATCGCCCCCGGCCGGTCGTCATGGCAGGGCGAGGACGTCGTCGATCGCGGACCGGATCTCCTCGTCCTGCAGGAACGCCCGGTAGTCCCGGTACATCGACAGCCGCCGGTCGTACTCCCGGACCGTACGCAGGGTTGCCCGCACCACCAGCGCTGCCCTCCGCACCTCGGGCCGGGGGCCCGCCAACAGCGCCCGGAACCCGGGGCAGTGCAGCCGCCAGGCCTCGTGCCGGCGCTCGTCCACCTGGGCCGGTTCGGCTTCGGTCGCCGTCCTGGCCAGGCTCACCAGCAGCTCGACGAGCGTGACCGAGGCGCCCCTGTCCGGATGACCGGCGAGGGCAACGACGAACGGCAGCGCGGCGGTCGCGACGGAGGCCACGCGTCCGGTGCCCAGCGCGAGGCAGTTGGCGCGAGACAGTCGTACGGCGGGTAGCAGTCCTCCTCGGTCGCCGCCCCGCCCTTCAGCGCGAGACGCCACAGGGCCTGCCGCATGTCGTTGGCCGGGTGGCATTCGAGCGCCGACTCCAGCCGTTCCCAGGGCACATCGTCCAGCGCCTCCAGCGCGATGCCTGCCACTCACGCCCCCGTGACCTCGGCCGATCGGTCAGGCGGACATCCTGCCATCGAAGGGCAGGACCACTGCCGCCCCACCCACCACGAGGTACCGGTTGCCGAGCCACCCCGATCTCCTCCACGGCCCTTGAAGCGCCGGCCGGCCATCGTGACGGATCAGGATTCGAGAAGCGCCGGTCACCGCGGCCCGCCTAAGGTGACCTCCACGGATTCCGGCATTCCTTCGAGGATCGCGAGGACGTGGGACGCGGCGGGATGCATTGATCACGGTCGGCTCCGCCGATCGGCCCGGCACTGGGAAGGCCGGCCGTTACGCTCGAAGCCGGTCTGATCGAGCCAGGCGATCCTCACGGAGACCGCGAAGGCGGCCCGCCCGACAGATGGAGACACATGAGCATGGTCACGAGGACGGACACGCAGTTGGACACGCAGTCGCCTGCGCCTCACGTCGCCGACAGCCACGATCTGATCCGCGTGCACGGCGCGCGCGAGAACAATCTCAAGGACGTCAGCGTCGAAATACCGAAGCGTCGGCTGACGGTGTTCACCGGCGTCTCCGGCTCGGGCAAGAGCTCTCTGGTGTTCGACACGATCGCCGCGGAGTCGCAGCGGCTGATCAACGAGACCTACAGCGCCTTCGTGCAGGGCTTCATGCCGACACTGGCACGGCCCGAGGTCGACGTCCTCGACGGGCTGACCACCGCGATCATCGTCGACCAGCAGCGCATGGGTGCCGATCCCCGCTCCACGGTCGGCACCGCGACCGACGCCAATGCGATGCTGCGCATCCTCTTCAGCCGGCTCGGGCAGCCGCACATCGGCTCGCCGCAGGCGTTCTCCTTCAACGTCGCCTCGATCAGCGGGGCGGGCGCGGTCACGATCGAGCGCGGCGGGAAGACCGTGAAGGAGCGGCGCGATTTCCAGATCACGGGCGGCATGTGCCCGCGCTGCGAAGGCCGGGGCACGGTGACCGACATCGACCTCACCCAGCTCTACGACGACACCAAGTCGCTCGCCGGGGGTGCGATCACGATCCCCGGCTACAACGCGGGCGGCTGGAACATGCGACTCTACAAGGACTCGGGGCTCCTCGACCCGGACAAGCCGATCCGCGAGTACACCGAGACCGAGCTGCACGACTTCCTCCACCACGAGCCGACCAGGATGAAGATCAGCGGCATCAACATGACCTACGAGGGGCTGATCCTCCGGGTCCAGAAGTCGTTCCTGGCCAAGGACCGGGAGGCGATGCAGCCGCACATCCGGGCGTTCGTGGACCGGGCGGTCACCTTCACCGCCTGCCCCGACTGCGGCGGCACCCGGCTGAGCGAGGCGGCCCGGTCGTCGAAGATCAAGGGGATCAGCATCGCCGACGCCTGCGCGATGCAGATCAGTGACCTGGCGGAGTGGGTCCGCGGCCTGGACGAGCCGTCGGTGGCCCCGCTGCTCGCGAAGCTGCAGCACACGCTCGACTCGTTCGCGGAGATCGGCCTCGGCTATCTCTCGCTGGACCGGCCGTCGGGCACGCTGTCGGGCGGCGAGGCGCAGCGCGTGAAGATGATCCGCCACCTCGGCTCCCCTCTCACCGACGTGACCTACGTCTTCGACGAGCCCACCACGGGCCTGCACCCGCATGACATCCAGCGGATGAACCAACTGCTGCTGCGGCTGCGGGACAAGGGCAACACGGTGCTCGTCGTGGAGCACAAGCCGGAGGTGATCGCGATCGCCGACCACGTCGTCGACCTCGGCCCGGGCGCCGGTACGGCGGGCGGCTCCGTCTGCTTCGAGGGCTCCGTCGAGGGCCTGCGGGCCGGCGGCACCATCACGGGCCGCCATTTCGACGACCGGGCCGCGCTCAAGGACACGGTCCGCAAACGCACCGGCACTCTGGAGATCCGCGGCGCGACGACGCACAACCTCCAGGGCGTCGACGTCGACATCCCCCTCGGGGTGCTGGTCGTCGTCACCGGCGTCGCCGGCTCCGGCAAGAGCTCCCTCGTCCACGGGTCGATCCCCGCCGGCGCGGGGGTGGTGTCGATCGACCAGGGCGCGATCCGCGGCTCCCGGCGGAGCAACCCCGCGACGTACACGGGACTCCTCGAGCCGATCCGCAAGGCGTTCGCGAAAGCCAACGGAGTGAAGCCGGCACTGTTCAGCGCCAACTCCGAGGGCGCCTGCCCGACCTGCAACGGCGCCGGCGTCGTCTACACCGACCTGGCGATGATGGCCGGGGTCGCCACCACCTGCGAGGAGTGCGAGGGGAAGCGATTCCAGGCATCGGTACTGGAGTATCACCTCGGTGGCCGCGACATCAGCGAGGTGCTCGCGATACCGGTGGCCGAGGCCGAGGAGTTCTTCGGCAGCGGTGAGGCGCGCACGCCGGCCGCGCACGCCATCCTGCGGCGGCTCGCCGACGTCGGGCTCGGCTACCTCACCCTCGGCCAGCCGCTCACCACCCTGTCCGGCGGTGAGCGGCAGCGGCTCAAGCTGGCCACTCACATGGCCGAGAAGGGTGGCGTCTACGTTCTCGACGAACCGACCGCCGGCCTGCACCTCGCCGACGTCGAGCAGTTGCTCGGGCTGCTCGACCGGCTCGTCGACTCCGGCAAGTCGGTCATCGTCGTCGAGCACCACCAGGCCGTCATGGCGCACGCCGACTGGATCATCGACCTCGGCCCCGGCGCCGGCCACGACGGTGGCCGCATCGTCTTCGAAGGCACACCCGCCGACCTGGTCGCCGCCCGCTCCACCCTCACCGGCGAGCACCTCGCGGACTACGTCGGCAACTGAGCGGGGCGCTCGCACGCACCGGGAGACCGGTCCTGAGTAGGAGCGGCACAGCAGTCAACGGTGAGATCGATCTTGCAGTTCGGGAAGCGGCCCGGTGCGCTGGGTGACCAGATGGCCGTCCTGTTCCTTCTCGGCTCCGGGCCCGCCGACGAACTGCGGCTGCCGGGTCGCGCAGCGGACGCAGCGTCCTCTGTGCCGGCCCCGACTACCGGATCACGGCTGCTCCCTCTGTCAGCAACTCTGCCAGGTGGTCCGCGAATTCGACGAGCCAGTCCCGTCGTGCTCCACCGCGGGCTCTGCGGAATCCATGACGGCGGCCCCAGAACGCGGCCTGAACGGCGTGGAACTGGGCCCAGCGCCGGACACGGGCGCGATCGACGTCCGCCGTCTCGGCGAAGATGTCCAGGACGCGGTGGACAGCCCGACGTAGGTCGTCCGCTTCGAGGAGCGCCAGGGCGCGCGACTTGAGGAGCGTGCCGCCGTCGTAGGCGGGATCCCCGGCATACCCCTTGGGATCGACGGCCAGCCAAGGTTCACGGTCGCCACGCAGGATGTTGCCGGCGTGGAGGTCGCCGTGCAGGAGAAGGTCCGGCTGGGCATGACCCAGATCTCGGACGGTCGCCACGGCGGCGTCCACGACATGCCGCGGCAATGCGTGAGCCAGCTCCGCGGCGTCCTTGCGCAGCTGCTCCTCCCAGGCATCGGCCTGATCACGCAGCCGGGGCAGGCCGGGCGGGGCGGGAACAGCCAGGCGGCGACTGATCAACCCCGCGACCGTCACCACCTCGTCGCCGTCTTCTACCTCCGCCAGCGTCGATGTATGGACCCGCTCGAGCAGCATCGCGAAACGGTCGTCGTCGCGCCCGTGCAGCAGGACGGCTCCGCGCCCACCCCAGGCCACGAACGCATCCGGCTCATGCACGTTCCCGGGATGAGGAAACGACACCTTCACGACTGCTGTGGCGCCGTCTTCCCGTCGGACCGGAACGATGATCCCGACACCCCCGTGCATGACCTCGCCGTCCGGCCCACACCCCCAGTGCCGCAGCAAGTCGTCCGCGAGCTGCGGCAGTTCGGCGAGCCATGCCGCTCCCGCCTCCCCTTCACGCTCCACCGTGGTCCGCGCGAACGCTTCCGGTACCTCGATCATGCGGGAACCTTATGCGCCTGCGCGCCAGGGACGCCAAGCACGGGCCGCAGCCCACGGCGAAGCCGCGTCTCTTCGGGTTCAGGCCCTGGCCTCGGATGCGGATGGTCTCAGCGATGTCCGCCAGGGAGGCGAGGCCCCAGCCAGTGGTCCGGGCCATAGAGATCACTTGCGAACATGTCAACCTGTCACATCTGCGGGATGTGCGACCAGTTGGGCCATACACCTGCCGGCGGCCGGCATTGACTTCACCCGAATGCACGCCGACGTGCATGGATAATTTGGTCATACTTCATGATGATCAACCTGTCGGCTCGAAGGTCATGACCATGGAGGCAAAAGTGCGTCAGCACGTGAAAATTGGAGTAGCAACGGCTGTTACAGCCCTCGCCCTGTTTGGTGGCGCCTCACCGGCCAGCGCATGCTCAGAAGCCGATGCGGACCCCGAACTGGCGAACGTGGTCGGCAGCGACCTGGCCGAGCAGCTCACCTGTCAGGTCGGTGAGGGCAATAAGAACATCACCATCAATCAGACCAACAACATTTCGGTCGGAGGCGATGTGGACGGCGATCTCAACGATTTCATCTTCCCTCCGGAGCTGGACTGAGGTCCCTGTGAACGGTCAGTCGAGGAATCGTTTTCAGCGGTCCGCTCGGAGGCATCGAATGGCTGCCTTGCCGACAGGTACAGGCAACGACTGACCGGCTCCGGCACAGCCACCGGGCGGATCAGCCGCCGGCCAGGAGCATGAGGAACCGGGTTTCCGCGTCGTCCCGCCCCGCGCACATTCCGGGGACCGCATTGACGGCTGCCAGCGCCCGGCACCATCGCAGCACACGATGGGGAGACTGGCCGGGAACCATCCTCGCCAGCTGCTCGATCCGCTGCTCCAACGCAGCGAAGCTTGTGACTCCCGCAAGTACCCAGTCCACAGCGTCGAAGTCCGGGTCGCCCCACGCAGGCCGCGGATCGATCGCCACCATGCGGGCGCCCGGACCGGACAGGACGTTGGCCGGGTGCAGATCACCATGGACGAGTCCCACAGGTCCGCCGGTGGCGAGTTCCAGGGCGGACGCCCGGGCCTGTTCGAGCACCGCCGGGGCGAACAGACCGTCCGCGCCGGCCGCCGCCAGCCTCCGGTCGGTCAGGTCGAACACGAAGTTGATCCGATGTGAGAGAGGCCGCAGTACCGAGTGCTCCCCCGGCACGGGAGCAGAGCCCCGAAGGTCCCGCAGCAGGGCCGCGAGGCGGGGCAAGTTCCAGGCGAGCTGCCGCACCGGCACTCCCGGCTCGACGTTCTCCAGTAGCAGGGCGCCGGCGGCGAGGTCGTCGGTCAGCAGAGTGACAACCGACGGCGTCTTGGCCCAGGCCCGCAGGGCTTCGGCTTCCTCCCGGGCGATGGCGGGCTGCGGTGTGAGTTTCAGCCACGCCGAGGTGCCCGTGTCACGTCTCAAGCAGCGGAACACCCGTGAGGTGCCTCCCCCACCGGTCGCGACGACATCCAGGTTCCAGCGAGCAGCGAGTTCGCCGACGAGAGCCGGCAACGCGTCACACCAGTCCAGCACCTCGACTCCGAACCGCACGACGAGCCGGTCCCGGACCTCCGGCGCGACGCAGGCCAACTCTCTCAACACGTCCCCCGCAGGTGGTCGATGCAGTCCTTCGCATCCTAGGCCTGGCTGAAACCGCAAACAGTTCTTCGCGAAGAAGTCTTTGCGAAGAACTGTTCGCGGTCTAGGGTGCGCGACATGACTGACACAAGCGCCGGGCCGGACGCCCTGCGAGTCGAAGCAGACACGGTTGTTCTGGATGCCAAGGGGCTGCGCGCCCTCGCGCACCCCGTGCGAGTCCAGTTGGTCGGGCTGCTCCGGAAGTACGGCCCGTCCACCGCTACCCGCCTCGCGGAACGGCTCGGCGTGAACTCCGGTACGGCCAGCTACCACCTGCGCCAGCTCGGGGCGGCCGGCTTCGTCGAGGAGGACACGGCACGCGGCAACGCGCGCGAGCGCTGGTGGCGTTCCGTACATCAGGCGACGGAACTCAACGACCGGGACCTGGCTGACCGAGAGCCCGAGGCCACACTGGCCTTTCTGCAGTCCGTCGCCGCCACTTACACCCTTCGCACCCAGCGGGCGCTGAACGAGTTGCAGACGATGCCGCGCGCCTGGCGGGACACCTTCGACATGAGCGACTGGGCGCTACGGCTGACGCCCGAAGAAGCCGTGGCCCTGCGCGAGGAGTTGCGGGCCGTCATCGCCCGCTATCGACGCGATACGCCGGAGGCGGCCGCGAGCGCCCCCGATGGAGCCGAGCGGATCGGTGTGGTCACGCAACTCCTGCCCGAACTGGACGCGCCCGCACCGAAGCCGCATCGCAGTCCTGAGACGGTGACAGGAGCGGGGAGGTCATGACGGAGAGTGTCTCGGGCGCCGACGGCATACCCGGCAGGCGGTCCTTACGCCCGCTGGGCGGGGTACTGGCCGCCATCGCCGTGTCGCTCACCGGTACGCGGGTCTCGGCCGTCGCACTGCCCTGGTTCGTGCTCGTCACGACCGGCAGCGTCACCCGGACCGGACTGGTCGCCTTCTGCGAGATGGCCCCGTACGTGGTGGTCAAGGCGTTCACCGGGCCACTCGTGGACCGGATCGGTCCACGGTCCGTCTCCTGGACCACCGATCTGGCCAGCGCCACCGCCGCCGCTGCGGTTCCCCTGTTCCATGCCCTGCATCTGCTCTCCTTTCCGCTCCTGCTCGCCCTGGTCGCGCTCATCGGCGCGGTTCGCGGCCCCGGCGACCTGGCCAAGGAGGTGATGGTTCCGGAGGCAGCCGAGCGCGGCCGGGTCCCACTGGAACGAGCCACCGGTCTGGCCGGCGTGACCGAGCGGCTCGCATCCACCGTCGGCCCTGCGGCCGGTGGCTCAATGGTGGCGCTGCTCGGCCCCCTGTCGGGACTTGTCGTCAACGCGGGCTGCTTCGCGCTCGGATCGTTGATCATCGCGGTTGCGCTGCCTCGCGGCATGGGGCATGCGATCGAGGAAACCTCGTCGCAGGCCGGGGCGACGGGGCCGGGCTACTGGCGGCGGTTCGGCGAGGGCTTCACCTTCCTTCGCGGCGAGCTGTTGCTGCTCACCGTCATCGTCATGGTCGGGGTCACCAACCTCCTGGACGCGGGGTTCACCACGGTGCTCATCCCTGTCTGGGCCAAGGAGTCCGGCAACGGGCCCACCGCGATCGGCCTGGTGGGCAGCGTGGGCGGGGCCGCTGCGGTCGGTGGCAGCCTGGTCGCCGCGATGGCCGCGCACCGGCTGCGGCGCCGGGTTGTGTTCTTCACCGGATTCCTGCTGGCCGGGGCGCCGAGATTCCTGATCCTCTCCTTCGATGCGCCGATGGGGGCGGTACTGGCCGTGTTCGCGGTCAGTGGATTCGGTGCGGGCTTCCTCAACCCGGTACTGGGGGCCGTGCTCTTCGAGCGGGTGCCGCGCCGGATGCTGGGCCGGGTCAACGCGCTCGGTGACTCGCTGGCCTGGGCCGGTATCCCGCTGGGTGGGCTGATCGCTGGGGCGGCGGTGGCCTCCGCCGGGCTTGTGCCGGTGCTCCTCGCCGGTGGGGCAGCGTACTTCCTCACCACCAACCTGGCCGGGCTGCGGCCGGAATGGCGCGAGATGGACCGCGTGGGCGGGCGAGGCGCCCGGGAAGGGGGACCTGAGGAGGACGCCCAGTGGACCGATGCGCATCTCACGACATGACGGCGAGAGGCTTGTCCATCCGCAGGGGACGGCAAAAAAGGGAAAGGCAACGAGGTCACCCACTCCTTGCCACTCTCAACGTATAGCGCACTGGGGGGCTTGCGGCAAGGCCCCCGTCGTACCGCAGAATCATCGGCCGAAGGTCAGATGCTGCGGAAATGGGGGGATCACGAAGTGCGTGTTCTTTTGATGAGCTATGGGTCGCGCGGAGACGTCGAACCCGTGGCGGCACTCGCGGTGGCACTCCGGGAGCTCGGCGCCGAGGCGCTGGTGTGCGCGCCACCGGACGAGGAGTTCGTCGAACTGCTGGACGGTGTCGGTGTGGAGCACGTGCCGTTCGGTCCGTCGGTGCGCGCGCTGGTGAGCGGGACGAAGCCGCCGACGCCCGAGGACGCCTTCCGGGTCGCGGCCGAGTTGGTCGACGCCCACTTCGGCCCGGTCGCCGAGGCGGCCGAGGGATGCGACGCACTGGTGGCGACCGGCCTGATGCCGGCCGGCGCGCGGTCGGTGACCGAGAAACTCGGGATCGGCTACGTCTGCGCCTGCTTCCATCCGTTCTCGCTGCCGTCGGCTCACTACCCGCCGCCGGGACGGCCGGGCAAGCCGTTCCCGCCGGGCGAGACCGACAACCGGGTGCTGTGGGCTCTCGACGCCGAGAAGGTGAACGCGCTGTACGGCGAGGCGCTCAACAACCACCGGGCGTCGATCGGCCTGCCGCCGGTGGCCAACGTCCGCGACCACGTCTTCACCGACCACCCGTGGCTTGCGGTGGACCCGGTCCTGGAGCCGCGGCTGGACCTCACGGACCTGGACGTCGTACCGACCGGCGCGTGGATCCTGCCGGACGAACGCCCGTTGCCGGACGAGCTGTCGGCATTCCTGGAGGCCGGCGAACCGCCGGTGTACGTGGGCTTCGGCAGCATGCGCATGCACGGCTCGCCGGACGTCGCCCGGGTGGCCATCGAGGCGGTCCGCGCGCAGGGCCGCCGGGTCCTCGTCGGGCGCGGCTGGGCCGACCTGGCGCTGATCGACGACCGGGACGACTGCTTCGTCGTCGGCGAGGTCAACCATCAGGCACTGTTCCCACGGGTGGCCGCCGTCGTCCACCACGGCGGCGCGGGCACCACGACGACGGCCACCCGGGCCGGGGCGCCCCAAGTGGTCGTACCCCAGATCGTGGACCAGCCGTACTGGGCCGGCCGCGTGGCCGAGCTGGGCATCGGCGCGGCGCACGACGGTCCGACTCCGACCTTCGAGTCCCTTTCGGCCGCGCTCGGGACGGCCCTGGCCCCGGGGACCCGCGCACGAGCGGCCGCCGTGGCCGGGACGATCCGCACCGACGGAGCGAGGGTGGCCGCGAAGCTCCTGCTCGACGCGGCGGGCTGAGCAGGACCGTTGGCCGACCACACCGGAGCTGATGACGTGAACCCCCTGACCACCAGCGCTTTCGACCTTCCCGACCGCCTCTCGCCCAAGGCCGATCCGGCGCTGATCGCCCGCGACGAGCGGCAGTTCGCGGCCATCGCGGAGAGCCTCGCGCTGACGATCGCCGAACTGTCCGACCGTCTCGAAGCCGAGCTCAAGGCGCCCGGCGGCACGGGCCAGCAGGCGATGGACCGGGACATCGAGGTCCACCGGCTGAACGGACGGCTGCGCACCCTGCGCCGCTTCGGCTTGGACCTGTGCCTCGGGCACATGGTCCGCGCGGACGACCCCGACCCCGTGTACGTCGGACGACTGGGCCTCACCGACGATGCGGGCCGCCGGCTGCTGGTCGACTGGCGCTCCCCGGCGGCCGAACCGTTCTTCGCGGCGACCCACGCCAACCCGATGGGCCTGGCCAGCCGCCGCCGGTATCGCTGGACCGGCGGCCGGATCAGCGACTACTGGGACGAGGTGTTCACCGCCGACGGGCTCGAAGGGCACGCGGCACTCGACGACCAGTCCGCGTTCATCGCCAGCCTGGGCACCAACCGCTCGGAGCGGATGCGGGACGTGCTCGCCACCATCCAGGCCGACCAGGACGCCGTCATCCGGGCCGGATCCCGGGGCGCCCTCGTCGTCGACGGCGGTCCGGGCACGGGCAAGACGGTCGTCGCGCTGCACCGCACTGCCCACCTCCTCTACTCCGACCCCCGCCTCGGTCACCGTCGCGGCGGCGTGCTGTTCGTCGGTCCGCACCGGCCGTATCTGGCCTACGTCTCCGACGTCCTGCCCAGCCTCGGCGAGGAGGGCGTGCAGACCTGCGTCCTGCGGGACCTCGTCGCCGAGGGAGCGGGAGCAACGGTCGAGACCGACCCGGAGGTTGCCCGCCTGAAGTCGTCCGCGGACATGGTGAGGGCGATCGAGCAGGCCGTTCGGTTCTACGAGGAGCCGCCCGCCGAGGGGATCACGGTCACGGTCGACTGGTCCGACATCCGGCTCACCGCCGACGACTGGGCCGAGGCCTTCGAGGCGCCCGAGCCGGGCACTCCGCACAACGAGGCGCGCGACCAGGTCTGGGAGAAGCTGGTCGCGATCCTGAGGGACAAGTACGACGGCGACGTCTCCCCCGACCTGTTCCGCAGGGCGCTGCGCCAGGACGAGGAGCTGAACGCGGCCCTCGGCCGCGCGTGGCCGCTGCTCGAGGCGGCTGACCTCGTCGGAGACCTGTGGTCGGTACCGGCCTACCTGCGGATGTGCGCTCCCTGGCTCGGTCCCGACGAGGTCCGCACGCTGCAACGCGCGGACCCCCAGGCCTGGACGGTGTCCGATCTGCCCCTCCTGGACGCGGCACGGCAGCGGCTCGGCGACCCGGAGGCGTCCCGGCACAGGCGCCGGCGGGAGGCCGCGGTCGCCGCCGAGCGTGAGTACCGGGCCCAGGTCACCGAGAACCTGCTCAGGACCGATGACGACTGGCAGGGCATGCTGATGACGATGCTGACCGGGCAGGACCTTCAGAACAGCCTGGTCGACGAGGACGCGCTGCCGCGGACCGAACCCGACCTGCTCGCGGGCCCGTTCGCGCACATCGTCGTGGACGAGGCTCAGGAACTGACCGACGCGGAGTGGCAGATGCTGCTGCTCCGGTGCCCGTCCCGGAGCTTCACCATCGTCGGGGACCGCGCCCAGGCCAGGCACGGATTCGCGGAGTCGTGGCAGGAACGGCTCGAGCGTATCGGGTTCGACCGGATCAACCTTGCCTCACTGAGCATCAACTACCGGACGCCGGAAGAGATCATGGCGGAGGCCGAGCCGGTCATCCGGGCCGCACTCCCGGACGCCAACGTGCCGACCTCCATCCGCAGCAACGGCCTCCCCGTCGTACACGGGTCGGTTTCGGATCTGGGCTCGGTCCTCGACGCCTGGTTCGTCGCGCATGCCGACGGGATCGCCTGCGTCATCGGCGACCCCACGTTCCGCGAGACGTCCCGTGTCCGGTCGCTGACGCCGGAGCTGGCGAAGGGGCTCGAGTTCGACCTGGTCGTGCTCATCGACCCGGAGGGGTTCGGCAAGGGCGTCGAGGGAGCGGTCGACCGCTATGTGGCGATGACCCGAGCGACCCAGCAACTCGTCATCCTCACAAGCTCCTGACGTCGACCGGACACACGTCCGCTCCCGGCCGAGTCGGTGAGCATGACGGCAGGGCCCGGGCTCGCCGCCTGGGCCCTGCCGCTTGTTACCGGACTGTGGCGCGGCAACGGTGTACGTGGGCTTCGACAGCCTGCTGCGAGACGCCCTTCGCGCGTGCCATGCTGTCCTGCCGCCCTCCCCCGGAGAGGACTTCATGCCTGGAGAAGACGACTCGATCACGCTGGTCGATGGGTGGCCGTGGTACGCCGCCAACGAGTTGCTGGCGTTCCTGCTCGAACTCGCTGCGACGGCTTGCCTGAGTTGGTGGGGATTCACGGTCGGGCCGGACGGGGCCGGTCGTGTCCTGCTCGGAGTGGGCACGCCCCTGTCGGCGATCGTGCTTTGGTCGTTGTTCGCTGCGCCGAAGGCGCGGTGGCGGCCGCGGCTGCCGCTCGTTCTGGTCGTCAAGACGGTCGTGCTGGGCGGTGGCGCAGCGGCCGTCTACGGAGTCGGGCACCACGTTGCCGCAGTGACCATGGCGGTCGTCGTCATCGCGAACACGGCGGTGGCCGAGGCCTTTCGCCGTACCCTGGTGGCCCTGCCCGCAGGGCAGGCGCCTGTCACACGCTCACCGGAGTCCCGTTGAGGGCTCACGCACCGGCGGACAGAGCGGTCTTGCGACCCACGCCCCCGTAGAAGCCCATCTCGCCGGATCCTGCCGACGGCGGGTGTCCGGGCGCCAGAACTGCCTGCGCCCGGGCCTTTGGCCTGCTGTCAACCCACTCGCCGGTAAGGACGGTGTCTCCTACTCTCAGGAGCTATGGATCTTCGTGAAGAGCAGCCTGGTGACAGAGAATCCGTTCGGAACCTCCACTTGGAGGCGTTCGGTGATCACGGGACTGTCGTGGGCGAGTTGACGGACGGCTTGCGGGACACGCTGACCCCTGACTGCGGGTTGTCGTTGGTCGCCGAAGAAGCGGGACAGGTGGTCGGACACGTCCTGTTCAGCCGCAGCCTGCTCGATGCACCACGGCGCCTGGTCGACGTACAGGTGCTCAGCCCGCTGGCCGTGAGGCCCAGTCACCAGCGGAGGGGGGTGGGGGCGGCGTTGGTCCGCAGCGGTGTGCGGATCCTAGCGCAGCGGGCGGTTCCCCTTGTCTTCCTCGAAGGGGACCCGGCCTACTACGCACGCTTCGGGTTCGTGCCCGGTGGAGAGCTCGGCTTCCGCAAGCCGTCCCTGCGTATCCCCGACGCCGCCTTCCAGGTGCTCAGGCTCCCGGCGTACGAGGAGTGGATGACGGGAACGCTTGTGTACTCGGAGCTGTTCTGGCAGCACGACGCAGTCGGCCTCCGAGACGCCGACGCCTGACGCTGTCCTCACGCATTGCCCTGGCAGTGCGCCCATGGCGGGCGGGCCGCCCGGCGCTCCGTGTTGCCGGAGTTGCGTTGATTCCGCGGCTACGAGTCGGTCGGGCGCAACCGCGACAGCGAAGGCCGCCATTCGGACCACGGGTCGGCCCCTTCCGGTGATTGACGAACGACTCGCGAGCGGAGCAGGGGTCGCACGGGTACGGCGTCTGCGGACAGCAAGTGATGATGCCCCGGACTCGTGAGGAGAACAGCGTGTACGCAGCCGTCAGACGGTACGAAGGGGTGACCGATCCGGCCGAGGCAGGGCGCAGGGTGAGTGAGGAGTTCGTGCCGCTGATCCGCCAGATCCCGGGACTCCTCGCCTACTACTGGGTCGACGCCGGAGACGGAGTCATGATCTCGACCACTGTCTTCGAAAGCGAGGAGGGGGTCGAGGAATCGATCGAGAAGGCGGCGGCCTTCGTGCGGCACAACGTCGCGTCGCTGCTCCCCAACCCTCCCCAGGTCATGTCCGGCCAAGTCGTGGCTTCCGCATAGCGAGGAGTCGGCAGCCGATCGACGGCGGCCTGCTCGCGCGGTTCGGCGGCAATCCGGCGGTGAGCGGGCCACTTCACGGCACAGTTCAGCCGCCCACGCTCGACGCACGGGCGTGAGCGTCGCGGTCAGCACCGTGCCGACGTGCCTGCGCCACGCGCCCACGGGTTGTGTTCCTCTCGTGGCTCGGTCGGCGCACGGTCCGCCCGGGTCAGTACGGCCTGCCGCGCCTGTCCTTCACCCACGGCACTGCGACACCGATCGCGGCGTCCAGGCCGCTCTCCTGGCCCGCGACGCGGGACTCACCGCCTGACCACGGGCGGGCGCCCGATCGTCGAGCCCGGTGCCCTACGGGCCGTCTTCACCATCACCCTCGCCCTGCGGGCCGTGCCCTTCGCGGTGCTCGGCAGACTGCGTGGCTCGGCACTGGTGCGACAGCTGTCGGGATGGATGCCGGCGGGCATTCTGCTGATCCTCGCCGTGACCGCACTGCACGGCACCATGACCGAGGACGCGCACGGCGCCTGGTACGCCCTGCTCGCCGTCGCCGTCACCATCGGCGTGCACCTGGGCTTCGGCCGGCGCACCATCCTCAGCGTCGGCATTGGCACCGGCATCGGCATCGGCATCGGCATCGGTGTCTACGTCATCCTGCTCAACGCCCTGTGAACCGCCCGACGGTGTGCCGCACATCACCCCGTGAAGGGCAGCCCTGACGGCCTCGGCCGGAATAACAGGAGATATGCCTCCGGTTGTGCCTGTCATCTCTCGGATCTCCGGAGGCTGACATGGACCAAGAACGAACGGGTCAGGAGAGGTGGCCGCGATGAGCCACAGCACATCGGCCGTCTTTCACCGCCGGCCCGACCGTCCTGTGGCAGCCACCGCACCGCGTCAGGCCTGGCGGCGCGCCGCGTTCATCCTTCTGGCGATGGGCCTGGACTCCGCTGCCGCGGTGATGCTGGTGAGCCAGCACCTTCCGGAGGCTGTGTTCGGCGTGTTCCTGGCCGGTCTCGGCTGGCTCACCACGCGGCGCCTCGCGGCCTGGTACCCCGCACCTTCGCCCGTCGTCGCCGAGGAAGCGGCGCGCCGATGAGCCGGGCGACACAGGACCCGGTGCAGACCGTCCCCTGCGAGGACGTCTCAAGACCGGTGCGCCCGCCACTTGCGGGACGGGCCGGCCGGGACGCTCTGCTCGAGCGGCGCCGACGGCACACCCTCGAGTTGCTCGCGGTGTCGGCACTGGGACTGATTCCCTGGACGGTGGTACTGGGAGTGACCCTGCCGTCCGACTACCGCGTCCACGCATGGCGCACGACCTGGGTCGGCTTCGACATACTGCTCCTCACGGCACTGGGGGCGACAGCGGTCCTCGGAATGCGCCGCCACCGCGCCGTGGTGTTGCCCGCCCTGGCGACCGCCGTGCTCCTGGTGTGCGACGCATGGTTCGATGTCTCGCTCGCCCTGGGCACGTCCGCGGTCTGGACGTCCACCGCGCTCGCCGTCTTCGTCGAACTCCCGATGGCTGCCTTCCTCTTCCACCGCGTACGACTGCTGCTGCGGTCGCAGTGGACGCCGCAGCCATCGCCGGACACCGCACCGGACGCAGTGGAGACAGGCGCCCGGCCCTGATCACCCCGGGCACGGGCCGCCTGCCGTCCGCAGGTGGTGATGATCCGACCGCCCTTGGGTCATGGGCCCACAGGGCGGCCGGATATGCGCGGGCCGAACGCCACCGCCCCGCCGAGTCAGGTGAGTCGTCGGCGAGGCGGCGTGGTCAGCGGGCGGTGCCGAAGTCCTGCGTCCAGTAGGAGCCGGGCTGGGCGAGGCCTACGCCGATCTCCTTGAATCCGCAGTCGAGGATGTTCCGCTTGTGTCCGGGGCTGGCCATCCACCCTGCCATGACACTCTCGGGGGTGCTGTAGCCGTAGGCGATGTTCTCGCCGTACGAGCTCCAGGAGTATCCGGCGCTGGTGATCCGGTCACCCGGGGAGGAGCCGTCGGAGCCGGTGTGGGACATGTTCTGGTGGGCGGCCATGTCGGCGCTGTGTGCCTGAGCGGCCTTCGCCAGCTTCGAGTTGACGGTCAGCGGTGCACAACCCACCTTGGCCCGCTCACTGTTGACGAGCGCGACGACGCGCGCCGTGGCAGAGGCGGGGGCACTGGATGTCGGAGCACTCGAAGCCGTCGGCCGAGTGGAGGGGGCGGTGGTCGCCGGGGCGCTCGAAGCCGTGGGCCGGGTGGTGGGGGCGGTGGTCGCCGAAGGGCTCGCCTTGACCTGGGGCGCCGGACTCCCGGTCGTCTTCGCCCGGTGCCATTTCGCGGCACTGCCGGAGCTGTGGCGCCAGTGATGGTGTGAACGGTGCGTGTTCGGCCGTCCGTTGTAGGAGTCCGCACAGGCCATGGCGACGGACGGGACGCCGACGGCGGCGATGGCGACGGCGGCTATGACTGCCTTTCGGTGGTGCAATGTCCTGCGGTGCTTGCTCACGCGACCGTCCTCACTAGGTATTGGCATCGCTTCTCGCAGCACCCCGGCATTTACGGCGCATGACAATTCCACGTGCGGAACCATGCGGTGTGCGCTGTACGCAACGCCAACCCCGGCCACCTGCACGGGAGCCGGCGCAGTAGATTCCGGGACGCCCTGCGGCCCGGTCATTCTCGGAAGGCGGGGCAACAAGGGCAATGAGCGCGGAGTACTAGGCTTTCTCGTAGGAAAACGCGACTCTTGCCAGACATCGACGGGCACGCTAAATCCCGCTCAGCGCATTCCCGATTCTCCGTGACGCCGTCAAAGGAGCGAGGAAAGAAGGAAAATCCGGGATGAAGGAATGATCGATAATGCCGCACAGCCTCGGTGAGGAATGTCCGCTTGGCGGCACATGAACACCAAATGAGAAGGAGGCGGGGAGCTACTAGGCGTCGCCGTACGACAGAGGTCGGCCATGACAAGAGTCACACCGGCGGCCCGAGGGCGACCGGAACCCCGCTCCCCTCCTCTCCCGCGCCCGGTGACCGGTGGGCTACCGGCTGAACCGGACGGGCAGGCTTCGCGGACCGCGGATCATCATCCCCGGGCGCCAGGTGATCGCTGCCGGGTGGATGTCCAGGGCGAGGTCGCCACAGCGTTCCAGCAGAGTCCTGATGGCGATGCGGGTCTCCAGGCGGGCCAGCGGCGCCCCCAGGCAGTAGTGGATGCCATGGCCGAACGCCACATGGCCGCGGGCGTCACGGGAGATGTCGAAGCGGTCGGGCGAGGGGAAGCGCGCGGGGTCACGGTTGGCGTCGGCCATGGCGACGAGGACGAGTTCGCCGCCCCCGGGGATGGCAGTGTCGCCGATGGTCAGCGGCTCGGTGGTGAAGCGGTACGTGGGGGTCTCCACCGGGCCGTCGTAGCGCAGCATCTCCTCGACCGCGGCGTCGATGAGGGAGAGGTCGGCGCGCAGGGCGGCCAACTGCTCGGGATGGGTGAGGAGGGCGAGCACGCCGTTGGAGACGAGGTTCACGGTCGTCTCGTGGCCTGCGACGAGCAGGAGCCAGGCCATGCCGAGAAGCTCCTCGTGGGACAGCCTGTCGCCGTCCTCGTCCGAACCGTGGATCAGCGCGCTCATGAGGTCGTCGCCGGGCCGGTGCCGCTTGCCCTCCACCAACTCGGCCAAGTAGCGCGCCATCGCGGTCGCCGCGGCTGTCCGCTCTTCGGGGTCGGTGGCGCCGAGCGCATCGTTCGACCACCTCCGGAAGGAGTCGCGGTCGAGGTCCGGAACGCCGAGGAGTTCGCAGATCACGGAGATGGGCAGCGGGAAGGACAGTGCCTCGACGAGGTCGGCGCGCCCGTCGGGGGCGGCGAGCATCCGGTCCAGGAGCGCATCGGTCGTCTTCTGGATGCGCGGCGCGAGTTCCTCCACCCGGCGCGCGGTGAACTGGCGGGCGACCAGTTTGCGCAGCCGGGTGTGGTCCGGCGGATCGGCCCTGAGCATGTGCGGGCCGGACGAGACGGCCCCCAGCGGCAGAGAGGGGGACGCTTTGCTCCAGTCCTTGGAGAGCCGGGAGTCCGCCAGCGCCGCGCGTCCGGCCTCGTATCCGACGACCAGCCAGGCCTCCGCGCCCCCTTCCGGCATCCGGATGCGGTGCACCGGGCCCTGGGCCCGTAAGCGGGCGTACACGGAGTAGGGGTCGCGGGTGAAGGACTCGCCGAGCGCGGCGAGGTCAACGATGCTCATCGAGGTACCACCTCACTGGCAGGGACGGAAGTCCGGCCGGGCGGCGCCGCAGGAACGCGCCCCGGGGGGCCTGCCGGGTCGGAAGCCGCCGGTGTCCGACGGCGCGCGGAACGGCGAGTGCAAGGAGTCGCCGGCCGGTCGCCCGGACCCGGACCCCGGTCCGCGCCGGGCATCGCATCATCATGCTTCCGGTCATCGTCCGCCCCCCTCGGATCAACACCCGACCGCCCGCCGACTGTAGCCGGTACCGCCGCCGGACGGACCGGCTTTCGGCGAAGGCCGCAGGGCGGAACCGAGCCGGAACGGCTCGTCCTCGGTCAGGACGCGCTGCCCGGCCGCGCCGCTGCCGCCAGGCTCGGCTGCAGGCGGCGCGCGGCGTCGAGGTGGTCGGCGGTCCAGATGATGCGGACGGCCGTGTCCGTGGCCCGCCCGTGCTCGTCGCTGAGGTCGCGGCGCAGGGAATCGACCAACTGCGCCTCGGCCGTGGGGTTGCGCGGCAGCGGATCGCGGACGGAGCCGTCCCGGCCCAGACCGGCGGCCAGGTCCCGGTACCAGCCGGAGACCCTTCCGGCGGCGCTCAGGAGAACGAGGCGTGCCTGCGCCCGATCGGCTTCGCCGTGCGGTTGTGCGGCACGCTGCCACAGCCCCAGAACCGCGTCCGCGGCGAGGCGCAGTCCGACGATGCCGGTGACCAGGGTGGTCATGTCTGCGAGCGGCACCGGCTTCTGCCCGCGTTCGGCGAGGTAGGTGCGGAAGGCGTCGTCGAGCCGTCGCGCCGCGGCGGCGGCCTCGCGACCCTCCTGCAGCGCGAACTCCGCCGACGGGACACCGCCGCCGCAGCGGCCGACGGCGTACTCGACAGCGCCCGCCAGATAACGGGCGCTGTCCGTGTACGCCTCGGCGAGGGCCCGCTCCACGGCCGCCGCGGCGCCGCGTGGCCAGAAGAACAGGCCGACCAGCACGCTCACGGCGCAGCCGATCACGATGTCCTCGATGCGCAGCAGCACGATGTGCCAGTCGGGGTTCTGGCCGATGTTGAACAGGACGACGAGGGTGATGGTGAAGGAGGCCTGACCGGCGGCGAACGAGATGACCGCGGGGGCGATGCCGGCCAGGAGGACGGCGAACGGCAGCAAGAACCAGAGCACCGTGCCGTGCTGTCCGATGAGCTGGAGCAGTCCGGCCCCGACGATCGATCCCGCGATCGTGCCGCCGACGGCGCGGAGCGCGTTCTGTCCGGTGTTGAGGGCGTTGGAACGCAGCACCGACAGGGTGCCCAGCAGCACCCAGAAGGAGTGCTGGACGCTGATCAGGTCCGCAAGAGCGACCGCGATGCCCAGGCCGATCGCGCCCCGCAGGCTGTTGTGCAACCAGACGGACTGCGGCTGAAGGTGCGCGGCGGCCCGCTCGCGGGCCGCGACCAGCGGTCTGGCGACGGCACCGGGCTCGCGCCCGAGCAGACGCTCGGGCCAGCTGCGGCGCTCGGCGGCCGAGGCCAGGTCGACGTTGTCGGCGATCTGGAGCGTCGCGAAACCCAGCTCCTGCGCACGGAAGGACAGGTCCAGGGCCCCGATGACGGGGTGCACCTGTGCGGGCGTACCGGCTCCCGCGTGGTGGACGGGCAGTCGTGCAGTGGCGTTGCGCTCCATCCGGGCCATGGCCGCACGCAGGTCGCCGGCCGCGGTGCGCAACCCGTCCGGAGCGTTGCGCGGCGCGTCGAGCAGGTCGGCCGCCTCGTCCAGAACCGCGGCGGCGGCACGACGTACGGCACGGGCGTCGACGTCGCAGGCCGGGCGGTCGTCGAGCGGGGGTGCGCTGTCGGCCAGGATGCTGCTGAGCCAGGTCAGTTCGTCGACCAGGCGAACGACGGCACGGGAGCCGACGGACAGGCCTGTGGGCCGGTAGGGGGTGGCGTCGAAGACACCGCGCAGGTCGGCCGCCGCGGTCGCGGCCTCGTCGGCGACGGCCCGGCACTTCGTGCCGCTGGGCGCGTCCGGGCCGCCGGCCAGCAGAGAGGCGTCCGTGCGCAGTTGCGCCGCCGCCGCGCGGCACACGCGGGCCGCCGGCGCGCTGAGCGGATCAATGGTGGGCCGAGGCCATAGAAGACAGACCGCGATCATGGCTGCGGCCGCTGCCAGACCCGCTCCGGCGAGCCGGGCGGGCAGCTGCGACAGCGGCACCGGGGACGTCACGGGGAGGACGAAGGCCAGCAAAAGGGCGGTCGACGTGCCGGCGAGAACGGAACTGACCACCCCGGCGAACAGCACCAGGAAGCCGATCACCACCATGCTGGTCACCGCGAGCCAGGTCTGGTGCGCGACGAGCGTGCCCAGGCAGACGAGTACCGCCCAGGCCACCGCGAGACCCAGGTGCGCCCGTAGTCGCTGCACCATCGGGCCGCTGAAATCCACGAGCAGCAGCATCGAGAACGAGCCGAACGCGGCGAAGGCAGCCATCGTCGGCGACCCGATCACCTGGCCGCACAGGGCGAACAGCGCGGGCATGACGATCGCGGTGCGCCCGGCGCGACGGGTCGCGGCCAGGTCGGGATCGCGGGCACGCAGCCACGCTGCGGCCGGAGGGAGCCGGGTTCGGCCAGGTGTACGCACGTGCCCGCGCACCTCCACTCGACGAGGTGTCCGCCCGCCTTCAGGGTGACGGGTCCGCCCGGGCAAAGCCATACGAGCGCGACCCCTGGGCCTCATCGGCCCGGAGGGGCCTCCGCGATCACCAGGAGCCGCACTCGAAACGAAGCGCCCGGGCGGCGCGCCCGACGGCGCGCTCACCGTGCGCTTGCCGACCGCCGAGGCTCTAACTGGGGGTGACGGGAAAGAGCATGCAGCTGCTGGTGGCGTGGGCGAGCAGGCGGTCCTGGGGGTCGAACAGCTCCGCCTGGGCGAGGGCCGTACGGCGGCCGTGGTTGAGGACGGTGCCGACTGCGCGGACCTTGCCGGTGTCGACGGTCATCGGGCGCAGGAATTTCAGACTCAGGTCGAGCGAGGTGTAGCCCATGCCTGTCGGGAGGACGGACTGCACGGCACAACCGGCGGCCGAGTCGAGCAGGGTGGCGTAGACGCCGCCGTGGACGCTGCCGATGGGGTTGTAGTGCTCCTCCCCCGGTTCCAGGGCGAAGACGGCACGGCCGAACTCGACCTCCTCCAGGGTGAAGCCGAGGGTCGCGGCGATGGGCGGGGCAGGCAGACGCCCGCTGAGCACGCTGCGAAGGAAGTCGAGCCCGCTCTCCTGCCCGACCGCGGCAGCGGAGACGCTGGGGTCCTTCCACTCGAACGTGCGTGACCTCGTCATGAGCGCTTCCTTCCCCGTGCTGGCTTCAGAAAGGAAAGTTAGCCAGCGCCACACCTGGCTGTCAATGGCGAAGCCAGCCTACGATGGCCCTATGACCTGGCTGGAGACGAGCCCCGAGAACTGCACGGTCCAGCGCACCCTGGACCTGATCGGCGAGAAGTGGTCGCTGCTGGTGTTGCGCGACGCCATGAACGGCGTGCGCCGCTTCGACGACTTCCGCCGCCACGTGGGGCTGTCCGATGCGGTCCTGTCGGACCGGCTGCGCAAACTGGTCGCGGCCGGGATCCTGGTCACCGTCCCGTACCGCGAGCCGGGCCACCGCACCCGCCATGAATACCGGCTCACACGCAAGGGCTGGGATCTGTGGCCCGTGATGATCGCGCTCAAACAGTGGGGCGACCGCTACACGGCGGACCCGGAGGGACCGCCCCTGGAGGTCCGCCACCGCGACTGCGGCGAACCCCTGGAAGCCGTCGTCATCTGCACAGGCGATCACGGGCCTCTCAGCCCGCGACAGGCTTACACACGGCCCGGCGCCTCAGCGCGCGCACTGACCTGACCGGGAGCGTGACGAGCATGACGGCAGGGTCCGGGCTCGCCGTCCGGACCCTGCCGCTGTGACCGGCGAAGGGAGTTCGCCTCGGATCAGCTCTTGAGCTCCCTGCGTTCACCGCCGCCGCTGACGGCGATCTTCCGGGGCTTCGCCTGGTCGGCGACCGGGATCCGCAGCTTCAGGACGCCCGCCTCGTAGGAGGCGTCGATCCGCTCGGTGTCCAGGGTCTCGCCGAGGAACAGCTGCCGACTGAACGTCCCCGCAGGCCGCTCGATGATCACCATTTCGCTGTCCTCACCGTACGCCGGCTTGCGCTCGGCCTTCACGGTCAGGACGTTGCGTTCGACGTCGAGGTCGATCGACTCCGGCGTCACGCCCGGCAGATCCAGCTCCACACAGAACGTGTCACCCTCGCGCCAGGCGTCCATCGGCATGGCGGCGGGGCGGGCGGCCGTGCCCAAGACCCGTTCGGCGAGCCGGTCGAACTCGCGGAAGGGATCCGTCCGCATCAGCATCTGCATCCCTCCTTCGTGCGTACTCCTGCTGTTCCGCTTCTCCTTCTTCACTTCCGATATACCGCACCCACCGAGAAGTTGACACCTGTCGGCTCAACTTTTTCGTCGGCAGAACGGCCGGGACGGTCAGTCCACCGGGTGACCGGGACTGATGTGGAGGGCGTCGCCGAGCCGCAGCAAGGGGCCGTCGGCCCGCCGACCGCACTGCACTGGTTCGAGGACGAAGCCGACGTGATCGCCACCGTCGACGCATCGCTCGACGGTGCCGACGAACCAGGCCGCCGCGTCCTCCAGGACGACCGCCCCACCATGCCCCCGCGTCCAGCGCACCTGCGAGAACTTGTCGACCTCGTCGCCCGTCTCCCCGCCGAACAGAGCCGCCAGCTTGTGCTGGTCGCTGGTCAGCAGATGGACGGCGAGGCATTCCGCGTCGCGGGCCACGCCATAGGTGTGATTGACCTTGGACAGCCACACCACGAACCGCACCGGCCGGATGGAGCACTGCGAGGAGAAGCCGACCAGACACCCCGACCGCTCCTCGCCCGCCGCGGCCGTGACGACGCACATCTCGGGGTTCAGCCGGCTCATGAACGCGTCGACGTCCGCCATGTCCCATCACTCCCGTCAGTGCACCCGACCGACACCCGCCGCCGACGCCCGGCACGAGGTCACCCCACGGGTGCCCCTCTTCTCCCTCGGCTCACAGGTCTGTCTCGATCGCGATCCCCCGCCTGGGCCCGCCTGACCGGCTGTCGATGAGCGAGTCGCCCACCACACCCCCGCGGGCCCAGGTGGCGTCATGTCCTAGCGGTGGTGCGGGTGGTGGCCGTGATGCCGCTCGCCGTACCAGCCGTGGTGCCGGCCGTGGTCGCGAAGCCAGTCACCCAGACGACGGTCGTGGTGACGGTCGCCGTACCAGCCGTGGTGACGGCCGTAGTCCCGGTCCCAGCCGCGGAAGTGATCGTGGCCGTGGCCGTGGCCGTGCCTGTAACCGCGGTCGTGGTCGCGGACGGTGTCGAGGCGGTCGCTGTGAGCGTAACTTCTCCCCTGCTCACGGACGTGACTGCCTCCGTCGGCGAGGGCGGGCAGGGCGGCCGCTCCCACGAGGGCGCCCGATGCCACACACGCGGCGATGAGCCGAAGAGCGGTACGAGAAACAGACATGGAGCTGTCCCTTCTGGCGTTGCGCACACCCCCCGATCGGGGCCGGTGTGCATCCGAGATCCCGGCTGGGTGCCGAGGCCGCCACTCTGGCGGGCTTCATCGCCGCGAGATCAACCACACCGTTCGCGTTACAAAACGCCGACATATCCGTAACGCTCCCTTGTAGGTGCCAATGACCCGCTCGGGAACCAGGACCGCGGATCCGCCTCCGCTCCCACCGCGCCCTGGCCAGCGGGGAAGCCGCCCACCACGCCAGACGCTCCGGACCGCCGTGCCGCCCGCGCTCCCCCGATCAGCCCATTCCCGTCCGTAACGGATCGAGAGCCTGCGTTCGGGGGACCCCCGGAGCCCCTGGATCAGCCGGGCACCTCGGGCGGCGGTTGGGCACGCGGTGGGGAATGCGCGGGGGGATCCGGTCGACGCGGAAGGTCCGCCAGCGCCCGGCCGGGCCACGCCCCGGAACGCGCATCGGCCCGGCCCGCTGCGGGCCGGGCCGATCGTTCTCTCCGTGGCAGGCGGTCAGCCCTGGCGGGCCTTGAAGCGCGGGTCCTTCTTGTTGATGACGAAGGTCACGCCGCGTCGCCGGACCACCTGGGCGCCGGGCTTCGACTTCAGTGAGCGCAGGGACTTGCGCACCTTCATGACGGGTCTCTCCTTCTGCGCGGAACCGGAACCGCGGCCGCGGTCAGTGGCGGGCCGCCGCCGCGCGGCCGTAGCGGCGTTCGAAACGCTCGACGCGGCCCGCGGTGTCCACGACGCGCGAGGTGCCGGTGTAGAACGGGTGACTGGCCGACGAGATCTCCACGTCGATCAGCGGGTAGATGCGGCCGTCCTCCCATTCGGTCGTCCGGGCCGAGTGCGCGGTCGAGCGGATGAGGAACGAGGCGTTCGCGGCGCGGTCGCGGAAGACGACCGGGCGGGAGTCGGGGTGGATGTCGGGCCTCATGGGGTGTACCTCCTCGTGGTCCACCGCCCAGGGGGCGGAGGCGTGGTTCAGCGTTCCTCTCGGAAGTCGACGTGCCGGCCGACCACCGGGTCGTACTTGCGCAGGACGAGCCGGTCGGGGTCGTTGAGACGGTTCTTGCGCGTCACGTAGGTGACACCGGTCCCGGCTGTCGACTTCAGCCTGACGACGGGACGCGCGTTGGTGCGTGCCATGAGGTCCTCCTTTCGCTCACACCCCGGACATTTGGCCCGAGCATGTCAGCTGCCTCCTGCAACAAGCGGACCCGCTCACGCATTCCCGCCGCCGCCCACCGCGCGCGCTCGTGTCCGCGCCGGAGCCTCCAACATGGCCGCCATCTCCCTGACCTGGGAAAACGCCCTTGAACGGGACGTTCACGCGGGGCCGACTCCTCCTCCGGCGTCGCTCGCCCCCTGCTCAGCTCGCTCGCCGAGCCCCGGTCGAGTGGCTGCCCTTGCCTCCCAAAGGTGCCGGGGCCGGGCCGACGGCCCCGGCCGGTCTCCGGACGAACCCCGGCGTTGAAGGAACCGCTCGTGCCGCCAGGTACTCATACACAGCGACAGGCAGTGAGGACACGGCAGGTGTGGGGGGACGCGCGGTGAAGCGGCGCGGCGGGCGGGGCAGGTTCCACGGGACACTGGCGGGAGCGGTCGTGGCGGCCCTGACCGTCGGAGGCTGCGGCGCGGGCGACGCACAGGGGGTCGGAGCGGCCCCCACGTCGTCGCAGCCCGCCCCCACCGGGGGCAGCGCAAGCAGCACGCCGCGCGCCGCCGCCGACGCCTGGCACAAGTGGGGCCTGACACCGCTGCCCGCGACCCCCGAGCCTCCGGTCGACAAGCCCGTGAAACTCTCCGCCACCGGAACAGTCCCGGTCTTCACCCACATACCGACCTCGCAGAAGGTCGTCTTCATCACCGTCGACGACGGCCAGGAGAAGGACCCCAGGTTCATACAGATGATGCGGGACCTGAAGGTCCCGATCACGCTGTTCCTGACGAACGACGCCATAAAGTCCGACTACGCGTACTTCAAGCCGCTGCAGGCCATGGGTGACCACATACAGAACCACACCCTGCACCACCCGGTGATGAACACCCTCCCGCCGGCCCGGCAGAAGGAAGAGGTCTGCGGCAACCAGAAGATCCTCACCCAGCAGTACGGAACCGCGCCCCTGCTGTTCCGCCCGCCCTACGGCGCGTACAACCTCAACACCCGGATCGCGGTGGGTGAGTGCGGGCCGCGGGCGATCGTCTGGTGGCGGGAGTCCATGCAGATCAAGAACATGCAGTACCAGGAGGCGGACAAGAAGCTGCGCCCCGGGGACATCATCCTGGCCCACTTCCGGGGTCCGAAGGAGCTCAAGGGCGCGAGCATGACGGAGATGTTCCGCAATCTCCTCGAGCGCATCCAGGAGCAGGGATTCGCCGTGGCGCGCCTGGAGGACTACATCCAGCCACCGGCCGGTCGCTGAACGACGCCGCGTCAGAAGACGGCAGGAGCCTCGTCCTTCGCCGCGCTCACCCGCGCTCGCTGTCCATGACGGCAGCGGACGAGCCGATCACCCAGCCCCGCGTGCGCGATCGCGGCGAGGAAGTCCGCGAGCGGCGAGCGCATCACCGTGTAGTCGCCGTAGTGGACGGGCAGGAGCAGGCGGGGCTGGAGACGCCGGGCCAGTTCCGCTCCCTGCGCGCCGTCCATGGTCACCAGGAAGCCACCCGGCAGGAGGGTGCCGCCGAGGTGCAGCACGGCGAGATCGGCGGCCGGGAAGCGCTGGGCGATGGCGTCGAGCCCGTCGAACAGGAGCGTGTCTCCCGACACGTACAGCCGCAGCCGGACAGGTCCGCGCGGGGGACCGAACTCGAGCATGCTGCCCATCACCGGCGGAAGCAGGCGGCGCAGCACCGGGTTGCCTGCGTGCCGGCCGGGCAACGCGGTGATGCGCACCTGGTCGTCACCGCGCCCGAGCGTACAGCTCTGCCAGGTCCGCAGTCCTCCCGCCCGGCGGAACCCGTGCACGGTCCTGAGGCGGCGCGCGGCGTGGGGGGTGGTGACGACGGGGAGGGAACGGTCGAGGTGCCGTCGGGCCCTGCGATCCCAGTGGTCTCCGTGGAGGTGGGAGAGGACCACGGCATCGAGGCGCGGCAGTGCGGCGGCATCGAGGGCCGGTTCGGTGAGGCGGCGGCTCACCAGCCCGTACCCGAGGTAGGCGTACTCGCCGCGGTGCAGGAGATTGGGGTCCGTCAGGAGGGTCAGCTCCCCGTAGCGGAGCAGGACAGTTGCGTTGCCGATGAAATGGATCTCGACCGCATCATCAGTGGCCTTGGTCATGACCGCCCCGTCCGACGGAATCGCGGAGCGGTTCCGTCTCCCGTATCACTGCCTGTGGTCCTCCCCCGCCTGCGGACGCCGGTTCGTGCCGAGTACCCCTCCCAGGCGTCCGACACCGTGCGGCGTGCCGCCGGGCCGGCCGTCCCGCAGGCCCGGCGTGCACCCGGGCCTGCGGGACGGCTGCCCTCCGTGGTCGGACCTTGGTCGGTGGAATCCCGCGGCCGGCCATGGAGTGTGTACAGCCGCGGGCGGACGTAAGGCGGCCACTGAGCAGCCGGGCGCCGGGGCGATGGCCGGCGGCGCTCTGCCGGCGCCACTCCGGCCGACGGTGCGACCCGGGGGCAGGCCGGGGCGGTGATCGGGCCTATCGGGCGTGACGTCCGACGATGTCGGCGACCGGCTCGTCCGGCAGGGCGATCCTGGCGGTGATGCGCTTGCCGACCGGTTCCCGTCGTGCCTCGAACCCCTGCACGACGGCCATCACGATCTCCAAGCCGTGCTGGCCCACCCGGCCGGGGTCGGCCGCCCGGGCCACCGGCAGCACCGGATCGCTGTCCCAGACCTCCACCTCCACCGCCCCGTCGGCGATCCGCACCTCCAGCAGCACGGGACCGGGTGCGTACTTCCGGGCATTGGTGACCAGCTCGCTGACCACCAGCTGGGTCAGATCCACCGTGCGCTCCGGCACGGGCACCCCATGGACGGCCTCCGCCCGGGCGAGAAAGTCGGCCGCCAGATGGCGGGCCTCGGCGATGCAGGCACCATCGCCCTCCAAGGCGGCCGTGATGTGCACATACTCACGCTGTGGCGCTATCCGGTCCTCCCCGAGGACATCTGGTTCCATCCGAATCACCTTCGCTACCCCGTTCACACGGCCGCGTATACCCACTCCCGGGCCGTACAGACCTGCCGCACACAAGTGGCGGCTCCTCGAGAGCATCCCCCGTAGCATCTTGGGGCAGCATCTGCGGGGAAGCACTGGCTTGAAGATCACCGAGCGTTGTCGAGGGACGTGTGACAGACACCGACGAACTGGCAGAACCGAACCGCCTGTCGATCACCAGCGCTCTCGTCGACGGAGTCACCGTGGTCACGGTGCAAGGCGAGATCGACCACAACACCGTCAGCTCTCTCCGTCAGGCCCTGACGCCTCCCTCCGGCACGGCCGCGCCGCGGACCGTCGCGGACTTCAGCGGCGTGACCTTCCTGGACTCCGGCGGCATCACCGCCCTCATCGCCGCCCAGCAGGCCCACGGAGAGGGCGGCTGGCTGCGCCTGGCCGGCGTTCGGCAACCCGTCCTGCGCGTCCTGCAGCTGGTCGGTCTCGACTCCCTCATCGACTTCCACCCCACCCTCCGCGCCGCCTTGGACGCGTGACAGGCACGCTCCCACCTGGCCGGTGTTGCGCCGAAGCGGCCACCGCCTCGGACCGGTGAGCCGACGGCACCAGCCGACGCGCCGAGCAGCGTGGCCGCCTCCCCGGCCGCGGCCAGTCCCTTTCCTCTGACGTCGCCGATGATCACGCGCATGCGGTCACCGGTGCGCGCCGACCCTCGGAGATCGCCACCGATGCAGACCTGGAGAGCACTCCGGCCCCCCGGTGCGACGCGAACCGGGGCGCGCCGGGGAGACGGCGTTATGCCAGGCGGACGCTCTAGTGTGGCGGGAGAGGGCGTGATGCGGGCACTGCCGGAGCCGGTGCTCGTCACTGCGGTGTCCGGCCCGGATCCGCGGCCGGCCGGGGGCGCGCCGAAGTCATCGACAGCCTGGAGGGCGGTATGGACTGGCGTACGTTCGCGCAGCAGATGGCCTCCATGGCGCGGGACCTGCTCGCTCAGGACTCGGTGGACGCCACCCTGGAGCGGATCACCGCCTCGGCCATCGAGCTGGTGGAGGGATGCGACGCGGCCGGCATCCTGCTCCTGCAGGGCAAACGGGTGCTGTCGCTGGCCCCCACCGACGACCTGGTCCTCCACAGCGACCGGCTTCAGGAACGCCTCCAGGAGGGCCCCTGCTTCGACGCCGCGCGCACCCGCGAAGGCGAGAGGGTCTTCCGCATCGCCGACGTCACCGAGGAGCATGCACGCTGGCCCGCCTACGCCCCACAGGTGCGCGAGCTGGGGGTGGGCAGCATCATGGGCTTCCTGCTGTTCACCGAGGACGAGGACCTCGGCGCACTGGATTTCTACTCCCGCCGGCCTGGCGCGTTCACCGAGGCCAGCGAGACCGCCGGGTGGCTGCTGGCCTCCCACGCCGCGGTCGCCTTCTCCAGCGCCCGCACCCACGCACAGTTGGAGCAGGCCGTCGCCACGCGCCACACGATCGGCGAAGCCATGGGCATCCTCATGGGCAGCCACCACCTCACCGAGGAGCAGGCGTTCGACGTGCTTCGCCGTTTCTCGCAGGAGAAGAACATCAAAGTGCGTGAGGTCGCGCGGCAGATCTGCGAGAAGGGCGCTCTTGCCTGACCCGGCCCGATCGGCTCCCCTGCGCGGGGACGAGATCGGCGGCCTCACGGCCGAGTTCATCCGATTCCCATCCGTCTCCCATCCGGGCATCACAGGGAGACCCGATTCTCCTGCACAGGAGCGGCAAGTCGGGGTACCAGGGGGCAGACGGCGAGGGAAGCGAGGACGAGCGCATGACGATGCAGGGGGCGGCGGACGGCGGCAGGCAACACAGTGGACGCGCCCGGTATCGCAGACCGGCGTTGATCCTGGGTTGTGTCGTCGCATGCCTTGTGGGGTGCACCAGCGGCGCCGCGGCCGCCGGCAAGATCCTCGGCCTGAACGCCGCGAACGCCGCGAAGGCCAAGGGGACCGCGACCTCACCGCGGCGTTCCAGCGGCGGGGGGCACCAGCCGCCGTCCCCCGCCGATCGGAAGGCGACCGCTTCGCCGACCCCCTCCGCCGCCTCCGCCGGGTCTTCGCCGCACGCCACCGCGTCCCCCTCTCTCCAGGCGCCTCCCCTGGGTGTCTCACGGACGGTCACGGGTCCCCAAGTGCCCCGGCAAGTAGGGGCGTTGTTCGACAGCAGCGGTTTGAGCGGGTCGCATCACTGCACGGCGAGCGTGGTGAACAGCCCTGGCGAGGACCTGATCGTGACCGCAGCGCACTGCCTCGGCTCCACGTCGGACGTCTTCGTCCCCGCGTACCACGACGGTGTCGCTCCCTACGGTGTGTGGCATCTGCAGCGCGTCGTCGTCGACGCCGCGTGGACGGACGACTCCAGCCCGGACGACGATGTGGCGTTCGCCGTGGTCGCACCACTCGACGGGCGCACGATCCAGTCGGTGGTCGGCGGCTACACCCTGGGCATCGGCGAGGGTACGGGCGGTCGTGTCACCCTCACCGGTTACCCGGCGACGTCACAGGACCCGGTGACCTGTACCAACCACATCTCCTCGTTCAGCAGCACCCAGAACGAGATCTACTGCACCGGCATGACCGGCGGCACCAGCGGCAGCCCTTGGGTCACGGGCGACAGCCCGGGCACGGTCATGGGAGTCATCGGCGGCTACGAGCAGGGCGGCGACAGCGCCGACGTCTCCTACAGCGTCGCCTTCGGCCAGAGCGTCCAGAACCTCTACCAGGAAGCGGCGTCCAGCGGCAACTGAACCTCCGAGGGGCGAAGCGTACGGGCGTTCAAATGATGCCCAGGGGGAGGAATGAACGAGACCAGCGCGGGTAGCCGCTCAGGCGCAGGTGGTGGGGCGGCGTGTTCCTGGGGAGGTCACACGCCGTCCCGCCCCTTCTGTCCGGGGTCGCCCGTGCCGTCCGGTGCCCGGTCGAGTACCGCCGGTCCCACGACCGGAACGCATACGGCCCAACGCCCGGGGTTCGTACGGCTTTCGCACGGCTCCCGACGTCCGCCGACGCCTCAGTCCAGCTCGGCCAGCCGTCGCACGGCGGGAGCCACGAAGGTCTCCATCCACGGCGATGTGGTGCCCGTGCGGGGCGCGAGGATCACCGTGTCGATGCCGAGCTTGGTGTAGCCGGAGATGTCGCTGGTGAAGCCGTCCACGTCGCCGACGGTGGCCGGCTCTCCCGAGTACGTCACCGTCTTGCGGATGATGTCGTAGTCGCGGCCGGCGTCGTCGCAGTGGCGGCGCAGCACGTCGAGCTTGTGCGCCACCTCCTCCGGGGTGGTGGCGAACAGGTTGCAGGCGTCCGCGTAGCGGGCGACCAGCCGCAGCGTCTTCTTCTCGCCCCCGCCGCCGACCAGGATCTCCGGGCGCGGGGAGCTCACCGGCGGCGGCACGCACAGCGTCTCGGCCAGCTGGTAGTACCGGCCCTCGAACGGACCGTTGTTCTCCGGATCCCACATCTGCAGGCAGATGCGCAGGGTTTCCTCGAGCCGCTCGAAGCGTTCCGCCAGCGACGGGTACGGCACGCCCAGGCCATGGTGCTCGCGGTCGTACCAGGCGGCCCCGATCCCCAGCGTGGCCCGGCCGCCGGACAGCACGTCAAGGGTCGTGGCGATCTTGGCGAGGAGTCCGGGATGACGGTACGTGACCCCGGTGACCAGTGCGCCGAGCCGCACCGTGGAGGTCCGGGCGGCCAGGTATCCGAGCGTGGTGTAGGCCTCCAGCATGGGCGCCTCGGCTCCGCCGTTGAACTCCATCTGGAAGTAGTGGTCCATGACCGACAGCCAGCTCACGCCTGCCGCCTCCGCCGCGGCACCCGCGGCGGCCAGCTCGTCGCGCAGCGCGCCGCCGCCCTCCGGGTGGTCGAACCGGTTGATGTGCACGCCCACGTGCATGTCCGTCTCCGTTCACAGTCACCCGCGACGTCCTCGACCCTGGCGACACTAGATCTTCGAGTGTTCTCGAAGTCAAGGCCATCGGGCGTGTCGAAAGGCCGTGCGCGGGCGCCTTCGGTGACTCTGCGGCGCGCCCGGCGGCGACGGCGGCGCGGGCCCGGCGCCGTGTGCATGCGCCTGCGCGTCAGGGCCGGCGCGGGGCGTCGGCCGCCGAGTCGGCCGGGGTCTGCGCGCCGGTGGTGCCGAACCGGATGCCCTTGGCCTCCTTGCCGACCGCGCTCAGCAGGATGACCACGGCCAGGGTCGGCAGGATGGTCCATGCCATCGCCGCCGGATAGCCGTGGCGTCCGGCGAGGGCCTCCTGGATCGGCAGGTTGAGGGCGGCGATCAGATTGCCGAGTTGGTAGGTGACGCCCGGGTAGAAGCCCCGGATGGAGTCCGGGCTCATCTCGGTCAGGTGCGCCGGGATGACGCCCCAGGCTCCCTGCACGCACACCTGCATCAGGAAGGAGGACAGCATCAGCCAGCCGACGCTGGTGGACAGCACGAAGAACGGCACGACGAGCAGGCCGCCGGTCGCCGCGATCATGATCGTACGGCGGCGACCCAGTCGCTCGGAGTAGGCGCCGAGCAGCACACCGCCGAGGATGGCGCCGATGTTGTAGACCACGGCGATGGCGATCGAGGTGTTCGCGGACAGGCCCAGACCCTTCTTGACGAAGGTCGGGTAGATGTCCTGGGTGCCGTGCGACATCCAGTTGAAGGCGGTCATCAGCGCCACCAGGTACAGGAAGCGCCGCAGCACCGCCGGGTTCTTGAACACCTGGTACGCGGGGGTGCGGTTGAGCCGGACGCTCTTCTCCCACACCTCGCTCTCCTCGACCCTGGTACGCACCCACAGCGCGACCAGGGCGGGCAGCAGGCTGAAGGCGAACAGTCCCCGCCAGCCGAAGGCGGGCTCGATGACGAAGAACGCGACGGCGGCGAGCAGGTAGCCCAGGGAGTACCCGCTCTGCAGCAGGCCCGACCAGAAACCGCGCCGGGCCGCCGGGATCTTCTCCATGGCCAGTGCCGCGCCCAGACCCCACTCGCCGCCCATTCCGATGCCGTACAGCAGGCGCAGCACCAGCAGCACGGTGTAGTTCGGCGCGAAGGCGCAGGCGAAGCCGACGATCGAGTAGAAGACCACATCGGTCATCAGCGGGATGCGGCGACCGCGACGGTCGGCCCACAGGCCGAACAGCGCGGCACCGACCGGACGCATCACCAGCGTGACGGTGGTGAGGAAGGCCATGTCGGTGAGGGAGACGTCGAAATCCTTGGCTATCTCGCTGTAGACGAGAACCACCAGGAAGTAGTCGAAGGCATCCATCGCCCAGCCCAGATAGGCGGCGACGAAGGCATGGCGCTGGTCCTTGGTGAGCCCGGCTGCCTGGTCTCTGACGGTCTTCAGCATGACGACCCTCCCGCAGTCCGCAGGCGAGGCTAGGCACGAGTGGCAGAGCAGGACAACGGTAGGGCAGCAAAGCACCGGCCACGATTGCACAAAAGGTGGACGGCCGCCGTCTTGCCCGGAGGCGGGAACGGCCGTCTTGTCGAGGAGTTCAGATCTCCCGCGCGGGCGGTGCCCCGGAGTCGGCCGGTCTCCAGGGCACCGGCAAGGTGACGCGCACTCACCAGGGAAGAGGTCCAGCAGCGTCGAAGTACCCTCCAGTGGGGCCGTCGGGCCCGACCTGTGCCATCCGGACGATGATCTCGGCGCCCTCCTCGACGGTCTGCGTGCCCGTGTTGCCGTTCAGGTCCGTCGCGGTGTAGCCGGGCTCCACCGCGTTTATCCGCATGTTCGGGAACGCCTTTGCGTACTGCACGGTGATCATGTTGACCGCGGCCTTCGACGTCGGATAGGCGACACCGGGGTAGGCGTACGCCGGCGTGCCCGGGGTGGCGACTCGGGTGAGCGAGCCCAGGCCGCTGCTGACGTTGACCACGACCGGCGCGGTGGACCGCTGCAGCAGGGGCAGGAACGCGTGGGTGACGCGCACGAGCCCGAAGACGTTGGTCTCGAACAGGCGCCGCATCAGGTCGGCGGTGGTTCCCGCGGCGTCGGTGACCGTGTTGGCTTCGCCGCGCAACTCGATGCCGGCGTTGTTGACCAGCACGTCCAGTCCGCCGTCGGCCTCGATGGCCTTGGCGGCGGCCGCGACGGACGCGTCGTCGGTGACGTCGATGAGGACCGTCCGCGCGCCCAGGCGCTCGGCGGCGCGGCGTCCGCGGTCGGCGTCCCGGCTGCCGATGTAGACGGTGTGGCCGGCGGCGAGCAGCCGACGGGCGGTCTCGTGTCCGAGGCCCTTGTTGGCCCCGGTGATCAGTGTTGTCGTCATGCCCCCAAGGTTCCGGGCGGGCGGCGCGGTCAGCCAGGCGTCCCGTGTTCCTGGGACTACTGGTACCAGGCACACCGGGCGGCGCGGGGGCACACTGGTCGGCATGGCGACGGCGGAGTTCGGCAGGGCGGTGCGCCGCTGGCGCGACCGGGTCTCGCCCGAGGTGGCGGGGCTGCCCGCGGGCGGGCAGCGGCGTGCGGCGGGGCTGCGCCGTGAGGAGCTGGCCATGCTGGCCGGCATCTCCGTCGACTACGTCACGCGCCTCGAACAGGGCCGCGCCTCCAACCCGTCGACGCAGGTCGTCGACGCCCTCGCCCGGGCCCTGCGGCTGTCGGGCGACGAGCGCGCCCACCTCTTCCGTCTCGCGGGACTGGTCCCACCCGGCCCGGACACGGTCCCCACGTATCTGACCCCGAGCGTCCAGCGGATGGTGGACCGCTTCACCGGGACGCCGGTCGCCGTGTACGACGCGACCTGGACGCTGCTCATGGCCAATCCGCCGTACGCGGCCCTGATGGGTGACCCGTCCGGTTGGCGGGGCAACGAGCGCAACAGCGTGTGGCGGCACTTCGTCGGACCGGGCAGCCGCGCCCGGCACACCCCGGAGTCGCTGCGTGCCTTCGAGGCGGCCCTGGTGGCCGATCTGCGTGCGGCCGCCGCCCGCTATCCGGCCGACCAGCGCCTGCGACGGCTGATCGGGGATCTGCGGACGAGCAGCGACCGGTTCACCGAGCTGTGGGACTCCGGAGCCGTCGGCCGCCACGAGGCCGCGCGCAAGATCATCGACCACCCGCACGTCGGCGCCCTGACGCTGGACTGCGACGTGCTCACCGTGGCGGGCAGCGATCTGCGCATCATGGTCTACACGGCCGAGCCGGGCACCGAGGACGCCGAGCGCCTGGCGCTGCTCACCGTGCTGGGCACGCAGACACTCGCCGGATAGCGGTCCTCGGCGGCGTCGCCCTCTCCCCGTGTGTCAGCCGAGCTGCGGGTAGAGGGCCGCGACGCCTCCGGCGAGGCCCGCCTGCACCCGGCGGCTGAGGTCGTCGACGACGATCTCGTGGGCGCCGGTGGCGATGCCGTCCACGGCCGTGCGCGCGACGTCCGCCGGGTCGTTCTTGGGTGCGGTCACATCGCGGGCCATGTCGGTGTCCATGTAGCCGACGTGCAGTCCCGCGACGGTGATGCCCTTCGGCGCAAGCTGCTGGCGCAGTGCGTTGGTCATGCTCCACTCCGCCGCCTTGGCTGCGGAGTAGGCGCCGACGGTGGGCAGGTTGATCCACGACAGGACGGACAGGATGTTGAGGATCGACCCGCCGCCCCGGGCCTCGATGACCGGGGCGAAGGCCCGGATCATGCGCAGGGTGCCCAGGTAGTGGGTCTCCGTCTCCAGTCGGACGGCGTCCCAGCTGCCGGTGAGCAGATCGGCACCGGTCGAGGTGCCGGCGTTGTTGACCAGCACGGTGACGTCACGGGCCTGCTCGGCCGCCGCGGCGACGGAGGCGGGGTCGGTGATGTCGAGCCGGATCGCCTTCACGCCGGGCAGATCGACCTGGTCGGGCTGTCGGGCCCCGGCGTAGACGGTCGCACCGCGCGCGACCAGCTCCTGCGCGAGGGCCCTGCCGAGCCCGCGGTTGGCTCCGGTGACCAGAGCGGTTGCGCTGCCGATGTCCATGATTCCTCCCAAGGCGCGGACGCCCTCGGCTGACTAACGATTTCAGAAGTTAGCTACGACGCTATCCCCTGGCTAAGCTGGACGCAAGTCAGGTGAGAGGGTGAGACATGAGCGATCTGCTGACGGAACGCGACGCCTGGTCGATGGCGAACTGCTCCATCGCCCGCGCCCTGGAGATCGTCGGCACCAAGACGGCGCTGCTGATCATGCGCGAGGCGTTCTTCGGCACACGCCGGTTCGACGACTTCGCACGGCGTGTGGGCATCGGCGAGCCCGCCACCGCGGCGCGCCTGAAGGAACTGACCGCCGCCGGGCTCCTGGAGCGCGTCCCCTACCGGGAACCCGGCCAGCGGACCCGGTACGCCTACCAACTCACCGAGAAGGGCCGCGACTTCCTGCCTGTGCTCGTGGCGCTGCGCCAGTGGGGCGACACCTGGGCGGCGGGTGAACAGGGACCCCCGGTGGTCGTACGCCACAAGGAGTGCGGCGCCGCCGTGCACGCCGTCCTGCAGTGCGAGGACGGACATGAGGTCACCTTCGAGGACTCGGTCCTCGACGCCGGCCCCGGCCTGATCCGCACGCGCGAACAACGCGACGCTCAGCACGCCGGGTGAGGGCGGGCGGCGCGCTCAGGACGTGTGCAGGGCGGCGTGCAGGGCGGCGTGCAGGGTGTCCGTCACCTGGATGCGGGCCGCTCTGGACGCGAGCGTGCCGCGGAGCAGGTCGAACAGGACGAAGCCGTGGACCGTGCCGTGATAGCGGACCGACACGACCGGGACGTCCGCTTCCCTCAGTCGCGCCGCGTACGCCTCGCCTTCGTCGCGCAGCACATCGGCCTCGGCGGTGAGGACGAGCGCGGGCGGCAGGCCCCGCAGACGGTGAGTCGGTGTGCGCAGCGGGGAGACGATGTCCTGCGTCCGGGTCTCCGGGTCCGGCGCGTAGTGCTCCCAGTAACCGCTCATGGCGGCACGCCCCAGGAAGTACCCGTCCGCGAACTGGCGGTAGGACGGGGTGTCCATCGCCGCGTCGGTCACCGGGCAGACCAGCACCTGGTGACGCAGGCTCGGTCCGCCGCGCCGTCGGGCCACCAGGGTGAGGGCCGCCGCGTGATGGGCGCCCGCGCTGACACCGACGACCGCCATCCTGGTCCCGTCCAGCCGGCATTGAGCGCCATGGCGTGCGATCCACCCGGCGACCGTGTGGGCCCGCTCGACGGCACCCGGATACCGTGCGTCGGCCGACACGTCGTATTCGGGCACCACCACGGCGGCGTCCGCTCCCAGAACCAGGTCCGCCACCAGGTTGCGGTGCGCGTAGGCGTCGGTCAGCATCCAGCCGAGGCCGTGCAGGTACAGCACCACCGGCAGAGGCTCGTCGCTGCCGGCGGGGCGGAGGATCCGCACCCGTATCCGCCCGCCTTCGACACCGGGCAGCGCGAGCCACTCCTCCTCGACGTCGGGCTCGTCACGGCCGCCGCCGCTCCACAGGGCCGCCATACGCGCCCTGGAGGCGGCGGCGTCGGAGTCCGAGGCCGTGGGACAGGCGTACGTCTCGACGAAAGCACGCGCCCGTCGTTCGAGAACCGGCGTCGCCCGAAAGGCCGGAACGTCTTCTTCCACGGGAGCTCCTGCGTGGGGGGTGCGAATCGGGGGCCGTGCTCGGAGCGGCTCCGCACCCACGGCCGGGCAGGCAGGCGCTCGGTGCCGGAAGCGGCTCTACCGGCACGCGGGACACACCCTAGGCCAACGTTGTCGGCGTGCGGGATGGGCGACCGCACTCACCCGTGCCGCTGCGTGCACACTTCGGGTGCCCTCCGGTCCTTCCTCCCCGCGCACGAGCGAAGTGCAGTCATATGACCTACCGACTCCCCCGGTCACCGTCTGAGACTTGCCGGACGGGGCGTGGAACCGGCGGCCGTCTCCTCCCGCGCACCGCACACCGATTACGGGACGGCTGAAGGGAGTCGTCGTGAGCGCTCTACCCGGGACGCCCGCCTCGCCGGGGACCGGCACATCCACCGATGTGGGAGCCGCCGTCTCGCGATGGCTCGCGCCGGTCCTCGAGCACACCCGGCAGGACGCCCCGGCGAGCGGCTCGGTGACCCTGCACCACTTCGGCTATGTGCGCCTGGTCGCCTGTGAGGCCTTGGAGCTCCGCCTCAGCCGTGGGCCCCGCTCCATCGCCCAGGACGCCTCGGAGGCCGTCGCCCTGCTGGCTCCGCGGAACGGGACCGTGCGCCTGGCCCAGGACGGGCGGGGCGCCCACGTGGAGAGCGGGCAACTGGCGCTCATCGACCTGCGCCGGCCCTTCTCGGTCGAGCACCGGGACCACGCGCGGATGCTGTTCTTCCGCGTGCCCGTTCACGCCCTGCACCTCCACGCGGCGCTCCTGCGCTCCGTCACCGCCCGTGCCCTCACACCGAAGGGCGGAGTGGCGGCGCTGCTGCCACTCGTCCTGCGGCACCTGGAAAAGTCCGCCGCACGGACGCCCCCCGCCGTGGCAGAGGGATTCGGAGGCATCGTGACCGAGTTGGTGGCCGCCCTGGTCGAGGAGCTGACCGAGGAAGCGGAGGCGGAGACCCCTCGGACAGGGCGCCACCAGTTGGTCGTCACCATCCGCCAGTACATCGACCGGCATCTGGACGACCCCGAGCTGTCGGCCGAGCGCATCGCCGGCGCGCACCTGATCTCGGTGCGCTATCTGCATCGCCTCTTCGAGGGCGAGGGTGTCACCGTGGGCAGGCTGATCCTGCGCCGGCGGGTCGAGGAGTGTGCTCGGGAACTCGCTCGGCGCGGACGGGTGAGTCCGTCCATCTCCGTGGTGGCGGCCCGCTGGGGTTTCCGCAACGCGGCGCACTTCAGCCGTGCCTTCAAGGCCGTCCACGGGCATTCGCCGCAGCAGTGGCGCCGTCTGGCGGGCGCGGCCGCGGCCGATACGACCGCAACCGCCGGTGGGGAGACGGCTCGTGAGCGCGGACCGGATTGCGCGGTCGCCGCTCCGGCCCGGCCGTCGCGGGCCTCCTGACGGGCCGTCCCAGACCGGGGACGGCCCGCCCACGACCGTCCGCCCCGGCTCCGGTCAACCGTCGGCGTTCCCGGGCCCTCGGGACGCCCGGGTCCTCTCGTCCCGCCAGTCGCTGGGCGACACCCCGTACGCCGCGCGGAAGCTGCGGCTGAAGTGCGTGGCGCTCGCGAACCCCCAGCGCCTCGCGACCGCCGACACCGTGGTGTCGTTCCGTCCCGGCCGGGCCAGTTCCCGCCGTGCCTCCGTCAGACGGCGGTGCTGGATCCACCGGCCGACCGTGCAGTCATGGCCTTCGAAGAGCTTGTGGAGATAGCGGATCGAGACGTGCTGGGCCGCGGCGACGCCGGCGGGGGTCAGCTCCCGGTCCCACAGGTTCGAGTCGACGTGGGCGCGCACCTGCCGGATCAGGGACTGGCGGCCCTCCCGCTCATCGTGTGGTCCGGGATCGGCGTTCTCGACGGCCAGCAGGGTGACCAACTCCGCGACGGTGCCCGCCAGATGGTGCGCCGTGCGGGACGAGTACTCCGGCAGCGCGCCGACGAGCTCCCGCAGAAGAGGCCCGAGCAGGGGCGCCACCGCGCCGTCCGTGAAGGGCGCCCGATCGCTCAGCACCCGTGCCTGGTGGTCGGTGAGCGCGAGGGCGCGACGAGGGATTCGCACCAGGTGCAGTGTGAAGTCCTCCGCCTCGTGGAGGGTGAACGGCTCGGTTCCGTCGCAGACGAAGAGGTCGTCGGGCCCACACGCCTCCGCGGCTCCCCGACGGACGAGGCTCGCCCGGCCGGAGGCGTGGAGGCCCAGCAGCAGACAGGATTCGGGAGCTCCGTCGTCGGGGCGGTGGACGTAGCTCTGTGCCGCTCCCCGGACGGTGCGCACCTGAAGAAAGCCGAGGGCGCGCACTGTACGCCCGTCGGCGCGGCGGGTGCTGCGGGTGCCGCCGGTGCCGGCGGATACGGGTGTCAGGCTCATGGGGCCCCTTCGTCCGAGCGTTCCGTTCCCACGGGTGCCGGGTCGGTTCCGGCGTCGGGGCCTCGCACCGGAGCGAGTCCACGGACTTCAGCCTCCGGGTGTCCGGTGCAAAAAGCCGGTGGAGCGGGCCGTCTCTTCCCACCGGGACAACAACCGTGCGCTGTGAGGCAACACCGGCGTGCCATGCTGTCCGAGGGTGAGGAGGGGCAGTCGTGGAGAGGGGTCCCGGCGACACGGCGCTGGTCGGCAGGCGGCGCGAGCGCGCGCTGCTGGAGCGGTCCCTGGAGCGGGCCCGGTCCTCGGCGGGCGGCTCGGCGACGGTGCTGCGGGGCGACGCCGGCATCGGGAAGACGGCGTTGCTGGACTGGACGGCCGCACGCGCCGAGCGCAGTGGCTTCACGATCCTGCGGGCAGCGGGGAGCGAGGCGGAGGTCGGCATCGCCTTCGGCGCACTGCACCAGGTGCTCCGGCCGTTGCTGGAGAACTCCCGGGCGCTGCCCCGGCCGCAACGGGCCGCGCTGGAAGGGGCGTTGGGACTGCGGGAGGGACTTCCCCCCGGCGGGTTCATGGTCGGAGCGTCCGCGCTCGCTCTGCTCGCGGAGGAGGCGCGCCGCCGTCCGCTGCTGATCCTGGTGGACGACCTGCACTGGGTGGACTCCTCCAGTGCCGCGGTGTTCCTGTTCCTGCACCAGCGGATCACCGGCCTGCGGACCGTCATGGTGTGCGCCGGCCGCCCCGACGGCTCGGCGCTGGACGGATGGCCCGCGCACCCGGTGGACCTCGGGGCGCTGTCGGGTGACGACTGCCGTGCGCTGCTGCGGCGCTGGCATCCGGGGCTGGCAACCGCCACCGCCGAGCGGGTGATGGAGGAGGCTGCGGGCAACCCTCTGGCACTGGCCGAGTTGCCCGGCCAGCTGGCGCGGGAGCACCGCGAGGGCATCGTGCCGCTGCCGGAGCGGCTGCCCCTCGGACAACGGCTGGAAGCGCTCTTCGTACGACGGCTGCGCTCGCTCCCCGCGGAGGCGGCGAGGGCGTTGCTGGTCGCCGCGCTGGACGGCCCCGCGGGCGGGAGCGGTGTGATCCGGGAGCCGGCGCCGGGTCAGGACGGCACGGACGGGGTCCTCGAACCGATCGAGGCAGGCGGGCTGGCGCGTCTTGACCACACCGGGCGGCTGGTGTTCCGGCATCCGCTGGTGCGCAGCGCCGTGATCGCCTCCGCCTCCCGGTCGCAGCTGCGGGCCGCCCATCGGTCGCTGGCGGAGCGGCTGCCCGAGGAAGACCCGCGCCGGCTGCTGCACGAGGCTTCCGCCGCCGAGGGACCGGCGGAACGCCTCGCCGCGCGGCTCCAGGATGCCGGCACGCGCATCGCGCTGCGCGGTGGCGACGCGGAAGGGGCGCTGCTCCTCGACCGCGCGGCGGCTCTCAGCGTGGACCCCGAGAACCGGGTGAGACGGCTGACCTGGGCGGCCGTGATGTCGGCCCGGGGCGGGCGCCTGGCGTACGCGGCGCGGCTGGTGAAGGAGATCGAGCGGGGACCGGTGCCGGGGGACGTCGCACCGCTGTTCGCCTATGCGGTCGTGTACGTCGACCAGAGCCACCACGTCGACTTCGCGTCGTCGTTCTCACTGCTGCCGGGGGCTCTGGCCGCGCTGACCGCCCCCGGCGCGTCGGCCCGGGACGACCTCGTGGAACAGATGTTCTTCAAACTGCTGCTGGCCTCCGCGTACACGAGCGACCCCCGGGGGTGGGAGACGCTGGAGCGGTACCGGGAGCACGTCTCCCCCGCCGCCCGCCTGTGCCACCGCGCCTGGGCGGACCCGCCGCGCACGGCGCAGGGTGCGGAGGCGGAGCTGCGGGCCATGGTGACGCGCCGGGCGGCCGGGCGCGACACGGGCAACGCCTGGCTGCTGCTGTGGGCGGCGTCGGCGGTGGACGGTGCCGACGCGAACCTGTTGCGGCTCTTCGGCGGGGAACACGCCTACGCCACTTCGGGGTCCGTCGCGAAGGCGCGGTGCCATCAGGCGTTCCTGCGGGGTCGTTGGGATGCCGCCGAGGACTGTGCGCGCGAGGCCGACACCGCGGAGGAGCTCGGCTACCACTGCAACGCCCTGCTCTTCAGGCTCTATCACGCGCACTTCCTTGCGGGCCGCGGTGACGAGCAGGGGCTGAGCGCGGTGCGGGAGCGCATCGAGCCGGCCGCGTCCCGGGCCCGGATGCACTTCGTCACGGACCGTCTGGACCACCTGGAGGCCCTCGTCGCCCTGGCGCACGGCCGGCACGAGGATGCGTACGACCGACTGCGGCGCATGATGCCGCCCGGCTCCCTGCCGCGCGGACCGGGCCGGTTCCACCTGCCCTTCTTCGACTTCGTGGTCGCGAGCCTGCGCTGCGGCCGGCGGGAGGAGGCGCTCGCCCGGGTGGCGGCCGGGCGAGCGGCACGGATGGACGGCGTCTCCGCCCACCACGCCTTCCTGCTGGCCGCGGCGAGCGCGCTGACGGCCGACGACGACGCGGCGGACGCGGCCTACGCGGCGGCCTACGCCGTGCCGGGCGCCGGTCGATGGGTCTTCGAGCTGGCTCGGCTGCGGCTGGCGCACGGTTCCTGGCTGGGGCGGCGGGGGCGCGGGGCGGAGGCGGAGGAGCTGCTGCGCAGCGCCTTCCGCACCTTCCGCGAGCTGCGGGCCGCCCCCTGGGTGGAGCAGTGCCGGGCCGAGCTGCGTGCCGTCCGCCGCTCCACCGGGACCGCGGAGAACGACGCCGACGCGCTCACGCCCCAGGAGCTGCGCATCGCCCGGCTGGTCGCCACCGGCCTGACGAACAAGGAGGTCGGCGCCGCCCTGCACCTGTCGCCCCGGACGATCGGGGCGCACCTCTACCGGATCTTCCCCAAACTCGGCATCACTTCGCGCGCTGCCCTGGCCAGGGCGCTTCCCGGGTCTCCTCCAGCGCACGGGCCACTCCTGCGCGAGTCGTGACGCCCAGCTTGGGGAAGATCTTGTACAGATGGGCGCCGACCGTACGCGGTGACAGACCGAGCCGCTCGGCGATCTGACGGTTGGTCAGGCCCTCGGCGGCCAGTTCGGCGATCCTCAGCTCCCGCGCGGACAGCAGGGGGTGGTGTCCGGTTCCGTCGTCGGGCGTTCGGCTGCTCCCGTTCACCGCGTCGAGTTCCCGGGACGCCTGTGCGGCCCAGGGTGTGGCACCGAGGCGGGTGAAGGCGCCGAGCGCGGCCTCGCAGTGAGCGGCGGCGGGCCCGGGTCGGCCCTGTCGCCGGAGCCACGCGCCGTGCGCCAGACGGGCCCGGGCGAGCGGAAAGGGCCACGTGTCGGCGCCCGGGAGGGCGTACACGGTCTCGAACCGCTGCTCCGCCTCCTCGTCGTCGGCGGCGAGGGCCTCGGCGACCGCGACCAGGAAGCTGTGGTGGGGGGACGTGCGGGCGATTCCGGCCGCATCCACCGCCCGCAGGTGGCGCCGGGCCTCCGCCCTCCGTCCGCTGTCGACCGCGGCCTGCACCCAGTCGACGAGCGACAGATGGAACCAGGGAGCGCGGGACGGGACGGTCCCGGGCGGGGTGAGGGTCTGCGCATGCTGCCATGCCTCGTCGGTCCGGCCGTGGCCGAGCGCACACACCACCTCGAGCGCCTGCAGGCGCTCGGTGACGAGGCGCAGGCGCCGCTCGCGGGCCGAGGGCTCGATGGCGGTCTCCAGCGCGGCGAGGCCGGCGCGGTCCCCACGGGCGGCCAGAACCTGCGCCGAGTTCAGTCGGAACAGCGTCTCGTTGAACGCGTACCCGCAGGCACCGGAGGTCTCGGCGCCCCGGCGGGAGATCTCGAGGGACGCGTCCCAGCGGCCGTGCAGGAAGTCGTCGTGGGCGCGGACGATGTCGACGAAGGCCTGGGAGGCGTACGCGTGCCGGCCCCCGAAGCGGCTCCACAACTCGTCGTGGTCGCCGACGGCGTCGACGGCGGCGGCCGTCCACAGCAGGAGCCGGGCAGCGGGGGTCTCCCGGTGCTCGGGCAGAGCCGCGACCGCGGCGCGCAGCCGGCGCGGCACGTCGTGGACGGCGCGGGAGGGGCCGGACCATGCCTGCCGGCACAGCACCACCGGCTCGCAGGCGTCCGCCACCCGGAGTTCACAGGCGGCCCACGCCCGCTCGTCCCCGGTGTGCACGGCGACGACCAGGAGCAGGAAGAGCAGCGGTTCGAGCAGGGCCGCGCCCTGCTGCCCGGCAACAAGCGCGGCCGGCCGGTCCAGGACCTCGGGCAGCAATTCGATCGCCGGTGCCGGGTCGGCGTCCAGCTGGAGCCTGGTGCAGGCGACGGCGAAGGCGTACAGGTCGGCGGGTTCGGGCCTTCCCGGGCGGGCCTCGGTCTCGGCCTCGGCGACGAGTTCGGCCGCCAGGCGCAGCCGTCCGCCCCGTGCCGCCATCGCCGCGGCGGCGACGAGGCGCGCCGTCCGGCTCACCGCGTCCGGGCTGAGACCCGCGGCGCGCGCCATCATTCCCGCCGCCTCGGCGGGTCCGCCCTGGGCGGCCATGGCGTCGGCTTCCGCGTGCACCAGCGCGGCCAGCTCGCCGTCGGTGCCGATGGCGGCGGCCGCCAGGTGCATGATCCGCCGCGGGCTCCGCACGGGGAGGGCGTCCGCGAGCAGCCGGTGGGCCGCCCGGCGGTCGGCCGGCGAGGCGAGGTGCACCAGGCAGGCACGCACCAGCGGATGGTGGAAGGCCACGCGGTCCGACGTCGGGTCGGCGTGGGCCAGGCCGGAGGCGTGCATCTCGTCCCGGACCTGTGTCCAGGACGTTCCCGCCGCCCGGTCCGCCAGGCCGCGCAGCACGCGGACGTGCTGCGCGAACGAGCCGCCCAGTGCCACCACCAGCAGCAGACGCCGGGTGCCGTCCGGCAGGGCGCGCACTTTGTCCTCGTACAGGCGCCCGAGGCGCTCGCCCAGGGGCAGCTCGTCGAACAGCTCGGTGACGCCGGTTGCCCGTGGGTCTGCCAGATGGGCGGGGCCGGCCGCGGCCACCGCCCGCATGTGCACCGGAAGTTCGTGCAGCGCGAGCGGGTTGCCCCCGGCGGCGCGCACCACCCGGCGGCGCGCCTGGTCGGGCAGGTGCGGGTGGAGGGTGCTCAGCAGCAGTTCGGCCTGCCGCTCGTCCAGTGGCTCCAGGTCGAGCACCCGGCCCGGCAGCCCCTCGGTGTCGTTCCCTTCTTCCCGGGCCGGGACCGGATCCCGCCGGGCCACGACCGTCAGGTGCCGTCTCGCCCCGATGACGACGACGGACAGGGGAGCGAGATACCGCTGGATGTACCCGAACACGGCGGTGCTGGACGGGTCGGCCCACTGCAGGTCGTCCAGGAGTACGACGACGGGTCGGCGGGCGGCGGCGTGGGCGAGCAGGGAAAGGGCGGCATCCGCCACCGTGAAGCCCTCGGGAGGTGCGCCCTCGCGTACGCCCAAGGCCCGTTCCAGTGCGTCGCGTTGCTCCTCCGCGAGAGTCTGCGCGTCGTCGAGCAGCGGCCAGAGCACCTGGTGCAGGGCGGCGAACGGCAGGCCGGACTCCGCTTCGGCGCCGGTCATCCGCAGGACGCGCAGACCGGCGCGACGGGCCTCGGCCTCGGCCACCTTCAGCAGTGCGGTCTTTCCCATGCCGGGATCGCCGCGCAGGAGCACCGACGTCCCGGTGGAGGCGATGTCCGCCAGGGCCGCGCGGATGGCCTCGACATGGGTGTCCCGTCCGGCCAGGACCGGTTCGGCCGCACGGTCACCGGGCATGCCCGCACCGCTCATGACCTCGGTTACCCCGCCCTCTTCACCACCGCGACGCCCGCGCCGCTCCACCGCCCGGCCTCCGGACCCGCTCCGGCACCTGACGCGTAGGTCCCGGTCCGGGCATCGGACGGTCATTCAACCATGAAAGACATCAGGGCATACTTCGTGATCTGTGAGCGTGCGGGGTCCCCTCAGCGGGCGCCCGCGAACGTGCGGCGCGCCCAGTCGGTGAAGCCGGTCCAGGAGATGCCGGGATGGGCGTCATGCAGGGCGGGGATGTCGACCTGGTAGCCGGGCCCGTTCAGGAACGTCCACATCGCGTGCATGTCCGGATCGCCCACCGCAGCCAGCGGGACCGGCACATGGCGGACTTCGCGTCCCAGGGCCGTACCGAGCGCGGCCGCCATGTCGGCGGGCGTCGGGGCGTCACTGGCCAGCTCGATGCGGTGCCCTGTGTACGGGCCGGCGTTCAGCAGCACTTCGGCCGCGAAGGCACCGAGGTCGGCGCGGTCGAGCTGCTGCAACGGCCGGTCGGACGGCAGCGGCAGGTCGAGCGCCCCGCCGAGGATCCGCTCGGCTCCGCCCAGCGCGTTGTCGTAGAAGTATGTCGGCCCGAGGATCGTGTACGGCACATCGCCCGAAACCAGCTCGGCCTCGATGCGCGCCTTGCTGTCGAAGTGCGGCACCCCGCTCTCCTGGTCCGCCCCGGCCACCGAGCTGAACACGAGATGCGGCACGCGCTGCTCGTGCGCGGCGGCCAGGATCGCCAGCCCCTGGGCCACCTCGGCCTCCAAACCGGCCTCGAAGGGAGTGGTGAACGCGAACACCGCGGCCACCCCGCGCATGGCCGCGGCGAGTGACGCGCGGTCGCTCAGGGACCCCGCCACGACTTCGGCGCCCCGGTCGGCCAGTTCCCGCGCGGCGCCGCGCGCGGGATCCCGCACCAGCGCCCGGACCCCGGCCCCTCGGGCGAGCAGGGCCTCGGTCACCGCCCTGCCCTGGCCACCGGTCGCGGCAAGCACCAGGATCGGCTCGTCGACCATCGGGAACTCCCTTCTCGGGGACACACTCGGCAGTTGATCACTGGCCGGGAACTCCACGGTATCCATCCGCCCCGCACGACGCGCTCAGCCCGGGCCGACAGACGCGGACAGGTCAGACCTCGTGCACGGACAGGCAAAAAGCATGTGCCGCTCCTCCATACCTTTGCGTTGGCGCCGGCGGCTCTCCGCCGGCTCGGAACCATCGACGGGTCCCCACGGCGGCATTCCTGGCACGGGGCACCCGCCGTCCCCGGACCCCTCTCTTGCCGCCGTCTCCCCGGACCTCTCATGCCCTGGTGATCCGCTAGCCCGCCCCATCGGACATCACGCCCGTCCCGGCATCGGGCACATCGACCGGTCACCACCATCGACAAGGAGTCATCCATGACCGATTCCGGCAGCCCGACCGTCGTCCTGGTCCACGGTGCTTTCGCCGACGCGTCGAGCTACGCCCGTGTCATCCCCGAACTGATCGCCCACGGCCTGGACGTGGTGGCCCCGGCGGTGCCCAACCGCAGCCTGCTCGGTGACGCCGAGTACATCGCCACGCTCGTCCGCCACATACCGGGCCCGGTCGTCCTGGTGGGACACTCCTACGGCGGTGCGGTCATCACCGTCGCCGGCGCCGAGGACAACGTCCGGGCGCTCGTGTACCTGGCCGGCTACGCGCTGGAGGAGGGCGAGAGCCTGGGCGAACTCCAGGGACGGTTCCCCGATTCCGACCTGGCCAAGGCGCTCGTCCGCACCCCGTTCCCGGTCGAGGGCTCGTCCACGCCCGGCACCGACGTGTCGGTCGAGATCGACAGGTTCCCGGCCATCTTCGCAGCGGACGTCGACCCCCGCCTCGCCGCCGTCCTCGCCGTCTCCCAACGCCCGCTGGCAGCACAGGCGTTCAGCGAGAAGGCGCCGGTGGCGGCCTGGAAGACCAAGCCCTCGTGGGGTCTGGTCGCTTCCTCCGACCACACCATCAACCCCGACGTGGAGCGCTACGGCTACCGGCGGGCCGGTATGACCACGATCGAGGTCGACTCCTCGCACCTGGTGATGCTCGCCCATCCCCGGCGTGTCACCGAGTTGATCGTCGAGGCGGTCCGGGCCACCGCTCAGTAGGGCTTACCGGCGTCCCGGCCGCCCTTCGGCCGCGGGCCACACCCGTCGGCTGCCCGGCGGCCATCGGCCGTCCGGAACCGAACTGAAGCCGACGCCGACTCCCCCTGGCCGGCAGCGCTCACACGCGCGCGTCCACCCGCCCGGGGGAGGAACCCTGCCACCACACGAGGAAGTGAAGGATGAACGCACCGATCTCCCGCCGTACCGTCACCGTCTCCCTCCTGGCCGGCGCGGCCGCCCTGGGCACCGCCGGGCCCGCCTTCTCGGCTTCGTCGGCGGCGGCCGACGGGCCGGCCCGTCCGCACCCGCACGAGGGCAGACCCACCATCGTCCTGATCCATGGCGCGTTCGCCGACGCCTCCAGCTGGAACGCCGTCGTCGAACGGCTGCAACGGCGGGGCCACCACGTCCTGGCACCGGCAGTGCCGCTGCGCGGGCTGACGAGCGACGCCGCCTACATCGGCAGTGTGCTGGACAGCGTTCCGGGCCCGATCGTGCTGGTGGGCCACTCCTATGGCGGATCGGTCATCAGCCTCGCCGCGGCCGGCCGCCCCCGGGTCAAAGCGCTCGTCTACATAGCCGCTTTCGTGCCGGAGGTCGGCGAGAGCGCGCTGGAGCTCACCGACAAGTATCCCGGCAGCACTCTGGCGCAGGCCACCGCGGCCCAGTACTACCCGCTGCCCGGAGGCGGGCAGGGTGAGGAACTGGTCATCGTGAAGAAGCTCTTCCGGGAGCAGTTCGCGGCCGGTGTGCCGATCACGACCGCTCAGGTGATGGCCGTGGGACAGCGTCCCATCGCCCTTGCCGCGCTCCAGGAGAAGGCCACCGCCGCCGCCTGGAAGAAGATCCCCAGCTGGTACCTCGTGGCCAGCGAGGACCGCAACATCCCGCCGGCGGCCGAGCAGTGGATGGCCGAACGCGCCGGCGCCCACACCATCAGGGTCCGCGCGCCGCACGCGGTCGCCGTGAGCGATCCGAGCCCCGTCACCGAGCTGATCCTGAGAGCGGTCCGCTCGACGCGCTGAGCGCATCGCTCCCGCACCGCCTCCCCGGCCAGGATGCCGCTTCACCTGAGGATGTTCACCGCCCGTGCCACCACCAGCGCCACGGTGAGCAACGAGATCGATGCCTGCGACGCCATCAGCAGCTTGGCCCAGCGGGACAGCGGCATGGTGTCGGTGGGGCTGAAGGCGGTCGCGTTGGTGAAGGAGACATAGAGGTAGTCGGCGAACGCCGGTTCCCAGTCCGCCGGCGCCAACTCCCCGCTCTGCATCTGGGGGAAGAGGAAGTCCGGGTAGTCGTGGTGTCCGGCGGCCCGGGCCGCCGGCCCGCCCCTGTCCCACTCCCAGTACCACAGAGCGAAAACGATGACGTTGGTCAGCCAGATGCCCGCCCCCGTCATCAGCAGCGCCCTGGCATCACTGCCCTCGGTACCGCGTACCAGCCCCCGGATCAGCAGCGCCGCCGACCAGCCGTTGGCGACGCTGACGAGGGCGGCCAGCGCCAGCCCGCCCGCGCGCAGCAGCGAGGCCCCCCGTCGCGTACCGGTCCGGAAGGCCCACAGCAGCACGATCAGCAACAGCAGCTCCAGCGTGGGCAGGAGCCACACCGGCCGAAAGGCCAGCCGCTCGGGGAGCAGGAGTTGCAGGGTGACCGCGGCGAGCACCGCCGCGCTGACGGCCCAGCGCGACTCGTCACGAGTGGGCCGGCGCCAGGCCGGCTCCTGGCGCGCCGCGGTGAGCAGTTCCTCCAACCGGGCGAGTCGCTCGTGCAGGGCCCTTGACTCTTCGTTCACGACCCCAGTGTGACGTCACGGCGACGAGACCGATCAGGGGCACCCGCCAGGCGCGAGGACAAGCCCCGTAGTGGACCTGCACGCCTTGGGGCGCGCGGCGTGCCACCGACCGTCCGCGTGAGCGCCACGAGCCGCTCCGCGTCCGCCGGCCGGCCTGCGGCAGGATGGGACCATGAGCGTAGTCAAGATCAACGTACTGACCGTCCCCGCAGAGCAGCGGGAGACGCTGGAGAAGCGCTTCGCCTCCCGGGCCCACGCCGTGGAGAGTTCCGACGGGTTCGAGTGGTTCGAGCTCCTCAGGCCGGTCGAAGGCACCGACAACTACCTCGTCTACACCCGGTGGCGGGACGAGGAATCGTTCCAGGCCTGGATGGAGGGCCCCATGAAGGCGGCCCACCAGGGCGGTGACGCGGCAGGGGGCGAACGCCCCAGGCCGGCGGCGAGCGGGTCCACGCTGTGGTCCTTCGAGGTCGTACAGCAGGCGGCGCCCAAGAGCGCGTAGGCCGGCACCGGCGGGAAAGTGGTCACCGGCCCTGGACGGCAGGCACACGCCGCCGGCCAGGGCCGCTTACCTCTGAGGTCATCGACCCGGAGCGGAGCGCATGCCACGATCGTCGGCGTACGGAGCCCGGCCGACCGGAAGGACGCCATGACCGCCTACGTCATAGCCCACCTGCAGGAAGCCGCCCCGCACCCGGAGATCGCCGAGTACATCGAGCGCATCACCGCCACCTTCGCCCCCTACGGCGGCCGGTTCCTCGTACACGCCACACAGCACGAGGTGAAAGAGGGCAGCTGGCCCGGACACGTGGTCGTCATCGGTTTTCCCGGCCTCGCAGAGGCCCGGGCCTGGTGGGACTCCCCCGCGTACCAGGAGATCGCACCGCTGCGCTCCCGGCACATCGACGGCGACATCATCCTGGTCGACGGCGTCAGTGACACCTACGACCCCGCCGGCACCGCACGGACGATGCGGGAAGCCATGCGCACCCCCTGAACAGGGGAACGGAGGTGCGTGCGATCGGGATTCACCTCCCCTCCGTATCCGCCGCTCCTCCCCGACGCGAATACCGCCCCGGTGTGTCGACGCGGGGCGGGGGCACACGGATTCGGGGAGGTCGAGATGAACACGAGTGCCATGGCCCATACCCGACGGATGCGGGCCGGGGGCGAGGTCGGCTCACTGACGCAGGCCGCTGCCCGGGCGGGGCTGACCGCCCGGGGAGTGATCTACGTGCTGGTCGGCGTGCTGGCGCTGCGGATCGCGTTCGGCGACGGCAGCCGGCAGGCCGACCGCAGCGGCGCGCTCGCCGAGATCGCGCAGGAGCCGTTCGGTGCCGTACTGCTGTGGGCGCTGGGCATCGGGCTCGTCGGCATGGCCGTGTGGCGGTTGTCCGAGTCGCTGTTCGGCGCCGTCGGGCCGGACGGCCGCAAGGTGAGGAAACGGCTGCTGGCGCTGGTCCGGTGCGTGTTCTACGCGTTCGTCGCCTATTCCGTGCTGTCGTTCGCGACCGGTTCCGGCACGGGTGGCTCATCCAGCGACGAGCAGTCCCGGGACGTCACGGCGAGGGCTCTGGGGGTGTCCGCCGGTCAGTGGATCGTGGGCGCCGTCGCGGTCGGCATCGTCGTGGCGGGGGTCTGGATCGGGGTCCGGGCCGTCCGGCGCAAGTACCACAAGGACCTCAGGCTCGGCGAGATGTCCCCGGGTCTGAGGCGACTGGTGGACATCGCCGGCGTGGGCGGAGGCGCGGCGCGCGGACTGGTGTTCGCCGTGGCAGGGGCCTTCGCGCTCCGCGCCGCGGTCGATTACCGGCCCGACCGGGCCAAGGGGCTGGACGACACACTGCGGTCGTTCGCCGAGACCCCGTTCGGTCCGTGGCTGCTGGTGCTCGTGGCCGCCGGGGTCGTGCTGTTCGGCCTCTTCTCCTTCGCACTGGCGCGCTGGCGCAGGGTCTGAGCGTCGGCTCTCCCTGTCGTGGAGTCGCCGGGGAGACAAGGCAGTTGGATCCGTGGCCTGATGGTCGCCGCCGCTCTGTCGTGAAATGCCCGCGGAATTGTCCGTGATCGGTAACAGACGGATCCTGCACCGGTCTTCCTCCGTCCTGATGAGTGCACATGACCACAGGGACGAAGAGGAGCGGGGCGGACATGGCGCGGCGTGGCGGACGGGGATGGTACGGGCGGGTGCTCGCGGCGGCGGTCGGCGTGACGGCGGTGGCCACCGCCACTTCGGTGTGGACCGCGCAGGCCGGCCCCGCCGGGGAACCCGGCGCGCGAACGGACGTCCTGGTGCGCCCCTCCGCGCCGAACGCCCCGGACCGGGGCGCCGCGGGGACGCCGGTGTCCGCGGACATCGTCCACGCCTCCGACCGGGGCACCCACGCGGTCAACATCACCATCGACGACGGGCCGGACCCCGTGTGGACGCCGCAGGTGCTCCAGGTGCTGCGGGACAACGGAGTGAAGGCCACGTTCTGCATGGTGGGCACGCAGGCCGAGGCGCACCCGGACCTGGTCAAGGCGGTGGTGGCGGCCGGGCACCGGTTGTGTGACCACACGGTCTCCCACGACACCACCATGAACACCAAGTCCGAGGCCTACCAGTCGCAGCAGATACTGGACGCCGAACGCTCGATCACCAAGGCGTCGGGGGGCGTTCGGCCGCAGTACTACCGGGCCCCGGGCGGCGCCTTCACGCCCTACAGCCGCCATCTCGCCGCATCCCACGGAATGCGGCCACTGGGCTGGAACGTCGACTCCAAGGACTTCGAGCGTCCCGGCACCGCCGCCATCGTGGCCACCGTCAAAAGCGAGATCCACAACGGTCCGACCCTCCTCTTCCACGACGCGGGCGGGGGCCGCTCCCAGACCGTGGCCGCCCTGCGCCAGCTCCTGCCGTGGCTCAAGCAGCAGGGATACTCCTTCGGCTTCCCCGTCCGCTGAACGCCGCCCACGCGACGGGAAGTCCGAGTCTGCCGCTTCTCAACCGGCCATCGACGGCGTGCCGTTGGAGCCCAGCGGGTGGAAGCGAGCGGGCGGATGGTCGATCGGCAGCTCGGGGCGCCATGCGGTGAGGCATTGGGCGCTCGGGACGAACAGGCCGTTCGGGAGACGGTCGAGCGGCCACCACCGCCAGTCGCCGACCGGCTCCCCAGGCTGATCCGCGGGCTCTCCGTCCCAGACGGTCACCACGGCGGCCACGGTCGCCCTGACCACATCCCCGACGTCGTCCAGGAGCATGCCGAGCAGTACGACGTCCTCCTCCCGCACCGTGCAGCCGGTCTCCTCCCTCACCTCGCGGACGACGGTCCGGGTCAGGGTTTCACCCGACTCCACGGTTCCGCCGGGCAGTTCCCAGGTGCGTCGCCGGTGCCGGCCCAGCAGAACGCCGTGGGGCGAGTGAAGGATCGCTCCCACCCCGAGGGCGGTGTTCGGCGGGGGCGGGGTACTGGTGCGGGGCCGGCTGGTGACCCGGGTGCGCCGACGTGCGTGGAACACGCTGCAGGAGACCGGACTGCCGTCCGCGGGCGGCGCGTTCAGGATGTCCACCCGCTCGACGATCAGGCCGTGCTCCTCCAGGAGGTCCTCCCACAACTCCGGGGCGAGCACCTTCTCCGAACCAAGGGCGCTAGGGTGCCGCGTCGGTTGCGCGCGAATCCGAGCGCAACCCTGACCCGTGGTCGCGCGTGCGTGCCGGCCTCGAGATCGAATCGCCTGCCTTGCTATGCGCTCCTAAAATGGCCTTGAGTCGTCAATTTTGTCTCGGAAGCTAGGCGCGAGCAGGAGTCGACTATGACACAAGCCGGACGCCCCGTAGCCGTAGTTGGAATTTATCCGGATATACCCAAGCACTACTTGCTACTTTTCGATTCCATTGTAATGAACAGTGTTGAAGCCGCCCTCGATGCGTACGCAATGGCGCCTGATCTAGATGTGCAGCGGAGCATCGCCGACATACGATACCTCCAGGAAAGAGGCATCCTCCAACTAAGGATGCCATCAGAGGAGATCAGCGAGCAGTACGAGGAAGAACTTCTCGAATACCTGTTGGCAGTTGAAGAGTCGACACCGATTCACCTGAACTTGCCCGGCCCGCCGGGACTGAATGAATTGGTAGAACGAACAAAGGGGGAACTGCGAAGCGCCAAGGAACAAGAAAAGGCTCAATCGGTTGAGAGCCGCAAAATTGATGCCCGGGCGAGACTGACCGCCATCCAGCTCCGTCTCGAGGGACTCAACGCTGTGCCGATCTTGTCCTCTACAGGACCAGGAGAGGGAAGCGGCCTGACTCCTGCGGATGTAGCAGAGATTACCCTTAATGCCCTTCCTGTCCCCTCGCAAGACACCCCCATTGAATCCATCCTGGAATTCCGTGATGACGAAGAAGCCATAGGCACTCTAGCCTCTCTTCACCGATGGATGCGAAAGACGGCAGTCCAAGCTTCATCCCTCCAAGAATTGAAGGATGAACTTGACGAATTGCTCTACATGCATACCTGCCACCTGAAGACTCATCGCATGAAGTACAAGAATGCCAGACTGAAGACTATTGTCACTGCCCCCCTGGAAATTCTGGAAAGCATCATCAAGTTCAAACTAAGCGGACTTGCGGCGAAGCCATTCGAGATGAGAGAAGCGCGCATCAACCTTCTTCAGGCAGAGCTGATGGGGCCCGGCGGCGAGGTAGCTTTCATTGAGAGGGCGGGAAGGCAATTCACGCCGGCAGCGGCGGACTCAACCCAAAAATCCACGCCGAAGCGCAGAAAGGGAAAAGTAACCCCCTCCATCGAACAGAATGTTAATGAGTGTGCCGAGCTCCTTCGACAGCAAGGGTACGAGCCACAGGTTTCCGGGAATCTCATCACATTCGAAATTAACGGCTCAAAATACGCCGTACCTAGAGACCCTGACGACGTCACCTACTACCGGGTCATTTATCCCGACTTCTGGACAGTGAACCAAGACGAGGAAGAGGAGGTGGTGCTGGTACTTTCCAACTTGGTGGCGCTTAGCCGCAAGGGGGTGCGGATCGTCTTTGACTCAGAGATAAAAAGAGCCTCTGCGTCAACGGAAATGCTTTTCAATGAGCCCGCCGACTTCGTTTCCCACCTTCCAAGGATTCTGGGAATGATCCAAGCGGGCGTTGAACTTTTCGTTGACGGAATGGTGCATTGGCGTGACACGCAGGGCTCGCAGCCGGACGAGGGTTGAAATATTCAATTCATAGCGGTCCCTCCCATGTCGTCTCCTGTGAGGGCTAGCCGAAGCTTGCGGCCCTATGGCTCGGTCGTTTTATCAGTTTCGCTCGTGCGGGCGGCGAGCTGATCGAGGGATGGGATTCCTAGGAATACGGCAGATTCTTGGCGTTGATGTCTCGCGTCTAGCAATGCGATCTTCTCTTCTGCTGCCGAGAGGCTGGCGGATAGACCTTCAACTTCTCCGATCCAACCTTCCCTTTCAGCTTCGGCGATTCTAGCGCTAAGATTTTCGCAAATCTCTTCCAGCCTTGGCCTCTCGTCGGGACCAACGATGAGAACTGGACAGCGGACGCAAGCGTGCTCATGTGCGCAGTCCGTTCCGTAGGCGCGGCCACATTCACCGAGGGCCAGTTTCCGCCGCTCCCAGTGCCCTAGGAATTCATCCCACTCCTCGCGAGAGATCGCCCGATATTCCTCTGTCGGTCGCATCTGGCGACGCCGAGCGATGAATGCGCGATGGGCCTCGATGACGTCCGAGGGATAGATGGCGGCGTACCCCATCGTCGTGCTGATACTGTCGTGGCCTGCGATGACCTGGGCGATATGGGGTGGCAGGCCGTTGAGGATGGCATCGGTGATGAAGATTCTCCGGAAGTCATGCGGCTGGAAGTGCAACGGCTCCCCATTGTTGTCAAGAAGTCCGGATGCTTCAAGGGTGTCGTTTAGCGCCTTGCGGATGAACCCGCCAGAGACGGGACGCTGTTCACTACTGACTTCCCATTGATAGAGAACAGGCATGGGAGGATTCCAGGTATTTTCATGCATGTCGTAAGTGGGGATGGACTTAATCTTGCCATCTGGCTGCCTCACCCGGGTGACTAGAGCACTGAGAACGTCTGCAAGCTCCGGGTTGATCAGCAGGAGACGTTCCTTCTCTGTCTTCGAAGGGGCGATCTGAAGGAGCGGAACGATTTCCCCGTTGGTGGGAAGTCTGTACCGGATGATGCTGTGGTGGCTGAGTTCCAGAAGCTCCTCGATCCTGATTCCCGTGTGCCGGAGGATCTCAATGGTTGCCCAGGCGAAGAATGCCTGTTTCTCTTCTGCGCGGGGGTTTCTGCGGTTCCCGTGTTCGTCCCAAACGCGTCCGGGGCGCCCGTCAGTCCGACGCGAGCTCTGCGGGAGAATGAAGGTCTCACCGATGACGGTGACCGTGCTCCCCAGCGGGGCGGCGTCGATGGCGTCGAGCCGGGCCTTGGCCTCCTTGAGGCGGCGCTCAGCTGCTCGGACGAGTTGTGGCAGGACCGGCAGCCGCTCACGGGTACGGCGATCTGACCTGGTCTTCCTCTCCTGCTCCATCTTCTTGGTGCCGCAGTCGCCTTCGCTGATCGGACACGGCGCGGCCCAAGGACCCCACCTCTCCGGCTCGTCGAGAGCCCACTCTCCGATGTCCATGTAGAACGCCCGCACGCTCATCTTCACCATCGCCGCGCTGACCCGCGGCTCGGTGATCTTGACCATGGTTCCGTCCGGCTGACGCCGGCGCGTGGTCTTCACCGCGATGCGGGCCTTCCAGGCGTCGGCCACTTCCGTCGGCAACCGAAGACTGTCGATGCCCGGGTGGTGGTGTTCAAGATCAGCCCAGAATGCGCCCACCAGGTGACTGACCAGGACTTTCAAGCTGGTGTAGTCCAGCGCGGCTTGCCGCTCGGTGAGGTAGTCGACGAGGAGGTTGCGGACTGGCCTGCAGCGCAAGGAATATCGGTCGACGAGACCTGCCGGCCCAACCTGGCCGCTTCGGATCGCGAGGTTGTGAAGAGTGGCCGGGGCGTCGGTCGGGAACTGGCCGCGGCCGCGGAGCCACGTGTAAGCACGAAGGACGGCGCTGGTCTGGGCATTCTGGCTCGCCTTGATTCGGACCAGGGCGAGCAGGTCGCCGACGACGATGTCGTCGACGCCGCCGCCTTGGGCCGCGATGATCGTGGCGATGGCCTTCAGGGCCTCCGAGGCGGGGGACGTGGCCAGTTCGCGTGCGGGAATCTGGGCCGACAGTCGGGCGAATCCCTCCGGATCGCGCGCTGCTTGCACGGTATGCCGAAGGTGACGCGAGGCGTTGGAGGAGAGCCACTCCAGGCTGGGTCGGATGATGTCCGCACTGATCAGAGCCAGCATGCCAGAGGACGCTGCGTCGCGTCGGGGCCTCCTCCCCTGAGCCAAAGCCCATTGGACGACGCCGTCGATCCAGCCGGCGTATGTGGCCGCGGCAGGACTGGTCTCCCATCGCTGCTGCCATGTGTAGCCCGGAAAGGTCTCCAGCCAGCCCAGCAGTAGACGGGCGCCTACCATCCGGGACGTCTGTGCACTTGGGGTCGATGCCCGGAAGGGAGGCCGCTGGAGTCGGTCGAGGACGGCTTCGCGGGAGCCTTCAGTTGCCGGCCAGGAACTCACACGGGGACGAGGTGGAAACGCCCGCAGCAGGGCCGCTGCTTCCTCGCCGCTCAGTTTGGCCGGTGCTGGGGCATCCGAAGCGACCAGGAGGTTCGTCACGTGAGTGGGCCTCCGAACAAGACGCTGAGGGAATCGGGGTTGTAGGTCGGCGAGGGCAGAGCCGCTGGCGGGCTGTCGCGTCGTTGCTGCTGCCGGGCGTGGTGGGCGAGACCTGCCGCGATGACATCGTCCCTGGTGGGGCGGTTGTAGATGTCCAACGTCGCCAGGTGTTTGTGGCCGAGGATGTGTTGCACGTAGGCCGGAGGCATGGACGGGTCGTCGAGCATGAGGAACGTCGCCGTATGCCGCAGATCGTGGAGGGTCCAGTTGGATCCCAGGAGCTCGTTAGCGCGGTTGAACATCATGCGGGCCGCGTCGTACTCCAAGGGCCTCCACGGGCGGCGCAGGGTCCACCACAGCGGCTGATTGCGTCCTCGCAGGACGCCCTTCTTCCAGGCGTCCTCTTGATAGAGGCGCAGCCAGACGAACGCGTCGGGTGTAGCGGGCAGTTCCTGGTACTCACGGGAGCCCTTGCGGATCACACCGATGGTTTGCTGGCCCACGATCGCGTCGCCTTGCTTGGAGGTGAGGAGTTCCTCGGCGCGGGCGCCGGTGGCGACCCAAAAGGCCAGCAGAGCCCGGTCGCGGTGCGAGCGAAGACCGGCGAAGACCTCGGCGTATTTGTCGTCGGGGATGCGGCGTGGGATCCGCTTGGGCACCGTGGGTCGGTAGAGGCCGGTGCGCTGCTTCTTGTGTTCCTTCTCGGGGTTGTGGTGGGCGTTGGCTCGGGCTGAGCGCCGATTGCGAACGAGAGGAAACGGGTTGACCAGCAGTGATCCGGTGTTGCGCTCTAAATGGAATTCGTAGAACGACCGCAGGACCGTCTCGAAGTGTGCCCGGGTACTGGGGGCGTACTTCTTGCCGATGGTGGGCTTCCCGGTCACCGGGTTCGGTGTCCCCGGCAGCGGCCGACCAGCCCGGGACGGCGGGGGTATCTCAGAGGGGTCCTTGCCACGGTGACGCCAGTGGACGCGTACTGGCTTGTCCGCGAGCTTCATCCACAATGTGAAGTCCCGGGCATCCTCACGTGTAGCGCGATCCCACTCGAGCCCGAATGCCCACAGATAGCGCCACCACCGCAGCAGGTCCATGCCGTACGAGCGCGGCGTAAGCGGCGAACAGTCTGCTGCGATCAGATCCTTGAAGTACACAGTGGCCGGCTCGACGGGCCTCCCGAGCGGGTCTAGCAGCTGGCAGGGCGCCCAGGGGTCTCCCGTCTCCAGTAACTGACCGATCTCGGGCAGGACAAACCTCTTGAGGTCCCTTCCGGGACGTTGCTCACCGGGCATGGAGGGAAGCTAGCAGAAACCTCAACTGACCTGCGAAGACGCGTGAGTTAGTTCGGTCAACACACCCACATCTGCACGGTGAGCCGGCCGCCGCCGGCCAGTGGAAGGGTTTCCGGGCGGGGGGCGACGGTGCTCCAGGGTCCGTGGCCGTCGGAGTCGGTGTGCAGGACGGAGAACACCAGACGGCCGCCCGGAGCGAGCGCGGCCGCGACGGCGGGCAGCATGCGCCGCGGTTCGACGTAGGCGAAGCCGTGGATGGAGTAGATCACGTCGTACGGCTCCGCCTGCGCAGGTGGTCGACGGCGTCGGCCAGGATCAGGGTCAGCCCCGGCAACCGGCCGTAGCGGGCGGTGGCCCGCTGGTGCTGGGTGGGCGAGGCCTCGACCGCGTCGACGACCGCCCCGTGGTCCCGGACCAGGTGCGTGGCGTGCTTGCCCAGGCCCGACCCGAGGTCCGCGACGCGTCGGCCGCGCAGGTCGCCGAGGACCTCCGCTCCTGGACCGCTCGGCCAGAAACCCCAGGCGAGGCGGTCCACTTCGGGCACATGCGTGCCCCTGGCCAGATGATGGGCCCCGTAGGTGGTCCAGGCTGCCGAGTTCGTCGGTTCGGCGTCCACGGTGCCGTCCTTTCCCGGCGCGCGGGCCAGCGTCAAAGGGCAGGGCGTGACAGCGGAGCGAGCTGGTCCCGCGACCGGGGGGCGGCGCGCGGCACGGTCAGTGGTGTGCGTAGGCGTCCGTCGCGGCTACCAACGCGTCCACCATGCCGGGTGCCCCCGTCGTGTGCCCCACGTCGTCCACCACGATCAGCTCGCTGTCCGGCCAGGCGTGGTGGAGCCGCCATACCGTGCCGAGCAGATTGCCGAAGTCCAGACTGCCCTGGACCAGGGTGCCGGGAATGCCTTTCAGGAGGGGGGCGTCGCGGAGGACGACGCCCTCGTCGTTGCCGTCGCCCAGGAAGTGGTCGTTGCCCCAGTAGTGGGTGACCGTGCGGGCGAAGCCCATGCGGAAGACCGGGTCCTCGTAGCGCTCGACCGAGCGCGGCGGCGCCGGGATCGTCGCCGTCTCCCAGTCGGTCCATGCCCGCGCCGCACGGGACCGTACCTCGGGATCCGGTGACTCGATCAGCCGGTTGCAGGCCGCCGCGAGGTTTCCCTCCCGGTCCTCCTCGGGCAGCGCGGCCAGGAAGCGCTGGAAGGCGTCCGGGAAGAACCGCCCCAGTCCCCTGGTGAGCAGGGCCACTTCCCGGTTCGAGCCGGTCGCGACCGCGGTCAGGACCAGTTCCGACACCGCCTGCGGGTGCGTCTGCGCGTAGCGGAGCCCGAGCACGGAGCCCCATGACACACCCCAGACGAGCCATCGTTCGATGCCCAGGTGCCGCCGCAGCCGCTCCAGGTCGGCGATGAGGTGGGACGTCGTGTTGACGTTCATGTCGGTGCCGTACGCGCTCGCGTGCGGGGTGGAACGGCCGCAGCCGCGCTGGTCGAGCAGCACGATGAGGTACGCCGCCGGATCGCAGTACCGCCGGTATCCCGCCCCGCATCCCGAACCGGGACCACCGTGCAGCATGACCGCGGGCTTGCCGCGCGGGTTTCCGCAGACCTCCCAGTAGACGCGGTTGCCGTCACCGACGTCGAGCATGCCGTGGTCGTACGGTTCGATCTCCGGATACAACCCCATCGCAGCACCGTAAGGCCTGCGAGGGCACTGTCGCTCCCCCTTTTCCCGCGCCTTCGGGGCACCACGACCGGGCGGTCCGCGCCGAGCGGTTTCCGCCGGCCTGCCGTTCTGCGCGGTGCGGCTCGGCATCCCTCGCACGGATCACAACGTCTAGGATTGCACTGAAGATCCGGGTATGCCCCGCCCGAGCGGTCGTCGGATGGCTCTGTCGAGCCGCACCGAGCCCGTGGTCTTGATCAGGCTCTGCCAGGAGTTCTCGTGAACAGGCCGTGTGAAGGGATCCGCCCGGGCTGCGGCCCGGTCCTGCGAGGCGCCCTCGCGCGCCGGCCCGGTTGCGCGGTATGTCCGCCGCCCCTGTTCCGTGCCGACGGGAGGGTGCGATGAGGTGGTCGGCGCGCCGGGAGGCCGAAAGCCGCCGGGCGCCGCGGCTCAGCAGCACCGGCCTGCAGATGCCGCGTCCGCCTGTGTGGCTGCGCTGGCTGCCGGCGATCTACGTCGCGGGCGTCCTGGTGCTCGAGCCGGTCACTCCGGTGCAGTGGCCGGTGAGCTTCCTGCTGATCGCCCTGCCCGTGGTCGCCGCGTACGCCCACGGCCCCGCCGCCGTCGCCGCCGTCACGGTCTTCGCCGTCGGGTTCGAGGCTCTGCTGGCCGGCACCCCGTGCTGCGCGGGCCGCGCCGTGGGGTATCTGTGGGAGCGCCACTACGTGGCCTCGTACATCTCCACCGTGCTGGTCGGCCTCCTCGGCACGATCATGGCCGCGAGCCGGACGCGTCGGGAGCGCACGCTCGCCACCGTACGGTCCGTGGCCGAAACCGCACAGCGGGTGCTGTTGCGCCCCGTGCCGCGGCGCCTGGGGCAGGTGTCGATCGAGACGCTGTACCTGTCCGCCGCCGCGGAGGCGCGGATCGGTGGTGATCTGTACGAAGCGGTGCCCACCGCGCACGGGGTCCGCCTCCTCATCGGTGACGTCCGGGGCAAGGGCCTGGTGGCGGTGGAGACGGCCGCCACGATGCTCGGCGCCTTCCGTGAGGCCGCCCATGACGAACCCGACCTGGCCGGGGTGGCGCGCCGGGTCGAGCGGAGCATGACCCGCAAGGCCACGGAGCTCGCGGGCAGCGAAGTGGCGGAGCGCTTCGTCACCGCGGTGTTCGCCGAGGTCCCCGATCACGAGCCCATGGTCCGCATCGTCAACTGCGGCCACCCCCCTCCCCTGCTCATCGGCCCGAACGGGGTCACCGAGCTGGACTCGGCCGATCCCTCACCGCCCATCAACCTCGGCGTTCTGGTCGGGGACGACTACCACGTGGAGGTGAGCCCGTTCCGTCCCGGCGAGCAGCTGCTGCTGTACACCGATGGCGTGACGGAGACACGCGACCGTACGGGGGCGTTCTACCCGCTGGCCGAGCGGGTCCGGTCGTGGGGCGCTCTGCCTCCCGGTGAACTTCTCGACCGTCTGCACCAGGATCTGCTGGCCTACAGCGACGCGACCCTCGACGACGACACCGCCGCCCTCGCCGCCTACCGCCTTCCCGGTGACCTCCACGGGGAGAGCGGACCGCACCGGCGGTGACCGTCGCGCCGTCGCGGTGGCCGGTCAGGGGCTGCTGGTGACGCCGATGATCGAGGAGATGATCCGGTCTTGGGGGGTGGTCGGCACATGGAAGAAGCCGTTGTTGCAGCCGAGCCGCAGCACCGCGGCACGGTCCGCGAGGGCCTTGACGTCTCCCATGTTGTGGCTGATGAGGATCACACCGACCCCGTGCTCGCGCAGTTCGTCGACCAGGTCGAGCACGTGGCCTGCCTGCTGGACGCCGAGTGACGCGGTCGGCTCGTCCAGGAGGACGGCCTTCGGTTCGCCGAGCAGTGCTCGGGAGATCGCGACGGTCTGCCGCTGGCCTGCCGACAGGGAGGCGACCGGGGTGCGCATGTCGGGGACGCGGATGCCCATGGCGTCCAGCTGCCGCCGTGCCTCCCTGCGCATGCCGCCCTTGTCCATCAGCCGCAGGAGACGGCCGAGGGCGCCGGGGCGCCTCTGTTCGCGTCCGAGGTAGAGGTTCTCGGCGACATCGAGGCCGTCGCACAGGGCCAGGTTCTGGTACACCGTCGCGATACCCAGGTGGCGGGCGGCCCGGGGCGTCCTGATCTGCACGGCCTGGCCCTCCCACTCGATGACGCCCTGGTCGGCGGTGACGACGCCCGCGATGATCCGGACGAGAGTGGACTTGCCCGCGCCGTTGTCCCCCAGGAGGGCGACGACCTCCCCCCTGTGGACCTCCAGCTCGACGTCCTTGAGTGCCTGGACGGCGCCGAACCGCTTGGAGATGCCGCGCAGCGCCAGCAGAGGCGGCTCAGTCACATGAACCTCACCTTCTGCGTACGGCGGGGTGACGCCGTACGGCCGGACTGATCACCAGGGTATCCGAGCCATGGCCCCTTTCAGGACGGATAAGGCTTGGAGGGGCAAGAGCGCCGAATACCCGTTATCTGCGCATTTACTAATAATCTCGGCTCATGATGGAGGTCACAGAGGCTCGTGTGACGCCGGCTCCGGCCGGAGGAGGGCTGACCCATGGCACACGACCGTGCGGGCCACGAACGCACCCGGCGGCGCCGCCGGCGAGGGGTGACGCTCCTTGTGGCGGGGGCGCTGGTGAGCGGTGCCGTCGCCTGCGGCGCGGCGAACGGCAGCGGTGGCCGGGGGGCGCACCAGATCACCATCGGCCTGGTGACCAAGACCGAGGCCAATCCGTTCTTCGTGGCGCTGCGCCATGCCGCCACGGCCGCGGCGCACAGGAACGACGCCCGGTTGATCGCTCTCGCCGGCAAGTTCGACGGGGACAACGAGGGACAGGTGAACGCGGTGGAGAGCCTCATCGCGCGCGGCGTGAAGGGCATTCTCATCACGCCCTCGAACACGACGGGAATCCTGGGCGCGATCAGGGAGGCACGTCGGCAGGGCATCATGGTGATCGCGCTGGACACCGCGACACAGCCGGAGAACGCGGTCGACGCCACGTACGCGACGGACAACTTCAAGGCCGGCCGCCTGCAGGGGGCGTATCTCAAGGCGGTGCTCGCCGGCCGGGCTCCCAAGGTGTTCATGCTGGACGGCACGCCGGGCTCGGAGGTCAGCCAGGACCGCCACGACGGGTTCCTCGACGGCTTCGGGCTCAAGGACGGCTCACCGGCGCTCATCGGCCAGGCGAACGCCAACGGCGACCGGAACACGGCACAGGCCGCGACGGAGAACCTGCTGCTGCGCGCGAGCGACGTCAACACCATCTACACCATCAACGAGCCGGTGGCGGGAGGCGCGTACGAGGCCGTCACGGACCGGGGGCTGACCCGCCAGGTGACCATCGGCTCCATCGACGGCTCATGTGACGGGGTCCGTGACGTCAAGGCGGGCACTCTCGCGGCGACCGTCATGCAGTTCCCGGTCAGGATGGCGACCGACGGAGTGGACGCGGTGGTCGCTTTCGCCAAGAGCGGGAAGAGGCCGTCCGGTTTCACGGACACGGGCACGGTGCTCATCACGGACAGGTCGGTGCGCGGTGTGCCCTCGCAGAGCACGGCCTGGGGGCTCCAGAACTGCTGGGGATGACGTACTCCAGTCACCCAGTCACCCAGTCACCCAGTCACCCAGTCACCGACTCACCGAGCGGGTCGAAGGGATCGGAACAGCACATGAGGTCACCCGTCACCACCCACGCCGCCGGCGGTGATGCGCGCCCCCGGCCGCGGGACATGCTCCGGTACGCCTTTCGCACGCCGGCCATCGGTCCGCTGGCGGCTCTGGTCGTCGCCGTGGTGGCGTTCGCGGTCACCACGGAGACGTTCCTGACACCGCAGAACCTGTCGCTGGTGCTGCAGCAGTCCATCGTGGTCGGCACACTGGCGCTGGGCCAGTCACTGATCATCCTCACCGCGGGCATCGACCTCGCGAACGGCGCGATCGCGGTGCTCGCCACGATCGTCATGGCCAAACTGGCCTTCGACGGCGGCAACCCCGTGACGGCACTGGTGCTCGGCCTGGTCGCGGCGACCCTCGTCGGACTGGCGAACGGGCTGCTCGTGTCCCGGCTGCGCCTGCCGCCCTTCATCGTGACGCTGGGGGCGCTGACCGTCGTCTACGCCGTCGCCAGACTGTACTCGCAGTCCCGCAGCTATCCGGTGACCTCCGGCCTGCTCCTCTTCTGGGGCAACCGTCTCGGCATCGGCGGTGTGTTCCTCACCTGGGGGACCTTTCTGCTCGTGGGCCTGTACGGGTTCTTCTGGTACGTCCTCACCCAGACCGCGTGGGGCCGGCACATCTACGCCGTCGGCAACGCACCGGAGTCCGCCCGCCTGACCGGCATCGACGTACGGCGCACGGTCCTCTCGGTCTACGTCACGGCCGGGTTGCTCTACGGCGTCGCCGCCTGGCAGTCCCTCGGCCGTATCCCGAACGCCGACCCCAACTCGTACCAGACGGCAAACCTGGAGACCATCACCGCGGTCGTCCTCGGCGGCACCAGCCTCTTCGGCGGCCGCGGAAGCGTCATCGGCACGCTCATCGGGGCGCTCATCGTCAATGTGCTGCGTTCGGGACTCACCCAGGCGGGTATCGACAGTCTCTACCAGGATGTGGCGACCGGAACCCTCGTCGTCGTGGCGGTCGGTGTGGACCAGATCCTCCGCAGGAGCGGCCCGCGGTGATGCCGGGCGCGTCACGGCCGGTTGAGGGACGTCAAGGTGTTCCGGTCGGTGTGTCCATCGAGTTCGACGAACCGGTGAGCGCGCGCTGCTGGGGCAGCTTCACAGCTGACGGCTCGTCATACGGGCTGGGAGGTGCGGTGATGGTACGTTCGCCGTCGCCCTGCACCGGCTCCTTGGCGGGCCCGCTCCCGATCCGCAGTACCGACCACACCCGTCGTCGCAGGCTGCGGCCGTGTCCGTGGAGCAGTCCCAGGGCGATCGCCGCGGCCACCGCTATCAGGTGCTCCCGGCCGGCCAGGTTCGGTATGACGATGGACTCCCACACCATCGACCCGCCGGTGAGCGTGAACACGATGGGGGCGCGCCGGACCACGGAGAGGTAGGTGAACAGGCCCACGACCGCGGCGGACGGTCCCGTGTCGAGTACCCGCCCGATCTCGGGCGGCAGTCCCAGCCCCCACCAGCCCGGCCCCAGCGCGATCATCACCCGTACGGTGAGGGTGCCGGCGAGGGTGGTCGCGTACGCGACGGCCAGTGTGCGGGCGCGGCCCAACGCCAGTTCCGCCAGGGCGAAGGCGAGGAACAGCTGGGTGATGCCGGCCCAGACCGGCAGGTCCAGGGCCGGGACGTACAGCGACACGGGGGTGCGCAACAGGGCCAGCCACAGCGGCAGATCGGCGTAGACGCCGCCCAGGAGCCGTACCGCCGCCGCGCCGGTCGGATGCTGCGCGACCGCGTGGAAGAAGATCACACCGAAGGCCGCGACGAAGGCCAGCACGAGCCCGGACAGCCCGCGCCGCAGCAGTTGCCGTACCGGATCGACGACGATACCGTGCCACTCACCCCGCACCGTGCGCACGATGAACAGCGCGAACCGGCGCACTGCGACGGCCGCTCCGTTCCAGGCGCCGTCGCCTGTGGCGGACGGCGCCCTACCGCCGTGTGGTCCGCTGCCCCGTGTGCCGTGGTCCTCGGCACGGTTGTGAGGCCTTTCCACCCCTTGACGCAAGGACTTCCCCCCCAACGCCCCCAGAGCGCACAATTGTACGGGTCTGAAATCTAGCCTCCCGTCCCGGTGATGCCGGGTTGCGGACCCCGTGTCGCGGTGGGCGGTTCGGGCCGGTGGCCTTTCCGGCCGGGCTTCTTGCCGCCCCTCGGCGTCGTGGGGATTCTGCACACGATCGGCACCCGACCCACCACGCCACACCGGAGCCGCCCATGAGCGCCGTCGTCTGGATCACCGAAGGGACCTGGCCCGCCTGTGTGGACGCCGCGCTCGGCCGCGCCGCCCCCGGCGAGGAGATCGTGCTGCTGTACGTGCGCGACGACACGGTCGCCGAGACGGCGCACGGCGCGTTCGCCGGGCTCCTCGGCCGTGGTCGTCCCGAGCGAGATCCCGGGCACCGCATCGAGGGGCTGTCGGAGTCGGCCGCGCGGAGCCTGCTGGATGCCGCGGCGCGGCGTCTGGGGCGCCCGGCCCGCCAGGTCCTCACCCATGGCCGTACCGAGCGGAAGGTCGTCGAGGAGGCCACCGGTGCGGATCTGCTGATCTGCGCACGGGACGGCGACCGTTCCCGGCTCGGCCCGCACAGCCTCGGCCCCGCCACTCGCTTCGTGGTCGACCACGCGCCCTGTCCTGTTCTGCTGGTGTGGCCGGAAGAGGCCCCGTCGACGGAGTTGCCGCCGCCTCCACCGCCTCATCGCTGACTCAGCGAGTCACCGTGTCACCGAGGCCCGGACAGACCGGAACCCCGGCCCGATTCCGGCGGGCCGGGGTTCTCGTTCTCCATGACAGGCGGTGACTCGGTCAGTCCCAGTCGTGGCCGTTGTCGTGGCCGTTGTCGTGGTCGTTGTCGTGGTCGTTGTCGTGGTCGCGGTCGTGGTCGCGGCCGTAGTTGCAGCGGTCGTAGCCGTCGCCGTCACCGTCACCGTCACCGTAGCCGTAGCCGCCGCCGCGGCGGTCGCAGATCACTCGGAAGCTGCCCACCACGCCGTGCTTGACCTTCACGCCACCGTGTACGCGCCGGGGATGCACGCCGTCGCTCTGGCTCCACGGGCCGACGATGGCGATGGGAGCGCCGTTGTCGCAGGTGACCCCGCTGAACACCTCGACAGTCTTGTGGCTGTCGTTGACGATGTTCAGGCTGTTGGAGCCGAGGCCGCTCACGATGGTGACGCAGCCGTCCACGACGGCCGGGTAGTCCCGCTCGTTGATGTGGATCCTGCCGAGGTAGTGGCGGTGGTGGTGGTGGTGCCGGTAGTGGTGCTCGTGGCCCTCGTTGCCCTTGCCGTTGTTGTTGTTGTTGTCGTTGTTGTTGTTGTTGTTGTTCCCGTTGTTGTTGTTGTTCCCGTTGCCTTCGAGGGCGGCGGCCTGCTGGACGACCGCGGCCGAGCGGGCGGGCTCCGAGGCGGCCGAGGCGTAGGTGATACCGGTGGCCACCAGGGCCGCACCAGCCGCGATCGCGGCGGTCACTGCAGTGGAACGCGTTGCCATGTCACTTCTCCTGTCTCAGACACGTCGGCTGTGAACCGATGCGAGACTGAAGTTACATATCGCCGCGAATACGGATCGATTCGACATACCGACCATATGACGAACAACCCTGTCGGAGTAACGGTTCATCATTTGTCCATGGGGGCAGCAGACCTTGAGCGCCCACTTGAGCGCCGGCATCCAGCGCTGATGAGGCGTCAGCACCCCGCCGGTGACGACGGACAAACCAACCGAGGAACAAGGAGCTCCTCTCGCTCGTACCATCTGTGCACCGGGGGGACACTGTGCAGCAACATCGCCGTAGGCGAGAAAGGTGAGTCACGCCATGTCCGAGACCACGACCGCGACTTCCGAACTGACATCGCAGTACGCCGCCCAAGTGGCCGGCGATCTCGAGCGCAACGTGAAGGAGCAGGAACGCATCAGTGCCGAAATCACCGCCCTGCAGGAGCAGTTGGCGACGCTGCAGCACGACCACGCGGTGCTGGTGACCATGCAGAACGCACTCGGTATTCCGACGGCACCCGTAGAGCCCGTCGCCGCGCCCGACAGCGCCACGGTGCCCGCTCCGCGGAAGAAGTCCCCTGCCGGATCCGGTACGGGCAGGCAGCCACAGGCGAAGAAGAAGGCCGCCGCCGGGCAGACGCGTACGACGGGCCGGAAGACCGCCGGCAAGAAGGCCGCGGGCAAGAAGACGGAAGCCACGAAGGCTGAGACCACCAAGACGGCGACCGCCAAGACGGAGGCGACGAAGGCGGGCCAGCCCACGCTGGTCGAACTCGTGCGCGCCCACCTCAGCGAGCAGAGTGAGCCGCGTTCCGCCGCGGAGGTCGCCGACGCGCTCGGCAAGGCCCACCCCGAGCGTGGCATCAAGACCACCGTCGTGCGGTCCACGCTCGAAGGGCTCGTGGCCAAGAAGCACGCCCAGCGCACCAAGCAGGGAACCGCTGTCTTCTACACCACACCGGACGCCACCGAACCGACCACGGCGAGCGAGGCCGAGGACGGGGCGGAGCAGGACCGCTGAGGCCTCCCGGTATGGCTCGTGCCACCTTCCGGCGATCGCTGGGGTCGCCGGTATGGGTGTGATGCGTGTGCTGCTGATCGGCGGGACCTCGAATGTCGGGAAGTCCACTGTCGCCCGGGAGTTGGCGGACGGACTCGGGTTCGCGTACCGATCGACGGACGGGCTGGCGCGGCACCCGGGAAGGCCGTGGCGGACTCCGGAGCGGGAGGTGCCGGCGCATGTCACCGAACACTACGCGGCCCTGACGGTCGAGGAGTTGACCGAGTGCGTGCTCGGTCACTACGAGCGACTCCGGCCTCGCGTCGAGGAGTTGATCGCGGCCCATGCCGATGAGGACGGCACCGGGCCCGGACTGGTTCTCGAGGGGTCGGCGCTCCTGCCCGATCACGTGGCGCGGTTGCTGAGTTCGGGCACGGGTTCGGGCACGGGCGCGGTATGGCTCACCGCGGACGTGTCCGTCGTACGGGCGCGGGTGCACGCGGCCGGGCAGTACGACGCGGCCACGCCGTCGGAGCGGCTTGTGATGGACAAGTTCGTGGCCCGTTCCGAACGCTTTCAGAACATCGTCCTCGACGCCGTCGACAGGCTCGGGCTGATCCGGCTCGACGTGGGTGACGGCCGGCCGGTCGTCGAGGTGGCCGACGCCGTGCTCGACGCCGTCGACGTGCGGGACAGGAGGTGAGCCTCGCCGAGGACGATCTGCCGTTCGGACGCGTCCTGGTGGCGAGCCTTCCCGCACGGCGGCTTGCTGGTGCCAGGGGCACCGGAAGGAGTGAGCCGCGTATGACCGAGACCTGGGCGGGGCAGCGGGCGTTGCAGACCCCGCGGGCCGCCGGGCTGGCCGGAGTCGTGTTCGCGCTGCTGCTCGCGGCGGCCATGGTGCTGATCCGGCTGTCGATCCCCCAGGGCGCGGAGTCGGTCACCCTGCAGGGGCTCACGGACCCCACGCGGCGCAGCGCGGTGAAGGCGGCGCTCGCGCTGGTGCCGTTGGCCGGTATCTGCTTCCTGTGGTTCATGGGGGCGCTGCGGGCCCGTATGGGTGAGGCCGAGGACCAGTTCCTCGCCACCGTGTTCCTCGGCAGCGGGCTGGTCTTCGTGGCGACGCTGTTCGGGGCGGCCGCGGCCGCCGCGGGCGTGCTGGCCACCACGGACGCGCCCGGCGGCACTCCCGGCCTGCCCGCCTGGAATTTCGGCCGCCACTTCGCGTACACGCTGCTGACCGAGTACGCGACGCGGATGGCGGCGGTCTTCACCTGCTCCACGTCGGTCATCTGCCATCGCCTGAGACTCCTGCCGCGGTGGCTCAGTCTGCTGGGTTTCCTCACCTTCCTGACACTGCTGTTCGTCCCGGCCGGTGTGCCCTGGTCGGAGCTGGTGTTCCCAGGGTGGTCGCTCCTCGTCGGCGCCTTCCTCTTCGCTGCGGGCCGCAGCCCCCGGCCAGGCACCACCGCGGTGTCGTAGCGGGCGCCGGCCGGTCACTCCTTCGGCGCGCCCCGGCGGGCGCGGCGCCGTCCGGTCCGGCGATGCTGGCGTGGGGGAGCTGACCGCCGTCCGACGGTTCCGCCGCGCAGCAGCGGCGCCCCGCGGACCTGGCCGCCGAAGGGGCGGAGAGCTCATGAGGCTTGTCGTCGATCTCAACAGGTGCCAGGGATACGCACAGTGCGCGTTCCTCGCACCCGATGTCTTCGCCCTGCACGGCGAGGAGTCGCTGGTCTACAACCCCCACGCCGAGGAGGGGCAGCGGGAGAGGCTGGCGCGCGCCGTGGCGGCCTGCCCGGTGCAGGCCATCCTGGCCGACGGGCTGGACGATGTGGGCGAGGAGCCCGCCGAGGCCGGGCGGGAGACGTCCCATGCCCGCTGAGGACTTCCTTCAATGGCTCAGGCGCGAGGGCCGGATCGTCATCGTGGGGGCCTCACTGGCGGGGCTGCGGGCCGCCGAGACGCTGCGCGCTGAGGGCTTCGCCGGCTCGCTCACCATGATCGGTGACGAGCCGTACGAGCCGTACGACCGGCCGCCGCTGTCGAAGGCGGTCCTGCTCGGCAAGGCGTCACCGCACCGCACCGACCTGCCCCGGCGCATCGAGATCGACGCCAAGTGGCGCCTGGGTGTCGCGGCGACCGGCCTCGACATGACGGCCAAACGGGTACGGCTGGCCGACGGGGACGAGGTGGAGTACGACCGGCTGCTGATCGCCACCGGTGTGCGTGCCCGGCCCTGGCCGAAGGAGTCGGAGGCCCAGCTGGACGGTGTCTTCGTACTGCGCACGCGTGACGACGCGGCCGCCCTGCTGCGGAGGCTGCAGGCCTCCCCGCGCCGGGTGTTCGTCATCGGCGCCGGATTCACCGGTTCGGAGATCGCCTCCGCCTGCCGGGCGCAGGGCGTCGCGGTGACCCTCGCGGAGCGCGGGGGCGCACCGCTGGTGGGTGCCCTCGGCGGGGTGATCGGCGCGGTGGCCGCGGAGCTGCAGCGGGAGAACGGTGTGGACCTGCGGACCGGCGTCATGGTGACCGCATTGGAGGGCGACTCGATGGGTCGGGTGCGGGCCGCCCATCTGTCCGACGGCAGCGTCGTCGAGACGGACGTCGTGGTCGTCTGCCTCGGCGCGACCCGCAACACCGAGTGGCTGGAGGGCTCCGGGCTCGGTGCGGGGCCCCGGGGCATCGCCTCCGACGCGGGCTGCCGGGCCTTCGACTTCAGGGGCATCGTGACCGACGACGTCTACGTCGCCGGCGACGTGGCCCGCTCTCCGCATCCGCTGTTCGGCTATCAGTTCCTGTCGCTGGAGCACTGGGGCAACGCCGTCGCACAGGCCGAGGTGGCCGCCCACAACATGATCAGCAGCGGTGCGGACCGGCGTCCGCACGTGTGGGTGCCGGCCTTCTGGTCGTCGCAGTTCGGTGTGAACATCAAGTCGGTCGGCGTCCCGTCCATGGGCGAGCAGATCATGATCGCCCAAGGATCGCTGGCCGAGCGCCGGTTCGTCGGGGTGTACGGCTACCAGGGCCGGGTCATCGCCGCGGTGAGCTTCGACAACACGCGGTGGCTCCAGTTCTACGAGCGGCTGATCGAGACGGCCACGCCGTTCCCGCTGGAGTTCCCGACGGTCGACCGCCGTCCCGAGGGCCGCCAGCCGGTGCCCGCCGACTTCCCCGACCCGTCCCTGCCGACGCACGGCCCGACCGTGACGCTCAGCGGTTACTCGCCGAGCGACCGCCGTCTGGTGTTCACCCCGGCCCGCCACTGACCGCCACGGTCCCGCGCCCCCCGCCCTGACGGACTTCACGCCTAGGACCACTCATGACGCACGCCTCGCTCCTGCACCGGATCACCGATTACGCCAACCGCGCGAACCCCTATCCGCTGTACGAGGAGCTCCGGAGGACTCCGGTGCTGCACGAGGAGGACGGCGGTCCCTACCTCGTCGGTTCGTACTGGGACATCCTGGGCCTGTTGCATGACCCGCGGATCAGCTCGGACGCCGGCAACCTCGCCGCGGCGGGAGCCGACGAAGGGGTCGGGGCGGAGGAGACGGGGCTGCCGCCGAGCTTCATCCGCCTCGACCCTCCGGAGCACGACCGGCTGCGGCGGATCGCCAACCGGTCCTTCGGGCCTCCGCACTGCCCCCGCCGGATCGACGCGATGCGCGGTGAGCTCGCCGGGATCGTCACCGGGTTGATCGACGGCTTCGGGGACGCGCGGCAGATCGATCTGGTGGACCAGTTCGCGTACCCCTTCCCGGTCACCGTCATCTGCAGGCTGCTCGGGGTACCGCGCGAGGACGAACCGCGCTTTCGCGCCTGGGTCGAACCGATCGTCGCCAGTCTGGATCCGCAGACGCAGACGGGTGAGAACGAGGCCGAACGGCTGCAGTCCACGCGGGAGGCGCGGGTGCAACTGGGCCTGTATCTGGCGGAGCTGGTCGAGCAGCGGAGGAGGGAACCCGGGAACGACATGCTGTCCGAACTGGTGACGAGCCACGGCCCCGACGGCCCGATGACGACCATGGAGGTGCTCAGCACGTCGGTGCTGCTGCTGATCGCGGGCCACGAGACGACGGTCAACCTGATCACCAACGGCATGCTCACCCTTCTGCGGTACCCCGAGTTCCTGCGCAAACTGCGCGACGACCCGGGCCTGGCCGTGAACATCGTGGAGGAGCTGCTGCGTTACGAGCCTCCCGTGCAGCTCGTGCCGCAGCGGACCTGTATCGCGGACATCGAGGTGCGCGGGGTGACGATTCCGAAGGGTTCGAGGATCTGGCTCGTCCTGGCCGCGGGCAACCGGGACCCGGAGCGGTTCGAGGACCCCGACCGGTTCGATCCGTACCGGGGCGACATCCAGCACCTCGGCTTCGGCAGCGGCATCCACGCGTGTTTCGGTGCTCCGCTGGCTCGGCTGGAGGCGCAGATCGCGCTGTCCGAACTGGCCCGCAGACTCGACGATCCCCGTCTCCTCGAGGACCCGCCGCCCTACCGGCAGAACGCGGTGCTGCGCGGGCCGCGCCATCTGGCCGTCGGCTTCGAGGGTCTGCGTCCCTAGGGTCTTTCGTTTGGATCAGGACGGATCAGGGCGCGGTGCCAGGCCCCGCGAGCCCGGCATGATCCAAACGAGAGGCCCCAGGGGGCGTCCGACAGTTGCCGTCGGCCGTGCCGGCGGAGTGGTCTGGCGCGGTCGGGTTACCCGCCGACCCATGACTCGCCTGCTGAAACGAGAAGACAAGGATCACCGAGCGCGCCATGGCCACCGACGGTGGGCGGCGGACCACCGTACCGGGCCCGCCGCGGATTCCACCGCCGCGCCGCCCGGACCGGACCCGGAGGTGGAGCACAAGGCCCCGGACGCGCCGACCGAGTTGCCCCGGCGATCGTGGTGGGCGGTGCTCAGGGGCACGCTGCGCGAGTTCGGGAACGACGAACTGACCGACCGGGCCGCGGCCTTGACCTACTACGGGGTGCTGTCCCTCTTCCCGGCCATGCTGGTGCTGGTGTCCCTGCTGGACATCGCCGGGCGGTCGGCGACCGACAAGGTGCTGGCCAACCTCAAACAGTTCGCCCCGGGCGCGGCCCGGGACGTCATCACCCGGGCCGTGGCGCAGTTGCAGGGACACAGCGGCGCCGGGTCCGTGATGGCGTTCGTGGGCCTGGCGTTGGCGCTGTGGTCGGCGTCGGGTTACATCGGCGCTTTCATCCGCACCGCGAACGCCGTCTACGACATCCCCGAGGGCCGGCCCCTGTGGAAGGTCCTGCCCCTGCGGCTGGCGGTCACCGCCGTGCTCATGGTGCTGGCCCTGGCGAGCGCGTTGATCGTGGTGTTCACCGGTGGACTGGCGCACCAGGTGGGCACGGCACTGGGGATCGGGCACACGGCGCTCATGGTGTGGTCGATCGCCAAGTGGCCCGTCCTCGTCGCCCTGGTGACGATCATGCTGGCGATCCTGTACTGGGCCACACCGAACGCCAAGGTCCACGGCCTCAGGTGGATCACACCGGGCAGCGTGCTGGCGCTGGTGCTCTGGATGGGCGCGTCCGGTGGGTTCGCGGTCTACGTCGCCGCCTTCTCCTCGTACAACAAGACCTACGGCACCATGGCGGGCGTCATCGTCTTCCTGGTGTGGCTGTGGATGGGCAATCTGGCGATCCTGCTGGGCCTGGAGTTCGACGCGGAGACCGCGCGGCAGAGGGCCATCGCCGGCGGCCTGCCCCCCGACCAGGAGCCGTACACCGAGCCACGGGACACCCGCGCGTGGGACGACGAGGACCGGCGCCGCGTGGACTGAAGCACGGTTCGGCCCGCCGGGAGAGCACTGTTGCCCGCCCGTCGTTTCGGAAGTTCGCGCGCGGATGTCGGAAGGGAGCGAACCCCCGGACCGCTTCGATCATCTTCCTTCGGGGACCGTGGCGTTCCCGGTCGGTCGCAGGGGACAGGAGCCGATCGGCCGCTGGGGACAGGAGCCGAAAGGAAGGGCCGTGCCGGTCATCAGTCAGCGGGTGCACCTGGTGCTGCTCGCCGCCTGGACAATCGTCTGGTTCGCCGTGGTGGAGCGGCACGGCGGATTCTCCTGGCACTATCTGCAGCAGGGCGGGAAGCTGCTGTTTCAGGGCACGGGCCGCGACGGCGGTCTGAACCTGTACGCGCACCACCCCGAGCTCCAGATGGGCCCGTTCAGCTTCCTGGTGGCGGGTGTGTTCAACCCGTTCCCCGACGACGTGGGACAGTTCCTGGCCGCTGCCCTGATGTCCGCGCTCGGCCTGGTGATCCTGGTCCTCGCCGGACGCAGCGCCGCCTCGTACTTCCTGGGCACGGGGACCAACCACCAGCGGCTGCGGCAGCGCGTGCTGATCGCGGGCCTGGCCTTCATCCCCATGTGGATCGAGGTGTCGGTCCGCTTCGGGCACCTCGACGACGTCCTCGCGCTGTTCTTCACCGCCCTGGCCGTACGCTCGGTCACCCTCGGCAACGCGGCGGGGACCGGCGTCTTCATGGCCCTGGCCATGGACTCCAAACCGACGGCGCTGGCCTTCCTGCCACTGCTGCTCGCGCTGCCCAGACACCAGTGGCTGCGGGCCGGTCTGTGGTGCGCAGGCCTGGTCGCGGTCGTCTGGCTGCCGTTCTTCATCGGCTCCCCGCACACGATGGCCGCGGCGCACTTCACCATCCCCAACCAGCCCGCGTCCGCGCTGCGCTGGCTCGGCGTCGGCGATCCCCAGACACCACCCTGGGACCGCCCCGCGCAGGCCGTGGTGGGTCTGACGCTCGGCTGTGTCGCCGTCTGGCGCGGCCGCTGGGCCGCGGTGGTCCTGCTCGGCGCCAACGCGCGGATCGTGCTGGACCCCAGCGTCTACACGTACTACACCGCGTCCGTCCTGCTGGGCACGCTGCTGTGGGACGTGATCGGCCAGCGGCGCCTCGTCCCCTGGTGGAGCTGGATCGCGCTGCTCACCCTGTACGGCAGTGTGTTCGTCGTGCCCGACGACTCGGCCCGCGGTCTGATCCGTCTGGGCTTCGTGGCCGTCTCCACGGCGTACGTCCTCTTCTGGCCGGTACGCGACCGAGGCGACCGGCGCTCCCGCGGCCGGGGTCGGCCGCGACGGCCGACCACGCCCCCGGCGCAGCGGAGCCGGGACGCGACCCGCGGCGAGCCGGAGGCGACGCTCGGCTGACCGGCACGCAAAGCGCCCCGGCCGCCCGGGAGGCGACCGAGGCGCTTTGGGGGGTGGACGGTGTCAGATGGACGGGCCACCGGCGTCACCGGGCTGGATGCGGCCGCGCCAGGCGCCGGACTCGCCGCCACGCTGCTCGATGAACTCCTTGAAGCGGCGCATGTCTCCCTTGACGCGCCGGTCGATCACTCCCAGCATGTCCGCGGTCTTCTCCGCGGCTCCACCGGGTTCGACATCCATCACGAGCTCCACGCGGGTGTGGGTGTCGTCCAGGCGCTGGAAGCGGACCGAACCCTTCTGCCGGGTGTCGCCGCTGGTGGTACGCCAGGTGATCCGCTCGTCGGGAAGCTGGTCGACGATCTCGGTGTCGAACTCCCGCCGCACTCCGCCGATCTTGGTGGTCCAGTGGTTGTGGCGGTCGTCTAGCTGCGTGACCTCCTCGACGCCCTCCATGAAGTTCGGGAACTCCTCGAACTGCGTCCACTGGTTGTAGGCAGTGCGAACCGGAACCTCGACTTCGACCGTTTCCTTGACCGTGCTCATCTGCGCCTCCTTCTCACTGATCGACCGCAGCGGGGTGTCGGCCCGCCGCATGGATCTCGGCACATTGCGGCGGGTACCCAAGATCCGTCCCTTTACCGCTGCGGGATGACATCGGTACGCGGGGCAAAGTGAGCGGCACGCGGTGGCCGCCCCACCGGCGGCGAGGCAGGGTGGAAGGCATGGGTCCCCGTCTGGGCCTGCCCGGCCGGCGGCAGCTGTGGCACTCGAGCCATGCGCTGCTGTTGCTCCCGATCGCGCTCATCGTGGTGATCACGGTGGTGGACATCCACTCCCCCACGGACATCCACCTGGGACCGGCACTGGTGATCGCCCCGGCGCTCACCCTGTCGTTCGCCGGCCCCCGGCTGACCGGCCTCGTCGGGGCGCTGGCGGTGGCGGCACAGTTCGTCATCGCCGTTCTGCACGGCGGGCTGACCACCACCAACCACATCGTGCAGTTGGTCACCCTGGCCGTGCTGTCCACGCTGACCGTGATCTACGGCGCGATCCGCGAGCGGCACCACGCTCAGCTGGCCCAGGTCAGATCCGTGGCCGAGGCGGCGCAGCACGTCCTGCTGTGGCCGCTGCCGGAGCAGATCGGCCCCCTGAGGGTCGCCTGCCTGTACCTGGCCGCCGAGGACGAGGCACAGATCGGCGGCGACCTGTACGCGGCGACCCGCACCGACGCCGCGGTGCGCGTCCTGATCGGCGATGTGCGCGGCAAGGGCCTGTCGGCGATCGGTGAGGCCGCCCTGTTGCTCGGTGCGTTCCGGGAGGCCGCCCACCGGCAGGCCTCACTGCTGGAGCTGGCCGCCTCCCTGGAACAGAGCGTGACCCGGTACCTCGCCGACTTCGAACCCCCCGAGGAGTTCGGGGAACGGTTCGCCACCGCCCTGCTGATGGAGGTCTCCGACACGGACCCGATGACGTGGATGACCAGCTGCGGGCACCCCCCGCCGCTGCTGCTCAGTCCCGGGCATGTCGTCACCGTGCCGAGCGTGCACCCCGCTCCGCCGATGGGCATCGGCGGGCGGCCGGCGGAATACACACTGGACGTGTTCTCCTTCGAACCCGGTGACACCCTCCTGCTGTACACCGACGGCGTGATCGAGGCGCGCGATGCCCTCAACCGCTTCTATCCGTTGGCGGATCGCGTCGCCCAGTGGACGCAGGCCGGCCCCGAGACGCTGCTGCACCACGTCCGGCGCGACCTCCTCGCCCATGCCGGCGGGCGCCTCGACGACGACGCCGCTCTCGTCGCCCTGCAACGCGCCCCGGTCACCCACCGGGGCAGCCGCCAGGGGCGGATCATCCATGCCGACGGCTTCCGTCACCGCCCGGGACCGCGGACGGACGGGTGAAACGGACGACGGGTGAAGGGGGCGCGCCGCAGGACCCGCCCGGCAGTTGCCCTTCGCCACTTTGCGCGCACCGTTGCGTTTCTTGGGCTGGGCACGGTGCGGAAGTCCCCTTCCGTACACGTTCTCCCCCTCCGATATCGGTGCACGGTCCGCAGACTTCCCCCTGCTCCGTACAGCTCGAGGAGAACCCCTTGTTCAGACGTCCTGCCCGTCCCGTCACGGCGGTCGCCGCCGCACTCGCCGCCGTCGGTGCGCTCACCGCCACGGCCACCGCACCCGCCTCGGCGCACGCCCCCGTCGCCCGCGCGGGCGCCGCGGCCCGGCATGTCCTGCTGCTGTCGGTCGACGGCCTGCACCAGTCCGACCTGGCCTGGTACGTCGCCCACCACCCCGACTCGGCGCTCGCACGGCTCGCCACGGGCGGCGTGGAGTACACCCACGCGAGGACCACCGTCCCCTCCGACTCGTTCCCCGGCATGATCGGCCAGCTCACGGGCGGGAATCCGGGCACCACGGGCGTCTACTACGACGACACCTACAGCAACGCCCTCCTCCCGGCGGGGACCACCAGCTGCACGGGTGCCGAGCCCGGCGCCGAGGTGGACCTCACCGAGGACCTCGACCGGAACAAGGACTCCCTGGACGCCGGACAGGGGCTGGCCGGACTGCCCGGCAGCATCCTGGACATGACCGGTGACGCCCGCTCGCTGATCGACCCGTCGAAGCTGCCGGTCGACCCGAAGACGTGCAAGCCCGTCTACCCGCACAGCTACCTGAAGGTGAACACGGTCTTCGACGTGGCCCGCACGGCGGGGCTGCGCACCGCCTGGTCCGACAAGCACGTGGCGTACGAGATTCTGGACGGGCCCTCCGGCACCGGTGTCCAGGACCTGTTCGCCCCCGAGGTCAACAGCGCGGCGACCGGCTATCCGGCGGGCGACGACTGGACGAAGGACAACGCGGCGACCGAGCAGTACGACGACTACAAGGTGCGGGCCGTCCTCAACGAGATCGACGGCTACGACCACAGCCGCACGCACACGGTGGGCACCCCGGCGGTCTTCGGCATGAACTTCCAGTCCGTGTCGACCGCCCAGAAGCTGCCCGGCTCCGACGGTCTGACGGGTGGTTACCTGGCCAAGGGGGTGCCCGGCCCGCTTCTGGTGAAGAACCTGGCGTTCGTCGACAAGGAGGTCGGGGCGTTCCTCGCGGAACTCCGCAAGCGGCACCTGGACGGCAGTACGACGGTCATCCTGTCGGCCAAGCACGGGCAGTCGCCGACCGACCCGAAGGCGCTGACACGGATCGACGACGGTCCGCTCCTCGACGGCCTGAACGCCGCGTGGAAGGCCGCGCATCCGGGCGCCGGCGACCTGGTCGCGCACGCCGTGGACGACGACGCGATGCTCCTGTGGCTCGCCGACCGGTCCACGGCCGCGACCGATTTCGCCAAGGCGTACCTGCTCGCCCGGTCCGGCATCGGCAACGGGATCGACGGCACGGCCAAGCCCTTCACCGCGAGCGGGCTGAAGACGTTGTACGCCGGTGCGGCGGCCGCCCGCTACTTCCACGTGCGGCCGGGCGACGCGCGTGTGCCGGACCTGTTCGGCACCACGCAGTACGGCGTCGTGTACACCGGCGGCAAGGGCAAGATCGCCGAACACGGGGGCGCCCACGCCGACGACCTGGACGTCCCGCTCGTCGTTTCCGGCGCCGGCGCCCCGCAGGGTGTGCGGGTCGGCGGCTCGGTGGAGACCACGCAGATCGCGCCCACGATCCTGCGGCTGCTCGGGCTGAATCCCGAGGCCCTGGACGCGGTACGGGTCGAACACACCCGCGTGCTGCCGACGCGCTGACGGGGACCGGGCGGGGTCGCGGTGTCCGCGGCCCCACCCGGGGACGTTTTCCGTTTGTTCACCCAAGCGACATCAGAAGTGCTCCTCTATGGCACCCGTCGCCACAGAAAGGCCTGCATTGTCGGATATCGGACACCCGCATCCGAGCACAGAAAGTCGACCGACATGGGCCAGATTCTTGTAGCAGTGGCGACGAAGATCGGCGCCGCGCTGGCCGAGGCGCTCATCCTGCGCCTTGTATGGCAGCTGTGGGCCGCATACGCACGGCACCAGCGCGCGGCCACTACACCGGCCGCCGCCTGACGCACGACGACCGCCACGGTCCGCCGCCGACAGGCGTCGGTGCCCGGCGGCGGTGCCGCCGGGCGCCGTGGGCCGGGTCGTATCAGGCCGTCCGCCTCGCCGAGGCACGGCTTCCACCGTTGTGCCCGGCCGCCGTTTCGGCGCCCCGTTCGCCCGTCCTGCCGCCGCGCAGCAGCCAGGTGGCCCCGCCGACGGCCAGCGCCACCGGCCATTCCAGCGCCCCCGCGACCGCCATCGCGGTCAGCCCCCCGTAGAACACGAGGTCCTTGCCGGACGGTACGCCGGGCATCCGCGACGTCGCCTCCCTGGCGGTGCTGGTCAGGTCGTCCCTCGTGATGTACGGAATCCTCAGCGAGGGGTGCACCGTACGCGTGTGAAGGTGCAGGCCACCGCCCTCGTGCGTATGGGTTTCCGCCGGCTGCTTCCGGGTCTCTTCACGCGGTGTCGTTGCCGCTGTTCTGGCCATCCCCCTGTCCTCCTCTCACGGAGTCGGTGTGGTGTGCCACTTCAATTCTCGCGCGCTTCGCCCGGCGTGCGCTGTGCGATCTGGTGGAAATAGGAGGTTTGTCAGTATTTCGGTTGAAGTAGGCGGTTTGCGGCTACTCGCGTCATTCGGAGCGGGTGTCGGGCCGCAGGGAGCGGGTGATGCGCTGTGGCACTGCCGGGACGGCGACTGCTGCGGTCCGTCGTGACCTCCGCCACCGCCTCGCTGTGGGACGGCACACGCAAACGGGTACGCCGATTCGAAGGGCGTCTCCACATCGCCGTACGCGGCCTGAGCCACGGTGAGCTGCCCCATGCCTCGGCCGCGAAGCTGGCCGAGGAGGTGGAGCGGCGGCTCACCGGGCTGCCGGGCGTGACCTGGGCCGTGGTGAACACCGTGCTGGGGCATGCCGTCGTCGGCACGGACGACTCCTTCGACCTCGAGGAGCTGGTGCCGGCCCTGATCGACGCAGTCGAGGAGGTGGAGAAGGCCCACGGGCTCGAGCACCCGCTGCCCGACCATCCGGCCTCCGGCCGCACGACCCGGCGAGCGGCCCTGGCCGTGGCGGTTCAGGTGGCGGCCGCCCCCCTGGCCGCCGTAACGGGTCTGGCCCGCCGGGCGCCACTCCCGTCGTCGGTCACGGCCCTCATCCCGCTCATCGACGTCCACCCGAGGCTTCGGGCGATGGTGGACCGGGCGATCGGCACCGACAACGCCAATCTGCTGCTGCCCCTGCTGGCGGCGGTGGGCCATGCGGGCTCCGGAGGTGTGGTCGGGGTCGTCGTGGACACCGTCCGGCACACCCTGCGGGTGCTGGAGGCGAACGCGGAAGCCGCCGCCTGGGCCGCGGCCGAGCCCCGCCTGGCCGGCAGTTCCGCTGCCGGGTCCCATGGCCCGATGCCCGCCCCACCGCCCCGTGAGACACCGCTGCCGCCGGGGCCGGTCGAGCGCTACGCCGACCAGGCCGTCCTGGTGGCGGCGGCGTCGTTCGCCGGATCGCTGCTGGTCACCCGGCGCCCGGCCAGGGCCGCCGGCGGTGCGCTCGCCGCGATCCCCAAGGCACCGCTGCTGGCCCGCGAAGGCTTCGCCTGTTCCCTCGGCCGGGGCCTGGCCCGCAAGGGCGTTCTCGTGGCGGACTCCGGTGCGCTGCGCCGGCTGGACCGTATCGGCACCGTGCTCCTCGACACCGGCGTTCTGGCCACCGGGTCCCATGTGCTGGCCGATCTGGTGCCCCTCGACGACGACGCGCCCGTGGGCGACCTCGCCGCGCGGGCCCACCGGCTCTTCGACGGTTCCGCGCCCGAGAAGCCGGCTCGTGACGGCGAATGGGCCCTGGGCCCGGTCGAGCAGCTGTCCCTGCAGGGGCGCACCGGAGCGCGCGAGCGGGATCGGCTGCACCGCGGCGGGGCACGGCTCGTGCTGGGGCTGGCACACGGGCGGCGGCTGCTCGCCGTGATCAGTGCGGTGCCGCAGATGCACGACGCCGCCGGCACCTTCGTCCCCACGGCGCATGCCGCCAAGCTGCACGTGGTGGCCGCCGGGACGCACGCCGCCGACCCGGCCGTACGCGAGGCCGACGCGGTGCGCGCGGCGGACGAACGACTGGTGGACTGCGTCCGGGACCTCCAGCGTGAGGGAGAAGGCGTGCTGCTGATCTCCCGGGACCGGGCGGCCCTGAGCGCGGCCGATGTCGGGGTCGGTGTCGCCGGCCCGGACGGGACGCCGCCCTGGGGCGCGCATCTTTACGTGGACGCCGATCCGGCGGCGGCCGTCGTCATCGTGCGGGCCTGCCGCGGTGCCCGCGACAGTGCGCGGCGCGGGGTCCGGATCGCCGAGGCGGCCGCCGCCGTCGGCGCGACGGCGGCGCTGGCCGGGCGGTCGGGGCGGCCCGCGGCGCGCGGCGTGACGGCGTTCAACGTAGCGGGCGCCCTCGCCACCTGGACCGGAGTCTGGTCGGCCGTACGCCTGCTGCGGCGGCCCTCGCCGGTGACCGCCGCCTCCCGTGGCCCCTGGCACGCGATGGACCCGGGCACCGTGCTCGAGCGGACCGGGAGCGCCGAGGCCGGGCTGACGGACGAGGAGGCGCAGGCGCGGGGCACCGCACCCGGCGAGCAAGCCCCCACGTCGTCGCCCGTGCGGGCGTACCTCACCGAGATGGCCAACCCGCTCACGCCCGTTCTCGGTGCCGGGGCGGCCATGTCGGCGTCGGTGGGCGCCGTCCTCGACGCCGTCGTCATCGTGGCGGTCACCGCCGTGTCCGGACTCGTCGGCGGGTTCCAGCGCTACCGGACCGACCGGGCGGTGGCCCGGCTGCGCCGCGAGTCGGGTGTGATGGCCCGGGTGCTGCGGAACGAGCGGGAGACCACTGTGCCCGCCCATCAGCTGGTCGTCGGCGATGTCGTCGTCCTGAGCGCCGGCGACGTCGTACCCGCGGACGCGCGCCTGCTGGAGGCGCACCACCTGGAGACCGACGAGTCGGCGCTCACCGGCGAGTCGCTGCCGGTGGCCAAGGCCGTCTCGCCGGTGCTGGCCTCGGACGTCGCGGAGCGCACGTCCATGGTGTACGAGGGCACCACCGTCGCGGCCGGCCGCTGCCGCGCGGTCGTCGTCGCGACCGGTACGGCGACGGAGGCGAGCCGGGCCGCGGTGATGGGCCGGGGTGCGGCCGCGCCCGCCGTCGGGGTGGAGCGCAGGCTGGCACGGATCACCCGCGGCACACTGCCCGTGGCCCTCGGCTCGGCCGCCGCGGTGATGGTGGCCGGAACGCTGCGCGGGCGCTCGACGCGGGAGACGGTGGGCGCGGGCGTGGGGCTGGCCGTGGCCAGTGTCCCGGAGGGACTGCCGTTCCTGGTGTCGGCGGCCCAACTCGCCTCCGCCCGCAGGCTTTCCGCACGGGGCGCCCTGGTCAGGGATCCCCGTACGATCGAGGCGGCCGGCCGTACCGACGTCCTGTGCTTCGACAAGACCGGAACCCTCACCTACGGACGGATCTCCCTCGTCGCCGTCTCGGCGGACGGCGACAGCCGGCCCCTGGAGTCGCTCGGCGACGAGCAACGCGCCGTCCTCGCCGCCGCGTTGCGGGCCACCCCTCACCCGCATGGCGGTGCCGGATTCGAGCACGCCACGGACGGGGCCGTCACCGCCGGCGCCGAGGAGGCGGGCGTGCGACGGACGACGAACGTGCCCGGCTGGCGGCGTGTCTCCGGTCTGCCGTTCGAGCCGAGCCGCGGCTTCCACGCCACGATGGGCCGGTTCGGGGAACGCCGGATCCTGTCGGTGAAGGGCGCGCCGGAGGAGGTGGTCGAGCGCTGCGCCACCCGTGGCGGCCGGCCGCTGGACCAGCGGGAACGCGCGAACGTGCTCGCCGCCGGCGAGAAGCTGGCGGCCGAGGGCCATCGCATCCTCGCGGTCGCGGAGCTGCGGGGTGCGGCCGGCGAGGAGCTGAGCGACGAGACGGTGCGGGGGCTGGACTTCGTCGGGTTCCTCGCCTTCGCCGACCGGGTGCGCGGCACCGCCGCCGAGGCGGTGCGCCACCTGGTGGACGCCGGGGTGCACATCGTGATGATCACCGGGGACCACCCGGGCACGGCCGGCGCGATGGCCGCCGAACTGGGCGTCCTGGACGGCAGGCGGGTGGTGACCGGCACCGAACTCGACGACCTGGACGACCGGGCACTCGACGCCCTGTTGCCCGATGTCGGGGTCGTCGCGCGCGGTACCCCTGTGCACAAGGTGCGCGTGGTGCAGGCGTTCCAGCGCCTGGGACGCACCGTCGCGATGACCGGGGACGGCGCCAACGACGCGCCCGCGATCCGGCTCGCGGACGTCGGCATCGCGTTCGGGACGCGCGCCACGCCGGCGGCGCGCGCGGCGGCCGACCTGGTGGTCACGGACGACCGGCTGGAGACGGTGCTCGCCGCGCTGGTGGAGGGCCGCGCCATGTGGGCGTCCGTGCGGCAGGCGCTGGCGATCCTGGTCGGCGGCAACCTGGGCGAGATCGCCTTCACCCTCCTCGGCGCGGCCGCCACCGGGACCTCTCCTCTGACAGCCCGTCAACTTCTGCTGGTGAACCTGTTCACGGACCTGGCGCCGGCCATGGCGGTCGCCCTGCGCCCGCCGCGCCCCGAGGCCGCCGAGCGGATGCTGCACGAAGGACCGGAGGTCTCCCTGGGCACGGCCCTGACCGAGGAGACCGTGTGCCGGGCCGTCGCCACCGCCCTCGGTGCCACCGCCGCCTGGATCGTCGCCCGGTTCACGGGCCGCGCGGTGCGCGCCCGCACGGTCGCCCTCGTCGCGCTGGTGGGCACACAGCTCGGGCAGACGCTGCTGGCCGGCGGCCGGAGCGGGGCGATCGTCGGCTCCTCTCTCGGGTCGCTGGCGGCGCTGGCGGCCGTGGTGCAGACACCGGTGCTCAGCCAGTTCTTCGGCTGCACGCCGCTCGGCCCGCTCGCCTGGGGCATCGCGCTGTCCACCGCGGCGGCGGCGACGGTGAGTTCGCTGTTCCTGCCGCCGCTGATCGGCCGGATCCGGACCGCGCTTCCGCTGCCGCCCCTCGTCAGGGCGTAGACGGTAGCCGACAGAACACCTTCCGGAACGTCAAAACCTTTTCATGAACGACAAGATGAAAATCACACCGACGTCTCGGACATTTCGCGGCTCAATCTTCACGCGAGGCACACAAGTTGGCTAGGTTGTCCGGCAGGCCGCACGACTCCCTCCGGCGAACGTCGCCGGGTCGCACGGCCTCCGCCGAGGGCACGGGCCACAGGGCACGCCTTCCGGAGCCTCCAGCCCGAACCTTCTCCCAGCGCCCCGAACGGCCTGGGGGCGCTGCACGGCCGACCCGGCAGGCGGAGCACGGAAGGAGTACGTCCCCATGGCGCAGCGCGACTCCGAGGGGCCGAGCCGCGACGAGGTCCAGCGGCGGATCCAGAGCCTCTACGACCGGGCCGAGACCGCCACCGGGAACTTCAACGCGACCCGCGCGATGTCGACGGGGACCCGCAGGCGCACCGACCCGGTCCTCGGCAGACAGCGCAGGCACAGCGATCCCGCGCTCGACGACGTCGTCCGGGAGTGGTTCGACGCGGCGCGCGCGAAGCTGGGTCCGACCGTCCCGGCGGTGCTGCCGACGGACAGGATGCCGGACGGGGCGGCCGGGGACGGGCCCGTGATCCCGGCGAGGCGGCCGGGGGACGAACTGCCCGCCCTCGAGCGGGCGAACGCGGACCGGCCGGTGCGGGAACTGACCGCCGGACCGGCTTCCGGGTCGGACCGGACGGTCAGGGAGTTGACGGCCGGGCCGGTGGCCGAGCTGACGGCCGGTCCCATGGCCACGTTGCCTGACGCGCCCGCGTCGCGGCAGGAGACGCCGCGGGCCCTGCCGGGGGCTCCCGCCGAGTCGGGACGCTCCACGCCGACCACCGCCAAGGAGCGGAGCCGGCGCAAGCTCGCCGCGGCCCGGGAGATGCTGGACCGGCACGCGGCGCAGCAGGGCCCGGCGGGTGGCGGCTGGGGCACGCCGCAAGCGCTCGGTGACAGCGGGCAGGCCTGGCAGCGGGGACAGACGGCCGGAGGCGCGGCGGTCCTGCCGGGTATGTCCCCGGCTGCGGACCTCGCCCTCACCTCCGTTCCTTCTGCCGTGGGCCCGTCGCCCATCGCGCCGTCCCTGGACACGTCGACCGCGCTCGCCGTGCCGGCGCCCCCGGCCACCACGCCGAGCCCAGTCACATCCACGGCATTCGCCGTGCCGGCGCCGCCGGCCACCGGGCCCGGCCCGGCCCCCACGACCGCCTTCACCATGCCGGCACCGCCGGCCACCGAGCCCGTCCCGGCCGCCTCGATGCCGCTCACCGGTCCGGACACCCTCGCCGCCACGGCCCCGTTCGCCGCCACGGCACCCGGAGCAGTCCCGGCGCCCGCCGTCCCCGCGCTTCCGGTCGCCGACGCCTTCGTCGGCCTGTCCGACACGGGGTACGGCACCAAGGCCGCGAAGGCGCTCGCCTTCGCCCGGGCGCAGATCGGCAAACCGTGTGTGTGGGGTGCCACCGGGCCCGACTCCTACGACGCCGCGGGCCTGACCCAGGCCGCCTGGAAGGCCGCCGGGGTCGTGCTCCCCCGCACCGCTCCCGACCAGGCGGCCACGGGCACGCCGGTCTCCCTCACCGCTCTCCAGCCGGGGGACCTGGTCTTCTTCCATGACGGCGCCGGCCATGTCGGCATCTGCACCGGCAACGGCATGATGATCCACGCGCCGGGCCCGGGAGCCTACATCCGTGAGGAGTCCCTCCACTACGCCGGCCAGTCGGCGATCCACGGGGCGGTACGGCCCGCCTGAGGCCGGGGCGCCCCGACCTCAGCGTGCCCGGCGTTGCCGTCGCCAGGTCTCGTAGTGGTCCAGCAGCGTCTCCTCGATCGGGCGGTAGGTGATGCCCAGTTCCCGCACGCTCCTGCTGTTGTCCACGCGGAAGCGGATGCCGAGGTGCTTGCGGATGTAGTCCTGGCTCAGGCCGAAGGCCGGGCCCAGGACGCGTACCGGCCAGTGCGGCAGCGCGGTACGGGGCAGGCGCAGGTCGCGGGGGTACCGGGTGCGGATGATGCGGGACATCTCGTGGAAGGACGTCATCGTCTCGGCGGCGACGATGTACCGGCCCTTCGCCGCGGGGCGCTCCGCGGCCGCGATGTGCGCGTCGGCCACGTCGCGGACGTCGGCCGTGGTGAAACTGAAGTCGGGGGCGCCGTAGAAGAAGTAGCCCTTGAACAGCTCGTCGAGCAGGAACAGGCTGCCGGATTCCGAGGCGGGGGTCAGTGACGGGCCGAGGATCAGGCCGGGGTTCACCGACACCATCCGCCAGCGGCTCTGGGCCGCCTCCGCCGCCCGGGCCTCCCGTTCGGCGAGCGTCTTCGCGTAGTGGTAGGGGTTGTTCTCCACCGTGCTGGTGGTGTTGACGTACTTCTCGGAGAGTGTCCGGTCGTCCATGGCCAGTACGTCGATGTAGTCGCCGAAGATCGCGCCCACGGTGGACGTGAGGACCAGCCTCTCGACGGTCGCGGTCCGCTCCACGCTCGCCAGCACGTTGCGGGTGCCGTCCACGGCCGGTTCGACCATGTCCCTGTGGCCGTCCTTGATCTTCTCCGGCATGCGGAACGGCGACGCGACGTGGAAGACCACACGGCAGCCGCTCATCGCCTCGTCGAAGGAGCCCGGCCGGAGCAGGTCCGCCTCGACGAGGGCCAGCCGGCCGGGGAACTCCTGCTGGAGCCTGTGCAACGGCAGCAGCTTGGCCGGGTGCGCGGCGCTGCGTACCGTCGCGTGCACCTGGTATTCCCGCTCCAGCAGCCGTCGGACCAGATGGCTTGCGACGAATCCGCTGCCGCCGGTCACCACAGCCGTCCTCGCCCCGTCCGCGCTCACGCTGTCACCTCTCGACGCCTGCCCTGACGCACCGGACGGCGGAACGATACGCGCAGCCCGGCACATGCACGAGGCCCTGCGCCGACGTGCGGCGGGCCGCTCGGCGTAGGAGCGTTGAGGTGTGCGAAGCGTGCGTGCCGTGCCGGGGCGCCGGGAGGCGGACGGCCGGAGCTGGCTGCGCGGGGCGCCGCCCCCGCGGTCGGTGCGGGCGCTGCCGCTGGTGCTGCTGATCGTCGTGTGCGTCGCCACGCTCGTCGCCCCCGAGCCCCTGGACATCGGCTTCCTGCTCGGCGCCATTCCGCCGCTCGCCGTGCTGTCCTACGGGCCGTTGACGACCGCCGCGCTCGGCGTCCTGGTCATCGCCCTGCAGCACGTCCGGGTCTTCCATCTCGACCACCCCGGCAACACCGACCTGCTCACCATCAGCTTCGTGGCGCTGCTGAGCGTGTTCGTGTCGTATGTGCGCAGCCGCCGTGACGCCCAGCTCGACCTCGAACGCACCGTCGCCGAGGCCGCCCAGCGCGCCGTCGCACCCCCGCTGCCGCCGCGGGTCGGACCGGTCCGCTGCACCGGGCTCTACCGGGCCGCGCAGCGTGGGACGCTCGTCGGGGGCGACTTCTACGACGTACGCGCGGGCCGCGCCGGGGTACGGGCGGTGATGGGCGATGTGCAGGGTCACGGACTGTCGGCCGTGGCGACGGTCGCGTCACTGCTCGGCGCGTTCCGGGAGGCCGTCCTCGACCAGCCCGACCTGCCGTCGGTCGCCGCGTGCCTCGACCGCAGGCTCCTGGTGGACTCGGGGGACGCCCGGCTCGGGGAGCTGTTCGCGACCGTGGTGCTGCTCGAGTTCGCCCCCGACGCCCGTACGGTACGGATCATCGTCTGCGGCAGTCCGGCACCGGTTCTGCTCCAGGACGGCAAGGCCACAGAGGTGCGGGTCACACCGGGAACACCGCTCGGGCTCGGCCTGCCCCAGGCAGGCGGGTACGACGAGACCACCTGCCCGATCCGGAGGGGGGACCGGCTCTTCCTGGCCTCCGACGGCATCTGGGAGGCCAGGGACTCCACCGGCGCGTTCTATCCACTGATCGACCGGCTTCCCCGCCTCGCCGACGACGACCCCGAGGTCATGACCGAGCGCGTGTGGACCGATCTCGTGGAACACTGCGGCAGTGTCCGCGACGATGTGACGATGCTCCTGCTGGCCCCAGAGCCGAAGCCATAAGCCCGCCTTATGGGGTCATAGAGCGGACCCGCGTACCAACTTAGGATTGCCTTAGCTTAGGGTTCCCGACGAGCCGTCCATCCCCGCTCGAAGGGAACCTGATCATGCCCCGCCCCCTGCGGGTAGCCATCGTCGGAGCCGGTCCCGCCGGCATCTACGCCGCCGACGCCCTGCTGAAGTCCGAGGTGGCCGCCGAACCCGGTGTGTCCATCGACCTCTTCGAGCGGATGCCCGCCCCGTTCGGCCTCATCCGGTACGGCGTCGCCCCCGACCACCCGCGCATCAAGGGCATCGTCACGGCCCTGCACCAGGTGCTCGACAAGCCGCAGATCCGCCTGTTCGGCAACGTCACGTACCCGTCCGACATCAGCCTGGACGACCTGCGCGCCTTCTACGACGCCGTGATCTTCTCCACCGGCGCCATGGCCGACCGACCCCTCGACATACCGGGCATCGACCTCGACGGCTCCTACGGAGCGGCGGACTTCGTCTCCTGGTACGACGGGCACCCGGACGTGCCGCGGACCTGGCCGCTCGAAGCCGAGAAGGTCGCCGTCCTCGGCGTCGGCAACGTCGCCCTGGACGTGGCCCGCGTCCTGGCCAAGACGGCGGACGAGCTGCTGCCCACCGAGATCCCGCCGAACGTCCACGAGGGCCTGAAGGCGAACAAGGCCCTGGAGATCCACGTCTTCGGCCGCCGTGGCCCGGCCCAGGCGAAGTTCAGCCCGATGGAGCTGCGCGAGCTGGACCACTCCCCCACCATCGAGGTCGTCGTCGATCCCGAGGACATCGACTACGACGAGGGCTCGATCGCCACCCGGCGCGGCAACAAGCAGGCCGACATGGTCGCCAAGACGCTGGAGAACTGGGCCATCCGCGACGTCGGCGACCGGCCGCACAAGCTGTTCCTGCACTTCTTCGAGTCCCCGACCGAGATCCTCGGCGAGGACGGCCGCGTGGTCGGCCTGCGTACCGAGCGCACGGCCCTGGACGGCACGGGCAACGTCAAGGGGACCGGTACGTTCCGGGACTGGGACGTCACCGCCGTCTACCGTGCCGTGGGCTACCTCTCCGACCCCCTGCCGAAGCTGCCGTGGGACGTCGAGTCGGGCACGGTCCCGGACGAGGGCGGGCGGGTCGTCGAGGACGGCGGCACGCATCTGCAGTCGACGTACGTGACCGGCTGGATCCGCCGCGGCCCCGTGGGCCTCATCGGCCACACCAAGGGCGACGCCAACGAGACGGTGGCCAACCTGCTGGACGACCACGCGAACGGGCGTCTGCACACGCCGGCTTCGCCCGCACCCGAGGCCGTGGACGCGTTCCTCGCCGAGCGGAACGTCCGTTTCACCACCTGGGAGGGCTGGTACCGCCTGGACGCCGCGGAGAAGGCGCTCGGTGAACCCCAGGGCCGGGAACGAGTGAAGATCGTCGAGCGGGAGGACATGCTCCGCGAGAGCGGCGCATAGACGCACGCACGACGGCGGAAGCGGCCCGGCATCCGGCCGGAGCAGTCCCGCGCGACAGCCGGGCGCGGTCGTACGAGGGTGGAGGGCATGATCGAGGCCCATTCCCTCACCAAGCGCTTCGGCGAGCGCACCGCCGTCGACGACCTGAGCTTCACCGTGCGGCCCGGCATCGTGACCGGGTTCCTGGGGCCGAACGGCGCCGGCAAGTCCACGACCATGCGGATGCTGCTCGGGCTGGACGCGCCCACCTCCGGCCGGGCCGTGGTCAACGGCAGGCACTACGCCGATCACCGGGCGCCCCTGCACCAGGTGGGGGCCATGCTGGAGGCGCGCTCGGTGCACACCGGGCGCAGTGCCCACCACCACTTGCTGGCGCTCGCCGCGACCCACGGGATCTCCCGGCGCCGGGTCGAGGAGGTGATCGACCTGGTGGGACTGCGCGCGGTGGCACGGAAGCGGGTCGGCAGCTTCTCCCTCGGCATGGGGCAGCGGCTGGGCATCGCCGGGGCGCTGCTCGGCGACCCGGCGACGGTGATCCTCGACGAGCCGGTCAACGGCCTCGATCCGGAGGGGATCCGGTGGATCCGCGATCTGCTCAAGGCGCTGGCCGCCGAGGGGCGTACGGTCCTCGTCTCCTCACATCTGATGTCGGAGATGGCGCTCACGGCCGAGCATCTGATCGTGATCGGGCGGGGACGGCTGATCGCGGACACGTCGGTCGCGGAGTTCGTCGCGCGGGCCGCCGGTGAGGTGGTGCGGGTCCGCACCGAGGAGGCGGAGCGGCTGCACGGTCTGCTGGCCGGCCCGGACGTGTCCGTCACGGCCGAGGAACCGGGCGTGCTGACGGTGACCGGGCTCGGCAGTGAGCGGATCGGGCGGATCGCGGCCGAGCACGGTATCGCGCTGGCCGAACTCACGCCGCAGCAGGCCTCGTTGGAGGAGGCGTTCATGCAACTCACGGGAGACGCCGTGGAGTACCGGACGCCGGCGGCGCACCTGGTCGGCGCGGAAGGACGTGCGGCATGACGACGGCATCGGTGATCCCCGCCGCGGAGCGGGGCGAGGTCACCCAGCTGCGGGTGATCCGCTCGGAGTGGATCAAGCTGCGGTCGTTGCGGTCCACCCTGTTCACGCTCCTCGCGGCCGTCGTCGCGATGGTCGGACTCGGCTGTGTGTTCAGCTACTTCACCGCCCACCGCTGGGACGAGCTGCCGCCGCAGGAGCGGTTCGCCTTCGATCCGACGCTGGTCAGTCTGCGCGGCTTCTTCCTGGCCCAGCTGGCGGTCGGCGTGCTGGGGGTCCTGGTGATGAGCGGGGAGTACGCGACGGGCATGATCCGCGCCTCGCTGGCCGCGGTGCCGCGCCGCCTTCCGGTGCTGTGGGCGAAGGCCCTGGTGTACGCGGTGGTGGCGTGGGTGCTGATGACGGGGGCCGCGCTGGCCGCCTTCCTGCTGGGTCAGGCCGCGCTGTCCGGTCGTCACCTGGGAACCTCGCTGAGCGCTCCGGGCGTGCTGCGCGCGGTCCTCGGCGCGGGTCTGTATCTGACGGTCGTGGGTCTGATCGGGGTGGCGCTCGGTGCGTTGATCCGCAACACGGCGGGCGGGATCGCCACCCTCTTCGCCGTCCTGCTGGTGCTTCCCGTGCTCGCCCAGGCGCTGCCGTCGACCTGGCTCGACGTGATCAACCCGTACCTGCCGAGCACGGCGGGCCAGGGTCTCATCCACGTCCAGCAGCAGCCGCACACCCTGGCGCCGTGGGCCGGGTTCGCGGTGTTCTGCCTGTACGCGCTGGCGACGCTGGCCGGGGCGGCGGTGACGCTCCGGCGCCGCGACGCCTGATGCCATGTGCCCGGACCGTTCTCACCTGCTCGTTCACGTGCGTGCAACGATCACTTGCGAGAATCGGACACAGCACCGGCGTACGGCAGACATGCCACGGACCCTGGAGGAAGCCCTGTGCCGCCGACCTCGCAACCGCTGCGGAAGCTGGGCTTCCTGACCATCGGCCTGTTCGACGAGGCGGATCCGGGCCGCGGGCACGAGTCGACGCTGGAGATCATCGAACTGGGTGAGCGGCTGGGGTTCGACAGCGCGTGGGTGCGGCACCGGCATCTGCAGTACGGCATATCCTCGCCCGTCGCCGTGCTGGCGGCGGCCTCCCAGCGCACGAGCCGGATCGAGCTGGGCACCGCGGTCGTCCCGCTCGGCTGGGAGAACCCGCTGCGCCTCGCCGAGGACTTGGCGACGGTCGACATCCTCTCCGGGGGCCGACTGAACCCCGGTGTGAGCGTCGGCCCGCCGATGCACTACGAGCAGGTGAAGCAGGCGCTCTACCCGGACACCGCCGACGTCGAGGACTTCACCTACGAGAGGGTGCAGCGGCTGCTGGACTTCGTCCGCGGCAAGCCCGCCAGCGACTTCAGCGGCGTCACGGGCTTCGAAGTGTTCTCGAACCGCGTGCAGCCCCACTCCCCCGGCCTGGGCAGGCGCCTGTGGTACGGCGGCGGGAGCCTGCGCTCGGTCCAGTGGGCGGGCGAGCACGGGATGAACCTGCTCACCTCCAGCGTCGTCAAGGCGGAGGAGTCGGAGGACTTCGCCGAGGTGCAGCTCTCCCACATCCGCACGTTCCGCGCCCACCACCCGGACGGTGAGCGTGCCCGCGTCTCACAGGGTCTGGTGGTCATCCCCACCGACAGCGCCACGGCGGAGCAGCGCGCCAAGTACGAGGCGTACGCGGCGAAGCGGCTGCCGCGCACGGCGACGCCGCAGGGCCCGGCGCGGATGATGTTCGCGCCGGACCTCGTGGGACCGTCCGACCGGATAGCCGAACAGCTATACGCTCACGCCGCGTTCCGTGAGGTGGACGAAGTGGCGTTCGCCCTGCCGTTCACCTTCGAGCACGAGGACTACGTGCAGATCCTCACCGACATGGCGACGCGCCTGGGGCCGGCACTGGGCTGGCGGCCGGCCGGCTGACCACCCGGTGGCGGCGGGGACCGTCAGGCGGACATGAGCCCCCGCCCGAGCCAGTCCGAGGAGTCCTTCACACCGGGCAGGGCGAAGAAGTAGCCGCCGCCGGTCGGGGAGATGTAGTCCACGAGGGGCTCGTCGATCAGCCGGGTCTGGGTGGCCTCGAACTGGCGCTGCACGTCCTGCTGGTAGCAGCAGAAGACGAGCCCCATGTCGAGGTTGCCGACGCCGTCGACGCCCCGGTCGTAGTTGTAGCCGCGGCGCAGGATGCGGGAGTTGTCGGTCTTCGCGGTGCGGGGGTTGGCGAGCCGTATGTGGGCGTCGAGCGGGATCGCCGTGCCCTGCGGGTCCTTGGCGTAGTTGGGGACGTCGGTCTCCTGGGCGCCGTCCAGCGGGGCGCCGGTGTCCTTGCGGCGGCCGAACATCTTCTCCTGCTCGGTCAGCGAGACCCGGTCCCAGAACTCCACGAGCATCCGGATGATGCGGATGACCTGGTAGCTGCCGCCGGTCGCCCAGGCGGGCTCGCCCTGTCCCTCGTCGACCCAGACGAGACGGCTCATCTCGCGGGACGACGTGACGTCGGGGTTGGCTATGCCGTCCTTGAAGCCGAGCAGGTTGCGCTGGGCGCCGCTCGGGCGGGGCGTGTTCTGGAAGCCGTCGATGCGCCACTTGATCTGCATGGCGCCGCGGGTGTGCCGGGCGATGTCGCGCAGCGCGTGCAGCACGGTGTCCTGCCGGTTGGCGCAGATCTGCAGCGACAGGTCACCGTGGCACTCGGCCGGCTGCAGGCTGTCGTTGGGGAACGTGCGCATGGGGGTGAGGCGGCGCGGTTTGGCCTTGGCGAGGCCGTAGCGGTCGTCGAACAGAGAGGCGCCGACCCCTACGGTGACGGTGAGCGCGTCGGCGGGGACCTCGGGGCCGAGGATGCCGTTGTCGGAGGGCGGCGCACCCACGCCGAGGTCCTCCGGAGTGCCGCCGGAGGTGAGCAAGCGGGCCCGCTCGGTGATCGTCCGCAGCAGGTCGGTGAGGCCCTTGCGGTCCTCGGCTATGACGTTGAAGGAGACGAAGGTGGCGGCGGCCGGGGCGGGGGTGATGATGCCCGCCTGGTGGGCGCCGTGGAAGGGGACCTTCGTGGCGTTCGTGTCGTCCGCCGCGTGCGCCTCGCCGGTGCCGGCCTGGCCGAGGGCGAGGCCGCCGCCCGCCAGGACCGCGCCCGCGGCCCCTGCGCCCAGGGCCGTCTTCACGAAGGAACGGCGACCGTGACCGGCGGGGCAGCCGCCCTGGGGGGCGGGCGTTTCGGCGGACGGCATGGAGGGGTTCCCTTCGGCGTGTGCGTTCTCGGCTTCGGTACGGGCGTTGGCGGCGCGCTGCTGGCCCATCAGGCGGACTTCCGGATCTCGAGCAGGTCCGGAATGGGGGCGAGGTCCTCGAGGAGCTGTCCGGTGGCCCCGTTCAGCCGGTCACGGGCGGTCTCGTCGAGCCGGTCGACGGGGGTCCAGGAGTCGCCGTGGTGGGCGGCGTCGAGCAGCTTCTGCACCCGGGCGATGTCCGCGTCCACGGCGGGCAGCAGCTTCGGGGCACGGGTGGTCAGCAGCGGCCTGAGGACGGTGAGGAGCTCGCGCGTGCCGGCCAGGTTGGCCTCCGCGGTGGCCAGTTCGGTGCCGCTGCCCTGGTCGGCGTGGCCGGTCAGCTCGAACTGGAGGGTGTTCTCCAGGATCTCGTGGGCACGCAGGGGCAGGTCGCCCGGGTCGAAGGTCTGGGTGGGGAACGCCTTCCGCAGTCCGGCGGCATCGTCGGCGAGCTGCTGGGCGGGAGCCTTGAGCCGGTCCGCCAACTGGCCGTGCCACAGCCCGTACTCCAGGCGGTGGAAGCCGGTGAAGTCCTTGTCGTTCACCCCGCCGGGCAGGCCGTCGGGGCGGCCGTTGATCTTCTGGTCGAAGTCCTCGAAGGTGCCGTAGGCGGCGCCGAGCGAGGAGTAGGTGCGATGGGCGGTCAGCCAGTCGGCGCGGGCGGCGTCGAGGTGGCCCGCGGCGATGTCGTCGCTGAGCTTGCGGGTCTGGGTCACAAGCGTGGCCAGGCCCTGTTCGACGTACGTCCGGTACGCGGCCAGGGGCGCGGCGAGGTCCTTCTCGGAGACGGGGACGACGGCCTTGGCGCCGGCGCCGCCGCTCACACGAACCGCCTTGGAGGTGACGGCCTTGCCACCGGTGGGCACGCAGCGCCAGGCGTAGCTGCCGCCCGCGACGGTGGCGACGAGGTCGCGCGTGGTGCCGGGGGCGAGGCCCTCGATCTCGCCGTACACCGCGTTGCTGGCCGGGTCGACCAGGTACACCTCGGAGGTCTTGTCGCCGGTGTTGTGCATCTGGAAGGTCTGCCGGCCGGGCTCGGGCGCGCTGAAGCCCTTGCCGCACTCGGTCTCGGAGACGGCGACGGTCTGGGTGCCGGCGGGCTTGGAGCCGCTGACGGCCACGATCAGCCCGGCCACGACGGAGGGGACGGCGACGACGGCGACGGGGACGGCCCAGGCGGGGCGGCGGCGGGCCGGGGCGTCGGACGGGGTTTGCGGCGCCTTGGCGGCGGGCCCCGGCCGGTCCTCCCGCGCCTTCACGTCCTCCTTGGCCTTCGCCACGGGCTTCGCCCGGTCGGGCGCCGCGGGCTTCGCCGCGGTGGCCGTGACCCCGGCCCCGCGCACGCCGCGTACGAACAGCGTCATCACCACGGTGAGGTATCCGGCGTAGGCGACGACCTGCAGCCACGTCATCGTCGGCGTCAGGTTGAACACGCCCTGGATCAGGGTGCTGTACCAGGAGCCCGCGTCGACGCTGCCGCCGAGGTCCACGGCATAGGCGGTGCCGCCGGGCAGGACCCCGCCCTCCTGCAGATCGCGCAGGCCGTAGCCCAGCACCCCGGCGGCTATCACGATGAGGACGGCGCCGGTCGCGGTGAAGAACCTGGTCAGGTTGATCTTCAGGACGCGGCGGTACAGACCCCAGCACAGGCCGGCCGCGAGGACGAGGCCGATGCCGGCGCCCGCCATCGGACCCGCCGACTCCCCAGCCGCGCGCGCCGTGGTCCACAGGAACAGAGCCGTCTCCAAGCCCTCGCGGCCCACCGCGAGGAACGAGGTGAGGATCAGCATGCCGGCGCCCATCGCGAGCGCGCCGGTGACCTTCTCCTTGATCTCGCCGGAGAGACTGCGGGCGGAGCGGCGCATCCAGAAGACCATCGCGGTGACGAACGCGACGGCGATCACGCTGAGGGTGCCGCCGAACGCCTCCTGGGCGGTCGCGGACAGGGATGCCGCGGTGAACGTCAGCACCGCGCCGAAGCTCATCGCGAGCGCGATCGCGGCGAGGACGCCGGTCCACACCTGGGGCAGCCGGGACTTCGCACCGGCTCTCACGAGGGTCGCGACGAGGATGGAGACGATGAGTCCGCCTTCGAGCCCTTCCCTCAGTCCGATGAGAAAGCTCGGAAACGCGTCATCCCACATGCGGCCCTCCCCGGCATGCCCCCCGCCGTCGGTCGTGCAGGTTAGCGAAGGCATGCCTTACCAATGCCGAACCATCATGACGACCGCTGTGTCGCCAATTGCCCATGGGACGGCAATGGGACGGTAAAAGCACCGACGTGGCAAGGGCTGACGGGTCACTCGTACGCAGCCTGTGTGATCTTTCGCACGAGCCGGCGACGGGGAATGCTTGCCCCGTGAGGTCCTGACCCACCACGGACGGAGCCCGTATGACGACGGACAGTGGTACCGAGGTCGAGGTGAGGCCCGTCGCGGGCCACATCGGTGCCGAGATCAGCGGGGTCGACCTGGCCGGCGACCTGCCGGACGCGGCGGTCTCCGCGATCAGGTCGGCCGTGCTGCGCTGGAAGGTGGTGTTCTTCCGGGACCAGAAACTGGACCACTCGGCGCACGTCGCGCTCGCCCGGCGGTTCGGCGAGCCCGTCGTCCTGGGCAGGCGCGGCAGCGCCTCACCGCGGGACGTCCCGGAGGTGGAGACCACGGCCGACCGGCTGGAGCTGGGCGGGCGCTACGGCATGGACCACGACGAGTGGCTGCGGCGCAGGCGCCACTCGCTGTTGCGGGGCTGGCACTGCGACCACGGCGCCCGCGTCGATCCGCCCGCCGCGACCATCCTGCGCGCCGAGAGCGTGCCCCCGTACGGCGGGGACACCCAGTGGTCCAACCTCGCAGCCGCCTACGCGAGTCTGTCGGAGCCCGTCCGGCGTTTCGTCGACGGCCTGCGCGCCGAACACCGGCTCGGCGTCGGATACCAGCCTCGGCCCGGCGACGACGCGTACCTGCGTCATCTGCTGGACCACCAGGTGGCCACGGAGCATCCGCTGGTGCGGGTGCACCCGGAGACGGGCGAACGGGTGCTGTTCGTGAACGGCTACTACGTCGAGCAGATCCTCGGCCTCTCACGTGCGGAGAGCGCGCACATCCTGCAGATGCTCCTGGAGCAGGCCACGCGCCCGGAGTACACGGTCCGCTTCCGCTGGGAGGCCGGCAGCGTGGCCTTCTGGGACAACCGGGCCACCGTTCATCTGGCCCCGAGCGACCTCGTCGGCCCCGAGCATCCCCGGATCATGCACCGGGTGATGCTCGCCGGGGACGTCCCGGTCGGCCCGGACGGCCGGCCCTCGTCCCCGATCACCGGTACGGAACCCGGCCGCTGGTGACGTGGCGGCACCCGGAAACTCACCCGGCACGCCGGCACTCGGCGAGGGACCCACCCCGGATGCGGCGCGGCCATACCCGGCGAGGACGCGCCCTCGTACGGCGCGGCGGATCCCCGCAGGCCTTCTCCCTGCGCCGCTATCCGCCGTCCGCCCTCGCGTAGTCCTGTGCCATGGGACCCGCGAAGTCCAGGACCACGACGGGATCGTCGCCCTCGACCCACGCGTCGTGCCCGGCCGAGCACACGAAGACGTCGCCGGGTCCGAGCTCCTCCTCGGCCCCGTCGTCCATGCGGATGTGCATCCGCCCCCGGACGACATAGCCGTTGTGGTGGAACTGGCAGCTCTGTGTGCCGGCGATCGGGGCGACGGACTCCGACCAGCGCCAGCCGGGCTCGAAGGTCCCGACCGCGAAGTCGAGTCCGGTCAGATGGACGGCCTCCAGGTGACCCCGGGGGAAATCACGCCGCTCGTCAGGCTTGTCCGCTGCCTTCACCTCGAGCATGACCGCTCCCTCCGCAGTGAACGGCTCCTTCCACTTCATCGTCCGCCCGTCCGTCCGGCACCGCCAGAGCGGGACCGGCGGGTTCGTCGCCGTTTCCGGCACGTCCGGCGGAAACCTGGGCTACATTCGAGCACCGCCGATGCCGCAACCATCGGCGATCAAGCAGGAAAGCCTCGGGGGGCGGCGCATGCGCGACTTTGGGAACGCCCGTCCGGCCGCCCCGGACCCGGTGTCAGGGCCCGTGATGACGGGCGGACTCGCCGACAGTGTCTTCGACACGGCGAGCCGGAACCCGGGCCTTCCCCTGGTGGCACGCCGCAGCGACGACGGATCCTGGATTCCCATGACGGCGGCCGCACTACGGGACGAAGTGGTCGATCTGGCGAGGGGACTCGTCGCCTCCGGCATCCGCCCCGGCAACCGCGTGGCCATCATGGCGCACACCCGGTACGAGTGGACTCTGCTCGCCTGCGCGCTGTGGGCGATCGGCGCGGAGGTGGTGCCGGTCTATCCCACCTCCTCGCACGAGCAGGTCGAGTGGATCCTGAGGGACGCCGGCTGCGTCGCCGTAGTCGTCGAGGACGAGCACGGCGTGATGACCGTGGGGTCGGTGTGCGGCTCGCTGCCCCGGCTGCGCCACGTCTGGCAACTGGACGTGGGCGCGCTGGACGATCTCGTGGCGCGCGGTCGTCCGGTCCCGGCCACGACAGTCGACTCGCTGCGCCGGATCGTGCTGCCGGAGTCGACCGCGATCGTCGCCTACACCTCCGGCACCGGCGGGCACCCCCGCGGGTGCGCGCTCAGCCACCGCAACCTGGCGAGCCCCTGCGACACGCTGCTGGCAGGCTGGCGGCACATCGCGGCACCGCCCGGTGAGCAGCCCTCCATCCTCGTCTTCCTGCCCTTCTCGCATGTGTACGGGCTGATGCTCCAGCAGTTGTGTCTGCGCGGCGGCATCCTCATGGGCCACGAACCCGAACTGGCCGCCGAGGCCCTGGCCTCGTCGTTGCTGACGTTCCGGCCCACATACCTGTACGCGGTGCCGTACGTCTTCGAGAAGCTGTACAAGAAGTTCCTCCAAACCGCCCAGCAGGCGGGCCGGGGCGCCCTGTTCGAGCGGGCCGTCCGCACCGCGCAGGACTACGCGCTCGCGGCCGAGCGGCAGCGGCTGGGCACCGGGCCCGGCCCCGGCTTCGACCTGAGGCTGCAGCACGCCCTCTACGACAAGGCCGTGTACCGCAAGCTGCGCGCCGCGCTGGGCGGGCGGGTGTGCGGGGCGGTGTCCGGGGGATCGCCCCTGAACCGCGAACTCGCCCTCTTCTTCGCGGGCATCGGCATCCTCGTCCACGACGGGTACGGGCTCACCGAGACCAGTGGAGGCATCACCGCGCAGCCGATCGGGCGGGAGAAGTCCGGCACGGTGGGGCGCCCGCTTCCCGGCGTCGACGTACGGGTGGCCGAGGACGGGGAGATCCTGGTTCGCGGCCCGTCGGTGTTCCAGGGGTATGTGGGCGACGACCACGGCACCCGCACGGCGCTGCGCGACGGCTGGCTGGCCACGGGAGACATCGGGCGGCTGGACTCCGAGGGGTATCTGTCCATCACGGGCCGCAAGAAGGAGATCATCGTCACGAGCGGCGGCAAGAGCGTGGCCCCGGCGGCACTGGAGGAGCGCCTGCGGGTGCATCCGCTCATTCACCAGGCGGTCGTCGTGGGCGACAACCGGCCCTGCGTCGGCGCCCTGATCACCCTGGACCCGGAGTTCGTGGCGCACTGGCGCGGCGCACTGTTCACGCGCGGGGACACCCCGGGCCGGGAGGGCCGGGACGCCCGGGAGGAGAACGCGCTGCGGCAGGAGATCGCGCGCGCCGTGGCCGCCGCCAACAGCACGGTGTCGCGGTCCGAGTCGATCCGGGTCTTCCGGGTGCTGCCCGAGCCGTTCGACGTCGCGAACGGGCTGCTGACGCCGTCGATGAAGCTGCGCCGGGACGCCATCGCCCGCCGGTACGCGGTCGAGATCGACGCCATGTACCAGTCGGCGTCACGCGTTCCACGGGAGCGGCGGCCGGAGGAGCTGCCCACGTGGGACGACTCCGACGACGTGTTCCGGCGCGTGCGGTGACCGCTTCCGTGACCGCTTCCCGGGCCGCCGGTCCGCCGGGATGCGCGCGCACGACGGGGCGGCGCATGCTGACTGTGGTACGGACCCGACGGCCGGGGACGAGGGCAGACCGATGCGAGGGAGCATCGACGACACGGGCAGCGCACTCGGGACGCCGGCCACGGCGCTGACCCGCGCGGTGGTGGACGCGCTGCGTGCCGTGGGCGGTCTGGCGTGCGGCGTGTACCTGCGCTCCGGCACGCCGGGTGTGCTGCGCCTGGCCGTGCTCTCCGGGCTGCCCTCGAAACTCTTCCGACCGTGGTCGCGGCTGCACCAGGACCGGCCGTTCCCCGTCGCCGACGCATACCGCCGGGGCGTGCAGGTGGTGCTCAGCGACGCCACGGAGACGATGCGGCGCTATCCGCAGCTGTCCGCCGGGCTGCCGTTCCGCTTCGGCTCGGTGTACGTGCCCGTGCGGGCCGGTGCCACTACGTACGGTGTGCTGACGGTGCTGCGGCCCCCGGCGCCGTCCGCGACCGAGGCGCTGCCCGACCGGGGCCGGCTGACGGCCATAGCGGACCGGCTGGGCCACACCCTGGCCACCCTGGAGGCGGGCGGGGACCCGGTGGTGTGGGACGGGCCGTCGCTGTGCGTACGACCGCCCGTGGCCGGCCGGCCGCAGGGCCGCATCGGGCACTTCGTATGGGACCCGGCCGACGGTACGGTCACCACGGACGACAGCTTCCGGGGGCTGGCGGCGGGCTCCGCGTACGACGTCGTCCGGTCCCCGGAGGCGCTCGCCCGCGCCGTCTCCCCCGACGACGCGCACCTGGTGCTGTCCGCGCTGCGCGAGACGGCAGCCGGCGGCTCGCCGGTGCGGCCGTTGCGGGTGCGGGCCGAGGACGGTGGAGAGCGGCTGCTGGAGTTCTGGACGGAGGGGCCGGAGCACGGCAAGCACCGGGTGGGCGGTCTCGTCATCGATCCGGGACCCGGCCCGGCGGCGGAGGGCGCCACGGACCTGCTCCCGGACGGGGTGTTCGCGTTCGACCGGCTGGGCCTGATCACCTACATCAACCCGCGGGCCGCCGACCTGCTGGGGCGGCCGCCGGCGGAACTGGTGGGCCGGCCGCTGCTGGAGGCCGTGCCATGGCTGGACCGGCCCGCCTACGAGGACCATCTGCGGGCGGCGCTGCTGTCGTCCGAGCCGGTGCACTTCCAGGTCGAGCGCCCCACGACCGGGCCGCACGGAGAGCGGGACGGCGACTGGCTCACGTTGTCCGTCTATCCCGGCCCCGACGTCGTGACCTGCCGGGTGGTGCCGCTCGGGCACACGGCGGAGGCGGCCTCGGTGGAGGAGACGGCGGCGACGACCGCCGCGGGGACGCTCGGCGCGCAGGGTGCGCTGGCCCCCGTGTACCGCCCCATCGTGCTCGCGATCGCGCTGTCCGAGGCGCTGACAGCCCGCCAGGTGTCCGAGGTGGTGATGCGGGAGCTGCTGCCCGCGTTCGGGGGGCGCCATCTCGCCATCTACCTGCTGCACGAGCGGCGTCTGTACCTGGCCTGGGAGACCGGCTTCCCGCCGAGGTTCCTCGGGCAGTTCGAAGGGGTGGCACTGGACGCCAAACTGCCGGGCGTCGAGACCCTCACCACGGGCCGTCCCCTGTTCTTCGAGTCGATGCAGCAGCTGGAGGCCGCCTATCCGGGCATCCCGCTGGACGCCGATGTCGGCTCGCGGGCCTTCCTGCCACTGATCGCCTCCGGCCGGCCGGTCGGCTCGTGCATCCTCGGTTTCGAACGGCCGCGGACCTTCAGCTCGGAGGAGCGCACGGTGCTCACCGCGCTCGCCGGGCTGATCGCGCAGGCCCTGGAGCGGGCCCGTCGCTACGACTCCGAGGCGGCCCTGGCCCGCGGTCTGCAGGAGGCCCTGCTGCCGCAGCGGCTGTCCAGGCACCCCCAGCTGGAGACCGCGGGGCGCTATCTGCCGGGCACGCAGGGCATGGACGTGGGCGGCGACTGGTACGACGTGGTGGAGGCCGGGGACGGTCTCGCCCTGGTCATCGGAGATGTGCAGGGGCACGGGGTGCAGGCGGCGGCCACCATGGGTCAACTGCGCAGCGCGGTACGGGCGTTCGCACTGGGCGACCATTCTCCGGACCAGGTGATGAGCGGAACGAACCGGTTGCTCATCGGACTCGACCCGGGGCAGTTCGCGAGCTGCTGCTACATCCGTCTCGACCCGGTCACGGGGGCGGCGCGGGCCGCACGGGCCGGGCATCCGCAGCCGCTGCTGGGCCACCCGGACGGGCGTGCGGACGTGCTGGACCTGCCCGGTGGGGTGGTGCTCGGAGTGGACCCGGAGGCCCGGTATCCGGTGACGTGGCTGCGGCTGGAACCGGGCGCCGTGCTGGCGCTGTACACGGACGGGCTGGTCGAGCGGCCGGGGGCGGACATCGACGAGGGTGTCGGTGAACTGCGTGCGGCGCTGGCGCAGGAGTGGGAGGCGTCTCACCGGCGGGCGGGGCTCACCCTGGCGGAGGTCGCGGACCGGCTCACGGACCGGGCGCGGCGCGCGGCGGACCGGCCCGACGACATCGCGTTGCTGCTGGCGGCGCGGCGGGGTGGGGGCGACGGTGCGTCGTAGGCTCCGACCGGTCGTGGCCCCTGCGCGCCGTAACCCGGCACGCGGGTGGTGCGGGGCTCTGTCCGTGCCGGTGGGCGCCGGGGTGGCCTCGCCCCCGCCGCCCCTGCGGGCGGACCGACCGAACGCGGCCGGCCGCCACCGCACGTTCCCGTCCAAGATCCGGCCGCCTGTTGACTCCGGTGCCGTGCTGGTGCGGTGATGCTCCTTGGTACGTCGGCCGACCGTGAGGCGAGGACAGTTCATCGATGGCTCTGCAGATCAGCGCGACCAATCCGGAGCACCCCGCGCTCCTGCTCGAACTGCCGTGGCAGCTGCCCCTGGAGGAGTGGCCGGAGCATTACCTCGTGCCGCTGCCCCGCGGTATCTCCCGGCACGTGGTGCGCTACGCGCGCGCCGGTTCGGAGGTGGTGGCCGTCAAGGAGCTCGCCGAGCGGCCCGCGGTGCGCGAGTTCGAGCTGCTGCGGGACCTCGACCGGCTCGGCATCCCGGCGGTCGACCCGCTCGCCGTGGTCACCGGCCGTACCGGCAAGGACGGCGAGCCCCTCGAGTCGGTGCTGATCACCCGGCATCTGCGCGGCTCGATGCCGTACCGCTCGATGTTCGAGACGACCATGCGGCCCGCGACCATGCACCGGCTGATGGACGCGCTGGCCGTGCTGCTGGTCCGGCTGCATCTGGCGGGGTTCGCGTGGGGGGACTGCTCGCTGTCCAACACCCTGTTCCGGCGCGACGCGGGCGCCTACGCCGCGTACCTGGTGGACGCCGAGACCGGCGATCTGCACCCCCGGCTGAGCCCGGGGCAGCGGGAGTACGACCTCGATCTGGCGCGCGTCAACATCAGCGGTGAACTGCTCGACCTGGAGGCTTCCGGGGCACTGCACCCGTCCGTCGATCCGATCGAGTTCGGCATGGAGATCTGCCAGCGGTACTCCGGTCTGTGGGACGAGCTGACCCGCACCTCCGTGTACCCGGCGGGCAAGCACCACTACATCGACCGCCGTGTCCGCCGTCTGAACGACCTCGGGTTCGACGTGGCGGAGATGCAGATCTCGCACTCCTCCAACGGCGACACCGTCACCTTCGTGCCGAAGGTCGTCGACGCCGGGCACCATCAGCGGCAGCTGCTCCGGCTGACCGGCCTCGACGCCGAGGAGAACCAGGCGCGGCGGCTGCTGAACGACCTGGAGAGCTGGATGGCCACCCAGGACGACTACGCGCCTGGCGACCCCCTCGCCGCCCGGCCCGAGGTGCTCGCCCACCGGTGGGTGCGGGACGTGTTCCGGCCCACCGTGCGCGCGGTGCCGCCGGAGCTGCGGGGGGCGATGGATCCGGCGGAGCTGTACCACGAGCTGCTGGAACACCGGTGGTATCTGTCGGAGCGGGCCCAGCACGACATCGGTCTGGACGTCGCCGTGAAGGACTACGTGGACAACATCCTGCCCAGGGTCCGCGAGACGCTGGCCGATCCGCAGGAAGAGGAGGACGGTCCCGTTCGACCCTCCTGAGCGACCCGACGACCGGCGTTGCGATGATGATCGCAGGGCCCGGCCGGGGTCGTCGCCGGCCGGACGTCGACAGGCAGGAGAACCACACATGACCGCCACCCGTGGAACGTCCGTGGACATCCCCACCGAGGACGGCACGGCGGACGCCTACCTCGCCCACCCGGACGACCACAGCCCCCACCCCGCGGTCCTGCTCTACATGGACGCCTTCGGACTGCGCCCGTCCCTGAAGAAGATGGCCGACCGCCTCGCCGGGCACGGCTACACGGTGCTGGTGCCCAACGTCTTCTACCGCCACGGCCGGGCGCCCGTCGTCGAGCTGCCCGCCTTCATCGACACGGACGCACGTCCGGAGCTTTTCCAGAAGGTCATGCCGCTCATCCGGTCGGTGACGCCCGAGCGGGCCGAGCGTGACGCCGAAGCCTATCTGCGCCGGCTCGCCGACTGCCCGCAGGCCGCCGACGGCCCGGTCGGTGTGACCGGCTACTGCATGGGCGCCCGGCTGGCCCTGCGCACCGCCGGCACGCATCCGGAGCGGGTCGCCGCCGTGGCCGGCTTCCACGGCGGGCAGCTGGCGACCGACAAGCCGGACAGCCCCCATCTGGTGGCCGACCGCATCACCGCGGAGGCCTACTTCGGACACGCCGACCAGGACCACTCCCTGCCGCCCGTGCAGATCGAGCGGCTGGAGAAGGCGCTCACCGACGCGGGTGTGCGCCACCGCTGCGAGGTCTACCCGGGCGCCCCGCACGGCTACACCCAGGAGGACACCTCCAGCTACCACGCCGAGGCGGCGGAACGGCACTGGCGGGAGCTGCTGGCCCTGTTCGACCGCGCCCTGTGAGTCAGAGACCGTCTCAGGCGGGCGGTACCACCGCCACCGGGCAGGGTGCGTGGTGCAGCAGCGCGTGCGCCACCGATCCGATGCGGGGACCCACGGCCCGGGTGGCACGGCGTCCCACCACCACGAGCTGGGCGTCGCCGGCCGCGGAGAGCAGCACCTGGGCGGCGCTGCCCATCTCCACGTGCTCGGTCACCGGCACGTCGGGGTAGCGGTCCCGCCAGGGGCGCAGCGCCTCGTCGAGCGCCTTCCTCTCGAACTGTTCCAGCCCACCGGCCTCGTCGAGCAGCTTGAGCGAGCCGGGGCTGTAGGCGAACACGGGCGGCAGGCTCCAGGCCCGTACGACGCGAACGGCCGCGCCCCGGGCGGCGGCCGTCTCGAACGCGAGGGCGAGCGCGGGCGCGCTGTCGTCCGGCCCTCCGTGCTGTCCCACGACGATGTCGCGGCCCGCCGCCTCGGCGGCGGGCCGGTCGCCCGCGCGGACCAGCACCACGGGCCGGGTGGACTCGGCGATCACCTGCTGGCCGACGGAGCCGATCAGGAACCCGACGACCGCGCCGTGCCCGCGTGAACCCAGCACCAGCAGTTCGGCCGTGGCCGCCTCGTCGACCAGCGAATCGACGGGCGCTTGCTGGAGCGCCTCGGCGGTGACGGTCAGCTCCGGGTGCCGCTCGGTGAGCGTGCCCCGGGCCGCGTCCACGACCTCCCGGGCCCACCCGGCCTGGGCGTCCTCGTCGGCCGCTATGGCGACGTCCAGGGCCTGCCACTGCCAGGCGTGCACGATCCTCAACGGCAGGCCCCGGCGCACGGCCTCGCGGCCCGCCCAGGCCGCCGCGGCGACGCTCTCCGGCGATCCGTCCACTCCCACGGTGATCGGGCGGGTCATGGTGCTGCCTTCCTGTCGCTGCTCCGGTGGAGGTGATCATGCCACCGGTCAGGTGCTCACCGGGTTCAGGAGCGAAACCGGACGATCGAACATACGATGGCCGAGACGTGGATGAGCTCGGGGCGGGAGACCTTATGGCACAGGCTGCGGGGGCAGCTGGACGGACCGTCATCCTGACCGTGGACGACGACCCCGGGGTGTCGCGTGCCGTGGCGCGCGACCTGCGCCGCAGGTACGGCGAGTCGTACCGCATCGTGCGAGCCGAGTCCGGAGAGAGCGGGCTCGAGGCGCTGCGGGAGCTCAAGCTGCGCGGCGACCTGGTGGCGGTGATCCTGGCCGACTACCGGATGCCGCAGATGAACGGCATCGAGTTCCTGGAACAGGCCCTGGACGTCTACCCGGGCGCCCGGCGGGTGCTGCTGACGGCGTACGCGGACACCAACGCGGCCATCGACGCGATCAACGTGATCGACCTCGACCACTATCTCCTCAAGCCGTGGGACCCGCCCGAGGAGAAGCTCTACCCGGTCCTGGACGATCTGCTGGAGGCATGGCGGACTTCCGACTACCGGCCGGTTCCCACCACGAAGGTGGTCGGCCACCGCTGGTCGGCGCGCTCCTCGGACGTACGGGAGTTCCTGGCCCGCAACCAGGTGCCCTACCGCTGGTACTCGGTCGAGACCCCGGAGGGGCAGCGGCTGCTGGCGGCGGCCGGGCAGGACGGGGAGCGGCTGCCGCTCGTCGTCACCCCGGACGGCACGCCGCTGGTCGAGCCGGAGGACCCGGAACTGGCCGCGCACGTGGGCCTGGCGACGACGCCGACCTCGGAGTTCTACGACCTGGTCGTGATAGGCGGCGGGCCCGCCGGGCTGGGGGCGGCGGTGTACGGGGCGTCGGAGGGGCTGCGGACGCTGCTCGTGGAGCGGTCCGCGACCGGCGGTCAGGCCGGGCAGAGTTCCCGGATCGAGAACTACCTCGGCTTCCCCGACGGTGTGTCGGGCGCGCAACTGACGGACCGGGCTCGCCGGCAGGCGAAGAAGTTCGGCGCGGAGATCCTCACCGCGCGGGAGGTGTCCGCTCTCGAGGTCAACGGTGCCGCCCGGATCGTGCGGTTCTCGGACGGGACCGCGATCGGCGCGCACAGCGTGATCCTGGCGACCGGCGTGTCGTACCGGCAGCTCCAGGCGCCGGGGCTCGCCGAACTGACGGGGTGCGGGGTGTTCTACGGTTCGGCGCTGACGGAGGCCCCCGCCTGTTCCGGGTACGACGTGTACATCGTCGGTGGCGCCAACTCGGCGGGCCAGGCGGCGATGTACCTGTCCCGGGGCTGCAAGTCGGTCAACCTCCTGGTGCGCGGGGAGTCGCTGTCGGCGTCGATGTCGCACTATCTGATCCAGCAGATCAACGACGCTCCGAACATCCACGTCCGCACCCGCACCGTGGTGGACGCGGCGCACGGCTCGGACCATCTGGAGAAGCTGACTCTGCGGGACGTGGCGACCGGACAGACCGAACTCGTCGACGCGCAGTGGCTGTTCGTGTTCATCGGGGCCGCCCCGCTGACCGACTGGCTGGAAGGGACCGTGCTGCGGGACGAGAAGGGGTTCATCCCGACCGGCCCCGACATGACGAGCGACGGGCAGCCGCCGAAGGGCTGGGAGCTGGACCGGCCCCCGTACCACCTGGAGACCAGCGTCCCGGGTGTGTTCGTGGCGGGCGACGCGCGCGCCGAGTCCGCCAAGCGGGTGGCCTCCGCGGTGGGCGAGGGTGCCATGGCCGTGATGCTCGTCCACCGGTATCTGGAGCAGTCATGAACCCACGACGCGGGGAGCGGTGATGGGCGGCCGGCCGATGGCGTGCGACCGGGCGGAGCTGAAGACGCTCTTCCTGTTCGAGAAGCTGGACGACGAGCAGTTGGCGCGGCTGTGCCGGGAAGGGCGGGTGGAGGAGTTCGACCCCGGCCCGGTCTACACCGAGGGCGAGCCCGCCACCTGCTTCTTCGTCCTCCTCAAAGGGACGGTGGTGCTGTCGCGGCGGGTCGGCGCCGACGACGTGGAGGTCAACCGGACGTCGCAGCGCGGTGTGTACGCGGGCGCCTTCCAGGCGTATCTGGGCGACCGGGCCGCGGCGTCGTACGGCGGCTCGATGCGGGTCACCGAACCCTCGCGGTTCTTCATCCTGCCCGCGGAGACGTTCGCCTCGATCATGCAGGACTGGTTCCCGATGGCTGTGCACCTGCTGGAGGGGCTGTTCTTCGGCTCCAAGAACACCCAGCAGGTCATCAACCAGCGGGAGCGGCTGCTGGCGCTCGGATCGCTGTCCGCCGGTCTCACCCATGAGCTGAACAACCCGGCCGCGGCGGCCGTGCGCGCCACCTCGGCGCTGCGCGAGCGGGTCGCCGGGATGCGGCACAAGCTGGGCGTGATCGCCGCCGGACGCTACGAGCCGGACGCGCTGCTGACACTGGTCGAGATCCAGGAGCGGACGGCCGAACAGGTCGCCAAGGCCACGCCGGTCAGCCCGGTGGAGGCCTCCGACCGCGAGGACGCGATCACCGACTGGCTCGACGACCACGGTATCGACGGCGGCTGGCAGCTCGCGCCGACGTTCGTGCAGGCCGGACTCGACACCGACTGGCTGGACCAGGTCGCGGCGGCCGTCGACGAGCGGACGCTGGAGGGCGCGGTCCGCTGGCTCAACTACACGGTCGAGACCGAGCTGCTGATGAACGAGATCGAGGACTCCACGACCCGGGTGTCCACGCTCGTCAACGCGGCCCGGCAGTACTCGCAGCTCGACCGGGCGCCGTACCGGACGGCCGATGTGCACGAACTCCTCGACAGCACCCTGATGATGCTGTCCGGGAAGATCGGCAAGCGGATCACCGTCGTCAAGGACTACGACCGCTCCCTGCCGAACATCCCTGCCTACCCGGGCGAGTTGAACCAGGTGTGGACCAACCTCATCGACAACGCGGTGTCGGCCATGAACGACGCGGGCGGGGAGGGCACGCTGACCGTGCGGACGGCCCTCGACCACGACCGGCTGCTCGTGGAGTTCCGCGACACGGGACCGGGCGTGCCGGAGGAGATCCGCGACCGTATCTTCGACCCGTTCTTCACCACGAAGCCGGTCGGCCAGGGAACCGGGCTCGGCCTGGACATCTCCTGGCGCATCGTCGTCAACAAGCACCACGGCAGCCTGAGCGTGCGGTCCGAGCCGGGCGACACGCGGTTCCAGGTACGGCTGCCACTCACTGCCGTGGATTCCGAGACAGCACCGGAGGCGTCGTCATGACCACAGTGCAGGGGATCGACCCGAGCGTTCCGCCGAGCGGCACCGGGTGCGTGGAGTGCGACGCGGCGGGCGGATGGTGGTTCCATCTGCGACGGTGCGCGCAGTGCGGGCACATCGGGTGTTGCGACGACTCGCCCGCGAAGCACGCGACCGCGCACTTCCATGCCACCGGGCATCCCGTGATCCGCAGTTTCGAGCCGGGCGAGAACTGGTTCTGGAACTACGAGACGTCCGAGCTGTACGAGGCCGGGCCCGAGTTGGCTCCTCCTGCCTGTCACCCCGAGGACCAGCCGGCGCCGGGACCGCGGGGGAGGGTCCCGGCCAACTGGATGGAGACGCTCGGTTAGGCGGCCCCTCCCGCTCGGGGCGCCCGGTGCCGGTTCAGTGGCCCCACGTGCAGCGGTGAGGTGTGCCAGTGGGCCGTGAACGTGCCCGTGCCGGGCGTGCCCGTGATCGTCAGGCGGTGCGGGGTCTCCAGGAACAGGACATCGGCGCTCAGGGTGTCCGGGGTCGTCCAGCCGCCGCTCGTCGCGGTGGGAAGCGGGTCCTCCTCGATGGCCCAGGCGGAGCCCGGAAGGCGGAGCGCGAGGCGGTCCTCGCCTTCGACCAGGGTCATCCTCCAGGTGCCGTCCTCGTGGGTGACCTCGACCGCCGTCAACGTCGGCTGTTCCGGGCAGTGGCCGCCGTGCGGTGTCAGGCGGATCGCCGACCGGAGTCCGGGTGCGGCGTCCGCCGCGACCGGGGGCAGCGCGAGGCGTTCGAGGCGGTGCTGGAGTGCCTTGTCCTCGTCGTCGCGGCCGGTCAGCGGGGCCGGGCCGAGCGCGGGCAGCAGGTGGCGCCACATCGCGTCCAGCAGCTGCTGCATCTGCTCGGTCGCCGCGGTCGTCGCGATCACCGCGTCGTGCTCGGGCAGGACGACGCAGAACTGGCCGTACGCCCCGTCGCCCCGGTACCCGTGCCGTGACCCCCAGAACTGGTAGCCGTATCCCTGCTGCCAGTCCGGCACGGGGTCCCCGGCCCTGAAGCCGTCGGTGGCGATGTGCGGGCGTGTCGCCTGCGTCACCCAGGACGACGGCAGCAGGCGCCTGCCCTCCCAGACGCCGTCCTGGAGGTACAGCTGGCCGAGGCGGGCGACCGCGTCCGTGGCGGCGTGCAGCCCCGTGAATCCGAGGTCGCGGCCTCGCGGATGCTGAACCCAGGCGGCCTCCCCGATGCCGAGCGGGTCGAAGAGCCTCGGGCGCAGGTACTGGGTCAGTGACTGTCCGGACTGACGCTGCACGATCGCGGCGAGCGTGTACGTCGCGGGCTGGTTGTAGGCGAAGACCGTGCCGGGGTCCCGGTCCGGCGGGATCAGCAGGAAGCCGCGCACGGGCTCCGCACGGTCGTGTGCCAGCGCCTCGGTCCAGGTCTCGGCGAGGTGTCCGCTCGCCATGGACGCGACGTGACGGACCAGCATGGCGCGGCTGCGCGGGTCGGTGATGTCAGCCTCGAACTCGGGGAAGTACGAGATCACGGGCGCGTCGAGGTCGAGAAGGCCCTCTGCGACGGCCAGCCCGGCGGCGGTCGAGGTGAAGCTCTTGCTGAGCGAGTACAGCAGGTGGGGGCGGTCGGCGGTGTACGGCGCCCACCAGCCGGAGGCCACCAGACGGCCGTGGCGAAGGATCATCAGGCTGTGCGGCTCGATGTCCGGCGCCGTCTCCACCGCGTCGAGGAACGCCTGGATGCCACGGGCGTCGACTCCTTCCTCCGCGGGTGTGCCGACGGGCAACGGGCGGGCACTCATCGGGCGGCCTCCTGCACGGTCTCGGCGGCGATCGGACAACTGCCGGTCAGGACCGCTGACCACGCTTGCCGACCGGACGACTGATCGCTGTATCCGCCATCCTTCCGCGTCCGCCCCGCGGGTGTCCACGGTGCCGTCGCACGGACCCCCTTGGCCAGTTTTCGTCCCGCCCAACCGGGAACCCGCGCTTTATGGTGCGAATCGGATACACGATGATGACCGAACAGGCGGGCCCGCGCGAGCTCGTCGACCATGTGGTGCGGGCCGAGGAGGCCGGGTTCGACTTCTCCGTGACCTCCGACCACTACTTCCCGTGGCTGCGGGAGCAGGGCCACGCGCCGTACGCGTGGAGCGTGCTGGGCGCCGCCGCCCAGGCCACCTCGCGCATCCCGCTGATGACGTATGTGACCTGTCCGACCGTCCGCTACCACCCGGCGGTGGTGGCCCAGAAGGCGGCGACGATGCAGCTGCTGTCGCAGGGCCGCTTCCGGCTGGGGCTCGGCGCCGGAGAGAACCTCAACGAGCACGTGGTGGGCCGGGGTTGGCCCTCGGTCGAGGTGCGGCACGAGATGCTGGAAGAGGCGGTCGGCATCATCCGCGACCTGTTCGGCGGAGGCCACGTCAGCCGGCGGGGCAAGCACTTCAGCGTGGACTCGGCGCGGTTGTGGGACCTGCCGGAGGAGCCGCCGCAGATCGGTGTCGCCGTCTCCGGCGAGCGATCCTGTGCGCTCGCGGGCCGGCTCGCCGACCTGGTCATCGCCACGGAGCCGAAACAGGAGCTGCTGACCGCTTTCGACCGGCACGGCGGCGAGGGCAAGCCGCGAGTCGGGCAGCTGCCGGTCTGCTACGACCGGGACCGGGACGCGGCGATCCGGCGGGCGCACGAGCAGTTCCGCTGGTTCGGCTGCGGCTGGAAGGTCAATTCCGAGCTGCCGCATCCGGATTCGTTCGCGTCGGCCACCCAGTTCGTCACGCCCGACGACGTGGCCGCCTCCGTTCCGTGCGGCGACGACCCGGCGGACTTCGTGGAGGCCGTACGGCCCTATGCCGAGGCCGGGTTCACGGAGATCGCGCTGGTGCAGATCGGTGGCGAGTCGCAGCCGGAGTACATCGACTGGTCGAGCAAGGAGCTTCTGCCGGCCCTGCGGGAGGCCCTGCGCTGAGGCCGCAAGCGCGGGGGCGGGCAGGCGTAACGGGTGCCGCGGGAGGGGTTGACGGTACACCGCCATAATGACCGGGTGATCGACTTCTCCCCCGCCCCCGTTTCCCCGCCCGAGCCGCGCGTTCCCGTCGTCATCGTCGGCGCCGGTCCCGCAGGGCTGACGCTCGCCAACCTCCTGCGGGACGCCTCCGTCGACTGTGTCGTCCTGGAGCAGGCGAGCAGGGAGTTCATCGAACAGCGGCCCCGGGCGGGGTTCCTCGAGGAGTGGGCCGTGCGGGCGCTGGAGCGGCACGGGCTGGCCGGGCGACTGCTGGAGACGGCGCAGACGCACAGCGAGTGCGAGTTCCGCGTCGACGGTGAGCGGCTCCGGTTCCCGTACACGGAGATCTCCGGCCACCACCACTTCGTCTACCCGCAGCCATTGCTCGTCACCGACCTCGTACACGAGTACGCGGACGTCAAAGGGGGCGACATACGGTTCGGTGTGCGGGACGTCGAGGTGCACGGAGTCGACACCGACGAGCCGTCCGTGTCGTACACGGATCCGGACTCCGGTGAGCACCGGCGCATCGCATGCGAGGTGATCGCCGGCTGCGACGGCGCCCGTGGGGTCACCCGGGCCGCTCTGCCGCCGGAGCGTGCGCACCTCGCGCGGCTCGACCACGGGGTCGGCTGGCTGGCGCTGCTCGCCGAGGCCCCGCCGTCGTCGGACTGCGTGGTCTTCGGGGTCCATCCGCGCGGTTTCGCCGCCCACATGGCGCGCAGCCCGCAGGTCACCCGCTACTACCTCGAGGTGCCGCCCGGCGACGACCCGGCGAACTGGCCGCACGAGCGTGTCTGGTCCGAGCTGCGCGAACGGCTGTCCGTCGCCGGGGCGCCACCGCTGACCGAGGGGCGGCTGATCGAGAAGCGCGTCCTGGACATGCACAACCATGTGGTCCAGCCCATGGCGCACGGGCGGCTGTTCCTCGCGGGCGACGCGGCGCACCTGGTCGCTCCGATCGCCGCGAAGGGCATGAACCTCGCGCTGCACGACGCGCTGCTGCTCGCGGACGCGCTCATCGCCTACCACCGCACGGGCGACACCGGCGGCATGCGCGGCTACTCGGCGGCCTGCCTTCGGCGCGTGTGGCAGTACCAGGAGTTCTCCGAGTGGTTCGCGGAGCTGCTGCACGGGCCCTCGTCGGGCGATCCGTTCCGTGCGGGCAAGGCCATCGCCCGGCTGCGACGGCTGTTCCACTCCCCCGCGGCGGCGGCCGCGTTCGCCGAGTCGTACATCGGCGCGACCCCGAAGGTAACCGACGGTAAACTACCGACCAGTAGGCAAGGGGACTCGTTTTCGCACGTGTGAGCGGTGCATGGCGGGCCGGGGAAAACCGGCTCGTAGAAAATCGCCTTTCTTTGAACACCCACCGTCACGTCCGCCGTACATCCGGGAAAGGGAGAGTCCGGTGCGCTGCGAGGGATGACGATGGACCACGGGCAGGCCTCCACACGGGAGTTGATCGCCGGACGGTACCGGACGCTCGAAGTCGTCCACCGGGAGAAGGGGCGCACCGTCTGGCTCGGCGAGGACGTGGACTTCGCACGGCCGGTCACCCTCACCGAGTCGCGGCTCGCACCGCTGCGGCCCGAGGTCACCTCGCGCCGCACGATCGCCCGGATCCTGCGCGAGTCGGAGGCCATGGAGTCGCTGTGCCCCGGCCGGATCGCCACCGTCCTCGACGTGGTGGACGACAACGGTGTCCTGTGGACCGTGGCGGAACGGATCGACGGCACGCCCCTCGGAAAGATCCTCGATCGCGGGCCCCTGAACCACGTGCGTGCCGCCCGCATCGGACTCGGGATCCTCGACGTCCTGGAGGCCGCCCACCGGCGGGGCGTCACCCACGGGGACCTGAGTCCCGGACAGGTGTTCGTGCAGGAGGGGGGCCAGGTCGTGGTGACCGGGTTCGGACTGATCGGATCGTCCGTCACCCAGCGGGTCACCGCGCCGTCGTACGCCTCCCCCGAACAGGCCCGCGGCTCGAGCGCCGGGCCGGCGGCGGACCAGTGGGCGCTCGGAGCGCTGCTGTACGCGATGGTGGAGGGCCGTCCGCCGGTCCGGGACCGCGGCCCGGCCGAGGCGACGCTGCGCGCCGTGGACCGGCTGCCGCTGCGCCCCCCGCTGAGCGCCGGGCCGCTGGCCCCGGCCATCACTGGGCTGCTGCGCCGCGACGCCCTGGAGCGGGTCCCGGAGCCCGCGGTGCGTGCCTCCCTGGTGCGCATCGTGAACGACGACTTCGACGAGCCCACGCAGGAGACACTGATGCCTCGCCTGAGGGGGGCGTGGCTGGTGGCCCACCGGGCGGGGCGGGCATGGAGCAGACCGGCCGTACGCCGGTCGGTGGTCGTGGGAGCGGGGCTCGTGCTCGTGGCCTCCTCGGTCGCGATCCTCGTCGCGGCGGTCGGCTCGGAAGGGGGCGGGCCGTCGGCGACCGGGACGGAGCCGTCGCGCTCCGTCGCGCCCTCGCGGCCGGCCGCGCCGTCCGGGCACGACCCCGACGGCACCACCCTCCCTCCCATGACGAGTGCACCGGCACCGTCCGCGCCCCCGTCGTCGTCGCCCACCACCAGGGAGCCGGCGACGACCTTCCGCCGCTACGACGCGCCGGAGGGCTTCTCCATCGACCTGCCCCGGGGATGGAAGCCCATCGACACCCTCAAGGCCGCCGAGGGCACCTACCGGGTGACGTTCGGCGCGAGCGGGGACCCTCGCACGCTGGCAGTCACCTACAGCGTGCGGCTCGGTACGGATCCGGTCGCCGTGTGGCGGAAGCTGGAGCCCTCCCTGAAGAGCACGTACGCCGACTACACACGGGTGGGCGACATCCGCGCCGTGACCTATCAGGGCCACAAGGGCGCCGACATGGTGTGGCTGTCCACAGTGGACGGCGTCCGGGTGCGCACCTTCGGGCGGGGCTTCCTGCTCGGCGACGGCCGCGGCTGCTCCCTGCGCTGGACGACCCCGGCGGCGGACGCGCAGAGCACCACCGACGAGCAGGCACTGGACGTGTTCCTGAGAACGTTCCGGCCGCCGGCACAGTGAGCGGGCCTCGGGGGGCCCGCAGGAGAACGGGGCGGCGCGGCTGAACGGTGCGGATCCGCTCCGTCCCTCGGTTCCACGGCTACCAGCGGCTTTCCGAAGGCCGCCGGTCGGGCACGCGCCGGGCCAGCCAGTGGGCGATCGCCTCCGCTATCGGCTGGCCGGTCTGAAGTTCGATGAAGCCGAACTGGCCGCCCTGGTTGCACTCCAGGAACCACCACACGCCCTCACCGTCCTCGGCGAAGTCGAAGGCCGCGTACGCGAGGCCGGCCAGTGCCAGGTACTCGTGGACCGACTTCACGATGCGGTCGGGCACCACGGTGGGCTCCCAGGAGTACTCGGTGTCGCCGTACCGGCCGTCCACCTGTCCGGGCGCCGTTCTCTTGCGGGCGCCGAACAGGCGCGCGCCGACGCAGGTCAGCCGGATGTCGGCGCGCTTGGGGATGTAGCGCTGGAGCAGGGCCGGTCCGGCCGCGACCGCGGAGAAGTCGGCGTCCGGGCCGATCAGCGTCGTCGGCAGGGCCAGTTCGGGGTCGTCCGGCGGCGGCCCCGACGCCGACTTCACTTCACCACCACGTCCCGGTGCTCCTCGGCGAACTGCTGAGCCACACGCGGCGCCGTGGTGACGACGGTCGGCGGCACGGCGAACTCGCTGAGGTGGGCGATCCGCAGCTGCCACGGCTTGTAGCGGGCCTGCTCGGCGTTGCGGGGATGGTTCATCCACCGTGTGGACGCCGAGTACAGCATGCCGTACAGGGCCTGGCGGGTCTCCGCGGTCAGCCAGGTCGAGGGCTCCGCGGCGTGGGCGGCCGGTTCGCCGGGCCGGCGTACCCACACCGAGCGCAGGCCGCCCATGCTCAGGACGTGCCCGCCCACCGAGAGGTGGCCGTCGAAGTCTCCGTGGGCGTAGTCGGCCGACAGCACCGCCCTGCCGGGGAGGTCGGCGGGGTCCAGGCGCATCACGGGCACAGCCCGCTCGTGCAGCTCGGCCACCACCATGTCGGCCGTCACGTCCTGCTCCGACGTGAGGATGAGAACCGTCATCCGGTCCGTGCCGTCAGTCGTCGAAGTGCGTCTGGGAACCCGCCGTCGACGTCGTCGTGCCGGCGGCCAGCAGCAGTGCACGGTCATTGACGGCGGGGCGACCGTCCGGAAGCACGTTCAACTGCCGCGAGGCGTCGAAGCGGTACGGCGTCACCGTGGCCTGAACCCCCCTGGGCACGGCGTAGTTGAGGGTGAACGGTCGCACGGGAAACCTCCACGGTCTTGGGTTGCCACTTCCCAAATCTTTACGTCTCCCCCCGGTAAGGAATTCATCACTTTCCGACACATGAGGGTGAAGGTCGTCACATACCCGAGACGCAACCCCGTGACGTCAAGGGGCGTCCCCGGTACGCCGGATGCGCGCTGTCAGTGCCCTCGGCAACAATGCGGTGTAAAGATCATCTCGCCTGCCCGGCGGGAGATCACCGCCCTGCCCCGGAAAGGCTGACCGACCATGACGCGCCCTCGGCTCAGTTCCCGTGCTGCCGAAGTGCTGCGCCTGATCATGGACCAGCGTCTGGCGGTCTTCCTGACAGTGCATGGCAACGGGCGCCACCGGTACGGCTATTGGCAGACCGACGGCCGTCCCGTGGCCCTGCCGACCGAGGAGTGCGACGCGTTGCGCGCGGCGGGTCGGATCGTGCTCGGCGACCCGGTGGTCGACCGGTCGAAGACCGTCTACCGGGTCCGGGCCGCCGCGCGCGGCGCATCCCGCGCGACCCGTTCCGCCCTGACGGCGTGAGGGCGTGAGGGCGTGAGGGCGTGAGGGCGTGAGGGCGGAACAAGCCGACGCGGCGGGCGGCTACCAGCGGCCCTCGACCTGCTCCTTGATCCGCCGGTCGTACAGGTCCCGGATCGCGTCGAGCGTCTCGCGCGGCAGCGGGGGCAGCTTGGCGACGGCCGAGTTGGCGCGGGCCTGGTCCGCGGAGCGCGCGCCGGGGATGACCGTGGTCACGCCTGGCTGCTGGAGGATCCAGGCGAGGGCCAGCTGGGCCGGCGTGCAGCCCTCGGGCGCGAGCGCGGCGAACTCGGCCGCCGCCTCGACACCGGTGGCGAAGTCGACACCGGAGAAGGTCTCGCCCTGGTCGAAGGCCTCACCGTGCCGGTTGAAGGAACGGTGGTCGTTCGCGGCGAAGACGGTGTCCTTGGTGTACTTGCCGGACAGCAGGCCGGAGGCGAGCGGCACCCGGGCGATGATGCCCACGCCGGCCTCCCGCGCGGCCGGGAGGACCTCACGCAGCGGCTTCATGCGGAACGGGTTGAGGATGATCTGCACGCTCGCCACGTTCGGGCGGGCGATCGCGGTCAGCGCCTCCTCGCACGTCTCGACGCTCACTCCGTAGGCGGCGACACGGCCTTCCTCGACCAGGGTGTCCAGGGCGTCGTACACCTCGTCACAGGAGTAGACCGGCGTCGGCGGGCAGTGCAGCTGCACCAGGTCGATGCGGTCGACGCCGAGATTGCGGCGGGAGCGGTCGTTCCAGACCCGGAAGTTGTCGAGGACGTAGTTCTCCGGGATCTGGTCGACGCGGCGGCCCATCTTGGTCGCCACCAACACGTGCAGGTCCGGCCTGCCGTGCAGGAAGGCGGCGATGGCCTGTTCGCTGCGCCCGTCGCCGTACACATCGGCGGTGTCGAAGAAGGTCACCCCGGACTCGGCCGCCGCCTCCAGCACCTCGTGGGCGGCCTTGTCGTCGACGTCGCCCCAGCCGGCGCCCAGCTGCCAGGTGCCGAGGCCGATCACCGAGGCGTGCTGCCCCGACCTGCGGAATTCTCGCTCTTCCATGCGGTCAGTGTGTCATCCGCACCCCGCCGCACCCAGAACGCCCCTCCCACACCGGATACACCTCAATCACCCATACGGGTGAATTGATGTGACAGGAGGGAGACACGTGTCAACTGCCGCCTACGGTGGGCGACATGACCGAACCACCAGCCGGTCCCCCTCCCACCATGGGCGGAGCGGAAGCCTCCTGGACGCGCCGGGGCTTCCTGCTCACCGCCGCCTCGCTGGCCGCCGCCTCCCCGGCCCTGACGCAGGGCACAGCCGCAGCTGACGAGCTGCCCGGTTTCCCGCCGGACGTCGGCCTGTACCGCACGGCATACCGCAACTGGGTCGGGGAGATCACCGCCGACGGACTGTGGGCCTGTGCGCCGGCGGACGCGCGACAGGTCGTGGACGTGGTCAACTGGGCCCGGCGGCAGGGCTGGACGGTCCGCGCCCGCGGCTGCTCCCACGGCTGGTCGCCCCTGACGATCCCCGCCGGCACGGGGGCCGGGTCGCCCGTACTGCTCCTGGACACCGCCGCCCATCTCACGGGGCTGTCGCTGGAGTCCACCGATCCCGCCGCCGTCCGGGCCGGCACCGGCGTCACCCTCGAGGCCCTGCTCGGATTCCTGGAGGACCACGGCCTGGGCCTGACCGCGGCACCGGCGCCCGGCGACCTGACCCTCGGCGGTGCCCTGGCCATCGACGCCCACGGCACCGCGGTCCCGGCCCACGGCGAGCACCGGCTGCCCGGGCACACCTACGGTTCACTGAGCAACCTCGTACTGTCCCTGACCGCGGTGGTGTGGGACGAGAGCAGTGACGCCTACGTCCTGCGGACGTACCGGCGCGACGAGAGCGAAGGTGCCGCGCTGCTCACCCATCTCGGCCGTGCCCTGGTCACCGAGGTGGTGCTGCGCGTGGGCGTCAACACCGATCTGCGCTGCGTCAGCCGCACCGACGTCCCGGCCGCCGAGCTCTTCGCGGCGCCCGGCAGCGACGGACGGACGTTCGCGCGGTTCCTGGACGAGACGGGCCGGGCGGAGGCGATCTGGTTTGCCTTCACGGAGTTCCCCTGGCTGAAGGTGTGGAGCGTCGCCCCGCGGCGCCCGTTCACCTCACGGCCGGTGACATCGCCGTACAACTATCCGTTCTCCGACCACGTGCCCACACTCGTGGCGGACCTCGCGGGGCGGATGGTGTCCGACGCCGCCTGGTACCTCGCGCCCGAGCTGGGCAACGCGCAGCTGGACGCCGCCGTGCTCGGCCTGACCGCCACGCTCTCCGCGGACCTGTGGGGGCCGTCCAAGAACACGCTGCTGTACATCAGACCCACGACGCTGCGGGTCACCGCGAACGGCTACGCGGTCCTCACCTCACGCGACGGGGTGCAGCGCGTCGTCCACGAGTTCACCTCCTTCTACCGGGAACGGCTCACCGCGTACGCCGCGCGCGGGCGCTTCCCGGTCAACGGCCAGGTCGAGATCCGCGTGACGGGCCTCGACGATCCCGCAGACATCGGGCTCACCGGCGCCCGAGCCCCGTCGCTGTCGGCGTTGCGGCCGCGCGCCGATCACCCCGAGTGGGACACGGCGGTCTGGCTCGACGTGCTCACCCTGCCGGGCACGCCCTACGCGGAGGAGTTCTGCCGGGAGCTGGAGCGGTTCCTGCTCGGCACCTACGACGGTGGGGTGGGCCTCGTGCGCGTGGAGTGGTCCAAGGGGTGGGCGTACACGGACCAGTCGGCGTGGTCCGACCCGGACGTGCTGCACGGCGCCGTGCCCGACTCGTTCGGCGACGGGCCGTCCTGGGCCCAGACGTCCGAGGTGCTCTCCCGGCTCGACCCGCACCGCGTGTTCGGCAACGCCTTTTTGGACCGGCTGTTCGCCTAGGCGGTCAGCCGGCGGTCTCCGGCAAGGGGCGCCGCAGTCTCCGTACCGCCAGGGCGAGTTGGAGGCGCAGTCGGCCGTGCGGGGCGTGCACGTCCCAGCCGAGGACATGCTCCAGCTGGGCCAGGCGTTCCTGCAGCGTTGAGTGGTGCACCGTCAGCTCCGCTGCGGCGGACCGCAGGCTGGGCGCGGACGCCACGGCATGCAGGGTCACGGCGGCCCACGGAGCCTCGGCGACGGCACGCTCCAGCGCCAGCAGGTCCGGGATCGGCGGGGTGTCCGGGCCGACCGCCCCGGCGAGCAGGGCGAGCCCGCCCAGGTCGTCCGCGTGGACGGTGCGCGGGCCGGGGTCGTGCGCGGTGCCCTCGGCGGTGAAGCGGAGCGCGGTGCGGGCCGCGGCCCAGGACTCGGGCAGCCGTACGGGCGCAACGGCGGGACCTATGCCGGCCCGCGGCTCCCGGCCCGCCGGCCCTCGCACGGTGCCGGCGGGCTCGACGCGGGCGCCGCCGCCGTACAGTGCGACGGCCCGTACCCGCTGTTCGGCGTGGAGTCCCAGCCGGGCCGCCGCGCTCAGCCGTACGGCGGGCGGCGCGGAGGCGTCCAACAGCGTCTCCAGGAGCGCCGGGTCGTCGGCGGGTGCCCGGCCCCGAGTGCGGTCCAGGACCAGGCGGACGGCCGCCACGGCCCGCTCCAGGATCATGGCGTGGACGCCGTCGGCCGGGCCGGGGTGCTCCAGCCACAGCCCGGCTTGCTCCGGGCCGTCCGCAGGGACATCGGAACCCGGCGCCAGGCGCGCCCACGGCCAGGCGGGATCGGGCGGGTCCGCCGTGTCGTGGCGGCGCCCGCCGGGTTCGACACGGACGCGGACGCCGCGCCGTTCGTCGACCAGCCGGGCCGGGCTGCCGGACAGGACCGCGGCGCCGCGCACCAGGGCCTCCAGGCCCGCACGCTCCTCCGTCAGGCGGTCGAAGTACGCGATGACGCGCAGCGCGGCGCCCGCGTCGGGATCGAGCGCCGCGAGCCGTCCTGCCAGCTCTTTCACGGCCACCATCCTGCGGGCGAGCACGGCGGCTGCCAAGCTCCGGGGCCGGATCCGCCGCCGCCTCCCCGGCGCGGCGGACCGCTCGCCCCGCCGGGGAGGGGCACCGGCCCCGGTCAGGCGCTCAGCAGCCGCCGCAGCCAGCGCAACCGGGCCGCTCGGGCCTCCTGCGAGAGCGGCGCCTGCGGGGCGAAGCCGTCGAAGCCGTGGAACCCGCCGGGCCACACATGGAGTTCGGCGCGTCCGCCCGCCTGCCAGATACGGGTGGCGTAGCTGACGTCCTCGTCGCGGAAGGTCTCCGCGGAGCCGACGTCGATGAAGGCGGGCGGCAGGCCGGACAGATCGGTGGCGCGGGCCGGGGCGGCGTACGGGGAGACGTCCGGGCCGCCGCGCGCGTCGCCGAGGAGCGCGCCCCAGCCGGTGGCGTTCGCGGTGCGGTCCCATACGCCGCGCCCAGCCATCTGGTGTGCGGAGACGGAGTCGTTGCGGTCGTCCAGCATGGGGCACATCAGCATCTGGCCCAGCAGGGCGGGGCCACCGCGGTCGCGTGCGAGCAGGGCCAGCGCCGCGGTGAGGCCGCCGCCCGCGCTGCCGCCGGCGACGATGATGCGCTCGGGGTCGACGCCGAGTTCCTTGGCGTTCTCGGCGGTCCACTTCAGGCCCGCGTAGCAGTCCTCGATCGGGGCCGGGTGCGGGTGCTCGGGGGCCAGCCGGTATTCGACGGAGACCACGACCAGCCCCAGCTCCTCGGCCCAGTCGAGCGCCTCGTCCACGCCGAACCGGTTGGTGCCGAGGATCATCCCGCCCCCGTGCGCGTGGTAGACCGCCGGCAGCGGGCCGGTCGCACCCGTGGGCCGGCAGATGAGCAGGGAGATGTCGGGCGCGCCGGGCGGTCCCGGCACCGTCCGCTCCTCCACCTCGAAGGCGCCGCCGCGGCGCAGCTCGTCGTCGGAGGGCGGCGGGAAGATCATGCCGGCGCGCACCTCGGGGATGGCCTCGGGCGGGAAGCCCGGCGCCAACTGCTCGCCCATCAGTTCGAGTGCGGCCGCCAGCTCCGGGTCGAAGGGCGGCGGCGGAAAGACGGGCTCGGCGTCTGCGGGTGCCGTGGAGGTCGTCGGCTCGGCGGTCATGGCTGCTCCTCGCGTCGTGGCCACGCCCCTGTGGCCAGTGCGGTTCATGGTGCCCGCCGCCCCGCCGCCGCGGCACGCGCCGTTCGGCGGGAATCCCCCGCCGAACGGCGGGGCGGCACCTGGAACGAGCCGTCGGTGCCGAGCACGGGGGCGGCTGCGGAGTGGGCAGGCCTCGGACAGAGGGCAGCCTCGAATAGGGCAGCCTCGGACAGAGGGCAACCGCGGACGGTCCTGTCCCGTCCGCGCCCGCCCTACTGGTGCCCTGCGGCGGAGCCGGCACGCCGCCCGGATGTGGCGCTCAGGGACGCATCCGGCTCTGAGTGGCGATCGGATATGACGCTCAGGGCCGCGTCCGGCTCTCCAGCCGCAGCTCGACGTCGATCTCCTGATCCCCGGCGACGACGCCGAGCTGGTGGACGGCGTACAGCTCGTCCAGGGCACGGCGCAGTCGCTCCACCGCCCTGGGCTCGCCCTGCAGCTCGGCCTTGACCGGACCGGACAGCGGCGGTGGCGGCGACGGGCGCTCGGCCGTCCCGCGCGTGGCCGATGTGTCGAACGTCCCGGTCCACATCGTGGGCCGGGAGGTGTGCGCCTCGTGGGGCGCCTCCTCGGCGGCGCGGTCCGAGCCGAACTGCCGGCACAGTTCGGCGAACAGGTTCCCGGCGTCCGTCGCCGAGCAGTCGCTGACCACTACTTCGACCTGTGGTGCGTGCGTTTCGGACGCGTTCACGGCCGCTCCTCTCTTCGCGATGGCAGACCGATGGGCCGACCGGACGGCCGACGCGGGTACCCCGCCCCATGGGGCCCATGCACGACGGTACGGCGCGTGTCCCCGGCCCGCCTGTCGGGGAGCAGTCCGCGATATGGGCGGTAAGCCCCCTGGTCAGCGCCGTCCGTGAGCTATGTTGAAGGCCTCGGGACACGACGGAGGAGGTCCGGTGCCATCGCCGCAGCAGGCACGCGCGCAGTCATCTGCGATCACTGCGGGCAAGACGGCCCCGGAAGCGGGTGCCAGCCCGACGTCCCAGCTCAGAGAGTTGTTCGACGGTCCGCGGCTGTCCCCGGGGCACCGCCGGATCGCCCAGTACCTGATCGAGCACATCACCGAGGCCGCGTTCCTGTCGATCACGGATCTGGCCGAGCGGGTGGGTGTGAGCCAGCCTTCGGTGACCCGTTTCGCCGGGGCCGTCGGCTTCAGCGGCTACCCGGCGCTGCGGGAGAAGTTGCAGTCCATCGCCCTGGGCACCCTGGGCAGCCCAAGCACTCCGGCGGAGCAGCGCGCCAACGAGTTGCAGGCGGCCGTGGACGCCGAGATCGAGAACCTGGAGAACCTGCGCCGGGACTTCGCCGACCCGGACCAGGTGATCCGGATCGGGCGGGCGCTGTCCGAGTCGACTCCCCTGACCGTGATGGGCCTGAGGATCTCAGCCTCCCTCGCCGAGTACTTCGCCTACGGGGCCCGGCGCATCCACCCCGACGTACGGCTGGTGACGCGCGGCGGGACCGTCGCCTACGACGCGATGTTGCAGTCGCGGGAGGCCGGCGGCACCTGGGTGCTGGCCTTCGGGATGCCCCGGCACGCCCAGGAGAGCCTGACCGCGGTCCGGGTGGCGCGCAGCGCGGGGCTCAAGGTCGCTCTGATCACGGATCTGGGACTGGGTCCGCTCGCGGACGAGGCCGACGTCGTGTTCGCCACCGGCACGGGCTCCCGCCTGGTGTTCGACTCCTATGCCGCCCCCGGTCTGATGGCCGCGGCGCTGCTGCAGGCGATGACCGACGCCGATCCGGAGCGGACGCAGGCCCGCCTGGAGGAGTACGAGCAGATCGCCGACCAGCACCAGTTCTTCCTCAAGGACTGACCGGCCCGGGCGCCGGACCAAGGGCGCCGGACCAAGGATCCGCTCAAACAGGATCTCTTGCCCCAAAGAGAACATGAATTTTTTCATGTCCTTGCGTATCCGCAGGTATATATAAATACTTCTCGCGGATCGCGGACCGGGACAGCCGGGACGCGCCGTACGGACAACCGGAGTCGTCCGCTCCTACCCACGGGCTCCGGGTGTCCGGCCGGGCCCCGCTGCGCGGGCATCCCTGGTGGCGGCTCCGGTCCTCCCCTAGGCCGGAGCCGCCCCCGAAGTCGCCGCAGCACCCTGAGCCGACGTGACCCGGAAGCGAAGCATCATGGCCTTGACGACGTACTCGCCGATCAGCTCGGACTGGCCGTGCCAGGTCAAAACCCCCGGCAGCTACGACTGGGAGCGGTCGGCGGCCAAGTGGCTGCGGGAGCTCGTGCCCGCGCGCTACGCCAGCTACCCGGCCCTGATCCGCCACCCGGTCCTGCTCGCCCGGCACGCCCAGATCCAGGTGCAGAACGAGGTGCGGGTGGCCCGCACCGCGCTGCAGACGGCCCGCGCGGAGCTGCCGGCTCTCGGTCTGCCGGAGTCGGTCATCGAGCACACGATCAGGATGTACGCCGCCGAGGTCATGCAGTTGCAGCACATCGCGCGCAGCGTACGCGCCGTCAGCCAGGCCCTGATGGAGAGCAACCTGGCTCGCCCCGGACACTGACGCACCGTCACGACGGCCTGTCCCCGCCGCCGTCCGGGGCGTTCGGCCCGGCACGCGCACAGTCCACCGCGAAGCGGGCATCCGTAGGAGAGGACGACTCCTACGGATGCCCGGAGCTGCGCATGGACTCCACGACCTGGGCCGCGCTCGCCGTCGCCGCCGTACTCGCGGCGGCCCTGCTCGGCGTGGCCCTCGCCCTGCTGCGACGGCTGGTCCGCACGCGCCGCGACCTGCGCCGTGCCGGACTGCCCACCGGCCCGCGCTGGCTGTTCTGGGGCGCGGTCCTGTACCTGGTACTCCCCGCCGACCTGCTGCCGGATCCCGTGTACCTGGACGACATCGGCGTCCTGCTGCTGGCGCTGAGGTCGATGCGGGCCGCCGTACCGGCACACGAACCCTGGCGCGACGGCGGCAGGTTGCCCGACTGACGGGGCGACGGGGTGGCGCCGTCCGCGCCGTGGCGGCGGTAGGACGAGTGGCCGCAGGACGTGCGACTTGATCCCCGGAGGCGATCTGCGCCGGGCGTCTCCTTGGAACGCGGCGCCTCATGTCATACAGATCGGCGATATGGACCACCCGGTACCTCTTGGTCGACGGCGATCACGCGGTCATGCTGGGACGCTTCACTCGTGTCGCCAAGAACACGGGCCGAACCTATGAGATGCCCATCGCCATGCACCTCCAGGTGGCAGGCGACAAGATCGTCAAGATGTACCTCTACGAGGACACCCTCAAGGTGTTCGAGGCCTACGCCGGTTGAGGACCCGGGCCCTTGCCGGTCACAGGTCCAGGACCAGGTCCACCGGAGGCCGAGAGCAGCAGATGAGCGCGTTGCCTTCAGCGGGGGCGTCGATCGGTTCAGGCGCGTAGTCGACGCGCCCGGACAGCACGGCAGTCTCGCAGGTGTGACAGACGCCGGTGCGGCACGACCACCGGGTGGGCACATCGCACACCTCCGCCAACTCGAGGAGGGTGCCGTAGCCAGGGTCCCAGGGCACCGTGATGCCGCTGCGCGCGAACGAGACCGTCGGCCCTGTGCCCGCGCCGGGCGGGTGAGCGGGCAGGTGAGGGGCGCGAGCGGCCCCTGCGACCACTCCCGGCCGGACGGCGGACAGAGTGCCGAAGACCTCGGTGTGGATGCGGTCCGGCGCGATGCCCAGCCCTCCCAGCGCCTGGGACAGATCGTCCATGAAGGCTGCAGGTCCGCACAGGTAGGCGTCGGCGTCAGCGGGGAGGCCGAGTCCGCCTATGCGCTCCGCCGAGAGCCGGCCCGCGGCCGTGTAGTCCAAACCGAGTCGGTCATCGGCGCGGGGGCGGCTGTACGAAACGTGGAAGTGAGCGTCGGGCAGGCGTTCCAGCAGCGCGCGGACTTCCCGCGCGAAGGGCTGGCTGGCACCGTCCCGCGCTCCGTGCAGCCACCACACCGGGCGCCGGGAGAAGGCTTCGGCAAGGGCGTGCAGCATGGCGAGGACCGGAGTGGCTCCCACGCCGGCGGAGACCAGCAGGACCGGGTTGTCGCCTTCGGCAAGAATGAAGGTGCCTCGTGGTGCACCGACGTCGAGGACATCTCCTGCCCTGACGTGGTGGCGCAGGTGCCCGCTGGCGGCCCCGTGCGGTTCCTGCTTGACGCTGATCCGGTACTCGGGCGCGCCCGGCCGGCCGGAGAGTGAGTAGGTACGGATGAGAGGCGGGCTCTCGGGCGTCGGCTGGAGCCGCAGCGTGATGAACTGCCCGGGCCGGGCCGGCGGCAGGGGATCGCCCTCCGGCGAAGCGAGGACCAGGGAGAAGATGCTGCTGCTCTCCGGCTCCATGCGGGCCACCTTCAGGGGACGGAACCCCGGCCAGGCGGGTGGCGGACTCGTCGCGGCACCGGTCAGGCCTCGATTGCCCGTGGTCGGGCCGTCCACGCTCTCGAGCAAGTCGTGCAGTGAGGTCTTCCACCCCGGGCTCAGCGCGGGGATGCGCAGTCCGCGCTCGAGCTGCGCGCGCGAGTGGCCCGGCAGGTAAAGGAGTGCGTCCATCTCTGCGACGGTCATCTTCTCGGGACCGTCGGCGACCTTCACGATCTCGTCGCCGGCCTCGACCTGCCCCTCGGTGAGGACGCGCATGTAGAAGCCCGGGCGGTGATGGGACACGAGCAGCGCGGCCATGCGCGGCTCCGCCATGCGCAGCCCCACGCGGTAGCACGTCACCCGGGGCTGCGTGACCTCGAAGATCGCGCCGCCGATGCGGTACCGGTCGCCGATACAGACTTCCTGGTCCGACATTCCTTCGACGGTGAAGTTCTCGCCGAACTGCCCGTAGGTGAAGTCGTCCCTCTTCAGTCGATCCTGCCAGTACCGGTAGGAGTCGAGTTGGTAGACCAGTACGGCACGCTGTTCGCCACCGTGCCCGTTCAGGTCGCCCTGTCCGTCACCGTCGACGTTGAGGCGCCGGACCATTCTGGGTCCGGTGACGGATTCCTTCCACACGCCGGTGTGGACAGTGGATCCCTGCCATGGGACGTCCTTGGGCATTCCGACGTTCACGGAGATCAACGTGGCCACAGCGCATCTCCCTCGCGGGTTCTCGCTCCCTGCCACGCTAGCCCCGCACCAATGCTTCGCAATCCGGATGGCGACCCAGGTCGTTGCAGCAGCGGTTCGGAGGCGGCCGGCACCCTTTCAGGAGGGGCGGTCCCGACCTTCCCCTGTGATCCGACCTACGCTGGTCCCGTCCGGCTCGGGCACGCCGATCAGGAGCAGCGTCACGTCGTCGTCATGGGCGGCCGTGTCCGGAATGAGGGTCGCGACCAGCCGGGCCGCGGCCTCATCGAGGATCTCCGGGTCGGCCGGAGCGCCCTTCAGCGCCGTGCCGAGGGTGTGGGCGAGGACATCGATCTGGGCGTCGATGTCGGTGCCGGGCCTCTCGACCAGTCCGTCGGTGTAAAGGGCGAGTGTGCTGCCCGGCGGCAGCCGATGGGTCGTCTCCTGGAACGACAGCCCGCTGCCACACGAATCGTTGACGCCCAGCGGCACGCTGACCGGTGCCCGCAGCAGGCGGGTGGAGCCTTCGGGGTTCACTGCGATGACCGGCAGGTGCCCGGCCGAGCAGAGGGTGACCTCTCGGGCGCCCTGGTCGATCACGAGGTAGCAGCACGTGACGAGCTGGTCCGCCAGGTCGTCGACGAACGCGTCCAGCCCGGTCATGAGCCGCCACGGCGGTATACCCGTGCGGGCCAGGGCATGGGCGGCGGCACGCAGCTGGCCCATGACGGCCGCCGCGTCCAGGCCCCGGCCCATCACGTCGCCGATGACGACGCCGGTGCGCTTCTGGTCCAGGGGAATGATGTCGAACCAGTCGCCGCCGACCCCGGGGTCCTGGACGGACGCCAGGTACCGGTGCGCGCTGGGCAGGTGCGGCAGGCGGGGCGGCTCGCCCATGAGGCTGTGCTGCAACGTGTAGGCGATGCGTCGTTGCTGCTCGTAGCGCGCGGCGCGTTCGGCCTCGGCCTGCTTGCGTTCGGTGATGTCCCGAACGGTGAGGAAGACCAGGGTTTCCTGTTCGGCCTGGAAGGTGCTGATGCTGACTTCCACGGGGAACTCACTGCCGTCGCTGTGCAGCCCGTACAGGCCTGTGTCCAGTACCGTCGGCTTCGGGTCGGGCAGCTGCAGATACCGGCGCAGGAGCGCGCTGTGCACTGGGCGCTGCGGGCCGGGCACCAGGTCCTCGACCTTGGTGCCGACGACGCCGGCCGGCGCACGGCCGAACAGTGGCTCCACCTGTGCGTTGGCCATGACGATGACACCGTCGCCGTCCGTGATCAGGGTGGCGTCGGGTGCGGATTCGAGCAGCGCGAGGAAGCGCCGGTTGGCCCGCTCCACCTCGCGCTGGGCCGCGACCCGTTCGGTGATGTCGGTGAGCACACCGGCCACGGCATAGGGCGCGCCGTGCGGATCGTTGAGCGGGAACACGGTGGCGAGGAAGTCCCGTGGCCCTACCGGCAGGTCGAAATGCTCCTGCCGCTGCACGGGGGTGCCCCGTGCCAGCATGTCGAGGTCGGCAGCCCGTGCGTGACGGGCTACGTCCGGCGGCAGGACCTCCTGGTCCCGCCGGCCCAGTATCCGTTCGCGGGACAGTCCCATGCTCTCCTCGAACTTCGTGTTGAGCGCCAGCAGGCGACCGTCCAGGTCCTTGATGAACATCACCGCGGGCGTGTGGTCCATGAACGCCTGGAGCAGTTCGTTCTGCCGCACCTGATATTCGGCACGCGCGTGCGCCACCTCGATGCGCCGGCCGACGGCCAGGGCGGCGAAGACGACCACGGCGAACACGATCACATGGCCGCACACCAGCAGCGCGGTGCCCAGACGCCTCCCGTACAGACCTGCGTCCTCACCGGCCAGGACGCCCCAGCCCAGCAGCGGCGGCGCGACCAGGATGGTGGCGAACAGCCGGCGGCCCAGGGCGCCCGTGGTGCCCGCGTTCATCAGCAGTCCCGCGGGGCCTTCGTCCGGCCGGGCCAGGAAGGCGGCGATGCCGAGCAGCACCAGGGCCAGCGCGGTGTGCAGGGCCATGCCGGTGTAACCACCGAACCGCTCCAGCTGAGGCACGGCGTAGGCGAAGCCGTAGAGCCGCAGCATGCCCAGGGTGAGAACGGCCAGGGCCGGGATCTGACTCGTCCAGGCGGGCAGTCGGAAGGTGCTCGCGCACAGTGACGCCACGCTCCCGAGCGTCAGTGCCACGGCCGTGTTCGGTGCCATCCGTCCAGGTGCCCCGGTCGCCACTCGCGCGGTGTCATCCCTGAAGAGGAGCTGATCGACGCCTGCGTTCACCTTGGTCAGGTACTCGAGAAGGGTGAGCCCGCCGATCACGGCCGCCAGGACCGCGGCGGAACGGGCCGCGTTGATCTTCCGCGGCGTCAGGGGTCGGCGAGCCACCATGGACACGGAGAGGCCCAGCGCCAGCAGGGCCACGGCGGTGTTCGGCTTCATGGACGCGGCGACGCCGGGCAGCACGCTCTTCAGCACGCCGATGCCGAAGACCCAGCCGGACAGGCCGACCACGCCGAACGCGGCAGTCATCAGGGCCGCTCCCTGAGCCACGGCGCGGACACCGGACACAGCGGGCTCATGGAACGGCAGTCCCTCGGCCTGCTCTCTATGTGTCACCGAATCATCACCTTATGGACAAATGGCCTAATCGGCTCAATTGGCCTAAGTATCGCAAAAGAGGCGAATTTGGTTCAGTGTGCCGCAGGGGCCCCAGGGGTAGGCGTTCATGGCTCGTCAGCGCAGGTCAGCGGTCACTGCCGGGCAGCCAGTGACTCTCAGCTGGACTCGCGCACCACCAGCCGGCACGGCACGGTGTGCAGACCCGGTGCCGGTTCCGCGTCGATGGCCTCCAGCAGGCGCAGGGCGGCGATCCTGCCGATCTCGGCGAGGTTCATGTCGATGGTGGTCAGGGGCGGGCGGCTGGCCAGGGCCATGGTGTCCCAGTTGTCGTAGCCCACGACCGCGATGCCACCGGGCACGCTCACCCCGCGTTCGCGCAGCGTGTCGGTGACGCCCCGGGCGATCTGGTCGTTGCCGCAGAAGAAGGCGTCGGTGTCCGGTGCCGTGCGCAGGACGGCGTCGGCGGCGCGGCGGCCCCATGCCTCGCTCCACTCGCCGAAGTGGACCCGCCCGGTCGCCAGTTCCAGCGAGAAGCGCTCCAGGTGCTCGATGGTGTGGCGGGCCCGGTCGCGGGCCGCCGCGTGGTGTTCCGGGCCGGTGACGTGCGCGATCCGGGTACGCCCGGTGGCCAGGAGATGGTCGACGGCGAGGTGTGCCCCGCCCCGGTCGTCGGAGACCACCGAGGTGTCGGCCGGGTCGGTCGACGGCGAGAGCGCGTAGACGATGGGGACCGACTCGATACCGGTCAGCGGGGGGCGGGGGTCCGTGCGGCGGCCGGTGACGATGATGCCGTCGACCCGGCGGTCCATCAGGTTGCGCAGATGGTGCTGCTCCCGGATGGCGTCGCCGCGCGTGTCGCACAGCAGCACGGAGATCTTTCCGGCCCCGAGGGCGTCCTCCGCGCCGAGCAGCACCGGGGTGCTGAACCGGCCGATGCCGTCCGTCGTCATCAGTCCGACCGTCCAACTGCGGCCGGTGTGCAGGCTCTGGGCGTGCTGGTTGGGCCGGAACCCCAGTGCTTCCACCGCGTCCAGCACGCGCTGCCTGGTCTCCGGACGCATCCTGCCGCCGCCGTTCAGCGCCTTCGACGCCGTGCCGACGCTGACACCCGCCAGGGCGGCGACATCGGCGAGCTTGGCCCGGCCGGCGGAGGGGATGCCTGCAGCAGAGGTCACGGGCAAACCTTTTCCTCGGGGGTAATGGTGCACATCATCCTGACAGCAGCGCGGGCCTCCGCGCCAGCCCGTGAGCAAACGGAAAAATATCGCGTCATTCCTCTTGACCATCGCCTGCTTCCGTCCACTACTTTCACCGCAGAAAAACGGTTGCTCAAACAGGCACCGCTTCGCTTCTTCGTCCTCTTGTCTCCTCGCAGCCGAAGCGACCGCGCCGGCTGCTCCCGTCCCGCGACGCACCCCGGAGAACCATGCCCCGCACACGCACAACCCCGCCCTCCCCGGGCCCGGTCCGCCCAGGTCCGGGAGCCCACACCGCGCTGCGGCCCGCCGCTGTCGGCATCCGCGAGGGCTTCTGGCACGTCCGGCGCGAGGTCAACGCACGCACCTCCATCCCGCAGGGCCCCCACCTGCTGGAGTCGGCGGGAAACCTGCACAACCTGCGGGTGGTGGCGGGCACCGCCGAGGGCGAGTTCCAGGGCACGTACCCGTTCCAGGACTCCGACGTCTACAAGTGGCTGGAGGCCGCCTCCTGGCAGCTCGCCCAGCGGACGACGCACGAGGACGACGATGAACTCGCCGACGTGGTGAGCCGGATCGCCGCACTGGTCGCCGATGCCCAGCAGCCCGACGGCTACCTCAACACCTGGTTCCAGCTCCGCGAGGGCGGCAAGCGCTACGAGGACCTGCGCTGGGGCCACGAGCTGTACTGCGCCGGCCATCTGATCCAGGCCGCGGTGGCCCACCACCGGGCGACCGGAGGGACCGAACTGCTCGATGTGGCCCGTCGTTTCGCCGACCACATCGACTCGGTCTTCGGTCCGCCCGGCAGCGGCAAGCCCATCGACGGCATCGACGGCCACCCCGAGGTGGAGACCGCCCTGGTGGAGCTCTACCGGGAGACCGGCGAACGCCGCTACCTGGACCTCGCCGCCTACTTCGTCGACCGCCACGGCCACGGCCTGCTCGGCGGCGAGGCGTACTGCCAGGACCGCGTGCCGCTGCGCGAGGCCACCGACGTCGAGGGGCACGCCGTACGCCAGCTCTACCTGCTCGCCGCCGCGGCCGACCTGGCGACCGAGACCGGGGACGCCGAACTGCGCGCCGCCGCCGAGCGGGTGTGGCAGGCGATGACCGCCACCAAGACCCATGTGACCGGCGGCCTCGGCGCCCACCACGACAAGGAGGACTTCGGCGACCCGTACGAGCTGCCCAACGAGCGCGCCTACTGCGAGACCTGCGCCGCCATCGCCTCCGTCCAGTGGAGCTGGCGCATGGCCCTGCTCACCGGCGAGGCCCGCTACTCCGACCTGATCGAGCGCACCCTGTACAACGGTTTCCTGGCCGGCGTCTCCCTGGACGGCGAGCGCTGGCTGTACGTCAACCCGCTGCAGGTCCGCGACGGCCACACCGACACCGGCGGCGACCAGTCGGCCCGCCGCACCCGCTGGTTCCGCTGCGCCTGCTGCCCGCCGAACGTCATGCGGCTGCTGGCCTCCCTGGAGCACTACCTCACCTCGACGGACGCGGACGGCCTGCAGATCCACCAGTACGTCGCCGGGCGCTACGCGGGCGACATCGACGGCACCCCGGTCGCCGTGAACGCCGAGAGCGGCTACCCCTGGCACGGCACCATCACCCTGACCGTCGAGGAGACCCCCGAGGAGCGGCCCTGGACGCTGTCCCTGCGCATCCCGCAGTGGTGCCGCGAATACCGGGTCAGGGTCGGGGACACGGCGTACGACCAGACCGACGCACCCGTGAGCGACGGCTGGCTGCTGCTGGAGCGCACCTGGGCGCCCGGCGACGAGGTGGTCCTCGAACTCGCCCTCGAACCCCGTCTCACCGCGGGCGACCCGCGCGTGGACGCCGTACGCGGCTGTGTGGCGATCGAACGCGGGCCGCTCGTGTACTGCCTGGAGCAGGTCGACCACGCCGGCGGCGGCCTGGACGACGTCGTCCTCGACACCACCCGCCCGCTCGCCGTGAAGCACCGCCCGGACCTGCTCGGCGGAGTCACCACCGTCGTGGCCGCCGGGTACCGCCGGCACATCCCCGACGCCGGCTGGTGGCCGTACCGGGCCGCGGAGGGCGCCGGGGACCCCTCGGCCGGTGAGCCCCTGGAGCTGACCGCGATCCCCTACTACGCCTGGGCCAACCGCCAGGACGGCAGCATGCGCGTCTGGCTGCCGACCTCCTGAGCGCGCTCCTCCTCCCGTCCCCCAGCCCGCCACACCCCAAGACATCGAGGTCACCCGTGAGACACACCCGCCGCACCCTGCTCGCCGCCGTCGCCGTGATCGGCACCCTCGCCTCCTCCGCCGCCTGCGGCGGTGGTTCGGGCTCCTCCTCGTCCTCGTCCTCGTCCGGCAAATCGGGCGCGACCTACACCTTCTGGGACCCGTACCCGCAGTTCGACGCCTCCTCGGCGTGGGGCGAGCTCGTCACCAAGTGCGGTAGCGACGCCGGGGTCAAGGTCAAGCGCACCGGCATGGACACCACGGACCTCGGCAACAAGGCGCTGCTGGCCGCGCAGCAGGGCAACGCCCCCGACGTGATGCTCGTGGACAACCCGGTCGTCTCCACGCTGGTGGAGGCGGGGATCCTCAACAAGACCAGTGACCTCGGCCTGGACACGTCCGCGATCCAGAAGAACATCATCGGCGCGGGCACCATCGACGGCTCCCCCTACGGGGTTCCGATCGGCGCCAACACGCTCGCCCTGTACTACAACAAGAAGGTCCTGTCCGCCGCCCACGTCGACCCCGCCTCCATCACGGACTGGGCGTCCCTGACGGCCGCCCTGGAGAAGGTGAAGGCGGCCGGCAAGAAGGGCGTCACGTTCTCCGCGATCAACACCGAGGAGGGCAGCTTCCAGTTCCTGCCGTGGTTCTGGGGCGCCGGCGGCGACCTCACCCAGCTCAACTCGCCCAAGGGCGTCGCCGCCCTGTCGCTGTGGAAGCAGTGGGTCGACGAGGGCTACGCGCCCAAGGACGTCCTGCAGAACACCCAGACCACCAGCTGGCAGGAGTTCGCCACGGGCGACTACGCGTTCGGCGAGAACGGTACCTGGCAGCTCGGCAACGCGGCGAAGGCCGGTTTCCCGTACGGGGTCATCAGCATCCCGGGGCAGAACGGCGGTTCGGCACCCGTTCCGACCGGCGGCGAGTTCGTCACCGTCCCGGTGCAGAAGGACAGCTCCCGCTACGACGTCAGCAAGAAGATCGTCACGTGTCTGACCAGCTCCGCCAACCTGCTGTCGACGGACAACACCCTGATGTACGTCGCCCCCACCCAGGAGGTCCAGGCCCAGCAGGTGAAGGCGAACCCCCTGCTGAAGCCGTGGGTTGACGCGGTGGTCGCGGCGCGTGGCCGCACCAGCGGCGGTCTGGGCACCAAGTACCCGACGATCTCCCAGCCGATGTGGACCGCCGTGCAGTCCGCCCTGTCCGGCAGCAAGAGCCCCAAGGACGCCCTCGACACCGCGCAGACGGCCGCCGCCAAGGGCAAGAGCTGACCCCCGGCACCGCCGCCCCGGACCCACCCGCATCCAGGAGTTCGCATGACCATCGCCCGCGTCGACCGCCGCTCCCAGCGGTCCCCGGCCAGGTCCGGGGCGACCGGCGCCACCCACGGGAAGGACTCGTCGGCGCTGCGGCGCGGTCAGCGCCGCAGGAGCCGGCTCACCGCGCTGGCCTTCCTCGCCCCGCTGGTCGTCTACCTCGCCGCCTTCTACCTCTACCCGCTGTACCGCAACCTGGACCTGAGCCTGCGCGACTACACCGTCCGGTCGTTCGTGGCGGGCGACGCGCCGTTCTCCGGGCTGGACAACTTCAGAACCGTCCTCGACGATCCGACGTTCGGCCCGGCCATGCGTCACACCATGATCTTCACCTTCGTGTCGATCGCCTTCCAGTACGCCGCCGGACTCGCCCTCGCGGTCTTCTTCAACCGGCACTTCCGGCTGGCCGGCACGCTCCGGGCCCTGTTCCTGATCCCGTGGCTGCTGCCGCTGATCGTGTCGGCGTCGACCTGGTCGTGGATGTTCAACAGCGAGTCCGGCGTCATCAACTACGCCCTGCACCTCGTCGGCGTGTCACCGGTCGACTGGCTCAACTCCCCCGACTGGGCGCTGACCTCGGTCGTCATCGCCAACATCTGGATCGGCATCCCGTTCAACCTGGTCATCCTCTACAGCGGTCTGCAGAACATCCCGGCCGAGCTGTACGAGGCCGCGTCGCTGGACGGGGCGAGTGCCTGGCAGCAGTTCCGGCGCGTCACCTTCCCCCTGCTGCGTCCGGTGTCGGCGATCACGCTGCTGCTGGGTCTCGTCTACACCCTCAAGGTGTTCGACCTGATCTGGATCATGACCAAGGGTGGTCCCGGCGACGCCTCGTCCACCCTGGCGACGTGGTCCTACCAACTGGGCTTCGGCACGCTGCTGCCGAAGTTCGGCCCCGGGGCCGCGGTCGGCAACATCCTCATCCTCATCGCCCTCGTCTTCGGGCTGCTGTACATCCGCGTCCAGAGGAGGCAGGAAGCATGACCGCCCACCGCGGTTCCGCCCGGCGCTCGCGCCTCTACACGGTCATCGGCGTCCTGCTCACCGCCGTGATGCTGTTCCCGGTGTACTGGATGCTGAACGTGTCCCTCACCCCGCAGCAGGACATGCGCAAGAGCCCGCCCGACCTCCTTCCGCTGCACCCCACCTTCGAGGGCTACCGGGCCGTTCTGAACGACCAGATGCCGTACCTGGGCACCAGCCTGCTGATCGGCCTGGGCACGGTCGTCCTCACCCTGGTCCTCGCCGCCCCGGCCGGCTTCGCGCTGGCCAGGCTGCGGCCCCGGGGCGGCGGCTTCCTCGGTCTCGCCCTGCTGGTGGCACAGATGATCCCGGGCATCGTCATGGCGATGGGCTTCTACGGGATCTTCCTCGACCTCGGGCTGCTCAACTCCTGGTGGGGGCTCATCGTCGCGGACTCCACCATCGCCGTGCCCTTCGGCGTCATGATCTTCACGGCGTTCATGTCGGGCATCCCCGGTGAGCTCATCGCCGCGGCCCGCATCGACGGCGCCGGCACCTGGCGCACCTTCCTGTCCGTGGTGCTCCCGGTGAGCCGCAACGCCGTGGTCACCGTCTCGCTCTTCAGCTTCCTGTGGGCCTGGTCCGACTTCGTCTTCGCCAACACCCTCGACGGCGGCGGCGATCTGCGCCCGATCACCCTCGGCATCTACCACTACATCGGCAACAACAACCAGGAATGGAACGCGATCATGGCCACCGCCGTCGTCGCGTCGATCCCCGCAGCCGTCCTGCTGGTCCTCGCACAGCGCTACGTGGCCGCGGGTGTCACCGCGGGCGCGGTGAAGGACTGAGTCCGTACAGGACGGACCAGGACGGACATCCCCCCGATTCCCTCTCCTCAGGAGCCAGAATCTCATGAGCCGCACTCGCAGACGCGTCGGCCTGACCGCCGCCGTCGGCACAGCCGTCCTCGCCGCCGGCCTCGCCACCGCCGCCCCCGTCCAGGCGTCCCCGACGTCCTCGACCACCCTGGTGGTGAACGCGAACCAGACCCTCCGCCCGGTCACCCACGTCGCCACCGGCAGCCTCTACGGCCTCGCCGACGACACCACCCCCGCCGACAGCCTGGTCACCCCGCTGAAGCCGAACACGTTCGTGCAGATGGCGCCGGGCGGCTCCCAGCTGCCCAACGGTGAGCCGAAGCCCGCCGGGGACGCGCTGGTCGTGGCGCCCAAGGCCGCGCGGGCCGGCGCCAAGGTCGTCGTCCGCATGCCGGACTGGTACCCCAACTTCCCCTATAAGTGGGTCAGTTGGAGCGAGTGGCTGTCGGCCGTGGACAAGCAGGTCGCCTCCGTGCAGGCGTCGGGTGCCACCGACATCGCCGCGTACGAGTTGTGGAACGAGCCCGACTGGACCTGGGACACCACCAACGCGGGGGCGTTCGACGCAGGCTGGGCCCGCACGTACAGGGAGGTCCGCAGCAAGGACACCAAGACCCCCGTCCAGGGCCCGAGTTACTCGGCCTGGAACCAGAGCTGGATGAGCCAGTTCCTCACCGACGCCAAGGCCTCCGGAACCGTACCCGACATCATCTCCTGGCACGAGTTGCAGGGGTCGGGCAACATCGCCGCGCACGTGTCGGCGTACCGCGCCCTGGAGTCCGGCCTCGGCATCAGCCCGCGCCCGATCGCCATCGAGGAGTACGGCACCACGAGCGAGGTCGGCGTGCCCGGGCCGCTGATCGGGTACGTCGCCAAGTTCGAGCGGGCCGGTGTGCACGACGCCGAGCTCGCCTTCTGGAACCACTACGGCACCCTCGGCGACACCCTCACCGACACCGGTGGCTCCCCCAACGGCGCGTACTGGGCGTACAAGTGGTACGGCGACATGTCCGGCAACATGCTCGTCACCACGCCCCCGGCCCAGACGGGCATCGACGGCATCGCCTCCCTCAACGGCTCCGGCAACCAGATCAGCGTCGTCGCCGGCGGCTGCACAGGCTCCTGTGCGGTGACGATCAACGGCCTGAACTCTCTGTCGGCCTTCGGCAGCACGGTCCACGTCAAGCTGGAGTACACGCCCTCGAAGGGCCGCACGACGGCGGTGTCCGGCCCGATCACCATCTCCGACACCGACTACACGGTCTCGAACGGCTCGATCACGGTGCCGGTGACGATGAACGCGTCCGACGGCTACCACATCGTCGTCACGCCCACCGGCACCTCCACCTCACTGGCCGGGCGCTACCAGATCACCAACAAGAACAGCGGCCTGGCCCTGGACACCCAGAGCGCGGGCACCGCACAGGGCACGTCCGTGGTCCAGGCGACCTCCACCACCGGCACCGACCAGAACTGGACCCTGGTGTCCGCGGGCCGGGGCCTCTACAAGATCGTCCAGCAGTCCAGCGGTCTGCTGCTCGGCATCCAGAGCATGAGCACCAGTAACGGCGGCACGGCCCTGATCTGGGGCGACAACGGCACGGACGACCACCTCTGGCAGCTCGTCCCGTCCGGCGACGGCTACTACAAGATCGCCAACTACAACAGCGGTCTCCTGCTCGGCGTGAACAACATGAGCACGTCCTCCGGCGCGCAGGTTCTGCAGTGGTCCGACAACGGCACCGCCGACCACCTGTGGAAGCTGACCTCTCGCTGAGTCCGGGCAGTCGCTGCTCACCGTGCCGGACGGCATGGTGAGCAGCGGCGCGTGCGGCCTCAGCCCTCGTTCGCATCCGGGTGGTTCGGGCGCCGGTGCGGTGGCTGGTCCGGTGCGGGGCGGGGCTTGAGCGGCGGGATGTCCAGGGTCTGCGGCTTGTCGGCGTCGACCGTGAACGGCTCGCCGTGGTGGTGGATGGTCAGCGGGTCGCCGTTCTGCAGCGTGTAGGTGGCCGCGCCGCGGCCGATCTCCACCCGCAGTCGGCGGCCCCGCAGTTGCAGCGTGAAGGCGAGGCGGCCGAACCTCTCCGGCAGGCGCGGGGCGAACGCGATCCGCTGCCCGTGGTGGCGCATGCCGCCGAAGCCCGCGACGAGCGCCATCCAGGTGCCGGCGAGAGAGGCGATGTGCAGACCGTCGCGCGTGTTGTGCTCCAGGTCGTGCAGGTCCATCAGCGCGGCCTCGTGCAGATAGTCGTAGGCGAGCCGCATGTGGCCCGTCTCGGCCGCCATGACCGCCTGGCAGCAGGCGGACAGCGACGAGTCGCGGACGGTGAGGGGTTCGTAGTAGGCGAAGTTGCGCGCCTTGTGCTCCGCGTCGAAGAAGGAACTGCACGTGTACATCGCCAGCACCAGGTCGGCCTGCTTGATGACCTGCTTGCGGTACAGGTCGAAGTACGGGAAGTGCAGCATCAGCGGATACTGGTCGGCGCCGGTGGAGGCGAAGTCCCAGCGCTGGTAGCGGGTGAACCCGGCGTGCTGCTCGTGGACGCCGAGATCCTGGTTGTACGGGATGTGCATGGCCTCGGCGGCGTCCCGCCAGGCCGCGGCCTCCTCGTCGTCGACGCCCAGTTCCCCGGCGCGGCGCGGATGCCGCTCGACCACGTCGGCGGCGGCCAGCAGGTTCGCGCGGGCCATCAGATTGGTGTACGTGTTGTCGTCGGCGATGGCGCTGTACTCGTCGGGGCCGGTCACCCCGTCGATGTGGAAGGTGCCGTGGTGGTCGTGGTGACCGAGCGACCGCCACAGCCGGGCCGTCTCCACCAGGAGTTCGAGTCCGGTGTCGCGTTCGAAGCGTTCGTCGCCGGTGGCGGCGACGTAGCGGACGACGGCGTCGGCGATGTCCGCGTTGACGTGGAACGCTGCGGTACCGGCCGGCCAGTACGCCGAACCTTCGGAGCCGTCGATGGTCCGCCACGGGAACGCAGCGCCCCGCAGGCCCAGTTGGACGGCACGTTCGCGGGCCGCGGGCAGGGTGTTCTGCCGCCAGCGCAGCGCTTCGGCGACGGCTCCGGGCGAGGTGTAGGTGAGCGGGGGCAGCACGAACATCTCGGTGTCCCAGAAGGCGTGCCCGTCGTAGCCGGAGCCGGTCAGTCCCTTGGCGGGGATCGCGCGCTGCTCGGCACGGGCCCCGGCCTGAAGGACGTGGAAGAGGGCGAAGCGGACCGCCTGCTGGATCTGCTCGTCCCCGTCGATCTCGACGTCCGAGCGCGCCCAGAACTCGTCCAGGTACTCCCGCTGCTCGGCGACGAGCCCCGACCAGCCGACGCCGGCGGCGGCGGCGAGCGCCGCGTCCACCTGGTCGCTGATCGCGGGCAGGGACCGGGTGCCGGACCAGCCGTAGGAGACGAACTTCTCCACCCGCAGCGTCTGACCCGGGTCGAGTGCGGAGGCGACGGTGAGGCGGGCGAGGTCGTCGGTCGCCTCGCTCTCGGTCGTGGTGGGGTCGGGGCCGGTGACGACGTGGTCGGCGGCGGCGCCGACCCTCAGGCCGCTGCGCCGGGTGCGGTGCACCAGCCGCAGACGGGTGCTCTTCGCGAAGTTCTCCTCGGCCTCCAGCGACGACTCGAGCACGATCGCGGCACGCGGGTCGCGGTCACGGCCGGGCAGTTGCTCGTTGGCGACCAGCTCGGACTGGACGACGATCCGTGCGGGTTTGCCGACCGGTTCCACCTCGTAGGCGACGGCGGCTATCGCGCGCTGGGTGAAGGAGACCAGCCGGGTGGAGCGTACGCGGACCGTGGAGCCTGCCGGTGAGGTCCACTCGCAGGTCCGGGTGAGCAGTCCGGTGCGCAGGTCGAGGACGCGTTCGTGGGAGCGCAGCCGGCCGTAGCGCAGGTCGAAGGGCTCGTCGTCCACGAGCAGCCGGATGATCTTGCCGTTGGTGACGTTGATGACGGTCTGCCCGGACTCGGGATAGCCGTAGCCCGCCTCGGCGTAGGGCAGCGGGTGGGTCTCGTGGACGCCGTTGAGATAGCTGCCCGGCAGTCCGTGCGGTTCGCCCTCGTCGAGGTTGCCGCGCCAGCCGACATGCCCGTTGGACAGCGCGAACACCGATTCGCTCTGGGGCAGCACGTCCAGGTTCAGGCCGCGTTCACGCAGGGTCCAGGGCTCGACGGTGTACGAGTTGTGCGTGATCACGACCACTCCCCCAGGTTCACCAGGTCCGGTACGACGACGTCGGCGCCGTGGGCGCGCAGCGCGTCCGCCTGGCCGACGCGGTCCAGGCCGACGACGTATCCGAAGTGGCCGGAGCGTCCGGCGTCCATGCCCGCGAGCGCGTCCTCGAAGACGGCGGCGGCCTTGGGCTCCACGCCGAGGTCGTGTGCGGCGGCGAGGAAGGTGTCCGGGTGCGGTTTGCCGGGCAGGTGCCGTTCGGCGGCCACGACCCCGTCGATGCGTACGTCGAAGAGGTGTTCGGCGTTGATCGACCGCAGCACGTCACGGCAGTTGGCGCTGGAGGAGACCACGGCCGTGCGCAGGCCCTCGGCCCGTGCGGCACCGATGTAACGGATGGTGCCGTCGTACGCCTCGACCCCGCGGGTGCGGATCAGCTCCAGCAGCAGCTCGTTCTTGCGGTTGCCGAGGCCGTGCACGGTCTGCCGGTCGGGCGGGTCGTCGGAGGCGCCCTCCGGTAGCCGGATGCCGCGGGAGGCCAGGAAGGTGCGGACGCCGTCGGCGCGGGGCCGTCCGTCGACGTACTCGTCATAGTCGCTGTCGTCGAAGGGGCGGAAGTCGGCCCCGTCCCGCGCACGCAGGAAGTCGTCGAACGTCTGTTTCCACGCGGTCGCGTGGACGACGGCGGTCTTGGTGATGACCCCGTCGAGATCGAAGAGGCAGGCCTGGATACCGTCCGGAAGACCGAGCTTCGTCATAGGAGCCACCTTCCCTCATGAACGCCGGGCAGAGGGTGGCGAGTGCCACATTGCGCCCTGTCGACACTCCGTCGGCGGGCGTGCAGCACGACGCCGTTGCCGGACCCGGCGTCAGGTCCGGGTGAACCGCACGCCGGTGTGGGCGCGGCCGAGCGCGTGCAGGTACTCCAGGGCGTCCGCGACCGGTACGCGCCTTCCCGGCGGTCCCTCACGTACACCGGTGACTCGACGGCCGGTCGGTCCCCGCGCCCCGTACCCCGGTCTCGCCATCCTGCGCGACCTCTGGTGCAATGACGGGACGATGAACTTCGACGACCTCCTGAAGCGGGCGGCGGCCCTGACCCGCCCCGGCCACCGAGCTGTCCTCGGCATCTGCGGCAGCCCGGGGGCCGGCAAGTCGACGCTCGCCGAGCACCTGGTCCGTGAGCTGAACGGCGACGGGCCGCCGTGGGCGGCGCACGTCCCCATGGACGGCTTCCACCTGGCCGATGCGGAACTCGACCGGCTGGGCCGCCGCGGCCGCAAGGGCGCGCCCGACACGTTCGACGCGGCCGGGTACGCGGCGCTGCTGCGGCGCCTGCACGAGGAGCGGGAGGGCGAGATCGTGTACGCGCCGGGCTTCGAACGCGTGCTGGAGCAGCCGATCGCGGGGGCGATCCCGGTGCCGCCGTCGGCGCGGCTGGTCGTGACCGAGGGCAACTACCTGCTGCTGGGTACGGGGGCGTGGGCACGCGTACGGGCCTACCTGGACGAGGTGTGGTTCTGCGAGATCGACGAGCAGGAGCGCATCCGGCGACTGGTGGCCCGCCACGAGGAGTTCGGCAAGGAGCACGACGCGGCGGTGGCCTGGGTGCTGGGCACCGACCAGCACAACGCGGATCTGATCGCGGCGACCCGGGACCGCGCCGACCTGATCGTGCCGGGGACGGCCCTGCCGGCACCCTACGGGGCGCCCCCGGCAGGGTCGGGCCGGGAGCCGTCACGCCGCCCCTGACGCCGTGCGAGCGCGCCGGCCCTGGAAGGACCTCCGGAGCCGGCTACCAGGTCAACGGCGTTGAGGTCGCACGACAAGGTCGGGTCGGCGAGCCCGCAGTGCGACGCTCAATGTCTGCGGGCCGTGTCCGCCGACATAGACCCGGTCCCCGGTCGTCGCATCGGTTCCGCCCAGCAACGTGTAGTCCTGACCCGGGTCGTACCGCAGGATGTCGGTCTGCTCCGGCTCTGCGAGCGGCTCCCCGGCGTGGACGCCGACCTCGACGCGGATCTCACTGTCGCCCGCCCGGTAGGTCATCGGTCCGGTCGTGAGACACCAGTGTCTGTCGCCGATCGGTACGGCACCGTGCAGTTCGCCTCCCGGCCGGAAGGTGAGTTCGAGTGCCCACGGCACCCGTGGTCCGCTCATGTCGATCCGTAGGTCGGCACCGTCTTCTCGAAGGTCCACGTCGATGCCGGTCGTCAGCGCGACCTCGTCCCGCGGCCGGTCCTGGAAAGCCATCGCAGCCGAGAAACGTCCCTCGTCCGCCATCCGGTAGGCGCCGTCGGATCGCCGCTCGGTCGGCGGAAGCGGCTGGTAGTAGGCGGCGGTCAGGGTTTCGGTGAGCCGGTACCGGCCGTCGGCGAGGCGTTGCATGCCCGTGGCACGGAACGGCCCCATATCGAAGAATCCCCGCGAGAGCCGGACCGCGTCGAGGATCGCGTCGCCCGCGAACAGCCGCAGGAAGGTCGGATTGTTGGCGAGGCCCGAGCGAATGCGGCGGTACTCGGGCACGTCGGAGCCGCCGTACACGACGGTGTGCGCAGCAGCGGAGGCGCGTGAGGCAAGGCGCGCCGTGGCGATGTACCGCTCGCGGGGAAGGGTCTCCGGCGCCGGTGCCGGCAGCGCGCGGCACAGGTCCGGGGTCAGGATGGTCTCGGCGAGCAGGTTGGGGTCGTCGATGCCGCAGGCTGCCGCCAGCCGCGCCGCCCGGCTGAAGTCGCCCCGGCCGGTGCGGATCGCGAGCAGCCGGTAGTGCGGCAGGTAGGGCGCCAGCGGGAACGGCTGGTTCTGGTCCTGCCGCCGCGAGTGGACGGTTTCCACCGTGCCGTCCGGGCGGATGAGGTCCAGGGTCGCGGTGAGGTTGCGTTCGACGGCGTCGCGCAGGTCGGTGCGGCCGAGGACGTCGGCCAGCAGCAGCAGCGACGGGTTGGACACGTGGGCCGCGTAGTTGGCGCTCCGCTCCGAGAACAGGCCCTCCGCGTCGATGTCGACGCCCTCGGCGAGCCACGCTTCGATCCGGTCGAGCAGCCGGCCGTCGGGGAACGACCGGTGCAGCCGGGCCAGCGCCGCGCACAGCTCCCACCGGTGGTTCGGGGTGTGGACTCCGCCTGTCCGGAGGCTTTCGGCGGCCGCGCCGGCGATCTCGGCGAGGGCGGCGGAGGCCTCACGCAGTTCCGGCCCCGCGCCCGTCGCGAGGACGTGCGCGTCGCACACGTCGTTGATGGTGAACGCGGAATCCGGGGGTGACTGCACGTTGTCCCCGCCGGCGAAGAGGCCGGAGGGGGTCTGCAGCGCCATGAGAGCGGCGAGGTGGGTCATCGTGGCGGCGACGGCCCGCTCGCTGCCGTGCAGTGCCGAGTCGGGTGAACGGTACGCCGCGAGCAGTGTCTTCACCCGGCGCGCCAGACCGCGATGGGCCAGGCCGGCTGGTTCTTCGTCCGGGCGGGCAGTCAACGGGAGGGCTTGCCGGTCGGCGGCGCGGGCCACCTCGCGGACGAACTCGCGGTCCAGCGTGATCTGCACGGTCAGTCCTTCAGTCCGGCGTTGATGTCGGCGCCCATGACGTAGCGCTGGAAGACCAGGAAGATGACGATCAGCGGGATCATGGAGATGACCGATGCGCCGAGCAGTACCGACCAGTTGACGTTCTGCGCGCCGACGATGCTCTGGATGCCGATCTGCACGGTGAACTTGTTGGGGTCGTTCAGCATCAGCAGCGGCCAGATGTAGTCGTTCCACCGCCACTGGAAGGACAGGATGGCGAGGGTCAGCATGATGGGCCGGGAGAGCGGCACCATGATCCGCACGAAGATCGACAGTTCTCGGGCACCGTCGATGCGTGCGGCTTCCACGAGTTCGTCGGGAACCGTCAGGAAGAACTGGCGGAACATGAAGCATCCGGTCGCGGTGAGCACGGCCGGGAGGATGATGCCGGCGAAAGAGTTGTAGAGGCCGAGGTTGCGGACCACCAGGAACTCCGGGGCGAGCATGACCTCGCCCGGCAGCATCGTGGTTGCCAGGATGCACAGGAAGAAGGCCTTGAGCCATATGTTGTCGTACTTGGCCAGCGCGTAGCCGGTGCAGCAGCTGACACCCAGCGTGAGGATCGTCGTGATCACGCACACGATGGCCGTGTTGATGAAGTACTGGGAGAAGTTGGCGCTGTCCCACGCTGCCCTGAACCCCGACAGGGTGGGGTTGTGCGGGACCAGCGTCAGCGGATAGGAGAACAGGTCGCTGGACGGCTTGAAGGCGCTGAGGATGAACCACAGCACCGGCAACCCGTAGAGGCACGCCAGAATCCACAGCAGTGTCGTCGCGGGCACCGCCCGACGGAGCCCACCGCCGACCGCGTTGCGCGGTCGCTTCCTTGGAACCGCTTGTTTCGCATCGGCGTCGAGCGGGCGTGGCATGTCTGTGGTTGTCATCGGTTCTCCACCCGCCGGTTGACGATCAGCTGGATGATCGCGACGGCCATCAGGATGAGCATCAGCACGAATGACGCTGCGCTCGCGTAGCCGATCTGGCCGCGTTTGAAGCCGGTCTCATAGATGTACTGGACGAGCAGGTTGTTCGACGATCCGGGTCCGCCGTTGTTGAGGGCGACGAACACCGGGTATTCCTTCATCGCGTTGATCGTGTTGAGCAGGATGACGATGAACGAGGTGGGCGCGATGCTCGGCAGCGTGATGCTGATGAACTGGCGCCACGGGCCGGCGCCGTCGAGCGAGGCCGCCTCGTAGTACGACACCGGAACGTTCTTGATCGCCGCGATGAACAGCAGCATCGTGAACCCCGTCCACATCCAGGATGCCGCCATCACCACCACCAGCAGCGACAGGTCCGCATTCGACTGCCACGGAACGGCGGACCCGCCGAGCTTCTCGATGACGTAGTTGACCAGTCCGAAGTTCTCACCGAACAGCCACCGCCACAGGACGCCCACGACGATGGGCGACAGCAGCCACGGGATGAAGAAGATGACGCGGGCGACCGACGAGCCCTTGGCGTGTTTGTTCACCACCAGGTTGGCGGCGAGCAGCGAGAGCGCGAAGTTCAGCGGGACGAAGAGGACGGTGTACAGCAGCGTCCGGGTCAGTGCGTCGTAGAACGTGGAGTCCCCGAACAGGTTGTGGTAGTTGTCCAGTCCGACCCACTGGAACACTCCCACGCCCGTGTAGTTCGTGAAGGAGTAGACGAGCCCGATCACCGCAGGCCAGACGAAGAACAGCGCGAAGAGCACGACATTGGCCGCGATGAGGACGAGCGGCGCGAGGGTGTACTTGCTGCGTCTCCTGGGCGGGCTCGCGGACACGTCCGAAGCGCTAATTGTCATCTTCCTGACTCCGTGCTGGTGGAATGGGTTCCTGTGGGCTCACGCCATGAGCCCGGCATCAGCGGGCGCCCAACGCCGGGCGGCGGTGTCCCGACCCCGCCGCCCGGGCCCGTCGGCCTGCGATCAGCCGCCGACCTGCTGGTTGTAGCCGGCCACGATGTTGTCCAGGGCCTTGTCGGCCGACTGCTGGCCGTTGATCGCCTTGCCGAGTTCCGTCTTGGTCGGGTCGGTGGTGAGGTTCTTGCCCTTCAGCACCCAGGCCGTCTGCGCGTTGTTGAAGTAACCCGAGATCGGGGCGTAGAGCGGGATCTCCTCGTTGTACAGCTTGAACGCCGCCTGCGCCGCCTCGGAGGTGAAGGGGTACTTCGGGTTCAGACCGTTCTCGACCGGCAGGAACCCGGAGGCCTCACACAGCTCGCGGTAGTGGTCCGGCTCGTAGATCCACGACATGAACTTCTGCGCGGCGGTGGCTGCGGCGCCGTTGTTGTTGAAGCCCACCATCATGCCGCCGCTGTTGACGTCGCTGGCCTGCACCGGCTGGGCGGGAGTCGGGACGCTCGCCCAGTCGAACTTCTTGATGTTCTCCGCGAAGGCGGGAACCTGCCACACGCCGGACCAGTAGGCGACCACGTCACCGCTCTGGAACATGGCCGACGGGTCGGCGCCGCTGGTCCACACCGACTTCGGCATGGTCTTGTCGTCGTTCCATCCGACGAAGGTGTTCACGGCCTTCTTCGTCGCGTCGTCCACCGAGAACTTCCCGGAGGAGTCCGCGTGGACGTACTTCCCGCCCATCTCGTACACCATGGCGCGGAGCCGGGACGGCGACTGGTCGAACGCCAGGGAGTACTTGGCGCCGGTCTTCTCCCGGACCTTGTTCGCCGCCGCGATGAAGTCGGTCCAGGTCCAGGTCTTCTGGGGCGAGGTCGGGAAGGAGACGCCGGCCTTCTTGAACAGCGTCTCGTTGATGAACAGTCCGGACGCGGTGACGTCCGAGGGGATGGACAGCACCTTCCCGGACGAGTCCTTGGCGAGGAAGTTGGCGTTGATGTTGTAGCTCTTGTTGTTGGCGATGGAGCTGAGGTCGATCAGCTTGTTCGACCAGATCGGGTCCAGCGCCGGCACGGCCGCCACGTCGGGCAGGGAGTTCGCCTGCGCGGCGTTGTGCAGCTTCGTCGTGTAGCCGTCGTAGGGGATGTTGACGAGCTTGACGTCGACGCCGGCTTCCTTCTTGTACTGCGTCACCAGCTTCTTCCAGCCCGCGTCCTGCCCCGGAACCGTTGAGATCCAGAACGTCAGCGACTTGGAGTTCCCGCCCGAGCCGGACCCGGACCCGCAGGCGGAGAGCAGAAGGGCACCTGCCGCGGCCACGGCAGCGAGGGGAATCACGCGGCGTATGCCGCCGCGGCCGAGTCGGCGGGAGCGCCGCACACCCACACTGGTCATCTTCGATCCCTTTTCGTCGGAGCGGACGGAGCAGGCCACCGGCCGCTGGCAGTAGCAGGTTCCCGTTTCCTATCACTGTGATTGAATACCCACAAGGGTTGGCGCCATCTCATGTGCACATCTGGCGCTCTTGTCGCGCAGCGGGGGGCTGATAGTCTCCGGGCCACAGCCGAGAAACGAGCGGACGAGACTTATCCTCAGTCCGATGGCTATTGGGGAGGGTTGTGAAACGACGGGCGCCGCGCACCGCGACAACTCGGCACGTCACCGAGATCAACCGGACCGCGATCCTGGACGTACTCCGCGAGCACGGACCACTGTCTCGACGTGACATCCAGGAGCGCACCGGGCTCGGCTCGGCCACCATCGAACGCCTGTGCTCGGCGCTCATAGAGGAAGGCTCGGTCGAACTCGCGGGACAGGTGCGCTCCTCAGTCGGCCGGCCCTCGACGCTGCTGCGATTCGCGTCGTCGGCCCGCGCGATCGTCGCTGTCGACGTCACCGAGTACACGGCACGGGGACGCGTGGTCAACCTGGGCGGAACCACGCTGTACGAGGAGAGCCACACCTTCGACCTCGACGGCCGGGACGCAGGCGCCGCCCGCATCAACGGGCTGCTGCACCTCGTCGACCGGCTGACCTCCCCGGAGACGGGAGTGACAGCGCCGATCGTCGCCATCGGCATCACGGTTCCCGGCATCGTGCACGCGGGGGTGGTGTCGAAGGCGGTCGAACTCGACTGGCAGGAAGTGCCGCTCGCCGACATCGTCTCGGCACGGTGCGGTCTGCCGATCCACATCGAGAACGACGCCAACGCGACCGCCTACGGCGAGTGGACCGGCGGAGCCCTCGCGAACGCACAGAGTGCCGTCGCGCTCGTGCTGGGCGCCAGACTGAGCGCCGGGATAATCAACGAGGGGCATCTCTACCGTGGGCACCGGTCGGCCGCGGGTGAGATCGGCTTCCTGCTGACGTCCAGCGCATCGTTCGCCCGCTACTTCACGGAACAGGGCGACGTCGAGTCGACCCTGGCGGCGCAGGTGCTTCCGTTCGCCGCCCGGGAGGGCCTGCACGGCAAGCGCATCGGTCCCGCGTTCCGCGCGATGATGGCCTGCTGCCGGGAGGGCGACAGCGAGGCCGCGCGGGCCCGCGACGAGTTCTTCGACTCGATCGCCCTCGCCCTCGTCGCCACCTCGGTCGTGCTCTCGCCCCAGGTCATCGTGCTCGCCGGCGCGTTCGCACAGTACAGCGAGGAGTCCGCGGAGCAGCTGACCAGGCGCCTCGTCGGCCGGATCCCCTGGGTGCCGCGGATAGCGGTGAGCGAGCTCGGCTTCGACGCGGCGATCACCGGCGTGAGCGCGCTGACGATCGAACACGCCCGTTCCGCGACGTACCTCGCATGACGCCGTCTGCGTGGGACGCCCGGACGTCACCGGGCGGGCGCGCCGCCGGCAGCGGGACAGCCCTACTTCCTACCACCAGCCGAACCAGGATGGAGCGTGAGTGATGGACGAAATGATACGGATTGCGGTGGTGGGTACCGGCGACGTCGCCATGGATCACGCGGCCGCGCTCACGTCCCCCGGTCCGGTCGCCGCGACGATCGTGGCTGCGGCGGACACCGACCCGACCCGGCTGGACGCCTTCCTGACCCAGCACGGGTCACCGGCCGGCTACGACGACATCGACGAGTTGCTCGCCCGGTCCCGCCCTGACCTGGTCTATCTGTGCACACCGCCCGGACTCCACCGCGACCAGGCACTGGCCTGCCTGCGCTCCGGGGCCAGCGTGCTGGTGGAGAAGCCACCCGCGCTGTCGTTGCGGGAACTCGACGAGATCGCCGCCGCCGTGGGCGAGCCGCCGTGGTTCGCGACCGTGTTCCAGCACCGTTTCGGCCGGGGCCAGGCCCGGCTCAAGGCCTTGGTGGACTCGGGACTGCTCGGCCGCCCGCTGCTGGCGGTCTGTCACACCACGTGGTTTCGCGACCAGGCGTACTTCGACGTGCCCTGGCGCGGCCGGTGGGACACCGAGGGCGGCGGCCCCACGATGGGGCTCGGCATCCACCAGATGGACATGATGCTGGACCTGCTCGGCGACTGGACCGAGGTGCGGGCCGTCACCAGGACGCAGGCACGCCGTACGGAGACCGAGGACGTCTCGCTGGCCCATGTGACGTTCTCCAACGGAGCCGTGGCCTCCGTGGTGAACAGCGCCCTCTCGCCGCGGCAGGAGTCGTACCTGCGTTACGACTTCGAGCACGCCACCGTGGAGGTGACGCACCTGTACGGGTACCGGGACGAGGACTGGCGTGTGACGCCGGCACCCGGACATGACGACGTGCTCGCCGCGTGGCAGGCCGGCCTGACCGGCGGCGGGGACGAGGCGGCCGCGCAGAACTCCCGGAGCGGGCACTGGGCCCAGTTCGCGAAGGTGCTGTCCTCCCTGCGCGACGGCACCCCACCGCCCGTGCCGCTCGAAGAGTCCCGGCGCACTCTCGCACTGGTGGCCGGTATCTACGCGTCCGCCGCGGCCGACCGCCCGGTGAAGCCCTCGGACGTCTCTCCCGGTACGCCCTTCTACGACAGCATGGCCGGCAGCCGTGTCGGCTCCGGCTGACGGATCGGCCTCGTTCACGTACAGGACACGTCCCGGTCGGCGAACTCTCGCCGACGGGACACGACTCGACCGTGGATCTTCGCTCGTACGCATCAGTTGACTCGGGTGCCTTCACGAGCCGCCCACGAGTCGCACGCGCTCGCACGCCACTTCCCATGCCGACCGCACCGCCGAAGAACTGAAGAGAGGCTCACGCATGCCGTCACCCGCCGGGCACCACACCACCTCGTCCGTCAACCGCCGAGGCTTCCTCAAGACCTCGCTCGGTGCCTCGGCGGGGCTCCTGGCCGCGCCCACCTTCGCCGGCTGGCTCGCCGCGGCGGACGCCAAGGCGGCCACGAGCCCCGCCGCGTTCGTCGACGACTACCGGACGAACGTGCTCGCCCACCTCACCCCCGAGACCAACGCGGTCGTCCGCGTTCTCGGCGGCATGAGCACCGTGTGGAAGACGGGCGGCGCCTGGAACACCGGCACTCCCCTGATGCCCGAGGTGCTGCGGGCCAACATGCGCTACTGCGCCCGGATCACCTCCGCCCGCACCGACGCGCAGGCGAAGGAGGCGTTCCTCTACGACCGGCAGCACCAGAGCTACGCGATGATCGCCGGCCTGGGCCCGCTGGCCGACCTCTACAAGGCGGGCGCCAAGGCGGTCACGTCGATCACGAGCGCGCCGGACGGCACGCCGCCGGCCAAGATCGACGACGCCGTGCCCACCGACGCCCCTGCGGGCTCCGCGCTCGGCGCCGGCTCCCACGACTCCGCGCTCGGCAAGGTGGCCGAGCTGGTCGACACCCTGCGCGGGCCCTACGCGTCCGGCAACCCGGCCAAGTACGCCTACCAGTACCCGCGTCCATGGCGCATGAACGAGGACAGCGAGGTCGTCGACACCGGGAGGATGGACGCGCTCGGCTACCCGGTCTACGAGTCCGACGTCGTCGTCGCTCCCCAGCTGCTGCGCCAGCGCAGCACGTCCCCGACCGACGACGGCGGGTTCCCCAGCGGCCACACCAACGCCTTCCACCTGGCGGGCCTGGCCTACGCGTACGCGGTCCCCGAGCGCTTCCAGGAGCTGGTGACCCGCGCCCTGGAACTGAGCCACACCCGGATCGTGGCAGGCATGCACTCCACCGTCGACGTGATCGGCGGACGCATCATGGCCACCGCCCTGGCCGCCGCCACGCTCGCCGACCCCGCCAACGCCGGCCTCAAGGCAGCCGCACGCGCCCAGGCCCTCGCCTACTTCCAGGAGAAGACCGGCGCGACGGCCGACACGCTCTACGCCTACGCGCACTCGGCGGCCACGGACACCGACCCGTACGCCGACCGGGACACCAACGCCCGTGCGGTCGGGCCCCGGTTGACCTATGTGCTGACCCGCCACGGGCGCCACAGCGACCTGACCGTGCCCAAGGGCGCCGAGGTGCTGCTGGAGACGCGGCTGCCGTACCTGGACGCGGCGCAGCGGCGCGAGGTGCTGCGGACGACCGCGCTGCCCTCCGGCTATGTGCTGCTGGACGGCTTCGAGCAGTGGGGGCGGCTCAACCTGTTCGCGGCGGCGGACGGTTACGGCTCCTTCGACACGGACGTGCGCGTGACGATGGACGCGGCCGACGGCGGGTTCGGCGCGCACGACAGCTGGCGCAACGACATCGGCGGACAGGGCGGCCTGACCAAGCGCGGCACCGGGACCCTGACCCTGACCGGGGACAACCGGTACACGGGCGGCACCGTCGTCGAGGACGGCACCCTGGTCGCCGCCTCGCGGAGCGCGCTGGGTCACGGTGATGTACGGGTGACGGGCGGAACGCTGGAGGTGACCGGCGCCGCACGGGTACGCGGCTCCTACACGCAGGCGGCCGGGGCGGCCCTGGACGTCACGCTGCGGGCGGGGCACAAGGCGGCGCTGACGGTCGAGCGGCGCGTGGTGCTCGACCGCGACAGCGTGCTGACGCTCCGCCTGGACGAGCACCGGCCGCCGGCGTCGGGCGCCACCGTCCCGGTGATCGCGACAGGGTCGCTGCGCGGGCAGTTCGGGCGCGTCACGGTGGCGTCGGACGCCTACCGGGCGGTCCCCGTGTGCACGGCGGACGGGCTGGCCGTACGGCTGCTGAAGCGGTAGCGGGTGACCGAACGGTGACGGGCGTGTCGCGCCGGGGGGAATGCGCGACACGCCCGTACCGCTGGGCGGGCACGGGAGCGTACGGATCGAGGGTGAGCGGCCGCCGTACGCGGACCCGTGCCCGCTGCCGCACCTCGCTAGAGCGTGGTGCGGGACTCGAGGTCGCGGCGGGTGTCGTTGCCGTAGACGCCGGTCTCGTCGCCGCGGATGCCGTACCAGAGCTGGAAGCGGGCCACGGCGGCGGCGAGCGTGGCGTCGTAGCGGCCGTCGGTGGACCCGTGCTCGTAGACGTCGGGGATGCGCAGCAGGCGTTTTTGCAGCTCGGTCACCTGTGGGCCCCTGTCGCCCTCGCGCAGGGTCCCGGGGCCGTCGGGGTCGGTGCCCGTCCGCTGAGCGGGGGCGCTGGTGGCGGGTGACCGGGGCGGCGGAGCCGCGGCGTGCTGCTCGGCGCCGTCGCCCTGCGGGCCGGGCAGGAGGAGGGCGGCGCCGAAGCCGATGAGGGCGGCCGCGGTCACCCCGACCGTGATCGCCGCGCGGCGCAGGGTGAGTCCGTCGTCGACGGGCCGCTCGCGCCGGCCCCGGGCGGACGGTACGGGAGGCAGTTCCTCCGTCGCGTCCTCGGCGGTCGCCGGCGCCACGTGGACGACGATCGGCTCGTAGACGGGCTGTGGCGGGCGCCTCTCCCCTTCTTGCAGTTCTCTGACCAGTTCGGCCAGGGCCTCGGTGCGGCGCCTGCGCACGACGTAGGTGGGTTCCAGCACCCGGCGCCGCAGCGGCTGACCCTGCCCGGTCGGTGTCGACACACTGCTCTCCTTCCGTGCCCGCGGTCTCCCGCCGTCCCCGGGAAGAGATACGTGCGGGCATGCCGACCGGTTCACCGGGACTCCACAGTCACCGCGGCCACGGGGCGTTCGCGCGACGCCCGGGGAGGCACGACGCCCTGAGGGGCCATTGCCGGACAGGGATCGGCAAGCACCGCCTTCACCATTGACGCTCGCTCACCTCGCCTCTCCCTTCTGACCGATTCACCGAACCTTGTTCGAAATCCCGTCACCTGCAACGCCTTTGGAGAGCGCATGAGCGTCCACCCCCGCCCCGGTGCACGGCCGTCACGCCGGCTGTTCCTCGGTATGGCCGCGACCGTGCCACTGGCCCTGTCCGCGGACCTGACCGTCCGCGCCCGGCCCGCGCGCGCCGCGGACTCGGCCTATGTGAGCTCGTGCCTGGTCTCGCGGACAGCTCGGGAGTGTCCTTCCAGTCGGTCAACTACCCGACCCGCCATCTGCGGCACTACGACTACCAGCTGCGGCTGGACGTGAACGACGGCACCTGGACGTTCGCACAGGACGCCACGTTCTACTCCACCGCGGGGCTCGCCGACTCCTCGTCGACGTCCTTCCGCTCGTACAACTACCCGACCCGCTACATCAGGCACTCCGACTACGTGCTGCGCATCGACCCGATCTCGACGGCCACCGACCGGGCCGACGCCACGTTCTCCGTCGGCTATTAGGGCCTGAAGGGGCCGTCGGCCGTGAAGGCCAGCTTGGCGAAGCGTTCGCCGATGCGGCGGTGTGTGGCGGCGTCCGGGTGGAGTTCGTCGGGCAGCGGCAGTTCCGCGGCGTCGGCCTCGCCGTAGAGGTCGCGGCCGTCGAGATGGTGCAGGTGCGGGTCGTCGGCCGCCCGCTGCCGTACGATCCGGGCCAGCTCGTCACGGATGACGGCGAGGGTCAGCTTGCCCTGTGCCACCTCCGCCGGATCCCCGGCGGCCCGGAAGCTCAGTCGCCCTGCGGCGAGGGCGGTGAAGTCCGGGGCGCTGGGTCCGGGGGTGTCCTCGTGGATGGGGCACAGCAGGGGCGAGACGACCAGCAGCGGTGTGGTGGGGTGGCCTTCGCGGACGGTGTCGAGGAAGCCGTGCACGGCGGCGGTGAAGGCGCGCAGACGCATCAGATCGGTGTTGACCAGATTGATGCCGATCTTGATGCTGATCAGGTCGGCGGGGGTGTCGCGCAGGGCGCGGGCGGTGAACGGGTCGAGCAGGGCGCTGCCGCCCAGACCCAGGTTGATCAGTTCCACGCCGGCGAGGGCGGCGGCGAGCGCGGGCCAGGTGGTGGTGGGGCTCGCGGCGTCGGAGCCGTGGCTGATCGAACTGCCGTGGTGCAGCCACACCTTGCGGCCCCGGTCCGGTACGGGCTCCACGGGCGCGTCGGTGCGCAGGGCGACGAGCTCGGTGGTCTCGTTGTGCGGGAGCCAGATCTCCACGTCCTTGAGCCGGTCGGGCAGGTCGGTGAAGCTCAGGGTGCCGGCGTGCCCGGGCCGGTGTTCCGCTGTTCCGGCGGCCATGTCGATGGTGAGGGTGTGGCCGCCCGGCACACTGGCCCGGCCCGCCAGGCGGCCGTCGACGAGCAGGTCGTAGACGCCGTCCGGGCGGGGCGGGGCGCCCGCGTAGACCCGCTTGGTCGGCAGCGCGTCCAGTTCCACGGCGGTGGCCCGGGTGCGGAAGGCCAGCCGGACACCGGAGGGCTGGGACTCGGCCAGGGCGAGTTGCGGGTCGGCGCACTGGGCGCGGGCCCGGGCGGGCAGCCGGTGCGGCAGGACGCCGTGCGCGGTGTGCTCCAGGTCGAGGGCGCCGCGCAGGAGGTCCGCGGTGACGGGTGTGGTGATCCAGTGGGTGTTCATCGCCTTCAACCTGTTGATCAACATGTTCGAGTGTCCGCGTCCGCGGGCCAGTTGCGCAGCAGGGCGTCGAGGCGGTCCAGGATCCATGTCCAGGACTCCTGCGAGTCGGGAGCGCTGTGGCTGAAGCCTCCGGCCGCCTCCAGGCTGACGTAGCCGTGGAAGACGCTGCCCAGCAGCCGGACCGCGTGCGTCTGGTCCGGTTCCGTCAGGTCGTAGCCGCGCAGGATCGCGCGCGTCATCTGCGCGTGCCTGCCCCCGGCGCTTGCGGCCGCCGTCTCCGGGTCGAGCCGGAACCGCGCCGCCGCGTAGCGGCCGGGGTGTTCACGGGCGTAGTCGCGGTAGACGTTCGCGAAGGCCGTCAGGGCGTCCCTGCCGGCCCGCCCGGCCAGCGCCTCGGCGGCCCGGTCGGCGAGTTCCTCAAGGGCCAGCAGGGCGATCCGGGTCTTGAGGTCGTGGGAGCTCTTCAGGTGCGAGTACAGGCTCGCGACCTTGACGTCGAACCGCCTGGCGAGCGCGGAGACGGTGACCTGGTCGAAGCCGACCTCGTCGGCCAGTTCCGCCCCTGCCCGGACCAGGCGTCCGGTGGTCAGCCCTGCGCGCGCCATCGACCGTCCCTTCGCTCGTAAGCCTTAAGCGATTATGCACTTTCCTAAATCTATTAGGCAAGTGCCATGCACGCATGACGGGCGCTCGGCGGCGTCAGTCGCGCACCGTGCAGGGCCGCTTGGCGTCGAACGTCCAGCCCTCGATGAGGTACCGCATGCCGGCGGCGTCGTCGCGGTCCGACAGGGCCTTGCTCAGGTAGAGCTCGTGGGCGGCGAGGAGCCGGTCGCGGTCGAGCCGGACGCCGAGGCCGGGGGTGTCCGGTACGGCGACCTCCCCGCCGGTGATCCGCGGCGGCTCGACGGTCAGGCGCTCCAGTCCCTCCTGCCAGATCCAGTGGGTGTCCAGCGCGTTGTACTCACCGGGGGCGGCGGCTCCGCAGTGGGCCATCATGGCCAGGGAGATGTCGAAGTGGTTGTTGGAGTGGCAGCCCCAGGTCAGCCCCAGGTCGTGGCACAGCTGGGCGACACGGACCGACCCCTGCATGGTCCAGAAGTGCGGGTCCGCGAGCGGGATGGAAACGGACTGCAGCGCCAGCGCGTGGGTGAGCTGACGCCAGTCAGTGGCGATCATGTTGGTCGCGGTGGGCAGCCCGGTGGCCCGGCGGAACTCGGCGAGGATCTCCCGCCCTGAGTAGCCGCCCTCGGCTCCGCAGGGGTCCTCGGCGTAGGCGAGGGTGCCGACGAGGGGCCGGCACAGTTCGACGGCTTCGCGCAGCGACCAGCAGCCGTTCGGGTCGAGCGTGATACGGGCGTCCGGGAAGCGCTCCTTCAGGGCGCGCACCGCCGCGACCTCCTCAGGGCCCGGCAGCACACCGCCCTTGAGCTTGAAGTCGCGGAAGCCGTAGAGCTCGTGCGTGGCCTCGGCCTGCCGGACGATCGCCTCGGGGGTGAGGGCCTCCTCGTGGCGGATGCGGTACCAGTCGGACCTCGCGCCGGGTTCGCGGACGTAGTCCAGGTCGGTCCGGTCGGGGTCGCCGACGTAGAAGAGGTAGCCGAGGAAGCAGACGGAGTCGCGCTGTTTGCCCTCGCCCAGCAGGGCGGCGACGGGCACCTCGAGATGCTGCCCGAGCAGGTCGAGGAGCGCCGACTCGACTGCGGTGACCGCGTGCACGGTGGTGCGGAGGTCGAAGGTCTGCTCGCCGCGTCCGCCCGCGTCCCGGTCGGCGAACCGCTCGCCCATGGCGCGCAGGACCCGCTTGTAGTCGCCGACGCGTGCGCCGACGACGAGCGGCTCGGCCTCGCGCAGGGTCCGTGTGATCCGCTCCCCGCCGGGCACCTCACCAAGCCCGGTGCGTCCCTCGGAGTCCTCGATGACGACCACGTTGCGGGTGAACCACGGGCCGTGCGCGCCGGAGAGGTTGAGCGCCATGGAGTCCCGGCCGGCGACCGGATACACGGAGTAGGAGGTGACGGTGGGCTGGCCCATGAGCAGGACTCCTCGGTCAGGTGCTGAGGTGGTGGGGCGGGAGGGGGACGCGGATCACACGCCGATGCCGTCCAGGATCGACTCCATGGCGAGGACCCCGGCGAGGCCCAGGATCGCGAGGACCGTCGTGTAGGTGGTGCGTGCCTTGATCGCGTCGAGGACGGAGAGGTTGAAGTACTCCTTGAACATCCAGAAGCCCGGGTCGTTCACATGGGAGAACGCGATCGAACCGCAGGAGACGGCGAGGACCATGATCTCCGGGTGCACGCCGCTGCCCGCCAGCAGCGGGAGGGCCACGGCGGACGCGGTGACGACGGCGACGGTCGCCGAGCCGAGGGCCACCCGGAGGATGGCCGCGATGAGCCAGGCGAGGATGATCGGCGACAGGGACCACCCGTCCGTGGCGTTCTTGATGTAGTCGGAGATCCCGCCGTCGACGAGGACCTGCTTGAACGCCCCGCCCGCACCGATCACCAGCAGGATCATCGCCATCGCCTGGGCGGCCGACCGGCACGAGGCGCCGACCTCCTCCAGACTGCGGCCGATCCGCGGTCCGAACGCCCAGATCGCGACGCACAGGGTGAGCAGCAGGGCGATGGGCGCGGAGCCGATGAAGGCGACGAAGTGCAGGACGGGGCCGGAGGCGGAGGTGGCCAGGTCGGTCACCGCCGCGCCGGCGATCAGCACCACGGGCAGGAGGGCGACCGACAGCGACCAGCCCATGCCGGGCATCTCCTCCTCGGTGAAGACACGGTCGCTGACCAGGCCGGTGGGTATGGACGGGTTCATGCGCCGGACGAACGGAAGACGTGGCCACACCAGGGCGATCAGGGCACCGACCGGGACGGCGATGAACAGGCCGTAGAACAGGGTGAGTCCGACCGAGGCGTGGAAGGTCGCGGCGACGGCGGTGGGGCCGGGGTGCGGCGGCAGGAAGCTGTGCATGGTGGACAGGGCGATCGACATCGGCAGACCGACCCACAGCAGGTTGGCCCTCGTGACCCGTACCAGCGTGAACGCGATGGGCACGATGATGACGAACGCGACCTCGTAGAACATGGTGACGCCGATCAGCATGGCGGTCAGCACCATGGCGACCTGGACCCAGCGCGGGCCGCAGACGTCGAGCAGCTTTCCGGCGATCCGCTGGGCGGCGCCGGAGTCCCCCATCACCCGGCCGACCATGGCGCCGAGCCCGATGGTGAGCATGGTGTCGCCGATCTGCCCTCCGATGCCGTCGGAGAGGACGTCGGGGATCTTCTCCAGCGGGATGCCCCGGACGAGGGCGACGCCCACGGCCACCAGCAACAGGGCGGCGAAGCCGTTGAGTCTGAGCTTCGTCATCAAGAAGAGCAGGACCAGCACGCTGATCGCTACGACAACAAGTGGCATGGGTCAGTTCCCCTTTGAACCGCGGTCGCCTACTTGAACGATGTCCTCATACAGGGACGCCGTCTACACATGAGGATGGAGGCTAGGGTTGTGGACGCCGCAGGTCAATGGGTAGGCAGAGACGGAATCTGATGAGGCGATGGAATCCGACTCACCGTCCGCCCGCGTGGCGCCAGAGGGAGAAGGCCAGGCCGAGGCCCGCCAGGGCGATGGCGATCCGCAGCGGGGTCTCGGGCAGGCGCCGTACGATCACCGGGCCCATCCGGCTGCCGACGAGGCAGCCGAGCCCGAGCGCGGTCGCGGCCGTCCAGTCGACCGGGGCCAGGAAGGCGTAGGCGACGGCCGCGGTGACGTTGGCGGCGCCCGTGGCGATGTTCTTCACGGCATTGGTCACGGGCAGGGGCTCACTCGCGGACAGCGACAGCACGGCCAGCATCAGCACACCCGCCGCGGCGCCGAAATAGCCGCCGTAGAGCCCCACCACGAGGACCGCGCAGGCCGACGGCAGCTTGGCGCGGACGCCGTCGCCGCTCGACGGATGTTTCGCCACCAGCCGGCGCAACGGCTCCCGAGCCAGGATGAGTACGGACCCCAGGGCGATCAGCCACGGCACGACACTCTCGAACGCCGAGGACGGGGTGCCCAGAAGCAGGGCCGCACCGGCCGAGCCTCCCGCGGCCGCGAGCAGGGCGAGCCGCACGAGACGCCGGCGCTGGCCACGGAGTTCCTCCCGGGAGCCGACGGCGGTGCCCACCGTGTTGGAGAACAGCGCCACGGTGTTGGTCACATTGGCGGCCACCGGCGGGAGCCCGGCGGCCAGCAACGCGGGATAGCTGAACAGAGAGGCCAGACCGGCGATCGAACCGGCGAGCCCGGAGGCGACCCCCGCCCCCGCGAGCAGCACAGCGGCGCCGACGTCCACACGGTCTCCCTCTCGAAGTCGACGCGGCCCATACTCCCTTGACCCCGTCCCCTGTCCAAGACGGCGTCTACATAGGGAGACAACCTGGCGTGCCGCAGACAGCAGCAACTGTCCGGCGTCGACTACGAGGACCGGAACGTCTTCGGCGACGCGGTGTGCAGCACGCAGGGGCCGTTCTACGGCTGAGCGGGCGTCACCTGGATGCCGACCGTGCCTTTCTCCCCGCGCCGCAGCCGGCTGCCGAGAAGGGTGAGGCGGCCGACGAGGCCGCACTTGCCCGCGATCAGCTGCCGGTAGCGGGCGGTGGTGGCCGCGTCGCAGATCTCGGCGGTGGCGGGGATCTGGTCGCCAGTCGGCTTGCCGCGCAGGTCGCAGGGGCCGACGAAGACGTCGGAGCGGGCCCGGATCCGCTTCACCTTCCAGGAGTCCGCGGTGGTCCACACACCGAGCGCGTCGCCGTCCCGCACCACCCAGACCGGGGTGGCGACCGGGGTGCCGTTCCGGCGGTAGCTGGTGACCAACAGGTACTTGCCCGTTCCGAGCCGATCCAGGAGCGCGTGCATGAGCGCAGTGTAGGTGCCACACGCAGAAAGGCGCCGGTACGGCCGTACCGGCGCCCGTTCCCGAGGAAAGGGCCGTCAGGACAACGTGCCGTCGTAGTCGGGCAGCTTGAACGTGCGCTCGGCGTGGCCGCCAACCAGGTCGGAGGCGTTGTTGCCGACATTGGCGATGATCGTGTAGCCCTGCGCCTCGATCTCCGCGCGCTTGCTCGTCTTGTACGCGCTCACCTCGTCGAACAGGTCCGGCAGATCCCGCACGGAGAGGCCGTCGACCGGGTAGCCCACCGTCTTGAGGTTCCACTTGGTCTCGGCCTCGATGATGCCGGGGCGCGCGGTGACGAAGAAGACGGACACCCCTCGGGACTTCGCGTACTTCGCGAGCTCCAGGGACGGCTGCACCGCCGGGGTGGGCAGCTGGTACCAGGGGTGGAAGTACGTCTCGAGGGTGGTGTTGTCGATGTCGAAGACGATCGCGAGCTTCTGCCCGGTCGCGGTCGCGGTGCGCTGCCGGACGTACGGCAGCGCCTGGTCGATGACCGCCTTCACATCCGCCTGCCAGGTGGCGTAGTCGACACCGGCGGCCTGCGCCGCCGCCACGCTCACGGTGGTTGCCGCAGGAGCCGCGGAGGCGGTTCCCGCGGCGGTCACAGTGCCTCCGATGCCCAGCGCCACGACCGCCGACACCGCGCCGATGCGGCGCACCGCACCACGTCTTGTCATGCCCGTCCCTTCCCTCGCGTCCACATCGCGTCCGTGCGGCGGTGACATCTCCGCCACGACCGCGTTGGTCATGCTCACGCCCAATGATGGACACCAGACGACGCAAGAGTTACTGACGCGTAGACAGTTACTTCTGAGTAGCCGGGGATTGGCTGGACTTCACCGGCGGCGTGGGACGGTTCGCCGTGCGCCGGGTGCGGGATGATCCTCATGCGGTACGAGGGCAGGGGGCGAGACGGTGAGCCGGCATCGTGACAGTACGGTCCGCGCGCGAACCGCGGGAGGACTGCTGGAGGTGGCCTGCGACGAGTCGGGATCGGACGGCGAGAACCTCACCAGCGGGAACACCGACGTCTTCGCGCACGCCAGTGTGCATCTGCCTCTCTCCTCGGCGGCCGCGCACGTCCAGGAGGTCCGCGACCGCATCCGCTCGCCCGCGGAGGAGTACAAGGCCGCCCATCTGCTGCGGGAGAAGCACCGCGCGGTGCTGGAGTGGTTTCTCGGCGCCTCGGGGCCGCTGCACGGGCACGCCCATGTGCTGCTCGTGGAGAAGTCGTTCTTCGTGGTCGACCGCGTGGTGGACCTGCTGCTCGGCGATCCGGCACCCGCCCTGGCCCTCTTCCGCACCGGGCGTGAGCGCTTCGGGGACGAGCCGTGGCAGCGCTTTCTGGAGGCGTCCAACGATCTGATGCGGGCAAGGAGCAACGGGCAGCCGGAGGCTCCCGTCGACTCCTTCTTCCTCGTCGTCGAGGACCTGCTCCGGGCCCGTCCGCGGGGCGACGCGGGCGAGACCCTCACGCTGCTGGCCGGGGCGCAGGAGAAGGCGCGGGCATACCGGGCGCGGATCATCGACGGGCCGGCGGTCGTTCCGGCGCTCAACCCCCTGTTGCCGGCCCTCGTGCGCACCGCGGCGTACTGGGGAGCGGGCGGGCACCAGGTCACGCTCGTGCACGACGAGCAGAACGTGCTCACAGCGCAGCGCATCGCCTGGCTCAAGGAGACCACAGGGCTCTTCGGGTTCCGGCTCGTCGACTCCCGGCTCGATCCGCGGGTGCAGCTCGCCGACTTCCTCGCGGGGATCGCCCGCAAGATCGCCTCCGACGAGCTGAACGGGCGCGGTGACCCGGGTCTGACCGCGCTGCTGCGCCCGTACGTGGACGGTGACTCGCTGTGGGGGGACGAGCGCAGCGGTGTCTCGCTGCGGCGCTCCTAGGGTCTTTCGTCCACTCGCGCCTGCCCGGCGACGCCCTGCCGACGGCGTGACTTCAGCGGCGCGTCGGTGAACACCCGGGCGCGTGCGCACGTATGGAGTGAGGGCGCGCGACGACCGGAGTGCCCCGCGGTGGTGACGCCGTGCTGTTCGGGTTCGGGAGCCATGGATGAGGCATGCACGACGACGGATCGTCCGGCGGGGGGCTCGCATCGCGGCCGTCGGCGGACTGCTCCTGGGTGGTCTGATGGTCACCCAGGCCCTGGCGAGCGAACCGTCCGGCGCGCAGACCCCCTTCAGTACGGGCACGTCCGCCATGACCGCCTCACAGACGGGCTCCCAACTGGTGTCCCGGCTCGGCACCTCCCGAACGGCGGGCAGCTGGGTCGCCTCCGACGGGAAGCCCGTGGTCGCGGTGACGGACAGGGCCGCGGCGGACGCGGTGACGGCGGCCGGGGCCCGTGCCAAGATGGTGCGGCACAGCATGGACCAGCTGAAGTCGGCCACGAAGACGCTGAGTTCCGCCCCCAGGGTGGCGGGCACCGCCTGGTCCGTGGACTACCGCACCAACCAGGTGGTGGTACAGGCCGACCGCACGGTCTCCGCGTCCGACTGGTCGCGCTTGACGAAACTCGCCCATGGCATCGGGGACTTCGTCCGGATGGAGCGCAGCCAGGGACGGTTCACGACCCGGGTCGCCGGCGCCCAGCCGATCTTCTCGACCAGCGGCCGCTGTTCCGCGGGCTTCAACGTGACCAACGGGCAGGGCCAGTTCATCCTCACCGCCGGGCACTGCGGTCCGGGCGGCACGCTCTGGTTCTCCGACAACACGGGCCGGACGCAACTGGGCCGGACCGTCACCTCGGAGTTCCCCGGGGACGGCGACTTCTCCCTCATCCGGTACGAGAACGGGCAGGCGACGCCCGGAGAGAACGTCGTGGCCATCGGGGGCGGGCGCGGGGTGCGCATCACGGCGGCCGGGGACCCGGTGGTGGGTGAGAAGGTGTTCCGCAGCGGCAGCACCAGCGGTCTGCACGACGGCGAGGTCACCGCACTGAACGCGACGGTGAACTACCCGGAGGGCTCGGTCACCGGTCTCATCCAGACCACGGTGTGCGCCGAACCGGGCGACAGCGGCGGCCCGTTGTTCTCGGAAGGCATCGCGCTCGGGGTGACCTCGGGCGGCAGCGGGGACTGCCAGGCGGGCGGTACGACGTTCTTCCAGCCGGTGACGAAGGCGATGGCCGCGCTCGGGGTCCAGCTGACGGGGCAGGGCCAGGCGCCGGGCGGTGCGGGCGCCGGGGCCTCCGCCGCTCCCGCGCCGTCCCTCTCGGCGCCCCAGGGCGCGGCGATCGCGCCCGGGTCGGCGGCACCGGGCGCGGTCCAGGAGGTCGGTGCCACCGGCACGGCGGACGGATTCCTGTCACGGCTCACCGACCCGCGGACCGTCGGGCCCGGCCTGCTGGTCATCGCGGGCAGCCTGGTCGCGCTGGTGGCCACGCGCTACATCCGGTCGGAACAGGAGCGGAACGCCTATCGCCGGGCGTACGCGGGGACCTGGGGCTGAGCGGCCGGGTCGGGGTCCCCTCCAGGGTGCTGCGGGTGCCGGAGGAAGCCGGGCCTGCCGCGGGTATGCCGAACCGGCCGCCGCCGGCGGTGGTCGCAACGCGGGAGGTGGCCGGGCGGGCGGTCAAGCCGCCTTCGTCGGGCGCGGCGAGGAGGCCGCCGCCCATTCCAGGACGAGCCGCTGGTACTCCCGCCGCTCCTCGAGGCTGAGGATCCCGCCGCTGCGGAACCACAGTGCCCGGATCTCCTCGTTGACCTCGTCGGCGGAACGCTCCGCTACGGGTTCAGGAGTGGTGGACATGCCGTGAAGCATACGGGCCTCGACGTGAAGGTGATGTGAGCAATCAGGCACCTCCCGGCATTCCGGACCGTGAAGCTGATCACGTCCGGCCCTGCCGGACACGTCATCCGTCGATGACACCCAGCACGAGCACCTGGATCGCCAGCACCGCCGCTCCGCGCGCCCAGTCGTGGAAGTCGGAGACCTTGGTCTCCAGTCCCACCGGAGCGGCCAGCGGGTGCCGCTGGGCGCGGATGGTCTCCTCCACCGTCTTCCCCGCCACGTCCATCAACCCCACCCCCTCCCCGGCCAGCAGGATCTTCTGCGGCATCGCGAAGTTGGAGATCTGGGCGACCAGCGTGCCGAGGGCCCGCGCGGCCTCGTCGACGACGCGGGAGCACATCGGCTCGCCGGCGGCGGCGAGCCCGAGGATCTCCTCGTACGTCTTGTCGCTGCCGGTGGCGGCCCGGATCTGGTAGCGGATGCTGGGGATGGTGAGCAGCGAGACCGCGCTGCCGCGCTCGCCGGACGGGGTGAGCGGCCCGTTCGGGTTGATGATCCAGTGCCGCCCGAAGCCGCGGTCCTCCTCGGCGTAGGGCACCCGCTTGCCGCCCAGGACGAGGCCGTAACCGATGCCGGCGCCGATGGTGAGGACGACGAAGCGCTCCAGACCGCGACCCGCCCCGAACCAGGTCTCGGCCTCGACGAACGCGGCGACGTCGTTCTCGACGACCACCGGGAGCCCGGTGCACTCCTCCACCAGCCGGGCCAGCGGCACCTCGCGCCAGTGCAGGAAGGCGGACTCGCCGACCACGGCGCGATCCTGGACGAGTCCGCCGACGCCGATGCCGATGCCCGCCGCCGTCGGGAACTCGGCGGTGAGCACGCCGGTCATCTCCGCCAGCAGCGCAGCCACATGGACGGGGTCGTGGCTGGTGAGCGGGCGGTCCAGGCGGGCCACGATGTCGCTTCTGAGCGTGGTGACCACGCCGTAGACCATCTCTTCGGTGATCTTGAATCCGAGGAACGTCCGGGACTCGGCGACGACGTCGAGGGGCTGCGAGGGGCGGCCCTGGCGGCCCTCGGCCGAACCGCCCCCGTCGGCGACCTCGATCAGCAGACCCGACTCGATGAGCGGCTTGGTGAGCCGGGTGAGGCTGCCGGCCGAGAGGTCGAGCCGTCGCGCGAGGTCGGCGCGCGAGAGCGGCCCGTGGACGAGAACCTCGATCGCCACGGCACGCTCGCCGGCACTCAGCGGCAGCCAGCTGGCGGCACGTGCGGTCATGCGACCAGACTCCCACAAGATTTCTTTTGCAGTGGAATTAATTACAGGCACTCTACGCCGCGCAGTGCCATCTCAAAGGATCCGTGCGCGGGTCTTGACGCGAGGATTGTTTCGCACCAAAAGTAAGTGCCCATCGAGGACGAGCCGCCGACGAGGAGGGTCACCGATGACCGTCGCCTCCAGCAGCCCTCCCTCGCGACTGCCGCTGCGCGGCGCCGCGGGAAGGGGGACCGCCACAGGGGTCCGTACCGCCCGAGCACGTGAGGGCAGCGGCGACGGGCCGCTCGCCGCCCTCTTCCTGGCCCCGGCCTTGCTGGGGTTCCTGGTCTTCCTGCTGTGGCCCACGCTGCGGGGCGTCTATCTGAGCTTCACCCGCTTCAACCTGCTCACCCCGGCCGAGTGGGTCGGCCTGGACAACTACGTCCGCATGGTGCACGACCCGATCTTCTGGGGCTCGCTGAAGGTCACCGTCGAGTACGTGGTGATCAACATCGGGGTGCAGACCGTCTCCGCGCTCGCCATCGCCGTGCTGCTGCAACGGCTGTCGCAGTCGGCGCTGCTGCGCGGGATCGTGCTGACGCCGTATCTGATGTCCAACGTCGTCGCGGGCGTCGTCTGGCTGTGGGTCCTCGACACCCAGCTCGGCATCGGCAACCAGATCATCGGGGCGCTCGGCTTCGACCACATCCCGTTCCTCGCCGACAAGTCGTGGGCCATCCCCACGATCGCGCTGATCAACGTGTGGCGGCACGTCGGCTACACGGCGCTGCTGCTGTTCGCGGGCCTCCAGGCGATCCCGGGCGACATGTACGAGGCGGCCAGGGTGGACGGCGCCGGCGAGTGGCGGATGTTCTGGCGGATCACGCTGCCGCTGCTGCGACCGGTACTGGCGGTCGTCCTGATCATGACGGTGATCGGCTCGTTCCAGGTCTTCGACACGGTCGCCGTGACCACCCAGGGCGGCCCGGCGAACGCCACCAACGTGCTCCAGTACTACATCTACGGCGCCGCGTTCGGCCGCTTCCAGTTCGGCTACGCGTCCGCGATGTCGGTGGCCCTGCTCGTCGTGCTGACCGCGATCACGTTCGTCCAGTACCGCCTCACCCGGGCCGGCCAGACCGACCTCGGCTGACTTCAAGGGAGTGACCGACATGGCTGCCGTGGCCACCACGACGACCGCGATACCCGCGAGGCGCCGGCTCTCCCTCGGCCGGATCGCCGCCTGGGCGGTCATGGGCGCGATCGTGCTCGTGACGTTGCTGCCGTTCTACTGGATTCTCAGGACGGCCCTGTCCACCAACACCTCACTCGCCGCGCACCCCGGCGACCCCCTGCCCACCGGCCTGACGGCCGGTGGCTTCGAGCGGGCCCTGGGTCTGCAGTCGACGAAGGAGGCCATCGCCCAGGGCGGCGCGGGCGGCGGGCTGAGGTTCTGGCGCTATCTGCTCAACTCGGTGATCGTCTCCACCCTGATCACCGTCTGCCAGGTGTTCTTCTCCGCCATGGCCGCCTACGCCTTCGCACGGCTGAGGTGGCGCGGCCGGGACAAGGTGTTCGGGCTGTTCCTCGCGGGGCTGATGGTGCCGGCCATCTTCACGCTGCTGCCGAACTTCGTGCTCATCAAGCAACTCCACCTGGTGGACACCCTGTTGGGCATCGCGCTGCCGACGATGTTCATGACGCCGTTCGCGGTGTTCTTCCTACGGCAGTTCTTCATGAACGTCCCCCGCGAGGTGGAGGAGGCCGCCCTGCTGGACGGCGCGAGCAAGGTCAGGATCTTCTTCCGGGTGATGCTGCCGATGGCGGTCACCCCCATCCTCACCCTCGGCGTGCTGACGTACATCACCTCGTGGAACGACTACTTCTGGCCGCTGATGGTGTCCTACAGCGACAGCTCCCGTGTGCTCACCGTGGCACTGGCGATCTTCCGGGCGCAGACCCCGCAGACGGGTTACGACTGGTCCGGACTGATGGCGGCGACCCTCATCGCGGCGCTCCCGATGCTCGTGCTCTTCGGCTGCTTCGCACGCCGCATCGTCGGCTCCATCGGCTTCACCGGGATCAAGTGAGGGAACCGATATGCGAATTCGTACGGTCGTGGCGTTGGCCGGTGCGCTGGCCCTGTCCCTGGTCAGCGGATGCGCCCAGGGCGGCGCCGCCGGGTCGCCCGGGAACACGGTGACGTACTGGCTGTGGGACGCCAACCAGCTGCCCGCCTACCAGGCCTGCGCCACGGACTTCGAGAAGGAGAACCCGGGCCTGAAGGTCAGCATCACGCAGATGGGCTGGGGCGACTACTGGACCAAGCTGACCGCGAGCTTCATCGCGGGCACCCAGCCGGACGTGTTCACCGACCACATCCAGAAGTTCGGCCAGTTCGCCGATCTGAAGGTGCTGGAGCCGCTCGACGACCTCGGCATCAACCCCGCCGACTACCAGAAGGGGCTCGCCGACAACTGGATCGCCCAGGACGGCCACCGCTACGGCGCTCCGAAGGACTGGGACACCGTCGCCCTCTTCTACAACCAGAAGATGGCCACGGCTGCCGGACTCACCCCCGAGCAGATCAACAATCTGAGCTGGAACCCGAAGGACGGCGGCACCTTCGAGAAGACCGTCGCCCACCTCACCATCGACCGGAACGGCAAGCGCGGCGACGAGCCCGGCTTCGACAAGCACCACGTCAAGGTGTACGGGCTCGCCAGTGGAGGCGCCGGCGACGGCGACGGCCAGACGACATGGAGCCCCTTCACCGGCTCCGCCGGCTGGCACTACACCGACAAGGAGCGGTGGAGCACCAAGTACCAGTACGACAGCAAGACCTTCCAGTCGGTCGTCAAGTGGTACTTCGGCCTGGCGGAGAAGGGCTACCTGGCGCCGCAGACGGACTACAGCGAGGGCGCCAACCCGGCCAACGCGCAACTGGCCTCCGGCAAGGCCGCGATGGCCTTCGACGGCGCCTGGATGATCTCGACGTACTACGGATACAAGAACCTGAAGATCGGCACCGCCTTCACCCCCGTCGGCCCCACCGGCAGGCGGTCCACCATGATGAACGGCCTCGCCGACTCCGTCACCAAGAACGCCCACAACAAGCAGGGCGCCCTGAAGTGGGTGAAGTACCTGTCCTCCGACGCATGCCAGAAGACGGTGGGCAGCTACGGCATCGTCTTCCCCGCCACACCCGACGGGACCCGGGCCGCCGTCGCGGCCTACAAGAAGAAGGGCATCGACGTCACGGCGTTCACCAAGCCGGTCGCCGACAAGCGGGACTTCACCACCTTCACCTACCCGATCACCAACTACGCGGCGGACGTGTACGCGCTCATGCACCCCGCCATGCAGGACGTCTACAACGGCGCCGCGGTGAGCGGCCTCGACAAGACCAACAGCCAGATCAACCTGATCCTCTCCCAGTGAAGGGCACGCATTTCATGACGTTCTCGCTCGGCATCGTCGGCGCCGGCCAGTTCTCCGGCCAGTTCGCCACGCTGTTCCAGGCCCATCCCGGCGTCAGCGACGTCTACGTCACCGACCTGCTGCCCGAACGGGCCGAGCAGCTCGCCGCCGCACAGGGCCTCGCCGGCACCTTCCCCTCGTACGAGGCCATGCTGGAGTCCAAGGCGGTCGACGCGGTCGCCATCTTCACCCAGCGCTGGACGCACGGCCCCCTGGTGGTCCAGGGACTGAACGCCGGCAAGCACGTGTACTCCGCCGTCCCCATGGCGATCACCACGGAGGAGATCGCGGCGATCATCGACGCGGTCAAGGCGACCGGGCTGACCTACATGATGGGTGAGACCAGTCAGTACAACCCGGCGACCGTGCACGCCCGCAACCGGATCGCGGAGGGCGCCTTCGGGCGGCTGTTCTACGCCGAGGGCGACTACGTGCACGACATGGACCTCGGCTTCTACGAGGCCTACCAGTACAGCGGCGGCGAGCACTGGAAGGCGACCGCCAGCTATCCCCCGCTGCTCTACCCGACCCACTCGGTGGGCGGTGTGCTCGGCGCCTGGCAGACGCACGCGGTGAGCGTGTCCGCGATCGGGGTGCGCGACGAGCGCGGGGACGGGGTCTTCGACAAGGAGATCAGCCAGTTCGACAACGACTTCTCCAACGCCACCGCGCTGTTCGAGGTGGCGGGCGGCGGCTCGTTCCGTACGAACGAGTTCCGCCGGGTCGGCTACCCCTCGCACATCCGGGAGTCGCGTTTCAGGTTCTTCGGCACCGAGGCGAGCATGGAGCAGCTCGCCACGGTGGCCCTGTGGCAGGACAAGAAGGGCGTCAAGGACATCACTGAGCTCCTCGAGCCCAAGCCGACCATGTCGCCCGACGACCCCTCGCTCCAGCACATCGCGCCGGAGCTGCGGGCCGCCTTCACCTCCGGGTCGGCACCGGTGCACGACCGCTCACGGCTGCCGCGGGAGTTCGACAACCTGCACAACGGCCACGAGGGCAGCCACCACTTCCTGGTGGACGACTTCGTGACGGCCGTCAACTCCCGCACCCTGCCGTCCGTGAACGCCTGGGTCGCGGCACGCTACACCCTGCCCGGGATCATCGCGCACCAGTCGGCGCTGAGGGGCGGGGTCCGCCTGGAGATCCCGGACTTCGGGGACGCTCCGGCGGTGTGACGTACCGCTGCGGCCGAGCCGGGTGCCTGTCTCAGGTGCCCGGCTTGCGGCCGTAGACGAACACGTCGTCGCCGACCTTCAGCAGCGACCAGTACTTCTTGGCATCGGCCGTGGTCATGTTGACGCAGCCGTGGGAGCCGGGCGGGTTCCACATGCTCAGGTTGACCGAGTGGAAGGCCTGCCCGCCGTCGAAGAACTGGCTGTAGGGCATGGGGACGTTGTAGATGGTCGAGACGTGGTGCAGGTTCCGCCAGTAGATCTTCTTCAGGCCGGTGCGGGTCGCATATCCCTTGCGCCCTGTGCGCACGGGCACCGGTCCGTAGACGAGGCGGCTGCCGTCCTGGATCCAGCTGAGCTGGAGCGTCAGGTTGACGCAGGCGATGCGGCCCTTGTTGACCGGGCACTTGCCGTCCTTGTTGGGGTTCTTGCCGACGGCCTTCTGCTTGTTCATCAGATCCATCACCCCCCAGGTGACGGGCCCGGCGTAGCCGATGGCGGGCGTGATGCCGTGCTTGTTCTGGAAGGCCTGGACGGCCTTGCAGTCGGCGGCCGACTGCCTGCCGTCGACCGGGCGGCCGAGGAACTTCTCCACCTGCTTCTGGTACGGACCGGTCTGCGTGGTGCAGCTCGCCGCCTCGGCGGGCGCGCTGGTGAGCGCGAGCGTGAGCGGCGCCACCAACCCCGTGATTCCGAGCGCGACGGCCCCCCGCCTGCGTATGTCCCCCATGCCGGGCCTTCCCTTCCACGTGTTCTGCGGTCTTTTGCACGCTAGACCGGCATGGGGGCCGCTCGGTTGTGGTGGCGCTCACACTGTGACGAAACAGTGAAGTATCGGGTACAGGCGGCGATGGCACCGCAGGACCGTCCCAGGCTTCGGGCACGGGTGCGGTGGCCAGGGTGTCGACGGTCTACAAGGCACAGCGGGCGGGCGGCGCTTCGCCCGGCACCGGAGCGTGCGGCGGCCTGAGACCGGGGACCAGCCGGCCGGTCAGTGGTCGGTCGCCGGGATGCGGACCACGATGCGGGCTCCGGGGGCGTTGTCCTCGATGCCGATGTGGCCGTGGTGGACGACGACGAGGTCGCGGACGATCGCGAGGCCGAGGCCGCTTCCTCCGGTGTCCCGGGCGCGGGCCCCGTCCAGGCGGGTGAAGCGGTCGAAGACACGTCGGCGGTCGGCCACCGGGATGCCGGGGCCGTCGTCGGCGACCACCAGGTGCGCGGCGCGGTCGCGGACGCCCAGGCTGACCTCGATCCGTCGGACGGCGTACCGGATGGCGTTGTCGAGCAGATTGCGCACGACCCGGGCCAGGGCGTCCCCGTCGCCGTACACCCGGGCCGCACTGACGGCGCGCTGGTCGATGACCACAGAGGTGTGTCGGCGGGCGTGGCGGACCTCACGGAAGACGATCTCGTCCAGGTCCACGGGGCGCAGGCGCAGCCGGGGCAGGGCGTCCAGGCGGGCCAGCCGTACCAGGTCGTCGACCAGCCGGGACAGCCGCTCGCTCTCCTCGACGAGGGCGGGTCCGCGGGTGGCCCAGTCGGCCGAGCCGGGATGCCGGACGGCCACCTCCAGTTGGGTGTGCAGACTGCTCAGCGGGGAGCGCAGCTCGTGCGCGGCGTCCGCGACGAACTGCCGTTGCCGCCGGGTGGCGACGTCCAGCCGGGCCAGCAGGTCGTTGAGGGTCCGCGCCAGCCGGCCCAGGGCGTCCTCCGCCGGGGGCGGGTCGAGGCGGCGGCCCAGGTCGCAGGCGGTGATCCCGGCCGTCTGGGCGCACAGGGCCTCCACGGGGCGCAGCGCCCGGCCGGTGAGCAGCCAGCAGACACCGGTGAGCAGGGCGACAGCCGGCGGCACGGCGATGGCGAGGCCCACGGTGAGCCGGGCGAGGTTCCGGTCGACGGCCGCGGTGGGCACCGCGACGTACACGGTGAGCGGGTCGTCGTGCCCGGCCTCGAGGGCGACCACGCGCCAGGTTCCGTCTCCGCTCAGGGGCAGTCCACGCACCGTGTGGGCCGTGCCGGAGGAGGACGCGTGGAAGGTGAACAGCGCGGGCCGGCCCTCCAGGTTGGCGGAGCTGGAGCGCACCACGCGCCGGGCGTCGACGACCTGCACGGCGGTGTCGCCGCTGCCGGAGGCCGGCAGGACACGGGCGAGGCTGTCGGTGTCGACGCCGGCGGCGACGACCTGGGCCCGCTGGAGCGCGGTCTGGTCGAGGCCGGTGAGGAGGCTCATGCGCGTCCAGACGACGAGCAGACAGGCCGCGCCGACCAGGGCCGCCGAAATCATCAGGGCCACCGCGGCGGTCAGCCTCAGGCGCAGGGAGCGCCGGGCCCACCACGCGGGGACGGGGAGGCGCACGGTCACCTCCCGGTGGCGTGCAGCCGGTAGCCGGCCCCGCGGACCGTCTCGATGGTCCGGCGGCCGAAGGGGGCGTCGATCTTGCGCCGCAGATAGCCGATGTAGACCTCGACGATGTTCGTGTCGCCGTCGAAGTTCTCGTCCCAGACGTGGTCGAGGATGTCCGTCTTGCTGATCACTTCGTCGGGGTGCCGGAGCAGGAACTCCAGCAGCGTGAACTCGCGTGCGGTCAGGGTGATCTCCCGGCCCGCGCGGCGGCAGTGGCGGCGCGCGGGGTCCAGGGCGAGGTCGCCGGCCGCGAGCACGGCGGGCCGGGCGGGCGCCCCGCGCCGCAGCAGGGCCCGCAGCCGGGCGACCAGCACGACGTACGAGAACGGCTTGCTCAGGTAGTCGTCGGCGCCGAGGTCGAGGGCGTCCGCCTCGTCGTACTCGCCGTCCTTCGCGGTCAGGACGAGGACGGGGGTCCACACACTGGCGGCCCGCAGCCGCTTCAGCACCTCGTATCCGGAGATCCCGGGCAGCATGAGGTCGAGCAGGATCACGTCGTACGGCTCGTGGACGGCCCGCCACAGGCCGTCGACGCCGTCGTGGACGACACGGGCGACGAAGCCCTCCTCGGCGAGCCCGTGAGCGATCGCCGCGGCGAGTCCCCGTACGTCCTCGATCACCAGCACTCGCATGGCCGACCTCCCCTCCACCGTACGAAGGCGTGGCCGTGCTCGCGCGTCGAGCTGCTCTCAGCCTCTTCTCAGGTGGCCCGCCGCAGGCTGGAACAAACCAGGATAAAAGAGGGCCTCCGTGCCTGTGAGCAAGGAGAGACACGATGACGAACGTCCGACGCAGGGTCGCACTTGTCGCCGGCACGATGCTGCTGGCCGGCGCGGCAAGCAGTGGGGTCGCGATGGCGAGCACGCCGCCGGTGGTACACCCCTCCGTCCAGACGAACTACTGCGACGACGACTGGGGCAACTGGGGCGACGACTGCGATCACGGCGGCTACTACGGTGGCCACGGTGACCACGCCGCCTACGTCGGCCACGGCAACGGTGACGACGACGACGATTACGGGGACTACGGAGGGTACTGACAGCACCTGACCGAGCCGTCGAGTGCCGGTTCGCGCCCCCGGCGCGGGCCGGCACCGGCGTCCCGGAGCGGGCTCAGCGCTCCAGGAAGTCGAAGAGCTCCTCCCACCGGCGGGTGATCACGTCCGGGGCGAAACGCCGGACGTTCTCCCGCGCCCGCGCCCCCAGCGTGTCGCGCAGCTTCTCGTCGGACATCAACCGCTCCGCTCGTCCTGCTGGAGGCCATGGCGCGCGGGGTGCCGTGCATGGCGTTCGACTGCTCACCCGGCGTGCGGGAGATCGTCCGCGACAGCGAGGATGACGGCGCCGGGGCGGGCGGCGCGGAAGATGCCGGCCAGCCGCTCGGCGGCGGCGCGCCTGTCCGCCTCCTGCTCACGGACCGCCGGGTCGAACCGGTCCAGCAGTGGGCGGGGCGGGTGATGGGCCGGGGGACGCCGCTCGTACAGGGTGAGTGTCTCGAAGGGCGGGTTCTCACCGAGGCTCATCGGCATCCGCGGCGGGGAGACACCGCCCACGCCGCCCAGTTCGTCGACCTCGTTGGTGACGAAGAAGATCTGACGGCCCGTCATCGGCTCTCTCCCGTCGGTGCGAAGAAGCGTTCCACGATGCGGGCCGCGGCGTCCCCGCGGTCGTACTCGCCGTACTTGTCCACGAACTGCTTCAGCCGTGCCTCGTACCGGGTGCTCAGGGCGCGCAGGTCCGACAGCGCCGAGAACAGCGCGTCCTCGGTGCGCACGACCGGGCCCGGGGCCTCCTCGAACAGGTCGAAGTAGGTGCCGCGCACGTCCAGGGAGTACTCCTCCCAGTCGTGGGCGAGGAAGACGAGCGGCCGGAGGAGCAGCGCATAGTCGAACATCACCGACGAGTAGTCGGTGATCAGGGCGTCGGAAAGAAGCAGGAGCGGAGTGATGTCCGGCTCCCGCGCCACGTCGATCACCCGGCCGGCCACCGAGGGCGGCAGGGTGGCCCGGTTCAGATAGTGAGGACGCACCAGGAGCGTGTACCGGTCCCCGAAACGGTCGGCGAAGCGTTCGACGTCGAAGGGCAGTCGGAAGTCGCGTACGCCTCCGTCGGGGCGCGCCCGGAACGTGGGCGCGTAAAGCACCACACGACCGCCCGGACGGATGCCGAGGCGCTCGGCGAGCCTGCGCACCGCCGGGTCGGCCGTCTGCGGGTGCCGGGCCGCCCGGACGAGTGCGTCGTTGCGCGGGTAACCGGTGCGCAGCAGTTTCCCCTCGGGGATGCGGTAGGCGCGGGCGAGGGTGCGCACATCGTGCTCGCTGCGCACCAGGAAGTGGTCGAAGCGGTCCAGTGCCTGCTGGAAGGCGCGCTGTTCGTGTTCGGACATCACCCGGTAGGAGGGCTCGTCGAAGCCCATCCGCTTCAGGGCCGAGCCGTGCCAGGTCTGGATGTAGGTGGTCTCCGGGCGTTTGCGGAGCATGAGCGGGAAGCCCTGGTTGTCGATCCAGAACTCGGCCTGGGCGAGCGCCCTGATGTACCGCCAGGACCACCGGCGGACGAGTTCGGCGTCCTTGGGGAACCCCTCGGGCCTCTCCCCCGCGTACGACCAGACGGCGGTGACGGGCACCCGGCGGCGCCGCAGTTCCTCGTGGATGGCTCGCGGGCTGTCGCTGTACTGCTTGCCGAGGTGACTCTCGAAGACGACGGTGCCCTTGCGGACCGGCAGGAGCCGGAGCATGTGGTGGTAGGCCTGCGCCTTACGCGAGTGGGAGGACAGGTCTCTGCGCACGGCTCGCAGGGCGCGGTAGGCGCCCTTGACGGTCCGGGCCGCGGGGCCGTGCAGATTGCGGTCCACGAGCGCGCGGCCGCGCCGGGCGGCCGGGCCGTGCTGGGTGAGCCGGAAGGCCAGATGTCCCTTGGCGGAGACCTGCGGTTCGAGCCGGTCGGCGACGAACCGGCCGAGCCGGGGGCGTACGGGCACGGACGCGGAGTTCTCCAGGTCGATGTCGCCGGCGGTGATCCGGGTCGTGGTGCGCCTGCCGTCCGCGGTCAGGTGCAGCCGGACGTCCCACACCTCGTCGACGACGCCGACCGGCCGGAGGCGGCCGGTCAGCGGTACGGCGGCGCGCCAGGTGAGGGTGTCGCCGGCGTGACGCACCGTCGCCACCGGGAACCGGAAGGTCCGCAGGCTGCGGCGGCGGGCCCGGAACTCCAGCTGGGCGGTGAGGCGGGCGTCCGGGGGGACGGTGTGCAGGGGGTTGACCACGGCGCCCTCGAGGACCACCAGATCACCGCGCACGGCGTATCCGGTGAGCACGTTGCGCAGGAACATCTCGTCCAGCTCTCTGCCGTGGTGGCCGAGGGCGGTGACGTCCATGACGTCGCGTGCCTCGGGGTCATCGAGGTACCGGTCGCACCAGTAGATGCGCCCGTCCCGCTCGACGAGCGGCGTGGAGATCTTGGAACGGTTGATCAGCGTGTCGACGGCCGCCATCAGGTTCTCCCAGTCCTCACGCATCAGCAGGTGCGCGCAGATGGCGTGCACCCGGTCCAGCTCGGCGTACGCCGCCTCGGGGAAGTCCTGGATGTAACCGCGGGCCAGTCCGGCGAACCGGTGCCGGTAGCCGTCGTCGAGGAACGGCAGGTCGCCGAGGTAGAGCGCGAGGTCGTGCTTGAGGAACTTGGTGTCCTTACGCAGTTTGAGTTCGTCCAGGCCGCGCCGCTTCAGCACCTCGTCGATGCGGCGGTGGATCTCCAGCCGGTCGGCGAAGTTGTTGATCTCGTGGCGGCGGTTGCTGATCGACTTGGCCGTGGTCTTCTGGACGACGTGCCAGAAGTAGACGGTGTGGGGGATCAGGGTGATGCGTGCGGCGGCGAGATAGGCCTGAGCGGAGAAGAGCAGGTCCTCGTAGTGGATGCCGCGCGGGAAGGCGAGACCGTTCTCCAGGAGGAATGCGCGCCGGTAGCACTTGTTCGTCGACAGGGTGTCGAAGACGAACAGGTCCGGCAGTTCGGCGATGGACTCGACGGTTCGCGTGGACCGGTACAGCCAGGGGTACCAGGGGATGCGCTTGTCGTGTCTGCTGTCGGTGTGCACCCGGACGCACCGTCCCGAGACCAGGTCGGCGCCGGTGCGGTCCGCCGCTTCCAGCAGGTTGCGGCATGCGTTGGCTTCGAGGGTGTCGTCGCTGTCCAGGAACATCACATAGCGGCCGCGGGCCACGGCCAGGCCCTGATTGCGCGGCTCGCCGCAGCCGCCGCTGTTCTCGGCCAGCCGGATCGCGCGCACACGGCTCGGGTCGGCGGCGGCGAGGGAGCACGCGACGTCGTACGAGCCGTCGGTGGAACAGTCGTCCACGATGACGACTTCCACGTTGCGCAGCGTCTGGTCGAGCGCGGAACGTACGGCTGTCGTCAGGCGCGGGGCGTCGTTGTAGACGATGACGACGACGCTGATGTCCGGTTCCGCCCCGCCTGACCCCGGCGTATCCATCGGCACGGCACCTCTCGTCTCGGATCGACGGCTCTCCGGACGGCCGCCGCCCCGTCACCGCGGCGGTTCGGCGATGTCCGGGAAGGCGTCCCGCAGACGGGGGGAATGCCCGGGGTCCGGCCCGGCCGCAGTGGCCCTGCCGTCTGTAGGACCACTGCGGCCGGGGCGGCACCCTGCCGCTCCTCCCCGCCACGGGACGGGCCGGCAGGGCTCTGGTCCGTGATCTGCTCGCATCAGCGGGCCGGATAGTCCGGTATCCACTGGGTCTTCTCGACCACCTGGCGCACCTCCGCCTCGGTCGCCTTGGGGGCCACCCCGTCCTCGACGGCGGCGAGCGCGGCGGCCACCGCGATCTCCCGGGCGGCCTCCCGCATGCCGCCGAGCGGCGGCAGCAGCGGGGCGGGGCCCGGAACTCCGGCGGCCGCCTCGGCGGCCCGCCGGGCGACGGCGCGTGCCGCGGCGACCAGCATCCGGTCGGTGACCCGGGTGGCCCCGCCGGCCGCCACCGCGAGCCCCATCGCGGGGAAGATGTACACGTTGTTGGCCTGTGCCACCGGAATCCGGTGACCGTCCACCTCCAGCGGCGGGAACGGCGACCCGGCGGCGATCAGCGCCCTGCCGTCCGTCCAGCGGGCGAGGTCCGCGGGATCGGCCTCGGCGTGCGAGGTCGGGTTGGACAGCGGGAAGATCACCGGCCGTTCGCAGGTGGACGCCATCTGCCGCACGATCTCCTCGGTGAACGCGCCCTGCGCGGTCGACAGCCCGATCAGCGCGGTCGGCTCGATCCGGCGCACCACCTCGGCGAGCCCGGTGTGACCCCAGTCGGCCACCTCGTCGTCCGCGCGCGCGTACACCCGCTGCTCGTCGGTCAGATCGTCGCGCGAGTCCACCAGCAGTCCGTCGACGTCGACGAACCAGAAGCGGTCCGCCGCGTCCTCCTCGGAAAGTCCCTCGTCCACGAGGGCGGCGCGGATCATGTCGGCGACGCCCACGGCGGCGGAACCCGCTCCCAGGACGACCAGCCGCTGCTCGGTCAGCGGCGTGCCGGCCACCTGGCAGGCCGTGGACAGGGCGCCGAGCACCACCGCCGCGGTGCCCTGGATGTCGTCGTTGAAGGTGAGCAGCCGGTCACGGTAGCGGGTCAGGATCGGCCGGGCGTGGACGGTGGCGAAGTCCTCCCACTGCAGCAGCGTGCCCGGCAGCTCCGCCTCCACCGCCGAGACGAACGCCTCGATCATCTCGTCGTACTGCGCCCCCGTGAGCCGGTGCTCCCGTCGCCCCAGATACCGGGGATCGGACAGCAGCTGCTCGTTGTCGGTGCCGACGTCGAGCAGGATCGGCAGGGTGCGCGCCGGGTGGATGCCGCCGATCGCGGTGTAGAGGCTCAGCTTGCCGATCGGGATGCCCATGCCCCCGACGCCTTGGTCGCCGAGGCCGAGAATGCGCTGGCCGTCGGTGACGACGATGACGTCGACGGCGCCCTTGTGCGGTCGGTTGCGCAGGATCTCCCGGAACCGGTCGCGGTCCTCCCAGGACAGGAACAGGCCGCGGGGCCGCCGGTAGATCTCGCTGAAGCGGCGGCACGCCTCCCCGACGGTGGGGGTGTAGACGATCGGCAGCAGTTCCTCGAGGTGTTCGGTGATCAGGCGGTAGAACACCACCTCGTTGGTGTCCTGCAGCTGCCGCAGGTAGATGTGTCGGTTGAGCGGCTTGTCGTAGCCGAGGAACGCCTGGTGGGCGCGGGCGACCTGCTCGTCGAGGGACTCCACGGCGGGTGGGAGCAGTCCGTCCAGGCCGAGTTGGGCGCGTTCCTCGCGGGTGAAGGCCGTGCCCTTGTTGAGCAACGGGTCGGCGAGCAGGGCGGTGCCGCGGGCGGTCGTCTGTCCGGTGAGGTGTGTCATCGTGCGGTCCAACCTGGAGGGATCGAACGTTCTCTTCCCCATGCCCCGCTTCCGTACCGTCCTCCCGGCCGACGGGACGTATTCCTTCACTCCTTCACCGCAGCATGGGCGGGAGGGGTCGGATAGGTTCGCGGGCATGGCGATCATCCACAACACCACGATGACCCCCACCAAGCTGGAACTCCTCACCGTCTGGCTCCCCACCCGGCCCTGGTACGTCGGCACGGGCCGCGCGCCGGAGCTGTCCAGGACCGGCGGGTTCCGGCTGGACGACCCGGAGGGCGAGGTCGGGATCGAGTTCCTGGTGGCCACCGACGAGTCGGGGCCGGCGCCGATCTCGTACCACGTACCGCTGAGTTACCGGGGCGCGCCCCTCGAAGGAGCCGAACAGGCGCTCGTCGGCACCTCCGAGCACGGCGTGCTGGGACGGCGATGGATCTACGACGGTACGCACGACCCGGTGCTCGTCACCCAGTTGCTGGCGCTGTTCCAGGGCCGCGCCGAACCCCAGGCGCAGAACCGGTCCGACACCCCCGACCCGTCCGTCACCGTCCGGTTCGCGGATGCGCCGGTGGCGGCCGGAGGCGTCACGACGACCGTGACCGACGGATCCCACGACACCCTGGTCACTGTCCATGCGCCCGGCTCCGCGGCCCCCTCGTCGCTGAACCTGCGCGTGACGCGCGTCCTGGAACCCGGGGCGACGGCATCGGCCGAGACCACGGGCCACGTCACCGCGGGCTGGCGCTCGCCGGACGGCGGTGAGCACCGCGGGGTGTTCGCCGCCCTTCACCACACCGGGTCCTGACCCGTTCCGCCGGCTCTCGTTCGGCCCACGGCGTCCGGCCCGTCCGCAGCCGTCGGACGGGCCGGACGCCTGTCACCCCTTCCGCAATGCTCCGGTCACCGGCGCGCCATCTCCGCGCCGGGCGCCCGTCCGAAAGGAACGGGCTCTTACCGACGTCCTGTACGCCTCATGCATCACGGCCACGGAATGCCTACTTCTTCATAGTCGGATCATCCGGTCGCACGTGCCGCGCAATGGGCCGACGCGACGGTGAGAAGACAACGGCAGTCCGGGAAGGCCACCTATGCTCAGCGCTCATTCGGAGCAGACCGCAGCGCACGACGAGACACCGGCGAGGTGTACGGCGCCCGCGACCGCCACGGCAGGCGCGCAGGGCGGAGGGCCGCCTCCCCGGAGCCCACGGCCGCCACGGCTGCGCTACGAACTCCCGATGCTGGGGGCCATAGCGGCGCTCGCGGCGGTTCTCTGCACGTGGGGCATCGACCACAGCGTCTACCACACGTTCTACGCCGCCGCCGTGCGCAGCATGACCGACAACCCGGTGGCGTTCTTCTTCGGTTCGTTCGACCCGGGCAACTCCATCACCCTCGACAAGGAGCCCGGCTTCCTGTGGCCGCAGGCGCTGTCGGCCATGGTCTTCGGCTTCCACCCCTGGGCACTGGTGCTGCCGCAGGCGATCGAAGGTGTGGCCTGCGTCCTCCTCCTGCACCTGCTGGTGCGTCGCTGGGCCGGGGTCCCGGCGGGGCTGCTGGCCGCGGCGTTCCTGACGCTCACCCCGGTGGTCGTGGGGCTGGGCCGGTCGATCGTGGAGGACGCGCCGTTCGTCCTGCTGCTGCTCCTGGCGGCCGAGGCCACCTGGCGGGCCGTCGCGCGGGCCCGGCTGCGCACCCTGCTGACGGCCGGCGTCTGGGTCGGGGTGGCGTTCCAGTGCAAGATGCTGGAGGCCTGGGCCGTGCTCCCGGCCCTGGCCGTCACCTACCTGGTGGCCGCCCCCACCACCCTGCGGCGCAGGATCGGCCATGTCGCGGTGACCGGCGCGGTCGCCGTGGCGGTGTCGGCCTCCTGGGTGGCCGTGGCGACCGCCGTCCCCGCTCAGTCGCGTCCCTACATAGACGGCACCACGAACGACTCGGCCGTGGGCATGGTCGTGGGCTACAACTTCCTGACCCGGTTCACCTCGCTGGGCGTGGACGCGGCGGACACCGGCAGTGTCGTCACCGGCGAGACGGGCCCCACCCACGCGGCCACCGACGGCGGCTCGGGCGAGGGCGGTGCAGCGAGGGAGGCCGGCGGCACCGTTCGCACCGCAGGGCGAGCCCACCGCAGGGGTCCGGGCATGGGCAACAGCGTATTGAAGATGTTCAGCCCGGGTCTCGCCACCCAGACGGGCTGGCTGTACCCGCTGGCCGGGTGCGGCCTTGTGTGGGGGCTCGCCGCCGCGCGGCGCCGCCGTGCCCCCCGCACGGATCCGGCGCTGGTCGGACATCTGCTGTGGGGGGTGTGGCTGGCCACCTTCTTCGCCGCGTTCAGCTTCGGCAGCGTCACCGGCCACACGTACTACATGGGCGTGGTCGCCGTGGCCCTCGCGGCGCTGAGCGGTGCCGGGCTGGTGCGGGCCTGGTGGGCGTACCGAGCCGGCGGCCGCCAGGCCTGGGTCCTTCCGGCGGTGACCGCCGCGAACGTCCTGTGGGCCGCGGCCCTGACGCTGTACTACCGCCACTTCTTCGGGTGGCTGGCTCCCGCCGCCGTCGGTCTGTGCGTCCTGTCGCTGGTGCTCACGGGCGCAGGCCGCCCTCTGACGGCCCGCCGGTCGCGGACAGCCGTGGCCGGCCTGGCGGCCGGTCTCGCCGCCGTGCTGCTGATACCGGCCGCGTGGTCGGCCTCGGCGCTGTCCCCGCGCTACAACCAGCCCGGCGGCATGGGCAGGGTCGGGCCCGCCAGCCGCCCGGGGAGCGGCGGGCCGAACCGGCTCACGCCGCAGCGCGCACGGCTCCTGGCCTATCTGACGGCACACCGGGAGGGGGCGAAGTACCTCGCGGCCATGCCGGACTGGGCGGATGCCGCGCCGTACATCATCGCGGCCGACGCGTCCGTGCTGCCTATGGGCGGCTTCACCGGACAGGTCCCCTTCCCCTCCCCCGCCGGACTCGTCCGGCTGGTCGACTCCGGCGAACTGCACTACGTCGCCCTCCGGCGCACGCATACGGGAGGGCGGCAGCGGAAGGCCGGTGAGCAGGAGGGGAAGGCCCGGTACGACGGGACCGCGCAGCACACCGGCACCGCCGCATCGCCCACCACCACCGCGATCACGCGCTGGGTCACCTCGCACTGCACGGCGGTGCCGCCGTCGGTGTACGGCGGCACGGGTTCCGTCCAGCTCCGGCTCTACCGGTGCGGACAAAGCCGATGAGGGACCGGTCAGTTCGCGGTCGCTGTAGCTGATGCGGGCGTGCCGAGGAACTCCGCCCAGCCGCCGAGCGGCGACTGTCCGGGGGCGAGGGTGCGCAGCTTCCTGAGAACGGCCGGGTCCTGGGCCTCCAGCCATGCCACCAGCTGACGGAAGGACACGAACCGAACGTCGTCGTACTGGGCCATCCGTCCGATGGCCTCCTCGACGGCGTCCATGTAGATGCCGCCGTTCCAGCGTTCGAAGTGGTTGCCGATGAAGAGGGGCGCCCGGTTGCTGTCGTAGGCACGTCGGAAACCGGCCAGGTAGGTGTCCCGGGCCTGGGCGCGCCAGGCGCCGTACTGGGAGCGGTCGCCCAGGGGGTTTCCGCCGGACTGGTTGTACATCATGTTGTAGTCCATCGACAGGACCTGGAAGGAGTGGCCGGAGAACGGTATGGACTGCAGGGGGAAGTCCCAGATCCGGCCGTCCTGCACCTTCCCGGGCCAGATCTGCAGGCCCCCGGGTGAGCTGGCGTCGTACTTCCAGCCGAGCGCCGCCGCGGTGGGCAGCAGGCGTGCCTGTCCTTCCAGGCACGGCGTGCGGCCGCCGATGAGTTCCTTGCGGTAGTCGAAGGGCAGCGGGTCCAGGTCGGTGAAGCCGGTGTTGGTCTTCCACTCGGTGACGAAGCGGACGGCCTGGTCGATCTCGCTCCGCCACTCGGCCGGCGACCAGTCGCGCACCCCGCCGGCGCCGCAGAAGTGGCCGTTGAAGTGGGTGCCGATCTCGTGGCCCTCCAGCCAGGCGGCGCGCACCTGCTGGAGCGTGGCGTGGATGTGCCGGTCGGCGAGGTAGCCGATCGCGGAGGCGCCGGCAGGGTGCTGCGGTGGACGGTAGAGGTGCTTCTTGGATTCCGGCAGCGTGTAGATGCCGCTGAGGAAGAAGGTCATCGACGCGCCGTGGTCGGCGGCGACCTTGCGGAAGCGGGAGAAGAGCTTGTTGCTCAGCTCGCCCGCGCCGTCCCAGGACAAGACCACGAACTGCGGCGGTCGCTGACCGGGCTTCAGCCTCTGAGCGCTGGGCTGTTTCGGCTGGGCGCCGGTGTCGGCGGTGGAGCCGTCGCCGATGAGCTTCAGCGGCCGGGTTTCAGGGGTGCCCTTGCCGTCCGAGGGGCTCTCGCCGGTCACGGACCAGCCGCCGGCCGAGCAGGCGGACAGTGCGCCCAGCGCGCCCGCCGTCGCGCCCGCGGTCAGCAGACGCCTGCGTGAGATGCCGTTCATGTTCGTCCCCGTCTCCTCGTCGTGCGGCTCCGGACGGAGCCGTCGTGCCGTGTGGGTCGACGGGTTCGATGGGCGGGGGCGGCGGAAAAGATCGGGGCGCAGGGGAGGTGTTGCCGTCCTGTGACGACGGCAGCGGTTCCATGACGAACCCCGCTGCCTCGGAGCGGACAGCGGGGTGGGGGCGGCAGGGCGGGTCAGGCGCCGGTGCCGGGCTGGAAGACCGTCAGGAAGACCGATGAAGAGGTGCCCGACACGGGCACCGCGCCGCCCGACCACGGCACCTTCAGGGAAGCCTTCTCGTCGGGCGGGGTGATCAGGAGAGCCGCGGGTGTGGCCGTGCGGGCGCCGCTGACCTCCGGGTTGGAGAAGGTCAGTCCGGCCCAGGCGCTCCTGCCCGGCGCCAGCGTGACCTTCGTGGGGCTGCCCGAACTGCGCTTGGGGTCCGGGCCCAGTTGCTTGCCGGAGGCGTCCACGAAGGCAGCGCCCGGGTAGCCGTCGATGGTGCAGGTGCGCCCGGAGCGGTTGGTCAGGACCACGGGGAAGTTCTCCTGCCCGGCTCCCGGGTTGTTCGCCCCGACGGACGCGCGCAGTTCGGACGTGTGACACCGGCTGCCGCTCGTGGTGCCGCTCCCGGTGGCCGCCTCGGAGGCCTCGCTGTGGGCGCCGCCCGATGTGGCGGTCGCGGCGGAGGGCCCGCCCGTCCCGGTCGCGGTGCCCTCTCCGGCCGACTGGTCGCCGGAGGCGGGCCGGGCCGTGCCGGGCAGCTTCTGCGGAGCACCGGCGGTGCCGTGGTCGCTTCCGCAAGCGGTGAGCAGGGTGAGGGCGGCGACCGCGCCCAGCGCGGACACCACACGTCGCGCCGTCAGGAAGGGGGCCGTGCCGTCGAGGTCCGGGCCCGCTGTGCCGCGCCGGAAGGTCGCCATGTCCGTTACTCCTTGAAACTCGGGCCGCCCGCGCCGGGCGCGTGCGTTCTCGACAGTGCCGGGATGCTCCGTCCTTCTGTCCGATGCCCGCTCGGGCGGAAAAGTTCGCGGCGTGCGGCTGTGGGGCAATGCGTTCGGGGGATGTACGGCACGGCGCGTTTCCCGATGGGCGGGGCCGGGCGTTGCGCAGGGTGGCCGGCAGTCGTACCCCCTCGCTGGTCAGCCCGTGACACGCACCGAGTCGAGGATCCGGTCGGTCCGGTCGCCGCCGCCGTCCTGGCGCAGCTGGACGTAGACCTGGGGTCCGTCGGCACCCCCGGCCGGAGCGAGGGCGGCCTCCGTCACGGAGCCCTTGCCGCTGTCGCAGTCGTCCCAGGTGCGTATCCGGCCCTGCCAGAGCGTGCCGCGGTAGTCACGGCTGCCCCGGTAGTGGCAGCCGGTGTGGTCGAGTGCGCGCACCTTGGCGGAGAGGTCCCCGTGCTCGCTCAGCCCGATGAACGCCCCGTTCACGGAGGTGCTCAGGTTCTGCCAGCGTGAGAGGTCGTCGGCGACGGCGAGGGCGGGCTCCTGCCCGGCCGGCAGGCCCAGTTCCTCGGGGTTCCACCCGGCGTCGCGCAGCTGGCGGCCCCAGGCCGCGGGCACTGCGGCGTGCAGGCGCCCGGTGGAGTCCTGCACCGTCACGTTCGGCGCGGCGGGGTGCCGCAGCAGCAGGGTGGTGGCGGCTCCGGCGGCGCCCGCGACGGCCACCGCGGCCAGGGCGAGCACCGCGCCGCCGCGACGGCGGCGAGGTCGCCGTGGGGCCGGCGCGGACGACGCTCCGGCGAGCCGGTCGAGTTCGTCGGCGAAGGCCTCCGCGGTCGGCCAGCGCCGGTCACGCTCGGGCTCCATGGCCCGCATCAACGCCCGCTGAACCTCGGGCGGCAGGTCGGGACGGAGCCGGTCGGGGCGCTGGACCTTGCCGGGCGGGGCGGGGACCGTACCGGTGAGGAGGTGATAGCCGAGGGCGCCGAGGCTGTAGACGTCGGCGCGTGCGTCGATGCCGGAGCCGGGTTCGCTCTGTTCGGGTGGGGCGTATCCGGCGGAGCCCGCGGCCATGGTGAGCCAGGACGCCTGTGCCAGGCTCTTGGCCAGGCCGAGGTCCGCCAGCAGCAGCCGGGTGGAGCCGTCGGGCCCGGTCCGCAGCAGCACGTTGGACGGTTTGATGTCCCGGTGCACGATGCCGGCGTCGTGCAGGGCGGCCGCGGCGCGGGCGGTGAGCGCGGTCAGGCGCAGGGCCTCGGCGACGGGGAGCGGACCGGTCGCGATCCGGTCGGCGAGGGTGCCCGAGTCGGCGTACTCCATGACGAAGTACGGCCTGCCGTCGGGTAGTTCGCCGATGTCGTAGACCTGGACGACCCGGCTGGAGCCGGCCCGGCGCAGCAGGCGGGCCTCGGAGAGGAAGCGCTCCCGGATGTCCAGCCGGTCGGCCCAGTTCTCGCTGAGCACTTTGACCGCGACGGGCGCTTCGAGAACGTCGTCGTGGGCGAGCCAGACGACGCCGAAGGCGCCGCCGCCCAGGCGGCGTTCCAAGCGGTAGCGGTCGATCCGCTCCAGGGGCTGCATACGACTATCATGCCTGTTCGCAGATCGACTTCGAGGGGAGCTCCCTGTGGGGGATGCCGCCGACACCGAGGAGCTCGCCCGGCGTGCGGCCGCGGGTGACGGGGCGGCTCTGGACGCGCTGCTCCAGCGGATCCAGCCGGACGTGGTGCGGCGCTGCGGGCGGTTCCTGCCGTGCCGGGAGGACGCCGAGGAGGCGGCGCAGGACGTGCTGTTGCAGGTTGCCCGGCGGATCACCACGTTCCAGGGCCGCAGCCGCTTCAGCACCTGGCTGTACACGGTGGTCGCCAACTGCGCCCGGCAGAAGTACCGGGAGCTGAAGCGGCGGGCCGCCGAGCAGCCGGCGACCATCGACGCGGCACAGCACGTGGATCCGCGCACCACCAGCGTGATCGCCGGGTCCCGCGTGGACCTGCTGGAGGCCCTGGAGCGGCTGGAGCGTGAACACCCGCACCTGGTGGCGCCGCTGGTGTACCGGGACATCTGCCAGCTGGAGTACGCGGAGGTCGCCGAACGCGTCGGTGTCCCGCTGGGCACGCTGAAGTCCCGTCTGCACGAGGCGCGCCGACAGGTGAGGCCGTGGCTGGCCGGCTCCGCGTAGAGCCCGCCCGAGCCCGCCCGAGAACAGGGGCGGCACGCGCGCCGCGTACCGCCCCTTCCGTCCGGCCGGATGTCAGTGGCCGCTGATCGCGTGCGGCGTGTACGGCTCCTGGAGTGCCTGGATCTCCTTGTCGGTGAGCTCGACGTCGACCGCCGCGACGGCGTCGTCGATGTGCTGGGGCTTGGTGACGCCGACGATGGGTGCGGCGACGGTGTCCTGGTGCAGCAGCCAGGCGAGGGCGACCCGGGCGCGCGGGATGCCCCGTTCGGAGGCGACCGAGGCCACCACCTCGACGATCTCCCGGTCGCCCTCCTGGTAGAGCTTCTTGCCGAACTCGTCGGTGCGGCTGCGCTCGCTGGTCTCGTCCCAGTCACGGGCGAGGCGCCCGCGGGCCAGCGGGCTCCAGGGCAGGGTGCCGACGCCCTGGTCCGCGCACAGCGGCAGCATCTCGCGCTCCTCCTCTCGGTAGAGGAGGTTGTAGTGGTTCTGCATGGAGACGAAGCGTGTCCAGCCGTTCAGCCGGGCCGTGTACTGCGCCTTGGAGAACTGCCAGGCGTACATCGAACTGGCACCGATGTAGCGGGCCTTGCCCGCCTTGACCACGTCGTGCAGGGCCTCCATCGTCTCCTCCACGGGGGTCGTGGGGTCGAAGCGGTGGATCTGGTAGAGGTCGACGTAGTCGGTGCCGAGGCGGCGCAGGCTGTGGTCGATCTCCGTCATGATCGCCTTGCGGGACAGGCCGCCGCCGTTGGGTCCGGGCCGCATCCGGCCGTGCACCTTGGTCGCCAGGACGATCTCGTCGCGCCGGGCGTACTCGGCGAGCGCCCGGCCGACGATCTCCTCGCTGGTGCCGTCCGAGTAGACGTTCGCGGTGTCGAAGAAGGTGATGCCGGCCTCGAGTGCCCGGCGGATCAACGGCCGGGAGGCCTCCTCGTCGAGGGTCCAGGTGTGGGTGCCGCGGTCGGGCAGCCCGAAGCTCATACAGCCCAGACAGATCCGGGACAACTCGAGACCCGTCGAACCGAGCTTCACGTACTGCATGCGACTCCTGCTTTCGTCGGAGCGGGGCGGGGCCGGGCGCCGCGGAGCGATCGGAGCCGACCGTCGTCGCCTCCGGGGGGCGCCGTCGCCCAGGACGACGTGTTCCCTGCCCATCCTGGGCGCCGTTCAGCCCCGCCGCACGGTGGCTGCCGGGGTCAGCGGTACCCCGCCGCGTCCGCCGGCCTGCCCGCCTCCTGCACCTCGACGAGGTAGCGCCAGGCGTCGGGGCGGCTGCCGTCCCGGTCGGTGAAGCCGTAGACCCGGGCGAGCCGCCCGCTGGAGAGCGACGCGCCGTTCCAGCGGGAGACGTCCGGGTCGGCGGCCAGAGCGGCGACGGCGCGGCCGACGTAGTACGGGCTCTCGGAGATGCAGAAGTGGGGTTCGCGGGCGAGGGCGTCGCGCCAGTTGTCCTCCGTCACCCCGTACAGCTCGAGCATGAGCTCCGAGCGCAGCCAGCCGGGGGTCAGGGCGACCGCGGTGGCGCCGCGCGGCCCGAGTTCGTGGCCGAGGGCGAACGCCATGCGCAGCACGGCCGCCTTGGCGATGTCGTAGAAGAAGGAGACCCGGTAGGTGTCGCGGTTGTACTCGGCGGTTCCGTCGGTCATCTCCACGACCAGGCCGCCCGGGGTGCGCAGCAGCAGGGGCAGCGCATGGTGGCTGGTGATGGCGTGGGTGTCGAGGGCGAGCCGCAGCAGGTGCAGTCCCTTGTCGAGGTCGTGCTCCCATACGGGGGTGTCCCACTCGAACAGCTTCTCGGCGCCCCAGATGTCGTTCACGAGGACGTCGAGTCGCCCCTGTTCGCGCTCGATGCGCTCCACCAGGGCGCGCACCTGGGCGGGGACGAGGTGGTCGGTGGGTACGGCGATGCCGTGCCCACCGACCGCGGTCACCAGGTCGGCGGTGTCCTCGATGGTCTCGGGCCGGTCGTACTCGGAGCGCCGCCGGCGGGTGCTGCGCCCGGTGGCGTACACCGTGGCCCCGGCCGCGCCGAGTTCCACGGCGATGCCCCGCCCCGCGCCCCGCGTCGCCCCGGCGACGAGTGCGACCTTGCCCTGAAGGGGTCCCGGCATGTCCGACCTCCGCGTTCGTTGGACCGTTGCCTGTGGAGGGTCTCGCGGAAGCCGGACATCTTCTGTCGCCTTTTCTCGTGCGGGTGGTGCCGGGTGTCGCCGGCTCAGTGGCCGCGGGCGATCCACTCCTGGAGGTGGGGCGCCTCGTCGCCGATGGTCGTCGTCTCGCCGTGTCCCGTGCGGACCACGGTGTCGGGCGGGAGGGTCAGCAGCCGGTCACGGATCGAGTCGATGATCGTCGGGAAGTGGGAGTAGGAGCGTCCGGTCGCCCCGGGGCCGCCCTGGAAGAGGGTGTCGCCGGTGAAGACGGTGCCGAGGCCCGCGTCGTAGAGGCAGACCGCGCCGGGCGCGTGGCCGGGGGTGTGCAGGACGGTCAGGTCGATGCCGGCCGTCTCGATGACCTGGCCGTCGGCCAGCCAGTGGTCGGGGAGGCGGTGGGGGTGGGTCAGCTTCCACAGCGGCAGGTCGTCGGGGTGCAGCCAGATCTGCGCGCCGGTCCGTTCGGCCAGGGCGGGGGCGGCGTCGATGTGGTCGTTGTGGGCGTGGGTGCACACGATGGCGCGCAGCCGCCGGTCGCCGACGGCCTCGGCGATCGCGTCGGCGTCGTGGGCGGCGTCGATGACGACCGCCTCGTGGTCGTCACCCACGATCCACACGTTGTTGTCGACGTCCCAGGTGCCGCCGTCCAGGGAGAAGGTGCCCGAGGTGACGAGGCCGTCGATGCGGGCGGTCATCACAGCATCACCACCGAGCGCAGCACGTCGCCGTGGTGCATCCGCTCGAAGGCCTTCTCGATCTCGTCGAGGGCGATGGTCTCGGTCACGAACTTCTCCAGCGGCAGCCGTCCCTGCAGGTGCAGGTCGATCAGCATCGGGAAGTCCCGGGTGGGCAGGCAGTCGCCGTACCAGGAGGACTTCAGGGCGCCGCCGCGTCCGAAGACGTCGAGCAGCGGCAGTTCGAGCTTCATCTCGGGGGTGGGGACGCCGACGAGGACGACGGTGCCGGCCAGGTCGCGGGCGTAGAAGGCCTGCCGGTACGTCTCCGGACGGCCGACCGCCTCGATGACGACGTCGGCGCCGAACCCGCCGGTCAGCTCGCGGATGGCCTCGACGGGGTCGGTCTCCCTGGAGTTGACGGTGTGGGTCGCGCCCAGTTCCCTGGCGGTGCTGAGCTTACGGTCGTCGATGTCCACGGCGATGATCTTCGCGGCGCCCGCCAGGTACGATCCGGCGATCGCCGCGTCACCGACACCGCCGCAGCCGATGACCGCGACCGAGTCTCCCCGGCCGACGCCTCCGGTGTTGATGGCGGCGCCGATGCCGGCCATCACCCCGCAGCCGAGGAGGCCCGCCACGGCCGGGGAGACGGACGGGTCGACCTTGGTGCACTGTCCGGCCGCGACCAGCGTCTTGTCCGCGAAGGCGCCGATGCCGAGGGCCGGGGAGAGTTCCTGCCCGGTCGAGGCGAGGGTCATCTTCTGCTCGGCGTTGTGGGTGTCGAAGCAGTACCAGGGGCGGCCGCGCAGACAGGCGCGGCACTTCCCGCACACCGCCCGCCAGTTGAGGACGACGAAGTCGCCGGGGGCGACCTCGGTGACGCCGTCGCCGACCGACTCGACGATCCCGGCGGCCTCGTGGCCGAGCAGGAACGGGAAGTCGTCGCTGATGCCGCCCTGCTTGTAGTGCAGGTCGGTGTGGCACACCCCGCACGCCTGGACTTTCACCACCGCCTCACCCGGGCCCGGGTCCGGTACGACGATCGTCTCGACCCGCACCGGCTCGTCCTTGCCAGGGGCGATCACGCCGCGTACTTCCTGCGCCATGGTGCTGCTGCCTTCCGTCGGTGGTGCGGGCGTGGTGCGCGCCCGGTGCGGGCCACTGCGGCCCACACACATGATCCTTGCGCGGGGAGCACGTCTTCCGCACGTATTCCGCGCGGCGGAAGTCGGATCGACCGGGGGGTTGGCGGCGGAGCCACTCGCGGCCGAGTCGGCCGCACCCCGGTTCCTCCCCCGCCGCCGGGGTCAGGAGGACGAGGGGCGCGCGGCCTCGAGGATCTCCTGAAAGGCCTCGTCGTCGACGGCGGCGGCCAGGAAGTCGTCGACCATGCGGTGGAACAGCGTGGCCAACTGCCTCAGGTCGTCGGGCGACCAGGCGGCGAGGGCCGCCTGCATACCGCGGACGCCCACGGCGCGGATACGGTCGATGGCCTCCTGGCCCTGGGGCGTGAGCTCGATGCGCTGAGCGCGGCGGTCGTCGGGGTCGGGCACCCGCCTGACGTAGCCGGTCTTCTCCAGCTGCTGCACCTGCCGGGTCACATGGGAGGCCTCGACTCCGAGCCGGTTGGCCAGCTCCCCCGGGCGCAGTGGCTCGGAGTCGGCGATCTGCCGCAGCAGCGCGACGGCGGCGCGGTCGAGGGGCACACCGGCCAGGGCCATCGGACGGTCGTGCTGCCGGGCGCGCGTGCTCAGGTAGGTGATGCGGTTGAGCGCGCGCTCGATGTCGATCACTTCCGGGGAGGCGGGGAGGGAGGGGGGCTGCGAAGGGGACATACCCAGCCTATCGTTGCCTAACTCAAGTAACTTCCCGTGCCGAGCCGGCCGTGCTCCCGGAGCGGGCCGACGGTGAGCCCCCGCTGCTCGCAGGTGTCGAGGATGCGGGGCAGGGCACCGAGCGCCGAGCGCCACGCTCCCGGCGCCGAGGTGCAGTCGGAGTCGTGGAGCAGGATCGTACCGCCGCCGTCCAGGTCGGCCGTGACCGTCGCGTACACGGACTCGGGAGTGGCGCGGGCGGTCCAGTCCTCGCCCCAGCAGGTCCACAGCACCGGGGTCAGGCCGAGGCGGCGGGCGGCCAGATGGGCGGCGGTCGACATGACACCGTACGGCGGCCGGAAGAGCCGGGGCCGGCGTCCGGTGAGGTCCGTGACGAAGTCGCGGGCGCGGGCGAGGTCGTCGTGGGTGGCGCGTGGGCCACGCAGCAGCAGCGGGCGGTGCAGCCTGCCGTGGACGCCGATCTCGTGGCCCGCCGCGGCGATCTCGCGGACCAGGCCGGGTGCGCGCTCCGCCTGGCCGCCGAGCAGGAAGAAGGTGGCGTGCAGCCCGCGGTCGGCCAGCAGCCGCAGGAAGAGCGGGGTGGAGGCGGGGTCGGGTCCGTCGTCGAAGGTGAGGGCGACGTGGTCGGGGCGGCCCCGGCCCGCCAGGCGGGGCATGACGCGGTTGCGCAGCGGTCCGAAGGTCGAGACGACGGGCGCGGCGTGCAGGGCGGCGAGGGCGGGCACGGCGGCCAGAGCCGCGGTGCGGATCGGGTGCGCGGGGGTCACGCGTGGTGGCCTTCCGGTCGGGGGCCGTGGCCCGGGGGGAGGTCGTCGAGGTCCAGGCCGTGACCGATGGCGCGCATCAGCCCCGGGCCGTCGTACGTCGCCGCGATCCCGGTCCCGACGGCGCAGGCCCACACGGCACACGCCACGGCGGCGGTCGCGGCGAGCCGACGCGGCCGTCGGGTGACGGGGAGCGGGGTGACGGGGAGCGGTGTGAGGGCGCGCGGGGTGCGGTGCCGCACTCCGAAGCGGTGGACGCGTGCGATCTCGGCCGCGGGGCCTGCGTCGAGGGCCGTGGCGAACACGGCGAGGCCCGCCGCGCTCTGCCGACGCCCCAGCGGGCCGTCGATCAGGTCGCACAGCACGGCCTTGAGGTCGGCCGGGTCGCGGATCCAGACGGCGACGCCGGCCTCGTCCAGGGCGGCGGCGTTGGCCGGCCCGTGGCCCGGTATGCAGCGGTAGCTGGCGACGGGCAGGCCCGCGGCGAACGCCTCCAGCGAGGTGAGACCGCCGGCGTTCTGCACCAGGACGTCGGTGGCGTGCATCAGGCGGGGCATGTCGTCGACCCAGCCGTAGGCGTGCTCGATGCCGTCCGCACGGAGCTGCCGGGCCAGGGCCTCGTTGCGGCCGCAGACCACGACCGGGACGGCCGCGCCGCAGTCGCGCAGTTCCCGGGCCACCTGACGGACCGGGCCGACGCCCCAGGACCCGGCGACGAGCAGGGCCAGCGGGGCGTGCTCCGGGAGCCGGAAGCGCGCCCGGGCCCGGCTCCGCTCCCCCGTGCCGCAGGGGCGGAACCGCGGGTCGACCACCGGTCCGCACACGCGGACGTCCCGGGCCCCGGCGGCGCGCGCCTGGGCGGCGGGTACGGCGTGCGCGGCGAGGTGGACGTCGACGCCGTCCGCCACCCACAACGGATGCACCGAGAAGTCGGTCAGATACGTCAGCACCGGGACGCCCAGCCGGCCGTCGAGGCGGAGGTCGCCCAGGACCCGGCTGGCCCCCGGGTAGGTGGAGACGACCGCGCCGGTGCCCGGGGGCAGGGCTTGCAGCACCCGGTCCTGAGCGGCACGCAGCAGGGCCCGGGCCGCGGGGCCGCCGCCTCCGGCGCGCTCGGTGCTGGAGTAGATCCGCTGGTAGGCCCAGGGAGCCCGGACGAGCATCCGGTGGTAGCCCTCCTGCACGGCGCGGCCGAGCCCGGCGGGCAGCAGGTCCAGCAGGTCGAACCGGTCGACGAGGAGCCCGTGTGCCGTGAGGCGGCGGGCGAGTTCGGCGGCGGCACCGTCGTGACCGGCTCCGACGCTCGCGGAGACGATCGCGACCCGCCCCGAGGGCTCCGTCGCCGCTCGGGGGCGCGGGGTGGCGCCCGCGAGCGCGGGCCCGGGGGCGGTACGTCCGGGGTGGGGCATGGGCTTTCCTCCGCACATGAGGGGGAGCGGCGGAACTCTACAACATGTAGTAGTTCACGGTTCGAAGCCCGGAGCATACTTCCTACAACTAGTAGTAGCTCGCCCGGTAGTCTGTGGGCCGAGCGGAAAGGGGAGGTGAACCACGGTGCACGACCGGAGGAACCCGGAGTCCGGCGGGGCATCCGGCAGGCGGGCGCGTGGAGAACTGGAGAGCGGTGTGCTGGCGGCCCTCTGGGCGGCCGACGGTCCACTGACCGCACGTGAGGTCCGCGAGCGGCTGCCGGGCGACCTGGCGTACACGACCGTGCTGACGATCCTGTCCCGGCTGTACGACAAGGGCATGCTCGTACGGCACCGCGAGGGGCGCGGCTATGCGTACGCACCGGCCCGGGACGAGGCGTCCCACACCGCCGAACGGATGCACACGCTGCTGGAGGGCGGCGCCGACCGCGAGGCGGTGCTGACCCGGTTCGTCTCCGAACTGTCCGAGGAGGACGAGCAGTTGCTGCAGCGGCTGCTCGCCGGACACGACGGGCACCAGCCCGAGGGGCGCTGAGCCGGTGCTGATCAGCGTCTACGTCCCGTTCCTGGTCACCGCCGCGCTCACGGTGCTCGCACCCCGGCCGGCCCGCACCCTCGCGCCGCGCCCGGCCGCCTGGGCGCTGGCGTGCGCGGCGTTGGTGACGGCGGCGGGCTGGATGGGGTCGCTGGCCCTGCTGGCGTTCACCGGCCTCGCCCAGATCCCCGAGGTCGCCGCGGAGGGACGCTGGTCGGTGTCCGCGCTGCGCGCCGAGGACCCGGTGTCGCTGGCCGTCGCGGCGGTCAGCGCCCTCGCCCTGGCCGCGGGCGTCGTGTCGCTGGCCGTCGCCGCCGTGCGACAGGCCCGCCGGGTCGCGTGGGCCCGGCGGGAGTGCGCGCGGCTGCCCGGCGACACGGAACTTGCCGTGCTCGACGACGACATGCCGCAGGCCTTCGCACTGCCGGGCACGCCCGGACGGATCGTGGTGTCCCGGGGCATGCTGCGCTGCCTCGGCGACGGCGAACGGGAGGCCCTGCTGGCGCACGAGCGGGCCCACCTGCGCGGCAGGCACCATCTGTTCCAGACCGTGTGGCGGCTCACCGCGGCCGTCAATCCGCTGCTGCGCCCACTGGCCGACGCGGGCGGCTTCGTGCTCGAGCGGTGGGCCGACGAGGAGGCCGCGGCGCGGATCGGCAGCCGTACGGTCGTCGCCCGTGCGGTGGGACAGGCGGCCCTGGCGTCCGCCGACGCCTCGCGCCCGGCCGTACTCTCCGCGACCGGGGGCGCGGTACCCCAGCGCGTACGGGCGTTGCTCGCGCCGCCTCCCCCACGACGGACCCTGCCGTTCGTCGCGGGCGCCCTGTTGCTGACGGTGTGCTGCGCGAGCCTGGCCAACGCCGCGTCGGACAGCCACAGGATGGTCGAGACGGCCCAGCGGGCGGAGTGCCTGGCACAGGCCGGAGCGGCTGACGCCCCGCGGGACGACCGGCCGTCGCACGGCCCCCGCATCTGCTGCGAGCACCACCACCACGGGGAGCGCGAGGGGCACGGCTGACACGCTGCGACGGCGGCCGGCGGCCGGGCCGGAGTCGCTCATGGCGAAACCCAGGCGTACTGGGAGGCGGCGACCGGAGTCGTCACCCGTCGCGGGTCAGTCACCCGTCCCGGGTCGCGGGAGCCAGCCAGAGGCCGACGATCGCGTCGGTCAGGCCGGTGGCGGCGTCGTGCCAGGTGGCTCGCGAGGTGGGCATGCCGTCGGCGAGGGCGCGTTCCCGTTCCGCGGGCATGTGCAGGATCAACTCGCGGGTCATGTCACCGCGTTCGGCCCTGATCTCCGGGGGGAGGTCGGGAAGGCAGCGGTCCAGGCCGTCGAGCACCTCGCGCAGCGACGGGGAGGTCAGGGACTCCTCGATCACGATGGCGCGCATGGCCGGGTCGGTCATCACCTGGGCGCAGAACCGCGCGAACCAGGTGGGGCCGCCCAGCGCCGCCAGGTGCTCGGCCATGGGGCGCACCAGGCAGGACGCCCAGTCCCGTACGTCCGTGGAGCCGCGCGTGTCGTCCAGCAGGCGCAGGCGGATCTCCTCGATGCGGTCGGCGTGCCGCCGTACGATCGCGCGCACCAGGTCGGCCTTGGTGCCGAAGTGGTAGCCGACCGCCGCGTTGTTGCCCTGGCCGGCGGCCTCGCTGACCTGACGGTTGGACACGGCGTGGACCCCGCGCTCCGCGAACAGCCGCTCCGCCACGCTCAGGATCAGCGTCCGGGTGGCACTCGCCTGCTCCGCCCGTACCGCCCTGCCGGCCGTGATCACCACCGTACGGGGACTTCGCTCAACCCTCCGACGACCAGTCCCTCGAGCCGCCGCAGGTCCTCGGCCGCAACGGCGAGGTCCAGGCTGGGAAGCCTACGCAACAGCACGTCGAGGACGGTCTGCAGTTCGGTACGGGCCAGGGCCTGACCCAGGCAGGAGTGCGCGCCGACGCCGAAGGCCAGATGCGGGTTGGGGCTTCGGTCGAGTGCCATCTCATCGGCGTCCGCGAAGGCGGTCTCGTCCCGGTTGGCGGCGGCCATGCTGCACATCACGGTCGTGCCGCGCGGCAGGACGGTGCCGCCGACCTCGACCTCCTCTCCGATGTAGCGCGGCATCCCGATCCCGGCGTTGGCGTCGAACCGCAGCGCCTCCTCCACCGCCAAGCGCACCAGCGAGCGGTCCGCCAGCAGCCGCTCCCAGCGGCTCCGGTCGGACAGCAGCATGGCCACCATCTTCCCGATCATGTTGGCGGTGGTCTCGTGCCCGGCGACCAGCAGGCCCCTGCCCGTGGCGACCAGTTCCCCGTCGGACATCCGGTAGCCGTCGGGTCCGGTGGCGACGATCAGTTCGCCGAGCAGGTCGTCCCCGGGCGCGGCCCGCTCGGCGGCGAGGTGCTCGGTCATGTAGGCGTTGAACTCGGCCTCCGCCTCGTCGACCTCCTCCTGGGTGTAGCGGGTGAGGTTGAGCAGGGCATCGGACCAGTACGAGAACCGGTCCCGGTCCGAGTCGGGGACGCCGAGCAGGTCGCAGATCACCCACACGGGCAGCGGGAAGGCGAGGCTCGCCTTGAGGTCCGCGGGCCGGCCGCCCTCGACCATGGCGTCGACGAGCCGGTCGGCCATCGCCTCGATGCCCGGCCGCAGCGCGGCCATCCGCTTGGCGGTGAACCACTTGGTCACCATCCGGCGCCAGCGCCGGTGCGCCTCGCCGCTCTGCGGGATCGCCAGGGCCATCTCGTTGCTGAACACTCCGCCCGACTCGGTGGCCGTGATGCGGGCCGCGTCGTCGGCGTCCAGCCGGCGGGTGAACCGCTCGTCGGACAGGACCTGTTTGACGTCCTCGTAGCGCGTCAGCAGCGATGCCTCGTCGCCGCTGGGCAGCCTCACCCGGGCGACGGGGCACTCACGCCGCAGTGCGGCCCATTCGGCGGGCGGCTCCAGTGCGCCGGCGCTCGACAAGGGGTAGCTCAGCGGCTGCTGGGGAACGGTCACGGCTTCTCCTCCGATCCGGCGGCCCCCACGCCGTCAGGCAATCCCAGCCACCGGGGCCAGTCAAGCGACTGCCTTAAAAGCTGCGGAGATCAAGGCCGGGATTCAGCCGTTCGTCGAAGGACAGGGGGCCCGCCCCGGCGTGCATGGCGGGCCGGGGCGGGCGAGAAGCGGAGGTGAGCGAGGTCAGAAGGGGTAGTGGGCGTGCTGCGTGGCGATGGTGACCCAGCGGGTGTTGGAGAACGCCTCGATGCCCCAGCGTCCGCCGAAGCGGCCGTAACCGGAGGCTTTCACTCCGCCGAAGGGCGCGTGCGGTTCGTCGGCCACCGACTGGTCGTTGATGTGCACGATGCCGGTGCGCACCCGGCGTGCGACGGCCAGCCCGTGGGTGGCGTTCTCGGTGATGATGCCGCAGGTCAGCCCGTTCTCGGTGTCGTTGGCGAGGTCGGCCGCGATGTCGTCGTCGGCGAATGTCTGCAGCACGCACACCGGGCCGAACGACTCGGCGTGGTACAGCTCCGCATCCTTCCCCACACCGGTGAGGACGGTCGCCGGGTGCACCGCACCCTCGGGCTCCCCTCCGACGAGGACCTCGGCCCCCTTGGCCACCGCGTCCCGCACCAGGCCGGCCACCCGCTGCGCGGCCGTCGGGCTGACCAGCGGCCCGACCACGGTCTGCGGATGCGCCGGATCACCTGCCCGCAGCGAGGCCGCCTTGGCGGTGAACTTCTCCGTGAACTCCTCGGCGAGGGACTCGTGGACGAGGATCCGGTCCCCGGACATGCAGATCTGCCCGGCGTTCATGAACACGCTGAAGGTGACCGCGTCGACGGCGTAGTCCACGTCGGCGTCGTCCAGCACGATGACCGCGTTCTTGCCGCCCAGTTCGAGGACGGCGGGCTTGAGGTGGCGCGCGGCCAGTTCACCGATGATCCGGCCCACGCCCGTCGAGCCGGTGAAGTTGACCGCCCGCACCCGCTCGTCGCCGATCAGCGCCTCGGCGATCTCGGCCGCGTCCTCGCGGTCGTTGGTGACCACGTTCAGAACGCCGTCCGGCAGCCCGGCCTCGCGCAGCACGTCCGCGACCAGCAGCCCACAGGCGATCGGCGCGTCCTCGCTGGGCTTGACGACCACCGTGTTGCCCGCGGCGAGCGGCGCCGCCACGGCCCGTACGCCGAGGATGACCGGCGCGTTCCACGGGGCGAACGCGGCCACCACGCCCAGCGGTTCACGCACCGCGAGTCCGAGCGCGCCCACCTCCTGGGCGCTGAGGACCTCACCGCGCGGGGCGGTGATCGCGGCTGCCGCCTCGCGCAGGATGTTCGCGGCGAGGGCCACGTTGAAGTGGGCCCAGGGCCGGGTGCCGCCCGCCTCGTGCGCCATGATCTCGGCCACCTGTTCGCCACGGGCGTCCAGCAGGTCGGCCGCCTTGAGGAAGATCGCGCGACGGGCGAAGGGTGCCAGGGCCGCCCAGGCGGGGAAGGCCGCGTCCGCCGCGTCCACCGCGCGTCGGACGTCCTCCGGGCCGGCGGCCGCCACCGTGGCGTAGACATCACCGGTGTAGGGGTTGACGTCGGCCGTGGTGCGGCCGGACGCGGCGGGCACGTCCTTGCCGCCGATCAACAGTTCGCGGGAGACGGGCACGACGGTTTCCCCTGTTCGCATAGTGAAAGCCTATTCACTGATCACCGCGATGCTCCGGCGGACCCGGGGGAATGTCAAGGCCCCCGGCCGTCGACGACCGGGGGCCTTGCGCCGTCGCCGCGCTACCGGACGGCCGGGAGCAGCCCCGTGACGGGTGCGGCCAGATCGGTGGCCTGGTGGAGCTGGTTGAGGTCGTGCAGATGGTTCAGGCCCGACAGTTGGCCGGACAGCCGGGGGATCTCGTTCCGGTGCTCCGCGGGGACCCCGCTGCGGGCCAGTGAGTCGAGCACGGTGACCGGGTTGAGCCTGCCGGCGTCCGGGGTGCCTGCGGTCGCCGCGGTGGCCGGCGGCGCGCCGAGACCGGCTGCGCCCACGGCGAGACCGACCGCTGCGACGATGCGTCGTGTTGAGAACATGCCTTCAGCAACGGCACCCCGCGGCTCGCGGTCACGGGCCCCCGGCGCCGCTCACCCGAGAGGTGCACCGGCCCCGGCGCGTTTGCCGGTGCCGCGCGCCGGGGGGAGGCTCGAAGCAGAGGCCCTCAAGCGGCCCGCCGCTCGCCGGGCCACGGCCTTCCAAGGAGGTCGAAGGAGGTCACCATGGGCACCGCGGCAGGCGCCGGCTTCGACACGGAGGCTCTGCGCCGGGGCATCGAAGGAGAAGACACGGCGGCTCTGCTGTCGCTGTACGCGGACGACGCGGAGATACGCGTCGTCGACCGCAACACCCAGCCCAGCCACCCCAAGGTCCTGCACGGCCGGGACCAGATCAGCGAGATGCTCAGCGACGTCTACAGCCGCGACATGACCCACCACCTGGACCAGTGCGTCGTCCAGGGCGACCATGTCGCGTTCACCGAGTCCTGCGAGTACCCGGACGGCGTGCGGGTGCTGGCCAGTTCGATGGCGTCGCTGCGGAACGGCAGGATCACCGAGCAGGTTCTCGTCCAGGCCTGGGACGAGTAGGCGGATCACGGCCACCTGCGGCCGCGCGGCGGTGGAGCTGCGACGATGGCCCGCTGGACCACCCGGACGCCTTCCGGCACGCGCACGAGCGCCTGGACCGAGCCGCCTACCTGGACGAGGGCTACTTCGGACGCCGGCTCAACGGCGCGGAGCTGATGCTCACCGAGAGCGCCACCCTGGCCGCGGGCGCGATCGACGCCCGCGCCCGCAACCTGCGCGGCGAACACGTGGAGGAGCCAACCTGTCCGAGGAGGAGCTCGTACCCCTGGTGACGCGGGACGCGATGGTCGGGGTGGCCAAGGTGACGGCACCATGAGCGCGCCGCTGGACATCGAGGGGCCGGCCGCACCGCCGCGCTCCAACGGGGAGTTGGTGTTCGCCGAGCCGTGGGAGAGCCGCGCCTTCGGCATGGCCGTCAGCTTGTACGAGGCGGGCACTGTCACCTGGCCGGAATTCCAAGCCGCGCTGATCGCCCGCATCAGAGCATGGGAGACCACCTCGGCGCCGAAGGAGTCCTACAACTACTACCGCCTCTGGCTGGCCGCCCTGGAGGACGTGCTCGTCCGCCGGTGCGCGGTGTCCGCGGACGAAGTCACCGCACGGACCCGAGCCCTGGCGCACCGCCCCTCAGGACACGACCACCGGGACGATCCTGTCACCGGCCGGGCAGACGTTCCGTGATCTCCTGCAGCAGCCGGCCGTTGCCGCCGTTGCCGTCCGGGTCGCTGACAGCGGCGCAGGAAGCATGGGGCGTGCGGTCGGGGTGCGGGCCGGCGATCCGCTCCTGGTCCGCCTGGACGAGCGACGAGATCACCGCATCCAGGCGCTGTACAGCGCGGCCCATCCGGCCGGTGACCGCGCCGATCGGCCACAGCCCCTTCGCGTCGGCGGGGACGCGCACCGGAGTCCGGCGGGTTCTCGAGGGAGCGGTGGGTTCAGGCGTCCGGCGGCCAGTCCGGCGGGCGCAGGATGGCCAGGAGTTGGCGGACCAGTTCGTCCACGATCTCGTCCAGGGTGGCGTCCACCCAGCCGGCTCGCCAGTCGTGGAGCAGACCGTTGACGCTGCCGATGAACGCGGTGGCCGCGAGCCGGTAGTCGCGCGGTGCCGCCTCACCGCGCGCGGCCGCCCGGGCGGCCTCCGCACGGATGAAGTCCACCCAACGGGAGCGGCGTTCGAGCCGCTGCTCCTCGAGGCGGGGGCTGACGCCGATGATCTCGACGAAGGCGATACGGATCCGGCGCGGGTCGGAGGTGACGTTGGCCGCGTAGGCCCTGAACACCGCGGCGGCGCGCTCGGCGAGCGGCAGGTCGCCGGCCTCGGCGAGGGCGGCGGTCGCGGCCTGTTCCGCCCAGTCGTTGACCTGGAGGTGCAGCGCGGCCAGCACGTCCTCCAAGGTGTGGAACTCCTCGTAGAACTGCCGTGTCGACAGCCCCGCCGCCTCGCTCAGCGCGGCCACCGTGGTGGACCGGTAGCCGGGGCCGGCGCCGAACAGCTGGAGGCCCGCCTCCAGGAACCGCCGGCGTCGCTCGGCCTGCCGCTCCTCGGCCGTCCTGCCGCCGTACCGGCCCGTCGGCTGCTTGAGCCTGCCCGCCACCCGCTCCCCCTCACCGTTCGATGATCCGTTCGCCTGTCGCTCAATTTTGTCGTGCGCGGAGTCTTGTGAAGAGGGTCGCCCCTTCCTTACTTTCCAGTAAGTCACTTTGAACCCAAGCGTGTTCAGACTTCCGCCCCAAGACAGGGACCCCACCATGCCTGTTCTCAGATCCCGGCACCTCTTCTCCTTGGCCGCCGCTCTCGCCCTGACCACGGGCGGCACCGCGACGGCCGCCGCCGCGCAGGACTCCTCCGCCGCGCTGCGCGAGGTGATGTTCGTGGGCAACAACTGGGACGGCACCGCCGATGTCATCAAGTCCAGCGGCGACTTCGCGAGGATCGGCCGCATCAACGTGATCCCCGACAAGGAGGCGCGCCTGAAGGAGATCAACGCCGATCCCATCAAGTGGATCTACTTCATGGCCATCCGCAACAGCGTCGGCGAGGGCCACGACCAGTTCGTGGACGACATGTACTCCACGCCCGACGGCAGGTCGATGGTCGTCTCCCGGCCGAGCTTCGCGGACGTCGTCTCCATCGACCTCGCCACCGGGAAGATCAACTGGCGGTTCCCCGTGGCGGGTTACCGAGCCGACCACATGGCGGTCTCCCCCGACGGCACACGGGTCGCCGTCTCCGCCTCCACCGCCAACAAGGTGCAGGTGCTCGACATCGACACCGGTAAGGAGCTGGGCGAGTTCACCACCGGTGACAAGCCGCACGAGAACATCTTCACCAAGGACGGCAAGTACATCTGGAACATGGCGATCGGCGACGTCAACACCTCGCTCGACGACCCGTCCCTGGACTGGACGAAGGGCGACCGACACATCACGGTCGTGGACGCCACCACCTTCAAACAGGTGAAGATCATCGACATGCGCGACCGGCTGGACGCGATCGGGCTCAAGAACTTCTCCGACGCGGTCCGGCCCGCCGTCTTCACCCCCGACGAGTCGAAGCTCTACTTCCAGGTGTCGTTCTTCAACGGCTTCCTGGAGTACGACGTCGCCACCGACAGGATCACCCGGGTGAGGACCCTGCCGAAGAACCCGGCGACCAGCGAGGACCGTACGACCTGGGTCAACGACTCCCGCCACCACGGCATTTCGATGAACCCGGCGGGCACCAAGCTGTGCGTCGCGGGCACGATGGACGACTACGCGACCGTGGTGGACCGCGCCACCCTCCAGGAGGGCCCGCTCGTCACCGCCTCCAAGCCCTACTGGGCCACGGTGAGCGGTGACGGCAAGGACTGCATCATCTCGGAGAGCGGCGCCGACCAGGTCACCGCGATCGACTTCGCGACGGGCCAGAAGGTGGTCTCCGTCCCGGTCGGAGACCACCCGCAGCGGGTGCGCCTCGCGCACGTCCCCGCCGACTGGACCGGCCCGTCCGCTAGCTGAACTCCTTCGCCGCCCACGCCGCGAGCTCCGTCCGCGCCGCGCTCAACAGGGACGCGGACGGAGCCGTGGCCCCGTTCGTGACCAGCGCGTAGTGCACGGCACCCGTGTCGGAGGCGGTCAGCAGGAGCCGTTTGCTGCCCGTGCCGCCCGCCTCGTTCGCCACGGCGACCGGGGTCGACCTGGTGTAGGCGGGCAGCCCCGCGGTGGCGCCGAGGTCGGACACCACGGTGGTGGACGCGGCCGGGAAGGAGGCCGGCAGGTGCAGTTCCGTGGGCGCCGCCGATCCGTTCGAGCGCCACACCAGCAGGCCGTACTGCCCCGAGCCCACCAGCCGCGCCACGTTCGGCAGCGAGCTCGGCACCGGGTTCCAGGTCAGGGTCGTCGAGCCGTCCCGGGAGCGGTCCTCGTAGGTGAAGGCCACCGTCGTACCGGCGGTCGCGCTCGGGTAGAGCCGGTCCAGCAACCGGGCGTCCTGGCGCAGCACCGGGGTGCCCGAGCCGTCGAGGGCGACGGCGGAGAGGTCCTCGTCGTTCCAGGCGTCACCGGAGGTGAGGACCTTGTCGGGGTTGCCGTTCATCAGCTCGTGGTGGCGGCCGTTGTAGAGGTCCCACTGCCACTGCGTGCCGGAGAGCACCGGGCCGGAGTCCGCCGGGTCCGACCACCACCTCGCGCCCTTCACACGGGAGTCGAGCGCCTGGTACATCGCCTTCAGCACGGTCGGCGCCTTGTCGGCGACCGAGCCGGACAGCAGGTGGCCGAACTCGCTGACGATCGCGGACGTGCCCAGGGCGCCGGCCCGGTCGCGCACCGTGCCGAAGTCCGTCGCGTACTGCCCGTCGCCCGCCTTGCCCCACATGAGGATGCCGGAGATGGCCTTCTGGTCGTAGAAGTGGGTGTTGAAGACGTACCGGGGGCCGATCGTGCCGGCGTCGAGGAGTCCGCCCTCCTGCTTCTGGCCGGCTATGTTGGCGTTCCAGAAGAGGTTGGGCTCCACGAGGGCGGGCTTGTCCCGCCAGCCTGCCGCGTCCATTCGCGCGCGGAACCTCGCGTAGAACGGCCAGAGCACGTCCCGTTCCCAGGTGCGGCTGCTCTGCCCGCCGTCGTAGGTGCCCGCATAGGGCTCGTTGAAGGGGTCGAACCCGACGACTCGCACGAACTCGTCCTCGGCCAGGTGCTGCTGGATGTACGTCATCGTCTTCTGCGCGGTGGCGAGGAAGGCGTCCTGCACCCCGTTCGCGTTGTGCCAGAAGTCGTACGACGCCTTCGTCACCGCCTGGTTCTGGGTGATGTTCTGACCCCAGAACAGGCAGATCCCGCAGGACTCGGCGGGGTAGTTCCCGGCATCCACCGCCCACTTGGGCGCGCCGTCGCCGGTGTACCAACTGCCCTGGTTGAAGAGGTGACGGGAGTAGAGGTCCTGATGAAAATCGGGGTAGACACGGATACCGGCGTCGAGGAACGCGCGCATCTGGTCGGTGACGGCGGCCAGGTAGGCCGTGTCGACCTGGCCGCGCACCGGCTCGGCGTGGGCCCAGGAGAGCAGGAAGCGGACCGTGTTGCCGCCGCCGAGGGTGCGCAGGGCGGTCGCCGACTTCCGGGCGTCGACGACGGAGGCGAACGGCAGTCCGCTGTTCTCCTCCAGCTTGGTCTCGCCGGAGACGTTGTAGCCGCGCAGCACGACCTCGCGGCCGAGGCCGTCGGTGAGGCGGCCGCCCTGGACGGTGAGGGTGGCGGACGCCTGGGCGTCGAACCAGAGGGAGTCGGGAAGGGAGTCGGCGGCCGCGGGCCGTGCGCCCGGGGCCGCCAGGAGGCCGGTGAGAGCCACGAGAACGCCGCACAGACGCACACGTAACTTTGCCATGTACATTACACTCAGGGCGATTTACCGCCTATGTCAACACCCGTGCGCCCTCCGGTGCGTTCGTCGCGTCTCATGACGGCACCCCCGCCGCTCGCCCCGGCACCCTCCGCATCACCCGCAGCAGGTACTCCTCCCGGTCGAGCGGGTTGTTGTCGGTGCGCGGGCGGCTCGGTACCGCGCCACCGGTCACCGGGGCGTAGTCGTCGAACGCGGACTCCAGCTCGCCCTCGCCGCGGGTCAGCCCCGGCAGCGTCTGCTCAAGTTCGTGCACCTGGGCGGCCGGCACCCGGCCCTCGAGAACACAGGCACGCCCGCGCAGTGAGGTGGTCCCCGGGGCCGCGCGCAACCGGGTGAGAGCCGGCAGCAGCGCGCCGAGCGTGTCCGCCGGGGCCTCGATCCGGAAGCGGTGCATCGGCTCGTACACCCGGGTGCCCGCCCGACTGAGCGCGGTCATCACGACCAGCGGGGTCAGGCCCCGGAAGTCCGCACCCGTGCTCGACATGCTCTTGTCGAAGCCCTGGTGGGCGTGGCTCTGCCGCGCGGAGTAGCCCGAGTGCGTCATGGTGACCGTGCAGTCGGTCACCTGCCAGCCGTGCAGGCCCTGCCTCAGGGTCTCGTTCACCGTGTCCTCCACCGCCTTGAAGAAGGCGTACGGCATCGAACCGAGCTCCACCTCCAGACGGAACGTGACGCCCGAGCCGACCGGGGCGGGGTCGATACGCAGACCCACGGTGGCCAGGAAGGGGTTGGGATCCTTCTTGTTGAACTCGACCGCCGCGCCCGTGCCGACAGGCCGTTCGACACACAGCGGCGTCGTCTCGCGGAAGGTGACCGCAAGTCCGTACTCCTCGGCGAGGGTCGCCTGGATGACCTCCTTCTGGACCTCGCCGTACAGCGAGACGGAGATCTCCTGGCGGAGCTCGTCCTGCCGCAGCGCGATGAGCGGGTCCTGTTCGGCGAGCTGGGTGAGCGCGAGGTGCAGCGCTCCCCTGTCGCGCGGGCGGGCGGGGACGACGACGGTCTCCAGGGTGGGCGGCGAGAAGTGGTGCCCCGGCGGCTCCGCGCGCGGCGCCTCGCCGAAGGTGTCGCCGATACGGACGTCGGTCAGGCCCCACAACTTGCCGATGCGGCCCGCCGTCACCGATGCCACGCGGTCCGCTCCGCCCCGGTCGAAGACGCTGATCGCGGTGACCTTGCCCTCTCGTCCGTCCCGGAAGACCAGCCGGTCACGGGTCCGCAGGGTCCCGGAGAACACCCGCGCGTAGGCGATCTTCTCCCCCGCCGGTCCCCGCTCGACCTTGAAGACGGTGCCGGAGGCAGGCCCCTCGGTGTCGCCCTCGACGGCCGGCAGCAGTTCCGTGAGACCGCCGATCAGCTCGCCCACACCCGCTCCCGTGATCGCCGAGCCGAAGAACACGGGGTGTACCAGTGCCCGCCGGGTCTGCTCCACGAGGGCGCGGCGCAGCCCTTCGTAGGAGACCGCGTCCTCGACGTACGCGGCCAGCAGCCCCTCGTCGTGCTCGGCGAGGACGTCGAGCAGCCGTGCGGTGAACGCGGTGTCGTGGGTGTCGTACGGCACCACGTGCGCGTCGCGTGTGCCGAGTCCGTAGGGCCGTCCCATCGGGACCACCGACGGGGTGAGGCGCTCGGCCAGGGCGGTGAGGGTCCGGCCGTCCTGCGCGCCGCCGCGGTCGATCTTGTTGACGAAGACGAGGGTGGGGATCCGCAGCCGTCGCAGGGTGCGCATCAGGATGCGTGTCTGGGCCTGGACGCCCTCCACCGCGGAGACGACGAGCACCGCGCCGTCGAGCACACCCAGCACCCGCTCGACCTCGGCGATGAAGTCGGGGTGGCCGGGGGTGTCGATCAGGTTGACGGTGACGTCGTCGAGCGTGAACGAGACCACGGCGGACTTGATGGTGATGCCGCGCTGTCTCTCCAGCGCGAGGGTGTCGGTCTGGGTGCTGCCGTCGTCGACGCTGCCGATCTCGTCGATCACTCCGGCGGCGTGCAGCAGCCGCTCGGTGAGGCTTGTCTTACCCGCGTCTACGTGCGCGAGGATTCCCAGGTTCAGCGTGGGCACAGAGCGTCATGTCCTTAGGGAGGGTGCTGGTTCCTTGCTGGGTGGACATGAACGCTGCGCGCATGGGGGCTCCTTGGTTTCGACGTCTCTGTCCCGTGCAGTCCAGCAGGACCGCGGCGGTGACGGCAACGGATTTTCAGGCGCGCTCACTCCTGTGGTCGGCGATGAGCTGCTCCAGATGGTGCAGGGCGGTGCGCACCCTGGCCGGGTTCTGCCGGAAGTAGGGGTCGTCCGGCACCGGCAGGGAGCCCGCGAGGGCCCAGCCCCGGCCACGGGCCCAGGTGGCGTCATCCACGTCGAGCGCCTTGCGGAAGTCGCCGCGCACCTCGTCCGGCAGGAACTTCCAGGCGGCGAGCAGGTCGACCGCCGGGTCGCCCACGGCGAGGGTGCCGAAGTCGATGACCGCGCTCAGCCGGCCGTCCACGGCGAGGAGGTTGCCGACGGCGAGGTCGCCGTGGACCCAGACGGGCGGCCGGTGCCAGGCGGGTGCGGCGAGGGCCGCCTCCCAGACCTCCGTCACCGCGTCGGCGTCGATCAGACCGGACCGCTCGAGCGCCTCGATCTTGGGCCGCACCCGTGCCTCGGACGCGAGCGAGTCCCGCTCGTCGCCCATCGGCACGCCCCGGAAGGCGTTGCTCTGCTCGGGAGTGGGACCGCCCGTCGGGTCGATCGCCTGAAGCGCGGTCAGGAACGCCGCCAGTTCGAGCGCGGTGCGGCGGGGGTCGGCGAGGCCTTCCGGGGTGGCCGTCTCGCCGTCCAGCCAGCGGTAGAGGGACCACGGGTGGGGGTACCCCTCGCCGGGCTCTCCTCTGGCGACGGGTTCGCTGACGGGCAGCGGCAGATGGGGCGCGAGCCGGGGCAGCCAGGTCTGCTCCCGCTCGACCTGACCGGCCCAGTGCGGGTAGCGCGGGAGGCGTACGGACAGCTCCTCACCGAGGCGGAACGTCGCGTTGTCCATGCCTGAGGCCGGGACGGGGGTGATCGGGAGGTGGGCCCACTGCGGGAACTGGGCCGCCAGCAGACGGCGTACGAGGTCGGTATCGATCAGCACCGGCCCATCTCACCCAAACGGGCTGTCAGGACTCCACTGGTTTTCCGCGCGGGGGCAGCCGGTGCAGCCGGACGTCCGTCAGTTCGCCGCCGGTCACGCTGGCCGTCATGTACGTGCAGTGGGGCTGGCGGCGGCGGTCGGTCGGGGAGCCGGGGTTGAGCAGGCGCAGGCCGGTGTCCGTGGTGGTGTCCCAGGGGATGTGGCTGTGGCCGAACACCAGCACGTCGAGATCGGGGAACCGGTCGGCGCAGCGGCGTTCCCGGCCCTGGGCGGATCCCGTCTCGTGGACGACGCCGAGGCGCAGGCCGTCGAGGTCGGCGCGGGCCACTTCCGGGAGCCGGGCGCGCAGGGCCGGGCCGTCGTTGTTGCCGTACACGCCGATCAGCCGGGCGGACCTGCTCTGCAGCAGGTCGAGCGTCGCGACGTCCACCCAGTCGCCGGCGTGGATCACGACGTCGGCGCGCGGGAGTTCGGCGAGCAGCGGCGCGGGCAGTGCCTTCGCGCGCTTGGGGAGGTGGGTGTCGGACATCATGAGCAGACGCACGACACCAGGGTGTCATCCGGGTCAGGTCTGTGCGTCGGCCGGTGAGTGCTCCAGGACGATGTCCGCCCACACCTGCTTGCCGCCGCTGACCGGGAGTGTCCCCCACGTGTCGGACATGGCTTCGACGAGCAGGATGCCACGGCCGCCCGTCGCCTCCCAGCCGATGCTGGTCGGCTTGACGGGCGTGCGCGGAGAGGAGTCGGCGACCGCGACACGCAGCCGGTGGTTGGACAGGGTGAGGTCGAGCCGGACCTGGCCGTCGGTGTGGACGAGGGCGTTGGTGACGAGTTCGGAGACGACGAGGAGCACCGTGTCGGCCTCCTCCGGCACGCCCCAGGACCGCAGGGTGCGTCGGGTGAAGCGGCGGGCGTGCCGGACCGCTTCGGGAACGCGCCACACCGTCCAGCTCTCACGCAGCGGGAGCATCTCCATGCCGTCGTAGCGCACGAGGAGCAGCGCCACGTCGTCGCTGCGGTTGGCCTCGGCGAGCAGCGCGTCCGCGACGAGTCCGAGGTGCGCGGGGTCGGCGGCGGACAGCTCGCCGGCGATCCGCGCGAGGCCGTCCTCGATGTCGACCTCGGCCGACTCGACCAGGCCGTCCGTGGTGAGGGCGATGACCGTGCCGGGCTGCAGCCTGAGCGGGCTCATCGGGTAGTCGGCCTGGGTGACGACCCCGAGGGGCGGTCCGCCCTCCGACTCGGTGATCTCGGTGCTGCCGTCCGGCTGGCGCAGCAGGGGCGGGAGGTGCCCTGCGCGGACGCACCAGGCGGTGCCCTGCTCCATGTCGACGTCGACGTAGCAGCAGGTCGCGAAGAGGTCGGACTCCATGTCCACGAGGAGCCGGTTGGCGTGCGAGACGACGACGTCAGGGGGGTGCCCCTCGGCCGCGTACGCGCGCAGCGCCGTCCGCATCTGGCCCATCAGGGTGGCCGCCCCGGCGCTGTGGCCCTGGACGTCGCCGATGACGAGGGCGACGTGGTTGTCGGGCAGCGGGATCACGTCGTACCAGTCGCCGCCGAGCTCCAGACCGGCGGTGGTGGGCAGGTAGCGTGCGACGGCGACGGCTCCGGGCAGCGCGGGCAGGCGACGCGGCAGGAGGGCGCGCTGGAGCATGCCGATCAGCTCGTGCTCGGCGTCGAAGGCGTGGGCGCGCATCAGCGCCTGCCCGGCGAGACCGGCGACGGCGGTGAGCAGGGCGCGCTCGTCGGGGCCGAAGTCGTGCGGGCTGTCCCAGCCGACGAGGCAGGCGCCCGCCATGCGCCCGCCGGCGGGCAGCGGCAGCACGGCGAGACCGCCGGGGCCGACCTCGGCGAGCGCGGGTTCCAGGGGGGTGCCTGCGGGCCAGATCGCGGCGCGGCCTTCCCTGAGGGCCGTGGCGAGGGTCGGCATGGCGCGGACGGGCGCGTCCGGCCACTCCGAGCGCCACTCGGTGCGCCACAGCTCCGGCCAGGCCTCCGGTTCGGGCGGGTCCAGGACGGTGACGACGAGGCGGTCGGACTCCAGCTCGGCGAGTGCGATGCGGTCCGCCCGCAGAGGGCCCCGCAGGGCGGCGACCACGGCCCTGCTGACGTCTCGGACGGTGCCGGCGGTGGCGAGGGCGGCAGCCAGCCGCTGGATACGGGTGACGTCGCTGACGCCGGGGCGCAGTTGGGACGCGTCGGTGACCGTGCCGACGAGCCGGACCGGGTGTCCCTCCCCGGCGGGCTGCAGGCGTCCGCGCAGCCGCAGCCACCTCGGCTCGCCGGAGGGCTGGAGGATGCGGAACTCCAGTTCGCGGTCGCCGATGGACATGTGGTCGGCCTCTACGACGGACATCACGGAGGGCAGGTCCTCCGGAACGGTCCGGGCGAGCAGGGTCTCCACACGGCCGTCGAACTCGCCGGTGTCGATGCCGAACAGCCCCAGCATCTCGTCGTCGACCTGCACCCGGCCGCTGTCCATGTCGAGCGTGAAGGAGCTGCCGGGCAGCCCACCGGTGTCGGCCGCGCCCGGAGGCGGGCAGGTGACGGCCTCGGCGAAGAGCTCCAGACACGCGCGGTCGTCGGTGTCGAAGCCGTCCGGGCCGTCGCTGACGGCGGCCAGGCATCCCCCGCCGCGCAGCGGCAGGACGGCCAGGGAGAAGTCTCCGGCGGGCATCCGGCGCGCGTCGGCGCAGCGACCGATGTCCTCGGGGGTGAGCCAGCGGGCCTGCCCGGAGCGGTGCACCTCGGCGGCAGGGCCTGAGCCGGAGAGGGAGTAGACGTCACGCAGCCCGTACAGCGCGCGCGGCACACCGGCCGACTCGGTGAGGGTCAGCTGGTCGCCGCCGTCCTCCGGGCTGTAGACGACGGCGAGGGTGGCTCCGGTGAAGACGAGCACTTGCTCGAGCACGCGTCGCAGGCGCTCGCGCGGGTCGAGGTCCGCCGCGAGCGTCTTGAGGGCAAGTTCCGCGCGCAGCGTTCTCGTTCTGCGTCCCGCAGTGCCCTCACTGCCCACTCTGCAATTAGAGCGCGTCCCGGGCGCTCGCGCAGCCCCTGTGAGCGCACGGACCGGCGGCTCGCGGGTGCGCGGCGGAGCGGGCGCGGGGAACGGCGCGCCCACTGCGCAGGGTGACGGGCCGCCCACGGACCGCGCGGGCAGCGCCGCCGGGGGGCTGGAAATCGGATCCGGCGGCCTGGAAACGGAGCCGGGGGCCTGGAAACGGAGCGGTCCGGCCCTCCCGCCGGAGGGCCGGACCGTTCCACCGACCGGGGGAACCGCTGGTGCTTCCCGGTCAGTGGCTCGACACCAGTCCGGAGCCGTCGCCCACGCCGCTGCCCGACCGGTCGCCGGCGTTGCCGGACTGGTCGGCGGCCCCACCCGACTGATCACCGGGGCTCGCCGACTGCTGACCGGCGCCGCTCTGGTCACCGGCGCCGGCAGCACCCGCACCGCTCTGGTCACCGGCGCCGGCGCCGGCACCACTCTGGTCACCGGCACCCTGCTGGCCACCCGGGCTCGCCGACTGGTCGCCTGCGCCCGCACCGGCACCGCTCTGGTCGCCGGCGCCGCCCGCGCCGCCCGCGCCGAGCGTCGCGCCGGTCGCCTGCAGCGCCGTGGTCACCGGCTGGAAGAAGGTCTCGCCGCCGGCGGTGCAGTCGCCGCTGCCGCCCGAGGTCAGGCCGATCGCGCTGCCGTCCTGGGTGAACAGCGAGCCTCCGCTGTCACCGGCCTCGGCGCAGACGTTCGTCTGGATGAGCCCGGTGACGGTGTCGACGCCGCCCGGGTCGGTCTCGCTCTGGAAGTTGACGGTGGCGTCGAGCCCGGTGACCGTCCCGTCGTGCAGCCCGGTGGTGCTGCCCATCCGGAAGACCTGCTGGCCCACCACCGCGTCCGCGGCCTGGGTGATCTGGACCGTCTGCCCGTTGCCGACGTTGACCTCGCTCGGGGCCTGGGTGTTCGGGTCGTCGTACCTGACGAGGGAGAAGTCGCCGTTGCCCGGGAAGGTGGCCTGGTCGACGGTGGCGATCGGCCGGCCGTTCTGGGAGTCGGACCACTGCTTCGCCGCGACTCCGCAGTGACCGGCCGTCAGGAAGGCCGGGCTGCCGTCGCCCGCGGTGACGTTGAAGCCGAGGGAGCAACGGACGCCGCCGCCGTTCGCCTGCGCGAAGATGGCGTCGCCGCCCGACACGAAGGTCTTGAAGGTGCCCGACGACTTCTTGAGGGTCGCCACCCCCGAGCCGAGGCTCTTGACCGTCGACTCAAGCGTGTTCCACCTGGAGCCGGTGACCGTGCTGTCGGCGCTGACCCGGATCTCGTTGGTCTTGGGGTCGACGGACCACGCGGTGCCGGGGATCGTCGCCTTGGTGCGCAGCGTCTTGGCGGCGGCCTGGAGCGTGGCGGTGCTGTTGTGCACCTGGTGGGGGACGGCGCCCGCCTTTCTGACGGCGTCGACGACTTTGCTGTCGTCACCGACCACATTGACGACGACCTGCTGCTTCTCCGCGTTGTAGTAGGAGCCCGCGAAGGCGTCACCCAACTGCGATGCGAGCTGCTTGGCGACGAGGGAGACACCGGCCGCCTTGAACGTCTTCGGCGTGTCGCCCGACGCCGGGTCCGTCTGGGACGCGTTGGCGTTGGGCAGCAGAAGGGCCGCAGCTCCGAGCGCCGCCACGCTTCCAACCGCGATCGCGGCCTTGCGCTTGGGTATGCGTTTGTGACTCAACTCTCGACCTCCTGAGGACGGGGTCCGTTGCCGCCGTCCGACAGCTGACTGGGGCGCCTGGATGCCAGTTGATACGCGCGTGTCGGGTGGGGTGTTCAACGGACTTTGCGACTGGCTGAGTTGGCGTATGCGAAAGCGTGAAATAGGTGGCAAAGGCACCTGTCGAGCGTGGCCGGGCAGAGAAATCGACTCGTCCGGCGATTGTGGACACAGCGAGCTACCGGTCGGTAACCCTGGGTTGGCCACGCCGGGCCGAATCCTGGCTTCAGGGAATCTGCACATCGAATGCGCAAGCGGGTCACCGTGCACGACGGATCTGCACAGGCCCGCACCGGGTGCCGTGTCATTGAACCCGGACTGTCCCATTCCTTGTCGGGGCGGCAAGAGGCCGTGCGCGACGATGCCGCGCAGCATGTGAAGAAGTCGGCGCCAAGTCGTGCGCACGCCTGCACGGATCAGCGCTTCGCAACGTCAATTGCCCAGGTGAGAGCGGTGGTTGATTGGAATCGCCACGCGCCGCCGTGCTTTGATCCGTTGCACCGCGGGGGCCACCCCAGGGGTCCCGGCAACGGGCTGCCCGGCGCTCGCGGACCGCGGCCGACCGTCTGTCCCCAGAAGGGGCCGCTCCCCCTTGTGAATATCCATACGAAGGGAAGTTCCATCATGAACTCCACCCCCCAGGTTGAGACCGCCGAGATCTCGGACGCCGAGCTCGACGCCGTGTCCGGTGGCCTGCAGATCAACGCCGTGGGCACCGCGACCGGCCTGGTGGACGGCATCGCCCCGGTTTCCGGCCTGGTCGGCACGGCCGTCGGCACCGTCGAGGGTGTCACCGGCCTGAACACCGCCCCGGTCACGAACCTGGTCGCCGGTCTCTGATCGCACCCCTGTACCGCTGAGTCCCGGAACCGCTCCCCGGTTCCGGGACTCTCGGATGCCGTGATTCTTCTGGAGTAGGTGAGGGAAGTTCCGTGCAGTTCCGCCAGCAGGCCCTCGCCAAGCTGCAGTCGCCCGAGGAGCTCGATCTCCCGGTGCGCTTCGCCCGCCCCCAGGGCTGGCTGGTCCTGACCGTGACGGTGGTCGCCATGGCCGCCGCGTCGGTGTGGGCCGTCACGGGCTCGGTGGCCTCCACGGTCAGCGCGCCCGCCGTCCTCACACACGCGGAGGGCAGTTACCTCCTGCAGAGCCCGGTGGCCGGACAGGTCACCGCGATCCTCGCCGAGCAGGGCCAGCGGCTGCCCGCGAACACGCCCGTGATCAAGGTCCGTACCGAGCAGGGCGAGTCGGTGGTCCGCACGGTCGCCGCGGGCCGTATCACCGAACTCGCCGCCACGATCGGCCAGATCATCCGCACCGGGGCGAACGTCGCCGCGGTGGAGAAGGTCGAGCACGCCTCCGACCCGCTGTACGCGACGGTGTACGTGCCCGCCGAGACCGCCGCGTCCATTCCCGCGAACGCCGCCGTCGACCTCACCGTTCAGTCGGTGCCGGCCCAGCAGTACGGCGTGCTGCACGGCCATGTGAGGTCCGTCGACCGCATGGCCCAGTCGGCCCAGCAGATCGCCGCGTTCCTCGGGGACGACCAGCTGGGCGAGCAGTTCACCAGGAAGGGCCGCCCGGTGGCCGTGCTGGTACGGCTCGACACGTCGCCCGACACGAAGAGCGGCTACGAGTGGTCGTCCGCGGACGGGCCGCCCTTCCCCCTCTCCTCCATGACCCTGGCCACGGGTTCCATCCGCATGGCCGATCAGCGTCCCGTCGATTGGCTCCTGCCGTGACCGCTCCCCAGGACACCCTGCCTCCGGTACGGGGCAGGCGCCGCGCCGCCCCGCCGAAGCGGGCCGTGCCCAAGTCCCGGCGCAAGACGGTCCGCACCCCCACCGTGCTGCAGATGGAGGCCGTCGAGTGCGGCGCCGCCTCCCTGGCGATGGTGCTCGGCCACTACGGCCGGCACGTCCCGCTGGAGGAGCTGCGCATCGCCTGCGGTGTCTCCCGGGACGGCTCACGCGCCAGCAACCTCCTCAAGGCGGCCCGCAGCTACGGCCTGACGGCCAAGGGCATGCAGATGGACACGGCCGCGCTCGCCGAGGTGAACGCGCCCGCGATCCTGTTCTGGGAGTTCAACCACTACGTCGTCTACGACGGCATGGGGCGCCGTTTCGGTCGCCGGGGCGTGTACGTCAACGACCCCGGCAAGGGCCGCCGTTTCGTGCCGATGGAGGACTTCGACACGAGCTTCACCGGGGTCGTCCTGGTGATGGAGCCCGGCGAGGGCTTCACCCGGGGCGGCCGCAGGCCGGGCATCCTGGGTGCGATGCCGGCCCGGCTGCGCGGCACGGCGGGCACCCTGCCCGCCGCGGTCCTGGCGAGCCTGCTCCTGGTGGTGGTCGGTGCGGCGCTGCCCGCGCTGAGCCGCACGTACATCGACATGTTCCTGATCGGCCGGCAGACCTCGCTGCTGGGCGTGCTGTTCGCCTCGATGGCCGCCTGTGTGCTGCTGACGGTGGTGCTGACCTGGTTGCAGCAGGCGAACCTGTTGCGCGGCCGGATCATCTCCTCCACGCTCTCCAGCGCCCGTTTCCTGCGGCATCTGCTGCGGCTTCCCGTGACGTTCTTCGCCCAGCGCAGCCCCGCCGACCTGGTGCAGCGGCTGCAGTCCAACGACGCGGTCGCCGAGACCCTGGCCCGCGACCTCGCGGCGGCAGGCGTCGACGCGATCGTCGTGGTGCTGTACGCGGTGCTGCTGTACACCTACGACCCGCAGCTGACGTTCGTCGGCATCGGGGTGGCCCTGCTGAACGTGGTGGCGATGCGAATCGTCGTACGGCTGCGGGCGACCCGTACCGCGAAGCTGCGCGCTGACACGGCACGGCTGACCAACACCGCCTACACCGGCCTTCAGTTGATCGAGACGATGAAGGCGACCGGCGGCGAGGACGGCTACTTCCGCAAGTGGGCGGGCCAGCACGCCACGACCCTGGAGGAGCAGCAGCGGCTCGGTGTGCCGAGCGCCTGGCTGGGTGTGGTCGCGCCGACGCTCGCCACGCTCAACAGTGCGCTGATCCTGTGGATCGGTGGCCTGCGGGCGGTGGAGGGGCACATCTCGGTGGGTCTGCTGGTCGCCTTCCAGGCCCTGGTGACCCGGTTCACCGCGCCGCTGACGCGCCTGAACGGGGTCGCGGGCCGCATCCAGGACTTCGCCGCGGACGTGGCCCGTCTGAAGGACGTGGAGAGCTTCCAGACCGACCCGCTCTACGGCCGCTCCGGCGGCGGGGCGTCGACGCGCCGGCTGCACGGCCATGTGGAACTGGAGAACATCACCTTCGGCTACAGCCCGCTCGACAAGCCGCTGCTGAGCGGCTTCAGCCTGACGGTGGGCCCCGGCCAGCAGGTGGCACTGGTCGGTGGCTCGGGCAGCGGCAAGTCCACGGTGTCCCGGCTGATCGCCGGGCTGTACGCGCCCTGGGAGGGCGAGATCCGTATCGACGGACGGCGTCTGGAGGACATTCCGCGCGGCGCGCTCGCCGCCTCGGTCTCCTTCGTCGACCAGGAGATCTTCCTCTTCGAGGGCACGGTCCGCGACAACGTGGCCCTGTGGGATCCGTCGATCCCGGACGACGCGGTGGTCGCCGCCCTGCGGGACGCGGCCCTGTACGACGTGGTGATGCGCCGACCGGGCGGTGTTCACAGCCGGGTGGAGCAGGACGGGCGGAACTTCTCCGGCGGGCAGCGCCAACGCCTCGAGATCGCGAGGGCGTTGGTGCGCGACCCCAGCATCCTGGTGCTCGACGAGGTGACCAGCGCGCTGGACGCGGAGACCGAGCAGACCGTGATCGACAACCTGCGCAAGCGCGGCTGCGCCTGCGTGGTGATCGCGCACCGGCTGAGCACGGTGCGCGACAGTGACGAGATCGTGGTGCTCCAGCACGGCACGATCGTGGAACGCGGGCGGCACGACGCCCTGGTGGCGGCCGGCGGGGCGTACGCCGAGCTGGTCAGGGAGCGGTGAGGATGACGGCGGTGCACGAGGGCGACGTCGTCCTGGGCGCTCTGGGCGCGATGGGCGCCCCCATCGACTGCTCGGGCCTGAGCCGGCTCGACCTGGAGGGGCCGCAGGTGCTGTGGCTCGTGGCGTCCGGCGCGCTGGACCTGTTCGCCGTCGATGCGGCGGTACAGGGCCACTGGCACCACCTGGGTCGTCTCGAGCCGGGCTCGCTGCTGCTCGGCCCGGTCGCTGGACCCCAGCACACCCTGGTCGCCCGGCCGGTCCGCGACTGCGTGGTGCGCCGCATCCAGCTGCGCGAGCTCTACCAGCAGGCCGACACCCAGACCTGGTCGTACGACGAGTACGGCAACCCGCAGTACGTGCCGCCGACGACGAGTCCGCTGGAGTACGCCCTCGCCCTGGGCGTCGGCCGCAGTCTGTCCATCCTGTTCCAGGCGCCGATGGCCACCGAGCGGGCCGCCGAGATCACCGACGACGACGTCTTCTGGATGCAGGTGCCGCCGGGCAGCGTCCAGTACGGCTCCCTGTACGGGGCGGAGGCCGCTGCCGACCTGCTGATGGACCCGGCGGTCTGGCAGGGCATGGTCGACCAGCAGTACCGCCTCCTCGCCACCCTTGACCGGTGGATCGAGCAGCTGGAGCGCACCCACGAGACCCGTACCGCGGCCGGTATCAAAGCCGGCGAGGCGGTCCGCGCCCAGGCCGACCGGACGTTGCTGGCGTCCATCGGGAAGTCCTCGGAACGGCGCACCACGGCCGCCGACGCCGACGCGACCTACGCGGCCTGCAGACTGGTGGCCGACGCGGCCGGCATCACCCTCGCCGAACCCACGCGGAGCGGCGCCGAGAGCGACCGCCTGGACCCGGTGGAGCGCATCGCCGTCGCCTCACGCGTGCGTACCCGGGCGGTGCGGCTCGACGGGCGCTGGTGGCGTGAGAACGTCGGCCCGCTGGTGGGTCACCGGGCCCTGTCGGGCGCGCCGGTGGCGCTGCTGTGGCGGCGCGGCGGCTATGTCGCCGTGCACCCGTCGTCGGGACGCGAGACACCGATCGAGAAGGCGAACGCGGCGGAGTTCGCCCCGCGGGCCGTGATGTTCTACCGTCCACTGCCCGACCAGCGGCTCGGTCCGCTCGGGCTGCTGCGGTTCAGCATGCGCGGCATGAGCGGCGATCTGGTCAACCTGCTCATCAGCGGACTGGTCACCGTCGCGATCGGCGCACTGGTGCCGATCGCCACCGGCAAGGTGCTCGGGGAGTACGTGCCGAAGGCGCAGGAAGGGCTGATCGTCCAGGTCTGCCTCGCCCTCATGGTCACCGGCGTGGTGGCGGCCGCCTTCATGCTGCTGGAGAACCTGACCATCCTGCGCCTCGAGGGGCGGATCGAGGCGACCCTCCAGCCGGCGGTCTGGGACCGGCTGCTGAGGCTGCCGACGAAGTTCTTCGCCGAGCGGTCCACGGGCGAGCTGGCGAGCGCCGCGATGGGGGTCAGCGCCATCCGGCGGCTGCTCGCCGGAGTAGGTCCCACGGTGGCCCAGTCGGTGACGGTCGGCGCGATGAACCTGGGGCTGCTGCTGTGGTACAGCGTGCCCATGGCCATGGCCGCCATCGGCATGCTCGTCGTCATCGCCGCCGTCTTCCTCGGGCTGGGGTTGTGGCAGGTGCGCTGGCAGCGGCGGCTGGTGCAGCTCAGCAACAAGCTGAACAACCAGGCGTTCCAGACCCTGCGCGGCCTGCCCAAGCTGCGGGTGGCGGCGGCCGAGAACTACGCCTACGCCGCCTGGGCGCGGGAGTTCGCACGCAGCCGCGAACTCCAGCAGAAGGTCGGCCGGATCAAGAACCTCACCACGGTGCTGGGCGCGGTGTACCTGCCGCTGTGCTCCCTGCTGCTGTTCATGCTCCTTGCGGGGCCGGCGAAGGGTGCGCTCTCGGCCGCCGACTTCCTCACCTTCAACACCTCCATGACCATGCTGCTCACCTCGGTCACCCAGCTGACCGGCGCGTTCGTGTCGGCGGTGGCCGCGCTGCCGCTGTTCGAGGAGATCAGGCCGGTCCTGGACGCGACCCCCGAGGTGCGCACGGCGAGCACCCGGCCGGGGGTCCTGTCCGGGGCGATCGAGGCGCGCAGGCTGTCGTTCCGGTACGCCGACGACGGTCCCCTGGTCCTCGACGACGTCTCCTTCGAGGTGAAACCGGGCGAGTTCGTGGCGATCGTGGGCCCGAGCGGCTGCGGGAAGTCGACGCTGCTGCGTCTGCTGATCGGCTTCGACAAGCCGGTGTCCGGCAGTGTGCTCTACGACGGCCAGGACCTCGCGGCGCTCGACCAGTCGGCGGTGCGCCGCCAGTGCGGGGTGGTGCTCCAGCACGCGCAGCCGATGAACGGGTCCATCCTGGACGTCATCTGCGGCACCGAGCCGTACACCCCCGAGGAGGCGATGGCGGCGGCCGAGATGGCGGGCCTCGCCGAGGACATCCAGCGGATGCCGATGGGGCTGCACACCATCGTCCAGGGCAGCGGCGCGATCTCGGGCGGCCAGCGGCAGCGGCTCATGATCGCTCAGGCGTTGATCCGCCGGCCCCGCATCCTGTTCTTCGACGAGGCGACGAGCGCGCTGGACAACGAGACGCAGCGCAAGGTCATCGAGTCCACACGCGCCCTGAACGCCACCCGGATCGTGATCGCCCACCGCCTGTCCACGGTGCTGGACGCCGACCGGGTCATCGTGATGGAGGACGGCAGGATCGCCCAGCAGGGCCCGCCCGGCCTGCTCCTCGCCGACACCACCGGTCGGCTGCACGAGCTGGTGCGGCGACAGATGGCGTGAGGGGTCAGGCGTCGGCGCCGGGGATGGGCGCGCCCGAGGGGACCCCGGCCTCGACGTAGGCCTCGTAGTACTCCTTCCAGGGGGCGGTGGGCCCGGAATGCGGCCCCTCGGAGCGCCCACCGCGGGACTTCGCGTCCAGGGCGGCCAGGCAGACCTCCCAGCCGGCGCCGTTGCGGGCGGCGGCGTTCCGCTCGCCCAGGACGTTGGTCAGGGTGAACCGGGTGCGCCCGTCGCCCGGTTCCTCCAGGTCGAAGCGGAGCTCGTCACCGCCCCACGCGAAGGAGAGGTGCCTGGGCGCGTCGACCGCGAGGACGGTGCCGGTGGACTCGGGCATGTTCGGGTCCCCGCTGAACCGGACGGTTCCGCCGGGGCGCAGGTCGAACTCGGCGCGGGAGGGGAACCATGCGGCGAGTTGGTCCGGATCGGTGACGAACCGCCAGACCTGCTCGATCGGATGGTCGTGGACACGGCTGAAGCGGACGGCGGGGCGGCCGTCGTCGAGGGTGAGGTAGGTACCGGTGAGGTCGGCGGCCATGGTGAATCAGTCCTTCCTGTTGTGGGCGCGCCGCAACGAACGCGGCGGCCGGCTCACCCCGTCGCGGGAGGGCCGCCGTCGCCCCGCGGTCGCTACTCGCCCGCGTACGCCTTCTCCAGGGCGGCGATGTCGAGCTTGCCCATCGACAGCATCGCGCGCGTGGTGCGGGCCGCCTTCTCCTGGTCCGGGTCGCCGACCATGTCGAGGAGCCCGTCGGGGATGACCTGCCAGGACACGCCGTACTTGTCCTTGAGCCAGCCGCAGGGGCCCGGCTGACCGCCGCCCTCGGTGAGCTTGGTCCAGTAGTAGTCGATCTCCTCCTGGTTCTCGCAGTAGATCTGGAAGGAGATCGCCTCGTTGAACGTGAACTGGGGTCCGCCGTTCAGCGCGACGAACTTGTGGCCGTTGGCCGTGAAGTCGACGGCGATCACGGAACCGGCGGGGCCGGGGCCGGCCTCGGTGTACCGGCCGACCTGCCCGATGCTGGAGTTCTTAAAGATCGACACATAGTAGTGCGCGGCGTCCTCGGCCTGGCCGTCGAACCAGAGACAGGTGGTGAATCCCTCGGTGGCCATGTGTACCTCCTGGAGTGTGGAAGCGGTCACCTGTGCAGACCGATCCTCGCCCCGGAACTCATCGGCCGGACCGCGGATTGATCCGTGTGGCGGTCTCGGTGCCCGTCACTAGCATCGCCGCATGACGTCATCCCCCGCCGAGAGTATCCGGCCCTTCCGTCTCGCGATCCCCCAGAGCGACCTCGATGATCTCCATGACCGGCTCGACCGCACCCGCTGGCCGGACGAGCTGTCCGGCGTGGGGTGGGCGTACGGGGTGCCCCTCGGCTATCTGAAGGAGCTCGTGCGGTACTGGCGCCATGACTACGACTGGCGGGCCGCCGAGGCGCGGCTGAACGCGTGGCCGCAGTTCACCACGGAGATCGACGGCGCACACGTCCACTTCGCCCATGTGCGCTCGCCGGAGCCGGATGCCACCCCGCTGATCATCACGCACGGCTGGCCGGGGTCGATCGTGGAGTTCCTCGACGCGGTCGGGCCGCTCACCGATCCGGCCGCCCACGGAGGCGATCCCGCCGACGCGTTCCATGTGGTGGTGCCGAGCATTCCGGGGTTCGGTCTGTCCGGACCGACCCGGGACACCGGCTGGGAGGCGGGCCGGGTCGCCGACGCGTGGGTGGAGCTGATGGACCGGCTCGGCTACCCGCGCTTCGGCGCCCAGGGCGGCGACTGGGGCGCGGGCATCTCCCGCGAGCTGGGCCGCGCCCACCCGGAGCGGGTGATCGGCATCCACCTGAACCTGCTGCCCGGCGCCCAGCAGCTGACCGAGCCGGCCCCCGAGGAGCTGGCCGCGCTCAGCTCCGAGGAGCGGGAGCGCACGCTCACCTCCTGGCGGCGCTGGTCCGAGTGGCAGCGCGAGGGCGCGGGCTACGCGATGCTGCACTCCACCCGGCCACAGACGCTGGCGTACGCGCTCACCGACTCGCCCGTCGGCCAACTCGCCTGGGTCGTGGAGAAGTTCCGCGAGTGGACGGACTCCGAGGAGCTGCCCGAGGAGGCCGTCGACCGGGATCTGCTGCTGACCAACGTGTCGCTGTACTGGCTGACCGGGACCGCCGGTTCGTCGTCCCGGATCTACTACGAGCGGGCGCACACCACGGGCCGGGCCGCCGCGCCGGCCGAACCGTCGACCGCGCCGACCGCGCTGGCGGTCTTCCCCGCCGAGATCCAGATTCCGCTGCGCCACAGGGCGGAGCGGACGGAGAACCTCGTGCGCTGGACGGAGTTCGACCGAGGCGGGCACTTCGCGGCCATGGAGGAGCCGGACCTGCTGGTGGAGGACGTGCGGGCGTTCTTCCGGCAGCTGCGCGAGAAGGGCTGAGCCGTGGCCTCTGCCCGTGGCGAATCTGCGGCGGGCAGAGAAACCGCATCCGGGGATCTCGCGAGGTCAAGAGTGGAGTCGACGGTATCCACGCCACCGATGAGGAGACCCGATGACTCCACTCACCACGCTCTCGCCGCGGGCGGAGGAGGGCGACACACCGCCCAGCCGCTTCGACGACCACCTCGCCGCGCAGCTGCTCGCCCAGCGGATCGTCTTCCTCGGCACCCAGGTCGACGAGGTGTCGGCCAACCGGGTGTGCGCGCAGCTGCTCCTGCTGTCGGCGGAGGACCCGCGCACCGACATCGGCCTCTACATCAACAGCCCCGGCGGGTCGGTCACCGCGGGGCTGGCGATCTACGACACCATGCGGCTCGTCCCGAACGACGTCTCGACGCTGGTGATGGGGTTCGCCGCGAGCATGGGCCAGTTCCTGCTCACCGTGGGGACGCGGGGCAAGCGGTTCGCGCTGCCGAACGCGCGGATCATGATGCACCAGCCGTCGGCAGGCATCGGCGGCACCACCGCGGACATCGAGATCCAGGCGGAGAACCTTCAGTTCACCAAGAAGGCCATCGAGCGGATCACCGCCGAGCACACCGGGCAGAGCGAGGAGACGATCGCTCGGGACGGTGACCGGGACCGCTGGTTCACGGCTGAACAGGCCAGGGAGTACGGGATGGTGGACCGGGTGGTGGAGTCGCTCACCGACGTCCGCCCGGCCTCGTCGCGCCGGCGGATGGGGTTGTGACATGGGGTCGTACACGGTTCCGTACGTCATCGAGCGGACCGCGCAGGGCGAGCGGTCCTACGACGTCTTCAGCCGGCTGCTGAACGAGCGGATCATCTTCCTGGGCACCGAGATCGACGACGGGGTCGCCAATGTGGTCATCGCGCAACTCCTGCATCTGGAGTCGTCGAATCCAGAGCACGAGATCTCGATCTACCTCAACTCGCCCGGCGGATCGTTCACTTCCCTGATGGCGATCTACGACACGATGACGTTCGTGCAGTCCCCGATCTCCACCTTCTGCGTCGGCCAGGCGGCCTCCACGGCGGCGGTGCTGCTGGCCGGCGGCGATCCCGGTCGGCGGTTCGTGCTGCAGCACGCGCGGGTGCTCCTCGGCCAGCCGGCCAGCGGCGGACGGCAGGGCACGGTCTCCGACCTCAGCCTCGCAGCCAAGGAGATGGTCCGCATCCGCTCACAAGTGGAGGAGGTGCTGTCCCGTCACACACACCACGACGTGGCGACGCTGCGCGCGGACATGGACCGCGACAAGGTGTTCACCGCCGAGGAGGCCGTCGCCTACGGGCTCGCGGACGAGGTGCTGAGCCGACGGCTGGCGTTCGTCTGACCCCCGGCGCGGCCGGTACGGCGGGGGCACCCGCCCCTGTACCGGCCGTCGGCCGTCGGTTCGGTCAGGCGGCGAGGCAGAGGCCGTCGTTCTGCGCGGTCGGCGACCTGCGGCCCCGGCCCACCCGGCTCCGGGCGTACCGGGCCAACTCGTCCTGGGCGAGCGAGAGCAGGTCGGCGAGGCCGAGCCCGAGGGCCTGGGCGGCGGCCGCGAGAACCTCGGAGGAGGCCTCCTTGCGGCCCCGCTCCAGTTCGGACAGGTACGGCATCGAGATCCGGGCCGCCTCCGCGACGTCCTTCAAGGTGCGCTCCTGGGCGAGCCGCTCGCGCCGCAGCACATCACCGACGAGGTCGCGCCACAAGGGCTCCTTGGGCGCGGGCGGCTGCGGGGTCCCCGCCGGTCGCTGCGGGGTGCGGGTCGCCGCACCGGAGCCGGGCGGCGCGGTCTGCGGGCGCAGGGGAATGACGCGGGCTTCGTTCGGCGCATGAGTGCTCACCCCTTCAGCCTAGGGATCCGGGGCGCCACGGGAAGGGAGCGACGTTCTGCCCTGGGTGAAGCCGCGCGGCCGTGCGGCCGGGCCGGCGGCGGCAGTTGACGGGTGCCGTGGCCCGGCCGTCGACCGATCCGGCCGTCGATGCGCTCGCGGGGGAAATCGACGCGCTCGCGAAGGAGGTGGCGTGGCGTGCGGGGCGCCGTGGGGCTGCCTAGCGTGGCAGTGTGAGCGTCACGAGCCCGCCTGGCCGGGCCGCCACCCGCACCGGCGGCCCGGCACTCGCACCGCACGGCTGGGTGCGGGCCGGCGTCACGGTGCTGGCCGGGCTGGTCGTCATGGGCGGGCTCGCCGCGCTGGGGCTGTGGGGCGCGGGCGGCAGCGACATCCCGGAGGGCGGGTTCCCCCGTGTGGTCGTGGCCGTGGTCGTCGTGGCTGTCGGCGGCAGTGTGAGGCTGGCGGGCGACGCCGGTGCACTGGCCGGCACACGGGCGGGGCTGACGGTGATGCCGCTGTCGGTGACGCTGTCCGGGGCGCTGGTGATCGCCGCGGGATTCCTGCGCCCGCTGCGGCACCGGGCCGTCGCCGGCGGGCGTGAACTGGCGGTCTGGGCAGGGCGGATCGCCGTGCTGTGGCTGGTCGCGCTCGTCGGCCTGGCCCTGGTGGCCCGCCAGACCTTCGCGGTCCCGCTCGGCACCGGAACGATCGGAGACATCGGCAGCCTGTTCGGAATCTCCCCGAGGATCGGCTTCGCCACGGACCTGTGGCCGACCGTCCTGTTCGGTCTGCTCTGGCTGGCAGGCGTGCTCGTCCTGGCCCTGCTGGTGTCACGAGGTGCGCCGCTGCCGGCCCGGCTGTCGCGCTTGCAGGAGTCGGTGCGGCCCGCCGCCTGCGCCATGGTGGCCCTGCTGCTCGCCTGCGTCGCCCTGGGCGCCGTGGTCGCACTGGTGGTGGCGGCGACCCGCGGGCACCCCGCCGAGACGTTCGCGCTGGTCCTGCTCGGCCTGCCCAACCTGGTGTGGCCGGTGCTCACCCTCGGCATGGGCGCCACCTGGCACGGCCGGGTGGACGGGCCGTTCGTGCTGCCCATGCCGCATGTGCTCGACCAGGTGCTGCGGACTCCGGACCTCTCGACGCTGAACCTTCGTACGCTCGCCCGGTACGACGGCAGGGCGTGGTGGCTCGTGGCCGTGGACGCCGTGCTGCTGATCGCCGCCGGGTTCGTGCTGGCGGCGCGCTCGCCGGCGTGGACGCGGCCGTGGCGGCACGCCGTGCACATGGCGGTCGCGCTGATGGCGGCGGTTCTCGCCGTCTGCCTGCTGTGCCGGGTCTCGGCGCACTACGGTCTGTCGCTCATCGGGGTCGGCGACCTCGGCGGAGGGCTCTCCGGCGTGCTGTTCCTGAGACCCCGGCCGGGGACCGCGCTGGGGCTCGCCCTGGTGTGGGGACTTGCGACCGGGTTCGCGGGCGGGCTGCTCGCCCGGAGGGTGCGGCGACGGGACGAGGTTCACTGACGCGGCGCACGGCCCTCGGTCAGGCCACCGGGGTGGACAGCGCGGGCACGAACCGTTGCATCCGCAGCGCGTCCACGGACTCGGCGAGCAGTTCGTACTCGGTGGTGTCGTCACTGACGGCGACACGGACCAGCCGTCCTGCCGCCAGCTCCTCGGCCACGCTCTCCTGCTGCCCGACGTCCTTGCACCAGGCCCGCAGGACGGCCGGCACGTCCGGGACCGTGTGGGCGACGGGGGCGATGGAGTTCGGCGGGAAGAGCGGGTTGCCGGGGTCCGGGTCCAGCCGTTCGGCGATCCAGGAGGCACGGTCGCGCATCCACCACAGGGCGAGGGCCAGGGTCGGGGCGCGGTAGGTGCCGAGGGGGACGCCGACCCTTTGCCCTCCGCAGATGCCGTATGCCGTGACATGGCACAGGAACTCGTCGTGCACGATCGCTCCCCCCGTGCGGTGCTCGGTGCCGTATCGGCCCGTGGTGCCTTGCGTTCGCTCGCTGTGCACATGGGCGTCCCGCTGTTCGCGCGGTAGCGCTTTCTATCGTGACCCGGGTCACCCGCTCCTTCGAGTATCGCCACTCCTGACCCTCTGTCACCATGCGATTTCAGCCAGTCTCCTGGCATATTCACGGCCGCTTCTGGCGCAAACGAGCCACCTCCACCCGGGCGTGCCCGCGCTTACCCCGGAGGTAATCGACGCCCCCACGCGTGTCCGGGCATGGTTGCGGTGTCGGCTCCCGGCAGGCACAACACCCCGGGAGCCGGCTCCTGACCAGCGCATGTGACCCCGATGGAGGCCGATCGCCATGACCGCAGAGACCAACCGCTACGAGTCCGCCGTCGCCCGCTACTTCGAGGCGTGGAACACCCGGGACGCCCAGGCGCTGGCGAAGGCGGTCGCCGCCGCCTGGGCCGCGGACGGAACCTACACCGACCCCCTGGCCGACGTCAGCGGGCACGAGCAGATCGCGGCGGTGATCGCGGGTGCGCACGCACAGTTCCCGGGGTTCTCCTTCCGGCTCACGGGTGCGGTCGACGGGCACCACGACCTCGCCCGCTTCTCCTGGGAGCTGGTGAGCGACGCGGACGGTTCGGCACCCGTCGCCGGCTCCGACGTGATCACCCTGGACGGCGAGGGTCGCATCGGCAGCGTGCACGGGTTCCTGGACCGCGTCCCCGAGGGCGCGGCCGACTAGGGCCGCGGGACTAGGAAATGGGTCCGGGCCAGCTCGGAGGCTCCTCCTCGGTGTCCTCCGGGCTGCCGCCCGGCGTTCCCTGCTCCTGGGGCGCCGCCTCCGCCTTGAGGCTCAGGCTCAGGTCACCGTCCACGACGTCGACGACGACGGTGTCGCCCGGGTTGAGCGTGCCGTCGAGCAGCATGTTCGACAGCCGGTTGTCGAGTTCGGTCTGGATGGTGCGGCGCAACGGCCGGGCCCCGTACTCCGGCTGGTAGCCGCGGTTCGCCAGCCACTCCTTGGCCGTCTCGGTGACCTCCAGGCCGATCTGCTGGGCGTGCAGCCGGCGCCGGCTGCCCTCCAGCAGCAGGTCGACGATGCGCACCAGGTCCCGGCGCCCCAGGGCGTGGAAGACGATGACCTCGTCGATCCGGTTGAGGAACTCCGGGCGGAAGTGCGCCTGGAGCTCGGCCGTCAGGTCGTCCCTGATCTCGTCGATGTCGCCGTGGTGGTCGAGGATGTGCTTGGAGGCGATGTTGCTGGTCATGATGACCACGGTGTTGCGGAAGTCCACCGTGCGCCCCTGCGCGTCGGTGAGCCGCCCGTCGTCCAGGACCTGCAGCAGCAGGTTGAACACGTCGCGGTGGGCCTTCTCCACCTCGTCGAACAGCACGACGCTGTACGGCTTGCGGCGCACCGCCTCGGTGAGCTGGCCGGCTTCCTCATAGCCGACGTAGCCGGGCGGGGAGCCGATGAGCCGGGAGACGGTGTGCTTCTCCTGGAACTCGCTCATGTCGAAGCGGATCATGCGGTCCGGGTCGCCGAAGAGCAGTTCCGCGAGCGCCTTGGCGAGTTCCGTCTTGCCGACGCCGGTGGGGCCGAGGAAGAGGAAGCTGCCGGTGGGCCGGTTCGGGTCGCCCATGCCGGCCCGGCCGCGGCGCACGGCCTGGGCCACGGCGGTGACCGCGTCGTCCTGGCCGACGACCCGCTCGTGCAGGACCTCCTCCAGCTTCATCAGCCGGTCGCGTTCGGTCTCGGTGAGCTGGGAGACCGGAATGCCGGTGCGGGCGGAGAGGACTTCGGCGATGTCGTCGGGGGTGACGCTCGGCGTGGGTGCTCCGCCCTCGCCGACCGAGGCGAGCCGTCCCTCCAACTCCGTGATCTCGCGCTTGAGTCGGCTCGCGCGCTCGAAGTCCTCCGTGCTGACGGCCTCGTCCTTCTCCCTGCGCAGCCGGGAGAGACGGTCCTCGAGACCCGCCGCCTCCGCGGACTCCCCCACGCTGCGCAGTCCGACCCGGGCTCCGGCCTGGTCCATGAGGTCGATGGCCTTGTCGGGCAGGAAGCGGTCGCTGATGTAACGGTCGGAGAGGGCGGCCGCGGCGTCCAGCGCCTCGTCGGTGTAGCGGACCTGGTGATGGGCCTCGTAGGCGTCGCGCAGTCCGCGCAGGATCTCGATCGTCTCCTCGACGGTGGGTTCCGGCACCATGACGGGCTGGAAGCGGCGCTCCAGCGCGGCGTCCTTCTCGATGTGCTTGCGGTACTCGCCGATGGTGGTGGCGCCCACGACGCTGAGGTCGCCGCGGGCGAGGGCGGGCTTGAGGATGTTGCCCGCGTCCATGGATCCTTCGCCGGTACCGCCCGCGCCGACCACCGTGTGCAGTTCGTCGATGAAGAGGACGACGCCCTTCTCGGCCCGGGTGACCTCGTCGATGACCTTCTTCAGCCGCTCCTCGAACTGGCCCCGGTACTGGGACCCGGCCACCAGCCCGGCGAGGTCGAGGGCGACCACGCGGCGGTCCTTCAGCGCCTTGGGGACCTCCCCGGCGACGATGCGCTGGGCCAGCCCCTCGACGATGGCGGTCTTGCCGACGCCGGGGTCGCCGATCAGCACCGGGTTGTTCTTCGTACGGCGGGAGAGTACCTCGATGGTCTGCTCGATCTCGGCCGCCCGCCCGACCACCGGGTCGAGCTGTCCGGCGCGTGCCTCGTCGGTGAGGTCGCGCCCGTACTCGTCGAGCGTCGGCGTGTCGGGGTGCCCGCCCGTCTCCCGCGACTGCCGGGGCGCGCCGCCGAGCGCGCCCGGGGTGGCTCCCTCGGTCCTGAGGGTCCGGGCCAGCGGGGAGCGCGGATCGTCAAGGATCGCGGCGAGGATGTGCTCGGGGCCGATGTAGGAGGCGCCGGCCGCCTGGGAGCGGGCATGTGCTGCGAGCAGGGCGCGTTTGGCCGCCGGCGTCAGCGCGGGCTCACCGGTGCCGGTCCCGGAGGGCAGGGATTCCCGCAGGTCGTCGGCGAGCTTGCCGGGATCGGCGCCCGCCTGCTCCAGCACCTGGCGCGCGGCCGGTACCTGGGTCGCGGCCCACAGCAGGTGGACGGTGTCGAGATCGGCCCCGTCCTCGGCCGCCCGTGTCCCGGCGGTGGCGAGCAACTCGTGCGCGGAGTCGCTGAGGAGACGTCCGATGGGGACACGTTGGACGGCCGGCGGTGAGGTCGCCGGACTCATGCCGAAGAAGCGGTTGAACAGTTCGGAGAACGGGTCTCCTGACCCGAAGGGTGAGATCGTCACGATGGACCACCCGTCCGCGGCCGACACGGCCGCGTCGCCCGCCGTAGTCGAATGCCCGTACCTGCCCAGTCTCGGACACGCGGAACGGCCCCTCAACCGCAGGGCCTGCCGCGGAGCCGGGCGGTGGGGAACGGGATGCGAGGGTACTCGGGGCCGACGCTCAGCGGCCGCTGGTGACCGAGGAGAGGAGGCAGCCGGGCGGGTCGCTCGCGCCCCCGCGTCCTCGGTACGCGCTCGGCCGGAGGCGGCCGCCCGCCTCCGGAAGCCGGGCGAACGCCCCACGGCTTGATCGCCCGACGCCCGCATGGCGTGGCGGCAGGCCACCTGCCGCCGGACGCCTACGGCCGCTCGTTCGGTTCATGCCGGGCTCGCGGGGCCTGGTCCGCACTCCCCCACTGCCTGAACGGCGTGGGGGCACCCCCAGCGGCGTGGCGTTGTCGTCGGACCCCGGTGGTCACCTCACTGCTGGACGAGCGCGTCGATCCGCGCCAGCTCCTCGGCATCGAAGTCCAGGTTGCCGATCGCCGCCACACTGTCCTCCAACTGCTGCGGGCTGCTCGCGCCGACCAGGGCGGAGGTGACCCGACCGCCGCGCAGCACCCAGGCCAGGGCCATCTGGGCCAGGGACTGGCCGCGGGACTTGGCGATGTCGTCGAGGCCGCGCAGCCTGCCCACCAGCTCCTCGGTGACCGCGTCGGAGTTGAGGAACGGGCTGTCGCTCGCCGCGCGCGAGTCCTCCGGGATGCCGTCGAGGTAGCGGGCGGTGAGCAGGCCCTGCTCCAGCGGCGAGTAGGCGATGGAACCGACCTGGAGTTCGTCCAGGGTGTCCAGCAGCCCGTCCTCGGGACGGCGGTCCAGCATCGAGTAGCGCGGCTGGTGGATCAGCAGCGGGGTGCCCAGCTCGCCGAGGATGCGGGCGGCCTCGCGGGTCTGCTCCGGGGAGTAGTTGGAGACGCCGACGTACAGCGCCTTGCCCTGCTGGACCGCCGAGTGCAGGGCGCCCATCGTCTCCTCCAGCGGAGTGTCGGGGTCCGGGCGGTGCGAGTAGAAGATGTCGACGTAGTCCAGGCCCATCCGCTTCAGGCTCTGGTCGAGCGACGACAGCAGGTACTTGCGCGAGCCCCACTCGCCGTACGGCCCGGGCCACATCAGATAGCCGGCCTTGGTGGAGATGACCAGCTCGTCGCGGTACGGCGCGAAGTCCGCCTTCAGCGCCTCGCCGAGGGCGGACTCGGCGGCGCCGGGCGGCGGGCCGTAGTTGTTGGCCAGGTCGAAGTGTGTGACACCGAGATCGAAGGCGCGGCGCAGGATGGCGCGTTGGGTGGCGACCGGGCGGTCCGGGCCGAAGTTGTGCCACAGGCCGAGCGACAGCGCGGGCAGCTGCAGGCCGCTGCGTCCGGTGCGGCGGTAGGGCATGGCCTCGTAGCGGTCGGGATGGGCGGTGTACAACGCGACTCCAGAGGGGTTGGCGCACGGGTGAGAGGTTCCGGGGAACCGGTCACCACTCTCGCCCTGCCTGCGGGCAGTGGTCCAACAGAAGAATGCGATGGAATTCAGCGGCTACGCTTCTCAATCATGGAACTGCGCCACCTCCAGCACTTCGTCGCGGTCGCCGAGGACCAGCACTTCACCCGGGCGGCGGAACGCCTCATGGTCTCCCAGTCGGGCCTGTCGGCGTCGATCCGGGCGCTGGAGCGGGAACTGCGGGCCCCGCTGTTCGTCCGCACCACCCGTCGGGTGACCCTGACCGAGGCCGGGCGCGCCCTGCTCGGCGAGGCCGAGCGGATCCTGGCACAGGTCCGGGCGGCTCACGAGGCGGTGGCCGCGGTGCAGGGCGTCCTGCGCGGCACGCTGGCGCTCGGCACCGAGCAGTGCATCCCGGGAGTGCATGTGGCCGGGCTGCTCGCGGCGTTCCGGCGGCGCCACCCGGATGTGGAGATCCGGCTGCGGCAGGCGGGTTCGGGCGCGCTGGCCGAGGAGGTCGCCGCCGGGCGGCTGGACCTGGCCTTCGCCTACCGCACGCAGGCGGACACCGACCAGTTGCGGTCCATGTCGCTGACCAGCGAGTCGATGACGGTGCTGTGCCATCCGGACCACCGCCTGGCGTCGCGCGGAGCGGTGCTCACGCCCGAAGACCTGGGCGGGGAGGTCTTCGTGGACTTCCACCCGGACTGGGGGCCGCGGCGCACCACCGACGCGGCGTTCTCCGCGGCGGGCGTACGGCGCACGGTGGCGCTGGAGGTCAACGACGTGCACAGCCTCCTCGACCTGGTCGACGAGAACCTGGGCATCGCGGTCGTACCCCGGCACTTCCGGCACAAGCGCCCGTCGCTGACCGCGCTCCCCCTCAAGACCGCGGCCGGGCCGGAGTACGAGACCGTCGCCCTGCTGCCATCCGAGCGGGCCACCGGACCGGCGGCCCGGGCGTTGATCACCCTGCTCGACGTCGAGGGCCTGGCGTCGCCACCGCCGTGACGCGGAGGGGAGCCGGGATCCGGACGCATGACGGGCGGCGATGCGCGATGGTGGAGCCATGCATGCCAAGGACATCCTCATCGACGGCTACGGCCGCATCCGGGAAGAAGTCCACGCCGCCGTCGACGGCCTGGATCCGGACGACCTCAACGCCCGGCCCACCGCCGACACGAACTCCGTCGCCTGGCTCGTCTGGCACCTCACCCGCGTCCAGGACGACCATGTCGCCGACGCCTTCGACCTCGACCAGGTGTGGCTGTCGCAGGGCTGGGAGAAGCGTTTCGGCCTCGATCTGCCGCGCCACGACACCGGGTACGGGCACAGCCCCGCGAAGGTCGCCAAGGTCCGGGTGGACTCCGGTGACCTGCTGACCGGGTACTACGACGCCGTGCACGAGCAGACCGTTCAGGCCCTGCGGGGTCTGGCCGCCAAGGACCTCGAGCGCATCGTCGACGAACGCTGGGACCCGCCGGTCAGTCTCGGCGTTCGCCTGGTGAGCGTCCTGTCCGACGATCTGCAGCACGCCGGACAGGCCGCCTACGTACGGGGACTGCTTCAGAGCGCGGCCTCGTAACCGGGCAGGACCACGTCCCGGATGAGGGCGCTGCGCTCGTCGAACGGGATGAACGCGCTCTTGACCGCGTTCACCGTGACGGTGCGCAGGTCCTCTAGGGTCCAGCCCGCCTCCTCGACCAGCAGGGACATCTCCCGGGTCATCGTCGTGCCGGAGACCAGACGGTTGTCGGTGTTGAGGGTGACCCGGAAACCGAGGTCCTTCAGGGCGGTGATGGGGTGCTCGGCGATCGAGGTGGCGGCGCCGGTCTGGAGGTTGGAGGTCGGGCACATCTCCAGGGCGACACGGCGGTCGCGCACCCAGCCGGCCAGGCGGCCGAGCTTTCCGTCCACGATGTCCTCGGTGATGCGGACTCCGTGGCCGATGCGCTGGGCGCCGCAGACCTGGAGGGCCTGGTGGATGCTGGGCAGGCCGTGCGCCTCGCCCGCGTGGATGGTGAAGGGGACGCTCTCGCTGCGCAGGTGCTCGAAGGCGGCCAGGTGGTCGGCGGGCGGGAAGCCGTCCTCGGCGCCGGCGATGTCGAAGCCGAGGACACCGGCGTCACGGTAGGCGACGGCCAGGTCCGCGATCTCGCGGGTCCGGTCGAACATGCGCATGCCGCACAGCAGCGTGCCGACGCGCACCGGGGTACCGGCGGCCGCCGCCTTCGCCATGCCGGCGGCGAGCCCCTCCTGGACGGTCTCGACGACCTCGTTCAGGGTCAGCCCGCCGTGGACCATCAGCTCGGGGGCGTAGCGCACCTCGCCGTAGACGACGCCGTCCTCGGCGAGGTCGAGCACGTACTCCTCGGCGGTGCGCAGCAGGCCCTCGCGGGTCTGCATCACGGCGAGGGTGTGCTCGAAGGTGGCTATGTAGCGCACCAGATCGCCGGAGTTGGCGGCGTCGTAGTACCAGGCGGCCAGTTCGCCGGGGTCGGTGGTGGGCAGGGTGTGGCCGACCTCCCGCGCGAGCTCGACGACGGTGGCGGGGCGCAGGCCGCCGTCGAGGTGGTCGTGCAGGACGGCCTTGGGCAGGCGGCGGAGGGTGTCGGTGTCGATGCGCGGGGCGGTCATGTGCGGTGGTTCCTCGACGGGTTGTTCTTCAGGGGACGCGGCGGGTTGCTCTTCGGGGGATCAGCCAGGGGGACTACTCGGCGGGCTGAAGGAGGTCCCAGCGGTTGCCGTACAGGTCCTGGAAGACGGCGACCGTGCCGTACGGCTCGTGCCGCGGCTCCTCAAGGAAGGTGACGCCCGCGGCGGTCATCCGGGCGTGGTCGCGGGCGAAGTCGTCGGTGTGCAGGAAGAAGCCCACACGCCCGCCGGTCTGGTCACCGACCCGGCCGCGCTGCGCCTCGTCCTTGGCCCGGGCGAGCAGCAGACCCGTGCCATGGCCGTCGGCACCGGGCTCCACCACGACCCACCGGGACCCGTCGCCCCTCGGCTCGTCGGCCACGAGCCGGAACCCCAGGGCGTCGGTGTAGAAGCGGATCGCGGTGTCGTAGTCGTCGACGACGAGGGTGACCAGGGCGATGCGTGTCATGGGGCCTTCCGGGTGCGGCGTGCGGCGTGCGGCGTGCGGCGCGGGAGCAGGGAGTTATACGTAACACGTAGCGTACGGCATACCGTCGAGCGCTCCGGTGTGGGCTGCGCCACCCCCGGTCGGACTCAGTGGCGGTGCGGTTTCAGTGCGCCTCTTCGCCCTGGGCGACCTCGACCTCGTGGTGGAAGCCGATGACGCCGGTCGCCGAGGCACAGGCGGACACGGCGGCGCAGGCGACGAGGAGGGCGGCGATCGAGCGGGCAGTCCGGTGCGGGGTGCGCGGGGCGGTCAGGAGGGCGGCGACCCGTTGGGGCACGGGCCCGGCGGTCGCGGCGGGCAGGAAGGCGGGCCGTTCGTCGGGCGCGGTGCGGGTGGCGAGGGCGGCGCGGCCGATCGCCCGGGCGGTCAGTCGCCGGTCGCCGACCACGACCGCGGCGGCCTCATCGGCGGCGCGCTCGACCGCGAGCCGGATGACCGGCGCCACGGACCGCAGCCCGGGGTGGCACAGGGCGGCCAGTTCGGCGACCGCGAGGAAGTAGTGGTGCCCGGCCGCGTTGTGGGCCCGCTCATGCGCGAAGAGCGCCTCGCGCTCGTCGGGGCTGAGACTGCGCAGCATCCCGGTGGTGACGACGATGCGGTGCGGTCGCCCGGGCAGCGCGTACGCGTCCGGGCGTGGGGAGTCGATCACGCACAGGTCGCCCGCGGGGGTGCGGCGGTCGGCCTCGCTGGTGGCGGCGCGGAACGCCCGGGCCTGCCGCAGCACGGTACGGCACAGGGTCCACAGGCACACGGCGAGCCCACCGACCGAGAACGCCGCCGCCGGCACGACGAACAGGTCCGAGCCGGCCCGCAGCGGGCGGACCAGGTCACCGAGCGCGGCGAACAGCGGCAGTTCCAGCAGCCCGGTGAGCACGAAGGCGCCGAGCGCGGTCAGGGAGCAGCATGCGAGGACGACCGTGCAGCAGGTCACCACCCACAGCGCGGCCTGGGGTGCGAGCCGCTCGAGGGCGCGCCGCGCCAGCGGGGGCATCACGAACGGCAGCGCGAGCGGGAGGAGCAGCAGGAAGGTCACTGCTCACCGGATTCCAGCAGGTCCCGCAGGACGCGCTCGTCGTCTTCGCTGAGCTGGGCGACGAAGCGGGCCAGCACGGTGTGCCGGTCGCTGTCCCGGTCGAGTTCGGTGTGCATGCGCCGGGCGGTGAGCCCGTGGGCGTCCTGGACGGGGAAGTAGGCGTAGCCGCGGCCCTGGCGGCGGCGGTCGACGATGCCCTTCTCGTGCAGCCGGGACAGGATCGTCGTGACCGTCGTACGGGCGAGGCCGGCGCCGAGGCTCTGCTGCACCTGGCCCGGGGTCCGGGGGGCGTCCGCGGCCCACAGTGCGGCCATGACGCTCGCTTCCAGCTCGCCCGCCGGGCGGCGCTCGTCCTTCGCTTCGGCCATGGAATCTTCCTCACCCCGGTTTTCGTCTACATTCCTGTAGACCGTCTACAGAAGTGTAGTCTTCGCGGGTCCGGCCGGGCCGGATCCGCACGTCCATTATGAAAGGGGCTCACCCCCATGGGCGCCGTACCGCGCACCGCACCGCCGTACCCGGCCCCAGCACCGGGGCCGCGGTCGTGAGGCGGGCGGACACGGCCGACCTCGCCGGTTCCACGGCGCTCGGCGCCCTGGCGGCGTTCGTGCTGCTGGCGCTGACCGTGACCGGGCGCGGCGGCGCCCCGCTGTTCGGCGACACGGACCTGCTGCGCTGGTCGCTCGGCCACCGTCCGCCTGTCGCGGTGGCCGCGGCACGCGCGGTGACGTACACGGGGACCGGATTCGTTCCCTACCTCCTGGCCACCGCGGCAGGTGTCGTGATGGGCCGCACGGCGCGCAAAGGCGTTCTCGCCGCCGCTGCCTGCGTCGCCTGTCTGGCCGTCGGCCAGACCGTGCGGTACGGGGTGATGACGCTGGCCACGCGCCCGCGCCCGGAGCGCACGGACTGGGTCACGCACGCCTCGGGCTGGTCGTTCCCCTCGGGCCATACGACGACGGCCGCGCTCACCGCAGGGCTGCTGGCGCTCGCGATCCTCGTCCGTGCCCCGCGCGGCAGAGCCGGCCTCGTGGCCCTCGTGCTCACCTGGGGCGTCTCGGTCGGCCTGACCCGTGTGTATCTGGGGGTGCACTGGTTCTCCGACGTCCTGGGCGGCTGGCTGCTCGCCCTGTGCTGGCTGAGCCTGTGCGCGTACGCCGCCGCCCGGCTGGCTCCGCGGACGTTCGCCGACGCCATGGAGCCGGTGCGGTCCCCGACACCCTGAAGGCTCGGAGTCCGTGTCACATCCCGGCCGGGGATGCGACACGGACTCTCACTCGCCCTGGCGGTGCAGCGCGTCCAGACGGGCCATCTCCTCAGCGGTCAGGCGCAGCGCGCCCGCCGCCACGTTCTCCACCAGGTGGTCGGGGTTGCCGGTGCCCGGGATGGCCAGGACGTGCGGGCCCTGCTGGAGCGTCCACGCCAGGCGGACCTGGGCGGGGGTGGCGCCGTGGGCCCGTGCGATCGCGTCGACCTCGTCCGCCTCGTCACCGGACGGCCCCTGTTCGGCGCCCTTGCCCGCGATGGCGAAGAACGGCACGAAGGCGATGCCCTGTTCGCCGCATATCCGCAGCAGTTCGTCCGCTTCCGGATCGGGCCGGTGGAGCCCGTACTGGTTCTGTACGCACACCACGGGCGCGATCGCCTGCGCCTCGGCGAGGTGGCGGGTCCTGACGTTGGATATGCCGAGGTGCCGGATCAGCCCGGCCTCGCGCAGTTCGGCGAGCGCGCCGAAGTGCTCGGCGATGGATTCCTGCCGCATGCGGCGGAGGTTGACCACGTCCAGGTGGTCACGGCCCAACTGCCGCAGGTTCTCCTCGACATGGCCTCGCAGCTGGTCTGGCCGGGCGGAGGTGCCCCACTCCCCCGAGTAGTCCCGGTAGGGGCCGACCTTCGCGACGATCACCAGGTCGTCCGCATACGGCGCCAGCGCGCTGTTGATGATCTCGTTCGCGGAGCGCAGCGACGAGAAGTAGAAGGCGGCCGTGTCGATGTGGTTGACACCGAGTTCGATCGCCCTGCGCAGCACGGCGATCGACTGCTCGCGGTCGCTCGGCGTCCCGAGGTGGAAGGCGGCGCTGCCCGTCAGCCGCATCGCGCCGAAGCCGATGCGGTGGACGGGCAGGTCGCCGAGTTTCCAGGTGCCCGCGGCGTCCGCGGTGATCGTCTGTGAGGTCATGGGTGGATCATGCACATACTCCGGGGCTCCGGCGCACGCCCTTTAGGGATACGTATACGTGTTCAGGGTGCTGACGGAGGAGGCCGGGTCTCCGAGGTCGTAGCGGTCCACGGCCAGGTAGTTGGGCTTCTTGCGGGCGGCCGGCTGGCAGAACCGCTGGGCGCGGTCGGTGAGTTTGGTGTTGTCCGTGCGCGCCGTGGACGAGATCGTCGCGTCGCGGAAGTGGTTCATGACGAACAGCGGGCGGAAGCCCGGTTCGGTGCGGGTCAGCGGAATGTTCGTGTTCGCGTCGTACCAGCGGCTGTGGCAGGACCAGTCGGAGGAGCCGATGCCCGAGCCCATGGACCAGTAGTTCTCGACGGTCCAGTCCTTCTGGTACATCACACCGAAGCTGTCACGGGTGAGCCCGGCCGCCTCGTCGGCGGAGCGGCTGTGGTCGGTGAAGATCAGCAGTCGGTGGTTCGCGGCGATCAGATCGGCCATCTTCGGCCAGCCGTTCTGCTTCACCCCCGTCTGGTCGGGTCGGTAGAGGACGTCGGACAGGCCGCTCACACGGGCCAGTTCGCCGCGCAGGACGCCCGGGTCGACGTAGTCCTCGAGGAAGACGGTGATGAACTGATCGGGGTGGGCCTTGAGGAAGTCCACCATCCGCTGGACGTCCACCCACAGGGCGACCGGACTGCTGACCAGGGTGCAGCTGTTGTGGCAGAGGATCGCACCGTCGGGGGTCTGATGGATGTCCAGCATGAAGCCGCGCACGCCGTCGGCGAGTTGCTGGTTGATCCCGCGCGCCTGGTTGGGTACGAGGTTGACGAAGGGCGGGGCGAAGCCGCCGTCGACGCCGTTGGCGTAGGCGTTGTGCGCGGTGAGGAAGGTGACCTGGTCGAGGGTGCGCCGGTCGGCGGACGGCATGGGGCTGGTGGGCGAGGTGACCGGGGTGAGGTACCAGGAGGCGAGGCCGCTCGCGGAGCCGATGGCGAGCTGGGCGGGGTAGTTGGCACCGGAGGCCTTGGCGGCCACGGTCAGGTAGCGGTCGGTTCCGGGCGCCTTGAGTGTGTACTGGTCGCCTCCGGCCTGGGTGATGTCCCAGGCCGCGTCGGCGCTCGCGCAGGCGACGGTGCGGGCCTGGTCGCCCGAGCGGCCGAGGCAGCTGCCCGCCGTGTCGGCGCTTTCCAGGAGGTACGAGGATCCGCTCGCTCTGAGGTTCCACTGCTGGTGGTCCTCGTTGCCCTTGGGATTGTGCTGTTCGACGGCTCCCCCGTGGTCGGCCGCGTCGAGCCCGGTCGTGACGCTCTGGACGTAGTAGGCGCCGGCGGCGGGGAGCGCGGCGGCCGCGTGGGACGGAGAGGCCACGGTCGCGGCGGCCAGCACGGTGGCCGCGGCGAGCAGGGCGTGGGGGGTTCGCATGAGGTGACCCTTCGGTCGAGGATCAGGATGGTCAGGTGCATGACACCACGCCAGCCGACCGGACGTCAGGAGGGGCGACGTCCATGTGGTGAAATCCGCAGCCATGTGACCGCGTGACTCGGCGGCGCTGCGCGGCGTCCTGCGTCGTCCCGACTCCTGCGCATCGGACAATCGTCCTCATGGCCACCACAGCTCACCCTCTCGTCGCCCGTGCCCGACAGCTCGCCGCCGACGTCCTGGCACCGCAGGCGGAGCGTGTCGACCAGGAGGGCGTGCCCGTGAGCCACATCGAGGCCGTCAAGCGGTCGGGGTTGCTCGGGGTGAGCGCCCCGGTGGAGTACGGCGGCTCGGGCGCGCCCGCCGCGGTGGCTCGGGAGACCGCCGAGATCCTGGCGGGGGCGTGCTGCTCGACGTGGTTCGTGCAGACCCAGCACCACACTCCGGTGCTGACGCTGGCGCAGAGCGAACTGCCCGTGCGGGAGCGCCTGCTCGGCCCGCTGGCGCGCGGGGAGCTGCTGTCGGGGGTGGCGTACGCCCATCTGCGGTCGTATCCGCGCATGCCGGTGCGGGTCAGGCGGGAGCGGGACGGGTGGAGGTTCGACGGGACCGTGCCCTGGTACACCGGTTGGGGCCTGAACGACGTGATGCTGCTCGCCGGGGTGACCGACGCCGGCGAGGCGCTGTTCGCCTTCACCGAGGCCCGCGACCAGCCGGGGCTGCGGGCGTCGGCGCCGCTGCGGCTGGCGGCGCTCACCGCGGCCCGCACGGTCACGCTGGAACTGGACGGGCTGTGGCTGCCGGAGGACGCGGTGGCGCTGCGGACGCCGTACGAGCGGTGGGCGGCCGCCGACCGGCCGAAGACGGTGAACACCTCACCGGCGGTGTTCGGTGTGGCTCGGGCGGCGCTCGGCCTGCTGGACGACGACACCGCAGCGCCCCTGGGGGCCCGGCTCGGCGAGCTGAGGGGCCGGGCGTACGCGCTGGCCGACCAGGCGGCCCCGCACGAACGCCTTCAGGAGCGGCTGGCGCTCAGGACGCAGGCGTACGAGGTGCTGCGCGTGGCCACCACGGCGGCGGTGGTGGCCGGCGGGGGCCGCGCGATGATGCTGACGAGCACGGCCCAACGGCTCGCCCGCGAGGGGATGTTCCTGCTGGTGCAGGGCCAGACGGCCCAGTCGCGCCGAGCGCACCTCGACCACCTGGCGGCCCTCGGTTCAGCTCGCGAAGGGGACCTGTGACGCGAGGGCGTCCCGCGCCCCGGACGGATGCCGCCACAGCCCTTCCGCCGCCAGCCTCGGCAGCACCCCCTCCCCGAACCAGTACGCCTCCTCCAGATGCGGATAGCCGGACAGCACGAACTCCTCGATGCCCAGCGCCGCGTACTCCCTGATCCGGTCGGCGACCTCCTGGTGGCTGCCGACCAGTGCCGTGCCGGCGCCGCCGCGCACCAGTCCGATCCCCGCCCACAGGTTGGGGTGGATCTCCAGGCCGTCCCTGCCTCCGCCGTGCAGCGCGAGCATCCGCCGCTGTCCCTCGGACTCGCTGCGGGCGAGCCCGGCCTGGACGGACGCCACGGTCTCGGGGTCGAAACCGTCGAGCAGCCGGTCGGCCTCGGCCCACGCCTGCTCGGCGGTGTCGCGCGTGATCACGTGCAGCCGGATGCCGAACCGCAGGGTCCGGCCCTCCTTCGCGGCGAGCGACCTGATCCACGCGACCTTCTCGGCGACCTGGGCCGGCGGCTCTCCCCACGTGAGGTAGACGTCGACGTGCCGGGCCGCGATCTCCCCCGCGACGGGCGACGACCCGCCGAAGTACACCTCGGGGACCGGGTCGGGGACCCGGGCCAGCTTGGCGTCCTCGACCTGGAGGTGCTCGCCGTGCAGGTCGACGGTCTTGCCTTCCCACAACTCCCGTACAATCTCGAGGAATTCACCGGTACGCCGGTACCGCGCGTCCTTGTCCAGGAAGTCGCCGTAGGCGCGCTGCTCGTGGCTCTCGCCGCCGGTGACGACGTTGAGGAGGAGCCGTCCGCCCGTCTGCCGCTGGAAGGTGGAGGCCATCTGCGCGGCGAGGGTCGGCGAGACGAACCCGGGGCGGAAGGCCACGAGGAACTTCAGGCGCTCGGTGTTCTGGCTGACCATCGCGGTGGTCAGCCACGCGTCCTCGCACCAGGCACCGGTCGGGGTGAGCGCTCCGACGAAGCCGAGGTCCTCGGCGGCGCGGGCGATCTGGGTGAGGTAGGCGACCGTCGGCGGCCGGTCCCGCCCGGAGGCGGTCGCCGGGGTGCCGTGGCCGCCGCCGACCACATGGCGGCTGTCGCCGTTGGTGGGCAGGAACCAGTGGAAAGTGAGGGACACGAAGGTCTCCGTTCCGTGAGTGTCTGTCAGAGGAGGCCGTGGCGGGGCGGCCTCGTGCCGTTCAGCACATAGCGGCCGATGTGCTGGATCTTCCAGCGGGCCGGGTCGTGCAGCGTGTGGGTGCGGGCGTCGCGCCAGTGCCGGTGCAGGTTGAGCGAGTTCACCGCCGAGCGGGTGCCGGACACCTCGAACAGGGCTCCCGCCACCTCCACGGCGGCCTGGGCGGCCCGTACCTTCGCGGCGGCCACGGCGATCGACGCCTCGGCCGCCGAGTCGTCGGTGAGGCCGGCGCGGGCCGTGTCCACCGCGCGGGCCGCCTCACGCAGCAGTGCCTCGGCGGTGCGCACCTGGAGGGCGAGTTCGCCGAACCGCTGGATCAGCAGCGGGTCCTCCGCGGCGGTGTCGACCCCGCTCTCGAACCAGGGGCGGCTCTTGGCCCGTACGAACTCCGCGGCCTCGGCCAGGGCGCCGGCCGCGATGCCCGCGTCGATGGCCGCGTGCAGCAACTGTGCGACTGCGCCGTGGAGTTGGGGCCCCTCGAAGGTGAGGTGGTGCGGGAAGACCCGGTCGGCGGGCACCGGCACGCCCACCAGGCGGACGGTGCCGCTGGCGGTGGTGCGCTGGCCCATGCCGTCCCAGTCGTCGATCACCGTCAGCCCGGGGGCGTCGCTCGGTACGAAGGCGACCTGCAGGTTGCCGTTGTCGTCTCGGGCCAGCACGGGGATCCAGTCGGCGAACAGGGCGCCGGTGGAGTAGTGCTTGACGCCGTTCAGGAGGTACGAGCCGTCGGGCAGGGGCTCCAGACGGGTGCGGATGTCCTGGACGTGCTTCGTACCCGCCTCCGACTGGGCGTTGCCGAAGCGGCGGCCGGCGAGCAGCTCGGCGAAGAAGAACTTCTGCTGCTGCGGTGTCCCCTGGCGGCGGATCACGTTGACGTAGGCGAAGTGGCTCTGCGGGATCTGGGCGAGGCTGCCGTCGGCCGTGGCGAGCAGCCGGAAGATCTCCGCGAGGGTCCCCGTGGTGACGTCGGCGCCACCGTGCTCGGCGGGCACGGTGACGGCCAGCAGCCCGGACGTGGAGAGCCTGTCCAGCTCCTCACGCGGCAGAGTGCGGTCGGCGTCGCGCCGGGACGCCCCGGCCCGGAAGTCGTCGGCCAGGGCGGCTGCCACGACGAGGGCCTCGGAGTCGTCGGCGATCACATGGGCGGTGGTCATCCCGCCGCCGCCAGGACAGGGGTGTGCCCGAGGGCCGCCGAGAACTGGTCGACCACCTGCAGGAGCGCCTCGGTGGCGGCCGGCGCGATGACGAGGGAGCCGTCCTCCTGGACGGTGATGTCCTTGTCGAGGGTGAACCAGCCCTGGACGATATGGGCTGCCCCCATGGAGTTGAGGACGGGCCGGAGGGCGTAGTCGATGGCCAGGACATGGGCGGTGCTGCCGCCGGTGGCCAGGGGCAGCACGGTCTTGCCGGTGAGCGCGTACTGCGGGAGCAGGTCGAGCAGTGCCTTGAGGACACCGGAGTAGGAGGCCTTGTAGACGGGGGTGCCGACGACGACTCCGTCGGCGCGGGCGAACAGCTCGGTCGCCTCGACGATGGCGGGGTGGCGGAAGTCAGCGCCGAGCAGGGCCTCGGCGGGGACGGTACGCACGTCGAGCGGGACCACCTCGTGGCCCTGCGCGGTCAGGCGCTGGTCCAGATGGCGCAGCAGGCGGTTGGTGCGCGAGGAGACGGAGGGGCTGCCGGAGACGGACAGGACGGTGGCCATGGAGTCCTCTTTCGGGAGGCTTTGTCGAGAGGGGGCGCCGCCGTGCGGGAGGCGCCCCGTCGGTCGAGCGGTCAGGAGTACCAGGTGGGCTCGGGCAGTTCGCCTTCGAGGACCCAACGGCCGACCTCGCGCCGCTTGTAGGCGACCGGGTCGTGCAGCGTGTGTGTACGGACGTTGCGCCAGAAGCGGTCCAGGCCCTCGGCGGCGGACGTGGACCGGGCACCGGTGACCTCGAAGATGCGGCTGGAGATCTCCAGCGCGACGTCGGTGGCGCGCGCCTTGACCGCCGCCACCCGCACCTCGAACTCGCCGCGGGCCTGTTCGGTGACGGCGTCGGGGTCGTCGTGCAGCTTCTGACCCTCGGCGGCGACGGCGTCGGCGAGCGCCTCGACCGCCCAGAGCTTCGCGGTGAGGTCGCCGTAGGTGTCGATGACGTGCGGCTCGTCGACCGCGCGTCCGTGGCCGCCGTGCAGCCAGGACCGCGCCTTGGTGCGGGTGTAGGTGGCGGCCGTCTCCAGCGCGCCGGCAGCGATGCCGAGGTAGAAGTTGACGAACACGAGCTGGATGGTGGGGACGTTGAGCGTGTTGTAGACGCGCGGCCGGAACTCCTTGTCCACGTAACCGGCCGCAGAGGACCACGGCGTGCGCACCCCGTCCAGGGTGACGCTGCCGCTCTCGGTGAGCCGCTGGCCGATGTTGTCCCAGTCGTCGTGGAAGGTCAGACCCTCGCTGGCGGAGGGCACGATCGCGAAGACGTGCTGGTCGGTGCCCTCCAGGACGCCCTCAAGGACGGTGACGTCGGAGACCTTGCTGCCGGTGGAGAAGGACTTGCGACCCGTGAAGACGAGGTCGTCGCCGTCCTCGGTGACGACCACGTCCTTGTCGCGGGGGTTGACGGCGCCGCCGAAGAACCAGCGGTTGCGGCCGGCCTCGGCCTCGACGTGCTCCCACTGCTCGCGGGTGCCGACCAGACGGGCGGCCCAGAACCACAGGTAGTGGTAGCCGAGGAGCTGGCCGATGGAGCCGTCGGCCTTGGCGACCTCGCGGACGACACGGTAGGCGGTGGGCCAGTCCTGGCCCGCGCCACCGTGCTCGGTGGGGCCGAGCAGGGTTACCAGGCCGGAGTCCTTCAGCAGGCGGACCTCGGCGTAGGGGGTGGCGCCGGCGCGGTCGCGTTCGGCGGCGTCGGTGGCGAGGACGGCGGCGACCTCGGCGGCGCGGGCGATCCACTCCTGGGCGGTGGTCGGGGCGGGGCGGGTGGTCCAGTCGGTGGGTGTGGCGGTGCTCATGCTGCGGTGACCTCTTTCTTGCCGTGCGGTGCGGAGGACGGGGGGCGGTCAGGCTCGGACGGTCACGGAGGCGGAATCGCTCTCGGGCAGTTCGGCCTCGAGTTCGCGCACGAGGGGCAGCACGCGCTTGCCGAAGTACTCGACCTCCTCGTGGTAGTGCAGGAATCCGAGCAGGAAGAGGTCCACGCCGAGCTTCTTGTAGGCGACGATGCGCTCGGCGATCTGTTCCGGAGTGCCGATGAGGCCTGTTCGGAAGCCGTCGTTGTACTGGACCAGGTCCTCGAAGGCGGAGTCCTGCCACATGCCCTTGCCGTCGGCGGTGGACTGCCCGGCCTGCTTCACCGCGGCGCCGAAACCCTCGACGGCCTCGGTGTCGGCCTTGGCGACGATCTCGCGCAGGGTGCTGTGTGCCTCGGCCTCGGTGTCGCGGGCGATGAGGAAGCCGTTCAGCCCGAACTTCGGTGCCCCCCGGCCCACTTGAGCGGCGGCAGCCCGCACGTCGCCGATCTGCTCGACGACCCCGTCGAAGTCCCTGCCGTTGGAGAAGTACCAGTCGGAGACCCGGCCGGCCATCTGCCGGGCGGCGGTGGAGTTGCCGCCCTGGAAGATCTCCGGGTGCCGGCGCTCGGGGGTGTTGAGGGGCTTGGGCTTGAGGGAGAAGTCGCGCAACCGGTAGAAGTCGCCGGCGAGTTCGGCGTGGTCCTCGGTCCAGATCTTTCGCAGGGCGGTGATGAACTCCTCGGAGCGGCGGTAGCGTTCGTCGTGCTCCAGCCAGGGCTCGCCGAGCGCGGTGAACTCGCCCTTGAACCAGCCGGAGACGACGTTCACGGCGAACCGTCCGCCCGAGAGGTGGTCTGCGGTGGCGCCGAGCTTCGCGAGAACGCCCGGGTGCCACAGGCCGGGGTGGACGGCGGCGATGACCTTCAGCCGCTGGGTGGCGAGCAGCAGGGCGAGGCTGAAACTGGTCGACTCGTGCTGGTACTCGGCGCCGTAGCTGGCCATGTAGCGCACCTGGCTGAGCGCGTACTCGAAGCCGTTGTTCTCGGCCAGGACCGCGAGTTCGCGGTTGTAGTCGTAACCCCAGTCGGTGCGCTGCTCGATCGTGCTGGTGACGAGTCCCCCGCTGACGTTGGGGACCCAATAGGCGAATTTCACGGGCGCTGCGGGCATGCGGAACTCCTGTTGCGGATGGTCGCGGTGTCGCGGATGGTCCGCGGAATGGGCGGGAACCCCGAATTCACGGCATGGCAGTGCCCCGAATTCAGGCCCTGAGGGAAAAGCACCGCGCACCTCGGCCCGTCGGGCAGGTGCGGTGCGGGAGGAAACGGGCGCGGCGGATCCGGAGGCGGATCAGGCCGCGGGGCAACAGGAGGCGCTGGAGACGCGCGCCAGATCGACGTGGCGCCGCCGCGTGAGGTCCAGTCGCATCGTCATGCCGTCGATCGTGGCAGCAGCCGGATGGGGCAGTCAAGGAAAACCCGACCGTTCTCGCATCGCGGACCATTGAATTTCACGAAGGTGTGACAGGGAAACCCTTGAACGACTTCCGGTGGAACCCGCATTCTGCGGCGATGCGAACGGAACAGCTCGAATACATCACGGCCGTGGTCCGATTGGGTTCGCTGCGCCGGGCGGCCGAGGAACTGCGCCTGTCGCAGCCCGCGTTGAGCGAGACGGTGCGGAATCTGGAGCGCGAACTCGGCGTCGACCTGCTGGAGCGCAAGCGGTCCGGTGCCACGATGAGCGCCGAGGGACGGGAACTGCTGCCGCACATCGTCAATGTGCTGGACGCGGTGGACCGGTTGCGGACAGCGGCGGGCGAGCAGCACCGCATCAGCCGGACAGTGCGACTCGGCACGGTGAACGCGGCGACCGTGCCGCTGCTCATCCCGGTGATGCGGGAGTTCCACGCCAGGCATCCGCTGACGCAGGTGGAGGTGGTCGCCGCACAGCAGACCGACATCCACCGGGGCCTGCTGGAGGGCGGCTTCGACCTGGGTCTGGTGAACCACCTCGACGGCGACGACATGCCGGCCGGTTTCGACAGCCTGGAACTGCTCCGAGGGCGGCCGGTGGTGTGCCTGCGCCCGGACAACCCACTGGCGGCCCTGCCGGCCGTTCCGGTCGCGGACCTGCTGACCGAGCCGTTCATCGCCATGCGCTCCGGCTACGTGATGCACCGGTACGTGCACCGGCTCCTCGGGGAACGGGCTTCGTCCTTCTCCTACTCGACGGACGGCGCGGAGCTGGGCAAGCTGATGGTGGCGCAGGGGCTCGGCGCGACGGTGCTGCCCGACTTCAGTGTGATCGGGGATCCACTGGAACGCCGGGGCCTGATCACCTGCCGGCCGCTCGCCGACGACACCACCACCCGAGTGCTGCTGATGCTGCGGCGGCGCCGGGCGGAGTCCGTGCCGAGGGCCGCTCAGGAGCTGTACGAGGCGTTCGTCCGCAAGGGGCGGGAACTGGGGCCTGCTCCGGAAGCCGCGCCGGTGCAGGCCCGGGACGGGATGCCGACCGGCAGCGGTCCGTCACCGGGCCTTGCGGCGTCGCCGGCTTCGGGGGTGTCCCGCCCCGGGTGACGCGTCCGCTCAGTTCTCGTCGCGGTCCCTGCCCGGGACCACCACGAGGAACGCGTCCGACTTCAGGTCCATGACCACCTTGGCGGGCTTGCCCTCGGCTCGACGCTGCGCCGCGTACTCCTCCGCCGGCCACGATCCGCGCGGAGCTCCAGCAGGGAACCGCTCCAGCACCTTCGCGCCCATGGGGTCGACACCTCCAGCATCGATCATCGACTCGAACCGACAACTTCCTGCATAACGCCTGCCCGGCGGGGGCGCCGATATGTCTTGCTCGCGGAAAACATCCCTTCGCCGTGTCCGGAAGCACTCGTTCTGTGGAAGTGATCGCTGAGACGACTTCGACGCGAGGGAGCCAGGCGGATGAACGGAGGCCCTGCCGGGCCGGGGCTGCGCTGCCTGGTGACCGGCGCCACGGGATACATCGGCGGCCGGCTCGTCCCGGAACTGCTGGCCGCGGGGCACCAGGTGCGCTGCCTGGCCCGTTCCCCGCAGAAGGTGAGCGGCCACCCGTGGGCGGCCGAGGTCGAGGTGGTGGCCGGAGACGTCACGCAGGCCCGGTCCGTCGCCGACGCACTGCGCGGCATGGACGTCGCGTACTACCTGGTGCACGCCCTGGGCACGGGCCGCGACTTCGAGGAGACGGACCGCACGGCCGCGCGGATCTTCGGGGAACAGGCCCGTGCCGCGGGTGTGCGGCGCATCGTCTATCTGGGCGGCCTCACCCCGGCGGACGTGCCCGAGCGTGAGCTGTCCCCGCATCTGCGGTCGCGCGCCGAGGTCGGCCGCATCCTGCTGGGCTCCGGCGTTCCGACCACGGTGCTGCGGGCCGCCGTCATCATCGGCTCGGGCTCGGCCTCCTTCGAGATGCTGCGCTATCTCACCGAGCGCCTGCCCGTCATGGTCACCCCGCGCTGGGTCCGCACCCGGATCCAGCCGATCGCGGTGCGGGACGTGCTGCGGTTCCTGGTCGGCAGCGCGACGATGCCGTACGACGTCAGCCGCGCCTTCGACATCGGAGGGCCGGAGGTGCTGACGTACCGGGACATGATGGTCAGGTACGCGGCTGTCGCCGGCCTTCCGCGCCGGGGCATCGTCTCCATCCCGGTCCTCACCCCGCGCCTGTCGAGTCTCTGGATCGGCCTGGTGACTCCCGTTCCCCCGTCGATCGCACGGCCGCTCACCGAGTCGCTGCGCCATGAGGTCGTCTGCCGCGACCGCGACATCGAGCGGTACGTTCCCGTCCCCGCGTCAGGTCCGATCGGTTTCGACGAGGCGGTCCGGCTGGCCCTGCAGCGCGTGCGCGACGCCCAGGTCACCACCCGCTGGTCGTCAGCCTCGCCGCCCGGGGCGCCGAGCGACCCGCTGCCGACCGATCCCGACTGGGCGGGCGGCAGCCTCTACACGGACCGGCGCGAACTCGTCGTCGACGCCTCGCGCGAGGCCCTGTGGCGAGTCGTCGAGGGCATCGGCGGCGAGAACGGCTGGTATTCCTTCCCTTTGGCCTGGGCGGCACGGGGCTGGCTCGACCGGCTGGCCGGAGGCGTCGGGCTGCGCCGGGGGCGACGCGACGCGCACCGGTTGCGGGTCGGGGACTCGCTGGACTTCTGGCGGGTGGAGGAGATCCAACCCGGGCATCTGCTGCGCCTGCGGGCCGAGATGCGGCTGCCGGGCCTCGCCTGGCTGGAGCTGTACGCCGAACAGGACGAGAACGGGCGGACCCGGTATCGCCAGCGGGCCCTGTTCCATCCGCACGGGCTGCTCGGTCACGCCTACTGGTGGGGGGTCTCCCCTTTCCACGCCTTCGTGTTCGGAGGCATGGCGCGCAACATCGCGCGGGCCGCCGCCAGGGCGCCGCGCACCGGTCCGGCCGAGCCCCGGCCCACCCCGTGATGTCCGCGCCGACGGGGAGCGGACCGCGGCCGGCCCTCTCTCCCCCGGAGTTCACGTCATGCACGTCTCGGTCGTCCTGTTCACCTCCGACCTGCGTCTGCACGACCACCCGCCGCTGCGGGCGGCCCTGACCCGCCCCGGACAGGTGGTGCCGCTCTTCGTGCGCGACCGGGGAGTGGCGGCCGCCGGATTCGCCGTTCCCAACCGGCTGGCGTTCCTCGCCGACTGCCTGCACGACCTCGACGCGGGGCTGCGCGCCCGGGGCGGGCGGCTCGTCGTCCGGTCCGGGGACGTGGTCGACGAGGTGTGCCGGGTGGTCACCGAGGTGGACGCGGCCGACGTTCACCTGGCGGCGGACGTCAGCGCCTACGCGCAGCGACGCGAGGCGCGGCTGCGGCGGGAGTTGGAGGCCCAGGGGTGCCGGCTGTGGGTGCACGACACCGTCAACACGGTCGTGCCACCGGGAACGGTGACCCCGGTCGCCTCCGACCACTTCGCCGTCTTCACCCCGTACTTCCGGCGGTGGTCCGGGCAGCGGCTGCGCGACACGTCGGGCGCGCCGCGTGCCGTGCGGGTGCCGGACACCGCCGGATCGGAGGAACTGCCCGTACGCGAAGGTAGTACGGCGGTCTCGGAAGGGCTGCCCGCCGGTGGTGAGACGGAGGGCAGGAAGCGGCTCACGGCGTGGCTGCGCAGCGGCCTCGCCGCTTACGGGGACCGGCAGGACGACCTGGCGGGCGACGCCACGTCCCGTCTGTCACCGCATCTGCACTTCGGCACCCTCTCCCCCGTCGAGGTCGTCCACCGGGTGCGGCAGGCGGGCGGCCCGGGCGCCGAGGCCTTCGTACGGCAGATGGCGTGGCGGGACTTCCACCGTCAGGTGCTCGCCGCGCGGCCGGACGCGGCCACCGCCGACTACCGCACGCGAGGGGACCGCTGGCGGTCCGAGAGCGCGGCGCGCGCGGACGTCGAGGCGTGGCGGGAGGGCCGTACGGGTTACCCGGCGATCGACGCGGCGATGCGACAGCTGCGGCACGAGGGGTGGATGCCGGGCCGGGCCCGGCTGCTGGCCGCGAGCTTCCTCACCAAGACCCTGTACGTGGACTGGCGCGTCGGAGCGCGCCACTTCCTGCGGCTGCTGGTCGACGGCGACGTCGCCAACAACCAGCTGAACTGGCAGTGGGTGGCCGGGACGGGCACCGACACCCGGCCCAACCGGGTCCTGAACCCCGTCGTCCAGGCCAGGCGGCACGACCCGGACGGCGCGTACGTGCGCCGCTGGGTGCCCGAACTCGCCGGGGTCGAGGGGCCCGCGGTGCATGAGCCATGGCGACTGAGGGGCCGGGAACGGGCCGCGTGCGGCGCCTACCCGGATCCGGTCGTCGACCTGTCCGACGGCCTGGCCCGCTTCAGACGAGCCCGAGGACTGGGCTGAAATGCCCATACCACCCGAGCCTTACACATAAAGAAAAGATAAGAGCACAACGAGCGTACGCGGCTCTCCCCCGCATTTCACCCCGGATGCGGTCAGGCCGTGCACAGTCGAAGGAGAGACCAGTCATGGCTGACGTCTCACACAGCAGAGGGGACATGGCGACCCACCCCGATGTCTCAGAGATGCGGACCCGCTACGCCCGCATGCTCGGTGGTCGCGATGTGGCGCTCGTGGACGGACCGGTGTTCCTGCTCGGTCTGTACTGCGCCGCATCCCCGTGGATACTCCACTACACGACCAGCCAGCCGCCGCTTGTACCGCACAACCTCATCATGGGGATCGCGTTCGGCCTGCTGGCCCTCGGATTCACCATCATGCCGGAGAGGATGTACGGCCTGAGCTGGGCCATGTGCGCGATGGGCACATGGATGATCATCTCGCCGTGGATCGTCGGCAGCGGCCCGGACACCGGAGTCGTGGTCAACAGCATCGTCATCGGCGCACTCGCCGTGGTGCTGGGTGTCCTCTGCGCGGGCGCGGCGGCGAAGAGCCCACCTCGCCCGTAACGGGAACCCGTCGGCCGGTCCGCAACCGCGGACCGGCCTCATGGCCGGCGGAATAACCGTTCGCCCGGGTCCCCCATCGAGCCGCACACTGGCGCGATGAGTCGAACCGTCAGTGCGTGGGTGACGTCCGGCGAGGACGTCCTCGGTGTCACCGGACCGTTTCCCGTGGACGTTCCCTGGTGGTCGGAGGTCGAGCAGGTCGTCGGGCGGCTGGAGGAGGTGCTCGGGGTCCCGGTGACGGTGCTGCGGCTGCTGACGGTGGACGGCGGCGAAGGCGGACGGGACGGTCACGCGACCTACCACGTGGAGGCGTGGGAGCGCCCGGCGCCCGGGCTGCTCGGTCAACGGGCCGCTCCGGAGGGGCTGTTGGCGGGGGACGCGACACTCCGAATGCCGTGGGCGTGTGTGGACGGACTGCGGGAACTGCTCGACTGGGGCATCCGTACGCTCCAGACGGCGGGACGCCCCGTCACCGGCCGCGTCGAGCAGCGGCGGACCTGGAATCTGGCGGGACTGTTCCGGCTGCCCACCGCGTCCGGACCCGTCTGGCTCAAGGCGACACCGCGCTTCGCCGCCGACGAGGCGGCCGTCGCCGACGTGTTCGCGCGGGTGGACGCGGGGCTGACGCCGACGGTCGTCGGCCGGGGCGAGCGGCGGATGCTGATGGAGCACGTACCCGGCAGGGACTGCTGGGGGGCGTCCGCCGACACGGTGACGGCGGTGATGCAACGGTTCGTGGCGGCCCAGGCCGCGCTCGCGCGCAGCCGCCCCGCCGTGCTCCGGGACTGGCGCGTCCCGGTGCTCGCGGCCCGGGGGCAGGCGCTGCTCGACGGGCCGCTCGGGGCGGAGCTGGACGGTGAGGAGAGGCAGGCCGTGCGGGACTTGGCGGCCCGCCGGCGGCAGCTGGAGGACTGCGGTCTGCCCGACACGGTGGTGCACGGCGACTTCCATCCGGGCAACTGGCGCAGCGACGGCGGCCGTCCGGTCGTTCTGGACTTCGCGGACGCCTACTGGGGCAACCCGGTGGTGGACGGCCTGCGCGCCATCGACTACCTCCCCGAGGCGGCCCGGCCTGCGGCGGCCCGGGCCTGGGCAGCCGCCTGGGCGGCGCACGTGCCGGGAAGCGCCCCGTCCCGTGCCCTCCGTCTCGCCGAGCCGCTCGCCCATCTCATGCACGCCATCCGCTATCAGGAGTACCTCGACGGTATCGAGGCCTCGGAGCGGCCCTACCACGAGGGTGATCCGGTGACGGTGATCCGCAGGGCGGTGCGCGCCGTGCGCCACCCGAGCCCGTTCCTCACGGGAGCGGGGGACTGAAGGGCGATGGATCACGCGGAAGCGCTGCTCATCGGTGGACGTGCCGGTGTCGGCAAGACGACGGTCGGCTGGGAGGTATCGGCACGGCTGCGGGCCGCCGAAGTCGCCCACGCCGTGATCGACGGCGACTTCATGGGACAGGTGCACCCGGCGCCGGACGGTGATCCCCACCGCGCCGAGATCACCGAACGCAACCTCACCGCCGTGTGGCGGAACTACACCTCGCTCGGCTGTCGGCGGCTCGTCTACACGAACACGGTCAGCGTGCTCGACGAGTCCACGGGCATGTTCCGGCGGGCGATGGGCCCGCAGGCCCGGCTCGTCCGTGTGTTGCTGACCGCGACCGACGACACGATCGCCCTCCGGCTGAAGGGCCGTGAACTCGGGTCGGAGCTGGAGCAGGAGCTGCGCGCCAGCACGTACAAGGCGCGGCTGCTGGACGCGCGGGCGCCCGTCGGCACCGTTCGGGTGGCGACCGACGGGCGTGACGTCGTCGACATCGCGCGAGAGGTGCTGGCCGCCACCGGGTGGGTGTGACTCCGCCGCCGAGTAGAGGTGACCTGCGACTGCGACCGGGGGGATCCTGCCATCGGGGGAATCCCCATCCGGGGATCAGGCCACCGAGGGTGACCACTCCCCAGGGGGACGTGGTTCCACCCCGTCCCGCTCTCACGTGCCCGCCGGTTCCGCCTCCGCCGTCCTGACGTACTCCTCCCTGATCTCCTTCGGGCCGAACGGCCAGACCTTCTCCAGCCGGGCCCCCACCACGAACGCCACGCAGCCGAGCGCCAGCCAGGCCAGGGACCACTCGATGGGGTGGCGGCCCGGGGAGTTCTTGTCCGCGTAGCCGTGGATCACCAGCCAGCCGACGAGCGCGACGACGCCCGGCACCGGGTACAGCCACATCCGGTACGGCCGGGGCAGTGTCGGCTGCCGCTTGCGCAGCACGGTCACGGCCACGATCTGCGCCAGCGGGTGCGGTACGCGATGCACCTGCCGGGCTCGGGTCGGGCCGGGCTCTTCGGCTGGATGCGCGAGGAGCTGGGCCTGCCGCTGGAGGTGCACAACGACGCCGACCTGGCCGCCCTCGGCGAGTACACGTACGGGGTCGGCGCGGGCAGCCGCCTGTTCGCGTACATCCTCATCGGGACCGGGCTGGGCATGGGGGTCGTCAGCGAGGGACGGCTGTTCACGGGCGCGCACGGCGGAGCCGGGGAGATCGGGTTCCTGCCGTGGCCAGGACGGCAGAAGCCCCAGAGGCTGGAGGACGCGGTGTCGGGCATCGCCGTCGTCGAGTCCGCGCGGGCGTTCGGCATGACGGGGCAGCTCACGGCGAAGTCGGTGTTCGACGCGGCCCGGCAGGGTCATCCCGCCGCGGCCGAGGCCGTGCGGCTGGAGGGCGAGCGGATCGCCCACACGGTCGCCGCGGCCGCCGCGGTGCTCGACCCCGACCTGGTGGTCCTGGGCGGCGGTGTGGGCCACAGCGTCGACCTGCTGTTGCGTCCCGTGCGGGAGACGCTGCGCACCCTCACTCCGCTGCGCCCGAGGATCGCCCCGAGCGGGCTGGGCGAGGACGCGGTGCTGCTCGGCGCGCTGGCGACGGCGCTCGGCACGGCCCGGGACGTGGTGTTCGAGCGCAGGTCCACCACCTCCTGACCGGCTCCCGACGGCCGGCGGCATCCCGCCGCAGTAAGGGGGTGGGCCCTTGGCGAGAGGCCCACCCTCGTGCGGCTCAGCTCACGTTGAGCGCCGTGTCGTCGAGGACGAACGACGTCTGCAGGCTGGAGCCCTCGGTGCCGGTGAACTTGAGGGTGACGGTCTGTCCGGCGTAGCCCGCCAGGTTGAAGCTGCGCTGGGTGTAACCGCCGGCGGCGTTGAGGTTGGAGTACGTCGCCAGGGTGCTCAGGACCGTGCCGGAACTGTTCAGGAGCTGGACCTTGAGCGTGTCGTACGCCGTGCTCGTGGTGGTCTCCGCCGTGTCGATGTGCAGGTAGAAGCTCAAGGTGGCGGAGGTGCAGGCGGACGGGACGGTCACCGTCTGGGAGAGGGTGTCGGTGTGCGCGGAGCCGTAGCCGTCCAGCCAGGCGTAGTACGAGCCCGTACGGGGCGACTCGCTGCTGGAGTTGGTGATGACGCCACTGCTGGTGGTCCAGGTGGTGCTGCCGGACTCGAAGCCGTTGTTGCCGAGGAGCTGGGCGGCGGTGCAGGAGGTCGAGCCTCCGCCGCCGGTTCCGCCGCCGCTGCTGCCGCTCGCTCCGGAGAGCCATTCGGTGGCGTTCAGGGCCAGGGCGGCGTTGGTGGCGCCGGAGTCGTTCCAGCCGTCGTACAGCGTGTTGCCGGACTGGCCGGTGCCGTCGTCGATGGGTGAGCTGTCGCCCCAGAAGGCGACCCGGCCGCTGCCGAAGGAGGACGTCAGGAAGAAGGCGCCGGTGTTGCCCGAGTAGCCGCTGCGGTAGAGCAGGCCCTTGACGGAGGAGTTGTCGGACGGCTTGAGCGTGGCGGTGGTCCCGTTGGCGATGAGGCTCTTGGTGACGGTGCCGAAGGAGCCGTGCAGCACCGGGTCGGTGCTGTCGCTGATCGCGGCCGGGTAGCCGGAGGTGATGTTCAGCGAGTCGATGGAGAAGCCGAACGGGTCGGTCGAGTCGACGCTGTTGTTGGTCATCAGGTCGTTGAGGATCTCGACCGCGTCGTTGCCGTCGTTGTTGCGGTCGGCGCCGGTGTGGTCGGAGATCATGAACAGTCCGCCGCCGTTCTTGACGAAGTTCATGATCGCCGTCTTCTCGGCGGAGGTGAAGAGGGTGTTCGGTTCGGGCAGGACGAGGGTGTCGAAGTTCTTCAGGTCCAGCGAGGAGGAACCGCCGTAGCTGAGGCTGGAGCCCGACGGCAGTGTCTTGAGGCTGTAATTGCCGGTCTTCTGCAGGGCGACGCCCCAGGAGGAGAGGGCTCCGGTCCAGTCCGTCTCGGCGGACGGCGTGGAGTCCTGGCCGAGCGGGTCGGGCTGGCTGGTGGAGATGATCCAGTCGGCGTTGCCGGCGGTCTCCGCGTGCGCGTTGTCGAACAGTACGCGGTGCGGAGTGGCCGCGTGGGCCTCGGTCGCGGCCGTGGTGGCCTGGACGGCGGCCCCCGTGGCGAGCAGGCCGCACACGGTGAGGACCGTGGTGAGTCTGTGGCGGGGCCTGGTGAGTCCGAGCATCCGGCGAACCTCCATGGGGAGTTGGGGAGAGGAGCGGTTGCGGGTGCCAGTCTGCGCGCGTAGATCTCCGTCGCGGGTCTGCGCGCGTAGAGTTCCTTCATACGCCGCCCGTGCGACGGACTGTTGAACGGTACATGGCAGGACGGGGCCCGGTCATGAGAACACCCTCCCGACAGGCCGAGGATTGACTCTCCATTGACCCGCGATTGAAGCGAACAGGAGTGTTGCCACGCAGAGCGGGCACATGTCGTACGACAGACGCTTCACAAAGAGGGGCGGAGATGGAGATCTCGGGCATCATCAGTGCCATCGTCATCGGGCTCATCATCGGCGTCCTGGGGCGGCTCGTCGTCCCCGGACGCCAGCACATCGGCATCCTGTGGACGATCGTCGTCGGCATCGTGGCAGCTTTCATAGGCGCCGGGATCGCCGCCGCGGTCGGCGTGGCCGACACCAAGGGAGTGGACTGGATCGAGTGGCTCATCCAGATCGCTCTGGCGGCACTCGGCATCGCGGCGCTGGACCGGGCGAAGACAGCTCATCGCTGAACGGTCCATCGCCGAACGGTTCGTCCCGGGATACGCACCCCTGGACGCCGAGCCGTATCACCAACGGGGCCGATCGGGCTGATGTCACGCCCGATCGGCCCCGTTACGCGTGATCACCGGGTCGCCGGGTCGCCGGGTCGCCGGGTGGCCGGGTCGCCGGCCAAGCGTCGGTCGCGGCCGCGGCGGGCGCACTGGCGGCGCACTGGCGCCGCACTGGCGCCGCACTGGCGGACTGCACCGCGCCGCGGGCCCGCCTGCGCGCCCTCGCGGCGGCCGTCCGCGACCGGGCGATCACGCAGCCGCCCCGCTGTCTGCTGATCGAGGGCACCCCGGTGCCGGGCTGCGCCGCCCCACCCGACACTCGGCACAGCGCCCGTACGGTGCTCGGGCCGCTCCTGCCTGCTTCACCGACGCCGGGCCCTCGGCGGCGTTGCGGCCCCTGGCTCAGACGGCGGCCTGGGCGGCCAAGGACACGGCGGTGGCCGGGTGGGCCCGGGAGCACGCCCCGGAGGGGAGCGAGGGGACCGCCCCGACCGGGGCGTGCCGGCCTGGGCGCATCTGCACGAGGCCGTGGGCCATGAGGTCGCCGGGCAGATCCAGGCCATGGGGACGCCGGGAGCCCTGCCCACAGCGCGACGGAGGCTCTGGCGGACGCGTTCGGTCTGGACTGAGGGTGCGCCCCGTCAACGGCTCCCCACGACGGTCAGGGCTTGTATACGTAGGGCGTCGTGGTGGTCAGGGGTTCGAAGCCGAGGCGGGTCAGGATCGGACGGCTCTGGTCGGTCGCGTCGACCTGGATGTAGCGGTAGCCGCGGGAGGCCGCGACCTTGGCGCGGTGGGCGACCAGGGCACGGTAGAGGCCTCGGCCGCGCCAGTGGGGGACGGTGCCGCCGCCCCACAGTCCCGCGAAGCGGGTGCCGGGGACCAGTTCCAGACGGGCCGAGCTCACCGGTTCGTCGCCCGCGAGGGCCACCACGGCGACGACGTCGTCCCGGTCACCGGCGAGCCCGGCGAGAAGCCGGTGACGCAGCCGGGTGCCGTCCGTGCCGAAGGCCTTCTCGTGGACGTCCGTCACGAGGTCGACGCCCGCCGGACCGGTGACCGGCACGATCCGAATGCCGTCGGGCACCTCGACGTCGAGGGTCAGGTCGGCCGCTTCCGCGACCATCAGTGTCTCCTCGGGCTCGGGGGTGAACCCCGCCGCCCGCAGCCGCTCGCCGAGATCCACCGGGAGGTCGTGCCCGTACAGCTTCCATTCGAACTCGCGGCCGAGCCCGGTGAAGTACGCGATCTGCTCGGCGATCGCCGTGTCCGCCGTGGTCTCGTCCAGGTCCGACCAGACGACTCCGTTCCAGCCGTGCGGCGGGCCGGTCCGGCGGACCACCGCCGTGTCCCGCTCGACGCGGGCACCGGGCTCGTCGGGCCGCGCGCCCTGCCGCATGTCCCGGTCGTACAGGGCCAGTACGGCAGCGCGATCCATGGCTCACTCCAGCGTCCGGGGCAGGTGCTGGAACCGTAATACATCGTGACCATGGGGCGTTCGGCCCCCTGAGCGCCGACGCGTCCACCGACGTGGGAGCGGCGAACTAGCCGAGCTCCAGGGTGGTCACCCCGTACACACGCTCCTCGGCGAAGGACCTGACCGGTCCCGTGTACATGCGCGCTGTTTCGAACGACGGGGTGAGGCCCGCGCGTTCGGCGAGGGTGACGGCCGCCGTATTCGGTTCGGGGACGTCGACGGCGATCTCTCGTCCCGCGGCTTCGGCGGCCAGCGCGGCGAAAAGGGCGTCGGCGTCCTCGGCGCCGTCGGCGAACAGGGGGCCGATGCGCAGCCCGTCGCGGGCGGGCCGGATCACCGCGTAACCGGTGAGGCGGCCGTCACCGGGACGGACGAAGACCCGGTGGCCGGGGGTGGTGAGCCAGTGCTTCAGGAAGCCGGGGCGGTCGGCGGGGCAGCAGGCGCTGTCGTACGCCGCGATGGCGTCGAAGTCGGCCTTCTCGGCCGGGCGCACTCCGGACACGGGCTCCCCGGCGGGGACGGTTCCGGTGAACCGCACGGTGCGGTGGGCCGGTTCGAAGCCGGAACGGCGGTAGTTGTCCTGCTGGGCGACCACGCCGTCGAGGCCGACCGTACGGTCGCCGGCGTGGGCCAGCCCCGTCTTCCAGGTGGTCAGTCCCAGGCCGCGACCGCGCAGGTCCGGCCGTACGAGGTAGCAGCCCAGGAAGGCGTAGTCGGTGCCGTAGGTGACGACGGAGACCGCCGAGACGGGCTCGCCGTCGAGCCGGCCGATGAAGAAGCCCTCGGGGTCCTGGGCGAAGAAGGCGGCGCCGTCGGACAGACCGGGGTTCCAGCCCTCGTCCGCGGCCCAGCCGCTGATCACCGGCCAGTCGTCGAGCGTGGCCCGGGTGACGACCAGGTCATCGGGACCCGCAGAGCTCATCGTCGCGCTCCCTTCCATGGGGGGGTCGGGCGCGGCGGAGGGACCGGCCGCGTCGCCAGCATCTTTCCCGATGCGGGGGAGGTGCACCAGCGTGGGCCCGCCGACTTCTGCCACGGCCAATTTCCCTGGCGTGGGCGGTTGTTGAGACCTGACGTCGGGAAGGCGGGCAAGGCCTTCAGGTCCGGGTTCACCCGTGCGGGGCGTCCACCGCAGCCTCGTGTTCCATGGCGGACGGTGGCGCGAGGGCGTGCGGTACGCCGTTCTTCGGGGCGACCCGGCCGCCGTCGCACCGCATTGGCACCGAGGGTGCCGAAGGCCCCGCCGCCGGTCGGTGCGGCGGGGCGTTCCGCTGATGTGTCGGGTCGGCTGGTGACCCGGCAGGCAGAGTTCGCCCGTCAAGGAGCGGAGTCCGGTGCGTGCTCCTGGCCGGCCTTCGCGACGGGGCGAACGCTGCCCGTGGGGGCGCTAGCGGGTCGCTGACGACCGGAAGCGCCGGTACAGCAGCGTCCCGCCGAGCAGCAGGGCCCCGCTTCCCGCGAGCGCGGGCAGGGTCACGTCCGCGCCCGTGTGGGCGAGGGTGACCTGGGCCTGCTGCACCGGGGGCGCCGTCCGTACGGGGGTGTGCGCCTTCGGCGGTACGGCGGGACGGGCCGTGCTCGAGGTGTTCGTGGAGGTGTTGCCCACCGACGCGTTGCCGGCCCCGGCGACGCTGACCGAGTTGCCGGTGACGTTCACGGGGATGTCGACCGGGAGTTGCAGGCCGTTGCCGGCGAGGACGCCCGAGGAACCCTTTCCGCCGGTGTGCGCGGTGGCACCGCCCCCGGACACCGCCCCCTGCCCGCCGCCGGAGCGGCCCGCGCCCCGGTTCTCGCAGGCGTTTCCCGCCGCAGGGTTCAGCAGCCCCACGACGTCCACGGTGTTGCCGCACACATTGACCGGCACGTGCACCGGGACCTGGAGGGTGCTGCCGGAGATCAGCCCGGGCGAACCCGCCGCCGTACCGTCCGCCGCGGAGTCCGCGTGCGCCGGCAGCGCCACGGCCATCGCCCCCGAGGCGGCGGCCACGGCGATCAAACCATTCCGGGTAACCCGATTCATAGGTTCCCTGCCTTCCAGACATGGTCGCGAGCACTCGCCCGCACCCCATAAAACGCAGACGAACCATCCGAGTTATGGCTTATCTGCCTTTCACCCCATCGAGTGGCACGGTTGTCGAACCGACGGGAAGGCCGTCGCGGACGGCGGCACCATGCTCACGGGGGTCTGCCGCCGAACGGCAGCTCGTGCGGCCCGGAGCCGCCGACCGAGCAGGGCTCAGGTCAGGGAGAGCTCCGGGGTGTAGAGGTCCAGCCAGAGGGCCAGGTCCAGGGCCCGTTCCAGGCCGTGGCGCGAGGCCTGGGTGATCTGCGGGGTGTCGCGGTGGGCGGCCCGGCGCAACCGTTCGCGGTCGACCAGGTCGAACACGGGGTGGGAGGGGCGGGCGAGGAGGTCCTTCGCGTGTTCCTGGAGGGCGAGGGCGTACTTGGGGTCCTGGGTGGAGGGGTAGGGGCTCTTGACCCTGTCGTACACGGACTTCGGGATCAGGTCCGCGGCCGCCTCCCGCAGCAGGCTCTTCTCGCGTCCGTCGAAGGACTTCAGCGCCCAGGGCGTGTTGTAGACGTACTCGACGAGCCGGTGGTCGCAGAACGGCACCCGCACCTCCAGGCCGACCGCCATGCTCGTACGGTCCTTGCGGTCGAGCAGGACCCGTACGAAGCGGGTCAGGTGCAGGTGGCAGATCTGCCGCATCCGGTACTCGAAGTCGCTCTCACCCTCCAGGCGCGCGATGTCCGCGACGGCCGTGCGGTAACCGTCGGCGATGAACGCCTTGAGGTCCAGGGTCTCGGTGAGGTCGGGGCGCAGGACGTCGGCGTCCTCGCCCCAGTCCCGGCCGTAGCGGACCAGCCAGGGGAAGGTGTCGGCGCGGCGTGCCTCCTCGTCGAAGAACTGCTGGTAGCCGCCGAAGACCTCGTCGGCGGACTCACCGGACAGCGCGACGGTGGACTGCTCGCGGACCGCCTGGAACAGCAGGTAGAGCGAGGTGTCCATGTCGCCCAGACCCATCGGCAGGTCGCGGGCACGGATGACCTTGGCGCGTACGTCGAGGTCGGCGAGGGCCTGGGCGTCGAGCACGATGTCCTGGTGGTCGGTGGCACAGGCGCGGGCCACGTCGTGCACGAACGGCGCGTCGGGGGTGGCGCGCAGTTCGTCGGCGACGAAGTGGTCGGCCTGTCCGACGAAGTCCACGGCGAAGCTGCGCACCTTCTCGCCGTGCACGGCCAGTTGCCGAGCGGCGAGCGCGGTCATCGCGGAGGAGTCGAGGCCGCCCGACAGCAGGGTGCAGCGCGGTACGTCGGCGACGAGCTGGCGGCGCACGATGTCCTCGAGCAGCGCGCGGACGGTGGCGATGGTGGTGTTGCGGTCGTCGGTGTGCGGCCGGGTCTCCAACCGCCAGTAGACGCGCCGGTGTACGCCCTGCCGGTCGACGGTGACGACGGTGCCGGGCTCCACCTCGCGCATGCCGTCCCAGACGGCGTGTCCGGGCGTCTTGACCAGGGTGAACAGCTCCCGCAGTCCGTCGAGGCGGACGCGGGCGGGGGCCAGCGGGTTGGCGAGGATCGCCTTGGGTTCCGAGCCGAAGAGGACGCCGTCGGAGGTCGGGTGGTAGTAGAAGGGCTTGATGCCCATGCGGTCGCGGATCATCACGAGTGTGTCGCGGCGGCCGTCCCAGACGGCGAAGGCGTACATGCCGTTGAGACGCTCGGCGAGCGCGTCGCCCCACTCGAGGTAGGCGCGCAGAACGACCTCGGTGTCCGAGTCGGTGGTGAAGCGGTGGCCCAGGGCGGTCAGTTCACGGCGCAGCTCGGTGAAGTTGTAGGTCTCCCCCGAGTACACGAGCGCGACGGTGCCCTCCGGGGTCTCGGCGGTCATCGGCTGGCGTCCGCCGGGCAGGTCGATGATCGCGAGCCTGCGGTGGCCGAGGGCGGCGGCACCGCCGATCCAGGTGCCGCTGTCGTCGGGACCCCGGCAGGCCATGGTCCGCGTCATCGCCTCCAGTGTCGCGGTCTCGGTCCGCAGATCGCGGTCGTAGGAAACCCACCCGGTGATGCCGCACATGTTGGTGCCTCCCGCGTCCCATCGCCGGGGACACCGCGTTCACCTGCGGCTTCGCCAGCATCGAGCGTGACCCCGACAAACCAGTTGCATTAAGCAGTTATATGTCGAGCGTGTGTCATGCCGCCACACGCGGTCAACGCGTCCGCCACCCGACCGGGCTTGCTGTCCCCGCTGTTTCGGCCGGGTTTTACGTCTCGTGTACGCACCGATGAGCTTCATCCAGGGGCGCGGCCGTCAGGTCTCGGCCACAGGCAAAGAGTTTCCCAACGTTCCGGCTCCTCTCGGGGGGGCCGCCGGCGCACGGGACGGCGCCACCGCGCAGCCGAATGCCACAGTAATCACTTTGAACCCAATTGCCCCGAATGCCCGACAAGCGAATCGGTCCTAAGGTGCTGATATGGAGCATGCCCTCAGTCCCACGACTCTCGCGGAACTGCGCCGGCCACGGCCCTACCCCGCGGTGTCGGTGCTGACGCCCACGCACCGCCGCGCGACCGAGCACGCGGAGGACCGGGTACGGCTGCGCAACGCGCTGGCCGACGCCAAGAAGCAACTCGAAGCCGATCCGGCGGTCCCCAGGGAACGCCGTATCGACGTCGCGGACCAGCTCGACCGGGCGCTCGCCGAGGTCGACCTCGGACACGCCGAGGACGGCCTGGTCATCTTCGCCGCACCGGGCGAACACCAGGTGTGGTCGCTGGCCCGCACGGTGCCCGAGCGCGTGGTGCTCTCGGACACCTTCCTGACCCGCAACCTGGTGGCCGCGCAGGTCGCCGAGCGGCCGTTCTGGGTGCTCACCGTCTCGGCCGACCGGGTGGCGCTGTGGAACGGCGGTGCCGGCCACGTCGCGGAGGAACGCACCGGCGGCTTCCCGCTGACCCGGAGCCGGGAGAACTTCGACGCCGAGCGCCAGATGCAGATCGGCGACATGCCGAGCACGTCCCGCGACGAGACGACCCGCCGCTTCCTGCGCGACGCCGACAGCGCCATGAGCAGGATCATGCGCCGGTATCCGCGCCCCCTCTACGTCGCCGGCGAGCAGGCCACGCTGTCCGTTCTGGACGAGCTCGGCACCGTCACCAGGGACGCGGTCCACGTCCGCCACGGCGGACTCACCCACGGCACCCCCGACGCCGTGTGGCAGGCCGTCCAGCCGGTGATCGCCGCCGAGGAGCACAGGACCGTCGAGACGGTCAGCCGGGAGCTGGAGTCGGCCCGCGGTCGCAAGGCGTTCGCCGCCGGCGTCGACGAGGTCTGGCAGAACGCCTCCGACGGACGCGTCCGGCTCCTGGCGGTGGAGGAGAACTACCGCGTCACGGTCCGCGCCGACGGCGGCGACCATCTGGTGCCGGCCGAGAGCGGCGACCTGGACGCCCGCGAGGACATCGTGGACGAGATCGTGGAGCGCTGCCTGGACACCGGTGCCGACGTCCGCTTCGTCCCCGACGGCGCCCTGGGCGACGCACAGGGGATCGCCGGGGTGCTCCGCTACTGAGCCGCTCACCTGCCGAGGCTTCTGCCGAGGCCGTCCTCTCCGCGGTCTACCCTGCCGGGAACGGTCCGCGGAGAGGGAGGGCGGGAGCACATGGGCGATCTGCTGGGCGTGGCGGTACTGGGTGCGGGGCACATGGGCGCCGACCACATACGCCGGCTGGACCGCGTGGTGAGCGGCGCGAGGGTGGTGGCCGTGGCGGATCCCGAGACGGACCGTGCCGAGGAGGCCACGGCCGGTGTCGAAGGCGTATCGGTGCACGCCGACCCCGAGGCCGCGCTGGACGCGCCCGGCGTCCAGGCCGTGCTGATCGCCTCGCCGGGCCCGGCCCACGAGGAGGCGCTGCTCGCGGCCTTCGCGCGCAGGCTGCCGGTGTTGTGTGAGAAGCCGCTGGTGCCGGACGCGGCCGGGGCGCTGCGCGTGGTGGAGGCGGAGTCCCGGCTCGGGCGGCGCCTCACGCAGGTGGGGTTCATGCGCCGCTACGACGCAGAGTACCTGCGGCTGAAGTCGCTGCTGGACAGCGGCCGACTGGGGAGGGCGCTGATGTTGCACTGCACGCACCGCAACGTCTCCTCACCTCCCGGTTTCACCACCGCCATGCTGATCAACAGCTCCGTCTCGCACGAGATCGACGCCGCCCGCTGGCTGCTGGGCCAGGAGCCGACCGCGGTGACCGTGCTGCGCCCCGGGCCGTCCTCGAACGCTCCACACGGCCTGCTCGACCCTCAGTTCGTGCTGTTCGAGACGTCGGGGGGCGCCCTCGTCGATGTGGAGATCTTCGTCAACAGCGGCTTCGGTTACCAGGTGCGCTGCGAGGCCGTCTGCGAGGGCGGCAGCGCCCGCATCGGCGACGGTCACTCCATGGTCGTCACGACCGCGGACGGCGCGCGTGAGGAGGTCGCGCAGGACTATCTCGTCCGGTTCGCCGACGCCTACGACCGCGAGGTACAGGCCTGGGTCGACGCCACCCGGCAGGGGCGGGTCACCGGGCCCTCGGCGTGGGACGGCTATGCGGCCTCCGTGGTCGCCGAGGCGGGCGTGCGGGCGCAGGCGAGCGGCGCCCGGGAGGCGGTCGCCCTGGCACCGCGCCCCGAGCTGTACGGGGGCGATGACCGCTGACCGCCGCAGCGGACCCGTACACGCATTCATCACCCGTACACGTGCACGATCTGACGTCTGTACCGGGAACGTCAAGTGGCGTACCCTCCCTACGACTTGCCCGGCCGGACCGGCCCGTCACCGGCTCCGACCACTTCTTCCGCAAGCCTTTGGCATATGCCAGAAGCACCACCGTATCGGGTGTTGCCAAATCCCTTACGCCCCGTCGTCGGCTGTGCCACAGTCGTAACGGTCCTTCCGCCGGACCTGGTCGAACCGTCCCCGCATCGGAGCGCGTCATGCCACCCCATCTCTCCGCGGACCGCCCCGCCCCACCGCCACCCGGCCGCGACTCGGTCGACGCGCTCATCTCGCAGACCCGGCGGCTGCGCGGCGATGTGGACGCCGTACGGCGCGAGGCACCCGAGGACGGCACGGACCCCGAGGGCCGGTGGCAGCGGGCGCTGTGCGACCTCGCACTGCACCAACTCAACGACCTCGACGCCCACTTGGAGCAGCTGCGCGACGGCCCGCCACCCGTGCCCGCCGGTCCTCCCGCCCCGCCCGTCGGCTCCCTGCTCAGCCGGGTCGGCAGCGCGGAGTGGAACCTGCTGACCGACGAGGCGAGTTGGTCGGGCGAGCTGTACCAGATCCTCGGCCGCGAACCCTCGTCCCCCGCGCTCACCCTCGACGAACTGCCCTCGCTGGTGCACGACGAGGACCGGCCGCTGCTGACGGCGATGGTGACGGACTGCCTGGTCGACGGCAAGCCCATCGACGGGGAGTTCCGGATCCGTCGCCCCGACGGCGAGGTCCGCACGGTGCACATGATGGGCGAGCCGGTGCTCGACGTCGACGGCAGCACCGCCTCGATGTGGGCCGTGCTGCGGGACGTGAGCGAACTGCGCCGCAGCCAACGGACGGTACGCGAGACCGGCGACGCGATGCAGCGCCACCAGGCCCGGACCGAACACCGGCTCGCGGCCGAGCTCCAGGAGGCCGTGCTCCCGCCGCGGCGCGGCTCGCTACGGCTCCCCCGACAGGGCACCGGCGCCCTGGACCTGGCCGCCCGCCATCTTCCCGCGTCCGCGAGCGCGCCGATCGGCGGCCACTGGTACGACGCGTTCGACCTGCCCGACGGGGACACGCTGCTCGGCGCCGGCGACCTCACCGGACACGGTATGGCCGTGGCCTCCGGCATGGCGACCCTGATCGGTGCCCTCCGGGGCATGGCCATGGCCGGCACCGCGCCAGGCCGACTCCTGGGCTGGCTCAACCAGCTCCTGGACGCCTCCGACCAGCCGGCCCTGGGCAGCGCGGTGTGCTGCCGCTATCGGCCCGCCACGCGCAGCCTGAGCTGGGCGCAGGCAGGGCACCCCGCCCCGTTGCTGTTCCGCGACGGGACGGGGCGCGTGCTGGCCGGACCCGAGGGCGTCCTGCTCGGGGCGAGGCCCCAAGCCGCCTACGGGCAGGCCGAGGAGACGCTTCGGGAAGGCGACCTGCTGCTCCTGCACACCGACGGGCTGGTCCCGCGGCACACCGGCACGGAGGCCGTGCAGAGGCTGCTCGACCTGGCTCCGCGCCTCCGCGCGGACCGCACGGCCCAGGACTGTGTACGCACTGTCGTGGAGGAGTTCGGCGAGAGCGGGCGCGAGGACGACGCGTGCGTGCTCGTCGCCAGGGTGGTCTCCTGACTGTCAGGGAGACGGGGCAGGACGGCTCCGCCCTGTTGCCGACACGGACCCACCGGCCCGCTATGCCTGCGCCCGGTTGCCGCCTCTCGGCTTGGACACGCCCTTCGGAAGGGCCTGTTCGATCTCCTCACGCAGGTCCTGGATCCTCGGATAGCTCGAGTACTGCGCGGTGAGCCGGTACATCTCACGCAACCGGTCCCAGGTGCGCTGGGAGGAGTTCGCCCCCATGGACGTCAGGGCCAGGCGGGCGTAGCGGTCGGCCTGTTCGGGGTCGTCGGCGATGAAGCAGGCGGACGCCATGGAGATGTGGTCGAAGATCTTCGACCGGTCCCGGCCGGTTCCACGCAGCTCCAGCGCCTCCTTGGCGTGGCGTTGCGCGATGAGGGCCGCGCCGGGCTCGTGTTCGGCGAGGGTGCGGTAGGCCAGGGCCTGCATGCCGTGCAGGTCCGCCTCGTCGAACATCTGCATCCAGCTCGGCGGGGGAACGTCCCCCTTGTCGGAGACGAACAGGTCCTCCGCCTCGCCGAGGGTGCGCCGCATGGCCTGTCCCTTGCCCATCGACGCCTGCGCCCAGGCCTCGATGGTGCAGAGCATGGCCTTGGTGCGCGGCAGCACCTCGTCGCCGGAGCCCGACCTGGCGAGCTGCATCAGGTCCAGGGCGTCGTCGGGACGGCCGAGGTGCACCATCTGCCGGGCGGCGCGGGAGAGCGCCTCCCCGGCGCGGGGCCGGTCGCCGCCCTCGCGGGCCGCGTGCGCGGCGATGACGAAGTACTTCTGCGCCGTGGGCTCCAGGCCGATGTCGTGCGACATCCAGCCCGCGAGAACGGCGAGGTTGGCGGCGACGCCCCACAGGCGGCGCTGCAGATGGTCGGGGTGGCGGTAGGCGAGCATGCCTCCCACCTCGTTGAGCTGTCCCACGACCGCCTTGCGCTGGAGGCCGCCGCCGCGGGCCGCGTCCCAGGCCCGGAACACCTCCACCGAGCGCTCCAGTTCCTCGACCTCCTGCGACCCGATGGGGGCGGCCTCGTAACGGTCGAACCCGGCGGGGTCGGCGTGCAGGGGGTCGTCGTAGCGGGGGGCGTCGGCCGCCAGGGCCGGATCGGTGCGCAGCCAGTCGTGCATGGCGCTGCTGAGTGCGGATCCTGCGGCGAGCGCGGCACCCGCGCCCACCAAGCCGCGTCGGTTGAGCATGAGGTCCATTCCCGTGAATTCGGTGAGGACCGCAGCCGTCCGCTCGGGCGCCCATGGCACTCCGTCGGGGTGCTTCGCACTCCCTTCGTCACGCCGTCTCCCCGTGCGCCCGTGCCGGACCAGACCGAGGTCCTCGATGGTCACGACACGGCCGAGTCGCTCGGTGAACAGCGCCGCCAGCACCCGCGGCACGGGATCGCGCGGGATCTCTCCCGTGTCGATCCAACGCCGCACCCGGGAGGTGTCGGTCGCCAGCTGGGGGTGGCCCATGGCCGCCGCCTTCCGGTTGACCATCCTCGCGAGTTCACCCTTGGACCAGCCGGTCAGGCCGAACAGGTCCGCCAGGCGGGTGTTGGGTTGTCCGCTCACATCAAGCCCCCAGGTTCTCGGCTGAGTTGACAGTAGCCCGCTGTCAGTTGCAGCGGGACTATTCGCCAGGGTTCGCCAGGGTGCGCCAGATGGTGTGCCACGGCCCATCGGGTGTCAGGTAGGAACGCGCCACCCCGACCCGGTCGCCGCAGGGACATTCCCCAGGGTGCGCCGGCGGCGGCCGGGCCGGGCGGGCGCGGAATTCGCAGGCACACGAAGGGATCTGTCTCACCTATGTACGCAGCATCGTCCTCCGTGTCCGCCCCGCCCCGGCCGCTGCGCCCCCGCCCGGGCGCCGGCGGCCCCTACCTCGAGCCCGCGCGACCGGCGGCCCCCGTGCTCGGTGCCGGCATGACGCGGCGCGTCCCGGGCGTCGGCACCCAGCCGCTCAGCGGGAGAATCGACTTGTCAGGCCCCCAGGGCGCGCAACTGCGCACGGCGATCGCCTCGGTGCACCGCATCTGCCCGGAGTTCACACCGGTGCAGGTACTGCGCCGAAGCGGGCGCTCCGTGCTCCTCGTCGGCACCACGGGGCGCAGTACGGCCGTGGCCAAGTGTTTACTCGACCACTCCCCCATCTGGTCCGAGCGCTTCAGGCACGAGATAGCGGCATACCGGTCGTTCGTCCGGCACCGCCCTCCGGTCCGGGCGCCTCGACTGATCGCGGCGGACCCTGACAACTGCACCCTGGTCATCGAGCGGATGCCCGGCCGGGTGGCCGCGCTGCAGCGGCATCCGGTGGAGGCGCCGCCGCGCGCGGACATCCGGGCGGCACTGGGCGCGATCTGCCGGCTGAACGCGTGGCGTCCCCCGGCGGGCACGTTCGGCGCCCCGCTGGACTACGCGGAGCGGATCTCGCGCTTCCACGATCTGGGGCTGCTCACGGACCGGGACATGGGCGATCTGCAGAAGCTGCTGCACGGCATCGCCCACGCGGCGGGCCGGCAGGGCATGGGCCAGTTCTGCCACGGCGACGCCCTGCTGTCGAACGTCCTGCTCTCGCCGGCGGGCCCGGTGCTGCTGGACTGGGAGCACTCGGGCTGGTACCTGCCCGGGTACGACCTGGCGACGCTGTGGGCCGTCCTCGGCGACGCCCCGGTGGCGCGGCGTCAGATCAGCCAGATCGCACAGTCGGCGGGACCGGCGTCGCGCGACGCCTTCCTGGTGAACCTGATGCTCGTCCTGACCCGCGAGATCCGCACGTATGAGACGGCCGTGCAGCGTTCGATGCACGACACGACCCCGGCGGCACCGGGAGTGGCCCACCCCGGCGCTGCGCCGTCCGGCGAGGAGCAGCGGCTGCTGCTGCGGCGGCTGCACGACGACTGCCAGATGGCCCGGCGGGCCGTACGAGCGGCGGTCGGCACTCGCTGACGGGGACGTAGGTCCGCGGAGCGCTCACGAAAGTGGCGCACCGCGGACCTTCGTCGTGTCCGGCCGGCCAGGGACCTTCGGCGGCCCTGCGGTCGGCTCATTGGTCCACGCCAGTGACGCCCCGCAGGCCCTGTCACCGCCGCCGCGAAACTCCCGGCAACCGCTGCTGACGTGGGAATTCGCTGATGCACGGGCATGATTGACGGATCGTCGGTCACCGAGTACCACTGACGGACGTTCGGCCCCCGCACGCCCCAGAGCGCCCGACCGTCCCAGGAGGCTGCATTGCGAGGATCCGCCACCGACCCCCATGCCCCCGCCGGGCACAGACGCACCTCCAGGACCGCGGGCGCCGTCGCCTCGGCGGCACTGCTGCTGCCGCTGCTGGGCGCCGCCCCGCCCACCGGGCAGGACACCCCCGCCGGCCTGCAGAGCGCGTTCGCCGCCGCGTCCGCCCAGTACCACGTACCGGGGAGCGTGCTGCTCGGCGTCTCCTACCTCCAGTCCCGCTGGGACACACACGGCGGCGCGCCGAGCGTCGCGGGCGGTTACGGCCCCATGCATCTCACGGACGCCCGCACCGCGATCGCCACCGAGGCGGCGCACCACAGCGAGGGCGCGGACGACGCCCGCGGCGACGAGGCCCGTCCCCTGCCGCTGCCCACCACGCAGGTGCCGGCCGACGCGCAGGTGCCGGCCCGGCTGAAGACGCTGGCCCGGGCCGCCACGCTCACCGGCCTGCCGGCCGAGCGGCTGCGCACCGACCCGGCGGCGAACATCGCGGGCGGGGCCGCCCTGCTCGCCGCCGCGCAGCAACACCTCGGCGAGCCGCTGAGCGCCGACCCGGCCGACTGGTACGGGGCGGTGGCGGAGTTCTCCGGCGCGGACGACACCGCCACGGCGGCCGCGTACGCGAACGACGTCTTCACGGTGCTGCGCGAGGGCGAGCAGCGCATCACGGACACCGGTGAGAGCGTTCGGCTCGCCGCGGAGCCGGGCCTCGCGCCCGACACCGCACAGTTGGGGCGCGCCGGGCTGCGCGCGGCCGACGCGGACGGGACCGAGTGCCCGAGGAGCGTGTCCTGCGAGTGGATCCCGGCACCGTACGCGCAGTTCGGCGACAACGACTACGGCAACCACGACCTGGCGGACCGGCCGGCCTCGCAACGGATCAGGTACATCGTCATCCACGACACGGAAGGCCAGTGGGACGGCGTCCTCAAGCTGATCCAGGACCCGGCCTATGTGTCGTGGAACTACACCGTGCGCTCCACGGACGGACTGATCGCCCAGCACGTGAAGGCGAAGGACGTGGCCTGGCACGCGGGCAACTGGTACGTCAACGCCGCGTCGGTCGGCATCGAGCACGAGGGGTTCCTCGCCTCGCCGGACGCCTGGTACACGGAGGCGATGTACCGCTCGTCGGCGCGGCTGGTGAGGTACCTCGCCGGGAAGTACGGCATCCCGCTGGACCGTCAGCACATCCTCGGCCATGACAACGTTCCGGGCCCGACGTCGTCGTACATCCCGGGGATGCACACGGACCCGGGCCCGTACTGGGACTGGCGGCACTACTTCGAGCTGCTGGGCAGGCCGTTCCACGCCACGGCCGGGCCGAAGGGCGGGCTGGTGACGATCCTGCCGGACTACGCGGCGAACCAGCCGCCGTACACGGGCTGCGCCACCGCGGGCGAGCCCTGCGCGGCGCACGGCTCCAGCGAGGTCCGGCTGTACAGCGCTCCTGACGAGTCCGCGCCGCTGATCAAGGACATCGGCCTGCACCCCAAGGGCGGCGACTCGACGATCGACGTGAACGACGTCGGCTCGCGAGCCTCCACGGGCCAGCGGTACGCGGTCGCGGACCGGGACGGGGACTGGACGGCGATCTGGTACCTGGGCCAGAAGGCGTGGTTCAGGAACCCGAAGAAGCGGCCCACGGCGGTGAACGCGTCCGGATTCGTGGTGACGCCCAGGGAAGGTCTCACGGACATCCCCGTGTACGGCCGCGCCTACCCCGAGAAGGAGGCGTACCCGGAGGGGGTACCCGTGCAGTCGGTCTCGGCGCTGCCGTACCGGCTGCCGGCGGGCCAGCGGTATGCGATCGGCGGCGTGGTGCCGGGCGAGTACTACTACGCGACCACCTTCACCACGGACTCGCACCGGGTGGTGGCCGGTGAGGACCTGTACTACGAGATCCAGTTCGGCCACCGAGTGGCGTTCGTCCGGGCGGCGGACGTGCGGGTGGTGCCGTCGGCGTCGTAGGACGAGAGGAAGGGCCGGGACCACGGGTGGTCCCGGCCCTGAAGTGCCTTCGGGCGTGTCTGTCAGCCCTGCTGGAACAGCTCCGCGGGCAGGGGCTTCAGCAGCGCGTACAGGTCGTCGGTGATGGGGCGGTCCCAGGCGGCGATGGTCACCAGGACGCCGTCGCTGCGGTCGAACTGGACGCAGGAGATCCGGCTCTCGGAGAGCTTCAGGCGGCGCACGATGAGGAGGTTGTCACCCTGCATCACCGGGATGTCCTCGCTGCCGACGACGGTGACCTCCTCGTCGTTCTCCAGCGCGAGCAGCAGCTGGGCCACCTCGAAGGGGACCTCGCCCTCGGCGACGTCGCGGGCCGGGGAGCCCTCCGGCAGATTACCGATGATCATCGCGGGGCCGCGACCGCCGAAGAGGTCGTAGCGCAGGAAGACGCCCTGGCAGCTCCCGTCGGGCGCGGGCAGCAGACCGGCACCGAGATTGCCCGGCCAGTCACCCGGGTCCATGGCCAGTACGTCGAAGTCGGGCCCGGCGGGGGTGGCACTGCGGCGGCGGAGGAAGGACATGCCGCCATGGTACGTGCCCGACCGCGAAACCGGGCCCGTCCCCTGGCGAGGCCCGATGACGCTCCGCCGAGCGTGAGCCGATCATGCGCGCCGCGTTTGAGCCGATCACGCTCCGCCGAGCGGGACGCGCCGCGCGATCACCCGGCGCCGGCTGATCCGCCAACCGTCCCGGCCGCGTACGACCGTGTCGTCGTAGGTCACGCTTCCGCAGGTACCGTCCGCGTGGACACCGAGACCCTTGGACAGGGCGCGCACCTGCCCGGGGGTGATCTCGGTGAGGACGACGTTGGTGATGTGGTGCGCGACCGGGTTCGCCGCGCCGAGGGCGAGGGACGCCTCGCGGATGGCGGCGATGCCGGCCAGCGGCTCCTGGCCGAAGTCGGTGACGTCGTAGACGACGTCGTCGGTGAACAGTTGGTCGAGCCGGTCCAGCTCACCGGCGTCGAACAGGTGCCCGTGCAGGGAGAGCAGCTCGGTGACGGCCGTCCGGTCGTCGGCGTTCAGTGCCATGGCCTTCCACCTCCGGCATGATCATGCCACCGGGCCGGGTCGGTCGCGGTGTGTTCGCCCCGTTCATCCGGTCGGTTCCACGTCGGGTGGGATCACCGCGACGGGGCACGCCGCGTGCAGCAGGACCGCCTGGGTCACCGAACCGAGCATGCGGGCGGGAGCGAGGAGGCGGCGGCGGTGGCGGCCCACCACGACCAGTTCGGCGCCCCAGGACGCCGCGACGAGGTGGCCCGCCGCGTCGCCGGGGGGCGTGGAGAGGTCGGCCGGCACATCCGGGTGTTGTGCGTGCTGGGGGCCCAGGAGGCCCGCGGCCAGGGTCCGGACCTCGTCCTCGACGGCGTCCTCGTCGACGGCCGGAGGCATGAGTTCGCCGGGCGCCGGCCAGATCTCCAACGGCGGCCAGGGGTGGGTGGCGATCACGTGCAGCCGGGCGTCGCGGCGGGCCGCCTCGGCGAACGCGAAGGCGAGGGCGGCCTCGGCGGGGCTGTCGACGTGCAGACCGACGACCACACGCCGACCGGGCGCGACGGGCGGCCCTTCGTGCACCTCACGGCCCGGGCGCGGCACCACGACCACCGGGCAGGCGCTGTCGCGTGCGGCGGCCAGGCTCGTGGAGCCCAGCAACAGGGCGGCGAAGCCGCCGCGGCCCCGCGAGCCCAGCACCATCAGCTGGGCGTCGGCTCCGAGTTCCGGCAGGACCGCAGCCGGGAAGCCGTCCACCACCAGGTAATCGGTGACCGGACGGTCGGTTCTGTCGTCCAGACGCGCCCTGACCTCCTCGAGCACCGGGTCCTCGGCCGGCGCCGGGGGTCCGGCGACCAGGGCGCCGGGCTGTGCCCAGGGCCCGTACTGCCGCACATGGACCACGCGCAGCGGTGCCGCGCGCAGCCGTGCGGCGGTCAGTGCCCAGTCCAGGGCGCGCAGACTGTCGTCCGATCCGTCGACGGCCGCGATGACCGGCTCGGTACTCATGGAATCCTCGCCTCCGGGACGCGGCTGTGTTCGGAGCTCTCAGAACTCAGCCTGACGCAGAGGGCGGCCCGGGGGCGGGTTCACCGGCCGCGTGTCCGGAGATCCGGCAGCGGGGAAGGCCTCGGCGGGCGAGGACTCAGGTGAGGTCGAACTCCCCCTCCCGTGCTCCCGACACGAAAGCGCCCCACTCCGCGGGGGTGAAGATCAGGGAAGGGCTCTCGGGGCGGCCGCTGTTGCGCATCGCGATGAAGCCCTCCACGAAGGCGATCTGGACATCCCCGAGCCCTCGGCTGCTGGACTGCCACTCGGCGGTGCTGAGGTCCAGCTCCGGCTTGTCCCAGCCCGTCGGCGGGTGCTGCTGGATGGTGCTCTCGGCCACGTCCGTGCTCCTCCCGGTTCGTCGTCCGCGGCCAGCCTAGCGATCGCATCGCACGGCCGACAGGGCACGTGAGGGGGATGCGTTCAGGAACTCGGCGGCCGGTCGGAGGGGGATGCGTTCAGGAACTCGGCGGCCGGTCGCCGACCAGCCACATGGAGAAGAACTGCGCCCCCCCGCCATAGGCGTGCCCGAGCACCCGGCGGGCCCCGTCCACCTGGTGTTCCCCGGCCTGCCCGCGCACCTGGAGCGCCGCCTCCGCGAAGCGGATCATGCCGGATGCGCCGATGGGGTTGGTGGACAGCACCCCGCCCGACATGTTGACGGGGAGGTCTCCGTCGAGTTCGGTCACGCCGGCTTCGGTGAGCTTCCAGCCCTCGCCCTCGTCGGCGAAGCCGAGGTTCTCCAGCCACATCGGTTCGTACCAGGAGAACGGCACGTAGATCTCGGCCGCGTCGATGTCCCGGCGCGGGTCGGAGATCCCGGCCTGCCGGTAGACGTCGGCGGCGCAGTCCTTTCCGGCCCGGGGTGAGACGAAGTCCTTGCCCGCGAAGAGGGTCGGCTCGCTGCGCATGGCGCCGCCGAGCATCCAGGCGGGCGGCCGGGGCGAACGGGCCGCCCCCGCACGGTCGGTGAGCACCATCGCGCAGGCGCCGTCGGAGGAGGGGCAGGTCTCGGAGTAGCGGATGGGGTCCCACAGCATGGGTGAGGACTGCACCTTCTCCAGCGTGATGTCGTGCTCGTGCAGATGCGCGTACGGGTTCTTGAGCGCGTTGCGCCGGTCCTTGTACGCGACCAGCGAGCCGATGGTGTCGGGGGCGCCGCTGCGCCGCATGTACGCCCGTACGTGCGGCGCGAAGAAGCCGCCCGCGCCGGCCAGCAACGGCTGCTGGAAGGGGATCGGGAGCGACAGGCCCCACATGGCGTTGGACTCGGACTGCTTCTCGAAGGCCAGCGTCAGGACGGTGCGGTGGACACGGGCCGCGACCAGGTTGGCGGCGACGAGCGCGGTGGAGCCGCCGACCGAACCGGCCGTGTGCACCCGCAGCATGGGCTTGCCCACGGCGCCGAGGGCGTCGGCGAGGTAGAGCTCCGGCATCATCACGCCCTCGAAGAAGTCGGGCGCCTTCCCGATGACGACGGCCTCGACGTCCGTCCACGTCAACCCGGCGTCGTCCAGGGCACGTCCGGCGGCCTCCCTCACCAGCCCCGCGATCGACACGTCCTGGCGCGCCGCCACGTGCCTGGTCTGGCCGATCCCTATGACTGCCACGGGTTCCTTGCTCATCGGGGATCCCCTTCGAGTACGGCGACCAGGTTCTGTTGCAGACACGGTCCGGAGGTGGCGTGGGCCAGGGCGCGGTCGGACTCGCCGCGGTGGATGCGGGCGGCGGCCTCGCCGACGCGGATGAGCCCGGCGGCCATGATCGGGTGGGCGGCGAGGGCGCCGCCCGAGGGGTTGACCGTGACGCTGTCGTCGAGGCGCAGCGCCTTGCGCAGGATGACCTCCTGGGAGGTGAACGGGGCGTGCAACTCGGCGGTGTCCACGGCCCGTTCGAAGGCGCCGGCCTTCTCGGCGGCGAGTCGCGTGGACGGCGAGTCCGTCAGGTCGCGCACGCCGAGCCCGTGCGCCTCGACACGGTGGTCGATGCCCCGGATCCAGGCGGGCCGTGCGCACAGCTCCCGGGCCCGCTCCCCCGTCGCGAGGATCACTGCGGCGGCTCCGTCACCGATCGGCGGGCAGTCACCGGTGCGCAACGGCCGTACGAGGTAGTCACCCTGGAGCATGGAACCTCGGAGTTGGGCACGCGAGTTGCTGCTCGCGGCCGCGCGGTTGCGGGCGGCAACGGCGGCCAGGGCCGGCTCGTCGGTCTCCCCGGCGTCGATGAGCGCCTGTGCCTGGAGGGCGGCCAGGGCCACGGAGTCGGGCCACAGGGGGGCGACGTAGTAGGGGTCGAGCTGCCGGGTGAGCACGTCCCGTACGGAGCCGGGTGAGGACTTGCCGTAGGAGTAGACGAGCGCGGTGTCGGCGTCGCCGGTGAGCAGCTTCGTCCACGCCTCGTACAGCGCCCAGGCGCCGTCCATCTCGACGTGCGACTCGGAGATCGGCGGCCAGGCGCCCACTCCGTCCAGGGCGAGGGTGAAGGAGAAGGCGCGGCCGGCGAGGTAGTCGCTGGAACCGGAGCAGGTGAAGCCGATGTCGGCGGTCTTCAGGCCGGTCCGCTCCAGCACCTCGTGCAGGACCGGCATGAGCATCTCCACCTCGGAGAGCTCCTCGCTGGTGCGCCGGTGGGCGGTCTGGGCGAAGGCGACGACGGCGATCTCGCGGGTCACAGCAGCTCCTTGTACGAGTCGTAGTCGGCGTCGGGTTCACCGGTGGGCCGGTAGTGGTCGGGGTAGCGCGCCCCCTCGGTCCACACCGGCTCGACCCGCAGTCCCATGCGGACCTGGTCGTAGGGGATGCCGCCGATCCGGCCGTGCAGCGCGAGATCGGCGCCGTCCAGAGCGATGTGCGCGTAGACGTACGGCACTTCGATGTCGAGGTTCTTCGCCTTGATGTTGACGATGCAGAAGGTGGTGACCGTGCCGCGGGGACCCACTTCGACCTGTTCGTGTGTGGCGACACCACAGGTGGGGCAGGCGCCGCGCGGCGGTACGTACACCTTGCGGCACTTCGGGCAGCGCTCTCCGACGGTGCGTCGTGCGGCGAGGGCGCCTATGTAGGCGCACTGGGCGCGGCCCGGCGAGTAGGTGTAGTCGAGGCGAGCCGGGGCGACGATGCCGGTGATCGCGTCCTCGAACTCGCCGTCGTGGCGCCCCGGTCGGGCCGGTTCGCCGTCGTACGGCTCGAAGCAGGCGATGTCCGTGATCGCGCCGGAGCGCTCCTCGGCCCAGCGGATGCGGACCCGCAGGCCGGTGCGGACGGCTTCGGGGCCGGGGGCGTCGAGGGCGTGCAGCAGGGCGGTGTCGGCGCCGTCGAGCTTCACCAGCACCCAGGCGAAGGGGCTGGACAGGGGCTGACCGCGGCGGGGCTCGTGGTTCCACGCCCAGGTGGTGACCGTGCCGGTGGGGGCGACCTCGACGAGGTCGCGGATCTCCTCGGCGGTGACGGGGTCGTACTCGACGGGCGGGACGAGGGTGCGGCCGTCGCGGGTCCTCACCCCGAGGACGACGCGTTCGCGCAGGCCGGTGAGGAAGGCGCTCTGGACGGGGCCGAGGGAGCGGGTGAAGGGGAACTCGACGACGAGAGGGGCTTTGAGGACTCCGGGCATCCTTACGGACTCCTTCGGTGGGTCAGGCGCGCTTGTAGACGGGTGGGCGTTTCTCCGCGAAGGCGCGGGCGCCTTCCCTGGCGTCCGCGGTGTCGAAGACGGGCCAGCCGCGCCCCAGTTCGGCGGCGAGCCCCTCGGTCTCCGTCATCTCTGCGGTCTCGTACACGGACGCCTTGACGGCCTCGACCGCCAGCGGCCCGCAGCCGTTGATCCGTTCGGCGATCTCCAGTGCCTCGGTGAGGGCGGTGCCGTCGGGCACGACATGGCCGACGAGTCCGATGGCGGCGGCCTCGTGCGCGGAGTAGGGGCGCCCGGTGAGCAGCATCTCCAGGGCGTGGGTGCGCGGGATCTGCCGCTGGAGGCGGACCGTGGAGCCGCCGATCGGGAACAGTCCGCGCCGGACCTCGAACAGGCCGAAGGTCGCGGACTCGGCCGCCACGCGGATGTCGGTGCCCTGGAGGATCTCGGTGCCGCCCGCCACGCAGGGCCCCTCGACGGCGGCGATCACCGGCTTGCGGGGGCGGTGGTGGCGCAGCATCGCCTTCCAGTGCAGATCGGGGTCGGCGTCGAGCCGCTCGCGGTATCGCCGCCCTTCCATGCCCTTTCCGGCCAGGGCCTTGAGATCCATCCCCGCGCAGAAGGAGCCGTCGGCGCCGGTGAGCACGATCGAGCGGACGGTGTCGTCCGCGTCTGCCTCGACCCACCCGTCGTAGAGCCCCACCAGCATCGGCAACGAGAGCGCGTTCCTGGCCTCGGGCCTGTTGAGCGTGAGCACCAGTGTGGCGCCTTCGCGCTGCACGGTGAGGTGTTCGGTCCCACCCATCGCTTCCTCCCGTCTGCAGAACGAGAACAGGTTGCAGGAGGGGTGGAACAAGGACAAGAGTTTTCTGACAGTCAGTCAGATTTCTTGGCCCAGGACTCTTCACAGTTGCGCCGGGCTTTGCTCTGATGACCGGCGAACCGTCGGATGCGTCCCTTTCGCCGTGCGGGACCGAGCTCAGGAGGAACGGTGGAGTACAACCTTGCCGACCTGTTCGAGTCGGTCGTCGACGTGGCCGCGGACCGCGAGGCGCTGGTGTACGTCGACCACCCGGGCACGGGTGCGGAGCGCCGTCTCACCTACGCGGAGCTGGACCGGGCGGCCAACCGCATCGGGCACCATCTGCTGGACGCGGGGATACGTCCGGGGGAACACCTGGGGCTGCATCTGTACAACGGCGTCGAGTACCTGCAGACGGTGCTGGGCTGCCTCAAGGCCCGGATCGTGCCGGTCAATGTCAACTACCGGTACGTGGAAGAGGAGTTGCTGTACCTCTACCGAGACGCGGACCTGGTGGCGCTGGTCTTCGACGCGGAGTTCACCGACCGGGTCGCGGCGGCGCTGCCCGGGGTGGAGAAGCTGCGGCACCTGGTGCGGGTGGGAACGCCCGCGCCGGGGTCGGCCGCGCTGCCCGCGGTGGACTTCGCCGGCGCCGAGGCCGCCGGGTCGCCCGAGCGGGGCTTCCCGGCCCGCTCGGGCGACGACCAGTTCATCATCTACACCGGTGGCACGACCGGCATGCCGAAGGGCGTGATGTGGCGGCAGGAGGACCTGTTCTTCTCCGGCCTGGGCGGCGGCGCCCCGACCGGCGAGCCGGTCGGCAAGCCGGAGGAGCTGGCCGAGCGGGTCGCGGCCGGCGGCTACGGCATCACGTTCTTCCCCACTCCCCCGCTGATGCACGGCACGTCCACCCTCACGGCGTTCATCGGCTTCCACTTCGGCCAGCGGGTGGTACTGCACCGCAAGTTCGTGCCGGAGGAAGTGCTGCGGACGATCGAGAAGGAGAAGGTCACCAGCGTGTCGCTGGTGGGCGACGCGATGCTGCGGCCGCTGATCGACGCGTTGAGCGGGCCGATGAAGGGCACCGACTGCTCGTCCCTGTTCAGCGTGTCGTCGTCCGGGGCCATCATGTCGGAGACCGTGCGCGCGCAGTTCCAGGCGCTCGTCCCGAACGCCCTGCTGCTGAACAACTTCGGGTCCTCGGAGTCCGGTTTCAACGGCACCGCGACCGCCGACTCCGGCCCGGACCGGGGCTTCCGCATCCGGGTCAACTCCCGTACGCGGGTGGTGGACCCGGTCACCCACGAGCCGGTGCCGGCCGGTGAGGTCGGCCGCATCGCGCAGCGCGGCCACGTACCGCTCGGGTACTACAACGACCCGGGGAAAACCGCGGAGACGTTCTTCGAGAAGGACGGCGAGCGCTGGGTGCTGCTCGGCGACATGGCGACGGTCGACGAGGAGGGCGTCGTCACCGTCCTGGGACGCGGCTCGCAGTGCATCAACACCGGCGGCGAGAAGGTGTACCCGGAGGAGGTCGAACAGGCGCTCAAGTCGCATCCGGACGTGTACGACGCCCTGGTGGCCGGGGTCCCGGACGCGACGTGGGGCAACCACGTGGCCGCGGTGGTGCAGGTACGCCGGGGCGCGGCACGTCCCTCCCTCGAGGACATCCAGGCCCACTGCCGGACACGGCTCGCGGGCTACAAGATCCCGCGCCAGCTGGTCGTCACGGAGGTCGTCCGGCGCTCGCCGAGCGGCAAGGCGGACTACCGCTGGGCCAGGGAGGTGGCGGTGGCGGCGGACCGCTCCGCGCACCGGTGACGGGGGCGGGGCGTCTCACCTCCTTCTCATCGGGCCCCTCGCCGGGACTGTGGTTCGGGACCGATGTCGCGGGGCCGCGGCCGTCAGGGCTCGGGCAGTTCAGGAACCCGAGCCCTGGTCGATCGGCGCAGAGGGTTGTCAGGTGCGGTAACCGGCGCTCTCCCGGTGGTCCGGCATCGCGCCGAGCCGCTCGAAGCGCTCCTGGACGTTGGCCGCGAAGGCCTGCTGCTCGGAGCCCGGGTAGCTCTGTCCGGTGCTCTGCATGGCCACCGTCAGGACACCGCTGATCGGCGCCCCGGGCGACGTACGCACCGGTGTGCACAGGAAGGTGAACTCCTGCGGCCGTGGATCGTCGTACGTGGTGAGGGAGACCTGGGACAGCGTGGTGGCCTGCCCGGTGCGGTAGGCGTCGTCCATCGCGTTGAAGACGCCTATGGCCTCCAGGCCGGGCAGCACCATCCGGCCGGGGCTGAACTGGGGAACCATGCCGAAGGCGGCGCCCTGCTTGCCGTTGGCGTAGCGCAGCAGGTGGTTGGGGCCCTCGGTGAGCATGATGGGGAAGGGTGCGCCGTCGAAGACGGCGAACAGCTCCTGCTGCTGGGCCAGCAGGCTGTCCCGCAGTTTGAAGTCGGACAGCAGCGTCTGGCTCAGTTCCTGCATGCCCTCGCGCAGGCCGCGGTCCCAGGCGCGGGGCTTGAAGTCGGCGACGCACACGGTGCCCAGGATCATGCCCGTGTTGTCGCGCAGCGGAGTGCCGAGGTAGGAGCGCACGCCCAGGTCGTTGACCAGGGGGTTGCCCTTGAAGCGGGGGTAGTCGAAGACGTCGTCCAGGGCCAGTTGGGACCCCTGGGCGACCACATGGGGGCAGAAGCCGTAGTCGCCGGGGGCCTCCCGGGAGAGGTTGCTCAGGTCGAAGGCGATCCCACCGCCGTCGGGGTTCACCTTGTCGTCGGGCGACGCGGTGGGCACGTACATGCCGCGGAACATCTGCCGCTCGTCGTTGATGAAGTTGACCATGGCCAGAGGTGACTGGGTGAAGCTGGCCGCCAGCCTCGCGACACGGTCGAACGTGGCTTCTGCCTCGACGGTGTTGAGGCCGAGAACCTGCAGTCTTAGCTTCCGTTGTTCACCCGCGAGCCGGGCCTGGTCAGGAGAGAGGGGATCCATGGGATCAGATGAAAGCAGAATCCCGGCTTCCGCGGATCGCCCCACCCGCTGATTTCCGTGTCACTTGACTCACGCACAACGCTTCGCGGACCCACGGGACTTGATCGGACCGCCGCCGCGACCACCGCGCCCGCGCGGGGGCACACAGATGCCCAAACCGGGATTCTGTCCAAATATTTCCAGGTTTCAACCTGCGACGATAACTTCCCGCCATTCCTTGAGCGTCCATCGAGCGGAAACGATCCGGCGTACGACAATCGTGCGGCGGGCTGGTTTTCGACGTCGGCGCATTTCATCCGAACTTCCACGCGATGATCGAACTTTGGTTCGGATTCCCGTGGGCTGTGACGGACGGGACATGTCGCCGCTGGTGCGGCCCGTGTGTAATGGGTTCGTGCGATGCACCTGCGAGAGAGGGCACGGCAGCGTGGGGCAAGAACGGTTCGAGCTGCGGACCGCCCGTCACCAAAGAGAGCGACAGCGCCGTTTCGGCCAGGGCGCCATGCGCGGTTTCCCGCCAAGATCCATGCCGTTCCTGACATCCCGCTGTCCCGCCCCGGTGAGGGTCTGTCCGACGACAGGCCCCAGGGGGCGCCAACCTGCTCGAGAAGCTCTGCTGTCCGACGGACGAGCCCGGTACGACGGCGTACCGGACTCCTGAGCGGACCGTCCCTTCCGCCCGGAGACGGGGGCCTGGCGGTGGGGCGGCGTGACGGACGCCATGTTGCGTCCACCGCGCCGCCTAGGTAATGCCGTGATGCCGCGTCAGCGACCAGAAGGCCGTGCGGCAAGGTCAACTGCGCCATCTCCTACGGACAGTGGCGAACATCGAAGGAGTAACCTCATGAACAGGTCGGACGCGGACGCCCGGGCGGTGGCGGTGATCGGCGTGGCCTGCCGGCTTCCCGGCGCATCGGGAGCCGACGAGCTCTGGGCCCTCCTGAGGGACGGTACGGACGCCACCAGTGAGACCCCTCCAGAACGTTATGACGTGGACGCCCTCCACTCCGCCGTCCCCGGACCCGGCCGCATAGCCAGCCGCCGCGCCGGCTACGTGGACGGCATCGCCCACTTCGACGCCGAGTTCTTCGGGATGTCCGCCACGGAAGCAGTGGAACTCGACCCGCAGCAGCGGCTGTTGCTGATGACCGCCTGGGAGGCGCTGGAGGACGCGGGGCAGCGGCCCGACCTGCTGGCAGGCAGCCGGACCGGTGTGTTCGTGGGCAACGCCCGTGCGGACTACCTGGAGTCGGCGCTGCGCCAGGGCCCGGACGGCGCCACGGCCTCGCAGTTGAACAACTTCCGGTCACTGCTGCCCGCCAGGGTCTCCCACACCTTCGACTTCCGCGGGCCCAGTGTCGTCGTGGACACCGCTTGCTCCTCCTCCCTGGTCGCCGTCCACCAGGCCGTGCAGAGCCTGCGCGCCCGGGAGACCCCTCTGGCCCTGGCCGCGGGTGTGAACCTCAAACTCCGCCCGGACGAGGGCCTGGTGATGACGCAGGCCGGCGCCATGGCCGCCGACGGGCGCAGCAAGTTCGGTGACGCGAGCGCCGACGGCCACGCGCCGAGCGACGCCGTGGCGGTCGTCGTCCTCAAGCGCCTTGCGGACGCCGTGGCCGACGGCGACCGCATCCGCGCCGTCATCCAGGGCAGCGCCGTCGGCAACGACGGGCGCACCAGCGACTCGGTGCTCAACCCCTCGCTCCAGGGCCAGATCGACGTGCTGCGCTGGGCGTACGAGGACGCCGGGATCGACCCCGCGGACGTCGACTACGTCGAGGCGCACGGCTCCGGCTCGCCCTCGTTCGACCCCCTGGAACTGACCGCGCTGGGCCGGGTCCTGGGCGAGGGGCGCCCGGCCGACCGGCCGCTGCTCGTCGGCTCGGTCAAGACGAACATCGGGCATGCGGAGGCCGCCGGCGGCCTGGCCGGGCTGATCAAGGCGGTGCTCTGCCTGGAACACGGGCAGGTGCCCGCCAGCCTGCACCTGTCGAAGCCGAACCCCGAGGTGGCCTGGGACGAGCTGCCCCTGGTGGTGCCGACCGGGCTCGTCGACCTTCCCGAGAGGGGCCGGCCGGCCGTCGCCGGCGTCTCCGGGCAGGGCTCCTCGGCACTCAACGCCCACGTGGTGATCCGCAGCCCCGCCCCCGACGAAGCACCCGCCGCGCCCCGCACCACGCGAGGCCCGGCGCCCACAGGCGCCGCACGCCCCACGCCGTACGTCCTGGTGCTCTCCGCACGCAGCTCCGCCGCCCTGGCGGCACTCGCCCGGTCGTACGCCGACCACCTCTCCCCCGGCGGAGCGGGGGCCGCGTACTCCGTGCGGGACATCTGCTACAGCGCGGCCACCCGTCGACAGCATCACGAGCACCGGCTCGCGGTCGTCGGGGCGAGCCACGAGGAGCTGGTGGCCGCGCTGACCGGCTCCCCGGGGCTGGGCGGCAGACCGCTGTCGGCGGTCGCCGAGCGCTACCGGAGGGGCGAGGACGTGGACTGGGAGGCGGTGTTCGGCGACCCGGGCCACTTCGTCCCGCTGCCCACATACCCGTGGCAGACCAAGCGGTACTGGCCCGGCGAGGAGCACGACGACGACGGCGGCGACCTGGCGTCCTGGGTGCTGCGCGAGCACGCCCGCACCGGCTTCGACGACACGTCCACACTCACCGACATCGGCATCGACTCCCTGGCCAAGCTGCGGATCATCGTCGAGCTGACCAAGCGGTCCAGCCAGGAGGTCGACCCCGAGGAGTTCGGCAGGCTGCGCACCGTGGGTGAACTGCGCCGGTGGACGCGCGAGCTGGAGGCGGCCGCCCGATGAGCCACCCGGAGACCGCGTACGCCTGGTTCGCCCACTCCGCCGACGCCTACGGCGAGGACGCCGTCGCGTTGGAGGTGGACGAGGACCGGCTCACCTATGCGCACCTGCGCGACCTGGCGGAGCGGCTGGCCGCCCGGCTGGTCCTCACGGCGGGCGGCACCCCGCCGCGCCGCGTGGGCCTGCTGGCGAGCCGTACGGTGACCGCGTACGCCGGGTATCTCGCGATCCTGCGGGCCGGCGCGACCGTCGTCCCCCTCAACCCCGAGCACCCCTCGGCCCGCACGGCCGAGATCGTGAAGGCCGCCGAGGTGGAGGTCGTGCTGGCCGACACCGCCGGGGCGGGCACCGACCAGGGGGTGCCCGTCCTCACCGTGGGGCCCGACGAGCTGGCGGCCCTGTCGAAGGGGCCCGCGCCCGAACTGCCGTATCCCGCAACCGGACCCGACGACATCGCGTACATCATCTTCACGTCCGGGTCGACCGGCACCCCCAAGGGCGTACCGATCCCGCACCGCAACATCGCGGCCTATCTCGCCCAGGTCGCGCCGCGGTACGACATCGCACCCGGCAGCCGGCTGTCACAGTCCTTCGAGCTGACCTTCGACGGCTCCGTGCACGATCTGTTCGTCGCGTGGGCGGGCGGCGGCACCCTCGTGGTACCGCGCCGCAGCCAGCTGCTGTCCCCGGTGAAGACCGTCAACTCACTGCGCCTCACCCACTGGTTCTCGGTGCCGTCGCTGATCTCCTTCGCCTCCCGCCTCGGCACCCTGAAACCCGGCAGCATGCCCACCCTGCGGTGGAGCGTCTTCGGCGGCGAACCGCTCACCCTGGACGCGGCCCGTCAGTGGCGGGCCGCCGCGCCCGGCAGCCGTCTGGAGGTGTTGTACGGGCCGACCGAACTCACCATCTCCTGCACGGCGTACCGGTTCCCGGACGACCCGGCGAAGTGGCCCGACACCCCGAACGGCACCGCTCCGATCGGCGCCGGGTATCCGGTCCTCGACCTGCTGCTGATCGACGAGGACGGCCGGCCCGCGGACAGCGGAGAGCTGTGCGTGCGCGGGCCGTTGCGGTTCCCCGGCTACCTCGACCCGGCGAACAACGCCGGGCGCTTCCTGGACCCGGACGGACGGCCCGGCGGCGACGGGCCGCTCACCGACCGGCACTGGTACCGCACCGGGGACCGGGTCGCCATGCGCGACGGGCACCTGGTCCACCTCGGACGCACCGACCACCAGGTGAAGATCCGCGGGCACCGGATCGAACTCGGGGAGATCGAGGCCATGGTGCGGCAGCAGCCGCGGGTACGGGACGCGGTCGTCCTGGCGGTGGCCGCGCCCGACGGCGAGCCGGAGCTGCATGCCGCGGTGAGCGGCGACGGCTGCACGTCCGACGGGCTGTTCGCCGCGCTGGCCGAGCGGTTGCCGCCGTACATGCTGCCCCGCCGGATCGCCGTCCTCGATCAACTGCCGCTGAACGCCAATGGCAAGATCGACCGGCGGGCCCTGCTCGACGACCTCGGACGCTCCCGCTGAACGACGCCCGTCCGGGTCACGGCACCACACCACCCCCTCCCCCGACGTCTGTTGTGAGGCAACCCACATGTACGACGCCATCGTGGTAGGCGCCCGCTGCGCCGGTGCGCCCACCGCCATGCTGCTCGCCCGCGCGGGGTACCGGGTACTCCTGCTCGACAAGGCGTCCTCCGGCACGGACACCCTCTCAACCCATCTCATCCATCAGCCCGGGGTGGCGGCGCTCGCCCGCTGGGGGCTGCTGGACTCGCTGCGCGCCTCGGGGTGCCCGCCCCTGGACCGCGTGGTCTACGAGGTCGCCGACATCCGCCTCGAAGGGTGCGCCCGGGGCGTGGAAGGGCAGCGGGCGGCGTTCGCGCCGCGCCGCCACGTCCTGGACGCCCTCCTGGTGGAGGCGGCGGCCGCGGCGGGCGTCGAGGTGCGCCACCACTGCCGGGTGACCGGACTGCTGCGCGACTCCAGCGGGCGGGTCGTGGGGGTGGAAGGGATGTCCGGGGAACACTCCTTCACCGAACGCGCGCAGCTCGTGATCGGCGCGGACGGCATGCGTTCCACCGTAGCCCGGCTCGCGCAGGCGCCGTACACAGTGGAGGATCCCCGGCTGACCTGCGCCTACTACACGTACTGGGCGGACGTCCCGGCCACCCTGGAGCTGTACGAGAGCCCGGGCAGCTGGGTCGCGGCCGTGGCCACCAACGACGCGGCGACGCTGGTCCTCGCCTACTTCCCGCAGTCGCGCTTCGAGGAGGTCCGCACCGACGCCCGGCGGGCCTACCTGGAACAGATCCGCACCACCGCGCCCGGCCTGTACGAGCGGCTCGCGGACAAGGAGCCTCTGGAGCGGCTGCGCGGCACCGGTGACCAGCGGAACTTCTTCCGGCAGGCCGCCGGGCCCGGATGGGTCCTGGTGGGCGATGCGGGGCACCACAAGGACTCCATCACCGCGCGCGGGATCAGCGACGCCTTCTTCCAGGCCGATGCCCTGGCCCGCTGGCTGGTGGGCCGGCTCGGCGGCGACCCGGCCGGACTCGACGCCGCTCTGCGGGATTTCGCCAAGGAACGGGACGAAGTACTCACCCCGGGCTACGAGTCCACTCTCGGGGTGGCCCAACTCACACCGCACGAACAGCGGCTGTCCCTGCTGCGCGCCGTACAGACGGATGCGGAACTGACCGCGATCTATTTCGACATGGTGGCCGGAATCGAGACGGCGGGCGCCCTCTACACCCCTAAACTTCTGGCTCTGCTGTGATATGTCCCCCACGTCCGCCCCGACGGTGACAGCAGCCAATTCCGTGGACGCACCTGGCAACTCACGTATGGAAGCGGTTAGTTGCCCTAAGCGGAAGCTGACGCTGCGCCATGATCCTGATACGGTTCAGCCTGATCGCCGACTCCGATGACGGTGAGGTCAAGTCGCCGCGCCGGGCACATTCCGGCACTCGCACCGTCCCAACCGAACCAGTGCTTCGCTGCCGTACGAGGAATCAGATGCCAGGCACCCGCGACCGGCGGACGCGTCATCGGTCCGCCCCGCGCAGATCTCTCCGATTCTCGTTCGTCCTGCCCTTCGTCGTGCCCGCCGTCTGCCTGACCGGACTGTGGGGGTACACGGCGGCCGGTCTCGTCGACGAGCACGTCCAGTTGCAGGCCGACGCGGACCACGACACGTCGGCCGCCCGGCCTGCCCAGGCGGTGCTCTCCGCCCTGCAGAACGAGCGCCGTCTGACCGCCGTCTGGCAGGCGAGCCGCACCGGCGCCGCGCGCGGCGACCTCGAGGCCGCCCGGAAGCGGACCGACGCCGCCGTCACCGCCTACCGCGGCTCCTCCGGCCTGGACACCTCGACGCTGCGGCGCCGGGCGAAGTCGCTCGACGACGCGCTGGCCGCGCTCTCCGGCCGCCGCCAGGCGATCGACGCCCGCACCCTGTCCCCCGGCGACGCCTTCCAGTACTTCACCGACAGCATCTCCCAGGGCGTGTCCCTGGTGACCGCTGCCGTCCGCAGCGACAACGGGTCCCTCGCGCCGGGCGGCACGGCCACGGCCTCCCTGGTGCAGATCACGGAGATGCTCTCCCGCCAGGACGCCCTGCTGTCCGGTGTCCTGCCCTCCGGGCGCATACCGGCGACGACCCGGGCCCAGTTCGCGGAGTACCTCGCGCTCCAGCGGGAGTTCAGCGCGGGCCTGACCGCCCGTGACCTGCCCGCCGGGGCAGCCGCCGGCTATGCGCAGATCACCGACGGCGCGCAGTGGACGACGCTGGGCACGCTCGGCGACTCCGTGGCGTCCGCCCAGGGCACGACGCTGCCTTCGAAGGCCTCGACATGGCCGGACACCGCCGGCGGTGTCCTGGGCGATCTGCAGTCACTGGGCGCGGACTCCGTGCGGGGGCTGGCGGACGACGCCTCGGACCGGGCCGACGAGCTGCTGCTGGGCATGCTCGTGGGCACCGCCGCCACCCTGGCCGCACTGGCCGGCGGCGCGATGCTGGCGCTCCGCGCCCGCCGCGCGACACTCGGCCGGGTGTCCGAACTCGAGGCACGGGCCGAGGAACTGTCCCGTGCACTGCCCCAGTTGCTGGCCCGCATCGAGCGGGGCGAGCACGTGGACCCCGCCGTCCTCGGCCCGCAGGATCGCCAGACCGGCGACGAGCTGGAGCGGCTGGCCGGGGCCATCGACCGGCTGGGCCGGGTCGCCGCGGACACCGCGATGAGTCAGTCGAGGGGCCGCGAGGGCACCGAGAAGGTCTTCGCACAGCTCATCCGGCGCACCCAGATCCTGATCCACCGTCTGATCTCGCTCCTCGACGACCTGGAGCGCAAGCACGAGGACTCCGACCTGCTGAAGGACATCTTCAAGGTCGACCACCTCGCGACCCGCGTGCGACGGCATGCGGAGAACCTGGTGATCCTCAGCGGTTCCCCGCCGAGCCGCCGGTTGACCGCGCCGGTCTCTATCACCGACGTGATGCGCAGTGCGGTCGCGGAGACCGAGCAGTACACGCGCGTGAAGGTGAAGAACCTGCCCGCGGAGCGGCGTGTCGCCCTCGCGGGCCGGGCCGTCGCGGACGTCACGCACCTGCTCGCCGAACTGATCGAGAACGGCACGAGCTTCTCGCCGCCGGACACCCAGGTGTTCGTGAGTGCCACCAAGGTGGCCAAGGGGCTGGCCATCCACGTCGAGGACCACGGACTCGGCATGCCGCCCGACAAGATGGCGTACGCCAACGAGTTGCTCGCCCATCCGCCCAAGCTGGACATGACGTCCCTGGGCGAGGACCCGCGTCTCGGCCACTTCGTGGTCGCCCGGCTCGCCGAGCGGCACAAGATCAAGGTGGAGCTGCGCGAGTCCGTCTACGGCGGCACGCTCGTCGTCGTCCTGCTGCCCTCGGAGCTGCTGGAGGATCTTCAGTCGCCGGTCCTCGACCAGCTCAGGTCGGCGGCCGCGGCGGCCGGCAACGTGCTCCAGAGCGAGCCCCGGGCCGAGGACAGGGCGCTCGCGGGCGCAGCCGTGGGAGCCACCGGGAGCGTGACGGCGCCGGCGGTCGTGGGAGCGGACGTCCTCACGCACTCCCGCATCGCGGACCACAGCGGCTTTCCCGAGTACGGAGGTGCAGGTCTGTTGCCGCCCGTGTCGGAACACCCGGTACCCCCTTCCGAGCCGGACCGGTGGGCCACGCCCCAGCAGACGGCCCCGGCCCCACGGGGGGCGACCTATGAGTCCGGGCCCGGGTACGCGGGGCCGTCGGCCGAGTACGCGGGCTCGTCCGCCGAGTACACCGGGCCGTCCGCCGAGTACACCGGGCCGTCGGCCGAGTACCCGGGGCAGCCGGTCCAGTACTCCGGGCAGTCGGCCGGGTACGGCCGGCCGCAGGCCGGGCCACCGCCGGAGCAGCACCGGTCGCAGGCCGGACCCCCGCCGGGACAGCACCGGCCCCAAGCCGGGCCACCATCGGGACAGCACCGGCCGCAAGCCGGGCCCCCGCCCGGACGCGAGCCCGGCGCGGGGCGCACCGCGCCCGCCGGGCAGGCGTCCGCACCCGATGCGGCGCGCCCGCTGACGACGCCCCCGGTGCTGCCGCAGCGGACCCGGGGAGCCAGCCTCGCGCAGCAGTTGCGCAGGGAGGCAGCACAAACCCAGGGCCGGCCCGAGGGAGAAGAGGACAACGGCGTCGTCTCCCCGGAAGCGTCGGCGCGCGCGATGATCGCCATTCAGCAGGGGCTGAAGCGGGCCCGGATGTCCGATCCGGACGGGCCGGCCGGCACGGAGGGCCGGCCGCAGGATTCGGGGGACCCCGGTGCCCATCGACTGTGAGGGAACGTTGAGCAATGACTGAGCAGGTACATCCCGGGCCGCAGCTGGACTGGCTCCTCGACGGCCTGGTGGACCGGATCCCGGAGATCCGCTGTGCCATCGTGCTGTCCGGGGACGGCCTCCTCATCGGCAAGTCGAAGGACCTTCGCCGCGACGACGCCGAGCACCTGTCGGCGGTGGGCTCGGGCATGCACAGCCTGGCCCGGGGCGCCGCGCGCCACTTCCACGGCGGGGAGGTCCAGCAGACGGTCATCCAGATGGAGAGGGCGTTCCTGTTCGTCACGGCCGCGGGCAGGGGTGCCCGGCTGGCCGCGATCGCCTCGGAGGAAGTGGATGTGGGGATGATGGCCTTCGAGATGGGCACGCTCGTCAAACAGGTCGGCCAGTACATGAGCGCCGCGCCTCGCGTCCAGACATCGTCCGGCGGTCTTATTCAGGATGCGTGAACCGCGGTGGCTCGACGGTGCGGAGGCCGGGCGTCATTTACGGCCGTACGCCATCACGGGCGGGCGCACCCGCCACAGTCAGCACACGTTCACACTGATCACGCTGGTCGTCTCGCGGTCCGAGGCTGAGTTCGAGTACGAGTACCTGGAGCCGGAGTCGGTCCAGATCCTCGAGCTGTGCCGGGACCGCGCGGTGGCGGTCGCCGAGATCGCCGCGCATCTGGACCTGCCGGTGAGCGTGGTGAAGATCCTGTGCGGGGATCTGCTCAACGCCTCGCTCATCATCGTCCAGTCGCCGCCCGGGCAGGACGAGCAGCCGAGTGTGGAAATCATCGAAAGGGTGATGGATGGTATCCGTCAGCTCTGAGCCGGTCATGCCCACCGCGCTGAAGATCCTCATCGCGGGCGGTTTCGGCGTGGGCAAGACCACCATGGTGGGCTCGGTGAGCGAGGTGCCCCCGCTGGAGACCGAGGAGCGCATGACCGAAGCGAGCCTCGGGGTCGACGACCTGACCGGGGTGGAGGGCAAGTCGTCCACGACGGTCGCCATGGACTTCGGCCGGATCACCATCGCGCCGGAGCTGGTGCTGTACCTGTTCGGCACGCCCGGGCAGGACCGGTTCTGGTTCATGTGGGACGACCTGGCGACGGGCGCGCTGGCGGCGGTGGTCCTCGCCGACACCCGCCGCCTGGACGCCTCGTTCGCCTCGATCGACTTCTTCGAGGCGCGGGAGATCCCGTTCGCCGTAGGGGTCAACTGCTTCGACGGGCGGCGGGACTGTACGGCCGAGCAGGTGCGGGCGGCGCTGGACCTGGACGCGTCGACACCGGTGCTCCTGTGCGACGTCCGGGACCGCAACTCCAGCAAGGCGGTTCTGCTGGCGGTCCTGGAGGCGGCCCGGGCCCGGGCGGCGGCCCGTCTGACCCCCCTGGGCGGCTGACGGCGGGGCCACCCGCTCAGGCCCGCTCACGCCCGCTCAGCCCGCGAAGAAGGCGTCCACCCTCACGGCGAAGTGCTCGGGGTCGTCCAGCCACGGGTAGTGCCCGGCGCCCGGCTGGACCGTGAACTCGGCGCATGGGAAGAACTCGGTGACGCGGCGGGCCAGTTCGGGGCGGGGACCGCCGTCGAGTTCGCCCGCGTACACGAGGACGGGCGCGGTGAGGCGGGCGAGCGCGGCCAGCGCGGCGGGCGGGTCGAAGGCCGCGTCGGAGAGGAAGACGTCGGCCGCCGCGTCGTTGGCCTGCCCCGCCCGGTTCGCGACGTGCTCCTGCGCCGCAGCGTCCCACCGCCCGTAGAAGAAGGGTATGAAGACCGGGTCGAACTCGCCGTCTCCGTTCAGCCAGGCCTCGAACGCCGGGAAGGCTTCCTCGAACCAGGGCTCGCCCTCGCGCAGCCGTGCCGCATCGAGCCGGTCCTCGGCCGTGGCGGGCATCCCGAGCGCCCAGGGTGTGACGGTGATCAGGGCGAGGCGGGCGACGCGCTCCGGGAACCGGGCCGCGTAGAGCAGGGCCAGGCTGCCGCCCGCCGAGTGCGCGAGGATGTCCATACGTTCCAGGCCGAGGTGCTCGCGCAGCGCCTCCACGTCGTCGACCATCCGGTCGCAGCGGTACGTGTCCGGGTCCGCCGGCACGGCCGAGTGCCCGGTCCCGCGCAGATCGAGCAGCACCAGCCGCCGCCGGTGGTCGAGCCCGCCGAGGTCCCCGAGGTACGCGGAGGCCCGCATCGGTCCACCGGGCAGCACGACGAGCGCTTCCCCCTCTCCCCGCAGGTGGTAGGCGAGTCGGGTCCCGTCGTACGCGTCAAACGTCGGCATGTGTCTGATCTTGGGGCGGGGCGGACTTCGCCGCAAGAAAGTTTCGGCCGGGCTCTTGCCTCCGGCCGGACGGGCTGGATTACTGATCCTCGGTGTCTACCGAATGATCGGTCGACCGGTTCGTGACGATTGCTTGTGATCGCTAGGGAGGCGTCCCCATGGCAGACGCTCAGGGCCTGCTGGACGCGGGGGAACGGCTCGACGCACAGGCGCTGCGGGCCCTGCAGTCGCAGCGGCTGCGGGCCTCGCTGCGACATGCCTACGAGCACGTGCCCTTCTACCGGGAGTCCTTCGACAAGGCGGGGGTGCGGCCGGAGGACTGCCGTACGCTCGCGGATCTCGCCCGGTTCCCGTTCACCGTGAAGGCGGACCTCCGAGAGCACTACCCGTACGGCATGTTCGCCGTCCCCAGGGAGCGGATCCGCCGCATCCACGCCTCCAGCGGCACCACCGGGCGGCCCACGGTCGTCGGGTACACCGACAACGACCTGTCGATGTGGGCCGACATGGTGGCCCGGTCCATCCGCGCGGCGGGCGGCCGGCCCGGTGACACGGTGCATGTGGCGTACGGCTACGGCCTGTTCACCGGCGGCCTCGGGGCGCACTACGGCGCCGAACGCCTCGGCTGTACGGTGATCCCCGCCTCCGGTGGCATGACGGCCCGCCAGGTGCAGCTGATCCAGGACCTCCGGCCCGGCGTCATCATGGTCACCCCCTCGTACATGCTCACCCTGCTGGACGAGTTCGAGCGCCAGGGCGTCGATCCGCGGACCACCTCGCTGCGCGTCGGCATCTTCGGAGCCGAGCCGTGGACCGAGGAGATGCGACGCGAGATCGAGGAGCGGTTCGCGATCGAAGCGGTGGACATCTACGGCCTGTCGGAGGTCGTCGGCCCGGGTGTGGCGCAGGAGTGCGTCGAGACCAAGGACGGCCTGCACGTGTGGGAGGACCACTTCTACCCGGAGATCGTCGATCCGATCACCGGCGAGGTGCTGCCGGACGGCGAGGAGGGCGAGCTGGTCTTCACCTCCCTCACCAAGGAGGCCATGCCCGTGATCCGGTACCGGACGCGGGACCTGACCCGGCTGCTGCCCGGCACGGCGCGGGTCTTCCGGCGCATCGAGAAGATCACGGGGCGCAGCGACGACATGGTCATCCTGCGCGGAGTCAACCTCTTCCCCACGCAGATCGAGGAGATCGTGCTGCGCACCCCGGGCGTGGCGCCGCACTTCCAGCTCCGGCTGACCCGCGAGGGCCGGCTCGACGCGCTGACCGTGCGGGCCGAGGCCCGGCCCGGCGCCACCCCGGAGCAGCGTGAGGCGGCGGAGCTCGCCATCGCGGCGGCCGTGAAGGACGGGATCGGTGTCTCGGTGGGGGTCGAGATCGTCGAACCGGAGTCCCTGGAGCGGTCCGTGGGCAAGATCAGGCGGATCGTGGACCTGCGGCCGCGCTGACCCCCGTCAGCGACCGAACCGGTCGCGCAGCTCCCGCTTCAGGATCTTCCCGCTCGCGTTGCGCGGCAGCTCGTCCACGAACAGCACCCGCTTGGGCGCCTTGAAGTGCGGCAGTTTCTCGCGCACGTGGTCGATCAGTTCGGCCTCGGTCACCTCGCCGCGCGGTACGACAACCGCGGTGACCGCCTCGATCCACCGCTCGTCGGGCAGCCCGATCACCGCTGCCTCGGCGACCCGCTCGTGGGTGTAGAGGGCGTCCTCGACCTGCCGTGAAGCGACCAGTACCCCGCCGGAGTTGATGACGTCCTTCACCCGGTCGACGATGGTGAAGTAGCCTTCGGCATCCCGCACGGCGAGGTCCCCGGAGTGGAACCAGCCGTCGCGGAACGCCTCGGCGGTCTCCTCCGGCTTCTCCCAGTAGCCCTCGCACAGCTGCGGTGACCGGTAGACGATCTCTCCCTGTTCCCCGTCGGGCACGTCCTTGCCGGACTCGTCGACGAGCTTCGCCTCCACGAACAGCACCGGACGCCCGCACGAGTCCATGCGTCCCTTGTGCTCGTAGGGCCCGAGGACCATGGCGAGGGGGCCGATCTCGCTCTGCCCGAAGCAGTTGTAGAACGCGAGCTTCGGCAGCCGCTCCTTGAGGCGCTCCAGGACGGGCACCGGCATGATCGAGGCGCCGTAGTAGGCCTTGCGCAGGCCGCTCAGGTCGCGGGTGGTGAAGTCGGGGCGGTTCACCAGTCCGATCCAGACCGTCGGGGGCGCGAACAGGCTGTCGGCGCGGCCCGCCTCGACGAGGTCGAAGAGCCGGTCGCCGTCGGGCGCGTCCAGGACGACGTTCTCCGCGCCGACGGCCAGGTAGGGCAGCAGGAAGACGTGCATCTGCGCCGAGTGGTAGAGCGGCAGGGCGTGCACAGGCCGGTCGCCCGCGCTCAGGTCGAGGGCGGTGATCGCGCTCAGGTACGCGTGCACCAGGGCGCGGTGCGTCATCATCGCGCCCTTGGGCAGCGCGGTCGTGCCGGATGTGTACAGCAGTTGCACCAGGTCCTCGGCGCGCGGTTCCCCGCCGTCGTACGGCTCGGTCGCGGCCAGCCGCGCGAGCAGCGAGTCGTCCGCGTCGCGCAGCGGCAGCCGCCGTACGCCCTGCGGGAGGTTCCCGGCGAGGTCGGGGTCCGCGAGGACGAGGGAACAGCCGGACTGGTCGACGATGTACGCCAGGTCCTCGCCGGTCAGGTTCTGGTTCACCGGTACGTGCACCAGTCCGGCGCGGGCGCAGGCCAGGAAGGCGATCAGGTAGGCGTCGGAGTTGTGGCCCAGGGCGCCGACCCGGTCGCCCGGGGCGAGCCCGGCCTCCCGCAGCACGCGGGCGGCGCGCGAGACGGCGTCGTCGAGTTCCGCGTAGGTCCACGACCGGTCGCCGTAGCGGATCGCCACCCTCGCCGGCGTGCGCCGGGCGCTGCGCCGCAGCGTGCCGTCGACCGTGACGCTTCGTCCCGCCGTCATGTCCCGCTCCTTCGTGTCCGGCCCTGGCGCGATCCTCGCCGGGCACGCGGGGCAGGTCAAGCAGCCGTCACACGGGGCGGGTACGGCCTTCCCAGTACGGTTCCCGCAGCCGTCGTTTGTACAGCTTGCCGTTGGGGTCGCGGGGCATCGTCGCGATGAAGTCGACGCTCCTGGGCCGCTTGTAGCCGGCGAGTCGCCGTGCGCAGTGGTCGAGGATGTCCGTGGCGAGCGCCGGGCCGGGGTCGTGGCCGGGGGCGGGTTCGACGACCGCCTTGACCTCCTCGCCCCAGTCGTCGTGCGGGATGCCGAAGGCGGCCGCGTCGGCGACTGCGGGGTGGGTGAGCAGCGCGGCCTCGATCTCGGCGGGGTAGATGTTGACCCCGCCGGAGATGATCAGGTCGATCTTGCGGTCGCGCAGGAACAGATAGCCGTCCTCGTCGAGGTAGCCGAGGTCGCCGACGGTGAAGAAGTCGCCGATGCGGTTCTTGCGCGTCTTGGCCTCGTCCCTGTGGTAAGAGAAGCCGCCGGTGCTCATCTTCATGTAGACGGTGCCGAGTTCACCGGGCGTCAGCTGGTTGCCGTCGTCGTCGAAGACCGCGAGTTCGCTGATGGGCCACGCCTTGCCGACCGTGCCGGGCTTCTTCAGCCAGTCCTCGGCGGTCGCGAAGGCGCCGCCTCCCTCGCTCGCCGCGTAGTACTCCTCCACGCACATGCCCCACCACTCGATCATCGCCCGCTTCACATGGTCCGGGCAGGGGGCGGCGCCGTGGATGGCGTGCCGCATGGACGAGACGTCGTAGCGGGCCCTCACCTCGTCGGGCAGGGCGAGGAGGCGGTGGAACTGGGTGGGCACCATGTGCGTGTGCGTGCACCAGTGGACGTCGATGAGGCGGAGCATCTCCTCGGGTGTCCACTTGTCCATCACCACCAGCCGGTGCCCGATGTGCAGGGAGGCGCCCGCGAACTGGAGCACGGCCGTGTGGTAGAGCGGGGAGCAGACCAGGTGGACGTTGTCGTCGTAGGGCCTGATGCCGAAGATGCCGAGGAAACCGCCGAGGTAGGCCTCCTCGGGCGGTTTTCCGGGCAGTGGGCGGCGGATGCCGCGGGGGCGGCCCGTGGTGCCCGAGGTGTAGTTCATGACCCAGCCGAGGGTGCGGTCGCCTGGCGCCGACTCGGGCTGCCCGTCGAGGAGTTCGGCGTACGCCCGGAAGCCCTCGGCCTCACCGACGGAGTACCGGTGGGTGGCCGGCAGTCCGGCCTCGTCGGCGGCGGCGCGTGCCGCGTCCGCGAACCGCTCGTGCGCGATGATCACCTTGGCGCCGGAGTCGGAGACGATCCAGGCGATCTCCGGCCCGACGAGGTGGTGGTTGACGGGGACGAGGTAGAGCCCGGCCTGGGTGGCGGCCAGGTACGCGGTGAGGAACGCGACACCGTTGGGCAGGACGACGGCGAAGGAGTCACCGGTCCGCAGCCCCGCGGCGCGCAGCCCGTGCACCAGCCGGTTGGCGTCGGCGAGCAGCCGCCCGGCGGTCCACTCCTCCCCGTCGGGGGCCACGAGGACGATGCGCTCGGGATCGGCCGCTGCCTGGGCCCAGAAACCGTTGGCGGACTGGCTCACTGCCGGCTCCTTCCGGCGATCCGGTTGATGCGGTCGACGGCCTCCTCGAAGCCCCGGGTGAGGTCGTCGACGACGGCCTGGACGCTGCGTTCGCTGGTCATGCGGCCGACGATCTGGCCGACGGGCGTGCCGAGCAGCGGGTCCACCTCGTACTTCTGGATGCGGGTGATCGCCTCGGCCACCAGCAGGCCCTGCAGCGGCATGGGAAGGGCGCCCGGGCCGTCCGGGTCGTCCCAGACGTCGGTCCACGCGGTACGCAGCTGCCGGGCCGGTTTGCCGGTCAGCGCCCGGGAGCGGACGGTGTCGCCCGAGCCGGCGGCCAGCAGCTTGCGGACGAGGACGGGCGAGGGGAGTTCGGCCTCCGTGGTGGTCAGCCAGATCGAGCCGAGCCAGACGCCCTGCGCACCGAGCGCCAGGGCGGCGGCGACCTGCTGCCCGCTGCCGATGCCGCCGGCGGCCAGCACGGGCAACGGGGCGACGGCGTCGACCACTTCGGGTGTGAGCACCATGGAGGCGATCTCGCCGGTGTGGCCACCGGCCTCGTACCCCTGCGCGACCACGATGTCGAGGCCCGCCTCCTGGTGCTTGCGGGCGTGCCGGGCGCTGCCGGCGAGCGCGGCGACCAGAACGCCCTGGGCGTGGGCGCGTTCGACGACGTCGGCGGGCGGGGAGCCCAGAGCATTGGCCAGCAACCTGATCGGGTACTCGAACGCGACGTCGAGCTGGCTGCGGGCGACCTGTTCCATCCAGCCGGTGATCCGCCACCCGGACGCGTCGCCCTCGGCGAGTTCGGGCACCCCGTACTCGGCCAGGGTGTCCCTGACGAACTGCCGGTGTCCTTCCGGGATCATCGCCTCGACATCGGCCTCCGTCACGCCCTCCACCTTCTTGGCGGGCATGACGACGTCCAGTCCGTAGGGGCGGCCGTCGGCGTGGGCGTCGACCCAGTCGAGGTCGCGCTTGAGGTCGTCGGGGGCGGTGTAGCGGACCGCGCCGAGCACGCCGAAACCGCCGGCCCGGCTGATGGCCGCGGCGACGGCGGGAAACGGCGTGAACCCGAAGAGGGCGTGCTCGGCCCCGAGTTGCTTGCTCAGCTCCGTCTGCATGGGCGCAGGATGCCGCAGCGCCCGAGAGGACGGAAGAGGTTTTCTGACGAGCCATCAGATTTTAGGCGCCGGCTGTTCTTCAACCGATCGGTCAGATCACCGACCGATCGGTTGAATCACCCATCGATCGGTCGGATCACCGCGGCCCCCGGCCGGATCCCGTCACGTCCGGGCACCGTCCGGCAGCGGCTCCCCCAGGTCTTCGAGCACCGCCATCGCCGCGTTGTGCCCGGGCACGCCGCTCACCCCGCCGCCGCGCACCGCGCCCGAGCCGCACAGCAGGACGTTCGCGTGCCGGGTCTCCACGCCCCAGCGGCCCGTGCCTTCCTGGGCGTACGGCCAGGCCAGTTCACGGTGGAAGATGTTGCCACCGGGCAGCCGCAGGTCGCGCTCCAGGTCGAGCGGGGACCTGGCCTCGATGCAGGGACGCCCGTCCGCGTCGGTGGCCAGGCAGTTCTCGACCGGCTCGGCCAGGTGGGCGTCCAGCTGCGCCAGCGTCGACTTCAGCAGCTCCTCCCGTACGGCGTCGTTGTCCTCCTCGAAGAGCCGGGCGGGGGTGTGCAGGCCGAAGAGGGTGAGGGTCTGGTAGCCGCGCTCGACCAGGTCGGGGCCGAGGATGGTGGGGTCGGTGAGCGAGTGGCAGTAGATCTCGGACGGCGGCGCGGCGGGCAGTGAACCGGCGGCGGCCTGGGCGTGGGCGGTGGCCAGTTGCCGGTATCCCTCGGCGATGTGGAAGGTGCCGGAGAACGCCTCGCGCGGGTCGACGCCGGTGTCCCGCAGCGCGGGCAGCCGCGTGAGCAGCATGTTCACCTTCAGCTGGGCGCCCTCGGCCGGGGCCGGCGGGGTGTCGCCCGTGAGCCGGGCCAGCTCCTGCGGGGAGGCGTTCACCAGGACGTGCCGGGTGAAGACGGTGCCCTCCCCGTCCGCGCTCCGGAACACGACCTCGGCGGCGCGCCCGTCGGTGTCGATGCGCACCGCCTCGCTCCCGGTGGCGACGACCGCACCGGCGGCGCGCGCGGCCGCGGCGAGCGCGTCGGTGAGGGCGCCCATGCCGCCGACGGGGACGTCCCAGGCGCCGGTGCCGCCGCCGATGACGTGGTAGAGGAAGCAGCGGTTCTGCTTCAGCGAGGTGTCGTGGGCGTCGGCGAAGGTGCCGATGAGCGCGTCGGTGAGGACGACTCCGCGGACCAGGTCGTCGGTGAAGCGGGCCTCGATCGCGGCGCCGATCGGCTCCTCGAACAGGGCCCGCCATGCCTCCTCGTCGTCGATGCGGCGGCGCAGGTCGTCACGGGTGGGCAGCGGCTCGGTGAGCGTCGGGAACACCCGCTGGGCCACCCGCCCGGTCATGCCGTAGAACCGCTGCCATGCCTCGAACTCGCGGTCGGAGCCGGTGAGGCGGGCGAACGCCTCCCGGGTGCGGCGCTCGCCACCGCCGACGAGCAGCCCGGTGGGGCGCCCGTTGCGCTCGACGGGGGTGTACGACGAGACGGTGCGCGCCCGGACGCGGAAGTCCAGTCCCAGGTCCCGCACGATCTTCCGGGGCAGCAGGCTGACCAGGTAGGAGTAGCGCGACAGCCGTGCGTCGACCCCGGCGAACGGGCGCGTGGACACGGCGGCGCCGCCGGTGTGGTCCAGCCGCTCCAGTACGAGCACGGATCGCCCGGCCCGGGCCAGATAGGCGGCGGCCACGAGGCCGTTGTGGCCGCCGCCGACGATCACGGCGTCGTATCGCTCGTGCCTCTGGTGTCCCTCGTGTCCTTCGCGTGCAGGCATGCTTCTTCGTAGCACGCGAAGATCCGGATCGGCCAGAGACGGGCCGGTCGGCGCCGGATCATCCGACGTGCCGGCCGACCTTGCGCGGTGCGGGCCGTGCGCCGGGGCCGAGCCGGGCCATGGCGCGCAGAACGTGCTTCGGGGGCAGTTGCCAGCGCACGCGTGCCGGGATCCGGCGCAGCAGGGTGCCGGTCAGGCGCAGCCGCCGGGTGACCGCCGCGGGGCCCGGGGCCGGGCGGCCGTAGAGTTCGTGGGCGTACGGGGGCAGGGCGGCGTACGCCAGGTTCGCCACCCGCCGCCACAGCAGGGCGCGCGCCGGGACCAGCAGCGGGTGGATCGGCGGGCGCCGCAGGAAGTCGTCCACCTCACGGGCCTCGGGCCCGGCAGCGAGTTCGGGCCGTACCTTCTCGAAGTACGCGGCCAACTCGTCCTGGTCCGCGGGGACCTGCTCGGGGTCGAGTCCGACGAGGGCGGCGGCGGCCCGGTTCTCACGGACGTACCGGTCGGCCTCTGCCTCGGTGAGCCGGAACCCCGAGCGGCGCAGGACGTGGAGGTAGGAGTCGATCTCGGCGCAGTGCACCCACAGCAGCAACTCGGGCTCGTCGACGCCGTACCGCTCACCGGTGTCGGGGTCCGTGGCGCCGAGCATGGCGTGGATCTTCCGCACCCGCGCCGCCAGCCGCTCGGCGGCCTCGGTGGTGCCGTACGTCGTCGTCCCGACGAAGTCGGCGGTGCGCATCAGCCGACCCCAGGCGTCGCGGCGGAAGTCCGAGTTCTGCACGACGCCGCGCACGGTGGGCGGGTGCAGGGCCTGGAGGTAGAGCGCGCGGATGCCGGCGACCCACATCATGGGGTCGGCGTGCATCTGCCAGGTCACCGAGGAGGGCCCGTAGAACCCCGGATCCGCGTCCACCCGGCCAGTGTGACCTCGCCTGCCGGGCTCCATCAAGAGCGACCGGCACGGGCGGCTGGACCTGCCGTGCTGACGTGTCAGCACGGCCCGGGCCTCAGTTCACCGCTTTCTTCACGAGCGCCCCGATCCTCGCCTCGTCGGCGGCGGTCAGCTCCTTCAGGGCGTAGGAAGCCGGCCACATGGTGCCGTCGTCGAGGTTGGCCTTGTCGCTGAAGCCGAACGTCGCATAGCGGGACTTGAACTTCTCCGCGCTCTGGAAGAAGCAGACGACCTTGCCGTCCAGGGCGTACGCGGGCATCCCGTACCAGAGCTTCGGGGCGAGCTCCGGCGCGCTCTCCTTGACGACGGCGTGGATCCGTTCGGCCATGACCCGGTCCGACTCCTGCATCTCGGCGATCTTCGCGAGCACGGCGGCCTCGTCCTCCGCCGCCTTGGCGGCCTTGGACCCGCGGCGCGCGGACGCCTTCAGCTCCTTGGCGCGCTCCTTCATCGCGGCTCGCTCCTCGTCCGTGAAGCCCTCGGACGTCGTGTCGGTCGCGGCGGTGCTCTTGTCGGACTTCTGTGCGTCCTTCACAGCGGGTCTCCTCCGGGTGTGCGGATCATGGGTGTACGCAGTATCGCTGTCGAGATCGCTCGCCGGCTCCTCCTGGCCGGTGGCGGCGGGCGTCATCCCCACGCGCCGGCGATCTGGCGGGTCGTGGCGTTGAGCCGGTTGAACAGGTTGGTGACGCCGATCATCAGGACGATCGCCGCGAGCTGCTTCTCGTCGAAGTAGGTGGCGGCCGTGTCCCACACCTCGTCGCTCACCGCGTCGGGACGGTCGGCCAGCCGCGTGGCGGCCTCGGCCAGCGCGAGCGCCGCCCGCTCCTCCTCGGTGAAGTACGGGGTCTCCCGCCAGGCGGCGACCGCGTCCAGTCGCTCGTCGCTGACTCCGGCCTTGCGGGCCGTCTTGGCGCCGCCGACGACGCAGGCGCTGCAGCCGTTGATCTGGCTGACCCGCAGATGCACCAGCTCCAGCGTCTGCCCGTCCACGCCACCGGACTGCACGGCCTTGAGGATCTCCTGGACGGGCTGCATCGCACCGGACAGGACGACGGCGGGGTTCTGCATACGGGACTGCATCTCGGTGTTCTCCTCTTCCGGGTCGGTGCCCCGCTGTCGTCGGGGCGTGACTCCATGACAGCCGGGCCGGCGTGCTCCGGCCACGGCGATGGGACGCCGTGGGACAGCTGAAACGACCTTGACCAGCCGCGACTTGGCTCGGGAGACTTCTGCCGGAGTGGGACGCGAAGTGGGGGAACGGGTGGACGCGCAAACACGGACGGCGAAGGCCGACCCACAGGAGGAGCTGGCGGCCCGGCTGCGCCTCCTCCAGGAACTGTCCGGGCTGGGCGTGAGGGCCCTCGCGCGGGACACCGGCCTCAGCTCCTCATCGCTGTCGCGCTACCTCAACGGGCAGACCGTGCCGCCCTGGCCCGCGGTGGTCGCCCTCTGCCGCCTCGTCAAGCGCGACCCCCGCCCCCTGCGCCCTCTGTGGGAACGGACCTCGAACCCCTTGCCGGCGCCCCCGAGGAGCAGCCGCCAGGTCCGGCCGCTGCCCCGGAACGATCTGCCCCGCGACGTGCCCGACTTCACGGGACGAAAGGCCCAGCTGGCCGCCGTGCTCGCCGCGGTGGACAGCCATCGGGTGGTCTCCGTCGACGGCATGGCGGGCGTCGGCAAGACCTGTCTGGCGGTGCACGCCGCGCACCGGCTCGCCCCCGACTTCCCGGACGCCCAGCTCTATGTGGACCTGCACGGGTTCACCGAGGGCCGGCCCCCGCTCGACCCGGACTCCGCGCTGCGGATGCTGCTCGGCGCGCTCGACGTCCCGTCCGAGAAGGTCCCGCAGGAGGGAATCGAGCAACTGGCCGCCTGCTGGCGGTCGGAACTGGCCCGCCGACGGGTCGTCGTGGTCCTCGACAACGCCGCCGACGCCGACCAGGTCCGCCCGCTGCTGCCCGGCGCCGGCCCCTCCGTCGCCCTGATCACGAGCCGCAACCGGCTCCTGGGCCTGGACGAGGTGCCCCCTGTCTCGCTCGACGTGCTGAGCCCGCAGGAGAGCGCGGAGCTGCTGGCCCGTGCCAGCGGCGACCCCGTGGGCCCCGAGGGCAGGCTGGCCCGCGATCCGGAGTCCGCCGCCGAGGTGCTGCGGCTGTGCGGCCATCTGCCGCTGGCCCTGCGGCTGGCCGCGGCACGGCTGCGGCACCGGCCCGGCTGGACCGTGGGCGTCCTCGTCGAGCGGATGACGCAGGGGGTGAGCGAGTTCGACGCCGCGTTCGGCGCGGCGTTCGCCATGTCGGTACGGCAGCTGAACCGTTCCCAGGCACGCCTGTTCCGGATGCTGGGCCTGCTGCCCGGGGAGTCCTTCGACGAGTACGTGGTGGCGGCCCTGGCGGACGTGCCGCTGCGCAACGCCCGGGAGATGCTGGAGGACCTGCTCGACGCGCACCTGGTCCAGCAGCCGACGGCGGGCCGCTACCGGCTGCACGACCTGGTGCACCAGCACGCGCGCCGGGCCGCGGCGGAACAGGACTCGGCGGCCGAGCGGGAGCGGGCATTGGGCCGGGTGCTCGGCTACTACGTGCACGCGGCGGCCGCCGCCGACGCCGCCATGCCGTTCGTCGCGCCCGGCCGGGCGGCCTCCGCGGGGCCGCCTCCGCCGGAGCTGCCACGGTTCCCGGACAAGAACGCGGCCTTCGCCTGGTTCGTCACCGAGTACGGAAACCTCGTCGCGGCCTTCGAGACGGCGGCCGCCGTCGGGGCCGACGTGCACGTGTGCGAGCTGCCGCGCTTCCTGCGGGCGTACTTCGCGCGGCGCTGCGGCACGACGCATCTCAACGTCCTCTTCGAGCGCTCGCTCGCCGCCGCCGAGCGCCTGGGCGACCCGCTGCGACTGGCCGAGGCGCACAGCGATCTGGGCTTCGCGCGCTACAACGCGGGCCGGATGGCGGAGGCCACCACCGCGTACGAGGCGGCCGCACTCCGGTTGTCCGAGGCGGGGGACGCGCGTGCGGAGGCCGAGCTGGCCATGCGCCGTGGTTGTCTGAGCTGGGACGCGGGCCACGTCGAGGAGCCACTCGAACTGTTCCGGCTGGCGGGGAAGTTGTACGAGCAGGCCGGCTGCCCGACGGGCGCGGCCGACGCGGCCGCGTCGGAGGCCTGGGCGATGCTGCAGCTGGGGCACCGTGAGGAGGCGGCGCAGCGGGCCCGGGAGGTGCTGGGCATCCCCCACACCGACCCCGCGTGGCCGCCCGCTCTGACGGCCCGCATCACGCTCGGCGTGGCCATCGCCCGCGAGGAGCCCGACGAGGCGGCGGAGCATCTGCGCCATGCGCTGGCCGTGGCCCGCGACGACGGGCATCTGCACAATCAGGCGTGGTGCCTGAACTGTCTGGGCGTGGCGCTGCGGCAGATGGGCCGGTACGAGGAGGCACTGGCCGGCCACCGGGAGGCGTTCGCGCTGCTCGACGAGCTGTTCGAGGAGCACTGGAAGATCCATTTCCTCAACGGCTATGCCGAGACCTGCCGGCTCGCGGGACGGACCGAGGAGGCCCTGCGGCTGCACCGGCAGGCGCTGGAGCTGGCCCCGAGGCTGGGAAACCGGTACGAGGAAGTGCTGGCCCACGAAGGCATCGCGACCGTGCTCGACCGGACGGATCCGGCGGGGGCCGCCGAGCACCGCGCGGCGGCGCAGGCCGTCCTGCGGGAGCCGAACGAGAGGCCCTAGGCCCCGCGGCTTGGAGCTCCACCGTGCTCGGCGCTGCGCACCGCCCCGGCGGGCGACGGGCCGAGTTCATCCACCGGGACCCGTACGCCGCCTGCCGGGGCGAATGCCGCATCAGAGAACGGCGACCGTCTCCTGGCGGGCGTAGCTGAACCCGTCAGTGTCGAAGTAGAAGACGGCGACCTGCACCTTGTCCCCCTTCGCGAAGTGCGAACCCGCGGCCGGGCGCAGTGTGACCTGCGCGGTGTGGCTGTCGTAGTCGCAGACGAGCTTGTCCTTCTTGATGGTGCCCGCAGCGATCGACTCGTCGTGGGTGCCCCGGCCGAGCGCCGTCGCGTTGGCCACGAGCTCGTGGTCGATGCCGGCGTCGCAGGAGTAGGTGACCTTCACCTGCAGGCCCGGAGCGTGGAACGACACCTTGTCGATGGCCAGCAGGTTGGCCTTCGCCGCCGCCGAAGGTGCGCCCGCCAGGACGCCCGCACCGACCATGACAGCGGTGGCCGCCGTTCCGGCGAGGCGTCGCCGGAGACCGGATGACTTCATCGGTTTCTTCCTTCCCCCTTGCGCGGTCACCCTTGGTCGAGGCGTGGAGAACTTCTCCAACTGGGCGGGTGACTACGACAGTTGATCGATTTCCGATCTGGATGTTACGTGATCTTTGAGGATTATGGTGCCGGATGCCAGTTCTGAGGTCCGCTCGCCCGATCACCCCTCCGCCACCGCCCCGGGCGGCAGGTTGAACGGCGTGACCACCTGGATCGGCGAGGGTGGACGGGGCCCTTCCTCGGGGAGCGCGCCGTGCGCCCGCATGACCGTCTGGCAGGCGTGGCGCATGTCCTGGCGCAGGTCGTGGTGGAGGACGGCGGAGATACGGCGTTCCCGCAGCAGGCGCGTGTTGTCCTGGTCGAGGTCGTGCGCGATGAAGACGGCCGGGGCTCGGCCGAGTGTCGCGAAGGCCTCCACGGTCGCCGCGTTGCCGCCGCCGATGGAGTAGACGGCGTTGATGTCCGGGTCCTGTTCCAGCGCGGCCAGGACCAGGTCGCGCTGGGTGGCGTCCAGGCCGTCGCTGTCGGTGACCTCGACCACGGTGCGGTAGGGGCTGGTCATCCGCAGCGCGCCGCGGAAGCCCATCTCGCGTTCCTCCTCGCCGCGGAAGAAGCCCCGGCTGATGGTGACCAGCACATGGCCCGGGCGGTCCCTCAGCCACTGGTCGAGGAGGTACGCGGCGGTGGCTCCGGCGGCGCGGTTGTCGATGCCGACATAGGCGAGGCGTGCACTGCCCGGCAGGTCCGTCACCAGGGTGACCACGGGGATCCCGGCCGCCACCAGCCGGCCGACGGCGTCGGCGATCTCGGGCAGGTCCGGGGCTTTGAGGATCACGCCCTGGGTGCCGCGCCTGGCGATCCGGTCGAGGACGCGGACGAGCTCCGCGGGCGGGCAGGTCTCGCGGAAGTGGAAGCGGGAGCGGACGACCGCCGGGTGCAGGGAGGGCAGTTCGGCCTCCAGGGCGTCACGCACCGCGGTGGAGAACCGGGCCGGGGTCTGCATCACTATGTCGATCATGAAGGTGCGGCCGCCGATGCGGACCTGCGTCCGTTGCCGGTCCAGGTCCCTGATCGCCTGGTGCACCTCACGTGCCGTGCTCTCCCGCACTCCGCCCCGATGGTTGAGGACACGGTCCACGGTGGCCTGGCTCAGTCCGGCCTGACGGGCTATCTCGCGGATCGTGTACGGGTGTCCCATGGCTGCTTCCCGGAAGTGGAGGAGGATGGACGGCCTGTGATGATGGTTTTTTGATGGTCTCCTGATTGTTGATTGAGGGGTCCGGGTTCACAAGACTGGCGGAAACGACGGCACGGCGAAAGGACTCCGCGATGTCTCTCACCACCGCGGGACCCGGGATCTGGCTGCGCGAGGAGGACTGCGACCTCGACGCCTTCCGTTCCCTGGTCGACGAGCGCACCGATCCGGCCGAATACCCGCTCGCCGACGGGGTCGAGCAGAACGTCCTCGTGTACGACAGCGACCGGCTGCGGGCCGCCGGGCCGGAGCAGGTACGGACGGAGTGGGTGCGGGCCCTGCTGGCCGGGCCCGGGATCGTGGTGCTCAAGCGCGCGTTCCCCGACCTCGATGTGGTGGACCGTGCGAGCGCCGTCTTCACCGCGTTGATCGAGCGGGAGCGCGCGGCCGGCACCGCCCGCGGTGACCACTTCGCCAAGCCAGGCGCCAACGACCGGGTGTGGAGCGCGCTGGACAAGATGGCCGCGCACGATCCGGTGACGTTCGCCGACTACTACGGCAACGACATGCTGGCGCTGATCGCCGGGGCCTGGCTCGGCCCCGGCTACCAGATCACCTCGCAGATCAACCAGGTCAACCCGGGCGGCACGGCGCAGAGCGTGCACCGCGACTACCACCTCGGATTCCTGCGCCAGGAGCAGGCGGCCCGCTACCCGGCCCACGTCCACCGGCTCTCCCCCGTGCTGACCCTGCAGGGCGCGGTGGCGCACTGCGACATGCCCGTGGAGTCGGGACCCACGCTGTACCTGCCGCACTCGCAGAAGTACGAGCCCGGCTATCTGGCCTGGCGGCGGCCTGAGTTCATCGCGTACTTCGAGGAGCACCACGTCCAACTGCCCCTGCAGAAGGGGGACGCGGTCTTCTTCAACCCCGCGCTCTTCCACGCCGCCGGGCACAACAGATCCGCGGACATCCGGCGGATGGCGAACCTGTTGCAGATCTCCTCGGCCTTCGGCCGCGCCATGGAGACCGTGGACCGCGAGGCGGTGTCGAACGCGGTGTATCCGGTGCTGCTGAGGCGCAAGGCAGAGGGCGCCGACGAGGGCTGGCTGCGCCGGGTGGTCGCCGCCTGCGCCGAGGGCTATCCCTTCCCGACCGATCTGGACCTGGACCCGCCGGTCGACGGGCTGGCACCGCCCTCGCAGGCAGACACGGTGTGGCGGGCCGTGGCCGAGGGCTGGAGCCCGGAGCGGCTGGGGCAGGAACTGCGGGCGGCCGCCGGGCGCCGCCGGATCTGACAGGAAATCACATGCTGCTTCAGGACAAGGTCGTCCTCGTCAACGGCGGGAGCCAGGGTGTCGGCGCCGGTGTCGTCCGGGCGGCCCTGCGTGAGGGGGCGCGCGTGGTCTTCACCGGGCGCAGGGCCGACGCCGGCGAGGCGTTCGCGAAGGAGACCGGCGCGGTCTTCGTACGGGCGGACCTCGCGGATCCGGCGAAGGCGCGCGGCAGCGTGGAACAGGTCGTGGACCTGTGCGGCAGGATCGACTGCCTGGTGAACGCGGCCGGGCTGACCTCACGCGGTTCGCTGCTGGACACCACGCCGGAACTCTTCGACGCGCACGTCGCGATCAATCTGCGGGCGCCGTTCTTCGCGATGCAGGCGGCCGTGCGGAACATGGTGGACCGCGGCGCGCCCGGCACCATCGTCAACATCATCACTTCCTCGGCCCACGGCGGGCAGCCGTTCCTCGCCCCGTACGTCGCCGCCAAGGCCGGTCTGGTGGGGCTCACCCGCAACGCCGCGCACGCGCATCGCTGGGACCGCGTCCGGATCAACGGACTGAACATCGGCTGGACGGACACCGAGGGCGAGGACGCGATCCAGCGGGCCTTCCACGGCGCCGGGGACGACTGGCGTGAGAAGGCGGCCGAGGCCGTGCCGATGGGCAAGCTCGGTCAGGTCGACGAGATCGCCGACTTCGTCGTCTTCCTGCTCTCCGACCGCAGCGGCGTGGTGACCGGTTCGGTGATCGACTGGGACCAGATCGTCTTCGGCGGACTTGACTGAATCCTCCCCCTCACCCCTCAGCCCCGTCAGCTCTCGCAGCTCGGTCATTGGAGCAACTTCCCATGCGTATCGGCATCCTGGGCCTCGGCCGGATCGGCGCCTTCCACGCCGCCACCCTCGCCGCACTGGACACGGTGGACTCCCTGGTGGTCACCGATCCCGTGGCCGCGGCCACCGCGTCGGCGGCGGAGCGTTTCGGGGCGAGGGCGGTCGACTCTCCCGAGGCGCTCTTCGCCTCCGGGGTCGACGGCGTCGTGATCGCCGCCGCCACGGACGCCCACCCGGCGCTGATCCTCGCCGCCGTCGGGGCGGGCATCCCCGTCTTCTGCGAGAAGCCGGTGGCGAAGACCGTCGAGGAGAGCCTGACCGTGCTGCGCGCGGTGCGGGACAGCGGCGTCGAGGTCCAGATCGGGTACAACCGGCGCTTCGACGCGGGCTGTGTCGCCGCGCGCGAGGCGGTCCTCGCCGGTGAACTCGGCGCGCTGCACACCGTGCGCTCCACCACCCTGGACCCGGCGCCGCCGCCGGAGGCGTACATCGCGGTCTCCGGGGGCATCTTCCGCGACTGCTCGGTGCACGACTTCGACATCGTGCGCTGGGTGACCGGGCGGGAGGTCACCGAGGTGTACGCGGCCGGCGGCAACCGCGGTGCCGCGTACATCGCGGCCGCGGGCGACGTCGACACCACCTCCGCGATCCTCACCCTGGACGACGGCACCCTCGCCGTGATCTCCAACTCCAGGCACAACGCGCGCGGTTACGACGTACGTCTGGAGCTGCACGGCATGAAGGACAGCATCGCCGTGGGCCTGGAGGACAAGCTGCCACTGCGGTCCGTGGAACCGGGCGCCACCTTCCCGGCCGGTGCCCCGCACCACTTCTTCATGGACCGCTTCGCGGACGCCTACCGCGCCGAACTCGCCGCGTTCACCGAGATGGTGGCGGGCCGCAGGCCCTCACCGTGTACGGTGGCCGACGCCATCGAGGCGAGCTGGGTCGCCGAGGCCTGCACACTGTCGCTGGCGGAGCACCGACCGGTGCGGATGGACGAGGTGCGCCAGGGCATGGACGAGGTGAAGTGAGGCATGAGCGAACCGCTGAGGATCGGCCTGCTGGGTGCGGCCCGCATCACCGACATGGCGCTCGTGGCTCCGGCCCGCGCGGGCGGCCACCGTCTGGTCGCGGTGGCCGCGCGTGACCGGGACCGGGCGCAGGCGTTCGCCGACGCCCACGGCGTGGAGCGGGTCGTCGGCTCGTACGCCGATCTCGTCGCCGACCCGGAGGTCGACGTCGTCTACAACCCGCTCGCCAACGGCCTGCACGGCCCCTGGAACCTGGCGGCGCTGAAGGCGGGCAAGCATGTGCTGACCGAGAAGCCGTCCGCGAGCAACGCCGAGGAGGCTGCCGAGGTGCGCGACGCGGCGGCGTTGGCGGGCACGGTGTTCATGGAGGGCTTCCACTACCTCTTCCACCCGGTCACCCGGCGGCTGCACGAACTGCTCGCCTCCGGTGAACTGGGCGAACTGCGGCATGTGGAGACGGTGGTGGTCATGCCCCCGCCACCGGACGACGACGTGCGCTGGTCACTCGCGCTGGCCGGCGGCGCCGTGATGGACCTGGGCTGCTACGCCCTGCACGCCCAGCGGATGCTCGCCCCGTGGGCCGGCGGCGCCCCCGAGGTGGTCTCGGCGCGCGGTGGGGAACGGCCGCAGGCTCCGGGCGTGGACGCCTGGCTGGATGCGGAGCTGGCCTTCCCCGGCGGCGCGACCGGGACCGCGCGGTGTTCCATGGTGCACGGCACCTGGCAGGCGACGTGCCGGCTGGTCGGCACCCGGGGTGAGGCCACGGCGCTCGACTTCGTGCTGCCGCACCAGGACGACCGGGTCGTGGTGCGCACGGGCAGCGGCGAACGGACGGAGGAGCTGGGACGCAGGTCCTCGTACACCTACCAGCTCGAGGCGTTCGCGGCCCGGGTGCGGGGCGGGCAGCCGCTGCCTCTGGACGCGGACGACGCGCTGTCGACGATGCGGCTCATCGACACCGCCTACGAGAAGGCCGGGTTCACGCCCCGGCCACGCAGCTGACGCGCCCGGCCTGTGACCGGGACCGGTAGTCGCCAACCGGTGGCCGGGGCGTACACCTCGCCGCGGTCCTGAGCTGCGCGGGGAGCGTGGAGCAGCAGCTCGCCGACGGCACCTGGCGGCCCGCCGACGAGACCGACCCGCGCATCGAGGCGTGGCACACCGCCTACCGCTCCTTCGGCACCAACCCGCGCCGCGTCCGCCCCAGCGTCGACGCCCTCGGCCGCCGCCTCGTGAAGAAGGGGAGCCTGCCGCGCATCAACCCGGCCGTCGACTCCTACAACGCCGTCTCCGTCCGGCACGGCCTGCCCGCAGGCGCCTTCGACCTCGACCACGTCACCGGTGACGTCGACATCCGCCACGCGAACGGCACCGAGTCCTTCACCCCGCTCGGCGAACCCGACACCGTCGAGCACTCCAACCCGGCGAGATCATCTAAACGGACACCACCGGCGTCCTGACCCGCCATTGGAACCACCGCGACGCCCACCGCACCCGCGTCACCGAGGACTCCACCCACGTCGCCTTCGTCCTGGAAACCCTCCACGCCGACCGGGACGGCGATCTCCTCAAGGTCGCAGCCGACGAATTTCAGGGCCTCCTCGCCCCGCACGCCGAACAGACCGCCGTGTCCCATCTCAGCCCGGCACAACCCCAGGCCACCACCTGAGACCTCCCGACGCGCCAATCCCGCGGTCCGCCTGACGGCGGCGGCCGGGCTGCTCCTGGCGACCCTCATGGCGACTCCTCCGGCGGCAGGGCGATGGGAGTCGGCGTGCCGTGGGCCAGCAGGCCCTCGGCGCGCAGCTCGTCCCACACCGCGGCCGGGACCGGGTGCCGCAGCTGCTCCACGGTGTCGCGCACCTCCTCGGCGGAGCGTGCCCCGGTCAGGACGCTCGCGACCGCCAAGTGGCCGAAAGGGAAGTGCAGGGCGGCGGTGCGCAGCGGGACACCGTGGCGTTCGGTGACGCTCTTCAGGTGCAGGGCTCGGTCCAGGACCGGGCGCGGGGCGGGTGTGTAGTCGTACGTCGCCCCGGGCTTCGGGTCGGTCAGCAGCCCGGAGTTGAACACGCCGCCGATGATCAGGCTCCGGCCACTGGCGGCGGCCTCGGGCAGTACCTCGGCGAGCGCCTGCTGCTCGAGCAGGGTGTAGCGGCCGGCGAGCAGGACCACGTCGATGTCGGTCTCACGCAGGAAGCGGGCGGGCAGCGCGCACTGGTTCGTTCCGATGCCGATGGCCTTGACGACGCCTTCGTCACGCAGCCGCTCCAGCGCCGGATAGGCCTCGGTGAGGGCCTGCTCGGCGTGGTCGTCGGGATCGTGCAGCAGCGCGATGTCGACGCGGTCCAGGCCGAGGCGGTCCAGGCTCGCTTCCAGGGAGCGCAGTACCCCGTCCGCGCTGAAGTCCCAGACCCGCTGGTGGGTGTCGGGTACGGCGAAACCGTGCGCGAGGTCGTCGCCGCGACCACCCTGCGGGTTCGGTCGCAGCAGCCGCCCGACCTTCGTGGACACGGTGTACGCGTCCCGGGGGCGGCCGCGCAGCGCGGCGCCCAGACGGCGCTCGGACAGCCCGAGCCCGTAGTGGGGCGCTGTGTCGAAGGTGCGGATGCCCGCGTCCCAGGCGGCGTTCACCGCGGCGAAGGCCGCCTCGTCGGCGACCGGGCGGTAGAGGTTGCCGATGCCCGCGGCCCCGAACGCCAGCTCGGTGACCCGGACACCGGTGCCGCCCAGTGTCGCCGTCCTCATGAGCCGGCCGCCGGGCGGAGCCTGAGCCCCTGCATGCCACCGTCGACGGCGAGGACGGTACCGGTCACGGAGGCGGCGGCGGGAGAAGCCAGGTAGACCACGGCCGCTGCGATCTCCTCCGCGGTGACCAGGCGGCCCATCGGCTGGCGTGCGTTGAGGGCGGCGCGTTCGGCGTCGGGGTCGTCGGCGGCCTCCAGGAGCCGGGTCACCCAGGGGGTGTCGGCGGTGCCCGGGTTGACGCAGTTGACGCGGATGCCCTCGCGGACGTGGTCGGCGGCCATGGCGAGGGTCAGCGACAGGACGGCGCCCTTGCTGGCGGAGTACAGGGCGCGCTGGGGAAGACCGGCGGTGGCGGCGATCGAGCCGGTGTTGACGACGGCCGCAGTGCCCGGACGGGCAGTGGCAGCGCGCCGCAGATGCGGCAGGGCGGCGCGGGTCGTGCGGACCATGCCGAGGACGTTGACGTCCAGGACGAGCTGCCACTGTTCGTCGGGGTTGTCCTCGACCGTGCCGACGGCGCCGATGCCCGCGTTGTTGACGAGGATGTCCAGACCGCCGAGCCGCTCGGCCGCTTCCTGCACGGCGTGGTGTACCGAGGTGTCGTCCCGGACGTCGGCCTTGAGGGCGTGCAGGGGTTCGGGCACCTGGGACGGTTCGAGGTCGAGTACGGCCACCGCGGCGCCGTGCGCCGCGAACGCGCGGGCCGTGGCCAGCCCGATGCCGGACGCGCCGCCGGTGACGAGGGCCCTGAGCCCTGACAGATCGGTCATGAGACACCTTCCATCCGGGCACGGTCGGCGACCCAGAAAGTCCCGTCCGGGAAGTGGTAAGCGGCGATGGACTCCTCCCGCATGGTGGCGGAGAAGCCTGGGGCGAGTGGGGCGGTGTAGTGGCCGTCGCGCATCACCACGGGCGCGGTGAAGTGCTGGTGGAGGTGGTCGACGTACTCGACGACCCGGTTCTCGGTGGTGCCGGACAGGACCAGGTAGTCGAACATCGACAGGTGTTGGACCAGCTCGCACAATCCCACCCCGCCGGCGTGCGGGCACACCGGCACCCCGAATTTCGCGGCGAGCAGCAGGATCGCCAGGTTCTCGTTGACTCCGCCGACGCGGGCGGCGTCGATCTGCAGCACGTCGATGGCGCCGGCCTGGAGGAGCTGCTTGAACACGATGCGGTTCTGCACGTGCTCGCCGGTGGCGACCTTCACGGGGGCCACCGCCTGGCGTACGGTCGCGTGTCCGAGGACGTCGTCGGGGCTGGTGGGCTCCTCGATCCAGTAGGGCCCGAACTCGGCGAGCGCGTTGGTCCACTCGATCGCCTCGTCCACGTTCCACCGCTGGTTGGCGTCGACGGCGATGCGGATGTCGTCGCCGACGGCGGCACGAGCGATGCGCAGCCTCCGGATGTCGTCCTGGAGGTCGGCGCCGACCTTCAGTTTGATCTGGGTGAACCCGTCGGCGACGGCCTGCTTGGCCAGTCGGGTGAGCTTGTCGTCGGAGTAACCGAGCCAGCCCGGTGAGGTGGTGTAACCCGGGTAGCCGCGCTCGAGGAGCGTCGCCTCACGCTCGGCGAGCCCCGCCCGGCCTCCGCGCAGAAGAGCGAGAGCGTCCTCGGGAGTGAGGGCGTCGGCGATGTACCGGAAGTCGACCTGGGAGACCAGCCACTCAGGTTCGGCGTGGGCGAGCAGCCGCCACAGCGGCTGCCCGGCCCGCTTGGCGGCCAGGTCCCACACGGCGTTGACCACGGCACCGATCGCCATGTGCATCACCCCCTTCTCGGGGCCGAGCCAGCGCAGCTGGCTGTCGCCGATCAGGTCGCGGCTGAGCGAGCCGGGGTCGGCACAGAGCTCCGCCACGGAGCGGCCCACGATGTGGGGCCGCAGGGCTCCGATCGCGGCGACCTGCACGTCGTTGCCACGTCCGATGGTGAAGGTGAAGCCGTGGCCCTCGAGTCCGTCGGGCGCGTCGGTGCGCAGCACGATGTAGGCAGCGGAGTAGTCGGGGTCCGGGTTCATCGCGTCGGAACCGTCCAGTTCCCGCGAGGTGGGGAAGCGGACGTCGTACGTGTCGACCGCGGTGATCCGGGCTGAGTTGGCAGTCAAGGGGGTGCCTTTCATGCTTGGCCGAAGGTCTGGCGCTGGCTGCCGAGCCTGTCGACGGAGAGTTCGACGGTGTCGCCGGGGCGGAGGTAGGGCGTGCCGGGCAGACCGAGGGCCACACCTGCGGGCGTACCCGTGTTGATCACGTCGCCCGGCTCCAGCACCATGTACTGGCTCAGGTACGCCACGATGTGGTCGACCGGGAAGATCATGTCGCTGGTGTGCCCGCTCTGCCGCTTCACGCCGTTGACGCTCAGGTGCAGTCCGAGGCTCTGCGGGTCTCCGACCTCGTCCGCGGTGACCAGCCACGGGCCGAGCGGGTTGAAGGTCTCGCAGGACTTGCCGAGGTCCCACTGCGGGGAGTACTCCAGCTGGAACTCCCGCTCGGAGACGTCATGACTGATCGCGTACCCGGCGATCACGTCCCGCGCGGCCTGAGGGCCGTCCAGGTAGCGTGCCCGTCGGCCGATGACGACCGCCAGCTCGACCTCCCAGTCGGTCTTCACCGAGCCACGGGGGACGAGCACCTCGTCGTAGGGGCCGACGACGGTGCCCGGGTCCTTCATGAACACCACCGGCCGTACGGGAATCGCCGCGCCCGTCTCGGCGGCGTGGTCCCGGTAGTTGAGACCGACGCAGACGATCTTGCCGGGGCGCGCGACGGGCGGTCCGATCCGCGGGCCGTCCGCCTCCAGCGCGGGAAGACGTCCTGCCGCGATCGCCGTGCGGACACGGTCGACGCCGTCCGAGGCGAGGAACGCACCGTCGATGTCGGGGGTCACGGAGGACAGGTCCAGCAGCCGGCCGTCGTCGGTGCGGACAGCGGGCCGTTCTTCGCCGGGGGCGCCGACTCGTAGCAGTTTCACTGGCGGTTCCCTTGCCGTGCGCGGTTTTTCGGATGGAGGTGACGGCCGCTCGTACAGGCCGTGCCGCCAGCTGTGCCCTGAAACGGAGCCCTGCGGAGAGCCTCAGCGAATACTCGACCGAGTCATCCGATGTATGGCGGCATCGCGACTGTAGACGCACCGGGAGCCGCCTGACAACGGATACCTAGGATGTCTTCCCGTGCCGTCTGTAGTGCGCCGCCATTTGTACGGCCTCAGGCCGACACCGAAACCGAAGTCGGGACGGCCCGTGGATGCTTCCTCCGATGAGTGGGGCAGGGCCGCGCACGGCAAGCCCCGATGGCGGTAACCACGGTCGGGCATACCCGACATGAGCCGGAGGGGCCCCGGGAGCCTCGGCACGCCGTTCCGCCGACGCCGCGGCTGACCGGCCGCAGCGGTCGTTGCCGAATCGTGAGACTGAATCGCTCGCCGCGGCCCGGTCGACCGACCGGGCAAAGCTGCAGGTCGGGAAGGGACGCGGCCGGCTGCCGACTCGTTCGAACGGGGCTGCGGAGGCTCGCGCCGTCAATGCGGCGCAATTCAGTTGTGGCGGACTCTTGTCAACGTCGGCAACGCGGTCGTAACGTCCTCGGCGTCCGAGAGACATCGGAGGTATGGCCCAGCGTTCCAGGGGTCCGTGCGGTCGGACAAGTACGACCGCTGGCCCTCCGTTTCTCGGCACCGGCTGTCCCTCACGTCCGTCCCCACGGGCGCGGTCCGCACCGCCTTGTGCCGGGCCCACGTCTGCCCGGCCCGCGGCCTCGCCCGTCCCCGGTCTGCGGGCGAGTTCGCCTCCCTCTCATCGTCGCCCCGCGGTCCTCCGCCCCGCCAAAGGAGACAACACGGCCATGAAGCTCACCCGCACTCGCTCGACCGCCACCGCCGCCACCGCTGTGCTCGCGGTACTGGCCCTCGCCACCGCATGCAACCGCGGGAGCGCCGACTCAGTCGGCTCGGGCAGCGACAAGCCGGCCATCGGCATCGACGTGCCCCGCGCGGACTCCGACTTCTGGAACTCCTACGCGCAGTACCTCAAGAAGGACGTCCGCACCGAGGGCATCAACGCCCTGCCGATGAGCGACTCGCAGAACGACGTCACGCACCTTGTCGCCAACGTGCAGGTGTTCCGCAACACCGGAGCCAAGGCCATCGTCATGGCTCCGCAGGACACCGGCGCCATCGCCTCCACCCTCAAGGAACTGTCGACCGCGAAGATCCCGGTGATCAGCGTCGACACCAGACCGGACAAGGGTGACGTGTACATGGTCGTCCGTGCGGACAACCGGGCGTACGGCACCAAGGCCTGCGAGTTCCTCGGCAAGCAGCTCGGCGGCGAAGGCAAGGTGGCCGAGTTCGAGGGAGCCCTGGACTCCATCAACGGCCGCGACCGCTCGGAGGCGTTCGCCGCGTGCATGAAGGAGAAGTTCCCGAAGATCAAGGTCTTCGAACTGCCCACTGACTGGAAGGGCGACGTGGCCTCGGCAAAGCTGCAAAGCCTGCTCGCCCAGAACCCCGACCTGAACGGCATCTACATGCAGGCGGGCGGTGTCTTCCTGCAGCCGACCCTGGCCCTGCTGCAGCAGAAGGGCCTGCTCAAGCCGGCGGGCCAGAAGGGCCACATCACCATCGTCTCCAACGACGGCATCCCGCAGGAGTTCGACGCGATCCGCAAGGGCCAGATCGACGCGACGATCTCCCAGCCCGCCGATCTCTACGCCAAGTACGCGCTGTACTACGCCGAGGCCGCAGCGGAGGGCAAGACCTTCAAGCCGGGTCCGACCGACCACGACTCCACCATCATCAAGCTCCCGAACGGTCTGGAGGACCAGCTCCCCGCCCCGCTGGTGACCAAGAAGAACGTGGACGACAAGTCCCTGTGGGGTAACAACGTCTCCCAGTGACCTGCGTCACCACCCACAGCTGCGGGGGGACTGGCGCCCCACTCCCCCGGCAGCGCCCCAGCACCACGGCCCCGGGTTCACCCCCGCCTCCTCGGCCCCCAGAATCCGTACTGCGAAGGACGGTATCCACCATGGCGGACACCGCCACCACCCCGGCGGCCGGTCCCGTATCCCGGGCCCCGGTCGCCGAGGCGACAGGCATCGGCAAACGGTTCGGTGCCACCGTCGCGCTGCGCGACGCCCGCATCAGCATCGCCGAGGGCGAGTCACACGCCCTGGTGGGACGCAACGGCGCGGGCAAGTCGACGCTCGTGTCGATCCTCACCGGCCTCCAGCAGCCCGACACCGGTTCACTGCGTTTCTCCGGCGAGCCGGCGCCCGCCTTCGGCGACATCGACGCCTGGCGGTCCCGGGTCGCCTGCGTCTACCAGCGGTCCACCGTCATCGGTGAGCTGACCGTCGCCGAGAACCTCTTCCTGAACCGGCAGAGTCCCGGCGCGGTGCGCCCCATCCGCTGGAAGCAGCTCAGACAGCGTGCCGAGGAACTCCTCGCCGAGTACGGCGTGGCCGTCGACCCCGCCGCGCGAGCGAGGGACCTGACCGTCGAACAGCGGCAGTTCGTGGAGATCGCCCGCGCCCTGTCCTTCGGCGCCCGTTTCATCATCCTGGACGAGCCCACCGCCAAGCTCGACGCCCGCGGCATCGGCCGCCTCTTCGACAAGCTGAGGGACCTACAGGGACAGGGCGTCGCCTTCCTCTTCATCTCGCACCACCTGCAGGAGGTGTACGACCTCTGCACGACCGTCACGGTCTACCGCGACGCCCGCCACATCCTCACCGCACCCGTGGCCGAACTCGGTCACCGCTCCCTCGTGGAGGCCATGACAGGCGAGCCCGCGTCCGCAGCCACCGCCCCCGCGAGCGCGTCCCCGGCTGCACCGACCGACGGGGCGGAGCTGCTGTGCATCGACGGTCTGACCCTGCCCGGCGCCTGCGAGGACGTGTCCCTCTCGGTGCGCTCCGGTGAGGTGGTCGGGCTCGCGGGGGCGACGGCCAGCGGCAATGTGCAGGTGGGTGAGGCCGTCGCAGGTCTGCACCGTGCCAAGGCCGGGAGGATCTCGATCGGCAGCAGGAGCGTACGCACCGGCAGCGTGCCGTCCGCCCTGACCGCGGGAGTGGGTTTCGTCCCCGAGGACCGGCATCTGCAGGGCCTGGTCAACGGCCGCAGCGTGGCGGAGAACGCGACGCTCACCGTCACCGACCAACTCGGCCCGTTCGGCGTCGTCCTGCCCGCCCGTACCAGGGCCTTCGCACGGCGCATGATCCGGGACCTCGACATCAAGACCCCGGCGGCCGCCACCCCGGTCTCCGCGCTGTCCGGCGGCAACCAGCAGAAGGTCGTGGTCGCCCGCGCCCTGGCCACCGACCCGCACGTGCTGGTGGCCATCCGCCCCACCAACGGTGTGGACGTCAAGTCCAAGGAGTTCCTGCTCGGCAGGATCCGGCGGGCGGCCGACGAGGGCAAGGCAGCCCTGATCGTCTCCGACGAACTCGACGACCTCAGGGCCTGCGACCGGGTCGTGGTCATGTTCCACGGACGGGTGGTCGCCGAGTTCGAGCGCGGCTGGACGGACGACCAAGTGGTCGCCGCCGTCGAGGGCGTCGCCGACACCACCACCCCGACCGCCGCGGCCACGGCGTCCGGCACCGACGAGCACGGAAGGTAGACATGTCCGCCACCACAGATGTCACGGAGCCCGCACCCAGCACGACGGAGCCGGCCGCAGCGGACACCGGACGACGCCGGCTGGACCTCGGCCGCTTCCGTGAACTGTCCCTGGTCCCGGCCATCCTCGTGCTGGGTCTGATCGGTTTCATCGTCTCGCCGGCCTTCCTCACCGCCGACAACCTCATCGGTGTGGCGCAGCAGTCCACCGAACTCAGTCTGCTCGTCCTCGCCGCCGCCCTCATCCTCATCTGCGGGCGGATGGACCTGTCCCTGGAGTCCACCATCGGCGTGGCCCCGGTGATCGCCGTATGGCTGGTCCTGCCCACCCACGGTGGGCGGTTCAACGGGCTCGGGCTCTTCCCCGAGTGGATGGCGGTCCCGCTCTGCCTGCTGGTCGGAGTGGCGATCGGCGCCCTGAACGGATTCCTCATTCTCAAGCTGCGGCTCAACGGGTTCATCGTCACCCTGGGCGGGCTGACCATGCTGCGCGGCCTCCAGGTCGCCCTCTCCCAGGGCCAGTCGATCGTGGACCTGCCGTCCTCGTTCACCTACCTGGGCAGCGCGTCCTGGCTCGGCGTGCCCGCCGCCATCTGGATCTGCGCGGTGCTGTTCGCGGCGGGAGGCAGCGCACTGGCCTGGCTGCGGCACGGACGGGCGCTGTACGCGATCGGCGGCAACCCGGAGGCGGCACGCACCGCCGGCATCCGCGTCGACCGGATCGTGTGGGTCGTCCTCATCCTCGGCAGCCTGCTGGCCGCCTTCGCCGGCATCCTCTACAGCGGGCACTACGGCTCCATCTCGGCGACGCAGGGCAGCGGCTGGATCTTCCAGGTCTTCGCCGCGACCGTCATCGGCGGAGTGAGCCTCAACGGCGGCAAGGGGTCCGTGTTCGGCGCCCTCACGGGTGTCCTGACCCTCCAGCTCGTCGTCAACGTCATGACGCTGGCGGGCGTACCGCCTCTGTGGAACCAGTTCCTCAACGGCGCCATCATCATCGTCGCGCTGATCATTTCGCGCTTCGCCTCCGGCGAGAAGCAGGAGTAGCGGCGGCCCGTGCGCCGCTCCGCCCGGGTCTCGGCGCCAGTGGCGGAGCGGCGCGCGCACATCTCGGTGCTGTCCATGCTGCTGCGCGTGCTGTCCACCCGCACCCAGCGGGTACGCATCGTCCGGGGCAGCCGGGCGCGACGTGCGGTGGACAACGCGCACCGTGACCACGACCAGATCCTCGGCGCACTCCGGGCACGCGACGCTCTGCTTCCCGCTTCCACCGCGGCGGTTCACATCACCGCCGTCGAGCAGTGGCTGGCGGCCGGCCTGATCGAGGCACCTGCGGAACCCCTCACCGGCTGACCGCCGCGTCCGCCTCACTCCCGCCGCCCCCCTCCACGCCGACCGGGCGGTGACAGGTCATCACTGCCGACGAGCTGAATGCCCGGGCCACCGGAAGTCGCAGCATGTCAACCACCGACGCGGCGGTGGCCACGGTCGAACGCGTCTTCCCGGTCGTGCCGTTCGACGCGGCCCGGCAGCTCACAGCCGACCGCCAGAGGCCACGGTCGTGCAGCAGGTTCGTCGTCGACGTCCGGACCTCGCCGACTCCTTGTTCGACGCCCTCGCCGTCGCGGCACCTCTGCCGCGCCGAGGACACCGCCGAGGCCGGGACACCGCGCACGAGCGTCGTCAGGGCGTTCACCACCCAGTCGCCACACACTGTGGGGCGGTGACGACGAGTCGGCCCGCGAGCAGGCCGCCGGCCTGGTCTCCGCCTTCGGGTCGAGGCGCTTCCCCTGCCGCACATGGCGGAGGAGACCGTCACGCCTCCCGTCAACACATCGGGCAAGGACTCGACTTGCCGCTTCCTCTCTCTTGCCCATGGTGCGTCATCGCCGTAGCCTCCCCCCAGGCCATAGATCCGATGTCTCATACGGCCAAACCCCCTTATTGCACTGTTTTGCCCCACTCATCAATGTGAAACCCAAGTGACATCGGATCTCCTTTGATCCCTCCCGCAGGAAATTGCGGGCTCGGGTGGCAGGCGGTCGCCGCCTTGGTGGACGGCGGCGCCCGCATATCCGGGTGTCCTCCTGCGTCCTCGAAGGAGCATCAATGTCGCTGTTCCGTCCCAGAGCGGCCGGCCTGCCCGGTGTGCTCGGCACACTGGCGGCGCTCGTATGCGCCGCGATCGCCATGCCCAGCCCGGCGTACGCCGCCACCCCGACCGTGCTGTACGCGTCGCCCTCCGGGTCCGGCAGCACCTGCTCGTTGAGCTCGCCGTGCAGTCTGGACGGCGTCAAGAGCAAAGTGGCGGGCCTGGCCCCCGGCATGGCCGCCGACATCGACGTCTATCTGCGCGGCGGTACCTACCGCCTGTCCCAGGCGCTCAGCCTAGGTGCGTCCGACTCCGGGCAGAACGGCTTCAAGGTGGTCTACGTCGCCTACCCGGGCGAGAAGCCCGTCCTCAACGGGGCGACCAAGGTCAGCGGGTTCTCCCTCTTCGACAGTACGAAGGACATCTACCGCGCCGCCGTGCCCGCCGGTACGCAGAGCCGGCAGCTGTTCGTCGACGGAGTGCGGGCCCAGCGCGCACGCGGTCCGCTGAACCCCTCGGGTTTGACCCTCTCCGGGTCCAGCTTCACCACCAGCGACTCCTCCTACACGTCGTTCACCAACGCCTCGTCCGTGGAGATCGTGGACAACACCGCCTGGAAGCAGATGCGCTGCCCGCTGGCGAGCATCACCGCGCCCAGTGGCGGCGGTTCCAGCCTCAACGTCGACCCGACCTGCTTTGCGAACAACAACACCTCGGTGCCCAACCGGGGCTTCCCCTTCAACGGCGCCGGGCTGCCGAAGCTGACTGGCATCAGCTACGTGGAGAACGCCTACCAGCTGCTCGACGCTCCGGGCGAGTTCTACCTCGACAGCTCTGCGGGGTTCCTGTACTACAAGCCGCGCAGCGGTGAGGACCTCAGCACCGCCGACGTGGAACTGCCCACCACCGAGACACTGCTGAACGTCAGCGGCACGCCCGGCCACCTCGCCCCAGTCAACGACACGGACCCGGCCATCACGTACACCGGCTCCTGGAGCCACTCCAGTGGGCGTTCCATGGGTGACCTCTACAACGACGTGCACGCCACCACCGCCAACGGCGACTCGGTGAGCTACACCTTCACCGGTACCGGGATCGACGTGCTGTCGGAGACCAACAGCGACGAGGGCGGCATCGACGTCTACGTCGACGGCGCCAAGGTCCAGAGCGTGTCCGCCTCCGGCTCCTCCCGGCTCGCCCAGCAGGTCGTCGCCTCCGTCAGCGGCCTCGCCAAGGGCCGGCACACCATCAAGCTGGTCAAGACCGGCGGGACGTACCTGGTCCTCGACGGCTTCACCGTGGTGCCGGACGCGATCACGCCCGCGCACGACATCACCTTCCAGGGCCTGACCTTCGCCTACACCACCTGGACGCTGCCCTCCACGGCCGGCTACATCGACAACCAGGCCGGCGTGCTGTGGGACCCCGGCCACTCCAACGCCCCCATCCGCATCCCCGCCGCCGTCCAGGTCCACCGCGGCTCGGACATCACCTTCACCGGCGACGAGATCACGCACACCGGCGGCACCGGCATCGACCTTGCCGACGGCACCCAGGACTCCACGATCACCGGGAACTTCATCCACGACACCTCCGGCGGCGGCGTCTCCGTCGGCGAGGTGGACGACTACTACCTCACCGACACCAGCCGCATGACCACGGGCGACACCGTCTCCCAGAACTGGATCTCGGACGTCGGCCAGGACTACTCCGACGCGGTCGGCATCTGGGCGGGCTACACCCGCAACCTGACCATCTCGCACAACGACATCGGCCACACCCCCTACTCCGGCATGTCGGTCGGCTGGGGCTGGGGCTACGCCTCACCGTGCTCCATGCAGGCCGCCCAGGGCCTGCGCACCTGCCAGCACGGCACCATCTACGCCGGCGGCAACAAGATCCTGAACAACCACGTGCACGACGTGATGAACGTCCTCCACGACGGCGGCCCCATCTACACCAACGGCGGCCAGGGCAACGGGGACGGCTCCACCACCTCCGTGCTCGCGGGAAACCTCGTCGAGGTCGGCAACCACACCAACGTCATGCTGTACCAGGACGAGGGGAGCTCGTACTGGAACACCCACGACAACGTCATCCGCATCAACCCCCTCTACTGGATCGGCATGTGGACGCCGACCATCCACGACATCAACATCCATGACAACTACTCCGACAGCACCAACTACAAGAACAGCGGCACCAACATCACCTTCAACCAGGCCACGATCGTCTCCGGCGGCGCCTGGCCCTCCGCGGCCCAGGACATCATCGCCGCCGCCGGCCCCGACGCCGCCCATGAGCCGCTGACCGGCTGGAGCGACGACGACGACACCGCGATCTCCTACACCGGCAGCTGGACGGCGAACGGCAACCGCGGAGTGGGCGACTACGAGGACGCCGTACACGCCACGCAGACCAACGGCGACACCGCCTCGCTGACGTTCACCGGCACTGGTGTCTCGGTCATCGGCGAGAAGAACACCGACCAGGGACAGGTCGAGATCTTCGTCGACGGCACCTCCAAAGGCCTGTTCGACACCAGCGCCACCACCCGCCAGGCCCAGGCGGTCATCTACAGCACCAGCGGACTGAGCGCGGGCAGCCACACGATCCAGTTCGTCAAGCGCAGCGGCAGCTGGGCCACCCTGGACGGCTTCGAGGTCACCGGCGTCCACAACGACACCAACTCCTCCATCACCTACACCGGTGCCTCCTGGCGCTACTACGCCAACCGCGGCTTCGGCGACTACCAGGACGACGTCCACGCCACCACGGCCAACGGCGACTCGGTCACCGTCACCTTCACCGGCACCGGGATCAGCCTCGTCACCGAGACCAACTCCGACGAGGGCACCATCGCGGTCTCCCTCGACGGAGCCTCCCAGAGCAGCGTCAACGCGTCCTCCACGAGCCGCCAGGCCCAGCAGACCGTGTACTCCGTCAGCGGCCTGCCGCTCGGACGGCACACCCTCACCCTGACCAAGACGGGAGGCACCTATCTGGTGATCGACCGGTTCGGCGTGCGGTGACCAAGCGGCGGCCACCGGCCGCACCGGGCCGTCCGTGCCGGCCACCGGCACGGACGGCCCGCCGCCGCTGCGGTGCCCTTTCGGCTCCCGCGCGAACATCGCCTCGGTGACAGGGCACTCTCTTGTTCTGCGGCCACAACGCCGTGGCCGCCCCCGTCGCCGGCGCTACGGCCTCCCGACGTAGCGCGCCCCTGTTCGCCCGCGCCGGTCCGATCCCTGGAGCGCTGATCTGCCCATGAGCACCATCCCGCCTGGCCCCCCGTCCTCAGGCAGCGCAGGAAGTACGTCTCCCCGCCCCGACAACGGCCCCGCCGTGAGCCGTACGGAGTTCGACGCCCTCTTCGACCGGCTGCGCACCTGGGGCCGCTGGACCCCGGCCGATCGCGGCGCCTGGAACCGGGTCACCCCGGACCACGTGCGGCAGGCGTCCGCCCTGGTCCGCACCGGGACCGTCGTCCCGATGGCCCTGCCGTGGAACACGGTCCCCGGCCCCGACAACGGCAAGCCCGCCCTCCACCACATGACCGACCTGGGCGACGTCGAGCCACCGGAGCCCACCTGCCACAAGGACTTCATCGCCGCCGACTACCACGGCAAGGGCATCAGTCACCTGGACGCGCTGTCCCACATCGCCTACCGCCGGCAGCTCTACGACGGGCACGACGCGCGCGAGTGCGTCGATTCCAAGGGGGCCCGGTTCGGTGCGGTCGACGCCCTCGGCCCACTGGTGACCAGGGGTGTCCTGATCGACATGCCCGCCGTGCTGGGCCGCGACTGGCTGGAGCCCGGCACGGCCGTGCACGCCGACGACGTCCTGGCGGCCGAGCAGGCCCTGGGCGTGACCATCGGCGGGGGCGACGCCGTCCTCCTGCGCTCCGGTCACTTCCGTCGCCGCCGGGAACTCGGCGCCTGGAATCCCGACGACGCCAGCGCCGGGTTCCACGTGGACGCCATGCCGTTGCTCGCCGAGCGCGGCATCGCAGTGTTGGGCGGTGACGGGGACAGCGACGTGCGTCCCTCTCCCGTCGAGGGCGTGTCCTCCCCCGTCCACGCACTCGCCATCACGGCCATGGGCGTGCCGCTGCTGGACAACCTCGATTTGGAGGCGCTCTCCGCGGCCTGCGCCGCAGCTGGCCGCTACACGTTCATGACCGTCGTGGCGCCCCTGAACGTCCCGGGCGGCACCGGCTCGCCGGTCAACCCGGTGGCGGTGCTGTGATGGGCGGCCGCACCTTCCGGCCTTCCGGGTCGGCGTCATCAGGGTCAGGTCGCCCAGTCACAATTTCGGGCACGGGTTATCCGGCAGACGAAGAATTAATTCACCACAGCGATTTCGAGGTGCGTTCATGCCTTTCGTGACCGTCGGGCCAGGAGACTCTGCACCGATCGAGCTGTATTACGAAGACCACGGGTCGGGCAGGCCCGTCGTACTGATCCACGGCTTCCCGCTCAGCGGCCGGGCCTGGGAGCGCCAGGAACGCGCCCTGCTGGCGGCCGGGCGCCGGGTCGTCACCTACGACCGGCGTGGTTTCGGCCGCTCGAGCCGGCCCGCCACCGGCTGCGACTACGACACCTTCGGCGCCGACCTGGACAAGCTTCTGACCGCCCTGGACCTGTGGGACGTCGATCTTGCCGGACACTCCATGGGCTCCGGCGAAGTCGCCCGCTATCTGGGCACCTTCGGGTCCGGCCGGTGCGACGGGCCGCGATCATCTCCGGAGCGACGCCGTACCTCCTCAAGACCCCGGAAACACGCCAGGGCGTGCCCCAGGAAGTTTTCGAGCAGATCGCGGCGGCCCTGACCGCGGACAATATTCCACTCGACTTCATCTCCGTTGGCCAGACCGGGAAATTGAAACCACCGGGATGAAGCGGCCTTGACGCCGACGACATCCCGGGAATTCGGCGAATAATCCTTGTCCGCCACAGTCCGCGGCAGTGATGCCACGAGATTCTGAGTTCACTCGAATGGCCCCTGCACCGGGACAAACCGTCAGGTGCCATCGAATATGGAATCCCGGGCGTCGTCCGGCGTCCCCGCACCGAAGGACCGGCATGCGAATATCCCGCGAGTCACTCCGTACCATACACATGGCCCGATGGGCTGCGGCTCTTCTGGCCGTATCGGGTATCACCTCCGCACTGACAGTCGAAACGGCGCAGGCCGGTCCTCCGAGCGGTGATCCAGGCCGGGCGAAGCCCACCATCGTGCTCGTCCACGGCGCCTTCGCCGACGCCTCCAGCTGGAACGGGGTCGTGCAGCGGCTCCAGCAGAACGGCTACACGGTGGACGCGCCGGCCAACCCGCTCCGCGGCATTCCCCAGGACTCGGCCTATCTCGCAAGTTTCCTGAAGTCCGTCAAGGGACCGATCGTCCTGGTCGGCCACTCCTACGGCGGAGAGGTGATTTCCCAGGCCGCCGCCGGAAACGACAACGTCAAGGCGCTCGTCTACATCAACGCGATCATGCCGGACGCGGGAGAGTCCTTCTCCAGCCTGTCCGCGAAGTTCCCGGCCGCCCCGCTCACCAAGGCCCTGAAGCAGGTGCCCTTCAGCAACGGTGACGGCACCACCGGCACGGACGTCTACGTGCAGCCGGACAAACTGCACCAGGTCTTCGCCGCCGACCTGCCCACCAGCCAGACCAACCTCATGGGAACCACCCAGCGTCCGATCGCGCTGTCGGCGTTCGCGGACAAGCTCACTGGCGCGGCCTGGCGGAACAAGCCCGTGTACGTCCTCGTCGGCAGGCAGGACCAGGCGATCAACCCGGCCCTGGAGCTGTTCGAGGCGAAGCGCGCGAACGCCCGTAAGACAGTGGAGATCAACTCCTCGCACGTGCCCCTCGTTTCCCACCCGCAGGCGGTCAAGAACCTGATTGTCGACGCCGCCGAGGATTACATGCGGAAGAAGTAGTGAAATGAGGTGGTTGCACGGAGGGTCCGTCGGCTTGCTGACGGACCCTCATGCGCCTTCAGGCTAGGCCCGCTCAAAGGTGCCGTACAACGTCGCTCTCGCAAGTCCGTGGCCGAACAGGAGGAACTCCAGATAGGCAGGGGTCGTTGTCCCGGACACCTCCAGTTCTTCCACTTCTTCCACGTCGACGGCGTGCACCACAAGGAAGTAGCGGTCCGGACCGTTGCCTGGAGGCGTTGCCGGACCGAGGTACCTTCTGTAGCCGGCGTCGTTGGCCAGTGTCACCGCGCCACCGGGCAGATCCCTGCCGTTCCCCCGCCCCGGCCGGAAGGTCGGTCACGGAGGCGGGCAGATTGGCCACAGCCCAGTGCCAGAAGCCCGAAGCGGTAGGCACATCGGGGTCGAACATCGCCACCGCGAAACTCCGGGTCTCCTCGGGAAAGCCGGAGCAGCTCAGCTGCCGTGAGATGTCCGATCCGCCTGCTCCCAGGATGCCGCTCACCTGCTCGCGGGCCAGTTGCTCGCCATTGGCCACGGAATCGGAGGTCAACGGGAAGGTCCTGATCGGCGGCATGAAATCGTAGGGGCCATAGGGTTTGATCATGGCAATCCTCCGAAATATTCTGCTGCCGGGGCCCGCGCACCTCCTATTTTTCGGCGCAAGAATTCCATTACCGTTTCTTGACGTTCACATACGATACGCGTGCACCGATCAGTCGCAAGTTGCCGGTTTCGAGATGTCCACTCATCCTTGTTATGCAGGTCTCAAACTGCTGCGCTCTCCCCGGGTGAACGTCTTTTAGAGGAGCATCCCATGGCCAAGATCCTGTGCGTGATGACCGGCGCAAGCTATTGGACCTTGAAGGACGGGCATCGACACCCCACCGGCTACTGGGCCGAGGAGTTCGTGGCGCCTTACACCGTGTTCACCGATGCCGGACACGAGGTCACCGTGGCAACTCCAGGGGGCGTCATTCCCGTTGTGGACACGATGAGCCTGAGGCCCGGTATGGCGGGTGGCGAGGAAAACTCCCTCCGGGAAGAGGCCGTCATCGAGAAGGCCGAGGAGCTGCGGCACCCCATCTCCCTCAAGGACGTGCGTCTCGAGGACTACGACGCGGTCTACTACCCCGGAGGCCACGGCCCGATGGAAGACCTTTCGGCCGACCCGGATTCTGGGGCGCTCCTGCGGGAGGCACTTGCCTCCGGCAAACCCCTCGGCGTCGTGTGTCATGCCCCGGCTGCTTTCCTTGCGACCCGTGACGCGAACGGCGACACGCCCTTCGCGAACTACCGGGTAACGGGTTTCTGCAACGAGGAGGAGGCCGGTGTCGGTTTTGCCGACAAGGCAAAGTGGCTGCTGGAGGACGAGCTGAAAAAGCTGCCCACCGACTATTCGCGGGGCCCTGCCTGGGAGCCCTACACGGTCGCGGACCGCAACCTCATCACGGGCCAGAACCCGGCGTCCTCGGGGCCTCTCGCCGAGGAACTCGTCAAGACTCTATCCTCCTGAAGGCATCTGCTGACTCTCCGACACAGGAGCCGGGGTCCCCCCGGGTTGAGGCCCGGCGGGGCTGACCGTTCTGATGAGGGGCGTCGGCGGGCGCTTGATTCCCGGATGCGGAAGCGTGCTCGCCGCCCCCGGGGTGACTGCTGCCGACGGCAGGCGAGCGGATCGCTGACGCCTCAGCTTGTCCTTTATGGTTTGAGTCGGTTTCGTTCGGTGATGCTTTCTGGTCGTTTCACGGTTTTACCCACGTCGTAACGGGTGGCGGGCCGCCGGATTTTCGAGCCAAGTGGCCTGCCAGGTCCGGGGGTTGACCACACCGGACGCGTTCATGTCCCGCGTCGGCACTTCCTGGTCCGTCGGCTCGAAGACATGCCAGGCCGCCTTCATGATCGCCGTTGGCCTCATCGCCGCCGCAGCGGGAGTACGCGGCGCGCTGTTCATCGCCGGCCTGCTGTGCATGGCGAGCCTGCCGTGGCGAAAGGAACACGTCTCCACCGGGGATGTTCCAGCATCCACGACGGAAGCGGTTCCGCCGCCGGTCACAGAGAGCCATCCGGTGCACCCCGAGGTCTTCGTCGTAGATGAATCCGGCTTGTTCCGGCAGGAGGACGGTGACGTCGTCGACGAGGCCGTCGGCCAGGACGCCGTGGACGGGATGTCTGCCGATGATCAGGTCGGGGCAGAACACGGTACCGCCGTCATGGGTCTCGGGGGCGTCAGCCCGGGCGCAGAGAGGTTGGTCATGGTGGTCCTCCGTGAGGCGTGGCAGCGAGAAGCGGCCGCGCACAGTCGGTCCGAGATAGAGACGCTGTGGTGGGGACCGTGATGTCCGGCGCGCTGCTGGTGCGGTGGCGGGTCAGGTCAGCGGCTGTGTTTTGATGTCGGTTCGTCGAATGCCGGCTGTTCGAATGGGCGGGCGCCTCCTGGCAGGGGTCCGTGGGTGTCTTGCTCGGGGTGGAGACTGAGGCGCTGCCGGACGCGCCCGTAGCTTTCGTCGAGGACGTCCCAGGCCAGGGCCAGAGGGGATGGCTGAACGTGAGCACTTCGGTGCCGTCGCCGGCGTCGGTCACGCCCAGCTGGGGGTGCCGCGTCGCGGCGGTCTGCAGCGCGTGCCGAAGGCTGGCGGCTGCAGCCGCAGCACTCGCCCAGGTCCGGCGTCGTCGTACAGAAGGCGGCTGACGGAGATACTGCCCGGGCTGGGGGTGGACCGTGAGGCGTGCTCCAGGCAGGCATACGCCACCACTGCCGCTGGCCGAGGTGCTCAGGTGGACGACACGGTCGGGGCGACGCTCATCATGCCCAGGGCACTGAACGGGCGGTCGACCAGGTCCTCCAGTGCGGTGCGCGGCTGGTCATTGCCGGAGTCGGGTCGTAGCGTCGTGACGGAGTCGCGGATCAGAATCTGTACGCTCCGCCGCCGACGACTACAAGCGGCGGCACGCGGTTGAGTGAGGCATCACTCGCCACCAATGAGTGGCTATGGCCTGCGCTTCCGCAATGGGCCCTGGCGGGGACCTACTCCAGGCCTTGATGCCGTCGCTCTGCCTCCTGGTCCTCCCGGCGGGCGTCAGCTTCGTATGACTCCGCAAGCCCTTTGAGCAACTTCCTGGTTCGCGGCCACGCGCGTGCGCGTTCGGCCTGCTCCCGGAAGGACCGAGCCAGCTCCGACTCTTGAACTCCGCCATCCAGGAGTCCCCGAGTGGTCACACCTCGTTTGTTGTAGATACCAATACTGAGACCTCGTTCGAGATCGCTGCTGTTGATCTCTTCAAGTAGGTCTCGGACAGCTTCCGGAATCTGGAAGTCGTCCTGGTCGCGCGGGGCGAAAGCAAGTACCTGACCGATCTGCACGTCACCTACCGCGGCACGGTCTCTGGCAGCCAGTTCTGCCCGTGCCGTCATGACCCACGTGCGCAGTGCAACTGGGTCGAGGGTCCCTTCGGCCGTGAGTCCTGGACATGTGCGCAAAGCATGAAGGGCTCTGTACGCGTGGTTAGCGATGTTGCGTCCGTTCTCCTGCTCGACGGCATCTGCCGTGTCCTCCTCGGAAGTGGCGCTGGGACGGAAGGACCACGTCACCAAATCCGCGAACGCCTCAGGGTCCTCAACCAGCGTCTTGTGGAGGATTGGAGCCTTCGCGTCGAACCCGAGCGCAGGCAAGAGTTGCCACTCCAGACTGAGGATGCGTTGACGGCCGACCTGCTCGTGATGCCGGGCCAGCAGCGCAAATAGGTCCTGGAAACGTGAACCGAGTCGCCCGATCTCAGGATCGCTCAACCTACCTGCGATGAGGTCTTCAAGCCCGGTAACGACGACCTCAGCGGCCTCTGCGCTGTCCCCTTCCCTGTCATATAGGAGGATCAGGTCCAGCGCCGCTGCGGGACGGCCTGCACCCAACAGCGATCGGGCCGCATCAAGCGCTCGCGGGAAGTCGGAGCCGAGCCCGAAGTAGGAGAACTCACGCCAATAATGTCCTGCTGCTTCCGGACCGAGTTCAGCAAGCTTCGACCACGCGCTGGCTGGATCCGGGGCGAGCCGCAGGACAGTTGCCTGAGCCTGCGGAACCTCCGTGAGGGAAAGAAGCTTGTCGCGGAGATCATCCCCCTGGGCCCACATGCGCCGCCGCAGGTAACCAGCCGCGACATCCTTGGCTGGCGAGGTGTCCTCCTCAAGCCAGGACAGCAGCTCTTCGTCATGGTCCTCGCAGTGCTCTGCGAGAGCAATGCCCACCAGGTCGGCGAACTCGGTTGCGGAAGCCAGCTCGACGAGAGCCGCCAGCCCTCCGTTCGCGACTGTGTCCCCGACCGCTGCGGCCCGCCGGGCGAGGAGTTCCGCGTCGTAGGCGGCGAAGTTGTCACGGCGCCTGATGTCGCCAAGCGTGATCCAGCCGGATTGGAACAACCATGTATACCGCTTCACCGGATTCCGAGGCTCCAGCGCTTCGCACGCAGCTTGGAGGGGGCGAAGCTCGTCCGCGGGAAGGGCCCACGCGGTGTCCGCATACTCCTGGTGCCGGGCGACCTGATCGCGCAGTGCGCGGTGGAGAACCGCACGCTGATCGTCATCTTCCAGGTCGCGAGCCAGCTCGGTCAGCCGTCGCGCGACCTCAGCGCGGTGCTTGGGAGGGAGAACATTGATTTTACCGATCAGGTCGGCATACAGCTCAGGGGCGGCGTTGAGTTCGTCAAGGAGCAAGTCGACTACGGCGGTGATAACACTCCATCGATCATGCGGGGTGACGACAGTGTCCCTTTTCCAGTCACGGAAACGCGGACCAGGATGGCTCATCTGCATAGCGTGAGTGTCAGGAATGAGTTGGAGGAGCAACTTGCGGCCGAGTGCCGGCTGCCTCCGCACCAGGCGTCGGATCACTCTGATGCGGTCTTCGGCGTAGGCGGTCGTGTTGGGAGCCCACGCGCTGAGAATCCCCACCAGACTCTCGAGGGGACGATTCGAGAGCCGGCCGCCCGGGTCCACGACAGCCAGCGCGGTCAGTACGTCGACTGCGTCATCGAGATGCTCCGGAGACCATGCCAGGATCGCCAAGGACCACAGAAACTCTGTATGAGGAGAGCTGGATCCAAGCCCCATGGCGTCGGGCTGGTTGTCGGTGAACATGGCAACGTGAAGAGGCCTGGTGCCACTGAGGCCCTCATGCATCGCCTCAATGAACTCCTCCGGAGCGGCCTCAGCCAGCAAGGTGAGCACATCGCCCAGGGAACGCCACAGGCTATACGTGTCATCAGCGTTGGCCTGCTTCAGCAGATCACGAACCAGCAGCCGTGCCCATCGATCCCCCGTGACACCTCCGGGGCCCCGTAGGTCCGCGCCCAGGGTGCCCAGGAGGGCGAGCGACTGGGCGAGTCCTGCGCGCAGGGTGTGTGAGAAGCAGCGCCTTACGCCCATCACCCCGGCCTTCCACCGCTCGCCAGGCTCCAGGTCGAGGGTCGGGTCCGTTTCAGTCAGTACCTCCAAGACTGCCGTTCGGAAGAATCGGAGATCGTCGCTGGTGAGGGATGTACCGAGCAAGGTCCAGGCATCCTCGGCAGCGAGCACGTGCCAGATCCCTTCCTGGTGGCCGAGGAAAGGGATGTCGGATCCAGCGGCGAGCTCCCGGGCCCGCTCCTGCAACTCTTCGTATTCAAGTCCCGAGCACTGTCCAACCACACGGCGGTCTTCCCGATTATCCCCGTTCCAGGAATTCAGCAGTAGCAGCCGTCGGCGGACCACATCGAGCGTCGTGGCCCGTTCCGGTGTGAGTGGCTCCGGGTGGTGGGCCAGGGTTCGCCGAAGCGCGGGCAGGCTGCGGCGACCGAGCGCGCCGAGTCGGGCCGCGCGCTCGCTCGGCATGCCGTCGGATAGCAGCAGGGACTCGATGACCTGGCTGTGGAGCCTGGGCACGTGCACGTCGCACGGGACGCCGGGCATCGCCGCCCACACCAGCTGGTGAGGATGCTGCTGCGGAATGTCCCGTGCGAGCGCGGGGTCCGCGAGGACCAAGATCAAGGGCTGACGCTGCGTGACCAGTTGCTCGACACCGTGCTTGTCGGAAACGAACAGGGCGCGCGCCCCCACCTGAGTGGCCCCCAGGATGCCTTCCTGTTCTAGGGCAGCGGCAACGAAGGCGCAGACCTCGTCGGGGCGCAGATCGCCGCCTAGCGTGATCACCGACCGGCCGATGGCGAGTAGGGCACTGAAGTCGGCGGCTGCCTTCTCTCTTCCTGCCAGCACTACCGTCCGGTCCAGTGGGATGCGCGTCGACCGGAGCCAACTGTCGGTCCACCACGATTCCAGAGGCCGCACGCCCGGCTGTGCTTTCCCCAGTCGGGCAGCAAGCCATGCCGTGGTGGCGGGCGCTTGTTCCAGCCAGAGGTCGATCCCGTCGAGGTTGTACCCACGTACCTCCCGCCACCGGCCTTCCTCGGTGTGGCGCGCGGCCCAGGTTCGGGCATCTCTCCATGCGTCGAGGACGACTTCCACGTAGGTGACGTCTTGGGTCGCGAGCCCGTTCGGTCCCTTGGCCCTCTTCTCGTAGTCCCCCTCAGCCTTGCTGTTGCCGCCGCCAACAGACAACTCCCACACTGAGGTTCCCTCGGGCACGAACGCCGACGGTTCCGACGCTGTGGCGATGCCGTCGAAACCTCCCACCGCGGTGCCGGAACCTCCCGGCATGTCCAAGGATTCCAACCCACTTGCGGTCTCGGCTATCAAACGCCTGATCAGCACCGGGAGCACGGTATCGAAGCCCGCGTCACCACGTGCCTTGCGAAGATCATCACGATCGATTGGCGGCCATGCAGTCATGCCCCGACGGTACTGCCACCCACTGACACTCCTTTCAGATGCAACTCCGCCGGCGCCATCACCGTCAGCCTCGCCCTCCTCCACAGAGCGGGGTCCGCGCTGGATGAGCACTCTCGCCCTCACCGACGCGTGAAGGCACAGCACGTTACCAACGATCGAAATCGATCAATAAAGACCGAAATGGATGCAATCTGTCGCGTCACTGATCACTTTGAGCCAAGTGGGCGTCTAACGTCCCTTCCGCGTCAGATACTGCTTTGACTCTCGGTAGTCGCACGCGTATGTCGCCCCGGGAGCTGGGGTTGGGAACGATGTCAGGAGTGCGATGCAGCTGACCCATGCCGAAGTGATCAACTTTCGCGCCCTGGAGAGGGTGGACGTCCGGGTTGATCCCAAGGCCACCCTCATCGTCGGGCGCAACAACAGCGGCAAGACGTCTTTCGTCAACCTCTTCGAGAAGTTCTTCGGTGAGGAAGACACGAGGTTCGTCCTGGAGGACTTCTCCACCTGCCGCATCGCCGACATCGAACAGGCGCGGCAGATCTTCGGCGAGTCACAGACGCACGCTGCCCAAGGCGACACCGAGACGAGCGAAGACCTGCTGGCCAAGGCCTACGACCTCGTCCCCGCTATCCGGCTGGTCCTCACGATCGAGTATGCGGAGGAGGACGACCTCGCTCCGCTCACCGGAGTGATCCTCGACCTGGACGACACCTGCTTTGAGGTCCAGATCGAGGCGGCGCTGGAGGTGGCGCGTCCTCACGGCTTCCTGAAGGACTTTTGGTTGGCCAGCCAGCGGGAGCCGTTCGATCGCTTCAAGTGGCTCCGCAAGAACTTCTCGGACTACTTCGCCCCGGCCTATCGAGCGGTCAGCCCCTTGAACGAGAAAGTCCGCAAGGACATCAAACGGGGCGCCGCGGAGTCCATCCTATCGGTCAAGTTCATCTACGCGCAGACCAAGGTGGACGACACCCCGGGAGACAAGGCCCGCACCCTGTCGAAGACGTTCGAGGCCTACTACAAGGTCAACAGCGGGCAAGAGGACCGCCACCAGAGCATCGAGCAGATCGAGACTGCCCTGGCATCTACCTCGAAGCAGCTCGACGACAACTACGCCACCCTGTTCGACCCCATCTTCGAAGACCTGCGCACCTTTGGGGTCGGCACCATCACTCCGGTTCAGAAGCCCCGTATCGTCTCCCTCTTTGAGGCCTCAGGAATCCTCCGCGGCAGCACCCGCATCCAATACCCGTCCGGGGATGACGACTTCCACCTTCCCGAAGGCCACAACGGGCTGGGCTACAGCAAGCTGATCTTTACGATCCTGCAGGTCATCAGCTTTCACCAGACCTACGAACGCACCACGCCCAAGCCGGCGCTGCAGGTGCTGTTCATCGAGGAGCCCGAAGCTCATCTGCATCCCCAAATGCAGGAGACGTTCATCAAGAACATCCAGGACTTCATCGACCGCAAGACGGGCTGGAAGGTGCAGGTGGTCATCACCACGCACTCCTCCCACATCGTCGCCAGCAGCGGCTTCCACACCGTGCGCTACTTCGACCGTTCCGAACCGCAGCTCACGGTCAAGGACCTCTCGACCTTCCAAGCCAACGTCAAGGCCACCCCGCAAGGTGACGAGACCCTGCGCTTCCTGCGCCAGTACATGGTTTTGCACCGGTGCGACATGTTCTTCGCCGACAAGGTGATCCTTATCGAGGGCACCGCAGAACGCCTGCTCCTGCCCGAGATGGTCCGGCGGTGCGCCAAGGAGCTGCTGCACCAGTACGTATCGGTCATCGAGGTCGGTGACGCCTATGCCGTCCGCTTCCGGGAACTGCTCGCCTTCCTGAACGTCAAGACACTTGTCATCACCGACATCGACTCCGTGTGCCCAAAGCACCGCAAGGCCTGCCCACCTGGCCAGGGGCAGACGGTCACCTCGAACCAGACCCTCAAGAACTGGCTGCCGGCAAAGTCCAGCATCGCCCAACTGCTCGCCAGCGATCCGGCCAGCAAGGAACAGGGACACGTCCGCGTCACTTACCAGATCCCCGAAAGAGATTCGGGAGCCTGCGCGCGGAGCTTCGAGGACGCCTTCATCATCGCCAACGCAAAACCGCTCGCACGTGACTTCCGCCAGCTCGCCCTCAAGGCGGCCTTCGTCAAGGAGGTCGGGGCCGACCCCACAGCCGACGACATCGAAGCCAAGGCCTACGACATCGCACAGCAACTCAGCGACCACAAGACCGACTTTGCCTTCGACGTCATGCTCCTGGAGGACTGGGCTGTTCCCCGCTACATCGTCGAAGGACTGCAGTGGCTCGCCTAAGCACTCTCGAAGCCGTCGTCACGGAGCTGGAAGCCCGGCGCAGCTTCCTCGTGGAAGCAGGGGCCGGCGCCGGCAAGACGACCACCCTGGTTCACACACTGCAGCACCTCCTGAACCACCACCGCACAGACCTGGAGGCACACGGTCGGCGGATCGCCTGCATCACATATACGAACGTCGCCAAGAAGAAGATCCACGAACGCATCGCCGCGGACCCCCTCGTCGACGTCGGCACCATCCACGAATTCCTCTGGAGTGCCATCCAGCCCTACCAGCGTGAGCTCTGGCTGCAGATCCTCGCCTACAACGAGGAACTGACCAAGCCCGAAGACCTCGATGACGTCACCGCTCCCCCGGTCATCGAGTACTCCGACCGCGGGCGCAGACTGAGCGAGGGGCGCATCTCCCACGACGACGTCATCGCGCTTTCGCTCCGCCTCGTCGCAGCACACCCCAAGCTCATACGCATCATCGCCAGCAAGTACCCCGTCATCTTCGTCGACGAGTACCAGGACACCTCACCCAAGACGATCCAGCTCCTGCTGGACCACTTGGCCGGCGCTGGCCACGAGAACTGCGTGGTCGGCCTCTTCGGCGACTCCATGCAGAAGATCTACGAATCCGGCGTCGGAGCGGTGAAACGCCCCGGCCTCCTCACGGAGATCACCAAGCACGAGAACTACCGGTGCTCACCTCCCGTCGTCGAGATACTCAACCGGATGCGTCCCGACCTCATCCAGGACGCCGTCGGCGAGCAACAGACAGGTGAGGTCCATCTGTTCCTCAACACCGGCATCCCGGCGGGCCCTGAGCGACTGACCGCCGCTGAATCGACGCTTGCCCAGAACGGCTGGACTCGGGAGAACAGCAAATATCTCCTGCTCACTCACCGCAAGATCGCCGGCACTTTGGAGTACGCCAACCTCCTCGAACAGTACAGAAAGCTGAGCCGGTACGGCCCCGACGATCTCATGGCACGCAATGAGCCCTACATCCAGTACCTGACGCGCATCGAGGCCGTAAGCACGGCCTTCCGCAACAACGACTTCGCGGAGCTGACCAGCCTGTTGGATGAGGGGCGGACACGGATTACCCGTCACGCCGACAAACGCACTATCAGTCAGGCCATCCGTGCACTCGACGCCGTACGAACGAGCGGCACCATCGGCGACGTGCTCGACATGATGGGCGAGGGCCACCTCCTCGCCACACCAGGGAAGCTCAAAGACCTCGAACGCCGCAGGACTGCAACGGGTCTCGATGAGCGCGACCAGCGACGAGCGGACTTCTCAAACAACCTCCGCAACGTGCCGTACCGGGAAGTCATCAGCGTCGCTCGCTTCATCGACGAACTGACTCCGTTCTCCACCCAGCACGGCGTCAAGGGCGACGAATTCGAGAACGTCGTGGTAGTGGTCGACGACAGCGCCTGGAACAGGTACAGCATCGGCAAGATGCTCGCAGGCACCGACAAACCCGACCGTACCGAGCGCTCGCGCAATCTGTTCTACGTGTGCTGCTCGCGAGCCCAGCGCGGCTTGGCCGTGGTGTTCATCAACGATCTCCCCGAAGGGGCAGAATCCACACTCCAGGATTGGTTTGTTTCAGGCACCATCCATTCGTGAAGCATAATCCGACATAAGGCCCATGTCAGCACAGTCGAGGGGTGCCAAGACGGCCTCGTGCCGCGTGCCGAAGGGGGTGTCGGGCTCGAAGTAGGTGCGAGCGGACTCCGCTGCGGCGGAGACCGTGGCGTCGGTGTTGAGGTGGATGCCGAGCGAGGGTGCGACGCAGACCAGGGCTTCGGCGAAGCGGTGCCGAGGGTGGATCAGGACAGGTCTCCGCCCTGGGTGTAGGCGAGGGGGCGCATGAGCCGTTCGAGCTTGGGGCGGTCGGTGTCGAAGCGGTCGCGGTAGGCGGTGAATACCTCCTAGGCGTCGCTGGCCAGGCGTTCGCGACAGCCAGGCCGACTGGTGTCGATGTGGATCTGACCGTGGACGAGAACGCGCGCAGTCATCCGTGCCGGCAAGAAGGAAGAACTGGCACGCTGCGTGATCCGGGTACGGGGAGCGGGAGTTGGGGGGCCTGGGTGTCGTCGAGGAGGGCCCGGGTGTAGGCGGCGATGTCACCGGCGGTGAGGTGGGCCGGGTTGTTGAGGTCGATGCCATGGACGGCGACGAGATGGACATGGTGCGCAGCACGCTGGTCGAGTGGCGTGAGAGGAGTCCCAAGACCCTCGAAGAAGTAACCGCAAGGCTGCTGAAAACACGAGCGCGCGAGGAGCCGGGACCAGGCATGATGACAGCCATGACCTTCTTTGATCCTTTGGCTGGCAAAAGCGTTGCTTCCGTGAAGGAAATCACCAAAGCGGCAGAGGTCTGGGACGCCTACGATGCGCGGCTCGACGGTCCGGCACCTATGCCTTTCTTCTACCCGTCCGTTCGCTACGAGAACTGGTGGGGCAGCGGAGTACACATGCAGGAACTCCATACCCTTGCCCAGAACCACGGCATCCCCGTTGCATGGACTCCGCCAGCAGATGTGCTTCAGGACCTCGTCCGTGCTGACGCTGAACACGGCGCGAAGTTGGGGGTCTTGGAGGCTGCCGAAGACGAAATTCGGAGCCTGTGCCACTCGATGCTGCGCGAATGCACTTCCTCCTGGTTGAAGGTCGATACGGAAGCCGCCACCCATGTCCTGGCCGCCTGGGATGACGGGCATCTTCAGGCTGGCGCCTGTCTCGCCCTAGCCGCCGCCGAGGACGTCATGTTCAGCGTCGCTCGCGTGGAACGGAAGAAGAAATACCCCGGGCTTACACGGGCGGCTTCTCGACCAGTTCGCGGCAACTCCTGGCTGGTAGATGAGCAGATCGTTCTGACACCGATCGAGCCGCTGTTCACCAGCTACTTTCCAGAGCGCAACGATCCGATACCGGAGAACTTGTCCCGGCATGCTGTCCTGCATCGACTGCCGCTGGAGCACCTCAACAAGGGCCACAGCATCATCGCGATCATGCTGCTCATTTCCCTGCTCCGACAAGCTGAAGAGGACGCACGCCACGCCGAAGCAGACGCCCACGAGTACGGGTACGACTGAACCATCGACTCGACCGCTACAGTCGGGGTCTGGCACAAGGTGCGCGAGAGTCGTAACGCAGGGTAACTGGCCTAATGCCCCGGCTCTCGCTGTATTTGCTTCGACGTAGTCGCGTGATATCCGATTCGCGACGATCTACCAGGCGAGAGGTGGCCACACGCTGACAAGTACGGCCTCCTGACTGTGAGCTCGCCGCCCGGGAGGTGCATCCGCCTACTCCTCGACCACCTCCTGCGAAGCCGGACGGGGGCCAGAGGGTGAGTTCGTCTACTCCCAGGCCCTCACCTCACAAGCTTCTTCGATTGCAGCGGCCCGAAGAAGCCGTAGCAGCGTGTCCTCCGACGCCGGCATCCGCATCCGTCAGGCGAGCCGGGCTCCTGCAGAGCCGGCCAGAGCCTCAGCGACCCTCGCCAGCAGCCAACCCAGGAGTAGCTCAGACGCCGTGCATAGGCCAGCGTCTTTCAACAGCCGTTCTGGCAGGGGGCCTCAGCGGCCAAGGCCGTCAGCACGCTACTGGTAGACGGTGGTGATCGGCGTGGAGACGCTGGCTCCACTGCCGGGGGCGGCGTAGGAGATAGTCCACACGGCGGCTGTCTTGTTCGGATAGCCGTAGTGGTAGCCGCCGTTGTCGCAGCCGTAGTTCAGGCGCTGTCCCGCGAGCGTCGCGGTGCCGCCACCGGCGAACGAGCAGCGGGCGCCGTTGGCCAGGACGAAGATGGTCGGTTCGATGTCGGGCCCGCCCGCCATGTGGTCGTTGTTGCCGGGAAAGCCCTCGGGGACCGATAGTTCGACCATGCGGTCGGGGGCTCCGTCCTGGCATAGCGCGATGGTGTCCGAGAGATTGGAGTCCGGGGAGAAACAGGCGTCGAGGATCCGGTCGCCGACGGTGCAGCGCCAGGCGTCAGTGCGCATGGTGGATTCGGCGGGCCCGAAGCAGGAGCCGCTGGCCCGGTCGGTGATGGTGATGCCGGTTGCCGGGGTGCCGCCTGGGGACCAGGTAGCGTGGTGGGCGACGAAGTCGTGCAGGTCGGCGGCGATCGCCAGGCGCTGCTCGCGGCGGTTCTCGCTGACGGCGGCGGTACGGCGGTAGTCGAGGAAGCACAGGTAGGCCGCAAGGCCGGCCACCAGGCCGATGAAGACCAGGCCGCCGACCATGGAGCCGAGGGTGCCGCCGTCCTTGAGCGAGTGCGAGTAGCGGACCGGTGTGAACAGCAGGGCAACGCCGTTCAGCGTGCCGCACACTACGGCCCACAGCGGCCGGCAGTGCCATACGGCGATGAAGAGCAGGGACAGCAGGATCGCGATCTCGCCCGGGCCGAGGACGTCGGCCACCGCCGCTTGACACAGATGGGCGGCGAGGGCGCCCACGGGATCGCGCTGGCGCCGTTCAACATCCCGGACGCCGGCGACCTCAGTAACGGCCGCCGCCTCAGCCCCGCACGGCATAGTTGCGCTGGCCCTGAGGAATTAGCAGGTCAGCGGACCCAGGACGCCAACAGGCCAAGCCCATCCCCCGTCAGCCCAAGCGCTCCGCTCAGTGCCAACCATCCCTCTTTTGTGCCAACTAAAAATCCTCGTCACAACAACGCAGTCACCTGCGCACCCGGGGCATGCCGAGGCCGATCCAGGAGATGATCTCGCGCTGGATCTCGTTGTTCCCGCCGCCGAAGGTGAAGATCACCGCCGAGCGGTAGCCGCGCTCCAGTTCGCCGTGGAGCGCGGTGCCCGCCGAGCCCTCCTTCAGTGGCCCCGCGGCCGCCACGACCTCCATCAGCCAGGCGTAGGCGTCACGGCGGGCCTCGGAGCCGTAGACCTTGACCGCGGAGGCGTCCTGCGGGGTGAGCGTGCCCTCCTCGACCGCGCTGACCATCTGCCAGTTCAGCAGCTTCATCGCGTCCAGCTTCGTGTGCGTCAGGGCCAGGCGGCGACGCACCCAGGGCAGGTCGATCACCCGGCGGCCGTCGGTGAGCTTGGTCTCCATGGCCCAGCGCTGCACGTCGTGCAGGGCGCGGATGGCCATGGTGCCGTGGGCGGCGAGGGTGACGCGCTCGTGGTTGAGCTGGTTGGTGATCAGCCGCCAGCCGTGGTTCTCCTCGCCCACCCGACGAGACACGGGTACACGGACGTTCTCGTAGTAGCTCGCGGTGGTGTCGTGCCCCGCGAGCGTGCGGATGAGGGTGCAGGAGTAGCCGGGGTCGCCGGTCGGCACGAGCAGCATGGTGATGCCCTTGTGCGGCGGGGCCTCGGGGTCGGTGCGCACGGCGAGCCACACCCAGTCGGCGGTGTCGCCGTTGGTGGTCCAGATCTTCTGCCCGTTGACGACGTACCCGTCGCCCTCGCGGACCGCGCGGGTCTTCAGGGACGCGAGGTCGGTCCCGGCGCCGGGCTCGCTGTAGCCGATCGCGAAGTCGATCTCCCCGGAGAGGATCCTCGGCAGGAAGTACTCCTTCTGCTCGTCCGTGCCGAACCGCATCAGCGTCGGACCGACCGTGTTGAGCGCCATCAACGGCAGCGGCACACCCGCCTGGGCGGCCTCGTCGAAGAAGATGAACTGCTCCATGGCGGTCATCCCGCGCCCGCCGTACTCCTTCGGCCAGCCCACGCCCAGCCAGCCGTCACTGCCCAGGCGGCGGATGGTGTCGCGGTAGAACCGCTTCTGTGCCGCCGGGTCGGTGTGCCGGGCGTAGGCGCCCTCGGGCACGAGCCGCGCGAAGTACCCGCGCAGCTCGTTGCGCAGCCGCTGTTGCTCGGGCGTGTAGTCGAGATGCACGGCGCCTCCAGGCTCCCCGTGGCCGGTCCTGACGGCGCACACCGTAGAACCTGTTCCAGAAATTGGGAATGCCGAGGAAGGGGAATGCCTGCGCGGCGTCCAGAGCGTCGACGAGCCCGGTGTCCGGATCAGCCCAGGGTCTGGAGGAAGTCGGAACAGGCCCGGGCGGCCGTGCGACAGGCCCGCGCCGCCTCCTCGCCACCCGGGTCCGCGTCGAAGACGTGCGCGGTGTCCAGGCAGACCGCCCGGCACCAGGTCACCTGGCCGCGGATGTGGTCCTCGTCCTGACTGCCGTACGCGGACAGCACGCGGCAGGTCGCGTCGCAGACCTCCGCGCACATGATGCCCTTGCGCCGCAGACGTTCCTGGCCCTGAGTACCGCCCGGTTCGGCGAGGCTCGCGCGCAAGGCGCACGCCCGCGCGCACTCCGTGCAGGCCTGTGCGCACGCGAAGCGATCCTCCAGAAACCGAATGGGATCCTGCTGCGAAGTCGTGTGCGAAGTCGTGGCTGTCACACCGCGCGGGTAGCCGGTGGTGACCCCGTCAAACCGGCGTTCGCGGGGGTTGCACCCGTTTTCCCGTCGGGCCCCAGGGCACTCGGGGGGCGCAGAGAGCGACGAGACGAGGAGGTGGATCCGTGCCAGGACGACAGGAACTGCCGTCGACGCTGGAGCGCTCCTCCCAGGACGCGCAGCGCACCTGGATCAAGGCGCACGACTCGGCGGTCGAGAGTTACGGCGAGGGCGAGCGGGCGCACCGGGTGGCGTACGGCGCGCTCAAGCACACCTTCGAGAAGGTCGGCGACCACTGGGAGCGCAAGGAGGGCGGCCGAAAGGGCCCCTCGGACCCCCGTTCGGCGCGGCCCCGGCAGCAGGGCGGGCGCAGCGGCGAGGGCGTCGACGAGAACGCCTCGAAGGAGCACCTCTACCACGTCGCGCAGCGCCTGGGCATCGACGGGCGGTCCCGGATGTCGAAGGCGGAGCTGCTGGACGCGATCCGCAAGGAGAACCGCTCGCGTACCCGGGCCGCCCGGTCGCGCTGAGCCGCGTCCCACGTCAGGCCGTCGCACAGAGGGGAGTGAAGATCCATGGCTGAGCCCGGCCGCGGCACCGTGCCGCTGCCCGACTACGACGAGCTGCCGCTCGGCAGCCTGGAGAGCCGCATCCGCGCGCTCAACGCGGACGAGGTGGAGCAGCTGCTCGCGTACGAGCGTGAGCACGCGGGCCGTGTCCCGGTGACCGAGCTGCTCACGGCCCGGCTGGAGCAGTTGCGCGCGGGCGCCGAGCCGACGTCCGGTGACACAGCGGGCCTGCGTCCCGAGACGAGCCGGAGCAGTGGGGGATCGCCGGTGTCCCCGGCGACCTCACCGGAGCCCATGAGCCCGCCGCCGCACGGGACACCCGATCAGCGGGGCAAGCCGAAGGGCGACCGCACCTGACCCATGCCGGTCGGCACCTGACCCGCGTCGACCGGCACATGACCCCTGTCAGTCGACGTCAGTCGACCGCCTTCGGTGCCGTGTGCGAGGCGATCAGGTCGGGCGTGAGATAGGCGTCGGTCCGCTCGAAGTCCTTGAGCGTGGCCGGGCGCCCGGCCTGGAAGCCGGTGCGGACGAAGTCGTAGCCCGCCATCGCGTTCAGCGTCCAGTTCGTCAGCGTGCGCAGGCGGGCCGGGACCGTGCGCAGGGCGCCCAGGTGGTAGCCGCGCGCGACGACCTGTGCCGGCAGGCCGGTCAGCTCCACGCCGAGCGGTTTGGACACGGCCTGGACGCCGCCGAGGTCGACGACGAGCCCCAGGTCGCGGTGGCGGTAGGGGGTCAGCGGCGCGCCGCGCAGCGCCGCCGCGACGTTCTTCGCGGCCCTCCAGCCCTGACGCATGGCGTGCTGGGCGGTCGGCGGGCAGATGGCGTCGGGGCCCTTGGCGAGGTCGGGCACCGCCGCGGCGTCACCGAGGGCGAAAACGCCGTCGAGGCCCGGCACGGCCAGGTCGTCGCGGACGACCAGCCGGCCGCGGTCGGTCTCGGCGTCCAGCGTGGCGATCAGCGGGCTGGGGGCGACTCCGGCGGTCCAGATCAGGGTGTGGCAGCGCAGTTTGCGGCCGTCGGTGAGGGTGACGGTGTCCGCCGTGGCCTCGGCGACCGAGACGCCGAGTGAGACGTGCAGGCCGCGCCGTTCCAGGATGGCGAGCGCCTTCGCGCCGAGCCGGTCGCCGAGTTCCGGCATGAGCTTGGGCGCGATGTCGACGAGGTGCCACTTCACCAAGGACGGGTCCAGGCCCGGATAGCGCTTCACGGCGGCGGTGGTGAGGTGGTGCAGATAGGCGGCGGTCTCGGTGCCGGCGTAGCCGCCGCCGACGACCACGAACTGCAGCCGGGTCTCGCGCTCGACCGGGTCGGAACTGGCCGCGGCGAGGTCGAGCTGGGAGATGACGTGGTCCCGTACCCAGGCCGCCTCCGCGAGCGTCTTCATGCCCACCGCGTGCTGGTTCACGCCGGGGATGTCGAACTGCCGTGTGACGCTGCCGGGGGTCAGCACCAGATAGTCGTAGTGCTCGACGGTCGTCTCGCCGTTGATCTTGCGCACGACCACGGCCTTGGCGGAGGGATCGACGCCGACTGCCTGGCCGGGCACGAGCAGCGTACGGTGCAGCAGCCGGCGCAGCGGGACCGCGACCGACTGCGGGGTGAGGATTCCCGACGCGACGTGCGGCAGCAGGGGCAGATAGAGCTGGTGGCTGTAGGGCGCGACGAGCCTGAGGCGCGCCTCGGCGGGCCCCAGAATCCGCTCGAGTCGCCGCGCGGTCTCCATGCCGGCGAACCCGCCGCCGACGATCACGATCCGGGGCACGGCCATGACAGATCCCTCCAGCGGGAGACTTCGACCCCTGCCACGCTAGGGAACAGGGCCCGCATCCGCACCCCCAGCCGCCCTGTTTTCCCAGCTGGCCCGTCGGCCGGTCCGATGCCGGCGGGCCCGCGCGGCCCTGCGGTGCGCTACTTGGCGTACGTCAGCGTGCCGAAGCCGAGCTGGTCGTAGCCGCCGCTGGTGGAGCCGTAGTCACCGCCGCCGCCCTCGGGGGCGACGAGGTTGTAGTACATCGCCGAGATGTACTTGTCGTCGAGGTACAGGCGCCGGTTGTAGTGGAAGTGGAGCATCGCCCACACCGGGCGGATCTGGCCGCGGGACCCGGAGCTGATCACCGTCTGCGACTGCCGGCTGCAGTTCGTGCCGCTGCCCCAGGTGTAGGTGGTGTACGGCACGCCCTGGCCGATGTTGTACTTGGCGACGTACTGGGCCGCCTTGAAGAACCTCCTGCTGTCGTAGCTGTACAGGTCCGTGCCCTGGTTCCAGGCCATCTCGCAGAGGGCGCCCATCTGACCCATGCCCATCATGGTGTGGCCCTGGTCGCGGCCCGACTCCTGCCACTGGCCGAGGGCGTAGCCGGCCGAGTCCGTGTACAGGTACGGGACGGCGTGCTTGATGGAGCCGTTGCCCGCGCCGTTGTAGAAGTAGTTGACGGCCTGGTCGTACTTGGCGCCGTCCTCGCACAGGATCGCGATGGCGAGGATGGACGCCATGTTGCACAGGTCCCAGTTGGCCCAGTAGTTGGTGATGCAGGCGCCGTTGTGGTGGACCAGGAAGTCGTTGTTCATCGGGTAGAAGACGTTGAGCATCATCTTCTTGAACCCGGCGAGGTCGAAGCCCGGATAGTCGCGCATCAGCTCGCCGACGTTGGCGAACTGCCAGCCGTAGATGCCGGCGGCGAGGAACCGGTCCGCGTTGCCCTGGATCGAGGTCAGGGTCTTCGACCAGGCGTTGCAGATCCTGACGGCGCAGTCGGCGTTGGCGCTGGTGCCGGCGACCCACCAGCGCAGCGCGTTCTGGTAGGCGGCGGCGATGTCGTTGTAGAGGGTCCCGTAGTTCTCGGGGTATCCCGAACCCCGGTAGACGACGGACTGGGGGTTGGGCGTCCAGGTGGACGCGGAGTGGGAGTTGTCGATCAGGCGCTGCCAGCCGGAGTACCAGGGGTCCGTGCCGGCGGCGACCCTGACCTTGGCGCGGTTGAGGTCGCCCGCGTTGTGCAGGGCGCCGGGGTGGGCCCAGGTGGTCGGGGCGGCTCCCGCCGACTGCATGGTGGCGGCGCTGATCAGGCCGGCGGCGGCGAGCCCGCCGGCGGCGCGCAGCACGCCCCGCCGGCTGGGCCCGGTGTGGGGGGAATCCGGTGCGGGGTGGAGATCTCTGCGGCTCATTCGTGCATCTCCGATCCGTGGGGGGATCTATGTCGTGGTGATGCTCACCTCGCCGAACTGGGAGGTGCCGAGGGCCAGGGGGTTGCGTGAGCAGACCACGAGGCCCACGTAGTAGGGGGCGTCACCGAAGCCGGGGATGTCTCCCGCGGCGATGGGGGTCCAGGTGGCGCCGTCATCGGTGGAGGCGGACGCGGTGAAGCTCGTCCCGGTGCGCTTCAGCCGCAGCAGGCAGGGCGCGGTGACCGCCGCGTTGCCCGTGAAGGTGGACTTTCCGGCGACGGTCGTGCGCAGCATGAGCTGCGCGCTGGTGCCGCCGGTGACGATGGCCCCGGCCGCCTGGTCGAACGGCGACAGGGACTTGGCCATGAGCAGGCCGACCCGGTCGCCGGTGGCTCCGCTGCGGGAGACGAGCCGGGCGGTGAACGCGCAGTCGCCGGTGACGGGCCGTCGTACGAACTGGCCTGTCATGCCCTGGCCGTTGGCGTTGAGGTCGGTCCCGGCGCCCCGCACCACGAAGGTCCCGTCCTCGTAGGCGGTGCTGCCGGGGGTCTGGATGGCGACCACGCCGAAGGTCCCGAAGGCGCGGTCGTCGAGGACGACGTCACCGAGGTCGCCGTACGTCCAGGGCGCGGGCGGCGGGGTGCCCACGGTGAGGGTGAGGGTGCCGGTGGCGTCACCGGCGGCGTTGCCCGCGGTGGTGGTGACGGTGAAATCGCCGGTCTCGTTCGGCGTTCCGGAGATCAGACCGGTGCGCTTGTCGATGCTCAGCCCGTCGGGCAGGCCGTCCGCCGTGAACCGGACGGGCTCGTGCGACGCCCGCAGCAGGAACTGGAAGGGAACGCCCTTGTTGGCGAACGCCGTTATGGCGGAGCTGAGTTGGGGTACCGACGGTGTGGGCATCGTCGCGATGACCGGGTCCGACAGAGGGCCGCGTCCGGCGCAGTTCGTCTTGGTGACGACGTAGTGGTACGTCGTGCCGGGCGTGCCGGTGGCGTCCGCGTACCGGATACGGGTGCCGAAGCCGACCGGCCCGACGCAGGCCGAGATCGTCTCGTACGGTCCGTCGGCCTGCGTCGACCGCAGTACCTTGTAGCGGCCCGCGAGGTCCGGGTCGGTCCAGGCCAGCTCGACGGCGTCGGCCCCCGCGGTGGCCCGCAGATCGGTGGCGGTGCGGGCGGGGCGCGGCACCGACCAGACCTCGCCGCGGGTGCGGGAGGTGACGCTGACGTTGTCGAAGGCGCCGGTGCCGGTCTCGGCGTAGTCGTGGTCGACGCCGAGGCAGGAGGTGAGGGCCAGGCCCGCGTACGCGGCGTGCCCCAACTCGACCTTGGTGGAGCCGACTTCGGTCCAGTGGATGCCGTCCGGGGAGATCGCGCCGGTGCAGCGGTCGCCCCGGCGGGTCACCCGTACCCAGTAGGGCATGCGCATCCGGTAGCCGTCGCCCGCGCCCTCGACGTACGGGGCCTCGAGCGGGGTCGCCGACTCCGGCAGCGTGCCTAGAGCGGAGATCGGGAAGCCGGCCCCGGAGGTGATCGCCTGCCGCTGGGAGGGCGGCACGGGCGTGCTGCCGGTGGCGGAGATGCCGGCCCCGTCCTGGGTGCGCACGGTCCACACACCGCTCCAGGTGTGCAGCGGCAGGCCCTGGATCAGCATCGAGGCGTGTGCCGCGTCCACGTCCAGGGAGGCGCGCAGGGTGACGCCGATCTTGGAGTACTGGGAGCTGAGGGGGAACACGATCCGCGCGGTGATCGTGCCGTCGCCGGCCAGCGGCAGGCAGGCCACGCGGTAGGTGCCGGAGGTGCCCGACGCCTCGAGCACGAACCGCTCGCCGTCGAAGACGGCCGAACCGGGAATCTTCACCTCTCCGACGTCCTGCGTCGCCCAGGACTCGGGGAGCGCGGCGGCGGCCGCCGCCCAGGCGGAGCTCGCGCTGCTGCCCTGGGAGTTGGTGGCGGTGACGGTGTAGTAGTGGGTGCGTCCTCCGCGCGCGTCGCTGTCGGTGTACGTCGTCTTGTCGACACCGGTGGCGATCTGCTCGTACGGGCCGTCGGGGTCGGTGGCCCGCAGGACCGTGTACGTGTCGGCCCATACGGACGGCAGCCAGGTCACGGTGACCAACTTGCCGCCGCCGACCGCCGTGACGCCCGCCGGGGCGGCCGGGACGGTGGGATCGGGCGCGGTCGTACCGGCGTAGGTGAGGGTGCCCCAGCTGGGCAGATCGTCGTTGCTGCCCTCGACCACTCGGGCGCCGCCTGCGCCGCGGAAGACGGCCGCCTTGACGTACGGGGTGTCCAGGCCGCGGACGCCGGCGTAATGGGCGTAGTACATCTCGTAGATCGGTGGCAGGGTGCCGCGCGAGATGGCCGAGACGGCCGTCTTGATGTACTTGCCGGTGCGGTCCAGGTCGTCGGCGAAGGGGACGTCGCCGCCGAGGTTGTAGCGGGCGTCGTACTCGGCGTTCGCCAGGATGCGGTTGTCGTCGAAGCCCCACAGGTCGACGCCCTGGTTCCAGGCGACCTGGGCCGCGTCGCCCATGAGGCCGACCGCGAGCTGCTCGTGGCCCTGGTCGCGGCCCGACTCCTGGCCCTGGCCGGCGTCGGTGACGACACGGTGCAGGACGCTGCCGTTGCCCGCGCCGGCGGCTGCGAACCTCAAGGCGTCCTCGAAGAGCGTGCGCTCCTCGCAGAACACTCCGATGGCCATGATGGACTGAATCGACGTCAGGTCCCAGTTGCCGTTGGCGTACAGCATGTAGCCGGAGACGGCGGGATACCAGACGGTGAGGAAGGACTCCTCGCAGCGGGCGATGTCGGAGTCCGCCCAGCCGTCGTAGTCGCTGTGCCGCAGCAGCTCGGCCGCGTTGACGAACTTGAAGGCCTGCAGACCCGCGCCGAGCGGACCGTCGGCCCCGGTGATGGCCGTCAGGGAGGCCGACCACACATTGAGGATGTCGCGGGCCTTGTCGGCGTACGCGCGGTTGCCGGTGATGCGCCACATGAGGGCGAGCTGGTAGGCGGCGGCCGAGTCGGCGACGGCCTGGTTCTGGAAGTTGGCGGGGCCGCGGCCCCAGGAAGTGATCTGTCCGGTGTTCTGGATCGTGTACGTCGGCTTCGAGCGCGAGTGGGCCGCGAGCGCGAGGAAGCCGTCGTAGATCGGGGATTCCTTGGCGGCGACCGCGGCCTTCATACGGGCCAGGTCGCCGGCGCTGTGCAGCAGTCCGGGGTGGGTGAAGGTCCGGAGCGTGGTGGTGTCGTCCTGGGCCCAGGCCGCCGCGGTGGAGGCGGACAGCAGTCCGCCTCCGGCGGCGACCACGAGCCCCGCAGCGCCGAAGAACGAGCGTCTGCTGAGGGGAAGCACGGGGGTCACTGGAGTATCTCCTGGATCAGTGGTGCCGCATCACGCGTGCTGCACGGTGAGCGTGACGGTCTGGGTCGCGGTGCCCACGCTGTTGGTGGCCGACACGGTGACGTCGAAGGAGCCGACGTTGTCCCTCATGACGCCGGAGATCAGACCGGTGCCGGGGTCGATGTCCAGCCCCTTCGGCAGCCCGTCCGCGCTGAACGACGTCGGCAGCTCGCCGGCCGTGATCAGGTAGTTGAAGACCTGGTTCTTCGTGCCCGCGGCCTGGACCGGGCTGGTGATCTGGGGCGCGTTGGTGGACGTGGCGTCGGTGGAGTTCAGGAACCGCGTGTTCAGGACGTGCTCGTTGGCGTACGCCGGCATCATGTCCCAGAACGTGTACCAGCCGGGCTTCTTCATCCCGTTGCCGATGAACTTGCCGTTGATGACGAGGTTCTGGAACGTGACGTTCTTGATGGCGTGGTCCGCGTCGTAGCCGACCATGATCGCCGGGTTGGCATGCGTGCCGTTGTACGAGAGGTTCTTGATGTACACGCCGTCGATGCCCCGGCCGACGGAGGTGTTGTACGACGTGTTGAACATGACCCGCATGTTGATCAGCTGGCCCCAGCGGAAGTCCTCCACCCGGATGTCCTGGGCGCGGACGTTGTGCACCAGGTTGCTGTCGCCCGGGTTGAGCGCGATACAGCCCTGGTAGTTCATCTGCGGTTCGCGGTGGTCGAGGATGTCGATGTTGCTCAAGACGAGGTTCTCGATGGTCTCCGGGTTGTCGGTGTTGCCGTGCGTGCCGACGTTGATCGGGTGCGCGACGTCCGCCCAGAGGGTGGAGTTGCGGACGGTGATGTTGCGGCAGTCGCCGTAGTAGTTCCAGCGGTGGGCGTAGATCGCGATGCAGTCGTCCGCGTTGCGCATGTAGACGTTGTCGATGAGGACGTCCTCGCTGGAGAAGACGTCGATGCCGTCGCCCCACTGGCCGTGGCTGTAGGCGTGGAAGTTGTGGATGGTGACCTGCTGGGACTGGCCCACGGTGATCGCGTAGCCGCTGCTGGGGTTGAGCACCGTCACGCCGTCGATCTCGATGTTCTTCGAGTACTCGACCAGCACGCCGCTCGGCGAGTTGTACAGCACGCCGCGGCCTCGCAGCCGGGCGTTCTCCACGTTCTGGAACGCCACCTGCGACGTCAGCACCGCACCGCCGGCCAGGTAGACCGTCTTGCCGCTGGGCACGGTCAGTACGTTGTTGGTGGTCTTGTGCAGGCCGGGGCCGAAGTAGATGACGTCTTCGTCGCCGGGGTCGGGGACGTGCGTCTCGATCGGGTGGGCGTGCAGCTGCAGGTTGTTGAAGACGTCCCCGTCGACCTCGATGGAGAGGTTGCGCGGCTCGGTGAGGGTGAAGCTGATCGTCGCGCCGTCCACCGTGAACCGGGTGCCGTACGACAGCGGACGGATCCGCGCGGTGCCGATCGTGCCCTTGGCGGACGTGACGGCGACCTCCACGGTTCCCTGGAAGTCGAACATGGCGACGGAGGAGTTGAACACCGGACCACTGCCCGTGTTCGCGTCGATCTGCTTCGCTCTCGCGCGGTAGACGGGCACCGTCTGCCAGTCGCCGCCCGGGGTACGGGCCTTGACGGAGTAGCTCAGGTTGGTCGGGACCCCGCTCGGGATGGGGTAGATCACCAGCTTGTCGGTCGATGCGGGCGTGTCATCGGCGCTCGCGGTGCCGGCCGCGGCGCCGATCAGGGAGTACGCGGCGGCAGCGGCACCCGCGGCCTGGAGAACGGTGCGCCGGGTCATGCCGGTGCCCTGGGTGTCGTTCATGGAGAAGTTCCTTAACTGAGCGGGGAGATGAGAGACAGACAGGGAGAAACGGCGGTCACTTGAGTCCGGATGTGGACATCCCGGTGACGAAACCGCGCTGGGCGACCAGGAAGATCAGCAGGATGGGGACGACGTACATCACGGTGCCCGCCGCGATCCAGTTGTTGACCGGCAGGCCCTGGGCGTTGACGTACGACGTGGAGATGGCGACGGCGAGCGTGGAACGGTCGTTGGACAGCAGCAGCATCGGAGCGATGTAGTCGCCCCAGCTCCAGGTGAAGGCGATGACGAAGCTGGTCGCGAGCGCCGGCCAGGACTGCGGCAGGAAGATCCGCCAGAAGATCCCGCTCCAGCCGCAGCCGTCGACGATCGCGGCCTCCTCCAGTTCGCGGGGCATGCCGGCGAAGAACTGCCGGAACAGGAAGATGAGGAAAGGTGCGCCGGACAGGCCCCACAGCGCCCACGGCCAGTACGTGTCGACCATGCCGAGCTTCGCGAAGATCAGGTAGGTCGGGAAGAGCGTGATCATCTGCGGCAGCATCATCGTGCCGAGCAGCACGCCGAACATCTGCTTCTTGCCGGGCGCGGACAGGCGTGCGAAGCCGAAGCCGACCCATGCCGAGCTGAGCGTGACGAGCGTCGCGTAGATCGTTGCGATGATGAGGGAGTTGCGGGCGTAGCCGAGGAAGTCGATGTTGGTGAACGCGTCGGCGAAGTTCCCCCACTTGAGGTCGTGGGGCCACCAGTGCACGGGCGAGGCCGCGAGTTCCGAGGTGGACTTCAGGGCGGTGATCACCAGCCAGCCGAACGGGCCGAGGAACAGGCCGGTGATGATGACGAGCGCCGCGTACAGGGCGAGGCGGGGCAGCCGGGCGGTCACTTCTTCGCCTCCGGGTCGACGTTGTAGAACACCACGCCGGACGTGGTCTTGAAGATGAGTCCCGTGACGATCAGGATCAGCACGAACAGGACCCACAGCAGGGCGGAGGCGTAGCCGAAACGGCCGTAGGCGAAGTACTCCGCGAACACGTGCATCATGTACAGGTAGTTGGACTGCGGGACGGACGTGACGCCCCCGGGCGGGGGCTGGGACGCCAGCAGCAGCGGCATCACGGTCTGCACGGAGGCGATCACGCCCGTCACGGCCTGGAAGAGCAGCACCGGCGACAGCAGCGGCACGGTGACGCTGCGGAAGGTGCGCCAGGCGCTCGCACCGTCGACCCGGGCGGCCTCGTGGAGTTCGCGGGGGATGTCCTGGAGGCCGGCCAGCGAGATGATCATGACGTTGCCCGCGCCCCACAGCACGGTCATCAGCAGCACGTAGCGGGCGTACGGGTCGCTGAGCCAGGCGACGGCGTTGATGCCGAAGATGTCGAGGACACCGTTGGTGGCGCCGGAGTTCGTGTCGAAGAGCTGCTTGAAGATGAGGCCCGCCCCGACCGGCGGTACGACGGCCGGCAGGTACAGCAGGGTGCGGAAGATGCCGCGGGCCTTGATGGGCCGGTTGACGAGGACCGCGAGGGCGAGGCCCGCGACGATCGACAGGGGCACGGAGGTCACCGCGAACAGCCCGGTCCGGCCCAGGGCGCCCCAGGTGACCGAGTCGCTCAGCAGCTCGCGGTAGTTGGCGAGGCCGATCCAGTGCCAGTTCGGGGAGATCCCGTCGAACGTGGTGAGGCTCAGCCACAGCGCGAACGCCATCGGGCCGATGGTCAGCAGCAGGAATCCCGCGATCCAGGGCGCGGTGAACATGTAGAACGCGCGGTGCTGTCGCGTTGCGACGGAGGTGCGCCGCCGCGCGGTCTGAGCGCGGTCGGCGCCCCGGGCGTGGCCGGGCCGCCCGGCGACGGTGGCCAGTTGGTCGGCCGTCATGACACCAGCTCCCTTCCGCGCTTCATCTCTTCGTTCGTCTTGTCGTTGAGCCGGTCGATCAGCGTGCCGATGGACATCTGGCCCCTCATCGCGGCGGGGATGATCAGGTTGATGACCGCGTCCAGGGCCTCGACCTTGGCGTAGGGCGTGAAGGAGACGACCGAGAAGTGCTTCAGGTCGGCCTCCTGCACCGCGACGACCTGTTTCTGGTAGTCCTTCTGACGGGGCATCAAGGGGCGGAGGGACTTCAGGGTGGGGATGCCCCAGCCGCCGGTCGCGCGGTCCTTGGCGGGGCCCTGGCCGAAGAACCATTCGAAGACGCGCCAGGCCGCCTGCTTGTTGTGCGCCTTCTTCGGCACCCAGAAGCCGGTACCGGCCTGGCAGGCGCTGATGCGGGGGCCGCCGGCGAATCGGGGCGCGGGGGCGAGGCGGGACGCCTTCGCCACCGTCTCGTCTCCGTTGATCATGCCGCCGAGCCAGTAGCCCGAGTTGGTCATGGCCATGCGGTTCGCCATGTAGGTGGGGCCGTCCCAGGTGTCGGGGTTCGGGTTGATGAGGCTCGGTCCGACCCCCGTCTTCGCGTAGTCCACGTACCAGGTGAGCGCCTTGCGGGCCTCCGGGCTGGAGAAGTCGATGGCGGCGTAGTCGTCGGTGAACAGGTTGCCGCCGGCGGCGGCCGTGAGGGCCGCGAGGTTGACGGTCAGGCCGACGCCGTTGTAACTGCCGCCGAACACCCTGGTCTGGCCGCCCTTGCGCTGGGTGAGCCGTTCGGCCTTCTCCAGCCACTCCTCGTAGGTGATCGGCTCCGTGGCGGACGGGTACGCGACGCCCTTCTGGTCGAACAGTGCGGTGTTGTACCAGTACATGGAGTCCTGGGAGAAGTCCTTCGCCATGCCGTAGCGGGGACCTTTGCCCTGGGCCTTGCCGTCCCAGCGCCACAGGTCGTTCACCGGGTCGAGGTCGTCGACCTTGAGGACCGTGCTCCCCGCGAAGTACGGGTCCAGATTCTCGGCGACACCGCGTGCGGCGAAGTACGGCGCGTCCGTGGCACCGACGCCGCGCACCAGCTCCGGAGGTTTGCCCGCGGTGAGCATCGCGATCAGGCGGGTGACGTCGTACTTGACCCGGACGATCCTGATGCCGAGCTCCTTCTGCGCCTGCTTGATCTGGTCATCGGTGATGTCGCCCTCATTGACCATCACCGTGATCGAGTCGCCGCCGCCCCCGCTGTCCGCGGCGCCCGCCACCTGCAGCGCACATCCGCTGAGGGCCGCCGCACCGGCCACGGCGCCGCCGGCCGACAGGGCGAGGAAGCGACGGCGACTGGGGGGAGCACCGGCGTGGGAGCGCATGAACGCCTCACCTTCTGCTTCGGGGAACGCGGTACGGGCTCTGCCACGGGAACGCAGGCGGGTCCCGCCGGAGTAACAGGTAGCAACCGGTTGCTACGACCAAGTGGGCAGAGCTTCTTCCGGGACCGATGGCGCGTCAAGGGGCTTCGCAGATTTTCGAAAAGTCTGTGTAACAGCCGAGACGTGCACGAACAGAGGTGGGGACCGCCGCGCCTCGGGCCCCGCAAGGCCGATGAGCTGGGCAATTGCGAAGTCCGCTGATCCTGTTACCCGGAGTGGAGGCCATCCGGAAGCGGACACTCCCGATCCGGGCAGCCGGCACGAGCCATCGCCGGATCGCCGGATCGTCGGCGACTGATGGTGACAACCGACCGCCACACCCCCGGTGAGCGGCGGAAACCGTTACGGCCCACCCCTGCGGGCCCGCCCGTACCCCTCCATGCCGGCTCACACCACGCCGACGGACACCGCCCTGACCTGCTGCGACGTGGGCATTTGCCTGCGGAAGCGGCCGAAAACCGTCCATCCCGGCACCCCGGTCGTACCGATTGACCGGGACTCCGCAGCAGAATTACGGTAGAAGGCGCTTTCAGAAAACGTTACCGACACGCTTCGGGAGAGACATGCCCAGCGCCCAGCCCCCCATGGCCGTGTTCGCCATGGATCCGGTGCACCTGCCCCTGCTGTTCCCCCCGCCGCTCATGGCCCGGTTGCAGAAGGCGGTCGACATCGACAGCGCACTCGTCGTACGGGACTTCACCGACCCGGCGGCCGCATCCGCGCTGGCCCGGGCCGAGGTACTGGTCACCGGCTGGGGCTGCCCCCGTCTGGACGCTCGCACCCTGACGGCGGCGCCAGAGCTGCGCGCGGTGCTGCATGCCGCCGGCTCGGTCCGCTCGCTGGTCGGCGAAGCGCTGTGGCGGCGGGGTGTCACCGTGTCCAGCGCGGTGACCGGCAACGCGCTGCCGGTCGCGGAGTACACGCTCGCGATGATCCTGCTCGCGGGCAAGGACGCCTTCGGGCACCGGGAGCGGTTCCGGCACACGCACGCCTACCCCTCCCCCGCCGAGACCTCGGGCATCGGGAACCTCGGCCGCCGGATCGGCGTCATCGGCGCATCGCGGGTGGGGCGCCGGCTCCTGGAACTGCTGCGCCCGTTCGACTTCAGGACCTTCCTCTACGACCCCTACGTGACGGCCGACGAGGCGCAGGCGCTCGGCGCCGAGTCCCTGCCGCTGGACGAACTGCTGCGTCGCAGCGACATCGTCAGCCTGCACGCCCCCGACATCCCCGAGACCCAGCGCATGCTCAGCCGCGACCGGCTCGCCCTCATCCGGGACGGCGGTGTGCTGATCAACACCTCCCGGGGCGCCCTGGTCGACCAGGACGCCCTGACCGACGAGCTGGTCTGCGGCCGTCTGAGCGCGGTCCTGGACGTCACGGAGCCCGAGCCGCTGCCCGCCGGCTCCCCGTTGTACGAGCTCCCCAACGTCTTCCTCACCCCGCACATCGCGGGCTCGCTCGGCAACGAGCTGGAACGCCTCGGCCTCGTGGTCGTGGCGGAGGTCGAGCGCCTGGTCGCGGGCCTGCCGCTGGCCCATGAGGTGCGCCGTGCCGATCTGGCCCGTGTCGCGTGAACGGCCCGTCCACAACCCGGTCCGCCGGGGAGTAACGATGGGATACGGTTTCGACACCGGGGGGAGGGCGGGACCCCGGCTCCTCGACGAGAAGGTCCCTACCGTGAAGGAGTCGCTACGGTGAGTCAGCGCAAGGCGCCGGCCGAGGCCGGACGGGCCACCATCCGCGACGTGGCGGAACGGGCGGGCGTGTCGGTCGCCAGCGTGTCGCGCGTCCTGTCGGGCAACTACCCCGTCTCCGACGAGCTGCGCCGCCGGGTGATGAAGGTCGTACGGGACCTGGACTACGTCACCAACGCCCACGCCCGCTCCCTGGCCGGCGGTGGCACACCGACCGTGGCGATCCTGCTGAACAACATCACGGGCGCCGCGTTCGCCCACGTCGCCAAGGGCGTCGAGGGCGCCGCCTCGCTGCGCGGCTGGCTGTCACTGGTGGGCACCACCGGGGACGACCCCGAGCGGGAACTCGCGCTGGTCAACCTCATGCGCCAGCAGGGCGTCGCCGCGGTGGTGCTGCTCGGCGGGGCGTACGACTTCGACGAGTACCAGCTGAGGATGGCCCGCTTCGCCCGCTCCCTGGACGCGGCCGGCTCGCACCTGGTGCTGGTCGGCAGGCCGCCCCTGGAGGGCGACGTACCGGCGACGACGGTGGACTACGACAACGAGGGCGGGGCCTACGCGATGGCGAGCCATCTGCTGTCCGCCGGGCACCGCCGCGTCCTGGTGCTGCCGGGACCCGCCGAACTCACCACCGCGCAGGGCCGCTTGAAGGGCGCGCAGCGGGCCTTCGAGGCGTACGGGGTGCCGTTCGACCCGGGCCTGGTGCGGCACGGGCCGTACGACGACGAGCACGGGTACACGGCCGTCGAGGCCGCCCTGCACGAAACGCCGGACTTCACCGCCGTTCTCGCCGGTACCGATGTGGTGGCCGCGGGCGCCATGCAGGCGCTGCGCGCGGCGGGCCTCCGTGTGCCCGAGGACGTCTCCATCGTCGGCTACGACGACATCCCGCTCGCCTCCCAGCTCACTCCCCAACTGACCACCGTGCACGTCCCGTACGAGGAGATGGGCCGCGTCGCGCTGCGCGCGGTGGCGGACCGGCGCGAGAGCGGCGCGAGCCGCCGCAGGGGAAGCGACGGCGACCACATGGTGCTGGGCACGCACGTCGTCGTACGCGCCTCCGTGCAGCCGCCGCGGCGACGGCCGTGACATCGCATCGGTAAGTTCGAAGTTTCGTAAACGGTTTCAGCTCGGGGGCCGACCGTCCCTGAGAACGCTTACCGCGTAGCAGAAGAGCCAACGCAAGCGCCCTTGTACTGCGTTGACCTGCGCAAATCCCTGAAGCCCCACAACGGCCACCCCATCCTCCCGGCTTACGCGCCGGACAACGGGCCGTAACTATTTCCGCCAGCCCTCTTGCTAGAGACGTGGAATCGTCCTACGGTCCACGGCAACCGCTTACTACCGCTTCAGCTTGGCCGACCCCCGCAACCGCGAGCCGACGGTTTCCCGGCCGCTGTTCCTGGCCAACACCGAGCCGCCGTCCTCTCGTTCTGAGAACGCCTACATTCCGAAGGATCACGGTCAGATGAACTTCACCAGCTCCCGGAGAAGGTTCGCCCACGCCGCCGTCGCGGGCATCGCGCTGACAGGTCTCCTCACCGCCTGCGGCGGATCCGACTCGGGCGACGACGCGAAGTCGAAGTCCTCCGGCCCCGTCACCCTCGACTTCTGGGGCTGGGCCAACGGCCAGGAGGCCGTCGTGAAGGCGTTCAACGCCTCGCACAAGGACATCAAGCTGAAGTACACCAAGGTCACCGACCAGCTGACCATGCAGAAGCAGCTGACCAACGCGGTGAAGGCGGGCAACGCGCCCTGCCTGGTGCAGAACACGGCCGAGTACGTGACCAGCTGGGTGTCTCAGGGCGCCCTCGCCGACATCACCCAGTACGTCGAGTCCAGCAAGGACAAGTTCAACCCGGGCTCCTGGGCGAGCGCACAGGTGCAGGGCAAGATGTACGGCGTTCCCACCAGCTCGGCGCCGAACTTCACGATCTACCGCACCGACATCTTCCAGAAGTACGGCCTGAAGCCCCCGGCGACCTGGGACGACTTCATCGCTGCGGGCAAGGAACTGAAGAAGCACGGCATCAAGATCACCAACTTCGCCGGTGAGGACCCGAGCACGCTCGAGGTTCTCGCGATGCAGGCCGGGGCACACTGGTACTCCATCGACGGCAACTCCTGGAAGGTGAACTTCCAGGACCCGGGGAGCCTGAAGGCCGCGCAGGTGATCCAGGACATCATCGACAGCGACCTGAACTCCAAGCTGTCGTTCGCCGACTACGCGGCCGTGCAGCGCAACTACGACAACGGCGGCTCCGCGACCCGGCAGATCTCCACCTGGCAGCAGTCCGGCATGGTCGCGAACTTCACCAAGTCCTTCGGCAAGTGGGCGCTGGCCCCCTGGCCGACGTTCAAGGGCGAGGCGCCCAAGACCCCGGCCGGCACCAACCTGACCGGCAGCGTGACCCTGGTGGCCAAGCAGTGCAAGAACCAGGAGCAGGCCGCCCAGGCGGCACTGTGGATGTCCACGGACCAGACCGCCGTCAAGACGATGGCGAGCCCGGAGACCGGCAACGGCGTGTTCCCGGCGCTGGCGGACAGTGACTCGTACGTCGCCGAGGCGACCTCCCAGAAGCTGCTCGGCAAGAACTACGAGGCGGCTCAACAGGTCGTGAAGGACAGCCTGAAGACCGTCACCACCGACTGGACCTTCGGCCCGGACTGGACCGCGATGTTCACGGAGATGCAGGCGGGCTGGGCCAAGGTGGTCAACAAGCAGGAGAAGGTCACCGATCTGCTCGCGCACATGCAGCAGTGGACCGTCAATGACCTGAAGTCCCGCGGTATCAGCGTCAAGGGCTGAGGCAGTCTCGATGATTCGCTCCATGCGCTGGAAGGGTGCCGCTTTCACGGTGCCCTTCCAGCTCGGCTTCGTCTTCCTGTACCTGCTCCCCATCGGGTACGCCGTCTACGAGTCGCTGTTCCGCGAGCAGCAGTCCGGCCTCGGACTCGGAGGCTCCACCACTGAGTTCACCGGGCTCGACAACTACACCAAGGGCCTGACGGACTCGGCGTTCATGGGCTCCATCCTGCGGGTGGTGCTGTTCGCCTGCGTCCAGATCCCGGTGATGCTGTTCATCAGCCTGGTACTGGCGCTGCTCCTGGACGCGGTCACCGCGCGGGTGGCCGGCCGCTTCCGGATCCTGCTGCTGGTGCCCTACATGATCCCCGGTGTGGTCGCCGCGATCATGTGGGTCAACCTCTACAGCCCGGACGTCGGCCCCCTCACCCCGCTCGGCGAGTTCTTCGGCTTCCACTGGAACTTCTTCGCGCCGTCGATGGTGTGGCCGTCCATCGGCAACCTGCTCACCTGGCACGGCATCGGCTACAACATGGTGATCATCTACGCGGCGCTGCAGGGCGTTCCCCGCGAACTGTTCGAGGCGGCCCGGCTCGACGGCGCCTCCGAGATCCGCATCGCGCGCAGCATCAAGATCCCGTACGTGCGCGGGGCCCTGGTTCTGACCGGTCTGCTCTCGATCATCCAGATGCTGCAGATCTTCAACGAGCCCGCGCTGTTCCGGAACGTCACCCCGCAGACGGTCAGCGACAGCTTCACCCCGATCATGATCATCTACAACCAGGCATTCAACTCCAACAACTATCACTACGCCGCGGCCCTGTCGGTGCTGCTCGCCCTGATCCTCGGCGTCGCCTCCTTCCTCTTCTACCGGTTCACCTCGAAGGAGGCCGACTGATGGTGCTGACGGACACGCCCACCAAGCGGCCCCCCGCTCGCAGCGTCCGGCGCCTGACGCGCCCGGACGCGGCCTCCCGCGGGCGGGGCGGTCAGCGCTTCCTGCTCCTCGGGCTGATCCTGGCCGGCGTCTACAGCCTGTTCCCGGTGTGGTGGCTGCTGGTCGCCGCGACCAAGAACCGCACCGAGCTGTACCAGAGCAACGGCCTGTGGTTCTCCGGATGGCACCTGTGGGACAACCTGCACGAGGTGTTCACCTACCAGGACGGCATCTTCCTGCGCTGGACGGCGAACTCGTTCCTGTACGCGGGCGTCGGCTCCCTCGGCGGCACGCTGGTCGCGCTCGCCACGGGCTACGGCCTGGCGCGCTTCGACTTCCCCGGCCGGAACGTGGTCTTCGCGTGCGTCGTGGGCTCGTTCCTGATCCCGATCGCGCTTCTCACGCTCCCCCTCTACCTGCTGTTCTCGGCGATCGGCCTGGTGGACACCCCTTGGGCGATGCTGATCCCCTGCCTGATCAACCCGTTCAGCGTGTACCTGGCCAAGGTGTACACGGAAGCCACGATCCCCTACGAGCTGCTGGAGGCGGCCCGCATCGACGGCGCCGGTGAGCTGCGGATCTTCTTCAGCATCGTGCTGCGGATGATGACGACGGGCGGCGCGACGGTGTTCCTGCTCGCCTTCGTCAACACCTGGAACGCCTTCTTCCTCCCGCTGACCGTGCTGCGCGGCAAGGAGAACTGGACCCTGAACCTCGGCCTGTACAACTGGTCGGGCACGCGGATGGAGTCCGGCATCGACCTGACGGGGCTCGTGCTGACCGGTGCACTGCTGTCCATCGTGCCGATGGCGATCATGATGGTGGCGATGCGCCGCTACTGGCGGACCGGCGTCACTCTGGGAGCCCTCAAGTGACCGTGCTGCGCAATCCCGTGATCCGCGGTTTCGCCCCGGACCCCTCGCTGGTCCGGGTCGGCGACCGGTACTACGTGGCCACGAGTTCGTTCGAGTGGTTCCCGACGATCCCGATCCACCGGTCGCGCGATCTGGCGCACTGGGAGTACGCGGGTCATGTGCGGGGCGCGGTCCCCGGGGACTCACTGGCCGGGGTCCCCGACTCGGGGGGCATCTGGGCGCCGTCGCTGAGCTGGGACGGCGAACGGTTCTGGATGGTCTACACGATCGTCCGCTCGGTCGGCACGGCGTACTTCGACCTGGACACGTACGTCACCACGGCGACCGAGGTGGACGGGAAGTGGAGTGCGCCGCGCAGGGTCGCGAGCCATGGCTTCGACCCGGCGCTCTTCCACGACGGGGGCCGGCTGTGGCTGCTCAACCTCCAGAACGACCACCGTCCCGGCGGGGACCGTTTCGCGGGGATCGTCCTGACGGAGCTGGACCGAGCCACCCTCGCCCCGCTCGGTGACACGCACCTGCTGCTTCAGCACGAACGGCTCATCGAGGGTCCGAAGCTCCTGCGACGCGACGGCTGGTACTACCTGGTCCTCGCGGAGGGAGGAACGGGCTTCCAGCACGGGGTGCGAGTGGCGCGCGGGCGGACCATCACCGGCCCGTACGAACTGGACGACGCTCCCCTGCTGACGAGCCGGGACGATCCCTCGCTGCCGTTGCAGAAGGCGGGGCACGCGGAGCTGGTCGAGACGCCGGACGGGGCGTGGGTCATGAGCCATCTGACGGCCCGTCCGCTGCGGACCCCGGACGGTCCCCGGTGCACCCTCGGCCGCGAGACAGCGATCCAGGCCGTGACCTGGGACACGGACGGCTGGCCCCGGCTGCGGCAGGGAGGTTGGCACCCCCTGGTCGAGGTCGACGTCCCCACGCACCCCGACCCGGCGCCGCCGGTCGAGCGGCCCGAGCCGCTGTCCTGGCCCTGGAGCACCCTGCGCGGATACCCGGACCCGTCCTGGGCCGACACCACCAGCCGTCCGGGCTGGATCCGGCTGCGTGGCCGTCAGGGGCCCGAGTCGCTGTGGGGGCAGAGCCTGCTCGCCCAGCGCGTCAGCGAGCACCGCGCGGAGGCCGAGGTCACGGTGGAGGCGGCGCCACGCACCTTCACCCAGGCCGCCGGCCTCGTCCTCTGGTACGACACCCGCTCCTACCTGACGCTCGACCTGACCTGGGCGGAGCCCGACGGCGAACCGCAGCGGGGCCAGCAGTGGCGGGTGGCCGGCCGTACCGTGCTCAGCCTGGTGGAGCGGGACGAGCAGGACCTCCGGCAGGTCGTCCTGGTCGACGTGGACGCGCGCGGCCCGGTCACGCTGGGCGTCACCGTCGACGGCGCCGAGGCCCGGTTCTGGTATGTACGGGCGGGCGCGCGCACGCCGGTCGGGCCGCCGCTCGACTTCAGCCGACTGTCCGACGACCACGGCTCCCGGCTGCGGTTCACGGGCGCCTTCGTGGGCATCCACGCCCGCGACCTGGTCGACGCCGCGTTCACGGCCGACTTCACCGGCTTCCGTCTCACCTGCACGCCCCGGGTGACGGTCCTGGGGGGAGCGGAGCTGACGCGTCATCACGGGTGAAAAGCCCCAGCCGCTCTTCCCTGTGGGAAAAGACGGTGTCCCGTCGGCCACAGCCGGGTGGCTGCGGCCGACGGGACACGTCGGGGCCGGGTCGGTGAGCCGGATCAGTGAGCCGGGGCGTCGGTGACCACGACTTCCTCGATGCTCCGCTCGATCTCCTCGGGCTGCGACGCGGTGGCCCTCGCCCAGTAGTAGACGACCAGGGAGAACGCGGCGACGACCAGGATGTCCCACCACAGGCCGATGTGGCCCTGGCCGCCGAAGCCGCCCTGCCAGGAGATCAGGCCGATGCCCACCAGGTAGACCGGCAGCCACTGGGCGGCCTTCCAGTCCAGACGGGGCGCGTCCGGCAGGTTCTTGCTCGTGGCGTACCAGGCGTAGGCGCCGAGGAGCACATACCCGAGGATGATCGCCACGCCGAGCCGCCACAGCGTGTCCCAGCCGGCCCAGTAGATGATGAGGTTGGCGACCACGAAGGACAGCGGCGCGATCACCTTGCCCGCAGGCAGGCGATAGGGGCGCTCACGGCCCGGGAGGCGGTCGGTGAAGACACCGTAGGCCAGCGGCGCGCCGGCGTACATCAGGACGCTCGCGGAGGTGATGAAGCCGACCAGCTCCTGCCAGCTCGGGAAGGGCAGGAAGCAGATGATGCCGGTCAGGAAGGAGATGGCCAGGCCGAACCACGGCACACCGCGGGCGTCGGTCTTCTCGAAGAGCTTCGGCGCGTAGCCGTTCTTGGACAGACCGTAGGAGACGCGCGAGGTGGCCGTGGTGTAGATCAGGCCAGTGCCTCCGGGGGAGATCACGGCGTCGATGTACAGCACCACGCCGAGCCAGCCGAGGCCGACCAGCGTCGCCAGGCCCGCCCAAGGGCCGCTGATGCCCGGGAAGTCCAGCTTGGCCCAGCCGTGCGCGAAGGAGCTGACCGGCAGCGCACCGATGAACACGACCTGGAGCAGTACGTAGATGACGGCGCCGATCGCCACCGAGCCGAGCGTGGCGCGCGGCAGGTCGCGCTTCGGGTCCCGGCTCTCGCCCGCCAGCTGGATCGCCTGCTCGAAGCCGAGCAGGGCGAAGATGATGCCGCTGGAGGAGATCGCGCTCAGCACGCCCTTGGCGCCGAACGGGGCGAAGCCGTGGGCGGTGAAGTTGTGCGGGTGGAAGTTGCCCACCGCGATGATGAAGATCGTGGCCAGCGGCACTGCGATCTTCCACCAGGTGGCCGCGCTGTTCGTGTGGGCCAGGACACGCACACCGAGGAAGTTGACCAGGACGAAGACGGCCATCAGGACGACCGCGACGATGAACCCACTGGTCGTCAGGGTGCCGTCGGCGTGCTGGAAGCCTTGGGCGAAGTGCCAGTGACCGGCGTAGCCGATCATCGCCTCGACCTCGATCGGTGCCACGGTCGCCGCCTGCAGCCAGGAGAACCAGCCGAACGACATACCGGCCAGACCACCGAAGGCGTAGTGCGGGTAGCGGGCCGTGCCGCCTGCCACCGGGAACATACCGCCCAGTTCGGCGTGCACCAGCGCCAGCAGGACGATCGCCACCGCGCCGATCACCCACGAGATGATCGCCGCGGGACCCGCCATGACGACGGCCTTCTCGGCTCCGTAGAGCCAGCCGGAGCCGATGATGGAACCGACCGAGGCCCACATGAGTCCGATCAACCCGACGTCCCGCCGCAGACCGGTCCGGTCGCGGGTGGCGTCAGGGGCTGCATGGTCCAGGTTCACCATGTCAAGGGCCTCTCACTATCTGAGCAGGGAATTAACGCACAATTGGCGGCTCAGGGTAGGAACCGAGGCCCGTTCGACAGAAGGTCGTCACCTGAAATTTGACTATTCCAAGGGGATTTCTTTTACTCGCGCTTTGCGCAGGTCAGCTGGGTTTCCGGAATGTCCGTATTCAGTCGAGGAATATGAGAAGAGAGTAAGACAGGTCACACCGGCGGAGGTATTCGACCTGCCCATGCCGAGCGGTCCGAGCAAGCCGGACGCGCTGAAGAACGTCCGCACACGTGACCGCCGCCTCCCGAACATCGATACTGCCGACAGCGAGTGGACGCAGGAGGCTCCCATGAAGATGTTGATCAATGTCTCGGAGACGGTGGTCGCCGACGCGCTGCGGGGCATGGCGGCCGCGCACCCCGAGCTGTCCGTCGATGTGGAGAACCGGGTGATCGTACGGCGTGACGCCCCGGTCGCCGGAAAGGTCGCGCTCGTCTCCGGCGGCGGTTCGGGCCACGAGCCGCTGCACGGCGGCTTCGTGGGCCCCGGCATGCTGTCGGCGGCCTGCCCCGGCGAGGTGTTCACCTCTCCGGTGCCCGACCAGATGGTACGTGCGGCGGCCGCCGTGGACAGCGGCGCCGGTGTCCTGTTCATCGTGAAGAACTACACCGGCGACGTGCTGAACTTCGACATGGCGGCCGAGCTCGCCGAGGACGAGGGCATCCAGGTCGCGAAGGTCCTGGTCAACGATGACGTCGCCGTCACCGACAGCCTCTATACGGCGGGCCGGCGCGGCACCGGCGCCACCTTGTTCGTGGAGAAGATCGCGGGGGCGGCGGCCGACGAGGGGCAGCCGCTGGAGCGGGTGCAGTCCATCGCCCGGCAGGTCAACGAGAACTCCCGGAGCTTCGGTGTCGCCCTCAGCGCCTGCACCACGCCCGCCAAGGGGACCCCCACCTTCGACCTGCCGCCCGGCGAGCTGGAGTTGGGTATCGGCATCCACGGCGAGCCGGGCCGTGAGCGGCGCCCGATGATGACCGCCCGGGAGATCGCGGACTTCTCGGTGAACGCCGTCCTGGACGACCTGGAGCCCCGCAATCCGGTGCTGGTCCTGGTCAACGGCATGGGCGCCACCCCACTGCTGGAGCTGTACGGCTACAACGCGGAGGTGCAGCGGGTGCTGTCCGAGCGTGGCGTCCCGGTGGCCCGCACGCTGGTCGGCAACTATGTCACCTCCCTCGACATGGCCGGCGCCTCGGTCACCCTGTGCCAGATCGACGAGGAGCTGCTGCGGCTGTGGGACGCACCGGTGAGCACGCCGGCGCTGCGCTGGGGCCTGTGAGCGACCTGTCCCCCGGGACGCTCGCGGGGCAGACGGGTGAGGTCAACGTTCGTATCAGGCAAGGAGATGCAGTGCTCGACGCCGACTTCTTCCGCCGTTGGATGACGGCGGCCGCCGCGTCCGTCGACCGCGAGGCCGAGCGGCTGACCGCGCTCGACTCGCCGATCGGCGACGCCGACCACGGCAGCAACCTGCAGCGCGGCTTCCGCGCGGTCACGGCCACGCTGGAGAAGGAGGCGCCGGACACGCCCGGTGCGATTCTCCAGCTCGCGGGCCGTCAGTTGATCTCGACGGTCGGCGGTGCCTCCGGCCCGCTGTACGGGACGCTGCTGCGCCGCACCGGCAAGGCCCTCGGGGACGCCACCGAGGTGACCGAGCAACAGCTGACGGACGCCGTACGGGCGGGTGTGGACGCGGTGATGACGCTCGGCGGGGCCGCGCCCGGCGACAAGACCATGATCGACGCCCTGGTACCCGCGGTGGACGCGCTCGCCACCTCCTTCCGGGCGGCGGCGGCCGCCGCCGAGGAGGGTGCCGTGGCGACGACCCCTTTGCAGGCCCGCAAGGGCCGGGCGAGCTATCTGGGTGAGCGCAGCATCGGGCACCAGGATCCCGGCGCCACCTCCTCCGCCCTGCTGATCGCCGCGCTCGTGGAGGCCTCCGGTGAGTGACGGCACGGAGAAGATGGTCGGGATCGTGCTCGTCTCGCACAGCCCGGCGGTCGCCGAGTCGGTGGCGACGCTGGCGAAGGCGCTGTCGGGCGGCGGGGCCACCGCGCCCATCGCCGCGGCGGGCGGCACGGTGGACGGCGGGTTCGGTACGAGTTCCGAGCTGGTGTCCGCCGCGGCGGCCTCCGTCGACCGGGGTGCGGGAGTCGCGATCCTGATGGACCTGGGCAGCGCGGTCCTCACCGTGAAGGCGCTGCTCGCGGAGGGCGACGAGCTCCCGCCGAACACCCGGGCCGTCGACGCCCCGTTCGTCGAGGGCGCGGTCGCCGCGATGGTCACGGCGTCGACGGGCGCGGACCTGGCGGCGGTGGAGGCGGCGGCCGGGGAGGCGTACTCCTACCGGAAGGAGTGACGGGCACCCGAAGCGTCGGGATGGTGCAGCCGAGGGCTGGGGCGGATCGGGGCCCCGGCCCTCGGCCGCGTTCGCCGGCGCGGGATCAGCGACGACAGCGGACCGCGCCGTCGGCACGAACTGCCCTGGAAGGCAAGCGAGTTCACGCCGCATGGGGCACCAGCATACGTAGCCCGGACGCGCCCGGGCCAACACCGCCCCCGTCCGCGGGGCCCGGTTGGGCTGTCCGGGTGCGGGCGGATCCGCTATTCGGGTGCGGGCAGCTCCTGGAACTCCTCCAGGGCGTGGGTGAGCCACTGGATCCAGAAGGTCTCCAGGTCGATGCCGGCCCGCAGCACGAGGTGCTGGAGGCGGTCCCGCACCGAGTCACGGCCGGGCCCGAAGTCGCGTTCCTCGATCTCGCGGTACTCGGCCAACTGACGCCGGTGCAGGTCGAGATGGCGGCGCAGGTCCGCCTCCATCCCCTCGGTGCCGACGACGGCGGCGGCGCGCAGCCGCAGCAGGAGCACGTCCCGGTGCGGCTTGGGGTCCTGGGAGGCGGCCGTCCAGCGGGCGAGTTCGACGCGGCCGGCCGGCAGGACCTCGTACGACTTCTTCTGCCCGCGGGCCGGCTGCTCGGCGGGCAGGGCGCGGATGAGGCCGTCGCTCTCGAGGCGTCCCAGCTCGCGGTAGATCTGCTGGTGGGTGGCCGACCAGAAGTAGCCGATCGAGCGGTCGAACCGACGGGTCAGTTCGAGCCCCGACGACGGCTTCTCCAGCAGGGCGGTCAGGATCGCGTGCGGGAGGGACATGGCCTCATCCTAAGGACCGGCTCCGGCTCCTACAGTGCCGCTGCCAGCTCCGTGCCCTGCTTGATCGCACGCTTGGCATCCAGCTCGGCCGCCACGTCGGCGCCGCCGATGAGGTGCGGGGTGCGGCCCGCGGCGAGAAGCTCCTCGTACAGGTCGCGGCGCGGCTCCTGCCCGGTGCACAGGACGATCGTGTCGACCTCCAGGACGCGGCTCTCCCCGTCCACGGTGATGTGCAGCCCGGCGTCGTCGATCCGGTCGTATCCGACGCCCGGCACCATGGTCACGCCCCGGTGCTTCAGCTCGGTGCGGTGGATCCAGCCGGTGGTCTTGCCGAGCCCGGCGCCGACCTTGGAGGTCTTGCGCTGGAGGAGGTGGACGGTGCGCGGCGGGGCGGGCCGCTCGGGGGCGGCGAGGCCGCCGGGGGCGCGGTAGTCCATGTCGACGCCCCAGTGGCGGAAGTACGTCGCCGGGTCCTCGCTCGCCTTGTCACCGCTGTCGGTGAGGTACTCGGCGACGTCGAACCCGATGCCGCCCGCGCCGAGGATCGCCACGCGGTCGCCGACGGGCGCGCCGTCCCGCAGCACGTCGAGGTAGCCGAGGACGCGGGGGTGGTCGGCGCCGGGGATGTCGGGGGTGCGGGGGGTGACGCCCGTCGCCGCGACGATCTCGTCGTATCCGGACAGGTCATCTGCGGCGACGACGGTGTTCAACCGGACGTCCACGCCGTGCAGGTCGAGCTGGGTGCGGAAGTAGCGCAGGGTCTCGTCGAACTCCTGCTTGCCCGGCACCTTGCGGGCCACGTTGAGCTGGCCTCCGATCTCACCCGCCGCCTCGTAGAGCGTGACGTCGTGGCCGCGCTCGGCGGCGGAGACGGCACAGGCCAGTCCGGCGGGACCGGCGCCGACGACGGCGACGCGCTTGCGCAGCCGGGTCGGGGCGAGGACGAGTTCGGTCTCGTGGCAGGCGCGCGGGTTGACCAGGCAGGAGGTGATCTGCCCGCTGAAGGTGTGGTCGAGGCAGGCCTGGTTGCAGCCGATGCAGGTGTTGATGGTCTCGGGCCGCCCGGCCGCGGCCTTGGCGACGAAGTCCGGGTCGGCGAGCATCGGGCGGGCCAGGGACACCATGTCGGCGTATCCCTCGGCGATCAACTGCTCGGCCAGCTCGGGGGTGTTGATGCGGTTGGTCGTCACCAGCGGCACCGAGACGGCCCCCATGACCTTCTTGGTCACCCAGGCGTACGCGCCGCGCGGCACGGAGGTGGCGATGGTGGGGATGCGGGCCTCGTGCCAGCCGATGCCCGTGTTGATGATCGTGGCTCCGGCGGCCTCGACCGCCTTGGCGAGGGTGACGACCTCCTCCAGGGACGAGCCGCCGGGGACGAGGTCCAGCATGGAGAGCCGGTAGACGACGATGAAGTCCTCGCCGACCGCCTCGCGCACGCGGCGCACGATCTCCACCGGGAAACGCATCCGGTTCTCGTACGAGCCGCCCCAGCGGTCGGTGCGCCGGTTGGTCCCCGCCGCGATGAACTCGTTGATGAGGTAGCCCTCGGAGCCCATGATCTCCACGCCGTCGTACCCGGCCTGCCGGGCCAGGCGGGCGGCGCGTGCGTAGTCGTCGATGGTCTGGTCGACCTCTGCGTCCGTGAGGGCGTGCGGGACGAACGGGCTGATCGGCGCCTGGAGGGCGCTGGGCGCGACGAGGTCGCGGTGGTAGGCGTAGCGGCCGAAGTGGAGGATCTGCATCGCGATCCGCCCGCCCTCGCGGTGCACGGCGTCGGTGATGACGCGGTGCTGTTCGGCCTCCGCGTCGGTGGTGAGCTTGGCGCCGCCCTCGTACGGGCGTCCGGCCTCGTTGGGGGCGATACCGCCGGTGACGATGAGCCCCACTCCCCCGCGCGCCCGCTCGGCGTAGAACGCGGCCATGCGCTCGAAGCCGCGCTCGGCCTCCTCCAGGCCCACGTGCATCGAGCCCATGAGCACGCGGTTGGGCAGCGTGGTGAAGCCCAGGTCGAGCGGGGTCAGCAGGTGCGGGTAGCGGCTCATGGGGCCCTCCGTGCGGCGTGTCGTGGGTCTGTTGTAGACGACGGCGGCCAGTTTGTGCAACTAGTTGCACAAACTGGCATGGGCAGTTCCCGGCGGTTTCCGGTGGCAGCCCTGAGCCGGCCCTCAGTCCACGTCGACGTCGTCGAAGAGGTCGAGCATCCGGGTCAGCACACGCAGACACGCCTGCAGATCGGCCTCGGTCAGGTCGCCGCGCACCTGCCGCAGCAGGGTGTACTCGCGGGCGGTGACGGCGTCGATCACCGCTCGGCCCTCGTCCGTGAGCCGGAACAGCGGGGAGCGCTTGTGGGCGGGGTTCGGCATGCTCTCCACCAACCCGCGCGCCGCCGCCTCGTTGACCATCCGCTGCACGAACTGCCTGCTGAGCGCCTGGGCGCGCCCCATCTGCGGGACGGTCATGGGCCCGTTCCCGCACAGCAGGGCGAGAACGGCGCGCACACCGACGGAGACGCCCTCGATCGCCTCGGCCTGTTCGACCTTGCGTTGCACCCGCCGGTACAGCGGGCCCACGAGGGCGAAGACCTCCATGAGACGGGGGGCGAGGACATCCGGAGCGAGTGGCGCGTTCTGGTCGGTCACACTCGCGATTATGACACCCCGGTTGTCAAGTATGCGAGAAAATGACACCTTGGTTGTCATGACGGAGAGCATGGAGACACTGAAGACGTTCGAGACCGAGGACGGCCCGCTGGCCTATCGCGACGAGGGCGCGGGGCCGCCACTGGTGCTGCTGCACGGCGGCTTCGTCGACCACCACATGTGGGACGACCAGATCCCCGTGTTCGCCCGCACTCACCGGGTGATCGCCCCGGACGCACGCGGCCACGGGGCGTCCTCCAACGCGACCCGGCCGTTCCGCCCCACCGACGACCTCGCCGCGCTGCTGCGCCACCTCGACACCGGTCCCGCCGTCCTGGTCGGGCTGTCGATGGGCGGAGCGGTCGCCGTGGACACCGCTCTGGAGCATCCCGACCTCGTCCGCGCCCTCGTCGTCAGCGGCGTCGGCACGAGTGAGCCGGAATTCCGGGACCCGTGGACGCAGGCCCTCAACGCCGCGTACTGGCACGCGCTCGGCGTCGGCGACATCGACGCCTTCCTGGACGCGTTCGCACAGTTCACCTACGGTCCGCAGCGCACGGTCGAGGACGTCGACCCCGAAGTCGACCGGCGTGTACGGGAGATGGCCCGGTCGACGATCGGCAAGCACACCCGCGACGAGCCGGACCACCGGGTCCCCGTCACCGACACCTGGGCCCGCGCCGCGACGATCGAGGTACCCGTGCTGGCCGTCAACGGCGGCGTCGACTCGCCCGACCACATCGGCATGGCCGAGCGTCTGGTCCGCACCGTCGCGCACGGCCGGGCCACGGTCGTGGAGGGCACCGGGCACTACCCCAACATGGAGCGGCCCGATGCCTTCAACGCGATCGTCGGGGACTTCCTGCGCTCACTCGAGGTGAGTCGTTAGCGCGTGGTGCCGATCAGCACGTTGGCGTACAGCTCCTCCGAGACGGCGAGCCGGACGTCGAGGCCGCCGTGGGTGAACGCCTCGATCGCGGAGGGGACTTGGCGTTCGCTCGTCTCGACGAGCAGACGGCCGCCGGGTGCCAGCCACGCGGACGCCTCGGCGGTGACCCGGCGCAGCACCTCCAGGCCGTCGTAGCCGCCGTCCAGGGCGCTCAGGGGCTCGTGGTCGCGGGCCTCCGACGGCAGCAGCGCGACTTCGTCCGTGGGGACGTAGGGGACGTTGGCGGTCAGGACGTCGACACGGCCGCGCAGTTCGTCCGGGAGGGCGGCGAACAGGTCGCCCTCATGGACCCGGCCGCCGTACGCGGCGACGTTGCGGCGGGCGCACCGTACGGCGGCCGGGTCGATGTCGGCGGCGTGGAGTTCGGGCCGGTCGAGCCCGGCCGCCAGCGCCGCGCCGACCGCCCCCGAGCCGCAGCACAGGTCCACGACGAGACGGGCACCGCGAGAGACGGCGAGGGCCTGTTCGACGAGGAACTCGGTGCGGCGGCGGGGCACGAAGACGCCCGGCTCCATCGCGATGCGCAGTCCGTGGAACTCGGCCCAGCCCAGGACGTGTTCCAGGGGAAGCCCGGCGACGCGCAGGTCGACCATGCGGGCGGCCTCGTCGAGGGTGCGGGCGGTGGACAGGATCAACTCCGCCTCGTCCTCGGCGAAGACACAGCCGGCGGAACGCAGCGCGGAGACGACGTGGGAACGTGACAGTGGTGGCATGGAGCCGAGAAAGCCTTCCGGTGGACCGAAGGGCGCACTCGCGGTCAGCCGGCGGCGGTGGTCCGCGCCGTCCTGAGGTGGGAGAGCACCCGAGCCGACACAGCGGTAATGGGACTCACCTCCTCGGCCACACCGGCCGGGACGGTCCGCGGCCAGGACGGACACCCTAGCAGGAGGGATGTGCGCGGAAGCCCCCGTCGGCCGCGAAGACGTCCGCGCCGGCTCAAGTTGTATTCTACAACTGAGCGACGAGGGAGGTCCCGTGCAGAGTGAGGGCGCCACCGCCGGGTCCGCGGCGGAAGCCGCCGTCGAGACCATTCAGCGCGAGATGACGGTGTTCGCCCGGCGCGCCCGGGCCTCGGCCGGCCGTATGCACCCGGAGCTGTCCCTGGTCTCGTACACGCTGCTCGGGCACCTGGAGGAGAGCGGCGGCTGCCGGGCGACCGACCTGGCCGCGCACTACGCCCTGGACAAGTCCACGGTGAGCCGGCAGGTGGCCGCGCTGGAGCGGGCCGGGCTGATCGAGCGGCGGCAGGATCCGGACGACCACCGGGTCCAGGTGCTGCAGCTGACCCGGGCGGGCACGCGGATCCTCGCCCAGGTCACGGAGAGCCGCCGGGAGGCGTTCCGGGAGCGGCTCGCGGGCTGGCCGGAGCAGGACCTGGAACGCTTCGCGGCCTACCTGCTGCGCTACAACGCAGCGGCCGTCGCCCCACCGGTCGGACCGCCCGCCCCGGCTGACGGCTGACGGCGAGCGACGGGAAGGGGCCCGCCTGCGGCGAGCCCCTTGGTCCTGCCGTCAGATCCCCACCACCTGCTCGTCCCCCAGCCGCTCGGGGACCCGTGCCGACAGGAACTTCGTCGTGCGGCGCAGGCGGAAGCCCAGGGACTCGTAGAGACGGATGGCGCCCGTGTTGCCCGCGCCGGTGTGCAGGAACGGGGTCTCGCCACGCTCGCGGACGACGTGCGCGACCGCCAGGACCAGCCGGGTGGCCAGGCCCTGACCGCGGAACGCCGGATCGGTGCACACGGCGCTGATCTCGGTCCAGCCGGGCGGGTGCAGCCGTTCGCCCGCCATGGCGACCAGGGCTCCGCCCCGGCGGATGCCCAGGTAGGTGCCCAGTTCGATGGTGCGCGGCAGGAACGGGCCGGGCCGCGTGCGCGCCACCAGGTCCAGCATCTCGGGCACGTCGGCCGCAGTGAGGCGTACGGCCTCCGGGTCGGGCGCGGCGGCGATCCCGTCGTCGACGAGTTGCACGCCGTCGAGGGCGAAGGTGATCTCCCAGCCGTCCGGGACCTCTCCTCGGAAGCCGGGGAGCGGGGCCTCCGCACCGGGGCCCGCCAGCGCCGCGAGGTCGGCCCAGTCGTCGGCGTCCGGATCCTCCGGCAGGCCCACCCAGGGCGACACGTCGACGGGGTAACGCAGGACGCGGCCCCGGCGCTGCGCGAAGTGGGCGTGCGGGCCGGTCAGCGAGGCGAGCGCCGGGTTGTCGAGCACGTGGTCGCTCATGCGGCGACCTCGATCACGACCTTGCCGCGGGCGTGCCCGTCCTCCACCAGGCGCAGGGCCTCCCCGGCCTGTTCGAGCGGGAAGGTCCGCGTGACATACGGGTTCAGGTCGCCGGCCACCACCAGCCGCGCCACCTCGTCGAGCACCGCGGCGGTACGGGCGCGCTCCACCCGAGCGCCGCCCAGCCGCTCGACGTCCTCCGGGGCGGCCCCTGCGGTGATCAGCTTCGAGCGGTCGGTCAGCAGGGTCGCCGTCTCCTCCAGCACGTCGCCGCCGACCAGGTCGTAGACGCCGTCCACGCCGTCCGGTGCGGCCGCCCGCACCCGCGCGGCGAGATCCGTGCCCGAAGCGACGTGGACGGCGCCGAGCTGCTCGACGAAGTCCTTCTTGCCCTCGCTCGCCGTGCCGACGACGCGCAGACCGAAGGCACGGGCGATCTGCACGGCCGCGACGCCGACTCCCCCGCCCGCGCCGGTGACCAGCAGGGTCGCACCGGCGGGCAGGCCGAGCTGCCGGATGCCGTCGTAGGCGGTGGCCGCGGCGACCGGCAGGACCGCTGCGTCCCTGAGGGACAGGCCGCCCGGGACGTGCGCGGTCACCGACGCGGGCAGCAGCGCGTATTCGGCGTATCCGCCGGCCACGGTGTTGCCGAAGACCGCGTCCCCGACGGCGAAACCGGTCACGCCCTCGCCGATCTCCTCGACGATCCCGGCGGCCTCGCTGCCGAACACCAGCGGGAACTCTGGCGTGCCGGTGTCGCCGGGGCGCCGGAAGCCCGAGCGCAGCTTCCAGTCGACGGGGTTGACGCCCGCCGCGCGCACCGCGACGAGGAGCTGTCCGGGGCCGGGGCCCGGCCGGTCCGCGTCGATGTACGTCTCCGTCTCGGGGCCGCCGTAGCGGGTGTACGCGTACGCCTTGGGCATGTCCTGCCTCACTCTCCTTCGCTGTCACCGGACCACCCGTCGCAGGAGCCACCGGTCCCGGCCACTACAGCGCAAGGAAGATCACGGGGCGGCTATTCCCGGGCGCCGGGAGAGTTCATACGCCTGCAATGACCGGCCCCGGCCTCCTGCAACGACCGGCCCCGGCGAGCGTCCCGGCACACCGGGAGCGGGGTGCCGCCGCGGCGGCGGACCAAGGTTTCGTGGCCACGGGTCCGGGAACCCCGCCCGAGAGGGAGAATGGGCACAAAAAGCCGCTTCACAAGCGCTTCGTGTCGGACACGTCCCGTCGGGGACGCCCCGTCGCGGACCCGGGGGTACCCCGGGCCGTGCGCCGAGTGGCGACGCCCGCCTCGCACCGACCCGTCGGCGGGGCATGGCGGCAAGGAGGTCGAGATGCGAACCCGGGTGCGCGGCTGGCGCTGGAAGCGCAGTCCGCTGCGCCGCCGTTGCGATGTCGTCGAGGCGTGGACGGCGCTGATCGTCGCCGTGCTGCTGTGCGTCGGGGCGCCGCTCGTCGGCACGGCCGTGGGCTGGCGGGCGTACGAGCAGGGGCGCGCCACGCAGGTGGCCCAGCGCGCCGAACGCCACCAGGTGGCCGCGGTGCTCGCCGAGGACGCCCCGGCCGCCGCGCCCGCGACTCAGGGCGGGAAGCAGCCCCTGTACCCGGCGAAGGTGCGCTGGAGCGAGCCGGGCAGGGGCGCGCTGACCACGATCGCCGAGGTCCCGGCGGGTTCGCGCAGCGGCGACCGGGTCCCGGTGTGGCTGGACTCCAGGGATCGCGGGGTCGCCCCGCCACCGAGTGACGGCGCGGTGTGGCAGCACGCCCTGACGGCCGGTGTGTGGGCCGCGGGCGGCATGGCCGGGACGGTACTCCTGGCCCGCGCCGTGACCAGGCGGGTCGCCGACCGGCACCGCATGGCGGAATGGGAGGCCGAGTGGGCCCGCACCGGGCCCGAGTGGGGGCGGCGGACGGCCTGACCGCGCTCACAGGGAGGCCGATGAAGGTCTGGCGGGTCCGTGACGGCCACCGTACGGTGTGATCACCCGACGCCAAAGGTGGTCCTCCATGGCCCTGTTCGACCTGCCGCTGGACGAACTCCGCGAGTACCGCAGCGCGTCCGTCGAACCCGCGGACTTCGACGCGTTCTGGACGAAGACGCTCCAGGATGCCCGCGAGCACGACCTGGACGCCCGTTTCGAACCCGTCGAGACGGGACTGAGGACGGTCCAGGTGTACGACGTGACGTTCGCCGGGTTCGGCGGGCACCCGGTGAAGGGCTGGCTGACGGTGCCGGTCTCGGTGGAGGGTCCGCTGCCGACGGTCGTGGAGTTCGTCGGCTACGGCGGTGGACGCGCCCTTCCGCACGAACATCTGCTGTGGGCGTCGGCGGGTTTCGCGCACTTCGTGATGGACACGCGGGGCCAGGGCAGCGGATGGGGCGGCGGTGAGACTCCGGACCCGGTGGGCAGCGCGCCGTCCTTCCCCGGGTTCATGACGCGCGGGATCGAGGACCCCGAAAGCTACTACTACCGGCGGGTGTTCACGGACGGCGTGCGCGCCGTGGAGGCGGCCCGCGCGCATCCGCTGACCGACGCCTCCCGGACCGCGGCCGTCGGCGGCAGCCAGGGCGGCGGCATCACGATCGCGGTCGGCGGTCTCGTACCGGACCTGGTGGCCGTCGCGCCGGACGTGCCGTTCCTGTGCGACTTCCCGCGCGCGACGACGCTCACCGACCGCCACCCGTACCGGGAGATCGGCAGCTACCTCAAGACGCACCGCGGCCGTACCGAGCAGGTGATGCGGACCCTGTCGTACTTCGACGGCGTGCACTTCGCCGCGCGCGGCCGGGCGCCCGCGCTGTTCTCGGCGGCGCTGGAGGACCAGACGTGTCCGCCGTCGACGGTGTTCGCCACGTTCAACGCGTGGGCGCACGAGGAGAAGACGATCGAGGTCTACGACTTCAACGACCACGAGGGCGGCGGCGCCCACCAGCAGGGGGTCAAGCTGCGCTGGCTGCCGGCGCGTTTCTGACGAACCGGGGAGGCCCGGCCGAGGCCCGCGCGGGTCCGGTCAGGTCCGGGCGGCCACGATCAGCCGGCAGCGCGGGCTGCCGTCGGGCCGGTGGCCGAAGGCCGTCAGTGCCCGGTGCTCCACGGTGAATCCGGCGCGGGTCAGCTCGCGCCGGACGTCACCGAAGCGGAACGTCCGGTAGTACATGACGAACGGCGGCCGCCACAGGGCGTTGCGCACCCGCATCGCGGCGTCGAAGCCGAGCAGCGCCCAGTACCAGGGCGAGGACGGGGACGGCGGGGCGCCGACGGGGAACACGAACCGTCCGCCGGGTCGCAGCACGGAGTGCACCTCGGCGAACAGGCCGGGCAGCTCGCGCGGCAGGAAGTGGCCGAACGCGCCGAAGCTCACGGCCAGGTCGAAGACGGGGCCGAACGGCAGGGCGCGGGCGTCACCGCGCACCCACGCGACGTGCGGCGGCCCGTCGGACCGTACCCGTGCGCGTGCGCGTGCGCGTGCGACGGCCAGCATGGCCGCGCTGAAGTCGACGCCGGTGACGCTCTCGCGGCAGACGGTGCGCAGCACCTCCGTCCCCGCACCCGTACCGCAGCACAGGTCGAGCCCGTGCACGAAGGGCCCCATCCCCTTCAGCTCCCCTTGGACGGCGTCGAGGACGGCGTCCGGAGTCCGGAAGGGCGTGTGGTCGAACTTGGGCGCGAGCAGGTCGTAGCCGCGCTCGACCGACGACAGCGCCTGGACGGTCAGCTCGCGGAGGGTGGGACCGTGCGGGGAGAACATCGGCATCAGCTTAGGACAGCGCCGCCCCGAGGAGGGGCTCATCCACGACCGTTCGATCCGCGTCATCTTCGGTCAACGGCCGACGATGCCTGCGGAGCCGCCCGCGGCTCACCTAGGGTCGTGTGCATGACTTCGTTCCGTCCTGCCCCCGCCTGGCTGGCCGACGCCGTCTTCTACCAGATCTACCCGCAGTCGTTCGCCGACTCGAACGGCGACGGCATCGGTGACTTCCAAGGGATCACCGAGCGCCTGGACCACCTCGCGTGGCTGGGCGTGAACACCGTGTGGCTCAACCCCTGTTTCGTCTCCCCGTTCCGCGACGCCGGGTACGACGTCGCGGACTACCTGACGGTCGCGCCCCGCTACGGCTCCGCCGACGATCTCGCCGCGCTCGTCGACGAGGCGGGCCGCCGCGGCATCCGCATCCTCCTCGACCTCGTCGCCGGACACACCTCCGACGCGCACCCGTGGTTCCGGGCCTCGGCCGACGACCCGGACGACCACCGCTACATCTGGGCCCCCGAGGGCCGTCCCGAGGGCTTCGTCCCCTCCCCCGGCACCCGCCCCGGCTCCTATCTGCCGAACTTCTTCGACAGCCAGCCCGCCCTCAACTTCGGCTACGCGCGGGAGAATCCGGCCGAGCCCTGGCGGCAGCCGGTCGACGCGGAGGGCCCGCGCGCCAACCGCGCCGCACTGCGCGAGATCATGGACCACTGGCTGCGGTTCGGCATCTCCGGTTTCCGCGTCGACATGGCCGCGTCCCTCGTCAAGGACGACCCGGACAAGACGGAGACGGCCGCGATCTGGACCGAGTTGCGCCACTGGCTGGACCGGGCGCACCCGGAGGCGGTGCTGCTGTCGGAGTGGGGCGATCCGGAGGTGTCCGTCCCGGCGGGCTTCCACACGGACTTCTTCCTGCACTTCGGCGGCCCCACGAACGGTCTGCCGCTGCGGTCCCTGTGGAGCAACGGCGAGGGCACGGTGAACGCGGCCTGGGACCCTCTGGACTGCTTCTTCGACCCGAGCGGCAGGGGCTCCGCGCGCCCGTTCGTGGAGGCGTACGACAAGGCGACGACCGCGCTGGCGGGCTCCGGCTTCGTCTCCCTGCCGACCGCCAACCACGACTTCTCCCGGCTGAACTGCGGCCCGCGCACGGCCGAGCAGCTCCCGGCGGCCTTCGCGTTCCAGCTGACCTGGCCGACACTGCCGGCGATCTACTACGGCGACGAGATCGGCATGCGCTACGTCGCCGGCCTGCCCGACAAGGAGGGCAGCGTCCTCGGCCCCCGCTACAACCGGGCGGGCTCCCGCACCCCGATGCAGTGGGACGAGGGCCCGAACGCCGGCTTCTCCACGGCGCCCGAGGACCGCCTCTACCTGCCTCCGGACCCCTCCCCCGACCGCCCGACGGTGGCCGCGCAGCGCGCCGACGAAGCCTCGCTGCTGCATCTCGTACGCCGGCTGATCGCCCTGCGCAGGACCACACCGGAGTTCGGCCCGCGCGGTGCGGTGGAGGTGCTGCACACCGGATACCCGTTCGTGTACGTCCGGGGCGACCGCTTTCTCGTGGTCGTCAACCCGCGCAGAAGCGAGGCGAGTTACGGGTACTCCGCCACCGGTCGTGCGCTGGAGGTGTCGGGGGTGGAGTCGGCGGGCGGGACGATCACGGCCCGGGGATTCGGCTACGGCATCTTCGAACTCGGCGGGTAGGCGAGCCGGGCGCCCACGCGCCCGGCGATGGGCCTCGCAGAGCCGGGAACAGCGCATCGGGTCCGGAGCGCAGGTATACGCTGGCAGTGAGGGTGAGGTGAGCCCCCGTGCACTCCGTACCCGGCAGCCCCGAAGATCTCGTGCGGGCTCTCCGATCCGCCGGGATCAGGGACGAGCGGCTGCTGGAGGCCGTGCGGACGACGCCCCGGGCCCGGTTCGTCCCCGCCGCTCAGGCGGCCGCCGCCTACCGGGACACACCCGTTCCGATCGGGCAGGGGCAGGTCACCACACAGCCGTCGCTGACCGCCGCGATGATCGAGAGCCTTGAGCTGAGCGGAAGCGAGCACGTCCTCGAGGTCGGCACCGGACTCGGCTTCCAGACCGCGCTGCTCGCCCGGATGGCCGGTGACGTGGTCAGCGTCGAGATGCGGCCGGACATCGCCCGGCAGGCGCGCGGCAACCTGGCCGGGCAGGGGGTGCGGAACGTGGAGTTGCGGGTCGGTGACGGCAGCGGCGGTCTGCCCGACCGCGCCCCGTACGACGCGGTGATCGTCTCGGCCGCGTTCCCGGAGGTGCCCGAGCCGCTGGTCGCGCAGCTACGGCCCTCCGGCCGTCTCGTGCAGCCGGTCGGGCCGGGCGGCCACGAACAGGTGGTGTGCTTCGTGCGCACCGCGTCCGGGCTGGAGCAGTGGCGGATCGTGACCGCGGCCTGCTTCGTCCGGCTGCTCGGACGGTACGGCTTTCCGCAGGACGACACGGACGTCACCTGAGCGCGGAACAGATCGCGTCCCGTCCGTGTTCTCCCCGGTGGAACCGCCGAGTGCTACAGTGCGGTGAGCACTTGTGTACGCCCCGTCCGGGGCGCCGGTGCCTGTTTCTCCCCGTTCGCCGTTCCGCCCGTCGTTTTCGACCGGCGCATCGGCTTTCCGACACCACCTCGTCAGGCAGTGCGCCGTACGGCGTACCCGAGGTGCCGTTCCTCGCCGTTGCGAGGCGTGATCCTGCCGCCTCCCGGCCCCTCTCCCCTTCCCTTCCCCCTTCCTCCCGTTCCTGAAAGGCCGTCCATGACCACCACACTCGAACACCCCCCGATCCAGCAGGAGCGAACGCCTCAGACCGTCACCGGAGTCCTCGACATCGACGCCGGCGGGAAGGGGCATCTGCGTGCCGAAAACTGCCTCTCCTCACCCGCCGACCTCCCCGTTCCCCCCGCACTGATCCGCCGTCACGGGCTGCGCAAGGGCGACAGCCTCACCGGCACCCGTACCGGGCGCTCCCTCACCGAGGTCGAGCTGGTCAACGGCCGGCCCCCGGAGGAACTACGCGGCCGTCCGCACTTCCCCGACCTCACCCCGCTGCACCCGCGCGAGCGGCTGCGGCTCGAGCACCCGGCGTCGGGCCTGGGCGGACGCGTGATGGACCTCCTCTCACCCGTCGGCAAGGGCCAGCGCGGGCTGATAGTCGCCCCGCCCAAGACCGGCAAGACCGTCCTGCTCCAGCAGATCGCCGCGGCCGTCGCCGGCAACCACCCCGAGTGCCATCTGATGGTGGTACTGCTCGACGAGCGGCCCGAGGAGGTCACCGACATGCGGCGCTCGGTGCGGGGTGAGGTGTACGCCTCCACGTTCGACCGCACGCCGAAGCAGCACATCGCGCTCGCGGACATGGTCGTCGAGCGCGCCAAGCGACTGGTCGAGCAGGGTCAGGACGTCGTCGTCCTGCTGGACTCTCTGACCCGGCTGTGCCGGGCCCACAACAACGCGGCCTCCTCCGGTGGCCGCACTCTCAGCGGCGGCGTCGACGCGTCCGCCCTGCACGGTCCGAAGCGCTTCTTCGGCGCCGCCCGTCTGGCCGAGGAGGGCGGCTCACTCACCATCCTGGCCACCGCCCTGGTCGAGACCGGCTCCCGGGCCGACGAGTTCTTCTTCGAGGAGCTGAAGAGCACCGGCAACATGGAGCTGCGCCTGGACCGCGCCTTGGCCGCCCGCCGCATCCACCCGTCCGTCGACGTCGCCGCGTCCGGCACCCGGCGCGAGGAACTCCTGCTTGCCCGGAGCGAGTTGGCGGCCGTAAGAGGACTGCGGCGCGCCCTGCAGTCACAGGGGCAGCCCGCCGTGGAGACCCTGCTGGAGCGGTTGCGAGCGACGCCCGACAACGCGGCGTTCCTGCGCCAGGTCCAGCCCACACTTCCGGCCGGCTGATCCGTCCGGCCGGACACGCTCCGGCGTCAGGCATCCGGGTGCACGATCCCCCCACTCGGCCCACGCCGACCGGGCGGACGCGTGCTCACCGTTCCTACGGTGTCCGGTATGAGCATCGGATTCTCCTCTCGCGCCCTCCTCTCCTGCTGCGCTCTCGGAGCGGTCGGCATGTCGGCCCTCGCGCCGCTGCCCGCCGCCGCTCTGACGGGCACCGGCTCCGGCGCTCCCGGGCCCGCCTCGTCGCAGTCGCCGCTCCTGTACGGGCCCGGCACTCAGGTGCGGCCACGCACGGGAGCCCCCGAGGTGCCGTATGTGTCGGCGCTCTCGTGGCTGGTGGCCGACGCCGACACCGGTGACGTGCTCGCCGCGCACGACGCGCACCGTCCGCTGCCGCCCGCGAGCACCCTCAAGACCCTGTTCGCGCTCACCGTGCTGCCGGCTCTGCCCGCGGGCACCCGGCACACCGTCAGGGAGCGAGAGCTGGCGGGCGTCGGGCCCGGCAGCAGCCTCGTCGGGATCAAGGAGGGCCTCACCTACCGGGTGAGCGACCTGTGGAAGGGGGTCTTCCTGCACTCCGGCAACGACGCGGTGCATGTGCTGGCCGCGCTCAACGGCGGCGTGGAGACCACGGTCCGACGGATGCAGGCAAAGGCCCGGCAACTGGGCGCCTTCGACACCCAGGTGGTCTCGCCGGACGGCTACGACGCTCCCGGGCAGGTGTCGTCGGCATACGACCTCGCGGTGTTCGGGAGGGCCGGGCTGCACAATCCGGACTTCGCCCGGTACTGCTCCCTGGCGGAGTCGACGTTCCCCGGCGACGGCGCGTCGTACGGGATCCGCAACACCAACCGGCTGCTGACCGGCGCCGACGGCGTCGAACGCTACCCGGGGCTGATCGGCATCAAGAACGGCTACACCAGCAACGCGGGCAACACCCTCGTCGCTGCGGCCCGCCACGGCGGGCGCACCCTCGTGGTGACGGTGATGAACCCTCAGGAGGGTGGCGGGCTCACGGTCTACGAGGAGGCCCGCTCGCTGCTCGACTGGGGCTTCGACGCCGCCGGGCGGGTCGCGCCGGTCGGCTCGCTGCTGCCCGAGGGCTCCGGCGTGGCGCGCTCCGGTCCCACCGCGCTGCCGACGACGGCCCCTCGCAAGGAGGACGAAGACCCGTCCGACTGGCCGGAGGCGGGGACGCTGGCGGGCGCCGTCGGTCTGGGCACGGGCGCGGCGGTCGCGCTGGCGCTGCGGCTGCTGGGCAGACGGCGGGAGCGGGACTGACCGACCGGCAGCCCGAACAGCAGGCCGAGGGTGATCCATGTGTAGGTGTTGCTGCCGAGGAAGCCGTCGATCCCGGACGCGTCGTCGAACCACAGCCACACCACGCTGGTGCACAGCACCGCGTACAGGGCGGCCGCGGTCCGCAGCCGGCGTGCGTGCGCCAGCACCGCGAACGACGGCAGCAGCCATACCAGGTGGTGCACCCAGGTGATCGGGGAGACCAGGCAGGCGATGAGCCCGGTGAGGGCGAAGGCGGCCCACCAGTCCCCGGCGCGCAGCGCCCGGTGCGTGCGCCACGCCCACACCGCGAGGACCACGACGACGGCCAGCGCCCACGTGGCCCGGCTCGGGTCGTCCGGCGCCTCGAGCCGGGCGAGGACGCCCTGCAGGGACTGGTTGGAGACGTAGTCGAGGCGGCCGATGCGGGTGGTGTCCCAGACGGCGCTGGTCCAGTAGAAGCGGGAGGCGCCCGGCGCCGCCCACACCGCGACCAGGGTGGCGGCCCCGGCGACGGCGGTGGCGACGGCGGCGGCCCGCCATCTGCGGGCGAGCAGCAGCAGCGCGATGAACACCGCCGGGGTGAGCTTGACGGCCGCCGCGAGCCCGATACCGGCCCCCGCCCAGCGCCCGCGCCCGGTGGACAGCAGCCAGGCGTCGGCGAGCACGAGTGCCAGCAGCAGGAGGTTGACCTGCCCGAAGCTGAAGGTGTCCCGGACGGGTTCGAACAGGGCCAGCGCGCAGGCGGCCAGGCCCCAGCCGAACCAGCCGTGGCGGCCCAGCTCCCGGCCGATGAGGATCCCCACCACGGCGGCGAGGGCCGCCAGGTTGAACAGCAGGGCGAGCGCGATCGCCGTGTGCAGGCCGACGAACGCCATCGGCAGCATGCACAGCGCGGCGAACGGCGGATAGGTGAAGCCGTACGTCGTGCCCGGCACCCGGTAGTCGTAGAGGTGACCCCCGTGGTGCATCCAGGCGTCCACGGCCCCGTAGTAGACGCGCAGGTCGAACCAGCCGCGCAGCAGCGGCACGGTGGCGGTGAAGACGGTCACGGCGGCGGCGAGGCCGAGGACGAGGGCGAGCCGTCCCTTCTCGGTGCGCGGCGGTCTCACGCGGTCCGTCCCAGCACGGCTGTTTGGGCCGCCTGGTGCGCCTGCCACAGCACGACCACGGCGAGCAGGCCGCCGGAGACGGCCAGCATCACCTGGGCGAGGTCGGGCGGGCCGCCGCTCGGCAGCACGGCGAGCGCGAGGACGGCGGTGGCGGCGGCCACCCGGTGGCGTACCGAGGTGCTGGGGGCCGCGGCGGCGATGAGGAACAGTCCCCACAGGGCGTACCAGGGGCGGATGGCCGGGCCGAGGACGGCGACGACGGCGAGGCTCAGCCCGAGCGCGTAGACCGGGGCGGGCCGCAGCTTCACCCAGATGACCAGCACGGTGATGGCGGTCGCGGCGACCCCGACCGCGTGCCAGGCCGGTTCGGCGAGAGGCGCGAGGTCGCTGCCGAGACCGTCGAGCATCCGGCCCGTGACCCGGCCGAGGACGCTGGTGGGTGACCAGTTGTGCGGGGAGACGGGTGTCTTCAGGGCCGCTATCCAGCCGTACCCGGTGCCGGCGACGGCGGTGGCCGCGGCGGTGGTGGCGAACGCGACCACCGTGGTCGTCACCGTCGCCCGGACGACGCCGACGTGCCGGCGCAGCGCGATCACGGCGAGCAGGCCGAGCGCGGCGGGGGCCTTGACCAGGGCGGCGAGCGTGACCAGGACGACGCCGAGGACGTGCAGCCGGCCGCGGGCCGCGAGCAGGCCCATGCCGAGCAGGCCGAGCATGATGGCGTCGTTGTGGGCGCCGGCGACCAGGTGCAGCAGGACGAGCGGGTTGAGGGCGCCGAGCCACAGCGCGGCGGCCGGGTCGGCGCCGCAGTGCTTGGCGAGCCGTGGCAGCGCGAACGCCATCAGGGCCACTCCGAGCAGCGCGACCAGCCGCATGCCGAGCAGCCCGGCCGGGAGTTCGCCGCGGGTCAGTCCGGACAGCGCCGAGGCGACGACGAGGAAGACCGGCCCGTAGGGGGCCGCGGTGTCCCGCCACACCGGAGCCACCTCGTCCGCCAGCGGACCGCCGAGCTGGGCGGGGCCGTGGGCGTAGACGTCGAGGTGGGCGTGGACCATGGCGCCCTGGGCGAGGTAGCTGTAGACGTCCCGGCTGAACAGCGGTGGCGCCAGCAGCAGCGGCGCCGCCCAGGTGGCGAGGACGAGCAGCAGGGCCCGCGGCGTAGGCGGTTCGGGGCCGCGGACCACCCGGCCGAGCAGGGCCCAGGCGGCGATCAGCAGGACGACACCGAAGTACACCCCCACCAGCCCGAGCGCGGCGCGCCCGGACTCCGGGGAGACCAGATCCTCGACCGGCAGGGCCCCGGCGGTCTCACCGCCCAGTGCGAGAAAGGCGGTACCGGCCAGACCGAGCGCCTGGCGGCGGCGGAGATCGACGGGGAAAGCCATGGCCAACACTCGGGAAGCGTGTCAACACCGGGTGACCGGGAAGCGACGTCCGTCTCTCGCGCGGGCGGCCTGCTTGTGACCGCCGCGTGATCGACGGGCGCATGGGGGCACCGAACCCCGGTCAGAACACGGACAACCCCGTCAGGGTGGTGAAGCGGTCGAGTGCCGCGACGCCCGCGACGGAGTTGCCGCGCTCGTCGAGGCCGGGGCTCCATACGCACAGGGTGCAGCGGCCGGGCACGACCGCGATGATGCCGCCGCCGACGCCGCTCTTGCCGGGCAGGCCGACCCGGTAGGCGAAGTCGCCCGCCGCGTCGTACGTGCCGCAGGTCAGCATCACCGCGTTGACCTGCTTGGCCTGGCTGCGGGTCAGCAGCCGGGTGCCGTCGGCGCGGATGCCGTGCCGGGCCAGGAAGCCGGTGGCCAGGGCGAGGTCGGCGCAGGACGCGGTGAGGGAGCACTGCCGGAAGTACTGCTCGACCAGCACCGGCACGGGGTTGCCGATGTTGCCGTAGGACGCCATGAAATGGGCGAGGGCGGCGTTGCGGTCGCCGTGCGCGGCCTCGGAGGCGGCGACCTCCGTGTCGAAGGAGAGTCCGGGGTTGCCGCTCTCGGCGCGCAGGAAGTCGAGCAGGGTGCCGGCCGCGTCACCGGTACGGGTGTGCAGCCGGTCGGTGACGACGAGGGCGCCCGCGTTGATGAAGGGATTGCGCGGGATGCCGTTCTCGTACTCCAGTTGGACCAGCGAGTTGAACGGGTTGCCGGACGGCTCCCGGCCCACGTGCTCCCAGAGCGCGTCACCCTCGCGGGCGAGGTCGAGGGCGAGGGTGAAGACCTTGGTGATGGACTGGGTGGAGAACGGCTCCCGCCACTCCCCCACCCCGTACACCGTGCCGTCCAGTTCGGCGACGGCCATGCCGAAGCGGCGCGGGTCCAAGGCGGCGAGCGCCGGTATGTAGTCGGCGGCCCGGCCGCGACCCGGGCGCTGCTCCATCTCTTCGGCGATACGTTCCAGCACCGGCTGGAAGTTCAACGACGGGGCCATGGTCACCATCGTGCCGCTCCCTGCGACGGACCGCTCACCTGACGTACCTCGTGATCATGCGCTGGATCCTATGACGCGGCCGGGGCTCCTCGACCCGGCGGGGCGACAGCCACGGCCGCCGCCCCAGTGGCGTTCTCCCTGCTCACCGGGAAGGTCGGACCTCCGGGGAACCGCTGCCCGCGACCACCTCGGGCCGCAGCAGGGCCTGCAACCGCTCGGCCGGCAACAGGCCCTTCTCGAGCACGAGTTCGGCGACGCCGCGCCCGGTGGCGAGGGCCTCCTTGGCGATGCCGGTGGCCGCCTCGTAGCCGATGTACGGGTTGAGTGCGGTGACCAGGCCGATGGAGTTCTCCACGGCGGCCCGCAGTTCCTTCTCGTTGGCCGTGATCCCGGCGACGCACCGCTCGGCGAGGGTGAGGCAGGCGCGCTCCAGGTGCGTGATGCTCTCGGAGAGGGAGTGCAGGATGATCGGCTCGAAGGCGTTGAGCTGGAGCTGGCCGGCCTCGGCGGCCATCGTGATGGTGACGTCGTTGCCGATCACCTCGAAGGCGACCTGGTTGACGACCTCCGGGATCACCGGGTTGACCTTGCCGGGCATGATGCTCGAACCCGCCTGTACCGGCGGCAGGTTGATCTCGTTCAGCCCCGCGCGCGGCCCGGAGGACAGCAGGCGCAGGTCGTTGCAGCTCTTGGAGAGCTTGACCGCGATCCGCTTGAGGACGCCGGACATCTGGACGAAGGCGCCGCAGTCCTGGGTGGCCTCGACCAGGTTGGCGGCGGTGACCAGGGGCAGTCCGGTGATGGTGGCGAGGTGGCGGCGGGCCGCCTCGGCGTATCCGGCCGGGGCGTTGAGGCCGGTGCCGATCGCGGTGGCGCCAAGGTTGATCTCGTGGATCAGTTCGACGGCCTCCGCGAGCCGGCTGCGGTCCTCCTCGATCATGACCGCGTATGCGGAGAACTCCTGACCCAGCGTCATGGGCACCGCGTCCTGCAGCTGGGTGCGGCCCATCTTCAGCACGTCGCGGAACTCGACGGCCTTGGTCGCGAAGGCGTCCTGGAGTACGGCCATCGCCTTGAGCAGGCCGCGCACCGCGTACACGGTCGCGATCTTGACGGCGGTCGGGTAGACGTCGTTGGTGGACTGGCCGAGGTTGACGTCCTCGTTGGGGTGCAGGTGCCGGTACTCGCCCTTGGCGTGGCCCAGCAGTTCCAGCGCCCGGTTGGCGACGACCTCGTTGGCGTTCATGTTCGTCGACGTGCCCGCGCCGCCCTGGATCACGTCGACCACGAACTGGTCGTGCAGCTTGCCGTCGCGGATCTCGCGGCAGGCCTCCACGATGGCGGCGGCCTTCTTCGGCTCCAGCAGGCCGAGTTCCTCGTTGGCGAGGGCGGCGGCCTCCTTGACGGCGGCCAGGGCGTCGATCAGGTGCGGGTAGGCGGAGATCGGCGTTCCCGTGATGGGGAAGTTCTCCTTGGCGCGCAGGGTGTGGATGCCCCAGTACGCCTCGGCGGGTACGTCACGGTGGCCGAGCAGGTCGTGTTCGCTGCGGTGGGCTGCGGCGGTCATGGCGGTGCGGGCCCTCTTTCGGAGGTGGACGAAACGAGGTGGACGAGTGGGTCAGGCGCAGGTCTGACGGGTGACGGGGTCGAGGGCCCGGACCGGCCGGACGCTGCCGACGGGTTCGCCGCCGCCGAGCAGCGGCTCGCCCGCGAACTCGGTGAGCGCCGCCGGGTCGACGCCGGCGCGGGCCAGGGCCGCGGCGGCGACCGGGATCCGTGCCCGGTTCGCCCCGTCGGCGATCTTCACGGCGACGGCACGGCCGTCGGGCAGCGCGGCGACCTGGACGCCCTCGAAGCCGTCCTTGGCGAGCAGCCCGGGCACGGCCCGCATCAGCGCGGCGACGTCGCGCCCGGAGCCGGAGGCCATCTCGGCGTGCTCGCGCACGGCGTCCGCCACCCGTGCCTCCGGGGTGCCGGCCGGCGCGGTGGTGATGCGGGCCGCCGCACGGGCGAGCCCGTGCAGCGAGACGGAGAACAGCGGCGCGCCGCAGCCGTCGACGGTCACCCGGGCGATCGCCTGGCCGGTGAGGTCCTCGACGATCTCGGCGATGGCCTGCTGGAGGGGGTGGGCCGGGTCGAGATAGTCCTTCATCGGCCAGCCGTTGAGCTTGCAGGTGTACAGCATGGCCGCGTGCTTGCCGGAGCAGTTCTGGGCGAGCCGGGAGGGCAGGCGGCCCTCCCGGATCCAGTCGTCGCGCACGACCGGGTCGTACGGCAGGTCCGGGATGTTGCCGAGATCGTCCTCGGTGACACCGGCCAGCTCCAGGATCCGCCGGGTGCCTGCCAGATGCCGTTCCTCGCCGGAGTGGCTGGCCGCGGTCAGCGACAGCAGCTCCCCGTCGAGCGGAAGCCCGGCGCGCACCATGGCCACCGCCTGCACGGGCTTGAGGGCCGAGCGCGGGTAGAAGGCGGCCTCGACGTCACCGAGTTGCAGTTCCACTCTGCCGTCGGCGTCGAGGACGACGACCGAGCCGTAGTGGATGCCTTCGATGACGCCGCCCCGGACGAGGTGGGCGATCGGTGCGTGCAGGGGCTCCCGGATCACAGGAGCCTCGGCGACCGGACTTCCGTACAACACTGCGTGGTTCACACATTCACCTTGGGGGATTTACTGCGGCCGGCCCGGCCGCGGACGCCGAACCAGCCGGCGACGAGGGCGGCGACGATCAGCGGCAGGCACAGCACGGTGGTGCGGCCCGCGCCGCCGTCGGCGTACATCAGGACGAACACGGAGGCGAGGAAGCCGAGTGTGACGATCTCGGTCCACGGGGAGCCGGGCAGGCGGTAGCCGGGGCGGGACAGTTCGCCCCTCTGCGTCTTCCGCCAGAAGAGCAGGTGACAGAGCATGATCATGCCCCAGGTGGACAGGATGCCGATCGCCGCGAAGTTGAGCACGATCTCGAACGCGTCCGCCGGGACGACGAAGTTGAGCCCGACCCCGAGGACGCAGATCCCGCTGGTGAGCAGGATGCCGCCGTACGGGACCTGGCTGCGGCTCATCACGCTCGTGAACCTGGGCGCCGAGCCCGACATGGCCATGGAGCGCAGGATGCGGCCGGTGGAGTACAGGCCGGAGTTGAGCGAGGACATGGCCGCGGTGAGGACGACGAGGTTCATCACGCCGCCGGCTGCCGGGACGCCGATGTTGGACAGGACCGTGACGAAGGGGCTCTCGCCGGCGGAGTACTTGTTCCAGGGCAGCAGCATCGAGAGCAGGACGACCGAGCCGACGTAGAACAGGCCGACGCGCCACATGATCGAGTTGATCGCCCTCGGCATGATCTTCTCGGGGCTCTCGGTCTCGCCCGCGGCGACGCCGACCAACTCCACGGAGGCGTAGGCGAAGACGACACCCTGGATGATCAGCAGCATCGGCAGGACACCGTTGGGGAAGACGCCGCCGTGGTCGGTGATCAGGGACGGGCCGGGGGTGCTGCCGTCGACCTTGTGCTGGGTGACCAGCAGGAAGATGGCGATCGCCATGAAGACCACGAGGGCGCCGACCTTGACGATGGCGAACCAGAACTCCAGTTCGCCGAAGATCTTCACCGAGATCAGGTTCACCGTGAGGACCACGGCCAGGGCTATGAGCGCGATCACCCACTGCGGAATGTCGGAGAACATGCCCCAGTAGTGGGTGTAGGTGGCCACGGCGGTGATGTCGGCGATGCCGGTGGTCGCCCAGTTGAGGAAGTACATCCAGCCCGCGGTGTACGCGCCCTTCTCGCCGAGGAATTCCCGGGCGTACGACACGAAGGCGCCGGAGGACGGCCGGTACAGGACGAGTTCGCCGAGTGCGCGCACCACCAGGAAGGCGAAGACGCCGCAGATCGCGTACGCGACGAAGAGGGAGGGGCCGGCGTCGGCGAGGCGGCCGCCGGCGCCGAGGAAGAGGCCGGTGCCGATGGCCCCGCCGATGGCGATCATGTTGACGTGCCGGGACTTCAGGGACTTGCTGTAGCCCGCGTCTCCGGCGTCGACGTGACCGGACGATGGGCGCGTCTCTTCTTTGAGGTGCTGTTCGCTCACGCCTCTGGTCCGCCTTCCGTGGGGAGATCCGTGCGCCGGGGGCGCAGGATGTCGGTGAGGGTCGTCTCGACGCGGTCGATGTGGTGGGCCATGGCCGCCACCGCGTCGTCTTCGGAACCGTCCATCAGCGCCTCGACGATCGCCCGGTGCTCCCGGTTGGACTGCTCGCGCCGGCCGCCCAGTTCGTTGAGGAAGGCCGACTGACGCGCCAGTGCGTCGCGGATCTCCTCGATGACCCGGCGGAAGACCGGGTTCTGGGCGGCCTCGGCCACGGCGAGGTGGAAGAGGGTGTCCATCGCGACCCACGCGGTGGTGTCCGTCTCCCGCTCCATCCGGTCCAGCAGATGGACCAGGTGGTCCAGGTTCTCCGGGGTGCGGCGCAGTGCCGCGTACCCGGCGACCGGGATCTCGATGTGACGACGCACCTCCAGCAGGTCGCTCGCCGCGTAGTCGCCGAAGGTCGGGTCCTCGACCGCGTTGGCGACGACGAAGGTGCCCTTTCCGGTCCGCGAGACGGTCAGCCCCATCGTCTGCAGGGCCCGCAGGGCCTCACGCAGCACGGGGCGGCTGACCTCGAGGGTGCGGCACAGCTCGGCCTCGGAGGGGAGCTTGTCACCGATCGCGTACTCGCCGCGCTCGATGGCGCCGCGGAGGTGGGTGAGGACCGCTTCCATCGCGCTGACGCGCCGCGGCCCCGGGCCACCTGTCTGGCTGTCTGACAGGTTCACGGGGGTTGATCCTCCGGGTTACGGGACGGGACTGTCAAGGGGCGGAGTAAGGAAACTTTCAGGGGGCCGGGACGCCTGAATATCGGCTTCCCGACCCCCGATGATCAGCGGTGATCAGCTCGTGCGCTGCTCCCAGGACGGACCTGGTCAGCTGAGCACACCGGTCGCGAGCAGGCCGAGGAGCGCCACGCCGACCACGATCCGGTAGATCACGAAGGCGTTGAAGGAGTGCTTGGCGACGAACTTCAGCAGCCACGCGATCGAGGCGTAGGCGACCACGAACGACACGATCGTACCGACGGCCAGCGGCGCGGCGCCCACCCCCGTACCCAGGGCGTCCTTCAGCTCGTAGATGCCGGCGCCGGTGAGGGCCGGGATGCCCAGGAAGAAGGAGAGGCGGGTGGCGGCCACCCGGTCGAGGTCGAGGATGAGCGCGGTGGACATGGTGGCGCCGGAGCGGGAGAAGCCCGGGAAGAGCAGGGCGAGGATCTGCGAGCTGCCGACCAGCATCGCGTCCTTGAAGGAGGTGTCGTCCTCGCCGCGCTTGTGCCGGCCCATCTGGTCCGCGCACCACATCACGCCACTGCCGACGATCAGCGAGCCGGCCACCACCCACAGCGAGGCGAGCGGCCCGTCGATGAGCGGCTTCGCCGCCAGACCGACCAGGACGATCGGGATCGTCGCGGCGATGACCCACCAGGCGAACTTGTAGTCGTGGTGATACCGCTCCCGCTTGTTGAACAGGCCCCGGAACCAGGCGGAGACGATCCGCACGATGTCCTTGAAGAAGTACAGGAGCACGGCCGCGATCGCGCCGACCTGGATGACGGCCGAGAAACCGACGACGGCCTGGTCGTCGACGGGGATCCCCATCAGCCCCTCGGTGATCTTGAGATGGCCGGTCGAGGACACGGGGAGGAATTCGGTCAATCCCTCGACGACTCCGAGGACGGCGGCCTGACCGACGTTGATGACGCTCATGGGATCCAGTTCTGAGGAGTTGGTCGACAGTGCTGTAGACGGTGGTGCTGGGAAATTTGTACTACGCGCGGGTGACGGCCGCCGACTAGGGCCACACGGCCTGGGCGAGCGAAACCCCGGCAAAAGCCGCACCGAGGCCCGCCGTCACGCTTGCGACGACGTTGACGGCAGCGTAGAACCCCGCGCCGGTCTCGGTAAGCCGCAGTGTCTCGTACGAGAACGTCGAGTACGTGGTCAGCGCCCCGCACAGGCCCGTGCCGAGCAGGAGCTGCAGGTGCGGCGAGGCATGGCCGGACGCGGCGGCGCCGGTCAGCAGGCCGAGGACGAGGCAGCCCGTGACGTTGACCACCAGGGTGCCCCAGGGAAAGACCGTGTCGTGCTTGAGCTGCACCGCGCGGTCGGTCAGGTAACGCAGGGGTGCGCCGACCACGGCACCGAGGATCACCAGCAGCCAATTCACAACGTGTTCTCACCTTTCCCTCGTCCGGTGCCCCCGCGTCCGGCGTACCGGATGACCTCGCAGTCGTCGAGCGTCACGAGTCCTTCTGTGACGAGTTCGTCGAGCTGGGGCAGGAAGGCACGGACGTGCTCCTCCGTGTCGACGATCACGACGGCGACGGGCAGGTCCTCGCTCAGCGACAGCAGCCTCGAGGTGTGGATCAGCGACGAGGCGCCGAAGCCCTCGATGCCGCGGAAGACGCTCGCGCCCGCGAGACCCGCGGCATGCGCCCGGTGCACGATCTCGCTGTAGAGGGGCTTGTGGTGCCATGTGTCGTGCTCGCCGATGAAGACGGTCAGCCTGAGGGCCCTGCCGGTGAGTCGTGTCATGGCCGCCTCCACGGGCGCCGGTCGGTGGTGTCGTTCATCGCTGCCGCCACGCAAGGACGCGACGGACGGTCGTCATCGCGAGCCAGACCGAGGCGAGGGCCCCGAGGAGCGTCGCGAACAGATACGCGAGTGCGGTGCGCGGATGGCCCGCGTCGACCAGCCTCTGGATGTCGACGGCGTACGTCGAGAAGGTGGTGAAGCCGCCTAGCACGCCGGTGCCGAAGAAGGGCCGCACCAGCCGGTGGGCCGCCCACACATCGGTGATCACGACCATGAAGACGCCGATCACGGCACAGCCGACGAGGTTGACACCGAAGGTGGTCCAGGGGAATCCCCCGGTTCGTGCGGACCACAGCAGCGAGGCCCCGTAGCGGGCCGTGGCGCCGATGGCGCCGCCGAGGGCGACGACCGCGACCACGGGTCCCTGTCCGTGCCACGGGGACGGCCGCAGCGCCGGTTCGCGCGGTGCGGCACCGGTGGTGTCGGCGCTCTTGGGGTGCGGGACTGACATGGACGTACTTCTCCTACTCGCCGGGGCCCTGCCGGACGGGCACGCTCATCGCAAGTAGGGACCGTTGGCGGCGGCACTGCCGCGGTTCGGGTACGGCGGGCCCCACCGCCGCGCCGCGGGACATGATCGCGGCCGGGGAACAGGTTACCTCCGGGCGCGGCGGCCGCGCACACGCGGGTCATCAGCCGGGGTCGTCGGGCAGCTCGCACACGGCGATGCCGCGTTCCCAGACGCTGCCGAGGACCAGACGGCCGTCGGCGACGCAGGCGCTGGTGGACATGCGGAAGCCGGAGGGACGGTGGACCAGGTGCCGTCGGACCCGGCCGTCGTCGTCGACCGCGAGGACGCCGGCCATGGCCGCCGGGCGGTACGGGGCGCGCACCGCGAGCCGGCCGGCGGCGCGACGCACGGGCGGGGCGGCGCGGTGCAGCAGGTCCAGGACGGGGACGTGCGGTCCGGCGAGGGCGACCCAGATCGGCCCGTCGGGTCCTTCGCGCCAGAGGTTGTCCGGCATCCCCGGGAGGTCCTCGAGGAATGGTTCGGCGCGCCCGGAACGCGGTCCGGCCAGCCAGTAGCGGCTGAGGCGTCGGGCTCCGGTCTCGGCGACGACGAGGAAGGACTCGTCCTTCGAGGGCGCGAGGCCGTTGGCGAACTGGAGCCCGTCCAGGAGCACCTCGGGTTCCCCGGCGCCTGGTGCGAGGCGCAGCAGCCGCCCCGTTGCGGTGTGCTCGACGATGTCGCCGATCCACTGCTCGAAGGGGTAGGGGCGGCTGGACACGGTGAAGTACAGCGTGCCGTCGGAGAGGGCGACGACGTTGCTGCAGAACCGCAGGGGCTCCCCCGCCACCGAGTCGGCGAGGACCCGTACGGTGCCGTCCTCGAGGTGGATCCGCAGCAGTCCGCGGTGCGCGTCGCAGACCAACAGGTCGCCGTCGGGGAGGAGTTCGAGGCCGAGGGGGCGGCCACCGGTCTCGGCGAGCACCTCGACGCGGGTACGGGCCGGGTCGGCGAGTCCGTCGAGGCGCAGGATGCGGCCGCCCTCGACACCGGTGAGCACCCGCCCGCGCCGGTCGACGACGACGTCCTCGGGACCCCGGCCGCCGATGGTGACGTAGCCGAGCGGAACAAGAGCCGTGGGACGGTCCATGCGTGCCTGCCCTTCACTGCGAAGACGGTTCATCCTCGCAGGGGGTACCCGCAGGCGCCCGCTCTCTTTCGGACCCGTGCGAGGGCGCGGTCCGCCCACGCGCACACCCGTGGGTCAGGACGTCACGCCCGCCGTTCCCCGCGCTCTGCCGTGCAACGTCAGGTAGAAGAGCTGCAGGGAGTCCTCGGGGCCGCCCAGTTCAAAGCGGTTGAAGACCTTGCCGAGGGGGTTCCAGACCCGCCCGTCCGGCATGCGTACGCCGACCGACTGCCCGAAGTAGGCGCGCTGCTCGGCGTCGAAGTCCACCCACACCGCCCCCGCGCGGCGCACGAGCACCTCACCGACGTACGCGCCCAGCGCCAACAGCGTCCCGGACATCCGCTTCCGGTCGGCTCCACCCTTGCGCAGGCCGTCGACCATGAAGTCGACGACGCGCAGGCTGGCCACGGAGTAGTCCAACGGCAACCGGTTGCGGGCAGTGACGCGCGTGACGAAGACAGCCGCATACGGCCGCATCTCGTTCGCGTACGGCCCGCGTTCGTCCCCCTGGCCCATCGGAACCCGTCCTTTACTCAGCTCCGGGGAACGCCAACCGAACCCCTCCTGCTGGTCAAGCGCGTGCCAAGTCGCGAACATCACGGGTCTCACGCGTGGCGAAGGACACACAGGAAGCCCGCAGCGGGCGTACAACCTTTTCACTCCCGTGCACGTCCGCCGCCGCCTCGTGGAAGAGCGATGCCGCCGAGACGAAAGCGGTCCAACCTGGGGCGCCGCAACAACGTGTTGCTGCGAGGTGCAGACGGGCCGCACCGTGGCGTCGGTGCGCCGCAGGGTCCCCCACACGTGCCGGACTCATACAGGGCTTGCGTCTCGGGGGACGTGGCGAATGTCCGGGGACGCGGGATCGTAATTCGGCATCCCCCGAGGGAGCACGGGAGCGAGGGCCGCGAGGACTGCGTTCCCTGCGTCGTCGGTGAATCCGGCTACGGCCTCGCGCGACTGCAGCAAGGCCCCCCGCTCAAGTGGGACGACTCGAGTGAACGCCCCTGTCGCACGGAGGGCGTTTACACCCTCGAGGTGGCAGACACGTCCTGTTCCAGCGGCTGACGAGAACGGCCTCCATCACCCGGTACTCGACAGCAAGACCCCCGACGACCCTGCGTTCCTCTTGATCTCCCGGCAGGGGCGTGGCCCCGAGCGACGACGGCTCGCCAGGGTATCTGGCGAGCCGTCGCGCTGCTGGTCGTGGGCTTCAGCCGCTAGGGCTGCGGCAGCTCACTGAAGAAGGGGCGGTCGGGCGCGAAGTTACGGGAGCAGATGGCCATTTCCTCGCCCTTGAGATACGCCAACATCCATTCGTTGAATGTCATGGCGTACTCGTAGTACCCGGACTCGTCGTGCTCGATGACTCCGATGGCCCATTGATCCGAGTCATCCCGCGGCACCCTGAAGTAGACCGCCTCTCCCGAAGCCGAGCTCCCCCAGGGGAAGAGCTCGCCGGGACCGGTACCGAACGGATGTGGAGGCAAATCTTCTTCTGGGAAGTCAGCCCAATTGCCCGGCTCTTCCCTGATCGCCTCACCCAGGTTGTACCACACCGTCGCAGGGTGGAACACGGTCAGCTGATTGTTGATCAGCACTGCGCCGTAGGCGTCCACGAACTTCCGGTAGCCCTCCGGAAACTGTATTCCCAGATCCCGCTCGAGGCTGGTCCACGGCTGTGGATCGGTCCACAGGAAGCGCGGCTCGCCCAGCAGCTCGCGCAGGTCATCGAAGGTAGCCTTCACGTGCACGTCGTACCTCCCCGGTGACGGCATCGTCGAGTACCAGGTCCACCGCTCGGTCTACCAGACGTTCACCCCGTCGGACGCCACGCTGGTGGCGCCGGGCGCGACGGGGCGTATCGGTTGCCGGTGAACGGATCCGCGCCGAGGTTAGTGTCGGCGAGGGCCCCCATGTACATGTCGCGGGTCGTGAAGCTGCAGTGCACCGGATCGGATCCGAGGATGGTGTACGTGTAGTCGATGCTCGTCGGGACGCCGGAGTTGGGAAACCGCCTGCTGACCGCCGGCACCGGCGCCTCGACCGTCAACTACAACTACGATCCGTTCGGCCGCCGTGGACGGGTTGGTGTATGCCGACCAGTTCAGCTCCGCGCCGGTGTCGTGGATCGTCGTCGGCGGGTTCAGCTCCACGGTTACGCGGCGGGGCGCCGAAGGTTCGTCCGGCCACCCCGGCGCCTAACGCGTAACCAAAGCACGTCGAAGGAGACCGCGAAGGCAGAGAGGCCTCGCTGCGCATCGCGTTCATCGCGGGCGGCGCGTTCGGACGGGCCACCTGCCGCAGCACAGTTCACGGGGCCGCTGGCTGCGAGGGCCGACCGCAGACCGGGCTTCGGACGTTCGGTGACTCACCAGCCCTTCTCGAACATCCGCGCCACCTCGGCGACCCGAACCTCATCGCGGCGGTAGAGAGTGCGGCGGCGGATTCTCGTCGTGCGGAGGATGCCGATGGCGGCCAGGAGGCGCAGGTCGGACTCCGCGACGCAGCGGGGTACGCCGAGTTTCGAGGCGATGGCGGCCGCGGTCACGCCGTCCTCGGCGAGGTCGGTGTCCTGCTGGGGCGGGAAGTGGGCTCCCGGGTCCTTCAGCCACTCCAGGATCCGCAGCCGCCTGTCGCCGGCGGGTCTCTTCAGCATCTCGTCCCTTCCGTACCGCCCTCTGGTCCCACTCTGCCGTGACGGACGGCGCGGGGCCGAGGCCCGATCGGGCCGAACTCACAAGGGCCGAACGGCCCCTTGTACGCGCGGGGCCCCGGCCGCACACGCGGCCGGGGCCCTGGCTTCCCCGTGGTTCGGCGGGGTTTCAGCGGTGGCTGAACCAGCTCATCGCCGGGGTCGCCTTGTTGTCGTAGTCGAAGAGGGCCAGGTTCTCCCATCCGTTGCCGGAGGACGGGTCGGTCGCGTCCCAGCCGTTGCCGGTGACCGCGGTCCAGGTGGCCTCCCAGTAGAAGACGCCGAGGCCGCGGCCGTTCGGCACGGCCTCCACGATGTTCAGCACGTCCCGCAGCCAGGCGGCCTGCCCGGCCGTGGTCGCCGGGTAGCCGTTCACCAGCTCACCGGTGGTGTCGATCTGGTTGGTCAGCGAGTCCTTGCTGTCCAACCGGAAGGGGTAGGCCGTCTCCGCGACGAACACCGGCTTGCCGTAGCGGGAGGCGGCGTCGTCGACGGTGCTCTGGAAGTCGGAGAGCGGGCCGTGCCAGTAGCCGTAGTACGACAGGCCGATGGCGTCGAACTTCACTCCGTTCGCCACAGCGTTGTCGAACCACCATTCCGTGCCCGACTTGTCACCGCCCTTGGCGAGGTGGAGCGCCACGACGGTGGACGAGGAGACCGCCTTGGCGGCGGTGTAACCGGAGTTGAGCAGGCCGGCGAGTTGGGACCTGTGGTCCGTGGAGCCCTCGGACCACAGGATGCCGCCGTTGATCTCGTTGCCGATCTGCACCATGTCGGCCGTCGTGCCCTGGGCTTTGAGGGCGTTCAGGACGTCGTAGGTGTGGTTGTAGACGTCCGTCTTCAGCCGGCTGTACGAGTGGCCCGCCCACGCGGCCGGCTTGGTCTGCGTGCCCGGGTCGGCCCAGGTGTCCGAGTAGTGGAAGTCGACGAGGAGCCTCATGCCCTGCGCCTTGATGCGCTTGGCCATGGCGAGGACGTGCGTCTTGTTGTTGTAGCCGTCGGCCGGGTTCACCCAGACCTTCAGGCGCGCGTAGTTCATCCCGGCGGACTTGAGGATGGCCAGTGCGTCACCCGTCGCGCCGGAGTTCGTCCTGTAGACACCCCCGAGCGCCTCGCTCTTCGCCAGGGATGAGATGTCGGCGCCCTTGACACGAGATGGTCCGCGTCCTGCTGGCGCAGATCGGCGGCGAGGACCCGGCGGCGGTGATCCTGCCGACGGAGCTGGTGAAACGCGAGTCGACGTGACCTCACGGTCGCACGGGCGCGTCGCTCGGCCACCTAGGGTCTTTCGTTTGGATCAGGCCGGATCAGGGAGCGGGGCCTGGTGCCACGAGCCCGGCATGATCCGAACGAGAGGCCCCAGCCGTCGGCGCTCTCGTGCGACCGGTCAGTTTTGGAGAAGCCGTGCGTCACTCCCCCTCCGTAGCGTGGGAGCACCGGCGAACGACGCCGGCCCGCCCACCGCAAGGAGCACACCATGACCACGGGCCTGCAGACCATCATCTACCCCGTCAAGGACCTGGCCGCCGCCAAGTCGATGTTCAGCGCCCTGCTGAAGACGGAGCCGTACGTGGACGAGTCCTACTACGTGGGGTTCCGGGTCGCCGGCCAGGACGTCGGGCTGGACCCGAACGGGCACGCCAAGGGCCTGACCGGGCCGGCGCCCTTCTGGCACGTGTCCGACATCGAGGCCCGGCTCGGGGCGCTGGTGGACGCCGGGGCCGAGGTGCTTCAGGACCTCCAGGACGTCGGCGGCGGCAGGCTGATCGCCTCGGTGAAGGACGCGGATGGCAACCTCGTGGGCCTCCTCCAGGACCCGGCCGCGTAGGTTTCGCCCTGCGTGAAGTGCTTGCACACACACTATTTGCAAGGTAAATAAACGGGGGCTTTTCTGTTACCGTGCGGGTATGGCAGCGAAGACGACCGACTCCCGGCTCGAGGATCAGTGGCGGGACATCCTGTCGGTGCACGCGCGCACCATGTGCGAGATCGACCGTGTGCTCCACCCCCACGGCCTGGGCGCCAGCGACTTCGAGGTCCTCGACATCCTCGCCGCCGAGACGCCCGCCCACGGCGACCAGTGCCGGGTGCAGAACATCGCCGGGCGCGTCCATCTGAGCCAGAGCGCGCTGTCCCGGCTGATCGGGCGGCTGGAGAAGGACGGCCTGGTGCGGCGCTCGGTGTGCGAGGAGGACCGGCGCGGCGTATGGGTGGCCCTGACCGAGAAGGGCCGCGCGCTGCACGCCGAGGTGCTGCCGCTGCAACGCGAGGTCCTCGCCCGCACGCTGACGTCCTGGCCCGGCCGACCCGTCTGACCTCTCGGCACGGGCTGGTCAGCCCGGCGCGCCGCCGTCCCGGCATCATGCGCGCGATCGCATGCGTGGCCGCTCCCTGTGAACCTGGTGGTCCGGGCGCCGCGGCGCGCACGACATGGGCCAGGACAACCGGAGGGACGTCATGGAACAGGTCGGAGACAAGCCGGAAGAGGTACGCAGGCATCTCGAGGAGCAGCAGCAGCTCGAGGAGCAGCAGCCGTCACGAAGCGGGGTCCGCCCGGACGACGAGGCCGAGCAGACGGCCGCCGGCGACGAGGCCGACGTCTCCGGCAGGGACGCCTAGGGTCCGTCCTCCAGATCGGCCCGCCCGGCCCTGGACCGGCCGCGCTCACTCCGCCGCGGGCCGCCGGTCCACCGGGCGGAGCGGCGGGATCTGGGGAGAGCCGAAGTCGCGGGGACCGCTCCACAGCGCGGGTACGGCGTCGCAGCGGCGGCACAGTTCGTATGCGATCGCCTCGTAGTTGACCCGCCAGCCCTGGAAGTGCGGCCAGGCTTCCCGCGCCGTCCGCTCCGCCATGAAGCCCGTCGCCTCCAGCATCGCCACGGCCGCGTCGAACTCCGTGAAGGTGAGGTGGATCGGGGCGTCGGGTGCCGGGTCGGCCTCGAACGGGAAGCGCAGCGAGCGGGCGATGTCGCGCAGGGCGGTGAACCCGGCCCGCAGCACCAGCCGGGCCTCCGGTGGCGCGGCGCGCGGCGCGAGGGAGAGCTGCATGGCCGCCGCGTCCATGACGGCGAGCATCCCGACCAGCCAGTTCCGGTACGGGCGCGGTGAGCGGAACGAGATCAGCACCGGGTAGGTGGAGTGGCTCTCGCCGATGTCGGCGGCCAGCCGCTCCCACGCACGGTACAGCTCGGGCAGCGCGGTCTCGGTGTCGACGAGCCACTGACGGGCCAGGATCTCCGGGCCCCAGGCGGGCTCGCCGGCCCGGGACTGCAGCAGGGTGACCTCCAGTTCACGGCGGTTGTAGGCGGCGTACAGGGTGGGCAGGTAGGCGATCTGCAGGGCGATGACCACGGGCCCGGTGGCCGCAGCGACGAAGTCCAGCGCGGACAGCCGCAGCCGCATACCGCTGGCGAAGCCGAGCGTGAACAGGCTGGAGCCCGCCTCACGGAACGCATTGCTCCAGCTCAGTGGGGACACGGAGTACAGCAGCAGGCCGTAACCCACGAGCGCCCCACCGAGCCAGATGGCGAGCATGCCGATCAGGATCAGCGGGGCGAGCCAGGTCTGTGCCCGGTCGATGTCCTCGTAGCGGCCGCTCGGCGCGGCCAGCCGCAGCAGCCGCCTCAGTGCCCACCAGAGCCGGTACACGAGGATCGAGTACAGCCCGCGGGGCACCACGAGAGTGCGTACGATGCTGGACAGCACGGCCACCAGGACCAGGGCACCGGCGACGCCGGAGATCCAACTCATGCGGTCATTGTGGACCGCGCGGCCCGGCCCGCCTCCGCACAGCCGGTGCGCTGCTCCAGGGCGTCGCGGGCCGCCACCCCCGACGCCGCCGTGCGCGCCGGCCCTACGGCCGGGCCAGCAGGTGACGCACCCCGTCCGAATTGAGGGTCAGGCCGTGCGGGGAGGCAGCGTCGATGGTCAGGGTGAGGTCGCCGGTGGGCCACTGGGACGCGAGCGCGCCGAGCGGCACCAGGCGGTAGCGGGAGACGAACGGCAGCAGGTCCGCCATCTCCGTCTCCGAGGTGAACACCGGCACGGTCTGTTCGCCGTCCGGCTGCTCCAGGACGGGCAGCGCGACGGTGTTCGGGTTGTTGGCGTCCTCCTCGCTGGCGTCGTCCGGCACGGGGACGAGCACATCGCTCCCGGCCAGCGTGTCCAGCGCCTCCGCGTCCCCGGCATCCACCGCAAGGGTGTCCAGTGCCGCCTGGGCCGCGGTCGGGTGGTGGTTCTTGTCCGGAGTGTCCATGGCAAATCCCCAGGTAGGTGCGGGCGGGAGGCCCCGGAACCAGTGGCTCCGGGCGCACTCCCGCCCACGTACCCATCCCGCGCCGGGCCATGCATGCCGCACGGATCAGGTGTCGGCCCGGTCAGGGGCACGACTGACGCGCAGGCGGGAACGGCCGTCGAGGGGGACGTCTGTCAGTCCCGCCGCTCCTCGAGCAGTTCCCCGGTGGTGACCACCCGGATCAGCGGACGGTACAGGTCCATCACGCGCAGCGCCCGGTCGTGGGCGGTGTCGTCGGCGCCCGCGCAGGCGTCGGCGACCACCAGCACCTCGACTCCCGCGTCCCCGGCGGCAAGAGCCGTGGACAGCACGCAGCAGTCGGTGCTGACACCGGCCAGCACCAGACGGCCCTCGGGTCCGACCCGCCCGGCCAGTTCGGGCGTCCACTTGCCGAACGTGGTCGCGTCCACCACGTGCCGCGCCACGGGGGCGAAGTCGTCGGTCAGCCGCCACAGCGGGGCCTGAGGCGGTTGCAGGGCGAAAGGCCACTGCTCGTAGTACGCCCGCCAGGCGCCCTCGGGCGTCCGGGGTGCCAGGAAGCGGGTGAAGGTGACGCGTTCCCCGAAGGCGGGCAGCAGGCGCCGTACCCCGTCCGCCGCCTCCCGGAAACGGGGGGCGGCCCAGGGGCTCGCGGGATCGGCGAAGACGCGCTGCATGTCGATCACGGCGAGCAGGTCGGCGGCGGTCATGCGATCGGTGCGCCTTCGTCCGCCGTCCGGCCCATGGCCTCCCGCTCCTGCCGGTGCGCACGCCCGCGGCCGAGGACGAGAGTGCCGAGGAAGCCCACCGCGAGGGCCGCGAGAACGCCGAGGTTGGCGTACGCCCAAGCGCCCGAGGTGCCGCCGAGGCCCAGGGGGCCGAGGAGATAGCCCTGCCAGTCCAGCCAGCTCGCGGCGGTGTTCGTCACCAGGCCCCAGCCGATCGCCGTGGCGGCGAGGGTCAGCAGCAGGGGGGTGAGCGGGACATCGCCGTAGCGGCCGCGCGGACGGTAGAGGTCGCCCTCGTGGTAGTCGCGGCGGCGCAGGGCCAGGTCGGCGAGCATGATGCCGCACCAGGCCGCGATGGGGACGCCGAGCGTCGTCAGGAAGCCCATGAACGGGCCGAGGAAGTCGCCGGCGAAGAAGACGATGTAGACCGAGCCCGCGATCATCAGGACGCCGTCGACCAGCGCGGCCAGGGGGCGGGGAATCCGCAGCCCGGCGGAGAGCAGCGCCAGGCCCGACGAGTAGATGTCCAGCACCGCGCCGCCCACCAGGCCGAGTACCGCGACCACCGCGAACGGGACCAGGAACCAGGTCGGCAGGATCGTGGTCAACGCGCCGATCGGGTCGGCGGCGACGGCCTTGCTGAGGGTGTCGGACGAGCCCGCCAGCAGCAGCCCGAAGACCAGCAGGAGCAGGGGGGCGACCGAGGCGCCGAAGGTGGTCCAGCCGATCACGCCGCGGCTCGAGGAGGTGCGCGGCAGGTAACGGGAGTAGTCCGCGGCCGCGTTGACCCAGCCGAGCCCGAAGCCCGTCATCATGAAGACCAGGGCGCCGATGAACTCCTGGGCGGAGCCGGCCGGATGTGCACTGACCGTGTGCCAGTGGATGTGGTCGGCGACGAGGACGATGTACACGACGGTGAGCACGCCCGTGACCACGGTGATCACGGTCTGCAGGCGCATGATCAGGTCGAAACCCATGACGCCGCCGACGACGGTCAGCGCGCCGACCAGGACGAGCGCCACCACCTTGGTCCCGGTGCCGCCGCCCCAGCCGAGCCGTCCGAAGACGGTGGCGGTGGCCAGGGTGGCGAGTGCGGTCAGGACCGTCTCCCAGCCGACGGTGAGCATCCAGGAGATCACCGACGGCAGCCGGTTGCCGCGCACACCGTACGCGGCGCGGCTGAGCACCATCGTCGGGGCCGAGCCGCGCTTGCCCGCGACCGCTATGAAACCGCAGAGCAGGAAGGAGAAGACGATCCCGATCGCCCCGGCTGCCAGTGCCTGCCAGAAGGAGATTCCGAAGCCGAGCGCGAAGGCGCCGTAACTGAGTCCCAGGACGGAGACGTTGGCCCCGAACCACGGCCAGAACAGCGTCCGCGGAGTGCCCTTGCGCTCGGCGTCGCCGATCACGTCGAGGCCGTGCGGCTCCACCTGGAACTGCCGTCCCCCGGGTCTGCTGTCGGAGGAGTCCGTCATCGTCGACCTGCCTGTCTGAACGCGTTCGCCACAGGCCCGGTCGGTCCGGGCCGGCGTCCAGGGTAAGCGCGCGCCGCGCACGGTTCACCCGGCTCTGCCGCCTGGCCCCTTCCCGGGGCGTTTCACCGCGTGGCCCACGATCACGGTCTCGGCGCCGTCGACCCCGAGGCCGCCGAGGTCCCGTGTGATGAACCGGTAGAGGTGTTCCAGGCCCCGTACCCAGATCGCGAGGTGCAGGTCGGCCGCGCGGGTGGTGGCGAAGGCGCCGTGCACCGCGGGGTGCGCGGCCGGCGTGCGCCCCACCTCATCGAGGCGGTCGGGTGCGACCCGCACCATGAGGCCGGCGTCGATGAGGAGCCCGAGCCCACCGTGGCCGGTAGAAACGGGTGGTGGCCCCGGGATCGCCGGGGCCACCGCTCATGTGTGCGCGTGTGCCGGATCAGGCGCCCGCGCGCTCCCTGCGGCGCAGGGTGAGGACGGTGCCGGTGGCGCCGGCCGCGACGAGGGCGCCCGCCGCGATGCCCACCGGGAGGGCGGGGAACGACGAGGCGTCCGTGCTGGCGGCCGTGTTCTGCATCGCCGGGCCGGGGGTGATGCTGGTCGCCACGGCCTTCACCGGGTGGATCGGGGCGACCGACTGCACCGAGCCGTCCGTGTTCAGCAGCACCTGCTTGTTGTTGGGGTGCCGGAAGTCGAACATGCCCGCGAGCGAGCCGGCGGTGGCGTCGAAGGAGTGGTCACCGATCCGGCCGGTGTGCCAGTTGTCCTCGATGAAGCGGATGATCGAGGACTGGTCGGTCTGCGTGTGGTCGACCTTGTTGACCTTGCTGTACGGGGAGACCACGAGCAGCGGCTGACGGGTGCCGGGGCCGCAGCGGTCCTGGTAGCCGCCGGCCGGGGCCGGGCCCGCCTGGCAGGCCGGGCTGTCGGTGGCCTTGCCGTTGGAGCCGGTGGAGGTGTCCGTGGAGCCGTTGCGCGGCTTGGCGTAGGCGTGGTCGTACCAGCCGTCGGAGTCGTCGTAGGCGATGACGACGGCCGTGGACTTCCACTGCGGCGACTTCTGGATGGCGTTGATCTCGCTCACCAGGAAGTGCTGTTCGTCGATCGGGTCCGAGTATCCCGCGTGACCGTCCTGGTACTCGGCGGCCTTGAGGAAGCTGACCGCCGGCAGCTTGCCCGCCTTCAGGGCCGCGTCGAAGTCGGTCAGGTCGTAGTTGTGGTTCGCCTGCCCGTTGTGGCCGATCTCGTCGACGCTCTTCGGCGGCAGGTGGTGCGGGTTGGACGTCGACTTGTAGTACTCGAACGGCGAGTGGTGCGGGCTGTAGTCGACGACGGCGGCACCGCCGACGTTGGTGTGCGTGGTGTCGCACTTGGCGTAGTCGCCCTGCTTGCCGTCCCACGCGGTGGACGGGCGGAAGCCGCCCTGGAACCAACCCCAGCTGACGTTCTTGGAGTTGAGCAGGTCACCGATGTTCTGGCCCTGCATCGCGGCCAGCGCGTTCTTGCTGGTGTGGTCCTTGCCGGAGCAGTCGTCGTAAGCCGGGTCCGGGTCGTTGATGACCGTGCCGACGCCCTTGGCGTCCGGCGAGACGACGGTGTACGAGTCCGGCGTCGAGGTCTGCTTGGGGTTCTCGGTGCCGGAGGCGGGGTCCACGGAGATGACGCCGTGCGTCTGACCCGCGACCAGGTTGAGCGCGCCGGGCGTGGACGGGCCGTAGACCGAGCTGTAGGAACGGTCGTTGAGGGCGTAGTGCTGGGCGTAGTTCCACAGCCCGGTCACCGTGTTGCCGTCGTAGTAGTCCATGACCAGGCCCGGCTCGCCGAACAGGTTGCCGGAGCACTTGCCGGAGTCGGTGTTCTGGACGAACTGGTCGTTCTTGCCGCCGTTGTACGCGTACTGCTCGGGCCCGTAGGCGTGGTTCTGGTCGCAGGTCATGGCCTGGGACGGGGTGAGCCGCTTGGGCGCGTACTGGTTGGGGTTCTTCGTCAGCAGCCCGGCGTTCGCCAGGGTGTCGATGTCCTTCGGGGTCTTCTTCGACGCCGTGAACTTCGTGCCGTCGGTGTTGGCGGCCTTCGGATAGGTCGCGAAGTAGTGGTCGAAGGAGATGTTCTCGTCGAAGAGGACGACCACGTGCTTGATGGGCGTGGCCGTCGAGGAGTCGGTCCCGTGGCCGTCCGGCGCTGCAGCCCAGGCGGGCGCGCCGGCCCCCAGGGCCGTGAGCGCGGCGGCGCCCGCGAGCGCGCCGAGGCTCCTCATCGTTGCTCGTCTACCTCTGCTGGCCATGCTGGTTCACCTTCCGGGCACGAACGTTATTGCGCCATACGGTCAGGGATGCTCTGCTCAAAGAACGGCACGATGCTGGAGGCACGGTGGCGGTCAAGTGAACACCGGGTCAGGGAAGCCAAGGAAAAACTTGACCGCCTGTTGACTCGGCGGCGGCCCATACACGTTCAGGACGTCCCGGCCAGCAGTTCCCGTCCGTACCAGTCACCGCTGTCCCGCACACCGGGCAGCGCGAAGAAGTAGCCGCCGCCGAATGGCTTGATGTAGTCGGTGAGGGGTTCGCCCGCGAGGCGGCGCTGCACGGTCTCGAACTGCCGGGCGGGGTCCTGCTGGTAGCAGCAGAACAACAGCCCCATGTCGAGGTTGCCGTTGCTGTCCAGGCCCGCGTCGTAGTTGTAGCCGCGGCGCAGGATCCGCTGGTCGGCCGTGGCCGCCGTGCGCGGGTTGGCCAGGCGTATGTGGGCGTCCAGGGGGATGACGTCGCCCTTGGGGTCGTTCGCGTAGTCGGGTGTGTCGTGCTCCGCGTTCCCGTCCAGGGGCGCGCCGGTCTCCCGGGACCGGCCGAACATCCGCTCCTGCTCGGTGAGGGAGACCCGGTCCCAGAACTCCACGAGCATGCGGATCAGCCGGACGACCTGGTAGCTGCCGCCGACGGCCCAGTCCGGTTCACCCAGGCCGGGGCCCACCCACACCAGGCGGTTCATCTCGCGGGCGTCGGTGGCGTCCGGGTTGGCCGTGCCGTCCCTGAAGCCCATCAGGTTGCGCGGTGTGCCCGAGGGACGGGGCGGGCTGGAGAATCCGTCGAGGCGCCAGCGGACCTGCAGGCCGCCACGGGTGTGCCGGGCGATGTCGCGCAGGGCGTGCAACACGGTGTCCGTGTCGTCGGCGTGCAGTTGGAGGCTGAGGTCGCCGTGGCACCACTCGGGTCTGAGGTCGTCGTCCGGGAAGGACGGCATCGTCGTCAGCCTGCGCGGGCGGCGAGCGGAGAGGCCGAAGCGGTCGTCGAAGAGGGATGCGCCGACGCCGACGGTCACCGCCAGCGCACCGGAGGGCAGCCGCTCGCCGAGGATGCCGGAGTCGGCGGGCGGGCCGGTGATGCCGACGGGCGAGGGCGTGCCGCCCGAGGTGAGGAAGCGGGCGCGGGCGGTGAGGGTGCGCAGGAGGTCGACCAGGTCGGCGCGGTTCTGGGCGGTCACGTCGAGGGCGGCGAACGCGGTCACCCGGCGCGGGGCGGCGAGCACCGACTGCTGGTGGGTGCCGTGGAACGGCGCGACGGGCGACGCACTCGCGCCGCCGGCGGCGGCCGGGGCCGCCGCGCCGCCCGCGGCGAGCCCGGCGCCCGCGAGGGCCGCACCGCGCAGGAAGCCGCGCCGCCCCACCCCACTGGTGTCCACGGACGCGCTCACACCGTCCTCCGCGGGTCGCAGAGTGTCGCCACCGAGGCGAGTCGCTCGACCAGGTCGTCGAGGACCGCGTCGACCTGCTCGCGCTGCGAGCGGTCCAGGCGGTCGAGCGGCGTCCAGCTCTCCCCGTGGTGGAAGCCGTCCAGCGTGTGCTGGGCGCGGTCCAGTTCCCGCTCGAGGCCGGGCAGGTCCGGGTACCGCGTGGTGAGCAGGGGGCGCAGCCGGGACAGCACGGCGCGGGTGCCGTCGAGGTTGGCGCGGGCGGTGGCGAGGTTGCTGCCGCTGCCGTAGTCGGTCCGCCCGGTCAGCTCGAACTGCACGGTGTTCTCCAGGATCTCGTGTGCCCTCAGGCCCAGCTGCGCCGGGTCCATACGGGCCTGCGCCCAGCCGTCGCGCAGCGCGGTGACCGCCTTGACGAGGGCGCCCGCCGGGGCGCGCAGGCCGGTGACGGTCCGGCCGTGCCACAAGCCGTACTCGATGCGGTGGAAACCGGTGAACGACGGGTCGTGGACGCCCCCGGCGAGCCCCGCGTCCGTTCCGTTGATCTGCTTGTCCGCGTCGCCGAAGGCGTCGTACGCCGCGCCCAGCCGCTCGTACTCCAGATGCGCGGGAAGCCAGGCGGCCCTGGCCTCCTCGAGGTCGCCTCGGTCGATGGCGTCGTTCAGCCGTCCGGTCAGCCGTACGACCTCGTCCAAGCCGCCCGCGACCCACTTCTGGTAGTCGATCGCCAGGGGGATCAGGTCGTGCTCGGTGACCGGGGCCGCCGCGGGCCCGGACCGTCCCGAGGTGATGCGGACGGTGGGACCGGTGACCGCGTCGGCGTCGTCGGGCACGCAGGTGAAGGCGTACGAACCCTTGCCGAGGCGCAGGGTCAACGTCCGGGTCGTGCCCGGTGCCAGGCCCTCCATCTCGCCGTAGACGGCCCTGGTGCGGGCGTCCTCGAGGTAGACCTCGGCGGGGCCGCTGGAGGTGTTGTGCAGATCGAAGACCTGCAGGCCGGGGACCGGCCGGTCCCAGCCCCGTCCGCAGCCGCTCGGTGACACCTCGACGGTGGTGTGCGGCAGCCCGTCGTCGGCGGCGGCCCGCGCGCGCCGGGCTCCGCCGAGGGTGGTGGCCAGCAGCGCCGTCGCCAGGACGAGGGCGAGGAGAGCTCCGCCCGCGGCCCAGAGTCGGGCCCGCCGTGATGCGAGGCCGGGCACCGGCATTTTGCTCCGCGCCTCCCCGGACGACGTGCGAACGTACCGACGCGCCCGGGTGGCGGGCGCGTCACTCATGCTAGGCAGCACCGTACGCCCGAACGGCCCTGCGACAGGTGCGGACACCAACAGTTTCGCCAGGGTTCACCGGGTGCTCGCCGGTCATGGTCGTCGTCAGTCCTGCGGACCGCTTCACCGTGCCACGCGCCCGCGCCCTTCGTACGCTGGTGCCCTCGGGGCATGTCACGGAGGTCTGCGATGCCCCGGAGCATCTGGTCGGGAGCGATCAGCTTCGGTCTGGTCACGATTCCGGTCAACGTGGTGCCCGCGACCGAGGACCACAGTGTGCGCTTCCACCAGTACCACTTGGAGGACATGGGCCGGGTCCGGGTGCGCAAGTACTGCGAGCTGGAGGACCGTGAGGTCCCGCCCGAGGAGATCGGCAAGGGCTACGAGCTGTCCAGGGAGCGGGTCGTGCCCGTGCTCGACGAGGAGCTGCGTGAGCTGCCGTTGCCCACGGCGAAGGCCATCGAGATCGCCGCGTTCGTGCCGGCCGGGTCGATCGACCCGCTGCGCATCGGCGAGGGCTACTACCTGCAGGCGTCCGGCACGGTCGCCGCGAAGCCGTACGCGCTGCTGCGCAAGGCGCTGGAGCGGACATCGAAGGTCGCGGTGGCGAAGTTCGCCTGGCACGGCCGGGAGAGGCTCGGGCTGCTGAGGGTGCGGGACGAGGCGATCGTGCTGCACGCGATGCGGTGGCCCGACGAGATCCGCGACCCGGGGGAGCTGGCTCCGCAGCAGGTCCGGCTCTCCGACGACGAGATCACCGAGGCGGAACATCTGATCGACCGTATGACCCGTGAGGACCTCCAGGGCCCCGACTTCGTCGACCACTACACCGAAGCGCTCGAGCAGGTGATCGAGGCCCGGCGTGAGGGGCAGGCGCCGCCCGAGATGCCTGAGCCGGAGGCGGGGCCCGGCAAGGTGCTGGATCTGATGACCGCGCTCCAGGCGTCCGTGGCCCAGGCGAAGGCCTTCCGCGGCGAGGAGACGGAGGCCGAGGTCCACGAGCTGCCGGAGAAGAAGGCCACCGTCGGCAGGGCGGCGAAGAAGGAGCCCGCCGAGAAGACCGCGGCGAAGAAGACGGCCGGGAAGAAGACCACGAAGAAGCCCGCGGCGAAGACCGCCCCGAAGGCCGGGGCGCAGAGCGCCACGCGGAAGGACACGGCACAGAAGAAGACCGCGGCGAAAGGGGCCGCGGCAAAGAAGACGGCGGAGAAGAGGACGGCCCGTCGGCCGCGCAGCGCCTAGGCACGGGCGCGGCCGACGGGGACCCCGCGCATCCGGGTCGTCCGCGACGCCGACCTGGGGGAAGCTGGAACTGCGGCCACTCGTTCATCCAGGGGCACACCATGGCGTTCCACGCGATATCCAAGCGGTACCCTCCGCGCCTGCCCGCGCACCTGCTCTCCCCCGCCGACCTGGCGACGGAGAACGAGCGGCTGCACGAGGAGAACGCGCAGCTGCGGCAGGCGGTGACCTCCCATGCCACCATCGACCAGGCCATGGGCGCCGTGGTCGTGCTGGGACGGATCGCGCCGGAGGAGGCATGGCGCGTCCTGCGCGACGTCTCCCAGCACACCAACACCAAGCTGCGGGTCGTCGCCGAGCACATCCTGAGGTTCGCACAGGGTGATGCCCTGCCCGACCCCGAGCTGAACCAGCTGCGGCAGGCGCTCAGCCGGTACGAGATCCGCTCCCGCGCCGACCGGCCCGACCGGTGAACCGCCGACCGGTCAGTCCTTCTCTCCGCGCCCCGTGAGCGCGTCACGGATACGGTCCACGAGGCCGGCGCCGGGCGCGAGCAGCTTGTTGGCCGGGGGCTTGTCCGGGGCGGCGGGGTGCGGGCGGGTCGGCGCGGTCTGCTTCGCCCGCCGGACCTTGTCGCCCAGCTCGTCGAGGGCTTCGGCGGAAGCCGTTTCGCCGAGCCTCGGGAAGAGGTTCCCCTCCTCGTCGGCCACATGGGACCGGATCTCGGTCATGAGCATCCCGATGAGCCGGTCGAACTCGGGGTCGTCGGCCTCGTGGCGCTCCAGATCCTTCATGATCTGTTCGGCCTTGGCGTGGTCCTCGAGCTCCTTGTCTGCCACCGCGTCCCCGTCGGGCAGGAACTGCCGTACGGCCGGGTAGAGGTAGGCCTCCTCGGCCACCGAGTGACGCACGAGCTCCATGACGGCCTGATCGGCGTACACCTTGCGGTTCTTGTCACCGGGCGGAAGTGCCTCGATCCGGCCGAAGAGCTCCTCCACTTCCCGATGGTCCGTCATCAGTTCGTTGATGACGTTCCCTCCATGGCCCATGTCCGCTGCCTCCTTGTGGATTCGGCTGGATACGGCGACCCCACGAGGGCTCGCCCGGCACACCGGGTGCCCCCGTCGACGGGCGGATAACCAGGCTGTCGCGGTAGGTGGAGGCCCCCGATCGTCCAGTGCGGGACGCGTCAGCGCGGCCACGAAGGTGCGACGGAGCTGTGCACGGCATCGAGATCCACGCAGCCCACCGTATGCGCACAACGAAAGGTTGTGCCTTCCTGTTGGATCGGTTGTTTGATCTCGCCATCTGCCACTCGCTTTGATGCCGACGGTCAGCGGCAGGTTGTTCGGGGCGGCGAGAGGTGCGTCGGGTATGGCGGGGAGACGGGCACTGGGGCGGCGGTTCGGCTGGTTGTGGGCGGCGTATGCGGTCAGCTCGTACGGCACAGGGCTCGGGTTCGGCGCGTTCTCCGTGCTGGCGGTTCTGGTGCTGCACTCCGGGCCGACCCAGGTGGCGGCGCTGTCCGCGGCGGGGCGGGCAGTGGGAGCCGTGGTGGCGGTGCCACTCGGTCCATGGGTGGAGTTCCGGCGTAAACGGCCGGTCATGGTGGCGATGGACCTGACCCGGTTCGCCGCGTTGATGAGTGTTCCCGCCGCGTTCGCGCTCGGCCGGCTCACCTTCGCCCAACTGCTTGTCGTCTCCGTCGTGGTCGCCGCGGCCAACATCGCCTTCAACGCGGCCGGCGGGGCGTATCTGAAGGCGCTCGTGCCCCGGGAGGACCTGCTCGTCGCGAACGGCCGGTTCGAGTCCACGATGTGGAGCGCGACGGTGGTCGGACCGCCGCTCGGCGGGGCGGCGATCGGGATGTTCGGCCCGGTGACGACCGTGGTGGCCGATGCGGTCAGTTACCTGCTCTCGGCGCTGGGCATCCGCGCCATCGGCGGGACGGAACCGCGCCCTGCGCGGACCGGCGCGCCGCGGCTGCGCGCAGGCGATCTCCTCGAAGGATGGCGCCACATCCTCACCCACCCCGCGCTGCGCCCGCTGTTCCTCAACACGATCGCGGTCAACGGCCTGATCATGGCCTCCGAGCCGCTGCTCGCCGTGCTCCTGCTGGGCCGCCTCGGGTTCACGCCCTGGCAGTACGGTCTCGCGTTCGCGGCCCCTTGTGTCGGTGGTCTCGTCGGCTCACGCCTGGCGCGCCGGCTCGTGGCGCGGTTCGGGCAGCACAAGGTGATGCTCACCGCAGGGGTGCTGCGTGCGTGCTGGCCTGTCGGACTGGCGTTCGTCCGGCCCGGTGTCCCCGGGATCGTCCTCGTCATCGCCGTGCAACTCGGCCTGGTCACCTGCATCGGCGTGTTCAACCCGGTGCTGGCCACCTACCGGCTCGACCACACCGGCCCCGACCGGGTCGCCCGTACCCTGGCCGCGTGGTCGGTCAGCAGCAGCGCCGCCATCGCGGCCCTGACCGCTCTGTGGGGTCTGCTGGCCGCCGTCACCGGCGCCCGCACCGCGATCGCGATCGCCGGGATCCTCCTCCTCGCCACCCCGCTGCTGCTCCCGCGCCGCGAGAACGCGCCCGGGAACACGAGGAAGCAGGCTGCCACCCTCACCTGACACATGCGCGTCGCCGGACGAAGGGCGCGTTGTCGACGACGGCTCTGGGTACTCGGCGCACATGAACGACAAGCACCGCAACCACGACAGTGACGAGCGGCGGACGGCCGAGCAGGCCGCCCGGGAGCAGCGCGAGGCCGAGGACCGGCGCGCCGCTTCGCGTCCGTTCGAGTACCCCTACCCGGAGCGCCGGGCGGGCGTCAGGGCCCGGCGCCGTGTGACGGAAGAGGACGCGGACGCCGACATGGCGCCCGGCGTTCCCGGCGGCTACGGCACCACCGGGGGCGGCCAGCCGGGCGGTACGGGCGCGGCCCATCCGCCCCGGCCTTCCCGGCAGCAGCGCGGGGAGGGCGACGGCGACACGCAGGAGCCCTGACGGTGCCCGCTGACAGGGCGACGCCACCGCCGGTGTCCGCCGGCGGTGGCGTCGCCCGTCTGCCGGTGCGCACGCGTCGAGCGTGCGCCCGCAAGTCTCAGGTGCGGCCCGACGATCCGGTGATCGCGTCCTTCACCCGGTCGACCATGGACGCGAAGGGACCGGTCAGCAACTGGGCCGCGGGCGATCCCGCAGCGGTGGGGTGCGGATGGGTCGGTGCCACCTTCTCGACCATCTGCAGCCTTGCCCCGAGGCCCTTGAGCTGCTCCTCGTCGCAACCGCGCCGCACCGCGGGGAACTCCTCCCGCTCCTCGTGCTCGGCGTGGTCGATGACGGCCTTCTCGAAGGCGGCGAGCTTCGCGTCGAACTCGGCGCTGGTGACGTCCATCTTCTCCAGCTCGGCGAGGACCTTGTTGGCCTCCTCCTCCTCGTGGTTGCGGGCCTCGGCCTCGGCGTCACCGGCCGTCCTCTTCGCGGTGGGGCGCAGGATCAGCTCCTCCGCGGTCTCGTGCACCGCCAGCAGCGCCCTCAGCTCGTCGAACGTCTGCTTCTTCTGTTCGCCCCGCGCACTCTTCACGTCGTCGAACAGGTCTCGGATACGTGCGTGCTGCTCCAGCAGGACGCGGACCACGTCGCCTTCCGGAAGCCTCGCCGCCTCCTTGCGTTCCATCGTCGCATTGCTCACGGCACTGCCCTCCTCTGAGCGTCGTCACTGGGCGGGTAACCCCATCCCCCTAGGACAAACAGAACGAACAGGGCACAGGTCGCACAGCGGCCTGCCGCAGGTGTCCCTCGTCGCACCGCCCCGTGAGGAGGAACGGGGGGCGTTGCGACGCACCTCTTGACCAGGCGCGATCAGGGGAAGATCGTGTGACCGGGCGGACCGGCACGCAGGAGGCGCCGTGACAAGCACATCAGCAGAGCCGCGGATGCCGGGCCTGGAGATCCGCTCCATCGACTACGTCCCACTCGACGAACGCCACGGCAAGCTGTGGCACCTCGGGCCCTTGTGGTTCATGTCGAACGCGCAGATCGCCACGCTGGCGGTGGGACTGATCAGCATCACCGAGGGCGGCAACCTCGTCTGGTCGCTCATCGCGATCGTGGCGGGGACCGTCGTCGGCACCTTCTTCATGGCCTTCCACTCGGCCCAGGGCCCGCAACTGGGGCTGCCCCAGATGATCCAGTCGCGGCCCCAGTTCGGCTATGTCGGGGCCCTTCTGGTGTGGCTCTTCGCCTACCTGCAGTACGCCGGGTTCAACGTCTTCAACACCATCCTGGCCGGGGACGCCCTGCACACCACGCTGCACGGAGGCGTCGACCTGTGGGTGGTCGTGGTCACCGTCGTCGCCTTCCTCGTCGCGCTGGTGGGCTACGACGTCATCCACCGGGCCGAGCAGGTGCTGACGTACACCTTCCTGGTCGTCTTCGGGATCTTCACGGTGGGCATCCTGGTCACCCTGCACTACCCGCCGGGCTCCTTCGACCTCGGCGCCTTCCGGTGGACGCCGTTCCTCGCCCAGTTCGGCGTGGTGGCCGGCTACCAGATCAGCTGGGCCATCTACGTCTCGGACTACTCGCGGTACCTCCCGCCGGACGTGACGGTCCGCAAGACCTTCTACTGGACCTACTTCGGGTCGGCGCTCGGCGGCATCTGGCTGATGGTGCTCGGGACGCTGCTCGCCGCCTGGGCGGGCAAGGACTTCGACACGATCCGCTCGATCGACGCCGCGGGCGACAAGGTGTTCAGCGGATTCGGCGCCATCGTGCTGCTGTTCGCCGCGCTGGGGCTGGTGTCGGTCACCGCGCTGAACATGTACGGCGGGTCGCTGACGCTCATCAGCGCCATCGACTCCTTCAGAAGGGTGCGCCCGACGCTCGCCGTACGGCTGGTGACCATCGGACTGACCGCGGCGCTCTCCCTGATCGGCGCACTGTCCGCGACGTCGGACTTCCTCCAGAACTTCAACAACTTCCTGCTGCTGGTGCTCTACCTGTTCATCCCGTGGACCGCGGTCAACCTCATGGACTACTACGTGGTGCGCCGCGGCCACTACGCCATCGCCGAGATCTTCAAGCCGCGCGGGATCTACGGGCGCTGGGGGTGGCACGGCATCATCGCGTACCTGGTCGGGTTCGCCGCCATGGTGCCGTTCTTCTCCGTCGCGAACCTCTACGTCGGGCCCGCCGCCGAGGCGCTCGGCGGAGCCGACATCTCCCTGTTCGTCGGACTGCCGGTCGCCGCGCTGCTGTACTGGCTGCTGACACGCTCCATCGATGTGGAGGCCGAGAGCCGACTGGCCGAGGCGGAGGCCGCGGAACTGGAACGAGCGGCACACGAGCACCGCGAACCGTAGCGCCCGTCCTCGGATCACCTCATACGGCGGTCACGACCAGCGCGGCCTGGTCGTCCAGGGAGGTGTCGTGCGTGAAGGCGGCGACGGCGGTGGTGACGGACTCCAGCAGGGCGGCGGCGGTGGGCGGAACCGTGGTCAGCGTGTCGGCCAGCCGTTCCTCACCGAACAGCTCGCCCTCCGGGGACCGCGCTTCGGTGATGCCGTCCGTGACGAGGACCAGGCCGTCGCCCGGGTGCAGGTCGACGCGCGCGGGTGATCCCACACCGCCCAGGCCGAGGCCCAGCAGCAGGCCGGGCGGCACGAGCCGCTCGACGGTGCCGCCTGCGCGGCGCACGAGCGGCGGCACATGGCCGGCGCGCATGAGGGTCACCGCCTGTCCGGTGGCGGTGTGCCGCAGCTCGCCGTAGACGAGCGACACGAACAGGTCCTGGCCCTCGGTGTGCTCGGCCAGAGCGTCGTTGATCGCGGCGACCACGGACACGGGGTCGCGCAGCAGACGGGCGACCGCACGTGCCGTGTGCCGGACCATACCGGTCGTGGTGGCGGCCACCGCTCCGTGACCGCACACGTCGCCGATCATGACGGCCCACCGGTCGCCGGGCAGAGGGAAGACGTCGTAGAAGTCGCCGCCGACGTCGAGGCCCTCGCCGGCCGGATGGTACGAGGCCGCCAGGGCCGCGCCCGGCACGTGCGGCAGCTTCGGTGGCAGCAGCCCGGCCTGGAGCTCGTGCGCGAGCCGCACCCGGTGCGTGAACTGGCGGGCGTTGTCCGCACTCATGGCCGCCCGGCCGGCGAGTTCTTCGGCCAGTGCGACGACGTGGCCGTCCCAGTCCCGGTCGACGGCCAGCAGCGCCAGGGCACCGAACGTGGACCCGCGAGCCGTGAGCGGTACGCACAGGTAACCGGCTCCGCGCCCGCCGGGCACTGTGCCGGGGCGGAGGAGGAGGGACCCGGTCTCCGTCGTGCCGGAGGCCAGCACGCGGGCGACCGCGCGGTCCACCACCTCGCACCACTCCGGTGCCACGAGCAGCTTCTCGTCCGCCCGGGGCGCGGCCGCGGAGGCGATCCGGCTGCGGTGGCCGCCGTCGGCCACGTAGACGGCGCACAGCTGCGCCAGTCCCGGGACCGTCAGCTGGGCCAGACGCCGCAGACTGTTCGCGTAGTGCTGTTCGCGCGCGATGGCGGTGCTCGCCTCCAGGACGAAGGCCAGGTCTTCGCGGGCCGAGGTCTCACGCTGCCGCGCGGCTCGGCCCGCCGCCACGGCCTGGTGCCGCTCGATGGCCAGGGCCGCGACGCGCGTGAAGGCGGCGCCGAGGGCCAGGTCCTTCAGTTCCGGGATCTTCGGCGTCCGGTGGTACATGGCGAACGTGCCCAGCAACCGGCCGTCCGTGCTCAGGATCGGGGTGGACCAGCAGGCCCCGACCCCCGCCCGCTTCGCCAGCTCGCGGTACTCCGCCCACAGTGGATCGGTGGCGATGTCGGTACAGACCACCGGGGCGCGCCGGTACGCGGTGGTGCCGCAGGATCCCTGGCCCTCTCCGATCGGGACCCCGTCGATCGCCTCGTTGTAGAAGTCGGGCAGGCTCGGGCCGGTGCCGTGCCGCAGCCGCCGGCCGTCGGCGTCGACGAGCAGCACCGAGACGAGCAGGCCCGGGGAGAAGTCCTCGATCGTCCTGGCCATGCCGGTGAGAATCTCCTGCAGCGGGGCCTCGCGCGCGATCTGCTCCAGCAGGGCGCGCTGCTCGGCCGCCAGCAGCTGCGTGTCACGGTAGGCGGTGGTGTCCATGGCGATCACCACGACCCCGTCGACCCTGCCCACGGCGTCCCGCCGGGGCTCATAGGTGAGGTCGAAGATCCTCTCCTGCTCCGCCCCCGGCTCCCCGAGGACAAGCCGTTTGTCCCGGGTGCGGTAGGGAACGCCGGTGCGGTACACCTCTCGGATGCGGTTGATCACGCCCTGCAGAGCCGCACCGGGCATCAGCTCGACGATCGGTACGCCGGTCCGCCTCCGGCCGCCGCAGACGATGTCGAAGAACGCCGAGTTCGCGGTCTCCACGATGTGCCCGGGACCGCTCAGGGAGGCGAAGATCACCGGGGCCGGTCCGAACAGGTCCGCGTCCGGCGGCCACTGGGGGGAGAGCATGGTCGCACCGGGCGGTCCTGGGACATCGGGCCTTATGGACATGACCGGGTCCCCTTTCCACCGTCCACTTCCAGACAATTTATACGTCTTTTTAGCGGAATTTCAGGGGTGAGCGGATTTTGGTCTCATTCGGAGAGGGGCGGGCTATGCGGTGTCCACAAACGGACGACGCCCGGGCCGGCCGTGCGGGCCTGCCCGGGCGTCGTGATCGGGACGATCAGACGAGGTCGAACCGGTCGAGGTTCATCACCTTGTCCCACGCCGCGACGAAGTCCTTGACGAACTTCTCCTTCGCGTCGTCACTGGCGTAGACCTCCGCGAGCGCGCGCAGCTCGGAGTTGGAGCCGAAGACGAGGTCGACCCGGCTGCCGGCCCACTTCAGCTCGCCGGTGGCGGCGTCACGGCCCTCGAACGTGGTCTGGTCCTCGGAGGTCGCCTTCCACGTCGTGCCCAGGTCGAGCAGGTTGACGAAGAAGTCGTTGGTGAGGACGCCGGGCGTCTTGGTGAAGACACCGAGCTGCGAACCCTGGTGGTTGGCGCCGAGGACGCGCAGACCGCCGACGAGGACGGTCGTCTCGGGGGCGCTCAGGGTGAGCAGGTTCGCCTTGTCGAGCAGCAGGTACTCGCCCGGCAGGCGGTTGCCCTTGCCCAGGTAGTTGCGGAAGCCGTCCGCCGTCGGCTCCAGCGCCTCGAAGGACTCGACGTCGGTGTGCTCCTCGCCCGCGTCCACGCGGCCCGGGGTGAAGGGCACCTCGACCTCGAAGCCGGCTTCCTTGGCGGCCTTCTCCACGGCGGCGGCACCGCCGAGGACGATGAGGTCGGCCAGGGAGACCTGCTTGGCGCCGGAGGAGGCGTTGAACTCCTGCTGGACGCCCTCGAGGACGCGCAGCACCTGGGCGAGCTGGTCCGGGTCGTTGACCTCCCAGCCACGCTGCGGGGCGAGGCGGATGCGGGCGCCGTTGGCGCCGCCGCGCTTGTCGCTGCCGCGGAAGGTGGAGGCGGACGCCCAGGCGGTGGTGACCAGCTGGGACACGGTGAGGCCCGAGTCGAGCAGCTTGGTCTTCAGGGTCGCGATGTCCGCGTCGTCGATCAGCTCGCCCTCGCGCCGGGGCAGCGGGTCCTGCCACAGCAAGGTCTCCTCCGGGACCTCCGGACCGAGGTACAGCGACTTCGGACCCATGTCGCGGTGGGTGAGCTTGTACCAGGCGCGGGCGAAGGCGTCCGCGAATTCCTCCGGGTTCTCGTAGAACCGGCGGGAGATCGGCTCGTAGATCGGGTCGAAGCGCAGCGACAGGTCGGTGGTGAGCATCCGCGGGCGGTGCCTCTTCGACGGGTCGTGCGCGTCGGGGATGATCTCCGGGGCGTCCTTGGCCACCCACTGGTGGGCGCCGGCCGGGCTCCGCTCGAGCTCGTACTCGTACTCGAAGAGGTTCTTGAAGAACCCGTTGCTCCACTGGGTCGGCGTGGCGGTCCAGGTGACCTCCAGGCCGGACGTGATGGCGTCCGCGCCCTTGCCGGTGCCGTAGGTGCTCTTCCAGCCCAGGCCCTGCTCCTCCAGCGGGGCGGCCTCGGGGTCCGCGCCGACGTGGTCCGCCGGGCCCGCACCGTGGGTCTTGCCGAAGGTGTGGCCACCGGCGATCAGGGCGACGGTCTCCTCGTCGTTCATCGCCATGCGGCGGAACGTCTCACGGATGTCGCGGGCCGCGGCGATCGGGTCCGGGTTGCCGTTCGGGCCCTCCGGGTTGACGTAGATCAGGCCCATCTGGACCGCGCCGAGCGGGTTCTCCAGCTCGCGGTCGCCGGTGTAGCGCTGGTCGTCGAGCCAGGTGGTCTCGGGACCCCAGTAGACGTCCTCCTCCGGCTCCCAGACGTCCTCGCGGCCGCCACCGAAGCCGAAGGGCTTGAATCCCATCTGCTCCAGGGCGACGTTGCCGGTGAGGATCATGAGGTCGGCCCAGGAGATGCTCTGGCCGTACTTCTTCTTGACCGGCCACAGCAGACGGCGGGCCTTGTCGAGGTTGCCGTTGTCCGGCCAGCTGTTGAGCGGGGCGAAGCGCTGCTGGCCGGCGCCGGCGCCGCCGCGGCCGTCGCTGATGCGGTAGGTGCCCGCGCTGTGCCAGGCCATGCGGATCATCAGCGGGCCGTAGTTGCCGAAGTCGGCGGGCCACCAGTCCTGCGACGTGGTCAGCACCTCGGCGATGTCCCGCTTCACCGCCTGCAGGTCGAGGGACTTGAACGCCTCGGCGTAGTCGAACTCCTCACCGAGGGGATTGGCCACGGCGGGGTTCTTGGCGAGGATCTTCAGGTTGAGCCGCTCCGGCCACCACTGGCGGTTGCCGCCGCCCTGCGTCGGGTGCAGGGCGCGCCCGTGCGCGACGGGGCAGCCGCCGCCTCCACCCTCCGTCTTCGGGTCTGTGACGACTGCGTCGTGGTTCTCGGTCATGGCAATCCTTCCGGATGAGAGCGGATCACGGTGCTCAGGAACTGCGGGCGGTGGAACATGCGGAGCACAGGCCCCAGTAGACGACCTCGGCCTCGTCGATCGAGAAGCCGTGGTCGTCGGACGCGGTCAGGCAGGGCGCCTCGCCGACCGCGCAGTCGACGTCGGCGACGGCGCCGCACGACCGGCACACGACGTGGTGGTGGTTGTCGCCGACGCGTCCCTCGAACCGGGCGGGGCTGCCGGCCGGTTCGATACGGCGTATGAGCCCCGCCGCGGTGAGCGCGTGGAGGGCCTCGTACACGGCTTGAAGCGAGATGTGTCCTACGCGGTCGCGCACTCCGGAGGCGATCGCCTCGACGCCGAGGTGATCGCCTTCCCGGACGGTCTCCAGCAGCGCGACGCGGGCCGCCGTCACCCGCAGGCCGGCACCGCGCAGCTCCTCGGCGGTGGTCGGAGTCCGGGATGCGGTCATGGCGTCGAACCTACCCCCGCAAACACGAATAGTTCAAGAAAACGAGCGAACCAACTTTTGGTGCGTCGCGGCGGGGACCGTGCGCCCGGCCCTTTGAAGCGGCCATGCCATGAAATGCCCGCGTCCCACCCCTGGCCCCGGTGACGCGGCGACCGGTATACAGGCCCCGGCGAACGTGCGCCGGCCGCCGCCCGACGCGGGCTCCGCGCGCCGTTCCGGCCTCAGGGGGAGGACTTCCATGGCGCACGCCGGGCTTTCCATGGCGCACGACACGAATCCGGACGGAGCGGCGGCACCTGGCGCGGCGGGATCTGGAGCGGCGAGACGCCGCCGATGGCCGCTCGCCGTGGGCGCGGCCCTCGGCGGTTGCGTCCTCTTCGCCGCCTCCACGGCCCCTGCCGCGGCGCGCGGGGCGGAACCCGGCCGCGACACGCACTACGTGTCACTCGGGGACTCCTACACCTCCGGCCCTGCCATCCCCCGGCAGGTGGACGCCGCCTGCGCCCGCTCCGACCACAACTACCCCTCGCTCGTGGCGGCGGAGCGGCACGTGACCGCGTTCAAGGACGTGAGCTGCGGCGGAGCGACGACCGACAACATGTGGAAGGCGCAGGGCACCAACGCGCCCCAGCTCGACGCGGTGCGGCGCGACACCGATCTGGTGACCGTTCAGATCGGCGGCAACGACATCGGTTTCGGCTCCATCATCGCCACCTGCGCCCGCCTCAGCTCCGAGGACCCGACAGGCGATCCGTGCCGGCGGTCCTACGCCTCCTCCGGGATCGACCGGTTGACGCTCGCCATCGCGCAGACGGCGCCGAAGGTGGACCGTGTGCTGCGGGCCGTGCACGTCAGGGCACCGCACGCCCGAGTGCTCGTCGTCGGCTACCCGGACCTCCTGCCCGACGACGGCAGCGGCTGCTCCCCCTCGGTCCCGTTCGCGTCGAAGGACTTCCCCTATTTGCGGGACACCGAGAAGCGACTGAACCTGATGCTCCGTCTGGTGGCGGAGTGGAACCGGGCGGAGTACGTCGACACCTACGGTCCCACGCGCGGCCACGACATGTGCAAGGCCCCGACGGACCGCTGGATCGAGCCGTTGCAGCCCGCCTCGCCCGCGGCCCCCGCGCACCCCAACGCCCTGGGCGAGGAAGCCATGGCGCGGGCCGTGCTCGAGCGCCTGGGCGAGGGACGCGGAGATCACTGAGCCGGGCGGCACCCGCAACCCCGCCCTTTTGCGGCGGATCCGGACACGCCTCCGAAGGAGATCGTCCGTGCCGGTGTGATGTTCCCTACTGCCCCCGAATGAAACGCGGCGAACGGGCAACGGTCCCCTGCATGCCCGTTCGCACACCCCCGGTAGACGACACGATGACGGCGCCCCGGACAGCATCCGCCGCCACCACCGAGCCCGCCACAAGAGTCCCTCCGTCCGCTCCGGCGCCCTCGCTGCCGTCCCTCACCGGACTGCGCTGGATGGCCGCGCTCCTGGTCTTCGGACTGCACGTGGGCAACTTCGGCTATTTCGGAGGCACCGGCGGCCACATCATGACCTGGGCGTTCCAAGCCGGTAGCACCGGGGTGTCGTTCTTCTTCATCCTGTCGGGGTTCGTTCTGATGTGGACCGCGCGGCCGAACGACCGCGCGGTCTCCTTCTGGCGGCGGCGCATCGCCCGTGTCTTTCCCGTTCATCTGGTCACCGCCGGGATCGCGCTGATCATGGTCTACACGCCGCCCCATCTGGCGAAGCCGACGGCGGTTCAGGGAGTGGCCAACGTGCTGCTGGTGCACTCCTGGCGGCAGTCCTGGTGGCAGACGCTGAACCCGGTCAGCTGGTCGTTGGCCTGCGAGGCCTTCTTCTACGCCGCCTTCCCGCTGATGCTGGTCGTCCTGCGCCGTCTGGGACCCCGGGCTTCGGCGGCGCTGGCCGGGGCGTCCGTGCTGGCGGTCCTGGTCCTCGCCCGGGCGGACATGCACAACTGGGTGAGCCAGTCGCTCTACTCGCTCCCCGCCGCCCGCCTGCCCGAGTTCGTCCTCGGCGCCGCCACCGCCCGGCTGGTGCGGCTCGAACGGTGGCGCGGTCCCGGCCTGGATGCCTCACTCGCCCTGGCGATCATCGGCTACTTCCTCGTGCCGCAGATCACCGACGGGGGTTACCCGGCCACCGCCTGCACCCTCATCGGCTTCGCGCTGCTCATCCCGGCGGCGGCCGTCGCCGACCTGCGCGGCCTGCCCTCGCTCTGGCGGCACCGGAGACTGGTGCGCCTGGGGGAACTCTCGTTCGCGTTCTACATGATCCACCTTCTGGTGCTGCGGGCCGGCACCACCCTGTTCGGCAACTTGCCCCGCTTCGGTCTGCCGACGGCCGTCGCCACCACCGCCATCGTGTTCGGCCTGTCGCTCGCCCTGTCCTGGGTGCTGTACGAGAAGGTGGAACGCCCCGCACGACGGCTGCTGCTCGGCGGCCGCCGGTCCCCCCGCACACAGTCGGCCCCGAGGGCCGCCAGGCCGGAGCCCGTCGCACCCGCCCGCGAGGTTCCGGCCGCGGCACCCGACTGACGGGGGCGCCGCACAAGACCGGCGACGACCGCGCCGTGCGCCCTGGTCGAGCCGTTCCCCACCGGGAGCGGCTCGACCGCGGCGCACCCGGCGGAGCCGGGAGTGCAAGGGATCACCGGCAGCAGCCCGGTGTGCCGGTCCGCCTCAGCCCACGGTCGCCTGCACGTACGGCACCAGCCGCACAGGTCCGACGAGACCGTGGGCCTGGCGGGCCGCCGCGCCGAACACGGCCGGCTGGACGACCCTGAGACGGTTGATGAGCGGTGTCGCCACCTCGATCTCCAGGGTGTTGTCGCCGTGGCGCAGCAGGGCGCCGACGTCGACGACGGGGCGCAGGCGGTCGGCGGGTGCCAGTCGCATGCCGTTGACGGTCACCCGGAACGTGTCGCTGACCTGTCCGAGGTCCAGATACGCACCGTGGGACGCGTCCCATGCCGACCGAGTGCGCCCAGTCCCGCCGTCTCCTTGCGCGTGGAGTTCGCCGGTTCACATCTGCGGCACGTCGGGGCGGCATGCCCACACCGCAACAACTCCGACGCGGGTATTGACCGCTCACGACGCACGTGAGAACGTTCTCTCACCCCAACGGGGAGAACGTTCTCCCGACACCCCGAGAGAACGTTCTCAGCCAGCGCGGGAACACCCTCTCGCGCCCCTCGCGTGCCGCCCGCGGCCGCGGAGGGGCATCCGGCTCCGCAGTCGTCGACCACCCGGCAACCGCCGTTCGGCCCCGTCGATCAGGCCGTCACCACCCGCACCACCGGCCGGAATCCCGTGCGCCCGGGCACGGGTCCGGTGCTCAGCGCACACATGACGTTCCAGCACGCATGGAGGAGACATGGGGAAGTTCCGCTCAGTCAGAGGGGTGGCCGCCGCAGCGGCCGTGCTGGCCCTCGCCGCGACCGGCTGCGGTTCCGGTTCCGCGGCGGACGCGAGCTCTTCGGCCGCGAACGCGTCCGGCGTGACCCAGGCCGGCACGCTGAAGGTCGGCACGTCGAACAACACCAAGCCGTACACGTACGAGGAGAACGGCAAGCTGACCGGCTTCGACGTCGACCTGATCTCGGCAGCGGCACAGAAGCTGAAGCTGAAGCCGGAGTTCGTCTCGCTGGACTTCGCGGGGCTGCTGCCTGCGGTCAACAACCGGCAGTTCGACGTGGCCGCCGCGGCCGTGGGCATCACCACCGACCGTGTGAGGATGGTCGACTTCTCCGACGGCTATCTCGCGGGCTACTTCGGCCTGTTGACGGCCGCCAAGAGCGGCATCACGTCCAAGGTCTCCAGCGTCGAGGGGAAGAGGATCGCGGTTCTCCAGGGGTCCATCACCGACGTCAACTCCGCCACGCTGATCCCCGGCGCGCAGATCGTCCGCTTCCCCGACAACAACACCGCCGCCCTGGCCCTGAAGAACGGCCGCGTCGACGGGTTCTTCAACGACTACGGTCCCAACCGCGCCATCGCCGGCAAGTACCCGGCCCTGCACCTGAGCCAGCCCCTCACCGTCCCCGCCACCGACTTCCCCGCCGGCTGGGCGGTCCGCAAGGGCAACACCGCGCTGCGGAGCAAGCTCGACACCGCACTGAAGGAAGTCGTCGCCAACGGCACCTGGCTGAAGCTTTACAAGAAGTACTTCCCCGAGGACCCGGTGCCGAGCAGCAGCCAGCTTCCCCCGTACAAGGCGAAGGCGCTGAAGTGAACGACCTCCTCGGCAACTTCTTCGACTGGCATCTGATCGGGCGGGTACTGCCGGACCTGCTCACCTACGGCCTGCGCAACACCCTGCTGCTGTCGGTGCTCTCCGCGCTCCTCGGCAGTGTCATCGGCATGGTGCTCGCGGTCATGGCCCTGTCGTCCCGCTCCTGGCTGCGGTTCCCCGCCCGCGTCTACACCGACGTCTTCCGCGGTATGCCCGCCGCGCTCACCATCCTGGTGATCGGCGAGGGTGTGTTCGCGGCCCGGATCAGCTGGCTGGCCTCGCCGTACCCGGCGGCCATCCTGGCGCTGAGCCTGATGTCCGGGGCGTACATCGGGGAGATCTTCCGCTCGGGCATCCAGAGCGTCGACAAGGGGCAGGGCGAGGCGTGCCGGGCCCTCGGCCTCACCCACGGCCAGGCGCTGCGCCTGGTGGTGGTGCCGCAGGGTGTGCGGCGGGTGCTGCCGGCGATGGTGAACCAGTTCATCGGCATCATCAAGGACTCCAGCCTGGTGTACTTCCTGGGGCTGATCACCACCCAGCGCGAGCTGTTCCGGATCGGCGAGGACGAGTCGGTGACCTCGGGCAACCTGTCACCGCTGCTGGCCACCGGCCTGTGCTACCTGCTGCTGACGGTCCCCCTCACCCACCTTGTCAACCACATCGACCGGCGGCTGCGCGAGGGCTCCCGTCCGGCGGCGGCCCCCGAGGAGCCCTCGCTCGTCGACCCGAAGGAGGTGCTGGTGTGAGGACGCCGGACCTGACCGTCTCCCCGACCGAGCAGCGGTACACGGGCGCCTCCCTTCAGGCGCGCGACATCCGGATGCGGTTCGGGCCCGTCGAGGTGCTGCGCGGTGCGGACCTGACGGCGCCGGCCGGTGAGGTGGTGTGCGTCATCGGCCCCTCCGGCTCGGGCAAGTCGACCCTGCTGCGCTGTCTGAACGGCCTGGAGACCCGCACGTCGGGGGAAGTCCTGCTGGACGGCGAGGACACCGCGGCGATGGACCCCGACGTGCTGCGGCAACGCATCGGCATGGTGTTCCAGCAGTTCAACCTGTTCCCGCACAAGACGGCCCTGCAGAACATCACGCTGGCGTTGCGCACCGTGAAGAAGCTGTCGAAGGAGGAGGCCGGCGAGATCGCGCTGCGGCGTCTGCACGACGTCGGGCTCGGCGACCGTGGCGGACACCGGCCGGCCCAGCTGTCCGGCGGGCAGCAGCAGCGGGTCGCCATCGCCCGGGCTCTGGCCATGGAGCCGCAGGTGATGCTGTTCGACGAGGCCACCAGCGCGCTGGACCCCGAACTGGTCAAGGGAATCCTGGAGTTGATGGCCGGGCTGGCCGGCGCGGGCATGACCATGGTGGTCGTGACCCACGAGATGGGCTTCGCCCGGCAGGTCGCCGATACAGTGGTGTTCATGGATGCGGGAGTCGTCGTGGAGTCCGGGCCGCCGGAGCAGGTCTTCGACGCGCCGCGGTCCGCGCGGCTGAAGAAGTTCCTCTCGCAGGTGCTGTGATGGCGGCGAACGGTACGGGAGCGCAGGGCGGGCGCAGGCGTCCGACGGTGGCCGACGTGGCCCGCGAGGCCGGCGTGTCGGTGGCCACCGCGGGCCGCGCACTCGGCGACTACGGCCGGGTCGGCGACGCCCTGCGCGACCAGGTGCGGGCCGCCGCCGCCAGGCTCGGCTACTCCCCCAACGGCGTCGCCCGCAGCATGCGCTCCGGCGGCACCCGCACCATCGGCTTCATCGGGGTCGACATCTCCAATCCCTACTTCGCCACCGCGATGCGCGGCATCTGCGATGTGGCCCGCGAGGAGGGCTACGAGGCGATCCTGGCCAACAGCGACGACCGCATGGACGCCGAACGGGCCGCGGTCAAGGTCTTTCTGGAGAAGCAGATCGAGGGCCTGGTCGTCGCACCGAACGCCGTGATCGACGTCGCCCACCTGCGGCGCGCCCAGGACCTCGGGGTGCCGGTGGTCCTGCTCGACCGCCACAGCAGCGCCCTGGACGCGGACAGCGTCGTCATCGACAACGAGGGCGCCGCTCAGGAGGCGGTCGAGCATCTGCTGGAGCTGGGCCACCGGCGGATCGGAATGCTCCTGTACGTGGATCCCGACGAAAGCCCCGAACTGGTCATCTCGGGCAGCGGCCGGCTGACCGTACGGGGTGCGGCGCGCCCCTCGATCGACCGCATCCGCGGCTACCTGGCCGCTCTGGACGCGTACGGCGCGGCGTCGTCCCGGGAGCTGATCCGCTGCTCGGTGATCGGGGACGCCGCCGAGTTCGAGAAGGAGGCCCACGCGCTGCTGTCGCTTCCCGAGCCGCCGACCGCCGTCTTCGCCGCCGACAACGTCGCCACCCAGGGGTTGTTCACGGCCGTCCGGCAGCGGGGCCTCGCCCTCCCGGGCGACATCTCCCTGGTGGGCTTCGACGACCTGGACTGGACGACTCTGGTCGACCCGCCGCTGACCGTGGTGGGCCAGTCGCCGATGGACATGGGACGCACCGCGGCCGAGCGGCTCTTCGCCCGCATCAAGGGCGACGACAGCCCCGGCGAACGGATCGTGCTCCCCACCCGGCTGCTCGTCCGCTCCAGCGCCGCGGAGCCGCGGCGCGGCGACGCCCTCGCCGACTGACACAGGGCCTCGCCCCGAGGCCCTCACCCTCGTCCTCACTCAGCGCGGCACGATCACGACGCGACGCACGCACACACAACACGCTCTTGCGAGCGCATCCCTCACGGCGCCCACGGAAAGGTACGTTCACCATGCCCGTTTCCTCACCTTCGTCCTTCTCTTCCTCCAGTCGTCGCCGCGTGGCCGTGGTCGGCGGTGGCGTGCTCGGCGTGTCGACCGCGGCACAGCTCGCACGGCGCGGCGCGGAGGTCGTCCTGGTCACCGACTCCGACCTGGCCTCGGGCGCGTCGGGGCGCTCCCTGTCGTGGCTGAACTCCTTCGGCGGTCCCGGCGTCCGGTCGGCGGCCTACCACGACCTGCGGATGCTGGGCCTGGACCGCTACCGCACGTTCGCACACCGGGTTCCGTCCTCCTCCCCCTACCTCCGCTTCCACGGCGGGCTGACCTGGGCGCCGTCCGGTGACGCCGAGCCGCATCGCTCGGCGTTCGCCCATATGCGGCGGTGCGGCTACGACGCGGTGTGGCTGAACCGCGACGAGGTCGCCGACTGGACGCCGGGCGTCGACCCGGCCGCCGTCCCCGACGAGGGGGCGATCTTCAACCCCGGTGAGGGCTGGGTGGACCTCGCGGCGCTCGTCCGGCAGCTCGCCGCCGACCTCACGGGGGCCGGCGGCCGGATCGTCACCGGTGCGGGAGCGGCATCCGTCGTGGTGGAGGGGGGCCGTGCCAGGGCCGTGCGGACCGGGTCGGGTGAGCGGATCGACGTCGACGCCGTGCTTCTGGCGACCGGTGCCGCCGTGCCGCGGACGGTTCAGGAATACGGTGTCGTCATCCCGGACGCCACCCCGGTGGCCCTCCTGGTGCGGACCCCGCCCGTGGACACCGCGCTGCGAGCGGTGCTCAACACCCCGGGTGTGGCGGTGCGTCCGGCGCCGGACGGTTCCCTGGTGATGGACTCCGACGCGGCGGCGGACGAGGTGGTCGTGCACCCGGACGGCAGCTACGAGGTCAAGGACGCCACGGTCGAGCAGCTGCTGCGCGAGGCGTCGGCCGTGCTGGAGGGCAACCCCGTGCTGACCGCCGCCTCCTACGGGGTCGGTCCCAAGCCGATCCCCGGCGACGGCGAGCCGGTCTTCGGCGAACTCGACGAAGTACCCGGCCTGTTCGTGGCGTTCACGCACAGCGGGGCGACGCTCGCTCTGATCGCGGGTGAACTGCTGGCAGACGAGATCGTCACCGGGGAGCCCAGCCCGCTCCTCGCGGCCTTCCGTCCGGGCCGCTTCGGCTGACCCCGCCCGGAGCGGCAGGGTGCGCCGGGGGCACCCTGCCGTTCCGCCGTGCCGGTCCGGTACCCCGGCCTCGCGCGGCACAGGCCGGTCCCCGTGGGGCCCGCCCCCTCACTCCCCGGCCGGAGGCCGCACGTCGTAGACGAGCAGTCCGTCGTCGCGCAGCCGCACTCCCTGGCTGAGGGAGTGCGGGACGAGCCGGCCGTCGTGCATCAGATGCAGGACGGGCCGCCCGCGTGCGAGCACCACGAAGTCGGCGATGAGGCGACGGTGGCAGCGCCACCAGACGGCCTCCCCGCACATCACGGCCGTCCGGCGCTGTGCGGCTTCCTCGAGGAGCAGCGTGATCGCATCGACGAACTCGGCCGTCCGGGTGTGTCCGGCATACCCGCGGAAGGACTCGTTGCGCCACACGGTGTCGGGTGAGTCGTGAGGCACCTTGCGGAATCCGCCCAGCCGCGGCTCCCAGCGGTAGGCGATCCCGCACTCGGGCAGCCACTGCCGCAGCCGCTCCCTGCCGACGTCCGGGTTGCGGCGGCTTCCCGGCGCGGTCCTGACATCCACCACGGCGGCGATCCCCGCCGCGCGCAACAGGTCCGAGAGCCGGTCGCGGTCCGCCGTACCGTGCCCAAAGGTGACGAGCGCCTGTTGCCTCATACGTCCAGGATCGTCCGACCGCCTGGTCCCGCAGCCGCACCGGCTCGGCGGCAGGCCCCGGTTGTGGGTCCTCCCCGTGCGGTTCGGTTCACCGCGTCAGCACACTGACGCCCAGCGCGATCAGGCCGACGACCTTGAGGATCTCCAGGGCCACGTAGTACAGGTGCGCCCGGGAGCGGGGCGCGTCCTCCCCGGTCTCTCCGGCCGGCACGCGATCGGACCGCCGGTTCAGAAGCGGCCGGACCAGGCCGAGCTGCACCGCGAGCAGCGCCACCACGCACACGGTGAGCACGACGACCCCCGTCGGCGGGCCTTCGGCCGCCACCACCGCGATCAGGACGGCGGCCCATACGGCCTCGGCGAGGTTCAGCGCGCGGAAGACCAGGCGGCCGATGCCGAGCCCGATGGGAACCGTCACTCCGGGGGCACGGAACTTCAGCGGCGCCTCCAGGAAGGAGATCGCCAGGACCATGCCGAGCCACACGAAGACCACCGCGGACGCGATCGTGGCCCCCGTCGTATTCATTCCCTCATTCGCCCTTCTGTGCGGCGGTCGGCCCCGTCGGCGCCGGCTCCGTCGGTTCGTGTGCCCGTCCTCCTGCGCCGGGCCGGGCCGCGTGTCGCAGGTGCGTCAGTCAGGCACCGGGTTCGGCGAACGGCTCCAGTGCGGTGGCGGTGACCGGGGCCGGGGCGGCCCACTCCGCCAGCGCGCCCTGCATCAGGCCCAGGTGCAGCGGGCAGACGACGGACCCGTACTCCTCGGCCAACTCCAGGAAGGGGCAGTGCCGCAACCGGATCATCTCCGGCGCCGGGGCGCCCTGCTCGGGTTCCGGAGCGAAGCCGAGGTCGGCCAGCAGGGCGGTGAGCCGGGTGATCGCCTCCTCCTCCGTCAGCCGCCGGAACGGAGGCGGCGGGTCGGCCAGGTAACGGCCCCAGGCGCGACCGGCCTCCCGGGCGGCCTCCGCCGAACCCGACGGGCCACGCCCTCTCACCGAGGGCACCCTGCTCTGGCTGCCGCGCGGCTCCACCCGCAGCCTCACCGCGGGGGAAGAGGGCCTGTCCTACCTCACCGTCCACAAGCGCCGCCCGGGCATGCAGATCCGCCGCCGCTGAACGATCCCCGGCTCAGCGCCGGTCACGGCGCATCTTTTGCGGCGCTCGACGGGGTCATCCAGGACAAAGGCGTGCGATTTGGAGCGGCATCGGGCCATGCCGGACCATGGGTCCGCCCCGGCGATCCCGGGCACCAGTTCGATGAAAGGCGCACCACCCCATGCACGTCACCGGAACCGTCCCTCATTCGGCTCCGGCCCCTAAGGAGGCCCTGACGGCCCCCGCCTCCGCCCCCGCCGAGGACTCCAGCGGCGACAACGGCAGGCACGCCCGCCGCTTCGGTCTGCCCGTCGCCACCGCGCTGGTCATGGGCAACATCATCGGCGGCGGCATCTTCCTGCTCCCGGCCTCCGTCGCCCCGTACGGCACGGTCAGCCTGGTCGCCTTCGGCGTTCTGACCGTCGGTGCCATCGCCCTCGCCCTGGTCTTCGGCCGGCTCGCCGAGCGTGACCCGCGCACCGGCGGGCCCTACGTCTACGCCCGCGAGGCCTTCGGCGACTTCGCCGGCTTCCTCGCCGCCTGGGCGTACTGGATCACCACCTGGGTGTCGAACGCGGCGCTCGCCGTGGCCGCCGTCGGCTACCTCGACGTGCTGATCCCGGTGAACGGTCACCGCTGGACCGCCTGCCTGGCCGCGCTGGCCCTGCAGTGGCTGCCCGCCCTCGCCAACTTCGCGGGCACCCGCTACGTGGGCGCCGTCCAGTTGGTGTCCACCGTGCTGAAGTTCGCGCCGCTGCTGCTCGTCGCCGTCGGTGGGCTGTTCTTCTTCGACCCGCACAACCTCGGCCCGTTCCACGCGGGCGGGGGCAGCGCGATCGGCGCGGTGTCCGCCTCCGCCGCGATCCTGCTCTTCTCCTACCTGGGCGTGGAGTCCGCCGCCGTCAGCGCGGGCGAGGTCAGGAACGCCCGGCGCAACGTGGGACGCGCCACCGTCATCGGCACCACGGGCGCGGCGCTGGTCTATCTCCTCGGGACCCTGTCCGTCTTCGGCACCGTCGCGCACGACCGCCTGGTGAAGTCCACCGCGCCCTTCTCGGACGCCGTGAACGCCATGTTCGGCGGCAGTTGGGGAGGCTGGGCCGTCGCGCTCGCCGCGCTCGTGTCGATGACCGGCTGCCTCAACGGCTGGACGCTGCTGAGCGCCCAGACCCCCTACGCCGCGGCCAAGGACGGCCTGTTTCCCGCGCCCTTCGCGCGCCGGCGGCGGGGCGTTCCCACCGTCGGCGTCGCCGTCACCGTCGTCCTCGCCTCGCTGCTCACCGTCTACAACTACACGTCGGGCTCGGCGAAGGTCTTCGAGATCCTGGTCCTCGTCACCACGTTCACCGCGACCGTGCCCTATCTGCTGGCCACCGCCGCGCAGCTCTTCCACCTGGTCTCGGGGCGGCGCGAGCTGGTCGACCGGGCGCGGCTGGTGCGGGACGCCGTGGTCGCGTCGGTCGCGGCCGCCTTCTCACTGTGGCTCGTGGCGGGCGCCGGGTACGCGGCGGTGTACCAGGGCGTGCTGTTCCTGTTCGCGGGAGTCGTCGTGTACGCCGTGCTGGCAGCCCGGCGGCAGAGGACGGCCTGATCCCGGGACGACGGTTGCCGTCGGGGCCCGGCCGGGCCGGATGCCCGGGGAAGCGCCGGATCCGGCGGCGGGGCCCGGCCGTGCAGATGTGAGAGGCGGCTGACGCCGATTCCGTCCGGTTGCGTGGCGCGGCGGGGGGTACTCGCGCCCGCAGCGTTTCGCTGGTTGCACTGCTGGTGACGGTGACGGAGGACAGATGAAGGGCCCACGTTCCGGGTTCCGGTCGGCGCTGCGTGTCTCCTCGGAAATGGTGGGTGGCCGGTACCGGTTGGGCGACCGGATCGGCCGGGGAGGCGCCGCCGACGTCCATGAGGCGTTCGATGTCCGCCTCGGTCGGGAGGTGGCCGTCAAACTCTTCCGGCCGGACACCGATCCGCGGATGGAAGAGCGGTTCTCCGAGGAGGCCGTCCTCCTCGCGCGTATGCAGCACCCGGGGCTGGTCACCATCTACGACGCCGGCCGGCACGGGGGGCGCGCCTATCTGGTGATGCAACTGATCAGGGGCGAGACTCTGCGCGCGCGCCTGGCCGCCGGGCCCCTGCCTCCCGAGCGCGTCGCCGAGCTCGGTGCCGCCCTCGCCCAAGCGCTCGCCCATGTGCACGGTGCCGGCATCGTGCACCGTGACGTGAAGCCGTCGAATGTCCTGCTGAACGCCTCCGGAGCCCCTCACCTGGCGGACTTCGGCATCGCCCGGCTGGTGAACGCCACGCGGCACACGGCCTCCGACGTACTGATCGGGACCGCGGCCTATCTGGCCCCTGAGCAGGTCATGGGCAAGGAAGTGGGACCGCCCGCCGACGTCTACGCGCTCGGCCTGGTCCTGCTGGAGTGTCTGAAGGGCGAACTGGAATACGAGGGCACCCCGTTGGAGTCCGCTGTGGCCCGCCTTCACCGCCAGCCCGTGGTCCCGGCCTCGGTGCCCCATGAGCTGGCCTGCCTGCTGCGCGCCATGACCGCTCAGGACGCCGAGGCCCGTCCGGACGCGGAGCACTGCGCCCAGGCGTTGTCCGTTCTGTGCGCCGATACGCGGGTCCCCGCCCGCATGTGTGGTTCCGCGGTCGGGGGAGCCAAGGAGCTTCCGCTCGAGCCCACAGCCGCACATCCGCGCACCGGAACGGGACATGCCGGCAAAACGAAACACACACGCCGCCGTACAGCGGGCGCCGTCCTCACCGCGCTCTCGGCCACGCTGACGGCCACTCTCGTCATGGCTCCGGGCAGCAGCGACACCAACGCCGAACGACCCGAATCCGGCCCGCCCAGCTCCCCGTCGGCCGAGTCACCGACCAGGACCGCGACCAGGGAAGCACCGTCCACGGCGGTCCCTCGACCGACCGCGTCCACGCTCCCGTCCGACTCGACGACTTCCCGCTCCCCCGTGTCGAACGGCTCGGACGACGGCAACGGCACTGACGACCGTACTCCGCCGGGGACCGCACTCCGCGACGCCCGTGAACCGAAGCGGAAGGCCAAGAAGATCGCGGATTCCGGGACGCCCACGGATTCGGACACGGCCGCGGATTCCGGGACGCCCACGGATTCCGACACGGCCGCGGATTCCGGGACCCCCACGGATTCCGACACGGCAGGCGCGGCAGGGCAGGCCCGGAAGACCAAGAAGTCCGAGGTGTCCAAGGGACACGAAGACCACGGTTGACCCGTGTGCAGCCGGACGTGCGGAGTCACGAGTTCGGTCTGCCGGGCCGCGCGGCCCGGCAGACCTGCCCGTCACACTGTCGCTAGCTGCGACGCCCGGACGGATCGTGCGCGAGCGTGTCCCGGTCCTCGCCGGGGACGGGCCCGGAACCGACGGATTCGGCGGCCGTGCGGGCCGGCGCTCCCTCCGCGCGGTCCCCGTGCCCCGGCCACCACGCCGCGTGGCCGATCAGCGCGGTCAGACTCGGTGTGAAGAACATCGCCATGACGAAGGCTGCGACCGCGATGCCGAAGGAGACCGCGAAACCCATCTCCGTGAGCAGCGAGTTGCCCGCCAGCATCATCGTGGCGAAGGTCGCCGCCAGGATGAAGCCGGCGGCGGCCACGGTCGGCCCGGCGTGCCTCAGCGCCATGCCGGCCGCCTCACGTGGCTCGCGGCCCTCCCGGGCCTCCTCGCGGAGCCGGGCGATCATGAGGATGTTGTAGTCGGTGCCGATGGCGACCACGAAGAGATACATGATCACCGGGAGCATGAACATCAGCCCCGAGTGTCCCTGCCCCTCCTGGAAGATCCAGACGGTGGCGCCGAGGGTGGCGCCGAAGCCGAGGCCCACCGAGGCGATCAGGTACCACGGGGCGACCACGCTGCGCAGCAGCAGCCCCAGAATGACCATGATCAGAACAGCGGCGACAGGGAAGACCGTCCGGTAGTCGTGGTTGACCGCGGCATTGATGTCCTTGTAGATCGAGGACATGCCACCGACGAGGGCCTCGGTGCCCTGTGGGGCGGAGGAGTGGGCGATGTCGCGCACCCTGCCCACGGCGTCGATCGCCTTGTCCGTCGACGCCTCGTACTTGAGCGTGACGGTGAAGTCCGCGGTGGTGCCGTCCTTGTTGACCTGGGTCATACGGGCGCCGGCGACGCCGTCCACGTCGCCGAGTTTCTTCGCGTAGGCGTCGAAGGCGGTCTTGTCCAGCGGCTTGCCGTCGGTGCTGGAGAGGTAGACGTCGGTGGGGGCGGCGGCGCCCGCCGAGTACGCCTTCTGCATCTCGTCCTGGACGACCATGGACTCCTTGCTCTTGGGCATGGAGCCCGAAGCCAGGTCGAACGTGGCCTTGTAGCCGAGCGTGCCGAGCGACAGCGCGACCAGGACGAGTCCGGACACCGCGGCGGTCAGGGCCGGGCGGCGCTGCACGCCGCGGCCCAGGGCGGCGAAACGGGCGTTGTCCGGCTCGCGTTGCCAGGACTTGGAGGGCCAGAAGACCTTCGGCCCGATGAGCGAGACCACGGCCGGGATCAGGGTCAGGCCCGCGATCAGGGTGGCGGCGACCGCGATGGCGAGCGCCGGGCCCATCTGCTTGAGGAACCCGAGCGTGGACAGCACCAGTGCGAGGAAGGCGATGATGACCGCTCCGGCGGCCGAGGCGATGGCCTCACCGACCCGGTCCACCGCGTTGACCATGGCCTGCTTGGGCTCGTCTCCGGCGCGCAGGCGTTCGCGGTAGCGGAACATCAGGAAGAGGAAGTAGTCCGTGCCCACGCCGAAGAGCACGACGATCAGGATGGAGGAGATCGAGCTGTTGGCCTGCAGGTCGAACAGCTTGGTGGCGTAAGCGATCAGCCCGTTGGCGACCGCGGACACCAGGCCGATCAGGATCAGGGGCAGTACGGCCAGGATCGGTGCCCGGAAGATGATCAGCAGCGTCACCAGGATGATCACGAAGGTGCCGATGCCGATCAGGGCCTGACCGCGCTGGGACGAGTCCTGCTGGTCGAGGGCCTGCGCGGCGGAGCCGCCGAGCTTGGCGTCGAGATGCGTGCCCTTGGCCAGCTCCCTGGCATCCTCGCGCAACACCTTGGCCGCGTCGGCCTGTTTGGGCTGGCCGGCGTTCTTGCTGTCCATCTGGACCAGGGTCAGGGTGTACCTGCCGTCCTTCGACGGCTGGCCGGGGACGACCTTCTGCACCTGGTCGATGTGCTTCTTGCCCAGTTCGGAGGTGATCCGGGCGACGTCCTGCTGGTCGGCGGCGGTCAACTTGCCGCCGTCGGTGCGCTGGTACAGCACGATCGCGGACGGGGTGAAGGCGCTGGGGAACGCCTTCGTCTGGAGATCCGCGGCTTTGATGGACTCGTAACTCTTGGGCAGGAAACTGCTCTCGTCACTGTTCGAGGGCAGGCTGGGAGCGGTGGCGACGATCGCCACCGCCGCGATTAACCATGCCACGATCGTCCAGACGGGATGTCGGACGACGGCGTTCCCAATACGTCGGAACATGCGGGAGGGTCCTCCTGAGCAGGAAGATCACCGCAGCCCGGGGAGCGGACCCTGGCATCGGCGACCCCGACCGGCACGCACTGAACGGGCCGGTCGAATGGTTGTCTTGGAATCCGATCGTAGTGGCCGCACGCCGAGACCATTGCCTCGGTCGTCCTGTGTTGTGAGGAGTCGTTGCTTTCGGACCGGGGCTGTCGAGTCTCCGTCGGTGAGGAATGAAGTCCGGTCCGGCAAAGGAGCGTTGGAGGTCGTACGGCGCCGACCCCCGCCGTGCGGGGCCGTCAGTGGCGACACCCGGCAGGCCCACCGGGTACGCCTCCTCCTAGCCTCCCGCAGCCACGGCCTTGAGCTCGTCCAGCGATTCCCGCATCAGCTGCGACATCTCGCGTTCCTCGGCCGCCGCGATCCAGCGTTCGAAGCCGACCTTGAAGACGGCGACCCCCGCCTCGGCCGTCAGGCTCGCTGCCGGCTCCCCCACGCCCCGTCGGCGCAGGGTGTCGGCGAGCGCGGCCGACATCGAGGCGAGCTTGATCAGTTCGCGCTCCCGGAGTTCCGCGTTCGCCATGATCACAGCGTGCCGCTTCCGCGCATGCTCGCGCCGGTCGGCGAACATCTCGGAGACCGCGTCGAGGCCCACCGCCAGCACGTCGATCGGCGCTGCGGACTCCGGAGCGCCGGCGACCGCCTGCACGAGCAGCTCCTCCAGTTCACGGGAGCCGGCGAACAGCACCTCGCGCTTGTCGGCGTAGTGCCGGAAGAAGGTCCGCTCCGTGAGCCCGGCCCTTCTGGCGATCTCGGCCACGGTGGTCTGCTCGAACCCGCGCTCGCTGTACAGCTCCAACGCCGCCGTCGCCAGGCGCCCGCGCGCGTTCGGCTCCCATCTACCCATGCGCCGATCCTAACGTGATGACAGCAACTGACATCAGGTGTTAGCGTCGATGACAGTAACTGACATCAACAGTTCGGGGTCTCTGTCATGCGCATCTTTGTCACCGGCGCGTCCGGCTGGATCGGTTCCGCCGTCGTGCCCGAGCTCATCGACGCGGGGCACCGGGTCGTCGGGCTCGCCCGCTCCGACGCCTCCGCCGACGCGCTCACCGCCGCCGGGGCGGAGGTCGTCCGCGGCACCCTCGACGACCTCGGCGTCCTGCGGGACACGGCCGCCGCCTCGGAGGGGGTGATCCACCTCGCCTTCAAGCACGACATCGCCTTCACCGGCGACTTCCAGGGCGCCGCCGAGGCCGATCGCCGCGCCGTCGACGCCTTCGGCGACGCGCTCGCCGGCACGGACCGCCCCTTCGTCCTCGCCTCCGGCCTGGTCGGAGTCGCGCCCGGGCGTGTGGCGACCGAGCGGGACATGCCCACGATCGACGACTCGCCGACGTCGATCCGACCGGCCACCGCGCAGGCGGTGCTCGCACTCGCCTCACGCGGCGTGCGCTCGTCCGTGGTGCGGCTCTCTCCGACCTGTCACGGCGAAGGAGACAACGGCTTCATGGCGACCCTGGTGGCCATTGCCCGCACCAAGGGAGTCTCCGGCTACATCGGCGACGGCGCCAACCGCTGGCCGGCCGTCCACCGTCTCGACGCCGCACGGCTGTTCCGTCTGGCGGCCGAGAAGGCCCCCGCCGGATCGGTGTTGCACGGCGTCGCGGACGAGGGTGTCGCGATCCGCGAGATCGCCGAGGTGATCGGCCGTCACCTCGACGTGCCGACGGCCTCCGTGGCCCCCGAGGCCGCATCGGAGCACTTCTCCTGGCTGGGCGCCTTCCTCCGCGCCGACGCCCCGGCGTCGAACACGCTGACCCGCGAACTGCTGGACTGGGAACCGACCCAGCCCGACCTCCTGACCGATCTCGACAAGGGCCATTACTTCCACGCCCCTGCCACCACCGACTGACCAGCCACCGAGACGCCGTCTCGCGATGCGCCTCCGGTCGGCCGTCCACACCTCGCACGGCCTGGACGGAGGTGCACGTCGGCTTCACTGTGTGCACGAGCGGGGGCCAGAGACCCGCACGCCCTGGTCAGTGACCAGCGCTCTGGCCGCCGTCGACGTGGAGGATCTCTCCGGTGACGAACGGGGCGTTCTCCAGGTGGACGACCGCGTCGACGACGTCGCTCACCTCGCCCATCCGGCCCAGCGGTGAAGGCCGGCGAGCGTGTCGTGATACTCCTCGGAGTGCATCGGCGTCTTGATGACTCCGAGCGCGACGGCGTTGCTGCGGACGCCTCGAGTGGCGTACTCGATGGCCAGAGCCTTGGTTGCGGACTGCAGGCCGCCCTTGGTCGCGGTCCTGGAGCAGCGGGCGCCCATCACGGTTCCCGGTCGCGCTCGGAGCGGGTTTACGCCCCGGGGGCGTGAGCGGCGGGCCCGATGGAGCCCGCCACCCGCTGTCGCGCCACCGGTGGCATGTCAGTCGTCGGCCGGGAGCTCTCCGGTGAAGGCGGCGGCCATGCGCAGCCAGGGTGCGGCGTCCTCGTGACGGCCCTGGCGTTGCAGGGTGCGGCCCAGCATCAGGTGGGCGTAGTGCTCCACGGGGTCACGGTCGATGATCTGCCGCAGCTGCTCCTCGGCACGCCGCAGCTGTGCCGAGTGGTAGTAGGCGCGGGCCAGCAGCAGCCGGGGCGCGGTCTGCTCGGGGACCTCCTCGACGACCACGGCGAGCAGTTTCGCGGCCCCGGAGTAATCCCTCGCCTCGAACAGCAGCTGGGCCCGCTCCCAGCGCTCCGCCGTGGTCTCCTCGTGCGGAACGCCGGCGCCGTTGTCGAACAGGTGCAGGGCGCTCGCCCAGCGGTCCGGTGCGACGCCGCCCGTCGCCGGGTAGCCGTTGAAGGTGTCGCTCATCAGTCCTCCTCCAGGGGTCGCGCCCAGTGACGCGTGGGTGGGGGTGTCGGGAACGGCCGGCCGGTTCGTGGCGAACTCCTTGCACAGCACGGGTACGACCTCCTCACCGAGCATGTCCAGCTGCGGTTGATACATCAACCGACTGCCCGAACGTGTGCCGGACCGTCTCTATTCCAGGCAGCCGCACCCTTTGCGTGTCCACGTCAACGCCGCCTCCGAGCACGGCCTCCCGGTGGACACCGAGAATGTCCGCGTGGCCGACACGCCGATCAAAGCCGTCGACCATCACCACGACCACGCACGGCCGACCGGTCGACCGGTCAGGCTAGGCTTCTTCTTCCAGCTTCTCCACCACGCGCTCGGAGACCTCCGCCACTGTCCGCAGCTCCGCCGGTGTGACATGGTCCAGGAACAGGGAACGAACCGCCTTCACGTGCAGCGGGGCCGCCGCCTCGATGGCCGCACGACCGGCCTCCGTGATCGCCACGAAAGCTCCCCGCCCGTCCTCGAGACACTCCTGCCGCACTACCAGCCCCCGCCCGGCCATGCGCGCGATGTGGTGGGACATCCTGCTCTTCTCCCACTCCAGTGCACGTGCGAGGTCCTGGTAGCGCCGCCGCCCCTCCGGCACGTCCGTGAGATTGACCAGGACGGCGAAATCCGCGGCGGACAGATTGGATTCCGTCTGCAACAAGCGCGCCAAGCGGCCGCCCAGCCGCTCATGCAACCGGACAAAGCTCCGCCATGCGCGCTGCTCCTCCGCGGTCAACCAGTTCACTGAATCCTCCACGAGGACGAGTGTAGCCAAATAGTTGATATATCACTGGCACTGCGCCGGACGGGGCGCCTGACGCCGGAGCAACTTGTTGACACGTCAATAACGCCGCTGGATGATTGACACATCAACCATCTGTTCGCTCAGGAGTCCACCATCGCGTGCTCATCGCCGGATCGGGCGACCCCGCCGAGATCGCCCTCACCACAGAGGTCCTCACACCGGGAGCAGTCGCCGTCACCTCCGCGGAGGCCGGCGCCCAGGCGGACGTCGTCATCCTGGCACTCCCGCTCGGCAAGTACCGCGGCATTCCGGCCGAAGCACTGCGGGGCAAGCTCGTCATCGACGCGATGAACCACTGGTGGGAGGTCGACGGGATCCGCGAGGACCTCACCGATCCGCTCACCTCCTCCAGCGAGATCGTGCAGGCATACCTGAACGGAGCGCGTGTGGTGAAGGCCTTCAACCACATGGGCTACCACGATCTCGAGGACGGCGCCCGGCTGGCGGGGACCCCGGGACGCAAGGCGATCGCGATCGCCGGCGACGATCCGGACGACCTCGCCACCGTCGCGCGCCTCGTCGACGCTTTCGGGTTCGATCCCGTCATGGCAGGACCACTTGCCGAAGGGCTGCGACTCGAACCGGGCACCGAGCCCTTCGGCGCCAACGTCGGCGCCGCGGAGCTGCGGGCGATGCTCGACCGGTTCCCGGAGTCACAGCGCGGACGAACCGTGAGCCGAGCACGTGCTGCCGCTTCGACCTCGGCCGAACCGGCGGGCTGAGCGCCTTCGTCCTGCCGGGGGCCGACGATGTGAAACCGCTCGATGTGAAGCCACTCACTCGACCCACAAGTTGATGTGTCATCCATCTTGGGGTCTAGGTTGGATGACGTATCAATCATCTCTGCGGAAACGCCCTCCCGCGGGTCCGCCCCACGCTCGGCAAGCGAGGGTGAGGCCCGCAACGGGCCGTTCGTGATGAACAGCCGCATTCTGAACGCCCTTTGAGGGCGACACCACAACCAACACGGTTAAGACGTCGTTTCCTTTGGTGTGATCGTTCGTTGAGCCGTGCATGACGGATCTGATTGAGCGGTTGGTGCCGGATGAGTTATGGACGCTGTTCCGGCGGGTGGTTCCGCCGACGGAGGTCATACGTCC
>NZ_BNGS01000003.1 GCF_014905555.1 Streptomyces sp. Y2F8-2 | reverse complement strand
GAGGTGCGCAACTTCCTGGTCGCCAACGCCGTGTACTGGTGCGAGGAGTTCCACATCGACGGCCTGCGCGTGGACGCCGTCGCCTCCATGCTCTACCTCGACTACTCCCGCGAGCCCGGCCAGTGGATCCCGAACGAGCACGGCGGCCGGGAGAACCTGGACGCCGTCGCGTTCCTCCAGGAGATGAACGCGACGGTGTACCGCCGTAACCCCGGCGTGGTGACGATCGCGGAGGAGTCCACCGCCTGGGACGGGGTGACCCGGGCGACGCACCACCGGGGGCCGAGCGGCTTCGGCGGCCTCGGCTTCGGGCTGAAGTGGAACATGGGCTGGATGCACGACTCGCTGGAGTACATGGCCCACGACCCGATCCACCGCGCTTACCACCACAACGAGATGACGTTCTCGATGGTGTACGCCTACAGCGAGAACTACGTCCTGCCGATCTCCCACGACGAGGTGGTGCACGGGAAGCGGTCGCTGGTGTCGAAGATGCCGGGCGACTGGTGGCAGCAGCGGGCGAACCTCCGTGCGTACCTGGGCTTCATGTGGGCGCACCCGGGCAAGCAACTCCTCTTCATGGGACAGGAGTTCGCCCAAGGTGCGGAGTGGTCGGAGGCGCACGGACCGGACTGGTGGCTGTTGGATCCGGAGTACGGCGCGGAGGCGGACCACCGGGGGGTGCGGGACCTGGTCCGCGACCTCAACACCGTGTACCGCGGCACGCCGGCGCTGTGGGAGCGGGACACCGAACCGTCCGGTTTCAGCTGGGTCGTGGGTGACGCGGCGGACGACAACGTGTTGGCGTTCCTGCGCCACGACGCGGAGGGCGGACCTCTGCTGGCCGTGTCGAACTTCTCCCCCGTCGTTCGCCAGGACTACCGCCTGGGCGTCCCGGACGACGTCCCGGCCTGGCACGAGGTGCTGAACACGGATGCGGCGGCGTACGGAGGCAGCGACGTCCGCAACCCGGGGCCGGTGAAGCCGGAACCCACGCCGTGGCACGGCCGTGCGGCCAGCCTCCGCCTGACGCTGCCCCCGCTGGCAACGCTCTGGCTCCGCCCGGCCTAGGTTTCTCGCCGGAAGCGGGGGTCTGGGGGCGCAGCCCCCAGGGACGGGAAGGGTAGGGGCGGCGGGGGCGGGTCACCCGGCGGGACACCCTCGTGGTCGGCTCAGCGGCCGCCGAACATCAGCCTCCGCAGCCCCGCCAGCAACCCCTTCGCCTCCCGCTCCACACCGCGCGGCTCCTCCGGGGGTTCCGTGGCTCCCCCCGAGGCGCCACGCGCACCCGGCACCGGCACGTCCCCGTGCAACGCGTAGCGGATCGGCAGCAGTCGCAGCCCCCGCACCACCGGCCCCGACCGCCACGGCAACTGATCGGGCGGCAACGTCAGTTCCGCCTGTGCGAAGTGCTCGAAGACCCGCCCCACCGCCGTCGCCACGATCATCCCGCCCAGCTCCCGCGCCGCACTCGGGCACTGGTGCTGACCCGCCCCCCACCCCAGATGCGCCCGCGTACTGATCGTCGGGTCCACCGCCGAGGACGAGTCGAGCGCCAGCAGGTCCCGGTGCGCGGCCGCCGCGGACGGCGACACCGCGTCGCCCGCCCGGATCCAGAAGTTGCCCAGCCGCACATCCCGCGCCGCGAAGCGGAAGCACATGTTGGCCACCGGCGGATTGACCAGCGCCGCCCGGTTCACGGTCTCCCCCAGCTGCCCGGCCGACAGACCGAGCCGCACCGTGGCGTTGCCCCGCAGCACCTCCAGGAGCGTGTTCAGCACCATGTTCCCGGTGACGTCGTTGAGGTAGACCGCGTTCATGAACAGCTCCCGGCCCAGCCGTTCGTCCGACAGGTCGGGATCGGCCAGCAGCATGTACGAGGTCAGGTCGTCACCGGGCCGCGCCCGGCGGTGCGCCGCCAGTCGGGTCATGGCCGCAAGCGCCCTGCCCGTCGCCGCCCCCGCGTCCGACCCGCCGTCCAGCATCCGCCACAGGTCCATGACCAGCTCGTCGCCCAGCTCCACCGGGCAGCCGAACAGCCGCGTCGTCACCATCAGCAGCAACGGCCGTGTGTACTGCGCCCCGAGGTCGGCGAACCCCGTCGGCCCCGAGTCGGCGGCCAGCACGCCGATCAGCTCGTCCGTGTAGCGGGCGACGGCGGCCCGCAGTTCCCAGCCCTGCGGCGTGTGCCCGTCCTGGAAGGGGCGCAGCGCCGAGTGGTGGGTGCGGCGGGCCGCCCGGTGTTCGTCGCCGTCCATGAACATCGTCTGCCGCACCTCGTAGCCCGCGAGCAGCGGCCAGTCCGCGGGCAGCCACCCCTGCGCCCGGGCCCGCCAGTACCGTACGTCCCGCCGCCACACGCTCTCGTCCCGCAGCACCTGAAGGACCTCGCGGTAGCCGAGCACCAGCCACACGGGCACCCCCATCAGCCCGACCGGCGCGACCGGGCCGTAGGTGCGCCGCAGCCGCTCGTACACGCCCTCGGGATCCGCGTCGAACTCCGAGGTGAGCAGCGGCGGTACCGGCAGCGAGGCGAGCGACGGGCTGTCGGCCGGCGCGGTCGCGTACGGTTGGGCGTCCATACCGACACGCATACCGCACCGGACGTGCACGGCCGGTGATCGAAGCGTGAACTGTTATGCCCCGGTGATCTTCGTTTCCGGTGCGTTCCGGCGCGCGTCGTCCGCGTCCGTCAGTGCCGCCGCCAGTGGCTCGGGCAGCTCCCCGCTGTGCACCACGCCCAGCCGCTGCGTCGCCCGCGTCAGCGCCACATAGAGGTCGCTCGTGCCGTAACGCCCCGGCTCGACCACCAGGACGGAGTCGAACTCCAGGCCCTTGGCCTGGCGCGGGTCGAGCAGGACCACGGTCCGGGTCAGGTCCGGTTCGCCGCCCGCGGTCACCCCGTCGATCCGCGCGGCCAGCGCCCGGTGGAGCTCGCGCGGGGCGATCACCGCCAGCCGGCCCTCGGTGGGGGTGAGTTCGGCGGCCGCCTTCGCCACCGTGCCGGGCAGGTCGTCCACCGCGCGGCGCGCCCACGGCCGTACGCCGGTGGAACGGACCGAGCTCGGCGGTTCGAAGCCGGGGTGCTCCGCCCGGACCACGGCCGCCGCGACCTCCATGATCTCGGCGGGCGTGCGGTAGTTGACGCCGAGCCGGGTGTGCTCCCAGCGGTCCTCGACGTAGGGCGCGAGGATCTTCGACCAGGAGCCGACCCCGCCGGCCTCGGACGTCTGCGCCGGGTCCCCGACCAGGGTCATCGAGCGGGTCGGGCAGCGCCGCATCAGCAGCCGCCAGGCCATCGGCGACAGCTCCTGCGCCTCGTCGACGATGATGTGCCCGAACGCCCAGGTGCGGTCGGCCGCGGCGCGCTCCGCGGCACTGCGGTGGTCGGCCTCCTCGTGCCGCTCGGCGAACCGTTCGGCGTCGATGATGTCGTGCGCGGACAGGACTTCCGACGCTTCCGGGTCACTGTCCTCCTTGTCCTCGAACTCGTACGTCCGGGAGGCGTACGACACGTCCAGCACGCCCTGCGCGTACGACACCTGCGCCTCGCGCTCGCGTTCGGCGCGGGCGCGGGCCGAGCGGTCGTCCTCGCCGAGGAGTTCGGCCGCCTCGTCGAGCAGCGGGATGTCGGCCGTCGTCCAGGCGCGGGTGACCGGGCGGCGGATGGCGGCCGCGTCCTCGTCGGACACATAGCCCTCCGGATCGGCGAGGAAGTCGGCGACCAGCCGCTGCGGGGTCAGACGCGGCCACAACTGGTCGATCGCGGACCAGACTTCCGGGTTCTCGGCCAGTTCGTCGCGGATCTGGGTGATGTCGCTCGCGTCGAGGAGGTTCGAGCCGTCGTACGGGTCGGTGCCGATCCGTTCGGCGACCATGTCCGTCAGCGTGTTGAGGATGTGGCCCTCGAAGTGCTCGCGCGCCGCGTTGTGCGGCAGCTTCGCGGCGCGGGTGCGTTCGCGGGCCACGTTCACGAGCCCGTCGTCGAGCAGCAGGACGTCCCGGTCGTGCTCGATGGCGATGACCGGGTCGGGCAGCGCCTGCCGGTCGGCGACGACCCGTGCGAGCACGTCGGCCATCTCGGCGCGGCCCTTCACCGCGGCGGCCTCAGGTGTGTCGGCGGCGGTGGCCTTCACGCCGGGGAACAGCTCGCCGACCGTGGCGAGCAGCACGCCGGTCTCGCCGAGGGAGGGCAGCACCTCGCCGATGTAGCCGAGGAACGCCGGGTTGGGGCCGACGATGAGGACGGCGCGGCGGGCGAGCAGCTCCCGGTGCTCGTAGAGGAGGTAGGCCGCGCGGTGCAGCGCGACGGCCGTCTTGCCGGTGCCCGGGCCGCCCTCCACCACCAGCACTCCCCGGTGGGGTGCACGGATGATGCGGTCCTGGTCGGCCTGGATGGTCCGGACGATGTCGCTCATCCGGCCGGTGCGGGCCGCGTTGAGCGCGGCGAGCAGCACGTCGTCCCCGGCGGGGTCCTCGTGGCCGGTGCGTTCGCGGTCGGCGACGTCGAGGTGCTCGTCGTGCAGGGCCGTGACCCGGCGGCCCTCGGTGGAGATGTGCCGGCGCCGGCGCAGGCCCATCGGGGTGTGTCCGGTGGCCAGGTAGAAGGGGCGGGCGACCTCGGCCCGCCAGTCGATCAGGATCGGTGTGCGCTCGGCGTCGTCGGCGCGCAGTCCGATACGGCCGATGTGGTGGCTCGTCCCGGAGGTGAGGTCGATACGGCCGAAGCACAGCGAGCCGTCCACGGCGTTCAGCGCGGCCAGCAGGCCCGAGCGTTCGGCGACGAGGATGTCCCGTTCCAGGCGGGCCTGCATGGGCTTGTCGCCCTGGGCGAGCGCGTCCGCGACGGAACCCTCGGTGTCGCCGCGCAACGCGTCCACCCGCGTGTACAACCCGTCGATGAATTCCTGCTCGTGCCGCAATTCATCGTCCGGAAATTCGGTGTTTGACAATTCAGCTCCCGCCCGGATACACTGTGCTCACTGAACTTCTTCGCGACCCGACCCATCCTCAAGTCGCGAACCATTGAATATACGCAAAGAAATCCCCCGAGCGCAATTACTCGGGGGATTTCTGCTGTGGCGGTCGGGGCATCAGAGCACGTCGGACAGCTCCTCCAGCAGCCGCCGCTTGGGCCGCGCCCCCACCATCGCCTTCACGGGCTCACCGTTCCGGAACACCATGAAGGTCGGCATCGACAGCACCTTGTAGGCGTTCGTCGTCTCCGGATTGGTGTCCACATCCAGTTGGACCACCTTGAGCCGGTCACCCTCCTCGAAAGCCAGGGAGCTGAGCACCGGCCCCATCTGCCGGCACGGCGGGCACCAGTCGGCGGTGAACTCCACCAGCACCGGCAGATCCGATGCGAGCACCTCCGCCCCGAAGTCCGCGTCCGTCACCTCGGTCACACCATCCGCCTTGATCACCGCTCCTGCCCTCCCAGCTCGCACAGCGGTTCCGGACCTCCCGGAACCAGCGCCTCGGCGGCCAGTCCGTCGCGGGCCTGCTCGGCGCGCGCCAGCTGTCCGGCGACCTTCTCCCGCACCGACTGCAACTCCCCGATCAGCGCGTCCAGTTCATCCAGCTTGCGCCGGTAGACCGCGAGCGACGCCGGGCAGGAGTCGCCCTCCGGGTGCCCGGCCCGCAGACACTCCACGAAGGGCCGTGTCTCCTCCAGGTCGAACCCGAAGTCCTGCAGGGTGCGGATCTGCTGGAGCAGCCGCAGATCGCGCTCGTCGTAGGTCCGGTATCCGTTGTCACCGCGCCGCGCGGGCAGCAGCCCCCGCGACTCGTAGTACCGCAGGGTCCGCGTGGTGGTCCCGGCCCGCGCCGCCAGCTCGCCGATTCGCATGTCCGCGACGGTAGTCCTTGACGCCGACGTCAAGGCAAGGCCGCAGGCAGGCCGCGCCCCCGACGGTCACGCGAGCCCCGGGAAAAATCCCGCCACTCCCCCGGCGCGCACCGATGACTCCGGCCCGCCCCGGCGGTCTCATCTGTGACAGGACCCGGCGACGGCGGACGGACGGACCCATGACCACCCTGCACCACCTCGTGAAGACGTACATCGACAAGGGCTGGGCGCCGGGCGCCGTGGCCCTGGTGGAGCGGCACGGCCGTACGGAGACCGCGGCGGTCGGCTCGCTGGACGCCACCGGCGCGCAGCCGATGCCGCCCGACGCGATCTTCCGCCTCGCCTCGATCACCAAACCCCTCGTGGCCGCCGCCGTGATGACCCTCGTGGAGGACGGCACCCTCGCCCTCGACGCCCCGATCGCCGTCTGGATCCCGGAGCTGGCGCACCCCACCGTGGTGCGCACCCCCGCCGGTCCGCTCGACGACGTGGTGCCCGCCTCCCGGCAGATCACGGTCCAGGACCTGCTGACCTTCCGCGCGGGGTACGGCTTCCCGTCGGACTTCTCCCTGCCCCAGGTCAAGGCCCTGTTCGAGGTGCAGAGGCCCGGCGCGGATCCGGGCGCCCTCCCCGACCCGGACACCTGGGTCGCCGAGCTGGCCCGCCTCCCGCTGCTGTACCAGCCGGGCGAGGCCTGGCTCTATCACACCTGCTCCGACCTCCAGGGCGTGCTGATCGCCCGGGCGACCGGCCGTCCGCTGCCCGAGGTGCTGGCCGAGCGGATCCTCGAGCCGCTGGGCATGTCCGACACCGCCTTCGAGGTGCCGGCCACCAAGCGCCATCGCCTCACCACCGCCTACCGCCCCGACGGCACGGGTGGCCTGGAGGTCGTCGACACCCCGGACGGCGGCTGGAGCAGTCTGCCCGCGTTCCCGTCCGGCGGGGGCGGCCTCGCCGGTACGGCCGCCGACTGGCTGGCCTTCGCCCGCATGCTGCTGGCCGGCGGGACCACGCCCGACGGCCGCCGTGTCCTCGCCACGGAGTCGGTGCGCCGGATGACCGCCGACCATCTCGCCCCGGCGCAGCGGGCGAGGGCCGCCCTCTTCCTCGAGGGGCAGGGCTGGGGCTACGGCGGCTCGGTGGACATCGCGGCCTCCGATCCCTGGACCGTCCCCGGCCGCTACGGCTGGATCGGCGGCACCGGCACCAGCGCCCACGTCGTCCCGGCCACCGGGACGGTCGCGATCCTGCTCACCCAGCGCGCGATGGAGAGCCCGACCCCGCCCGCCCTGATGCGCGACTTCTGGCGGTACGCGGCCGGTACGTCATGAGACGCCCGGCCGGGAGGGTCCGGCGGCCCCACCGCCGGACCGACCGGGACGGTTCAGGGCGTGAGCAAGACCCCGGCCGACTCCTCCACCTCCAGCAGGGAGGCGCTCCGCCGCTCCTCCTCGAACGCCTTGCGGCCGCCGCGCAGCCCGAACAGGCGCTTGGCGAACGCAATGTAGAGGACCGCGAGGATGTTGAGGACCAGTGTCGCGATCTTCAGGCCGCTGATGTGCTCGGTGAGTTCGTACACCTCCAGCGGCAGGAAGGCCGCGGTGGCGACGACCGTCAGGTACTCCGCCCAGCGCTTGGCGTACCAGAGGCCGACCGCCTCGACCAGCTCGATCAGCGCGTACGCCAGCAGCAGCCCGGCCACCAGGATCAGCGTGGAGTGCCGGTAGCCGAAGGACTTCTGGATGGTGCCGACCACGGGCGAGTGGTCGAGGTCGTAGTGGAAGTGCCGAAAGACCGGCCGGAAGACCTCCAGGTACTCGTTGAACAGCCGCCGCACCGCGTCCTGGCTGTTGCTGAACCTCCACACCGCCACCGCGACCAGCACGATGAACACCCCGCGAACGGCCCGCTCGATCGCCAGGAAGCGCAGGATGAACAGGTCGCGCAGCACCTTGCCGCGCGGCACGAGCGGGGCGTCGCCGGCCGGTCCCGAGCCGTGCGGCTCGCCGAGCACGAAGTCCCCGCAGCGCAGGCAGCGCCACACGTCCCCGAGTGCGGTCTGGGCGTGCAGCCGGATCCGCAGCCGGGGGTCGTCCGGCGCGTAGGTCACATGACCGCGGCGCGCGCAGGTGCGCCGGTCCCAGTCGATCTTCATTGCCCCCGTGCCTCCCGCATGAAGGTGCCGTGCCGGTCGTTCCGGCACGGCACGGTAGTGCATGTCCTACGAGACGTGGGGGCAGGGCGGGGGGTTCCCGTCGAGGTCAGTGGCGTTCGGCGGTCACGAGATCCCGCTCCTCGGCCTGCTCCTCGGCGGCGGGCTGCGCGGGGCGGTCCCTGCGCGGCAGCAGCGCGGCGACCAGGAGGGTGCCTGCTCCGAGGATCACCGCGCCGACCAGGCTGGTGTGGGCGACGGCGTCCGCGAAGGACGAGCCGACCGCGTCGGCCATCTGCCGGGCGCCGTCCGCGAGCTGCCCGGCCTGTGCCTTGAGCTGTGCGGCCTGCTGGGCGCTGCCCGCGTGTGCGGCCTGCTCGGCGAGCTGCCGGGCCTTGTCGCCGATGCCCTGCGCCACCGCGTATCCGGCGCCGACGGAGTCCTGCGCGGTGTCCAGCGTGTTCGCCGGGAGCCGGCTGCCCGCGGTGGCGTCCGCCAGGTGCGAGGAGTAGGAGTCGGCGAGCACCGAACCGAGGAGGGCGATGCCGAGCGAGCCGCCGAGTTCGAGCGAGGTGTCGTTGACGGCGCCGCCGACGCCCAGCTCGGACTCCGGGAACGCACCCATGATCGCGTCGGTGCACGGCGAGAGCGCGAGGCCGATCGCGAGGCCCAGGATCACCAGGGGCAGCACGAAGTCGCCGTAGGTGGATCCGGCGTCGACGCGGGTGAGCAGCGCGAGCGCCGCCGTGCCGCCGACCATGCCCGCGGTCACGGTGATCCTCATGCCGACGCGCGGGGTGAGGAACCCGGTCAGTGCCGAGCCCACGAAGACGGCTCCGGCGAGCGGCAGCATGCGCACACCGGTCTGCAGGGCGTCGTAGCCGAGGACGAACTGCAGGTGCTGGGTGAGGTAGTAGAAGGCGCCGAAGACCGCCAGGAAGAACAGCGCGACGGCGAGGTTGGAGCCGGCGAAGCGGCGGTGTGCGAAGCGGCGCACGTCCAGGACCGGGCGCGGGTGGCGCAGCTCCCAGGCGACGAACAGCAGGAGGCCGACTCCCGCGACCACGGCGGCCGTGACGGCCTTGGTGCCCCAGCCGAAGTGCGGCCCCTCGATGATCATGTAGACGAGCGAGCCGATCCAGACCACCGACAGCAGTCCGCCGACGACGTCGATCCGGTCGTGGTGGGCGGCCTTGGACGGCGGGACCAGGACGAAGGCGGCCACCAGGGCGACGGCGGCGATCGGCACGTTGATCAGGAAGGTCGAGGACCAGCCGTGGTCCTTGAGCAGCGCTCCCGCGACGACCGGTCCGGCCGCGATGGCGAGCCCCGCGGTCGCGGTCCACAGGGTGATCGCCTTGGCGCGTTCGGCGCGCGGGAAGGTCGCGGCGAGCAGGGAGAGCGTGGCGGGCATGATCAGCGCGGCGCCGACGCCCATCACGGCGCGCGCCGCGATCACGGTGGCGGCGCTGTCCGCGAGGTAGCCGAAGACGGCGCCGCCGCCGAAGACGACGAGCCCGAGGACCAGCGCCCCGCGTCGGCTGTACTTGTCGCCGATCGCGCCGAGCAGCAGCATCAGCGCCGCGTACGGGACGGTGTAGCCGTCGATGACCCACTGCAGGTCGGCGCTGGACAGGCCGAGGTCGCGGGTCATGTCGGGGGCGGCGACGGTGAGGGCGGTGTTCGCCATCACGATGATCAGCAGGCTCAGGCAGAGCACGCCCAGCGCCCACCAGCGCCGGGGGTAGGGCCGGTCCGTCCTCTCGACCGGTTCGTTCATGACGAGACGCATGAGTGCGGGCCTTCCTCTCCTCCATCGCCCATGACGTGCACAGCGACTTGCACATCACCGTGCAACTGCACAACACTGTGCAAGGTACGGCATTGCACAGCGGTGTGCAAATGGAGGAGGTGGAGGCCCTGTGGAGGCGTACGGACACCACGCGGGGCCGTGCACAATGGCAGCCATGACCACGGGTAACGCCAGCCGGGCCGATGTAAACCGCCGCCGCATCCTGGATGTCGCGCTGGCCGAGCTGCTGCGCGACCCGGACGCGTCCATGGATCAGATCGCCCGGGCCGCGGGCGTCGTACGGCGCACGGTGTACGGGCACTTTCCGAGCCGTGAGGCGCTGATCAGCACCCTCGTCGACGGCGCGGTCGAGGCGGTGGCGGCGGCGCACGCGGCGGGCCGCGAGGGCGTCACGGACCCGGCCGAGGCGCTGGCCCGCTCCGCTCTCGCGGTGTGGGAGGTCGCCGACCGCTACCGGATCCTGGTGGCGCTCGCCCAGCGCAGCGTCACCGTGCAGGGCATCCGCGACCGGCTGGCACCGGTCCGCAAGGCGTGTGCGGAGATCCTGGCGCGCGGTCTGGAGCAGGGCGTCTTCGCATCGCCGCTGCCGCCGCAGGCGCTGGCGTATGTGCACGAGCAGATGCTGTTCGCACTGATGGAGGCGGTGAACGACGGCCTGCTGGCGGCGCGGGAGGCGGGCGGCTCCGCCGCGGTCACGCTGCTGACCGCGGCAGGGGTGCCCGCTGAGCGGGCCGGCGAGTTGGTGGCGAAGCTCAGCGGCTGAAGCCCGCCCTGGAAACGGAAAAGGCCGAGCGGCCGAGCCCACGGGGGGAGGCTCGACCGCTCGGGGTGAGTGGCGCCCCTCAAGGGGCGCGGGGAAGGTGCGCGACCAGCCACGGACGGCCCGCAGGTGCCGGACCGCCCCACCGGCGCAGCGCCTACGCCTTGGCCAGCTCCTTGTCGCCGTCCTGCCCGGCCACCTCGGCCTCGTCGGCCGGGACCGCCGAGTGGCCCTCGTCCAGCAGCGTGGTCTCGTCGAAGGGCAGCTGCCCGGCGAGCACCTGCCGGACCCGCTCCTTGTCGATCTCCTTGGTCCAGGTGCCGATCAGGACGGTGGCCACGGCGTTGCCCGCGAAGTTCGTCAGGGCACGGGCCTCGCTCATGAAGCGGTCGATGCCGACGATCAGGCCGACGCCGTCGACCAGCGCGGGCTTGTGCGACTGCAGACCGCCGGCCAGCGTGGCGAGGCCGGCGCCGCTGACACCCGCCGCGCCCTTGGAGGCGACGAGGAGGAAGAGCAGCAGCGGGATCTGCTCGCCGACGGACATCGGCGTGCCCAGCGCGTCGGCGATGTAGAGCGACGCCATGGTCATGTAGATCATGGTGCCGTCGAGGTTGAAGGAGTAGCCGGTCGGGACGGTGATGCCGACCACCGGCTTGCTGACGCCCAGGTGCTCCATCTTCGCGATGAGCCGCGGCAGGGCGGACTCGGAGGAGGAGGTGGACAGGATCAGCAGGAACTCACGGGCCAGGTACTTCAGCAGCGAGAAGATGTTCAGGCCCGAGACGATGCGCAGCACCGCTCCGAGCACCACGAAGACGAACAGGACGCAGGTGACGTAGAAGCCGAGCATCAGCACGGCGAGGCTCTTGAGCGCGGCCAGGCCGGACGAGCCCACGACGGCGGCGATGGCACCGAAGGCGCCGATCGGCGCGGCCCACATCACCATGGCGAGGATGCGGAAGACGAGCCGCTGGACGTGCTCGATGCCGCGCAGCACCGGAGTGCCGACCGGGCCCATCGCCTGCAGCGCGAACCCGGCGAGGAGCGCGACGAGCAGGGTCTGCAGGACCTGGCCCTCGGTGAAGGCGGAGACGAACGTCTTCGGGATGATCGAGAGCGCGAAGTCGACCGGCGGCAGAGCGTCGGACGACACCTGCGCGTGGCCCGCCTGCTTGATCGCGTTCGTCAGGTGCAGGCCCTCACCCGGGTGCAGGACGTTCCCCACCACCAGGCCGATGGTGAGCGCCACCAGGGACATCACCAGGAAGTAGCCGAGGGCTATGCCGCCGACGGCCCCGACCTTGGCGGCCTTGCGTACCGAACCGATGCCCAGCACGATCGTGCAGAAGATGATCGGCGAGATCATCATCTTGATCAGGTTCACGAAGCCCGTGCCGAGAGGCTTGAGCTGGACCGCGGTATCGGGGGCGGCCAGGCCCACGGCGATGCCGAGCGCCACCGCGACGATCACGGCGATGTACAGATAGTGGGTGCGGTCCCGCTTGGCTGCGGGCGCGGCAGGTGCCGTTCGGGCTGTGCTGGCCACGGCTGCCCTCCTCGACGACGACGTCGGTTGATCCGGCGTGCGGCTCACGTCCGGGGGATGGCGGGAGGCGTACTCCCGGGTTCCGGGAGGTGTACTCCCAGGATTCCGGGAGGTGTACTCCCAGGATTCCGGGGGGTGTACTCCCGTGATCCGGGGCGTGTACTCCCGGGGTCCGGGAGGCGGCGCACGCTCCCCGGGGGATGCGGTGACTATCTCCCGCCCGTGTGAGGGCGGTCACCCTTCCGTTCATTTAGTTCTCGCTTATACGGGGAGCGGGAACGGCGAGGCAGACTGAACCCATGCGTGTGCCCCACATACCGAGACCCCGCAGCCTCGCAGGTCAGCTGTTCGCCATGCAGGCCGTGCTGATCGCGGTGCTCGTCGCCGGGTACGCGCTCTTCACCTACGTCAGCGACCACAGCCAGGCCCGCCAGGCGGCCGACCGGCAGGCGACGGCGGTGGCCCGCTCGGTCGCGGACTCCCCGTCGGTCCGGGCGGCGATCCGCACCGCCGACCCGACGAAGTCGCTCCAGCCCTACGCGCTCCAGGTGCAGCGGCACACGGGCGTGGACTTCGTCACGATCATGAACCCCCAGGGCATCCGCTGGACCCACCCCAACCCCCAGCGCATCGGCGAGCACTTCCGCGGCCATATCGAGCGCGCGCTGAAGGGCGAGACCTTCACCGAGAAGTACACCGGCACGCTGGGCCCGTCCGAGCGCGCGGTCACTCCCATCTGGGACGGCGGCCGCATCGTCGGCCTGGTGAGCGCGGGCATCAAGATCGAGACGGTCACGGCCCGGGTCCAGGACCAGGTGACCGCCATGGCCGGCGTCGCGGTCGGCGCGCTGTTCCTGGGCGGCATCGGCACCTACGTGATCAACGCCCGGCTGCGCCGCTCCACCCACGGCATGAACGCCACCGAGCTGAGCCGTATGCACGACTACCACCAGGCCGCCCTGCACGCCGTGCGCGAGGGCCTGCTCATGCTGGACGGCCAGTTCCGGGTGGCGCTGATCAACGACGGCGGCCGGGAGCTGCTCGGGGTGAGCGGCGAGGTGGTGGGCCGCTCGGTGGCGGAGCTCGGACTGCCGGCCCCGCTGACGGGCGCGCTGCTGTCCTCCGAGCCCCGGGTCGACGAGGTGCATCTGACGGCGACCCGGGTCCTGGTGGTGAACACCTCCCCGGTCTCCGGCGGCGAGCGCCGGGGCACCGTCGTCACCCTGCGCGACGTGACCGAGCTGCAGGCGCTGACGGGCGAGCTGAACTCGGAGCGCGGCTTCACCCAGGCGCTGCGCTCCCAGGCGCACGAGGCGGCGAACCGGCTGCACACGGTGGTCTCGCTGATCGAGCTGGGCCGCGCGGAGGAGGCGGTGGACTTCGCCACGGCCGAGCTGGAACTGGCGCAGGCCCTCACCGACCAGGTGGTCGCAGCGGTCAACGAGCCGGTGCTGGCGGCACTGCTGCTCGGCAAGGCGGCGCAGGCGAACGAGCGGGGCGTGGAGCTGGTGGTGTCGGAGGACAGCAGCATCGACGACGGTCTGCTGCCGCCCTCCCTCCCCTCCCGGGACCTGGTGACGATCCTCGGCAACCTGATCGACAACGCGGTGGACGCGGCCCAGGGCTCGGTGGGCGCCCGGGTGACGGTGACCGCGTACACGGAGGGCCCGGAGCTGGTCCTGCGGGTGTCGGACACCGGGGACGGGGTGGACCCCGCGCACGCGGAGGCGGTGTTCGAACGCGGCTGGTCGACGAAGCCCGCCACCGCTCCGGGCGGCCGCGGCCTGGGCCTCGCCCTGGTCCGCCAGACGGTACGCCGCCACGACGGGACTCTCACGGTGTCCGAGGGGCCCGGAGGCGGGGCGGAGTTCGAGGCCCGGGTGCCGTTGCCTACCGTGGGGGCGGCCATTGCGGCTCCGCGGACGTCACCGGCCGCCGAGACCGCCCTGCCCGGAGGTGACGCATGAGACGCACCCGCACCGCGCCCGCGTCCGGAGGTGACGCATGACCGAGCCCATCCGCGTTCTGGTCGTGGAGGACGATCCGGTCGCCGCCGACGCGCACGTGATGTACGTGGGCCGGGTCCCGGGCTTCACGGCGGTCGGCAAGGCGGCCACGGGAGCGGAGGCGCGCCGCGCCCTGGAGCGCACGCGGGTGGACCTCCTCCTGCTGGACCTGCACCTGCCCGACGTGCACGGTCTGCAACTGGCGCGCTCCCTGCGGGCGGCCGGCTACCACGCGGACGTCATCGCGGTGACTTCGGCGCGGGACCTCGCGGTGGTGCGGGAGGGCGTCTCCCTGGGGGTCGTGCAGTACGTGCTGAAGCCGTTCACGTTCGCGACGCTGCGGGACCGGCTGGTGCGCTACGCGGAGTTCCGCGAGGCGGTGGGCGAGGCGAGCGGCCAGGACGAGGTCGACCGCGCCCTGGCCACCCTGCGGGCCCCGGGCCCGGCGGCGCTGCCCAAGGGGCTCAGCGCGCCGACACTGGAGCGCGTGACGGGGGTGCTGCGGGACGCGGAGGAGGGGCTCACGGCGGCGGGGGTCGCCGAAGCGGTGGGGATCTCGCGGATCACGGCCCGGCGGTATCTGGAGCACCTGGTGGACGCGGGTCGGGCGGGGCGGAGCCCGTTGTACGGGCAGGTGGGGCGGCCGGAGTTGGTGTACCGGTGGGTGACGGCGGCGGAACGGGGGCGTTAGTCACCGGCCGGCACGGCCTTCTTCACGTCCTCCCAGGACGCCGCAAGGAGCCCGCCCGCACCCAACACCTCGTCGTCCTTGTCGAGGTACTCCTGCCGTGGGATCCGCTTCCGCCCTCGATCTTGTAGACAAGGTCCTCGCCGTACCCGACCGCCGCCCCGAAACTCCGCGGCCCGCATCCCCACGGCCTCCCGCCGCAGCTTCAACTGCCGCCCCACGGTGGTGATGACAGCCACGCCCCACTCATCGTCGGGGTCCACCTCCCACCCCGGCTCCTCCGCCTCCCCCTTGAGCCGAACCGCCTCGCCGTCCACCGACACCCGCGCCCCTCCGTCGTACCGCGTCGTACCGCCGAGCCCGTACCCCTACGCCCCGTCCCGACAGCCCGGACACCACCGTACAATCTCCGGACAGTCACCGTACGCAACGTCTTCGTCACTGTTCGCAGTAAGCAGGTGCGGCAGCTCCGAGTGATGTGAATCAGGAAATCGCCAGCCCCTGCCCGACTCGGCTGCCCTATCCGGGACTTCAGCGCATTCTTCTCGTCCACCCGGCGCGGTGCCCGCCTCGCCCGCCTTCTCGCGACCGAGCAACTCCGCAGCCGGGGACTCCCCCTGGTGACACCGGGTCAGATCGTTGCGGAGCCGACGGCCAACGCAGTCACCCACGGTCGCGTCGCGCATCGAGGCTGGGTGGGCGCAAGATCAAGCCATCTGTCACAGCGCCCACCGGAGGGAGAAGGGTTAGGTCAGTTCGCTGAATTCGGGCGAAAAAGTGCGCGATGCGCTCCCAGCCGGGTCAGCGAATCAGCGAATCAGCGAAAATAGTTTTCGCGACGTTTTAATGTGATTGACCGCCACCGCGCCTTCATAGAGGATCCTCCCGAAACCCCCAACGGGGGGACAAAGAGGGGACATCGTGAAAAAGTTCGGAAGATCGATAATTTTCGGCTTCGTGAGTGCCGCGCTCGCGGTTTGCAGCTTTGCCACCCCGGCAGCCGCGTACAGTCCTCAGAGTGACACAGCGACCGGTAACGCCGGGATTGAAGCCACCGACGGCCTCACGGCCGGGCGGCCCGTCATCCACAAGCGCGGTGACGGAGTGAAGCCGCCCGCTGAGCTGGGTAACCCCTCCGAGTGGGGTGTGGTAAAGCTAGAAATCAAAGATTCGACCGCTCAACTGCAAGGGAATACCTGCGAGAATTTGACTCATGGCAAGTGGTGCTATGGGTACGATCTGGTGTCGGCCGGGAAGAAGTGCTACTCGAACTACATCGCGGACGTGAAGCACAAGTCAACGGTCAGGGTCCAGAACGTCGACCATTCAAGTGGCTGGGTGGCGAAGGGGGAGACCTCCTACGCCAACTCGACACAAGATGCGGCATACACCTGCTACGCCTATTACGATAATGCGTAAATGTGTCCACCGCGATGAGGGCTGATCTCCCTCGATTGGATCATTACTCCGGGCCCACACGGGTCCGGAGTGTTGCCGCATTAGGGCCGGAAGGGGAGAGAGTGGACTTTCGGGGTGCTCGGGCCGCGTCGCTTGTGGTGCCACTCGGGCTTGGCTTGTCGCTTGGCCTGATGGGGCCTACTGCCGAGCATTGGGGCGGCCGTCCAGGTGCGGCCGTGGGCGCCGTTTTCACCGGTGGGTGGCCGTGGGCCTGTTACGCTTTTCTGGTGGGTTATTTCCGCCGGTCCAAAATCGAATCGGTTGTTCTCGCGCCTCTGGGGCTGACTATCGGTGTCGTCACCTACTACCTGACTAAGGGATACCTCGCGTCCCTGGGTGGGCTGGATTCCTCAGGTGCGGGATCATCCGGAATTGCCCTCTGGGGTGTGCTGGCATTCTTTTTCGGAGCACCCCTTGGGCTCCTGGGGAACCTCGCACAGGTGCCGGGCATCGGCGGCCTCTTCTTCCGGCTGCTTGTTCCCCTGGTGGCTTTTTATGAGACTTCCATGCGCCTGGAGACGGAGTCGCGGGGGCCGAGTCAGGTTGTTCTGGGTACCTGGACCACCGTTCGGTTCACGGCTGTTGCCGTTGCGGTCGCTCTGGTGGGCCACACGGTCTGGCTTTGGTGGAGGTCTCGCCGTATTCGTTCCGCTGGGGTGGGCGTTGGCTAAGGCAGGTGCGGCCGCCCCCAGTGATGTGAATCAGAAAATTGCCGGCTCCTCCACCCAACTCGACTCTCCTCTCTGAAACTTCAGCGGCCTCTTCTCGTCCACCCGGCGCGGCGCCCGCCTCGCCCACCTGCTCACGATCGAGCAACTTTGGGTACAAGCTTCATGAGATGGTGCGGCGGGGCCGGTGCGGTTTTGAGTCAGGACAGGTGTGAATTCATGGAACTACCTGACTGCACTGGAGCGATCCGTGCCTGGCCCGCACTACCGACCGAACGCGCTGCTGCTGGGTGCATCCGCAGTACTCCGCCACCACCGAGCCCTCGCGTCTCGGCCGGTGGGGCCGCGGCCCTCACCCCCATGGCATGGCTGTGCCGGGAGGGCCGCGCCGGGTGCCGCCGCCCAGTGGCGAGCGGACAGACACCACGCGTTATCCACGATGCGTGAGTATGGCTGAACAGTCCGTAGTCGCCTGAGCCCCGGCGCTCTACCTTGTGCTCGTGCATCCACCGCAGGCCCGGCAACCGCACCAGCCCACCCCGGCTTTCGACGCCGCCGCCGCCCGCCGCCTCCGGGCGGCCCTGGGCATGGCACCCGAGCACGTCGCCCACACCATGCGCTCCTCGTACGGGCTCCCCCATGTCACGCCCGACCTCGTGATCGACTGGGAGGGCGGGGCCGCCACTCCGAGGCCGCACGAACTGACCGCGCTCGCGGGCGTGTTGTGGTGTGCTCCTGGCGAACTCATCGCCGCGCCCCGCACCCTGCGCGAGCACCGTCTCGCGCGCGGGCTCGCGCAGGAGGACGTGGCGCACGCCGTGGGCCTGGAGCTCCTCGCCTACGTGCGGATGGAGGAGGCGGACGCCTGGCGCGGCAACGACCGGCAGTCCGCCGCGCTCGCCGAGGTGCTCCAGCTGTCCCTGCCCGACTTCGTCACCGTGACCGGGCGCGAGGGCCGGCTCGCGCGACTGCTGCGCGGCGCGGTCACCACCCGCTGGCAGGCGTACGTCCGCCAGGTCGGCAAACTGCTGCCCCTGGAGCGGCCGCTCCTCGAGGACGTCCTCGAGGAGATGCACGCCGACTACCAGGGGCGCATGACCGCCACGCTGAACCGGGGCGCGGGGTCCGCCGCGGCCGACGCCGGCGAGGCCGGCCGCGACTGCCTCGACCGCGTGGTGGACATCTTCTGGGAGACGGTCGAGAGGAACTCCTAGCGACGAACCCGGGGTTCCAGAACGACGAACCCGGTGTTCTAGAACACCGACTCCGCCTCGTCCATCCGGTCCTTCGGCACCGTCTTCAGCTCGGTCACCGCCTCCGCCAGCGGCACCATCACCACGTCGGTGCCGCGCAGCGCCGTCATCCTGCCGAAATCGCCGCGGTGCGCCGCCTCGACCGCGTGCCAGCCGAAGCGGGTGGCGAGCACCCGGTCGTAGGCGGTCGGTACGCCACCGCGCTGGACGTGGCCGAGGATGACCGGCTTGGCCTCCTTGCCGAGCCGCCGCTCCAGTTCGTACGCGAGGGCCGTGCCGATGCCCTGGAAGCGCTCGTGGCCGTACTGGTCGATCTCGCCCTTGCCGTAGTCCATGGTGCCGTCGGCGGGGTGGGCGCCCTCGGCGACGCAGATCACCGCGAACTTCTTGCCGCGGGCGAAGCGCTCCTCGACCATCTTGACCAGGTCGGCCGGGTCGAAGGGGCGCTCGGGGAGGCAGATGCCGTGGGCGCCGGCCGCCATGCCCGACTCCAGGGCGATCCAGCCGGCGTGGCGGCCCATGACCTCCACGACCATCACGCGCTGGTGCGACTCGGCCGTCGTCTTCAGGCGGTCCATGGCCTCGGTGGCCACGGTGACCGCGGTGTCGAAGCCGAAGGTGCGGTCCGTGGAGGAGATGTCGTTGTCGATCGTCTTGGGCACGCCGACGACCGGCAGGCCCGCGTCCGAGAGCATGCGCGCCGCCGTCAGGGTGCCCTCGCCGCCGATCGGGATGAGGGCGTCGATGCCGAAGTCGCGGATCATGTCCGAGGCGTTCTCGCAGGCCTCGCGCAGCCGGTCGCGCTCCAGCCGGGAGGAGCCGAGAATGGTGCCGCCACGGGCGAGGATGCCGCTCACGGCGTCGAGGTCGAGGGTGCGGTAGTGGCCGTCCAGAAGGCCCCGGTAACCGTCCTCGAAGCCGATGACCTCGTCGCCGTACTGCGCTACCGCTCGGTGCACGACCGACCGGATCACTGCGTTCAGGCCCGGGCAGTCGCCGCCTGCGGTGAGTACTCCGATGCGCATCGTGCTGTGTCTCCTGCTCGCTGTCGATACCGGTGAGCCAGTCCGATTGTTTCACGGCTCACAGGCCGGTGCCGATCGCGCATGCCCGCCCCCGATCCCTGGTACCTGAGGGGCGCCTTATCCGCGCCCAGGGGTATTGTCAAGAGGGTTCTGCTCACCCGCGTGGAGGATTTTCAGCCTCCGCAGAACTCCACAAAAGCATTCGGAATCGGTCAAGCCCACCCCCTCGAGAGACGAAACGGAGAGCACGCGTGACGCGCTGCGTGTACGTGACCGGGATCGACCGCGGCGACGGCCGCCAGGTCGTCGAGCTGGGAGTCATGGAGCTCCTGACCCGCCAGGTCGACCGGGTCGGCGTCTTCCGTCCGCTCGTCCACGACGGCCCCGACCGCCTCTTCGAGCTGCTGCGCGCCCGGTACCGGCTGTCCCAGGACCCGGCGACCGTGTACGGCATGGGCTACCAGGAGGCGGCCGCGCTCCAGGCCGAGCGCGGCGCGGACGAACTGGTGTCCACGCTGGTCGACCGGTTCCACGCGGTGGCCCGCGACTACGAGGTCGTCCTCGTCCTCGGCACCGACTTCGCCGACACCCAGCTCCCGGACGAGCTGTCCCTGAACGCCCGGCTCGCCAACGAGTTCGGGGCGTCGGTGATCCCGGTCGTGGGCGGCCGCCGGCAGACCGCGGAGTCGGTGCGCGCCGAGACGGCGAACGCCTACCGCGCCTACGAGGGACTCGGCTGCGACGTTCTCGCCATGGTCGTCAACCGGGTGGCCCGCGAGGACCGCGACGATATCGCCGAAGGGCTCGAATCCCGCCTCCCGGTGCCCTGTTACGTGCTTCCCGACGAACCCGCCCTCTCGGCGCCGACCGTTGCCCAGATCGCCCACGCCCTCGGCGCCAAGGTGCTGCTCGGCGACGACTCGGGCCTCGCGCGCGACGCCCTCGACTTCGTCTTCGGCGGTGCCATGCTGCCGAACTTCCTCGCCGCCCTGACCCCGGGCTGCCTGGTGGTCACCCCGGGCGACCGCGCCGACCTCGTCGTGGGCTCACTGGCCGCGCACAGCGCCGGGACCCCGCCGATCGCGGGTGTGCTGCTGACACTGAACGAGGTGCCCCGCGACGAGGTCCTCGCCCTCGCCGCGCGCCTCGCCCCCGGCACCCCGGTGCTCTCGGTGTCCGGCACCAGCTTCCCCACCGCCGAGCAGCTCTTCTCCATGGAGGGGAAGCTGAACGCGGCCACCCCGCGCAAGACGGAGCGGGCGCTCGGGCTCTTCGAGCGGCACGTCTACACCGTGGATCTGAACAAGCGGGTTTCCGCGCCGAGCAGCGACCGGCTCACGCCGATGATGTTCGAGCACAAGCTGCTGGAGCAGGCCCGCGCCGACAAGCGCCGGGTGGTCCTCCCGGAGGGCACCGAGGAGCGGGTGCTGCACGCCGCGGAGGTGCTGCTGCGCCGCGGGGTGTGCGACCTCACGCTGCTCGGGCCCGTCGAACAGATCCGCAAGAAGGCCGCCGATCTCGGCATCGACCTCGGCGACTCCCAGCTGATCGACCCGGCCACCTCTCAGCTGCGTGACGCCTTCGCCGAGAAGTACGCGGCGCTGCGCGCCCACAAGGGGGTCACGGTCGAGCTGGCGTACGACGTCGTCTCCGACGTGAACTACTTCGGCACCCTGATGGTCCAGGAGGGGCTCGCCGACGGCATGGTGTCCGGGTCCGTGCACTCCACGGCCGCCACCATCCGGCCCGCCTTCGAGATCATCAAGACCAAGCCGGACGCGAAGATCGTCAGCTCGGTCTTCTTCATGTGCCTCGCCGACAAGGTCCTCGTCTACGGCGACTGCGCCGTGAACCCGGACCCGAACGCCGAGCAGCTCGCCGACATCGCCATCCAGTCGGCCGCCACCGCCGAGCAGTTCGGGGTGGAGCCGCGGATCGCGATGCTGTCGTACTCCACGGGCAGCTCCGGCTTCGGCGCCGACGTCGACAAGGTGCGCGAGGCCACCGAGCTGGTGCGGCAGCGCCGCAGTGATCTGAAGATCGAGGGTCCGATCCAGTACGACGCCGCCGTCGAGCCCAGCGTCGCGGCCACCAAGCTGCCGGGCTCGGAGGTCGCCGGGCAGGCGTCGGTGCTGATCTTCCCGGACCTGAACACCGGCAACAACACCTACAAGGCCGTGCAGCGCTCGGCCGGCGCGATCGCCGTCGGACCGGTCCTGCAGGGCCTGCGCAAGCCCGTCAACGACCTGTCCCGGGGCGCCCTCGTCTCCGACATCGTCAACACCGTCGCCATCACGGCGATCCAGGCCCAGACCCCCGAGCAGAAGGCAACCGCCCAGTGAGCCCGTCCCGTGTCCTCGTCCTGAACTCCGGCTCTTCCTCCGTGAAGTACCAGCTGCTGGACATGCGTGACGGCAGCAGGCTGGCCGTGGGCCTCGTCGAGCGCATCGGCGAGCAGACCTCGCGGATCAAGCACACGGCGCTCACCACGGGCGACACCCGGGAGCAGAACGGGCCGATCGCCGACCACCAGGCCGCCCTGAAGGCGGTCTCCGAGGAGCTGGGCAGGGACGGGCTGGGCGTCGACTCGCCCGAGCTGGCCGCCGTCGGCCACCGCGTGGTGCACGGCGGCATGTTCTTCACCGAGCCCACCGTCATCGACGACGCCGTGCTCACCGAGATCGAGCGGCTGATCCCGGTCGCGCCGCTGCACAACCCGGCCAACCTCACCGGCATCCGCACGGCCATGGCGCTGCGCCCCGACCTGCCGCAGGTCGCCGTCTTCGACACGGCGTTCCACACGACGATGCCGGAGCACGCGGCGCGCTACGCGATCGACACGAAGATCGCGGACCGGCACCGGATCCGGCGGTACGGGTTCCACGGGACCTCGCACGCGTATGTGTCCCGGGCGACCGCGGAGCTGCTGGGCAAGACGCCCGAGGACGTCAACGTCATCGTGCTGCACCTGGGCAACGGGGCGTCCGCATCGGCGGTCAGGGGCGGGAAGTGCGTGGACACCTCCATGGGGCTCACCCCCCTGGAGGGTCTGGTGATGGGGACGCGCTCCGGTGACCTGGACCCGGCCGTCATCTTCCATTTGCAGCGTGTTGGCGGAATGTCCATGGACGAGATCGACACTCTTCTCAACAAGAGGAGCGGTCTGTTCGGTCTGTGCGGCGACAACGACATGCGGGAGATCGGCCGGCGGATCGACGAGGGCGACGAGGAGGCGCGGCTCGCCTTCGACATCTACATCCATCGACTGAGGAAGTACATCGGCGCCTATTACGCGGTACTCGGCCGGGTGGACGCGGTCGCCTTCACGGCGGGTGTGGGCGAGAACGCCGCAGCGGTGCGCGAGGCCGCCATCGCGGGCCTGGAGGGGCTGGGCCTGGCGGTGGACGGCGACCTCAACGCGGTGCGCGGCGACCGGCCGCGGCTGATCTCGCCCGCGTCCGCGCGGGTGGCGGTCGCGGTCGTGCCGACCGACGAGGAACTGGAGATCGCCACGCAGACCTACGCACTGGTCGGCAAGGGCACCGGAAAGGGCAACTGAAGAAATTCGACGGCTCTCGCCTGAGCGCGAACCCGCCCATTTGTATTTTCCGCCAGACGGAATATTCCGTAGCGAAACAAACCGATAGGATCGCCCCATGCGCCGTTCGAAAATCGTCTGTACTCTCGGCCCCGCGGTCGACTCCCACGAGATGCTCGTCTCGCTGATCGAAGCCGGCATGAATGTGGCCCGCTTCAACTTCAGCCACGGCACGCACGAAGAGCACGAGGGCCGCTACGTCCGGGTCCGTGCCGCGTCCGCCGAGACCGGCAAGGCCATCGGCGTCCTCGCCGACCTGCAGGGCCCGAAGATCCGCCTGGAGACCTTCGCCGAGGGTCCCGTCGAGCTGGTGCGCGGTGACGAGTTCACCATCACCACCGAGGACGTGCCGGGCGACAAGTCGATCTGCGGCACGACGTACAAGGGCCTGCCGGGGGACGTCTCCAAGGGCGACCAGATCCTGATCAACGACGGCAACGTCGAGCTGAAGGTCCTGGACGTCGAGGGCCCCCGGGTGAGGACGATCGTCATCGAGGGCGGCGTCATCTCCGACCACAAGGGCATCAACCTGCCCGGCGCCGCGGTGAACGTGCCGGCGCTGTCCGAGAAGGACGTCGAGGACCTGCGGTTCGCGCTGCGCATGGGCTGCGACATGGTCGCACTGTCCTTCGTGCGGGACGCCAACGACGTCAAGGACGTCCACCGGATCATGGACGAGGAGGGCCGCCGGGTCCCCGTCATCGCCAAGGTGGAGAAGCCGCAGGCGGTGGCGAACATGGAGGACGTCGTGATGGCGTTCGACGGCGTGATGGTCGCCCGCGGCGACCTGGCCGTCGAGTACCCGCTCGAGAAGGTCCCCATGGTGCAGAAGCGGCTCATCGAGCTGTGCCGCCGCAACGCCAAGCCGGTGATCGTGGCGACCCAGATGATGGAGTCGATGATCACCAACTCCCGTCCGACCCGTGCCGAGGCCTCCGACGTGGCCAACGCGATCCTGGACGGCGCCGACGCGGTCATGCTCTCCGCCGAGTCCAGCGTGGGCGCGTACCCGATCGAGACGGTCAAGACGATGTCGAAGATCGTCCAGGCGGCCGAGGAGGAGCTGCTCTCCAAGGGCCTGCAGCCGCTGGTCCCGGGCAAGAAGCCGCGCACGCAGGGCGGTTCGGTGGCGCGCGCCGCGGCCGAGATCGCGGACTTCCTCGGCGGCAAGGGCCTGGTGGCCTTCACCCAGTCCGGCGACACCGCCCGCCGGCTGTCCCGCTACCGCGCGGCCCAGCCGATCCTGGCGTTCACCACGGACGAGTCCACGCGCAACCAGCTGTCGCTGAGCTGGGGCGTGGAGTCGCACATCGTGCCGTTCGTGAACAGCACCGACGAGATGGTGGAGCTGGTCGACCAGGAGATGGTCAAGCTCAACCGGTTCAACGACGGCGACATCGTGGTGATCACCGCCGGCTCCCCGCCCGGCGTCCCCGGCACCACGAACATGGTCCGCGTCCACCACCTGGGCGAGGGCGGACGCAACTGACACACGCGAGGGCGCCCCCTGCCGTGCGGCGGGGGGCGCCCTCTGTGTGCGGCTCCCGAACGGGTCCTCAGGGGCGCTCAGTTCGCGCCGGTGACGTACTGATGCATACCCGGGATGGTCAGCGTTCCACCGAACTGGCCGGCCTGGGTGACCTTCACGTTGGTCATGAAGATGAACGGGATGTTCAGCGGCGGCGGGCTGTCGGGGGTGAACGTGACCGGGACCAGGCCCAGCAGGTTGCCGGAGATGCTCTCCGTGTACATCACCGTCTTGCCGCCGGTGATCGTGGAGTCCATGCCCTTGGCGGACTGGACGTGGTAGGTCACGCCGTTGGGGCCGTCGACCAGCTGGTGCAGGTCACCGATGATGGTGCCGTCGGAGATGACGTACTTCAGGACGCGCTTGACCGTGCCGCTCGCGGTGCGCACCTTGACCACGCCCTGGTAGTCCGCGCCCCTGAGGGTCAGCGAGCTGGCCTCAAGGTGCCACGGCTTGTCCGGCAGGGCCACGATCCTCTCGACGCCGCCTTCGTCGTCGGTCGCCGCCGGGCAGTCCTCGGCGGACGTGCCGGAACTCGGGGACGGGCTCGCGGCCGCGGACTCGGCCGCCTTGACGGTGTCGCCCGCCGCCTTGGTCGCCTGGGAGGCCGCCTTCGACGCCGTGTCCGTCGCGCCCTTCACAGTGTCCTCGACCGTGCCGGTGACCTTCCCGGTCGTGTCCTTGACCGTACCGGACACGTCCTTCGACGACCCGGTGTCCTTGGGGGCGGACGTTGAGGCCGAGGGGGACGGCGTGGCGGAGGGGGTCACGGAGGAGCCGGAACCGGATGTGGAGCCGCCGCCGGTGAGAACGCCCGTGATGGCGTCGCCGATTGTCTCCAGCAGGTTCCCGCCGCTCGCGGAGGCCGACGGGCTCGGCGTGGACGCACCGCCGCCCGAGGACGTACCGGACGTGCTCTTCGACGGCGTCGGCGCGGCCTTGTCGCCGGAACCTGAATCCGGCGAAGAGGTCGTACCCGACGTCTTGTCCGAGGTCTTCCCCGAACTCGCCTTTGGGGACGCCGAGGACGTCGGCTCGGGGGTGTCGGCGGACTTGGAGGGGCTCGCCGAAGCGGACGACGACGGCGACGGCGAGGCCGAGGCGTCCTTGGAGTCCTTGGAGTTGTCCAGGGCCTCCACGCACTTCTGGTACTCGTCGACCGTCAGGTTCTTGGACGACGGCGAGTGGTCGGCGGCGCTGGCGAGCGTCGGCGTGAGCCCCATGCCCATGAGGACCGCCGTCGGCATCGCCGCCAGGGCTATCGCCTTCCCGGCCGGCATGTGGAACCTGGTGAACAGCGGCTTCCTGGGGGCCGCGTGGCGCGGCCCGGTTCTCACACGGGACGCGTCCACGTCCGCCCCGTGGGTCACCTCGTCAGCCGGCACTGTGCCTCCCGTTCGCCCCGTTGGCCGGGCTCGTTCCTGACAGATGGTTCGCCTCGCCCACCCCGTCCACGGCCTCCGGGGCGCCGCCCTCACCCGGACCGGCATCCTGCGCCGCCTGCGGCTCGGGCGGCACACCCGGCGCCCACGCCACGGCCAGAGCCCCGCCGATGAGGGCGGACAGGAAGCCGACGACGAAGCCGCCGAAGTTGGACACCGGGATGGACACCAGCGCCAGCAGGATCGCCGCGACGCCCGCGAAGACCCGTACGTGCTGCTGGAACCAGAGGGTCAGGCCCAGGACCACGAGGAGCACACCGATGATCAGGGAACCCGCCCCCGCGGTGGTCGCCATCGCCACCGTGAGCGCACCGATCTTTATGTGCGCATACGGGAAGTACATGATCGGGAAGCCGCCGAACAGGACGAAGAGTCCGGCCCAGAACGGACGGGCGCCCCGCCAGTCGCGGAAGTGCCGCCGGAAGGCGCGGAGATAGTGCTCGTTCTGCGCGGGCGACTCGGCGTTCATCGAATAGCTCCCTGGAGCGGTGTTGCTGCGGTGAGGGGGAGGTGCTGCGTGGGGGGATGAGGGCAAGACGACGGGCGGGGAGACCGGTGGCTCCCTCGCCCGTCACCGAGTGCCTAGTAGCACTCGATTCCGTCGCCGCTGCCCCACTGCAGTCCCATGTGCAGGTTGGCGAGCTTGAACGTGCCGGCGGTGGTCGCCCACGCCGTCTGCTGCACGCCGGTCAGCACGGCCTCGTCGGCCTGCTGGGCGAACCCGTAGGGGCTCGTCTTCTGCTGCTGGATTTCGTCGGCCTTGGGCTTCGGGCCCTTGGTGACACTTCCGGCCGCGACGCCGATGTCGATGTGGCTGAAGTCAGCCGTCTTCGCGTCGAGGTTGGCGACATCGATGAAGAGCTGGTCCGCCTCGACGTCCTTGCCCTTGTCACCCGCAGTCAGCTTGAAGGTGACGTTCTTGTTCAAGAACGGGATCGGGGTGACCACGGACTGGCACATGTTGGTGATCTCGGCGCTGTTGAACGCGGAGATCGCCACCGGGTGCGCCTGGTCCTTGCCATCCAGGCCCTTGCCCGTGTCGAGAGCGCCGTACTGGGTGAAACCGTGGCCGACCAGCTTCCCGGCACTGACCTTGAAATCCTGCCCCGACACGCTGAACGACGCGGCGAGAGCGCCCTGCGCGAGGGCGACACCTATTGCTGCTGTCGCGGCCACGCTGGGCACCATGACCACAGCGAACCGCTTCCATCTGGTCCCGCCACGCACCTGGGACTCCATATTTCCTCCTTCTCGGACGTACATCTCCTGATCCCGGCTCGCTGCCGGTCGGCGGCTTGGCCGGGCAGGGATGGGAGAAGTGCTACGTCCTCGGGAAGGAGAGCGCCCGCGCTCGGAGGCGCGAACCGCGCCCCAATCACCGGCGATCACCCCCGAGCGACAACCACTGGTCGCGCCTGACACGCATCACGCACAACCTCCGGACAGGCTCCGCCGCGACGGAGACCCCCCTGTCCAGGAGCCGACGCCACTGCCGCCGGCTCCTGCTCGGTGGGGACCCACGAAAATCCGTTGCCCCGGCTGGGTGTCGGGTACGGCGATGGACCGAGCGTGGCCGATCGTGGTGCATTCTCGCCGCCCCCGCAAGGGGGTTCGTTACTCACTAGTAACGGCCGGATAACCGCCCGACGACCGCCCGGCATCGCCCGGCAACTCTTCGTGGCACAAAGGGGGATGGCGAAACGGTTGAAGAGCGGACAGAACCCGACAGAACAACGGGCTCGCCTTACTCGCAGTAACAGCGGCCGCGATTACCAAGATTTGGTAAAGCGCGACCGCCGTCAACCTCTGTCGGCAAACCTTTCACCCGGGCATCACAACCCCGGGCGTTTAGCGACTGGTCAGAACAAGGCCCTCGCGAGCGCCCTCCGCGCCGCCGTCACACGCGGGTCGTCGGCGCCCACCACCTCGAAGAGTTCCAGCAGCCGCACCCGCGCAGCGTCCCGGTCGTCCCCCGCCGTTCGCCGCACCGTCTCGATGAGCCGCCCGAACGCGTCCTCCACGTGTCCGCCCACCAGATCCAGGTCGGCCGCGGCGATCTGTGCCGCCACGTCACCGGGTTTCTCCGCGGCCTCCTTGCGCACCTGCTGCGGGTCGGCCCCCTGCACCCGCTGCAGCAACTCGGCCTGGGCGAGGCCCAGTTTGGCCTCCGTGTTGCCCGGGTCGTCGCTCAGCACGTTCTTGTACGCCTGGATCGCACCGCCCAAGTCGCCCGCGTCCAGCGCCTCCACGGCCGCTTCGAGCGCCGCGTCGTAGGGGCCCGCCGGGGCCTGAGGGGCGGGCTGGGCGCCGCCCGGCTCGGCGTCGGGGTCGACGGTCAGACCGGTCAGACCGAAGCGCTGCTCGGCGACCTGGACGAGCTGGTCGAGGGTCGCGCGGATCTGCTGTTCGGGGGCGGCGCCCTGGAAGAGGGGCAGCGCCTGCCCGGCGACGACGGCGAAGACGGCCGGGATCCCCTGGATGCCGAACTGCTGCATCAGCATCTGGTTGGCGTCGACGTCGATCTTGGCGAGCACGAACCGGCCGTTGTACTCGACGGCCAGCCGCTCCAGGACCGGGCTCAGCTGCTTGCAGGGCTGACACCACTCGGCCCAGAAGTCGATGACGACGGGCACCTCGGTGGACCGCTGCAGGACGTCGCTCTCGAACCCCGCCTCGTCGACGTCGATGACGAGGTCGGCCGGGGAGACCGCCCCTCCCCCGCCCTGCCGGGCCGCTTCGGCGCGCGCCTGCTCCGCCTTCGCCTTCGCCTCCTGGGCTGCCTTCACCGCGGCGAGGTCGACGACTCCGCTCATGGACATGTTCCGTGGCTGCATGAGTACATCCTCCCCCTTCCGTACGCCGCTGTGAAAAGCATGGTCAAAGCCGTGCCCGGGACCGCGCCCGGCGGGTCGTGCTCCGTGGCCGGGTCCCCACCCGGCACCAGTGGTCGTCGCTCGCGAACACGGCACGCGCGGTGCGCGCTCACGCTTTCGCTACGAGTCGTAGCGTAACTGTCTCCGGGGGTGGCTGTGACCAGTCCGGCGGTGATCTCCCTCACCACTTCACACGACGGACGGATATGGCCATCGACGGGGCCGGATATGGTCACTGACATGCAGAGCAGCCCGTCCGCCGGCCGTCCGGGGCGCCCTCGCAGCGCCGCCGCGGACGCCGCGATCCTGGCGGCGACGCGCGAGGCGCTGGTCGAGCTGGGCTGGTCGAAGCTCACGCTGGGAGACGTGGCGACACGGGCGGGGGTGGCGAAGACGACCCTCTACCGCCGCTGGGCGGGCAAGAACGAACTCGTGGTCGACGCGGTGGCCGAACTCTTCGACGAGCTCGAGCTGCCGGACCGGGGCAGCCTGGCCGCGGACATCGAGGGGGTGGTGCTGCAGTTCGCGGCGATCCTGGACCGCCCGGAGGCCAAGAGCGGCCTGATGGCGGTGGTGGCGGAGTCCACCCGGGACGACGCCCTGCGCGAACGGATCCGCGCCTCCATCGTCGACCGCCAGAAACGCCTGGTCCTGGCGGGCCGCGCCCGCGCGACGGCCCGCGGGGAACTGCCCCCCGAGACCGACCCGGAGGGGGCGGCCCGCACGGCCGACCTGATCTTCGACATGGTGGCGGGCGCGGTGGTGCACCGCACCCTGGTGAGCGCCCGCCCGGCGGACGAGGAGTGGGTGCGGGGTCTCACGCGGGTCCTGTTGCTCGGGTTGACCGCAGCAAGCCCGCCCGCCGACTGAGCACGAGACCGTGCAGGCGACCGACGGCGAGGGGCTGGGGGCGCAACCCACCCGGGACCAAACGGCGCAGCCCCCAGCCCCCGGCAGGGGCAAAGAGGCCGGGGGCAGCCCCCGGCAACGGGTCAGCGGGCGCAACCCCCGGCAAGGGGTCTGGGGGCTGCGCCCCCAGGGACGGGAAGGGTAGGGGCGGCGGGGGCGAGAGCATGCAGGGGCACCCCCACCCGGCCGCACTCAGAACCCGGCCGGCTCCGTGTACACCCCCCACTCGTCCCGCAACGCGTCGCAGATCTCGCCCAGCGTCGCCTCAGCCCGAACCGCATCCAACATCGGCTCGATCATGTTGGCCCCGGACCGCGCAGCGGCCAGCATCCCGTCCAGAGCCGCACGCACCGCCGCGTCATCCCGAGCGGCGCGCCGGGCGCCCAGCACCCGTACCTGCTCCCGCTCCACCTCATGACTGACCCGCAGGATCTCCAGGTCCCCGGTGACCGACCCGGTGTGGACGTTCACGCCCACCACCTTCTTGTCGCCCTTCTCCAGCGCCTGCTGGTACCGGAACGCGGACTCCGCGATCTCCCCGGTGAACCACCCGTCCTCGATGCCCCGCAGGATCCCGGACGTCATCGGCCCGATGGGGTGCTGCCCGTCGGGGTGGGCCCTCAGGCCCCGCTCCTTGATCTGCTCGAAGATCTTCTCCGCGTCCGCCTCGATCCGGTCCGTCAACTGCTCCACGTACCAAGAACCGCCCAGCGGATCGGCCACATTGGCGACCCCGGTCTCCTCCATCAGCACCTGCTGGGTCCGCAGCGCGATCTCCGCCGCCTGCTCGGACGGCAGCGCGAGCGTCTCGTCCAGGGCGTTGGTGTGCAGGGAGTTGGTGCCGCCGAGCACCGCCGCCAGCGCCTCCACCGCCGTACGCACCACGTTGTTGTACGGCTGCTGCGCGGTCAGCGAGACCCCGGCCGTCTGCGTGTGGAAGCGCAGCCACTGCGCCTTCTCGCTCGTCGCCCCGTACACGTCCCGCATCCAGCGCGCCCAGATGCGCCGCGCCGCACGGAACTTGGCGATCTCCTCGAAGAAATCGACGTGCGCGTCGAAGAAGAAGGACAGGCCCGGCGCGAACACGTTCACATCGAGCCCGCGGCTGAGCCCCAGCTCCACGTACCCGAACCCGTCGGCGAGCGTGTACGCCAGCTCCTGCGCGGCCGTCGCGCCCGCCTCCCGGATGTGGTAGCCGGAGACGGACAGCGGCTTGTAGGCGGGGATGCGGGACGCGCAGTACTCCATCAGGTCGCCGATGAGGCGCAGATGCGGCTCGGGCTGGAAGAGCCACTCCTTCTGGGCGATGTACTCCTTGAAGATGTCGGTCTGGAGCGTGCCGTTGAGCACGGAGGGGTCCACGCCCTGGCGCTCGGCGGCGACCAGGTACATGCAGAAGACGGGGACCGCCGGCCCGCTGATCGTCATCGAGGTGGTGACGTCACCGAGGGGGATGTCCTTGAACAGGACCTCCATGTCCACGGCCGAGTCGATCGCGACACCGCAGTGCCCGACTTCGCCGAGCGAACGCGGGTCGTCGGAGTCGCGGCCCATGAGGGTCGGCATGTCGAAGGCGACGCTCAGGCCTCCGCCGCCGGCGTCCAGGATCATCTTGTAGCGCTCGTTCGTCTGCTCGGCGTTGCCGAACCCGGCGAACTGGCGGATGGTCCAGGTCCGCCCCCGGTAGCCGGTCGGGTACAGGCCGCGGGTGAAGGGGTACTCACCGGGCCAGCCGATCCGCTCGAAACCCTCGTACGTGTCCGAGGGCCGGGGCCCGTACACAGGCTCCACGGGATCGCCGGAGAGCGTCGTGAAATCGGCCTCGCGCTTGCGTGAGGCGTCGTACCGGGCCTGCCAGCGTCGGCGGCCCTCCTCGATGGCGTCAGCGTCCATACCCCCGAATTTACTAGGACGTCCAAGTAAATGTCGACGGCAGACCGCCGTACGGCTTCGTACGGCGGTGTCCGCTACGCCTTCGCGACCGCGGGAGCGTCCTCCGCGATCTTCGACTCGAGCTCGTGGGTGACCTTGCGCTCCACGAAGAAGGCGGCCGTCGGGATCGTCCCCGCGAGCAGGACCCACAGCTGCTTGCCGACCGGCCACTTCGCCTTGGAGCCCAGGTCGAAGGCGAAGACCAGGTAGATGACGTACAGCCAGCCGTGGGCGATGCCGATGACACGGGTGAAGTCGGCGGCGCCGTTCACGTCGAGGATGTACTTGGCGATGACACCGAGGGTCAGCAGGACCAGCAGCACACCGGTGACGTAGGCCATCACGCGGTAGCGGGTCAGCACGCTCTTTTTCATGGCTCCGAGCGTAACGGCCGGTTTGCGTCGATCTTCCGGCACCCCCGGCACCCCCAGCGCCGCACGACCGCCGGTCAGTCCTCCTTGAAGTCCCCTGCGGCGATACGCAGCGGACGCAGCATCGCGAAGATCTCGGCGCACTCCTCCGCGTCGTAGCAGCCGAGCCCGAAGTCCATCACCATCAGGTCCCGGGTGGCCGCGTCGCAGACCTCGCGGCCCTTGTCGGTGATGGAGGCGAGGGTGCCGCGGCCGTCGTTGGGGTTGGGCCGCTTGGCGACCAGGCCGGACCTGACCAGGCGGTCCACCGTGTTGGTGACCGACGTGGGGTGCACCATGAGCCGCTCGCCGATCTTGGACATGGGCAGCTCGCCCGCCTTGGAGAAGGTGAGCAGCACCAGCGCCTCGTAGCGCGCGAAGGTCAGTCCGTACGGTTTCACCACCGCGTCGACCTCGGCCAGCAGGATCTGCTGCGCCCGCATGATCGAGGTGATCGCGGCCATGGACGGCACGTTTCCCCACCGCTGCTTCCAGTGCTCGTCGGCGCGGGCGATGGGGTCGAAGGACAGACTGAGGGGCTTCGGCACGCCATCGACCTTACCGGCCGGTCACATGCTGGTCAGCCCCGTCTCGCTTTTCGGTCCACGGGCCGTCGCCGGGCGCACACTGGAAGCAGAAGACAGGAGGGGGACGAACCGAACGCGGAGGTCAGCCATGAGCACCCTCGAAGAACACGTGGATGTGGGAGTCCCGATCGACACGGCCTGGGAGAGCCTGCACCGGGTGGAGAACTATCCGCGCTTCGTGGACGGATTGCGCGACGCCCGTACGGAGGCGGGCGGACGGGCGCATCTGGGCGTCGAGGCGGGCGGCCGGGCCCGGGAGATCGAGGCGGAGGTCTCCGACCGCGGCGGGGAACGCGTGATGGAGTGGCGCACCACGGGCGAACCGCAGCTGAAGGGCTCCTTCTCACTGCAGTCGATCGACCGGGACCACACCCGGGTGCAGGCGCGGCTCGCGTACGACCCGGGTGCGGTCAGGGAGACGTTCGGCGGCCCGAGGGGCTTCGCCCAGGCGAGCGCCATCGAACGGCTGGTGCGCAGCGATTTGGAGCACTTCAAGGAGTACGTGGAGCAGGGGAGCTGAGCGAGGGCCCCTCGGCACGGTCCGCCGGGCGGGCGTGAAAAAACCCCGGCCCTGGGGCCGGGGTTGCGCTTTCCGTCGCCGGGCGGCGGTGCCTCACCCGCCGGCCAGGTGCCGCTCCACCGTCTCCACCTTGGAGGTGAGGCCGTCCGTCACGCCCGGACGGATGTCCGCCTTGAGGACCAGGGAGACCCGCGGCGCCCGCTCCTCGAGCACCGCGACGGCACGCTTGACCACGTCCATGACCTCGTCCCACTCCCCCTCGATCGAGGTGAACATGGCGTCGGTGCGGTTCGGCAGACCGGATTCCCGTACGACCCGGACGGCGTCGGCGACGTACTCCCCCACGTCCTCGCCGACACCCAGCGGCGTCACGGAGAAGGCGACGATCACGCGTTCACGATCCCTTCCTTGCGGGCGCGGGCCGCGATGACGGCGTCCTCGGCCTCGCGGCGCAGCTTGCGCTCGGCGAAGAAGCCGCCGGTCGGCAGCACCGAGAGGACGAAGTAGACGGCGGCGGTCTTCAGCGGCCACTTGGTGCGGTTCCAGGCGTCCGCCCAGAAGATCACGTACAGGATGAACAGGATGCCGTGGATCGAGCCCATCACGGGCACGGCGTTGAAGTCGGTGGTGCGCTTCAGTACCGAGCAGACGAGCAGCAACAGGAAGGAGACGGCCTCGGGGGCCGAGACCAGTCGGAGCCGGCGGAGGGCGGTGGCGGTCTTTATGTCCACGGGTCACCTTCGGTGGGAGGTTCGTCCGGAAGGGGCGGGCGCTTTGTGAACGCACGCACAAGCGCCCGCCCATTGTGACATCCGGGACGCGGCGGGCCGGGCACGGGGTACGGGGTGTCGGCGACACGCCGACTGATCCCTTGCTCGACCGCCGGACACCCCTAGGGGTGGGCTCAGGGTGCGGATCCACCTTCGGGCTCTGTCCGCTCCACCCACCGGGCCGTTACCTTCGCTCCGTGGCGATGTTCCGACTCCAAGGCAGCAAGGTGCTGGCCGTCGACATGACCGGGGACGGCGTGAAGGCGAAGAACGGCTCCATGGTCGCGTACGACGGCCAGATGACCTTCAAGAAGCTCACCGGCGGCGGCGAGGGGATCCGCGGGATGGTGACCCGGCGGCTCACCGGCGAGCAGATGACCGTGATGGAGGTGAAGGGGCACGGGACGTGCTGGTTCGCGGACCGGGCCTCCGAGATCAACCTCGTCAGCCTCCAGGGGGACAAGCTGTTCGTCGAGTCCAGCAACCTCCTCGCGACGGACGCCGGCCTGCGCACGGGCACGACGTTCACCGGCCTGCGCGGCGCCTCGCAGGGCAACGGCCTGTTCACGACGACGGTCGAGGGCCACGGCCAGGCGGCGATCATGTCGGACGGCCCGGCGGTGGTGCTGCGGGTCAGCGCGCAGTACCCGCTGACCGTCGACCCGGGCGCGTACGTGGCGCATCAGGGGAACCTGCGGCAGTCGTTCCAGTCGGGCGTGACCTTCCGCACATTCCTCGGCGAGGGCGGCGGCGAGGCCTTCCAGATCCGCTTCGAGGGGGACGGACTGGTGTACGTACAGCCCAGCGAGCGCAACACGATCGCGGGGGACCTCTGACATGGCCTTCCGCGAAGTGAACTCCAAGATGATCGAGGCGACGGTGATCCCCGGGCAACGGCTGTTCAGCCAGCGCGGCGCGATGCTCGCCTACAAGGGCGACGTCTCCTTCACCCCCAACATCCAGGGCGGCCAGGGCGGGGTCATGTCGATGATCGGCCGCCGCATCGCGAACGAGGCGACGCCGCTGATGACCGTCGAGGGCAGCGGCACCGTGCTGTTCGGGCACGGCGGCCACCACGTCCAGGTGATCAACCTGACCGGCGACACGCTGTACGTCGAGGCGGACCGGCTGCTCGCCTTCGAGGGAACCCTCCAGCAGGGCACGATGTTCATGGGCTCCCAGGGCGGTGTCATGGGGTTGGTGCGGGGCCAGGTCACCGGCCAGGGCCTGTTCACGACCACCCTGACGGGGCACGGCGCGGTCGCCGTCATGGCGCACGGCGGCGTCTTCGAGGTGCCGATCACCCCGCAGCGCCCGGTCCACGTCGACCCCCAGGCGTATGTCGCGCACCACGGCGACGTGCGGAACAAGCTGTCCACCGCGCTCGGCTGGCGCGACATGGTGGGCCGCGGCTCCGGCGAGGCGTTCCAGCTGGAGCTGAGCGGCAGTGGTGTGGTGTACGTGCAGGCGTCGGAGGAGAAGCTGTGACCACCTACCCGGGCGCGGGGCCCGTCGTGTACGACCCGATGACGCTGCCGGCCGACGACAACGTCGACAAGTACACCTTCTGCGTGGAGCTCAAGGGGAGCCAGTGGTTCCTGCAGAAGGGCAAGATGATCGCCTACTACGGCTCGATGGAGTTCAACGGCATCGGGCACGGCCGTCTGGACCGTCTCGTCCGTACGTCGTTCCATTCGCCACTGCACGCGAGCGACTGGGTGGTGGCGGCGGGCTCGGGCAAGATGCTGCTCGCCGACCGGGCCTTCGACGTGAATTCGTACGACCTCGAGGACGGCAATCTGACCATTCGCTCGGGCAACCTGCTCGCTTTTCAGCCAAGTCTGTCGCTGAAGCAGTCGATCATTCCGGGCTTCCTCACGCTCATCGGAACCGGGAAGTTCGTGGCCGCGTCCAACGGTCCGGTGGTGTTCATGGAACCCCCGATCCGGGTGGACCCGCAGGCGCTGGTCGGCTGGGCCGACTGCCCGTCGCCGTGCCACCACTACGACCATGGGTACCTGACGGGCGTATGGGGCGGTCTACGTGCGATGACGGGGCTCGGCGGGGCCTCCGGGGAGGAGCACCAGTTCGAGTTCGTCGGGGCGGGCACGGTGCTCCTGCAGTCCTCGGAGACGCTGATGGCCGAGCAGGACACCGGGGTGGTCCCGCAGGAGCCCGGCGTACCCGGCGGCGGTGGGGTACCCGGCCACCAGGGGCAGCCGGGGACACCGCGTCTTCCCGGACAGCTGGGAGACCTCCAGCGTCGCTTCGGGCTGTGAGCGGTAGTCTGCGGAGTGTGACGTCGAACGCGTGCGCACAGTCACACCACCCTCACTAGTTCGCCTTTCAACCTTTTAGGTAGACTTCATACATGGAGACCGAGACGGCCACGCGCTGGCTGACGGATGCGGAACAGTGCGCCTGGCGCACCCACCTGGAGGTCAACAAGCTGCTGACCTACCAGCTGGAAAGGGATCTGCAGCCGTTCGGCCTGACGATGAACGACTACGAGATCCTGGTGAACCTCTCGGAGTCGGAGGGCCTGCGGATGCGCATGAGCGACCTGGCCGCGGCCACCCTCCAGTCCAAGAGCCGCCTCTCGCACCAGATCACCCGTATGGAGAACGCGGATCTGGTACGCCGGGAGAACTGCGAGTCCGACCGCCGGGGTCTGTACGCGGTCCTGACGGACCACGGCTTGGAGACGATGAAGAAGGTCGCGCCACACCACGTGGCGTCCGTGCGGCGCCACTTCATCGACCTGCTGCCCCCGGACGACCTGGAGCACCTCCACAAGTCCCTGCGCCCCATCGCGGAACATCTGCGGGGCCAGCGGGGCAAGCCGTAGCGCTCCGCCGGGTGGAGCCGCAGGGGGCGCGCGTCAGTGCTCACCTGCGGGCCCGGTGGCTGGTCGCGCCCCTGCGGCCGAGCCGCGTGATGCCACGCCCCGCGCCCCTTCGGGCGCGGGGACAGCCACCGGCGGCCAAGCCCGCAGCAGCCACCGTGACCGCCCCCGACACCGCGAAGCACCATCCCAGCGGCAGATGCCCCAGCAACGCCCCTACCGCTGCGGAGCCGGCCGAGATGCCGCCGTTCACGGCCATGTTCACCCAGGCGCCCGCCTGGGTGCGGAAGTCCGCAGGGGACGACTCGTCCGCGAGCAGGTACGACGTCGTCAGGGCCGGGGCGATGAACAGGCCCGCGCAGATCACCGCCGCCGTGAGGACGCCGAGGCCCGGTGCGAGCCCCGCCGCCGCCACCGCCAGCCCCAGACCCGCGCCCAGCAGCGGCAGGCGCACCCGAGCGCTCCCCCGCCACTCGACCGCCCCGTTCAGCAGCCCGCCGACCGCGCTGCCCGCGGACAGTGCCGCGAGCACCCAGGCCACCACGTCGTCGCCATGCCCTCGCTGCTCGGCGAACGCCATGACCAGGAGGTCCAGCGCGCCGACGGCCAGTCCGGCGCCTGCGGCCACGAGCACCGGCTGCGCCAGTCCCCGCGCATCCCGCAGCCGTCCGCGCATCAGGCGCACCTGTGACCCCGCGGGCGGCCGCACACGCGCCACCCCCGGGGAGGTGACGAAGGCGATCGTCCCGGCCGTCACCAACAGCGCGCTCAGCGCCACTCCGGCCGCCGGTGGTGCATACCGGACCGTCGTGCCGACCAGCAGCGGGCCCGCGACGAACGTCAGCTCCTCGACCACGGCATCCAGTCCGTACGCCCGCTGCACCAGCCGGCGGTCGTCGAAGAGGGCGCTCCACACGGCCCGCACGGTGGGCCCGAGCGGAGGTGGAAAGACACCGGCGGCGGCGCCCAGGGCGCCCAGCAGCGGCGCCGGGGCGCCGGGCCGCCGGCTGACCACCGCGAGCAGGCACAGGACGCAGGCGTAGAGCAGGGCCATCGTCAGGAGCGCCCGCCGGGGCCCGTAGCGGTCGACGAACGCCGCCCTCAGCGGTGACAGCAGGACCGTCGTGGCCCCGAACAACGCCAGGACCGTCCCGGCCACGGCGTACGACCCGCTGGCCCGGGTCACGGCGAGCATCACGGAGAGGGGAGCCGTCCCGTACGACAGCCGCGCGACCAGGGAGGCGGCGAGGGTACGGCGGACGTGCGGGGCACGGAGAACGGCGGCGTAGGAGGGCCGCACGCAAGCAGCGGAAGGGGGCGTGGACACGCGCAAAGTTCCTCGGCTCGAGGCGATGAAGGGACGCCGGAGTGCCGCGACGACGACAGCCACTGCTGCTCGTCGGTCGCGGTCCTGGGCGGGCCCTAGGCCAAGAGGCGGAACATGCGGATCAACGTATCAACGCACCCGCGTGCGAACCACGCACTTTCCCGTCAGCCCTGCGTCAGCCCCGCCACCAGTTCGTCCGCCGCCCGGTACGGGTCCAGCTCCCCCGCCACGATCCGCTCCGCCAGCGCGCTCAGTCGGCGGTCGCCGTGGAGGTCTCCGATGCGTTCGCGCAGTGCCGTCACCGCGATCGTCTCGACCTCGTGGGCCGCGCGGGCCAGGCGGCGTTCCGCCAGGACTCCGCGCTCCTCCATCCACGCCCGGTGTTTCTCCAGCGCCTCCACGACCTCGTCGACGCCCTCGGCACGGGCCGCGACCGTCTTCACGATCGGCGGGCGCCAGTCGCCGGGAGCCCGCGACTCGCCCAGGCCCAGCATGTGGTTCAGCTCACGCGCGGTGGCGTCCGCGCCGTCCCGGTCGGCCTTGTTGACGACGTACACGTCACCGATCTCGAGGATGCCCGCCTTCGCGGCCTGGATGCCGTCGCCCATGCCGGGAGCCAGCAGGACGACCGAGGTGTCCGCCTGGGAGGCGATCTCGACCTCCGACTGGCCGACGCCGACCGTCTCCACCAGGATCACGTCGCAGCCCGCCGCGTCCAGGACCCGGATGGCCTGGGGGGCCGCCCACGCCAGACCGCCCAGGTGGCCGCGCGTGGCCATCGAGCGGATGTAGACGCCGGGGTCGGAGGCGTGATCCGACATCCGCACCCGGTCGCCGAGCAGGGCGCCGCCCGAGAAGGGCGACGACGGGTCGACGGCGAGCACGCCGACCCGCTTGCCCTGCTTGCGGTACGCGGTCACGAGCGCCGACGTGGAGGTGGACTTGCCGACGCCCGGTGAGCCGGTGAGGCCCACCACGTATGCGTTGCCCGTCAGCGGGGCCAGCGCCGCCATGACCTCCCTGAGCTGCGGGGACGCCCCCTCCACCAGGGAGATCAGCCGGGCCACGGCCCGCGGCCGGCCTTCCCTGGCCTGGGCCACCAGCGAGGAGACGTCCTGCATCACAGCTCCGTTCACGTGTTCACGCAAAGAGGTCGGTTCGAGGGTGCTCAGGCCTTGGGTACCCGCACGATCAGCGCGTCACCCTGGCCGCCGCCCCCGCACAGCGCCGCCGCGCCCACGCCGCCACCGCGCCGCTTCAGCTCCAGGGCGAGGTGCAGGACGAGCCGGGCGCCGGACATCCCGATCGGGTGCCCCAGGGCAATGGCACCGCCATTGACATTCACCTTTTCGGTGGAAACCCCAAGGTCCTTCATTGACTGCACGGCGACCGCAGCGAAGGCCTCGTTGATCTCGATCAGGTCGAGGTCGGCGACCTCCAGGCCCTCCTTCTTCAGAGCGTGCAGGATCGCGTTCGACGGCTGCGACTGCAGGGAGTTGTCCGGCCCCGCCACGTTGCCGTGGGCGCCGATCTCCGCGAGCCACTCCAGGCCCAGCTCCTGTGCCTTGGCCTTGCTCATCACGACCACGGCCGCCGCACCGTCCGAGATCTGCGAGGAGGAACCGGCCGTGATCGTGCCGTCCTTGCTGAACGCCGGCCGCAGCTTGCCCAGCGACTCCACCGTCGTGTCGCCGCGGATGCCCTCGTCCTTGGCGAAGAGGACCGGCTCGCCCTTGCGCTGCGGGATCTCCACCGGGGTGATCTCCGCCTCGAAGACGCCGTTCTTCTGGGCGGCGGCGGCCCGCTGGTGGGACAGGGCGGCGATCTCGTCCTGCTCCTGGCGGCCGATGCCGAGGCGGGTGTTGTGCTTCTCGGTGGACTCGCCCATGGCGATGCCCTCGAAGGAGTCGGTCAGCCCGTCGTACGCCATCGCGTCCAGCATCTGGACCGCGCCGTACTTGAAGCCCTCCCGGGACTTGGGCAGCAGGTGGGGGGCGTTGGTCATGGACTCCTGGCCGCCCGCGACGATCACGTCGAACTCACCCGCACGGATCAACTGGTCCGCGAGCGCGATCGCGTCGAGACCCGACAGACACACCTTGTTGATCGTCAGGGCCGGGACGCTCATCGGGATGCCCGCCTTGACCGCGGCCTGACGTGCCGGGATCTGCCCGGCCCCGGCCTGCAGCACCTGGCCCATGATGACGTACTGCACCTGGTCGCCACCGATCCCCGCACGGTCGAGGGCGGCCTTGATAGCGAAGCCGCCGAGGTCGGCTCCGGAGAAGGACTTCAGCGAGCCGAGCAGCCGCCCCATCGGTGTGCGCGCACCCGCGACGATGACGCTGGTCGTGCTGTTCGTTCCAGACATGAGCTGCGATCCCCTTCCGGCCTGCACAGCCGAGGAGTGAACGAGGGTTTACTTCGAATGTACTGAGCGGTAGGGCAAACCGTCACCGGGCTGTCAGTGTGATCGCGCGCACGTTGCGTAACCACACGAGGAGCGCTGCACTGAATCCATGCTGACGCGAATCGACCACATCGGAATCGCCTGTTTCGACCTCGAGAAGACCGTCGAGTTCTACACCTCGACGTACGGCTTCTCCGTGTTCCACACCGAGGTCAACGAGGAACAGGGTGTCCGCGAGGCCATGCTGAAGATCAACAACACGGACGACGGCGGCGCCTCCTACCTGCAACTGCTGGAACCCATCCGCGAGGACTCCACCGTCGCCAAGTGGCTCGCGAAGAACGGCGAGGGCGTGCACCACATCGCCTTCGGCACGGCGGACGTGGACGGCGACTCCGCCGACATCAGGGACAAGGGCGTGCGGGTGCTGTACGACGAGCCGCGGCGCGGCTCCATGGGCTCGCGGATCACCTTCCTGCACCCCAAGGACTGCCACGGCGTTCTCACAGAACTGGTCACATCGGCGGCCGTTGAGACACCTGAGCACTGACTCCCGTACATAGGGGCCGGTAGGGTTGGGGGCGGTCGCCGCTCCAGCAGGGCGACCGGGTCCCGCCGTGACACCGGCGGGACGTGCCGGGGTCCGGGTTTCGGGGGACGAGCGCCGGGGCAGCAGCCCATGCTCCGCCGTTGATCTGACACCATTCCCCGGGGGCCCCGTTCGGCGGATGGACGGAGCTCGTTTGGAGAGACTTGCGACCAGGGGACGGATGGGACCGCGCAGTGCGGGGCTACGAACGCCAGGAGCGAGAGCCGGCGGCTGACGTCGACCACCTCTCTCGGTTCGAGGCCGAGATGGAGCGGCTGAAGACCGAGCGGGAAAAGGCGATCCAGCACGCCGAGGACCTCGGCTACCAGGTCGAGGTGCTGCGCGCCAAGCTGCACGAGGCGCGCCGCACCCTCATGTCCCGTCCCGCGTACGACGGGGCCGACATCGGCTACCAGGCCGAGCAGATGCTGCGCACCGCCCAGATGCAGGCGGACCAGCTGCGGGCGGAGGCCGAGCGCGAGCTGAGCCAGGCCCGCGCGCAGACCCAGCGCATCCTCCAGGAGCACGCCGAGCAGGCCGCCCGCCTCCAGGCGGAGCTGCACGCGGAGGCGGTCGCCCGCCGCCAGCAGCTCGACCAGGAGCTGGCCGAGCGCCGGGCGACCGTCGAGTCGCACGTCAACGAGAACGTGGCCTGGGCGGAGCAGCTGCGCGCCCGCTCCGAGGCCCAGGCCCGCCGCCTGGTCGAGGAGTCCCGCGCCGAGGCCGAGCAGGCCCTCGCCGCCGCCCGCGCCGAGGCCGAGCGGCTGGTCGCCGAGGCCCGGCAGCGGCTGCAGAGCGACGCCGAGTCCGCGCGTGCGGAGGCCGACCAGATCCTGCGCCGCGCCCGCGCGGACGCCGAACGGCTGCTGAACGCCGCCTCCACCCAGGCCCAGGAGGCCACCGACCACGCCGAGCAGCTGCGCTCCAGCTCCGCCACCGAGTCCGAGGCCGCCCGTCGGCAGGCGTCCGAGCTGAGCCGGGCCGCCGAGCAGCGGATGGCCGAGGCGGAGGCCGCGCTGCGCGAGGCCCGCGCCCAGGCCGACAAGGTCGTCGCGGAGGCGAAGGAGGCCGCCGCCAAGGCCCTTTCGAGCGCCGAGACGGAGGGCGAGCAGCGCACCCGTACCGCCAAGGAGCAGGTCGCCCGGCTGGTCAGCGAGGCAACCAAGGAGGCCGAGGCCACGAAGGCCGAGGCCGAGCAGGTCGTCGCGGACGCGCGCGCCGAGGCCGAGAAGATCGTCGCGGAGGCCGCCGAGAAGGCCCGCACGATCACGGCCGAGGAGACCGCCTCCCAGCTCGGCAAGGCGGCCCGTACGGCCGAGGAGGTCCTCAACAAGGCGTCTCAGGACGCCGCCGCGACCACCAAGGCCGCCGCCGAGGAGGCCGACCGGATCCGCAAGGAGGCCGAGGCCGAGGCGGACCGGCTGCGCGCCGAGGCGCACGACATCGCCGAGCAGCTCAAGGGCGCCGCCAAGGACGACACCAAGGAGTACCGCGCCAAGACGGTCGAGCTGCAGGAGGAGGCCCGCCGGCTGCGCGGCGAGGCCGAGCAGCTGCGCGCCGAGGCGGTCGCCGAGGGCGAGAAGATCCGCGCCGAGGCGCGCCGAGAGGCCGTCCAGCAGATCGAGGAGGCGGCCAGGACCGCCGAGGAGCTGCTCGCCAAGGCGAAGGCCGACGCGGACGAGCTGCGCACCACCGCCACCGCCGACAGCGAGAAGGTCCGCACCGAGGCCATCGAGCGCGCCTCGATGCTGCGCCGCCAGGCGGAGGAGGCCCTGGAGCGCACCCGCAAGGAGACCGAGACCCAGCGCGCCGAGGCCGTCGAGCTGGCGGACGCGATCAAGGAGGAGGCCGAGAAGGTCGCCCGCGCCCTGCGCGAGGAGAGCGAGCGGGCCGTGGAGGCCCGCCGCGCGGAGGCCGCCGAGGAGCTGGCCCGCCTGCAGTCGGAGGCCGAGCAGCGGCTCGCCTCGGCCGAGCAGGCCCTCTCCGACGCCCGTGCGGAGGCGGAGCGGATCCGCCGGGAGGCCGCCGAGGAGACCGACCGGCTGCGCACGGAGGCCTCCGAGCGCATTCGTACGCTGCAGGCGCAGGCCGAGGCCGAGGCAGAGCGGCTGCGCACGGAGGCTGCCTCGGACGCGTCGGCCTCGCGCGCGGAGGGCGAGGCCATCGCCGTCCGCCTGCGCTCGGAGGCCGCGGCCGAGGCCGAGCGGCTGAAGTCGGAGGCGCAGGACACCGCCGACCGGGTTCGCGCGGAGGCGCAGGCCGCGGCCGAGCGGCTGAGCACGGAGGCCTCGGAGACGCTGGCCGCCGCCCAGGAGGAGGCCGCCCGGCGCCGCCGGGAGGCCGAGGAACTCCTCGGCGCCGCCCGCCAGGAGGCCGACCAGGAGCGCGAGCGCGCCCGGGAGCAGAGCGAGGAGCTGCTCGCGGTGGCGCGCGCCCGGGTCGAGGAGGCCCAGGCCGAGGCCGTACGGCTGGTGGAGGAGGCCGACCGGCGCGCCACGGAGATGGTGTCGGCGGCCGAACAGCACGCCCAGCAGGTGCGGGACTCCGTGGCCGGGCTGCACGAGCAGGCGCAGGAGGAGATCACCGGCCTGCGCTCCGCGGCCGAGCACGCGGCGGAGCGTACGCGCACCGAGGCGCAGGAGGAGGCCGACCGGGTCCGCTCCGACGCCTACGCGGAGCGCGAGCGGGCCACCGAGGACGCGAACCGCATCCGGCGGCAGGCCACCGAGGAGTCGGAGGCAGCCAAGGCGCTGGCGGAGCGGACGGTTTCGGAGGCGATCGCCGAGGCGGAGCGGCTCCGTACGGACGCCGCCGAGCACGCGCAGCGCGTGCGGACCGAGGCGTCGGACACTCTCGCCGAGGCCGACCAGGCGGCGGCGCGCACCCGTGCGGAGGCGCGCGAGGACGCCAACCGGATCCGGTCGGACGCGGCCACGCAGGCGGACACCCTCATCACCGAGGCGCGCGCGGAGGCCGAGCGGCTCACCACGGAGACCGCCGCCGAGGCCGAGCGGGTGCGCGCGGAGTCCGTGGCCAAGGCGGAGAAGCTGCTGTCGGACGCCACCGACGAGGCGGAGCGGTTGCGCGCCGAGGCCGCCGAGACGGTGGGCTCCGCGCAGGCGCACGCCGAGCGGATCCGCACCGAGTCGGAGCGGGTCAAGGCGGACGCGGAGGCGGAGGCCGAGCGGATCACGACGGCGGCCCGCGAGGAGGCCGAGCGCACCCTGGACGAGGCCCGCAAGGACGCCAACAAGCGGCGTTCCGAGGCGGCCGAGCAGGTGGACAAGCTCATCACGGAGACCGCCGCAGAGGCCGACAAGCTCCTCACGGAGGCCCAGCAGACGGCCCGCAAGACGACCGCGGACGCCGAGGCGCAGGCCGACACGATGGTGGGTGCCGCCCGCACGGAGGCCGACCGTCTGGTCTCCGAGGCGACGGTCGAGGGCAACACCCTGGTGGAGCGGGCCCGGGCGGACGCGGACGAACTGCTCGTCGGTGCGCGCCGGGACGCCACCCAGATCCGGGAGCGCGCGGAGGAGCTGCGCGAGCGCATCACCGCCGAGATCGAGGAGCTGCACGAGCGGGCGCGGCGCGAGTCGGCCGAGGCGATGAAGTCGGCGGGCGAGCGGTGCGACGCACTGGTCAAGGCCGCCGAGGAGCAGCTGGAGAAGGCCAAGGCGCAGGCGAAGGAGCTGCTGTCGGAGGCCAACTCCGAGGCGGGCAAGGTCCGTATCGCCGCCGTCAAGAAGGCCGAGGGTCTGCTGAAGGAGGCCGAGCAGAAGAAGGCCACGCTGGTCGCCGAGGCCGAGCAGATCAAGGCCGAGGCGATCCGCGAGGCCCGCAAGGCCGTCGAGGAGGGCAAGCGGGAGCTGGAGATCCTGGTGCGCCGGCGGGAGGACATCAACGCGGAGATCTCCCGTGTCCAGGACGTCCTGGAGGCGCTCGAGTCCTTCGAGGCGCCGTCCGCCGGCAAGGACTCGGGTGTCAAGGCGGGCGCCACCGTGGGTGCACCTCGTTCGGGTGGCAAGGCGTCAGAAGGCTAGCCAGAAGCGTCGTTCTATGCTTGCCGGGAGGCTCCGTACAGCTCCTGGCAAGCCCCCCGACAGCTCAGCCACCCAAAAGGAGTGTCATTCTCCAGATCAAACACGCATCCGCTCGATGACACGCCGCTTTGCGCCCTAGGATTCCCCTATCACCTCACCGGTCTCATTCGACAGGAACCCCATGAGCGACACTTCCCCCTACGGCTTCGAGCTTGTGCGGCGTGGGTACGACCGCGCTCAGGTGGACGAACGGATCTCCAAGCTCGTCTCCGACCGTGACAGTGCTCTCGCCCGCATCACCGCCCTGGAGAAGCGCATCGAGGAGCTCCACCTCGAGACGCAGAACGCCCAGGCCGCCGTCAGCGACGCGGAGCCGTCCTACGCGGGTCTCGGCGCGCGCGTCGAGAAGATCCTCCGCCTCGCCGAGGAAGAGGCCAAGGACCTGCGCGAGGAGGCCCGCCGCGCCGCCGAGCAGCACCGCGAACTCGCGGAGTCGGCCGCCCAGCAGGTGCGCAACGACGCGGAGTCGTTCGCCGCGGACCGCAAGGCCAAGGCCGAGGAAGAGGGCATCCGCATCGTCGAGAAGGCCAAGAGCGACGCCTCTCAGCTGCGTGCCGAGGCCCAGAAGGACGCCCAGTCCAAGCGCGAGGAGGCGGACGCCCTCTTCGAGGAGACCCGCGCCAAGGCCGCGCAGGCCGCCGCCGACTTCGAGACGAACCTCGCCAAGCGGCGTGAGCAGTCCGAGCGGGACCTGGCCTCCCGTCAGGCCAAGGCCGAGAAGCGCCTCGCGGAGATCGAGCACCGCGCCGAGCAGCTGCGCCTGGAGGCGGAGAAGCTGCGCACGGACGCCGAGCGCCGCGCTCGCCAGACGGTGGAGACGGCCCAGCGCCAGGCCGAGGACATCGTCGCGGACGCGAACGCCAAGGCCGACCGCATCCGTTCGGAATCCGAGCGCGAGCTGGCGGCGCTGACGAACCGTCGCGACTCCATCAACGCCCAGCTCACCAACGTCCGCGAGATGCTGGCGACGCTCACGGGCGCCGCGGTCGCCGCGACCGGCACGCCGGCCGAGGACGAGCCGATCTCGCGCGGGGTCCCGGCGCAGCAGTCCCGGTAACACCGGGCCGTACGGCGTCTGAACATCCGCGAAGCCCTCCGTCACTCGAGTGGCGGGGGGCTTCGCGCCGTCTCGGGGTGGCCTCGGACCGTGTTCGGGGGGTGGAAAACGACGCGACGCCCGGCCGCAGGCGGTTTTACCTGCCCTTGGGCGGAACCGTCAGCGCCCCGATATCCTCCTAACCCTTACGGGGGGCGTGCGCCCCGCTGTGCTGAACCTTGCGATGGGTGCGGAGCATGATCGAGGCAGTCGGCCTGACCAAGCGCTACGGCGACAAGACCGCTGTGTACAACCTCTCCTTCCAGGTGCGGCCGGGAGCCGTCACCGGCTTCCTCGGGCCGAACGGCTCGGGCAAGTCGACGACCATGCGGATGATCCTCGGCCTGGACAACCCGACCTCGGGGACGGTGACGATCGGCGGCTACCCCTACCGGAAGCTGCCCAACGCGCCCCGCCAGGTCGGCGCCCTGCTCGACGCCAAGGCCGTGCACGGCGGCCGGGCCGCCCGCAACCACCTGCTGTCCCTCGCCCAGCTCTCGGGCATCCCGGCCCGCCGCGTGGACGAGGTGCTGGCCGTCGTGGGCCTGCAGGAGGTGGCCGGGAAGCGGTCCAAGGGCTTCTCGCTCGGCATGGGGCAGCGGCTCGGCATCGCCGCCGCGCTGCTCGGCGACCCTCAGGTGCTGCTGTTCGACGAACCGGTCAACGGCCTCGACCCCGAGGGCATCCTGTGGGTCCGCAACCTGATGAAGTCCCTCGCGGCGGAGGGCCGTACGGTCTTCGTCTCCTCCCACCTGATGAGCGAGATGGCGCTCACCGCCGACCATCTGATCGTGATCGGACGCGGGCAGCTGCTCGCCGACATGAGCGTGAAGGACTTCATCTCCGCCAACTCCGCCGACTTCGCCCGCGTGCGCACCCCCGACACCGAGCCGCAGCAGCGGGAGAAGCTGACGGCCGCACTCACCGAGGCGGGTGGGCACGTGCTGCCCGAGCAGGACGGCGCGCTGCGGGTCACCGGGCTGCCGCTGCCCCGCATCAGCGACATCGCGCACGACACCGACGTGCGCCTGTGGGAACTGTCGCCGCACCAGGCCTCGCTCGAAGAGGCGTACATGCGGATGACGCAGGGAGCCGTCGACTACCGCTCGAGCATCGACCAGAAGGCGGGCCTGATGCAGCCGCTGCCGCCCGGCGTCCAGCCGCCGGTCCCGGTGCCGGGGCAGGGCCAGCCGGGCTGGTACGCCCCACCGCCGCCGCAGCAGGGCGGACAGCCGTTCTCCATGCCGGCGCAGCCCGGGCAGCCGCCCACGGGGCCGTACACCGCCCCGCCCGCACCGTCCGCCGGGCAGCAGCCGAATCCCTATGCGCAGCCGGCGCCCCAGGACCAGGCACCGGTCCCCGCCGCCCCGCCCGCGCAGGCGCCCGCCGCCGACGCCACCGCCGCTGCCGACCCGACCAAGTCCGAGGACGCCCGATGAGCACGCCCCAGCCCCCCATGCCGCAGGCCGCGCCCACCTGGCAGGCGGCGCCCGGTTCCGGGTACCCGACCTACACCTCGCCGATCCCCGTGGTGCGCACCCACCTCGGACACGCCATCGCCTCGGAGTGGACGAAGATCAGGTCGGTGCGCTCCACGATGTGGACGCTGGGTGTCTTCCTCGTCCTCATGATCGGCATCGGGACGCTGTTCGCCGCCATCGCCGCCGCGTCGGATGCCCGCCTGGAGGGCAACTCGCCGCTGGGCCTCGGGATCGGCGGAGTCCTGACCGGCAGCATCTGCATCATCACGCTCGGCGTGCTGACCACCGCGTCCGAGTACGGCACCGGGATGATCCGGACGACCATGACCGCGTGCCCGAGCCGGACCAGGGTGCTGCTGGCGAAGGCGATCGTCTTCTTCGCCGTGGCGTTCGTGATCACGACGGTGTCCGCGCTGCTCGTCGGCATCCTCCAGACCGCCATGCTGAAGAGCTACGGCCTGGCCCAGCCCACCGGCATGGAGTGGCTGAAGGGTACGGTCGGCATCGGCCTGTACGTGGCGCTGCTCGGCCTGCTGTCGCTGTTCGTGGGCTCCGTCATCCGGCACTCGGCGGGTGCCATCACCATCATGATCGGCCTGGTGCTCGCCCCGCTCGTCATCGCGATGTTCCTGTTCTCGGAGTCGATGCAGCGCTTGCAGAGGTTCCTGCTGGAGTACTCGATCCCGAGCCAGCTCAGCGCCCTGTACGGGGAGTCCCTCGGCGGCTCCGGCCCCACGGGCTGGGAGCCGGTGTGGATCGTCCTCGGCCTCGCGGCCGTCGCCTTCGCCGGCGCCTGGCTGCTGCTGGAGCGGCGGGACGTGTAGGCCCCGGGCCCGGGGCCTCAGTACTTCGGCGCGTTACGGGACCGCTGCACCCGCGTGGTGCGGCGGTCCTTCGCGTTCCAGCAGGACTTGTGCCAGTGCCGGCGTTCGTCCACCCCCGCGAACGCGGGCCAGGCCACCACGTGCGGGACGCCCGAGGAGATCACCTGGTCGCAGCCGGGGCACCGGTAGGTCTTGCCCTCGGCGCTCGCGCCCGCCACATGGCGCACGCTCCACTCCTCGCCCTGCCAGCTCTCGGTGGACTGCCAGCCGCCGTACCGCTCCCTGTCGTCGTCCGCGGTCCGGCCGGACGAGCCTGGGCCCTTGGGTCGGTTGCGACGCGGGGACACGGGACACCTCACAGGGCTATACAGGGAGCAGCGGCCGTATCCAGCCTACGCGGCACCGACAGGGGTACGCGTACGTCACCAACTCCGCGGATCCGCCCTCCCAACGGCCCATTCGGCAGACAATCCGCAAATCTCTCCGCCAACCCGTGACTTGGGCACATGTCAGGCAGTTATGCCCCGTGGGGGAGCTCCGCGTCGGAGCCAGGAAAGCAGGAAGTGCGATGCGCGTTGGAAGTTTTGTACTGGCCGCCCAGTTTCCGGGACAGGGCCAGGGGGAGGCGCTGCACCGCGCGGTGCGGTCGGCCGAGGCCGCCGAGGAGGCGGGCCTGGACACGGTGTGGCTGGCCGAGCACCACTTCGTGCCGTACGGGACCTGCCCGTCGGCGATCACGCTGGCGGCCCTCCTGCTGGGCCGCACCCGCCGGATCCGGGTCGGCACGGCGGTGAGCGTCCTGCCCACCGCGCACCCGGTCGCACTCGGCGAGCAGGCCGCGCTGCTGCACATCACCTCCGGCGGGCGGTTCTCGCTCGGCGTGGGGCGCGGCGGACCGTGGGTGGACCTGGAGGTGTTCGGCGCGGGACTGAAGGCGTATGAGACGGGCTTCCCGGAATCACTCGATCTGCTGGTGCGCTGGCTGCGCGAACCGTCCGTCGCCGCCGCGGGGGAACGATTCACCTTCCGTGAAGTCCCCGTCGTCCCGCGCCCGTCGGAGTCACTCACGGACGCCGAGGGCCCGGAGGTCGTCGTCGCCTGCACCTCGCCGGCGAGCGTACGGCTGGCGGCCGAGCGGGGGCTGCCGATGCTGCTCGGCATGCACGTGGGGGACGAGGAGAAGGCGGACATGGTCGCGCTGTGGCGGAGTCAGGCGCAGGCGGCCGGAGTCGACGGCGACACGATCGCCGGCGCCGCCCATGTCTCGGCCGGTGTCTGCCAGATCGCCGACCGGCGCACCGACGCCGTCGAGGCGCTGACGAAGGCGATGCCAGGCTGGCTGAAACAGGGGCTCGACGCGCATGTGACGGTGGACGGGCGGGCCCGCGCGATGCGGGACCCGCTCGCGTACACCGAACTCCTCTGCGGGCTGCACCCGGTGGGCACCCCGCGGCTGTGCGCCGACCGGCTCGCGGCGACCTCCGAGCGGACCGGCATCACACGCTTCGCGCTGCTCGTCGAGGGCTCCGGCGACCTGGCGGCGACGGTGGAGAACGTCCGCAGGCTGGGCGCCGAGGTACTCCCCCACCTCCGCTGACCACCGGGCGGGTCACGGATGCGGGAGCTTGCCGCATTGCCGCACACGCGGGAGCTTGCCGCTCCGAAACCGATGCACTTCCCGCGTGCGGAGCGGCAAGCCGTACGACTCCGCGGGTCTCAGCAGTCGCGCAACTCCGGTGACTGGTTGAGGAGCTGGCTGCGGACCGAGGTGAAGCGGGCCAGCGTGTCGTCCACCGAGGAGTCCAGCGGGAACACCGCCACTCGGTGGCAGTTCTGGAACGCCAGGCGCACTCCGAAGTGCCGCTGCAACGCGCCGCGTATCGCGTCGCTCGCGAGCGCGCGCAGCAGCTGTCCACGTGCCTGCTCGTCCGGCGGGGGCGTCTGGTTGTCGGCGAAGTCACCGCCGTCCACCTTCAGCTGGGCCACCAGGGAGCTGATCATCTCCCACGCGTAGGGCAGGGAGGTCCGGACGCAGTCGACGAATTCGGCTTCGTCGACCTCGCCTCGCTCGGCCTGTTCGAGTAGGGCCGGTGAGACGTCGAGCGACATGGGTTCTCCTCTCGCACCCCGAGACAACAGGGGTTGATGGACAAGTGAGGGAGTTCGCTATATCGAACACGCTGAGTACACACCTCGCGACCTCCCGTTCACTACGGTAGGCAACCGCCGATGACGGCACCAGGAAAATGCGAACACAGCGAAATCCCACTGGGCACACAACCAGCCATTACCGAACGGGGGCATCTCGGGAAAAAGGGAGGAGCGCCGGGGGCCGGCTCGCTCAAGGTCGAATCGCGTGCGGACGGGGGCGTCGAGTAGCGTTGCCGACCATGCGTCTCGTCATTGCCCGGTGCTCCGTCGACTACGCGGGCCGTCTCACCGCTCACCTCCCCTCCGCTCCCCGCCTGATCCTGGTGAAGGCGGACGGAAGCGTCTCGATCCACGCGGACGACCGTGCCTACAAGCCCCTCAACTGGATGTCGCCGCCCTGCACGCTGAAGGAGGGTTCGGGCGACGAGGAGGGCGTGTGGACCGTGATCAACAAGACGGGCGAGAAACTGATCATCACGATGGAGGAGATCCTCCACGACTCCTCGCACGAACTCGGCGTCGACCCGGGGCTGATCAAGGACGGCGTGGAAGCGCACCTTCAGGAACTGCTCGCCGACCGCATCGAGACCCTCGGTGAGGGCTACACGCTGATCCGCCGCGAGTACATGACGGCGATCGGGCCGGTGGACATCCTGTGCCGGGACGCCGAGGGGCAGACCGTGGCGGTGGAGATCAAACGGCGTGGCGAGATCGACGGCGTGGAACAGCTCACGCGCTACCTGGAACTCCTGAACCGCGACCCGCACCTCGCGCCGGTGCGCGGCATCTTCGCGGCCCAGGAGATCAAGCCGCAGGCCCGCGTGCTGGCCACGGACCGCGGGATCAGCTGTGCGGTGCTGGACTACGACGCCCTCAGGGGCATCGAGGACGACAAGCTCCGCTTGTTCTGAGGCGATTCGTCCCGAGGGACGGTACGACGGCAGAGGGCCGGGTCCGGAAGGCGGACCCGGCCCTTTTGCGTCGCCGGGGCGCTACATCACCGTGCCGGGGCTGCTCGGGGTGCCGGAGCCGGTGGTGGTGGGGGCACTTGCCGAACTGCTTGACGTGGCAGGGGCGCTGGAGGCGGGGCCGCTGGCGGACGTGGACGTGCTCGGCGGGGCCGAGGTCGTCGGTGGCGGGTCGGCGGGCGGCGTCGTCTGCGTCGGGTCCGGCGACGGGCTGCTCGACGACGGCTTGGGGGGCGTCGGCGTGGACGACTTCGTCGGAGTCGGCTTCGACGACGGCTTCGAGGTCGACTTCGGCGGAGTCGACCCCTGCGTACCCGTCGGATCGCTCGACGGCTGATCCGAGGTGCCCGGCGTCGGGCCGCCCGTAGTACCGGGCGTGCCGGTCCCGCCGGAAGCCTTCGCCGTCGCCGCGCCCACCGAGCCCGAACCGGACTTGCCGCCCGAGTCGTCGCCCGCCTTGTCCGCTCCCAAGCCTCCGCCGTCCGTGCCCTGGCTTGCCGAAGGGCCCACGCGGACCTGGTCCGCCGGGGCCTTGCCGTCGTCGTTCGACGTCATGCCGAGCGTGACGACCGTGCCGAGCACCGCGACCAGGGCCGCGCCCGCACCCGCGGCCACCAGGTTGCGCCGGGTGCCCTTGGCCGCGCCGCGCAGGCCGCCGGACGGGCGGGCCGACGCCTGCCGGGTGAGCAGGGTCCCCATGTCGTCGGAGGGCGTGGGCACCAGGAAGCCGGTCGGCGGGGTCGGTTCCGCGGGCAGCTCCACACCGGGCGGCGTCTCACCGGACCGGTCGGCGACCAGGGCAAGGGCGCGCCGCCCCGCGACCGTGCCGCGCTTGTCGGCGAGGGCGCCGCGCAGCCCGATGGACGCCTCCAGCTCGGCCCGCGCCCGGTCGAGCTGTCCGCCGCAGAGCGCGAAGACGCCCAGCTCGTGATGGAAGTAGGCCTGCTCCCCGACCTCACCGGCCAGCCGGGACGCCTCCGCGCCGGAGCGCAGTGCCCGCTCCCAGGCGCTCCAGTGCAGCCCCGCGGCCAGCGCGGGCGCCGCCTGCCGGGCCAGGAGGACCGCCGCGCTGTGCTCGCCCTCGGCGGGCGGGGAGGTGACGGGCACGAGGGCGCTCAGCGCGGCCAGTACGGCGTCGGCCTCCGCGGAGACCCTCTCGGGCGTGACCGAGGGGTGCCCGGCCCACCAGGAGTAGTGCTGGGCGGCCTTGAGCGCGTACTCCTCCGCGCCGGTCGCGTATCCGGCGGCCTCCAGCTGGGTCAGCACTCCGGCCGCGAGCCGGTATCGGGAGCCGACCGGGGAGACCAGGGCGCAGCCGACGAGTTCGGCGAGCGCCGCGTCCGCGTGCGTGTCGTCGACGAGGGCCGGCAGGTGCGTCTGGTGCGGCACCTCTCCGCCGAGCGCGACCGCGAACTTCAGCGTCTCACGCGCGGAGGCGCTGAGCCGGGAGGCGAGCAGCGGGGCGGGCGCGGCGGCCTCGGCGAGTGACGGCAGCGGCACGTCACGGTCGTCCCCGGCGTCGAAGGGCGCGTCGACGGGGACGTCGACGTCCTGGAAGACGCCGAACTCGTCGACGGCGCCCTCGTCGGCCCGCTGCCGGTCGCGCTGCCTGAGCAGCGCCCCGGCCTGCACGAAGCGCAGCGGCAGTCCCTCGGACTCGAACCACAGGTCGCCCGCCCAGTTCGCCTCCTCCTCGGTGAGGTCGCGGCCGACCGCGTGTTCGAGGAGTTCCAGGCCTCCGGCGCGGGCGAGTCCGCCGAGGAAGACCTCCTCCACGTGCGAGCCGGCGGAGGGCGCGGGCACGTCGGGCGTGGCGGAGAGCAGGAACGCGCACTCGGGTGTGGCGTCCAGCAGCTCGTCGAGCGCGCTGCCGCCGAACTCCAGGTCGTCCAGGACGACGACGGCGCCGATCTCGCGGACGTACCCGAGCAGCTCCTCCCGGTCGGGCCGGTGCCGAGGCGCCTTGTGGACGGCGGCGAAGAGGTCGTACAGCAGGTCGTCGGTGGTGCGCCGGAAGCCGGTCAGGCGTACGACGCCGTCGGGCGCGAGATCCGCGCAGTCCTCGGCGACGACGTCGAGGAGCGTGGTGCGACCGGAGCCGGAGGGTCCGGTGAGCCGGACCGAGCGGCCGCGGGCCAGCAGCCGCACCAGCCGCTCGCGCTCCTCCTGGCGCTCGAGCAGCGGCAGCCGTGCCTGCGAGGGCCCGGGCGGTACGGGCGGCCTGGCGGCGCGCTCGCGGCCGCTGCGCTCGTCGGCGGTGCACCTGGCCGGGCGCGCGGGGCGCTCCCCAGGCGGGCAGACCTCGATCTCGCTGCCGTCGACGGGGTTGACGGTGAGCAGGAAGTCGCCCGTCACGAGTTGGACGGTACGGGCGAGTGCCGGTGCCGGCTGTCCGAAGTCGGGTGTGATGGGGTCCCGCGGCGGTCGTCGGCCCGGCGCGTCGCCAGCGCCGTCCCGGCCGTACTGCTCGGGTCCCGGGTTGTTCGGGTCCATAGGTCCAAGCCCCCCAAAAGCGTCGTGTGCCTGAGCCCCTCCCGGCCTTGCCGCACACTGCGCTGTCGCTTCTGGTCCGGTGCCCGCTCGAGGGCCTGAGGGCGGCGGGCAGCCGAACCCTAAACCTTCGGTCAGTATCTCCGACAGGCCGGGGTACCGCGCCGTCCGAGACATCACAGTCTCGTGAGGATTGCGCACGACGCACGTTTCGTCGGCGTTCACCCCTGGGGGCCGGTCTCCGGGTCACCCGCCTGGCGCCGGCGAAACCCGTGCCGTCCGGTCACCGCCCGGTCAGACCCGGGGCAGTGACTCCACCCCGATGCCGCCCTCGATGGCCAGGATCCGGTGCAGTCGGGTGGCCACCAGCAGGCGCTGCATCTGCGGCGGTACACCACGCAGCACCAGCCGTCGGCCGCACCGCCCGGCCCGCCGGTGGGCCCCCATGATCACCCCGAGCCCAGTGGCGTCCCAGGAGTCCAGTTCGGACAGGTCGAGCACCAGGTCGCCGACGCCGTCGTCGACGGCCGAGTGCAGGACCGTACGGGCGTCCGCCGCGCTGTGGACGTCGAGGCGGCCCCCGACGACCAGCTCGGCGTGGTCGCCCCTGATGTGCATATGCGCTCCCCGAGAGTGCGTCGCTGTCTACTCCGCGTTGTGGTTGTGCAACGTCTGACTGCCTGGAGAGCGGTCAGGTTGCCGATCGTTGGCGAACCGATACCGAATTCACCCGGGAGGGTGATCCCCGAGAGGGCCCGCGGTGTCAGTACGTGTAGAAGCCCTGCCCGCTCTTGCGGCCGATGTCACCCGCGTCAACCATCCGGCGCATCAGCTCGGGCGGAGCGAACTTCTCGTCCTGGGTCTCGGTGTAGATGTTGCCGGTGGCGTGCAGCAGGATGTCGACGCCGGTGAGGTCGGCGGTGGCCAGGGGTCCCATGGCGTGGCCGAAGCCCAGCTTGCAGGCGAGGTCGATGTCCTCGGCGGTGGCCACGCCCGATTCGTACAGCTTGGTGGCCTCGACGACGAGTGCCGAGATGAGACGGGTCGTCACGAAACCGGCGACGTCGCGGTTGACGACGATACAGGTCTTGCCGACGGACTCCGCGAACTCGCGGGCGGTGGCCAGGGTTTCGTCGCTCGTCTTGTAGCCGCGGACGAGTTCGACGAGCTGCATCATCGGAACCGGCGAGAAGAAGTGCACGCCGACGACGCGCTCCGGGTGCTCGGTGGCCGCCGCGATCTTGGTGATCGGGATGGCGGAGGTGTTGGACGCGAGCACGGCGTCCTCGCGTACGAGCTTGTCGAGCGTCCGGAAGATCTCGTGCTTGACCTCGAGCTTCTCGAAGACGGCCTCGATGACGACGTCCGCGTCGGCGGCGGCGTCGAGGTCGGTGGTCGCCGTGATGCGGGCGAGCGCCGCGTCGGCGTCCTGCGCCTCCAGCTTGCCCTTGCTCACGAACTTGTCGTACGACGCCTTGATGGCGTCCGTGCCACGGTTCAGCGCCTCGTCCGTGACGTCCCTGAGGACGACGTCCCAGCCGGCCTGGGCCGATACCTGGGCAATACCAGAACCCATGAGTCCGGCCCCGATGACGGCAAGCTTCCGTGCCACTGTGCGACTCCCCTGACGCGCCTTCTATGCCTCTCGGGCGGACACTAGCGCTCGTGAGGGCCGGTGTGACCGGTTAGTAACGCGCGTCACGTCTCAGATGACGGACATCACACCGGCACGGGTCATTCCGGGGCACGGACGGCGTACTTGAGCACCTTCTCGCTCAACAGCTCCTCGATGTCATCCAAAAGTTCCAGGACCTCACGGGACACTTCGCGCGGATCGAGCCCCTTGACCATCTCGCGTCCGGTGACGGCCATGGCGGTGCTGCACATCCAGCCGACCTGACCCACCACCAGGTGTGCAGCGGATGGCCCTCGGCCGGGCCGGTCTCCTCCCGCAGCGCCTGCTCCAGGTTGGCCTGCCCCTCCTGGCTGATGCCCACAGCCGTGAGCGCAGTGCGGGAGCCCAACCATGGAGAGCGCTCAGCGGATGGTGGAGCGGACGCGGGGTGACTCCGGTCAGCCGCCTGACCCTTGTCGTCCCCGTTCCGCTATCTGTTGACATCCTCCCCCCTCTTGGAAGAGGGGGATTCCAACCCGGTTGGGTTGAGGTCCACGGTTCCCTTCGCGGAACGGGTCATGCCGGGCGCCGGGGTCGGCTCAGGGATGACTGCGAACGCAATGTGCCACTGCCCGTTGCGGAAGGTGACCCGGAACGTCTTCGCGTCGGGCAGCTGTGCGCCCTTGCCCTTGGCGCTGAGGCGGAACCGGACCCAGCCGCAGCCGGGCACCTTGACCTGAGCCCACCGCCGGTTGAGCCTCTGCACGACTACCGACCGGCCCATGACCTGCTTGCCGGTCTTCGCGTTCAGCTTCGGCGACCCGTCTGCGTTGCACTCCGGTACGCGGTCGGTGCCAATGCCCCGGAAGCCCTCATGCCGGAACTTCTTGCGCCAGGTCGGCTCACCGAACCCCGACATGAACGTGGCGCTCTTGGCCCTGGCGAAGTCCTTCAGTGCCTGTTGCGGCACGTCCGCGTTCCCAGAGCCCAGCCACTCGCTCTCCCGCCGGGCCTCGGTCAGCTGACGGCACTGCTCGAGATCACCCGCGAGGGTGACCGACACAACGGCGCCCGCCTGGAAAGAGAGGTGGACGCGGTGCGCCACGCCTACGTCGGCCAGTACACGAGCGCGCACATGCTCTACGGCGTTCTCGTCGCCGTCGGCTTCGCGGCGCTCGCCGTGACGGTGGGCACACGGGTGTTCCGGACGGCCGGGGCGTAACTACGCTGGTCGCATGGTCAATCTCACGCGCATCTACACGCGGACCGGCGACAAGGGCACGACGCACCTCGGGGACATGAGCAGGGTGCCGAAGACCGACCTGCGGATCGCCGCGTACGCGGACGCCAACGAGGCGAACGCGGTGATCGGCACCGCGATCGCACTGGGCGGCCTCGACGAGGAGGTCGTCAAGGTCCTCACCCGCGTGCAGAACGACCTGTTCGACGTGGGCGCGGACCTGTCGACGCCGGTGGCCGAGAACCCCGAGTTCGCGCCGCTGAGGGTCGAGCAGTTCTACATCGACCGGCTGGAGGCGGACTGCGACCGTTTCCTGGCCGACCTGGAGAAGCTGCGCTCGTTCATCCTGCCCGGCGGGACCCCCGGCGCGGCCCTGCTGCACCAGGCGTGCACGGTCGTACGACGTGCCGAGCGCTCCACGTGGGCCGCGCTGGAGGTCCACGGCGAGGTGATGAACCCCCTGACGGCCACGTATCTCAACCGGCTCTCGGACCTGCTGTTCATTCTCGCCCGGTACGCGAACAAGGAGACCGGGGACGTGCTGTGGGTGCCGGGCGGGGAGCGCTGAGCCACGGGGCGCGCTCCCGGCGCTGAGCCACGGGGCGCGCTCCCCGGCCCGGTCAGCGGCCGGTGCCGTCCTGGGCCGCGTCCCGGTCCGCCTGCGCGAGCGCGGACTCCGCGGCGGCCACCTTCTTCTGCATGTCCGCCACCCCGGACGGGGCCGCGGACGGCGTCGCTGACGGGCCACCGGACGACACCGGCGTGGCCGCCGTCCCGTGGTCCGGGGCGCAGCCCGCGGTGAGGCCGACGAGGAGGGCCACCACGGGGGCGGCCGCCCGCAGCCCGGGACGCATCAGCTCGCCGCCTTGCCGTCGTCGTTGTCCGCGCACCACGTCTTGACCCCGGCCAGGTCCTTCTGCCGCTGCTGCAGCGTGGTCACCAGCGACTTGCGGAAGGTGAGCCGGTCCTGGAGATAGGTCGCGATCTCCTCGTGGCCCGCCTTCTTCGCGTTGTCCACGCGCTGCTGCAGCCGGGCGACGGAGCCCTTGACGCCCGCTCCGCCCTGCAGCCGCTTCAGCGCGCGGTCGATGCGCCGGTCGATCTTCGGCACCCGCTTGCACAGCGCCTTCGCCCCGTCGCCCTTGGGCGCCGCCTTGGCCGTGTGCGAAGACGCGGGCGTGGGTGACGTCTCCGCCGCGGCCGCCCCGGTCCCGCTCACCAGCAGCACGGCCGTGGCCAGACCCGCGAGCAGGGTGCGCCGTCGCCGTCGTACGTCCATGTCCTCCTCCGTTCCCGGACGGCCCGTCGTCCGTCCGATGCCGCGGAGGCTAGGAGCCGTCTTTGTGGGAACTCTGTGACCGGTTTGCCCCTGCTGCACCGATCAGCCAGTCCCGCCGTGCGGGCAGCGCCCCGCCCGCCCTGGGCAGCCGTACCTCGAAGCGCGCCCCCGCCCCGTCCGGGCCGTCCGTCACCGTGACGTTCCCCCGGTGCAGCGCCGCCTGCTGCGCGACCAGGGTGAGGCCGAGCCCGGAGCCCGTACTGTCCGGCCCCCGCTGGAACCGTTCGAAGATCCGGGCGCGGGCCTCGGGCGGGACCCCCGGCCCGTGGTCGTCGACCGTGATCACGACCTCCTGGCCGTCTTCCCGTACGCCGACCGTCACGGCCGCCCTGCCCTGCCCGTCCCGTCCGTGGGCCAGCGCGTTGGCGAGCAGGTTGTCGAGCAGCAGCCGCAGTCCGGGCTCCCAGCCGTGCACGGTGAGCCCCGGCTGCGCGCTCGACGTGATGCGGGCGTCCGGGGCGCGGCGCCGGGCCTCGGCGACCGCCGCATCCGCTGCCTCCGGCACGTCGACCGCGCGGAACGCCTCCGCCTCCACCAGGTCTCCGCGCCCCAGCTGGCGCAGCATCACCAGCAGTCCGAGCAGCCGGGCGTGTTCGCGGCGCAGGTCGGTGAGGACTTCCGTGCGGTCCGGCTCGGGCAGGTCGGGGTGGTCGGCGAGGATGTCGAGGTTGGTGCCCATGCTCATCAGCGGGGTGCGCAGTTCATGGGAGGCGGCGGCGGAGAAGGAGCGGGCGGTGTCCAGGGCCTCGGCGGTGCGGGCGGCCTGTTCGTCGTAGCGGGCGAGGACGGTGCGCAGGGTGGCCGCTAGTTCGTCGACCTCCTTCACGCCGGTCGGCTCGTGGCGCAGCCGGGTGGTGCTGGTGCGGGGGTCGAGGCCCGCGGTACGGCGGCCGAGGCGGCGCAGCGGGCCGGTGGCGCCGGTGGCGAGGCCCCAGGCGAGCAGGCCGGACAGGGGCGCGGCGAGCAGCGCGGTCATGACGACGCGGCGCCGGACGAGGCGGAGTTGGGCGCGGTCGGCGGTGTCGGGCTGGAAGACCCACAGGGTGCCGGAGACCTGGGGGCCCTCGATCGGCTGGGACAGGGCCCGCCAGCTGCGGCCGGCGTCCCGGACGGTGACCGGCGCGGTGGCCTCGGCCGGCAGGGCGACCGAGGTGGCGGGCTGGGGCCCGCCGCTGAAGGTGGCGTCCGGTCCGACGACGCGTACGCCGACGTCGAGGGCGGCGGTGTAGAGCCGGCGTTCCCGGGTGTCGGCCGCCTTGGGCCGGCCCGCGGCGGCCGCGCGCAGCAGGGAGCGTGCGTCCGGGGCGACGGCGGCGGCCCGGCTGCGCAGATGGCGGTCCTCCTCCTGGTGCAGGTCGCGGGCGACCAGGCGCAGCAGCAGCCAGCCGGAGGCCAGCACGAGGAGCGGGACGGTGAGTCCCACGGCGAGTCCGATGCGGGTGGACAGTCTCACGGCTGTTCCCTCAGGACGAAGCCCACGCCGCGCACGGTGTGGATCAGCCGTGGCCGCCCCTGTGCCTCCAGCTTGCGCCGCAGATAGCTGACGAAGGTGTCGACGGCGTCGGTGCGGACGTCGAAGTCGTAGCCCCATACGCGTTCCAGGAGCTGGTCGCGGGTGAGGACGAGGCCGACGTTGCGGGCGAGCACCTCGAGGAGTTCGAACTCGCGCCGCGTCAGCTCCAGTGGGCGGCCGTCGCGGTGGGCGGTGCGGGCCGCCGGGTCGATCACCAGGCCGGCCACGCGCAGCACGTCCCGGTCGGCGGGCGGGCGGCGGCGCAGCAGGGCGCGCAGCCTGAGGACGAGTTCCTGCAGGGCAAAGGGTTTGACGAGGTAGTCGTCGCCGCCCGCCTGGAGGCCGGCTATGCGGTCGGCGGTCTCGTCCAGTGCGGAGAGCATGAGGACGGGCAGGTCCTGGCCGTCGTCGCGGAGCCGGGTGCACACCTCGATGCCGCTCATACCCGGCATCGACACATCGAGGACGAGCACGTCGGGCGGTGCGTCCCGGATGACGGCGAGCGCCTCGGCCCCGCCCTCGGCGGTCCGCACCCGGAACCCGCTGAGCCTGAGGCCGCGCTCCAGCGAGCGACGGATGGCCGCGTCGTCGTCCACGACCAGTACCGCCCCGACCGCGTCGCTCATACACCCTCCCTGCACCGCCTGTCGCCGGGTCAGCGTACGGCGCGGCGTCGGACCGGTGGCAGCGGTGTCCGGGCTGTGCCGGCTTCGGAGTCGACGTGACGAGGTCGCCGTACATCGAAAGATGCAGTCCGGGACCGTTCCGGGGCACTACACGGGTGGCTTCCGGCCCCTGTTGGATGGACCCATGCCCGTACGCCTGCCCCGACCGCACCGAGACGACATGCGCATCGCGGTGGGCGGGCTGCTCGGGGGTCTGCTGCTGTGGGGCATCGGGCTCAGTCCCCGGGGGCCCCGGGAAGCAGTCGTGCTCTGGCCCGCCCGCTGGGCGCTGCTCGTGCCGCTCGTCGTCACCGCCGGCTGCGAGCTGCTGCGCCGTACCCGGCCCAAGGCGGCCCTGCTGATCGGCACCGCCGCCCTGGTCGCCGACACGGTGACCAGGGGCAACCTGGTCACCGTCGTGATGTTCACGGACCTGATGTACGCGGCCGTCCTCTACGGCACCCCCGCGTCCGCCCGTCGCCTGCCGTGGGTCACGGGGCTCCTCACCGTCGCCAGTGCTCTTGTCCCCCTCGCCGTCTGGCGCGTCCCCCAGACCCTGCTGATCGGCGTCGGTGTCGGCGTGATCGCCCTCGCGCCCGCCAGCACCGGGTGGGTCGTCCGCAACCACCGCGACGCCGCCGAGGCGGCCCGCCTGCGTGCCGAACAGACGGCCCTGCTCGCCGAGATGGACCGCTCCCAGGCGGTGACCGCCGAACGTGCGCGGGTGGCCCGGGAGTTGCACGACATGGTCGCCAACCACCTGTCCGCGATCGCCATCCACTCCACCGCCGCGCTCTCCCTCGACGACCCGGCGACCTCCCGGGAGGCCCTCGCCGTCATCCGCGAGAACAGCGTGGCAGGGCTGGAGGAGATGCGGCGGCTGATCGGCATCCTGCGCGACGGGGGCGCCGAGCGCGATCCCACCGCCACCCCCACCTTGGACGGGCTCGCCGCCCTGGTCGGCAGCGCCCGCGCCAACGGACTCGACGTCACGCTCGACGCCGGGTACGAGAAGGTCCCTGCGCCCGTGGAGCTGGCCGCGTACCGGATCGTCCAGGAGTCGCTGACCAATGCGCTCAAGCACGCCGATCCCGGCCGGGTCACCGTGCGTCTGGCCCAGCGCGACGGCCTCCTCGACATACGCGTGACCAGCCCCTACGGCGACCGGGACGGCCCGCGCGCCCCAGGTTCCGGCACCGGGCTCACCGGGATGCGGGAGCGGATCGCACTGCTGGGCGGCACCTTCGCGGCCGGTCCCGACGGCCCCTGGTGGACCGTACGCGCCACTCTTCCCCTGACCGAAGGAGACCCCGCATGATCCGCGTCCTCGTCGCCGAGGACCAGTCCGCCGTCCGCGCCGGGCTGGTGCTCATCCTGCGCAGCGCACCCGACATCGACGTGGTCGGGGAGGCCGCGGACGGCGAGCAGGCGGTGGCGCTCGCCCTGGCGCTGCGGCCGGATCTCGTGTTGATGGACATTCAGATGCCCAAGCTGGACGGGGTGTCGGCGACCCGGCAGGTCGTCCAGGAGGGGCTCGCCGACGTTCTCGTCCTGACCACCTTCGACCTGGACGAGTACGTCTTCGGCGCGCTGCGGGCCGGCGCGGCCGGCTTCCTGCTGAAGAACACGGAGGCGAAGGACCTCATCGAGGCCGTGCGGACGGTGGCGCGCGGCGAGGGGCTGATCGCTCCCGCGGTGACACGGCGGCTGATCGCGGAGTTCGCCGCGGGGTCGGCACAGGAGCCCAAGACCGATCCGGCCGTCCTCGACGCCCTCACCCGGCGCGAGCGCGAGGTGCTGTCATGCCTCGGTGAGGGGCTGTCCAACGCCGAGACGGCGAGGCGCCTGGACATGGCCGAGGCCACCGTGAAGACCCACGTCAGCCGTCTCCTCGGAAAGCTGGGGCTGCGCAGCCGGGTTCAAGCGGCGGTCCTGGCGCAGCAGTTGGGGATCTGACACCGGGACCGGCGCAGTGGTCCAGACCTATTGACCTATGGTCCAGACCTTTCTATTCTCGCGGCACCGTGGGCGTGAAGGCTCAGTCATGCCCACCACTCCCCATCCCCAAGACAGGGAGGCGCAGCATGCGCTTCAGACACAGAGCCGCGGCAGGGTTCGCGACCCTGTTGCTCCCGCTGGCCGGGCTCGTCGGACTCGCCGCAGGCCCCGCCCAGGCCGCCTCGACCGCCACCGCCACCTATGCCAAGACGCAGGACTGGGGCACCGGCTTCGAAGGCAAGTGGACGGTCCAGAACACCGGCTCCACGACCATCAACTCCTGGACCGTCGAGTGGGACTTCCCCTCCGGCACGTCCGTCACCTCGGCGTGGGACGCGGACGTCACCAACTCCGGCACCCACTGGACCGCCAAGAACAAGTCCTACAACGGCACCCTCGCCCCCGGCGCCTCCGTCTCCTTCGGCTTCAACGGCAGTGGCTCCGGCTCACCGTCCAACTGCAAGCTCAACGGCGGCAGTTGTGACGGCGGCACGACCGTCCCCGGCGACAACCCGCCCTCCGCACCCGGCACCCCCACCGCCTCGAGCATCACCGACACCTCGGTGAAGCTCAGTTGGAGCGCGGCCACCGACGACAAGGGCGTCAAGAACTACGACGTCCTGCGCGACGGCAAGACGGTCGCGACCGTGACGGCCACCTCGTACACCGACACCGGCCTCACCGCCGGCACCGACTACTCCTACACCGTCCAGGCCCGTGACACCGCCGGCCAGACCGGTCCGGCCAGCGGCGCGGTCGCCGTGCACACCACCGGGGGCACCACCACTCCCCCGACCACCGGCGACAAGGTCAAGCTCGGCTACTTCACCGAGTGGGGCATCTACGGCCGCAACTACAACGTCAAGAACCTGGTGACGTCCGGGTCGGCCGCGAAGATCACGCACATCAACTACGCCTTCGGCAACGTCACCGGCGGCAAGTGCGCGATCGGCGACTCCTACGCCGACTACGACAAGGCGTTCACCGCCGACCAGTCCGTCAGCGGCGTCGCCGACACCTGGGACCAGCCGCTGCGCGGCAACTTCAACCAGCTGCGCGAGCTGAAGGCCAAGTACCCGCACCTCAAGGTGCTGTGGTCCTTCGGCGGCTGGACCTGGTCCGGCGGCTTCGCGGACGCGGCCAAGGACCCCGCGGGCTTCGCCCAGTCCTGCTACGACCTGGTGCACGACCCGCGCTGGGCCGACGTCTTCGACGGCATCGACATCGACTGGGAGTACCCGAACGCCTGCGGCCTGTCCTGCGACACCAGCGGCGCTGCGGCCTTCAAGAACGTGATGGCCGCGCTGCGCGCCAAGTTCGGCTCCTCCGCCCTGGTCACCGCGGCCGTCACCGCCGACGGCTCCTCGGGCGGCAAGATCGAGGCCGCCGACTACGCGGGCGCCGCGAGTTACGTGAACTGGTACAACGTGATGACGTACGACTTCTTCGGCGCCTGGGACGCGCAGGGCCCCACGGCCCCGCACTCCCCGCTCACGTCGTACAGCGGCATACCGAAGGCCGGTTTCACCACGGCCGACGCGATCGCCAAGTACAAGGCGATCGGTGTGCCCGCCAAGAAGCTCCTCGTCGGCATCGGCTTCTACGGCCGCGGCTGGACCGGCGTCACCCAGGACGCCCCGGGCGGCACGGCCACGGGCCCGGCGGCCGGCACGTACGAGCAGGGCATCGAGGACTACAAGGTGCTCAAGACGTCCTGCCCGGTCACCGGCACCATCGCGGGGACGGCGTACGCACACTGCGGCAGCAACTGGTGGTCGTACGACACGCCCGCCACCATCGGGGCGAAGATGGCATGGGCCAAGAACCAGGGTCTCGGCGGCGCCTTCTTCTGGGAGTTCAGCGGCGACACCGGCAATGGCGAGCTGGTGAGCGCCCTCAGCAACGGGCTGTCGTCAACCTGACCGAAGGGTCCAGGCGCTGTTCACCCCTCCCCCGGACTTCGTTCGGGGGAGGGGTGAACGCCGCTACGCCACATTCACTCGTTGTCCGGGAGGTGCGGCTTCCAGCCACGCCAGGAACCCGGTCAGCGCGTCCTCGCTCATCGCCAGTTCCAGACGGGTGCCCCGGTGGTGACAGGCGAGGACCACCGCGTCGGAGAGCAGCGCCAGCTCCTCCTCGCCCTCGGGAGCGCGCCGGCCGGCCACCTCGATCGCCGAGCGCTCCAGGACCCGGCGCGGGCGCGGGGCGTAGGAGAAGACGCGGAACCATTCGATGCGGTCGCCGTTGTAGCGGGCGATGCCGTACCCCCAGCCCTTGCCGCTGGTGTCGGGCTCCTCCGGGACGTTCCACCTGAGGCTGCAGTCGAAGGTGCCGCCGGAGCGCTGGATGAGGCGGCGCCTGAGGCCGAAGACGAACAGCCCCACCAGTACGAGTGCCACGACCACTCCGCACACGCTCAGAGCGAGGACCATCGACACCGACCTCCTCGTCTCCTAGGTAACGGAACGGAAAAAACACCCGAATTTGCCTCAGCCGCGGCCGGCACCGGATCTCTCCGGGCCGACCGCGGCTGAGTCACGTCATAGCAAGCGCTCCCCCAGAGCCTAGACGGCCTGGGAGGCACCCCCGGTCAGCGCGCCGCCTGTGCCGCCCGCAGGCGGACATCCGCGCGCCGCTCGGCGACGGCGTCGTCCTCCGCCTTCGCGCGCTCGAGCTCTCGCTCGACGCGCTGGACGTCGATCTCGTCCGACAGCTCGGCGACCTCGGCCAGCAGCGACAGCTTGTTGTCCGCGAACGAGATGAAACCGCCGTGCACCGCGGCGACGACCGTTCCACCATCACTCGTACGGATGGTCACCGGGCCCGACTCCAGCACACCGAGCAGCGGCTGGTGACCGGGCATGACGCCGATGTCGCCGGACGTGGTGCGCGCGACGACCAGGGTGGCCTCGCCGGACCAGACCTGGCGGTCGGCGGCGACCAGCTCGACATGCAGCTCAGCAGCCAAGGGTGGCTCCTCGGGTCACCACCCGGCGGTCGCCGGGTGTTGGTCTGAATTCTAGTAGGCGTACGGAGAGGGGCGGACCGCACCCCGCGGGCAAGCCCGCAAGACGCTTCTCCACCCCTCTCACCAAGAGGCGGTACCTGTGGCGGGCCCGGTTCGAGCCCGCCACAGGCGACCGTCAGGAGACGCCCAGCTCCTTGGCGTTCTTCTTCAGGTCCTCGAGACCACCGCACATGAAGAACGCCTGCTCCGGGAAGTGGTCGAAGTCACCGTCGATGATCGCGTTGAACGCCGCGATCGACTCGTCCAGCGGCACGTCCGACCCGTCGACGCCGGTGAACTGCTTGGCGACGTGGGTGTTCTGGGACAGGAAGCGCTCCACACGGCGCGCCCGGTGGACGACGAGCTTGTCCTCCTCGCCGAGCTCGTCGATACCGAGGATCGCGATGATGTCCTGGAGGTCCTTGTACTTCTGCAGAACCGTCTTGACGCGCATGGCCGCGTTGTAGTGGTCCTGCGAGATGTAGCGCGGGTCCAGGATCCGGGACGTGGAGTCCAGCGGGTCCACGGCCGGGTAGATGCCCTTCTCCGAGATCGGACGGGACAGAACCGTCGTCGCGTCGAGGTGGGCGAACGTGGTGGCCGGGGCCGGGTCGGTCAGGTCGTCGGCGGGGACGTAGATCGCCTGCATCGAGGTGATCGAGTGACCGCGGGTCGAGGTGATGCGCTCCTGCAGGATGCCCATCTCGTCGGCCAGGTTCGGCTGGTAACCCACCGCGGACGGCATACGGCCGAGCAGCGTGGAGACCTCGGAACCGGCCTGGGTGAAGCGGAAGATGTTGTCGATGAAGAACAGCACGTCCTGCTTCTGGACGTCGCGGAAGTACTCCGCCATCGTCAGACCCGCGAGGGCCACGCGCAGACGCGTGCCCGGCGGCTCGTCCATCTGGCCGAAGACCAGCGCGGTCTTGTCGATGACGCCGGACTCGGACATCTCCTGGATGAGGTCGTTGCCCTCACGGGTGCGCTCACCGACACCGGCGAACACGGAGACACCGTCGTGGTTGTTGGCGACGCGGTAGATCATCTCCTGGATGAGCACCGTCTTGCCGACGCCGGCGCCGCCGAACAGACCGATCTTGCCGCCCTTGACGTACGGGGTCAGCAGGTCGATGACCTTGATGCCGGTCTCGAACATCTCGGTCTTCGACTCGAGCTGGTCGAAGTTCGGGGCCTTGCGGTGGATGGTCCAGCGCTCGCCGTCGTACTTCTCGTCGACGTTCAGGACCTCACCGATGGTGTTGAACACCTTGCCCTTGGTGAAGTCGCCGACCGGCACGGAGATCGAGGCGCCGGTGTCGGTCACCTGGGCCTGGCGGACCAGACCGTCGGTGGGCTGCATCGAGATCGCGCGGACCAGGCCTTCACCCAGGTGCTGGGCGACCTCCAGGGTCAGCGTCTTCTTCTCGCCCGGATTCGCCGGGTCGGAGACCTCGACGTGGAGGGCGTTGTAGATGTCCGGGATCGCGTCGACGGGGAACTCCACGTCGACGACCGGGCCGATGACCCGCGCGACGCGGCCCGTCGCCGTGGCCGTCTCAACAGTGGTGGTCATTAGTAGTCACTCCCCGCGGTCGCGTCGGCCAGGGCACTCGCGCCACCGACGATCTCGCTGATTTCCTGGGTGATTTCGGCCTGGCGGGCCGCGTTGGCAAGCCGGGACAGCGTCTCGATGAGCTCTCCGGCGTTGTCGGTGGCCGACTTCATCGCGCGCCGCGTGGCGGCGTGCTTCGAAGCGGCCGACTGGAGCAGCGCGTTGTAGATACGGCTCTCCACGTAGCGCGGCAGCAGGGCGTCGAGGACGTCCTCCGCCGAGGGTTCGAAGTCGTACAGCGGCAGGATCTCGTCGCCCTTCGCCGCAGCCTCCTTGGCCACGTCGTCGAGGCTGAGCGGCAGCAGACGGGCGTCGAGCGCCGACTGCGTCATCATCGACACGAACTCCGTGTAGACGATGTGCAGCTCGTCCACGCCGCCGTCCGCCGTGTCCTTCTCGATGGCCTCGATCAGGGGGGCCGCGACCTTCTTGGCGTCCGCGTACGAGGGGTCGTCGGTGAAGCCTGTGAACGACTCCGCGATCTTGCGCTCACGGAAGTTGTAGTGGGCCACACCTCGCCGGCCGACGATGTACGTGTCGACCTGCTTGCCCTCCCGCTCGAGCCGCTCGGTCAGCTGCTCCGCCGTCTTGATGGCGTTGGAGTTGAAGGCGCCGGCCAGGCCGCGGTCGCTCGTGAGGAGCAGGACCGCGGCACGGGTCGGGTTCTCCGACTCCGTCGTCAGCGGGTGCTTGGTGTTCGACCCCGTGGCGACCGCGGATACCGCGCGCGTCAGCTCGGTCGCGTACGGCGTGGAGGCCGCCACCTTGCGCTGCGCCTTGACGACGCGCGAGGCGGCGATCATCTCCATCGCCTTCGTGATCTTCTTGGTCGCGCTGACGGATCGGATGCGACGCTTGTAGACCCGGAGCTGGGCTCCCATGAGTCAGGTCCCTTCCTTACGTCACTTGGCGGCTGCGGCCGGGGTGTCCTCGCCGAGCAGCTTGCCGTCCGAGGTCTCGAACTGCTTCTTGAACTCCGCGACGGCGTCGTCGATCGCCTGGATGGTGTCGTCCGACATCTTGGCGCCCTCCTTGATGGAGGTCATCAGACCCTGCTCCTTGCGGTGCAGGTAGTCGAGGAGCTCCTTCTCGAAGCGGCGGATGTCGGCGACCGGAACGTCGTCCATACGGCCGTTGGTGCCGGCCCAGATGGAGACGACCTGGTCCTCGGTGGCCATCGGCTCGTACTGGTTCTGCTTCAGCAGCTCGACCATGCGCGAACCGCGCTCCAGCTGGGACTTCGACGCGGCGTCCAGGTCGGAACCGAAGGCGGCGAACGCCTCCAGCTCACGGAACTGGGCGAGGTCCACGCGCAGACGGCCGGAGACCTGGCGCATCGCCTTGTGCTGGGCCGAGCCACCGACGCGGGAGACCGAGATACCGACGTTCAGGGCCGGACGCTGGCCGGCGTTGAACAGGTCGGACTCCAGGAAGCACTGGCCGTCGGTGATGGAGATGACGTTGGTCGGGATGAACGCCGAGACGTCGTTGGCCTTGGTCTCGACGATCGGCAGACCGGTCATCGAGCCGGCACCCATGTCGTCGGAGAGCTTGGCGCAGCGCTCCAGCAGGCGGGAGTGCAGGTAGAAGACGTCGCCCGGGTAGGCCTCACGGCCCGGCGGACGGCGCAGCAGCAGGGACACGGCGCGGTAGGCGTCGGCCTGCTTCGACAGGTCGTCGAAGATGATCAGGACGTGCTTGCCCTGGTACATCCAGTGCTGGCCGATCGCGGACCCGGTGTACGGCGCCAGGTACTTGAAGCCGGCCGGGTCGGACGCCGGGGCGGCGACGATCGTGGTGTACTCCAGCGCGCCGTTCTCCTCCAGCGCGCGGCGGACGCCGGCGATAGTGGAGCCCTTCTGGCCGATGGCGACGTAGATGCAGCGGACCTGCTTCTTCGGGTCGCCGGTGCGCCAGTTGTCGCGCTGGTTGATGATCGTGTCGATCGCCAGGGCGGTCTTGCCGGTCTGGCGGTCACCGATGATCAGCTGACGCTGACCACGGCCGATCGGGGTCATCGCGTCGACGGCCTTGTAGCCCGTCTCCATCGGCTCGTGCACCGACTTGCGCTGCATGACCGTGGGGGCCTGCAGCTCGAGGGCGCGGCGGCCCTCGGTCTCGATCTCGCCGAGGCCGTCGATCGGGTTGCCGAGCGGGTCGACGACGCGGCCGAGGTAGCCCTCGCCGACAGCCACGGAGAGCACCTCACCGGTGCGCTGCACCGGCTGGCCCTCCTCGACGCCGCTGAACTCGCCGAGGACGATGGCACCGATCTCGCGCTCCTCGAGGTTGAGGGCGAGGCCGAGGGTGCCGTCCTCGAACTTCAGCAGCTCGTTGGCCATGGCCGAGGGCAGGCCCTCGACCTTCGCAATGCCGTCACCGGCGAACGTGACAGTGCCGACCTCCTCGCGCGAGGCCGCGTCCGGCTTGTACGCCTGGACAAAGTTCTCCAGCGCGTCCCGGATCTCCTCCGGCCGGATCGTGAGCTCCGCCATCTGGGTTCCCTGCTCTCCTTGTTGGGCCCGAAGTTTCTGTGGGGGTTCTGGGGGCGCCCCCCAGAAACTCTGCATCCTCTGCACGGCCCAACCCGGGCCGTAGTACTGCTTGTGGAGTTGTGCTAGCTCGCCATACGGCGGCCGGCGTCCTCGAGTCGGTCCGCGATCGAACCGTTGATGACCTCGTCACCGACCTGCACCCGGATCCCGCCGACGACCTCGGGGTCGACGTCCAGGTTGAGGTGCATCTGGCGGCCGTAGAGCTTGGCCAGTGCGGCACCGAGGCGTCGCTTCTGGGAGTCGCTCAGCGGGACCGCCGAGGTGACGACGGCGACCAGGCGGTCACGGCGGGCGGCGGCCAGCTTGGACAGGGACTCGATTCCCGTTTCCAGGCTACGTCCCCGCGGCGCGGTCACAAGGCGCGTGACCAGACGCTCGGTCGCGACGTCGGCACGACCGCCGAGCAGCCGGTGCAGCAGCTCGATCTTGGCCGGGGTGCCGGCGGCACGGTCCGTGAGCGCGGCGCGCAGCTCCGTGTTCGAGGCGACGATCCGGGCGAACCGGAACAGCTCGTCCTCGACGTCGTCCAGCGTGCCCGCCTTCTCGGCGGCGGTGAGGTCGGCGAGGTTCGCCAGCTCCTCCAGTGCGTCGACCAGGTCGCGCGACTGCGACCAGCGCGAGCGCACCATGCCGGACAGCAGGTCCACGACCGGCCCGCTGACCTGGCCGCCGAGCAGGCTCTGGGCCAGCCCTGCCTTGGCCTCGCCGGCCCGCGCCGGGTCGGTGAGGACCCGGCGCAGCGACGCCTCGCGGTCGAGCAGCGCGGTGACGGCGGCCAGCTCGTCGGCGAGCTGCGCCGCGTCCACGGACGTGGAGTCCGTCAGCGCGTCGAGACGCTCGCGTGCGGCTGCCAGGGCCTCGCGGCTCGCTCCGTTCATCGCGCGGCCTCGGCCTTCTCCTCGAGCTCGTCGAGGAAGCGGTCGATCACGCGGCTCTGCCGGGCGTGGTCCTCGAGGGACTCGCCGACGAGCTTGCCGGCCAGCTCGGTGGCGAGCCTGCCGACGTCCTGCCGCAGGGTCTGCGCAGCGGCCTTGCGGTCGGCCTCGATCTGCGCGTGACCGGCGGCGATGATCTCCTCACGCTGCCGCTGGCCTTCCGCGCGCATCTCGGCGATGAGGGCGGCGCCCTGCTCCTGCGCCTCCTGGCGCAGCCGCGCGGCCTCGTGCCGGGCTTCGGCGAGCTGAGCCTTGTACTGCTCGAGCACGCTCTGGGCCTCGACCTTCATGGCGTCGGCCTCTTCGATGCCGCCTTCGATCGCCGCGCGACGCTCCTCCAGAACCTTGTTGATGTTCGGAAGCAGCTTCTTGCTGAGGAAGAAGAAGACGATGGCGAAGGTGACGAGGCCGATGACCAGTTCGGGGCCGGGCGGGATGAGCGGGTTCTGCTGCTCCTCCGCGGCCAGCATCAGCTGCTGTGTCAGCTGCATGTCATCAGTGCCTTTCCCTTGAGGGGGTGGGTCGCCGACCGCGGTTTACTTGTAGGTGTAAACGAACGGCATGACGATACCGATCAGGGCGAGCGCCTCGCAGAAGGCGAAGCCCAGGATCTGGTTGGCGCGGATCAGACCGGCGGCCTCGGGCTGACGGGCGAGGGCCTGGGTGCCGTTGCCGAAGATGATGCCGATGCCGATGCCGGGACCGATGGCGGCGAGGCCGTAGCCGACGGAGGCGATGGAGCCGGTGACGGCGGCAAGGGTCTCAGTGGCAGCCATGCTGATTCTTCCTTCTCTTTCAAGGACCGGTGGGGGTTGGCCACCGGACGTCTGGTGAGGAGCGTTCGGACGGGGGGCTCAGTGGTGCTCGGCGAGAGCGCCCTGAACGTAGGAGCAGGCCAGAAGGACGAAGACGTACGCCTGGACGGCCTGGACGAAGAGCTCGAACATGATCATGACCATGGCCATGACGAACGAGACGGCGCCGGCCGCGGCCAGCCAGCTGTTCATCAGGTACCAGCTGGCGACGGTGAACATCACGAGCAGCAGGTGACCGGCGAACATGTTGGCGAACAGTCGCACCGCGTGGGTGAACGGCCGGACCAGGACGTTCGAGAAGAACTCGATGGTCACGACGAGGGGCAGCACCGCGCCCAGCGACTTGTCGTAGCCGGTGAGGTTCTTCATGCCCCCGACGAAGCCGTGCTTGCGGAAGGTCAGGATCATCCACGTCAGGTACACGATCGCGGCGAGCGCGGCCGGGTAGGCGATGATCGACGTCACCGGGAACTGGGCGACCGGGATGATCGACCACAGGTTCATGATCCAGACGAAGAAGAAGATGGAGACCATGAGCGGGACGTACTTCTCGCCCTCGGTCTTGCCGAGCGTCTCGTAGACGATGCCGCGGCGCACGAAGTCGTAACCGGCCTCGCCGACCATCTGGAGCTTGCCCGGCACCACCTTGGCCTTGCTGAATGCGGCCCAGAAGAAGCCGACGACGACGACGGTGGTCACCAGAGCCAGCAGCATCGGCTTGTCGAAGTCGATGCCGCCGACCGTGAACATCGGCTTGAAGATGAAGGAGTTCAGACCCGGCGAGGGAAAGCCGCAGCCGTTCTCGGCGAAGACGCGGCAACTCCAGTCAAAGGCGAGCGTGGTCTGGTCAGCACTCACCGCGGGCTCCTTCGGCGTGGCGCATGGATACGGCAACCTCGTTGTGTCGGCGCGGCGCGCAGCCGCGGATCGGCACCGGACTGGTGTTACGGATGTGGGGGCGGCTGGGGGGGCATCGAGCCTCGCGTGTGAGCAGGCGTCAGCTCAGATGCCCGCGCCCGCGATGCCGCAGTTGGCACCGGACGATAGCAGGAGATCTCACACGTCTTTATCCCGGCCCTACCCCTCACGACGGGTGCCCCGTCTTCTGGGGGCTCTCGCCCTTCTGGGAGTCGGGTTCGACGTAGAAGATTTTGGCCTTCATGTGCGCCCGGGCCTGCACGATCATCCACGCGACCGTCGCGGCGATGAGTGAGAACGCGAACGCCCTGCCGTTGAAGAGCGAGGTGCCCTTGAAGAGAGCCAGGAAGATCATGAGCAGGAGGAGCTGGGCGACGTAGAGCATGAGGCCCATCGCCTGGAAGAGCTGCGGCAGCGTCCTCGCCGTCCACTGCAGCACATACAGGCCGATCCCCATGAAGAGGATGGCGAGCACCGCGCCGACGGCCGCCCCGATCGCCCCCTTGCCGCCCGCGACGCCCCCGCCGACGGCGACAGCGACGACGCCGATCGCTGCTACGGGCACAGCGATCTGCAGAAGGTTCCGGGCGTCATTGGACGGCATGGCGGCAACTCCGCTTTCACAGGGGGCAGGGTGTCGTCATGGACGAGCGTAGTCCCGGGCCGAGCGAAGTCCGCACGCCGTGGGGCCGTCGCATCCGGACCCTCCGGCTCTATCCCGGGGTTCTCGTGAACCGTATCACAAACTATTTGATGCGGTCTTTACCTAGGCGGTGTGCCAACTGTCACACATGAGAGTGAATCTGCCCGTCTGCGCGGACACGGCGGCGCCTTGTCTGGTATTGCGGCGCTTTGTGCCCCCACGGAAGGGCAACGCGCTCGCCAGATTCTTACCTTGCACGTCAGCGTGACGACTCCGCCCGGCGCCGGTCCATCCGCGCACGGGTGCCGATGGCCGTGGCTCCGTTGACGCCCGAGACCCCTGCGACCACAGGGGTGCGGCGCTCCTCCTGCCGGGCCTGCCCGGCCTCGGTGTACGCGGCGGCCGGCAGCGGCTTCGCGGCGGTGCGGCGCCGACGGCGGTAGCGCGGAGGCACGAAGGACTCGGCCCACTGCGGGGCGCGCGGCGTGAACCGCGGCAGCAGGAGCAGCACCAGACCGACCGCGCTGAGCGCCACGATGCCGAGCACGATCCACATGGACGCGGAGTTCACGGAGTAGCCGAGGGTGCCGAAGGCGATGAGCGCCGACCAGAAGTACATGATCAGCACGGCACGGCTGTGCGAGTGCCCGATCTCCAGCAGCCGGTGGTGCAGATGACCGCGGTCGGCGGCGAACGGGGACTGGCCGCGCCAGGTACGGCGCACGATCGCGAGGACCAGGTCCGCGGCCGGGACGGCGATGATCGTCAGCGGGAGCAGCAGCGGGATGTAGACGGGGACGGTCTGGTGGACCGTCGCGCGCTCCGAACCGGAGAAGAGGTTCATCGCGTCCGGGTCGACCTGCCCGGTGACCGAGATGGCGCCGGCCGCGAGCACGAGCCCGATCAGCATCGATCCCGAGTCACCCATGAAGATCCGCGCCGGGTGCATGTTGTGCGGCAGGAAGCCCAGGCACATGCCCATCAGGACGGCCGCGAACAGGGTGGCGGGTGCGGCGGCCTCGAGCCCGTAGCCGTACCAGATCCGGTACGCGTACATGAAGAACGCCGCCGACGCGATGCACACCATGCCGGCGGCGAGACCGTCGAGACCGTCGACGAAGTTGACCGCGTTGATCGTGATGACGACCAGCGCCACGGTCAGCAGGGTGCCCTGCCAGGGGGTGAGCGAGACCGTGCCGACGCCCGGGACCGGCAGCCACAGGATGGTCAGACCCTGCATGACCATCACACCCGCGGCGATCATCTGGCCGCCCAGCTTGATCAGGGCGTCGATCTCGAACTTGTCGTCCAGTACACCGATCAGCCAGATGAGGGCCGCTCCGGAGAGCAGCGCCCGAGGCTCGTTGGACTTGGCGAAGACCTCGTTGAGGTTCTTGAGGTGGTCGGCGACCAGCAGGCCCGCGCACAGGCCGAAGAACATGGCGATCCCGCCGAGCCGGGGCGTCGGTTCCCGGTGCACGTCCCGGGCCCGGATCTCCGGCATCGCTCCTGCCACGATCGCGAATTTGCGTACCGGCCCTGTCAGCAGATACGTCACCGCGGCCGTGATGCAGAGCGTCAGCAGGTATTCACGCACGGGCTTCCCCACAGGTCTCGCTGGGCGTCCTCAGTCCCACACCCTAGCTTCGCGTGCATATGGTTGAGGACTCACGGGTAGCGAAGATGGTTGCACGTGTGGCTGTGTATAACGCGCGCCTACCCCTCATCGCCCGGGATACGGCGGAAATCCCTCGGTGAGATCCCGCACTTTCTCGCGTGCCGTCCTGGCCTCCGTCTCCTGGCGCAGCACGGACGCGAACAGGGCCGCCACGTACGCCATTTCGCTCTCGCCCATGCCCTGTGTCGTCAGCGCCGCGGTGCCCAGGCGCAGGCCGCGGGCGTCGCCGTGCGGCAGCGCACAGCAGTCCAGGACCATCCCGGCGGCGGCGAGCAGCCCGCGCGCCTTGCGTCCCTCGACGCCCAGCGGTGCCGGATCGGCGATGATCAGATGCGTGTCGGTGCCGTCGGTGGTGATGTGGAGCCCCTCGGCGGCCAGTCCCGTCGCGAGCGCCCGGGCATTGGCGACCACCCGGTGGACGTACGCGGCGAAGGCGTCCGTCGCCGCCTCCCCGAACGCGACGGCCTTGGCCGCGATGGTGTGCATCTGCGCGCCGCCCTGGGTGAACGGGAAGACGGCCCGGTCCACGCGCTCGGCCAGTTCGCTTCCGCACAGGATCATGCCGCCGCGCGGGCCGCGCAGCACCTTGTGGGTGGTGGCGCAGACGATGTCGGCGTACGGCACCGGACTGGGCGCCGCTCCCCCGGCCACGAGCCCGATCGGGTGCGCGGCGTCGGCGATGAGGTACGCCCCCACCTCGTCGGCGACCTTTCGGAAGAAGGCGTAGTCGATATGGCGCGGATAGGCGATCGACCCGCACACGATGGCCTTCGGGCGGTGCGTACGAGCCAGGGCGCGCACCTGCACGTGGTCCATGAGCCCGGACTCCGCCTCGACGCCGTAGCCGACGAAGTCGAACCAGCGGCCGGAGAAGTTGGCGGGCGAGCCGTGCGTGAGATGGCCGCCGTGCGGCAGCCCGAGGGCGAGCACGGTGTCCCCGGGGCGGAGCAGGGCGGCGTACGCGGCGAGCATGGCCGACGATCCCGAGTGGCACTGCACATTCGCGTGCTCGGCACCGAAGAGTGCTTTGGCCCGCTCCACGGCGAGGCGCTCGGCGACGTCGACGATCTCGCACCCCCCGTGGTGCCGGGCGCCGGGGTATCCCTCGGCGTACTTGTTGGCGAGCGGGGACCCGAGGGCGGCGAGCACCGCCGGCGAGCTGAAGTTCTCGGCGGCGATCAGCTGCAGGGTCGTCGACTGCCGTGCCACCTCCCCGAGCAGGAGCTCCGCCATCTCGGGGTCCTGCCGCCGCAGGACATCGGCCTCGAGGGTGGGGATGACCGCCATGGTGAGCTCCCGGGCGACGACGGGGATGTAGCACCAATGTAGGCCGGGGGCGGCTGAGGCGCCCGGTATGGGAGGCGCCTCGGAACTCGGGGTGTTCTGTGGCCACGGCGACTGCGGCCTCGCCGGACCTGACCCGCAGTTCCCCGCGCCCCTTGCGGGCCGCTGTGGCTGCTGCAGCAGCCGCTGCGGACAGTCGCGCCGCCCCGCAGCCGCCAGCCGCGGACAGTCGCGCCGCCGCAGCCGCCATGGCCGCGGGCAGTCGCGCCTCCCCCAGAGCCGTGACGGCCTGCGGGGACCCCCAGGGGCGGCACGGGTGGGCGCTGGGTGTATCACCTGCTCGGAGCTCGGGGAGGCGCCGCTTAACGCCGGGCTGCGCGACCTTCCCCGGGCAACCGCACCCCGGGTCCTGCACACCTCCGGGCGCCCAGAAGCCACGGGAGCCTACGTCCGCGCAGGCACCCCCGTCAGCGCCGTCACCACCGGCTCCAGCGCCTGATGGATCTCGTCCCCGATCGCCCGGAAGAACGGCAGAGGCGCCCCGTACGGGTCGTACACCTCGTCCGCCTCCGCCGTAGGCGCCAGCAGCCACCCGCGTAGAGCCGCCGCAGCGCGCACCAGCGCCCGCGCACGCGCGACCACACCGTCCTCCAGGGGCGGCAAGGTGGCCGGGTCTATCGCGCGCACCAGCCGCGTGAACTCCTTCAGGGTGAACGTGCGCAGCCCCGCCGAGTGCCCCATGGAGATCACCTGCGCCCGGTGGTCCCGCGTGGCGGTCAGCACCAGGTCGGCCCTGATCACATGCTCGTCCAGCAGCTCCCGCCCCACGAACCCGGAGGCATCCGCCCCGAAGTCCGCGAGGACCGCCTCCGCGTTCGCCTCCATGGGCGCGCCCTCATGGCCCCAGGTGCCCGCGCTCTCGACGATGACCCCGCCCCACAGCGGGTCGCCGAGCCGGTCCGCCAGGGCGTGCCGGGTCAGCCGCTCGGTGATCGGCGAGCGGCACACGTTGCCGGTGCTGACGTGGAGGATGCGGAAGGTGTCGCGGGGCGGACCCGGCTGGGCCGGGTCCCCCGTCTCGTCCCCGTTGCCTATGCCACGCATGGGGGTGCCCCCTGCTCGAGGGAAGCCGAGAGCTTGGGGGAGTCAGGGGCCGTCAATTCGCCACCTCGAGGTCGGGTACGACCTTGCGCAGCTCCTCCGGCGACAGGGCGCCCTCGCGCAGCAGCACGGGCACCTTGCCGGTGACGTCGACGATCGACGACGGCACGTTGCCGGGGGTGGGGCCGCCGTCCAGGTAGACGGAGACGGAGTCGCCGAGCATCTCCTGCGCGGCGTCGCACGTCTCCGGCGCCGGATGGCCGGTGAGGTTCGCGGAGGAGACCGCCATCGGCCCGACCTCCGTCAGCAGCTCGATCGCGACCGGATGCAGCGGCATCCGCACGGCGACGGTGCCCCGGGTGTCCCCCAGGTCCCACTGCAGCGACGGCTGGTGCTTGGTGACGAGGGTGAGGGCCCCCGGCCAGAACGCGTCCACCAGCTCCCACGCCATCTCGGAGAAGTCCGTGACGAGGCCGTGCAGCGTGTTCGGGGAGCCGATGAGGACGGGCGTGGGCATGTTGCGGCCGCGGCCCTTGGCCTGGAGCAGGTCGGCCACGGCCTCCGCGGAGAACGCGTCGGCGCCGATGCCGTACACCGTGTCGGTCGGCAGCACCACGAGTTCGCCCCGGCGGACGGCGGACGCGGCCTCGCGCAGACCCGTCGTGCGGTCGGTCGCGTCGTTGGTGTCGTATCGCCGTGCCATTGTCAGCTGGCCTCCTCGTACACGTACTGCTGCGGGAAAAGAGTCTCAGGGATGCTCACGGCAGGGCCTTGCGGGCGGTCGCGAAGCGCGGGCGGTTGTTCAGGTCGGGGTGGTCGGCCGCGTCGGCCCAGCCCCGCTCCTCGGTGAAGATCCACGGCACCTGGCCGCCCTGGGTGTCGGCGTGCTCGATGACGACGACGCCACCGGGGCGCAGCAGCCGGTGCGCGGTGCGCTCGATGCCCCGGATGAGGTCCAGGCCGTCCTCGCCGGAGAACAGGGCCAGTTCCGGGTCGTAGTCCCGGGCCTCCGGGGCCACGTACTCCCACTCGGTGAGCGGGATGTACGGCGGGTTGGAGATCACCAGGTCGACCTGTCCGTTGAGGTCCGGAAACGCGTCCCGCGCGTCTCCCTGACGCAGGTCGACCCTGGAGCCCGCCATGTTCTTGCGGGTCCACTGCAGGGCGTCCTCGGACAGCTCCACCGCGTGCACGCGCGAGCGTGGAACCTCCTGCGCGAGGGCGAGCGCGATGGCGCCGGAGCCGGTGCACAGGTCCACGATGCACGGCTCGACGACGTCCATGGCCCGTACGGCGTCTATGGCCCAGCCGACGACCGACTCGGTCTCCGGGCGCGGCACGAACACCCCGGGTCCGACCTGGAGTTCCAGGTACCGGAAGTAGGCACGCCCGGTGATGTGCTGGAGCGGCTCGCGCTGCTCCCGGCGCGCGATGACCTCCCAGTAGCGGGCGTCGAAGTCCGAGTCCTTCACGGAGTGCAGCTCGCCCCGCTTGACGCCGTGCACGAACGCGGCGAGCTCCTCCGCGTCGTTGCGCGGCGAGGGCACGCCGGCGTCGGCCAGCCGCTGGGTGGCCTGGGCCACCTCCGCGAGCAGCAGGTTCACGCTGGTCCTCCGGTGCTGTCTACGGGCCTGGTGCGGCTGGTACGGAGCCCTACGCGGCGGCGGCGAGCTTGGCGGCCGAGTCCGCGTCGACACAGGCCTGGATGACCGCGTCGAGGTCGCCGTCCAGGACCTGGTCCAGGTTGTACGCCTTGAAGCCGACGCGGTGGTCCGAGATGCGGTTCTCCGGGAAGTTGTACGTGCGGATCTTCTCGGAGCGGTCGACGGTGCGGACCTGGCTGCGGCGGGCGTCGGCGGCCTCCTTCTCCGCCTCCTCCTGCGCCATGGCGAGCAGCCTGGAGCGCAGGATACGCATCGCCTGCTGCTTGTTCTGCAGCTGGCTCTTCTCGTTCTGGCAGGAGGCGACGACGCCGGTCGGGATGTGCGTGATGCGCACCGCGGAGTCGGTGGTGTTGACGGACTGGCCGCCGGGGCCCGAGGACCGGTAGACGTCGATCCGGAGGTCGTTGGGGTTGATCTCCACGTCGACCTCCTCGGCCTCGGGGGTGACGAGGACACCGGCCGCGGAGGTGTGGATACGGCCCTGGGACTCGGTCGCGGGCACGCGCTGCACGCGGTGCACCCCGCCCTCGTACTTCAGCCGGGCCCACACGCCCTGGCCGGGCTCGACCTGGCCGCGTGCCTTCACCGCGACCTGGACGTCCTTGTAGCCGCCGAGCTCGGACTCGGTGGAGTCGATGATCTCGGTCTTCCAGCCGACGCGCTCGGCGTAGCGCAGGTACATGCGCAGCAGGTCGCCGGCGAACAGGGCGGACTCGTCGCCGCCCGCGCCCGCCTTGATCTCGAGGATGACGTCCTTGTCGTCGCTGGGGTCGCGCGGGACGAGCAGCAGGCGCAGCTTCTCGGTCAGCTCCTCGCGCTGCTTCTCCAGCTCCTTGACCTCGGCCGCGAAGTCGGGGTCGTCGGCGGCGAGTTCGCGCGCCGTCTCGATGTCGTCGCCGGTCTGCTTCCAGGAGCGGTACGTGGCGACGATCGGGCCCAGCTCGGCGTAGCGCTTGTTCAGCCTGCGCGCGCCCGCCTGGTCGGCGTGGATCGACGGATCCGCGAGTTTCTTCTCCAGGTCGGCGTGCTCGCCGACCAGTTCCTCGACCGCCTCGAACATCTCCGGCTCCCTGAAATGCCCCCTGCCCGGCCGGGGCATGGGGACGTGTGTACGACGAACAATGGCTGCACCGCAAAGCGCCGGCCCCGGTGCCCCCGGCGAAGGGGGCACCGGAGACCGGCGCTGTGGGCTCGCTACTTCTTGGCAGCGGCAGCCTTGCCGAAGCGGGCCTCGAAGCGGGCCACACGGCCACCGGTGTCGAGGATCTTCTGCTTGCCCGTGTAGAACGGGTGGCACTCGGAGCAGACCTCGGCCCGGATGGTGCCGGACTCGATGGTGCTACGGGTGGTGAACGACGCGCCGCAGGTGCAGCTGACCTGCGTCTCGACGTACGCGGGGTGGATGTCGCGCTTCAAGGTGTCTCCTAGTTTCCGGGAGGGCGCCGGGTCGCAGCCGCGGGATGCGGGAGCGTGAACCGGAGCCGACGTACCAGTCTGCCAGGACTGGCGCCATCCCCCAAAACCGGGGGCCGGGCTCGTGTATTCCCTAACGGCAGGACGGGTGGGTTCGCCTACCGGGGGCCGCCTCGTCGCCGTGGGCGGGTGCGGGCTCGATGTGGTGCCTCGCGCCCCTTACGGGGCACTGACCACACCCTTGGCCTCGCCCGTGGCCGTCCCCTTCGTCGCCGCCGCCGGGATCGGCTGGTCGTTCTTCAGTGCGGTCCACATCAGCCGGGCCTTGGCCTCGTCCAGCAGGACCCGGTTCGGGTTCGCCGGGTCGTACTGGACCGGCATCGTCACCATGTTCATGTGGGAGGAGCTGATGCCCTTCAGCCCCTCGGCGAACGACGCCAGGTCCTTGACGGAGGCCAGGTCGGAGTCGGTGGTGACGGACTTCGTCGCGGTGTCGGCGAGGTCGTACAGCTTCTGCGGGCTGGTCAGCACGCCGATGTGCTCGACCTGGCTGACCAGGGCCTTGATGAACGCCTGCTGGAGCTGGATGCGCCCGAGGTCGGAGCCGTCGCCCACGCCGTGCCGGGTGCGGACCAGGCCGAGCGCCTGCTGCCCGTTGAGGGTGTGCGTGCCGGCCTTCAGGTCGAGGTGGCTGCTGTCGTCGTGGATGTCCTTGGTGGTGGTCACCTGGACGCCGCCGAGAGTGTCGATCAGTTTCTCGAACCCGGCGAAGTCGACCTCGATGTAGTGGTCCATACGGATACCGGTGATCGACTCGACGGTCTTCACGGCGCAGGTGGCGCCGCCGACGGAGTAGGCCTCGTTGAACATGGAGCCGCGGCCCGCGGCGTGCGTGACGCCCTTGGGGTCGGTGCACGCGGGGCGGTCGACGAGGGTGTCGCGCGGGATGGAGACGACGCTGGCCTGCCTGTGGCCCTTGTACAGGTGCACGATCATCGCCGTGTCCGAACGCCCGGTGCCGTCGTCGGTGCCGCCGCCCAGCTTCCTGTTGGCGCCGGAACGGGTGTCCGAGCCGAGGACCAGGATGTTCTCGGAGCCGTTGTCGACCTTCCGGGGCCGGTCGCCGCCGAGCGCCTGGTTGATGTCGACGCTCTTGATGTTGCCGTTGAGCTTGAAGTACAGGTAGCCCGCGCCGGTGCCGCCGAGCAGCAGGATGCCCGCCGCACTCCATGCGGTGGCCGTGAGCGCCTTGCGTCCGGCGCTGCGGGGCTTGCGGCGGCGGCCCTTGCCGCCGCGACGCGGGCCCAGCGTCGTGGCCTCGCCGGCTATGCCGGCGTCCGGCGTGCTCTCGGAAGGCATGTGCTCCTCAGTCCTGGCGGCCTCTCATTGGTCCATGGTCGCTCCGTTCGGTCAGACGGAGAAACCGGAGCAAGAGTTGCACAACGCTGAGTGTCCAGGACGTGGCCCGGCAAACACGCACGGTCACTGCGGGGTCGGCAGCATCGCGTTCACCTGCGACTTCGCCCGTACAGGGGCGTAGGGGCCGTACCGCCCGCAATCAGTTCCTTGTGGCGTAAATCTCGCCGACGCACAGGGCCGCCCCGTCGTACCCGACGGGGCGGCCCTGTGCTGTGACGACCTGCTCAGTCCCCGTTGCCGGGGGCCGGGGTCGTCTTCTGGATCTGCATCAGGAACTCGACGTTCGACTTGGTCTGCTTCATCTTGTCGAGGAGCAGCTCGATCGCCTGCTGCTGGTCGAGCGCGTGCAGCACCCGGCGCAGCTTCCAGACGATGTTGAGCTCCTCGGCGCCGAGCAGGATCTCCTCCTTGCGCGTACCGGACGCGTCCACGTCCACCGCGGGGAAGATGCGCTTGTCGGCGAGCTTCCGGTCGAGCTTGAGCTCCATGTTGCCGGTGCCCTTGAACTCCTCGAAGATCACCTCGTCCATGCGGGACCCGGTGTCCACCAGGGCGGTGGCGAGGATGGTCAGCGAGCCGCCGTCCTCGATGTTGCGGGCCGCACCGAAGAAGCGCTTCGGCGGGTACAGGGCCGTCGAGTCGACACCACCGGACAGGATGCGGCCGGAGGCCGGGGCGGCGAGGTTGTACGCACGGCCCAGACGCGTGATCGAGTCGAGCAGCACGACGACGTCGTGGCCCAGCTCCACCAGGCGCTTGGCGCGCTCGATGGCCAGCTCGGCGACCGTGGTGTGGTCCTCGGCCGGGCGGTCGAAGGTCGAGGAGATGACCTCGCCCTTGACCGACCGCTGCATGTCGGTGACCTCTTCCGGACGCTCGTCGACGAGGACGACCATCAGGTGGCACTCGGGGTTGTTGTGCGTGATCGCGTTGGCGATCGCCTGCATGATCATGGTCTTACCGGTCTTCGGCGGGGCCACGATCAGACCGCGCTGGCCCTTACCGATCGGCGAGACCAGGTCGATGATGCGGGTGGTGAGGACACCGGGGTCCGTCTCCAGGCGGAGGCGGTCCTGCGGGTAGAGCGGGGTCAGCTTGTTGAACTCCGGGCGGCCGCGGCCGTGTTCGGGCGCCATGCCGTTGACGGAGTCGAGGCGGACCAGCGCGTTGAACTTCTCGCGGCGCTCGCCCTCCTTGGGCTGACGGACCGCACCCGTGATGTGGTCACCCTTGCGCAGGCCGTTCTTGCGGACCTGGGCGAGGGAGACGTACACGTCGTTCGGGCCCGGCAGGTAGCCGGAGGTCCGGATGAAGGCGTAGTTGTCGAGGATGTCCAGGATGCCCGCGACGGGGATCAGGACGTCGTCCTCGGCGAGCTGCGGCTCGGCGGCGATGTCGTCGCGGCCACGACGGCCACGGCGGTCGCGGTAGCGGCCGCGACGGCCCCGGCGTCCGCCGTCGAAGTCGTCGTCGTCCTGCGGACCGGTGTTGCGGTCCTGGCGTCCGCCACCCTGCTGCTGGCCCTGCTGCTGACGGTCCTGGCGGCCGCCGCCCTGGCCCTGCTGCTGGTCGTCGCCCTTGCCGCGGCGGTCGCGGTCACGGCCGCGCTCACGGCGGTCGCGGCGGCGGCCCTCGCCGCCGTCGCCGGAGTCGGCCTTGGCGCCGTCGCCCTGCGGCTGGGCCTGCTGGGGCTGGGCCGGGGTCTCGGCCTTCGGCTCGCTCTGCGCCTCGGCGGCGACGGTCTCGGGGCTGCCGGCCTCGGCGGTGGCGCGGCGCCGGCGGCGCTCGGCCGGGGCGTCGTCACCGGCTCCCTGGCCGGGGATCTCGATCTGCTGCGGGGCCACGGCCTGCTCGGAGGAGGCCTTGTCGGCCTTGGCGGCCTTGGGCTCGGCCGGGGCGGCTTCGTCGCCGGTGCGGGTCCTGGAGGTGGCCCGGCGCTTGGGCTTGGTCTCGGTGGCGGTGTCGGCCTTGGCGGCCGGGGCGCCACCCCCCGCCTGCGCCTCCTTGATGACCTCGATCAGCTGGCTCTTGCGCATGCGCGCCGTGCCCCTGATGCCGAGGCCGGATGCGACCTGCTGCAGCTCGGCCAGCACCATGCCCTCGAGGCCGGTACCGCGGCGCCGCCGGGACCCGGCACCGGTGGCAGGCGCGGAGGCGTCCGTGGCGGGCGCGGCAGCGGTGTCCTCGACACGTGCGCCCATCAGATCGGTGGTGTCGCTCACGAAGGGTCCTTCCCTGGAGCGGACGTCGGCCTGTCTGGCTCGGCGACCGGTTGTGCTGTCCGGCTTCGGTCCGGTTTGTGTGAACCGTGCCGGTGCGGTGGTCCGCCAAAGCGGCGGAAGAGATATCTGGTGATTGGCGCTTCCCGAAGCCGTGACACCCGGTTTTGTGTCGCGCGGCTCGGTCACGCCGATTCCGGAGCGTGCTCTGCAATCCGCTCAGTGTCCGCGTACGACGTATGGCTCAGGTACGTGATACGGAACACAGAGCAGCTTGGGAAGCTCCCGGAAGAATGTTGGTCCCGGACGGGGACACGAAGCACCTCGCCATGGCGGGGTCGGGTGCAGACTTGAGGTTAACACTACCGGATCCAACAAACATTCCCCCTCTCGAAATCCGGCAACCGTGTGTCAGGGCGCAAGCGGCAGCACGCTCGCTCCCTGGCTGTCCAGCTCCAGCCGGTTGGCGGCCCAGCCCTCGCCCGCCAGGTCGGCCACCTTGTCGGCGCTCGCACCGTCGGCGAGTGCCAGGACCGTGGGGCCGGCGCCGGAGATCACCGCGGGGATGCCGTCCGCCCGCAGCCGCTCCACCAGCGCGGCGCTCTCCGGCATGGCCGGGGCGCGGTACTCCTGGTGGAGGCGGTCCTCGGTGGCGGGCAGCAGCAGTTCGGGGCGCCTGGTCAGGGCCTCGACGAGCAGGGCGGCGCGGCCCGCGTTGGTGGCGGCGTCGACGTGCGGCACGGTGCGCGGGAGCAGTCCGCGCGCGGTCGCGGTCAGGACCGGCTTCCCGGGGACGAAAACCACCGGAACGATGGAATCGGCGGGGTCCATGCGGATCGCACGGGCGGCGCCGCGCTCCATCCAGGAGAGGGTGAAGCCGCCGAGGAGACAGGCCGCGACGTTGTCGGGGTGGCCCTCGATCTCGGTGGCGAGTTCCAGCAGCGCGGTGTCGTCGAGCCGGCTGTCGCCGCCTATGGTCACGGCGCGGGCGGCGACGATGCCGGCGCAGATGGCGGCGGAGGAGGAGCCGAGGCCCCGTCCGTGCGGGATGCGGTTGGCGCAGACGATCTCCAGGCCGCGCGGCTGCCCGCCCAGCGTGTCGAAGGCGGCGCGCAGGGACCGCACGAGGAGATGGCTCTCGTCCCGCGGGAGGGTGTCGCTGCCCTCGCCCGCGATGTCGATGTGCAGCCCGGAGTCGGCCACCCGGACGACCACGTCGTCGTAGAGCCCCAGCGCGAGCCCGAGGGCGTCGAAGCCCGGACCGAGGTTGGCGCTGGTGGCGGGGACGCGCACCCGGACGGCGGCGGCGCGGAACGCTGGACCGGCCATCGCTCGTTGACTCTCCTTGAGCTGCGTGATCGTCGAATGACATTCGATGACGTACCAAGGACCCGAAGGCCGCGAAGGCGGCGCGGCACCACGGCACATGCGGCTGCGGCATATGCGGCGGGCGGGTTCAGTACAGCCTATCGAAGGAAGGTTCTGCGGCGACATAGGGCGCACAGGAGGCGCACGATGCGTGTCGTGCTGCCCCTGTGCCCCCTCTGTCGGCGCTCGTAAGGGTTATCCCCCGGGAAGGGCCCGGTTACGCGAGGCCGAGCCGCTCGGCGGCGGTCGCCGCGTCGACCGGGACGGTGACCGGCTGCGGGGCGCCAGCGACGGCCCAGTCGGGGTCCTTGAGGCCGTTGCCGGTGACGGTGCACACGATCCGCTGCCCGGGGTCGACCTTGCCCTGCTCGGCCGCCTTCAGCAGCCCGGCGACGGACGCGGCGGACGCGGGCTCCACGAAGACACCCTCCTGCGCGGCCAACAACCGGTAGGCGCGCAGGATTTCACGGTCCGTCACCTCATCGATGAGCCCGCCCGATTCGTCCCGCGCCTCGAGGGCGTACTTCCAGGACGCCGGGTTGCCGATGCGGATGGCGGTGGCGATGGTCGAGGGGTCCTTGACGACCTCGCCGCGCACGATCGGGGCGGAGCCGGACGCCTGGAAGCCCCACATGCGCGGGGTGCGCTTGGCGACGCCGTCGGCGGCGTACTCCTTGTAGCCCTTCCAGTAGGCCGTGATGTTGCCCGCGTTGCCGACCGGCAGGACGTGGATGTCCGGGGCGTCGCCGAGCATGTCCACGATCTCGAAGGACGCCGTCTTCTGACCCTCGATACGCACCGGGTTGACCGAATTGACCAGCGCCACGGGGTAGTTGTCGCTGAGCGCCCGGGCGAGGGTGAGGCAGTCGTCGAAGTTGCCGTCGACCTGGAGGATCTTCGCCCCGTGCACCAGGGCCTGGCCCATCTTGCCGAGCGCGATCTTGCCCTGCGGCACGAGCACGGCGGAGACCATGCCGGCGCGCACGGCGTAGGCGGCGGCAGAGGCGGACGTGTTGCCGGTGGAGGCGCAGATGACGGCCTTCGCCCCCTCCTCCTTGGCCTTGGAGATGGCCATCGTCATACCGCGGTCCTTGAAGGACCCGGTGGGGTTGGCGCCCTCCACCTTGAGATGGACATCACACCCGGTGCGCTCGGAGAGCACCTGCGCGGGCACGAGCGGCGTACCGCCCTCGCGGAGGGTGACGACCGGCGTGCTGTCGGACACCGGCAGCCGGTCCCGGTACTCCTCGATGATTCCGCGCCACTGGTGGGTCATTGCTGGTTACTCTCCTTCAACCCGCATGATGCTGGCGACACCCCGCACGGTGTCGAGCTTGCGCAGCGCCTCGACGGTCCCGCTGAGCGAGGCGTCGGACGCTCGGTGGGTGACGACGACGAGGGACGCCTCGCCGTCCTTCCCCTGCTGACGAACCGTATCGATCGAGACGTCGTGCTCGGCGAAGACGGTGGCGACCTGGGCGAGAACGCCCGGTTTGTCGGCGACGTCGAGGCTGATGTGGTACCGGGTGACGACGTCGCCCATGGGCGACACGGGCAGGGCGGCGTACGCGGACTCTCCGGGCCCGGTGGCGCCGCTGAGCCGGTTGCGGCACACGGCGACGAGATCACCGAGAACGGCGGAGGCGGTCGGCGCACCGCCGGCGCCCGGACCGTAGAACATGAGCTGACCGGCGGCGTCGGACTCCACGAAGACGGCGTTGTACGCGCCGCGCACGGAGGCGAGCGGGTGGGTCAGGGGAATCATGGCGGGGTGCACGCGCGCGGTGACCGAGCCCCCGTCGGCGGCCCGCTCGCAGATGGCGAGCAGCTTGATGGTGCAGCCCATCTGCTTCGCGGAGGCGAAGTCGGCCGCGGTGACCTCGGTCATGCCCTCGCGGTAGACGTCGTCGAGGCGCACGCGCGTGTGGAAGGCGATCCCGGCGAGGATGGCGGCCTTGGCGGCCGCGTCGAACCCCTCGACGTCGGCGGTGGGGTCGGCTTCCGCGTACCCCAGGGCGGTGGCCTCGTCGAGGGCCTCCTGGTACCCGGCGCCGGTCGAGTCCATCTTGTCGAGGATGAAGTTGGTCGTCCCGTTGACGATGCCCAGCACCCGGTTGACCTTGTCGCCGGCCAGGGACTCGCGCAGCGGCCGGATCAGCGGGATGGCACCGGCGACGGCGGCCTCGTAGTACAGGTCCTTGCCGTGCTCCTCGGCCGCCGCGTGGAGGGCGGCCCCGTCCTGGGCGAGGAGGGCCTTGTTGGCGGAGACGACCGAGGCACCGTGCTCGAAGGCGGTGGTGATGAGGGTCCGGGCCGGCTCGATGCCGCCGATCACCTCGACGACGACGTCGAGGTCCCCCCGTTTGACGAGGGCGGTGGCATCGGTGGTGACGAGGTCGGGGTCGATGCCCTCCCGGACCTTGGAGGGCCGCCGCACGGCCACGCCCGCGAGCTCCACGGGCGCGCCGATCCGGGCGGCGAGGTCGTCGGCGTGCGTCGTCATGATGCGCGCCACCTCTGAGCCGACAACCCCACAGCCCAGCAGCGCCACCTTCAGCGGACGCGTACGCATCATCCGACCTCGTTTCCTCATGCGGTCTACGGTTTGACCAGTCTCACTCACCGGACGGGAGTTTCTGCCCTTGGTCCGGATCGTGAGACGTTCATTTCATTTTGTCAGCGGCGGAAGACCGGAAGATCTTCCGCCGTGTCCGTGGGCTCGTTGGGCGGTGCGCCTCACCCGACGTCGAGGCGCAGGAGGTCGTCCTCGGTCTCGCGGCGGACGATGACCCGGGCGTCCCCGTCGGCCACGGCGACGACGGGCGGGCGGAGCGCGTGGTTGTAGTTGCTGGCCATGGACCGGCAGTAGGCGCCGGTGGCCGGTACGGCGATGAGGTCACCGGGCGCGAGATCGGCGGGCAGGAAGGCGTCCCGCACCACGATGTCCCCGCTCTCGCAGTGCTTGCCGACGATGCGGACCAGCATCGGCTCCGCGTCCGAGGTGCGCGAGGCGAGACAGACGCTGTACTCGGCGTCGTAGAGCGCGGTGCGGATGTTGTCCGACATGCCGCCGTCGACGGAGACGTACGTACGCAGCCCCTGGAGCGGCTTGATGGTGCCGACCTCGTAGAGGGTGAAGGCGGTCGGCCCGACGATGGCACGGCCCGGCTCGACCGAGATACGGGGCGTGCGCAGACGGGCGCCCTCACACTCGCGCGAAACGATCTCGGTGAGGGCCTTGGCGATCTCGTGGGGCTCACGGGGGTCGTCGTCGCTGGTGTAGGCGATACCGAGGCCGCCGCCGAGGTCGATCTCGGGCAGCTCGACGCCGTGCTCGTCGCGAATCTCCCTGAGCAGACCCACAACCCGGTGGGCGGCGACCTCGAACCCGGACATGTCGAAGATCTGCGACCCGATGTGGGAGTGGATCCCGATGAGTTCGAGCCCGTCGAGCTGGAGGGCACGGCGTACGGCTTCGGCGGCCTGACCGTCGGCGAGCGGGATGCCGAACTTCTGGTCCTCGTGGGCGGTGGCGATGAACTCGTGGGTGTGCGCCTCGACGCCGACGGTCACGCGAATCTGGACGCGCTGCCGCTTGCCCAGGGACGAGGCGATGTGCGCGACCCGCACGATCTCCTGGAAGGAGTCGAGGACGATGCGCCCGACACCGGCTTCGACGGCCTTGGTGATCTCCTCGACGGACTTGTTGTTGCCGTGGAAGGCGATGCGGTCGGCGGGCATACCGCCGGCGAGAGCGGTGGAGAGCTCACCACCGGAGCAGACGTCGAGGTTGAGCCCTTCCTCGTACAGCCAACGCACGACGGCGCGGGACAGGAACGCCTTCCCGGCGTAGAACACGTCGGCGTCCGGCCCGAAGGCGGTACGCCACGCGCGGGCGCGGGTCCGGAAGTCGGCCTCGTCGATGAAGTAGGCCGGGGTGCCGAACCGCTCGGCGAGCGTCTTGACGTCGATACCGCCGACGGTGACGACACCATGCGCGTCACGCGTGACGGTCTGCGCCCACACCTTGGGGTCGAGGGCGTTGAGGTCGGCGGGCGGGGCGGAGTAGTGCCCCTCGGGCAGGACGTCGGCGTGGCGGGGCCCGGCGGGGTGCGCGGAACGGCTCATGACTGGTCAGGCTCTCTCACAGGTAATCGGGTGCACTGATACCGAGCAGGGACAGGCCGCCGGCCAGCACCGCCCCGGCGGCTTCGGCGAGAGCGAGCCGGGCGCGGTGGGCGGCCGAGGGTTTCTCCTCGCCGAGCGGGAGAACGGTGTGCTGAAAGGCGAGCAGTCCGTCGGCGACGGCGACGAGGTGCCGGGCGAGCCGATCGGGCGCACGGTGGGCTGCCGCCTGGGCGAGGGCGGTGGGGTACTCGGCCAGGGAGCGGGTGAGGGCGGCGGCGGTCGCGTCGGATACGTCGCCGGGGGCGGCCTCGAATCCGAGTCTCGCGGCGTTGCGGGCCAGGGCGCGGGCGCGGGAGTGGGCGTAGCGAACGCGGAACAGCGGGTTGCTCTCGCGCTGGAGGAGATGGTCGGCCGTGATCCGGGGCCGGTCGTGGGCGGCGGGGTGGAGGAGGGCCCAGCGGGCGGCGTCGGGGCCGAGCGGGGTGGGGTCCTCGGGCGCGGGGACGGGGCGGAGATCGACGGGTTCACCAGGACGCGCATGATCGATCTCGGCGCGTCCGCCCTGGGTGGCGATGATCCGCACGAGGGTGTCGGCCACGATTTCGGCGCGGATGTCGTAGGGGATGCGGAGGGGGATGACGGCGCCGTCGAGGGTGGTGGTGTGGCCGTAGGTGTCGCTGTGGTCGTCCAGGATCTGGCGGACGAGGGCGGCGGTGGCGGTGCCCTGGTCGAGGTGGATGTTGAGGAACCCGGGCCCGGTGATCTCGACGTCGGCGACACCGGCGGTGTCACGGAGATGGGGCCGGAGGATCTCGGCGACCTGAAGAGCCGGACGCCCCGCGGGACGGGCCAGCTGAAGGGCGATGTTGGTGGCGTAGTCCCCACGGCCACCGGGCCCCGGCGGAGTGACCACGGCACGTGCGGGCAGCGGCACGCTGAGTTCGCCCACGTCAATGGCACGACGCACCGCGTGCAGCACGGTGCGGGACAGCTCGACGGGGGTCACGGGGACAAGGGTAGGGGAGGAGGGGGGTGGGTAGGCGAGTTGTTTCGGCTGGGGTCCGGGATGTGGACGGGGGTGGTGGGGCGGGGGCGGGCTTGGGTGGTTCGGTTGCGGGCTGGGGGCGGGCCGGTTGCCGGGAGGGGCTGGACTTGGGCGGTTCGGTTGCGGGGCGGGGCTGGGGGCGGCCTGGTTGCCGGGCGGGCTTGCGGGGCGGTCGGGTCGCCCGGTGGGCTGGGGGGTGGTCCGGTCGCGCGGCGGGGCATGGCTGGTGGCTTGCGGTCGCCCGGCGGGCCTGGGTGGGGGCGGCTCGGTTGCCGGTCGGGGCTGCGGGGCGGCCTGGTCGCCCGGCGGACTGCGGGGCGGCCCGGTCGCGCGCGCGGCGGGGCATGGCTGGTGGCTTGCGGTCGCCCGGCGGGGCATGCCTGGTGGCTTGCGGTTGCCGGGGGTGGCGGCGTGCGGGGAGGGGTTGCCTCAACCGCCCGGCTGCCCGGCATGGGGGGCGTGCCCGGCGGGTTCGACGTGATCTGCGGCACCGGAGTCGGGCGTGCCGTGGAGGTCGCGACCGCTCTGCTGCTGGTGGTGGTGCCGGCCGACCTGAGGACCGCGCTCGATCAAGTCCTTCACGAGCTGGACGAGTTCGGACGGCTCGAAGGGCTTGGCGAGAAAGGCGTCGACGCCGACATCGAGCCCGCTCTCGACCTCCGACTGCGAACAGGCGCTGATGATGGCAAGGGGCAGCTTCCGGGTCCGCGGATCGGCACGAAGCCGCGCTGCCGTCCGCAACCCGTCGAGCCGAGGCATGACGACATCCAGGGTGACGACATCGGGCCGCACCTGATGCACGACGTCCAGACACTCGGCACCGTCGGCGGCGGTCACGACCTCGAGACCCTCCAGCTCGAGGTTGACCCTGATCAGCTGCCGGATGACCTTGTTGTCGTCCACAACAAGCACCCGGCCGGACGCGCCTGGCACAACTCGAGAGTAGGTCGCCCCAGGGGGCCGCGTCCGGGTTTTCCCCACTTCCGCCCCGTCCGGGCGAGCCGCGACGACGGAGCCCCCGGGAAACGGTTCATGACCACCAGGAAGGAGCTGGTAGGGTTCTACCCGTCAGCGCAACAGCGCGGGACACGCCCCCGTAGCTCAGGGGATAGAGCAACGGCCTCCGGAGCCGTGTGCGCAGGTTCGAATCCTGCCGGGGGCACTCGCCCAGGATCAGCAGAAATCAAGCGCTGACCAGGGCGGATGCCGACAGAAGAGGGCGGGAGTCAGTCCGACTGACTCCCGCCCTCTCTCGTTGTCTCTCAGCGTTCACGACACACCTCCGACACACTCACGTGTGGACGCCACGCGGCGGCGGAAGGATGCGGACATGCCCAAGCCGAAGAGCTCCACTGCGTGATTGAAGACCCACGTCGATCAAGACAGCGCCATTGGCGATCTCGCCCGGGACGTCTCGCGCGATCCCGACTGGCCCGCCCGCAGGGGCCTGCCGGGGCAGCGCACCTACCTTGAAGAGCGCGGCGTTATTTCGGCCGCCGTAGAGACCCTCGAGCGTGCCGTGGGGTGTTGCCTGCTGGTCAGCGGCGGCTGGGGGATGTGTGCTCTTGCAGCTTGTGGCGTTCGTGCCTCTTCGGACTGTGGTGCCCGTCGCGCTTGTTGCATCTGATGGTGGTGGGGTCGGTGGCGGTGTCGGATGGACTGCCGCCGCCGGTGACACTGGCTGTGTTGATGACCTGGATGCTGCCGCCGCGCTTGGTGTCCGCAACCTTCTCACGAGTCGCGCAGGAGACCTTCACAGTGATGGTGATCGGCGGGTAACTGCTGCCCGGGTCCAGGACGTCGCTGCGGGTGCAGGTGAGAGTGGCGAGAGTGCAGGTCCAGCCGGTGCCGCTGATCGAGACCGCCCTGAGCTGCGGGGGAAGGGTATCGGTGACGGTGGCGGTTCCGCTGGTGGGGCCGCTGCCGTTGTTGGCGACGGTGAGGGTGTAGGTGCCCTTCCTGCCCTTCTCGAAGTGGCCGGTGTGGTGCTTGCTGATGGTCAGTGAGGGCGGGCAGGCGCCGGTGATGCTCGTGGGGTCGGTGACGGTGTCAGGGGCGCTGGCTCCGCCGGAGACGGTAGCCGTGTTGGTGACGCCGTCAGGGGCAGTGCAGGCGACATCGACGGTGAGGGTGAGGGGAGGGTAGCTGGCCCCCGCAGCCAGGACGTCGCTACGGGTACAGGCGAGGGTGGCCAGGGTGCAGGACCATCCCGTACCGCTCAACGCTGTACCCGTGAGTCCTGCGGGAAGCGTGTCGGTCACAGTGACCGTACTGCCGTCCGTCGGGCCGGTCCCGTTGTTGCCGACCGTGATGGTGTAGGAGCCGGACTGCCCCCGCACGAAGCTGCCACTGTGACTCTTACCGATGGTCAGCGAGGGCGAGCAGGCCCCGGTGATGGTCGTGGGGTCGGTCGCGGTGTGGGTGTCGGTGTCCCCGCCGCCCGTCACGGAAGCCGCATTCGTGACTTGATCCGATGCGGTGCAGCCCACGTTCACCGTAAGGCTGATCGGCGGGTAACTGGCCCCCGCAGCCAGGACGTCGCTACGGGTACAGGTGAGGGTGGCCAGGGTGCAGGACCATCCCGTACCGCTCAACGCTGTACCCGTGAGTCCTGCGGGAAGCGTGTCGGTCACAGTGACCGTACTGCCGTCGGTCGAGCCGGTCCCGTTGTTGCCGACCGTGATGGTGTAGGAACCGGACTGCCCCCGCACGAAGCTGCCACTGTGACTCTTACCGATGGTCAGACTGGGAGCAGGGGGGCGTAGGAGATGATCACCTGGCCGTTGCTGTTCGCCGTCCCGATCGTCGAGGCGCTGAAGCTGGTTCCGGTGCCCGACGGGGTGGCGAAGCTGCTGCCCCCACCACCGCCACCACCATTAGCGAAGCTACCGCCGTTTCGGAGGTCGGTGGCTCCGCCGCCACCGCCGCCGGCGAAGTATCCTCCGCCGCCGCCTCCCCCGGCCCCAGCAGTAAAGCACGCGGTGCTGTTGCCGCCGGCGCCCCCGGTGCCGGGCGTGGCGCCGGTGAAACCGCTCCCCGGGCCACCCGCGGTGGCCGTGCAAGGGGCATGGGGACTGCCGGGCGCACCGCCGGTGCCGCCGGTCATGGTGGTGGTGCTGCCGCCTTGCCCGCCACCTCCCGGCGAACCGCCAAAAAGGGATGCTCCGGTGGCGCCGGCGGTGGCGTCCGGTGTGCCACCGTTGCCCCCGCTTCCCCCTGTAATTCCGGCGCCGGCGTTGGATCCGCCGGCACCGCCGCCACCACCAGCGACGACGACGAGGCTGGTGCCGGTGCTGACGCTGGACGCCCCGCCTCCGCCGGAACCGCCCTGGCGAGCGCCATTGGGGCCGCTCGCACTGCCTCCTGGGGCGCCGCCGTTGAAGCCGCCGGCGCCGCTTTGGTTGCAGCCGGCGGCGCCGGTGCCCCCGACGTTGACGGTGTAGGTCGTCGGGGAGGCGGATGGCGGCAGAGTGGTCACCACCCGCGCCCCCGTCCCGCCCGACGCCAGGAAAAGACAAGGTTTGCCGGTGTAGTCGGCGCCCCCGGCGCCATCCGCGGTGATCGCAACGACCATCCCCGCAGGAACCGTCAGGGTCTGCGGAGCGCCGGTGAAAGTGAACGTCTGACTGACCACGGCGGCGGCCTGTCTCCCGCCGGGACGGCCCGCAGCCGTGGAGTCAGCGGTGGCCGGCAACGTCCCCGCACCCGTCAGCACGGCACACACCGCCGCGGTGACCCCGGCACGCCAACCGCGCCCTCGAAGCCCGGCCCGCGACCACACCGAAACCCGACCTGACACGCCCCCCGCCCGGCGGGCGGTGGCGGGCCGCAGTCCGCGCCAGCCCATGCCGTCCCATTTGTGAACGTCGTTGGTCACGACGAGGCGCCCCTCTCTTGGAAGTGATCTCACACGCCATGGGTGTGAGCTGGGGAATGGGAGGCAGCCTCCGAAGGACGCCATCACCACGCGCCCCATTAGAACCGACAACCTGTCATATACAGCTGCAAAACACGGAGATAAGGCACTGCCATGACACGCCGACCCGTGTCGGATGCCCGCACGCATCGATCACGACTCAATACGCGCGCTAGGTGTGTCGTCTCATGAGGGTGGGGCCACGGCAGTCAGCTGGTCCAGCCATACGAGAGGAATGTTGGAAACTGGGGGACCGGTTGCAATGATCTCGGCCGTGGCACCAACGATGCCAGCGCAGGGAGGCATGGAGCACCTCAGAGCCCCCGCCTCCCGGCCGAACGGCGCCCGGTCAGTCTGGTGGCAATCCCCGACACTGCAGATGGCATGCCGACGTCCATGCGGTATGACGAGGCCTCGAAGCAGCTATGGATAGGAACTGGCTGCGTTGGACCAGGAGAGCCAGAGGTGCGCCGGTACTCGGTGTCGGGCATGAATGTGCTGGACAAGTGGTTCGGCTACCGCCGTAAGGAGCCTGCGGGCAAGCGGCTGCGCTCGCTCGACCACGAGTGCTCGCCTACCTGGCTCCCTGACTGGACTTCTGAGCTGCTCGAACTCCTCAACGTGCTGGGCCTGTTGGTGGAACCTGAGCCAGAGCAGCGCCAACTGCTGGACGAAATCTGCCAGGGACCGCGCATTACGGTGAACGACCTAACAGCGGATGGCGTTCTGCCTGTCCCTGAATACGCCACGCGGTTGCCCCGGGCAGGCGAGGGTGAGGCCATCTTCTGAGAAACAACAGGAAGCAAGGGGGACGGAAGCTCCGGCGCCCCCGTCCCCCTTGTGATCTGGTAGTGCAACTGACCGGTTATCCGCAATCCAGTCCCACAGCACCAGAGCCCGCGCACGTACGGAGAACGGCAGGCTTCATATGTCCAAGATCGAGCTCGGGAAGGGCATAGCTCTCACAGCACCCGAAAAGCTGTTCGCACTCCGCGGGCTGACCTTCACAAAAGAACGATCCCCAGGCTTCGCTTCCGACTGGGCACTGACCGTGGAGGATCGCCCTAGCATCACCATCCGGGACATCACCTGGGAGGTCGGAGAGCGCGACATTCGCACGATCATGCCCGAGCAACTCCCCGAACTCCCCCGAGCAATTGCCAAGTTCTACGAGCGGCGCCGCGCCGGCATCTACTACTGCGACGACGAACAGCACACATGGATGACCGCACGCACCATCACCTTCGCGGCCGACGGCTGGCCGATGCACCGGCAGCCGCACACGCTCGACGCCCTCGACGCTGAGTGCGGCGCAGACCTCATCCGTGCAGCATGCCGATTGGGTATCGCTGACATCGGCCATAAGGGAGAAATCGTCACCCGCGATCGGCCAGGCAAAGGCGAGCTCTGCGCTCTGTTCGAACCGGACTGCGACGATGGTGCCCACCCCGCGTTCCATGCGGTGACCCGCGTTGTGCCCGTCCTGCGCCGCATCGGCTGGATCTAGCTTCGCAGGCGACGAGCAGCAGGTGAAGTCAGGCACCGGTCCAAGCCCATGCTTGGCGACGCGTTCGACACACCTCCGACACACTGCCCGTCCCGGTGGTACCCCAGGTCTCCTTTTGACAGGTCAGTCGAGGTATGCGACGGGATCGCTACATCCACTCCGGAGCCGCGTGCGCTGGTCCGGATCCTGCCGGGACAGCCTGTACGAGGCGCTCCAAGACCTGTCATCAACTGTTTCGCTGTGAACGGGGTCCTCCTCGACGTGCAGCGGCGCCCTGGGCGTCCTCACCAATCTCGCCCCTCGGCACCGCTCTCAGCATCCTGCAGGTCCTCGGCGACAACTCCGTGACACACCTGCTCGTAGCACTCGCACTGTCCGTCGCCGCCACAGCAGGGGCCTTGACGGCACGGTACGGCCGCCTGGTCCTGTCGTCACTCCGGGGAGCGGAGGGCAAAGTGTAGGCGGCTAGGGATAAGCCACCCATGAATAGGATCGCGCCACTTAAGACGCTTTCGCGTTGTGTCTGCAACCCGTGATGCGAGAGGATGTTCGACAAGCTGTGAGGTCAGCGCGACGCATGATGCCGCGGTGGCGATCGAGCGGCCTCACGCACAACACGCTTACGGGGGTGGGTGAATGAAGTTCGACATGGGGTCGACGACCCTGTCGCAGCTCGGCAAGAGCACCATGGGCTCCAGCGAGGACCTGGGCACTCTGATCAAGTTGCTCATCCAGGCGGCGGAGCCGCTGGAAGGAAAGTTCAACGGAGCGGGCAAGGCGGCGTTCGACACGTTCAAGGCGCACGCAGACGAGATCACCGCGGATCTGAACAGCTCACTGAGCGCGATCCTGGGCGGCCAGTCCGGCATGGACAGCGCGTTCGGCACCGGTGACGTGGAACTGGGCGACACCGCCCGTCAGAACATGGGCGCGGCCAACTTCGACGCGGCCCGCTTCGGCGCACGATAACAGCCGCATCCGCTGAAGCCGTCCTCACCACCACCGTCTTTCTGCTTTCGAGGGGGAACCCGCCCATGGGCCAGAACCAGGACCGTCGCTCGTACGACACCGGCGCCTCGGCCGAGGTGCAACTCAGCCTGGCCGGCGTCATCGGCCAGTTGGAGCGCGTCCTGACGGACCGCGACCGCGCGGTGAAGGCCGCGATGGCCGACTTCACGGCTGACGGCGTGGCCGACGAGTACCACGGCAAGGAGGTCCGCTGGCACCGCGCCGCCAGCGAGGTCCGCGACATCATCCGGCTGGTCCGCACAACGCTGGAGCAGAACGACGGGACCGCGCAGTCGACGCTGGCCAAGGCAAGGGCGGCCGTCGACAACATCGGCTGACCATGACTTTTTGACGGGGGATCGGCATGACGGCATGGGACATCTCGACGTCCGGCGTGCAGTTCGTGACCTCGCTGGTCGAGGACGCGATAAACGACATGGAAAAGCACGTCAAGGCCTACGGCAAGGACGTGAAGAGCGCGGCGGGCTCGGCCGGCACCATCGTCGGGGCGTACTGCGGCGCTGCCCCGACCGGCCCCATCGCCGCCGCGCTGGGCCTGTTCGCGGAGAACACCGCCGGTGACGTGCTCTTCCTCGGCGCCCGGGCAGCGAAGTCGGTGAACGGCGCGCGCGAGGCCACCGCGTACTACGTCCTCGGGGATCTCGACATGGCCGCCAGGACGCAGCACCAGACCCTTGCCGTGCCGGAGATCGACATGCCCGGGCGGGGTGGCGGCACGGGGCAGGACAAGGAGCACGGGAAGCAGTGATCAGCCCATCCGGGATACCGCAGTTCACCGGCGACTTCGACCAGTTGGACAGGGATGTCTCCGCCCTGCGCAGCGACGCTGTAGGTATTCGCAACGGCGGCATGGACGTCCACTCCCGCTTCCAGATGCTGCAGGCCTTCTATACCGCGCCCGAGGCCGACGACCTGTTCGCCACCACGCAGCCGGTGCTGGACAAGGCCGACGCCTTCGCCGCCAAGCTGGAGACAGTGGCGGATGCGCTGGATACCTTCTCCATCGAGGCCCGCCCGCTCGCCAAGCGCCTGGAGCAGCTCAAGGCGGACGCCCTTGCATTCGTGGCGAGCGTCGACGGCGACGACAAGTGGACCGAGGACGAGGACAAGGTCCACCGGAACAAGCAACTCGTCGACGATGTCACCGCCACGCAGTTCGCCTTCCAGGAGGCGGAGCGCAGGGCGGCCGGCAAGATCTCGAAGCTCGTGGGTGGCCCGGCCTTCGTGGCCGACCACGGCAGCGGGTCCCACGACCGCAACACGGTGGTGTACGGCTACGACCTCGGCCTGCTCGAAGGCGCCAAGGAGTTGCCCTGGGGCAGCGTGGACGAGCAGAGCTACGAGGCGTGGAGCCTCGGCTGGTTCGGGCACGGCGCCAAGACCTTCGTCTGGGACGGCATCTACCACGACGGCATCGAAGCCGGCGTCAGCGGGCTGTGGACGCTGGTCGGCGGAAACGGCTCGGATGCGGCGGGTGACGCCTGGAGCGGGCTGAAGGACGTCGTTACCGGCATCGGCCTGTATACAGCGTCCCCCTACGACGCGGCCATGGACTGGGCCTTCGGCCCGGCCAAGGAGAGCGCCGACGAGATCAGGGCGAAGAAGGCGGCCAAAGAGTTCGGCAAATCCCTCGTCGCCTGGGACCAGTGGCAGGAGAACCCGACCCGCGCCGCGGGAACGACCGTCTTCAACGTCCTCACCCTGGGCGCCGGCCCGCTCGCGGTGGTGTCCAAGACGAGCGAGGTCGGCGCGGTCGCCAAGAGTGCGAGCGTCGCTGCCAAGGTCGGCGAATTCATGGACCCGGTCTCGGTGGGCCTCAAGGCGACCGGCAAGGCAGTCAGCACAATGCCGAAGCTCTCCGAAGTCACGGCCAAGATCTTCACTGGTGCAGACTCATCGGCCGACGCACAAAGGGTGCACAGTGTGATCGAACTCGACGACGGCTCCAAGGTCGTCATCGAGAACGGCGAGTTCATCGCTTACGACAAACACGGCGACGTCGTCGGCAACGCACTGAAGCAGGAAAGACACGTCCCTTCGGAAGCCACGCCGGAGCAGGCGCCGGTGCATGAGCCTGAATTCGCCAGGGTCAGCGCAACGTCGAATACTCCTGAAGCCACTGGTCACGTCGGCGACAACTCATCACCACAGGCAGGTCACGAGGCCGCAAGCGCTGGTGAGGCCCCTTCGGGGCACAGCCGCGACATCACTGACGGAACAAGTACCGCGCACTCGCACAGTTCCATGTCGGGCGGTGGTGGCGGTGACGCAGGCGGCCCACCGCTCGGCGGAAGTTCGCATCTGCCCGACGGCCCCATGGAGCCTCGAGGCAACCTCCCCGATGGCTCCTGGGAAGGACCGCAGGGACTGAGACTCAGTCCCGAGGAGAATGCCGCGACCGACCAGTTCATGGACCGGGCCCAAGGGACCGAGCCGCGCATCACGGAGGCTATCCAAGCGGCTACCGGCCACGTCGAGCAGGGGAAGCTCAACGGTCTTGAGTACCGTCTGAAGGGAGAGGATTCCCTCAAGCGCAAGGTCGCAACGGCCCTGCTCGAGGACGCCCGCCTGACGCCGGAGCGTGCTCTGGCCAATATCAGGGATTCCCTCCGATACACAGTTGAGATTCCGACCAGGGACTACTCACACGGCGTGCAGCGGGCAGTCGACGAACTGCGTGCCCGGGGGTTCGAGAACGTCACGTTCAAGAACACCTGGGGGAACTCAGGCTATAAGGGTATCAATTCAACATGGCGGGATCCTTCAACTGGCCAGATCTTCGAGGTGCAGTTCCACACCCCCGAGAGTTTCACCGCCAAGATGGACACCCATGTTCTCTACGAGAAGGGGCGCCTTCCCGGCATATCCAGAGAAGAATTCGAAGCCATCCAATCCGCGCAGAACGATCTGTTCGACAGGGTCCCGGTTCCCCATGGAGCAGACTCGATTCAGCTCGACCACGATCTGCGTGGCTCTGGAGCCGCCGACGCTCCCGACGTCCACACGGGGCAGCATGGCGACGAGTCCGTGCACGGGAACGGACCGCCACCGGAACTCACCCCAGAGCAGCGGGCAGCTCACGATGCACACCTGAATGATCTCTCGCAGCGGTACAGCGATGACTTCGACCATCTGAAGCAGGACCCTGATCACAAGGGTAAGGTGAAGCCATCGGAAATGGACGAAGCCCGGGTCGCGCTGGATCTACGCGAAAACGGGAAAGTCCCCACCGACATCCAGCGCCCCCCTGGCGCCAACCAGGGAGATCTCTATTCGCCGAGCACAGGAGAGTTCTACGACATCAAGGGCGTGCACTCGGACTGGCCCCCGCTCAACAATGTCCGTGACAAATCACTGCCGTTCAAGGCAGCCTATAACCCCGCGAACAACCAGGGGTGGGTGCGCAAGCTGGAGGACCAGATTGTGACCAAGGGGCGCATGGTTATCCTCGACATGCGCAATGCCAACCAAGCGGCGATCGACGATGTCAAGTCGATCGTCGAGCAGCACGGGTGGAGTGATCGAGTTGTCTGGTATCCGTGACGTGAACCGTGCCGTCCGGGTCATGCCGCCTGATGCGGAGGCTGCTGCCGCTCTGCGGGAGTGGGTCGAGCAGGCGGACTCGCTTCTGGACGTCTCGGCGCTCGACCTGTCTCGGGCCGACCTGTCAGGTGCGGACCTCGCCATGGCACTCCTCACGCAGACCGTCCTCCGGAGCGCCAAACTCGTCGGCAGCGACCTCTATCGGGCACATCTGGAAGGCGCCGTGCTCGATGACGCCGACCTCTCCGGCGCGTCGCTGGTCAAGGCTGAACTCGATGAGGCTTCCCTGCGCGGCGCCACTTTGGACGAAGCAGACCTGGGATCCACGGACCTATGGGCGGTGGATGCCCGGTCGGCCCGCTTCCGGGCCGCAAAGCTCGATGGTGCTTCCTTGATCGACGTCAGGCTGCAGGGCGCCGATCTCACCAACGCGTCAGTGCGTGAGACGTCCCTGAAGGCGGTGCTCGACGAGCAGACAGTCGTGCAAGGGCTCTCCGGCACGCTCTTCGGCCCTGCGGTCATCGACCAAGCAGGTGTGCAGCGCGAGATCGACGGACTGGAACTCGAGCAGTGGCTGAACACCCGCGGAGCAAACGTACGTGTCCTCGACCCGCGCTCCGGTGACATCACTTACTACGCCAAGTTCAGCGAGGGCTACTCGCGCAGCAATCCTCAGGGCATCGTCAGACGCCGCATGGTGAACGGGGTAGCCCATGATGAGGCATTCACCAGGAATCTGCGCTGGGAACCGACCGAGTACCTACGCCTCTACGAGTTGGGCCACAACGAGGTCGACCACGTGGAGATCAGCGAAGCGGAAGCGGCCGCATTCATCAAAAAGGTCACGGAAGAGCGCTCATAGCCTGCCGGCGGGCACACATCATGACGGCTGCGAAACGAAGGGCGGATGGCGGGCAATCGTGAGTGCCCAGGACTACGACAACCAGCTCCTGGAGTCGGTGGCCGTCCGCCGGCGTCGTCTTCGTGACGCGCTGCTGTTCGGTGCGCAGCGGCAGCGGCGGTCGCTGGACGAGCGGGTCGGGAAGGTGTTCGCCGGAGTGGTGATCACGGCGGTGGTGTGCGCCGGGTGTGTGGGGTGGTCGTTCGTGTCGCACCGGGTGATCGGGAAAGGCCCGTACGCGACGCCCGTCCAGCCCTCGCCGCAGTCATCCTCCGCGCCCTCCGTCGCCCCTTCTACCCGGTGATAGGTTCGAACACGTGATAGCCACGGGGTCTTTGAGTCGTTCCACGACCAGTAGTCGTACGGCACTCACCCGCATCACCCTGGTCGGCGAACGGCGCCGGATCGACCTCGTACTGCCCTCGCGGGAACCAGTCGGTGTGCTGCTGCCGGAGATCATGCGGCTTCTGGACGACCGGGTGGGGGTACGCCCGGAGCTGCGGCATCTGGTGACCGCGGACGGATCGGTGCTGGCGCCCCAGGGCACGTTGGAGTCGTCCGGGGTCGCCGACGGGGCCGTGCTGCGGCTGGTGCGGGTCGAGGACGCACCGTCGGCTCCCGTGGTGCACGACGTCACCGATGTGGTCGCCGAGGACCTTGGTGTGCGGGCGTGGCGGTGGCGGCCTGCGGTGCGGCGCGTGGTGGCCGGGTTGGCCAGCGTGTTCTGGGCCCTGACGGCCGGTGTGCTGGCCCGGGGCGGGTTCGCTTTGTCGGCGGTTGCCGGCGGGTTGGTGGCCGTGGCGGGCGTGTGCGCGGTCGCGGGGGTGCTGTGCGGCCGGGTACGGCGGAGTGGGATGGCCGCCACTTTGATCGCCACGGCGGGTGTGCTGGGCGCGCTCGGGGCTTGGACGGCCGCGGACGCCTACGGGTGGTCCGGCGCTGCGCGGCTGGGGGGTGTCGCAGTGGCCGTGACGGTCGCGTTGCTGCTGGCCGGGTGGTGCACTCCGCTGTTGCGTGGCGCGCTGATCGGCGCCGGGGCACTCGGTGGGTGTCTGGTGCTGTGGGAGGCGGCGATCGTCCTGCAGAACGGCGTCGGCGGTGCCACGGAGCAGGCCCGGGTCGGTGCGCTGATCGCCCTCGCCTCCGTGGTCCTGCTGGGGCTGCTGCCGCGGCTGGCGTTGATGGTGTCGGGACTGACCGGGCTGGACGACCAGCGCACGGGCGGGGTGTCGGTGAGCCGGTACGACGTGAGCACGGCGCTCGCGGCCACGCACCGTGGGCTCGCGCTCGCGACCGCCGTCCTCACCGTCTCCGCGGCCGGGGCCGGTGTTCTCGTGTTGCGTGCGGTGTCCGTGTGGACGGTGCTGTTGAGCGTGGTCGTCGCGGTGGCGCTGGGGCTGCGGGCGCGCGCCTTTCCGCTCGCCGCCGAGGTCGTGGTGCTGCTGCTCGCCGCGGCGGTCGTCGCCGTGCGGCTGGCCGTGGTGTGGCTTGGGCATGCCCCCGCGGCGGGGCCTGTCGCCGTGCTCGCGCTGCTGGCTGTCGTACCTCTCATGGTGCTGGCCGTGGAGCCGGCCGAGCATGTGCGGGTGCGGCTGCGGCGCGTCGGTGACCTCGTGGAGTCCGTGGCCGTGATCGCGCTGTTCCCGCTGGCCATCGGCGTGTTCGGGGTGTACGGGCGCTTGTTGGGCACCTTCGCGTGAGGACTTGGGGACCGAGGACGTAGGGACCACCATGGCTCAGGAAGGGGACTGGCAGCGGGACGTGTTGCGCGAGCTGGCCGACGGCTCCCAGGGTGGTACGCCGCCGTCGCCGCGCCCGAATGAGTCCGGCGCGATCCCGGGTGCTCCCGTGCGAGCGGGGGCGGATGCGGAGCCGTCCGCCGGGACCTCTCCGGCCGCGCCTCCGGTCCCCCGGCAGGCCCACGATCCGAGTGTCCCCACTCGGGTCCCCGAGTCCCTGCCCACGGTCGACCCACGGCTCGCCATCGCGTTGGGCCGCCCGCAGCACGGCGACTCGGTCGCACGCCGCACCGGCCGGTCGCTGCGCAGGCTCGCCGCGTCTGCCGGGCAGGAGGTCGCCGAGCAGACGCGCCTCGCCCAAGCGGTGCAGCAGCCGGTGACGACCGGCCGGATCATCGCGGTGACGTCGATCCGCGGCGGCGTGGGCAAGTCCACGGTCTCCGCACTACTGGGCCGTACGTTCAACCACTACCGCCACGATCCCGTGCTCACTCTGGAGGCGGACGCGGCCCTGGGCACCCTGCCGGTGCGGATGGGCGCCAAGTCGGTGCGTTGGTCGTGCAGCGACCTGGCCCGGATTCTCACGCCCGCCATGCAGCTCACCGACGTCATCGGCTACCTGGTGCCGGTGTCCGACGGCGGCTGGCTGCTGCCCGCCGGCCAGGGCCGCGTGGGCGCGCCTCTGGACGTGCGCACGTACCGCACGGTGACGCTGGCGCTGCGCCGGTACTTCGCGGTGACGGTGGTGGACTGCGAGACCCTGCCGGGCGAGGTGGCCCGTACGGCGATGGACACCGCCCACGCCCGCGTGGTGGTCGCGCCGATGACTGCCGAGGGCGTCAACGGCACCCGTCAGGTCCTCGACTGGCTGGCGCAGCTGCCGCACTCCGCCCTGGCGACGACCGTCGTCGCCCTCAGCGCCGGCTCGCCCGACACCACCCTCGATCCCAAGACCGCGGCAGCGCACCTGCGCGAGCCCGGCGTACCCGTGGTGCTGCTCCCCTATGACCGCCATCTCGCCCAAGGAGGCCCCATCCACACCGCCATGCTGGGCCAGGACACTCGCACCGCGGCCGTCCGCCTGGCCGCCGAGGCGATGCAGCGAGCTGTGAGGATGCGATGACCCAGCAGCTCATCCACCGTCCGGCCCGCAGCACCCGCCCTCTCGAGCCCGCACCGCCTCGCACCGTCGAAGCGCCGCCGAACCTGCCCGAGGGCAAGGTCGGCAACGCGGCCACCGCGCTGCTGCCGATGGCCGGCGTCATCAGCTCCGTCGTGATGATGACCGTCATCCGCAACAGCCAGTTCGCCGCGCTCGGTGCGATCGTGCTGGTCGTCGCCCTGTGCGGCGCGGTGGCGCTCTTCCTGTCCCAGCGTGGCAAGGCCCAGCGCACCCGGCGCGTCCAGCGGGAGCGGTACCTGGAATATCTGGAGGAGCTGCGCGAGGAATTGGGCGGCTCCGAACGGGAGCGGCGACGTCTGGCCCGGCTGCTGAACCCGCCGCCGGAGGCGCTGTACGACCTCGTGCGCGACCCGGCCCGGCTGTGGGAGCGCCGCCGCCAGGACGCCGACTTCCTGCAGGTGCGAGCCGGCACCGGCGACATCCCCGTACAGGAGCTGGCCATCGGCCAGAACAGCGCCGGCGGGGTGCTGACCCCGCCGGACCCCTTCATGCTCAACGAGGCCCGTGCCCTGCAGGGCCGCTTCACCGCCGCCTCCGACTTTCCGCTCACCGTGCCTCTGGACCGTGCGGGGAACGTCAGCATCGTCGGTGACCGGGAGGGCGTCCTCCGCGTCGCGCGGGCACTGCTGCTGCAGACGGCCGTGACGCACGCGCCGGACGACGTGGCCCTCGCCCTGGCCACGGGCGACGAGGCCGCGTGGGAGTGGGCCAAGTGGCTGCCGCATGTCCTTGACCCGCAGTCCTACGACGGCCCGGTCGCCGCCCGCCGGATCGCAGCCGACCTGCCTCGGCTGGCCCGGCTGTGCATGCCCGACCTGCAACAGCGCGCCGCGTACGCAGCCGAGGTGCGACGCGGGCTGGCCGGACGGGACGCCTTGCGCCTGACGGCCCGGCTCCTGGTCGTCAGTGACACGTACGGAGACATCGCGGCCGAACTCCCGCGTCCGGACTCGGCCGTCGACCTCCCGGACATGGGTGTCACCGTGCTGCACCTGCTGGAACAGCAGGTGCACGAGCCGGACGAGGTGAGCGTGCGCATCACGGTCGACGGCGACCGCATCGCCGTCGAAGACCTGCGCGCACCCGGCGCCCCCGTTGCGCGCGGCACCTCCGACGCCGTGACCGGCCCAGGTGCCGAGGGCATCGCCCGCATGCTGGCCCCGCTGCGGCTGTCCGCGGAGTCGGCCGCCGAGGGCACCCCGGTCGCCGGACCCGTCGACTTCCCCGCCCTGCTCGGCATCGACGACCCCGCCGACCTCGACCTGCACCGGCTGTGGGCACCCCGCGGCGAACGGGACTTCCTGCGCGTACCCATCGGCCTGACAGACCGCCGCGAGCCCGTACTGCTCGACCTCAAGGAGTCCTCGCAGCTGGGCATGGGACCGCACGGGCTGTGCGTGGGCGCGACCGGATCCGGCAAGAGCGAGCTGCTGCGCACCCTCGTCCTGGCCCTGACCGCCACCCACTCCCCCGAGGACCTCGCGCTGGTCCTGGTCGACTACAAGGGCGGCGCCACCTTCGCGCCCTTCGCCGAACTCCCGCACGTGGCCGGCGTGATCACCAACCTCGAGAACCAGGCCGGCCTCGTCGAACGCGTCCACACCAGTCTCGCCGGCGAGGTCAAACGCCGCCAGCAGGTCCTCAAGGACGCCGGAAACGTCGCAGACATCGGCCACTACGCCGCCCTGCGCGCCACCCAACGTCCCGACCTGGAGCCCCTCCCCCACCTCTTCGTCGTCATCGACGAGTTCGGCGAACTCATCACCGCCAAGCCGGACTTCATCGACCTGTTCCTGTCCATCGGCCGCATCGGCCGCTCCATCGGCGTCCACCTGCTGCTGTCCAGCCAGCGCATCGAGGGCGGCGGACTCAAGGGGCTGGACACCTATCTGTCGTACCGGCTGGGCCTGCGCACCTTCTCCGCCGACGAGTCCCGCACCGTCCTGGACACGACCGACGCCTTCCACCTGCCGCCGCTTCCGGGCTTCGGCTATCTGAAGGTCGACACCTCCACTTACGAACGCTTCAAGGCCGGGTACGTCTCCGGCCGCTACCACGGTCCGACCCGGCACGAGCAGGCCGACGACACCCCGCTGGCCTGGCCCGACCCGACGTACAACACGGGGCAGGAGGAACCGGAGGCACCGGAAGAACCCGCCGCCACCCGGCGCGAGACCGGCCCGACCGTCCTGTCCGTCATGGTCGACCAGCTCGCCACCGCCGCACCCCCGGTACGCCGCATCTGGCTGCCCCCGCTGCCGGACGCCGTCACCCTGGACACGGCCGCCGGACCGCTGCAGGCCGGTACGGACGGCCTACGCCTCACCCACGGCGACGGCCCGCTGCGCGTCCCGCTCGGCGTCCTCGACGACCCGGCCCGCCAGGTCCAGCAGCCATGGCTGCTGGACCTGACCGTGGCGGGCGGACACGTCGCGGTGATCGGCGGACCGCAGTCCGGCAAGACCACCCTGCTGCGCACGCTCACCCTCGCCCTGGCCCTCACCCACGCCCCGGACGACGTCGCCGTCTACGGCCTCGACCTGGCCGGCGGCGGCCTGTCCGCGCTGGCCGGGCTGCCGCACGTCGGCGGCATCGCGGGGCGCGCGGACCACGAGCGGGCCGCCCGCACCATCGCCGAGGTGCGCACCATGCTGGCCCAGCGCGAGGAACTCTTCCGCGAGCTGGGCATCGACTCCGTCGACCAGTTGCGCCACCTGCGAGTCAACGGACGGCTACCGCAGCTGGGCGCCACCGACATCGTGCTGCTCATCGACGGGTTCGGCGCCCTGCGCGACGAGTTCGCCGACCTCGATGACGCGATCGCCGACCTGCTCAAGCGGGGCGGCGGCTACGGCATCCACGTCGTGGCGGGCATGCTGCGCTGGAACGACGTTCGTATCGCCACCCAGTCGATGTTCGGCACCCGCGTCGAGCTCCGGCTCAACGACCCCGCCGACTCCTCCATTGACCGGAAGCTGTCCGAGACCCTCGCCCCCGAGACGCCCGGCCGGGCGCTGACCGACGGCAAGCTCTTCGCGCAGGTGGCGCTGCCCCGCATCGACAACTGCCCGGACACAGGCGACCTGGGCCCGGCCCTGGAGCGCACCGCTCGCACGATCCGCGCTTCCTGGCACGGCGAAGTTGCCCCGCCGGTACGAGTGCTGCCCACCCGCCTCCCGGCTGCGACCCTGCCGACTCCCGCCGCCGAACCCGCCCGAATCCCCCTCGGCGTCGACCAGGACACCCTCGCCCCGGTCCTGCTCGACCTGTTCGGCAGCGACCAGCACCTGCTGATCCTCGGCGACAACGAGTGCGGCAAGACCAATCTGCTCAAACTGATCGCCACCCAGCTCGTCGAGCGGCACACGGACGAGGAACTCGTCTTCGGCATCTTCGACCCGCGCCGCGGCCTGCGCGGCGTCATCCCCGAGCCCTACCGCGGCGGCTACGCTCACAACGCCAAACTCGCCGCCGCCCTGGCCACCGGCATCGCCACCGAACTGGAAAAACGCCTGCCGGAAACCGCCGACCCGGACAGCACCACCATCGAGCTCTCCTTCCGCGGGCCCCGCATCGTCATCCTGATCGACGACTACGACATCCTCACCACCGCCGGACAGCAGCCCCTTGCACCTTTCCTGCCCTACCTCTCCTCCGCGCAGGACATCGGCCTGCACTTCGTCCTCGCCCGCCGTGCCGCCGGAGCCTCCCGCGCCCTGTACGAACCCCTGCTCACCACCCTGCGCGAGACGGGCACCACGGCCTTGGTCATGACCGGTGACCGCACCGAAGGACAGCTCTTCCCCGGCCTCTACGCCTCCCAGCAGCCGCCCGGTCGCGGCACCCTCGTCCGCCGCGGCCGCCCCCACCAGCTCATCCAGACCGCCCTCATCGCAGAAGAGGCCGAAGAGACCCCGTGACGAAGGACGTCATCGCCCTCACCCCCACGATGCCGAACCTGAACACCCTGCTGGCAGGCCTCTACGCAGGCGGCCCCGACCTCGGTGTGAACACGACGGCCGACGGTGCCGTGGTGCAACTCTGCGCCGGTGACGGTCGCCCCCTCGTCTCCGTGGAAGCACCGATCCTGGTCCACATCCCCGGCGAAACCACCCGCCTGCTTGACTGCCCCACCCCGGACGGACCGGTGTGGTGGACCGAAGCCCGCGCCTCCACCGCCGTCGCCGAGGCCGGCCGCCTCGCAGCCTCCTTCGCCGGACGCCTGGCCACCGTCCTGGGCGGCACAGTCTGGCCACCCGAGGCCGCCACCACCGACGTCGTACCCCTCACCACCGACGTAACTGCAGTCCCCGTCCCCACCACCGCCACGCCCGCCGTCGACGTCCTGACCACGACCACGGCCGTAGTCATCCAGGATCGCCCCCTGGTCCCCCTGACCAGCTGGCTCGCCGACGCCCTGCGCACCGCAACCGCCGCCCACCGGGCCCTGCAGATCGTCACCCCGCCCACGGCACGCCTCACCCTGCCCACCCGCACCGCCCTGCGCGGCCTGCCCAACCGCTGGGTCGTCCAGCACCCCGAACACGGCTACTACGACGGCCTGTCCGGCGCCATCCTCCACTGGAAGAACGGCACCTTCACCCCCGTACGCGACAACAACGGCACCGCCCAGGCAGCCGAGGCCTTCAAAAGCGTCACCGACACAGGAGAACGCCAGCTCCTGCTCGCCCTGCGCACCCGCCACCCCGCCGATGCGGACCTCGTCCTCGGCCGCGCCCTCGAAACCGCCTTCCACCTCCTCACCGACGCGCCACCCGCCGGCTGGAGCACCGCCGAACCGGTCAACCTCCCCTGGTCCACCCGCCAGTTGACCGAACTCGCCCGCTCCCGCGCACCACAGCCCACCTGGCTGGTCGCCGTGGGCCACCCCGACCGCCCCGCCCTCGCCACCGCCCGCATCACCCGCACCCCGGCAGGCATCGAGGAGGACATCACCCTCGCCCTCGGCTACGGCAAGGACGAGACCCCACCCCTGAACGCGATCGAACGCCTCGCCACGGCTCTCGCCACCGAACACGGCCTCGCCACCCTGCTCACCTCACTCCGCACCGCCCGCCGCGACCTCACTGTGCCGCCACACCTCGAAGCCCCACCCATCCCCGTCGCACTCACCCTCGGACACAACGAGATCGAGCACATCGACCGCACCCGAGCCGAACACCCACCCCTCGGCCCCACCCCCACCCGACTCGGCCACCCGGCCAAACCCGCCCTCCACTACCCCCTGGGGGAGGGAACCGACCCAAGGGCCTGGGCCACGTTCCAGCACCTCACCCAGCACCTGAAGCAGGTCTGACCGCTCCGGACCCAGCTCTCCCGCCGCGACACCTCACGCGTCTGTTCGAGTCCTGCCGAGTGCGCGCAGCTCAGAGGTCCCGGATCACTCCGGGGCCTCTGGCGTTTCAAGGGCGTACAGCAGCGAAGTAACCGGATGGGTCACCGGTGGCCGGTCGGTCGGTGGTCCCAGACGAAGACTTCACCCCGCCCCGGACACTCCTCCAACCTCACGCACGAAGCCGAACAGGCCGGCCCCGCAGACCTGCATCTGAGCCCCGGGCAACACCGCCGCGTCAACGTCGCGACCGCGTGCCGGGTAGTCCCGGCCAGGACCTCCACGACGAGCGCCGACATACTCAATGCGTAGGTCTGGCCTGCAGGAACGGACTACGCCTGCTGCTCTTCGGTTCCGCTGAGAGTGGGCATGCCACAACCTCCGCACCGGCACCCAGCCGTGCAAAGGCTCTGAGGGCAAAAAACAGTCCCCGGTAGTACTGCACGTGTCCTGAAGCTTCAGTCGTCACTGTCGCCTCGGTATCGCGCCGGCTTGCCGGGGGCCTCAACCACATCCTGTCCAAGTCACTACGCCGACTAGACGTCCTGATCGACTTTGTAACTCTTTCGGTGTTATGGCCTACTAACCATGATGCGCACTGAATGTCATGAGTCAATAGCTTTTCGGTAAATTCCAGACGGAATTTCCTGCGATCACCTTCGACTGCGGCATCCGGCTCGTCCGAGCGCAGTATCAGCACGGCCGAGCAGTGCCCACCGAGTGGAGCGTGGAGGACCGGGCCGAATCTCCGGGTGTTTCCCCTGGTCAGCTGCACAATGGCCTAAGGCACCCAGATAGGTCCGGGGGCCTAAGCCTGACACCACATGCGCTCACTCGTACTCGCGCAACAATTCCTCGATCTTGCGGTTTGCGATCTCCTGCCGACCGTCGATGCACTTGGCGTAGCGGCTCAACAGGACCTCAACGCTGTTGCCAGCGCGTTCGGCGACCTCAGTGGGGTCCACTCCGGAGTTGAGCCAGGTCGACAGCGCCGAGTGCCGTAGATCATACGGCCGGGCAGCGAGCGGCGAGGCGACCGCGGCCGGCGGGAGCGCCAGCGCACGAGCCTCCTGCCAGACGCGGCAGTACGTCGAGGAGCCGACCACTCCCCCGCGCTCGTTGGCGAACAGCCGCCCGTCCTCGGCGGTGCCGAAGGTGTCGAGGTGCTGCCGGAGGATGGCGACGAGCCGGGTCGGGATCGGTACGGGTCGGACCTCCTCCGCCGGTCGGTTCTTCAGGCCTCGGTCGTCATGGGGTCTCGCCGGAGTCGGTCCACTGCTTGCCGACACTGGGGCGCGTCCGGTTCAACAGTGCCGTCCCCCAGCCGACCTCGGGCAGCTTCAGGTCTGCACTGGTGAGGCCGACGGCCTCAGCCGGGCGCAGGGCGCCGTAGTACATGCAAGCGAACAGGCCGACGAGTCGGCGACCACGCGCGGCCGTACCCGCCGACATACGAGACCGCAGTCAGCAGATCGCGGCATACTGTCCGATCTCATCACCGCATCACCGCAGGTCGCTGCGTCCTTCGGCTGCTCGGGCGCTCGGCTTGGCTTGCCTCGGTGACAGAGCAACTGGTGCGGCCCCAGCCGTGTAGCCCACGGCGCCCGGCTGCTTAGATCGCTGCCATGACGGACTGGTCCCAGCTCCACCACGCCTACGGCACGGCAGAAGACATCCCGGGCCTGCTCAGCTCAGTGAGCCCCGCCCCAGGGGATTCAAGCTGGACCGAACTTTGGTCCCGGCTGTGCCATCAAGGCACCGTCTACTCAGCTAGCCACGCGGCCCTGCCGGCCCTGCGAGACATGGCACGCCAGTGGTCGCCCGCGGACAGACAGATGCCACTCGTACTGGCCGGCGCCATCGCGGCCAGCACTGATCAGCCATATGGCGAGCAAGATCCCCACGTGGCCTACGCCTCGGAAATGTCCGACCTGGCGCAACTGACCGAGGAAGCCCTTCGAGATCCGGCCCTCGCCGACGACCCCGGCACCTACGTCTACCTTCTCGCCGCACTCCTCGGCTTCGAGGGGGTCGACATCTGGAGCGAACAGCTCGACGGACTGAATGACGATGAATACGAAGTCCCCTGTCCGGCGTGTACCGCGGAGAACTTCGTAGCGTTCGGCGAGTACGGCTTCTTCTCAACCACCGACAGCATGTACATGGACGAGACCGCGGCAAGAAGGATGCCGCTGCAGCCTGCGGACGCCTCAGCCCTGGAGGGGCTGGCCCAAAGACTGCACAGTCGCGCGCTCGCAGACGGTCAGACCGATGTCGCGCGTAAGTTGACTTACGTTTTCGGCAAAGCCCAGTGCGCCGAGTGCGATGAGGTCTTCAGCGTCGCGGAAGCCATCGCCACTCGTTGGGTCGAGTGAACCACGGCCTCCGACCAGCGCCACAACACGCGGCTGAGGCAAACTGGCGCATCGCTGAGTCGCGCCGAGTCAGGCCTTGCTCCAAGCTTGCCGATGGCGTGCAACGCTGTGCACGTGTTCGACCTGCTTGGCCGTCAATACCTCTGAGCTGAGAGTGGGGCCAGTGCCGCTACTTGGCATTCCCGGTACACCCGCACGCTGAGCTGCGTGGCGACCACCTTCAGATCGGTGACGCCGACGAAGACGAGCACTGGCTAGCGGCTGCCCGGCGGGGCTGTGGGACAGTTCGGCCGGGCGCGCGGCGGAGGCCTGGCGAGGCTCCGACTCAGGAGCTGGAGACTCGTCGGGGCGATCACCGTCTTGGTTCGCCGCCGGACCGCTCCGCGCGAAGCATGGAGAAGATGATCTGGTCGTGCCACTGGCCTCCGCGCCACTGCGCGGAGCGCAGCACGCCCTCCCTGACGAAGCCCGCCTTCTCCAACGCACGCTGCTCGGCGAGGTTGGCGAAGTCCGTCCAGGCTTGGAGCCGTTCGGCCCTGGTGTGGTCGAAGAGGTACTCGGCCAGCAGTCTCTGGGCCTGGGTGCCCATGCCGCGGCCGCGCGCTGCCGGCACCAGGCCGATCGCCAGACTCCAGCAGGTGGAGGTGGCGGGCCGCCCCCATGTGCTGGCGAACCACTCGACCCGCCCTACGGTCCGGCCAGCCTCCGCAACGGAAAGCACGCCGCCGTCGGGGCTGAGCAGGCCGGTCTCCGCGAACTGCCGACGCAGGCCGGCAGGTGAGCCGAAACCGAACCACTGGTACTGGCCGGTTCCCTCCGGACCGCTGAACTCGCGCTCGAACAGATCGAGATCGTCGGCGGTCACCGGGCGCAGCGTGATCTCATCGGACATGGAACGACCCCTCATCCTCTCGACCATACGGTTCACCTCGTATGGCCGGCGTGGGCAACGGCGTCTGACTCTTCCACACATCAAGCCGCGCCCCGGCAGGACGCCCGGCGGCACGCGCCCGGAAGGAACTGCTGCGTGAGGTCCCGGAGTCGAGCTGGCCGGCGAGCACCCGAAGTACAACGCGAACACCGCATTCTCCGCAGCAGTGTCGACCGAAGAACCCGTAGAAGTCTGCACACCGATCGTCGCCCTCGCAGCGCGAGCGGTCCCGGACCGGACACCGGAGCGCCAGCAAGAGTTCACCGTCCGTCCGTTCGCCGATCAACCCCGAGGTCAACCGGGACCGCCAGACTTCCCGCCGGGCCGATCATCGGCTGCCGCACGCGCCCGCCGTGAGCCGCGCCGCTACCCCCCGCCGGCCGCTGACCAGATGTATCCCGGCCCGCCCGGGCCGCTCCACCGCGAGGGAGAATCCCATGAGATCGTGGCGCCATGCCGTGTCCGCCACCGCTGCCCTGAGCCTGCTCACGCTCGCCGTTTCCGCCGGGCGTGCATCGGCCGGCCCGCATGCCGCAGATGCCGGCACCACCACCGACGACAAGCCCTTCACCTTCGCGGTATTCGGCGACATGCCCTACGGCGACGCCGAGATCGCCGACTTCCCGCACGTCGTCAGCCAGATCAACGCCGACCCCGACGTCAGTTTCGTCACGCACCTCGGGGACATCAAGAACGGCTCGACGGTGTGCAGCGACGCATACTTCCAGATGATCAAGTCGGACTTCGACCAGTTCAAGGACCCGCTCGTGTACACGGTGGGCGACAACGAGTGGACCGACTGCCACCGGCCGAACAACGGCTCCTACAACCCGCTGGAACGCCTCGCGAAGATCCGCCAGGTGTTCTTCCCCCGCCCCGGCCGGACCCTGGGCCAGGACAGCGTGCCGGTGACCTCGCAGGCCGACGAGGGCGTACCGGAGGACGTCCGCTACACCCGCGCCGGCGTCGCGTTCGCCGCGGTCCACGTCGTGGGCAGCAACAACAGCATGGCGCCGTGGACCGGCAACACCCAGCCCACCCCCGAGCAGGCCGCCGAGGTACTGGCCCGCACGGCATCGGTGACCGAGTCCATCCACGACACCTTCGCCTCGGCCCGCCGCCACCACGACCGAGCCGTCACCCTGATGATGCAGGCCGACATGTTCGACCCCACCGTCAGCGATCCTTCCTACGCCGACTACTACGCCTTCCAGCCGATCGTCGCCGCCATCGCCCGCGAGTCGGCCGCCTTCGACGGCCCGGTCTACCTCTTCAACGGCGACAGCCACCTCTACAACAGCGACCAGCCGCTGGCTGCCGGATCCCCGTGGCTGTCCTTCTACCACCTGACCACCGCGGTGCCCAACCTGCACCGCGTCACCGTCGACGGCTCCAACAACGCCAAGGACTACCTGAAGGTCACCGTCCAGCCGCACAACCCCCAGGTCCTCAAGTGGACCCGGGTCCCCCTGGCCGGTTCCGGCGCCTGACACCCGGGTGCGTCGGCGGTCGGTCCGCTCGTCAGCGGTCCGACCGCCGACGCCGTGTTCCCGTCCCGCCCCATCCGACCGGACTGTGCGGCGGACGGTTCGGGGATCCCGTCTCGCGGCCTGGTTCAAGAACCTCGGCGGCGCAGAGCGCGTGTCGTAGGGCGCGTGTCGTAGGGCGCGGCTCAAGGGGACGCCCCCGGTTCGCGAAACACAGAGCTCTTACGCCGGGGGGCTGAGTGGGGACAAAGTGCCGCACTCGGCCGCCTCCCTTCAACACAGGCTGAGCGACTACTAAGGTGCGCCCATGCTCGACGACGTCATCGTCCAGCAGGCCGCAGCCGACCTGCTCTCCAAGCCACACTCCCTTGAGGCCGCAGTCGTCGCTCTGCCCACCACAGCGGGCCTGTACGCCTGGTGGGCACCGTGCGAGGTACTGGCCCCATTCGGCGGGCCCACCAGCTCGGGCGACCCCACGCAGCGGCTTCTGTACCTGGGCAAGGCCAAGCGGCTTCGCTCCCGCGTCCTCTCCAACCATCTGAGGGACTCCCGCCGATCCACCCTGCGCCGCACACTGGCCGGCCTGCTGATGTCCACCGAGGGCTACCGCACCACCTGGACCGATCGCGTCGTCCTGGCCCCCGTGGACGAGCGACGCCTGACCGACTGGATGCACCGGCATCTCACGCTCACCTGGTGCGAACATCCCGACCCCGTCCCGCTGGAGCGTGTGCTGATCTCCCGGATGCGCCCGCCGCTGAACGTAGAGGGCGTCGAGCGCAGCACCGACCTGGACCGTGTCAAGCAAGCACGCGTCCTCTACTACGCCAGCGCCGGGCCCCGACCGGGCAAGTAGTGTGCCCACCGGGCAGGCCCGGTGGCAGGTGGTGTAGCTGATGACACCGCCGCGTTCGCCGACGAACAGCCCGCCGTCGTCGGCCGTACCGAACGTGGCGACGTGCTCACACCACAGGGTCACCAGTTGCAGCGGCAGCGGCAGCGGCAGCGGCACCACCCGCGTTTCTCCCGGCGGGCGGTTCTTCAGCCCGCGCTCGTCGTGGTGCTGCACGGTGTCGGTCCACCGTACCCAGGACTGCCACGGCGACGGCCGCTTGTCGGCGGCCTGGCTCCTGCCCTTTTCTGCGTGTCGCCTACAGCAGCACCACGTCGCAGTGCCGCTGCACCAAGCTGTTGGCGGCACAGGTTCGCTCTCGAAGCCCACCTGGTGCCGCCGTTACGGGATGGCCCAAGCTGGCCCGCATGGATTGGTTGCCATTGCTCTCCACCCTGACCGGGGCCACGATCGGTATCGTCGCCACTCTCATCGCCGATCGGAATCGGTGGAAGCGCGAGGACGTCAAAGAAGCTCTTCGGCTGCGGCTCGACATCTACACGCAGTACACGACCACCGTGAAGGTCCTCGGTGAGACCCTGCGGGCCTTGGCCGAGCGAGAGCACCCGTCCGACGACGAGCGGGCGCTTGCGCTGCGCGAAGCCTTTCGGGAGTCAGGCATAGCCATCGCATCAGAACGGATGTGGCTCATCGCGCCCCAACCCGTCGTCAAGGCCTCCAACAGCGTGTTCCACTGCCTGCGAAGCATCTGCGACGGCTACGCCGACGGCACTGCTGTCAGCAGTCCGGAGGATCGCGCCCGCTGGGAGGCTCGCGGCAAAGCAGCCGCCGAGATGCGCAAGCTCATGCGTGAAGATCTCGGCGTTGGCCCACTCACCGAACGCCACAGCCCCTTTCTCAACGACTACAACAACCCCACGGCGCAGTGATCGTGACCGTTGCACCAACGTCATGAGATGGCGCAGTCAGTCGCGTCCCGGAGCTCAACCAGCCGGTGATCACACGCGATCGTCCGCACGTACGCGGAAAGACCGGCCCCGGACCAGCGCCGGCCCGGGGCTCTCGTTCGTCAGTCATGTGTTTGTGCCAGTCCGTGAGGTCGTCGGGGTTCCGCCGTGGTCGTGCCGTTACTTGAGCTCGGCGGCGGTGTAAAAGCCGCTCAGGACCAGAACGAGGTTGTAGTTGGTCTTGTCGACGCTCGTCGGCTGCAGCAGGTAGGCGGGCACGGTCTTGACACCGTTGTTGTAGCCGTATCTGCTGTTCACCTGCGGCGGCTTTTTGCTGAGTATGTCGACGACCATGTTCGAGGCGGCCTGGGCGAGCTGGCGGACGTCCTTGTAAACGGTCTGCGACTGCTGACCCGCGATGATTGACTTCACCGAGGGCAGCTCGGCGTCCTGACCGGTGATGACCGGGAGGGGCTTGCTGCCGGAGCCGTAGCCGTGCGACTTCAGCGCCGACAGGATGCCGATGGAGATGCCGTCGTACGGCGACAGGACCGCGTCGATCTTGCTGCTCCTGTACGACGTCGTGAGGATGCCGTTCATGCGCTTCCGTGCGGTGGATCCGTCCCAGCGCAGGGTGGTGACCTGGTTGAGCGCGGTCTGGCCGGACTGGACGACCAACTGCTTGTTGTCCAGGTATGGCTGCAGGAGGTGCATCGCGCCGTCGAAGAAGTATTTGGTGTTGTTGTCGTCGGGGGAGCCGGCGAACAGCTCGATGTTGAACGGGCCCTTGCCCTGCTCCAGGCCGAGCTTGTCGATGATGTACAAGGCCTGGAGCCGGCCGACCTGGTCGTTGTCGAAGGAGACGTAGTAGTCGACGTTCTTGGTGCCGAGGATGAGCCGGTCGTAGGAGATCACCGGGATGTGCGCGTCGGCGGCCTGTTGGAGCACGCCGTTCAGCGACTTGTTGTCGATGGCCGCGATGATCAGTGCATCGACGCCCTGCTTGATCAGACTCTGGATCTGTGAGACCTGGGTTTTCGGGTCGTTCTCGCCGTAGACCAGCTTGGTCTTGTACCCCTGGGCCTGTAGGTCCTGGACCACGCTCTTGCCGTCGGTGATCCACCGCTCGGAGGACTGGGTCGGCATGGCGATGCCGATGGTGCCGCCCTTGGAGCTGCCCTCGCTGTTCTGGCCGGAGCCACAGGCGGACAAGGTGAGGGCGAGGGAGGCGGCTCCGGCGATGGCAGCGAGGGCGGCTCTTCGGTCGAGCATGGTGATCGTTCCTTGTTCTTCTCGTCGTTGAGACCATGACGGCGTAAGCAGATGATGACGGCGTGTCAGATGCCGGTGGGGCAAGCCATGGGGCGGGGCCGGGCGGCCGGCGAGCAGGTCGAGAGCGCGTCGATCGCGTCGTATCCGCTTCCGGGCGATGTCCAGGTTCAGGTTCCGCAGGTGGGTGCCGTACGGGTGGGCCCCCGGGCGCCCTGGACATACCGGACTTGAGAGAGAGCGGTGCGCCGCGGCGGATCAGCTCGGCGACCTCGTGGATCCGCACGTAGCCGCCGGGGTTGTCGGCGGTCTTGGTGCACCTGTTCAGGGGAGTGAGCAGTCAGCGGGTCTCGCTGAATTGGTGGAGCGTCAGAACCCCCTGGCGCGTTGCTTGAGTCGGTGCTCAGTCGCCTCGGTGTCCCTCGGATCGCCGATCCATGCGTCGGCGCGGCCCGTCATCCGGCCCCGCCGGGGCTCGTGACCGCTTTGCCGGGGGCGCACCTGCACGTGCGTCAGGGTGCACCACAGCGCACCGGCCACGTGTGTACTGATTCCAGTGATACGCAGGACACTTGTCCTTCAACCGTTCGAAATATCGTCACATGTTCAGAATGTTGGCGTGACCCTAGAAGGGGGTGTGCGGGGTGTCAACGGGGCGAACGGGAACGGTTGTGGAAAGGTGTCGGAGATCGCTCTCGGTCTCCGACAGGAGTTTGCGGCGGCGCCTCGCACTCCAGCCGGACTTCTGCATTTCGCTGGTCAACGGCCTGGGCGGTGGAGGGGTCCGGGTCGTGACGGGGCAAGGCGTCTGCGGGACAGGGACGGGCCTCGCAGAAGCCGTCCCGGCTGGGCGGCCGCCTTCCGCCGCGGTAATTCGATGGCGTACGCGAAGCGGTGTGTCCAACCCTGGTCCGCGTGACAGAACCCAAGCACCGGATCCGAGCCCTGCACACGGACTCCACGGTCACCGTCTACCAGGCGTATGCACCGCAGATCGGTCTGCCGGCGGCCCGGGAGGGCCGTTTCCCTGCGGTGTGGCAGCGGGACCGGATGACATGGATCAAGCCGTCGTTCCTGTGGATGATGTACCGCTGCGGGTGGGGCACCAAGGAAGGCCAGGACATCGTCCTCGCCGTCGAGATCACCCGCGGAGGTTTCGAGTGGGCACTGGAACACGCCTGCCTGTCCCACTACGAACATGGGCTCCACGGCGACCGCGCCGCGTGGAAGCGCCAGTTGAAGCGGGCCCCGGCCCGGGTGCAGTGGGACCCCGAACGCGACCTGCGTCTGCAGCCGCTGCCCCACCGGTCGCTCCAGCTCGGCCTCGCCGGTGAAGCCGCACGTCTCTACGCCGACGAGTGGATCGTCTCCATCACCGACGTCACACCGCTCGCCCACACGATCCACGCCCATGTACGGGACGGTGACCTGGACATGGCCCGGCAACTCCTGCCCCGTGAACGCCCGTACCCCGTGAACAACGGGATCCTGGCCCATCTGCACCAATGACCCGATGCCCGCCGGTTGAACGATCTCCAAGCACCCCGAAGCCCCGGACCTCCCACCGTCCGAGGCTTCTCTCCGGCGGTCATGTTCAAGATCGTGTACGACCTGACACGCCCCTTGAGACTCCGTCGCCCCGTGCGCGCATCTACGCTTCCGGGGTGAGGTGGGCCCACGGGCCGTCCGAGTCCTCCTTGGGGATCCACAGCAAGGGCTGGCCGGCACGGCAGTGGTCGTCCACCTCCTCCTCCCACGGGAACCGTCCGGCCTTGTCGGGCCAGAACAGCTGCGTAATGGGGAGCGGAGGGGTCTGGTAGAAGTCGATGCCCGCGCCGAAGAAATCGTGGTACCAGCTGGGGTGTACCGGCCGGATCGCCACGTCGTAACCGTTCAGAACATCTCCCCGACGCTGGTCGGGTTGCAGTGGCTCCCCGTCTCGTATCGCGGCACCAGCGGCGTTCACCACGCGCATCGCGGTCTGCGAGGGGAGTCCGAAGACGCTGACCTCGGGACTGCGCAATGTGTGCCATAGGCCGATGGAGTAACCCCAGTCGCCGGGGGCGTCACCGCCGGCCACGCCCATGACATGCCAGCCGAAGTCGGCAACGCTCTTCGCTATGCGGCTGTCACGTTCCTCCCATACGGGACCACCCCACTGTGTGGGGGCGCAGAGGAGGCAGAAGCAAGGAGACGCGTCCATCCCAGGAGAGTAGGCCGGCCGCAGAACGGGGCCGTCTCCGGGCCGCCCGAGGCGCCCCGACGCCGACCAGTGGAGACCGACGGTGACAGACGAACCACGGCCTTCAGCAGCCGGCGGGCAGCGGGACCGGCGCCTGAGCGGGCCTTCCGCCACCGGGATGTTCGACGCGCGATTCGGCGCCGGCGCGTCCAGGCGGCTCGGCGGAGTCCACGAGCGTGGCCGGGCCGTCCGACTCCGACGTGCCGCACTCCTCCCGCTCGGTGGCGGGGTTCGCAAGGAGTGCCTCGGCTGCGACCGTCAGCCCGGCCGCGGAGTCGGCGGCGAACCTGCGCACCTGGCTCGGCGTGACCACCGCCGCGCGACCGGGCCGTTCCCAACTGCTCCGGTAATATCGGCGGTTCCAGTGGGCCGCGCGTGGGGGGCGGGAATGGTCGCGAGGTACCTCGTCTCGCCGCACGGTGGCCGCCGCGCTCATCCCGACATCACCTCCGCGCTCGCCGCCGCGGCCAGACGGGGCCGGGCGGCGCTGGTCGAGATCGCGCCCGGTCGCTACGAGGAGGCGCTCACCGTCCAGGGCGAGGTCCAGTTGGCCGCGCTCGGCGATCCGGGCTCCGTGGTGGTGAGCCGGTCTCGTGGTGCCGTCCTCGACGCCTTCGGGTCGGTTCAGGTGCACGGTCTCGTGTTGGTGGGCCGTGACGCCGACGTCGTCGGCTGCCATGCGGGAACGCTCACGCTTGACCACTGCGATGTCCGTGCGCACAACGGCGTCAGCGTGCACGCGAGGCCGAGCACCTTCGTGACACTGCGGGACAGCGTGTTCCTGCACGGCAGAGCCCTCTTCAGCGGGGCGAACGGGCTCGTCGAACGATGCCGGTTCACCGACGCCACCGACAACGCGGTCGCGGTGATCGAAGGTGCCGACGTCTCGGTCCGGGGCAGTTGGATCGGGGGCAGCATGATCCATGGCCTGCGGGTCAGCGGTGCCCGTGCCCAGGTCACCGGGTGCGAGCTGACCGGCACCGGCAAAGCGGCCGTCATGGCGGATTCGCAGGCGGAGCTCACCGTGACCGACTGCGCGATCAACGCTGTGCACGCGGAGGGAATCGCGTTCATCGAGCAGTCGAAGGGTTCCGTGGACGACACGCGGGTCTTCGACGCGCAACACGGGATCGCGGTGGTGAGTGGTGCCGACCCTGTGGTGCGCGGCTGCGCGTTCACCGAGTGTCGCGACACCGGCATCAACGTCCACACCGCGGGCCGTGGCAGGTTCGAGGACTGCGAGGTCTTCGGCGCAGGCAACATCGCGGTGTTCTCGACCAAGGGCGGCGCTCCCGAGGTTCACGGTTGCCGCATCTCCCGCGGCAACGTCGGCATAGCCGTCACCGATGCCGGCAGAGGCCGCTTCACCCGGGTCGGGATCGAGGACCTGACGAGCGTCGCGCTGCGGGTCCACGACGAGGCCAGGGCTGTGTTCGAGCAGGTCCGCGTCGAGCGCTGCCCGTCGCACTTGGAGACGCGGGGTAACGGCGGTACCACGGCCGACGTCACCGACTCGGTGTTCCGTGATTTCGGCATGTCCGCAGCGGAGGTCCTGGGCCAGTCCCGGGTCACGTTGAAAGGCGTGTCGGCGGAGCGGGGAGTGGTGGGCTTCGGCGTCGGCGAAGAGGCTCAGCTGTTCCTGCATGACTGTGACGTCGCAGCGGTGAGCTCCTGTGGGGCCGTCGGGTTCGGCAAGGGGAGGCTCGTCGCACGGAACCTCACTGTGACCGGCTCAGAGAGCCTGGGCCTCTGCGGGACGGACTCCGCCCGCCTGGATGTCATGAACAGCGAGTTCGTCGACTGCGCGACCGCGGGTGCGAGCTTCCAAGGCACGAGCGGGGGACGGCTGGTGGACTGTTCCGTCACCGGAACGCAGGGTGTGGCCGTGCAGGACAACGGCCGCGTCGACCTTGTCTCTCTGCGCACGTCGCTGCCGGTCGTCGAGCAGACCGCAAAGCCGGTCGAGCCTCCACCGACGATCGTCAACCACTACGACGGGCCGGTGTTCAACGCCGAGGTCCACGGGGCTCAACTGGCATGGAACAACGACAACGTCATCCAGCAGCAGAACAACGAGGACGGTTCCAGCACATGAACGAGCCGCAGAACGTCAACAACTACGACGGGCCGGTGTTCAACGCCGAGGTCTCAGGCGCCCAGTTCGCCTGGAACAACAACACGGTCAGCCAGAACCAGCAGAACAACAGCGCTGTCGCCCCGGGCTTCGAGGCACTCGCCACGCTGGTCACCACCTTGCTGCGCGAGCTGCCCCAAGCCGGCCTCGCTGATGCCGACCGAGAGGATGCCGAGTCCGCAGCCAGAGAAGTGCTCGCGACGATCGCCCGGCCGGATGCGGCCGAAGACGGCAGGCTCCGCCGCGCGCTCGCCATGCTGAGGGGAGCTCTGGCCCCGGTCGCGACCGGAGTGGTGGCCGGTACGGCGGCAGGGGCGCAGGAGTGGGCCCAGAAGGCGATCGAGGGTTTGACCGGCATCCTCTGATCACCGGCCCGGACCGCCCCGTCGGACGGCCCGGACCGCCCGTCGGACGGCCCGGGCCGGCCGCCGCCGTTGCCGGACCCCTACGCCTCCTCGTGCCCCAGCGACACGTCCACCTGCTGGCGCCCGCCCCCGTCGATCTTCACGGGCGTGACGACCGGCGGGTAGCCGCTGGCGACCACCGTGTACTCGTCGCCGGAGAGATCGGTGAAGGCGTACGTGCCGTCGGGGCCGGTGGAGCGGGCCGCGACGACGTTGCCCTCCGCGTCCAGCAGGGTGACCCGGGCGTCCTCCACCGTGCGGCCGTCCCGGGTGCGTATCGTGCCGCGAACGTCGGCGGCGGGGCGGAGTTCGATGTCGTGGTGGACGCCCTCGGTCGTGACCGTCACCAGGGAGGCTGCCGGGCGGCGGCCCGGGGCGGTGACCGTGACCGCGTAGTCGCCGGGGAGGAGGTCGGCGATCCGGTAGGCGCCGTCGGTATCCGTCGTCGTCGAGGACGCCACGGCTCCGCGCTCGTCGGTGACGACGACCAGGGCTCCGGACAGCGCCTCTGCGCCCGTGTCGCGCACCGTGCCGGTCAGGGTGCCCGTGCCGGCGGGCATGACCAGGTCGTAGGCGATCGGTGCGCCGTTCAGGGACAGCGTGGCGACCTGCGGCTGGTGTCCGGCCGCCGAGCCGATGAGCACCAGGCTCCCGCGTGCGGAGGTGTCCACGGCGTACGAGCCGTCCTCGCGTGAGGTGGCCCGGGCGACCTGGCGGCCCGTCGGGTCGAGCACCGTGATCGCGGCGCGTGCCAGTGGTGTGCCCGCCCCGTCCCGCACCTGGCCGCGGATGACGCCCGGACCGTCGATTCCGAAGTCCGGACGGTCGGTGTCCCGGCCTCCGGTGTCCCGGCCTCCGGTGTCCCCTGCGGTGGCGACGGCCAAGGGCTCAGCGGCGTCCGGGGCGGCCCCCGAGGCCGGGGCGCCCGGCGTGTCCGCGGCCGCCCGGGGCGTCGCCCTGCGGCGGAACAGCAGCACCGTCACCAGCACCGCGAAGACGAAGAAGCCGGCCGACCACCAGTACGCCGTGGAGTAGCTGTGCAGCGCGGCGTTCACCTTGACCAGCGGGTCGGTCATGTGGTGCTTCGCGTAGTCCGTCGCGGCGCTGGTGGCCAGTGTGTTGAGCAGCGCGGTGCTGACCGAACCGCCCACCTGCTGCGTGGTGTTGACGGCCGCCGAGGCCACACCCTGGTCGCTCGCCTGGACGCCGAGGGTCGCGTAGCTCATGGCCGCGGGCATCGACAGGCCGAGGCCCGCGCCGATCAGCAGCAGGGGCGGCAGCACATGCGCGGCGTAGCCGCTGTGCAGGCCGAGGCGGGTCAGCCAGACCATGCCGCCCGCGGCCAGCAGCATGCCGATGGGCACGATCACCTTGGGGCCGATCTTCGGCACGAGCACGTTGGTGGACAGCTGCGCCATCACCATCAGCGCGCCCACCATCGGCAGGAAGGCCACGCCGTTCTTCACCGGCGAGTAGCCCAGCGTCGCCTGCAGGTAGTAGGTGAGGAAGAGGAAGACGCCGAACATGCCGGCGGACGAGATGAGAACGGTGGACAGGGCGGCGCCGCGGTTGCGGTCCGCCAGCACGCGCAGCGGCAGCAGGGGGTGCTTCGCCCGGGCCTGCCAGAGGAAGAACGCCAGCAGGAGCACGCCGCCCGCGGCCAGGAAGCCCCAGGTCATCCAGTTGCTCCAGTCGTGCGTCTCCGCGTTGGCGAAGCCGTAGACGACGCCGAACAGGCCGCCGGAGACCAGGATCACACCCGGGATGTCCAGCCGGGGCCGCTGGGCCGGGACCGAGCGGCTGATGAAGACGATCGCGCCGATCAGCGCGAAGACCGCGATGACGTCGTTGACGTACAGCGTCCAGCGCCAGTTCAGGTATTCGGTCAGCAGGCCGCCGAGGACCAGGCCGACGGCGGCGCCGGAACCGGCGATGGCGCCGAAGACGCCGAACGCCCTGGCGCGTTCCTTGGCGTCCGTGAAGGTCGTGGTCAGCAGGGAGAGCGCGGCGGGAGCCAGCAGGGCGCCGAACAGGCCCTGGACGGCGCGCGCGACGACGAGCATGGTGAAGCCGTTCGCCGCCCCGCCGAGCGCGGAGGCCGCCGCGAAGCCGACCAGGCCGATGATGAAGGTGGTCTTGCGGCCGAACAGGTCGGCGAGCCGGCCGCCGAGCAGGAGCAGGCTGCCGAAGGCGAGCGAGTAGGCGGTGACGATCCACTGCCGTCCGTTGTTGTCGAAGCCCAGGTCCTGCTGGGCGGACGGCAGTGCGATGTTCACGATCGTGGCGTCGAGCACCACCATGAGTTGGGCGAGGGCGATCACGCCCAGCGCCCACCATCGGTGCTTCGGCTGGGCATGGTGGTGGGTCCGGCCGGAATCTGTGGCCGGGGCGGCTTCGGTCTGGATGAATTCCATGTGATCCCTCTTGCGGGGCTCAAGGGCTCCGGGTGGCTCAGTGCCTTCTACCTCGGGGTGGAGGAGGACGACGGTGTCCGTCCAGCGCTCGAGGTACGGAGTGCGGCGTTCGGTTCGTTCGATGTTCGGCCGGTGTGGGGGTCGCTCCGGCGAGACGGCGGGGGCCCTCTGTCCGAAACGGTTTCGTACACCGTCCCGAGAGTAGGGAACCTCGTAGCGAAACGCAAACGTTTCGATCCTCGCCCGTTCCGCACCTCAGGCCGCGGTGTAGCCGAGCTGGCGCCTCATGTACGGGGTCAGGAGGGTCTTCGCCTTGGCCAGGGTGCTGGTGCGGCTGCCGAGGACGGCGGTTTCGCCGCCCGGCACGGGCATCACGGTCACTCCGGCGGCCGGGCCGAACGGCACGATGAGCGGGGTGCGGCGGATCGGCCGGTAGAAGCGGGGCTCCTTGCGGTGCCTGCCGGAACTCTGGAGGTGCGCGCGGATGTTGTGGGCGGCGATGTCCGCCTGGGCGAGTGCGGCAGGGGTGATCTTGAGTTCGCTGACGTCGTTCACGTCGCCGACCGCGAACACGTCCGTCCGCCCCTCGACCCGGAGCGTCCGGTCGACCTTCACATGGCCGGCGGCGTTGAGCCAGTCGCCATGGCCGGCCAGCCGCAACCAGAGTGTGTTGGGGGTGGTGCCGGTCGCCCAGAAGGAGAGGTCGGCGTCGACGACGTCGCCATGAGCGTCGCGATAGGTGCCGAAGAGGCTGCCGGGGGCCATGAAGGAGTCGAGCCGCACCTCCACGTCGTGGGACTCCAGCCAGGCGCGAGCCTTGCGGCCGGCCCGCGCGCTGCCCGTGGAATGGAGCAGTTCCGGCCCCGCGTGGGCGAGCGTGACCCGGGCGTCCGGCCGGGCCAGGCGGATCTCGGCGCTGAGTTCCACGCCGGACGGCCCGCCGCCGACGACCAGGACGTGTTCGGCGGCGGCCACGTGCTGTTGGTGTCCGGCGAACGACTTGGCCGCCTCTTCGGTAGTGGTGCCGGTGAAGCGGGCCGGTTCGGGGTAGTCGGCGCCGGTGGCGATCACCAGCACGTCGTACGGCAGTCTTTCGCCGGTGGCCAGCACCACATGCCGTTCGGCGGTGTCGATGCGGACCGCCTTGCCGACGACGACACGGCCGTTGCGCAGCAGCCGGTCGTACGGAATGAAAGGAGTGGCCGTCCACTCCGGGCGTACGCCGGCGCGCAGGGAGGCGATGCGGTGGAAGAAGACCTCCTTGCGGTCCACCAGCGTGACCCGCGCCAGGGCGTCCAGCCGTTTTGCCAGGCGAACGCCCGCATAGCCGCCGCCGATCACCACTACATCGCCGTCGCGCACGCCGGGTCTCCTGCCTGGTGGGGGGTGCGAGTGCCGCGCGGATCGGCTGTTCTCGGCCACTCGACTGCTGGGGCAGAGTAACGCTTGAAACCTAAACTTTCAGTGCGGTCGTGTGCCTGTTGCGTGAAGCGATGGTGTGGGCGGGCACCACCCACGCGGGCCCGTGCGGGGGTCAGGGAAGCGTCGGCGAGCCGCTGTCCGGGCCGCTGCCGTCCAAGGTCGTCCCTTGCCGTTGCTCGACCCATTGCCGCAGTTCCTCGTCGCCCACCTGCTCCACCGTGGCGAGCAGCTCCCGGCGCGCTCGCGTGTCCCGGTCGGCCTCGGGGACCAGCTGGTAGCGGTTGATGGCTCGTCGCAGGGACTCACGGGACTGTGCCGCCAGAACATAGCGGGGGCCGTGTGCGAACACCTGCCGGACGCCGGTGAAGAACAGGGCGCCGCCCGCGATCAGGGCGGTGAGCCAGGCGGGAGCATGGAGCCCCGCCGCCACCACCGTGGACGAGGAAGTCGCCAGTGCCCCCAGCTCGGTGACGCGGTGCCACTTGCGGGCCGAGTCGCGTGCCTCCTCGTAGAAGGCCAGCTCCTCCCGGGCGAGCGCGAGCACCGGGTCCGGGGCTTCGAGCCACGCGCTGGTGTCGGGTCTACGTCGGCGCATGGCTCCATGGTGTCCCACGGAGCACCGCCGACGCCGTCCCCTGTGCGGGAGAAGTACAGTGGAGTTGACCGACGGACAGCACAACCGGGCCTGGGGGCAGCAGCGTTCGGATCTACGGAAAGCTGCGTGGCACCATGCGCCCCTCCCCCTCCGCCTTACCCCAACCGCCTCTGCCGGACGCCGGGTTGCCTCGGTCGGCCGCACAGGACGAGGCCCGCGGCCATCTCGTACGCCACGACCCGAGTGCCCACCGGCCGTCCCTCGGTGCCACGCCGCGGCGGGTCCTCGTCACCGGGCTGGGAGCCGTCACCCCGCTCGGTGTCGGAGTGGCCGAGTTGTGGCAGGGGCTTCTCGACGGACGGTGCGGGATATCCGAGTTGACGGGTGACGACTTCGCCGGCTTGCCCGTCCGCACAGCCGGGACCGTGCCCGCCGATCCCGCCGCGCTGCTGCCCCGGCCCCGGGCGCGGCGGATGAACCGGGCCGCGCAATTCGGGGTGCTCGCGGCGCGGGAGGCCTGGCGGGATGCCGGGTTCGACCTGGCGGGCGCGGTGGGCAGCGGACTCGAACCCGAGCGCGTCGGCGTGTCCGTGGGCTCCATCCTCGGTGACGCTTCCGTGCTGGTCGGCGGTGACCGGGTGCTGCGGGAGAGGGGGCCTCGCGCGGTCTCCCCCCTCACCACCCCCATGACCGTGCCCTCCCAGGCCGCCTCCCAGATATCGATCGACCTGGGGATCACCGGGGAGGCGCGCACCGTGACGAGTGCCTGTGCCTCGGGGACCGAGGCGATCGGGCAGGCGATCGACCGGATCCGGTACGGGCACGTGGACGTGGCCCTGGCAGGCGGCGCGGAGGCGGTGGTGACGCCGGCGATCATGGCGTCGTTCGCCGCGATGCGGGCCTTGTCCCAGCACGCGGTGGGGGACGTCTCGCCCTCGCGGCCCTTCGCCAAGGACCGCGACGGGTTCGTGAACGGCGAGGGCGCCGGGTTCCTGGTGCTGGAGGCGGACGAGCACGCACGGGGGCGCGGGGCGCGTGTGTACTGCGAGGCCGCCGGGTGGGGCTTGTCCGCCGACGCGCACCACATGGCGGCGCCGGATCCGTCGGGCGCCGGGATCGTGCTCGCGCTGCGGCGGGCGCTGCGGGACGCGGGTGCCCGCGCCGTGGACGTCGTCCACGTGAACGCGCACGCCACGGCGACGCCCGACGGCGACCTCGCGGAGGGCGTCGCGCTACGGGAGGTGCTGGGCGACGCCGTGCCGGTCACGGCGCTCAAGGGTCACCTGGGGCATCTGCAGGGCGCGGCCGGCGGGGTGGAGGCCCTGGCCACGGTGCTGACCCTGTACCACGGGCTCATCCCTCCGACGATCGGCGCCACGGCCCACCACCCCCAGGACTCCCAGGATCCGGAGATCCCACTGGACGTGGTCCGCGGCCGCCCCCGCCCGCTCCCCTCACACGGCGACCTGGCCCTGAGCAACTCCTTCGGCTTCGGCGGCCACAACGCCGTACTGGCGCTGCGGCGGGTGCGCTAGGGCCCCCTAGGCCCCCTTCGCGGTTGCCTTCTTCGCCGCTGTCTTCTTCGCCGGTGTCTTCTTCGCCGCGGTCTTCTTGGCTGCCGCCTTCTTGGCTGCCGTCTTCTTGGTCGCGCTTCGCTCGGTCGCGGTCTGCTTGGTCGTGGTCTGCTTGGTCGTGGTCTGCTTGGCCGCGGTCTGCTTAATCGCCGTCCTGTTCGCCGTGGCCCCCGGCTTCGCCACCGTCTTCTTCGTCGCCGGCGCCCTCTTCTTCCCGCCGGTCTCCTTGGGCTCCGTACGCGCCGCCTTCCGCTGCGGCAACCGTGTGACCTCGGCCTTCTGCTGCGCCCTCTGCTCGCCCGCGCCCCGCGCCTCCTTGGCCACCCGCACGCTCTTCTCCAGCGCCGCCATCAGGTCGAGCACCTTGCCGCCCTCGGGCGCCGGCGCCGTCGGCGGTTCCTTGCCCTCCGCCTTCGCCGCGATCAGGTCCTCCACCGCCTCGCGGTACTCGTCGTGCAGCTCGTCCAGGTCCACCTCCCCCAGCGTGTCCATCAGGGCGTCCGCCAGGTCCAGCTCCTTGTCCCGGACCGTGATGTTCCCCTCCGGTGCCACGCCCTCCGGTGCGCGGATCTCGTCGGGCCACAGCAGGGCGTGCATGGCGAGGACGTCACCGACCGCGCGCAGCATCCCGAGCCGTTCCCGGCCCCGCAGGGCGAACTTCGCGATCGCCACCTTCCCCGTGCGCCCGAGCGCCTCCCTCAGCAGCGTGTAGGGCTTGGCGGCCGGGGTGCCGTTCGCGCACAGGTAGTACGCCGTGTCCATCTGGAGCGGGTCGATCAGGTCCTCCGGGACGAACGCCACGATCTCGATCGTCTTGGTGGTCGGGATGGGCAGCTGAGCCAGGTCCTCGTCCGTGATCGGGATGACCGAGCCGTCCGCGTCCTCGTACCCCTTGCCGATCTCCGCCTGAGCCACCTCGCGGTCCTCCAGCTCGCAGAACTTGCGGTACTGGATGCGGCCGCCGTCCTCCAGATGGATCTGACGGAAGGAGATCGCGTGGTTCTCGGTGGCGTTCATCAGCTTGATGGGGATGCTCACCAGGCCGAACGAGATGGAGCCGTTCCAGATGGATCGCACGTTCCGCCCCTTTTCCGGATAGGTCGGGCGATTTCATGGGGTTCTCGTGGGATTCTCATCGTATGACGCCGATCACAGAGGTGGAGGGCCGCCGGCTGGCGCTCAGCAACCTGGAGAAGGTGCTCCATCCCGCGACCGGCTTCACCAAGGGCGAGCTGCTGCACTACTACGCGACCACCGCCGGCGCCCTGCTGCCTCACCTCCGCGACCGCCCGCTGTCCTTCCTGCGCTATCCGGACGGGCCGGACGGACAGCTGTTCTTCGCCAAGAACGTGCCGCCGGGTACGCCCGACTGGGTCACCACGGCGGAGGTGCCGCGTACGGAGGGTGCGGCCCGCATGGTGCTGATCCAGGACCTGGCGAGCCTCATGTGGGCGGCGAACCTCGTCACCGAGTTCCACACCCCGCAGTGGCGCATCGACACGCCCGACATCGCCGACCGGCTGGTCTTCGACCTCGACCCGGGAGCGCCGGCCACGATCGTCGAGTGCTGCGAGGTCGCCCTGTGGCTGCGCGAGCGGCTGGCGGCGGACGGGATCGCGGCGTACGCGAAGACGTCCGGCTCCAAGGGGCTGCATCTGCTCGCCACCGTGGAACCGACGCCTTCACAGCGGACGACGGACTACGCCCGGCAGCTCGCCGTGGAGGCGGAGAAGGCGATGCCCCGCCTGGTCATCCACCGTATGACCCGCAGTCTGCGGCCCGGGAAGGTCTTCGTGGACTGGAGCCAGAACGCGGCGCGCAAGACCACCGCCACGCCGTACACACTGCGCGCCCGGGCGGAGCCCACCGTGTCGGCGCCGGTTACATGGGAGGAGGTGGAGGACTGTGCCTCGCCCGGCAGTCTCGTCTTCCGCGCCCCGGACATCGCTCCCCGGTTGCAGGCGTACGGGGACCTCATGGCCGCGCTCTGCGATTCCGACCAAGCGGTTCCGCTGCCGTGAGGGCAAGCGGTTCCGCAGCCGTGAGAGCGAGCGGTTCCGCAGCCGTGAGAGCGAGCGGTTCCGGTGCCCTGAGAGCAGGCGGTTCCACTGTCCTGAGAAGAAGCGGTTCCACTGCCCCGAACCCCTGCGGTGTGCCGCCGCCCCACGGTCACACCCGGGACCACGTGTGCCGGTCCCGTGCCATCGCGTGCAGCGCTTCCACGTCCGCCGGCTTCAGCATGCCGCCCAAGCGGGCCAGGGCGGGCACGTCCGTGTCCTTCAGGACGCGGATCCTGCGCAGCGGCGCCGTGATCTCCAGGCGGCCGGGCTCGGTGACGATCAGGACCGGGTGGACCTCGGCCGTCAGCGCGTACGACGCCCGGTCCGCGTCGGCGCTCACCTGGCGCAGCAGCGGCCGCGCCTCCTGACGGCCCACCGTCACCATCGGATCGGCGACGAGGACCCGCTGCCTGCGGGCGTAGAGGGAGCGCACCGCGAACAGGCCGCCGGGGCCGATCGCCAGGTGGTGGATGCGGTCGCCGCCGGGCAGCGGCACCGAGTGCAGGGTTCGCCAGCCCGCGCCCTCCAGACCGTCCAGCGCGTCACCGACCGCCTGCTCGGCGTCGAGCGCCTGGCGCCGTGGGTCCGGGCGCAGCCGGCGGGTGGGGCCCGGGTCGCGGTCCAGGGCGATCAGCAGGGCCTCACCGGGCCGGTTCGGCGCCAGGTCGTCGTCCGGGTGGAGGGAGAGCCGGGCCAGCTCGGCGGGGGTGGGCACGGGGGGCGGCCCGACCGTCACCGGGCCCGTCACGAACGGGCCGAGCGCGTCGAGCACGCCCTCGCGCAGGTCCTCGCTCAGCAGGTTGACCCGGCCGGTCTCCCGGTCGTACCAGGCGATGTTCCGCCCGTCGGTGCCGCACACGTACAGGCGTTCCTGTCCGTGCCGCCAGGTCGGTACGACGCGCAGTCCGTCCATGCACCATCACCCCTCGACCATGGGAACAGGCGGGGTGCTCCGGGGGCAAGAACCCGGCTACCTTTGTGAGCAGTTGGGGACTCGGTGGGAGGCGCCGTTGCGGACCCGCAGAAAGCAACCCGATGTTCCGGCTCCCGAGAGCCCGTGGAGCGAGATCGTGCCCGGTCTGTGGATGGGCGGCCATGAGTTCAGGGGGCGCTCCGGGGAGCGGGAGTTCGCCGTCGTACGGGATGAGTTCGATCTGGTGCTGACCTTGTTGCGGCTGCCCGGGCACGGGCCTGACGACGGAGTCGAGCACCATGTGTGGCCGATCCCGGACGGCCCGCTGGACGGAACGCAGCTCGCGGGTGTGATGCGGCTGGCGCAGGCCGCCGACGACGCGCTGGAGGACGGGCGCCGGGTGCTCGTGCGGTGCTACCACGGGTACAACCGTTCGGGCCTGGTCGTCGCGCATGCGCTGGTGCGGGCCGGGCACACCGCCGAGGAGGCGATCCGCATGATCCGCGCCCGGCGCGGGCCCTGGGCGCTGCACAACGACCTGTTCGTGGAGTACCTGCGGGCGGGCCTGGACACCGCCCGCCTCCTGGAGGAACTCGCGGAGTAACCTCACTGGCCGATCGTAGAGTGAACAACCGGTCATCAGGTGAGCAAAAAGGACGGATGCCCCCGTGTTCCCCAGCCGTCGCGCCGGCACGGCGTTCCGCAGCCGCCGTGTGGGCCCGTCACTCCGCGGTCGCCCCGTGCGCGCGGCCCTCGGCGTCGCCGTGACCGCCCTGCTCCTTGCGGGCTGCGGTGACTCCGGTGCCCTGCGGGGCGCGGGCCCGACCGCCACCGCCGTCGGCCCGGTGCGGCTGTGGCCCCAGCTGCCGCCCGCCTCCACGCCCGCCCTGGACTACGGCGAGGCGGACACCGAGACCGTCAAGGGCGTCACCGTTCCTGGTGATGACATCCGCCGGGTGGACCCCCTGGACGTCGTGCGCGCCGAGGTCGCCGCGCACCCGGACGCCTACTCCGGCCCGCACGCCCTGTACGCGGAGACGCGCGAGCGGCTGAAGGACTGCGGCGTGGCGGGCCCGCAGGGACGGCGGTGCCCGGTCCTGCGGGCGTACTACCGCGACCTCACCGGCGACGGCGAGGACGACATGGTGCTCGGCATCCGCTTCCCGGACGACCAGCTGGCGGTGCGCGTGTACACCGTCGAACACCACCGGCTGGTGCAGGTCATGGGCACCTCGGACAGCGTGATCAGCGTGGAGCTGGCGGGCAGCACCGTGATCATCCGCTCGCCGTCGACGCTGCCCGGCTACGAGTTCCGCACGGAGTGGACCTGGGATCCGCACCAGCACGCGATGCTGGCGACCCGGGACGAGATCGTGCGGGTGGGCACCGCACCCCCACGCCGGCCGGTCGCACCGGCCCCGTCCGCCCCTGCCCCGGCCTCGCCCGTCCCGTCCGTCTCCCCCTCGGCCGCCCCCGTCCCGTCGGAGAGCGCCCGATGAGGCCCCTCGGCCGCACGCTCGACCGGCTGCCGCGCTGGACCGGCACGCTGACCTGGAAGGCGGCCGCCTTCATCACCGTCATGTGCTGTGGTCTGGCCGCGCTGCTCGGCGTGCTCGTCCATGTCCAGGTCACCGACCGGACCGTCGGTGAGGCCCGCGGCCGGGCACTGGCCCGGCTGACGGAGGTGACGCAGGCGTACGAGGCGGGCGACCGGCTGCCGCACGACGCGGGTGTCGACCCGCCGGGGCTGCCGGCGCCGCTGCGGGAACTGGCGGCGGACGGGTACCGCGGCACGATGGTCGGGACCCGGGATCCGCAGCCCACGATGTGGGCGGCGGGCCCGGCCGACGGCGGCCGGGCGCTCGCCGTGCAGGTCGACTACGCGCAGGGCGCCCGCATCATCGACGCCCTGGACGAGGCGATCGTGTGGTCCTCGGCGCTGGCGAGCGGCGTGACGCTGTGCGTGGGAGCGTTCGCGGTGACCCGGGTGACCCGGCGACTGCAGGCGACCGCGCAGGTGGCCCGGCGGATCAGCGCGGGCGACCTGGACGCGCGCGTGAACGACCGGCGCGCGAGGAATCCGGCGCGCCCCCAGGACGAGGTGGCCGCGGTCGCGGGCGCCCTGGACACGATGGCGGCCACGCTGCAGGGCAAGCTGCTGAGCGAGCAGCGGTTCACCGCGGACGTGGCGCATGAGCTGCGCACCCCGCTGACCGGGCTGCACGCGGCGGCCGAGCTGCTGCCGCCCGGGCGGCCGACCGAGCTGGTGCGGGACCGGGTGGCGGCGCTGCGCACGCTCACCGAGGACCTGCTGGAGATCTCCCGCCTGGAGGCGGGCGGCGAACGCCTGGAGCTGGCCGAGGAGCGGCTCGCGCCGCTGGCGCAGCGGGTGGTGCGGGCCTCCGGCACCCCGGTCGAGGTCCGGGTGGTGCGGGACGCGTGCGTGGCGACCGACCGGCGGCGGCTGGAGCGGGTGCTCGGCAACCTGGTGGCGAACGCGCACCGGCACGGGCGGGGCCCGGTGGTGCTGACGGTCGACGGTGCGCGGGTCACCGTACGGGACCACGGGGACGGTTATCCGGAGTACCTGCTGGCGCACGGGCCGCAGCGGTTCCGCACCGAGGGCGGCGCGAAGGGGCACGGCCTCGGCCTGACGATCGCGTGCGGGCAGGCGGAGGTGCTGGGCGCCCGGCTGGAGTTCGCCAACGCACCGGACGGCGGGGCCATGGCCACGCTCTCCCTCCCGGAGACGCCAATAAGTACCGGAACGGGCTGATTGCCCCCGCATAACGGGACATACCGCTTATCGCTTGCTACGTTCCGCACATGATCCCGCCCGGAACGCCAGGAGCGAGGACCGTGACGCCGGCGGACGCCCCCGCCCCCGCGCTGCGCCTGCCCCGGCGCCGGGGAACCGAGTTCGGCCTGATCGTCCTCGCCGTGCTGCTGTCGGTGTACGGCTACTGCGCCGTCGGCCTGGCCCGGCACGGCACCCTCCCGCCCGGCGCGCTCCGCTACGGCGCCGGGCTCGGCGCGCTCGCGCTGCTCGCGCACTGCGCGGTACGGCTGCGCGCCCCGTACGCCGATCCCCTGCTGCTGCCCATCGCGGTGCTGCTCAACGGCGTGGGCCTGGTGCTGATCTACCGCCTCGATCTGGAGACCCCGGGCCACCGGGCGGCCCCCACCCAGCTGTCCTGGTCGACGCTCGGCGTCGCACTGTTCACGGCCGTCGTCCTGCTGCTGCGCCACCACCGGGTGCTCCAGCGCTACACGTACCTGTGCGGGGGCGCCGCGCTCGCCCTGCTCACCCTGCCGATCTTCTTCCCGGCGGTGAACGGCGCCCGGATCTGGCTCAGGGTCGCCGGGTTCTCCATCCAGCCGGGCGAGTTCGCGAAGCTGCTGCTCGCGGTCTTCTACGCCGGGTACCTGGCCGCCAACCGGCAGGCGCTGGCCTTCACGGGCCGCAAGGTGTGGCGGCTTCAGCTGCCCACCGGGCGGGTCCTCGGCCCGGTGGTGGCGATCTGGCTGCTGAGCGTCGGCGTCCTCGTCCTGGAGCGCGACCTCGGCACCTCGCTGCTGTTCTTCGGGCTGTTCGTGGTGCTGCTGTACGTCGCCACGGGCCGCACCGGCTGGATCGCGGTCGGTCTGCTGCTCGCGATGGTGGGCGCGTTCGCCGTGGGCCGGCTGGAGCCGCACGTGCACGCCCGGGTCGAGGACTGGCTGCACCCCTTCGCGTCGATCGAGGCGGGCCAGGGCGCGGGCCAGCTCGCCCAGTCGCTGTTCGCGTTCGCCGCCGGCGGCGCGCTCGGCACCGGGCTCGGCCTCGGCCACTCGGTGCTGATCGGCTTCGCCGTGAAGTCGGACTTCATCCTGGCGACGGCGGGCGAGGAACTGGGCTTCGCCGGCCTGTGCGCGCTGTTCCTGCTCTACGCGCTGCTGGTGGAGCGCGGCTACCGGGCGGGGCTGGCGCTGCGGGACCCGTTCGGGCGGCTGCTCGCCGTGGGGCTCGCGTCGATCGTGGCGCTCCAGGTGTTCGTGATCGCGGGCGGGGTGACGGGCCTGATCCCGCTGACGGGCATGGCGATGCCGTTCCTGGCGCAGGGCGGCTCGTCGCTCGTGACCAACTGGATCATCGTGGCGCTGCTGATCCGGATCAGCGACTCGGCCCGCAGCCAGTACGACAGGACGGCAGCGCCGTGAGCCGGTACATCCGCCGGGCGGCGGCCCTGTGCGCGGTGCTGCTGATCGCCCTGCTGGCGAACGCCACCCGGGTGCAGATTCTCGAGTCCGCCCGCTACGAGGACAACCCCGCCAACCGCCGGCAGATGATCGCCCGGTACGGCAGCCCCCGCGGCGACATCCTGGTCGACGGCCGCCCGGTGACCGGGTCCCGGGACACGGGCGGCATGTTCCGCCACACCCGCACCTACACCGACGGGCCGCTGTACGCGCCGGTCACCGGCTTCGCCTCCCAGGTGTACGGGACGACGCTCCTGGAGCACACCGAGGACGCACTGCTGTCGGGCACCGACCCGCTGCTCGATCCGTTCCCCCTGTGGAACGGCGTCCTGAGGAAGCGCATCCCCGGCGGCCATGTCGTCACCACGCTCAACGGGGCGGCGCAGCGGGCGGCGTACCAGGGGCTGGCGGGGCGCGCGGGCGCGGTCGCCGCAGTGGAGCCGACGACGGGACGGATCCTGGCGCTGGTCTCGACGCCGTCGTACGACCCCGGGGAGCTGTCCGGGACGTCGCCGTCCGTGGCCCGGGCCTGGAAGAGGCTGAACGGGGACGCGGCGCGGCCGATGCTCGACCGGGCGATCCGGCAGACGTATCCGCCCGGTTCGACGTTCAAGGTGGTCACGGCCGCAGCCGCCCTCGAGGCGGGGGTGGTGACGGACCTCGACGCGCCGACGGACTCCCCCGACCCCTACCGGCTGCCCGGCACGACGACCGAGCTGTCCAACGAGACCGAGGGCTGCGAGGACGCGTCGCTGCGGTACGCCTTCACCTGGTCGTGCAACACGGTGTTCGCCAAGCTGGGCGGGGAGGTGGGGCTGCAGAACATGACGGGCACGGCGGCGAACTTCGGCTTCAACGAGCGGAGGCTGAGGGTGCCGTTCGCGGTGGCGCCGAGCACGTTCGAACCGAAGCTGGACGCCTCCCAGCTGGCGCTGTCCTCGATCGGGCAGTTCGAGACCCGGGCGACACCGCTGCAGATGGCGATGGTCGCGGCGACCGTGGCCGGCGGAGGCGATGTGAAAGCGCCGTACCTGGTGGAGCGGACGACGACCAAGGACGGCGAGACGGTCTCCACGGCCACGCCCCGCACCCTGCACCGGGCGATGAGCGCCACCACCGCGGAACAACTGCGGGAGATGATGACGGACGTGGTGCAGGAGGGAACGGGTCGTAACGCGGCGATCCCCGGCGCCCGAGTGGGCGGCAAGACGGGCACGGCCCAGCACGGCGTCGACAACTCCGGGAAGCCGTACGCCTGGTTCATCTCCTGGGCGCAGGCGGACGACGCGCTGGAGCCGGCGGTGGCGGTCGCGGTGGTGGTGGAGGACGCGGGCCGGCAGGGGGAGGTCAGCGGGGGCGGGGACGCGGCGCCGATCGCGAAGGCGGTGATGGAGGCAGTGCTCAACTCCCGTCCTCACGGCAGGGGTTGAGTCCAGGTGCTGAGACGGGGGCTGTCGCCCGGCGTGACCCCGACCTACCGTTCGGTGCATGACGACCGATCAGCCGCACTCCGCCCACGAACTCGCCCAGGTCAACATCGCCCGCCTCAAGGCCCCCTTGGACTCACCGCAGTTGAAGGACTTCGTGGAGGCGCTGGACCCCGTGAACGCGGCGGCCGACGCCTTCGACGGTTTCGTCTGGCGGCTGAAGGACGACTCGGGCAACGCCACGGACGTCCCCGTGTTCGGGGACGAGTGGTTGATCATCAACCTGACGATGTGGCGCGACATCGACGCGCTGACGGCGTTCATGTACCAGGGCCTGCACCGGGAGATGCTGGCGCGGCGCCGGGAGTGGTTCGAGCGGCTGGAAGAGGCCGTGACGGCCCTGTGGTGGGTCCCGGCGGGCCACCGCCCGACGGTGGCGGAGGCGGAGGAGCGGCTGCTTCACCTCCGTGCGCACGGGCCGACGGAGTACGCGTTCACCCTGCGGACGTCGTTTCCTCCGGGGGAGGCGCGACCGGTGGGCGGCGGTTGATGGCGGTGAGGTCGATGTCGATGGGGAACGGGACGGTCAGCCTGAGCTTGTCGTGATGGATGCCGGTGGGCACGTACGCCTTGGTCTGGGGGTCGAGCTCGTAGATGTAGACAACGGGAAGGCCGTTGTTCTGCTCGACCCTCCAAAAGTGCGGGATACCTGCTGCGGCGTACTTGCGAGGCTTCGCCTCTCGGTCACGCTCCACGGAGTCCTCGGACACGACCTCGACGGCGAGAATGACGTCGTCGGGCAAGAGCCGTGTGTCCCTGGGCCCGGTGTCAGCTCCGGCGCGGACCACCAGGACGTCCGGCTCCAGACGGTTGCGGCGGTCGAGCGTCACGGTGAACTCTCGGAAGACCTCGAATTCGTCGGGCGCCTGGTCCAACAGAGCGATGTCCAGCAGTCGGATCGTGCGCATGTGGAACGACGTCTGCGGACTCACGAAAACCAGGCTCCCGTCGATCAGCTCCGTGTGCGGAGGAAGGTTCGGGAGCCGGTCCAGGTCGTCCGCCGTCCAGCCGCCGACCGGCGGACGAGCCCATTCGTAGTCGTCGTCCAGACCGTAGTCACGTGCGGCGCTCATGATTGCTCCCATGCGGCGGAGTCTGCCTGGCACAGCCAGCGTACCCAGGGGAATATGCCGATTCGCCCGTCGATCGAGTGATCAGCCGCCGAGACGCTGACCCTCCTCGATCGCCTCCTCCACCTCGGCGACCCGCTCCCCCTCCTCCGCCGCGAAGCGCTCCGCGTCCAGCTTCTCGGCGATCTCCTCGTCCTGGGCCATCAGCAGGTCCAGGTTCGAGTCGCCCATCTCGAAGACGCCCATGTCGACGTAGGCCTGCTGGAGGCGCTTGCCCCACAGGCCGATGTCCTTCACGCACGGGACGATGCGACTGAACAGCAACTGCCGGAACAGCTGGAGGAACTCGGAGTTCTCGCTGTACGCCTCCGCCTCGGCCTTGGGGATGCCGAAGTTCTCCAGCACCTCCACCCCGCGCAGCCGGTCCCGCATCAGGTAGCAGCCCTCGATGACGAACTCCTCGCGTTCGCGCAGTTCGGCGTCCGTGAGCTGCTTGTAGTAGTCCCGCAGCGCCATGCGGCCGAACGCCACGTGGCGGGCCTCGTCCTGCATGACGTACGCGAGGATCTGCTTGGGCAGCGGCTTGTCCGTCGTGTCGCGGATCATGCCGAAGGCGGCGAGCGCCAGGCCCTCGATGAGGACCTGCATGCCGAGGTACGGCATGTCCCAGCGGCTGTCCCGCAGGGTGTCTCCGAGCAGCGCCTGGAGGTTGTCGTTGATCGGGTAGAGCATCCCGATCTTCTCGTGCAGGAAGCGGCCGTAGATCTCCGCGTGCCGCGCCTCGTCCATCGTCTGGGTCGCCGAGTAGAACTTGGCGTCCAGATCGGGGACCGACTCCACGATCCGCGCCGCGCAGATCATCGCGCCCTGCTCGCCGTGCAGGAACTGGCTGAACTGCCAGGAGGCGTAGTGCCGGCGCAGCTCGCCCTTGTCCTTGTCGGTCATCTTCGCCCAGTACGGCGTCCCGTACAGGGTCATCGCCTCGTCAGGGGTGCCGAGCGGGTCGTACGGGTCCACCTCCAGGTGCCAGTCGATCCGCTTCTGCCCGTCCCACTGCTTGTCCTTGCCCTTCTGGTACAGGGCCAGCAGCCGGTCGCGCCCGTCGTCGTACTCCCAGCTGAAGCGGGCCGCGCCACTCGCGGGCACCTGCCAGAGGGGTTCCTCCGGCTCCTTGGCGTACAGCTCAAACGTCGGCATGAGCACACGCTCACACGAGGTAGACGCGGCGTCAACAAGTGGAGCGCAAGGGATTGACGTCCTTGCTGACAAGCAGTCTCATAAGACCGTGACCGCGGGTAACAGCCGGCCCGTACGACGAGGTGGTGGGCACAGCGATGACGACCGTGACCGAAGCAGACGTGCTGCGCGACGCGCTCGGACTGCTCAAGGACCGGGAGCAGGTGGCGGAGCGGCTCCTCGCCTCCTCCGCCAGACACTCCTTCGACCCGGACGAGGAACTGGACTGGGACGCGCCCTACGAGGAAGGAAAGTGGTTCTGGCCGCCGGAGCTGGTGTCGCTGTACGACACACCGCTGTGGCGGCGGATGAGCGAGGAGCAGCGGATACGGCTCTCCCAGCACGAGGCCGCGGCGCTCGCCTCGCTGGGCATCTGGTTCGAGATCATCCTGATGCAGCTGCTGGTCCGGCACATCTACGACAAGGCGGCGACGAGCGCGCACGTGCGGTACGCGCTGACCGAGATCGAGGACGAGTGCCGGCACTCGAAGATGTTCGCCCGGCTGATCGCGCACGGTGACACGCCCTGGTACCCGGTGAGCCGGGCGCACCAGAACCTGGGCCGCGTCTTCAAGACGATCTCGACCACGCCGGGCTCGTTCACGGCCACGCTGCTGGGCGAGGAGGTCCTGGACTGGATGCAGCGGCTGACGTTCCCCGACGAGCGGGTGCAGCCTCTGATCCGCGGGGTCACCCGTATCCACGTGGTCGAGGAGGCCCGCCACGTCCGCTACGCCCGTGAGGAACTGCGCCGCCAGATGGTGACCGCTCCGCGGTGGTCGCAGGAGTTCACCCGCATCACGTCCGGCGAGTTCGCACGGGTGTTCTCGGTGGCCTTCGTGAACCCGGAGGTCTACACGAACGTGGGCCTGGACAAGCGGGAGGCGATGGCCCAGGTGAGGGCGAGCGGCCACCGCCGGGAGATCATGCAGACGGGAGCGAAGCGGCTGACGGACTTCCTGGACGACATCGGTGTGCTCCGGGGTGTGGGCCGACGGTTGTGGAGGTCGTCCGGGTTGCTGGCGTGAGTACGGCTCGCCTTCGGGCCGGCGTTTCCAGCCCGTCGTGGGGCTCCCCCCGCTCGAGCGAAGCCGAGAGCGGGCGAGATTGAGGACGAGGCCGTTCAGGCCGATGGGAGGACGGGAGCGCAGCCCCCTGCACGGCCGCTGCAGCTCCGGGTGCCTCGTCCTTACGGCAACACGATTACGCTGCGAACATGACCTCCGAGGCCCCCACGCGCGCGTACCGAAGGCTCAGCGTGGAAGAACGCCGCAGGCAACTCCTCGACGCCGCGCTCACCCTCTTCGCGCACCGCGCCCCCGAGGAGGTCTCCCTCGACGACGTGGCCGAGGCCGCCGGCGTCTCCCGCCCCCTCGTCTACCGCTACTTCCCCGGCGGCAAGCAGCAGCTCTACGAGGCCGCGCTGCGCTCCGCCGCCGACGACCTCCGGCAGTGCTTCGCCGAACCCCCCGAGGGCCCGCTCAGTCACCGCCTCGCCCGCGCCCTCGACCGCTACCTCGCCTTCGTCGCCCGGCACGACGCCGGTTTCAGCGCCCTGCTCCAGGGCGGCAGCGTGGTCGAGACGTCCCGCACCACCGCCATCGTCGACGGCGTGCGCCGGGCCGCGGCCGGGCACATCCTCACCCACCTCGGCGTCGAGGATCCCGGCCCCGGGCTGCGGATGACCGTACGGATGTGGATCACCTCCGTCGAGGCCGCCTCCCTCATCTGGCTCGACCAGGACAAGCAGCCCCCGGTCGAGGAGTTGCGGGACTGGCTGGTGGAGCAGTTCGTGGCCGGACTGGTGGCCACCGCGGGACGTGATGCGCAGACCGCCGAAGTGGTCCGCTCCGCGCTGGCCCTGGAGAGCGCCGAAGGCCCGGTCGGCGCCCTGGCCCGGCGCGTCCTGCCCGTGCTCGGCGGCGCCGGTCACCTGCTGTGACACTGGTGCCGTGAAGAGCCAAGACACCCCGTTCGTCGGCGGCCCCCTGGACGGGCGCGTCCTGCCCGTCCTGCTCGGACTCACCGGCCATCCCCCGAAGACGTACCGCGTGCCGGTCCCGGACGCCGCGTGGGGGTCCCCCCGCGCGAGCGGAGCCGAGCGTGGCGGAGGTCCGCCCACCGTCCTCGTCTACCGTCGTGTCCAGGCGGGCCCGAGCGGCAGGTTCGGTCTCCACCCGGGCTGGAAGTACGAGTACGACCCGGAGGGGGACACCGGCGGCCGTCTGCGGTGGCCGTGGTCGAAACCGCGCCGGACGCCAGGCGCCACGCCGGGAGACGGCCCGGACACCGCTCACGAGTGACCTCGCTGCGCCGAACCGACCACTCGGCGCGCGCACGGGACGCACCCGTCTCATCCTGCCGGTGCGAGGTGGAGGGACCACCCGGCATCCGGAGGTGATGACGTGTCAGAAAGGTTGCGGCGTCTGGCGGGTACGGCGGCGGTGACCACGTGGGCCCTGCTCGCCGCCGCGCCGGCGATCGACGTCCCGGATCCCGTCCCCACCACGGCCCGACCGGACGCCTTGTCCAGCGCCACGGCCCGACCGGACGCCTTGTCCAGCGCCACGGCCCGACCGGATCCCGTCCCCGGCAACACGGCCCCGCCGGACGCCTCCCCCACCACCACGGCCGAACCGGACCCCGTCCCCGGCAACACGGCCCAACCGGACCCCTCCCCCACCACCACGGTCCAGCCGAGCGCCCCACCCGTCGCCCAGCTCCTGACGGAACTTCAGCATCTCTACCGCGACGCGGAGCAGGCCACCGAGGCCTACGACGCCACCACCGAGAAGCTGAACCAGCGACGGGCGGAGGTGTCCCGGCTCGACGGGCAGCTCGCGAGGACCCGGCTCGACCTGCGGAGCAGCCGCGTCGCGGCCGGACGGCTGGCCCGGCAGCAGTACCAGAGCAGCGCGTCCCTCTCCCCGTACGTGCGCCTGCTGTTCGCCCGCGATCCACAGCACGCGCTCGACGAGGGCCATCTGATCGGCCAGTTGACGCGGGAGCGGGCCGCGACCGTGAACCAGCTGACCGACGCCGAGAGGAGCGCCGACACCCTGGCCCGCGCGGCCCGTAAGGCGCTGGACGACCAGCTCACCCTCACCGACCGGCAGAAGAAGGCCCGGGACGACGTCGAACAGCGGCTGAAGGACATCGAGCAGCGGCTCGCCTCCCTCACCCCCGAACAGCTGGCCGCCCTGGCCCGGTTCGAGCAGGAGACGGCCGCGGCGGCCCAGGAGACGGCCCCGGCCTCCGGTGCGCCCGACGCGGAGCGGACGCCGACGGCCGAGAGCCCGACGGCGTCCGGCACCGTGCGCCCGGAGGCGTCAGGTCAGGCGCCGGCCACCGACGCCAGGTAGGCCTCGGCCTTCTGCGGCTCGTAGAAGAAGTTCTCGAAGTCCGAGGGGTCGTTGAACCCGTTGGCGATCCGGTGCGCCACCGGCGGCATGGCCCCCGCCGCCCCGATCAGGTTCAGCACGTGCTCCGGCGGCACGCCCAGCATCGCGTTCGTCCACTTGGTCACGTGGCGCGCCGTCTCCCAGTAGCGGTCGAACGTCTGCTGCATCCACGCCTCGTCGAATTCCTTGTCCCCGTGTTCGAGGATCGAGGCCAGATACGCGGCCGCGCACTTGGACGCCGAGTTGGAGCCCTGCCCGGTGATCGGGTCGTTCGCCACGACCACGTCGGCGACGCCGAGCACCAGTCCGCCACCGGGCAGCCGCCCGATCGGCTTGCGCACGGTGGGCGCGTACCGCCCGGCCAGCGTGCCGCCGGCGTCGGTCAGCTCCACCTTCGTGGCCCGCGCATACTCCCAGGGAGTGAACTTCTCCATGAGTTCCAGGGTCAGGGAGAGGTGCTCGCCGGGGTCCTTGACGCCCTTGAAGACGTCGAGCGGGCCGCCGGGTATGCCCTCCCAGAACAGGATGTCCGCGCGGCCGGAGGTGGTGAGCGTCGGCATGACGAACAGCTCGCCGACGCCCGGGACCAGGTTGCAGCGGACCGCGTCGAAGTCCGGGTGCTCGGGGCGCGGCCCGAGGCCGTGGACGTACGACACGGCGAGCGCGCGCTGCGGCTCGCTGTACGGGGACCGCTCGGGGTCCCGGGCGAACATGGACACCAGCTCGCCCTTGCCTGCGGACACCAGCACCAGGTCGTACGTGCGGGAGAAGTAGTCGAGGTCGGAGACCGCGGCGCCGTGGATGACGAGCTGGCCGCCGCGCTGGGCGAACGTCTCCATCCAGCCGGCCATCTTCAGCCGCTGGTCGACCGACTGCGCGTACCCGTCGAGCTTGGCCACCCAGTCGATCGCACGCTGCGACGGGCCCGGGTCGAACGAGCCGGGAGCGGCCACGGACACGCCGAGTCCTTCGATCTTCGGGGCCTGGGACTCCCAGAAGTTCAGCTTCAGGTCGCGCTCGTGCTGCAGCGCCGTGTCGAACATGCACTGCGTCGACATGACGCGGCCGGTACGGATCTCGTCCGCGGTCCGGTTGGACATCAGGGTGACCTCGTACCCGTGCGACTGCAGGCCGAGGGCGAGCTGGAGTCCGGACTGACCGGCTCCGACGACGAGTATCTTCCGCATGCGGGTGGTGCTCCTAGTCAGAACTACTCGGGGGTGACGTCCAGCGCGTGGCCGACGAGGGCCAGGAGGGTCTCGATCACCGAGATCCGGCGGCGCGCGTCCATGATCATGACAGGTATGTGTGCGGGAATGGTGAGGGCCTCGCGCACATCCTCGGGTTCGAACCGCTCGCTGCCGTCGAAGTGGTTGACGGCGACCATGTACGGCAGGCCGCTGCTCTCGAAGTAGTCGAGCGCCGGGAAGCAGTCCGCGAGCCGGCGGGTGTCGGCCATGACGACCGCCCCGATCGCGCCGCGCACCAGGTCGTCCCACATGAACCAGAACCGCTGCTGGCCCGGCGTGCCGAAGAGGTACAGCACCAGGTCGTCGTCGAGCGTGATGCGGCCGAAGTCCATGGCCACGGTGGTGGTGAGCTTGTCCGGGGTACCGGTGAGGTCGTCGGTCTCCTCACTTGCCTCGGTCATCAGCGCCTCGGTCTGCAGGGGCGTGATCTCCGAGACGGCACTCACCAGGGTGGTCTTGCCGACGCCGAAGCCGCCCGCCACCACGATCTTCGTGGCTATCGGGGCGCGCGTACGGTCCGTCTGCCAGGCCTTCAGTTCCTCGTCCGGCTCGACGAGTCGGTCGACGCCCGGGGCGGCGTCAGAGACGACGGAGTCCACTCAGCACCCTTTCCAGCAGAGCGCGGTCCGGCTGTCCCGTGCCGTGACCGGTTCCGTACACACGGATCTTTCCCTGGTCCGCGAGGTCGCTCAGGAGCACGCGGACCACCCCGAGCGGCATCTTCAGCAGTGCCGCGATCTCCGCCACCGTGCGCATACGGCGGCACAGTTCGACGATGGCCCGCATCTCCGGCATCACGCGGGTGGACAGTGAACCATTCGTCAGTTCCCGCCGCTCCTCGGGGGCGTCCAGTGCGGCGACGAAGGTCTCGACGAGCAGGACGTGGCCGAAGCGGGTGCGGCCCCCGGTCAGGGAGTAGGGGCGTACACGGGCGGGCTTGCGCTCGCCGCCGCGGACGGGAAGTTTCTTCTGTGTGCCGCTCATCGGGCGCTCCCTGCCGACTCGGCCTCGAGGGACCTGCGCAGCTCGCTGCGGAGTTCGGGGGTCAGGACGTGTCCGGCGCGGCCGACGAAGAGCGCCATGTGGTACGCCACCACGCTCATGTCGCAGTCCGCGGAGCCGTGCACGCCGAGCAGCGAGCCGTCGCTGATGGACATGACGAACAGGCTGCCCTCGTCCATTGCGACCATCGTGTGCTTGACCCGGCCGGCGTCCATCAGCTTGGCGGCGCCGATGGTGAGGCTGCCGATGCCGGAGACGATGGTGGCGAGGTCGGCGGCGGACCCCTTGGGGCCGCCGGGCCTTCCGTCGCGGCCGGCGCGGGCATCCGCCACCCGGCCGGGGTCGGACGAGAGCAGGAGCAGGCCGTCGGAGGAGACCACCGCGACCGACAGGATGCCGGGCACCTCCTCCACCAGGTTGGTCAGCAGCCAGTGCAGGTTGCGGGCTTCACTGCTCAGTCCGAAGGTACTGGACGCGGTCAACTGCTTGCCTCCTCGACTGTGCCCCCCGATGATTCAACGTCCTGTGCGGTGCCGGGTGCCGCGTGCTGAGGTGGGGCCGTGGACCGGTGCCCGGGTGCCTTGGTCTCCCCCGTCCGCTCGGCGATCTCCGCCTCGACGTGGCGGAAGCCCTCCTTGGCTCCCCGGTGGAACCCGCCGAGCCTGCGGCGCAGCGCCTCGGCGTCCACACCGCCGGCGCGCGGCCGCGGGGCCGGGGCGGGCGTGGAGATCTTGGGGGTGCGTTTGGGGAGCCCCTTGGCGGTGAGCCGGGGGGTCTCGGGCTCCTGAGGCGCCGCGGGCTCCATGGGCGCCGCGGGCTCCTGGGGTGCCTCCGGCGCGGGCGACTCGGTGGCGGTGGTGCGGGGCGCCTGCGCGGCGGGCCGCGGCTCGCCCTCGTCCACGGCGCGTTCGTGGCTCTCCGGCCCGATGGCATAGGGGTCGGCAGCCGCCTGGGCGGGGATGTCGGCGGTCGGGGCGGGCTCCTGCGCCCGGGGCGACGGCTCCACGCGGGGCGACGGAAGGAACAGCTCCATCGTGGTCTCGGGACCGAACTCGGGCTCGGCGGCGGGCTCCGGGGCGGCGGGCTCGCGTACTGGTTCGGCGCGCGGCGCGCCCCGGTCGTCCCGTACGGATTCCTCGCCGTGGGCGGGCTCCTGCCGCTGCTCGCTCTCCTCCCGCTCCCGTACGGCCTCCTCCGCCGCCGCGATCAGGGGGTCCTCGTCGCCCTCGGGCCTGCCCGGCGCGAGCCGCGCACGACCGCTCAGAACGTTGGAGTTGACCTCCGCGTCCGCGCCGGGCAACGAGAAGGAGTGCGCGCCCCCGGGCACCGGGGCCCCGGCGGGTACGGCCGCGGCCGGCGCCTCGACGAGCAGCGGCTTCGGCAGGACCACGACGGCCGCGACGCCGCCCTGCTTCTGCTCCCGCAACTGCACCCGCACGCCATGCCGGTGGGCGAGGCGGGCCACCACGTACAGGCCGAGCCCGAGGCCCTCGCCGCTCTCCTGGTCGTAGGAGTCCTCCGGGTCGAAGGCGGCGAGCCGGGCGTTGAGCCGGCTCAACCGCTCGGCGGCCATGCCGATGCCCTCGTCCTGCACGGAGAGCATCACCTCGCCGCTCTCCAGGAGCCAGCCGGAGATTTCGACGGGGACGTCGGGCGGCGAGAAGGAGGTGGCGTTCTCCAGGAGTTCGGCGACCAGGTGCGACAGGTCGTCGGCGGCGAACCCGGCGACGTGCGCGTGCGGGGGCAGTGCGGCGATACGGACGCGCTCGTAGCGCTCGATCTCGCTGACCGCGGCGCGCACCACGTCGACGAGCGGCACCGGCCCGGCGTGCTGCTGGACGTGCTCGGCGCCGGCCAGGACGAGGAGGTTCTCGCTGTGGCGGCGCATGACCGTGGCGAAGTGGTCGAGCTTGAACAGCGTGGACAGCCGCTCCGGGTCCTGCTCCCGCTCCTCCAGGCCCTCGATGACGGTCAGCTGGCGCTCGACCAGGCCGAGGGTGCGCAGGGCGAGGTTGACGAAGGTGGAGTGGATGCTGTGGCGGACCTGCTGCAGGTGGGCAGCGGCCTGGGCGAGTTCGGCGCGCAGCCTCTCGCGCTCGTCGGCCATGGTCTGCCGCTGGCCGACGAGGTGCTTGCGGTCGGCCTCCAGGGTGGAAAGACGCTCCTGGAGGGCGACCGCGTGCGCGTGCAGGGCGTTGACGGAGCGGACGACCTGCGCGAACTCGTCGTTGCGGCCGGTGAACTTCACCGGCTCCTCGCCCGCCGGGTCGGCGGCCACGCGCGCGGTGCCCAGGCGGAGCACGGCGAGCGGGCGGGTGAGGCTGCGGGCCATGGCCATGGCGATGCCGACGGCGGCCAGCAGGATGGCGCCGAGGACGGCGACGCGGATCTCCAGCGCCGTGACGTCGTCGTCGCGCAGCCGGGCGAGGTCCTTGCTGCGGGCCTCGAAGAGGGAGGACTCGACGCCGCGCATGAGGTCGACGCGGGCGGAGAGGGCGGCGTCGACCTTCTTGGTGCTCAGGCCGAGGTCGCTGTCGGAGAGGGTGGGCTGGTCGGTGAGGGAGGCGAGGTACTTCTCGGCGGAGGAGACCTCGGGGCCGGTGACCGTGGAGTCGTAGGAGGACTTGGCCGCGGCGGGCGCGGTGTCGCGGAAGCCGGAGACCGCCGCGTCGGAGCGGACGGCGGCCTGCTGGGCGGCGGCGGTGAGCGCGTCGCGCTGCTTGGTGTCGGCGGCCGAGGAGGTGTTGATGGTGGTCTGCAGTCCGGTGACCGGGCTGATGACGGTCCGGGTGGTGCTCGGGATGTTCAGGGCCGCGAGGAGCAGCCCGCGGGCGGCGGCGGCCTGCTGTACGGCGGTGTCGAGTTCGGCGAGGGAGTGGGCGCCGGAGCCGGCGCGCGGCGGCATCCGATCGGCCAGCTGCTCGGCGAGCGCGTGCAGCTCGGTGATGGCGGCGGAGTACGCCTGATGCGCCTGGAGAGCGGTGCTCTTCCCGGTGAGCGCCGCTCGCCGCACCGCGGCCACGTCGTCGAGGTCCTTGCGCAGGCCGGCGGAGAGGTCCGGGTTGGCGCGCAGGTCCTCGATCTCCCGGTCGACGCGGGCCTGCTGCTGCTCGGCGGGCGCCTTCGACCCGGGGCGCCCCGCGGCCACGTACGAGGTGACCTCGTCCCGTTCGTCGGCCAGCGAGTGGGCGAGGACGAGCGCGTCCTGGGTCTGCTCGGCGAGCGTGACCAGGTTCTGGGAGTCGTGCAACTGCCCGGAGGCGGCGACGACGCTCGGCGCCCCGGCCCCGGCGATGGCGGCGGCGACCACGGCGACGGCGACGATCAGCCGGTTGCGCACATGGGCGGCGCGGCCGTGGCCCGCGGACTCGGACGAGGCCCCCTGCGCGGGGACCGTCTGCTTGCCTGTGCTCCGAGGCCGCGTCTTCTGCACCGGTGCTCGCACTTCCTCACTCGTGTACCCATGGGCCCGGGGTGACGTTCCGTCTACGGGAATGCCGACCCGGTACGACGGCTTCCGACCCTCCCAGTGCCGGTGGGCAGAGGTCTCGCTTCGCCTGACCCGCCACCCGAAGGAGTGAACATCGGTGGGGAGTTGGCGGGCAAGTTCCTCTGGCGCGTGCGGAGGCCTTGCGCGGTGGGCCGGTTGGACGTCTGCGGCGCACTTTGGCAATATTCGCCACCACGCTTCACCGGAAGCGATTATTCCGTACCAAACCAGGCGGCTGACCTGCGCGCTCGCATCGATTCGGCGATCGTTGACAGCTTTTCGTGGACCTTGTGAAGGCCTCGTGCAGACTGGCTGGATGCGTATTGAGCTGACGTCCGAACCCGGCGATGCGACTCACCCGAACGAGGACTTCGCCGCGCTCGCGCTTCCGGCTTCAGGACAGGGCGGGGCGCTGGTCGTCCTGGACGGGGTGACGCCGCCGGCCGGCGGCGACGGCTGTCTGCATTCCGTCCCCTGGTTCTGTGCGCGCCTGGGCGGCCTGCTGACCGAACTGTCCGTTTCCTTCCGAGATCTAACACTGTCGGAGATCCTCGCGGAGGCCGTCCTCCGCACCGCCGACACCCATGGCTCCACTTGTGACCTTTCTCACCCGCGGACGCCCCAGGCGACCGTGGTCCTCGCCCGCTGGTCCGAGGCGGCGGTGGAGTACCTCGTCCTGTCGGACTCGGCGCTCCTCGTCGAGGCCCCCGACGGCACGGTCACCGCCCTCCTGGACGACCGCCTCGCCCGCCTCCCGCGCGCGGCGCTGGCCACGGACGCGCTGGTGGACACAAGGGTCCGCAACAAGGAGGGCGGCTTCTTCACGGCGGCCGCGGACCCCTCGGTCGCGGCCCGAGCCGTCACCGGGGAACTGCCGCGCGGGCGGGTACGCGCCCTGGTGGGCCTGACGGACGGGGCGACGCGCTGGACGGAGAAGTTCCGCCAGGGCGACTGGACTGATCTGTTCACAGTCGTCCGCAAGGAGGGAGCGGCGGCGCTGGTGGAGCGCGTACGGGCGCTGGAGAGCGCCGACCGTGAGGAACGGGCGTACCTCGGCCGCGGCAAGACGCACGACGACGCGACGGTGGTGTACGTGGAGCCGTAGGGCTCCTGCCACCGTACGGCTACTGCTTGTCCATCCCCAGGTTCAACTGGTGCAGCAACCGCGCCAGTTCCGCCACCTCGCGCGGGTCCCAGTGGGCGAGCTGGCGCACATAGCGGGCGCGGCGGGCCTCGCGGACGCGGCCGACACGCCGGTGGCCCTCCTCCGTGAGATGCACGAGCCAGGCACGGCCGTCTGCCGGGTCGGGTTCCCGGGCGACCAGACCCAGCTCCTCCAGGGCGCGCAGCTGGCGGGACATCGTGGCCTTGCCGACACCGATGTAGGCGGCGAGTTCCGTGGCGCGCTGGCGGCCGCTCTCGTCCAGCCGTACGAGGAGCCCGTACGCGGCGGACTCCAGGTCCGGGTGGACCTCCCGGGCCATCTGTCCGGCGTTGGCGCGGGCGCGCCGCAGGAACACGGTCAGCTCGCGCTCGAGCGCCAGGAACTCCTGGTTCGCGCCACCGGACCGGTCTGCACCCTCCGCCGACGCGCCGGGGTCCACCTGACGCCGCTCGCCGTTTCCGTCCTCGTGCACGTCAGTCACCTGATCCGGTATCCCGTTCCTCGAAAGTTTCCGCCGAAGGTCGCCGTCGCCGCAGCTCCGTCAGTATTTCGCAGGCGTAGACCAACGGCAGCACCGGTCCACGGCGAAGGCCCGGGTCTCCCTCACGAGACCCGGGCCTTCCCTCATCCGGCAGCGTCCGTCACGCCGCCACCGGAACCTCCGGCGCCGCGTCGCTGGTGGCGGGCGCGAGCGCCAGCTCCAGGACCTGTCGGACGTCCGTGACGGCGTGGACGTCGAGCTTGTCCAGCACCTCCGCCGGGACGTCGTCCAGGTCGGGCTCGTTGCGCTTGGGGATGATCACCGTGGTGACCCCCGCCCGGTGCGCGGCGAGCAGCTTCTGCTTCACCCCGCCGATCGGCAGGACCCGGCCGGTCAGCGAGACCTCACCGGTCATCGCCACGTCCGTGCGGACCAGCCGGCCCGACAGCAGCGAGGCCAGCGCGGTCGTCATCGTGATGCCCGCGCTCGGGCCGTCCTTGGGGACCGCGCCCGCCGGGAAGTGGATGTGCACGCCCCGGTCCTTCAGGTCGCCGACGGGCAGTTCCAGTTCGGCGCCGTGGGAGCGCAGGAAGCTGAGCGCGATCTGCGCGGACTCCTTCATCACGTCGCCGAGCTGACCGGTCAGGGTCAGGCCCGCCGCGCCCGTCTCCGGGTCGGCCAGCGACGCCTCGACGTAGAGGACGTCCCCGCCCGCGCCGGTGACCGCGAGGCCGGTCGCCACACCGGGGACCGCGGTGCGCCGCTCGGCCGGGTCCTGGGCGGACTCGGGCACGTGGTGCGGGCGCCCCAGCAGCCCGCGCAGGTCCTCGTCCCGGACGGTGAACGGCAGCTCCCGCTCGCCGAGTTCGTGCTGTGCCGTGACCTTGCGCAGCAGCCGCGCGATGGACCGCTCCAGGGTGCGCACGCCCGCCTCGCGGGTGTACTCGCCGGCGAGCTTGCGCAGCGCGGCCTCGTCGATCGTGACCTCGTCCTTGTCCAGGCCCGCCCGCTCGAGCTGGCGCGGGAGCAGGTGGTCACGGGCGATGACGACCTTCTCGTCCTCGGTGTAGCCGTCCAGGCGGACGATGTCCATGCGGTCGGCGAGCGCCTCCGGGATGGCCTCCAGGACGTTCGCCGTGGCGAGGAACACCACGTCCGACAGGTCGAGTTCGACCTCCAGGTAGTGGTCGCGGAAGGTGTGGTTCTGCGCCGGGTCCAGGACCTCGAGCAGGGCCGCGGCCGGGTCGCCGCGGAAGTCGGAGCCGACCTTGTCGATCTCGTCCAGCAGGACGACCGGGTTCATGGAACCGGCCTCCTTGATGGCGCGCACGATACGGCCGGGCAGGGCGCCGACGTACGTGCGGCGGTGGCCGCGGATCTCGGCCTCGTCGCGGACGCCGCCGAGGGCGACGCGGACGAACTTGCGGCCCATGGCGTGCGCGACCGACTCGCCGAGGCTGGTCTTGCCGACGCCGGGCGGGCCGACGAGGGCCAGCACGGCGCCGCCGCGGCGGCCGCCCACGACGCCGAGGCCCCGGTCGGCGCGCCGCTTGCGCACCGCGAGGTACTCGGTGATGCGCTCCTTCACGTCCTCCAGGCCCGCGTGCTCGGCGTCCAGGACGGCCCTGGCGCCGCGGATGTCGTACGCGTCCTCGGTGCGCTCGTTCCACGGCATCTCGAGCACCGTGTCGAGCCAGGTGCGGATCCAGGAGACCTCGGGCGACTGGTCGCTGGTGCGCTCCAGCTTGTCGACCTCCTTGAGGGCGGCCTCGCGGACCTTCTCGGGGAGGTCGGCGGCCTCCACGCGGGCGCGGTAGTCGTCGGACTCCTCACCCTCCCGGGTGTCGCCGTTGAGCTCGCGCAGCTCCTTGCGGACGGCTTCCAGCTGGCGGCGCAGCAGGAACTCGCGCTGCTGCTTGTCGACGCCCTCCTGGACGTCCTTGGCGATGGACTCGGCGACCTCCTGCTCGGCGAGGTGGTCGCGGAGCTGCTGGGTGGCGAGCTTCAGGCGGGCCACCGGGTCGGTGGTCTCCAGCAGTTCCACCTTCTGCTCGGCGGTGAGGAAGGGCGAGTAGCCCGAGTTGTCGGCGAGCGCGGAGACATCGTCGATGGCCTGGACGCGATCGACGACCTGCCAGGCGCCGCGCTTCTTCAGCCAGCTGGCGGCGAGGGCCTTGTACTCCTTGACGAGTTCGGCGACGTGGCCGGGCAGCGGGTCGGGAACCGTCTCGTCGATGCGTGTTCCCTCGACCCACAGCGCCGCGCCGGGCCCGGTGGTGCCCGCACCGATCTTCACCCGTCCCAGGCCGCGGATGAGGGCGCCCGGGTCGCCGTCCGCGAGCCGGCCGACCTGCTCGACGGTGCCGAGGACACCGGTGGCGGCGTAGGTGCCGTCGATGCGTGGAACGAGCAGGACCCTGGGCTTTCCGGGCTCGGAACGGGCGGCCGCCTGGGCGGCCTCCACCGCCGCGCGCACCTCGGAGTCGCTCAGGTCCAGCGGGACCACCATGCCGGGCAGCACAACCTCGCCGTCGAGCGGCAGCACAGGCAGGGTGAGCGGTGAGGACGTCGAAGCCATGATCTCCCCTTCGGCAGTCAAGTTGAGCTGTGCAGACTCAATGCACGAGAGGATTCGATTGTTCCCCGACCCTTGTTCGCTCTCGGCGATCAGTCGGTGCGAGTACGGTGACCAGGCACGGAGCGGCTCGGGGGCAGAGCGGCAGATCCGGTCAGAGGGCGGGACGGATGACCGTGAGAGGCCGGGACGGCGTCCGCGGGCGGCACCTCCGACCGTGCCGCGTCAGCGGCGCCCGGCAGTCGAACCGCGGGGCGGAGGCCGCATTCACCGAGCCGGCGCCAGGGTGACCTCGGCTCCGGTCCGGGCCCAGCGCCGTACCCGCGGCCAGGTGGCGATGCCGACCGCCAGCGCCAGCAGATGGCCCCAGTTGCTCAGCGGGTCCGTGAACTCGGCCAGGTCCTGGAGGAGTAGCGCCGCGAACAGGATCAGCACGGTCCAGCGCAGCCACGGCCGCAGCAATCCCGTCAGCGCGCCCAGGCTCGCCGCCACGCCGAAACTGATGCCGTAATCGAGGCGGTGCAGTGAACTGTCCGGCAGATGGCCCGCCAGCACCGCGAGGCCGACCGGGACCTCGGTGCCCAGAGTCGCGAGCACATGCCCGAGCAGGAAGACGACGGCCGTGCGGGCGCCACCTATCCGCCGCTCCAGCGCCGTCAGCACGACCAGGAAGACGAGCGTGTAGTACGACATCATCCCGCCCGCGATCCACAGCGCACTGGTCAGCAGCACCACCACCGGACTGCGCATCAGATGCACCACGTCCGTGCTGGATCCCTGATACAGGGCGTTCACCAGCGACGGGTCGGCGAACTGTGCGAACAGCGAGGTCACCAGCAACACGGCGGCGTAGCCGAAGGTGAACGGCGCCCGCCTGGGGCTCGGCAGCAGCGTCACCAGGCGTGGTGCCGTCCACGGCACCGGGAGCGCAGCCGGGGGCGCGACGGGCGGCGGCGCCGTGCGCTGACGCGGCATGCCGTCCAGAAGCGGCGCGCGCGTCTCGGGGGGCGTGAGCGTGGCGTCAGCCGCCGAGACCGTACGTTCCAAGGTGCGGCGCTCCTTCCGTCGCGCTCCACCCTTCGCGCCGCGCCGGTCGCTGTCTATGACCGACGCCACCCGAGACGCGATTCATAGCAACTTCCCAGCTGTTTCCGGCGTCCGGGGTGACCGCGGACGGCCGTCGGCGGCATCGGCGGTCCGTTCGACTGCCGCGGAAAAAGCGGGAAAATCAGTTCGATCGCCGGAGAAAATCCGTCGTCCCCCGCCCCGCAGGTCACCAGAATGTGGTCCATGCCTCATCCGTACGACACCGACGAGACCCCGGTGGCCCTGGACCGTCGTGAGGGGCCGCACGGCGAGGTCGTGTTGCGGCGCCACGGCGAGCTGCTGCAGATCATCGCCAACGGCTGCTTCCTGATGGACACCTCCGACGGGCGCTCGGAACGGCTGCTGGTGCAGGCCGCGTCCGACGCCCTGGACGGCCGCCCGGACCCGAGCGTGCTGATCGGCGGACTCGGCGTCGGTTTCTCGCTCGCGCACGCCGCCGCGGACCCCCGCTGGGGTCGCATCACCGTCGTCGAACGCGAACGGGCCGTCATCGACTGGCACCTCGACGGACCCCTGTCCGCGCTGTCCGCCGACGCGCTCGCCGATCCGCGCACCCGCATCGTGGAGGCCGACCTCGTCGCCCACGTCAATGAGACATCGGACACGTACGACGCCCTCTGCCTGGACATCGACAACGGCCCGGCGTGGACCGTCACGGACGACAACGGCAGCCTCTACTCGACCTCCGGACTCACAAGCTGCGCAAGGGTGTTGAAACCCGGCGGTGTGCTCGCCGTGTGGTCGGCCGAGCCCTCTCCGGAATTTGAAGGAACCCTTAGGAATGCCGGGTTCCGGCAGGTGCGTACCGAAGAGGTGCCCGTTGCCCGGGGCGTTCCCGACGTCGTGCACCTCGCGATCGGACCTGGATAGCCGACCGGCGGTAACTCCCCGTACGCTGCTTCCCTGACGCCGATCATTCAAGCGTCAAACGCAGTCATGGGATCACCCCACGGATTCCGGAAAGCAACCCCAGGGGCGGGCGATGGAGCAGACACACACCTCCCACAACGGCACGACGGCGACCCCGGGCGCTCAGCGGCGCGTCCTGGTGGTCGAGGACGACCAGACGATCGTCGATGCCATCGCCACCCGTCTGCGCGCGGAGGGATTCCTCGTGCAAACGGCAGGTGACGGTCCGGCGGCGGTCGACACGGCGGAGGCCTGGCAGCCCGACCTGCTGATCCTCGACATCATGCTGCCGGGCTTCGACGGCCTGGAGGTCTGCCGGCGCGTGCAGGCCCAGCGCCCGGTGCCGGTGCTGATGCTCACCGCGCGCGACGACGAGACCGACATGCTGGTCGGGCTCGGCGTCGGCGCGGACGACTACATGACCAAGCCGTTCTCGATGCGGGAGCTGGCGGCGCGCGTGCACGTGCTGCTGCGCCGGGTGGAGCGGGCCGCGCTGGCCGCCGCGACCCCGCGCACGGGCATACTGCGCCTCGGCGAACTGGAGATCGACCATGCGCAGCGCCGGGTGCGGGTGCGCAGCGAGGACGTCCATCTGACGCCCACCGAGTTCGATCTGCTGGTGTGCCTGGCCAACACGCCGCGCGCCGTCCTCTCCCGTGAGCAGCTGCTCGCCGAGGTGTGGGACTGGGCGGACGCCTCCGGCACCCGCACCGTCGACAGCCACATCAAGGCGCTGCGGCGGAAGATCGGCGCGGAGCGCATCCGGACGGTGCACGGCGTGGGCTACGCCCTGGAGACCCCGACGCCATGAGCGACGGGCGGTCGGCCGCACGGAGGAGCCCCGGGCAGCCCTGGGGTGGCGTACGTCCGTTCTCGATCAAGACCAAGCTGGGCGCGCTGGTCGTCATCTCGGTGTTCATCACCACGGGCCTGCTGATGATCGCGGTGCGCACCGCCACCGAGCTGCGGTTCATCACGGTGTTCTCGATGATCGCCACCCTGCTGATCACGCAGTTCGTGGCGCACTCGCTCACCGCCCCGCTGGACGAGATGAACGCGGTGGCCCGGTCCATCTCGCACGGCGACTACAGCCGTCGTGTGCGTGACAACCGCCGGGACGAGCTGGGCGACCTGGCCCAGACGATCAACCTGATGGCCGACGAGCTGGAGGCCCAGGACAGCCAGCGCAAGGAGCTGGTGGCGAACGTCTCGCACGAGCTGCGCACCCCCATCGCGGGCCTGCGCGCGGTGCTGGAGAACATCGTCGACGGGGTCACCGAGGCCGACCCGGAGACCATGCGCACGGCCCTGAAGCAGACCGAGCGCCTCGGCCGCCTGGTGGAGACGCTGCTGGACCTCTCCCGCCTGGACAACGGCGTCGTTCCGCTGAAGAAACGCCGCTTCGAGGTGTGGCCGTACCTTTCGGGCGTCCTCAAGGAGGCCCAGATGGTGTCCTCCGCGCGCGCGGGGATCGCCTCGGGCTCCGGCACCCACACCCGTACGGACGTCCATCTGCACCTCGACGTCTCCCCGCCGGAGCTGACCGCGCACGCGGACCCGGAGCGGATCCACCAGGTCGTCGCCAACCTGATCGACAACGCGGTCAAGCACAGCCCGCCGCACGGCCGCGTCACGGTGAAGGCCCGGCGCGGCCCCGCCCCGGACTCCCTGGAGCTGGAGGTGCTGGACGAGGGTCCCGGCATCCCCCAGTCGGAGTGGCACCGGGTCTTCGAGCGATTCAACCGCGGCGCCGTGAACCGGCCGCACGGGCCCGGCAGCGACGGCGGTACGGGCCTCGGCCTGGCGATCGCCCGCTGGGCGGTGGATCTGCACGGTGGCCGGATCGGTGTGGCCGAATCCCCGCGCGGCTGCCGGATCCAGGTCACCCTTCCAGGAGAGCCATCTCTGCCAAGTTGACGTAAAGTTCGAAGCGGAGCAACAAGATCCATGCCTGTCCGCGCAGCCGGACACGTGTGATCAGGCAGAGGCCCGCGTACTCCCCGCGCCGGGCCCGGGTCGTCGCACCCGTCCACAACCGGAACCACGCTTGTTTCCCGCCATTTCAACCCCTGAAACGCACTTTCTGATGTGACTTACGCGACGATGAACCGGCCCGACCTGACCTTCACGGTCTTGGAGGCGTAGCCTTTATTCCCGCTGTCCAATCACCTTGTGAAGCGGAAGAGGGCGGTTGCCGCCGTGTCGCCACAGTCCCCGAGTAACCCGAGCGTCTCGACCGACGACCAAGCCGGGAGGAATCCCGCTGCTGCGTTCGGTCCCAACGAGTGGCTCGTCGACGAGATCTATCAGCAGTACCTCCAGGACCCGAATTCGGTAGACCGTGCCTGGTGGGACTTCTTCGCCGACTACAAGCCCGGGGCCGCCGCCGCTGCCGCCTCGGCTCCGGCGGGTACCGCGGCCGCGGGGGCCGCGGAGACCACCACGGCGCCCCAGGCAGCGCAGGCCGCCCCCGCGGCCCCCGCCGCACCGCAGGCCCCGGCCGCCGCCGCACCGCAGCCCGCCGCCGCACCGGCCCCGGCGAAGCCCGCCCCGGCGGCCGCCGCCCCGGCTCCGGCCAAGCCCGCCGCACCCGCCGCCGCGAAGCCCGCCGCGGCCCCCGCCCAGCCCAAGAAGGACGAGCCCGTGTCCGAGGCCCCCGCCGGCCCCGAACTGGTGACGCTGCGCGGCCCCGCCGCCGCCGTCGCGAAGAACATGAACGCCTCCCTGGAGATCCCCACGGCCACGTCCGTGCGCGCGGTCCCGGTGAAGCTGCTCTTCGACAACCGCATCGTCATCAACAACCACCTCAAGCGCGCCCGCGGCGGGAAGATCTCCTTCACCCACCTCATCGGCTACGCGATGGTCCAGGCCATCAAGGCGATGCCGTCGATGAACTGGCACTACGCGGAGAAGGACGGCAAGCCCACCCTCGTCAAGCCGGACCACGTCAACCTCGGCCTCGCCATCGACCTGGTCAAGCCCAACGGCGACCGCCAGCTCGTCGTCGCGGCGATCAAGAAGGCCGAGACGCTGAACTTCTTCGAGTTCTGGCAGGCCTACGAGGACATCGTCCGCCGCGCCCGCGACGGCAAGCTGACGATGGACGACTTCACCGGCGTCACCGTCTCCCTCACCAACCCCGGCGGCCTCGGTACCGTCCACTCCGTGCCGCGCCTGATGCCCGGGCAGTCGGTGATCATGGGCGTCGGCTCCATGGACTACCCCGCGGAGTTCCAGGGCACCTCCCAGGACACCCTGAACAAGCTCGGCATCTCCAAGGTCATGACGCTCACGTCGACCTACGACCACCGGGTGATCCAGGGCGCCGCCTCCGGCGAGTTCCTCCGCCAGGTCGCGAACCTGCTGCTGGGCGAGAACCGCTTCTACGACGAGATCTTCGAGGCCCTGCGCATCCCCTACGAGCCGGTCCGCTGGCTCAAGGACATCGACGCCAGCCACGACGACGACGTCACCAAGGCCGCCCGCGTCTTCGAGCTGATCCACTCCTACCGGGTCCGCGGCCACGTCATGGCCGACACCGACCCGCTGGAGTACCGCCAGCGCAAGCACCCCGACCTGGACATCGTCGAGCACGGCCTCACCCTGTGGGACCTGGAACGCGAGTTCGCCGTCGGCGGCTTCGCCGGCAAGTCGATGATGAAGCTGCGGGACATCCTCGGCGTGCTCCGCGACTCGTACTGCCGCACCACCGGCATCGAGTACATGCACATCCAGGACCCCAAGCAGCGCAAGTGGATCCAGGACCGCGTGGAGCGCGCGCACTCCAAGCCGGAGCGCGAGGAGCAGCTGCGCATCCTGCGCCGGCTGAACGCGGCGGAGGCCTTCGAGACCTTCCTGCAGACGAAGTACGTCGGCCAGAAGCGCTTCTCCCTCGAGGGCGGCGAGTCCGTCATCCCGCTGCTCGACGCGGTGATCGACTCCGCTGCCGAGTCCCGCCTGGACGAGGTCGTCATCGGCATGGCCCACCGCGGCCGCCTGAACGTGCTGGCGAACATCGTCGGCAAGTCGTATGCGCAGATCTTCCGCGAGTTCGAGGGCAACCTCGACCCGAAGTCGATGCACGGCTCCGGCGACGTGAAGTACCACCTGGGCGCCGAGGGCACCTTCACGGGCCTGGACGGCGAGCAGATCAAGGTCTCGCTGGCCGCGAACCCGTCCCATCTGGAGACGGTCGACCCGGTCATCGAAGGCATCACCCGGGCCAAGCAGGACATCATCAACAAGGGCGGTACGGACTTCACGGTCCTGCCGGTGGCGATCCACGGCGACGCGGCCTTCGCGGGCCAGGGCGTGGTGGCCGAGACCCTGAACATGTCGCAGCTGCGCGGCTACCGCACCGGCGGCACGGTCCACATCGTCATCAACAACCAGGTCGGCTTCACCGCGGCCCCCGAGTCCTCGCGCTCCTCCATGTACGCGACGGACGTGGCCCGCATGATCGAGGCCCCGATCTTCCACGTGAACGGCGACGACCCCGAGGCCGTCGTGCGCGTCGCGCGGCTCGCCTTCGAGTTCCGCCAGGCGTTCAACAAGGACGTGGTGATCGACCTCATCTGCTACCGCCGCCGCGGTCACAACGAGTCGGACAACCCGGCCTTCACCCAGCCGCTGATGTACGACCTGATCGACAAGAAGCGCTCGGTGCGCAAGCTGTACACCGAGTCCCTGATCGGTCGCGGCGACATCACCCTGGAGGAGGCCGAGCAGGCCCTGCAGGACTACCAGGGCCAGCTGGAGAAGGTCTTCACGGAGGTCCGCGAGGCCACGACCGCCCAGCCGAGCGTCGGCCCGGTGTCGGACCCGCAGGCGGAGTTCCCGGTCGCCGTGAACACCGCGATCTCCACGGAGGTCGTGAAGCGGATCGCCGAGTCCCAGGTCAACATCCCCGATTCCTTCCACGTGCACCCGCGTCTGCTGCCGCAGCTGCAGCGCCGGGCGGCGATGGTCGAGGACGGCACGATCGACTGGGGCATGGGCGAGACCCTCGCGGTCGGCTCCCTCCTCCTGGAGGGCACCCCGGTCCGCCTGTCCGGTCAGGACTCGCAGCGGGGCACGTTCGGCCAGCGCCACGCGGTCCTCATCGACCGCCAGACGGGCGAGGAGTACACCCCGCTCCAGTACCTCGCCGAGGACCAGGCGCGCTACAACGTCTACAACTCCCTTCTGTCCGAGTACGCGGTCATGGGCTTCGAGTACGGCTACTCGCTGGCCCGCCCCGACGCGCTCGTGATGTGGGAGGCGCAGTTCGGCGACTTCGTCAACGGCGCGCAGACGGTGGTCGACGAGTACATCTCGGCGGCGGAGCAGAAGTGGGGCCAGACGAGCGGTGTCGTCCTGCTGCTCCCCCACGGCTACGAGGGTCAGGGCCCGGACCACTCTTCGGCCCGCGTCGAGCGGTTCCTCCAGCTCTGCGCCCAGAACAACATGACGGTCGCCATGCCGACCCTCCCGTCGAACTACTTCCACCTCCTGCGCTGGCAGGTGCACAACCCGCACCACAAGCCGCTGGTGGTCTTCACCCCGAAGTCGATGCTGCGTCTCAAGGCCGCCGCGTCGAAGACGGAGGAGTTCACCTCGGGTCAGTTCCGCCCGGTGATCGGCGACTCGGCGGTGGACCCCGCTGCCGTCCGCAAGGTCGTCTTCGTGGCCGGCAAGCTGTACTACGACCTGGAGGCCGAGCGCACCAAGCGCGGCATCACGGACACCGCGCTCATCCGCCTCGAGCGCCTGTACCCGCTGCCGGGTGCGGAGCTCCAGGAGGAGATCAAGAAGTACCCGAACGCCGAGAAGTACCTGTGGGCCCAGGAGGAGCCGGCGAACCAGGGCGCCTGGCCGTTCATCGCCCTGAACCTCATCGACCACCTGGACCTGGCGGTCGGCGCGGACATCCCGGCCGGCGAGCGCCTGCGCCGCATCTCCCGCCCGCACTCGTCGTCCCCCGCGGTGGGCTCGGCGAAGCGGCACCAGGCGGAGCAGGAGCAGCTGGTGCGTGAGGTGTTCGAGGCGTAGGCCTCGGACCACACCCGGCCCTGGAGGTCCGGCCCCGGTATCCCCCGGGGCCGGACCTCTGTGCGTCACCACGGGGGTTACGAGCGCCGCGGTGTGCGGCGCCCGCTCCGAAGCAGTGCGGCGGACTGCGGCCGCTCCTCGGGAGCCGGGGCCCTCCGGCCATCCCTCGGCGGATGCACCGGCGCAGATCGCTCGTGGATCGAGGAGGGTGACCGATGTGCCCGCACCACCTCCCCGACCAGTACGTAGGCTGTTTTCCGGAGTCCGTCCCGGAGACGAGCGCAGGGGAGCAGTCCATGTACTTCACCGACCGTGGAATCGAGGAACTGGAGAAGCGGCGCGGCGAGGAGGAGATCACCTTCGAGTGGCTCGCCGAGCAGCTGCGGACGTTCGTCGACCTCAACCCGGACTTCGAAGTGCCGGTGGAGCGGCTGGCGACCTGGCTGGCACGGCTGGACGACGAGGAAGACGAGTAGGCGGCATCGTCAGGTGGGGCGCCCCCGTGGACGGGGGCGCCCCACCGTTGTGCGTGAGCGATCACCGGAACGAGTGTCTTGACTTCCCGTGTCCGCGATATATCGTGAATAGCGAAGACGCGATATGCCGCGTCCGTCGACGTGTGGCGAGCGTGTGCGGCGTGCGGGCCTGCCGAGGCGACCGCCCGTCGCCCGCCCGCGCCCGCACCGGCCGAGGAGGTCAGCACCATGCCCGAGTGGTCCGTCGCAGAGCCGAGGAAGCTCACCTTCGACGACCCGGTGACCGCACTCCATGTGCGCATCGTCAACGGAACGGTGAACGTGGTGGGCACCGACGAGGGTTCCGCACGGCTGGAGGTCTCGCAGGTCGAGGGCCCCGCCCTGACGGTGACACAGAAGGACGGCACCCTCACCGTGGCCTACGACGACCTGCCCTGGAAGGGCTTCCTCAAGTGGCTCGACCCGAAGGGCTGGCGTCGCAGCGCGGTGGTCTCCCTCGCCGTCCCGGCGGCCACCCGCGTGGAGGTGGGCGTGGTGGGAGCGGACGCCCTGGTCTCCGGGATCGACGGCGGCGCCGACGTCAAGAGCGTCACGGGAGCGACGACCCTGGTCGGTCTCTCCGGCCCGGTCCGCGCCACCACGGTGTCGGGGAACGTGGAGGCCCAGGGCGTCACCGGCGAGTTGCGGCTCAACTCCGTCTCCGGCGACCTGACCGTCATCGAGGGCGCGTGCCCGTCCGTGAAGGCCGACTCCGTCAGCGGTTCGATCATCCTGGACCTCGATCCCACGAGCGGTCCCACCGACGCCCGTCTGACGAACGTCTCGGGCGAGATCGCCATCCGTCTCCCCCACCCGGCGGACGCCGAGGTGGAGGCGAACACCGCGAGCGGCACGGTGTCCAACGCCTTCGACGACCTGCGCGTCACCGGGCAGTGGGGCGCGAAGAAGATCACGGGCCGCCTGGGCGGGGGCAACGGCCGGCTGAAGGCGACCACCGTCTCCGGCTCCATCGCCCTGCTGCGCCGCCCACCCGCCGAGGACGAGCCATGGGAAACTCCGCCCGCCGACGCGTCCCGCGGCACCAGCAGCGACGACGCCGCCCCGGCCGACCGTGCCGCCCACGGCACGACCGGCGGCCCTGCCGAGCGGAAGGGGCTCTGACATGCCTCCCGTCTTCGCCCATGGACGCCTGCGGCTGTACCTGCTGAAGCTCCTCGACGAGGCACCACGCCACGGATACGAGGTGATCCGGTTGCTGGAGGAGCGCTTCCAGGGGCTGTACGCACCGTCCGCCGGCACCGTCTACCCCCGGCTGGCCAAGCTGGAGGCCGAGGGCCTGGTCACGCACACCACCGAGGGCGGCCGCAAGGTGTACGCGATCACGGACGCGGGCCGCGCCGAACTGGCCGACCGCAGCGGTGAACTGGCCGACCTGGAGCTGGAGATCCGTGAGTCGGTCGCCGAGCTGGCCGCCGAGATCCAGGCGGACGTCCGAGGGGCGGCGGGTGACCTGCGCCGCGAGATGCGGGCCGCGGTCTCCGAGGCGCGCCGGGGCACCAAGGAGCACGAGGGTGCCTTCGGGGCGTACGGCGACCAGGCAGAGAAGGAGGCGTGGCGCGCCGCCCGGGAGGAGATGCGCCGCGTCAAGCAGGAGTGGAAGGAGCAGGCCCGGCGCGCCAAGGACGAGAGCCGACGGGCCCGCGAGGAGGCCCAGAGGGCACGCCGCCAGGCCAAGGAGGCGCAGGAGCGGGCTCGCGCCCAGGCGCAGGAGGAGCTGCAGCGCATGGCGCGACGGGTGCAGGAGCAGGTCCAGGACCACTTCGCGCGGGGCGACTGGCCGACGGGCGTACGGGAGGGTCTGGCCGAACTGGCCAAGGAGTTCGGCGAGTTCGGCAAGGACTTCGGCAAGGACTTCGGCTTCGGGCGCCCGGGGGCCGCGGGCGCGTCCAAGACGGCGGAGCAGCCCGAGTACGCGACGACCCCGGAGGACTTCCCGGGTGCGTACGAACCGTCCTGGGCGCACGAGGACTTCCCGGGCGACCCGGCCCGCGCCCTGGACCGGCTCCTGGACCGCTTCCGTGACGACATCCGTGACGCGGCCCGGGATCACGGGGTGACGGAGGAGCAGTTGCGCGACGCCCGCCGGCATCTGTCGACGGCGGCGGCGCACATCGGGGCGACGCTGCGGTCGCGGAAGGGTTAGGGCTCCTCACGACCGGCCGAGCGTCGCCCGGCGGGTGGGCTCACCCCGCCTTCGCCCGGCCGCTGCCGCCCCACAGTAGGTCCTCCACGGCCGCGTAGGTCGCTCCATGGTCGGCGAGGACCTCGGAGGGGACGCCGGGGCGGGCGGTCAGGGCGAGGAGCAGGTGCTCGTCACCGATGTGCCGGTCGCCGTGCGCGACGGCGGCGCGCAGGGACCGGGTGAGTACGTCCTTGGCGCCCCGGGTGAACGGGCGGCGCCCGGACCGCCGTACGGCCCCTGCGTGAGTCCCGGCCAGCGCGCCCTGTCCGTGTGCCTCCTCGACCCGGGAGACGATCGCGGTGAGGTCGATGCCGAGCCCGGCGAGAGCGTCCGCGTCGGCGCGGGTGAGCCCGCCGCGACGGCGGGCCTCTGCGAGGTCCCGTTCGACCGCGTCGCGCCGCCCGGTCAGCCCGAGCGCTGCCAGGGCGAACGCGGCACGGCCGCCCTCCCTCTCGAGGAGCGCGAGCAGCAGGTGGGCTTCGTCGACGCGTTGCTCACCGGCGCGTTCGCAGTGCGCGACGGCGCCGACGACCACCGCGCGGGCGTCCTGGGTGAACCTCTCGAACATCACTGCCTCCCGTACTTCTTGTGCACGGCCTGCCTGCTGACTCCGAGTTCTGCGGCGATCTCCTGCCACGACCAGCCCTGGTTGCGCGCGCTGCGCACCTGAACCGCCTCCAGCTGCTCCAGCAGCCTGCGCAGCGCGGCGACGGCTCGCAGCCCCACTCGCGGATCACGGTCGCCTGCGCGCTCGGCGAGATCCGTTGCTTCGGTCATGATGTCAACATAGGTTGACATTCCGAGCCTGTCAACCATAGTTGACAGGCCGGTCATGGAAACGCCCATGGCGGGCTCGGGACGAATCCCGAGCCCGCCATGGGCACGTGGAGGAAGGTGCCGTCGCCGTCAGTCGGCGGTCAGCACGATCTTCCCGAACTGGTCTCCGGCTTCCAAGCGTTCGAAGCCCTCACGGGCCCGGTCGAGGGGAAGGACCTCGTCGATGACGGGGCGTACGCCGGTGGCGGCGCAGAAGGACAGCAGGTCCTCCAGTTCGTCCTTGGACCCCATGGTGGAGCCGACGACCTTCAGTTCGAGGAAGAAGATGCGGGTGAGTTCGGCGTGGGAGGGCCGGTCACCACTGGTGGCACCCGAGATGACGAGGGTGCCTCCGGGACGCAGGGACTTGACCGAGTGGGACCAGGTGGCGGCACCGACGGTCTCGATGACGGCGTCCACACGCTGCGGCAGCCGCGCCCCGGACTCCAGGGCCTCCACGGCGCCCAGTTCCACGGCCCGCTTGCGCTTGGCCTCGTCCCGGCTGGTGGCGAAGACCCTGAGGCCGGCCGCCTTGCCGAGCACGATCGCGGCGGTCGCGACACCGCCGCCCGCACCCTGGACGAGGACGGAGTCACCGGGGCGGACGCCGGCGTTGGTGAACAGCATGCGGTAGGCCGTCAGCCAGGCGGTGGGGAGGCAGGCGGCCTCCTCGAAGGAGAGTTCCCTGGGCTTGGGAAGGAGGTTCCAGGTGGGCACGGAGACCTGTTCGGCGAACGTGCCCTGGTAGCGCTCGGTGAGGATGGAGCGGGGCTCGTCGGGGCCGACGCCGTGGCCGGTCTGTCCGATGACGGAGTGGAGGACGACCTCGTTGCCGTCCTCGTCGACGCCGGCCGCGTCGCAGCCGAGGATCATGGGGAGCTTGTCCTCGGAGAGCCCGACGCCCCTGAGGGACCAGAGGTCGTGATGGTTGAGGGAGGCGGCCTTGACGGTCACGGTCGTCCAGCCGGGCCTCCGCTCGGGGGCCGGGCGCTCTCCCAACTCAAGGCCGGAGAGGGGGTTGTCGCGGTCGATACGGGCGGCGTAGGCAGCGAACATGACCTTGAGATTAGGCTCCGCGCCTGGCGGAGGGAACCGAGACGGGCTGTGACGCGTGTCCCTGCTCCCTGCTCCCTGCTCCCCTGCCGCCGGAAAGCGCAGCCAACGCCCGGCCCACCCCCGACGCCGGGCGCCTTGCAACCGCCGACCGGGACGCGGCGCTTCACACCACGCGGGTGGGCGGGGAGAAGACCCCGCCCACCCAGCGCGCCGTTATCGCCGAGCCACGCCCTCCGCCCGAGCTGCCGCGGCCACTGCCGCCGTCACCGCAGGGGCGACCCGCTCGTCGAACGGCGAGGGAATCACATAGTCGGCGGCGAGATCGTCCCCGACGACCCCCGCCAGCGCCTCCGCCGCCGCGATCTTCATCCCCTCCGTGATGCGGGACGCCCGCACCTGGAGGGCTCCGGCGAAGATGCCGGGGAACGCCAGCACGTTGTTGATCTGGTTCGGGAAGTCGGAGCGGCCCGTCGCCACCACGGACGCGTACTTGTGCGCGACGTCCGGATGCACCTCCGGGTTCGGGTTGGCCATCGCGAAGACGAAGGCACCCTCCGCCATAGACGCCACCGCCTCCTCCGACACGGTGCCGCCGGAGACCCCGATGAAGACGTCGGCGCCCTCCAGGGCATGCTCGAGAGATCCCGACAGCCCCGCCTTGTTGGTGAACTCGGCGAGCTCCCGCTTGACCGACGTCAGATCCTCCCGCTCCCGCGAGACGACCCCCTTGCGGTCGGCGACCGCGACGTCGCCGATCCCCGCCTCGATCAGCATCTTCGCGATGGCGAAGCCCGCCGCGCCGGCGCCGGAGATGACGGCCCGAAGATCGCCGAGCCCCTTCCCGGTCAGCCGCGCCGCGTTCCGCAGGGCGGCCAGCGTCACCACGGCCGTGCCGTGCTGGTCGTCGTGGAAGACCGGGATGTCCAGCCGTTCCTGGAGCCGGCGCTCGATCTCGAAGCACCGCGGCGCCGAGATGTCCTCCAGGTTGACGCCTCCGAAGGAGGGCGCGAGCCGGGCCACCGTGTCGATGATCTCGTCCACGTCCGTGCAGTCCAGCGCGATCGGCACCGCGTCCACGCCGCCGAACTGCTTGAACAGGATCGCCTTGCCCTCCATCACCGGGAGGGAGGCCTCGGGGCCGATGTCACCGAGCCCCAGCACTGCCGTGCCGTCGGTCACCACGGCGACGACCGACGACTTCCATGTGTAGTCGTGGACCAGCTCCGGCTGCTCCGCGATGGCCGTGCACACCCGGGCGACGCCGGGCGTGTACGCCAGGGACAGGTCGTCCTTGTCGCGGACCGGCACGGTGGCCTGCACGGCCATCTTGCCGCCGCGGTGCAGCGCGAACGCCGGATCGAAGGAATCGTGGGGCTCGGCCCCGCCGTCCTGATCCGCATTGCTGGCGCTGCGCGAGTTGACGATCTCCGCTGCCACTGTCTTGTACCCCTTAGATCTGCATGGTTTGAGGGTGACCACTCCTGGTTGAGGGGTGGGCGGGCACCGCGTACGACCCACGTGACTGGTGCGTAAGGGCACATACGCGACGGGCGCGCCGCACACGCGCCCTGAGCCCCGGATGAGGGGTGTAAGGCACCTTCTTACCGGACGGATGGTGCTCGGGACGAGTCCATAACGCGAAGGTCACACGCCGGTGAGATGACTCATGGCCGAAAATGTGGACAAGTCCACTGCACGCCCTCACACGACCACGCGGGCGGGCGTGAGACCGACCGCATGGTGAGATGCACCGAAGATCTTCCGGCCGGAAGAAAGGATTCCCGCACAAGGTGCGGCCGAAATCGGCCGTCCGAGGCGGTTCGGGGGTCACCCGTTATCCGATTTTGACATAGCGAGTCACCTGAATGCCGCGGTGCGACTGGCAAGATGCCTCAATCACACGAGGTCGCGACGCCCGAAGGTGTGTGTACTCGTCGACCCCGTCGGCACAAACCCCATTCCGCCGGAGGAACCCACCATGACCGCACGCTCCACCCGTCGTACGACCGCCACGCGCTCCCGAATAGCCGCGGTCGGCGCCATCGCGGTCGCGGGCACCCTGGTGCTGGCCGGTTGCGGCGACCACACGGACAAGGGCAGCACCGACAACAGCGGCGGCGGTTCGTCCACGTCCTCGGCGCCGCTCGCCGACAAGCTCCCCAAGGACATCCGTGACGCGGGCGTCATCAAGGTCGGCTCCGACATCTCGTACGCGCCGGTCGAGTTCATGCAGGGCGGCAAGGCAGTCGGCATCGACCCGGACATCGCGGACGCCCTCGGCAAGCAGCTCGGCGTGAAGTTCGACTTCCAGAACGGCAAGTTCAACCAGCTCATCCTGGGCCTGCAGGCCAAGCGGTTCAACGTGATCATGTCCGCGATGAACGACACCAAGGACCGTCAGAACGGCATCGACTCCGACACCGGCAAGAAGATCGGCAACGGCGTCGACTTCGTCGACTACTTCACCGCCGGCACCTCGATCCTCGTCCAGAAGGGCAACCCGAAGGGCGTCAAGTCGCTGGACGACCTGTGCGGCAAGGTGGTGGCCCTGCAGCAGGGCACCACGTCCGAGGGCGTCGCCAAGGCGCAGAACACGAAGTGCACGAAGGACGGCAAGAAGCCCATCACGCTGCAGACCTTCGACACCGACCCCGAGGCGCTGCTCCGTCTGAAGCAGGGCGCGTCCGTCGCCGACCTGAACGACTTCCCGGTCGCGGCCTACAACGCGAAGACCTCGGGCGGCGGCAAGGACTTCGAGGTCGTCGGCGACCAGATCGAGGCGGGTCCGTACGGCATCGCGGTCAGCAAGGAGAACACCCAGCTGCGCGACGCCCTCCAGGCGGCCATGAGCGCGATCATCAAGAGCGGCGAGTACCAGAAGATCCTCCAGAAGTGGAACGTCACGGACGGCGCGGTGACCGACGCGAAGATCAACGGCGGCTCCTGAGCCCCACGCAACACTGAAGGGCAGTCACCGTGACTGACACTGTCGACAAGATTCCGGCGCCAACGGTGCCGCCGGAGCAGATCAAGGCCATACCGGTGCGCCACTACGGGCGCTGGGTGGCCGGCGTCCTGGTCGTCGCCGTGGTGGTGCTGATCGGGATCGCGTTCTCCAACGCGAAGATCAACTACAGCGTGATCCCGGACTACCTCACGGACGGGACGATCCTTTCCGGCGCCTGGCACACGCTGTACATCTCGGTGCTCGCCATGGTGCTCGGCCTCGCCCTGGGCGTCGTCCTCGCGGTGATGCGGATGTCGTCGAACCCGGTCACCAGCACGGTGTCCTGGTTCTACATCTGGTTCTTCCGCGGCACCCCGGTCCTGGTCCAGCTGCTCCTCTGGTACAACATCGCACTCGTGTTCCCCATCCTGAACCTGGGGTTCTACAAGGACGAGATGAACCAGGTGATGACGCCGTTCCTGACGGCTCTGCTGGGCCTCGGCCTGAACGAGGCCGCGTACATGGCGGAGATCGTGCGCGCGGGCATCCAGTCGGTGGACGAGGGGCAGACGGAGGCGTCGCACGCGCTGGGCATGACCCACGGTCAGACCCTGCGGCGCGTGATCCTCCCGCAGGCGATGCGGGTGATCGTCCCGCCGACGGGCAACGAGTTCATCAACATGCTGAAGACCTCGTCGCTCGCCTACGCGGTCCAGTTCAACGAGCTCATCAAGCGGTCCCAGGACATCTCCAGCACCTCGCTGGCGGTCGTGGAGATGTACTTCGTGGCGTCGATCTGGTACCTGATCCTGACCACGATCTTCAGCATCGTCCAGTACTACATCGAACGCCGCTACGCCCGCGGTTCGACGCGCAACCTGCCGCCGACCCCGCTGCAGCGGCTGAAGAGGAACCTCCGCCTGTTCGGTTCGTTCCGCCGCCCGGAGGTGGCCCGATGAGCAGTCTCGGCAAGGACGTCGCCAAGAGCGGCGGCGGCCCGATGGTCAAGGCAGAGGGCGTCCACAAGTCCTTCGGGTCGGCGCACATCCTCAAGGGCATCGACCTCGAGGTGAACCCGCGGGAGGTGTTCTGCCTCATCGGCCCCTCCGGCTCGGGCAAGTCCACCTTCCTGCGGTGCATCAACCACCTGGAGAAGATCAGCGCCGGGCGGCTGTACGTCGACGGGGACCTGGTCGGCTACCGGCAGAAGGGCGACAAGCTCTTCGAGCTGAAGGAGAAGGAGGTCGCGGCGCAGCGACGGGACATCGGCATGGTGTTCCAGCGCTTCAACCTCTTCCCGCACATGACGGCGTTGGAGAACGTCATGGAGGCGCCGGTCCAGGTCAAGCGCGAGAGCAGGGCCGCCGCCCGCGAGCGGGCGCAGCGGCTGCTGGACCGGGTCGGCCTCGGTGACCGTACCGGCCACTACCCCGCCCAGCTCTCCGGCGGCCAGCAGCAGCGTGTCGCCATCGCCCGCGCGCTGGCGATGGAGCCCAAGCTGATGCTCTTCGACGAGCCGACCTCGGCCCTCGACCCGGAGCTGGTCGGCGAGGTCCTCGACGTCATGCGGGACCTCGCGGAGGACGGCATGACGATGATCGTCGTCACGCACGAGATGGGCTTCGCCCGGGAGGTCGGCGACTCGCTCGTCTTCATGGACGACGGTGTGGTGGTCGAGGCCGGCCACCCGCGTGAGGTCCTGACGAACCCCCAGCACGAACGGACGAAGTCCTTCCTGTCGAAGGTCCTGTAGACGGCTCGAGACACACGAAAGTGGCCCCCATGTCCGCGACATGGGGGCCACTCTGCTGCAGGATCAGCCCACCCAGCGGTTGTTCCACTTGCCGCCGTAGTAGACCTGCCATCCCTCGTCCACCATCTGCGAACCCCGGGCGCACAAGTCGGTCCTGCTGGTTCCGTGTGTGACGGTGGGGCCGTAGTTGATCCCGGATCCGCCGAGGGCCGCGCACTTCGCCATCGCCCGGGTCGGCCGGTTGCAACGGTTGAGCGTCACATCGATCTGGTAGCCCTCCTGGCTTCCCGAATACACCTTCTTGCCGTACACGTCCTCGGCACACGGCGGGTCGGCAGATGCCGTACCGGCGGTGAGCGGAACGATCGCGGCAGCCGCGAGACCAACGGGTGCCAGGGCGCCGAGCAACTTGCTGCGCACACTTCCCCCTTCGCCAGGCGCGCTCCCTGGTGATCAGCCAACGACGGCGGCGACGAGGATCAAGGGAATTCGCGCGGCACAGCAGGCAGACATTCGGCCCTACTTGAGGGCCAGCAGCAGCGTGTCCGACGGGGAGCACCACACCGGGCGGGCCTCGGCGAAGCCCTTCTCGCGCAGTACGCGCGCGTGCCAGGCGGCGGAGGGCATGTCGCCGTCGGCGTGGGCGCCGTAGATCTCGAAACGACGGGCGGTGGGCGCGGCGAGGACGGGGTCCTTGGCGGCCAGCGCCCACCACTCGGCCCAGTCGAGGGCGCCGTCGCGCATGGCCTGATCCATGCGGGCGTGCCGCTGGGCGCTTTCGGCCGCGTTGATCCGGGGCGTGGTGTCGTCGATCATGTGGTCGGCGTTCATGAAGACGCCGCCGTAGCGGACGAGTTCCGCGATCCGGCCGTAGAGGGCCTCGAGGGGCTCGTCGCGCAGCCAGTGGAGGGCCGTGGCGGTGAGGACGGCGTCGTACGCCTCGTACGGCAGGCGCGCCGGCCAGTCGGGGTCCTTGAGGTCCGCCTCGACGAACGTGACGCGGTCGTCGCCCTCGAACGTGCCGCGCGCGATGGTGAGCAGGGCGGGGTCCAGGTCGACTCCGGTGCTGGTGGCGTTCGGGAAGCGGGCGAGGAGCCGGGCGGTGATGCTGCCGGTGCCGCACGCGAGGTCGAGCACACGGGGTTCGGTGCCCACGAACGCCTCGACCATGTCGAGCATGATCCGGAAGCGTTCCTCGCGGTCGGGCATGTACCACTCCTGCTGGCGGTCCCAGCTCTTCTGCCAGGCCTGCCAGTCGGTGCCCGTCGTGGATCCGGTCGTTGTGTCCATGGGAAGCCCCCTTCTTCACAGAACCGCGTAATACCCTGGAGGCAGGGTCATCTGTTACGCATCGCACGCACGACGATAGAGCGCCTTCGTAAGGACTACAAGTGGAACTGGCCTATTACTCGGACTACGCCGTACGTCTCGTGAACAGCGAGGAACCGGCCCGGGGCAAGGACTCGCTGACCTCGGTGGAGGCCGTCCGCGACCTCTTCGGGGGCAACCAGTCGGCGGCCCGCCGTGCCACCGACGCCGATGTGACCCGCTTCCGCTCGGTCCGGGCCCGGCTGCGCTCGGTCTTCGAGGCGGCGGACCGGGGTGAGGAGACGCTCGCCGTGGACCTGCTGAACTCCCTTCTCCTCGAATTCCCGGTGAGCCCGCAGATCTCCGGGCACGACCACCGGGACGACGACGGCCGCCCCCTGTGGCACATGCACCTCGCGGACCACCCGTCGAACGCGACCGCGGGCTACGCGGCCATCGCCGCGATGGGGCTGGCGTTCCACCTCACCGAGTACGGCGTGGACCGCCTGGGCCTGTGTGAGGCGGCTCCCTGCCGTAACGCCTACCTCGACACCTCGACGAACCGCTCCCGGCGCTACTGCTCGGACCGCTGCGCGACGCGCGCGAACGTGGCGGCCTACCGGGCCCGCAAGCGCCTGGAGGCGGACCGGTCGGAGAACACGGGCCGGGCGGCGGAGAGCACCCAGCGCAGCAGCGCGAAGGCCGAGCGCTGACCGTCCCTGAGCGGGCGGTAACGGAACCACACCTTCCCGAGGACCAGTTCCTCGGGAACGGTGCCGTAGTCGGTGCTGTCCCCACCCGCGTACGGATTGTCGCCGAGCACCCACCAGCCGCCCTCGCGCAGCTCCACGGCACGCTTGACCACCAGCAGGTCCTGCTGGAAGGGGTGACGCAGCACGATGACGTCACCGGGTCGCACCCGGGCCCCGTACTGCAGGAGCAGCCGGTCCCCGTGCTGGAGCGTGGGCACCATGGACGGCCCTGTGACCTCCGCCACCCCCAGCGGCAGCAACGCCCTCGTGCGTTCGGTCTCCTGTGACAGCTCCGGCATCATCCGGCACCTCCCCGGTCCGTTCCTCCACCAGTCCCAGTCTCACCCTGGACTTTTGGCGTAAGCCCCTGGGGGCACTCGCCAAAACCGGTCCCCTACGGAGTAATGTCCCACCTGAGATGACGATCACGAGGAAGGACAGCTTCATGCTCTCCCGCCTGTTTGCCCCGAAGGTCAAGGTCAGCGCCCACTGCGACCTCCCCTGTGGTGTCTACGACCCGGCCCAGGCCCGCATCGAGGCGGAGTCGGTGAAGGCCATCCAGGAGAAGATGGCCGCCAACGACGACCCGCACTTCCAGGCGCGCGCCACCACCATCAAGGAGCAGCGTGCCGAGCTCGCCAAGCACCACGTGTCGGTGCTGTGGAGCGACTACTTCAAGGCCCCGCACTTCGAGAAGTACCCGGAGCTGCACCAGCTGGTCAACGACACCCTGAAGGCCCTCTCGGCCGCCAAGGGCTCGACGGACCCGGCGACGGGCCAGAAGGCGCTGGACTACATCGCCCAAATCGACAAGATCTTCTGGGAGACCAAGAAGGCCTGATCTTGAATCATGCCCTCTGACCTGCGATTACGTTGGTTGCAGTGTCCCCCTGTCCGCACCCGGACCGCAGGCCGCCGAACACGGCGTCCATGACGGCCCGGGTGCGGTCTTCTTCTCCCGGCCAAAGCCGGGCGTAGATCCGCAGCGTGATGGCGGCGGACGCGCGGGCAGTTCCAGCCGTCTTCCAGCGGCGGTGGTCGAGGGCCGAGGTGCGTCAAGGGGCGTCCCTGACGGCCTCACCGACCGGGCCGGGACGCCGGGAGTCGGCGGTCTTCGGCAGGCCCGTCTTCCCGGCCACGTCCCGCACCGAGCCGAACTGAGGGCAGTGACAAGGGCGTTCAGCCACGCCCGCCGCTCGGCGTACGCGGCCACGAGCAGCAGGCCGCAGGCAGCCGCACCCCCCTCCGCCACCTGTAGGCCGGCTACCAGCGGACCGTCCGGCCAGTCCTGGCGAAGGTCACCCGACGTGCCCCGCGCGCCACCACCGTGCCCCGCTTCGAGCAGGACCTGCACGCAGTCCTCCCTGGCCGCGCCGCCCCGTCCTCGCTGATCCCGCCCGGGCGTCTTCGACCGCGAGTCCCGCCCGCACCGGGGCCGCCGGCCGCCACCCCCCAACGCCTCCCGGCTGCCGCCAGTGGCTGAAAGACAGTCTCCTGAGCGGCTGAATCATCACTCGGGTCGCTCGATGAGCACGCCTCACCGAATTCGCACCACGGGCTCTATTTGGAATCGAATACTCCGCCTCTGATGGAATCGGGTATTCCGCCGACCAAGAGCACGGAAAGAACCGGTCAACCTCTGACAACTATCGACCGAACTCAGGCCACACATCTCAAGCGGTATAAGGCATCCAGCCTGTTCGACTGATTGTCCGAATCACAGTCAACCCAATAAATCCTTCTGGCCCCGCTTCCCACATGTGCCTACGTTGATCACCTCAAACCCCACAGGAGGTTCACAGGTGCACAGATTGAAGTTCATCGCCGGCACACTTCTCGCTGCCGGGCTGATACTCCCGACCACGACCGCGATTGCGGCCGACTCCTACGGCGGCGGCGCCCACGCCTGGTCCCCCGCCGCCGGCGGCGACAGCGGGAAGATCGCAATCAAGGACAACAGCAACGACGGCGATCCGGCGAAGGCCGAATACTTCCGCACGGCCAGCCCGGACACCAAGCGGACCCTGTGGAACCACAGCGGTCCCGGCACCACCGTCTACTCCGGCGACGGATCGCGCATTTACAAGTTCAAGGCGTGTGACGAGAACGACGGCACGCCCGACGACTGCGCGTCCACCTGGACGATCCCGTAACCGGACTCTTCCCGGTAGCTTCTTCCGCCGCGCCGACCCCCGTATGGGACCGGCGCGGCGGCCCCATTTCCGAGACGAGGAACATTTTCCTGTGAAACACGGTGATTCATCCGGCCTCCGCGTGAGCGGACTGCGCTACCAGGTCGGGGGGCGCACCCTCCTCGACGGCGTCGACCTGTCCGTCCGCCCGGGCGAGTCCGTCGCAGTCACCGGGCCGAGCGGCTCCGGCAAATCCACGCTCCTGATGTGCATCCTGGGCCTGATCAAGCCACAGACCGGGACCATCACCGCAGGAGGCCGGGAGATCACCCGCCTCAAACCGACCGCCCTCGCCCAGGCCCGGCGGGAGACGATGAGCATGGTCTTCCAGTTCGGTGAACTCCTTCCCGAACTCAGCCCGGTGGAGAACGTCGCCCTTCCCCTCCTGCTCGACAACGAACGTCAGTCCGACGCCCGCCGAGAGGCGACCGCGCTGCTCGACGAACTCGGCGTTCCCGCCGGATCGACCCCCACCGGCATGCTCTCCGGTGGCGAACGCCAGCGCACCGCCGTCGCTCGCGCCCTCATCACCCGTCCGGCAGTGCTCCTCGCGGACGAGCCCACCGGTGCCCTCGACCCGGACGCCAAGGACGAGGTCGCTCGCCTTCTGTTCGCAGCGGCCCGTGACCGGGACTGCGCCCTGTTGCTGGTCACCCACGATCTGTCCGTGGCGGAGCAGGCCGACCGCCGCCACGAGCTGCGGGGCGGCATCCTGGCTGAAGCAGGTGCCCGGTGAGAGGGAACGTGGGCACGCTCCTCAGGATCGGCCTGGCAGCCGGTCGCTCCGCCCCTGGCGACCGGCTGCGCCGGTGGTCCCTGAGCGCGGCAGCAGCCGCCCTCGCCTTCGTCACCCTGGCGACCGTCGCCACCCTCGCCACCTACCACGGCCGCGAGACCCGAGCCGACGCCCGAGGCCCCGTGCTCACCTTCAACAAGCGGGATGCGGCACTGATGTACCGGGAGGGGGCAGACAAGATCGGCACCGTCGCCGTGTCCGTCGTGTTCGTCCACCCGCTGACCCCTGGCGCGCCCCGCCCTGCCGGTGTGGCCAAGTGGCCGGAGCCGGGCCAGGTGCTGCTGTCTCCCGAGCTCATCAGGACCGGCCGCGCACAGGGAATCCTCACCCGGTACGGCATGTTCGCCGGAACAGTCGGCGCCGACGGGCTCGTCACTCCTTCGGAGCGGATCGCCTACGTACGAGTCGCAGCCCCGCCCGCGAAGGACGATCCCCGCTGGATGTACGTCTCGGCCTTCGGCAGCGGAGGCGGAGCCACCGGAGAGATGGCCGACCAACGGTCCGTCCACATCCCCCTCATGGCTCTGTGGTCCCTGGCCGGCCTGCCCGCCCTCGCCCTGACCGTGATCGCGGCACGGGTCGGCTCGCGCACCCGGGACCGGCGCAGCGGCCTCCTCCAGGCGTTGGGCGCGACCTGGAAGCATCGAATGATCGTCAACGTCGGCGAGTCCGTCGTCCCCGCGGTCTGGGGCACCCTCGCCGCGCTCATTCCGTACGCCGCCGCCTCGCTGTGGGACACCCGGCTGTTCCCCACCGGCTACCTCCTCGATCACCGCGACGTGTGGTCCGCCTGGCCCACCGCGGCCGTCTCGGCAGTGGGATCACTGCTGGCGGTCATGGCCATCGTGGTCGGCACCCACCGCATCCGCCGTGACGGCGCCTCGACGCGCCCCGCGTCCTTCTCGTCCCGTGTCCCGGCCTGGCGCCTGGCCGTCTGCGGAGTCGGCACCGCCCTGGTGGTGACCAGCCAGTACGTGCCACGCAAGGCGCAGATCCCGGTCTTCACCGCCGGGACCGTGGTGATGTGGGCGTTCCTTTCTTCCGTCATCGCACTCGTCACCCGTCGCCTCGGCACCACCCTCGCCGACCAAGGGATCCGGACGGGGCACGCGGCACGCCTGATCGGCGGTCGGTGGACGGCAGCGCACCCAGGGGTGATCGTGCGGCTCGCCCTGGCCATGGTGATCGGCATTGGGATCGTCGCCCAGATGCAGGTGTGGACGAGCCGACTCGGCTCGCACTCGCAGGCTGCGGTGGCCACACACCAGCGAATCAAGGACACCGTGATCGAAGTGTCCACCGGCGCCATGACCACGTCGCAAACGGACCGGTTCCGCTCCCGGCTTCCGTCCGGGTCACTGCTCCTGACCCGGACCTTGCACGATCCGGGCCACTCGCTGGATCCGTGGGTGACGATCGAAGGATCCTGCCCCGACCTGAAGACGCTGAGCGTGCCCTGCACGGGCAAACCGTCGGCATGGAGCGATGCCCGCGTCCAGGAGATGGGCCGCTGGTACGGCGACATCACCTTCGAGGCGACCTCCCGCTTGAGTGTGAAGCCGGACGGCACACAGACCCTCCTCGTCGTCACTCCGCGGCCCGGCATGCTCACCGAGGTGAAAAGGGCCGCCTACACGCTGTCCGACCCCGCGCTGCAGGTGGACGCACTGGGCGGCAACTGGCTCGGTTCCTCCCGCACCCGGATGCCGTACTGGATCCAGCTCTACGGCGTCACCGGCATCCTCTTCCTTCTGATCGCCGGATCACTGAGCGCGGCGGCCGAGTTCGTCCGGATCCGTCACGTCCTGGCTCCTCTCGCCGTCCTCACCGGACAGCGACGCGTCTTCCGCTCCGTGACCTGGTGGCACCTCACCGTCCCCCTGCTCATCGCCACCGTGACGGCCGGAGCAGTCACCGCCTGGCACTCGGTCTTCTTCATCGCCCTGGTCAACGAGGGCTCCGTGTCCTGGCCCGTCCTCGCGGCCGGCGTCACGGCGTGCGCTGCCGTGTCCCTTGGGGTCGGCTTCCTCGGCGCACGCGCAGCCGCACGAGAGGCCGACCAGTGGAGACCCGTGGCCGACTGACTGCATGGGCCCACCGGGTTGAGGACCCACCGGGTTGAGGACCCACCGGGTTGAGGACCCACCGGGTTGAGGACCCACCGGGTTGAGGACCCACCGGGTTGAGGACCCACCGGGTTGAGGACCCACCGGGTTAAAAAGCCACCAGGTTGAGGCGGCCGCAGGTTCGTACCGGGGCCGCCTCGGTCCGCAGACAGTCCGCTCGTCCCCGTCGGGGAGCAGGAGCGCGATGTCCAGTCGTCACCCGAGTAGGTCAGCGGCGCCTCATGGATCTTGTGGCTTCCTCGCCAGGGCACGAGGGCCGCTCCTGTCAGGGTCCACTGTCAGTGGCCCGTGCGATGCTGACGGCGTGGATGTGGAGGACCTGGTCCGGCTGCGGCGGGCGCGCGACCGGATGGACCGTGAGTACGCCGAGCCGCTGGACATACCGGCGCTGGCGCGCACCGCGCTGATGTCGGCGGGGCACTTCCAGCGCAGCTTCCGCGAGGCCTACGGGGAGACGCCGTACAGCTACCTCATGACCCGCCGTATCGAGCGGGCCAAGGCGCTGCTGCGACGCGGCGACCTGACCGTGACGGAGGTCTGCATCGCCGTGGGCTGCACCTCGCTGGGGTCCTTCAGCTCACGCTTCACCGAACTGGTCGGCGAGACCCCGAGCGCCTACCGGGCGCGGTCGCACGAGCAGGGGGCCGCGATACCGCCGTGCGTGGCGAAGGGACTGACGCGCCCCCGCCGAGGGCGGCCGGGCGACACGCGGACAGATCCCCGTGAGCAGCTATAGCGCTCTAGCCTGGCCTCATGGACGTGAAACTCTCCCAGTGCTTCATCGCCGTCGACGACCACGACAAGGCGCTCGCCTTCTACCGGGACGTCCTCGGCCTGGAGGTGCGCAACGACGTCGGTTTCGAGGGCATGCGCTGGGTGACGGTCGGCTCCCCGCTCCAGCCGGACGTGGAGATCGTCCTGGAGCCTCCGGCGGCGAACCCGGACGCCTCCCCCGCCGACCGCCGTGCGATGGCGGAACTGCTCGCCAAGGGTCTTCTGCGCGGTGTCATCTTCTCCACCGATGACTGCGACGCCCTCTTCGCCCGCGTCCAGGCGTCCGGAGCGGAGGTCCTCCAGGAACCCATGGACCAGCCGTACGGCGTACGGGACTGCGCCTTCCGCGACCCGGCGGGCAACCTGCTGCGCTTCAACGAGCGCCGCCGCCCCTGACCCACGGGAAACGCGTTTGCCTGACCGGACGGCGCGGGGAGACGGTACGAACCCGTGAACCGTCTGCCAGGGAGACCGCGTGCCCCTCATGAGCGAACCGATCCGCTGGACGTACGTCTTCGTCGACCGGCCCGCCGAGCGGTTCGGCCGGGCCGGCGACTTCTGGACCGCCGTCACCGGCACCAAGTCGTCCGAACCGCGAGGCGACGACGGTGAGTTCGTCACGCTGGTGCCGGAGGCGGGCGACGCCTGTGTGAAGGCCCAGGCGGTACGAGCGGGCGGCGGCGCCCATCTCGATCTCGCCGTCGAGAACGTTCCCGCGCTCGTCGCGGCGGCGCGACGGCTGGGCGCGGACCTCGTCTCCGACCATCCCGGCTGGGCGGTCCTCCGCTCCCCCGGCGGCGTGCTGTTCTGCGCGGTGCCCTGGCACGGCGAGTCGGCGCGACCGCAGGCGGTCGAGGGCCCCGGCGGCACGGCGACGCGCCTCGACCAGGTGTGCCTCGACCTCGCCCCGGCCGTGTTCGACGCCGAGGTCGCCTTCTGGAGCGAGCTCACCGGCTGGGAGTCCTCCCCCGGCTCGCTCCCGGAGTTCCACGTGGTCAGACCACCTGCCGGCCTCCCCGTCCGTATCCTGCTGCAACGCCTCGGCACCGACCGCCCCGCCGCGGCCCACCTGGACCTCGCGTGCGCTGACATCCAGGCGGCCCGGGCCTGGCACGAGCGGCTCGGCGCCACACACGTCGCCGACGGCACCCACTGGACCGTGATGAGCGACCCGGCGGGCGGCACCTACTGCCTGACGGGCCGCGACCCCTGGACGGGCGGCCTGCCGGGCTAACGGTCTCTCCTGGTGCGCTCGCCGTGGCGTTTCGGCTGCGTCTCCTCGGGTTCCCGGGACGCATACGCCGGGCACTGCGGGTTCCGGCAGGGGCCGGGGCGCCATACGGGCACGACGGCGCCCAGCGTCTTGTGGCGCCGTACGACGGTGGCGACGGGCTGCCCGCAGGACGGGCAGACGGGGTCCTGACTGCCCATGCCTCCAGCCTAGACGAGCAGTTCCGATTGTCATGGCGGAGGTATGAGCGAAGCCAGCGCGGTGGGCTGTACCGCGCCGGCGGCGGCCGAGCCGAGCAGCAGGTCGGCCAGGGCATGGGGTCGCGCCTGCTCACCGGTCGGAGCCGCTGCGGTGATGCGGTCCAGTCGGAAGCCTCGACCGGCCTGCCGCGTGCGGCACCAGGCGATGAGGTACCACTTGCCGTCGGCGGTGAGCAGTCCTGCTGGTTCAACGGCGCGGTCGCTCTCCTGCCCGGCCGCGTCGACGTAGGACAGTCGCAGCACCGTGTTGTCGGTGAGAGCCTGCTCCACCGCGGTCCAGACCGACTCCGCGGTCCGCGTCGGCAGCGCGACGATTCGGGCGGCGAGTTCCTGAGCCGCCGTCGAGGCGGGGCCGGTCATCGAGGTCGCGATCTTCTGGGACGCGGTACGGACCGGGCCGGCGTAGGGGGCGGATGCCTCGGCGGTGGCGAGCGCGGCGACCAGCGCCGCGGCCTCTTCGGCGGTGAAGCGGATCGGCGGGAGGGTCATCGCCGGGTCGATCGACCAGCCGCCGCCCCGCCCGGTTGTGGTGCGCACCGGGGCACCCGCCTCCATCAGCGCTTGGAGATCGCGTTGCACCGTGCGCGTGCTCACCTCGAACCGCGCGGCGAGCGCGGCGACCGTCAACGCTCGCGGCGCCGCGGCGCGCAGCTCTTCCACCAGCGCGTAGAGCCGAGGAGTGCGGTTCATGGGGCCGACGCTACCGTCCCGCGCCGGCCAGGAAGTCCCGCTCCCGCTGCTGTTCACGTGCGGTGATGGTCAACGGGAACAGGGTGAAGCCGTGCATCGCGCCCGCGACGACGCCGAGTTGGACGGGCGCCCCGGCCGCCTGCCACCGCTGGGCCAGGAAGAGGGAGTCGTCCAGCAGCGGGTCTTGAGTGCCGACCACGATCCGGGCGGACGGCAGGCCTCTCAGATCGGCGTACAGCGGCGAGACCTCCGGGTCGCGGCGCTCCTCCGGGCCCAATCCCGGCGTGAAAAGCTCGTAACTTCCCTTCATCGACTCGGAGTTGCTCAGCAACCGCCGGGAGCCGAACAGCCGCTGGCTCGGTGTCATCGACAGGTCGTACGGGCCGAAGGCCAGGTGGGCCGCACGGAACGCGCCGGTGATGCCGTGCCGGTCACGAAGTCGTAGCAGGGTCAGGACGCTCAGATGGGCACCGGCCGACTCGCCGCCGATCAGCAGCCGCCCAGTACCGAACTCGGCCTCGGCATGGTCCACCAGCCACCGGGCGGCCGCTTCGCAGTCGTCGGGGCCGGCGGGGAACGGGTGCTCCGGTGCCAGGCGGTAGTCCACGCTCATCACGGCCAGCCGGGCTTCCACGGCAAGCCGCCACAGCTTCTTGTCCTGCCCGTCCGCAGAGCCGAACGCCCAGCCACCGCCGTGTATGTGCAGGTACACGCCGTCGACGTGTTCCGGCACGAACGCCCGGACCTTCACCCCGTCCGCGACGAGGCGGTCCTGGCCCTGCGGCAATCGCACTGGTGGCGTGTCGCCACCGAGTCGGTTGTGCCGCAGAAGCGCCAGCACGTCTGCATTCGGCGCTTGCCCACGAGGTGGACGGCTCGCGGCAGCAGCCTCGAACTGGGCGTTGAATTCCAGTGTCTCGGCGAGGCAGTCCTCGTCTGTGATCGTCATGCGTCGACGGTTGCAGCTGTCCGCGACAACACCCTGTCACCTTTTCCTTGTGACCTGCATCACGCCCCTTGTTCCACTGCCCGCCCGATGTCCTGACCGCGCAACGCCATGAGCGTGCCCGCGCCCGCGCGGAAGGCATCTGCCGGCGCGGCCGACCATCCGCCGCTCGCTGACGCAACGAGGGCGTCCAAGACCAGTTCGTGACGGCCGACCTGAACGCCCTCCACTGTCCAGGCCGGGTCCGGGGGCCTGTGCCCGCCGTTCGACCGCGTCGCCAGGTTCAGCGGTCTTTCAGCGCGGCTCGCGCCACATCGGCCACATCCGCAGGCCGTCGGGGAGGTCCAGGGTGCGTCCGGTGAAGGCGAAGCCGAGGCGTTCGTACAGCCGGGTGCTGCGGGCGCTGCTCGCCTCCAGATAGGCGGGCCGGCCCTCGCTGTCGCAGCGGTCGAGGACGTGCTGGACGAGCGCGGTGCCCAGGCCCTGGCCCTGGTGCCCGGGGGCCACGCCGATCATCCACAGGTATTCGTGGGCGCGGTCCGCGGGGTGCGCCTCGGCCATCAGCCGGGCGATCCGCTCCACGCGCTCGTTCTCCGGGTCGACGGCCTCGCGCAGCCGCGCCCCGTCGTCCCCCTCCTCGGCCTCCGCCCCGTCCTCGCCCCCGTCCGCCGAGTGGTCACCCGCGGGTACGGACAGCCACAGCGCGCAGGCCGTGCCGTCCTCGGTCACGTCGATGCGTCCCTCGGCGAGCACGATGTCGGTGAACGCGGCCATCAGCCGGTGGTGCGTCCTGCGACGGTACTCCTCGCCAGGGAAGACCCAGCTGCTGACCGGGTCGTCCTGGAACGCATCGTCCAGCAGCCGGACGACCAGCTCCCGGTCGCCTCGGTCAGCCGCCCGAATCGCCACGCCCATCAGCCCACCCCTTCACGTCAACTAGCCCTGACCGTACGGCGGTTGCAGCCTAACCGGAACTCGATCGGCCGGGGCGACGCGGGTGGGAAGGGGCGGGCCCCCGCACATCGCGGGGAGGTGCGGGGGCCCGCCCCGGGCCGGAGCCTCCGGGACCGCGCGGGGTCAGGAGCCGCGCGGGCCCGGGTCTCCGGGGTCCAGCGGTGGTGCCTGTCAGGTGCTGCGCCGGGTGACGAACTCGGCCAGCGCCAGCAGATCACCCGCCGCGTCCGGGTCGGGAACCGCGCGGGACAGCTCCTGCATCGCCCGGCCCATCCGGTCGGCCGCCTGCGACTGCGCCCAGTCACGACCGCCCGCCCTCTCGACGGCGAGCACGGTGCGCTCCAACTCCCCTTCCCTGTACGGCCCCTCGTACAGCTCCGCGAGGTCGGCCGCCGCCGGTGTACCGGAGGCGAGCGCGGCGACCACGGGCAGCGACTTCTTGCGGGCCATGAGGTCCGCGCCCGCCGGCTTGCCGGTGCGGCTGGGGTCGCCCCAGATGCCGATCACGTCGTCGATGAGCTGGAAGGCGAGCCCCGCCTCACGGCCGAACGCGTCCAGCGCCTCCACGTCCGCCGCGTCCGCTCCCGCGTACAGAGCGCCGAGCGCACAGGCACAGCCGAGGAGGGCGCCCGTCTTCGCCTCCGCCATGGCGAGCACCTCCGCGAGGGTGACCTCGTGGGGGCCGCGCCGCTCCATGGCCGTGTCCGCGTGCTGCCCGGCGCACAGCTCGACGACGCAGTCCGCGAGCCGGCCGGCGGCCGCGCCCGACGCCGGGTGCGGGTCCTCGGCGAGCAGCCGCAGGGCCAGCGCCAGCAGGGCGTCTCCCGCGAGGATCGCGTCGGCGTCACCGAACACGGTCCACGCGGTGGGGCGGTGCCTGCGGGTGGTGTCCCGGTCCATCACATCGTCGTGCAGCAGCGTGAAGTTGTGGACGAGTTCCACCGCGGCGGCGGCCCCTACGGCGGCCGACTCCTGCCCGCCCAGTGCCCGGACGGCGGTGAGCACGAGCGCGGGCCGTATCGCCTTGCCCGCGTTGCCGGTCGCCGGGGTGCCGTCCGCGTGCTCCCAGCCGAAGTGGTAGCGCGCGATCCGGCGCATCGAGCCGGGCAGCGAGTCGACGGCCCGGCGCAGCTCGGGGTCGACCGTGGCCCGGGCACGCTCCAGTATCGCCGCGGCTTCGTGTACGTCGGGCGGTGCCGGCCGGCCAGGGAGCGGGTCACGCCGCCTCGGGATACCGGCCGGGCCGCGCCGCGTGAGGGCCGGGCCCCGCTTCGGCTCCGTCATGAACTCACTCATGGAACCGCCTCGTAAGTCTGCGGAGGGTGACGCTTCCGCTGCCGCTGGACACATACCCGGAGGATCTACCCACGGTGACGGGCGGAACACCGAGTGCCGTTTCCGGGCCGCGTTTGAACGCTCCCCCACAGGCGGGCGAGCCGAGGAAGAGCATCACCTCCAGCGGCCGATCTCGACGTTCTCCAGGACCCCCAGCGCGTCCGGGACCAGGACGGCGGCCGAGTAGTACGCCGTCACCAGATAGCTGATGACCGCCTGCTCGTTGATGCCCATGAACCGCACCGACAGGCTCGGTTCGATCTCGTCGGGGATACCGGACTGACGGAGTCCGATGACACCCTGGTCCTCCTCCCCGGTACGCATGGCGATGATCGAGGTCGTACGGGCCTCGGTGACCGGGATCTTGTTGCACGGGTAGATCGGCACCCCGCGCCACGTGGGGATGCGGTTTCCTCCGATGTCGATGGTCTCCGGGACGAGTCCGCGCTTGTTGAGTTCGCGGCCGAACGCGGAGATCGCACGTGGATGGGCGAGGAACAACTTGGTGCCGCGCCGCCTGCTGAGCAGCTCGTCCATGTCGTCGGGGCTCGGCACGCCGTCGTGCGGCTGCAACCGCTGGTCGTACTCGCAGTTGCTGAGGAGCCCGAAGTCGAGGTTGTTGATGAGCTCGTGCTCCTGGCGCTCCTTGAGTGCCTCGACCGTCAGCCGGAGCTGGTGCTCGGTCTGGTTCATCGGCTGGTTGTAGAGGTCGGCCACGCGCGTGTGGATGCGCAGGACGGTCTGGGCGATGCTCAGCTCGTACTCGCGGGGCGAGGCCTCGTAGTCGACGAAGGTGTGCGGGATCTCCGGCTCACCGGTGTGGCCGGCGGCGAGGTCGATCGCCTTCTCGCCGTACTTGTTGGTGCGCTGGGCGGGGATCGAGCGCTGCCGGTGGAGGTGGTCGCGCAGCGACTGGGCCCGCTCCGCGATCTGGTCGACGTCCCGGCGGGGCAGGGCGAGCACCGTGCAGGTGGTGACCGCGCGGGCCGTGTACTCCCAGATGGCGTCCGGGTCGAGCAGCGCCTGGTCGCCGAAGTAGGCGCCGTCGGCGAGGACGCCGAGCACCGCGTCGTCCCCGTAGGGGCCCGTGCCGATCTTCTCCACCTTGCCGTGCGCGAGCAGGAACACCTCGTCGGCCTGACTGCCGAACTCGGCAAGCACGTCCCCCGGTGCGAACCTGCGCTGCTGGCAGCGCTGGGCGAGTTCACCGAGCACGTCCAGGTCGTCGTACGCGCGCAGGGCGGGCAGCTCGCCCAGCTCCGCGGGGATGACCGCGACCTGGTCACCGGTCTTCACGAAGGTCACACGGCCGTCGCCCACCGCGTAGGTCAGGCGGCGGTTGACCCGGTACGTGCCACCCTGCACGTTCACCCACGGCAGCGTGCGCAGCAGCCACCGTGAGCTGATCTCCTGCATCTGGGGTGCGGACTTGGTGGTGGTGGCCAGGTTCCGCGCCGCCGCGGTGCCGAGGCTCTGCTGCGGCCTGTTCTCCTCGGCGCGGACCTCTTCGCCTACCGACATTGGTGATGCCCCTCCCGGTCATGCATCCGATCTGCGAGGACAAGCCTTCCATCACGCAGCGTGGTCGCACCATTACACGAAAGAGCGGGAATGGATCATTGCTGCCCTGGGCACTTGAGCGCGGGTTTCCGAGCGCCCTCGGCCGGTGGCCGGTGTTCGACAATGGCGGAGTGACCAGCAATGACGCCCGAAGCGAACGCGAAACGCCCGACCCGGCGACCGCGCTGCGCCCGCGCCTGCCGTCGCCGCTGCGGGAGGTCGTGGACGAGCGGTTCGCGCGGTACGGCGTGCGGCTGCTGCTCAAGCGCGACGACCTGATCCACCCGGACCTGGTCGGCAACAAGTGGCGCAAGCTCGCCCCCAACCTGCGGGCCGCGGCAGGCCGCCCCCTGCTCACCTTCGGGGGCGCGTACTCCAACCATCTGCGGGCCACGGCCGCCGCGGGCCGGCTGCTGGGGCTGGAGACGATCGGAGTGGTCCGCGGCGGGGAGCTCGCCGACCGCCCGCTCAACCCCTCGCTGGCCCGATGCAGGGCCGACGGCATGCGACTGCACTTCATCGACAGGTCGATGTATCGCCACAAGGCGGAGCCGGAGACGCTGACTGGCATCCTGCGGGCGGCGGACGCCGAGGAGGCGTATGTGGTTCCGGAGGGCGGGAGCAACTCCCTCGCCGTGCGCGGCTGCCGCGCGCTCGGTGAGGAGCTGCGCGGCCGCGCGGACGTGGTCGCCGTGGCCTGCGGCACCGGCGGCACGCTGGCCGGCCTCGCGGCCGGCCTGGCCCCCGGCCAGCGAGCCCTGGGCATCCCCGTCCTGAAGGGCGGCTTCCTGACCGCCGAGGTGACCGCCCTGCAGACCCGGGCCTTCGGTGCCCGCCGCGGCACCTGGTCCCTCGACGACCGCTTCCACTTCGGCGGGTACGGCCGCACCGCACCCGAACTGGAAGCGTTCGCGGCCGACTTCGCCTCCCGCCACGGCCTGCCGGTGGAACGTCTCTATGTCGCCAAGCTGCTGTACGGACTGGTCACGCTGACCCGGGAGGGGGCGTTCCCGAGGGGGACGACGGTGGCGGCCGTGATCACGGGTCGCCCCTTCCCCTAGGGGAGCCCTGACCCGGCCCGGGGCTCATGTCGCCTCCCGGTACGCCGCCGCCTCCTCCAGGTCCAGGCGGCGCAGCAGGGTGCGGAGCATCTCGTCGTCGATGTAGCGGTGGTTGCGGAGCTTGACGAAGACCTCCCGCTCGGCGCCGATCATCTCGCGGGACAGCCGCCGGTAGATGTCGTCGACTGTTTCGCCGGTCACCGGGTTCACCGAGCCGAGCCGCTCCCAGACAGCGTTGCGGCGGCGCTCCAGGACGGTGCGGAGCCGGTCGGCCAGTGGCGGCGGCAGTGCGTTGCGCTCGTCCTCCAGGAGTTCCTCGAGGCGCTGCTCGGCGGCCCGGGACGCCTGTGCCTGCGCGTTCGCCTCCGCGAGCGTCTCCGCCTGGGGGTCACGCCCCGGCAGGCGCAGCAGCCGGATGATCGGTGGCAGGCTCAGTCCCTGCACCACCAGTGTGCCGATCACCGTCGTGAAGGTCAGGAAGAGGATCAGGTTGCGGTCGGGGAACGGGCCGCCGCCGTGCACGGCCCGCGGGATCGAAAAGGCGATCGCGAGTGACACGACCCCCCTCATCCCCGCCCAGCCGATGATCAACGGCCCCTTCCACGTCGGGTTGTCCTCGCGCTCCCGGACGCGGCGGAAGAGCGCACGCGGCAGGAAGGTCGCCGGGTACACCCAGACGAACCGGGACACGACGACCACCAGGAACACGGCCACCGCGTACCAGGCCGCGCGCGTGCCCTCGTACGGACCGAGCCCCCTGAGGACGACCGGCAGCTGCAGTCCGATGAGCGCGAACACCGCCGACTCCAGCACGAACGCGACCATCTTCCACACCGCCTCCTCCTGGAGCCGGGTCGCGAAGTCGACCTGATAGTTGTGGTAGCCGAGGTAGAGGGCGACGACGACCACGGCGAGAACACCGGAGGCGTGCACCCATTCCGCGGCGCCGTAGGCGACGAACGGGATCAACAAGGAGAGTGTGTTCTGCAGCAGCGCCTCCTTCAGGTGGGTGCGCAGCCAGTGGATCGGCATCATCAGCAGCAGACCGATCACCACACCGCCGACCGCCGCGAGCAGGAACTCCCGCACGCCGCCCGACCAGGTCGCGCCTTCGCCGACCGCCGCGGCCAGCGCCACTTTGTACGCGGTGATCGCGGTCGCGTCGTTCACCAGCGACTCCCCCTGCAGGATCGTGGTGATCCGCGAGGGGAGGCCCACCCGCCGGGCGACCGCCGTCGCCGCGACCGCGTCCGGCGGCGCGACCACCGCACCCAGGACCAGCGCCGCCGTCAGCGGCAGGCCCGGCACGATCAGATACGTCGCCCAGCCCACGGCGAGCGTCGCGAAGAGCACGTATCCGACGGACAGCAGGGCGACCGGCCGCATCTGCGCCCTCAGGTCCAGGTAGGAGCTGTCGGCGGCCGCCGTGTACAGCAGCGGGGGCAGCACCAGCGGCAGGACGATCTCGGGGTCGAGGGTGTACTCGGGCACCCCGGGCAGGTACGAGACCGCGAGACCCACGGCGACCAGCAGCAGCGGCGCCGGCACCGGGGTCCGGCGTGCCGCCCCGGCGACGGCCGCGCTACCGGCGACCAGCAACAGCAGTGGCACCACGTTCATCGTCTTCCGCCCACCCTCTTTTTCGGCGCCGCTTCCCGCGGACCCGTCGTAATCTGGCCATCATGAAACAGTGCACGCACGGCGACGCGCTGCCGGACCCCGAGCCCAAGCCCCAGAGCGAGACCTGCCTGGAGTGCCTCGCCGCCGGTACGCACCCGGTGCAACTGCGTCTGTGCCTGGAGTGCGGACACGTGGGCTGCTGCGACTCCTCGCCCCTGCGGCACGCCACGGCGCACCACGAGGCCAGCGGCCACCCGGTGATGCGCACGTTCGAACCGGGTGAGAACTGGCGCTGGTGCTTCGTCGACCATGTACTCGTGTGACCGCGGACCGGCGCGCGTGTGACCCTGGACCCGGACGGTTCGCCGGTCTGACGTCCGGGTACGTCAAAGCGGCGCGTGCCTTCCCGATTGGTTCCGCCAGACCCCTAGCCACTGTGCGTATACATGGGTTTACTATGAGTGACAGCAAGGGGTCGGGGTCCCGGGGACAGGTACGTTGAGAGCGCGATAGCGTCACCGCTGAACCACGAGGGGCGTTACCCCGGGGGCAACCCTCGGCCCCCGAAACAGCTTGTACCACCTTGGAGGTGAGGGTGTCCCAGATCGCAGGCGAGCCCGCGACCCAGGACTTCGTGGAAGTCCGGCTGCCGGCTGCGGGTGCCTACCTGTCGGTGCTGCGCACGGCCACGGCCGGTCTCGCGGCCCGTTTGGACTTCACCCTCGACGAGATCGAGGACCTGCGCATCGCGGTCGACGAGGCCTGCGCGATCCTGCTGCAGCAGGCCGTGCCCGGCTCGGTGCTCAGCTGTGTCTTCCGGCTCATCGACGACTCGCTGGAGGTCACGGTCGCGGCCCCGACCACGGACGGTCATGCCCCCTCGCGGGACACTTTCGCCTGGACGGTCCTGTCGGCCCTGGCCGGCAAGGTCTCCTCCGCGGTCTCCGACGACAAGACCGTGTCCATCAGCCTCTACAAACAGCGCGGCGCGGGACCCGGGCCGGCGTGACGAACGGGGACGGGCCGGTGCGGGACGAAGAGCGCGGCACACGGAAGTTCTCCGCCGGGAGCGCGGGCGGCCCGGGTGGGCCGCCGCGCATGGCGGAAGGCGTGGACGGCATCCCCGAGCAGGCCCGTCCGCACCCGGAGGGCCAGGCGTCGGCGGTCATGGCACCCGTGCAGACGGGTCCGGCCGGAGCGGACGAGGCGCTCTCCGTCCGGGGCGGCGCACGACGGGATGCAGGCGGAGCCACGGGCACGTCCTCCGGAGGGCGGCGGACGACGGGCGGGACGATGAGCGAGCACGAGCGAAACGCTGAGCAGGGTGTGCCGGTCGGCGCACAGCACGACCCACAGGACCGCAGCGGCGCGCGGGCGATGTTCGTCGAACTGCGCAAGCTGAAGGAAGGCAGCCCGGAGTACGCGGAGCTGCGCAACAAGCTGGTCCGTATGCACCTGCCGCTCGTCGAGCACCTCGCACGCCGCTTCCGCAACCGCGGCGAGCCGCTGGACGATCTGACCCAGGTCGCCACCATCGGGCTGATCAAGTCGGTCGACCGCTTCGACCCGGAGCGGGGCGTCGAGTTCTCGACCTACGCGACCCCGACGGTCGTCGGCGAGATCAAGCGGCACTTCCGCGACAAGGGCTGGGCGGTGCGGGTGCCGCGGCGGCTGCAGGAGCTGCGCCTGGCCCTGACGACGGCCACGGCCGAGCTGTCCCAGCAGCACGGCCGCTCTCCGACGGTCCACGAACTGGCCGAGAAGCTGGCCATCTCGGAGGAGGAGGTCCTGGAGGGCCTGGAGTCCGCCAACGCGTACTCGACGCTGTCCCTGGACGTCCCCGACACGGACGACGAGTCCCCGGCGGTCGCCGACACGCTCGGCGCGGAGGACGAGGCGCTGGAGGGCGTCGAGTACCGCGAGTCGCTCAAGCCGCTGCTTGAGGACCTTCCGCCGCGGGAGAAGCGGATCCTGCTGCTGCGCTTCTTCGGCAACATGACCCAGTCGCAGATCGCACAGGAGGTCGGCATCTCGCAGATGCACGTCTCGCGTCTGCTGGCCCGGACGCTGGCCCAGCTGCGGGACAAGCTGCTGGTGGAGGAGTAGGACGGCGGCACGCGGGGCTGCCGGTCAGCGGCGCCCCGCGACGGCCGGCGCCCCACCCTCGCGCAGGCTCGGGGCGCGGAAGGGCCGCGACGGCCGCGATGTCGCCGGTGTCGGCGGGTCGCTGCTGTCGCCGGTGTCGTCGGGCAGGGAAATCAGGCGCGGTCCTGTGCTCGGCGTCGCGACGCCGAGCCGACACGGCCGGACGTCGGCTACTCTCCGGCTGCCCCGCGTGGCCGGACGCCGGCCGGCTCTTCGACGCCGGCCACCGCTTCGGCTCCTCCGCAGAGCCGGGCGCCGCCTACCGCTTCGGCTCCTCCGCGCGGCCGGGCCCGCGGATCCCGAGGGCCTGCGTCGTCGCCGGGTTCACGAGGAGCACCAGGGCCGTCACCGCGACGCCCGCGAGCACGATGCCGACCGGGATCGCGACGCTGTCGGCGCGGAGCAGGTTGTACGCCACCGGCAGCGCCATGATCTGGGTGATGACGGCGGGCCCCCGGCTCCAGCCGCGCCGCAGCAGCAGACCCCGCGCGGCCAGCAGAGGGAGCAGCGCGAGCACGATCAGGGTGATGCCGAGAGTGACGGCCTGCTGACGGTCGTCCGGCGAGCCCGTGAGGCCGAGGACGAGCGTCCAGACGCCGCCCCCGACCAGGGCCAGCCCCTCCAGGCCGGCCAGCGCCGCCGCGGCGGTCAGCCGCGTGGGGCGGGGCCCGGCTTCGCGGGTCTCAGGGGTGGGGTTCTGCTCAGCGCTCACCCCTGAAGGGTAGCCCTCGCCCCCGGCCACCGCGGCCGACGCCTTCGGCCCCTCTGTGCCCAGGACCACTCCCGGCCCTCTTACCCGATCCCTACCCGGGCTAGGGCCGAGTACCGCCCAGTAGGTACTCTGCACACCATGCGTGCACTTCTCGTGGTCAATCCGGCGGCAACCACCACAAGCGCACGTACCCGTGATGTCCTCATCCACGCTCTGGCGAGCGAGATGAAGCTCGAGGCGGTGACCACCGAGTACCGGGGGCACGCCCGGGACCTCGGCCGGCAGGCCGCGGAGAGCGAGGACATAGACCTGGTCGTGGCGCTCGGCGGCGACGGCACGGTCAACGAGGTCGTCAACGGCCTGCTGCACCACGGCCCCGACCCCGACCGCCTCCCCCTGCTCGCCGTGGTGCCCGGCGGCTCGACCAACGTCTTCGCCCGCGCCCTCGGCCTGCCCAACGACGTCGTGGAGGCCACCGGCGCCATCCTCGACGGCCTGCGCGAGCGCCGTGAGCGTGTGGTCGGCCTCGGTCTCGCCGCGGGCACCCCGGGCACCGAGGACGAGGCGGTGCCCTCCCGCTGGTTCACCTTCAACGCAGGCTTCGGCTTCGACGCGGGAGTGGTGGGCCGAGTGGAGCAGCAGCGGGAGCAGGGCAAGCGGTCCACGCATGCGCTCTATCTGCGCCAGATGGTCCGCCAGTTCCTGGAGGAACCGCATCGCAGGCACGGCACGATCACTCTGGAGCGGGCGGGCGAGGAGCCGGTCACGGATCTGGTCATGTCCATAATCTGCAACACCGCGCCCTGGACGTTTCTCGGCAACCGTCCGGTGTACGCCTCGCCTAAGGCCTCGTTCGATACCGGCCTCGACGTGCTGGCCCTCAGCCGCCTCTCGACGGCCTCGGTTGCCCGGTATGCGACCCAGTTGCTCACTTCGTCCCCCGAGCGGGGGCCCCGGGGCAGGCATGTGGTCGCGCTGCACGACCTGACCGGGTTCACCTTGCATTCCAAGGCGCCCCTCCCCCTTCAGATGGACGGTGACCACCTCGGGGTGCGTACGAGCGTGACGTTCACAGGCGTACGCCGTGCACTGCGTGTGATTGTGTGAGCAGAAGGGGCTAAAGTCCTTTCACTCGAACGTTTAGGCCAGGATCCACCCCTTGGAAGTACGGCTGTGACCTAGTCGACACCAAGGAATCAAAAAAAACTTTCCGGAAGGGGTTGTATCCGCCGCTGAGGTTTGCGAGTCTCTACGTGGCGCTCGGGACAGCCCGCAACACCGGCTTCCATCGAGAGCGCTCGAACCCCTCCTCAATTCACAGGACCACGTCAGTGAGTCTGACGATCGGCCCTTCACTTGTTGAGGGATTCGTGAAAGCGTTCACATTCACAAGCAATCTGCACGTAATACCACGGAGAGGTAGCAGCCATGGACTGGCGTCACAACGCCGTTTGCCGCGAGGAAGACCCCGAGCTCTTCTTCCCCATCGGCAACACTGGTCCTGCGCTGCTGCAGATCGAGGAAGCCAAGGCCGTCTGCCGTCGCTGCCCGGTTATCGAGCAGTGCCTGCAGTGGGCGCTCGAGTCCGGCCAGGACTCCGGCGTCTGGGGTGGTCTCAGCGAGGACGAGCGCCGCGCCATGAAGCGCCGCGCCGCCCGCAACCGGGCCCGTCAGGCCTCCGCCTGACACACCCGCCCCAACGAGCCTGAGCTTGGCGGCGCGTACAGCGAGTACGCTTCTCCCGCCCCCGAGCCGCAGCGCGCAGTCGCTAGCAGCAGCTGGCACCAACGAGCTTTAGCCCCGGACCACTTGGTGGTCCGGGGCTCATTGCTGTGGGGACGATGCCCTCAGGGGCCGGGGAACGGCGGTGTCCGTACCGGCTCGGCCGCCGCCCGGGCTCACTTCTGCGCACGAACCGGGATGTCCAGGATCACCCGCGTGCCGCGCCCCGGGGCCGGGACCATGTCGAAGGTCCCGCCCAACTCGCCCTCCACCAGCGTCCGCACGATCTGCAGTCCGAGGTTGCCCGCGGTCTGCGGATCGAAGCCCTCGGGCAGGCCGACCCCGTCGTCCTGGACGGTGACCAGGAGGCGCGCCTCCTTCGGCGTACCGCCGCGGACGGCCGAGACCTCGACCGTGCCGGTGTCGCCCTGACGGAAGCCGTGCTCCAGCGCGTTCTGCAGGACCTCGGTGAGCACCATGGACAGCGGCGTGGCGACCTCCGCGTCGAGGATGCCGAAGCGGCCGCTGCGCCGGCCGGTGACCATGCCGGGCGAGATCTCCGCGACCATGGCGAGCACCCGGTCGGCGATCTCGTCGAACTCCACGCGCTCGTCCAGGTTCTGGGACAGCGTCTCATGGACGATGGCGATCGAGCCGACCCGTCGCACGGCCTCCTCGAGGGCCTCCCTGCCACGATCGGACTCGATGCGGCGGGCCTGCAGGCGGAGCAGGGCGGCGACCGTCTGGAGGTTGTTCTTCACCCGGTGGTGGATCTCCCGGATGGTCGCGTCCTTGGTGATCAACTCGCGCTCGCGGCGCCGCAGTTCGGTGACGTCCCGGAGCAGGACCAGCGAGCCGATGCGCGTGCCCTTGGGCTTGAGGGGGATCGCGCGGAACTGGATCACCCCGTCGTTGGCCTCGATCTCGAACTCGCGCGGCGCCCATCCGCTGGCCAGCTTGACCAGTGCCTCGTCCACCGGCCCCTTGGTCGGGGCGAGTTCCGCGGTGGTCTTGCCGAGGTGGTGGCCGACGAGGTCGGCGGCGAGGCCGAGCCGGTGGTACGCCGACAGCGCGTTCGGTGAGGCGTACTGGACGATGCCGTCCGCGTCGAGCCTGATCAGGCCGTCGCCGACGCGCGGTGAGGCGTCCATGTCGACCTGCTGGTCGGGGAACGGGAAGGCGCCGGCCGCGATCATCTGGGCCAGGTCGGAGGCGCTCTGGAGGTAGGTGAGCTCCAGGCGGCTCGGGGTGCGCACGGTCAGCAGGTTGGTGTTGCGCGCGATGACGCCGAGGACGCGCCCGCCGCAGCGGACGGGGATGGACTCGACCCGGACCGGGACCTCCTCGCGCCACTCCGGGTCGCCCTCGCGCACGATCCGGCCCTCGTCCAGGGCCGCGTCCAGCATGGGGCGGCGGCCGCGGGGGACGAGGTGGCCGACCATGTCGTCCTGGTAGGACGTGGGGCCGGTGTTGGGGCGCATCTGGGCCACCGACACATACCGGGTGCCGTCGAGAGTGGGCACCCACAGGACCAGGTCGGCGAAGGAGAGGTCGGACAGCAGCTGCCACTCCGACACCAGCAGATGCAGCCACTCCAGGTCGGAGTCGCTGAGGGCGGTGTGCTGGCGGACCAGTTCGTTCATGGAGGGCACGTGTGCGAGGGTACCTGGGCGTTCGGACATCGATCGAAATCGGCCGGTGCAGGCACCTCGGTACGACCCTGCCGGGGAGGCGGCCCGGGATGCGGCGCCACGTACGGCCCCCGAAAGCACCCGCGGGCCGCGGCGCCTGGGAGGGACCCTCAACCCTCCCGGCACCGCAGCCCGGAGCATCAACGGCCGCGGGGTGTGCGGTCCCGGTCGGCCGAAGGTCGAGGAGCCGGAGCAGTCAGGGCAGAGAGCGCCGGTTCCTCGGTCCGCCTTCCTGTGCGGGGAAGGCGGGGCTTGTGTCTTTACTTACTTTACCTAGGGTTGTCGGCGTGATGGACTAGACCACGCCGGCGAGACCATGGTGCCTGGGTCTCGGGGCATGTGTCCATGCGTTTGAGGATGTTTGTTGTTGTCTCTTTATCAGACATCCATGTCCGCACGCATCCGTCCCGGCCATCCCGACGGCCCACTCGGAGCGTAGTCCCGGTCGGTTCGTGCGCGGGGCCAGACGGCCAGGGCGAGCTCGGCGAGTGCTTCCAGTTCCTCCCGGGTGGCCCCGTCACGCGCCTGTTGGGACATGCCCTGGATGATCGCGCCGACGTACCGGGCGAGTGTGCGGGCATCGGTATCGGCGGGCAGCTCACCGGCGGCGGCTCCGGCCCGGATACGACTCTCGAAGGCGTCGATGTTGGCGTTGCGCCGCGCCCGCAAGGACTCTTCGATCTCCGGCGTCGTGCAGTTGGCGGCGGCGTGGATGACGAGGCAGCCGTGCGGGTGCCCGGGAGCGGTGTAGATCTCGGCGGCCTCGCGCAGCATCCGCTCGACAGCAGCACGAGCGGTGGGCTCCTCGGCGAGGGCCCGGTCGCCGAAGGATCCGTACCGCTCGTCGTAGACGCCGACGACCTCCTCGAAGAGGGACCGCTTGTCACCGAACGCCGCGTACAGGCTCGGCGCACCGATCCCCATGACCCGGGTGAGGTCGGAGACGGAGGTGGCCTCGTAGCCGTGCTCCCAGAACGCGAGGAGGGCCTTTTCGAGCGCGGTCTCGCGATCGAAGGAACGGGGGCGTCCGCGTGGGCGGGACGACCCGGAACCGCCGCGCGCCGGCGTCGATTTGGCCGCGGGCTCGCGCTCGACCGCGGCCCGTGTCAGCCCACCGGGCAGCGGCTCGGTCCGTCGGTCGGTGTCCTGGCTCTCCACCATGGGATGGATTTTATAGCGGGGGCTAGAGAAATGACCCGGCCCTGCAGTACGGTCTTTTCTGTATCGATCGCTAGGGAATGGGGGCATCGGCATGGACGTGCTCGCGGGGAGGACCGCGCTCGTCACGGGGGCGAGCAGGGGCATCGGCCGGGGAATCGCCGAGCGGCTGGCGCGTGACGGTGCGCGGGTGGCCGTGCACTACGGCCGGAACGAGGCGGCGGCGAAGGAGACGGTCGCGGCGATCGAGGCGGCCGGCGGTTCCGCATTCGCGCTCGGCGTCGAGCTGGGGCTGCCGGGCGACGCCCAGGCCCTGTGGGAGGCGTTCGACCGCCATGCGGACGGCCTGGACATCCTGGTCAACAACGCGGGGATCGGCGGTGCGCGCCCGCTGTCGGAGATCGAGGAAGAGGAGTACGACAAGGTCTTCGCGGTGAATGTGAAGGCGCCGTTCTTCATCGTGCGCCGCGGCCTGGACCGGTTGAGGGACGGCGGTCGTGTCATCAACATCTCCTCCGGTCTGTCCAGGACCGCGGCGATGCCGCAGCAGATCGCCTACGCGATGACGAAGGGCGCCCTGGACGTCTTCACCCGCGACCTGTCCAAGCTGCTGGGCCATCGCGGCATCACCGTGAACTCGGTGGCGCCCGGGATCATCGACACCGACAACACCGCGGAGTTGCTGCACGGCACGCAGGACGGCGCGGCCTGGGCCGCCTCCATATCGGCACTGGGCCGCGTGGGCACTCCGGCGGACGTCGCCGACGTGGTGGCGTTCCTGGCCTCGGACGCCGGCCGGTGGGTCACGGGCAGCTGGGTGGACGCGACGGGAGGTTCGCTGACCTAGGGGCTCCCGCGGACCTTCGGCACATCCAGCCCCTTATAGTGCGTCTCCGTCACTTCCGGCGCGTCCAGCCGCTATCAGTGCGTCTCCGTGACCTTCGCCAGGGCGCGCGGGGCGTCCGGGTCCTGGCCGCGGGCGATGGTGACCTCGTACGCGAGGAGCTGGAGCGGGATGATCTCCAGGATCGGCTGGACCTCCTCGGCCACGCCCTCGGTCGGCAGGACGAACCCCGCCGATGCCTGCTCGACCTGGCTGGTCGGCCCGATGACGACGAGGTCGGCGCCGCGGCCGCGCAGCCGGTCGAGTACGGGCTGGAGCGCGGCGCCGCCCTTGCCGTCCGTCACGACGGCGATGACCGGCGAGACGTTGTCGACCATGGCGAGCGGGCCGTGCAGGAGATCGGCGCCGGAGTAGGAGAGCGCGGGGATGTAGCTGGTCTCCATCAGCTTCAGGGCGGCTTCCTTGGCGGTGGGGTAGCCGTAGCCGCGCGAGGTGATGACCATGCGCTCGGCGAAGCGGTAGCGGGCGGCGAGGGTGCGGACCTCGTCCTGGCGGGCGAGGAGTTGCTCGGCGAGGTCGGGCAGTGCCTTCGCGGGGGCGCCGTCGCCGCCGCGCAGCCCTTCGACGAAGAGATAGAGGGCGAGGAGGGAGGCGGTGTAGGTCTTGGTCGCAGGGAGGGCCTTCTCCTCACCGGCCATGACGTCGATGTGGTACTCGGAGACGGCGGCCAGCGGTGAGTCCGGGTTGTTGGTCACGGCGAGCGTGAGGGCGCCAGCCTCGCGGGCGGCCCGCGTCGAGGCGACCAGGTCCGGGGAGCCGCCGGACTGACTGACGGTGATGACGAGGACGTCGGTGAGGTCGGGGCGGGCGCCGTAGGCCGTGGTCGTGGACATCGAGGTGAGACCGCAGGGCAGGCCGAGGCGGATCTCCAGGAGGTACTTGGCGTAGAGCGCGGCGTTGTCCGAGGTGCCGCGGGCCGTCAGCAGCACGAACCGGGGCTTGCGGGCGGCGACCTCGCGGGCCACCTCCCGGATGCGCGGCGCCCCCTCGTCGAGGATGCGGCGCAGCACGGCGGGCTGTTCGGCCATCTCCCGGGCCATGGTCCGTCCCGGGAGGTCTCGCTGAGGGTCCGGTGTCGTCGGCGTCATGGGGGTTCCTCCCGGGCTGGGCAGTGCCTCTCGCTCTGTCCTGACGGCTCCTATTCCACCCCCTCGGACCCGGCGATGCCTCGGCGGGGAGGCAGTGGCGGATCTGCGCCCGGTGACACCGGGCAGAGCGCGGCAGATCTGCACGCCTGCCGGCCCGAATCCGCCAGGCGGGCGGCCTCGGCCGGGCCCGCGTTCCGGGCGCCGCCGGCTCCCGCCGAACCGCCTTCCCACCTCCCGCCTGTACCCCTGTCCGCAGCCCTGCGCCGGCCCCACCTCTGTTAGATTGGTCTAAACCACATGGTCCCTCTCCCTGGTTCCAGTCCCTCTCCTCAGATCGGCAGGCCCAGCGTGGAAGTTGTCATCGTTCCGGACGCCCAGGCGGGTGGCGAGCTCATCGCCGAGGCCATGGCACAGCTGCTCCGACGCAAGCCCGACGCCCTGCTCGGTGTGGCCACCGGGTCGACACCGTTGCCGGTGTACGAGGCCCTGGCAGCGAGGGCGCGTTCCGGTGCCGTGGACCTTTCGCGGGCGCGCGTCGCCCAGCTCGACGAGTACGTCGGACTCCCCGCGGACCATCCGGAGTCGTACCGTTCCGTCCTCCGGCGAGAGGTGCTGGAGCCGCTCGGCATAGGCATGGACGCCTTCCTGGGGCCCGACGGCACCGCGGAGGACGTCCAGGCCGCGTGCGCGGCGTACGACAGGGCGCTCACCGAGGCCGGCGGCGTGGATCTGCAGCTGCTCGGGATCGGGACCGACGGGCACATCGGGTTCAACGAGCCGTGCTCCTCGCTCGCCTCCCGCACCCGCATCAAGACGCTCACCGAGCAGACCCGTATCGACAACGCCCGCTTCTTCGACGGCGACATCGACCAGGTGCCGCACCATGTGATCACCCAGGGCATAGGCACCATCCTCGAGGCGCGGCACCTGGTGCTGCTGGCGACCGGCGAGGGCAAGGCGGACGCGGTCGCCGCGACCGTCGAGGGCCCGGTGGCCGCCGTCTGCCCGGCCTCCGCGCTCCAACTCCACCCGCACGCGACCGTCGTCGTGGACGAGGCCGCCGCGTCCAAGCTGAAGCTCGCCGACTACTTCCGGCACACCTACGCCAACAAGCCCGACTGGCAGGGCATCTAGCCCCCTCACAAGGAAGACGCCTCACAAGGAGGACGCCGGGTCCGGACGGCACCCGGACCCGGCGTCCTCCCCGCCACGGCTCAACGGCCCGCGATGACCTCCGCCGCCGCCCGACCGCACACCCGTGCCGCCCCGTGGGTGGCGATGTGCAGGGCGCCGCGAGGAGCGGCCTGGGGCACGCCCATCTCGACCACGATGGTGTCGGGACGCTGCGCGAGGAGCGTGTCCAGGGCGGAGGCCATCCAGGGGTGGCGGTGCTCGTCGCGGACCACCGCCACGATCCGCCGGGGCCCGGCGGCCGCCAGCGCCGCACGGCCCGCCGCCTCCCCGGCGAAGCTGCCGGTCTCCGTGCCGGGAAGCAGGCGGAGCAGTTCGGCGGCCACGCCCCACGGGGTCTCGTCGCCGACCGCGATGTTGGCGACGGGGGTGAGGGCGGCGACGTAGGGCGGCTCGGTGAGCGGGGTGAAGCCCTCTTCGCCGGTGACCGTCAGCGCGCGGCGCGCCGCGAGCAGTCCGATGTCGGCGACGGGCGGCCGGTGTGGGCCGGCGCCGTCCGCTGCCGCCGACGCCGTCCACCGTGCCAGCGCCCGTACGCGTTCCGCGGCCTCGGCGAGCCGTTCCTCGGCCAGCTCGCCGGAGCGGACCGCCGCCACCAGGGCGTCCCGCAGCCGTCGTACCGTCTCGTCGTCCGCCAGGCCGCCCCCCACGCAGATGGCGTCGGCACCGGCCGCGATGGCGAGGACGCTGCCGCGCTCGATGCCGTACGTCCCGGCGATCGCCCGCATCTCCATGCCGTCGGTGACGATCAGGCCGTCGTAGGCGAGCTCGTCGCGCAGCAGGTCGGTCAGGATGCGCCGGGACAACGTTGCCGGGCGGTCCGGGTCCAGGGCCGGGACGAGGATGTGCGCGCTCATCACCGCCCGCGTGCCGGCGGTGATCGCCGCGCGGAACGGGGCGAGTTCGCGGTCCTGGAGCACCGCTGGTTCCGCGTCGATGCGCGGGAGGGCGAGGTGGGAGTCGACCTCCGTGTCGCCGTGGCCCGGGAAGTGCTTGGTGCAGGCGGCGACGCCGGCGGACTGCAGGCCGGTGACGTAGGCGGCGGTGTGGCGGGCGACCAGCTGAGGGTCGGCGCCGAAGGACCGGACGCCGATCACCGGGTTGGCGGGGTTGGAGTTCACATCGGCCGAGGGCGCCCAGTTGAAGTTGACCCCGCACTCGGCGAGCCGGCGGGCGAGTGCGTACGCCGCCTCGCGGGTCAGGTCGACGTCGTCGACCGCGCCCAGCGCGTGGTTGCCCGGGAAGGAGGAGCCGGTCCGCACCTCCAGGCGGGTGACGTCTCCGCCCTCCTCGTCGATCGCGACGAGCACGTCGTCGCGTTCGGCGCGCAACTGGGCTGTCAGCGCGGCGAGTTGTCCGGGTGAGGTGATGTTGCGGCCGAACAGGCCCACGGACGCCAGGCCCTCGCCGAGGCGCCGCAGCAGCCAGTCGGGGGCGGTGGTGCCGATGAAACCGGGTTGGAGGACCGTCAGCGCGTCGCGCGTCAGAGTGTCCGTACCGCTGGCGAATGTCGTCATCGGAGGGCGTTATCCCTTCACGGCGCCCGCGGTGAGGCCCGCGGCCATCTTGTGCTGGACGAGGAGGAAGAGCACGACGATCGGCACCGCCATCATCGTGGCGCCGGCCATCATCGGGGCGTACTCGGTGCCGTGCTTGGTGGTGAAGTTGCCGAGCCACACGGTCGCGGTCTGGTTCTGCTGGCTCATCAGCATCAGGGCGTACAGGTACTCGTTCCAGGCCTGGATGAAGCCGTAGACCGAGGTGGCGACCAGACCGGGGGCCAGCAGCGGGAAGACCACGCGCAGGAAGGCCCCGGTACGCGAGCAGCCGTCCACCATCGCCGCCTCCTCCAGCTCGCGCGGGATGTTGACGATGAAGCCGCGCAGCGTCCACACCGTGAACGGGAGGATGAAGGTCAGGTAGGTGATGATGAGGCCGGACAGCTTGTCGTACTGTCCGAGGTCGTTGAGCAGCAGGAACACCGGAATGATCATGGCGACGAGCGGGACCATCTGGATCGCCAGGATGCCCACGATCACGATCTTCCGGCCGCGGAAGGCGAACCGGGAGATGGCGAGCGCGGCCAGCATGCCGACGACGATGCCGATCGCGACCACCGACAGTGACACGATCAGACTGCGGCCGACCGGTCCCCAGAAGTCGGCGATGTCCAGCGCCCGGCGGAAGTTGGCCAGTGTGACGCCCGTGGGCAGCAGACTCGGGTCCGGGTCGATGGCGTCCTTCGCCGGTTTGAACGCCGTGTCGATCATCCAGTAGACGGGGAAGCCCGCGGTGAGGAAGACCAGCAGGCCGAGGAGGTTCCAGCCGAGCCGGGACCTGGTCCGGCGGCGGGCCAGGTCGCGCCCGGCGAGCGTCGTCGCGCTCATGCCGCTCATTCGACTTCTCCGATCTTCAGCATCTGACGCATGTAGAGGGCGACGACGCCGAGCAGCAACAGCACGGTGATCAGCGCGATCGCGGAGCCCTGGCCGTAGTCGTTGACCACGAACGCCCGGTCGTACGAGTAGGTGGTGAGCAGCTGGAACTCGGCCTCGGGGTGGCCGCCGCGCATCACGAAGACCTGCGGGAAGACGCCCATGTCCCAGATGACGGAGAGGGTCGTGAGCATCACGATGATCGGCTTCAGGATCGGGAGGGTGACATGCCGGAACACGCCCCAGGAGCCCGCGCCGTCGAGCCGGGCCGCCTCCTCCAGCTCCTTCGGCACCTGAGTGAGGCCCGCGCCGAGCGTGATGACGACGAACGGGACGGCTCCCCAGACCACGAGGAGCATGATCACGGCCAGACCCTGCGGTCCGCTCGCGAACCAGTTGTGGCCGATCAGATGCACGCCGGGCAGCTTGCTCAGCAGAGCGTTGAGGATGCCGTAGTCCGAGTCGAAGAGCCATTTGAAGACGGTGGTGGCCACGATGACCGGCATGCCCCAGCTGGCCACCAGCACGACGTTGATCAGCGTCTTCATCCAGCCGGAGACCCGCTGGAGCAGCAGCGCGATCAGCATGCCGAGGACCATGGTGAAGATCACCGAGCCGGCCGCGAAGACGGTCGTGCGCACGACGACCGCCCAGAACTCGCCGTCCTCAAGGACGTTGGTGAAGTTGGCGAGGCCGGCCGACTGGGCCGGCTGGAACCCCCACAGCTGGGACTGGCCGAACTTCTGGAAGGACAGGGTCACCAGGCGGACCAGCGGATAGCCCATCACCAGGGCGAGGACCAGCAGACAGGGGGCGAGCAGCGCCCAGGGGACGGCGGCCCCGCCCGGCGCCCGCCCTCTGCGTGGCCTCACGGTGGCGACGCCCGGTGGTGGAGGCGCCGGCCGCGGCGGCGGCACCTTGGCAGGGGTGGTCGTGTCTGCGGCACTCATCGCGCGCTCCTCAGCGGTCCTTCAGGTCGTACGAAGGCGAAACCCGCACGGTCGCGGGAGGACGGCAGCCGCGCCCCCACGGTCGTACGAGACGCAGGGCCCCTCCCCGAACACCCCCGGGGTCCACGGGGCCCTGCCGTCGGCTCACTTGGTGTTGATGACCTTGTCGATCGCGGCGTCCGCGTCCTTCGCGGCGGCCTCGACCGACTTCTTGCCGGTGCCGATGTCCTGCAGCATCGTCTGCAGGACCTGCGCCTTCTCGACCTGGCCCCAGCCGGGTGCCATGGGGACGAACCAGTTGGACTCGGCCGCGGTGGCCGGGACCGCCGTCGCCGGGTCGTTCTTCAGGGTCGCGAGGTCGGTCTTGTTGTTGGGCAGGTTGCCCTTGGCGATGAGGCCCTTCTGGCCCTGCGATCCGGTGAACGCGTTGATCCACTCGGCGGCCAGTGCCTGCGCCTTGGACTTCACCGGGATCGCCAGGTCGGAACCGCCCAGGAAGACGGGCATGTTCTTGCCGGACGGACCAGGCATCACGAAGTTCTCGAGGCTGGTCTTCAGCTTGCCCCCGGTCTTGTCGGCCTTCGGGTCGGCCGCGGCCGCGCCCTCCCAGGCGGCGCCGAAGATCATGGCGGACTTGCCCTGGCCGTAGACGATGTACCGGTCGGATTCGTCCTTGGTCTTGTCGCCGTGCATGTACTTGTCGATGACCGTCTTGAACTCGTTGAGGCCCTTGAGGGACTCCGGCGAGGAGAGGTCGGCCTTCCACTGGCCGCCCTCCTGCTTGGCGATGGAGCCGCCGGCGTCGTAGACGAAGGACATGGCCGCGTACCAGTCGCGCGTGGGCTGGTACCAGGCGCTGAACCCGCTGCCCTCCTTCGTCTGGATCTTGTCCAGGTCGGCGGTGAGCTCCTGGTACGTCTTCGGCGGCGTCTTCACACCGACCGAAGCGGCGATGTCCTTGCGCCAGTTGGCGACGCGGCCGCCGGCGTAGTAGGGGACGCCGTAGGTCTTGCCGTCGTATGTCACGGAGGCCTTGAGGCCGTCCAGCCACTGGGCCGAGTTGTCGAACTTGGCCGCGTCCACGGGGGCGAAGGCGCCCTTGACCATGTAACCGAGCATCTCGGTGTTGCCCATCTCGACCACGTCGGGCGCCTTGTCGGTGGCGAGGACGGCGTCGAGCTTGGTGTTCTTGTCCGGCCAGCCGTAGTACTCGTGGTTGATCTTCAGCCCCGGGTGCTTCTTCAGCACCGCGTCGTCGGCGGCCTTCACCAGCGCCGGCCAGTTGTTCTGGGCGTCGACCGTCAGCCAGACGGTGAGCTCCTTGGCGTCCGCCCCCGTGCTCGACCCGCCGGACTTCCCGCCGCCGCACGCCGCGATGGAGACCATCATGCCCGCGATACCGATCGCGACTGTCAGTTTGCGCTTCACGCCATCCTCCTCAGGGATGCCACAAACCCCCCTTGTCCCCGCGGCGTGACGACGCGCACCGCCCGTGGGGCCGGGACTGGACCAATGGTGTAGACCAGTAGGGGGGAGCTTGGCTCAGACCAATAGGCGCGTCAAGGGTGTTCGAGCCGCTCAGGGTGTTCGTTATGTGACCTACATATGAAAGGACCTTTAAGTAGGAACCCAGCGAAAACGGGCACCCGGATTCCCGCGGCCGCGACTGGACCACTTCCACGATGTGGACTAGACCAGCGAGGATGCCGACGGTATACAGAGGGGATCCCCGTCCGTGGAACGGGGATCACGGAGCGTGGGGCCCTGCTCCCCATGAAGCCGTGCCACGATGTGAGCCGTGACCGACGGACTGTCGGTCGCTTCGGCATCCGGAGCCGGGAAGGCAGAGCATGAGCACCGATGTCAGCAGTGCGGAGAGCGAGGGCGGGACGACCGTCCGCACCGCGCGCGTGCCCAAGTACTACCGTCTGAAGAAGCATCTGCTCGACATGACGGAGACGCTGGCGCCGGGCACGCCGGTGCCGCCCGAGCGCACGCTGGCCGCGGAGTTCGACACCTCCCGCACGACGGTGCGCCAGGCGTTGCAGGAGCTGGTCGTCGAGGGACGGCTCGAACGCATCCAGGGCAAGGGCACGTTCGTCGCCAAGCCGAAGGTGTCCCAGGCACTGCAACTGACCTCGTACACGGAGGACATGCGCGCGCAGGGCCTGGAGCCGACCTCTCAGTTGCTGGACATCGGCTACATCACGGCCGACGACACGCTCGCCGGGCTGCTCGACATCTCGCCCGGCGGCCGGGTGCTGCGCATCGAGCGGCTGCGACTGGCGAGCGGCGAGCCGATGGCCATCGAGACGACCCACCTGTCCGCCAAGCGCTTCCCGGCGCTGCGCCGCTCGCTGGTGAAGTACACCTCCCTCTACACGGCGCTCGCGGAGGTCTACGACGTCCATCTCGCGGAGGCCGAGGAGACCATCGAGACCTCGCTTGCCACCCCGCGTGAGGCGGGTCTGCTCGGTACGGACGTGGGCCTGCCGATGCTGATGCTCTCCCGCCACTCGCTCGACCGCGAGGGCAAGCCGGTGGAGTGGGTGCGGTCCGTCTACCGAGGGGACCGCTACAAGTTCGTGGCCCGGCTGAAGCGGCCTGCGGAGTAAACCAGCAGCGCCTTTCCGGACCTGGTCACGACCGATATGCGGACGAGGGCTTCCGCTCTCATGACGGGGTCACCTACATTGCCTGCGCATTACACAGGTGCACAGGTGACCAGTGAGGGGACGGAGCCGCATGTCCGATCAACCAGATGCAGCCAGAGCGGCGGTGGTGACGCCGGTGCGCGTCGTCATCGCCCTCTGCCTTGTAGCACCCTTCGTCGCGATGCTGTGGGTCGGCTCGTACGCCAAGACGGACCCCGCGTTCATCGGCATCCCGTTCTTCTACTGGTACCAGATGCTGTGGGTGCTCATCTCCACGGCGCTGACGATGCTCGCGTACAAGCTGTGGCAGCGTGACCAGCGCGCCCGCGCCGGCCGGCAGGGGGGTGCGTCGCAGTGAAGGACGGCGTGAACGGCGTCGCGCTCGGCGTCTTTGTCTTCTTCTTCCTGGCCGTCACGGTCATGGGCTTCCTGGCGGCGCGCTGGCGCAGGGCCGACAACGAGCACAGCCTCGACGAGTGGGGCCTCGGCGGCCGCTCGTTCGGAACCTGGATCACCTGGTTCCTCCTCGGCGGCGACCTGTACACCGCGTACACGTTCGTGGCCGTGCCGGCGGCGATCTACGCGGCGGGCGCCTCGGGCTTCTTCGCGGTGCCGTACACCATCCTGGTGTACCCGCTGATCTTCACCTTCCTGCCGCGCCTGTGGTCGGTCTCGCACCGGCACGGGTACGTCACGACCTCGGACTTCGTGCGCGGCCGGTTCGGTTCGAAGGGCCTGTCGCTGGCGGTGGCGCTCACCGGAATCCTGGCGACCATGCCGTACATCGCGCTCCAACTGGTGGGCATCCAGGCCGTGCTGGACGTGATGGGTGTGGGCGGCGGCGAGAACACCAACTGGTTCGTGAAGGACCTGCCGCTGCTGATCGCCTTCGGTGTGCTGGCCGCGTACACGTACTCGTCGGGCCTCAGGGCGCCCGCCCTGATCGCGTTCGTGAAGGACGCGCTGATCTACATCGTCATCGCGGTGGCGATCATCTACATCCCGATCAAGCTGGGCGGCTTCGACGACGTCTTCGCGAAGGCGGGCCATGCGTTCGCGCAGGCCAACCCGAAGACGGGCAAGCCGCGCGGTGCCCTGGTCCCGGCCGAGGCGACCCAGTGGACGTACGCCACACTGGCGCTGGGCTCGGCGCTGGCCCTGTTCATGTACCCGCACTCGATCACGGCCACGCTGTCCTCGCGCAGCCGTGAGGTGATCCGCCGCAACACCACGATCCTGCCGCTGTATTCGCTGATGCTGGGACTGCTGGCGCTGCTGGGCTTCATGGCGATCGCCGCGGGTGTGAAGGTCCAGAACGGGCAGCTGGCGATTCCGCAGCTGTTCGAGGACATGTTCCCGGACTGGTTCGCCGGAGTGGCCTTCGCGGCGATCGGCATCGGCGCACTGGTGCCCGCGGCGATCATGTCGATCGCAGCCGCGAACCTCTTCACCCGCAACATCTACAAGGACTTCATCAATCCGCACGCGACGGCAGCGGAGGAGACCAGGGTCTCCAAGCTCGTGTCGCTGCTGGTGAAGGTGGGCGCCCTGGTCTTCGTCCTGACCATGGACAAGACGGTCGCCATCAACTTCCAGCTGCTGGGCGGCATCTGGATCCTTCAGACCTTCCCGGCCCTGGTCGGCGGTCTGTTCACCCGCTGGTTCCACCGCTGGGCGCTGCTGGCGGGCTGGGCGGTCGGCATGGTCTACGGCACGCTGGCGGCGTACGGTGTCGCGTCCCCGACCCAGCCGCACTTCGGCGGCTCCGCCAAGGAGATCCCCGGCATCGGCGAGATCGGCTACATCGGCCTGACGGCGTTCGTGATGAACGTGGTGGTGACGGTGGTGCTGACGTTCGTCCTGAAGGCGCTGAAGGCTCCCGAGGGCATCGACGAGACGAAGCCGGAGGACTACACGGCGGACGCGGGCGACCCGGGGGTCCAGGTGGAGCTGCCGCCGGCCACGGCCGGCACCTCGCACTGAGTCCACGTCGCACGCGGGTCAGCGGGCCGTCGGAGAAAATCCGGCGGCCCGTTGTCGTACCCGTCCGGCACACTCGGCCCCATGGACCTCATCATCCGGCAGGCGACCCCCGACGAGTACGACACGCTCGGCGAGACCACCGCGCAGGCCTATCTCCGGGACGGCCTCCTCGACTTCGGCGAGAGCGACGCCTACCTCGACGAACTGAAGGACGTGGCAGGGCGGGCGGCCGCGGCAGAGGTGCTGGTGGCCGTGGCGGACGGGCATGTTCTCGGCGGCGTCACCTTCGTACCGACCGGCGGCCCCATGGCCGACATCGCGGGACCGGGGGAGGCCGAGATACGGATGCTCGCGGTCGCGCACGCCGCACGCGGCCGGGGCGCGGGAGAGGCTCTCGTCCGGGCCTGCGTCGACCGCGCACGGGCCACGGACGGCTGCGTACGGGTCGTCCTGTCGACCCAGCGCACGATGCGCACCGCCCATCGCATCTATGAACGCCTGGGCTTCGTTCGCACACCCGAGCGGGACTGGAACCCTCTCCCTCAACTCGACGACATCACCCTCCTCACCTACGAGTTGACACTCTGAGGCGACTGCGACACAACATCTGGGGGTGGCGCCGCAGCTCGGCACAAGATGTATGCTCATGCTCGCTGTCGCCGCAGGGGAATCCGGTGCGAATCCGGAACTGTCCCGCAACGGTGTACTCGTACACGTATGCCCGCATACCGTCGTACGAGCGTCAGTCCGAGGACCTGCCGACAGTGCGCCCGGCCGTCCGGTCCGGGTGCCCTGACGTCCGGGCCTCGCGGAATGGGCCGGTGGACGCGACGCCGCGTGCGCTCGTGTGCTGCCCCCTGCCCTCCGCCAGGCCCCGTGCCGAGCGAGGGAGAGCCCCACGTGACCATCGCGCCAGTCGATCCGGCTTCAGCCACGGGCCTGGAATCCGACGGTCCCGGTGCCGCGCTGCTGCGGACCCTGACCGAGCTGACCACCGACCTTCCCGACGCCGACCCCGGCCGGGTCGCCGCCGCCGCGCTGCGCGGACGGTCCGCCCGTGCCGACGAGGCCGAGCTGCGCGAGCTGGCCACGGAGGCCGCCGCGGGCCTCATCTCCGAGGACCCCGCCTACTCGAAGCTGGCCGCCCGCCTGCTGACCATCGGCATCCGCGCCGAGGCCGCCTCCCAGGGCGTCACGTCGTTCACCGAGTCCATCGCCGTCGGCCACCGGGAAGGACTCATCGCGGACCGCACCGCCACGTTCGTACGCCTGCACGCCGACCGTCTCAACGCCCTGGTGGACGAGCGGGCCGACGACCGCTTCGGCTACTTCGGCCTGCGCACCCTGCACAGCCGCTACCTCCTGCGCCACCCGATCACCCGCAAGGTCGTCGAGACGCCCCAGCACTTCATGCTCCGCGTCGCCTCCGGGCTCGCCGAGGACACTGCGTTCGATCCGCAGACGGGCAGCCGGGCGGTGGACGACGTCGCCGCGCTCTACGGGCTCATGAGCCGGCTCGACTACCTCCCCTCCTCCCCCACCCTCTTCAACTCCGGCACCCGGCACCCCCAGATGTCGTCCTGCTACCTCCTCGACTCCCCGAAGGACGAGCTGGACTCCCTCTACGAGCGCTACCACCAGGTCGCCCGCCTCTCCAAGCACGCCGGCGGGATCGGCATCGCCTTCTCCCGCATCCGCTCCCGCGGCTCCCTGATCCGCGGCACCAACGGGCACTCCAACGGCATCGTCCCGTTCCTGAAGACCCTCGACGCCTCGGTCGCCGCCGTGAACCAGGGCGGCCGGCGCAAGGGTGCCGCCGCCGTCTACCTGGAGACCTGGCACTCCGACATCGAGGAGTTCCTGGAGCTGCGGGACAACACCGGCGAGGACGCCCGCCGCACCCACAACCTCAACCTCGCGCACTGGATCCCGGACGAGTTCATGCGCCGGGTCAACGCGGACGAGCAGTGGTCGCTGTTCTCCCCCTCGGACGTGCCCGAGCTGGTCGACCTGTGGGGCGAGGAGTTCGACGCCGCCTACCGCAGGGCCGAGGCGGCAGGTCTCGCCAAGAAGACGATCCCCGCCAGGGACCTGTACGGCCGCATGATGCGGACCCTCGCGCAGACCGGCAACGGCTGGATGACGTTCAAGGACGCCGCCAACCGCACCGCCAACCAGACGGCCGAGCCGGGCCACGTGATCCACTCCTCCAACCTCTGCACGGAGATCCTGGAGGTCACCGACGACGGGGAGACGGCGGTCTGCAACCTGGGGTCGGTCAACCTCGGTGCCTTCGTCGACACCGCAACCGGCGACATCGACTGGGAGCGGCTGGACGAGACGGTCCGCACGGCCGTGACCTTCCTCGACCGCGTCGTGGACATCAACTTCTACCCGACCGGGCAGGCCGGCCGCTCGAACGCCAAGTGGCGCCCGGTCGGCCTCGGGGCGATGGGCCTGCAGGACGTCTTCTTCAAGCTGCGGCTGCCCTTCGACTCCCCTGAGGCGAGGCAGCTGTCCACCCGAATCGCCGAGCGCATCATGCTCGCTGCCTACGAGGCCTCCACGGACCTCGCCGAACGCAACGGCCCGCTGCCGGCGTGGGAGAAGACCCGTACGGCCCGCGGTGTGCTGCACCCGGACCACTACGGCGTCGAGTTCACGTGGCCGGAGCGCTGGGCGGCGCTGCGCGAGCGGATCGCGAAGACCGGGATGCGCAACTCGCTGCTGCTGGCCATCGCCCCGACCGCGACGATCGCATCGATCGCCGGCGTCTACGAGTGCATCGAGCCGCAGGTCTCCAACCTGTTCAAGCGCGAGACGCTTTCCGGGGAGTTCCTCCAGGTCAACTCCTACCTGGTGAACGACCTGAAGGAGCTGGGCGTGTGGGACGCCCGGACCCGTGAGGCGCTGCGCGAGTCCAACGGCTCGGTGCAGGACTTCGCCTGGATCCCGGCCGACGTACGGGCGCTGTACCGCACGGCCTGGGAGATCCCGCAGCGCGGCCTGATCGACATGGCCGCCGCCCGCACCCCGTTCCTGGACCAGGCCCAGTCACTGAACCTGTTCATGGAGACGCCGACCATCGGCAAGCTCTCCTCGATGTACGCGTACGCCTGGAAGCAGGGCCTGAAGACGACGTACTACCTGCGTTCTCGGCCGGCGACCCGTATCGCCCGTGCCGCCCAGGGCCAGGCGCAGACCCAGAAGCCCATCCCCGTCCAGCAGGTCGCCGACCCCGACGCGGTCGCCTGCTCCCTTGAGAACCCCGAGTCCTGCGAGGCCTGCCAGTAATGCCCACCCGTCACCCGACCAACACCCCTGATGGACGGCGCTCCGTGCCGACCGCGACATCCACCCGGAACCAGAACCTCCTCGACCCGGGCTTCGAGCTGACCCTGCGCCCCATGCGCTACCCGGACTTCTACGAGCGCTACCGGGACGCCATCAAGAACACCTGGACCGTGGAGGAGGTCGACCTCCACTCGGACGTCGCGGACCTCGCCAAGCTGACCCCGGGCGAGCAGCACCTGATCGGCCGGCTGGTCGCGTTCTTCGCGACGGGCGACTCGATCGTGGCCAACAACCTGGTGCTGACCCTCTACAAGCACATCAACTCCCCCGAGGCGCGGCTCTACCTGAGCCGCCAGCTCTTCGAGGAGGCCGTCCACGTCCAGTTCTACCTGACACTCCTGGACACCTACCTCCCCGACCCGGACGACCGGGCGGCGGCCTTCGCTGCCGTGGAGAACATCCCGTCCATCCGCGAGAAGGCCGAGTTCTGCTTCAAGTGGATGGACTCGGTCGAGAAGATCGAGCGCCTGGAGACGAAGGCGGACCGCCGTCGGTTCCTCCTCAACCTCATCTGCTTCGCCGCGTGCATCGAGGGCCTGTTCTTCTACGGCGCCTTCGCGTACGTCTACTGGTTCCGCAGCCGGGGCCTGCTGCACGGCCTGGCCACCGGCACCAACTGGGTGTTCCGCGACGAGACGATGCACATGTCGTTCGCGTTCGACGTCGTGGACACCGTCCGCAAGGAGGAGCCGGACCTCTTCGACGACGAGCTCCGGCAGCAAGTCACCGACATGCTCCGGGAGGCCGTCGAGGCGGAGCTTCAGTTCGCCCGCGATCTGTGCGGTGACGGCCTGCCGGGCATGAACACCGACTCGATGCGGCAGTACCTGGAGTGCGTCGCCGACCAGCGCCTCACCCGCCTCGGGTTCGCCCCGGTGTACGGCTCGGAGAACCCCTTCTCCTTCATGGAGCTGCAGGGCGTCCAGGAGCTGACCAACTTCTTCGAGCGGCGTCCGTCGGCGTACCAGGTCGCGGTGGAGGGCACCGTCGACCTGGACGAGGACTTCTGAACGCCTGCCGACGCGGGTTCAGGCGGCCCCAGGGCCGCCTGAACCCGCGTCCGGTGCGGGTGCGGGTGGTCAGCGCGGCAGGGCCCGCAGCAGCAGTCGGCGCGGGCGGAGCGTGATGCCGATGCGGGGCCCGGGCTCGGACCCGGGTGCCTGTTCGAAGCGGTAGGCGGAGGCCATCGCCGCGGTGAGGAGGGTGAGTTCGGCCATCGAGAAGTGATCGCCCGGGCACTTGCGGTTGCCGACGCCGAACGGGGTCATCGCGTGCTTGGGGACCTCCTTGGCCCGTTCCGGAAGCCACCGGTCGGGGTCGAACTCCAGATGCCGCCCGTACGAGCGTGGATCACGCTGGATCGCGTACGGGCTGTAGACGACGTCGGCCCCGGCCGGAATGCGGTACCCGCCGAACTGTGTGTCGGCCACCGCCCGCCGCGTCAATATCCATACGGCGGGATGCAAACGCATTGTCTCGACGATGACGTGCGCGGTGTACGTCAGCTTGCGGACGTCCTCGAATGCCACCGGCCGGTCACCCGCGACGGTTTTCACCTCGTCGCGGATCTTGTCACCCTGGTCCGGGCGCTCGGTGAGGACCTTCAGGAGCGACATGATCATGGAACCGACGGTTTCGCTTCCGGCGGTGATGATGGCGACGACCTGGTCGTGGATCTCCTGTTCCCCGATGGCCTCGCCATTCTCGTCCTTCGCCTCCAGCAAAGCCGTCAGCAAATCGTCCGGCTTTTGACCGGATGCCCGGCGATCGGCGACGATCTCGTCGACCAGGAGATGCAGATCGGCCAATGCCCGGTTGAATTCGCGGTTGGCCGGAAGCGGCAGGCGATAAAGCGGCCCCAGGGGCAGGACCATGCGCTGGTACATACCGCTGAACAGTGTGGTGAGCGCCGCACAGATCCGCTCGGCCCGGGCGTCCATGTAACTGCCGCGCATCAGGCAGCGGGTGGCGACGCGGACGGCCACGCGGAAGGCCTCCGTGGTGGCGTCGAGGGCGGCGCCGGAGCGCCAGCGTTCCACGAGCGCGTGCGCCTCCTCCGCCATGATCGGGCCGTAGGCGGGGATGGCCTCGAGCCGGAAGGCCGGCTGGATGGCCCGCCTCTGGCGCCTGTGCAGCGCCCCGTTGCTGGTGGCCACGCCCTGCTTGCCGAGCAGGTCCTCGAGCGACTCCCACAGCGCCCCGCCGATCTGGAAGTCGGTGCTGAGCGCGAGGGCGCCCGCGAGTTCGGGGCTGGTGACCGCGTACAGCGTCTTCGGGCCGATCCTCAGCCGTACGACGTCGCCGTCGTCCCGCAGTCGGGTGAGGAAGCCGAGCGGATCGCGGGCCAGTTTCCAGCCGTGCCCGAGACCGGGGACGCCACCCCCGGCGAGTGGCGGAACAGACGGCTCCATCGGCGCCTGGGCCCTGACCGATTCCAGAGTCATTTCTCACCTGCCGTTTCGTTGTCGACGTACGGGGGTGTCGACCGGTCGTCCCAGCTGTCGACCCGGTACCGGCCGGACTCGTGATGGAACCAGTACACGGTGCTGAACCAGTTCCGCATGTTTGCGACGATCGCCCTGACCGCGATGCCCAGTTCCTTTTCCCGTACCGTTCCGTCCGCGAGGGTGTCGGCGAACCGCACTGCCTCCTTTTCGGCGGTGATGAAATCGGTGACGCATTGACCGACCCGCCGCCGTATTTCCGAGACGGCCTCTTCGAGCGTCAGCCCCTCATGATGGATGAGACTGATTCCGAGATTATGGACCTCGTCCCCCGCTATCTCCTTGGGGAGCGAACACAGATCGTTGTACCAGGCGGCGAACTCTTGGCTCAGCAAGGCCGCCCGCCGGTATGCGGGGTGTTTCCGGACGTGCTCCGGTAATTCGCATTCGGCGCTCAGCTCCAGCAGATCCGTCCAGATCCAGTGCGCGAAGGTGAGCCGGCGGAGCTCGAGGTAGGCGTCCACCGTCGGGACCCGCCCGAGGGTGCGGTTCCGGAACTCCAGGTCGTACGCCTCGATCACCGCGTGGAAGTGCCGGGCGAAGCGCGCGTTCCACGTGGGGCCGAGGAACGAGTACAACCGCAGCACGCTGTCCGCGAACCCGGCGACCAGGGGATCCGGATGGTGCAGATGGTCCGAGGGAGAGTCCAGGGCCGTGTGCAGCCGCGACCTCAGCCTCCCCCAGGCGGCGGGCCGACGGTGGACGATGTCCCGGTCGTGGCGGTCGTCCCAGACGAAGAACCACGCGCTGTAGTCGGCTATCGCCTGCAGGACCTCGTCGGGGGCGCCGATGTAGTAGCCCGCCATGAGGTCGGTGTAGCACAGTCCGTCGGCATATTCCTCGACCTTGTCCGCCGGCATGAGCCGCTTTTTCAGCAGCCAGGAACGTGTCTTCTCCTGCAGGCGGGGCCAATACGGGTGCAGTCGACGGGGAAACGCGGCCTCGATCACCGGTAGTCGGAGCGCCGGTGGAACCGCGACCGCGGTCGCCGTCGGTGAAGTGCTGTGTGGGAAAGCTGGCACGAACAAACCCCTCTCAGCGGCCGGTTGGCGCCGCGCCCCCTCCGTCGTGCCGGGCGCACCGCCGTCGCGTTGTCCCGCGCATTCCATTCAGCACTACAACTGACCGGCATGGGAACGGATTTGCTTCACCCACTCCCCTACTGTGCCGAGATTCTCCCCTTGTGTGACTGATTAAGGATCAGTTCATGCGTACAAGGGATCGAATGTGCGACGCACACATGAACGCGACACCTACGCGAACGGCGCCGGGCCGGGCGGAGTGCCCGGCCCGGCGCCGTCGACGAGGGAGTGCCGGGGGCGTTCGAGACGCCCCCTGGGCTCAGTCGTTGGCCACCACGGGGTAGCGGGGTTCGTTCTCGGCCATCTGTCGCAGGGCGTCCTTGCGTTCGCGCTTGGAGAGCCGGTCGATGTAGAGGTAGCCGTACAGATGGTCCGTCTCGTGCTGCAAACACCGGGCGAAGTAGCCGGTGCCGCGCACCTTGATCGGGTTGCCCTTCTCGTCCTGCCCCGTGACCTCGGCGTAGTCGGGGCGGGCGAGCGGCGCGTAGGCGGTCGGCACGGACAGGCAGCCCTCGTTGCTGTCGTCCAGACGGCGCTTTTCGGCGGGCAGGTCGACGAGCTTGGGGTTGCAGACCACGCCCACGTGGCGCACGCCCTCGTCGTCCTGGCAGTCGTAGACGAAGACCTTCAGATCGACACCGATCTGGTTGGCGGCCAGGCCCACGCCCTCCGCGGTGCGCTGGCTGGCGAACATGTCCGCGACCAGCTGCTCGAGCTCCTCGCCGAACTCGGTGACGTCCTTGCACTCCTTGTGCAGCACCGGGTTGCCGACGACCGTGATCGGCCGTGAGGTGCCACGCTCCCGCCAGGCCGTCTCGCGCTCCTCGCAGTCCTCCGTGTCGACGACGAAGCCCTCGTCGTCCACGGGGAGCACGCCCGCGTGCTGCTGATCGGTGTCCTGCTGCGCCATGACCGACGTACGCCTTCCTGCAACCATGGGAATCTGCGAGTACAGCCTACGGGGCGTGCTCGGGTGGCTTCCCCGGGAGACCGGTGAAGGCCCGGTCAACACACCTCTTCGAGGTCCCGCCAGTCCCGGGAGTCAGGACTGTCCGCGACCCACCCGTCCAGCAGCCCCCGAACGAGCGAAGCCGGCGCGGCCACCCCGCACTCCCGCTCGGGCACCCACAGTTGCCCGTCCGTACGGTGCCCCAGCGGCCCCGGGTGGCCAGGCTCGCTGTGGTCGTGCGGGTCGAGGTTCTCGCCGTCACCCTCGTCGGCCGGCATCCGGGACTCGGAGCACGTACGGCACAGCAGCCGCACGGACGAGGACCAGTCCTCCGCGGCGAACCCGGCGTCGGCGGCCAGCTGCTCCAGCGCGTCCCTGTCGGCCTCCGTGGCGGCCTCCAGCAGGACCACCCAGGTGGGCACCGGCGAGGGCGCCCACAGCTCGATCTCGTCGAAGACGGGGTAGGTGTGCCCGGCGGCCGTCGTGCGTTCCCCGTGCGGGACCCCGTCGTGCAGCACGACCTCGCCCCAGCGGCGCCCGGAGGACGGCAGCGGGATGGAGAGCACCTCGATACGGGCCGGGTCCAGCCGGCGCCCCCAGACCACCTCGGCCTCGCCCTCCGGCGACAGCCGCACGGCCGCGCTGCCCAGCTCCATCCCGGCGGGCTCCGAGGAGTCCGCGGCACCCCCCGGCACCTTCAGCCCGTACGCCTGCCAGGCGCGGCGGGCCAACGGCCAGTCCTGCAGGGCGGTGGCGGCGATGCCCACGTTCCACCAGTCGGGGGCCCCGGTCTCCTTCTCGAGCAGCGCCACCGCGCGCAGTCCGGCGGTACGGGCCTGCTCCCAGTCGTGGCGGAACTTGTGCAGCAGCGCCAGGTTGAACCAGGACTCCGAAAGCCAGGGCTCCAGGTCCGCGGCACGGGTCAGCAGCGCTCCCGCGTCCTCGTACCGGCCGTCACCGATCAGGGTGAACGCGCGGTCGGTGGCCTGCCGCCAGGAGGCGGAGGGCCGGTGCCGTCCCTTTCCGAAGATCCTCACGATTCCGCCTGCCAGTCCCTTGCGATTCCCGCCTGCCGGATTCCTGCCGTCTGCGGGGGCCACGGACCAAGCTGTGCCCCCGAACACCCTCTCCTCGCATCCAACCACGTACGGCCGGACGGGCGCTCATTACCGATGGGTTACCCCACCACTGGGGCCCTCAGACCGTCTCGCTGCAGCACTCGTGCGAGTGATTCCACGACCTCCGGCTGGTAGTCGCGGGCGCAGGCGAGCCGCAGCCGCTCCAGCGCGCCGAGCGGTCCCCCCGGTCCTGTCTCTTCCCTCGCCATCTCCTCGTACGCGTTGACCGCCCGGACGATTCTGGCGCTCACCGGCTGTTCCCGGTAGGGGTCGGCCTGCTGTGCCACGACGACGGCGACCTCGGCGTCCACGCCGGTCTGACGCACCACGGCGGCGCCGAGCAGGGCGATGCGCCGCTGCTCCTCGGCGGGCAGCCGGGCGGTGGCCCCGGCGGGGACGGGGTCGACCAGGCTGAGCTGTCCGATGTCGTGCATGAGGGCCGCGTACTCCAGGACGGTCAGCTCGGGCTCGGTGAGGCCCATCTCACGGCCGACGGCCCGGCTGAGCTCGGCCACGCGGCGGGCGTGTCCGGGGGGCGTGTACCCGGCGATCTCGGTGGCACGGGCCAGGGAGGCGATGGTCTGCCGGTAGGTGGTGCGCACGGCCGCGTAGCGCCGGTAGGAGAGCTGGGTGAGCAGCAGCGGCAGCGAGAAGACGGGCAGCGCCCAGAGGCCGACGACCGCGACGGCCAGGGACATCACGGCTCCCGTGGCGCACACCGCGGAGCCGATGCCGCGCCTGCCGCGCAGCTCGTCGCGCAGCAGCGGCCCGAACGGCCAGCGGGTCCGGCAGTGCGCGAGCGCGGCGGCGAGCAGCGCGTCGCAGAGGGTGGTCAGGACGAGCAGGGCGACGACGACCAGCGCGTACGCGGGTCCGCTCCGCTGATGCGGTCCGCTGTGGTGGTAGAGGGGCTGGAAGCAGACCGCGGCGAAGCCGACGGTGAGCAGGCGGCGGGTGAGGTGGTCGGTGGTGGGGCCGCGCCCACGGGCCACGTGCGGCACGCAACAGGCGAGGGAGGCCGCGAGCACCACCGCGACGACCTGGGGCACGCCGTGGTGGGTGGGCCGGCCGGCGGTCTCCCCGAGCAGGGCGTAGGCGAGCGCACCGGCCGCCCCGAGGGGTGCGGGCTCCCGTTCGCCGCCCCCGCTCCACCGGCCGAGCTCGCCGACTCCGATGAGCACCCCGAAGGCGAGGGCGGCACCGGGTTCCTCGAGGCCGTGCCGGAGGGTGTGGGCGAGGCAGCCGGCGCCGAGAAGCCCGGCCGCCGCGTGGGCGAGGACCAGGGGCAGGCGGCGGGCGGTCATGCACCGCCCCCACCGGGTCCCCGCTCGGCCGGGCGGCCGGCCGAGGGCAGGGCCGGAGGCGGTACGTTTCCGCGCGCCCGGGCTTCCCCGGCCCCTTCGCGCCGCTCCTCGTCCACGGTCACTACCGGGTGCCGGCCTCCCCCTCTTCCCCCTTCGCTCGAGCAGGGGTACCCCCACCGTTCCAGGGCCCGGACGAACGCCCGCACCATCGCCGGGTCGAACTGCGACCCCGCACACCGCTGGAGTTCGTCCAGGGCCGCGGCGACGGGGCGGGCCCGCCGGTATGAGCGGGTGGAGGTCATGGCGTCGAAGGCGTCCGCGACGGCGACCACGCGGGCGCACTCGGGGATGCGGTCGCCCGTCAGCCCGTACGGGTACCCGCTGCCGTCGAGGCGTTCGTGGTGGTGGAGGATCGCGGACCGCGCCTCGTCGAGGAACCCGATGCCGCGGACCATCTCGTGGCCGTACTCGGGGTGCAGTTCGATGATCCGCCGCTCCTCGGGGGTGAGCGGCCCGTCCTTGCGCAGCAGCCGGGTGGGCACGCCGAGTTTGCCCACGTCGTGGAGGATCCCGGCGAACCGCAGCACCTCGACGCGTTCGTCGTCCATGCCGAGTTCGCGGGCGATCATCATCGAGGCCTGTCCGACCCGCTCGCTGTGGCCCCGGGTGTAGCCGTCCTTGATGTCGACCGCCTGGACGAGCGCCCGGATCGTGGCCTGATGGGCCGCCCGCTCGCGGTGGTACTGGGCGAAGACCCAGCAGGAGACGTACATGGGCAGCAGCACGAGCAGAGCCGCGACCGGCCCGTATGTGCTGCGCCACAGCACGGCCATCATGAGCCCGGCCAGGCCGTGCACGGTGACGGGCGCGAGGGAGCGCAGGAACAGGCCGCGCCAGGCGGTGTGCGCCGGTACGCCCTCGGCGAGCGCCAGGATTCCGCCGTCGAGGGCGGTGAGTGCCAGGCAGAACGCCACCACGGCGGCACCCGCGGGCAGGAGCGCGTACGGGAAGCGGGGGCCGACGACCGCGTCGTGGCCGCCGAGCGACCAGTGCACCCGGGAGGCCGCCCACACGGCCAGGGCGAGTTGTGCGGCCCGCCAGGTCCGGCGCAGCCGGGCCGGCCGCCCGTCGACCCGGGCCAGCAGGGCACCCGGCAGCGGCACGAGCGCGGCGGCCGGGGGCGGCAGCAGGAAGGCGCCGGCGAGCAGAACGGGGAAGAACGTGCCCATGCCGTCAGGTGCGTGGCGGCCCACGAGGGAGCACCGGGGGACCTGCGCGCAGCCGGCGTAGAGCACGGCGAGCAGGGCGACGGCCCACCAGGGGATGGGCAGCTCCGGCACGGGAGCCACGCAGAACAGCGCGGCCAGGGCGGCGCAACCGACGTACACGTAGCCCCAAGGCCGAACCGGTCCCACGACGCCACCTCCCGCCGACCGGCGCCCGGCCCCGGAACCGGGCGGGCCCGGTCATGCCCCATTCAGGCTCGGGAGCCTAGGGGGGCAGGTGGCGCACCGGGGTGGCATTGGCCGAATCCATGGGCCTCCGGCCCATGGATTAGCACGTTCGAGTGACGAGCCGCCGGAGATTGACCGAGCATCCGAACGCGAGTTCAGGACTCCTGCGGAGTCACGGTGACATCGTGCTCGGGGACCGTCTGGCCGGAGCGGATCAGCTCGATGCGGCCCATGACCTTCGCCCGCAGGTCCGTCGGCACGTCGTCATGGCCGCAGCACCGCTTGACCAGCTTCTTCACGGCCTCCTCCAGCCCGTACTTCTCCAGGCAGGGGGAGCACTCCTTGAAGTGCTGCTGGAACTTGGTGCGGTCGACGTCCGGCATCTCACTGTCGAGGAACTCGTAGAGATGGTCCAGGACCTCACTGCAGTCAGTCTCGTGCGGCTCTCCGCAGCTCATGAGCCCGAGCCTTTCTCGTTCGACTCTCCGGCGCCGGCCGGGACCAGCCCTCGCTCGCGGGCGTAGTCCTCGAGCATGCCGCGCAGTTGACGGCGGCCCCGGTGCAGCCGGGACATCACCGTGCCGATGGGTGTCCCCATGATGTCGGCGATCTCCTTGTAGGCAAAGCCCTCTACGTCCGCGAGGTAGACGGCGATGCGGAATTCCTCGGGGATCGCCTGGAGCGCTTCCTTGACGTCCGAGTCGGGAAGGTGGTCGAGCGCCTGCGACTCCGCCGAGCGCAGGCCGGTCGACATGTGCGACTCGGCGCGTGCCAGCTGCCAGTCCTCGATCTCCTCGGCCGCGCTGCGCTGGGGTTCGCGCTGCTTCTTGCGGTACGAGTTGATGAACGTGTTGGTCAGGATCCGGTACAGCCAGGCCTTGAGGTTGGTGCCCTCGCGGAACTGGTGGAAGGACGCGTACGCCTTCGCGTACGTCTCCTGCACCAGGTCCTCGGCGTCGGCCGGGTTGCGCGTCATGCGCAGCGCGGCCGAGTACATCTGGTCGAGGAATTCGAGCGCGTCCCGCTCGAAGCGCGCACTGCGCTCGCCGGACGACTCCATGCCCGTGCCCCGGCCCTCGGGCTGCTCCGCCTGGCCGTAGTCGGTCCCTGCGTCGGTACCGGTGACCGGACCCACCTCCTCCAACGACATGGCAGGACCGAAACCGATCCCACTCGAATCGGAGGATAGACGAACATCGTTGCCCGCCGCCGCTCGAATCGGAGCGGTCCTGGCCGCGTGCAGCACCGTCCAGTCCAGGTCAGCGCTGCTGCTGCGGCTCGAATCAGACTCCGCCGGGCGCAGCCCGTCCACAGGGTGGTGGTGGGCGACGGGTGGGCAGATGGTCGAACCCATGCGGCGGACTTCCTCTCGTCGGTGCGTACAGCACGCCCGGTGCTGTCTGATCCCGACAACAGTGGTCCGCCTCGCAACATTCCCCGCCGTCACCCGAGTGACGTGACCCACTTCACCACGGCGTCGGTGATGGTCTCCAGGGCCTCCTCCTGGGTGATGTCCGCACGTTTGGGCACCGCGAAGCCGTGGTCGCCGTACGGCACCTCGACGATCTCGTAGCCGCCCCGGGGGAACTCCTCCGGCCTGCCGAACGGGTCGTTGCCGCCCTGTACCACCAGCGTGGGCACGCCCGCGCCCAGCAGTTCGTCCGCGCGGGACTTCTCCGGCTTGCCCGGCGGATGCAGCGGGAAGCTCAGGGCGAGGACCGCGTGCGCGCCCAGCTCGGCGGCGCTGCGGCAGGCGACCCGGGCCCCGGCGCTGCGTCCGCCCGAGATCACCGGCAGCCCGGGGGCGGCGAGTGCGGGCCACACCCCGCGCCAGCCGAGATCCAGCGTCTTCGGCGCGGGCGCCACCTTCTTGCCGGCGACGCGCCAGGGCTGCTCCACGAGTGCGACGCTCACACCGTGGGCGGGCAGGACCTGGGCGAGTGCCTGGAGGTCGCGCGCCTCGATGCCGCCGCCGGCGCCGTGGCTCACGGCCAGGACCAGACTCGCCTGCTTCGCCCGGTGCCAGGTGACGCGGGCCGTGCCGGCGTCCGTCTCGACGCTCTGTGTCACATCGGTCACGTCAGAACAGTGTGCCCTCTTCGGGCCCCGCCAGCTCCTTCAGCAGCTCCGGGCCGTTGTTGCGGACGTTGCTGACCGCCGTGGAGACCGGATAGGCGCGCATCAGGCCGGGGGGCGGCGGGTCCAGCAGGGAGCGCAGGTCGTCGGGGTCCGTGCGGGACGGGTCGAGCCAGGCGTCCCAGCGGTCCGGGGTGAGCATCAGCGGCATCCGGGGGTGGATGTCGGCGAGGGTGCGCGGGCCCTCGGCGGGGGCCACCGCCAGCGGGGTCGTCTCCGCCTCCGTGGTGATCACCGAGCAGGTCACCCACCAGGCCCGGGGGTGGTCGTCGGGCAGGGTCCGGTCCCGCCAGAACTCGTACAGCCCGGCCATCGCGAAGACCGACCCGTCGGCGGGCAGCACGAAGTACGGCTGCTTGCGCGGGCGCTTCCGCCTCCCCTCGACCTCCAGGTCGCGCTCGTCCTTGCCGGTGACCCACTCGTAGTAGCCGTCGGCAGGCAGGATGCACCGCCGGGCGGCGAAGGCGCGGCGGTACGACGGCTTCTCGTGCACGGTCTCGGCGCGCGCGTTGATCATGCGGGCGCCGCCCTCGGGGGACTTGGCCCAGGAGGGCACGAGGCCCCACCTGAGCCGGCGGAGCTGGCGAACCGGGCGCGTGTCGCCGGCGTCCTTCACAGGACGGTCCAGTACCGCGTAGACCTCCTTGGTCGGAGCCACGTTGTAGTCGGGCGCCGGGGACCCCTCCGGCTCCGGCTCCTCGATCTTCTCGATTTCAAAGATTCCTGCGAGATCCTCGGGCCTGCGACTCGCTGCGTACCGTCCGCACATGCGTGCCACACTGCCAGATCCGCCGACACACCTGGAGCCACTCACCGCAATGGACAGCCTCGCCTCGACCTCGCTGAGTTCGCTGCCCGATCTCTGGGACGCGGTCTTCGGCAGCCAACCGGACCCCGCACTGTGGGTGGTGATCGCCACCATGGTCGCGGCGCTCGCCGTGGTCGTCCCGCACAGCGTGTGGCGGATATCCCGCAACGCGATCACCATCGCGCACGAGGGCGGTCACGGCCTGGTCGCGCTGCTCACCGGCCGCACGCTCACCGGCATCCGGCTCCACTCGGACACCAGCGGCCTCACGGTCAGCCGTGGCAGGCCGTACGGGCTCGGCATGATCCTCACCGCAGCCGCGGGCTACACCGCTCCCCCGCTCCTCGGCCTCGGCGGCGCCGCGCTGCTCGCCGCCGGGCACATCACCGCGCTGCTGTGGCTGGCCACCGCGCTGCTCGTGTCGATGCTGGTGATGATCCGCAACGCGTACGGGGCGCTGACCGTGCTGCTGACCGGCGGCACGTTCCTGGCGGTGTCCTGGCTGACCGGCCCGCAGGTGCAGGCGGCCTTCGCCTACGCGGCGGTGTGGTTCCTGCTCCTCGGCGGCGTACGCCCCGCCTTCGAGCTGCAGGCCAAGCGGTCCCGCGGGGGCGCCCGGGACTCGGACGCCGACCAGCTCGCCCGGCTGACGAACGTGCCCGCCGGGCTGTGGCTGTTCCTGTTCCACACGGTGTCGCTCTGCTCCCTGATGGGCGGCGGACGCTGGCTGCTGGAAATGTGACGCCGAACAGGGACCGACCGTGTCGATGTGCGGCCCCGCCGCGACGGAGGTCCCCTGTTCGAAAGGAGCTGTTCGAACGGAGCCGAGAACTTGAGCGGGGAGCGACCAGCCATGACGGCGCCGCTCCCGAACGATGCTCCCCTCAACAGCGCCCTTATAGAGTGGGGCCATGGCCCCGAACCCCCCGCACACCGCCCTCTGGCCCGCCCCGCACGCGAGCGGAGCCGTCGACGCGACGGTTCACGTGCCCGGGTCCAAGTCGGTCACCAACCGCGCCCTCGTGCTCGCCGCCCTCGCCTCCGAGCCGGGCTGGCTGCGCCGCCCGCTGCGCTCCCGCGACACCCTGCTGATGGCCGCGGCCCTGCGCGCGATGGGCGTCGGCATCGAGGAAGGGGTCGGCCCGGACGGCTCCGGCGAGACCTGGCGCGTCATCCCCGCCGCACTGCACGGCCCGGCCACGGTCGACGTCGGCAACGCCGGCACCGTGATGCGCTTCCTGCCCCCGGTGGCCGCGCTCGCCGACGGCCCGGTCCGCTTCGACGGCGACCCACGCTCGTACGAACGCCCCCTGAACGGCGTGATCGACGCCCTGCGCGCCCTGGGCGCCCGTATCGACGACGACGGCCGCGGCGCCCTGCCGCTGACCGTCCACGGCGGCGGCGCGCTGGACGGCGGACCGGTGTCGGTCGACGCGTCCTCGTCCTCCCAGTTCGTCAGCGCCCTGCTGCTGTCCGCCCCCCGTTTCAACCAGGGCGTCGAGGTCCGCCACACCGGTGCGACCCTGCCCTCCCTGCCGCACATCCGCATGACGGTCGACATGCTGCGCGCCGTCGGCGCCCAGGTGGACACCCCGGAGTCGGGCGGCGAGCCCGATGTCTGGCGGGTCACGCCGGGCGCCCTGCTCGGCCGTGACCTGACCGTCGAACCGGACCTGTCCAACGCCCAGCCGTTCCTCGCCGCCGCCCTGGTGACCGGCGGCAAGGTCGTCATCCCGGACTGGCCGGCCCGCACGACCCAGCCCGGCGACCGCCTGCGTGAGATCTTCACCGAGATGGGCGGCTCCTGCGAACTGACCGAACGCGGCCTGGTCTTCACCGGCTCCGGCGCCATCCACGGAATCGACGTGGACCTGGGCGAGGTCGGCGAGCTGACCCCGGGCATCGCGGCGGTGGCGGCCCTCGCCGACTCCCCGTCCACCCTGCGCGGCGTGGCCCATCTGCGGCTGCACGAGACCGACCGCCTGGCCGCCCTGACCAAGGAGATCAACGAGCTGGGCGGTGACGTCACCGAGACCGCCGACGGTCTCCACATCCGCCCGCGCCCCCTGCACGGCGGGGTCTTCCACACCTACGACGACCACCGCATGGCCACCGCGGGCGCCGTCATCGGCCTCGCGGTCGAGGGCGTGCGGATCGAGAACGTGGCGACCACGGCCAAGACGCTGCCGGACTTCCCCGACCTGTGGACCGGGATGCTGGGGAACTGACGGGCGGACTGACGACCATGCGCCGCTACGGCAAGCACACCGACGAGGACGACATCCGCACGCGTCCCAACCGCAGGGGAAACCGGCCGCGTACGAACATCCGGCCGAAGCACGAGGACGCGGCGGAGGGCATGGTCCTCACCGTGGACCGCGGGCGGCTGACCTGCCTCGTCGACGGCCGTACGGTCCTGGCGATGAAGGCCCGTGAACTGGGCCGCAAGGCCGCTGTGGTCGGTGACCGCGTCGCCCTGGTCGGCGACCTGTCCGGCCAGAAGGACACTCTCGCGCGGATCGTCCGCATCGAGGAGCGCTCGTCGGTGCTGCGCCGCACCGCCGACGACGACGATCCCTACGAGCGCGTGGTCGTCGCCAACGCCGACCAACTGGCCATCGTCACCGCCCTCGCGGACCCCGAGCCGCGCCCGCGCCTGATCGACCGCTGCCTGGTCGCGGCCTACGACGGCGGCCTGGACCCGCTGCTGGTGCTGACCAAGTCGGACCTCGCCCCGCCCGAGAAGCTCCTGGAGCTGTACGGCGACCTGGACATCCCCTACGTCGTCACCAGCCGTGAGGAACTGGAGACCGGCGACGCCGCGGACCGGGTGCGCGAGCACCTCGACGGCAAGGTCACCGCGTTCGTCGGGCATTCGGGTGTGGGCAAGACGACCCTGGTCAACGCGCTGGTTCCGGAGGACCGCCGTCGCATGACCGGGCATGTCAACGCGGTCACGGGCCGCGGCCGGCACACCACGACCTCGGCGCTCGCGCTGCCGCTGCGGGAGGCCGGCGGCTGGGTCGTCGACACCCCGGGCGTACGGTCCTTCGGCCTGGCCCACATCGACCCGTCCCGCGTCATCCACGCCTTCCCGGACCTCGAGCCCGGCACCGAGGGCTGCCCGCGGGCGTGCAGCCACGACGAACCGGACTGCGCGCTGGACGCATGGGTCGCCGAGGGGCACGCGGATCCGGCCCGGCTCTACTCCCTGCGCAGGCTGCTCTCCACAAGGGAACGCAGGGAGGGCGACTGACCTCGCCGGTGTTTGCGTCGCTCACCCGCAGGTAAAGGCTTACTCGCATCGAGATCCGACAGGACCTGAGCAGTCGGCGTGGGGACGCGGGAGGACGACACATGGCGTGGCTGCTGGTCATCGTGGCCGGACTTCTCGAGACCGGTTTCGCCGTCTGCCTCAAGCTCTCCCACGGTTTCACCAGGCTCTGGCCGACCATCGCGTTCTGCTGTTTCGCGCTGGGCAGCTTCGGCCTCCTCACGCTGTCCCTGAAGAAGCTGGACGTGGGTCCGGCGTACGCGGTGTGGACGGGGATCGGGGCGGCGGGGACGGCGATCTACGGGATGGTGTTCCTGGGGGACCTCGTGTCCACCCTCAAGATCGTCTCGATCACGTTCGTGATCGTGGGCGTGATCGGCTTGCAGCTTTCGGGCTCGACTCACTGAGACCGAGGGGGCACGCCCCATAACAGGGGCACGCCCCATGAGAGGCGGGGCCCGGGGCGCACCGTCACCGAACCTGCCGCGGCAGAGCGGCCCGCACCAGCTCCGCGACCCCACCCTCCCCTGGCGGAGCCGCCACACACGACAGCGACAACCGGACGACCACCTCACAAACACGGGCCAACTCCACGGCATCGCCCTTGCCGAGGCCGGGCACGGCCACCGCCGTCACGGCGCGATCACGGACCAGGCCCACAAGATCCGACGGTGAGGGCAGCGGCCCATCGGCCCGCCGCTGTGCCGGTACGGCGGAGCCGGACGGCACGGCCGCGAGCGACGGCGACGGCAACGACTCGCTCCAGCATCCGGTGAGCATGGCGCGGACGAGGACGTTCTGGCGGGCCGCCGAGACGGTCCACTCCGCGGCCGAAGCCAGTCGCTCGCCGATGTCCCCGGGTGGGGCGAGAGCCCTCTCGACACCGGCGAGGTACCCGTCCGCCTCCCGGCGCACCAAGGCGCGGGCGAGCCCGTCCTTGCTGCCGAACTCGTTGTACAGCGTCTGGCGGGAGACACCGGCCGCCGCGGCCACGTCCACCATGCGCACGGCGGACCACGGACGGTGTTGGAGCGCCGTATAAGCGGCGTCCAGCAGGGATTCCCGCGCTGCAGGCATCATCGCCTCCCTCGGGACCAGCGGCTCTGACGCACAGGGTTGACGCGTGCACCAACAGTGTCAAGAGTTCTCGGCGGCATTGAGGGGCGCGTACCGGCCGTCACACGCCGCGATCGCACGGCAGCGCGGGGCCGCCCGCGGAGGCGCCCCAGGAAGATCCCCCGTCCCGTGTGGCCCTTCCGGCGAAGAGGCGGATACGGTTCGGTCATGCCCGACTATCTCGATGACCTGCGGCTCGCCCATGTGCTCGCGGACGCGGCCGACGCCGCGAGCATGGGCCGGTTCAAGGCCCTTGACCTCAAGGTCGAGACCAAACCGGACATGACACCGGTGAGCGAGGCCGACAAGGCCGCCGAGGAGCTCATCCGCGGCCAGCTCCAGCGCGCCCGGCCGCGCGACGCGATCCTCGGCGAGGAGTACGGCGTCGAGGGCACGGGCCCGCGCCGCTGGGTGATCGACCCGATCGACGGCACCAAGAACTACGTGCGCGGCGTGCCGGTGTGGGCCACGCTCATCTCGCTGATGGAGGCGGGCGAAGGGGGCTACCAACCCGTCGTCGGTGTTGTCTCGGCGCCCGCGCTGGGCCGCCGTTGGTGGGCGGCGAAGGGGCACGGCGCGTTCACGGGGCGCAGTCTGTCCTCGGCGTCGCGGCTGCACGTCTCGCGCGTCTCAAGGCTGTCGGACGCGTCCTTCGCGTACTCCTCGCTGTCGGGCTGGGAGGAGCAGGGCCGGCTGAACGGCTTCCTCGACCTGACGCGCACGGTGTGGCGCACCCGCGGCTACGGCGACTTCTGGCCGTACATGATGGTCGCGGAGGGGTCGGTGGACCTCTGCGCCGAGCCGGAGCTGTCGCTGTGGGACATGGCGGCGAACGCGATCATCGTGACGGAGGCCGGCGGCTCCTTCACCGGCCTCGACGGCCGCCCGGGCCCGCACAGCGGCAACGCGGCCGCGTCCAACGGGTTGCTCCACGACACCCTGCTCGACTATCTGAACGACCGGTACTAGCCCTACTGGTGTCTGAACGACCGACCGGTACCAGCCCTACTGGTGTCTGAACGACCGGTGGCGCCTACCGGCCGGTACGAGACACCAGCGGTGCACAGGGGTGCTGCTGTGCACCGCGAGCGCCCCTGAACTCGCGCCGCGCGCCCTCTTGTTGACCGGCCCTTTGCCTGGGAACCTGGGCTTCACCCACTTGTGAATTTGTGAAGCCTGGGGCGGGCGCTTCCGGCGGGCGGCATCCCACGATTCCGGAGCCCTGAGCCAGTGCGGTCGAGTGGGTTCGGTCCAGCGCACTCGTAGGAGGTGGCTCCGCCCCATGCTCGTCCGCGACGCCATGAGCACCGTGGTCCTCACCATCGGCCCCGCACACACTCTCCGCCAGGCAGCAGCCCTGATGTCCGCCCGCCGGGTCGGCGCGGCCGTGGTCCTCGACCCGGACGCCGGCGGCCCCGGCATCCTCACCGAGCGTGACATCCTCAACTCCGTCGGCCTGGGCCAGAGCCCGGACATCGAACGGGCCCAGGCTCACACCACCATGGACGTCGTGTTCGCCGCGCCGTCCTGGACCCTCGAGGAGGCCGCGCAGGCCATGGCCCACGGCGGTTTCCGGCATCTGATCGTCCTGGACGACGACGAACCCGTCGGCGTCGTCTCGGTCCGCGACATCATCCGCTGCTGGGCCCCGGCCCGGCGGCCGGCAGCGGTGAGCTGATGCACGACGGTGCCTGTACGGACAGGATCCGCACAGGCACCGCACTCGACCGCGGCCATCGACGGAGCGACCCCGACGGCGGGCAACCAGGTCCGCGTGAGCCGCGCCGGTTCAGCCGCGAAGGGGCCGCAGGGACTGCACCGCGGCCTCCAGGCGCTTGCCGAAGTCGCCGTCGGCTCGACGGAAGTTGTCGATCGCGCGCTCGACGATGTCGTCGCGCGAGACCTGCGAGAGGGAGCCCGCGAGGTTGCCGATCAGGCGCCCCCTCTCCTCCTCGGACATCAAGCGGTACAGATCGCCCGCCTGCACGAAGTCGTCGTCCTCGGCGTGTACCGGGGCCTCGTGGCTGCCCGTGACGCCCTGCACCGGGACCGGCTGCCACAGCGGCCGGCCGGTCTGGAACGGGCCGCCGAAGCTGTTCGGCTCGTAGTTCCTGGCGCCCTTGTGCCGGCCGTCGTACAGGAAGCCGTCCCGGCCGTGGGTGCGCGCCTCGGCGGCGTGCGGGCGGTTCACCGGCAGCTGGTCGGCGTTGATGCCGACGCGGTAGCGGTGCGCGTCGCCGTAGGCGAACAGGCGGCCCTGGAGCATCTTGTCCGGGGAGGGACCGATACCGGGCACGAAGTGGGCGGGGCTGAAGATCGACTGCTCGACCTCGGCGAAGATGTTCTCCGGATTGCGGTCGAGCTCCAGCTTTCCGATCTCGACCAGCGGGTAGTCGCCGTGCGGCCACACCTTGGTCAGGTCGAAGGGGTTGAAGCGGTAGGTCGCCGCCTCGGCCGCGGGCATGATCTGGACGGAGACGGTCCAGGTCGGGTACTCGCCCCGCTCGATGGCCTCGCGCAGGTCACGCTGGTGGGAGTCGGGGTCCTTGCCCGCGAGGATCTCGGCCTCCTCGGCGGTGAGGTTCTTGATCCCCTGGTCGGTCTTGAAGTGGTACTTGACCCAGAAGACCTCGCCGACCTCGTTGTTCCACTGGAAGGTGTGCGAGCCGAAGCCGTCCATGTGGCGGTAGGAGGCCGGGATACCGCGGTCGCCGAAGAGCCAGGTCACCTGGTGGGTGCTCTCCGGGCTGAGGCTCCAGAAGTCCCAGACGTTGTCCGCCTCCTGGCTGCCCGTGTACGGGTCGCGCTTCTGGGTGTGGATGAAGTCGGGGAACTTGATGGCGTCCTTGATGAAGAACACCGGCGTGTTGTTGCCGACGAGGTCGTAGTTGCCCTCCTCGGTGTAGAACTTCAACGCGAAACCGCGCGGGTCACGGACGGCGTCCGCGGCGCCGAGGTTGCCGGCCACGGTCGAGAAGCGCAGGAAGACCTCGGTCTGCTTGCCGATCTCGGAGAGGAAGGCGGCACGCGTGTACGGGGTGACGTCGGCGGTGACCGTGAAGGTGCCGTAGGCACCCGCGCCCCGGGCGTGCACCACTCGCTCCGGGATGCGCTCCCGGTTGAAGCGCGCGAGCTTCTCCAGCAGCAGCTGGTCCTGAACGAGAACGGGGCCGCCGACGCCCGCCGTCTCGCTGTTCTGGTTGTCGGCCACCGGAGCACCGGCTTCCGTCGTGAGCGGTCCCTGCGTCACCTGAGCCTCCTGAGTCACTGCCACTGCCGCCTTCCAGCCCGGTCACCTGACCAGCGCCGACTCGATCCTACATTGGACAAAGTCCAAGTCAAGCAGATATCCAAACTCACACCTGTTCGGAAACTGGTCCCTTGCTGTTAGGCTGGTGGGTATGAGTGACCTGTTGGAACGCCTGCGCGGACGTGGATGGCGGATGACCGCGCAGCGGCGCGTCGTGGCCGAGGTCCTCGACGGCGAGCACGTTCATCTGACGGCCGACGAGGTGCACGCGCGTGCCGTCGCGAAGCTGCCGGAGATCTCCCGGGCAACCGTCTACAACACGCTGGGTGAGCTGGTATCCCTCGGCGAGGTGCTCGAGGTCGCCACAGACAAGCGCGCCAAGCGGTACGACCCGAACGCGCACCGGCCGCACCACCACCTGGTGTGCGCCAACTGCGGCACGATCCGCGACGTCCACCCGATGGGCAACCCGCTGGCCGACCTCCCCGACTCGGAGCGCTTCGGCTTCACGGTGTCGGACGTAGAGGTGACGTACCGCGGCCTCTGCCCGAACTGCGCGGCGGCGTAGCGGCGCTTCGCCGGCCTTGCGTGCGCCTGCACAAGGGGCGCATCACAACGCGTCACAAGGGACGCATCAACACACCGACGCATCAAACAAACCGAGGCCGGAAACCCTGTTGGGTTTCCGGCCTCGGTCTTTCAGTAGCGGGGACAGGATTTGAACCTGCGACCTCTGGGTTATGAGCCCAGCGAGCTACCGAGCTGCTCCACCCCGCGTCGGTGAACGCAACATTACGTCAACGACACGGACGGAGGCAAATCGCTTCAGCGGCCCCCGCTCCTCCGGTGCCCGCGGCGGCTCTCCGTCACGCCGACAGCTCCTCCCGCAGAGCGTCCCGCAACCGCGCCGCCCGCTCCGCCACCTCCGACGGCCCCAGCGACACCGCCCGGTCGGCCCACCGCTGCCCCTCCGCCAGCTCCCCCTGACGCGCGTAGACCAGCGCGAGGCGCAACGCCGCCCGACCGTGGCCGGCGTCGGCCGCCCGGGCCCACCACAGCGCGGCCTCCGGCTCGCTTCCCTCCCGCGCCAGCAGCAGCCCCAGATTGAACGCGCCGTTCCGCGACCCGCCCTCCGCCGCCTCCCGGTACCACCGCGCCGCCTCCACCACGTCCCCCCGCGCGGCGGCCAGCATCCCGACCCGTACCTGCGCCCGACGGTGCCCCTGCGAGGCCGCCCGCTCGTACCACTCCTCGCACTCGCTCTTCTCGTGCGACGGCTCCCCCAGCTCGTGCGCGGGCGCCGGGGGACGCCGCGCGTCCAGGAGCGTGGCCAGCCGGTACGCCGCCTCCGCGCTGCCGCCCCCCGCGGCGCAGCGCAGATGCCGTTCGGCCGTCTGCTCGTCGCCCTGGCGCAGCCGGGCGATCCCGACCTGGAGCGCCGCCTCGGTGTGCCCGGCGGCAGCCGCCCGCTCGTACCATCCGAGGGCCGTGCCGTCGTCGCCCCGCCCGGCGTAGAGGATGCCCAGGTTGAACGCGGCGTCCACGCTCCCCGCCTCCGCCGCCTTGGAGAACCACGGCTCCGCCCCCGTCGCGTCCCCGCCCTGCAGCAGCAGGATGGCGAGCGCGTTCGCCGCCTCCCGATGCCCGGCGTACGCCGCGCGCCGGTACCACTGCTCGGCCTGCGCGGTCCGCCCCTGCTCGGCACAGAGGAGCCCCAGGTTGTACGCGCCGTTGACATCGCCCGCGTCCATCGCCGCCCGGTACCACCGCTCGGCGGTCTGCGTCTCTCCACGCTCGGCGTGCAGGGCGCCCAGCGCGTTCGCCGCGTTGCCGTCGCCCTCCTGGGCGGCTCTGAGCCACCACACAGCGGCGCTCTCGGTGTCCCCCGCGTCCCGCAGCAGGAAGCCGAGCGCGCAGGCGGCCCGCGCCTCGCCGTCCTTCGCACTGGTCAGGTACCAGCGACCGGCCTCCTTCAGATCGCCCCGCCTCTCCAGGATCGCCCCGAGGTGCAGCGCCGCCCGCCGGTGCCCGCGCGCGGCGGCCTGGCGGTACCACTGCTCGGCCTCCTCGAGCACGGACGTCTCGACACCGTTGTCAGCGCCGGCCTCCTGCTCGCACAGCGCCCTGCGGTCGAGCGTTCTCGCCAACCGGTACGCGGCCTCACGGTGCCCGCGCTCCGCGGCGGCCCGCATCCACTGCTCGGCGCTGTCGTCACCACGGTGCTCCAGCAGATCGGCGAGCGCGTACGCGCCCAGAACATGCCCCTGCTCGGCCGCCTGGCGCAGCCAGTACTCGGCCGCCGGCTCGTCGCCGCGCTCACGGTGGTGCCGTCCCAGCGCGTGCGCGGCCGCAGCGGACCCGGCGACGGCGGCGATACGCCACCAGCCGGCCGCCTCCTCGGCGTATCCGCGCTGGTGCAGCAGGACACCCAGGTTGTTGGCGGCGGCGCGGTCACCCGCGGCGGTGGCGGCGCGCAGCTGGGGCTCGGCCCCGTCGAGATCGCCGCGGCGCAGCAGCATGGCCCCGAGGACGCTCATCGCCTGGACGTCGCCGGCCTCGGCGGCGAGCCGCTGCCGCGCCTCCTCGGCCGCCTCACCGGCCTCGTCCCTCTCGACGGCCTGCTCGACGGCTTGGTCAACGGTCGGGTCGACGGAGGAATCGGCACAGGAATCGGCCGAGTGATCGACGGACTGGTGGACGAGCCGGTGGGCGGACATGTCGGCGGACTGCTCGGCCGGCCGGTCCGCGAGCCGGTCGGCGGACCGCACAAATCGGCCCGTCCCGAACAGAGTTGCCTTGTCCCCCATAACGTCCATCGTCGCACCACCTGCAACCTGGGTACACCTGGTATACCGCAGCCAGTGAGGTCACTTCAGCGTTTTGTCGACATGCCCACAGAGAGACAAGTGAAACACAGAAGTGGCCAACTGCCCCCACAAGCAGCCGCATTTCAGGCAAGTCGCCTGGTCACGCCGTACGCCCCTCGTGTCGCACACACGTCGAGGGCCCGGATCCACGATCAGGATCCGGGCCCTCGACTTCAGTAGCGGGGACAGGATTTGAACCTGCGACCTCTGGGTTATGAGCCCAGCGAGCTACCGAGCTGCTCCACCCCGCGCCGTTGTTCTTACACCGTATCACGGCACGGGAGGAGCCCTGGTTCAGCCGCCGCCGGAAGCGCTCGGGGAACTGCTGGGCGAACCGCTCGGGCTGCCGCTCGGCGAACTGCCGGGCGAGTTGCCGGGAGTGGCGGAGGGACTGCTGCCGCTCGCGCCGCCGCTGCCTCCGCCACTGGTCTTCCCGGCCTTGGTCTGGGCCTCCTCGGCCCGCTTCAGCGCGTCCTGGAGGTCCTTCTGCGCCCGCCCGTACGCCTCCCAGTCGCCCTTCTTGAGGGCTTCCTGGCCGGCGTCGAAGGCCTTCTGGGCGTCCTGGAGCGCCTGTTGGACGGTCGGGTTGCCGGGCGTCGGCGGTTTGCCGGTCCCGGTGTCCGGCGGCGGGGTGGGACCCTGTACGCCGAAGACCTTGTTGAGCGCCTCGTCGAGCGTGTCCTCGAACGCGGTGTTGCCGCCGTAGGTCACCAACACCTTGCGCAACAGCGGGTACTTGAGCCCGCCGCCGCGGACGTAGACGGGTTCCACGTACAGCAGTCCCCCGTCCAGCGGCACGGTCAGCAGGTTGCCGTACTCGATGTCGGAGTCGCCGCCCTTCAGCAGCCTGATCGACTCGGCGATGCTCTGCTCGGAGTTGAACTGGCTCTGGACCTGCTTCGGCCCGTCGACCGTTCTGCTCGTCGGCAGCTTCAGGATTCTGATCTTGCCGTAGTCGGGGGTGCCCGCCTCGGAGTCGACCGCCATGAAGGCGCTCAGGTTGTCACGGCCGTTCGGCGTGAACGTCGTCGTCAGGGAGAACGCCTGCGCCTGCTGGTCGGGCATCTTCATGCTGAGGTAGTACGGCGGTACCGCGTTGCCCGTCTTGTTCGTCGGGTCGTCGGGCACCTGCCAGACCTCGCTGCCGCTGAGGAACGTCTGCGCGTCCTTGACGTGGTAGCGGGTCAGCAGCTCGCGCTGGACCTTGAACAGGTCCTGCGGGTAGCGCAGATGGGCCATCAGCGACGACGAGATGTCGCTCCGCGGCTCCACGGTGCCCGGGAAAGCCCTCATCCAGGTCTTCAGGACGGGGTCCTCGGTGTCCCACTGGTAGAGCTTGACCTCGCCCGTGTACGCGTCGACGGTCGCCTTCACCGAGTTGCGGATGTAGTTGACCTGGTTCTGCTGGGCCATCACCGCGCGTTGGGTGTTGCCCGCGGTCAGCGAGTCGGCCGTCGTGTCACCCAACGTCGTACGGGAGGAGTACGGATAGCCGTTCGACGTCGTGTAGGCGTCTACGATCCACTGGATGCGGCCGTCGACGACCGCGGGGTAGGCGTCACCGTCGATGGTCAGCCACGGCGCTACCGCCTCGACGCGCTCCTTGGGTGTGCGGTTGTAGAGGATCCGCGAGCCGTCGCCTATGGCGCCGGAGTAGAGGATCTGCGGCTCGCTGAATGCCACCGCGTACGCGGCCCGGTTGATCGGGTTGGAGAGGCTGACCCCGCTCTTGCCCTGGTAGCTGGTGGTCTTCTCGCCGTTGTCGTCGGAGTAGTCGATCTCCTTCTGGGGGCCGCCGACGATCGAGTACGTGGTGGTCTTCTCGCCGTAGTAGATCCGCTGTTCGTACGTCCCGAGGTCACCGGTCGACGGCAGGTCGGACTCGGTGAAGACGGGCTGGCCGTTGGCGTCGGCGGTGGTGCCCTTGGCGGCGACCACACCGTAGCCGTGGGTGTAGCGGAAGTGGTCGTTGATCCAGTTGTTCTTCGGAATGCCGTTCAGGTTCAGCTCACGCAGACCGATGACCGTGTCCTGGTCCTTGCCGTCCTTCGTGTACCGGTCGACGTCCAGGTTGGTCGGGAACGCGTAGTAGTTCTTCATCTGCTGGAGCTGCTGGAACGTCGGCGAGACGATGTTCGGGTCCAGCAGGCGGATGCTCGCCGTGGCGTCCGCGCCGTCGCGCAGCGTGCTCTTGTCCTTGGTGCTACTCGTCCCGGCGTACTCGCTGACCTGGGCGTCGTCGATGCCGTAGGCCTCGCGGGTCGCCTTGAGGTTCTTGTCGACGTACGGCGCCTCCTTGGCCTGCTCGTTCGGCTGGACCTGGAACTTCTGGACGATCGCCGGGTACAGCCCGCCGATGAGGATCGCCGAGAGCACCATCAGGCCGAAGCCGATCACGGGCAGCTGCCAGGTGCGCCGCCACAGGGTGGCGAAGAACAGCAGCGCGCAGATGACCGCGATGCAGAACAGAATCGTCTTGGCCGGCAGGTAGGCGTTCGCGTCGACGTACCTCAGGCCCGTCCAGTTGCCGGTCGCCTTGAAGTCGCTGGACTTGACCGCCAGTCCGTACCGGTCGAGCCAGTAGGCGACCGCCTTCAGGGCGACGAAGACACCGAGCAGCACGGACAGGTGCCCGGTGGCGGCGGCCGTGGCGCGCGCTCCCGGTGAGGTGATCCTCAGCCCGCCGTACAGGTAGTGGGTGAGCGCGGCGGCGATCAGCGACAGGACCGTCGCGGCGAAGCCGAAACCGAGCAGGAAGCGGTACCAGGGCAGGTCGAAGGCGTAGAAGGAGACGTCCAGGTGGAACTGGGGGTCCTTCTGGTGGAACGGCACGCCGTTCACCCACATCAGCCAGGTCCGCCACTGGCTGGACGCCGAGGCGCCCGCGACCAGGCCCACCAGGGCGGTGATCCCGAGCAGCAGCCACGTCTTGTAGGGCGCGATCCCCATCCGGTAGCGGTCGAGGCTCTGCTGCTCCATGGACATGGCGCTCAGCGGCGGACGCAGCCGGTGCGCGAGCCAGATGTTGACGCCGACCGCTGCCGCCATCAGCAGACCGAAGACGAAGAAGAGCCCGATCTTGGTCCACAGGGTGGTGGTGAAGACGGACGAGTACTTCACCGACCGGTACCAGAGCCAGTCCGTCCAGAAACCGGCGAACATGACGAACGCCATACCGAGGACGGCGAGGACCCCGAGCGTCATGAGCAGGGTCCGGGCCCGCCCGGACGGGCGGCCCCCTCTGATCCGTGGCCCCGTCGGGCCTCCGCCGCGGTCGGGCATCTGGAAAGCCAAGGTGCGCACCTCGAAGTTCGCTGTTGATCCGAGTTGATCCGTCAGGCCCCCGTGAACGCGGACCATGGATGAGGCTCCACGATCACGGAGCCTCACCTATGCAACTTACTGGCGCTTTACTCGGTTCCCGCTTCCGGGTGGGAACGAGGCAGGATTGTGACCATGTCCAACACTCCCATGGCAGCGAACCCGCTCACCCGGGCCGTGCTCGAGATCGACGAGTACGCCTCCGGCCTCGGCTGGGACCAGCCCGCTCGCCTCTTCGCCCTCGTCGACACCGCGCGCCTGCGGACCGAGGAGCCCGCGCTCGCGACCCAGCTCGGCCTTCAGGACGAGCCCGAGGCCGCGGGTCTCACCCCGATCGAGCAGGACGAGATCCCTGCCGACCGGCCGCTGGACGAGTTCCTCGGCACCATCGCCTGGCCCGACGCGGTGGCCGGCTGTGCGCTCACGGTGGAGCGGCTGATGCTGCCGCCGTCCGCGGAGTCCCAGGTCCCCCAGGGACTGAGCGAGAAGAAGCTGGCCGCCTGGGTCGCCGAGCACCCGGAGCGCCAGGAGGTGCGGATGACGGTGGCGGTGCTGCGGGACGGCGCGCGGGAGTCGGCGCTGCGGCTGCGCGAGAAGGATTCCGCGACGGAGGTGCTGACGGGCCCGGACCTGGTGCCGGGCCTGGCAGAGGCACTGGCGGCGACGTTCGAGGACTGAGGGTTCGGCGTACACATGGGTGGGGGCGCCCGGAGGTTTCCGGGCGCCCCCACCCATGTGAAGACTCCTGCTCGTCAGCCCTTGCCGGTGCACTTCGGCAGATCGGCGGTCTTGCCGGTGCGGATGTCCTTGAGGGCGTTCAGGGCGTCCTCGATGGTGTTGACCTTGACGAGGGTGAGCCCCTTGGGGGTGTCCTCGGCGGCGGCCGCGCAGTTGTCCTTGGGGGTCAGGAAGTACTGGGCGCCCTTGCTGCGCGCGCCGACGGTCTTCATCTCGACGCCGCCGATCGGCCCGACCTGGCCGTCGTCGTCGATGGTGCCCGTGCCGGCGACGAACTTGCCGCCGGTGAGACTGCCCGGGGTGAGCTTGTCGTAGATGCCGAGCGCGAACATCAGCCCGGCGCTCGGTCCGCCCACGTCGGCGAGCTTGATGTCGATGGTGAACGGGAACGTGTGATCGGTTGCGGCGGAGATCCCGACGATGGCCCGCTCCCTGCCGGTGTCGTGGGACTTCGTCGTGGTGATCGTCACATTCCGTGTTTCGGTGGCCGTCTTGTGCGCCTTCTCGGCGGCGGCCTGCTCCTTGGCGGGCACGATCGTGAACACGACTTTCTCGCCGGGCTTGTGCTTGGTGACCAGCTTGGCGACGTCCTCGGGTACCTTCACGGCACTGCCGTCGACGGCCTTGATGACATCACCGGCGTGCAGCTTGCCCTCCGCGGGCGATCCCTTGAGCACGGTGGAGACGATCACCCTGGACTTCACCGGGATGCCCAGCTCCTTCAGGGCGGCGACCTTGGCGCTCTCCTGGGACTGGCTGAACTCCTCGGCGTTCTCCTGCGTGGACTGCTGTTCGGTCTTGCCGTCCGGGTAGAGCGTGTCGTGCGGGACCACCTTGGTGTCGTGCGCCAGCCAGCCGTAGACGGCCTCCACCAGGTTCATGTTGTAGTCGGCGCTGGTGACCCGGACGGTCGTCATGTTCAGGTGTCCGGTCGTCGGGTATGTCCTGCGCCCGGAGATCTGCAGCACCGGCTGGCCGTCGTGGTCGTCCAGGGTGTTCACCGTCGGCCCCGGGGACATCTCCGAGTACGGCACTTTGATGAACACTCCCGCACACAGGAGCGCGATCAGCATCAAGGTGGAAGCGAGCATCGTCGCGGTGCGGCGTGGCATGGAACGACAGTACGGGACGGTGCTGTCAGCGGACCGTCAGGGCCGTCCGTACGAGCACGGGCGGCCCCTGGATCATCGGCGCGCTCAGCCGCCCGAGTGGGACTTCTCCATGGCCTCGCGGAAACGCGCGTACCCGGCGAGCTCGGAGCCGTCGCCTGCGGCCTTGCGGTTCCGACTGGCCCAACTGCCCCACAGTCCTGCACCGATCGCAGCCATAAGCGGAATCAGCAACCAGGCGAGCGCCGCCATGCCGACCTCCCAACCCCGATGAGCGACCGCAACTGACTGATCAGCAGATTAATCATCCGCAATGTCAACGCTCACGCGAGGGGTGCGGTTACGCAACCGGAGCCCCGGTGAGAGGTTGGTTAACCCCAGGAGAGGTATCCGCTCCCCCGCTCAGCAGGCACCCACCCGCCCTCCCGTCGCCCGACCACCACCCCTCGACGACGGCGCTACGCGCCGACCCATTCATCGGTGCCGTCGGAGAACCTCTGGTGCTTCCAGATGGGCACTTCGTGCTTGAGGTCGTCGATGAGCTTGCGGCAGGCCTCGAAGGCCTCACCCCGGTGGGGACACGCCACGGCGACGACGACGGCGAGATCACCGACACGCAGGTCCCCCACGCGGTGCACCGCCGCGAGCGCCCGCACGGGGTACTCGGCGACGACCTTCTCGGCGATGCGCCGCATCTCGGCCTCGGCGGTCGGATGGCACGAGTACCCGAGCGCGTCGACGTCGGCCCCGCCGTCATGGTTGCGCACGGTCCCGACGAACAGCGCGATCCCTCCGGCGGCGTCGTCCCCGACGGCCCGGAAGACCTCGTCGACGGAGAGGGGGGTGTCCCGAACGGCCAGCAGCTTGATGGGCTCGTCCGCCACCTGCTCACCGGGGTGATCACTGTTGGGTGCCATGCCCCCATCGTGCCGTACGCCTCCGACAACCGGGAACAGCCCGCTGTGCTCGGCTCAGCGGAGCCCGACCACATCCAGACCGTCCGGAGCGCCCGCTCGAAGAGCTCGGCAGAGTTGGAGGACGAGGCCGAAGGCAGATGAGCGGGGCCTGGGGACGCAGTCCCCGAGCAGGGGGCCAGGGGACGCAGTCCCCGAGCAGGGGGCCAGGGGACGCAGTCCCCGAGCAGGGGGCCAGGGGACGCAGTCCCCGGCGAGGGTCCGGGGGCGGAGCCCCAGGGAAGGGAAGGGTGAGAGCGGCGGGGGCGATCCCTCGGCCCAGCCATCCCTCAGCCCCTCCGCCGTGCCTTCCGTGCCCTCCGCACCACCGCCGCCGCACCCAGCAGAGCGACCGTCGCCCCCGCGGCCCCCGCCGCCGTCGCGTCCTTGCGTCCCAGCCGCCGCCCCACCACGGTGTGCCGCCCGGCCACCTCCTCCAGCAGCTCGGCCAGCACCTCCTCGTTCGTCCACTTCGGCCGCCACCCGGCGTCGTGCAGCCGACTCCCGCTCACGACCCACGGGTACATCGTGTACGCGAGGTCCCCGGCAGGCGACGGCGTCAGCCCGATCCGGTGCAGCCGGGCCGCCGCGCCCAGCGCGACCGCGGACGGCAGCTCCATCCGCCGGATCCCGCTCAGCTCTTCGACCTCCTCCTGCTCCAGCCACCCCTCGCACCCGACGGCCAGTTCCCCCTCCACCTTCTCCAGAACGGCGTGCTCCAGGGCACTGCACAGGTCCTCGACGTGGCAGAACTGCCACGCCGGCCGCGACCCCGCCACCACCAGCAGCCGAGGCGACTCGAAGTACCTGGTCAGCGCCGTGTCCGTGCCCCCGACCAGCACAGCCGGCCGCACCACGGTGACGTTGAGCCCCGGATGCGCCCTCGGCGCCCGCCGCGCGAGCCGCTCGATCTCCAGCAGGTCTCCGACCCCGGTCGCCTCCGCCGTCGCCCGCAGCTCGGCGTCCTCCGACAGCGGCAGCTCGTTGTCCGGCAACGCCCCGTAGACCATGGCGGACGTGCACAGCACCACCCGGTGCACCCCGGCGGCGGCCGCCGCCGTCAGCACGGTCTGCGTTCCGCGCACGTTGTACGCCGTGCGCGCCGCCGGGTCCGTCTCCAGGTCCAGGTCGAGCGCCAGGTGCACCACCACGTCCGCGCCCCGCAGCTTCTCCGCGATCGCCGGGTCCCGCACGTCCAGGATGTGCCACCGCGCCGCCGCGCACTCCCCGCGCCGCTCGTCGATGGCGACGACCTGCCTGATCTCGTCGGACGCGGCGAGCCGCTCGGTGAGCAGCGCGCCGACCCCGGACGCGGCGCCGGTGACCGCGACGACGGGCCCGCGGCGGGCAGTCGACTCGCCGGCGCGAAGCGCCGTCCTTGAGGGGCGGTCTTCGGGCGACGGGTGGGATGAATGGTTTCGCGCTGCGCGAACCTGCGGATCTGGGGAACTCACCGGGCGTCTCCAGCGGTTGTCTTCCATACGGACGCAAAGCACGCGTGCGTACCAGGTGGCATCCATCCTGCCGCAGGCCGGGAGTCGACGAAGCACCCAGGCCCGATCGGGTCAAGGTGTCTACGCTGGGTGGTGTTGTCGGGCAGCCAGCCGCCGGAAGGAACCGGTGGCCTTACCAGCCGAGGAATCCCGTGAGTGACACCCCATTCGGATTCGGCCTTCCGCCGGAGGAGCCGGAGAACGGCGACGAGGGCAAGAAGAAGGACCCGCAGAGCGGCGGTGGTCAGGGACCGGCCAACCCGTTCGGCTTCGGGCTGCCCGGAGCCGGCGGTGCCGGCGCCGACAACCCGCTCGCAGCGATGTTCGGTTCCCTGAACCCCACCGACCTGGGCGCCGCCTTCCAGCAGCTGGGCCAGATGCTCTCCTACGAGGGCGGCCCGGTGAACTGGGACATGGCCAAGCAGATCGCCCGCCAGACGGTCTCGCAGGGCACCCCCGACGGCACCAAGGACCAGAGCGTGAGCCCCGGCGAGCGCTCCGCGGTGGAGGAGGCCGTCCGCCTGGCCGACCTGTGGCTCGACGACGCGACGTCACTGCCGTCCGGCTCGGGCTCCGCGGTGGCCTGGAGCCGCGCGGAGTGGGTCGAGGCGACCCTGCCGGTGTGGAAGGAGCTCGTCGACCCGGTCGCCGAGCGCGTCGGCGCAGCCATGGGCGACGTCCTGCCGGAGGAGATGCAGGCCATGGCGGGCCCGCTGATCGGCATGATGCGCTCCATGGGCGGCGCCATGTTCGGTACGCAGATCGGGCAGGCCGTCGGCGTGCTCGCGGGCGAGGTCGTCGGCTCCACCGACATCGGTCTGCCGCTCGGCCCGGCCGGGAAGGCCGCGCTGCTGCCGCTGAACATCGAGGCGTTCGGCAAGGACCTGGGTGTGCCCAAGGAGGAGGTGCGGCTGTACCTCGCGCTGCGCGAGGCCGCCCACCAGCGTCTGTTCGCGCACGTGCCGTGGCTGCGCTCGCACCTGTTCGGCGCCGTCGAGGGCTACGCCCGCGGCATCAAGGTCGACACGGCGAAGCTGGAGGACGTGGTCGGCCAGTTCGACCCGCAGAACCCGGAGGAGCTGCAGCAGGCGCTCCAGCAGGGCATGTTCCAGCCGGAGGACACACCGGAGCAGAAGGCGGCCCTGGCCCGTCTGGAGACGGCGCTGGCGCTCGTCGAGGGCTGGGTCGACGCGGTGGTGCACGCGGCCGCGAAGCCGCGCCTGGCCTCCGCGGACGCGCTGCGCGAGACGCTGCGCCGCCGTCGCGCCTCGGGCGGCCCGGCCGAGCAGACGTTCGCCACGCTGATCGGCCTGGAGCTGCGCCCGCGCCGGCTGCGGGACGCCTCCCGTCTGTGGGCGTCGCTCACGGACGCGCGCGGTGTGGACGGCCGGGACGGCCTGTGGGCCCACCCGGACATGCTGCCGACGGCGTCCGACCTGGACGACCCGGACGGCTTCGTGCACCGCGAGCAGCTCGACTTCTCCGAGCTGGACAAGATGCTCGGCGAGGCGGCGGACGGCTCCGCTCCGAAGCCCGACCTGAAGAAGAAGGACGACGGCGCAGCCGAGGACGACGACGCCGAGTGAGCCTCTACGACGACGCGGTCCTCGTGCTCAAGTCCTACGAGGACCAGGAAGAGCTGCGCCAGGCGTATCTGGACCACCTCCAGGCGCACCCGGACGGCATGTGGAAGTCCTGTGCGGACGGGCACATCACCGCGAGCGCACTGGTGATCGACCCCGAGCACGGCCGGGTGCTCCTGACCCTCCACAAGAAGATCCGGATGTGGCTGCAGATGGGCGGCCACTGTGAGCCGGACGACGTGACGCTGGCGGACGCCGCACGCCGTGAGGCGACCGAGGAGTCGGGCATCGAGGGACTGATCCTGCTGCCCGGCGGGCCGGTGCGCCTGGACCGGCACCACACGCCGTGCGCCTGGCACCTCGACGTCCAGTACGCGGCGCTCGCCCCGGCCGGTGCCGTGGAGGCGATCAGCGACGAGTCCCTGGACCTGCGCTGGTTCCCGTACGCGGAGGTGGCGGACGTGGCGGACGAGTCCGTCGTACGGCTGCTGGAGGCGACGCGCGCCAGGCTGTGAAGGTGTGAGCGGGTGAGGGGTGACCGCCACTGCGGTCACCCCTCACTCATGCTCAGCTCCAGACGTTGCCCTGGTTCTGTCCCCGTGCCCCCTGCTGCCCCATGCCGAACTGCGCGGCCAGCCCCTGCCCGATCTGGGCGTTCTGCGGCGGCAGCAGCTCGCTGGGCTGCACGAGCGCGAAGCCGTTGCCCATGAAGCTGAGCTCCCAGCCCTCACCGGTGGTGCCCCGGCGCCGCCACACCCCGGAGGAGTGCGTCTGGGCCTGCATCTGCACCCGCAGGCCGGTGGACCAGGCGACGATCGCGTCGGCGTCGCAGTTGACGTACTTGTCCGGGGTGACCTGCATCAGCAGTGGCGCACCCGACGTCATCAGCGCGACCTTGCCGCGGCCGGTGATGTTGAGCTGGTACTTGCCGGAGCCGGAGATCCCGTACAGGCTGTCGACGGCGATGACCTCATAGTGCAGCGAGGAGTCCATCGCGAGGACGTAACTGCTGTCGACGGTCAGCCCGTCCTGCTCGACATCCATGATGTGCACGTGCTGGGCGAGGTTGGCGAGGTAGACGGTGCCCTGTCCGTGACAGCGCATCAGGTCCAGGCCCTCACCGGTGTGCGCACGCGCGCGCCGCTGACCGCCGCTCTGGTACTCGGCGTCGAACTCGATCAGCCCCTGGTAGGCGACCATGGTGCCCTTGCGCGCCAGGACGTCGTCGTGGCCCTCCAGCAGGACGCGCAACATCTGCGGGTTCTGCAGGCTGTAGCGCTCCTGGGTCTGCTGCTCGTTGTAGGCGAAAAGCGAGCTCTGCATGGTGTGCGGTTCCCCCCTCAGCCCCGGATCCGGAGGCGGTCGGTGCTGTCCTCGCTGGGCTGGACGACCACGATGCCCTGCCCGGAGAACGCCATCTGGTAGGCCTCGCCGCTGCCGCGCCCGATGAGCGACTGCGCCTTGAAGCTGCGCTTGCCCTTCACCTTGAGGTTCGGGGACCAGGCGACGAGGGCGTCCGGGTCGACGTACGTCTCGTCCTCGCCTCCGCCGCAGTCGACCACGATCGGGGTGCCCCGGGAGGTCAGGGCGACCCAGCCCTGCCCGGAGATCTTCGTGTTCCACAGGCCCTGTCCGGCGAACTTGGCGAGGCCCTTGACGCGTTCGACGCCCCACTGCAGGTGGGCGTCGAAGGCGAGGAGGTTGGTCGCGTTCACGGAGATCGCATCGCCGCCCAGGTTGATGACGACGACGTTCGCCCCGTAGTCGGCGAGGTAGAGCAGACCGTCGCCGGAGCACTTCATCAGGGGCGCGCCCTCACCGGTCATCCAGTCGCGCGCGATCTGGCGCACGGCGGGCGGGTTGGGCTCGTACTGGATGAACCCTTCGTAGGCGACCATCGAGCCCACGCGCGCGAGGAGGTCGTTTCCGGTCTGCATGGCGACCTTCAGCATGTGGCTGCCGTGGTTCTCCATGCGGGCGGTGACGGGTACGGGGGCGTAGCCCGCGATCGGCTGGTTCATGACGGGCTCCCTCAGACCTCGTACGGCTGGACGACGACGAAATTGCCGGGCGCGGCGCGGAACTGCAGGTTGACGCCCTCACCGGTGTGGCCCGGGTAGGCGTTGCGGCGCATGCGTACCTGGCTGGAGACGATCACCTGGGCGGCGGCCGACCAGGCGACGACGGCGTTGGAGTCCACGAACGTCGTCGGGGTGACCGGCAGCACCACGGGTGCGCCGTGCGTCTTGACGACGATCGTGCCGGTTCCCTGGAACTGCATGGTGAACAGGGCGCCCCCGGGGATGCCGTGCCCCTCGATGCGCCGCACCTCGTACTGGAGGGATTCGTCGAAGGCGAGGACGTTCTCCGCGGAGACACAGATCGCGTCCCCCTGGAGCTCGATCGGGTGCAGATCGGTGGCGTTCTCCGCGAGGAACACCTGTCCCTGGCCCGTGCAGCGCATGAGCTGCATCTCCTGGCCGGTGGCGTTGCCCACGATCCGCCCGGCGAAGCCGGCGCCCTTGTAGCCGAAGTCGACCTTGCCCTGGTAGAGCACCATGCTGCCCTGGCGGGCCAGTACCGGCTGGCCGCCGATGCCGAGGTCCACGCGGACGAGCTTCTTGTTCTGCTGCGTCCAACGCTGCCCGGTGGGCGTCTCCTTGAAGGCCTGCAACGCGGCGGCCACACCGGCGGCCTGCGGAGCGCCCTGGGGAGCGCCGTACGGGGAGGGGGCGCCGGGCGGGGCCGGGTACTGGCCGGGAGCCTGGCCGTACGGCGGCTGCTGTGGGTATCCGGGTGGCATCGACGCGGCCGGCTGCTGTCCGTATCCGGGCGGGGGGCCGGGCGGAGCGGGCGGCTGGGCGTGGGGCGCCGGGCCCGGCGGCGGCACGGCTCCGGCGGGAGGCGTGTTCAGGGGCGCGACGATGGTGGGCGCGGCGTGCACGGAGGGCGCGGGCGCGGGGGCGTGCGGAGTGGCTCCCTGGGGCGGCGCGTAGCCCTGGGGGGCGGCGGGCTGCGGCATCGGCGCGGGAGCGGGTACCGGAGGTGCGGGGGGCGCGGGCGCCGGGGCAGGTGCGGCCGGGGCGGCGAACGCCGGCGGGGCGAACCCCGGGGCGACACCGGTCTGCGGCTGCTGCGGGGCGGGCGGCTGCTCCTCCTCGAGGACCTCCCCGCCGAAGTTCTTCAGCAGTGCCTCGAGGCCACCGTCGAAACCCTGACCGACCGCGGCGAACCGCCAGACGTCCTTGAGGTAGAAGTCGCCCAGCATGACGGCGCGTTCGGTGGTGAACTCCGAGCCGCTGAAGGGGTAGCGGGCCACTTCCTCGCCGCCCGCGACGATACGCAGGTGTCCGGGGCCGATCTGCGACATCTGTCCGGCGCCGTCGATCGTCGCCGTGAAGGACAGCTTGTGGATGTGCGGCGGGATCCTGTCGAGCGTGACCCTGAAGGACTCCGTGTCCCCCGCCTGCGGACCCAGGAGCTGAATGGCCTCCTCCGGAGTCTTCGGCTGGTTGAAGAAGACGAAGTACCGGTCGTCCGAGAGCCGTTCGTCGGCATCCAGGCCGAAGCAGCTGATGTCGAAGGTCAGTCCGGGCCCGGAGATCTGCACGCCTACGTACAGGTCCGTACCCGGCGTGAGGTCACTGATCCTGGCCTTGTGGCCGCGTTGGAATTCCCTGGCCATGCGTAACGACCGTCCCCCATCCCGAATGCGAGTGCGTCGCGCCAGGCTAACGGCAAACGCACGGAGCGGAGTGAGCCGGTACAGACCCGGTACACAACCGCATCGTCGCGACAACCCGGCAGCTTCTCGGCACTCCGCGGCGTGGGCGCGGAGCATGGAAATGACCCGTACGACCGCTGAGGACGGTGTGGGCGGGTCGCCTCTACTCCTCGTCCTGCGCCGGCTGGTACGGCAGCCGGTCGGCCGCGACCACCCCTTCCAGATAGCCGCGGGCACGCTCGGTGCGCGGATACGCCTCCAGCAACCGCCAGAAACGCGGCCCGTGTCCGGGTACGAGCAGATGTGCGAGCTCGTGCAGCAGGACGTAGTCGATGACGTACTCGGGCATGCCCTGCAGCCGGTGCGACAGACGGATGCTGCCCTCGGTCGGGGTGCACGAGCCCCACCGTGTGTTCTGGTTGGTGACCCAGCGGACCGAAGCGGGCCGCGCCCGGCCGTCCAGGTACTGCAGCGACAGCCGCTCGGCGCGCTCGGCCAGATCGGCGTCGCCGATCACCCGGCGGCTCTCCTGGGCGGCCAGCTTGTCGAGCATGACGGTCACCCAGCGCTGCTCCTCCGCCTTGGACATCCGGGCGGGGATGAGCACGACGGTGCGATCGCCCTCGCGGTACGCGGACACCGTCCTGCGGCGTCGCGCGCTTCTGCGAACCTCGATCGCGCTCGTCCCCGAGCCGCTCGGCGGCTGGCTCGTCGTGCTGCGCTGTGGCTTTCCGGCACGGTGCGGTGGGTCGGCGGGCACGCCCCGACGTTACCCGCTGCACACGAGGGAAGTCCCGCCTCCGGCGCGGTTCCGCGCTGATCCCCACCCCGCACACTTGATTCGTATGACGAACGCCTCAGCCTGTGGACAACTTTCGGCACGCTCCCGCTGCGTCCAGGCATGCTGGCATGCGTCGACGGACCGACACATCCGCCGTCATAGGACGACTTACTGACGCATTACGGACTACGGGGGCCGGTCATGCATCCGATGGTGAAGCCCGCGCTGCGGCGCGGCTGGCGCGATCTGAACACCGTCCAGTTCGGGATGGCACCCGCGCACGCGATGGTGCTGGGCCCGGTGGACACCGCGACGGGCAGCTTCCTCACCCTGCTCGACGGCACCCGCGGGCTGCCGCTGCTCCGCGAGGAGGCCCGCCGCATGGGCCTGCCGGACGGACACGTCGACGCGCTCGTGGGCAACCTGTCGGGCGCGGGCCTGCTCGACGACGCCACCGGCGGTGGCCCGCAGGCCGACACCATCCGCGGCAAGGCGACCGTTCTCGATCGCCTCCGTGCCGATCTGGCATCCCTGTCCCTGGTCACCCGCTCACCCGGAGAGGCCGTCCGGCGTCTGGCCGCCCGCCGCTCCCTCCGCGTCCAGGTCCGCGGCGCCGGCCGTGTGGGCGTCCTCCTCGCCTCACTCCTCGCGGGCGCCGGCGTCGGCGAGATCGACGTCCGCGACACGGGCTGCGTCGAGCCGTGGGACGTGGCCCCGGGTGGCCTGCCGGCGGACGCGATCGGTGAGCGCAGAGAGGAGGCAGCACGCCGCGCCGTCCGCGCGGCCGCTCCCGACCGGCCCCCGCGACGGGCACACGCCGCGCGCCGCTCTCTCCACGACGACCCGGATCCCGGCTTCTCGCTGGTGATCCTCGCCCCGCGTGACGGCGTCGAAGTGCACGCTCCCGACCCGCTCAGCGCCGAACCGCTGATCACCTCGGGAACACCCCATCTGTTCGCGGGTGTCGCGGAAGGCACGGGCATCGTCGGCCCCTTCGTCCTGCCGGGCGAGACGAGCTGCGCCGGCTGCCTCGACCGGGCGCGCGCCGACCGGGACGAGACCTGGCCACGTCTGGTCGCCCAGTGGCGCTCGGGGCGCCCGCCCCAGGTTCAGGCGTGCGACCTGGCGTTGGCGACCGCCGTCGCGGGAGTCGCCGCCGGGCATGCGCTCGCCTTCCTGGACGGCTCCGAGCCCGCTAGTTCGGGCGCACGCTGGGAGGCGTCCGTGCCCCGGTTCGACTGGCACGCTCGGCCGGTGTGGGCGCATCCCGCATGCGGGTGCGGCGCGGCGGAGAGAGGTAAGGAAGGACACACCTCCGAGGAGGAGGATCCGCGCGAGACAATGGCGGAGCAACGGCCGTCGAGGAACCTCTCCCGCAAGGCACACGCGGCACGGCTGTCTGGGACTTGGAGGGCGCATGTCTGATCTTCCCCGGAAGGCGGTCACCCGGACCGCCAAGCTCGCCGCACTCCCGCTCGGCTTCGCCGGGCGGGCGACCTGGGGACTCGGCAAACGGATCGTCGGCGAGTCCGCGGAGATGGTCGGCCGCGAACTCCAACAGCGCACAGCCGAACAACTGTTCAAGGTGCTCGGTGAGCTCAAGGGCGGCGCGATGAAGTTCGGGCAGGCCCTGTCCGTCTTCGAGTCGGCGCTCCCCGAAGAGGTCGCCGGCCCCTACCGCGCGGCCCTCACCAAGCTTCAGGAGGCGGCCCCGCCGATGCCGACCCGCACGGTGCACGGGGTCCTCGAGGAGAGGCTCGGCGCGGACTGGCAGGAACTGTTCCTGGAATTCGAGGACAAGCCGTCTGCGGCGGCCTCGATCGGGCAGGTGCACCGCGGGGTGTGGCACGACGGCCGTGAGGTCGCGGTCAAGGTCCAGTACCCGGGCGCGGGCGACGCCCTGCTCTCCGACCTGAACCAACTCAGCCGTTTCGCCCGTCTGCTGGGCCCTCTGATCCCGGGCATGGACATCAAGCCGCTGATCGCGGAGCTGCGCGACCGGGTTTCGGAGGAGCTGGACTACGGGCTGGAGGCGCAGGCACAGCGGGCCCACGCGGAAGAGTTCGCGGGCGACCCCGACGTCACGGTGCCGGCGGTGGTGCACCAGTGCGAGCAGGTCCTGGTGACCGAGTGGATCGACGGCATACCGCTGTCCGAGGTGATCTCCGACGGCACCCCGGAGCAGCGGGACCGCGCCGGGCAGTTGCTGGCCCGCTTCCTCTTCTCCGGCCCGGCCCGTACGGGCCTGCTCCACGCGGACCCGCATCCGGGCAACTTCCGTCTCCTGCCCGGCCCCCGCCGCGGTGACGGGGAGGACGGCTGGCGCCTCGGCGTCCTGGACTTCGGCACGGTCGACCGCCTGCCGGGCGGCCTGCCCACCCCGATCGGGCACTCCCTGCGCATGACCCTGGAAGGCGACGCCCAGTCGGTCTACGAACTGCTCTGCGAGGAGGGCTTCGTCAAGGAGTCCATCGCACTCGACCCGGCCGCGGTCCTCGACTACCTCCTCCCGATCATCGAACCGGCGCAGGCGGACGAATTCACCTTCACCCGCGGCTGGATGCGCAGCCAGGCGGCCCGTATCGCCGACCCGCGCTCACCCGCCCACCAGTTGGGCAAGCAGCTCAACCTTCCTCCGGCCTACCTCCTCATCCACCGGGTGACCCTGAGCACGATCGGCGTGCTGTGCCAGCTGGGCGCGACGGTCCGCCTGCGTGACGAACTGGAGGAGTGGCTGCCGGGCTTCCTGCCGGAGGAGGCAACGGAGGAGGAGCCGGCGGCGGAAGCCTGACCGGCCTGGGCCGGCTATGGGCCGGGCTGCCCCCGGGTAACCGGTTCGGCCCGGCTCTCCCAACGTGCCGCAGGGGCCGACCCCTCGGGCCGGCCCCTGCGTGGTTCTCCTGGTGCCGACGGCGGTCGGCTACTGCATCACGGCCATGGCGAGCGCTCGGCGGGCGCGCAGCGAGGCGCGCTCGGCGCGGCGCTGCATCCGGCGGGCCACCGCCAGACGCACCGCCTGGCGTTCCCGCTCGGCCTCGCGCAGCCGCTCGTGCATATGCGCACGAGCCAGGGCTTCTGGGATGAGTTGCATCTCTCGGGTCCTGTTCTGACGCGAGTCGTTCGCGCCGGTGGTGGTGACGTCTGGGATCGCGGAGCCCATGGGCTCACTCGTGGACGGCTTCATCGGGGCCTGCTTCTTGGGGTCGTGCGTGAGGGGGCGGTCGATCGTTCCTGTGGTGTTCATGCCGTGACCGGGTTCTTGCGCGGGCGGCCACGCGGCCGCTTCCGGGCGACGACGACACCCTGGACGAAGAGCTCGCCACCCCAGACGCCCCAGGGCTCACGCCGCTCCTTGGCGCCGGCGAGGCAGGCCTCGATCAGCGGGCAGGTACGGCAGAGGGACTTGGCGTACTCGACGTCGGCCGGCGACTCGGCGAAGAAGACCTCAGGGTCGTACGAGCGGCACGGGACGGGTACGCCGAGGTTCTCGATGGCGTCGTCGAGCGCGGTCAGCGCGGTGAGCGGGGTCAAGGTGGAGTCCTCCGTGAGGCCGGGCGGGGGGATCGTTTCGGAAGGCGGTACGGACGGGGCGTGCGCTTCGAGTTGCACGGTTCGTCTTCCTCGTCTGGTCGTTCCGGTCCGATCGGACCGGGTGGCGGCTGGTACCGGGTCTTTTCTTGTCCCGAGGCCCCTTCGCTCCGCCGTCCCCGTTCGGGGAAAACAGAAGGGCCGCGGATCCCGGATGGGGTTCCGCGGCCCTGAAGGCGCCGGCCTGATCATCGATCAGGCTGGATCACTCCAGGGTTCTGGCCCACGGAAGGCCCACATCAGGTGGTGCTGCGTCGTCTGCTTCCGGAATCCGGCACCGGCCGCCGCAAAGGCATAGGCCTGGGCCTGTGCCACTACTGCTTCCAGTGCCTTGGTCGGTCGCTCATTGCGCTCGCGGATGGGAAGAACCGCGAGAGACAGGGAGGACGCCGGACGCACGGCACGAATGCCGGACAGACCGGTGCCCAGGTCGGAGGCGCCGAGCATGCACGTGGAGACGACCGAGCGATCGGTCAGTTTGGCGGTGCTGGTGGAGCTGGTGTTGATGCTGATCACTTCAATCGCCTCCTCTCGGCGTCTTGGGGGACTGGGGTGAGCCAGTCCGACGGATATGCAAGTACAACACGGAATCAGGGCCTCCGAGAAGGCCGCTGTCCCCGTGGCTAAGAACCTATGGGGATCGCCGGGGCATGCGCAAACTATTTTTTCGACGAGTTGGTCTCAGTCACCGTTGTCCTGTTCCCCGACATCGCGACCTGCGCAGATGGCCAGAACATCGGCTCCGTAGCGGCCCAGTTTGCGCGCTCCGACCCCCGGGATGCGGGCCAGTTCACGTTCATCGGCGGGCACGGCCTCGGCGATCGCGATCAGCGTTCGGTCGGTGAAGACGCAGAACGCGGGCTGCCCACTGCGCTGCGCCTGCAGCGCCCGCCACTCACGCAGCCGTTCGTACAGGCCCTCGTCCATGTCGGAGGGGCAGTCGTCACACCGCATCAGCTTCATCTCCCCCGCGTCGGACAGCGTGCGCCCGCAGACCCGGCAGCGGGCCGGAGTTCTGCTGGTACGGCGTGGGGTGAGGGCCGTGGCGGCCGCGCTGAAGGCGCTGACGCCCCGTTCGATGCCTCCGGTGCCCCCGGTGGAGGTACGGCCGGTGGTGGCGGAGGAGCCGGGACGCAGTCCGTCGAGGAAGCGGCTCGGCCGTCGGACCGGGCGGCCACCCGGTGAGCGGGACAGGGACCAGGAGACGTGCAGGCGTTCCCTCGCCCGGGTGACGCCGACGTAGAGGAGGCGTCGCTCCTCCTCGATCTGCTCGTCGGTCCTCGCGTAGGTGATGGGCATCATGCCCTCGGCGACCCCGACGACGAAGACGGCGTCCCACTCCAGCCCCTTGGCGGAGTGCAGGGAGGCGAGGGTGACGCCCTGCACGGTCGGGGCGTGCTGGGCGTTCGCCCGTTCGTCGAGTTCCGCCACCAGGTCGCCGAGGGTGGCGTCGGGTTTGGCCGCGGCGAAGTCCTGGGCCAGATTCACGAGCGCGGCCAGCGACTCCCACCGCTCTCTGACGGCTCCGGAGCCCGCGGGCGGCACGGACGTCCACCCTTCGCCCGCAAGGACGGCACGCACCTGGGAGGGCAGGTCGACGGCGTCGTCGAGGAGGGAGTCGTTCGCGCCGAAGCGGGCGGCGCCGCGCAGGGCGACGCCGGCCTTGCGCACCTCGGGGCGGTCGAAGAACCGTTCGGCGCCACGGAGCTGATAGGGCACTCCGGCGTCCGCGAGGGCTTGTTCGTAGATCTCGGACTGGGAATTGGTGCGGAACAGGATGGCGATCTCGGACGCGGGCACACCGTCGGCGAGCAGGTCGCGGATGCGGCGGGCGGCGCCCTCCGCCTCGGCGGGCTCGTCGGCGTACTCGGTGTAGACGGGCTCGGGGCCGGGGTCACGCTGCGAGACCAGTTCGAGGCGGTGCTCGGCGGCGCGGCCCCGGGCCTGGGCGAGCAGGCCGTTGGCGAGGTGGACGACCTGCGGGGTGGAGCGGTAGTCCCGGATCAGCTTGACGACCGTGGCTCCTGGGTGGCGGATACGGAAGTCGAGCAGGTGGTCGGGCGTGGCGCCGGTGAAGGAGTAGATCGTCTGGCTGGCGTCGCCGACCACGCACAGGTTGTCGCGGTCGCCGAGCCACAACTCCAGCAGACGCTGCTGCAGGGGGCTCACGTCCTGGTACTCGTCGACGACGAAGTGCTGGTACTGGGCACGGACCTCCTCCGCGATGTCGTGCCGGTCCTGGAGGATGCCGACGGTGAGGAGGAGGACGTCCTCGAAGTCGATGACGCCGCGCTCCCGCTTGAGGTCTTCGTAGGCGGCGTAGAGCTGGGCGATCTCGGCGGGGTCGCGGGGCGCTTCACGGCCGGTCTTGGCGGCTGCGGCGGCGTAGTCGGCGGGGACGGTCTGGGTGACCTTGGACCATTCGATCTCGGCCGTGACGTCCCGTAGCTCGTTGCGGTCGAGTCGGATGCGGCAGGCGGCGGCCGCGTCCGCGACGATCTGGACCTTGCGGTCGACGATCTTCGGAAGCCTGCCGCCGATCGCTTTCGGCCAGAAGTACTGGAGCTGGCGCAGGGCGGCGGAGTGGAAGGTGCGGGCCTGGACTCCGGCGGCACCGAGCTGGCGGAGGCGCCCGCGCATCTCGCCCGCGGCACGGTTGGTGAACGTGACAGCGAGCACGCTGGAGGGCTGGAGGATGCCGGCCCTGACCCCGTAGGCGATGCGGTGGGTGATGGCCCGCGTCTTACCGGTACCGGCCCCGGCCAGCACGCACACCGGGCCGTGCAGGGCGGTCGCCACCTCGCGCTGCTCGGGGTCGAGCCCCTCGAGCACGGCGTCCGCCCCGCTCGGCGGAGCCGAGTGCGGGGAACTGCCGGGAACCCGGGAGAAGAGGGTGGAATGCCTTGCTGCTGTCACCCCGCCATGCTGCCAGGTCGGCGGAGGCGGGTGCGGCGGTTGTCCACAGGGGGACGGTCGTAGTCGTACTAGTACGACCACGACAGCCATCACACCCGGCGACGGCCGTCACATCGGTGCGGACGTCGGCGCGGGCTGGGAATGGCGGAACCTTCACGAACGTTGCCTCCTCAGCGACCACGCACCCTAGCCGTAAAGGAGCGCAACCGACATGTCGGGCACTGTGACGATGTACAGCACCTCGTGGTGCGGCTACTGCCGTCGGCTGAAGAGCCAGCTGGACCGTGAGGGCATCGTGTACGACGAGATCAACATCGAGCAGGACCCGGAGTCGGCCGCGTTCGTGGAGAAGGCGAATGGGGGAAACCAGACGGTCCCGACCGTGCTGTTCCCGGACGGCACGACGCTGACCAACCCGTCGCTGGCGCAGGTCAAGCAGAAGATCGGCGCATAACGGCCGCAGGGTCTCGCCCCCTGCGCGGAAGGCGGCTCCTGAGATGGCTCAGGAACCGCCTTCTTGTGGTTTGTCCCAGATCAACGTGTACCGCCACAGGAGCCGGCGTCGGAACCGGCAACCGGGCAGCAGTTGCCGGACGGTCTTCCGGACCTGGCCCCAGTGCATGGTCGAGTCCTCGATCGGCATGCCGACCGGGCCGCGCTTGCCTCCGCGCAGCAACGCGTGAAGCCGGCTCGCCGGCACGCCGCAGCCACTGATCACCCAGTCCAGGGGCGTCCGGTTGTACGCCAGCCCGACGATCACCAGTCGGCCGCCGGATGCCGTGAGCCGCACCAGACGCCCCACCGCCGCCTCGAAGGCCGCGTGATGGACGACGGCGACCGCGCTGACGAAGTCGTACCCGCCTTCCGGCAGCGAGGCGTCATCGAGGTAGTCCGCTTCGAGGAACGTGACGTTCGGGGGCACGTCCCGGCGCGCCAGCCGGATCATGTCCGGCGAGCGGTCCACGCCCGTGACGGACCCCGCCCTCGACGCGAGCTTCCGGGCGAGCAGGCCGTCGCCGCAGCCCACGTCCAGAGCCGTGCCGCAGTCGTCGGGGACTGCGGCGAGGACCGCGGGGTGGTAGTGGACGTTGTGGTTCCAGTACGGGTCGTTCGTGCGCGCCGGCACCGGGTCAGACGCTTCGGGTCGGCAGGGGCTTGCCGTACCAGAGCTCGATCAGACGGGCCGCGATGGAGATGCCGTACGGCGGGAGGACCTCTCCGGTCTCGAACGCGGAGCGCAGCTCCTCCCGGGAGAACCAGCGTGCCTCGTGGATCTCGTCCCCGTCGACGTCGATGTCCGTGGTGGTGGCGTGCGCGAGGAAGCCGAGCATCAGGCTGGACGGGAAGGGCCAGGGCTGACTGGCGATGTACTGGACCTCTCCGATGGTGATGCCGACCTCTTCGAACACCTCGCGCCGCACCGACTGCTCGATGGACTCCCCCGGTTCGACGAAGCCGGCGAGGGTCGAGAAGCGGCCCTCGGGCCAGTGCACCTGTCGGCCGAGCAGGATGCGGTCGTCGTCGTCAGTGACCGCCATGATCACAGCCGGGTCGGTGCGCGGGTAGTGCTCGGCGCCGCAGGCGGGGCAGCGGCGAATGTGGCCGGCGGCCGCGATGACCGTGCGCTCGCCGCAGCGTGAGCAGAAGCGGTGCAGGCGCTGCCAGTTCTCCAGCGCGACCGCGTGCACCATCAGGCCCGCGTCGCGTGGCGACAGCAGCAGTCCGGCCTCGCGCAGGCCGGCCGGGCGCGCCGACTGGTCCATACGGCCGGGAAGTGCGTCCTTCTGGAGGGCGAAGTAGCTGACGCCGTCCGCGTCGGTGCCCAGGAAGTAGCGGTGGGCCTCGGTGAGCGGTGCCTCGAAGGAGGGGGTCATGACCAGTTCGGTCCGGCCGTCCGGCGTCTCGTCGATGAGGGCCTGGCCCCCGGAGACCACGAAGCAACGCGTCGAGGGGTGGCTCCATGCCGCGGCGAGCCATGCCTCGTCGAGCCGGTGGTGGGCGGCCCGGTCGATGCCGCTCGGCGCGGTGAGCGAGATGGGCCGGTCGGCGGTGTGGTCGGTCCAGGTGGTCACGAGTGCTTCCAACTCCCCCGGTGCAACGGTGGTTTCGGCGGGCGGTTCAGCAAGGCGTAGGTCGGGCGGGGACCGGGTCGGGCGGGCCTGAGGCGGGCGGGGCGGCCCTTCCAGTGTGCCGCGCCGGGCGGTTCGCCCGGGCGACCCTGTGCCCCGCGCCTTCGTCAGTCGGCATCGTGCCGGTTCTCCCCCAGGTCGTCCCACAGGTATGCGGCGGTTTCGACGCCTTTGAGGAGCAGATCGAGTTCGACCTTCTCGTTCGGGGCGTGCCAGCCGTCGGAGGGGATGGAGATGCCGAGGAACAGGACGGGTGCGCCGAGGACCTCCTGGAGGTCGGCGGCGGGTCCGGACCCGCCCTCGCGAGTGAAGCGGACGGGCTGCTGGAAGGCGCGGCCCATGGCGCGTACGACGGACTGCAGGGCGGGGTGGTCGAGGGGCGTCAGGCAGGGGCGGGTGGCCGAGCCGAACGTGATCTCGTGCCGGATCCCGGCGGGCAGCGCGTCCGCCGCCCAGGCGCGCACCACCTTCTCGATGTGGTCGGGGTCCTGACCCGCGACCAGCCGGAAGGAGAGCTTGACCATGGCGGAGGACGGAATGATCGTCTTGCTGCCGGGGCCCTGGTAGCCGCCGCCGATGCCGTTGACCTCGGCGGTGGGGCGGGCCCAGATGCGCTCCAGTGTGGTGTGTCCGGCCTCCCCGTACGCGGCGGTCGACCGGGCGGTCCGCAGCCACTGCTCCTCGTCGAAGGGCAGTTCGGCGAAGAGTTCGCGTTCGCGGTCGGTGAGGTCGACGACGCCGTCGTAGAAGCCCGGTATCGCTACGCGCGCGTGTTCGTCGTGCAGGGCGGCGACCAGGCGGGCGGCCGCGGTGGCCGGGTTGGGCACGGCGCCGCCGAAGGACCCGGAGTGGATGTCCTGCTCGGGTCCGTACAGGGTGATCTCGCATTCGGCGAGGCCGCGCATGCCGGTGCAGACGGTGGGAGTGTCCGCGGACCACATGCCGGTGTCGGAGACGATCACCGCGTCGGCGGCGAGCCGGTCGGCGTGCTGTTCGACGAGGGTGCGGAAGTTCGGGGAGCCGGATTCCTCCTCGCCCTCGATCAGCAGCTTCAGGTGGACGGCCGGGGCGGTGCGCCCGGTGGCGGCGAGGTGGGCGCGGACGCCGAGTGTGTGGAAGAACACCTGGCCCTTGTCGTCGGCGGCCCCGCGCGCGTACAGGCGGCCGTCGCGGATCACCGGTTCGAAGGGGTCGCTGTCCCAGCCGTCCTCGCGGGCGGCGGGCTGAACGTCGTGGTGGCCGTAGACGAGGACGGTGGGTGCCTGCGGGTCGTGGGAGGGCCACTCGGCGAAGACTGCGGGGGCTCCGGCAGTCGGCCACACCTCGGCGGTCGGGAAGCCGGTCTCCTGGAGCTTGGCGGCGAGCCAGTCGGCACTGCGACGCACGTCCTCCGCGCGCTCGGGCTGCGCGGACACCGACGGGATGCGCAGCCACTCCGCGAGGTCGTCGAGGAAGGCGGCGCGGTGGCTGTCGATGTACGTGCGGACGGCACTGTCCGGGGTCTCGCTCATGGTCACGAGCCTATAGGCCCGCGCCGACATCCTGGTCCGCCGGTTCCCCACCGGAGGGGCCGGCCAGCAACAGCCGCTCGAGGGCGGCCCGGTCCGGGAGTCCTTCGGGACGTACGACCTCGCCACTGCGGACGTACAGGAACGCGGCCCTGACGGCGTCCAGGGGCACGCCCTGCTGCTCGGCCCAGGCGAGCCGGTACAGGGCGAGCTGGAGCGGGTCGGCGGTGCGGGCGCGGCTGGTCTTCCAGTCGACGATCTCGTACTGCGTGCCGTCCTCGCCGTCCACGCGGTACACGGCGTCGATACGGCCCCGCACCACGCGGCCGGCGATGCCGAGCTGGAAAGGTGCCTCGACGCGGTACGGGGTCCGATGGGCGTACGGGGTGCGTTCGAAGGCGTCCTTGAGGGCCTCCAGGTCACGCTCGTCGGCGATCTCGGCGTCGCTGCCGGGCAGCTCCTCCGGCTCCAGCATCGGCAGCCGCAGCGCCTCGAAGCGTGCCTCCACCCAGGCGTGGAACCGAGTGCCCCGGCGCGCCGCCGGCTGCGGGGGGCGGGGCATGGGGCGTGCGAGTTCCTGTGCGAGCCCGTCAGGGTCGGCGGCCAGGCGCAGCACCTGGGAGGCGGTCAGCGACGGTGGCAGCGGCACGTCGGTGACGGCCGCGCGGGCGCGCAGCAGCTCTCCGGTGAGGGCGTCCAGATCGCGGTCCCATGAGGCGATGGTGCGGGCCTCCTCCGGGATGAGCGAGGGGGCGTCCTCGGACGGGTGCCGCCGGGCGTGCGGGACGGTGGGGATGCCGTCGCCCGCTGGTACGCGCGCGTGGGTGGCCGCGGAAGGGGGCGCGGGACGGTGGGTCGTCCAGGAGTCCCAGTCGGAGTCGTCCGCTTCGGCGTGGTCGTCCCAGGCGGCTTCCTCCTCGGCGGGCGGCAACGCGCCGAGGGCGGTTTCCTCCCCGTCGAGGTCGTCGTAGAGGTCCTCGTCGTCCGGCGGTGGCGGCCATTCCGGGTCGTCGTACGCGGAGGGGGCGTGGTCGGCCGCCGGGTGGGCGCCTTCGTGTGAGGCGACCTGCTCCAGGTGGGCGAGTACGGTCGCGGCGGCGGCGCGGCGGCGGGCCAGGGCCGCCTCGTCCAGCGGGAGCGGCCAGGCATGGTCGGTGGCCGCCTCGTGGAGTGCCGGGTTCTCCTCGTCCTCGGCGGGCGGGTCGGCCCACACCTCGATCTCGCCGTGTCCGGCCTCGCAGTGCTCGTAGAGGGCCTGGAGGAAGTCCGAGGGCCCTCGGGGGCGCTTCTGGGCGGGACCCCACCAGTGGCCGGAGCCGAGCAGCAGGGAGCGGGGACGGGTGAAGGTGACGTAGCCGAGGCGCAGTTCCTCGGTGTGCTGGTGCTCCTTCATGGCCTCGTGGAAGGCCTTCAGGCCGCGGGAGTCCCACGTCTCGACGTCGGGCAGGGTGTCGGCGTCGCCGCGCAGCGCGTGCGGCAGCACCTTGCCCTGCGCGGTCCACTTCTCTCGGCCCTGGGCGCTCGGGAAGGTGCCTTTGACCAGCCCGGGGACGGCGACGACGTCCCACTCCAGACCCTTGGACTTGTGCGCGGTGAGCACCTTGACGGTGTTCTCACCACCGGGGAGGGCGTTGTCCAGGCCCTTCTCGTACTGGGCGGCGGTGCGCAGGAAGCCGAGGAACGCGAGAAGACTGGCGTCCGGTTCGTTGGCCGCGAAGGACGCGGCGATGTCCAGGAAGTTCGAGAGGGTCTCGCGGCGGCGGGCCGCGAGCGCGTGCGGGGACGCGGACAGCTCGACCTCCAACCCGGTGACGGCGAGCACGCGGTGCAGGACGTCCATCAGCGGGTCGGCGAGGGAGCGGCGCAGGTCGCGCAGTTCGGCGGCCAGCCGTGCGAACCGTACGCGCGCGTCGGGCGAGAACGGCAGCCCGTCGTCCTCCCGCTCGGCCTCCATGGGCAGTTCGAGGAAGGTGTCGAGGGCATCCGCGAGCGAGATCACCTCGGACGGGTCGACGCCCTCGACGGCGGCGGCGAGCCTGCGGTCCGGGTCCTCGTCGCCGTCCACCCGCGCGTGCGACACGAGAAACCGGGCGCGCCGGCCCAGGAGCGCGAGGTCGCGGGGGCCGATGCGCCAGCGCGGTCCGGTGAGGAGGCGGACCAGGGAGGCGTTGGCGCCGGGGTCCTGCAGGACCTCGCAGACGGCGACGAGGTCGGCGACCTCGGGCAGGTGCAGCAGCCCGGACAGGCCCACGACCTCGACCGGGATGTCGCGTGCGACCAGGGCGCCCTGGATCTGGGCGAAGTCGGTCGCGGTGCGGCACAGGACGGCGATCTCACCGGGAGCGGTGCCGGTGCGCACCAGGTGGGCGAGGGAGTCGGCGATCCAGTCGATCTCCTCGGAGTGGGTGCGCAGCAGGGCGCAGCGCACCAGGCCGTCACGCTCGGCTCCCGGGGCGGGGCGCAGGGCCTCCACGCCCGCGTGCATCGCGCGCAGGGGGGCGGCGAGGCCGTTGGCCAGGTCGAGGAGGCGGCCGCCGCTGCGGCGGTTCTCGCTGAGGGCCTGGCGGGTCGCGGGGCGGCCGTCGGCGTGCGGGAAGTGCTCGGGGAAGTCGTCGAGGTTCGCGACGGAGGCTCCGCGCCAGCCGTAGATCGCCTGGCAGGGGTCGCCGACGGCGGTCACGGGGTGGCCGCTGCCGCCGCCGAACAGTCCGGCGAGCAGGACGCGCTGGGCCACCGACGTGTCCTGGTACTCGTCGAGCAGGACCACGCGGAACTCGTCCCGCAGGATGCGGCCGACCTCGGGGAGGCCCGCGAGCTCGGCGGAGAGGGCGATCTGGTCGCCGAAGTCCAGCAGGTCCCGCTCGCGCTTGGCCGCCCGGTAGCGGATCACCAGCTCGGCCAGTTCCCGGCGGGCGGCGGCCGTCTCGGGAACCTTGCGCAAGTCGGCGTTGGTGAGCCGGACGCCTTCCAGGGTGCGCAGCAGCTCGGCGTCGTGAGCGCGCAGGTCCTCCGGAGTCACGAGGTGCTCGGCCAGTTCGGCGTCGAGCGTGAGCAGGTCTCCGACGAGGTCCGGGAAGGACCGGGTCAGCGACGGATAGGGGCCCGGCGCCTCGCGCAGCACGCGTGCCGCGAGCTGGTAGCGGGTGGCGTCGGCCAGCAGGCGAGAGGTGGGTTCGAGCCCGATGCGCAGGCCGTGGTCGGTGAGGAGCCTGCCCGCGAAGGCGTGGTACGTGGAGATCACCGGCTCGCCCGGCGGATTGTCCGGGTCGATCACGTCCGGGTCGGTGACGCCCGCCTTGATCAACGCCTTGCGGACACGCTCGGCGAGTTCGCCGGCCGCCTTGTTGGTGAAGGTCAGGCCGAGGACCTGCTCCGGGGCGACCTGACCGGTGCCGACGAGCCACACCACGCGGGCCGCCATCACCGTGGTCTTGCCCGACCCGGCTCCGGCCACGATCACCTGCGGGGCGGGCGGCGCGGTGATGCAGGCCGTCTGCTCCGGGGTGAAAGGGATGCCGAGGAGCTCCTTGAGCTGCTCGGGGTCGGTGATACGTGCGGGCATGACGGAGAGGCTATCGGTGGCCACTGACAGTGGGTGCCGAGCTGCCTGCTGCGCCGGACGATGTGCTGGTCAGCACGGGTGGTGCGACTGGTCACACCCGTACTGTCAGTCCACGACCTGCCGGCCCTCCGGCCGCGCGCTGCACGACGCCCGGAACGCGCAGTGCGTGCAGTGCTGCCCGGTGGTCGGCGAGAAACGCTCGTCGAGGACCTTGCCGGCGGCGGTGGCCAGCAGCTCCCCGGCCCACTCGCCTTCCAGGGGGTCCTGCGCCTGCACCTTGGGCAGCGTTTCCCCGCCGTCCTTCCTGGCGGCGCCCTGCCGCAAGTGGACCAGTTCCGCACCGCCCGGCTCGGGACGCCGGCCGCCGAACGCCTCGTCGACGGCGCCCTCGCGCACGGCCAGCTGGTACACCGCGAGCTGCGGGTGACGGTCCACCTCGGCGGCGCTGGGAACCTGCTTGCCGGTCTTGAAGTCGACCACGTAGGCGCGGCCCTCGCCGTCGGATTCCACGCGGTCCATGGAGCCGCGGATCCGCACCTGGTAGTCGCCCGCTTCGAGGGTGACGTCGAAGTCGTGCTCGCTCGCCACCGGGGTGCGCCCGGCGCGGGCGCCATTGGAGTCGACGTGCCACTTCAGGAAGCGTTCGAGCGCCGCGCGCGCGTTGTCCTTCTCCTGGGCGGACTTCCACGGCGCGTCGAAGGCGAGCGCGTTCCACACCGAGTCCAGGCGTTCCATGAGCACGTCCAGGTCGGCGGGGGTGCGACCGGAGGCGACCTCGTCGGCGAGGACGTGCACCACGTTCCCGAACCCCTGCGCGGCGGTCGCGGGCGTGTCGGCCTTCACCTCACGGCCCAGGAACCACTGCAGGGCGCAGGTGTTCGCGAGCTGGTCGAGGGCGCTTCCGGAGAGCACGACGGGCTGGTCGCGGTCGCGCAGCGGCACCTTGCTCTCGGTCGGGTCCCACATGCCCCACCAGCGGTACGGGTGGGCCGACGGCACCAGGGGCCGTCCGTCCTCGTCGGTGAGGGCGGCGAGCCTGGCCAGCCGACGGGCGGCGGCCGCACGGAGGGCGTCGGAGGCGCGCGGGTCGACGGTCGTGGCGCGCAGTTCGGCGACCAGGGCGGCGACGGACAGGGGACGGCGTGGGCGGCCGGCGACGTCCCTGGGTTCGACGCCGAGTTCGGTGAGGAAGCGGGAAGGCTGGTCGCCGTCGTCGGCGGGGGCCTTCACGGCGGTGACGACCAGCCGCTCACGCGCGCGCGTGCAGGCGACGTAGAACAGGCGGCGCTCCTCGGCGAGCAGCGCGCCCGGGGTGAGGGGTTCGGCGAGCCCGTCACGGCCGATACGGTCGGCCTCCAGGAGGGAGCCGCGGCGGCGCAGGTCGGGCCACAGGCCCTCCTGGACGCCGGCGACGACGACCAGGCGCCACTGCAGTCCCTTGGAGCGGTGCGCGGTCATCAGGCGGACGGCGTCAGGACGCACGGCGCGGCGGGTGAGTGTGTCGGCGGCTATGTCCTGGGCCTCTATCTCCTCCAGGAAGTTCAGGGCGCCCCGGCCGCCGGTGCGCTCCTCCGCGCGCGCGGCGGTCGCGAACAGGGCGCACACCGCATCCAGGTCACGGTCGGCGTTGCGCCCGGCCGCGCCGCCGCGCCGGGAGGCGTTCTCCAGGCGCCTGGGCCACGGCGTGCCGTCCCACAGCACCCAGAGGGCCTCCTCTGCGGTGCCGCCGTCCGCGAGCCGCTCGCGGGCCTTCCTGAGCAGCGCACCGAGGCGCTGGGCTCCGCGCGCGTACGCCGGGTCGTGCGTCACCAGCCGCTCGGGTTCGGCCAGCGCCCGGGCGAGCAGGTCGTCGGAGGGCGGGGGTACGGGGTTGCCGGCCGCCCGCTCCTCCTCGCGCAGGGCACGGCCGAGGCGGCGCAGGTCCGCGGCGTCCATGCCGGCGAGGGGGGAGACGAGGAGGGTGAGCGCGGTCTCGGTGTCCAGCCAGGCTTCCGGTTCGGTCCCCTCCTGCTGGGCTTCCTCCGACCCTGTTCGCGACGCCTCCGCCCGCGCCACCGCCCGCAGCGCCGTCAGCAGCGGGGTCACCGCCGGTTCGTTGCGCAGCGGGAGGTCGTCGCCGTCGATGTCCAGGGGAACTCCCGCGGCCGTCAGGGCGCGGCGGACCGTCGGGATCGTGCGCGCTCCGGCGCGCACCAGGACGGCCATCTCGCCCCACGGAACACCGTCCTCCAGGTGCGCCCGGCGCAGGATGTCGGCGATGTTGTCCAGTTCCGTGCCGGGGGTGGGGTACGTGTAGACCTCGACGCGGCCCCCGTCCCGTACGGCGGCGAGTTCCCGGTGGGCGCGTACCTTCTCCGCCGGAAGCCGGGTCAGCGGCATGCGCTGGGTCAGCAGCCGGGTCGCGGCGAGGAGGGCGGCGCCGGAGCGGCGGGACGTCCGGAGGACCTCCACGGGCGCCGGTGCGCCGTCGGTGCGCGGGAAGGCGTGGGGGAAGTCCAGGATGCCGTTCACGTCGGCGCCCCGGAACGCGTAGATCGACTGGTCGGGGTCGCCGAAGGCCACCAGGGTCCGGCCGTCGCCCGCGAGGGCCCGCAGGAGCCGTACCTGAGCGGGGTCGGTGTCCTGGTACTCGTCGACGTAGACCGCGTCGTACTGGCCGGCCAGGCGCTCGGCGACGCCGGGGCGGCAGGCCAGCAGGACCGCACGGTGCACCAGCTCCGCGTAGTCGATCACTCCCTGGAGGTCGAGGACGTCCAGGTACTCGGCGAGGAAGGCGGACGCGGCCTGCCAGTCCGGGCGGCCCGTCCGCTCGGCGAAGCGGCGCAGGGCGTCCGGGCCGAGGCCGAGTTCCCGGCTGCGGGCCAGCACGGCGCGCACCTCGTCGGCGAAGCCACGCGTGGTCAGACAGGCGCGCAGCTCGTCGGGCCAGCGCACGTGTGCGAGGCCGAGGCGCTCCAGATCGGGCTGGCCGGCGAGCAGCTCGCGCACCGCCACGTCCTGCTCGGGGCCGGACAGCAGCCGCAGGGGCTCGGCGAAGAGGCCGCTGTCCTGGTGGGCGCGGACCAGGGCGTAGCAGAACGAGTGGAACGTGGTCGCCTGCGGGGCGTGCGCCGCGCCGGTGCGCAGCGCCATCCGGTCGCGCAGGTCGACGGCGGCCTTGCGGCTGAAGGTGAGCACCAGGATGCGTTCCGGGTCGCCGCCGCGGGCGATCCGGGCGGCGACGGACTCGACGAGCGTGGTCGTCTTCCCGGTGCCCGGACCCGCGAGAACCAGCAGGGGGCCGGACTCGTGCTCAACCACCGCGCGCTGACTCGCGTCCAGTCGAGGGGGATCCACCCGGACGGGCGGGGTACGCACCAGTCGGTAGGCGCCACGGCTCCCCTCCCGCACCCGGGGGTGCGGCAGGCGCCTGGTGGAGGAAGAGGAGCTCACGTGGTTCGCCGGTCCTGGTGGTCGTACTCGTGCTGGTCACTGGCGGCGCGGAACGCCGTCGTCGAGGGATGGTGGTCGGGCGGCGGCCGGCAGGGCTGCCGGGCGTGGCCGGCGGTGGTCACGGGATGAGGGGGACGCGCGCCCTCGACGCTACGCCCGCCCGGTCCGCGGAAGCAGGGCTTCCCCGACCTCCCGCATGCCCCTTTGGTCACACCTGTCACTGCGGTCGCCCCATCCACGAACGTACGCCAGGCCACGCTTGCGCCCTAATTCACCCGTACGAGCGAGGCGTGCCCGTTCGGTGCCTCCGATGCCGGAAGCTGTCAGATGTGACCCTCCGCGCGTTCGACGCCGTCCCAGCGCGCCCGCCTCATGTCGACCCGCGGCAGATGCCCCTCCGAGGCGCGGCCTGCCTCCCGCAGTGGGGTGCCCTCCGCCCGGTAGTGGCCCAGCGCCTCCAGCTCATGGCCCGGGAGCAGTACGCCGTCCGCGCGGATCACACGCCACCAGGGGACCGCTCCGCCGTAGAGGGCCATCACACGGCCCACCTGGCGCGGGCCTCCGTCCTCCAGCCACTCGGCGACGTCCCCGTACGTCATCACGCGCCCCGGCGGAATGCGTTCGGCCACGTCAAGGACCCGTTCCGCGTACTCGGGCAGGGAGTCCGCCGCAAGGTTCTCCTCGCTCATCGCCCCATCCTGCCCCACCCCACCGACAATGTGATGAGAGAGCGGCCGAGCGTGGCCCTCGCCCCGGCGCAGCGCTTCGGGCAGACTGTGCGCCCCCGCATTTGCACCCTGATGCCCCCGTGTGTCGGATGGGCATGCCACCATCGTGCGGGCGGTGACTGGTGATACGAGACCAAGAAGAGACGATGAAGCAGCAGGGCGTGCACCCCGACGGCGCGGAGGGCACCCCTGGGGGTTCGTCGCGCCCTGACACCGCCGCCGCGGGCCATCACGCCGGCGAAGAGGCGAACGAAGAAGCGAACAAGGAGAGGCGCGCCGGCGACCTCACGCGCGACACGACGCCCGACAGCCCCGGCGAGAAGGCGCCCGACAGCGAAAACGGACCCGCCCGGGCACCCGGCGACGACACGCCGCGGACAGCGGCTGCCCATAGGGGACCTCAGCGGGACGAGGAGGGCGCCGACGCCCACAACGACGAGGTGGAGGGCGACGAACCGCTGCTCCCCGCGCGCGTGCACCGTCCCTCGGACCTGATGCGGCTTCTGGTGGGCGTGCTCGGGATCGGGGTGCTGCTCGCGGTCGCCGCGTTCGCGCACGGCACCACGTCGGGGCTCGAGCAGGACATCAACAGGGGCACGGGGCAGGCACCCGATCTGCTGATCAAACTCGCGGGTCTGGCATCGAGCATCGCGATCCTGCTGGTACCGGTCGCCTTCGCGATCGAACGGCTGATCAAGCGGGACGGGGTGCGCATCGCCGACGGCGTCCTCGCGGCGGTCCTGGCCCACGGAGTGACACTCGCCACGGACCTGTGGGTCGCCCGGGCCGCCCCGCCCTCCATCCAGGAAGCGCTCACCCAGCCCTCCCCCGGCGACATCCATGCCCTGACCGATCCGGTGCACGGCTATCTCGCGCCCGTCATCGCCTATATGACCGCCGTGGGCATGTCACGCAGGCCGCGTTGGCGTGCCGTGCTGTGGGTGGTGTTGCTCCTCGACGCCTTCTCGATGCTGGTCACCGGCTACACCACACCGTTCTCCATCATCCTGACGGTGCTGATCGGCTGGAGTGTGGCGGCCGGAACGCTGTACGCGGTGGGCTCGCCGAACGTACGGCCCACCGGGCGGACCCTGATGGCGGGGCTGCGCACCGTCGGCTTCCGCCCCGTGAGCGCGGCGCGCGAGGAGATGCACGACACGGCGGACAACGGCGACCGCGGCCGCCGCTACTTCGTCACTCTGGAGGACGGCCCGCCCCTCGACGTCACCGTCGTCGACCGCGAGCAGCAGGCGCAGGGCTTCTTCTACCGCGTGTGGCGGCGGCTGACGCTGCGCGGGATCACCACCCGGCGCAGCCTGCAGTCGCTGCGGCAGGCCCTGGAACAGGAGGCGCTCCTCGCGTACGCGGCCATCGCGGCCGGCGCCAACGCGCCCAAGCTGATCGCGACCTCCGAGTTGGGCCCCGACGCCGTGATGCTCGTCTACGAGCACACCGGCGGCCGGACCCTGGACCAGCTCGCCGATCAGGAGATCACCGACGATCTGCTGCACGACACCTGGCAGCAGGTGCGGGCGCTGCAGTCGCGGCGCATCGCGCACCGTCGGCTCGCTGGTGACGCCCTCGTGGTGGATCGTTCCGGCACCGTCATCCTGACGGATCTGCGCGGTGGCGAGATCGCGGCCGGTGACCTGGTGCTGCGCATGGACATCGCGCAGTTGCTGACCACACTCGGGCTCCGGGTCGGCGCCGAGCGGGCGGTGGCATCCGCGGTCGACGTGCTCGGCCCGGACGCGGTCGCCGACTGTCTGCCCATGTTGCAGCCCATCGCACTGACCCGCTCCACGCGCGCGACGCTCCGGAGGCTGGCCCGGGAACGGGCCCAGCGCGAGCGGGAAGCGGTCCTCGAGGCGTCCCGGCAGGACAAAGCGGCCCGTGGGGAGGAGACGCACGACGGCTCCGGGGTCGTCCTCGACAAGCCCGACAAGAAGGCGGTACGCGCCGAGCAGCGGGCCGAGAAGCGGGCGATCGACGAGGCACTGGAGGAGGCCCGCGAGGAGGACCTGCTCACCCAGATCCGCCACCAGGTGCTGCGCATCCGGCCGCAGGCGCCGGTGGAGCCGGCCCGTCTGGAGCGGGTCCGGCCGCGCACGCTGATCAGCTTCATGGCGGGCGCCATCGGCGCGTACTTCCTGCTGACGCAGCTCACCCACATCCAGTTCGGCACCCTCTTCGCCAACGCCGAGTGGGGCTGGGTGGCGGCGGCCGTGTTCTTCTCCGCACTGAGCTACGTCGCGGCGGCGATGGCGCTGCTGGGCTTCGTGCCCGAGCGGGTGCCGTTCGTGCGGACCGTGGCCGCGCAGGTCGCCGGGTCCTTCGTGAAGATCGTGGCGCCCGCCGCGGTCGGGGGCGTGGCGCTCAACACGCGCTTCCTCCAGCGCGCGGGGGTGCGGCCGGGGCTCGCGGTGGCGAGCGTGGGCGCCTCCCAGCTGTTCGGGCTGGGCTGTCACATCCTGATGCTGCTGTCCTTCGGATATCTCACGGGCACCGAGAAGACGCCGTCCCTGTCCCCGTCCCGCACGGTCATCGCGGGCCTGCTGACGGTCGCTGTGCTCGTCCTGGTGGTCACGTCCGTGCCGTTCCTGCGGAAATTCGTCGTCACGCGCGTGCGGTCGCTGTTCGCGGGTGTCGTCCCGCGCATGCTCGACGTACTGCAGCGGCCGCAGAAACTGGTCACCGGCATCGGCGGCATGCTGCTGCTGACCGCGTCCTTCGTGATGTGCCTGGACGCCTCGATCCGCGCGTTCGGCCACGAGGAGAGGACCACGCTGAGCCTGGCCAGCGTCGCGGTCGTCTTCCTCGCCGGCAACGCCCTCGGCTCGGCCGCCCCGACCCCGGGCGGTGTGGGCGCGGTCGAGGCGACCCTGACGGTCGGTCTGATCGCCGTCGGCCTCCCCAAGGAGGTCGCGGCTCCCGCGGTGCTGTTGTACCGGCTGCTGACGCTGTGGCTGCCGGTGCTGCCCGGGTGGCTTTTCTTCAACCATCTGACACGCAAGGACGCCCTCTAGGACTGCCGCGTACGGCACGCGCGCGCGTGGGGGCTTACAGGCACATCCGGTGATGCCCTCACCGGCCTTGGGCACAGGCGACACGCGGGGACGGCAGCCGGGAGTCACCCGCACGGACCGCGTCCCGAGCGCACCGGGCCGCGCGGTCGCACGATGGGGACATGCCGAACCGTCTCTCGAAGCGTGCCGCCGCCGTGAGCGCCGCCGCCGTGCTTGTGTCCTCCCTTCTGACGGGCTGCGCCAGCGGCTTCGTGGACGGGGAGCTGTCGAGTCAGAAGCTGATCTGGAACAACTGCCCGGCGCCGTCCGCGTCGGAGGGCGGCGGCACCGCCCCCTCGCCGCTGCCGAACGGCGGACGGTGGCAGTGCGCGACCATGAAGGTGCCCCTGAACTGGGACGACCCCACGAGCGGCACCATCGACATCGCGCTGATCAGGGTCAAGGCCAGCGGCCCCCCGAGCGAGCGAATCGGTTCCCTGGTCTTCAACTTCGGCGGCCCGGGCGGCTCCGGCGTGACCGCGCTGCCCGCCTTCGCACAGGACTACGAGACCCTGCGCACCCGCTACGACCTCGTGAGTTTCGACCCGCGCGGAGTCGGCCGGAGCGCGGGCGTGAAGTGCGAGGACGACCAGCAGCTCGACGCCTTCTTCCAGCAGGACGAGACGCCCGACAACGCTGCCGAGCTGACGGCTTTCCTCAACAGCACCAAGCAGTTCAACAGCGCCTGCCAGAAGTACTCCGGCAGGGTGCTGCCGTATGTGCGCACCACCGACGCGGCACGCGACATGGACCTGCTGCGCCAGGTGCTCGGCGACAGGAAGTTGCACTACTTCGGCATCTCGTACGGCACCGAACTCGGCGGTGTCTACGCGCACTTGTTCCCGAAGAACGTCGGGCGGGCCGTGCTGGACGGGGTCGTCGACCCGACGCAGGACCCGGAACAGAGCGCGCTCGGGCAGGCCAAGGGCTTCCAGCTCGCGCTCGACAACTACGCCCGGGACTGCACCTCCAAGAGCACCGGATGCCCGGTCGGCCGCACCCCGCAGGATGTCGAGAACCGGATCGTCGCCCTGCTGAAGAGACTCGACGCCAAGCCGATCCCCGGAATCTTCCCCCGCAAGCTGACCCAGACCGCCGCGACCAACGGCATCGCACAGGCGCTCTACTCCAAGGACTTCTGGGGCTACCTGACCGAAGGGCTGCAGCGGGCCTACGCGGGCGACGGGGAGGTGCTGATGGTGCTCTCGGACGCGATGAACGGGCGCGACGAGAAGGGCCAGTACAGCAACCTCATCCCTGCGAACGTCGCCATCAACTGCGCCGACGAGAAACCGCGGTACACGCCGGCCGACGTGAAGGCCAAGCTGCCGGAGTTCCGGGCCGCCTCCCCGGTGTTCGGCGACTTCCTGGCCTGGGGCATGCTCAGTTGCACCGGCTGGCCCGTGGCAGGAGCCGCCAACCATCCGAACGTGAGCGCGCCCGGCGCCCCGCCGATCCTCGTGATCGGCAACACCGGCGACCCGGCCACCCCTTACGAGGGCGCCAAGAGGATGGCGGACGCGCTGGGCAAGGGCGTCGGCGTGGAGGTGACCTACAAGGGCCAGGGGCACGGCGCCTACGACAGCAGGAACAAGTGCGTGCAGAGCGTCGTGAACGGCTACCTGCTGAACGGAAAGGTCCCCGCGGCCGGCACCGTCTGCACCTGACCGACGCACCTGCACCCGACCGACCGGCCACCACCCACCCCGGACGAAAATCCCACCCCCATCACGGAAACCCCAGGTCAGATGGTTATCCACAGGCCGACATGGGCTCCGCTCCACCCGCCTACCATGGCCTCATTGCTTTCCGCGGCACCGAGCGGGGAGCGGAGAAGGGGGGTACAGATGTCACGTTTTCCACGGTGGACGGCCGTGATCGCCGCCGCGTTGCTGGTGGCCGGCTGCGGTGGCGGTTCGTCCGGTGGAGGCGGGACCACGGGGCTGCCCGCCTCACTCACCGCGCAGAAGCTCGACTGGGGCCGCTGCAAGGGCACGTCGGCGCCGGGCGGCGACTGGGAGTGCGCCACCCTGAAGGCACCGCTGGACTGGGCGAAGCCCGACGGTGAGACGATCGGCCTGGCGCTGATCCGGTCCCGGGCCGACGGGGGCAACCGGATCGGCTCACTGCTCTTCAACTTCGGCGGTCCCGGCGGCTCCGGGGTCTCGATGATGCCGTCGTTCGCGAACACGGTCTCCACCCTGCACGAGCGGTACGACCTGGTGAGCTGGGATCCTCGCGGCGTCGGAGCCAGCGGGGGGATCCGCTGCCGCAGCGACCAGGCGATCCAGGCCGCCGAGAGCATCGATGTGACACCGGACGACACCGCCGAGGAGAAGGCGTACCTCGATGACGCCGCCGCCTTCGGCAAGGGCTGCGCGAAGGCAGCCGGAAAGCTGCTCGGGCACGTCTCGACGACCGACACCGCGCGGGACATGGACCTGATGCGCCAAGTGCTCGGCGACCGGACGACGCACTACTTCGGCATCTCGTACGGCACCGAACTGGGTGGCGTGTACGCCCACCTGTTCCCGAACAACGTGGGACGCATGGTGCTGGACGCCGTCGTCGACCCCACCGCGGACAGCGTCGGCCACGCGAAGAACCAGGCCCTCGGGTTCCAGCGCGCGCTGGACGACTATCTGAGGTCGACGGGGCAGGACCCGAAGCAGGGCTCCAAGAAGATCACCGAGTTGCTGCGGCGGATCGACGCGAAGCCGCTGCCGACGTCGTCGGGCCGACAGCTCACCCAGACACTGGCCGTCACCGGCATCGTGCTGCCGCTCTACAGCAAGCAGGGCTGGCCCATGCTCACCAGCGCCCTGCAGGCGGCCGAGGCGGGCGACGGTTCCGGGTTGCTGACGCTGGCCGACGACTACAACGAGCGGGACCCGTCGGGCCACTACGGCACCACGACACACGCGCAACGGGTCATATCGTGCCTGGACGACAGGCAGCGGCCGACTCCCGAGTCGGTGAAGAAACTGCTGCCGGAGTTCGAGAAGATCTCACCCGTCTTCGGCGACTTCCTGGGCTGGGACGCAGCGGGCTGGTGCCACGACTGGCCGGTGGCCGGACAGTCCGACCACCCGGTGGTCAGCGCGCCGGGAGCCGCGCCGGTGCTGCTGGTGGGCAACACCGGGGATCCCGCAACGCCCTACGAGGGCGCCCGGAAGATGGCCGACGGGCTGGGCAAGGGTGTCGGGGTGGAGCTCACCTGGAAGGGCGAGGGCCACGGGGCGTACGGAAACGGGAGCACTTGCGTGGACTCCGCGGTGAACGCGTATCTGCTGAACGGGACCGTGCCGAAGGACGGAACGATCTGCTCATGACGACAGCAGGGGCTTCGGACACCCATGACGCCCGAAGCCCCCGCCATCGCAAGGAGGAGATGAGCCGAGGCTCAGTACACCGGCAAGTCAGGGCGCATACGGCGTGACCTGCGCGTTTCCTGCATCCTCACCCCTCCTGGGCCGTCGTGGGGCCGTCATCGGTCTCCGGGCCGTCCGCGAAGGCACGGTTCACGGCCTCTCGGGTCCGCTTCTCACTGCTGGGCATCAGGTGCGTGTAGGTCCGCAAGGTGAAGCCAGGGTCGTGGTGCCCCAGGTACTGGGATACAGCCTTGATGCTCTCCCCCGCGTCCAGCAGGACGGACGCGTAGAAGTGCCTCAGCGCGTGCATTCCGCTCGTCCGGCCACGAGGGACGCCCACGGCATCCAGGGCCGGGCGCCAGGACCAGCGGTTGAAGTCGTTCCGGTTGACCGGGCGGCCCTCATCCCTATGGAAGAGCAGGGACGCTGTGACCGGCGGGCCGTCGGCCTCCCGCCACGGCAGCGTCACAGCGGCGGGCGGGTGCTGGCTGATGTGTTCCTCGACCGACCGGGCAACGCTCTCCGGCAACGGGACCGTACGTGTCTTGCCTCCCTTGGGCGGCGCAAACACGGGGCGGTTGCGGATGAGCTTGACCTGCCGGACCACGAGAACCACTCCCTCGATGAAGTCCACGTCTTCGACCGCCAGTCCCAGCACCTCACCCTGACGCAGGCCGCATCCGCCAGCCAGGTCCACCATGACGCGGTACTGCTCCGGCAGTGCCGAGCGAACCGCGAGCACGCGCTCACGCGACCATGGAACGATCCGGCGAGTGTCGAGCTTCGGCGCACGCACGGACGACGACCGACATGGGTTCTCGGGAATCAAGCGGTCATCGACGGCCGCAGTGAGCATGGTCGAGAAATTCGCGAAGATCACCCGCTGATAGGCGGGTGCGACTCCCCCGTCCTGCAGCTTGCGCAGCCATTCACGGATATGCGTCGGCCGAAGTGAGCCCAGCGTGCGACTGCCCAGGTAAGGCAGGACGTGCAGGCGGATGCGCTGCTCGGTGCCCACGAAGGTGCCAGGGTCCATGGTCAGCGAGGCCAACCAGCGTTCGGCGTGCTGTCGCACGGTGAGGCGACCGGCTTGCGGGTCGATGTACTGCCCGCGCGCCATATCCGTCTCGATCTGTGCGAGCCACTGTTCAGCGAGCCGCTTCTGACGGTCGGGGAAGCTCTTCGACTTCTCGGTGCCGTCCGGGCCGACGTAGCGGGCGCGGTAGCGCAGGCCGGTGCCGTACCGCTCGGTCTTGACCTTGACGACCTTGCCGTCCGGCCCCGTCTCGGTTCGATACCAGCGGTCTTGGATGTGCCCGGCCATCAGGCAGCCTCACCGAGCTGGGCGTCCACCCAGGCCCGTACGTCGTTCGGGTCGAAGCGCAGGTGCCGGCCGACGCGGAAGCCGCGGGGACCGGTGTGCTTGCGGCGCCACTGGTAGACGGTCTCGACACTGGGGAGCTCGAACATCTCGACCAGGTCCTCAGGGGTCAGGAACCGGTTCGGCAGCTCTGAGGCCATGGTCAGCACTCCCTTTCGTCGGTGAGTTGGTCGCGTAGGGCTTCGCGGGCGGTTTCGCGGTTGGTCTGGATCTGGCGGGCGATGGTGGCGGCGAGGGCGGATTCGCCGGGGGTGTGGCCGTGTCCGGCGTATTGCCAGTCGGCGAGGACGAGCACGGTGTCCGGCTCCAGGTCGTCCAGGCCGAGGGCTTCGCGTTCTTGGGCGGCGCGGTAGTCGGCGCGTTCCTGGCGGAGGGCGCCGAGCGTGGTGGAGTAGCGGCGGGACTTCGTGGAGAAGTGGCCGCGGAAGCCCAACATGTGAGCCCAGGCCCACAGGCGGCGGTCCGGGTACAGGGGATCGAGCACCTTGCAGGCCTCGATGAGGCGGCGCGTGTGGTCGGGGACCTGGTGGCGGTCGAGTTCGGAGAGTTCGCCGATGCGGCGGTCGAGGGTGCCGGTGTTCTCGGCGGCTTTGGTGGCGTACTTGGCCACGTAGGAGGCCACGGCCTGTTCGGTGATTTCGGAGCCGTCGCCGAAGGCCTTCACGGGCCGGACGTCGAGCTGGGCGCCCCAGCGGAAGGTCCGGGCGGGCTGGTCCTCGGCGGCCGGAACCGAGACCGAGGTATACGAGTGCGCGGCAGCCGCGCGGATCGCGTCGGCGAGGAGGTCGACCGTCGCCCAGGCCGGGGGCGGGGTGTCCGGGCCTTCCGGACCGTCGAGACGGATCACTGCATGGAAGTGCAGTGCGCCGCGCTTCTGGAACTCGGCGACCTTGCCGTACGAGACGCGGAGGTGGTCGGGGAGCTCCCGGCGGGTGATGCCGGCGCGGGCAGCGATCTCGCGCCGCAGGCGGGTGGTGAAGCGCTGCCATAGCTGCCCGGCGTGGTTGTTGAACAGCACGGCGCCCCCGTAGTCGTACATCTCCGGATCAAGGGCAGTACCGAGGGCGGGATCGTCGGCAGGGTGGCGGGTGCCGCACCGGCAGACGCCATGGTCGGGGCGGTTGTGGACCGGGCCGAAGGACGGGGCAGTGAGGGTGGCGAAGACGCGGGGGTGATCGCGGATGGTTGAGGGGATGTCGCGGCGGTCGTCGCCCGCGAGCCCGGCGCGGATGAGGTGGTAGGTGTCGCCCGCATAGGTCCAGGCGCAGGCCGGGCAGCGGGAGGCGCGGCGGTTGCCGCAGGCGACGCGGAGGCGTCCGCCGGGCTCGCTCTCGGTGCTGTAGTGGTGCAGGGTCTCGCCGGTGACCTTGTCCTTGTGGAGGACCCAGCCGCGCAGGTGGATGGGATCGGCGCAGCCGCCGGTGCGGCGGATCTGGTCTTCCCAACGGGTGTAGTCGGGGGCCGAAGCCACCCTCAGCAGGTCGCCGAGGGTGGTCGGGTCGAGCAGCGTGTCAGGCACCGGCGCCCTCCCGGACGCGGCGGGTGCGGGTGATGCCCAGGCCGTCGCAGGCCGGGCAGTGCGCGGTGATGGTGCGCAGGTGGCCGTGTCGGTCGCGGCCGCCGACGGTGATGGCGACGGAGGCGAAGCCGTCGCAGTTCGGGCAGATGCGGGGCGGCGGTGTGGTGCGGTCGGTCATGCTGGGAGTTCCTTCCGGTTGCGAGATCGGACAGGGGCACGGCTCCCGGGCGGCGGATGCTTGGCGGTATCGAGGCCGCCCGGGGGCCGGTCAGCGGCGCTCGGCGTCGGCGTTGATCAGGGAGCGGATCACCAGGGCGCAGACGGCGACGGACGCGCCGGTGATGGCGACCGCGAGGAGCATCGAGACGAGGACGGCGCCGACGACCAGGACCACGGCGGTGCCGCCGCCGACGAGCGCGAGCACGGCTCCGGGTGTCAGCTGGACCGTGGGGCGGGACGAGGCAGGCGCGGCCGGAACGGGAGTCGGGGCCTGCTGGACCACGACAGTCGGCTCGACGGGCGCGGGCGGGGTGACGAGCCCGGTCGGCGTGGGCATGGTCGGGACCTTGGGGCGGAGCACGGGAATCTCCCTTCTGAGGTTGGTTACTTGACGGCGGTGTCGATCACGGGAGCGAGCAGGCTGTCGGCGAGGAGGTAGCCGCCCAGCAGGAGCACGACGACGAGCCACCAGGGCGGGCGGATGAGCTTGACGCCGAGCCATCCGACGACGAGCAGCGCGAGCCAGAGGGGAACCTGCATGAGGGACACCTCCTAGCGGACCGTGCAGCGGTGGGTGCGGGCGGCGAGCTGGGCGGCGGACTGGCTGGAGTAGTCGGCGGACCAGCCGCAGCGGTCGGCGGTGCACACGGCGGCGTGCTTGGTCCGGCCGTTGCGGTCGCGGTAGGTGCCGATCTGCACCGGGCCGATCCGCATCACGGAGTGGAAGTGGTCGCGAGCGGGCATGCTGGGCGGTTCTCCTTCCGGGTCAGGTGAGTTGGGCCGCGATGGCGTCGGCGAGCTGCGGCGGGACGCCGAGGCGGGCGCGAAGGGTTTCGACGTCGATCCGGGTCCCGGTGCGGGCCTTGTGGTCGTCGGCGACCTTGCGGGCGTGGTTGACGAGGACGGCCGGAACCGCGGGCGCCAGGTCGGCGGCGGGAAGTGCCGGGGCTTCCTCCGAGGCCGCAACCGGGGTGGAGTCCGGCTCCAGATCGGGATCGGGGGTGGACTCCGCTTCGGGTGCGGGGGCCGGGGCTGCGGGTGCCGGCGGAACCGGCACCCGGTCCCCGACCGAGTGGGCGAGGAGGGTGCCACCGAGGAAGGCCAGCGCAGGCCATCCGGCGACACCGAGACGGAGCAGGGCGGGCGGGTTGGCCAGGTCGAGGAATCCGGCGGTGGCGACGTTGGCCCCGAGGGAGGCGAACAGGGCGATCAGGAACCAGCACCAGGCCAGCCGGGACGGTCCGTCGCTGCGGAGCCGTCGCCAGGCGGCGACCAGGAGCAGGTCGACGCTGATCGGGTAGGCCCAGGCCTTCCACCCGCTCTGTCCGGCAGCGGCGGCCAGGTCGTGCAGGTGGGCGAAGGACAGGGCTCCGGCGATGACGGCCTGGACCAGGACGGCGTCAACACGGAAGACGGGGCGGCCCATCAGGAATCCTCGCCGGGGTAGTCGGGGCCGTCGTTGGGGTCGTAGCCAGGCGGGAAGAGGCCGGGCGGCGGCTCGGGCAGCGAAGCGGCCAGCGACGGGCCGATGGCCTCGATGAAGCCCTGGTCAGCGCCGGGCGTGTGGGCGTAGTGGCCGAGCTGGAGGAGCAGCAGCACCGTACGGGCGAAGTCCTCGCGGTGAGGGCACATGGCGGGGCTCTCCCTTCGTCAGGCATGGCAGAGGTAGGGACCTGGCGCGAAGCGGTCGCGCCGACCGTGGAACGGGAAGGTCAGGCCGTCACTGGAGCGGCCTTGGACAGCGGCGCCGAGGCCGCAGGGATGCCCGGCAACACCGGCCGGAAGGGCGCCAGCTCCGGCAGGTCGGTTGCCAAGTCGGCGTGCCGGTTGCAGATGTTCACGGCCTGCCGCAGCGAGGTGTGCGGGGCGCGGATGCGGTGCCAGCCGCCGGTCGAGTCGCCCGCGATGGCGACGCCGCGCATGTCCGCGGGGATCTGGATGGCGGCCAGCACGGCGTCCGGGGAGATGTCACCGAAGGCCATGTTGGCGCTGGTTTCGTCGTTGACGCGGTGGGCGGTACGGCCGGTGAGCTGGGCACGGAGCATGGTGATGCCCTTGCCGAGTTCGGAGCCGAAGCGCTGTCCGCAGATCTCGAGGTAGATGCCGGCCGCGCGGCCGAGCTGGGCCAGCCGGGCGAGTGCGGTGATGATCCGGTCCCGGCGCTTCTCTTCTTCCTTGTTGGCGAAGAGGGCGAGTTCGGCAACCTCGTCGACCAGGACCACGATGGGGGTGGGGCGCAGGTCATCGGGCAGGTCCCAGATGTCGGCCGCGATGTCGGCGTCGGGTACGTCTGAGGTGATGCGCTGTTCGGCGCGGATGAGCTGGTACACGCCTTCCATACGGGCCACGAGCGCGTCGAGCAGTTCGGCGGCGGTGTCGGGGTTGTCGGCGAGTGCGGAGAAGCGGCGGGCCAACGGGTACAGCTCGACCCCCTGCTTGCAGTCGATGCCGACCAGGGCGACGTCCATCGGGGCCAGCCCGGCGACCAGGTTGCGCTGGTAGACGGACTTGCCGGACTCGGTGGCGCCGAGGGTGAGCGCGTGGGGTATCGCCCGGTAGTCCCGGTAGTGGACCGAGCCGTCCTCACGTAGCGCCACCGGAACCCGCATCGGGCGGGTGTCGGTCTTGGCGGGCATCTGCACCCGCTTGAGCACGTCGTAGCCGGTCATCCGTACCTCAACCACACCTGAGCGCAGCTCACGCGAGGTGACGCCGTACATCCCGAAGGAGTGCCGCAGCCGGTCAGTGGCGGCGGCGACGTCGAAGGCGTCCTGCCCGGGCCGGAGCTTGAGCCGGAGGACCAGGCCGGTCCTGGTCGGCCGAAGGCGCAGGATGCGCGGCGGGCGGGACTCCGGAACGGGCCGGTTGGTGGCCCGGGCTAAGGCCAGGCGCCAGCGCGAGGGCGGGACGGTCAACCCGCAGGCGTCCATGACGGAGGCGTAGCGGACCAGGACCCGCAGCGCGGCGAGGGAGACGCCGAAGGTCAGCCAGTACCAGGCGGGGCGCCGCCACCGCAGGAGAACCGCAGTGGCGACGACCAGCACGAGCGCGACCGTGAAGGCGGTCATGGTCAGGCCGCCTTGGGCTTCGCGGCAGCGGCGGCGAGCGAGGTGACGGCGACCGCGCGGAACGCGATCCCGTGCCGCTTCTGGCCGTTGAAGTCGTTCTCCCAGGGCCGGGCGATCAGGCCCGTGAGGGCGACCGGGGTGCCCATGGTCAGCTCACCGGAGATGCCGGGCTCGGGGACGGTGATGGACAGGATCTCGACCTCGTCGTTCGCCGCGAACATCACGTCGACCGTCATCAGCTTCGCACCGGTTTCGGCGTCGGTGGCGATCTCGCCGGTACGGCGGTCCTTGACCTTGGGCTGCGGGGTCTTGGCGACCATCACGGTCGCGGCGGAGGTGTCGACGGGAATCTGACGCACAGCAGATCACTCCTCTACAGAGGCTGGACTCCGTCACTCATGTACATGAGTGACATGAAGAAGAGTGCATGACTCCTATACATGAGTCAACCCGCCGCGAAGAAGAACTCGCGGCGGGTTGCGCGGAGTTGAGTGCGCGTCAGTCGGCGGCGGGGATGCGGTACTCGAAAACGAACTGGTCAGCGGCCATGAGCGTGTCGCAGACCTCGACCACCTGACCCTCGGTCGTACGAGCCTCGCGGATCAGATGAACCACCGGCGCCCCGGGGCTGAGTGCCAGCTCGGATGCCTCCGCCTTGGAGGCCGTACGCGCCTGGAGCGTCTCGACGAACTCCGCGAACTCGTGCCCGTGGTCTTCGAGTCGGGCGTAGATGCCACCGCCGCCAGGGTTCTCGGCGAACAGCTCAGGGATGTCTTTGACCACGTCCCACGGGAGGTACGACGTCGCCGTCTCGACGGGGGTGCCGTTGCGGAAGTAGAGACGACGCCGGGCAAGCACCTGGGTGCCGGCGGAGACGCCCAGCCGTGCGGCGGCATCCTCGGGGGCCTCCATGGGGCCGATGTAGAGGACGCTCACCTTGGCCGTGGCTCCAGACTGCTCGGACTCGGCCAGATACGCAGCCTTGCCACCCCGGCGGAGTGAGCGCCGGAAGCGGTCGGAGGAGCGATGCCGTACCGGCGGGCGATCCTTCACCATCGAGCCCTTGCCATGCCGAGTCTCGACGAGACCGCTCGCACGCACCTCGACCATGGCCTTACGAATCGTGCCGCCCGAGACGCCGTAGCGCTCCACCAGTTCGGACTCACTCGGCACCATGTCACCAGGCTTGAGGACGCCCGCCCGGATCTGCTGCACGATCTCGTCGGCGATCTGCACGTACCGAGGTACGGACCTCTCACCTCCTACCGCTGTTCCCATAGTCCTTCTCTTCCTCCTATGCTCCTGTACATGAGTAACAGCGCCCAGGAAGGCCAGTCAACGCCCCTCCACTCCGTGTCCGTAGCCGGGGTGGTGGTGCGCGAAGACGGACGCCTCCTGGCGATCCGCCGCGCCGACAACGGCACTTGGGAACTCCCCGGCGGCATCCTCGAACTCGACGAGACCCCCGAGGCGGGCGTCGCCCGCGAGGTCCTGGAGGAGACCGGCATCCACGTCGAGGTGGACGAACTGACCGGGGTCTACAAGAACACGACGCGCGGCATCGTCGCCCTGGTCTTCCGCTGCAAGCCCTCCGGCGGCAATGAACGCACGTCCATGGAGTCCACCGCGGTCGAGTGGCTCACCCCCGACCAGGTCAGCGAGCGCATGTCCGAGGTCTTCGCGATCCGCCTTCTGGACGCCTTGGACGGCAACGGCCCGCACGTCCGGAGCCACGACGGACGGCGACTCATCCCAGCGGGATAAGACTTTCCCTACTTCATCAAGGCCCGCGCACAGCGCGGGCGCGCGCCGCCTCTGCGGCGCGGCCTGCCTCCTGTCTCCGCCCCGGCTGGCCGCGCCCGGCGGCGCGCTGCGTGCATGCGGGCAGAGGTAGGAAACCCTCTGTGGCTGAGGCCGGTCGGCTCCACGGCTTTAGGCAGCCACTTTGGCGCGAGCCTCGAAGATCATGGCCCCAACGTCGTGCTTTACCGGGCAGGTCCAGAGACTGCCCGACGCGCCGCAAGCTTACGGGGCCATGATCACTCGCACCAAAGCAGCTCCAGCCCAAAGCCGCTCCACCGACCTGCGTGAAAACCTGCACCCGACACCTGGCCGGTCTGCCAGACTGAGTCGATCAGTTCGACGGAGGGGGCACAATATGGAGAATGAAGACGACGCGCTCGACGTAGTTCCTGACTTCGCCACCACAGCCGCTTGGGCTTTCTATAAGCATCATCACGCCCAGATGCTTTATATGACTTCAGCCAGCATGGTGTTTCGCGAGTTCGAGTCTCTGGTGGAGCGGCTGGGCGTAGCCTTCGCGGACGTCTCTCCCGATGGCCCAGAGAAGCGATTTCCTCACTGGTATGAGAAGCGCGCTCAATTCAAGGAAACCCTTCATAAGAACTTGCCCATGGTCTCCGAGTACGGCATGACTCGGTGCGTTGAGAATTTCCTCTCCTATGTTTCCGATGTCCTCACGGAGACTCTAGTGAGCAGCCCAGCACTCCTCAAGAGCCAGGAGCAAGTGACATACGAGGAAGTTCTTGCCCACGACTCGATCGAAGCGTTCGCGGCATGGGCGGCAGAGCGACGCATCAGCCAACTGTCATACAAAGGCTTAGAGGATATCGCCGCTTACATCGAGAAGCGACTGGGACTGAAGATTCATGAAAGCGATAAGCATTGGATGCTACTCAGGCGCGGCGTCGCAATTCGGAACCTAGCGGTGCATAGACGAGGGATTATCGACGAGCGTTTCATGCGCATCGTACCCGATGCCAAGAAAGGTGAACGCTACAGATTCAACTTGCGCGAATACATTGCCGTCGCCAGCAGCGCGATCAGGGTTGTAATCGACTTCGATACCAAAGTGGCCGCGAAGTTCGGTCTTGCTCGCATATCGAAAGACGACTCCGGGGTACTTGAGCTGTACTCTCACCTTGTGCCCGGAGAGCGTAAGCAGGCCGCGCCGTCCTTGGGTCGTGCGGGGGCGCTCAACGACGACCAACGCTGAACAGCGAGGAGTGACGCGGACCGCCACAGAGACCCGCGCGTCGGCGACCCTGCTGGTCACCTTTCGTCCAGTTATGCGATCTTCCAAACTGGCGCCCCGGGATCCGGGCGCGGCGGCGCTTGACTGGGTTATGGAATTTCCAACCCAAAGCCGTTCTGCCGATGTCGCGAGGCGGAACCTATAGGTCTGCCTGAATCCCGAGATATTGAGAAAGTAACGACTGTAGCGACCGTCCATCGATCAACTGAATTCTCCCGCTCCGGGCCGCAAAGTCGTAAGCGGCAGAGGTGAAGTGAGAGGTGGTCACGAAGAAACCCTTGGTTGCGCGCTCGAAGTCAACTGCCCCAGCCAATGACCTCAGAGACTCGACCGATACCGGACGTTTGATTCTCTTTGCTTGAATGAGGACTGATCCTCCCATTACCGGGTCCTCATTGATCGTCACCGCATCGAACCCTCGGTCCCCTGAGGCGCGATTCTCTGCCCAGGCAGTGAACCCCATAGCAAGAAAAAGCTCTCGCACCAGGCCTTCGAAGGCTGCGGGCGTAAGGTCGTGGAGAGCAATTCTCCTTCGATTCAGACTGGGCAATTCGTCGCTGGTAGGGTTATGCGTCGAGAAGGCGGCTGGCAGTCCAACTCCAGGGTGCCGTTCTGGGGCCGCTGGACGTGGCTGCAGATCCTCAGCATGGCCCGAATCAGGGAGGGGTGAGGGTGCCCCATCCCCAACAACTTGTTCAGGACGCTCCGCTTTTGGCGTCGAGCCATCAGGAGATCGAGTCGGAGACCCCGAACCCCCGTCGGCAGTCGAGGTGGATACCGAACCCACCTGCCACAGCAGTGCCCAGTTCAGTTGCATGGCCGAGCGAAGCGCCCGCTCTAGTTCGATTTGGTCCCGCAAGGACTGGATTAGTGATTGGGTAAGGTCTTGCTGGCTGGTGCTACCCGGAGGTCGGACGGATGAGGTACTCGGAACCGCACAAGCTGCTTCTCTGAGACTTAGAGCCTGCTGAATTTTTTTACTTCGCAGGGCATGGCTTTGCTCTGTGGCAATAATCAGAGCTCTTAGGAATTCAGGTTTAGGAATGGCGCCACTCAGGTTGGCGCTGATCAGGCTCTTAGAGAAATTCGTCTCCTTGCTGAGGTCTGCCAGCGTCTTCCCGCTCACCTCGACTTGCTTACGCAGGAACTGTGACAATTCTTGCGCCTTCGGGTTCTCTGCCCGTATCGGGCCCCAGGGCCGTCCACTCCGCTTCGAGCTGGGCACAGCTAGCCGTCCTCCTGCGAGTCGTTGTCCGGCCCGTCCAGGACAACCGTTGACTTGTGCGGAGCTTATCTGGGACTACGTCCTGAACAACCTCGCTTTGCGTGAGAACAAGTGACCTGCTCCCTACTGTCGCTCCTCGTCAACGGCTCGGCACCTACGCACCGGGCCGACGTCTACAGGGAGGGTGTTGTATGACGAGCAACGACCGTCGGTGGAGGAAGAAGCGCGGCAGGCCCAACGAGTGGTGGTTCCTGATGCTGGATCTTGCGTCCTTGGTGGTCGGCTTCACGAGCATGGTCGATCAGCTTCGTCATTGACCGCCCGCTGTCGTGGTGAGTGTCTAACCCGGAGCTGCTGACATCCAGCGTTGACATCAACGACCGCGGACGGCGGCGGCAACCAGCAGCTGCGTGCGGCACGGGTGCACGACGCGGGCCCTAGCCCGGCCGGGTGGTGAACGAACTTGTAAAGCGGCGGTCGCATCAAGGCCCGGACGCGCCCATCCCGGAACCGCCGGCGGAGACGGCGGAGCGACTGGGCCGTGTATTCAGGTCCCTGGGTGACTCGCTCGGCAGGAAGGGCAGGGTGGTCTAGCGGTGGCCGCCGGGCCGTCTCCGGGCCGTGCGAGGGCACCCGACGCCGACCAACAACGACAGAAGCCCACGGCGTCTGAGCTGGTCAGAGCCGTGGGCTTCTTCTGTCTCGCTGGTCAGCGAGGTGGCTGTTTAGTACACCGGCTTGTGCGGTTCGATCTGGTTGACCCAGCCGATCACGCCGCCGCCCACGTGGACGGCGTCGGAGAAGCCCGCCGACTTCAGGACGGCGAGGACTTCCGCACTGCGGACACCCGTCTTGCAGTGCAGGACGATCTTCTTGTCCTGCGGGAGGGTCTCCAGGGCCGTGCCCATCAGGAACTCGTTCTTCGGGATCAGCCTGGCGCCCGGGATGGAGACGATCTCGTACTCGTTCGGCTCGCGGACGTCGATGATGTCGATGTTCTCGCCGTCGTCGATCCACTCCTTGAGCTGCTTGGGAGTGATCGTGGAGTCGGCGGCCGCCGCCTGGGCCTCCTCGGAGACGACGCCGCAGAAGGCCTCGTAGTCGATGAGCTCGGTGACGGTCGGGTTCTCACCGCAGACCGCGCAGTTCGGGTCCTTGCGGACCTTGACCTGGCGGTACTGCATCTCCAGGGCGTCGTAGATCATCAGTCGGCCGACCAGCGGCTCGCCGATGCCCGCGAGGAGCTTGATCGCCTCGTTCACCTGGATGGAGCCGATCGACGCGCACAGCACGCCGAGGACACCGCCCTCGGCGCAGGAGGGGACCATGCCCGGCGGCGGGGGCTCCGGGTAAAGGCACCGGTAGCAGGGGCCGTGCTCCGACCAGAAGACGGAGGCCTGGCCGTCGAAGCGGTAGATCGAACCCCAGACGTACGGCTTGTTCAGCAGCACGCACGCGTCGTTGACCAGGTAGCGCGTCGCGAAGTTGTCCGTGCCGTCGACGATGAGGTCGTACTGGCTGAAGATGTCCATCACGTTGTCGGCCTCGAGCCGCTCCTCGTGAAGGACCACGTTCACGTAGGGGTTGATGCCCTTGACCGTGTCGCGCGCGGACTCGGCCTTCGAGCGGCCGATGTCGGACTGGCTGTGGATGATCTGCCGCTGCAGGTTCGACTCGTCGACCTCGTCGAACTCCACGATGCCGAGCGTTCCCACGCCCGCCGCGGCCAGGTACATCAGCGCCGGCGAGCCCAGACCGCCGGCGCCCACACAGAGCACCTTGGCGTTCTTCAGCCGCTTCTGCCCGTCCATCCCGACATCGGGGATGATCAGGTGGCGGGAGTACCTGCGGACCTCGTCTACGGTGAGCTCGGAAGCCGGCTCGACCAGGGGTGGCAGCGACACGGGGACTCCGTTGGTCGGTCAATCACTACGGTTGTTCTCCTGGTAACACTGCCACGCCCTTCTTCATTCCGAGACACCCGTTCCGAGACGCGAGACGATGTCGTCCCAGTAGCCGGGCATGGCCTCCCAGGGGACGGTGCGGCCACCACGGTCCGTGCGGTCGGTGAACCAGATCGTGGCGGCGCCCTGCCAGCGGGCGATGCGCAGCGCCTCCTCGAGGTGGCCGCGGGGCACGCCGTGCACGAAGTGGCAGAAGCGCTCGGGCGGGTGCTCGGCGGTCCACTCGGCGACCTGCGACCAGCGGTAGTCGCTCCAGGAGCCGGAGAAGGTGACCAGTTGGTCGGCGTGTTCGGCGTATCCGGGATACGGGTGGCTGCCGTGGCCCAGGACGATGTGCCCGTGGCCGAGGAGCGCGCGCAGCGTGGTGACCGTGCGGCCGGTCTCGGAAAGGAGGGCGCGTTCGGTGGGGCAGCGGTCCAGGAGGAAGCCGTCGACCTGGTACCAGTCGAGATACCGGTCCGCCTCGGAGATCAACTCGCCGAAGGGTCGGGCGCCCCAGACGACGTCGAGGTGACCGAGAACACGGACGCCGACGGTGTGCAGCCGCCCCGCGGCCTGCACGCAGTGCGGATCGGGCCGGGTGCCGGGGCCGTTGCTCACGTTGAGGGCGGCCCAGTGCACCGGGGTCCCCTGACGGGCGAGTGCGCCCCACTCCTCGGGGGCGAGGAGGGGGTGCGCATAGCCCGGGGTGCCGAGGCCCAGGCCGAGGTCGGTGCTCGCGGTGCTCGCCGGGGTGTTGGTCAGATGCGGCATGCCGCCTCCATCCAGATGTCCGCGAGGGACTCCTCGAGGTTGATCCGGGGCCGCCAGCCGAGCCGGTCGCGAGCGGTGCGGACATCGGCCTGTTGCCAGCTGCCGCAGCCGTCCGGGTATGGGTAGGCGACGGGGACGGCGTGCTCGGGGTCGCCCCGGTGGTGCCCGAGGACCGGCCGCACCGGGCTGGGAGGGCCGTCGAGTTCGTGCAGGGCGCCGCCGTAGCCGGCCACGCGGGCGAGGACGGCGGCGGCGTCACGCAGGCGGACGGCGCGGCCCGAGCCGATGTTGATCACGCCCTGGGCGGCGGAGAGGGAGGCGGCGTGGACGGCGCGGGCGACGTCGCGTACGTCGACGAAGTCGCGCTGGACGCCGAGGCCGCCGACCTTGAGTTCGCCGTCGCCGGACTGCATGGCGCGGCGCAGGGCTTCGGCGAGGCGGCCGAGCGGGGATCCGGCGGGGGTGCCGGGCCCGGCGGGCGAGAACACGCGGAGCACGACGGCGTCGAGCCCGGAGCCGAGGACGAGTTCCGTGGCGGCGAGCTTGCTGACGCCGTACGGGCCGCCGGGGCGCGGGACCGCGTCCTCGGCCGTGGAGGAGCCGGGCTGGCTGGGTCCGTACTCCGCGCTGCAGCCGATCTGCACCAGGCGGGCCCCGCAGCCGCTGCGGCGCAGGGCCTCGCAGACGGTGGCGACGGCGACGGTGTTGTGCCGGGTGAGTTCGCGGGCGCCGCCGCGGATCGCACCGGCGCAGTTGATGACGACTCCGGGGTGCACGGCGTCCAGGAAGCGGGTGAGTGCGCCGGGGCTGCCGGCGGCGAGGTCGAACCGTACGTCGGCGTCGTCGCCGCGTCCCAGCGCGGTGAGTTGCACGGCGGGGTCGGCGAGCAGGCGGTCGGCGACGAAGCGGCCGATGTATCCGTTGGCTCCGATCAGCAGGACCCTCATCGGGCGGCTCCCGGGGCGGACTCTCCGGTTCGGGAGGTGATCATCTGGCGTTTCTCCTTACGAGGGTGGTGCCGTGGGATGAGAGAGGCCCCGCGGTGTCGGCCCCGCGGGAGGGCGTGCCGGGGACGGGTCCCGGGCGGCGGTCGCGGCTCCATGACGTCCCAGTGGCCATGGGCCGACGGCTCAGGGTGACCCGGGAGGCCGGGCGTGGGCCGAGGCCCGGGTCAGGGTGCGGATCGCGTGGATCAGCAGGGTCAGGGCGGCCAGGGCGCAGCCGAGGGCCGGTACGGCGTCGGCGCCCCAGGCGTCGGTCAGTGTCACGACCGGCGTGACCAGGGCGGAGCAGCCGGGGAGCCGGGCGGCGAAGACCGTGGCCAGGGCGGTCGCCTCTGCGGCCGCCGCCGTGCCGAGGACGACGGTGGGGGCCCGCCCGGCGCCGTGGACGGCGAGCAGCCGGGCGAGCAGGAGGAGTGCGCCCAGGGCGACGGCTCCCATCGAGACGGCGGGTCGGCCGAGGAGGGCTCCGGTGAGCGCGAGCAGTGCGGCGAGGGCGGCCAGGAAGAGCGCGAACACGCCGAGGAACAGCGGGGTGACGGAGCCCGCGAACTCCTCCAGGCCGCGGCTCGTGGCGAGTCTGCGGCGGGCGTGGACGGCGAAGAGGCGGGCGCACCAGGCGGCCGGGCCGCAGGCCAGAGCAAGGGCCAGAACGGGCGCGGTCGCCAGGGGCCAGGGGCCGTCGGGGCCGCCGTCCAGGGCGGCGCGCAGCAGGCCGTCGCCGAGGAGGGCGTAGGCGAGCAGCCAGCATGTCCACACGTGCGCGACGGCGGACGTGGTGTGGGCGGGGGCGCGCAGCGGGCCTCGGCCGAGCGCGACGCGCAGGCCGAGCGTGGCCGCGAGGGCGCCGAGTACGGCGACGGCGAGGTGGGCCCGGCCCTCGGTGGCCCGCAGGCCGAGGACGGCGGCGGTGCACAGGGCACCCGGGAGCAGGGCGAGGACGGCCCACGCCCGGTGCTCGCGGGGGCCGCCCGTGGGGGCGGGGCGCGGTGGTGGCCGGTCGTCGTCGCGGGGGACGCGCGCGTACATCTCCTCGGCGAGCGAGAAGACGTCCCGGTGCCGGTAGCGGGCTGCAGCCCGGTCGGTCAGTCCGTGGGCCTCCAGACCGGCCGCGATCTCCAGCGGGTCGACGGCCCGTTCGCACAGCTCCCGGTGCCGGTGCATGAGCGCCTTGACGGGGTCGGCGGCGCCTCGGCGGGCGGGGGGCTTGCGGGCGGGCTCCGCGCTCCCGGCGTCCGCGGCGCGCACGGCACCCGCGGTATGGGGCGCGGCCTCGGCCGCGACGGGCTGGGGGACGCGATCTGCCGCGACGGCCCCTGTGCGCGCCTCCGTCGTCTCCTCCGTCTCCTCCGCGCTCGCGTACACGCTCTCCGCCCCCAGGTCCCATTCCTCGGGCCTTGTGTCCCAGGCGTCGGAGCGAGGCCGTTCGCCCACGTCCCTCACGTCTCTCATCGCGCGCCCTCCGCTGCCGGAACCGCTGCGTGCGGCCACATGGCGGCGCGTACGGGTGTCGGCGCGGGACCCTGGGCGCACGCCCAGCGGGGTCGGGCACCGGGGAGCCGGGGCTCGGTCCAGTGGCCGGGCAGATGGGCCTCCGCGGGCGCTCCGAACGGCAGGGGTTCGCCTGCGTCGTCCACGACGACCCGCCGTACCGGCGCGTGGGAGACGATCTCCAGGTAAATGCCGTGAAATGCCGCCACATTCTGCTCGACGGTGAACAGTTCGAGGGCTCGTGCGCGGGCGGCCGCGCCGAGGCGCTCACGGCGCGCGGGGTCGCGCAGCAGTGCGAGGCACGCCTCCGCGAGCGCCCGCGGGTTGCGCGGCGGGACCACGAGGCCGGTGCCGCCGATGACCTCGACCACCGCGCCCACATCCGTGGACACCGTCGCGCGACCGCAGAACATGGCCTCCACCAGGCTGATCGGAAACCCTTCGACGACGCTCGACAGGACGACGACCGCCCCGGCCGCGTAGGCCTCCGCCAGGTCGGGCACCTCCGGGGCGCCGATCTCCTCGAAGGACACCGGGTTGTCGCCGACGGCGTGCACGCCCTCCGCCTCGTCCGGGAACAGCTGCGCGGCCAGGGCCCTGCACTGTCCGAGGTACTCCGCCCCCTCGGCGTCCGCCGCGGTCCCGACGACACGCAGCCTGGCCTTCGGCTCCGCCTTGCGGATCTCCGCGAAGGCGTGGAGCAGGCAGACCAGGTCCTTGGCGGGTTCTACACGTCCGACCCAGACCAGCGTGTACGGGTCCGCGCGATCGGCGGCCTCGCCCACCTCCGTGAAGCGGGACGCCTCCATGCCGGGGTAGACGGTGCGTACCTTGGCGCGGTCGGCGCCGCACCGTTCCTGCCAGCGCCGGGCGTGGGCGTTGCCGGGCGTGACGCACGCGGCCCGCCGGTAGACCTCGGCGGCCAGCCGGCGCTGGAAGGAGGCGAGCAGCGCGCGCACCGGGCGCGTCTCGTCCGTCGTGCCCAGGTAGTGCGCCCGCAGCCGCACGCCGTACTCGGTGACCAGCAGCGGGACGCCGGCGAAGTGCCCGGCGAGCAGTCCGGGCAGGGCCGCCGCGGCGCCCGACGTGGCGTGGCAGAGGTCGACGGAGCCGAGTCCGTCGTCCTCGTACCAGTCCAGCGAGAGGGGACGCAGGGCACGTTCGACGTATGCGGCCACCTCCAGCAGGTCGGGGACGCCCGCCGCGCGCGCCGCCCGGAGGGCACCCGGCGCGCGGCAGGCGCCCTCCAGTGCGCGTACGGCGGTCTCGGAACGCAGCGCGCGGGCCAGTCCGCCCTCGTCACGGGCGAGTTCGGCGAGCGCATAGAGGGCACTGCCGAAACGGTCCGCCTCGGGGCCGGCCGGTTCGGTCGCCCCCCGCGGCGCCCCTGGCTCCGGTGCCGTGCACAGGGCGGCGGCCAGCTCCCCGTACGCCTCGGTGAACCGTCGCCGCGCCCGGCGCCCGTACGCGACCCCGTCGTCCTGCGCGGTCCACAGGGGTGCCGTGCGTACCCGGCCGACGTGCGGCGGCAGCGGGATCCAGCCACCGGCCTCCTGCCGTTCGGTGCGGCAGAGCGCGTAGACGTCGAACTCGTGCTGCCGAAGTCCGCGCACGAGCCGGTCGCACCAGAGCCTGGCGTCACCGCTCACATACGGATAGCCACCCTCCGTAAGCAGTCCGATGCGCACGTGTGCACCCCCGATCTCCCGTAGGGAGCCGCCGTCGTCCGGCGGCCCGCAGCGGGACGAACGTACGCGGACGGGGCGGTGGCGCGGCGGACGGTTGTCCGTCGCGCCACCAAAAGGGGTGAACGGGCGTAACTTTCCCGCACAGGCCGCGTTCGATCGCGCTAGGTCCTGTCGTCGAACTCCCGTCGTTCGCCCGGAGGACGGCTCATGGCTCACTATCGGCCGTGCGGCCGGGTCACGCGGCGGTGAGCTCCCTGCGGGCCGTGCGCCGTTCGGCCGCCACCGCCGGATCCAGCGCGGGGACGGCGGCGAGGAGTTGCTTGGTGTACGGGTCCCGGGGCGACTCGTACACCTCGTCGGTGTGGCCGTACTCGACGATGCGGCCACGCCGCATCACCGCGACCCGGTCGCTGACCTGGCGCACGACGGCGAGGTCGTGCGCGATGAACACGAGTGCCAGCCCGAGTTCGCGCTGCAGCTCGGCGAGGAGGGCCACGACCTGCGCCTGGGTGGTGACGTCCAGCGCGGAGACCGGTTCGTCGCAGACGATGACGCGCGGTTCGGCGGCGAGTGCCCGCGCGATGCCGACGCGCTGGCGCTGACCGCCGCTGAACTCGTGCGGGTACCGGTCGTAGTGGGCCCCGTCGAGGCCCACTCGCTCCAGCAGCTCGCGCACGCGCCCCCGGATGCGCCGCTCGTCGCTCCCCCGCGCCCGCAGCGGGTCGGCGATGGACTCGCCCACGCTGCGCCGGGGGTTGAGGGAGGAGACGGGGTCCTGGAAGACCATCTGCACGTCCGGGTGCACCCCCGCCCGTGCGATGCCCCCGTGGCGGACCTCGCCGGCCGTGGGTTCCAGCAGCCCGACCAGCATGCGCCCCAGGGTGGTCTTGCCGCTGCCGCTCTCCCCCACGATGCCGAGCGTCTCGCCGCGCCGCACCGTCAGCGACACGTCGTCGACGGCCGCGAACTTCCCTTTGCCGCGGCCGAACTCGCGGCGCAGTCCCACCGCCTCGATGACGACCTCGTCCGACGCGGCGCTCTCCTCGACCCGCGGCGCGGTCACACGCGGCACCGCGCCGAGCAGTTCGCGGGTGTACTCCTCACGGGGCTCCCCCAGCACGGTCGCGACGGCGCCGTGCTCGACGGCCTTGCCGTGCCGCATGACGAGCACCTCGTCGACGCTCTCCGCGGCGACGCCCACGTCGTGCGTGACGAGGAGCAGCCCCATCCCGGTCTCCGCGCGCAGGGTGTGCAGCAGGTCGAGGATCTGGGCCTGGACCGTCACGTCCAGTGCGGTGGTGGGCTCGTCGGCGATCAGCAGGTCGGGTTCGCAGGCGAGCGCCATGGCGATCAGGGCGCGCTGGCGCATGCCGCCGCTGAACTCGTGCGGGCGCGAGCGGGACCGTCGTGCGGCGTCCGGGATGCCCACCCGGTCCAGCACCTCGACGGCACGCGCGCGTGCCGCACGCCGGGACGCGCGCGTGTGCACCCGGTACACCTCGGCGATCTGGTCGCCGATCGCGTAGTACGGGTCCAGGGACGACAGCGGGTCCTGGAACACCATCGCGGCCCTGCCGCCGCGCAGCCGCCGCAGGTCGTCGTCGGACGCCTGCCGGACGTCGGTGCCGGCGACCCGGATCGAGCCGGTCACCCGGGCGCCCGTGCCGCGGTGCAGACCGAGGAGCGCGGAGGCGACGGTCGACTTGCCGGAGCCGGACTCGCCGACCAGGCCCAGGGCGGCGCCCTCGGCCAGCCGGAAGGAGAGACCGTCGACGGCGCGCAGCGAGCCGAACTCCACGGTCAGGTCCGTGACTTCCACCAGGCTCATGCGAGCACCACCCGTCGGTCGGCCACCGCGTACAGGACGTCCGCGACGGCGTTGGCAAGGACCACGAAGAAACCGATCACCAGGACCATGCCGACGACGACCGGCAGGTCGACGACCTTCACCGCCTGGACCAGTTCCTGTCCGATGCCCGGCAGTCCGAAGAGCGTCTCGGTGAGCACCGCGCCGCCGACGGCCGAGCCGAAGGTGACGGCGTTCAGGGAGATGACGGACGCGAACGCCCCGCGCAGCGCGTGCCGCGCGATGACCGAGCGCTCGCCGACCCCGTAGGCGCGGAACGTCCTGATGTGGTCCTCGGCCAGCGTCTCCAGCATCGAGGCCCTGGTCAGGCGGGCGAAGTTGGCGGCTTCGATCAGGGCGAGCGAGAGCCAGGGCAGCAGCAGGTTCCACGCCCACTGCTCGGGATCGTCGGTGAAGTCGACGTACTGCGGGAAGGGCAGCAGTTGGAGCTGACCGCAGACGACGATCATCAGGATCAGGCCGATGACGAACACGGGTGTGGCCACGCCGGCGAGCGTGATCGCGGTCAGCGCCCGCTCGGTGACCCTGCCGCGCCGCCAGGCGGACAGCACACCGGTGCCGATGCCCAGGAGGAGCCAGATCACCATCGCGCCGAGCACCAGCGAGAAGCTGACCGGCAGCTTCCCCAGGATGATGTCGGTGACCTGCTGGTCGCTCTGGTACGACAGGCCGAGGCAGGGCGCCGGGCAGTGCTCCACGGACGTGCCCGTCGAGTAGTCCTGGCCGGCGAACAGGCCCTGGAGGAAGTGCCAGTAGCGCACGTACAGCGGGTCGTCGAGTTTCAGCTGCTGGGCGACCTGGTGCACCTGTTCCGGCGAGCAGCGTGGTCCGCAGGTGATCTGGGCGACGTCGCCGGGGGTCACGTAGAAGACGACGTAGATGATCAGCGAGAGGGCGAACAGGGTGACGAGCGCGCCGACGACCCGGCGCAGTACGAAACCGCCGAAGCCGCTCATGTCCGGTCCTCCTTCCGTGCGGCCGCGTCCGCCCTGGCCTCCCGCTTGCGTCCGGTTCCGACGCGCAGACGCGACGCCGCGCGCGGGTCGAGCGCGGTGCGCACCCCGTCACCGAGGACGGTGAGCGTGAACACGGTCACGAAGAGCGCGCCCGCGGGCAGCAGCAGGTACTGCGGGGCGGCCTGGTACCAGACGTCGGCGGCGGTGAGCATCTGCCCCCACGACGGCGTCGGGGGCTTCACACCGACGCCGAGGAAGGACAGGGCGGCCTCGACGGAGATGTTCTGCGGCACCAGGAGCGCGGCGTACGTGATGACGGGCGCGGCCAGGCCGGGCAGCAGCTCGCGGCGGGCGATCCGGACGGTGCTCCAGCCGCTGAGCCGGGCGGCGGAGACGTAGTCGAGCCCCTTGAGCGTGAGGGTCTGGGCTCTCACCATCTTCGACAGCGTGCCCCAGCCGGAGACCAGGCCGACGATGAGCGCGACGAGCACGGGCCGCGGGAAGCTGCTCGGGACGATCGCCAGCAGCGCGAGCGCCATGATCATCAGCGGCATGGAGATGAAGATGTCGGTGATCCGGCTCAGGATCAGGTCGACCCAGCGGTTGCCGAGTCCGGCCGCGATGCCCATGACGACACCGAGCAGGACCTGCACCACCGTGGCGGCGAGTGCCACGCCGAGCGAGACCCGCGCGCCGTACACGAGCCGTGCGAACAGGTCGCGTCCGGTCTGCGGTTCGACGCCGAGCCAGTGGTCGCCGCTCACGCCGCCGAACGGCCCTGTGGGGACGCCGCCGCGCGCCGAGTCGATGAGCGTCGGATGGTATGTGGTCGGGTCCTGGCCCTCGAGCGCGGTGAGCAGTGGCGCGGCGAGGGCGACCAGGACGAGCAGCGCGACGACGGCCGCGGCGACGAGGACGGCGCGCTGGGCGCGCAGCCGCCGCCAGAACAGACGGGCCCCCGAGGCCGCCGGGACGGGTGCGTCCGTCCCGGCGGCCTCGACGGCGACAAGTGCCTCGCTCACGGCGCTACTTCACCGCTACCTGCGAGATGTCCAGAACACCGGTCCAGTCACTGATCACGATGTTCTTGACGTCCTTGCCGTACAGGCGCTTGTAGACCGGGTGGAACAGCGGCACGACCAGGGCCTGCTCGCCGATCTTCTTGTCCAGTGCGCCCCAGCGCTTCGCGGCCGCGTCGAGATCCGTCAACTTGTTGATCGCGTCGATCTCGGCCTTGACGGACGTGTCGTTCAGCAGGCCGGTGTTGAAGTTCGCGCCGTTCTTGACGATCTGCCGGCCGTCGAAGATCGGGGCCAGGAAGGGACCGCCGGAGGGCCAGTCGGCGCCCCAGTGGGCCAGGAAGAGGCCGGGCTCCGTCTTGACGCTGTGGATCTTGTCCTTGTAGTCGTTGTTCTCCAGACCCTGCAGCTTGACGGTGATACCGGCCTTCTTCAGGGCGTCCTGGACGGCGGTCGCGATCTCCGGGCTGGTCTCGAAGTTCTTGTCGTTGGAATGCGTGAGGGTGATCGTGAGTCCGTTCGCGTAACCGGCCTCCTTCAGCAGCTCCTTGGCCTTGGCCGGGTTGCCGGTCGCCCCCGCCGGGAAGAGGTCGTACGGCGTGTAGCCGAAGGACTTCTGGTCGGGAAGGAAGGTGGTGGCGGGCTCGGCCAGCGAGGAGCCGCCCGCCGCGTTGATGACGGACGACCGGTCGATGGCGTACGAGATCGCCTGCCGCACCTTGACGTTGTCGAACGGCTTGACGGCCGGGTTGAACGCGATGTAGTTCGTGTAGCCGAAGTGGCCGGTGCCGACGCGGGCGGCCAGCTCCTTGTCGCCCGTCACCTTGGCGAGTTCGGCCGGGCCGAGGTTGGTGTCCGTGGTGACCGCGGCGGCGTCCGCGCCCTGGGACGCGGACAGTCGCTGGTTGATCACCGAGGAGTCGAACCCGGAGCGTACGTCGATCCTGTCCGGGTAGGCCTTGCGCTGGTCGTCACCCGACCAGTGCGTGTTGCGCTCCAGGATGAGCCGCTCGCCGTCGTTCTGGTTCTGGACGACCTTGTACGGGCCGGAGGAGACCGGGTGCTCCTCGTACTTCGTACCGGTGTCCTTGGCCTTCGGGACGGGCGTGAACTGGGTCTGGGTGGCCAGGTACGGGAACTCGCCCTCGGGCTTGTTCAGGTGGAAGACGATGGTCCGGCTGTCCGGGGTCTCGATCGCGTCGAGGCCCTTCTTGTCCTTGTACGGGCCCTGGTAGTCCGCCGCGCCGACCAGCCAGTCCCTCAGGTAGGGGGCGCCGCCGGAGAGTTCGGGGGCGAAGGAGCGCTCGATGCCGTACTTGATGTCGGCTGAAGTGATCGGCGTGCCGTCCTCGTACTTCAGGCCCGTCTTCAGGGTGTACGTCCACACGGTCGCGTCCTTGCTCGGGCGCCCGGTGTCGGTGGCGAGGTCCGGGACGACCTTGGCCCCGGCGGCGCCGTTCGCGCGGTTGCGCGTGGTGAGCGTGCGGAAGACGAGGGAGGGGACGTTGCCGCCGCCGGAGGTGTACAGGCGGGCCGGGTCGAAGTCCTCCTGCGGATCGGAGTTCAGGACGGTCAGCGTGCCGCCCTTGTGCGGCGTGGAGTCGCCACCGGAAGCCTTGACACCGTTGTCCTTCGGCCCGCAGGCGGCGGCGCCCGCTGCCACGACCAGGCTGACGGATGCCGCTGCCACACGGCGCGCTGTGACGGACGGTTGACGCATCGGAATGACGACCTCTCGGGATTCGTCTCGCATGACGAGACGGATTAGCGGAAATGTGAGACAGATCTGGGCAGACGTCTGCCTCGGCGCCGGGTCGTCGAGAAAACGCGAACCGGTCGGCGCATGCCGACGGGTCACGGAAGAGAGGGGAAATCGCGACGCGAACGCCTGAGGCGGGCGTCAGCGACAGTGGATGTCGGCCACGCAGAGCGCGGTCACGCCGATGAGCGCCAGCTCGATGGCGGCGCGACGGGAGGCGTGACGGGGCGACATGGGCAGCAATATGAACGAACTTTCAGCGCGTGTCAATGTGACGAGAGCTGCCACCGTCAACTCCCGGGATACGGCCAGGGATTGGGAAGGCAGTGGATTCCGTCGTGGTCGAGGAACTTGGTCTGCTGCTGCATGACCGGGGCGAGCTCGCCGTTCTTGTCGCAGGTCACATGGCCGTAGCCGAGGCGGTGGCCGACCTCGTGGTTGATCAGCATCTGACGGTAGGCGTGAATTTCGTCACCGTAGGTCGTCGAGCCCTGCGCCCAGCGATAGGCGTTGATCATCACGCGCTCGGTGGAGGCGGAGTCGCAGGAGACGTTGTCCTCCGTGGTGTCGAGACCCGACTTCGCGCACCAGGCGGCGGTGGTGCCGGGGCTGGCGAGCGTGATCACGAAGTCGGGCTTGCCGGAGTGGATGCGCTCGAAGGTACGGGCGCCGTTGTGCGCCCAGCTCCGGTCGTCGTTCAGGGTCTTCTGCACTGCCTGGGCGAAGAGTTCGCCGTCCAGACCGAGGCCGTTCTCGACGTCCACGCGGTAGGTGTACTTCCGTCCGGTGCCGGGCGCCTTGGCGGCGCCGGGGACCGCGGAGAACGTCCCGGGTCCCTTCAGCGTGGCGCTGAGCGGGTACGTCCTGTCCATCGCCTGCTCGTACGTCAGCGGCGTCGCGCCGGGCGAGACGGAGGCGGTGGGCTCGGCGCCGGTGACCGGGCCGGAGGTGCCGCGGGCCTGGCCGGTGGCGGTCCGGGACGGTGCGGCGGCGCGGTGCTGTCCGGCGAGGAACTGGCCGGCGACGACGACCGCGATCACGGTGGTCACGGCGGCGGCCACGATCCCGGCGTAGGAACGACCCCTGCCGCCCCTGCCGCGTGCGGCCTCACCGGTCCCGGTGGGCACCTCCTCGGCTTGCGCGCCGGTCTCCTCGGTCTGCGCGCCGGGGTGGCGTTCGTCGGTGAGGGGTGCGTGCGGGGCGCGAACGGTGCGACGCGGCGTGAAGACGTCGTCGCCCTCGTCGAAGGCGTCGAGGTACTCCTGACGGGGGCCGGGCTGCGACCGCTGCCGCGGGATACGGGGCACGGCACCTCGGCCCGGTACGTCCTGGACCGTGCCGACCGTGAAGTCACCCCAGGCGCCGCCGCCTTCGCGGTGCTCCGGGTGATCGCCGCGGGCCTGAAGGGCACCGTCGGGAAGGCGGGGCACGCCATGTGCGGGGGTGCCGTCGGCGAACCGCGGGACGCCTCGGGCGGGCGTCCCGTCGGCCGTACGACGCGCGCCGCCGACCGCCGCACCCCGCGGCGAACCCTCCGCCGCGGATATGCCCGGCACCACCTCCGTGTCACCGTTCGCCCTGTCGTCCCGCCCCTTGCGGCTGTGTCGTCCCACGCCGCGTCTCAGCTCCTCGTGTCCGCCGTGCCGGTGTCGTCGCTCGCCGCGTCCTGCAGGGAGGTCACGGTGTCCTGCGTGGAGGTCCCGGCGCCCTGCGTGGAGGTCCCGGTGGACATCCCGCCCGTCGCCGCCGTGCCCCCGCTCGCCGAGCCCGCGCCCGACTCGCCCGTGTCCGTGAGGAGCTGGCGGATCGCCGCAGCCACCACGTCCGGGTACTCCATCATCGCGACATGCCCCGCCTCGGGCAGGGTCAGCAGGCGGGAGTCGCGGAAGGCGCGGGCCGCGCGCTGGGCCATGCGGAACGACACCAGCTGGTCCCGGCCGCCGTAGACGAGCAGCGTCGGGGCGAGGACCCGCTCCGCCTGGCGCCACAGCCCGTGCTGTCCGCCCAGCGTGTAGGCGTTCACGATGCCGCGTGCCGAGCGCGCCATCGCGTCCCAGAAGTAGGGCAGCCTCAGCCGCCGCTCCATCTCCTCCACCGCGTTGCGGAAGCCCTCCGGCGTGACCCGTCCGGGGTCGCCGTAGCACAGCGCCATGACCCCGCAGACGCGCTGTTCGGCCGTCCACTCCTTGGTGTACCGGGTGAACAGGGCGGCGACTCCGGGCAGCGCGAGCAGGCCCGTCGGGACGGCGCCCCGCTGGATGAGGATCTCGGGGAGCGCGGGCGAGACGAGCGTGAGCGTGCGCACGAGATCGGGGCGGACGGCCGCCACGCGCGTGGCGACGGCCCCGCCCATCGAGTTGCCGAACAGGTGCACGGGACCGCGTCCGGCCGCGTCGAGATAGCGGATGACCGCGCGCGCGTGCCCGGTGACGGAGTAGTTGCCGTCGTCCGGCGGCGGCGAGTCGCCGAAGCCCGGCAGATCGACGGCCTCGCCGTCGACGTGCCCGTCGAGCAGCGCCATCAGCGCCGACCAGTTCTGGGAGGAACCCCCGAGCCCGTGGACGTACAGCGCGGGCGGCAGCCCCTCGTGCCGCGGTGGTCTCGACCGCACCGTCAGCGTGATCCCGGGCAGCGCCACCGACCTGAGCCGCTCGCCTTCCTCGACCCTGACGGGTGCCACCTTCGGGAGAACATTGGCGGCCGCGACGGACGGCAACTCGGTCGGAGACATGCGGCAATGTTACGAGACGATCACGTAGTGGTTCGTGTGTTCGCTGTCACAACGGCCGGGGTCCGCCCATCGCATCAGGTCGGGCGGGCCCTGCGTGAAGCGTTCCGTGCCGCACGCGAAGCCTCTCACCACACATAGCGTCCGGTTCCCGTGTCTCCTAGGCTCGTAGCAGGGCACCCGCACATGGACCCCGCCTCTTCAGGGACGTTCCAGAAGTTCCAGGAGTTCTAGGAAGGGAGCCCATCATGGCCGTAGACCCCACTGATCCCGAGACGTTCGAGGACGAGGCGAACGACGCCGCCGAACTCGACGTGGAGGCCCCGGAGAACGACGCCGCCGAACAGCACGCCGAACTGACCCCCGAGCGGGACGAGACCCCGACCGGGGACGACATCCTGCGCGCCAACGAGGCGGACCTCGCGGAGCAGGCGCGCATCGTCGCCCTCGACGAGGACGACTACCGGTGAGCGCCCGGAGGGTCGCCAGATCGGTGAGGTACGACGACCACGCCCGGCGACGGAGCGAGTACGTACGGTGAGCAGTCGCGAGCCGTCACGCGGGCCGGGGGCGTTCGTTCGCCCTCCCTGCCCGTGTATGGCGCGTTCCGCACGGCTTTCGCCACCGTCCGGTCCGTGAAATTCTGCGTTCGCACCGCGCACAGCAGGGTTACCGAAAAGTACGATGGCGGCGCGGCGCACACCGCATGTGGACGATTTTGGGAGGCGGCGTGACAGCCATCGAGCAGACAGAGGCGGCACGCCCGCGGGGCACGCGCCTGCCGCGCCGTGCCCGACGGAACCAGCTGCTGGGCGCCGCGCAGGAAGTCTTCGTGGCGCAGGGCTACCACGCGGCCGCGATGGACGACATCGCCGACCGCGCCGGCGTCAGCAAGCCGGTGCTCTACCAGCACTTCCCGGGCAAGCTCGACCTCTATCTGGCCCTGCTGGACCAGCACTGCGAGGCCCTGCTGCAGGCCGTGCGGAACGCGCTGGCGTCGACGACCGACAACAAGCAGCGCGTACGGGCCACGATGGACGCGTACTTCGCGTACGTGGAGGACGACGGCGGTGCCTTCCGGCTGGTGTTCGAGTCCGACCTGACGAACGAGCCCGCCGTGCGCGAGCGCGTCGACAAGGTCGCGAACGAATGCGCGGAGGCCATCTGCGACGTGATCGCCGAGGACACCGGCCTGTCGCGGGCCGAGTCGATGCTGCTGGCCTCGGGGCTCGGCGGCCTGGCCCAGGTGGTGGCGCGCTCCTGGCTGCACAGCGACCGCAGCGTGCCGCGCGAGCAGGCGGTGCAGCTGCTGACCTCGCTGGCGTGGCGGGGCATCGCGGGCTTCCCGCTGCACGGGAGCGAACAGCACCACTGACCCCTCGGGCACCGATCGACAGCCGTACGGCCCCGTCCGGACACCACCGGGCGGGGCCGTACGGCTGTTTTGTTCCCGGCGGGTGTTCGCTCCTGGCGTGCCGGAGCGGAGCGTGTACGTCCCCTCACCGGGCTAATGTGTGCTGGTACGGCGCGGACGGCCGCGCACATCACTGACCGTCGGAGGGACAAAGCCGTGGAGGTCAAGATCGGCGTGCAGCACGCGCCCCGCGAGATCGTTCTGGAGAGCGGGCAGAGTGCCGAGGAGGTCGAGCGCGTCGTGTCCGAGGCGCTGGCCGGCAAGTCGCAGCTGCTGTCCCTTGTGGACGAGCACGGCCGCAAGGTCCTGGTCCCGACCGAGCGTCTCGCCTACGTGGAGATCGGCGAGCCCACCCCGCGCAAGGTGGGTTTCGGCGCGCTGTAGTTCCGGACGGAGCAGCGGAAGGGGCCCGGCGGTCGGTGTACCGCCGGGCCCCTTCCGCTGACCGGGGAGCGTGCCGCTCGGGAAACACTCAGACGGAGCACATCTGGCCCACAGCGGATGATTGTGTTCCGCGCACCGCGGGTAATACCGGCTACGACCGATTTGCCCAGGCAGCAGCCGTGCGGGAGGGACCTCGTCATGCTCTTGGAAGCGCTCGGCTCCGCCGTCCTCGGGCTCGCCCTGGCATGGGTGGCCGCACGCCGGCTGCCGCACCGTCTGCCCAGCCGTGTCCTGGTGCTGTCGACGGGTGCGGTGGGGGCGCTCTTCGGGGCGTTCCTCACCCACAGCGCGCTGGGCCCGGCGGGTCTCGTGGTGATCCTGGCCGGGGCGCTGGTGGTCTCGGCGGCGTCACTGTCCCTGCTGGTGAGGCCCGCGGAAAGATTTCGCCGCCGCTCGGCGACGGCCTGAGGGCCGCCGCCGGGGCCGACCCGAAGCCGGCCGCCGCAGACGGCGACGGCCGGGGCACCTGTGGTGAGGGGGCGCGTGGCGCGCGCCGTACGGCCGACCGTCGCCGACGCGTGCGGTGACGGCCGGACACACAGCGGGCTCGGCCCGGGGCACCCCGGCGGTCGGCGGCTTCAGGCAGCCAGCCCCAGCGCCGCCATCCGCTTCGTGTGGGCCTCCGTGATCCGGGAGAACATCCTGCCGACCTCCGCGAGGTCGAAGCCGTCCGCCACACCGCCCACCAGCATGGTGGACAGCGCGTCCCGGTCGGCCACCACCCGCTGGGACTGCGACAGCGCCTCGCCCATCAGCCGCCGTGCCCACAGGGCGAGCCGGCCGCCCACGCGCGGCTCGGCGTCGATCGCGGCGCGCACCTTCTCCACCGCGAAGTCGGCGTGCCCGGTGTCGTCGAGGACGGCCAGGACGAGTTCGCGCGTGTCGGTGTCGAGGCGGGCCGCGACCTCCCGGTAGAAGTCACTGGCGATCGAGTCGCCCACATACGCCTTGACGAGCCCCTCCAGCCAGTCGGAGGGCGCCGTCTGCCTGTGGAAGCTGTCGTACGCCGCCACGAACGGCTCCATCGCCTCCGTGGGCTCGGCCCCGATCTCCTTCAGCCGGTCCCGGATCCGCTCGAAGTGGTGGAACTCGGCGGACGCCATCTTCGCCAGTTCCGCCTTGTCCGTCAGCGTGGGCGCGAGCTTCGCGTCCTCCGCGAGCCGCTCGAACGCCGCCAGCTCCCCGTACGCGAGCGCGCCCAGCAGGTCCACGATCGCGGCACGGTACTGCGGGTCGGCGGAGGCGGTCGCCCAGTCCTGGGCGGCCACTCCGGTGGGTCCGGCGGGGGCCTCGGGGCTGTCGGGGGCGTTGTCAGGCGTCGTCATGAAGCGCACAATAGCCCGCTCACCGCCGCCTGGAAGTCCCTGGTCAATCAGTGTGATGACGGCTACGTGACCGAATCGGCCACCGCGAGTGCGCGATTCCGGGGTATGGTGGTAATGCGCCTGCTGAGTGCGTACGTCTATGGAGACGACGTATCTCGACGGGCCGCATGTATGAGGATGCCCGGTCGGTGGCCCGATCGGCTCCGACCCGACAGCCCTCCTCGGGCGTACGGCACCTGGCGTACGCGTTCGGAGGGACCCTCAGCGGTACGAGCGCTGGAGCGTCGGCGTGGTCCCGTGCCACAGGCCCGTCCCCCAAGCAGGCCGACGTCATCCGGCACGGTCACGACCCCCGCGCTCGCCTCGCGCCGCCCACACAGAAGAGGCAGCACCCTGACTACGACTTTTCGAGAACTCGGAATCCTTCCCGAGACAGCCGAGGCCCTGGAAGCCGTCGGCATCATCAATCCCTTTCCCATCCAGGAGATGACGCTCCCCGTAGCCCTCTCCGGCACCGACGTCATCGGTCAGGCCAAGACCGGTACCGGTAAGACGCTGGGCTTCGGACTCCCGCTCCTCGAGCGTGTCACCGTCCCCGCCGACGTGGAGGCCGGCCGCGCGAAGCCCGAGGCGCTCACCGACGCGCCGCAGGCGCTCGTCGTGGTCCCCACGCGCGAGCTGTGCACCCAGGTCACGAACGACCTGCTGACCGCGGGCAAGGTGCGGAACGTACGGGTCGCCGCGATCTACGGCGGCCGGGCCTACGAGCCCCAGGTGGAGGCCCTGAAGAAGGGCGTCGACGTGGTCGTCGGCACCCCCGGCCGACTCCTCGACCTCGCCGGTCAGAAGAAGCTGAACCTGAAGCACGTCAAGTGCCTGGTGCTCGACGAGGCCGACGAGATGCTCGACCTCGGCTTCCTGCCCGACGTCGAGAAGATCATCGACATGCTGCCGCCCAAGCGGCAGACCATGCTGTTCTCGGCCACCATGCCGGGCGCGGTCATCGGCCTGGCGCGTCGCTACATGTCCCGGCCCACGCACATCCGCGCCACCGCGCCGGACGACGAGGGCGCGACGGTCGCGAACATCAAGCAGTTCGTCTACCGCGCGCACTCCATGGACAAGCCGGAGATGGTCGCCCGCATTCTGCAGGCAGAGGGCCGCGGACTGGCGATGATCTTCTGCCGTACCAAGCGCACGGCCGCCGACATCGCCGAGCAGCTGCAGCGCCGTGGCTTCGCCTCCGGCGCGGTCCACGGCGACCTCGGCCAGGGCGCCCGCGAGCAGGCCCTGCGCGCCTTCCGCAACGGGAAGGTGGACGTCCTCGTCTGCACCGACGTCGCCGCGCGCGGCATCGACGTCGAGGGCGTGACCCACGTCATCAACTACCAGTCCCCCGAGGACGAGAAGACGTACCTGCACCGGGTCGGCCGTACCGGCCGCGCGGGCGCCAAGGGTACGGCGATCACGTTCGTCGACTGGGACGACATCCCGCGCTGGCAGCTGATCAACAAGGCGCTGGAGCTGGACTTCAACGACCCGGTGGAGACGTATTCGAGCTCCCCGCACCTGTTCTCCGACCTCGGCATCCCCGAGGGCACCAAGGGCGTTCTGCCGCGCTCGGAGCGGACCCGCGCCGGGCTCGAGGCGGAGGAGCTCGAGGACCTCGGCGAGACGGGCGGCCGGGGCTCGCGCGGCCGCCGCTCCCCGGACGCGTCCGCGCAGGGAGAGCGTCCGGCGCGTACGCCGCGCCGTCGGCGCCGTACGCGCAGCGGTACGCCGCTGGACTCGTCGGCCACCACGGACACCACCACCACGAACACGGCCGCGACGGACACGGCCGAGTCGGCGGAACGCCGCACCCCCCGCCGACGCCGCCGTATGCGCGGCGGTGCGCCGGTGGAGGCGACAGCGGCACCGGTGACGCCGGTGACCGCGGAGACGGCCGCGCCGGAGGCCACGGAGGCGGCGGAGACGGCCGTGGAGACGGTCGAGGCCACGGAGACGAAGCCGCGCCGCCGTCGCACCCGCAAGACGGCCGAGCCCGTCCCGGCCGCGCCCGAGGCCACCGCCGCGACGGAAGCGACCCCGGCAGCCGCCGAGACCGCCGTGGACACCGCGGAGGCCGCAGAGGCCAAGCCCCGCCGCCGCACCCGCAAGACCGCGGAAGCGGCACCGGTCGCCGACACCGCGACCGAGGCGACCGAGGCGACCGAGGCCAAGCCGCGTCGGCGTACCCGCAAGGCCGCCGAGACGGTCCCGGCCCCCGAGACCGCGAGCGAGGCCACGGAGGCCGTGGACACCGCCGAAGCCACGGAGGCCAAGCCCCGCCGCCGCACCCGCAAGACCGCGGAAGCGGCACCGGTCGCCGACACCGCGACCGAGGCGACCGAGGCGACCGAGGCCAAGCCGCGTCGGCGTACCCGCAAGGCCGCCGAAGCCGGCGTCGAGACGGTCGAGGGCGTGGCGGCACAGGGCGAGGCTCCGGCCAAGCCGCGGCGTACGCGCAAGACGGCGGAGGCCGCGCCCACGGAGGACACCGAGGCCAAGCCGCGGCGTACCCGTAAGGCCGCCGAGGCGGCTGTGGACACCGTGGAAGCCGTCGAGGCCAAGCCGCGCCGCCGTACCCGCAAGGCCGCCGAGGCCGCCCCGGAGGCTGCCGTGGACGGTGCGGAGGTCGCCGCCGAGGTCACGCCCCGACGCCGTACCCGTAAGGCCGCCGAGGCCGCGATTCCCGCGCAGGCCGCCGACGAGCCCGAGGCCGAGCCCCGGCGCCGTACGCGGAAGGCCGTCGCGGCAGAGGCCGAGATCCCGGCGCAGGCGGACGACGTCGCGGAGGCCAAGCCGCGCCGCCGCACGCGCAAGGTCGCGGAGCCCGTGGAGGGCTGACACGCGCGGTAGGCCACGGCACTGATCATCGATGGCCCGCACCTGTCACACACAGGGGCGGGCCATCGGTGTTCTCTCCGCCCGGTACCCTCACCCCCATGAGCCGTCCCCCCAGCTTCACCCCGCCCCCCGGCGTCCGTGCGCGCCGGCTCGCCACCGAGCGGGGGGAGTTCGCCGTGCTCGAGGCCGACGCGGTGACGGCGCGGGTGAAGGGGACCGCCCTGCTGCTGCCCGGTTTCACCGGCAGCAAGGAGGACTTCCTCCTCCTCCAGCCGCTTCTCGCGGCGGCCGGGTACCGGACTGTCGCCGTCGACGGGCGAGGGCAGTACGAGTCCCCCGGACCGAAGGACGACGAGGCACCGTACGCGCAGGCCGAGCTGGCACGGGACGTGATCGCGCAGGCGCACGCCGTCGGCGCGCCGGTGCATCTGCTCGGGCACTCCCTCGGCGGCCAGATCGCCCGGGCCGCCGTCCTCCTCGACCCCTCCGTGTTCGTCTCGCTCACCCTGATGGCCTCGGGCCCCGCCCAGATCTCCCTCCCCCAGCAGCAGCGTGTCAAGCTGCTGCACGACGCCCTCGCCGTCCTGGACATGGCCGGGGTCTGGGACGCCATCCAGGCCTTCGAACCGCCGGAGGACATCGACGCCGGAGACCTCGACGAGGGGCTCTCCGACGGGGAGGACCTGCGCCGCCGCTGGCTGAGCAACAGCCCCGCCCAGCTCCTCGCCACGGGCCGTCAGCTGTGCGAGGAGCCCGACCGCGTGGCCGAACTGGCCGCCGTCGGCCTGCCCGTGCACGTCCTGTCCGGCGACCGCGACGACACCTGGCCCGTCCCGCTGCTGGACGACATGGCGGACCGCCTCGGCGCTCACCGCACCGTCGTCCCGCACGCGGAGCACTCCCCCAACACCGACCAGCCGGAGGGGACGGCCCACGCCCTCGCCGACTTCTGGGACCGGCTCGTCTGAGACCTTGGGACTCCCCCTCTAGTACTGCGCCTGCAGGTGCTCCCAGAAGCCGTCGCGCAGGGCGCGGCGCAGGTCCGCCTGGCCGCGCAGCGAGTACTGCAGCAGACCCTCCGCCTCCACCAGCAGATCCTGGTCGATGGACCCGGGCAGGTACGGGTGGCCGGGCAACAGCTCCGCCAGCGAGTCCCGGCCGCGCTCGGCGAGCCACTTGGCGGCGACCTGCGCGCCCACGAACCGGACGTCGTCGCGAGTGGGGCGGGCGGTGGAGGAGGGCTCGTAGGTCGCGGCCGTGCGGCGGCTCACATACGGCTTGAAGAAGTCGAGTTCGAGGGTGCGCTGGCTATCGACCTCCCACAGCAGCGGTTCCGCCTGGTTGCGGCCCTCCGGCGCCTCGATGCCCCACAGGTGCACCCGGGCCCCGTACCCCTGTGCGGCCTCCACCGCCGACACCAGGTCCTCGTCGCCGCCGATGAGCGCCGCGTCGCTGATCGCGCGGTGCCGGGCGAGTGACTCGAGGTCGGTCCGGATCAGGGAGTCGACGCCCTTCTGCTGGTTGTTGGCGTTGAGATTGCCGAGCCGTACCTTCACATCCGGGAGTTCGGCGATGGACTGCTGTTCGGCGGTGTGGATGCGGCGTCTCGCGCCGTCGTACCAGTACACGCGCAGCAACCGGCTGTCCGCGAAGACCTGGCGCGCCTTGTCGATGAGGGCGTCGATCAGACCCTCGGCGTCGAGGTCGAAGGCCCGGCGGTCCTCGGTGCCGGCGATGAGCCGTCCGGCGGCGGCGTACAGGTAGCCGGCGTCGACGAAGATCGCATGAGTCGAGGGCGTCTTCGCCACCTCGGCGAGCATGCGCTGGAGCAGCTCGTTCGTTCGGTCGATGCGGGCGCCGAGCGCCGCCAGGTCGTCGTTCATATGCCTCCATTCTCCCGGCGGTCACGCTGCGAATACAACCGATCCCAATCAGTGCACCATGAACCGAAACCGGCCGTCGACCCAGTCGATTACCAGTCAGTAATTAGCGACTCGAAAAATTTCCTTAGCGTAGGGAATGTTTGTAACAAGCATCCCGTTGACTACTCACAGGAGAGGGGCACAGACGCTCCGCGCTCCGCTCGCCAGTAGTTCTCCGCAGGAGGATGACCAGACGAAGGGAGAAGCCCATGCGCTTCGAAATCATGCGACTCGACGATGTCGACGGTACCCCCGTGGACACCACCGTCGTGGACGCCGCCTCCGTCAACCAGATCGTTCAGCAGGCCGCGGCCATAGGGCAGCGGCTGTGGATCCGCCCGGCCGAGACGACCGCGTCGTAACGGCACAGACGACACTCGCTGCGTATACGACCTGCGTATACACGTAGACGACTTCGGAGCCCCGTACGGCATCGTGCCGTACGGGGCTCCGCGCGTTCCGGGCCCGGTCCGGCCCCTCAGGTTCCGTGGACGACCCGGGTGACCCCGTTGATGATCTGCTGCACGGCGATCGCGGAGAGCATCATGCCCGCGAGCCGGGTCACGAGGACCACTCCGCCGTCCTTGATGACGCGGATGATCAGCAGTGAGTAGCGCATGACCAGCCACAGCACGACGTGGATCGCGAGGATCGCCGTCCACACCGACACCTGGGTGCTCACGCTGTCCGCCTTCTGCACCGCGAGGATCACCGAGACGATCGCCCCCGGTCCGGCCAGCAGCGGCATGCCGAGCGGCACCAGGGCCACGTTGACGTCCTTGGTCTGCTTCGGCTCGTCCGTCTTGCCGGTCAGCAGGTCGAGGGCGATCAGCAGGAGCAGCAGCCCGCCCGCGATCATCAACGCGGGCACGGAGACATGCAGGTAGTTCAGGATCTGGTGGCCGAGCACACCGAACACGGCGATGACGCCGCCGGCCACACAGACGGCCTGGAAGGCCATGCGTTTCTGCACCTTGGCGGGGCGACCGGCGGTGAGCGCGAGGAAGATCGGGGTGATCCCGGGGGGATCCATGATCACGAACAGGGTCAGGAAGAGGGAACCGAAAACGGCGACGTCGAACATGGGTGCCTTGCGATGAGGTACGGACGAGCAACGAGCATGCGGCTGCGGGCGTCCCGCGGCCGCCGGGTGCCGTCGCCGCGCGTGGAGGCGCGCGACGGCTGGACACGGCGGCGGGCGCCGGGTGCCTGGAAAAGGGGGGAAGGGGGGAGCTACGGCAGGATCAGGCGTTGCGGGGTCCGCCGGTGCCCGGGACGGGGAACGCCCCGGTGGCCCGCCGGATGATCTCCCCGTACACCTCCGGGTCGGTGGTGTACTCGCCGAGCACGCACGTCTTGCGGCTGCCGTGGTAGTCGGAGGAGCCGGTGACCAGCAGGCCCAGCTCGGCGGCGAGGCCGCGCAGCCGGGCCCGGGTCGCCGGGTCGTGGTCCATGTGGTCGACCTCGATGCCGTCGAGCCCGGTGGCGGCGAGGTCCGCGATGGCGGACTCCGGGACGGTCCGTCCGCGCTTGGAGGCGGCCGGGTGCGCGAAGACGGTCACTCCGCCCGCGGCCTTGACCAGCCGGATCGCCTCGAAGGGGTCGGTCTCGTGCTTCTGCACGTACGCGCGCCCGCCGTCTGCCAGCCACTCGGGCGTGAACGCGTCCGAGACGCTCCCGACGACGCCGAGTTCCACCAGGGCGGAGGCGATGTGCGGCCGTCCGACCGAGCCGTCACCGGCGATGCGGGCCACCTGCTCCCAGGTGACCGGCACGCCCAGCTCCCGCAGCTTGGCGATCATGGCGTGGGCGCGCGGCACGCGGTCGTCCCGCACCAGCTCGCGCTCGGCGAGCAGGTCGGGCTCGTCGGGGTCGAAGAGGTAGGCCAGCATGTGCATGCTGATGCCGTCGTACCGGCAGGAGAGTTCGGCGCCCGTGAGGAGGGTCAGCCCCGCGGGCAGCGCCTCGATCGCCTCCGCGTGGCCGCGGGTGGTGTCGTGGTCGGTGAGCGCGACGACGTCCAGTCCGGCGGCAGCGGCGTTCCGCACCAGCTCGGCCGGGGTGTCCGTACCGTCGGATGCGGTGGAGTGAGTGTGCAGGTCGATGCGCACGACACGTACTCCAGGCGGTGACGGGACGGAAGGGGACGCTCAAGGATAACGGCAGTTCCGGGACCCCTGTCACACCCGCACGACGGCTGCGCCCCCTACGGCGTCCCCCAGCCTCCGGTGGCTCGTGTCAGGGCTCGAGCAGGCGCGGCGACAACGCCCCGATCGGCAGGAGATCGACCTCCGCCCCCGCGTCCCGCAGGTCCGTCAGGACGATCTCGTCGTACATCAGCAGGCCCGACTGTTCCGGCCAGACGACCGCCCACAGCCACAGGCCGCGCGCCTCGCCCGCGAACACCGCGCGGTCGCCGGGGACGCCCGAGACATGCCACAGGGGCGTGGGGCGGCCGACGGCGAGCACCTTGACCTGAGGCGGCTTCTCCACGTTCATGTACGGACCCGGGTCCGGCCCGTCGATGCCCGCGTACCGCGCACCGAGCCCGACCCCCAGTTCCTCCGCGACCAGGATCAGCTCGCCCATGCCGCCGAGCGGCCCGGGACCCGAGCAGGCCACGGCCGTGGCGCGGCCGCCACTGCGGTCGTCGCCCGCGTAGGCCACACCCGTGAAGAGCCAGCCGACCGGCAGCGGCCACGGCATCCACACCGGCACCCGGGCACGGTGCACCACGACGCTGAGGGCCTCGACGCTGGGCGGGATCACGGGCTGCAGCGGATGCACGGTGCCGTGCACATCGCACTGCCAGGAGTCGGCAAAGAGTCCGGGAGCCCTGACCCGGCCACCGCACTTCGGGCAACTGGGTTCGCCCCTCATAGGCTCCCACGGTCCTCCCCGTCCCGCGTCGCGTCAAGGACGATCACCCGTCCGGCGTGTACCCCCACGCCCGCTTCACCCGCGCCGACTAGATGGTAGTTGCACTAATTAGATCTGCTAACTTAATATGTGTATAAGCCAACCATATGGAGCCACGACTCTGCGAGGACAACATGAAGAGCACCACAGGAGGAGAACCCGCCACAGCTGCCGACGTGGACCCGTTCGACGCGGGAGCCGGCAGCATCCTGCGGCAGCCGAAGGCCGTGTGGGCGACCGCCGGAGCGTCCGTCGTGGCGTTCATGGGCATCGGACTCGTCGACCCGATCCTGCCGTCCATCGCGAAGGGCCTGCAGGCGACACCCAGCCAGGTCTCCCTGCTGTTCACCTCGTACTTCCTGATCACCGCCATGGCGATGCTGGTCACCGGCTTCGTCTCCAGCCGCATCGGCGGCCGCAGGACCCTGCTGCTCGGCCTCGCCTTCGTCGTCGTCTTCGCGGGCCTGGCGGGCACCTCGGACTCGGTCGCCCAGCTCGTCGGCTTCCGGGCCGGCTGGGGCCTCGGGAACGCGCTCTTCGTCTCCACGGCCCTCGCCGTGATCGTCGGCGCGGCGGCCGGAGGCAGCGCCGCGGCCATCCTGCTGTACGAGTCCGCGCTCGGCCTCGGCATGGCCTGCGGCCCGCTGCTGGGCGCGCTGCTCGGGAACGTCAGCTGGCGCTACCCGTTCTTCGGTACGGCCACGCTGATGGCGATCGGCTTTCTGTGCATCACGGCGTTCCTGAAGGAGCAGCCGAGGCCCGCGCGGAAGACCTCGCTCCTGGACCCGATCAAGGCGCTGGGCCACGGCGGCCTCGCCTCCGCGGCGGTCTCGGCGTTCTTCTACAACTACACGTTCTTCACCGTGCTGGCCTTCACGCCCTTCGTGCTGAACATGACGCCGTACACATCGGGTGCCGTGTTCTTCGCCTGGGGTGTGCTGCTCGCCGTCTTCTCGGTGATCGTGGCTCCGCGCATGCAGGAGCGCTTCGGCTCGCTGAAGGTGCTCGGCGGTTCGCTGGTGCTGCTCGCGGCGGACGTGGCCGTGCTCGGCTACGGCGACCACACCACCGCGATCGTCTGCACGATCCTGTCCGGCGCGTTCATCGGGGTGAACAACACGGTCTACACGGAGCTGGCTCTCGGCGTCTCGGACGCGCCGCGCCCGGTGGCGAGCGCCGGTTACAACTTCGTGCGGTGGTTCGCGGCCGCTGCCGCGCCCTATTTCGCGCCGAAGATCGAGGAGTGGAGCGACATCCACATGCCGTTCGTGGCGGGGGCGGCGACGGCGCTTCTCGGGGCGGTCGTGGTCCTCGTGCGGCGCAGGGCGCTCACCGGCGAGGCCGAGGAGTTGGAGAGGCGGCACGCGACCGAGGACGGTGTCACGGTCTTCGCCAAGTGACCGTTGCCGGGCGGGCGTTGGTGAGCTTGCTCACCCCCGGCCTCAGTCCAGCGGGACGGACCTGCGGGAGGGATCCCTCAGGTCCGTCCCGTTCGTCAGCCAGCGTTCCTGAAGGGCCCCTGCGCCGTGCACCCGCTTCCAGGCGGCCTCGTTCGGCGTCATCGGCAGCAGCGGCAGGAACCGTACGGGATCCAGCGGCTCGTCGAGTTCCAGGTCCTCGACCAGGCCACCGGGCTCGGCCACCAGGACGGAGGTGAACGGGGCGCCGGGCCACAGCGGTTGACCCACCTCCAGCGACGCGCCGGGGGCCACGACAACGCCCTCGACCTGCGGGGACGCGGCGAGCACGGCGAGCGGGCGGAGCACCTTGTCGGTGTCGGCGAGGCCGCCGCGCACGGAGAGGACCAGCTCGGCGCGGGGTCCCTTCACGGGGTCGGCGAGCATCGCGGTGGGGTCCGCCATGGGCTGTGCGGACATGCCGAGGGTGGCGTAGCGGACGATGTCGCCCTCGTGGAAGCGGAGCACCTCGATGCGGTCCGTGCCGAGGAAGGTGACCGCCGCGCGCGCGTCCGGTTCACCCAGCGCGGTGCGCAACCGGGCCTCGACCAGAGGAAGAACATCAACCATGCGGCGAGCATAGAACTCGTCAGCACCGGGCAAAGCGGCGCCTTGACACTTCTGTCGGCTGATACTCTTGGTCGGTGGTTTCGGGCAGCACGCAGTAGGGGTACCTCCCAGGCCCTCAAGGCACTGGGAACCCTGTCAGGCCCGGCACCCATGAGACTCCCCTAAGGGGGCACCCTCTAATCAGGGTATGGATCGTCCCTCACCAGGGACCGGCCGGAGGAGGTGGGGCTGTCATGGATCGAAGTCGACCGTGCAGTACCACCCGCTCTTCCAGCCGCTGACGCAGCTGTTCTGACTCCCGTCGGCTGCCACCTCTCGCATCTCGCGTTCGCGTCGCCACGGAAGAGCACTTCGTTTCGCTTTGCCTGATCTGTCTGATCTCAGTCAGTAGCTGAATCAGCAGCGAAGCCCGCCACCGTGACGGTGCGGTGCTCCCCGCTTTGTGGACGTGCCAAACCTCCGCAGCCAGGACGTCCCCATTCCGGGTAGTTCCACCCGTTTTTCGTGGCCTTTCGCTGCTCGTTGCGAAGGAGCCCTGCCATGTCGATGATCCGTGACCTGCGCGCCGTGGTCCGCCCGTCCCGCACCTCCCCGCGGCAGGACAACGGCGCGTACGACACCACGCGTGACCCCGCGACCCCGTCCGCCGTCGTCGACTGCGCCGTCTACCGTGACGGCGTCCGCGTCCAGACGCAGGCGCCGCTCTCCCCGCACGAGGCGATGCGGCTGGTGCGGCGCGACGGAGGGTTCGTGTGGATCGGGCTGCACGAGCCGACCGAGGCCGAATTCGCCGGTATCGCCCGCGAGTTCGGGCTGCACCCGCTGGCCGTCGAGGACGCGGTGCAGGCTCACCAGCGGCCCAAGCTGGAGCGGTACGACGACTCGCTCTTCACCGTCTTCAAGACCGTCCACTACGTCGACCACGACCAGCTGACCGCCAACAGCGAGGTCGTCGAGACCGGCGAAGTCATGTGCTTCACCGGGCGGGACTTCTTCATCACGGTCCGGCACGGCGGGAAGGGCTCGCTCAGGACGCTGCGGCACCGGCTTCAGGACGAGCCCGGACTGCTCTCCAAGGGCCCCTCCGCGGTGCTGCACGCGATCGCCGACCACGTCGTCGACGGGTACATCGCGGTGGCGGACGCGCTGCAGGACGACATCGACGAGGTGGAGACCGAGGTGTTCTCGCCGGGCCGCAAGGGCACGCCGCGAGGCACGGACGCCGGCCGGATCTACCAACTCAAGCGCGAGGTGATGGAGTTCAAGCGGGCGGTGGCGCCGCTGCTGCGGCCGATGCAGCTGCTGAGCGAGCGGCCGATGCGGCTGATCGACCCGGACATCCAGAAGTACTTCCGCGACGTCGCCGACCACCTCGCCCGCGTCAACGAGCAGGTGCTGGGCTTCGACGAACTGCTGAACTCGATCCTCCAGGCCAACCTGGCGCAGGCGTCCGTCGCCCAGAACGAGGACATGCGGAAGATCACCGCGTGGGCGGCGATCATCGCCGTGCCGACGATGGTGTGCGGGGTGTACGGCATGAACTTCACGTACATGCCCGAGCTGCACTGGAAGTACGGCTACCCGGCGATCATGGGCATCACGGTGGGCATCTGCGTGGGCATCCACCGCATGCTGAAGCGGAACGGATGGCTGTGAGCGGCCCCACTAGGCTGGGCGTATGACAAGCGAGCTGCTCGAGAAGGCCCTGGTCGAGGAGGCCACGAAGAAGTCCGGGCTGATCTGGGTCCAGGGCGCGGCGCCGGCCGCGGCCGCGCGTGCGTTGTGGCACGTGTGGTACGAGGGCGCGGCGTGCGTCGTGGGCGACGGACCCGGCGAGCAGCCGCTGCCCGGCCTGGTGGACGGCGGGGACGCGGTCGTGACGGTGCGCAGCAAGGACAAGGGCGGCCGGATCGTCACCTGGCCCGCGCGGGTGGTGGAGTTGGCGCCGGGGTCCCCCGAGTGGGAGGGCGCGGTCGCGGAGCTGAAGGGCAAGCGGCTGAACGCGTCCGACGGGGAGGAGATGCCGGAGCGGTGGCGCCGGGAGTGCCGGGTGCTCCGCCTTGAGCCGCGGGGCACGACGGTGCCGCTGCCGTCCGACTCCCAGGCCGCGCGACCGGTCCCGACCTCGGCCACGACCCGCCGCCCGATCCCGGCGGCGCTGCCGCGGCTGCTGCGGCGCAAGCGGACGTAGCCGCGGGGGCCGTGCGCAGCTTCGGCGGCTGCCCGCAGCGGTGGCCAGTGCCGCGGCAGCCGCGGCACCAGGGCCTCTCGTTTGGATCATGCCGGGCTCACGGAGCCTGGCACCGCTTCCTGATCCGGCCTGATTCAAACGAAAGACCCTAGGAGGACGGCAGTTGCTTCCCGTAGTCCACCGTCTCCCCCTTCGGCGGTTCCGTCAGCGTGAAGTCCTTCCCCCATTCCGACAAGCGGAGCGTTCCCGCGTTGCCGGCGCGGACCAGGAGCAGGGGGTAGGGGCTTCCCTCCAGGGAGACGTCCAGGCTGCCGCCGGCGCCCTTGTCGCCGGTGATGCGGATCGTGCGGACGCCGTTCTGCTCGTGGTGGCCGTCCGTCGTCAGCGCGCCGTGCAGCGTGAGGAGCCCGTCCAGCAGGACGTCCTTGTCGGTGAAGCCGCTGAAGCGCTGGTAGGCCGGGTCCCCCGTCGGCACCTTCACGTACTTCCCGTCCAGCTTGCCCGCCGCGGCCGCCGAGCCCCCGCCGTCCCCCGAGCCGTCCTGCTGGTTCCAGAACGCCGCGTCGGCCTTCAGGAACAGGTGCTTGCCCACCCGCAGCAGCCGGAACGTTGCGTTCTTCGAGGTGACCGACCCGCTGCCGCCCTCCCCCTTCAGCCGCATGTCCAGTGTGTAGGTGCCGCCGTTGCTGACGACGGTGCCGGACAGATGGACCGACGGCGCCGACTCGGCCGCCGTACGCGTCCGGCTCTGGATCTTGTCGGCGGGCAGTTTGCCGACCCCGTTGGTCCCGGCGTCCGGGTCACCGCCGCCGCACCCCGCGAGACCCGCCCCCGTCACGACCAGCGCGCACATCGCGCGCACCAGCGCGGCCCTGCGGGTACGGCCCTGGGGAATGACGGTCACAGGCGGGGCCACCTCTCATACGGGAGTCCTCATCGGCGTACCGCAGAGTACCGGTGCCCGGGAGGCCTTCCGGAGCCGGTCCATCCGCACCCCCCGCCAGGGCGCGGCGCACCGGGACGGGCTAGCCTGAAGCCCACGCGAGCGGACAAAACAGCAGGAAAAGGAGGCGCGGGCATGGCCGCGAGCGCCCCTCGGATCTTCGTCTCACACCTGGCCGGAGTCGCCGTCTTCGACCCCACCGGCGACCAGGTGGGGCGCGTGCGCGATCTGGTCGTCATGTTGCGGGTGGGACGGCGCCCCCCGCGACTGCTGGGCCTGGTCGTCGAACTCGTCACCCGCCGCCGTATCTTCCTGCCCATGACCCGGGTGACCGGCATCGAGTCGGGCCAGGTCATCACCACCGGCGTGCTCAACGTGCGCCGCTTCGAGCAGCGGCCCACCGAGCGGCTCGTCTTCGGGGAGCTGCTCGACCGGCACGTCACCCTCGTCGAGACGGGCGAGGAGGTCACCGTCCTCGACCTGTCCGTGCAGCAGCTGCCGGCCCGCCGCGACTGGGAGATCGACCGGGTCTTCGTACGCAAGGGGAAGAGCGGCACGTTCCGGCGCAGCAAGGGCGAGACGCTGACGGTGGAGTGGTCGGCGGTCACGGGGTTCTCCCTGGAGGAGCACGGACAGGGCGCCGAGAGCCTGCTGGCCACCTTCGAACAGCTCAGGCCCGCCGATCTCGCCAACGTCCTGCACCACCTGTCCCCCAAGCGCCGCGCCGAGGTCGCCGCCGCCCTCGACGACGACCGGCTCGCCGATGTACTCGAAGAGCTCCCCGAGGACGACCAGATCGAGATCCTCGGCAAGCTGAAGGAGGAACGCGCCGCGGACGTCCTGGAGGCGATGGACCCGGACGACGCCGCCGACCTGCTCGCCGAGCTGCCGGAGGAGGAGAAGGAGCGGCTGCTGAGCCTGATGCAGCCCGCCGACGCCGCCGACATGCGCCGTCTGATGGCGTACGAGGAGAAGACCGCGGGCGGCCTGATGACCACCGAGCCGATCGTGCTGCGGCCCGACGCCACCGTCGCCGACGCGCTCGCCCGGGTCCGCAACCCCGACCTGTCCCCCGCGCTCGCCGCGCAGGTGTACGTCTGCCGTCCGCCGGACGAGACGCCCACCGGCAAGTACCTGGGGACCGTGCACTTCCAGCGGCTGCTGCGGGACCCGCCCTACACGCTGGTCAGCTCGCTCGTCGACGACGACCTGCAGTCGCTCGCCCCGGACGCGCCGCTGCCCGTGGTGGCCGGGTTCTTCGCGGCCTACGACATGGTCGCGGCGCCCGTCGTCGACGAGTCCGGCTCGCTCCTCGGCGCGGTGACCGTGGACGACGTACTGGACCACATGCTCCCCGACGACTGGCGCGAGACGGAGTTCCACCTGAACCAGGAGGGGGTCAGCGATGACGCCTGACCGCGAGAAGCTCCCCTCCGGCGCGACCGCCGCCACCCGGCGCCTCCGGCTCGACCAGCCGCAGCCACGGCGCGTCCGCCTGGTGCCGGAGTGGGACCCGGAGGCCTTCGGGCGCCTGTCGGAGCGCATCGCGCGCTTCCTGGGCACCGGGCGGTTCATCGTCTGGATGACCGCCGTCATCATCGTGTGGCTGGGCTGGAACATCACCGCCCCGGCTCACCTGCGCTGGGACCCGTACCCGTTCATCTTCCTGACGCTGGTGCTGTCGCTGCAGGCCTCCTACGCCGCCCCGCTGATCCTGCTCGCGCAGAACCGCCAGGACGACCGCGACCGGGTGAACCTGGAGCAGGACCGCAAGCAGAACGAGCGGTCGATCGCGGACACCGAGTACCTGACCCGCGAGATCGCCGCGCTGCGCTCGGGCCTCGGCGAGGTCGCCACCCGGGACTGGATACGCTCCGAACTCCAGGACCTGATGAAGGAGCTGGAGGACCGGCGGCGTTCCGACGGGCATGTCGTATTCCCGGCGGAACGGGCGCACGGACGTGACGTAGACGACCGCTGAAGGGCTTACCCCGGCCACCGCGGCGCGCCGTACCATCTCCTTATGGCTACGGAAGACGCGGTGCGCGAAGCGCTGGCGACGGTGAACGACCCCGAGATCCATCGACCCATCACCGAGCTGGGAATGGTCAAATCGGTGGAGATCGGTGCGGACGGAGCGGTCGCGGTCACCGTGTACCTGACGGTCTCCGGATGCCCGATGCGCGACACGATCACGCAGCGCGTGACCGAGGCCGTCTCGCGCGTCGAGGGCGTCACCCGCGTCGACGTCACGCTCGACGTGATGAGTGACGAGCAGCGCCGCGAACTGGCGACCGCGCTGCGCGGCGGCCAGGCCGAGCGCGAGGTCCCCTTCGCCAAGCCGGGCTCGCTCACCCGCGTGTACGCGGTGGCCTCCGGCAAGGGCGGCGTCGGCAAGTCCTCGGTGACGGTGAACCTGGCGGCGGCGATGGCCGCCGACGGCCTGAAGGTCGGTGTCGTGGACGCCGACATCTACGGCCACAGCGTGCCGCGCATGCTGGGCGCGGACGGCCGCCCCACCCAGGTCGAGAACATGATCATGCCGCCGTCCGCGAACGGCGTGAAGGTCATCTCGATCGGCATGTTCACCCCGGGCAACGCCCCGGTCGTCTGGCGCGGCCCGATGCTGCACCGCGCGCTCCAGCAGTTCCTCGCGGACGTGTACTGGGGCGACCTGGACGTGCTGCTGCTCGACCTGCCCCCCGGCACGGGCGACATCGCCATCTCCGTGGCCCAGCTGATCCCGAACGCCGAGATCCTGGTCGTGACGACCCCGCAGCAGGCGGCCGCCGAGGTGGCCGAGCGGGCGGGCTCGATCGCCGTGCAGACGCACCAGAAGATCGTGGGCGTGGTCGAGAACATGTCCGGCCTGCCCTGCCCGCACTGCGGCGAGATGGTCGACGTCTTCGGCACGGGCGGCGGTCAGCTGGTCGCCGACGGCCTCACCCGCACGACGGGTGCGACGGTCCCGGTCCTCGGCAACATCCCCATCGACGTCCGCCTGCGCGAGGGCGGCGACGAGGGCAAGCCGGTGGTCCTCACGGACCCGGACTCCCCTGCGGGCTCGGCCCTGCGCGCGATCGCGGGCAAGCTCGGCGGACGGCAGCGGGGCCTGGCGGGGATGTCGCTGGGGATCACGCCGAGGAACAAGTTCTAGTCCCAGGGCTCGTACGACGAGGGGGCGCCGTCACACCGACGGCGCCCCCTCGTCGTACGCCCGGCCGAGCGCCGCGGCGTCGTGCATCCGCTAAGCGGTGTAAGCGGTGATGTCCTTGATCACGGCGAAGCCCAGACCGTACGCGCTCATGCCTCTGCCGTACGCCCCGAGATGCACCCCGGCCTCCGTCGCACCCGCGAGCACCCAGCCGAACTCGGACTCCCGGTAGTGGAACTGCGTCGGCACCCCGTCGACCGGCAGGGACAGCGTCGACCACGCGGGCCCGGTCAGGTCGTCCGCGAGGACCCAGGCCGTCTCCGTCTGCTGGTCCAGCCAGTCGTCCCGCAGGGTGTGGTCCATCTGGCCCGGCCAGGTGAACGTCAGCAACCCCACGCCCGCCAGCCACGCCGCGGACGAGACCGATGTGGCCTCCAGCACGCCGGTGCCGTCCGGGCTGCGCCGTACGGGGTTCTCGGCGACGGTGACCACGACGGCGAACTTCTCCTTGTCCTCCGTGGCCTCGTTGCGCACGGACGGCTCGTCCCCGTGCCCGATGGACCCGTGTTCTACGGTCCCGTCGGCCGCGGTGCCCACCTGCATCAGCCAGCGCGGCCCCGTGAACGCCTCGTCGAGGCCGTACCACGGGAAGGGTGCCCGGAGATAGCCGTCGACCGTGCGGCGGGCGGAGGGGAGCTGTGGTCCGCCCTCCGCGGCCGACGCCTGCGCGTCCACCCGACTCGTCGTCTCCATCTGCCCGGACGCCTCCTCGCTCTCGTCGGACCCGAGCGGCCCGCCCCCCACGGGCGTCCTCGCTCCCAAACGGTCCGCGCAACAACTGGGCAGCATAGCCACAGCGCTCCGAACAGCAGGGAAACGCCCGGCGCGTACCACCCTCGCGCGGCGCAATACGGCCGTACGCACGCCGACGAGCGCATGACCTGCGTCACGTCAGGCGGGCACGGTGAGCCCCGTGCCGGACGTGGCGCGCAGGGCTCAGGTGGCGTCCGCGTCGAAGGGCGGGCGCTCGCCGGGGTCGGTGCTCGTGGGCTTCTTCGTCATGTCGACGGTGCCGCCGGTGGGGCCGGAGGACGCCGGAGAGGAGGTGGACGACTCGGACTCCCGACTGTGGACCGCGTCCGTGACCTCGGCCATCTCCTTCTTCAGGTCGAAGCCGTTGCGGATCTCCTTCAGCCCCAGGTCGTCGTTCTCCAGCTGCTTGCGGATGAACGTCTTGGGGTTGAGGTCCTCGAACTCGAAGTCCTTGAACTCCGGACCCAGTTCGTTGCGGATGTCCTGCTTGGCGCTCTCCGAGAACTCGCGGATCTTGCGGATCGTTCGCGCGACGTCCTGGATCATCTTGGGGAGCTTGTCCGGACCGAAGACGAGCACGGCGATGACCACGATCGTGACCAGCTCGAGCGGTCCTATGTCATTGAACACCTGAAGCTCCTTGCGATGTCCTCGGTCCTCGGCCCTCGGTGGTCTGTGCGGGTCTTCCGTGGTCCGGGCCGGGTCCACGGTACCCGGCGTTCCTGCCGTACCGGTACTGTCCCGGCACACCGGCCGCGTGTGCACGAGGGGTTTTCCGGGTTGTTTGCCTTGTCGGGCGGGTTTCGTCCCGCCATTGCGGGGTTTCGCGTCAGCTGCCGTCCGCCGAGCCGAGGACGAGCGTGATCCTCCGTTCGGCCCCGCCGCGGACCACGGTCAGCTCCAGACGGTCGCCGGGGCGGTGGGCGCGGGTCCTGATGATCAGCTCCTCCCCCGAGTGGACGCGCATGCCGTCGACCTCCGTGATGACGTCGCCGGGCTTGATGCCGGCCTTGTCGCCGGCACCGCCCCGGGTGACGGCGGGGCCTTTGCCGGTGCCCTTGGCGCCGACCCGGGCGCCGTCTCCCGTGTAGTTCAAGTCGAGCGTGACGCCGATCACCGGGTGGGTGGCCCTACCGGTGTTGATCAGCTCCTCGGCGACGCGCTTGGCCTGGTTGACGGGGATGGCGAAGCCGAGCCCGATGGAACCGGCCTGGCCGCTCTGGTCGGATCCGCTGCCGGCCGACCGGATGGCGGAGTTGATGCCGACGACACGGCCCTTGCCGTCGAGGAGGGGGCCGCCGGAGTTGCCGGGGTTGATCGGGGCGTCGGTCTGCAGGGCGTCGACGTACGACACGTCGCTGCCGTCGCCCTTCTCGCCGCCGGCGGTGATGGGCCGTTCCTTGGCGCTGATGATGCCGGAGGTGACGGTGCCGGCGAGGTCGAAGGGCGCGCCGATGGCGACGACGGGGTCACCGACCTCGACGTTGTCGGAGTTGCCGAGGGGCAGGGGGGTGAGGCCGCGGACGCCGGTGACCTTGACGACCGCGAGGTCGTATCCGGTGTCATGGCCGACGACGGTGGCCTTGGCGCTCTGGCCGCCGTTGAACGTCACCGTTATCTCGCCGCCGGCTGCCGCGGGTTGGACGACGTGGTTGTTGGTGAGGATGTGTCCGCGTCCGTCGAGGACGAAGCCGGTGCCGGTGCCCTCCTCGGAGGCGCCCTTGACGTGCAGGGTGACGACGCTGGGCAGCGCCCGTGCGGCGATCCCGGCGACGCTGTCCGGGGCGCGCCCCGCGGGCTCCTTCCCGGCCTGCGGCAGCCGCACCTCCCCGATGCCACCGTCCCGCTCCCACGCGGCTCCTACGACACCGCCGACCCCTCCGGACACGAGCGCGATCAGCGCGCCGGCGGCGACGAGCGCCTTGCGGCCGCGCGCACGCCGCTGCTCCGTGCCGGGCAGCGCGGCGCCGTTCTGCTGGAAGGGGACCCGGGGCGCCCACGGGTCGTAGTTCTGCCAGGGGGAAGGGGACGAGGGGGCGCCGCTCGGGTCGGTGGAGCCACCCGGCACCGGAGCGGTGGGCGGCACCGGAGCGGTGGGCGGCACCGGCATCGCGGGCGCGCCGGGCACGGGCGCGCCCGGAGGCGTGGGCGTGCTCTGCGCGACGGTCCTGTGCGGGGGCGTCACCGCCGGGTGCTGGACCGGTGGGGCGGGCGCCCAGGGGCCCGGCCCGCCGTAGGGCGGGGTGTTGTAGGGGTCGGGATCGTGAAGGGCCTTGGCACGACCGTCGAGGGCGTCAGACCCGTCGCCGCCCTGCCGAGGGCCGGTGTGCCCGGCAGACCCTTCCTGCGCCGTGCCCACGGCTGCCGGGCGTTCCAGCTCGAAATCGCCGTCCCCGTCGGTTGTCGGGGGCTTCGCGAGGACGTCGGCCCCGACCCCCGTTCCCGCCGCAGCCGGGCGCTCCAGCTCGAAGTCGCCGTCGGCGTCGCCCTCATAGCGAGGACGTGTCCCGGCAGGAGCCGGCAGCTCGAAGTCGCCGCCGGGCTCTCCGACCGGCGCCGAACCGCCGGTCGTCGACCCCTCGGCGTCGTGCGCCGCTCCGGACTCGCTCGCCCCCTGCTCCGGTCCCGCCTCAGGGACCGGCTTCCCCTCGTCCATGGTCTCCCTACACCCGCCGGCGGCACCTGGTGCCGCGGATTCCGCGCCCGGACCGCTTGCGCGGGCGCGGGCACCATGGATTCAACCAGGTTCCCCGGGCGGCCGCGCAGCCGCTCAGCGGCCGGTGTTCGAGGAGGGGGAGGGCGTGGGGGACGTGGACGGCACCGGGCGGGCCGACAGGCCGGGGACCCTCAGCTGAGGGGCGGTCGGCAGCGTGAACGGTCCGGTCTCGGTGAGCGGGCGTATGAGCGGGGACATCGCCGCCGCACCGGCCACCACGGGAGCGGTCAGCGCGCGGATCTGCGAGACGTCCTGGACACCGGGAGCGGGCACTCCGGACAGCAGCGGCGCCGAGGACTGCGTGGGCGCGACCGGCGTCCGGTCCAGCGCGCGCTGCTCGAGCAGCGCTCCGGTGGATCGCCGCCGCTGCGTCTCCGGCGACGTGACACCGCCCGTACCCGGTGAGCGCATGGGGGTCACGTTGCTCCCGGCCCCGGAACCGCCGCGCGCCTCCGCGCCGGAGTCACCGCCCACGCCGGACACGCCGCCGAGCGCCAGCGCGGCCAGCGAGACGGCGCCGGCGGCGACGAACACGAAACGCCGCCCACGGGACGCCGGCCGCTCGCTCTCCTGCCGGCCGACGGGGTGGATACGGAAGCCGCCGTCCTCCGGGAGGACACGGCCCCCGGGGAGGGCGCGGCTGTCGGAGGGCGACAGCGCCGCGGCGTGCGGGCCCGACGGGACGTAGCCGAAGGGCTCGCCCCTCACTCCGAAGACGCCGGGCCGCGCGGGCAGTCCGGCGCTGCTCTGGAGTCTTCTGCCGAATCCTCCCCCGCCGAGCGGCGTGCCATCGCCGTCGACGTCACCTCCCATGGGCAGGCCCTGGAGGCGGGCCAGGAAGCTCTCGGAGGGGGGCGGCGGGGCCGCCTCGGCGAAGACGTTCTTCAGCCGGCGCTGGGCGTCGGCCTCGGCCTTGCACTTCGCGCACGTGGCCAGATGGGCCAGCACGCGCTCGCGCATCTCATGACCGAGTTCTCCGTCCACCAGGGCGGAGAGGCGGTCTCCCAGGTGCTGCTCTGCCGGTGTGGGGCGACGGGATCCACTCACGCGGTCGCGCCCCCTCCCCCCAGCGCGGGCACCCGGGGCACGAAGGAGCGGCGCTCGGCCGCGCGGGCCTGAGGCGCCCGGTGCGCGAGCGCCTTGCGCAGCTGCGAGCGGCCGCGGTGGATCCGGGAGCGCACCGTGCCGAGCTTGACGCCCAGGGTTGCGGCGATCTCCTCGTAGGACAGTCCTTCGATGTCGCACAGGACGACGGCCGCACGGAACTCGGGCGCGAGCGTGTCCAGCGCCTGCTGGACGTCCGCGTCGAAGTGCGCGTCGTGCAGGACCTGCTGCGGCGTCGGCTCACGGCTGGCCAGGCGCTCCGCCGCGTCCTCGCCGAGCGCGTCGAAGCGGATGCGCTGCTTGCGGCGGACCATGTCCAGGAAGAGGTTCGTGGTGATGCGGTGCAGCCAGCCCTCGAACGTGCCGGGCGTGTACGTCGACAGGGAGCGGAAGACCCGTACGAAGACCTCCTGGGTCAGGTCCTCGGCGTCGTGCTGGTTTCCGGTCAGGCGGTACGCCAGCCGGTAGACCCGGCCGCTGTGAGTGCTGACGATCTCCTCCCAGGTGGGCGGAGTCCACGCCTGCGCGTCCGCGTCGGTGGCGAAGGTCGCGATGTGCGCGGTGTCGGCAGCGTGGTGGGTGTCAGCGATGTCGGTCACGGATTTCGGCTCACCCGATGACCTGAGAAGGAGCCGTAGCACCCCTCCCCGATCCGCAGGCGCAGCCGCACCTCCCCTGTCGGCTCTGGTGGTGTCCAGTGGAGCCCCTACCATAGCCACCTCGCCCGTTAGCTCCGGATAAGCGGTTTTACGAGAATTTGATGCCCGCTGATACGGCTGCGTCAGCACTTGCTCGGCAACCACGTCCACGCGTCTGTCCCGGTCCTTCCCCACGCCCTCTTCGCACCCTCCTCAACGCCCGGTCCCATCTGCGGGTTCCCGACGTCAACGGATACAGTCACGCCCAAGCAATCACGGGGACAGGAGAGGGTCATTACCGGCAACCGGCAGACGAGCTGGGCGTTCGCCGACGCCTATGTCGCCGAGGACGACGCGCTGCGCTGGGCCCGGGAACGGGCCCGTGAAGCAGGGCTGCGCTCGGTGTCGCCCGGCACGGGCGCCGCGCTGCGCATGCTCGCCGCCACCGTGGACGCCAAGGCGGTGGCGGAGATCGGGACGGGATGCGGTGTCTCCGGAATCCATCTGCTGCACGGCATGCGGCCGGACGGCGTGCTGACCACGGTGGATCCGGAGCCGGAGCACCAGCAGTGCGCCCGCCAGGCCTTCCGCGCCTCCGGTTTCGCCAGCAACCGGGCCCGCTTCATCCCGGGCCGCGCCCTGGACGTCCTGCCGCGGCTCGCGGACGCCGGCTACGACCTCGTCTTCTGCGACGGCGACCGGCTCGAGGTGCTCGACTACCTCGCCGAATCGTTGCGTCTGCTGCGTCCCGGCGGGCTCGTCGTGTTCGAGGGCGCCTTCGCCAACGGCCGCACGGTCGGCTCGGGGCCGCAGCCCACCGAGGTGCTGCGGCTGCGGGAGCTGCTGCGCACGGTGCGCGAGAGCCCCGACCTCGTGCCCTCACTGCTCCCGGTGGGGGACGGACTGTTGTGCGCGGTCAGGCGGTGAGCCCGGCCGTGGGGGCCGGGTGGATGGGCCGTCCGGGTCCGAGCACCTCCGGGAAGCCCCCTGGAAAAAGCGGTCCCCGGCACCGCGTACGATGCCGGGGCAGCTGAAATCCGGGGTCTGCCGCGTCAGCCGACGACCTTCTTGAGGGCGTCGCCGAGCGCGTCGGCCTCGTCCGGGGTCAGCTCGACGACGAGCCGACCGCCGCCTTCGAGCGGAACGCGCATGACGATGCCCCGCCCCTCCTTGGTCACCTCGAGCGGGCCGTCGCCCGTCCGCGGCTTCATGGCCGCCATGCTCGTTCCCCTTCCTGAAACCAGCTCATCGTCAGCCGACGGCCCCTTGAAGGGCACGCGATCCTTCACAGGACACGCGACACCGGCATCGAACACATTGCTTCCAGGCCATTATCCCGCATCTCATGACCCGATGACCAACATCAGTCGGCATCGCTTGCGCAACACGCGCGAGCAAAACCACTCAATTCGGCGATGTGACTGTGATACTTCGCCCCCGCACCGACATCCGCCGACCGGATCCCTGCGGGAATTCTTTGACGCAGGTCACACGTACGGTCCGTTCCGCGGGCGGTGATCTCGGCCATGCTGTCCTTCGGACGCGGGCGTACCGGCCGGTACGCCCGAGGCGCGACACCGGAGGGGACCCACCATGGCCGACACCGTGCTCTACGAGGTGAGCGACGGACTCGCGACGATCACGCTGAACCGTCCGGAGGCGATGAACGCGCTGAACATCGCGACCAAGGTCGCCCTTCGGGACGCGGTGCGGTCCGCGGCGGACGACGGCTCCGTGCGCGCGATCCTGCTGACCGCCGCCGGGGACCGGGCGTTCTGCGTGGGGCAGGACCTCAAGGAGCACATCGGGCTGCTGGCCGCCGACCGGGAGACCGGCTCGGGCCACACGATGAGCACGGTGCGGGAGCACTACAACCCGATCGTCCGGGCACTGGCGGGTGCGCCCAAGCCGGTGGTGGCCGCGGTGAACGGCGTCGCGGCCGGGGCCGGCTTCGGATTCGCGCTGGCCGCGGACTACCGGATCGTGTCGGGCACCGCATCCTTCAACACGTCGTTCGCGGGCGTCGCGCTGACGGCCGATTCGGGCGTCTCCTGGACGTTGCCCCGCGTGGTCGGTCCCGGGCGCGCGGCCGACCTGCTGCTCTTCCCGCGGAGCATCGGCGCCCAGGAGGCGTTGGAGCTGGGCATCGCGAACCGGGTCGTCCCCGCGGACGAGCTGCGGACCGAGGCGGAGAAGGTGGCCGTGGCGCTCGCCGAGGGGCCGACGGTGGCGTACGCGGCGATCAAGGAGGCGGTGGCCTACGGGCTGACCCACTCCTTGGAGCAGACCCTGGAGAAGGAGGACGAGCTGCAGACACGGGCGGGCTCGTCCCAGGACCACGCGATCGCTGTGGAGGCGTTCGTGAACAAGGAGAAGCCGAAGTACCTGGGCCGGTAGGTCTGCGACTGACGTGGCCGTGCGCCGCCCGTGGTCGATCGGCGGATTCAGTCGCCGCGGGCGGCGCAGTCGGCCAGGTGGTCGTTCACCAGGCCGCAGGCCTGCATCAGCGCGTACGCCGTGGTCGGGCCGACGAAGCGTATGCCGCGCTTCTTCAGGGCCCTGGAGAGCGCTGTCGACTCCTCGGTGACCGCGGGGACGTCGGCCAGGGTCACCGGAGCCGGACGGGATGCCCCGTCGGGGGCGTACGACCAGATCAGCTCGTCGAGCTCGCCCGGGGCCCACTCGGCCAGCACGCGTGCGTTGGCGAGCGTCGCCTCGATCTTGGCGCGGTTGCGGATGATGCCCGGGTCGGCGAGCAGACGCTCCTGGTCGGCGTCCGTGAAGGCGGCCACCTTGGCGATCCGGAAGTCGGCGAAGGCGGCGCGGAAGCCCTCGCGGCGGCGAAGGATCGTGATCCACGACAGACCCGACTGGAACGCCTCCAGGCACAGCCGCTCGTACAGCGCGTCGTCGCCGTGGACCGGGCGGCCCCACTCCTCGTCGTGGTACGCCACGTAGTCCTCGGTGGACAGCGCCCAGGGGCAGCGCAGCACGCCGTCGGGTCCCGTGAGGGCCGCACCGCTCACTGGGGGTCTCCTTCGGCCCGCTCGTCCCCTGCCGGTCCGGCGGCGCGGGCTCCGGCGAGCGCGGCCTCCAGGTCGGCGATACGGGCGTCCCGCTCGGCGATCTCGGCGCCGAGGCGGCCGAGCGCGTCGTCCACCTCGGCCATGCGATAGCCCCGGACGGCGAGCGGGAAGCGCAGGGCCTCCACGTCGTCGCGGCCGACGGGGCGGTCCGGCGGGAGCGGGTCGTCGAACCGCTCGGGGGCCGCCTCCGGCAGCGGGGTGCTCTCGCCGCCTCCCACCACGGCCAGTGTCACCGCGGCGACCACGACGGCGAGCGCGACGACCAGGAACAAGAACATGAGCATCACTTAAGTCCCCACGCTCGGTGCCGGCGCGCTGCGCGCCGACGCGGAAGTGCCGATGTCGAGTCTGTCTTTCTCTCTTGGTCAGATCGTGCCATGCGTCGCTGACAATTAGGGTCACAGGCGGCCGAGGAACGGGACGTACTGGGAGAGGTCACAGGGGATGCTCAAGCTGGGCAGGCGAGAATTCGGCGAGCACGAGCCGGTGATCATGGCGATCGTGAACCGGACCCCGGACTCCTTCTACGACCAGGGGGCCACGTTCCGCGACGAGCCCGCCCTCGCGCGCGTGGAGCAGGCGGTGGCCGAGGGAGCCGCGATCATCGACATCGGCGGGGTGAAGGCCGGGCCGGGTGAGGAGGTCACGGCCGAGGAGGAGGCGCGGCGGACGGTCGGCTTCGTCGCGGAGGTGCGGCGGCGTTTCCCGGACGTCGTGATCAGTGTGGACACCTGGCGGCACGAGGTCGGCGAGGCCGTGTGCGAGGCGGGCGCCGATCTCCTGAACGACGCGTGGGGCGGGGTCGATCCACGGCTCGCGGAGGTGGCGGCGAGGTACCGGGTGGGGCTGGTGTGCACGCACGCCGGGGGCGCGCTGCCGCGGACGCGGCCGCACCGGGTGACGTACGACGACGTCATGGCCGACATTCTGAAGGTGACGGTGGGGCTGGCGGAGCGGGCGGTGGCTCTCGGGGTGCCGCGCGAGTCGGTCCTGATCGACCCCGGCCACGACTTCGGGAAGAACACCCGGCACAGCCTGGAGGCGACGCGGCGGCTGGACGAGATGGTGGCCACGGGGTGGCCGGTGCTGGTGTCGCTGTCCAACAAGGACTTCGTCGGGGAGACGCTGGACAAGCCGGTGAAGGAACGGGTGCTGGGGACGTTGGCGACGACGGCGGTGTCGGCGTGGCTGGGGGCGCAGGTGTACCGGGTGCATGAGGTGGCGGAGACGCGGCAGGTGCTGGACATGGTGGCGTCGATCGCGGGCCACCGGCCGCCGACGGTGGCCCGCCGGGGCCTGGCCTGACGGAGTTCTCCTCGCCCCCGCCGCCCCTACCCGTCCCACCCCCAGGGGCTCCGCCCCTTCAACCCCACCAGGGGCTCCGCCCCTGGAACCCCGGCGGGGACCACGTCCCCTGCACCCCTCGCGGGGCTCCGCCCCGGCCCCCGCTCGGGCTCCGACCCGCGGCCCCGGCGGGAACTGGCGCCCGCTGCGATCCCCGCAGCGCTCCGCACCACCGCCCTGCCGGAGCAGCGCCCCCGGGCCCCGGCCGGGAAGCTGCTTCCGGTGCTGTGGCGAACCGGGAGTACGCCCTGAAGGGGCGCGGGGAACTGCGCGACCAGCCACGGACGGGCCGCAGCGGCGCACTCACCCGAGCCACCCCCGGCCTCGGGCCGAAGGCCGAAGGGGCCCGGGCGAAGCCTCCGGCGGCGACACCTCCGCGCCGGATGCATACCCGAGCACCCCGGCCTTCGCACCGAGAGCCGAAAGGGGACCGGGGCGGAAGCCCCGGCGGCAGCGCCCCCGCACCGGGTCCGTACCCGAGCGCCCGTGACCTTCGTGCGGAAGGCCGAAACGGGCCCGGGGCGAAGCCCCCGGTACGGCACCCCCGCACCGGATGCGTGTCCGGAGTCCGGTGGTGCCACCGCCTCGGGTCGGGCTCAGCGCCTAGCGTCCCGCCTCCTTCGAGACCAGGGCCACCGCCTCTTCCACGTCGTCCGTGAGGTGGAACAGGAGCAGATCCTTCTCCGAGGCCTTGCCCTGGCCGACCAGGGTGTTCTTGAGCCAGTCGACCAGGCCGCCCCAGTACGACGTGCCGTACAGCACGATCGGGAAGCGTGTCACCTTCTGGGTCTGGACCAGGGTCAGCGCCTCGAACAGTTCGTCCAGCGTGCCGAGGCCGCCCGGCAGGACCACGAACCCCTGCGCGTACTTGACGAACATCATCTTGCGGACGAAGAAGTAGCGGAAGTTCAGTCCGATGTCGACGTACGGGTTCAGCCCCTGCTCGAACGGCAGCTCGATGCCGAGGCCGACCGAGATCCCCTTCGCCTCGCAGGCCCCCTTGTTCGCCGCCTCCATCGCGCCCGGGCCGCCACCGGTGATCACCGCCCAGCCCGCCTCCACCAGGCCGCGCCCGAGTCGTACGCCCGCGTCGTACTCCGGCGAGTCCACCGGCGTCCGCGCCGAGCCGAACACGCTGATCGCAGGCGGGAGTTCGGCCAGCGTGCCGAAACCCTCGATGAACTCCGACTGGATGCGCAGCACGCGCCACGGGTCCGTGTGGACCCAGTCGGTGGGGGCGCGCTCGTCCAGCAGTCGCTGGTCCGTGGTGCTCCTCGTCACCTGGCCCCGTCTGCGCAGCACCGGACCGAGCCGCTGCTCATCCGGCGGAATCTTCTTCCCCTCGGGGTTGCCGGTAGGCATGTGCGCTCCCTCCGCTCGGGGGTGGTTCCACCCCAGCGTAGATCCGCGCGGGTTACGGAGGGGGGACGTGCGCATGTCCGACTCGGGCGACCGTCCCCCCGCCCGGCGGCAGGTCAGGACGTCAGCCAGGCTCGCAGGCGCTCCTCCGCCGTGAGGACCTTCGCCGTCTCCACCCGCTCGTCCCGCTTGTGCGCCAAGAGCGGGTTGCCGGGACCGTAGTTGACCGCCGGGATCCCGAGCGCGCTGAAACGGGCGACGTCCGTCCAGCCGTACTTGGGCATCGGGGTGCCCCCGACCGCCTCGATGAACGCCGCCGCGGCCGGGTGCGACAGCCCCGGCAGGGCGCCGCCGCTCTGGTCGACCACCTCGAACTCCGCCACGCCGCAGTCGGCGAACACCTCACGGACGTGCGCGACCGCCTCCTCCTCGCTGCGGTCCGGTGCGTACCGGAAGTTGACCGTCACGACGCATTCGTCCGGGATCACGTTCCCGGCCACCCCGCCGGAGACGGCGACCGCGTTCAGGCCCTCCCGGTACTCCAGGCCGTCGATCACCGGGTGGCGCGGTTCGTAGGCCGCCAGGCGGGCCAGGATCGGGGCCGCCGCGTGGATCGCGTTCGAGCCCATCCAGCCGCGCGCCGAGTGGGCCCGCTCACCCCTGGTCCTCAGCTGCACCCGCAGCGTGCCCTGGCAGCCGCCCTCGACCCGGCCGTCGGAGGGCTCGAGCAGCACGGCGAAATCGCCCTGCAGCCACTCCGGGTGGGCCTCGGACACATGCTTCAGACCGTTCAGGTGTGCGTCGACCTCTTCGTTGTCGTAGAAGACGAACGTCAGATCACGGTTGGGTTCGGGGACCGTCGCCGCGATGCGGAGCTGAACGGCGACGCCCGACTTCATGTCGCAGGTGCCGCAGCCCCACAGCACGCCGTCCGCGTCCAGGCGGGAGGGCACGTTGTCCGCGATCGGGACCGTGTCGATGTGGCCCGCCAGGATGACGCGCTGCGGACGTCCCAGGTCCGTACGTGCCACCACGTTGTTGCCGTACCGGTCGACCGTCAGGTGCGGCAGGGCGCGCAGCGCGGTCTCGATGGCGTCCGCGAGGGGCTTCTCGGTGCCGCTCTCGGAGGGGAAGTCGACGAGCCGCGCGGTGAGCCGAGCGGCGTCCAGCGTGAGGTCAAGCGGGGTATCGGCCATGTCCTCGACCCTAGCGCGCCCGACCGCGCGGGCCTGCCACAGGAGTTGTCCACAGCGCCGGGCAACCCGCAGTTCACCTCCAGTACCTTGTACGGCGTGTCAGAGCCGTCCCCTCCTTCCGTGCGACGTGGCCGCTTCCTCCGTTTCGGAGCGGCCTTCGTGGTCCTGCTCGCCGTCGCGGGCTATCTCGTCGTCCAGTACCTCACCGGTTCGGCAGCGCCGAAATGCCGGGTCGTCTCCGGAAAGGACGACGGCGCCTCGTACGAGTTCACTCCGGAGCAGGCGGTGAACGCGGCGACGATCGCCGCCATCGGCACCACGCGCGGCATGCCGGAGCGTGCGGTGACCATCGCGCTCGCGACCGCCCTGCAGGAGTCGGGCCTGCGCAACATAGAGCACGGCGACCGGGATTCCCTCGGCCTGTTCCAGCAGCGCCCGTCGCAGGGCTGGGGCACCAAGAAGCAGATCATGGACCCGACGTACGCGGCGGGCGTGTTCTACGAACACCTGGCGAAGGTGCCGGACTACACGAGTCTGCCGCTCACGGTCGCCGCGCAGCGGGTGCAGCGCAGCGGCTATCCGGAGGCGTACGCGAAGCACGAGCCGGACGCCATTCTGCTCGCCGCCGCGCTGACCGGCCGTGCGGCGGGCACGCTGACCTGCCAGGGGCGCCCCGCGCCGACGATGACCGGGGGCCCCGACGCGGTGCGGGCCGCGCTCGTACGGGACTTCGGGCGCGACGTGCTGCAGACGGCCGGCGCGGAGGTGGCCCCCCGGCGCCCGTCGCCGTCGCCCACGGGCACGCCGACGCGGGCCGCCGACGACGCGGTGACGATTCCGGTGCCCAGGAGGTCCACCGCCTCGGGGACCGTCAGTGAGCGCGGCTGGGAGCTGGCGCACTGGGCGGTGGCCAACTCCACGGCGCTGCACATCTCCCGGGTCTCCTTCGCGGGCCGCGAGTGGTCGCGCGGAGGCTACGCCGGCGAGTGGCGTACGACCGGCTCCGGCGACGAGAAGGCGTCGGCCACCGAAGTCCGCATCATCACCGGCGGGTAGTCCGGGCAGCAGTACGAGTTCTCACTCCTGCGGGTAATGCGCGGCGCGCCTCGTCGACGGGGCGCGCACTTTTTTGCGGGTCCTTCGACGTATGCTCCGGGCCCCTTGTGAACAAAGAGCTGTAAGGATTCGGCAGGCTTTCGGGTCGGTTGGCGTTTGCCCGATTTCATCCCCACCTGATAATGCGACGCATTACCAACTCTTTACACTGACCCACCGCAACCTTCGCGGGCTTCGAGCGGTAGTCACTGCGTCCGAGCCCGGAACGATGAACAGCCGAATCGGCTTGAACTCCCGGGCGCAGTCGAACACTTCACCGTTCTCTCCCGTCTAAGGAGCATCATGTCCCTCCCCCTGACCCACCGGATCGCCCGTGCCGCGCTGCTGATCGCGGCGGGAGCGGCGCCCGTGGTCGGTGCGGCCGGCTCCGCCAGCGCGGCGACGACCGATCTGCCGGCCACCCCGAACCTCGGTGGGCTGACCGCCCTGGACACCGCGCAGGTCGGCACCACCGTCGACGGCGCGGCCCAGAAGGCCGACGGTGCGGCGCAGCAGGTCACCGGGGTCGCGGGTGACACCGGCAGCCACGCGGTCAAGGCAGGCAGCCAGGCGGCCAGGAAGGCGGTGCCGGCGGTGAGCCGGACCGGCGGAAAGGTCGTCGGGACGGCGGCTCCGGTTGCGCAGAAGGCGGCCGGGGACGCGGCGGGGCAGGCCGGCGGGCTGCTCGGGGGCGCGACCAAGGGCGGGCTGCCGAAGGGGCTGCCGCTGGGCGGCTGACGCCGGGTCCTATTGCGCGGAGGGTCCAGGGAAGCGTTTCCCTGGACCCTCCGTCTGTTGCAGCTGATGTTGCAGCTGAGCTTGGCCGGAATGCTGCCCGGTGGCTGACAGCCGCCTCGAAAGCAGCCGCCGTCAGCCGAGGCGCTCCACCGCCGCCCGCACCCTCTCGTCCGTCGCCGTCAGGGCCACCCGTACGAACTTCTCGCCCGCCTCGCCGTAGAAGTCGCCCGGCGCCACCAGGATGCCCAGGTCGGCCAGGTGGGCCACCGTCTGCCAGCAGGACTCGTCGCGGGTCGCCCACAGGTACAGGCTCGCCTCGCTGTGCTCGATCCGGAAGCCGTGCTCGAGGAGGGCGGCGCGCAGGGCCGTGCGCCGGGCCGCGTACCGCTCGCGCTGTTCGCGGACGTGCGTGTCGTCGCCCAGCGCGGCCACCACGGCGGCCTGTGTCGGCGCCGACGTCATCATGCCGCCGTGCTTGCGGATCTCCAGGAGCGGGCCGAGGACCGCGGGGTCACCGGCGAGGAAGGCCGCGCGGTAGCCCGCCAGGTTCGAGCGCTTGGAGAGGGAGTGCACCGACACGATGCCGTCGTACGAGCCGCCGTTCACCTCCGGGTGGAGGACCGAGACGGGGTCGGACTCCCAGCCCAGCTCGATGTAGCACTCGTCGGAGAACAGCAGTACGCCGTGCTCTCGGGCCCAGGCGACGATCCTCGTCAGCTCCTCCTTGCCCAGCACCTTGCCCGTCGGGTTCGACGGGGAGTTGAGCCAGAGGAGCCTGAGGTTCCTGGGGTCCAGCTCCGTCGGGTCGTCGTAGGCCACGTGGTCCGCGCGGGCCAGGCGCGCGCCGACCTCGTACGTCGGGTAGGCCAGGCGCGGGTAGGCGACCTTGTCGCCGGGGCCGAGCCCGAGCTGGGTCGGGAGCCAGGCGACGAGCTCCTTGGAGCCGACGATCGGCAGGACGTGCCGGTGGGTGACGTCGCGGGCGCCGAGGCGGCGCTCCACCCAGCCCGTGATCGCGTCCCGCAGCTCGGGCGTGCCCCAGACCGTCGGGTAGCCCGGGGAGTCCGCCGCCGCGACCAGCGCCTTCTGGATCAGGTCGGGGACCGGGTCGACCGGCGTGCCGACGGACAGGTCGACGATCCCGTCCGGGTGCGCGGCGGCCGTCTTCTTGTACGGCTCCAGCTTGTCCCAGGGGAAGGTCGGAAGACGCTCGGAGACTGCGGACACGGGATCGGGCTCACTTTCTGCTACGGCGAGGCGCCCTGTGCGAGCGCAGGGTCGCCGAACGCCTCGGTCCCGTGCGGCGCCCGGCGGGCACCGCACGGGACCGGAACAATCGGCCTCCGGGCCGCTTACTGATTCATCGGGGGCAGCGCCGCGATGAAGGGGTGGTCGCGCTCGATCAGCCCCAGCTTGCTGGCGCCACCGGGCGAGCCGAGCTCGTCGAAGAACTCGACGTTCGCCTTGTAGTAGTCCTTCCACTCCTCGGGAGTGTCGTCCTCGTAGAAGATCGCCTCGACCGGGCAGACCGGTTCACAGGCCCCACAGTCGACGCATTCGTCCGGGTGGATGTACAAGGACCGCTGGCCCTCGTAGATGCAGTCGACCGGGCACTCCTCGATGCACGCCTTGTCCTTGACGTCGACACAAGGCTCTGCGATGACGTAGGTCACGCTGTCGTTCCTCCTCGGTAGGGCGCTGGCGGGCCTCCTCAGGCTCCGCCGCCTGGCGCGCGGGAGCGCGGCGTCGTCGATGCCCGCACCTAGTATCTCCGTTCCGGGGCATGATCCGAACAGGAGGGGTGAACTGACCTGTGGAAATCTCTGCGGGCGGACGGCTCGAGATCCGCATCACCGCTGCTGACGTGGGAAAACGCGTCTCCGTACGGCGGTGGAACGAACATGCCGCCGAGGGTGAGAAGTTCACCGACACGGTCGGAGTTCTCACATCATGGGATCAAGGTGTGCTGCTGATCACACGGCGGGACGGCCAAAGCGTCCGGATCGCGGAATCGTCGCTGGTCGCGGGCAAGGTCGTCCCCGCCGCTCCGGCGCGTCGCAGGGGTCCCGCGGCGTCCTACGAGGAGCTCGTGCGGATCGCCGCCCGGGCCTGGCAGCCGGTGGAGCGGGAGCGGCTCGGTGAGTGGGAGCTGCGCGCGGCCGCCGGGTTCACGCGGCGGGCCAACTCGGCGCTGCCCCTCGGCGACCCCGGGCTGCCGCTGGACGAGGCGCTGACGGCCGTACGGCGCTGGTACGCGGACCGTGGCCTGCCCGCCTACATACAGCTCGCGACCGGAGCGGAGGGCACGCAGGAGCTGCTGTGCGCGGAGCTCGAAGCGCGTGGCTGGACGCGGGAGGTGACCGCCGAGCTGTGGACCGGCTCCCTGGCGCCGCTCGCGGACCGCGAGGCGCCCGGGGTGCAGCTGTCCCGCACGGTCGACGAGGCGTGGCTCGCTCGCTACCAGCGCAAGGGGCTGAGCGAGGTGGCCCTGAAGGTGCTGGGAGGGGGGTCCCCCCGCTCAGGGTCCCCCCTCCCGAGCGAAGTCGAGAGTGGGGGAGAAACCGAGACTGGGGGCGGCCCGTCGGTGTGGTTCGCGACGGTGCCGGGGGCTCCGGGTGCCCCTCCGGCGGCGATCGGGCGGTGCGTGGTGGACGGGCGGTGGGCCGGTTTCGCGGCGGTCGAGGTCGACCCGGAGCAGCGCCGGCGGGGTCTGGCCACCGCCGTGATGGCGGCGCTCGCCCGGCAGGCCCTGGACGAGGGCGCCTCGGCGGCCTGGCTCCAGGTGGAGACGGACAACGAGGGTGCGCGGACCCTGTACGCGGGACTGGGTTTCGGGGCGCATCATGCATATCACCACTACCGGGAGCCGGAAGGCTCCCGCGGACCGGTGGCGTGAGAGGGTTCGAGGTTGTGATGCGTGGCCCCCGTCCCCCGGAGCCGGAGCGGGCCGCCGAGGTGCGGCGGCGGTTCGGCGAGGAGGCGCGGTCCGAGCGGCCCGATCTCGCGACACTGTGCCTGCTCGTGGCCGCGGCGGCGGACGGGGAGCTGGACGAGGCCGGGATCGACGCCGCGCAGATCGAGATGGACCGGCTGGCCGGGCTGGTGGCGTTCCGGCCGGACGGGCCGCGGGCCTGGGCCGTGGCGGTGGCGGACGTCCTCGGGGACCGCTGCGGGTTCCGCGGCTCTGCCGCGGACTACGAGCGACTGGAGTCGTCGTTGCTGCACGCGGTGCTGCGGCGGCGGCGCGGGCTGCCGATCCTGCTCTCGGTGGTGTGGATCGAGGTGGCGCGGCGGGCGGGGGCGCCGGTGTACGGGGTCGCACTGCCCGGGCACTTCGTCGTGGGGTTCGGTCCGCCGGACGAGCAGGTGCTGGCCGATCCGTTCGACGGCGGCCGGGTGCTGACCGGGGGTGACGCCGAGATGCTGGTCGCCGGAGCCACGGGGGCGCCGCTTGATCCTTCGATGCTCACCCCTGCCGATCCGCTGGACGTCGTACTGCGGGTGTTGAACAACATCCGGGCGTGGGCCGCGGCTCGGCCCGAGCGGTCGGATGTCGCCCTGTGGGCGGTGGAGTTGTCGTTGCTGGTGCCGTCGCATCCGGCGCGGTTGCGGTACGAGCACGCGCAGCTTCTGGTGGGGCGCGGGGAGTTCTTGCGGGGGGCCGCGGAGCTCGATGCGTACGCCGACGTCGTTTCCGCCGTTGACGACGCGGCTGCGGAGCGTGTGCGGGGGCAGGCTCGGGCCGCACGAGCCATGCTGAACTGAAGAGGGACCGCTACAGCCAGCCCTTCTCACGAGCCATCCGTACGGCTTCCGCCCTGTTCCTCACCGCCAGTTTCTGTATGGCGGTGGACAGGTAGTTCCGGACCGTCCCCTGGGAAAGGTGCAGCGCCGCCGCCAGCTCGGCGTTCGTCGCGCCGTTCGCCGCGGCGCGCAGGATCTCCCGTTCGCGCTCCGTCAGCGGGTTGGCGCCGTCGGCCAGGGCGGCCGCCGCGAGCGTGGGGTCGATGACCCGTTCCCCGGCGAGCACCTTCCGTACCGCCGCGGCGAGTTGGGAGGCCGGGGCGTCCTTCACCAGGAACGCGGCGGCGCCCGCCTCCATCGCGGAGCGCAGATAGCCGGGGCGGCCGAAGGTCGTCAGCACGACCACCTTCAGTGCCGGCAGCTCGCGCTGCAGCTGGGCCGCCGCCTCGATCCCGGTGGCGCCGGGCATCTCGATGTCCAGCAGCGCCACGTCCACCTCATGAGCGCGCGCCGCCGCCAGTACCTCGTCGCCGCGGGCGACCTGGGCGACGACCTCGATGTCCTCCTCCAGACCCAGCAGCGCGGCCAGCGCCTCGCGGACCATCGACTGGTCCTCGGCGAGCAGGACCTTGATCGCACGGCTCATGCCCCGGATCCTACGTGGACCGCGGCACCCACGGGTACGCGTGCGACCAGCCGGAAACCATGCCGGACGCGCCCTGCCTCCAGCGTGCCGCCGGCCTTCTCCAGACGCTCGGTCAGCCCCGTCAGGCCGTTGCCCGGGCCGTGGCCCGCGCCTCCCGATCCGTCGTCCTCGACGGAGAGTTCCAGCATCCGCCCGTCGAGGGTCTGCCGTTGCAGCACCTCGATCGTGCAGCGGCCTGCGCCGCTGTGCCGTACGACGTTGGTGACCGCCTCGCGCAGCGCCCAGGCGAGGACGGACTCGCTCTCCTCCGCGACCCCGGTGAGGTCGGGCTCCGCGGGTATGTCGGCCGTGACTCCGGCCGCCGTGAGGGCGACCTGCGCGCCCGCCAGTTCCGCGGACAGGCGCGGGCGCCGGTACCCGGTGACCGCCTCACGCACGTCGACGAGGGCCTGACGGCTGACCCGTTCGATGTCGGCCACCTGTTGGGCCGCCTTCTCGGGGTGGTCGGGGAGCATGCGGCCAGCCAGCTCGCTCTTCAGCGTGATCAGGGAGAGCGAGTGGCCGAGCAGGTCGTGCAGATCACGGGCCAGGCGCAGCCGCTCCTCGTTGGCGGCGAGCTGGGCGACGGTGGCGCGGGCCTTGCGCAGCTCCACTGTCGTACGCACCAGTTGCCGCACGCCCGTCATCCCGAAGCCGAGGAGCGTCACCATCAACAGGAGGTTCCACATGCCGGTCACGCCGGTGTACCGGCCGACGAGCAGCATCGTGAGACTGTTCAGCGGGATCACCCAGTACGCGATCTGCAGCGGCAGGGTCGCGCCGCAGGTGACGGCGACGTACACGAAGAGGCCGATCCAGTTGCCGCCGAGGGCCAGGCACAGGACGACGGCGAGCGCGGCGAGCAGGGCGACCAGGGAGGCGACGGTCCGTCCCGAGAACGCCCGGCCCATGTTCCGGAAGACGACCGCCAGGTAGACACCGACGAAGGTCACGAACCCCACCCAGCCGGCCGCGTCGGCGGCGGCCGAGTGGTGGCCGGAGGTCAGGTCCTTCACCGGCGAGCTGAGGAAGATCAGCCAGGGCACGATCCACACCAGCTTGCGCAGCGCCTCGGCCAGGTTGCGGGGCGGCTCACCCATGCGCATGAACCGCTCGACCCGGACCCCTTCGTGCAGTCGGTCTTCCGTCATGGCACTCACGCCTTCAGCGTGTCCTTCCGGTACAGCCAGGCCGCGCCGCCCGCGAAGAGGAAGAAGAAGGCGACGAGGATGGCGATGTCCTGGGCGTGGGGGGCCTGGCTCTGTTCGATGGCCCGTCCGAGCGCAGCGTACGCGTGGGTGGGCAGCCACTTGGCGATGTCCTGCAGCCAGGTCGGGAAGGAGGAGGACGGCATCCACAGGCCGCCGAGGATCGACAGGCCGAAGTAGACGATCATCGTGATCGGGCGGACCGCGTCCCCGGAGGCGAGGTAGCCGATGGCGACGCCGAGCGCGGCGAAGACCAGGCTGCCGGCCCAGATGGCGCCGGTGAGGGCGAACCACTGCCAGGCGTCCAGCCGTACGTCCCTCACGGCGGCGGCGACCAGGAAGACCACCACGATGGACGGCAGGCTCACCACGGCCGCGCCGGCCGTCTTGGCGAGGACGTACCCGCGCCCGGGCAGCGGGGTCAGCCGCAGCTGCCGTACCCAGCCGCCCTCCCGTTCCTTGGCGATGCGCTCGCTGTTGCCCATCAGGACGGCGGTCAGGGCCCCGAAGGAGGCCATGGAGACCATGACGTACTTCGCGACGCTCAGGCCGCTGCCGTCGACGTCGCCCGTCTGGTTGGAGACCAGCAGGAAGATGACCGACGGGTAGATCACCGAGAAGAACAGGAACTTCCGGTTGCGCAGGGCGCGGATGAGTTCCAGCCTGATGAGCGAGATCATGACTGCTTGGCCTCCTCGGCCTCGGTGATCGCGACGAACGCCTGCTCGAGCCCGAGCCCGGCGACTTCGAGGTTGCGGGGGTAGACGCCGAGCCCGTACAGCGCGTGGACGGTCGCGTCGGCGTCGGAGGACTGGATGCGCACGGTCTGTCCGGAGACGTCTATCGCGGTCAGGAAAGGCAGCGCGCGCAGCGGGGCCTCGTCGATCGGGCCCTGAAGGTCGAAGCGGACGCGGCGGGCGCCGGCCTTGGCCTTGATCTCGGCGGCGGTGCCGTCGGCGAGGAGCCGCCCGCGGTGCAGCACGAGCACGCGGTCCGCGATCGCGTCGGCCTCTTCCAGGTAGTGCGTGGCGAACAGGACCGTACGCCCCTGGTCCGCCTGCTCCCGCATGGTGGCCCAGAAGGCCTGGCGGGCGGAGACGTCCATACCGGTGGTCGGCTCGTCGAGGACGATCAGGTCGCTGTCGCCGGCGGTGGCGAGGGCGAAGCGGACGCGCTGGGCCTGGCCGCCGGAGAGCTTGTTGACCTTGCGGTCGGCGATCTGCGCGATGCCCGCGCGGGCGAGCACGTCGGTGACCTTGTACGGCCTCGGGTGCAGATCGCAGCCGAGCTTGACCAGTTCGGCGACCGTGACCTCGTCCATCAGGCCGCCGCTCTGCAGCATGGCGCCCACGCGCCCGGCGACGATGGCCTCGCGCGGGCTGGTCCCGAACACGTGCACGGAGCCGCTGTCGGCCGGCTTGAGCCCGAGGAGCAGGTCGAGGGTGGTCGACTTGCCCGCGCCGTTGGGCCCCAGCAGGGCCACGGTCTCCCCTGGGTGCAGCTCGAGCGACAAGCCGTCCACGGCCCGTACGTCCCCGTAGGCCTTGGTCACCTGATCGAACCCGACCACCACGTCGGTGGCCGACACTGTCGTCGTCATGGACCCATCGTCCCGGGGCCGGGGGCGCGCACGGCAGTGCCGGGTGTCGTCACTCCTGCATGACAGATGTCATGTCTACGGCATGGCAGGGGGGCGCCCGGTCGTCCGGGCGCCCCCCTGTGCGGTGCGGTCAGCTCGGGTTCGTGTTGATGACCGCGACCCGGTTGGTCCTGCTCAGCAGTGCCTGGCGCAGGGCGACGTAGACGTCCTGGGGTGTCACGGGCGTCTTCTGGCCGTTGGCCCGGGTGATGAGCACGCCGTCGAACGCCTGGCCGTAGAGCTCCTTCAGGGCGGTCACGTCGGGCTTGTCGACCAGCTTGCCGTTGACAGCCGTCACCCTCAGGAACTTCCACAGCGACTTCTGCGGACTCATCAGCACCACGTGTGTCGCGTCCGTCCGCACCGTCACCTTGCCGGACATCGCCGGCTCGGCGAACTCCTTCATCTCCCGGTCGACTTCGGCATTCGTCACCGTCGGCTGCCGGGTCGTGGTGGCCACCCGCACGGGCGTGCCGGAGCCGGTCTCCACCTGGGTGCGGTACGCCTCCTCGACGGCCGCGACGGATGCGGGGACGTCGATCCCCTTGCCGGCCTTGCCGTACACGGCAACCGCCCGGCCGGGCTCGAACTTGATCGTGCCCTCGACCATCGACCCGGAGCCGCCCGCGACCCGCTGCAGGGCGGCCTGCAGCTTCTCCTCGTCGACGGGCATGACGGGCTGGACCACACGGTGCTGCCCGAAGAGCGAGCCGATCACCGACACCGGGTTGTAGTCGCTCGTCGCGGCGGCGGCGACGGTGGCCTTGCTGTCGAACTGGAGTCCCGCCTGGTCCGGCCTGAGGGGGACCGACTTGCCGTCGACCGACAGTTGCAGGGGTTTGTCGGTCCGGCCGCCCAGCGCGGCCTCCAGCTTCTCGACCGCCTCGTCCCGGGTGCCGCCGCCGATGTCGACGCCGAGCACCGTGGTGCCCTTGGGCACGTCCGAGTGGTTCATGAGCAGTCCGGCGCCGTAGGCGACACCGGCGACGAGGACCACGCCGCCGCCCAGGAGGACCAGCTTGCTGCGGCCCTTCTTGGCCGGCTTCGCGGCGCCGGTGTTCTGCTGCTTGGGCGCGTCGGGCAGCTTCGGGGGCGTGTGCGGCGTCGGCGCCTGCGACGGGGAGCCCGGGCCGAACGGGCCGCTGCGCTCGCCCGACGGGACGACGGGGATGCCGCTGGTGACGGTGTGCCCGGAGACGTTGCCGCCGGGGCCGCCGAAGCCCTGGGGGCCCGGTTCGGGGGCGGGCTTCTGGGGGGTGAGGATCGCGGTGTCGTCACTGAGCCCGCCGCCGGGACGGCCCTGGCCCGCGCCGGCTCCGGGCACGCCGGGCGTACTGGGCGCTCCGGGGGCTCCCGGGCCGAGCGGTCCGCCGGGCGTGCTCCGGGTGCCGGGCGCCAGGAGGCCCGGGCCGCCAGAGCCCGTGCCGGGAGCGGTCAGGCCGGGGCCGCCGGGGCCCGAGGCGACCGTGCTGTCGCCGGTGACCGGGCCGCTGGTCGGGCCGGACGGGCCGCGCCGGCCCGGCTCCGAGAAGTACGGAAGGTCGTCGCGGCTGGGTTCGGGGCTCTCCTCGGCGCCGATCACCGGGAAGGAGGCCGTGCTGGCCGCCACCGCGTCGGACACGTCGAAGGAGCCGGTGCCGCCGCCGTGCCCCGGCGCGACAGGTCCGGCGCCGGTGGCACCCGGGAGTCCCGCGCCGTTCGTACCGCCCGGGCGTGCGCCGAAGGAGCCCGCGCCGCCCGTGACCTCTCCGGGTCGTGCGCCCGGCGCACCGGAAGCTCCGGGACGCGCGCCACCCGCGCCGTTCGCACCCGGGCCACCTGGCCGCGCGCCACCAGCGCCCGGACCCTTCGGCGCACCCGGACCGCCGAAGGCCCCGTTGCCGCCCCGCGCACCCGTACCAGCACCAGCGCCCTCGCCCGGCGCCCCCACGCCCGACGCGCCGCCCGCGCCTTGTATGCCCGAAGCCCCGGGCAGCCCCGCGCCGTTGGTCGACCCACTGCCCGCTGCGCCCTTGGCCGCCGCGGGCTTGCGCGGCGCGAACCAGTCGCTCGTCGCCGTTTTCTCCTCGGACTGCGCGGCGGGCTCGGCGGGCGGATCGAAGGTGCTGAGCGCGCTCACGGAGCTCGTCGCCCGGGTGTCGGAGCCCGCTTCGTCCGTCGCGCTGTCGGCGTCCGCGACGGGGGTGCGCACGACGACCGGCGGAATGGGCCGGGATCCGGGGATGTTGATCCGGACGCGGGTCGTCAGCGTGGTCTCGGTCTTGCGTTCCTCCGACGGCGAGGCCGAACGGCTCGCGTCGACACCGTCCTCGGCAACCAGGGGGGTTCCGTACGGCGGCGTACCCGACGGGTACGCGGCTGCGCCACGCCCGTTGGGTCCGGCGGACGAGTTGTCAGTTTCACGACTCAAGGCAGGTTCTCCCGGTTGGCTCCACCGCCTGTTTCGACCTCAACAGGTGGGGGTCCCCCCTGCTCGAGCGAAGCCGAGAGCGTGGGGGAGGCTCGGCGGCGCGCACCACCATACTGGCCGCTTGCGCCACGCAGACCGCCCCCGCGAGGGAAACCCGCACGGGACCCCCACGTCCGCACCGCGTTTTGCGGGGGACATCCCATGCCTCGCAGCGACGAAGTGGTACGTCACTTGCCAAGTCGGGCGCCGGGGCGACCGGGTTGCCGCCCGTGAGCAAGGGTGGCGCACATCACAGCGACGGCCATTCCGCCGAGCAGGAACAGATACGAGCCGATGCCCGCGCCGAACAGGAAGTCACCCTCGGGTCGGCTGGCGGTGAGCAGGACGACGGCGACCATCCACCCGGCGGCGGGCGCGAGAGCGCCCGCTCGGGACCCGGTGGCCCGGGCCCCGCCCAGGAAGAGTCCGGCCGCGCCCGCGAGCGCGAGGAGCAGTCCGCCGGGGAACCAGGCGCCCTGCACCAGACCGCCCGCCACGCCGACGACCGCACCGAGCACCAGCAGCCCGAGGTAGGCGGCCGTCCGGCCGGCCGAGGGCAGGCTCAGGGGCTGTGCAAGTGCGTTCGACTGTTTGCTCGAAGCCGTCATGGGGCCACTCCTTGGAACAGATCCGTCTCACGGGCCTCGGCGTTCCCCCGGCCTCCCGCCGGTGGGACGCCCGTCTCGCTTCGCTCGCCGCGCACCAACTGGTAGTACTCGGTGGTGAAAAGGGGCTGCGCGAGCGCGTTGGACAGCGCGAAGTACGGCTCGGCGACCTCGATCTGCGTGGCGTGGGCGCGCATCGCCGCGGCCTTCGCGGCCGCGAACGCCGTGCCGTCGATCTCGGTGGTGACCACTTGGTCGTCGACCACGCCGGGGACGTCGTCGATGCTCGCGGCCTTGGCGAAGGGCGTCTTGTCGAGGACCTCACCGAGCCGGGCGAACGCGGCCCGGGCGACCGAGCGCGGCAGCCGGTTCCAGTAGATCTTGGCGATCCGCCAGGGCTCCCCGAGGTCCGGGCGGAAGCCGGGGTCGGCGGCCAGGTCGGCGGCGCGCATGGCGACGCGGTGGGCCTGGATGTGGTCGGGGTGGCCGTAGCCGCCGTCGGGGTCGTAGGTGACGAGGACCTGGGGGCACACCTCCCGGACGACCGCCACGAGGTGACCGGCCGCCTCGTCCAGGTCCGCGGACCAGAAGGAGCCCGGCCGGTGGTTCTGCTCGGCGCCCATCATCCCGGAGTCGCGGTAGCGGCCCGGGCCGCCGAGGAAGCGGTGGTCGCCGACGCCGAGTTCGGCCATGGCGGCGGCCAGTTCGCCGACGCGGTGCGGGCCCAGCTCGTCGTCCCGGTCGGGCGCGAGGTGCGCGAGCTCCGGCGGGATGACCTCGCCCTCCTCGCCGAGGGTGCACGTCACCAGCGTCACCCGGGCGCCCTCGGCCGCGTACTTGGCCATGGTCGCGCCGTTGTTGATCGACTCGTCGTCCGGGTGCGCGTGCACCAGGAGCAGACGCCGGTCGGGCAGATCCGTCATGGGACCACCCTACGAGGCCGGCCGTCCTCCGCCGCCGGCGGCACCGGCCGCCGGGTCCCCCTCACGGAAGACCCGGCCGTGCGGGCGAAGGGGGCCTGTCCTCCGGGGCCGCTAGAACTTGATGCTGCCGATCATCCCCGCGATGTTCGTGGTCAGCTCGCTGATCGTGGGTGCGACCGTGGAGGAGGCGAGGTAGAAGCCGAGGAGCATGCACACGATCGCGTGGCCCGCCTTCAGCCCGGACTTCTTGATCAGAAGGAAGACGACGATCGCCAGCAGCACCACCGCCGAAATCGAGAGTGCCACGGCGGCTCACCTCCAAAGATCCCAGGACGCGGGGGGGTCGGACTATGGGGGCAGACAAATCCAGCAGATAAATCCACGCAGCGGGCAGCACGTTCATACCCACTATGCGCTAGTGATCATAACTATCCGTACGTGCGCATCGATCGGCGCACAGCCGCACAAGGGGGCGCATGGCCAATATGGTCGGGGCATGACCACCGAGCCTGCTTCCTTCCCCCGACGGCACGCGCGGACCCAGCGGTTCACGCTCGGCGCGCCGCGTGCGTTCACCGTCGCGCCCGACGGTTCCCGTGTCGTGTTCCTGCGGTCCACCTCCGGCACGGACCGCGCGCACCAGTTGTGGGTCCTCGACCTGGCGGACGGCAAGGAGCGCCCCGCGGCCGACCCGGGAGCGCTCCTCGGGGGCGCCGCCGAACAGTTGCCGCCCGAGGAGCGCGCCCGTCGGGAGCGCAGCCGCGAGGGCGGCGCCGGCATCGTGGGCTACGCCACCGACGCGACCGTGGAGTTGGCGTCTTTCGCCTTGTCAGGGCGGCTCTTCACGGCGGAGCTGCGCGCGGGAACGGCACGCGAACTGCCCGTGGCCGGGCCGGTGATCGACCCGCGCCCGGCCCCCGACGGACGGCACATCGCCTACGTGCGCGGGGGCGCGCTGCGCGTGGTCGGCGCGGAGGGCGAGGGCGACCGGGCGCTCGCGGAGCCGGAGTCGGAGTCGGTGTCGTACGGCCTGGCCGAGTTCATCGCGGCCGAGGAGATGGGCCGTTCGCGGGGTTTCTGGTGGTCGCCGGAGTCCGACCGGCTGCTCGTGTCGCGCGTGGACGACACGCCGGTGCGGCGGTGGTGGATCTCCGATCCGGCGCGTCCGGACCAGGAGCCACAGCGGGTTCCGTACCCGGCTGCGGGCACCGACAACGCGGACGTACGGCTGTTCGTCGTGGCCCTCGACGGGACGCGCACGGAGGTCGTCTGGGACCGGGCGCGCTACCCGTATCTGGCGCGAGTGCACTGGTCAGCGGCGGGGGCACCGCTGATTCTGGTGCAGGCGCGGGACCAGCGCAGCCAGCTGTACCTGGCGGTGGACCCGGACACCGGCGCGACCCGGATGGTGCACGCGGACGAAGATCCATATTGGCTGGAACTTTTCGCCGGTGTGCCGTGCTGGAGCCCCTCCGGGCAGTTGGTCCGGGTCGCCGACGAGGGCGGCGCGCGGGTGCTCGCCGTGGGGGAACGACCGTTGACCGGGCCGCAGTTGCACCTGCGGGCGGTGCTCGACGTCGCGGACGCGGATGTGCTGGTGGCCGCGTCGGCGGGCGAGGCCGCGACGGACCCGGAGATCGGCGAGGTCCACGTCTACCGGGTGAACGAACTCGGCGTGGAGCGCGTGTCGCAGGAGCCCGGTGTGCACTCGGCGGTGCGCGCCGGCGCCGTGACCGTGCTCGTCTCCTCGGTCCTCGGCCGCCCCGGCGTCCAGGTGCAGGTGCTGCGCCACGGCAAGCGTCTGGCCACCGTGGCGTCGTATGCGGAACACCCCGGTTTGTCCCCGCGCGTGCGACTGACGCAGGGGGGCGCACGCCGAATCCCATGCGCCGTGCTTATGCCTACGGACTACTCCGGTGACGCCTCCCTCCCCGTCCTCATGGACCCCTACGGCGGCCCGCACGGACAGCGCGTGGTGGCCGCGCACAATCCGCACCTGACCTCGCAGTGGTTCGCCGACCAGGGCTTCGCGGTGATCGTCGCCGACGGGCGCGGCACCCCGGGTCGCTCCCCCGCCTGGGAGAAGGCGGTCAAGGACGACCTCGCGGCGGTCGTGCTCCAGGACCAGGTGGACGCGCTGCACGCCCTGGCCGACGACTTCCCGCTCGATCTGTCCCGGGTCGCGATCCGCGGCTGGTCCTTCGGCGGCTACCTGGCGGCACTGGCGGTGCTGCGCCGCCCGGACGTCTTCCATGCGGCCGTCGTGGGCGCGCCGGTGACCGACCTACGGCTCTACGACACCCACTACCAGGAGCGCTATCTGGGGCACCCCGGCGAGCAGCCGGACGTCTACCGCCGCAACTCGCTCATCGACGACGCGGGCCTGGTGGACGCGGTGGATCCGGCCCGCCCGATGATGATCATCCATGGCCTGGCGGACGACAACGTCGTGGTGGCCCACTCCCTGCGCCTCTCCTCGGCCCTCCTGGCCGCGGGCCGGCCGCACGAGGTGCTGCCGCTGTCGGGGGTCACGCACATGACCCCCCAGGAGACGGTCGCGGAGAACCTGCTGCTGCTCCAGCGCGACTTCCTGCGCCGCGCTCTCAGCCTGGGCTGAGCCGAGCCCTGCAAGCAACGGGCCGGGGTGACATGGCGCACCCCGGCCCGTTTACGGCACCCGCACGGCCGTACGCTGTTCACTGTGCTGCGTCCGTATATCGGAATCGCGTCAGCCAAGTTGCCTGCGTGTTAACGCACTTCATGTGTGTTTGCGGAGTTATGCGGCTCCTCCGGTGGCTTCTCGGGCGGCTCCTCCGGTGGCTTCTCGGGCGGCTCCTCCGGTGGCTTCTCGGGCGGCTCCTCCGGTGGCTTCTCGGGCGGCTCCTCCGGCGGCACCACACGCATCTCCTCCGCGAAGTAGCACGCCGAATCGTGCGCGGCCGGTCCCGTCGTCCCCCGGAACTCCTCCGGCACCGCGAGCGGCGGCACCTGGAGCGCACACCGCTCCCTGGCCTTCCAGCAGCGCGTGCGGAACCGGCAGCCGGAGGGGATGTCCGTCGGGGACGGCACGTCACCGCTGAGGATGATCCGCTCCCGGCGCTCCCGTGCCGCCGGGTCGGGCACGGGCACGGCGGACAGCAGCGCCTGGGTGTACGGGTGCGTGGGATGCTCGTAGATCTCCTCGTCGGTGCCGATCTCCACGATCTTCCCGAGGTACATCACCCCGACCCGGTCGGAGATGTGCCGCACGATCGACAGGTCGTGCGCGATGAAGACGTAACTCAGCCCGAACTCGTCCTGCAGCCGCGCCATCAGGTTGATCACCTGCGCCTGCACCGACACGTCGAGCGCGGAGACCGGCTCGTCCGCCACGATGATCTCCGGGCGCAGCGCCAGCCCCCGGGCGATGCCGATGCGCTGGCGCTGACCGCCGGAGAACTGGTGCGGATAGCGGTTGATGTGCTCGGGGTTGAGCCCGACGACGTCCAGCAGCTCCCGCACCCGCCGCCGTCTGTCCCCCTTGGGCGCGACCTCGGGATGGATCTCGTACGGCTCCCCCACGATGTCGCCCACCGTCATACGGGGGTTGAGGGAGGTGTACGGGTCCTGGAACACCATCTGGATGTTGCGCCGCACCGCCTTCAGCGCGCGCCCGGACAGCCGGGTGATGTCCTCGCCCTTGTACCGGATCGAACCGGCCGTCGGCGGCTCCAGGTTGACCAGCAGCCTGGCGAGCGTCGACTTGCCGCACCCGGACTCCCCGACGATGCCGAGCGTTTCGCCCCGGCCGAGGGTGAAGTCGACGCCGTCGACCGCCCGCACCGCGCCGATCTGCTTCTTGAAGAGGATCCCTCTGGTGAGCGGGTAGTGCTTGACCAGTCCGCTGACCTCCAGGATCGGCTCAGGGCCGGCCATGCAGGCACTCCCTCCAGAAGTGACAGGCGCTCCCCCGCTGCTCGTCCACCTCGTAGAGCGGCGGCTCGTCGGTGCGGCACACGTCCCGGGCCAGGGGGCAGCGGGGATGGAACGGGCAGCCCGGCGGGATGTGGGTGAGGCTCGGCGGCAGGCCCTCGATGGCGTACAGCCGGCGGCCCTTGCGGTCGAGACGGGGGATGGAGTCGAGCAGGCCCCGCGTGTAGGGGTGAGCGGGGCTCTTGTAGATGTCGTGCACGGGGGCCGACTCGACGATCCGGCCCGCGTACATGACGGCGATCCGGTCGGCGACGTCCGCGACGACACCGAGGTCGTGGGTGATGAGGACCAGACCCATGCCGTACTCGCGCCGCAGCTCGGCCAGCAGGTCCATGACCTGGGCCTGCACGGTGACGTCGAGGGCGGTGGTGGGTTCGTCGGCGATGATCAGCGCGGGCTCCAGCGCCAGCGCCATGGCGATCATGATGCGCTGGCGCATACCGCCGGAGAACTGGTGCGGATAGTCCCGCACGCGCTGGCGTGCGGCCGGGATCCGTACCCGGTCCATCAGCTCGATCGCCCGGGCGCGCGCGTCCTTCTTCGACATCCCCCGGTGTACGACGAACATCTCCCCGAGCTGGTCGCCCACGGTGAGGACGGGGTTCAGCGCGGAGAGGGCGTCCTGGAAGATCATGGCCATTCCGGCACCGCGGATCCTGCGCCGCTCCTCCTCCTTGAGGGTCAGCAGATCCCGCCCCTGGAAGAGGACGCGACCGCCGGTGATCCGGCCGGGCGGCGTGTCGAGGATGCCCATGACGGCCTGCGCGGTGACGGACTTGCCGGAGCCGGACTCGCCGAGCACCGCCAGCGTCTCGCCGGCGTCGACGGCGTAGCCGACCCCGTTGACCGCGCGGGCGATCCCCTCCCGGGTCCGGAACTCCACGTACAGGTCCTGCACTTCGAGCAGCACGGCCGTCACCTCAGCTTCGGGTCGAGGGCGTCGCGCACCGCGTCGCCGAGCATGATGAACGCCAGCACGGTGATCGCCAGAGCGCCGGAGGGCCACAGCAGCGCGTGCGGGGCGTTGCGGATGTAGGGGGAGGCAGCGGAGATGTCGATCCCCCAGGACACGCTCGGCGGCTTCAGCCCGACGCCGAGGTACGACAGGGTGGCCTCCAGGGCGATGTAGGTGCCGAGCGCGATGGTCGCGACGACGATCACCGGGGCGACCGCGTTGGGCGCGATGTGCCGCAGCAGGATGCGGGTGTCGGAGGCGCCGAGGGCGCGGGCGGCCTGGACGTAGTCGTGCTGCTTGGCGGTGATGACCGCGCCGCGGGCGATCCGGGAGATCTGCGGCCAGCCGAGCAGCACGATGAACCCGACGACCGGCCAGACCGTGTTGCCGGTCACCACGGAGAGCAGGACGAGCCCGCCGAGGACGACCGGGATGGCGAAGAAGATGTCGGTGGCCCGGGACAGGATCGCGTCCCATCCGCCGCCGAAGTACCCGGCGAGCCCGCCGAGGACGGAGCCGAGGACGGCGACGCCGAGCGTGGCGCAGACGCCGACCGTGACGGAGGTGCGGGCGCCGTAGACCGTCCGGGTGTACACGTCGCAGCCCTGGCCGTCGAACCCGAACGGATGTCCCGGCTGGGAGCCCTCCTGGGCCTTGGACAGCTCGCAGACGAGCGGGTTGCCTGAGGTGATCAGGGACGGCCAGAGGGAGATCAGGACGAGGAAGAGGATCACCAGCGCGGAGGCGAGGAAGACCGGGTTGCGGCGCAGGTCGCGCCAGGCGTCGGACCAGAGGCTGCGCGGCCGGCCGGCCGGGCCCTCCGGTCCCCTCTGCAGGGTGGTCGCCTCGCTGGCGGCGAGGTCCATGGCACCGCCCATGCCCGTCCCGGCGACGGCCCCTTTCCGCCCGTATCGCGGCTGCTCAGGCATAGCGGATCCTCGGGTCGAGTACGGCGTACAGGAGGTCGACGAGCAGGTTGGCGACCAGGAAGACCAGGACGAGCACGGTCACGAACCCGACGACCGTCTGGGTGTTCTGCCGCAGGATCCCCTGGTAGAGCTGGTAGCCGACGCCGTGGATGTTGAAGATCCGCTCGGTGACGATCGCGCCTCCCATCAGGGCGCCGATGTCGGTGCCGATGAAGGTGACGACGGGGATGAGCGAGTTCCGCAGCAGATGCCGGGTGATCACACGCCGGCGCGGCAGCCCCTTGGCGACTGCGGTGCGCACGTAGTCGGAGCGTCTGTTCTCGGCGAGGGTGGTCCGGGTGAGCCGGGTGACATAGGCGAGGGAGACCGAGGCGAGGACCAGCCCGGGCACGATCAGTTCGCCGACGGTGGCCGCCGGGGAGACCGACGGTCTGGTCCAGCCCCACTTCACTCCGAGCAGGAGCTGGAGCAGCAGACCGGTGACGAAGGTCGGCACGGAGATCACGACGAGGGTGAGCAGCAGGACGGTGGTGTCGACGGGCCGCCCGCGGCGCAGCCCGGTGACCACGCCGAGCGCGATCCCGAGGACGACCTCGAAGAGGATCGCGACGATCGTGAGCCGGATGGTGGGCGGGAAGGCGGTCGCCATCAGCTCGGTGACCTTCTGCCCGTTGAAGGCGGTGCCGAAGTCGCCGGTGAAGACGTTGCCCATGTAGGTCGCGTATTGCTGCCAGAGGGGCTTGTCGAGGCCGAACTCCCGGCGCAGCTGGGCCGCGGTGGCGGGGTCGCACTGCCGTTCGCCGCACAGGCCGGCGACGGGGTCGCCCATCACGTTCACCATCAGGAAGATGAGCAGGGTGGCGCCGAAGAAGACCGGGATCATCTGCAGCAGGCGCCGGACGACGTACCGTCCCATGGGGCCTCCGGGGGTGGCGGGCGGGCGGGCGGCTCAGCGGACCTCGATCTGGTCGTAGACCGGGACGCTGAACGGGTTGAGCGCCACGTTCGCGAGGCGCTGGGAGTAACCGGCGCTGCCGTTCTGGTACCAGAGCGGGATGGCGGCCATGTTGTCCCGCACGACCCCCTCGGCCTGCTGGAACAGCCCGACCGCGGCCGCCTTGTCGCTCTCGGCGTTCGCCCGGTCGACGAGCTTGTCGAAGTCCTTGTTCGACCACTTGCCGTCGTTGGAGGAGGCGTTCGTGTAGTAGAGCGGCTGGAGGAAGTTCTGGATGAGCGGGTAGTCCATCTGCCATCCGGCGCGGAACGGCCCGGACATCTTGTGCTGCCCGATCTGGTTGCGGAAGTCGGCGAAGGTGCCGACCGGGTTGCCGACGCAGGCACGGTCGTTGCCGAGGGCGTTGTTGATGGAGTTGCACACGGCGTCCACCCACTCCCGGTGCGAACCGGAGTCCGCGTTGTAGGTGATCCTGAGCTGCCCGCCGGGCAGTCCGCCGCCCTCCTGGATGAGCTTCTTGGCCCGGTCCGGGTCGTAGCGGCACGCGTCGCCGCACAGACCTTCCTTGAAGCCGCCGTCGGAGCCCAGGACGGGTGAGGTCCAGTCACTGGCGGGGGTGCGGGTGTGGTGGAAGATCGTGTCGGTGATCTGGTCCCGGTTGATCGCCATGGACAGGCCCGTGCGGACCTTCTCCGTCCCCGGCCTGTTCCACCGCGGGTCGTAGTAGGGGAAGGCGAGGGTCTGGATGATGCCGGCCGGCTCGGTGATGTACCGGCCGCCGAGATCGGACTTCACGTTCCTGAGCTGCGAGGCGGGCACGTCGTCGCTGAGGTCGAGGTTGCCGGCCAGCAGATCGGTGTAGGCGGTGTTGCTGTCGGTGTAGACCTTCAGGTCCACGCCGTTGTTGCGGGCCTTGTCCGGTCCGGGGTAGGCGCCCCACTTCCGCAGCGACATCATGAAGCCCCGCGTGTAGGAGTGGACCAGATACGGGCCGTTGCCGACGGGCTTCTTCAGCCAGTCCGCGTGGTGGTCGAAGAACGCCCGGGGCAGCGGGGCGAAGGCCACGTAACCGAGGGTGTCCGGGAACGTGGAGAACTTCTGGCCCAGCCGGACGGTGAAGGTGCGCCGGCCGGTCACCTTCAGCCCGGAGAGGGTCTCGGCGGTCTGGGTGCCGGAGGCCGGGTGCACCTTGTCGTAGCCCTCGATGTACCCGAAGAAGTACGCGTTCCTCTGGTTGTTCCTCAGGCTCGCGCCGTAGTTCCAGGCGTCGACGAAGGACCGGGCCGTGACCGGCTCCCCGTTGCTGAAGGTCCAGCCGTCCTTGACGGTGACGGTGAAGTTCCGCGAGTCGGACGTCCGGATGCTCTCGGCGAGCATGTCCTCGGCCGCACCGGTCCTCGGGTTGTACCGCTTGAGCCCCCGGAAGACCATGTCGAGCACCTTGCCGCCCTGGACCTCGTTGGTGTTGGCCGGCTCGAGCGGGTTCTGCGGATCGCCCCAGGAGGAGCTGAACACCCCGGGCGCGGTGCCGCCGCCGTCCGCGCCCCCGCCACAGGCGGCCGCCACGAGGACGGCCACCGCCGCCCACAGGGCGTGCCTGGCTCCACGCATGGGGTGCCTCCTCGAGGGTGTGCGCCTGCCCTCGGCGCGGGACACTGTCCGTTATCGCCACTATCGACCCGAAGACCCCTCATCACACGCAACGCCACCCGACTGGCCGCACCCCGTCCGGACCCGGGCCTCCCGTAATGAGAGAGCCTGGGCGTCAGGCCTCCACCAGCGGCGCTTCACAGGTGTGGACCAATGGTTGCCGACTCGCTGTCGATGGCCTCGTTTCCGCAGGCCACAGGGCATGTTTACGCACCGTTGACGGGTGCGGAGCACCGCTGATAGACACACTCATCACCCATCCGGCGTCAGCCGATCCGGCCCGATCAAGCCGTTCCCCGAACCGCCGTCCCCGTGCAGTGATGACGTGAGGTCAGCATCGATGAGCACGCAAGACCAGCACGGCAGAGGGCGCTCGCGCCCGGACCGTCCACGACACCGTTCAGCGCGGCTCGTCGCCGCCGCCCTCACGGTCTCCGCCGCTCTGGCCTTACCACAGCAGGCCGAGGCGAAGGAGAGCGACGCGGTCCTCACCGTGGCGGTCGCCCAGAGCGTGGACTCGCTGAGCCCGTTCCTCGCGACCCGCCTGGTCAGTACCAGCATCAATCGGCTGATGTACGAGTACCTGACCGACTACGACCCGGGGGACGCCCACCCGGTCCCGGGCCTCGCCACCCGGTGGATGCCGTCCGCCGACAAGCTCACCTGGACGTACACGATCCGCTCCGACGCCACGTGGTCGGACGGTCAGAAGGTCACCGCCGAGGACGCGGCGTGGACGTTCGACAAGATGATGACGGACGACAAGGCGGCCACCGCGAACGGCAGCTTCGTCGCGAACTTCCGGAAGGTCACGGCTCCGGACGCCACCACGCTGGTCATAGAGCTCAAGAAGCCCCAGGCCACGATGACCGCGCTCGACGTGCCGATCGTGCCCAAGCACGTCTGGGAGAAGGTCAGGGACTTCGGGACGTTCAACAACGACAAGAGCTTCCCCGTGGTCGGTGACGGGCCGTTCGTCCTGACCGGCTACAAACCCGACAGCTATGTGCGGCTCAAGGCCAACAAGAACTTCTGGCGGGGCGCCCCGAAGTTCGACGAGCTGGTGTTCCGGTACTACAAGGACCAGGACGCGGCGGTGGCGGCCCTGCGCAAGGGAGAGGTGTCCTTCGTCGCCGGCTCGCCCTCCCTGACACCCGCTCAGGCCGCCTCCCTCCAGGGCGTGAAGGACATCAAGGTCAACGACGCCCCGGGCCGCCGCTTCTACGCCATCGCCACCAACCCCGGCGCCCGGGCGAGGAACGGGCAGAAGTTCGGCGACGGCGCCCCCTCCCTCCTGGACGAGCGGGTGCGGCACGCCCTGTTCATGGCCGTCGACCGCAGGACCCTCGTCGACAAGGTCTTCCAGGGCCACGCCGTCGAGGGCCAGGGCTACATACCGCCCCGCTTCTCCACGTACTTCTGGAAGCCGTCGGCGGCCCAGGAGCTGGCCTACGACCCCGTGAAGGCCGCCGAGCTCCTCGACCAGGCGGGCTACCTGAAGAACGCCGACGGCAAACGCGTGGGCAAGGACGGCAAGCCCCTCACCTACCGCATGCTGTGCCACGCCACCGACCCGAACGACAAGGCCGTCGGCCAGTACCTGAAGGAGTGGTGGGGCAAGCTCGGCATCGGCCTGACGCTCGACTGCCTGGACAACGTGACCGACCCCTGGCTCGCCGGCAGGTACGACCTCGCCTTCGACGGCTGGTCCGTCAACCCCGACCCCGACTTCGTGCTGTCGATCCACACCTGCGCGGCGCTCCCGGCGACCCCCAAGGACACGGCCGCCACGGACAACTTCATCTGCGACCGGACGTACGACGACCTCTACGCCCGGCAGCTCGCGGAGTACGACCCCGCCAAACGCGCCGCACTCGTCAAGCAGGCCGAGTCGCGGCTGTACGACCTCGGGTACATGAACGTCATGGCGTACCCGAACGCGGTCGAGGCCTACCGGACGGACCAGATCGCGTCGATCACCACCATGCCTCGGAAGGCGGGCAACATCTACGGCCAGGACGGCTACTGGAGCTGGTGGTCGGCCGTACCGGCGAACTCCGGTGACTCCTCCGGCGGTTCCTCGTCCACCGGGGTCGTCGTCGGCATCGTCGCGGGCGTCGTGGTCCTCGTCGGCGCCGGGGTGGTCCTCGGCCTGCGGCGCCGCGCCACCGCCGAGGACCGTGAGTAGTGGAACCGGCGCGCGAACTGCGGACACATGCCGGCACCCCGTACCTGCGGTACGCGGCGGGCAAGGCGGGCGGCGCCGCCGTCTCCTTGCTCGCCGTCCTCGTGACCAGCTTCTTCCTCTTCCGGCTGATCCCGGGCGACCCGGTGAAGTTCATGACGGGCGGCCGTCCGGTATCGGCCGCACAACTGACGGCCTATCGCAGGGAGTTCGGTCTCGACCTGCCGTTGTGGCAGCAGTTCACGGACTACTGCGGCAAGGCGCTCACGGGCGACCTCGGCACGTCGTACCAGTTCCGGGCACCCGTCATCGACAAGATCACCGAGGCGCTGCCGAACACACTGCTGCTCACCGGCACCGCGTTCGTCCTCTACACGGTCCTCGGCATCGTCCTCGGCACCCGCTCGGCGTGGCGCCACGGCCGGCTCGGCGACCGGCTCAACACCGGTGTGGCGCTGACCCTGTACTCGATCCCCTCCTTCTGGCTGGGCCTGCTGCTCATCATCGTGTTCGCGGTGGGCGTGGGCCCGGTCCCGGGTGTGTTCCCGACCGGCGGCATGGAGTCGGGCGGCGAGGAGGGCTTCGCGTACGCCGTCGACGTCGCCCACCATCTCGTCCTGCCGGTGATCACGCTGGTGGCGGTCGAGTACGGGCAGACGCTGCTGGTCACCCGTTCGGCGCTGCTCGACGAGATGGGCAGCGACTATCTGACCACCGCGCGCGCCAAGGGCCTGAGGGACGACCTGGTCCGGCGCCGGCACGCCGTGCCGAACGCGCTGCTGCCGACCGTGACGCTGGTCTTCGTCAATCTCGGCCGGACCGTCGCGGGCGTCATCCTCGTCGAGACCGTGTTCTCCTGGCCCGGCCTCGGCGGGCTCTTCTACCAGGCGCTGAGCGTGCCCGACCTTCCCCTCGTCCAGGGCCTGTTCTTCGTCTTCGCCTCGGCGGTGATCCTCATGAACACGCTGGCCGACCTGATCTATCCGCTGCTCGACCCCCGGGTGGGCCGATGACGACCGACACGACTCCCCCGGGCGGGCCGACCCGTACCGACACGACTCCTCCGGCGGCGAAGGCGAGCCCGCGCACGCTCGCCCGGCAGCGCCGCCGCCGCTCCGCCGCCCGTTTCTGGGCGCACTACCGCACGCACCGCGCCGGGCTCGTGGGCCTGGCCGTCCTCGTCCTGTTCGCCGCGGTCGCACTCACCGCGCCGCTGACCGTCGGTTCCGACGTGTCCAGTGTGACCGGCGCGCCGGGCCGGCCGCTTCAGCATCCGAGCGGCGCCTTCCCGCTGGGCACGGACCGGTTCGGGCGGAACCTGCTGGGCCTGGTGGTGTGGGGCTCGCGGATCTCACTGCTGGTCGGGCTGCTCGCGGCGGTGCTGTCCGTGGCGATCGGCGCGCTGGTCGGGATCACCGCAGGGCACTTCCGGGGCGCGTACGCCACGGTGATGATGCGGATCACGGACTGGTTCCTGGTGATGCCGACGCTCGTCCTCGCCATCGCGCTCGCCACCGTGATGTCCCGCTCGCTCGGCACGGTGATCCTGGCGATCGGTGTGACGTCCTGGCCGACCACGGCCCGGCTGGTGCGGGCGCAGACGCTGGCGGTGGAGTCCCGGCCCTACATCGAGCGGGCGCGGGCGCTCGGCGGCGGCCACGCGCACATCATGCTCCGGCACGTGCTGCCCAACGTCATGCCGCTGGTGCTGGCGCAGACAACCCTGATGATCTCCTCGTCCATCCTCGCCGAGGCGACGCTCGCCTTCCTCGGCATGGGCGACCCGACGGTCGTGTCGTGGGGCGGTCTGCTCCAGGACGCCCGCGAGGCGGGCGCGGTGAGCTCCGGCGACTGGTGGTACCTGGTGCCGCCGGGCATCGCGATCGCCGTCGTCGCCCTGGCCTTCACGCTGTGCGGCCGCGCGGTGGAGTCCGTCCTCAACCCCCGGCTGGGGGTGGAGCGTTGACGCTGCTCGAGGTGCGGGACCTGGAGGTGACCTACGCCGGCGGGGCCGCCGCCGTGCGGGGCGTCGACCTGGTGCTGGAGGCAGGGCAGAGGCTCGGCATCGCGGGCGAGTCGGGCTGCGGGAAGTCCACCCTGGCGCTGGCCCTGCTGCGGCTGCTGCCGCCCGGCACCCGGGTCGGCGGGCAGGTCCTGCTGGACGGCGAGGACGTGCTGACGATGCGGTGGGGGCAGGTCAGGGCGGTCCGCTGGGCGGGGGCCTCCATCGTCTTCCAGGGAGCGATGCACTCCCTCAACCCGGTGCACCGGATCGGCGACCAGATCGCCGAGCCGATGCTGCTGCACCGCAAGGCGACGGCGGCCGAGGCCAAGCGCAGGACCGGCGAACTTCTGGAACACGTGGGCCTCCCGGCCGCACGGGCGACGGCGTTCCCCCACGAGCTGTCCGGCGGCCAGCGCCAGCGCGTGATGATCGCCATGGCGCTGGCCTGCGACCCACGGCTGGTCATCGCCGACGAGCCGACGACGGCCCTGGACGTGATGATCCAGGCGCAGATCCTGCGGCTGATCGGCCGGCTCGTCGCGGAACAGGACCTCGGCCTGATCATGATCAGCCACGATCTCGCCGTCCTCGCCGAGACCTGCGACCGGCTGGCGGTGATGTACGCGGGCCGGGTGGTCGAGGAGGGCCCGGCCCGGCAGCTCTACGACGACGCCCGGCATCCGTACGCCGGGGCCCTGTCCGCGGCGTTCCCCCGCATCGGCGACCCGGCCTCCCGCTATGCCCCGCACGGCCTGGCGGGCGATCCGCCCGACCCGTCCGCCCTGCCGTCCGGCTGCGCCTTCCACCCGCGCTGCCCGGTGGCCCTGGACGGCTGCGCCGGCCAGGACCAGGAGCTGCGGGACGCCGGCCCGGGCCGCAGGGCGGCGTGCGTGCATGTGTCGCCACACCCCGCCCCCGGTCCGACGGCGGCGACGGAGGACGCGAGGAGCACCCCATGACGACCTCACCGACGACACCCGCGACGACATCACCGACCGCATCACCGCTGCTGAGCGCGGAGGGACTGCGCGTGACCTTCCCCGGGCGCCACGGCGGTGTGCCGTCCCGGGCGGTGGACGGTGTGGACCTCGACATCCGGCCCGGGGAGATCGTGGCGCTGGTCGGCGAGTCTGGCTGCGGCAAGACGACACTGGCCCGGGCACTGCTCGGCCTGGTACCGCCGACGTCGGGAAGCGTCCGCTTCGCCGGACGGCCGCTCGACTACTCCGCCCGGGCCCTGAAGGCGTACCGCAGGCGCGTCCAGCTGGTGCTCCAGGACCCGAGCGGATCGCTCAACCCCCGGCACACGGTGTACGAGGCGGTCGCGGAGGGGCTGCGGATCCACGGGTACGGCGGAGACGAGCAGACGGCGGTCGCGGGGGCCCTCTCCCGGGCGGGGCTCCGCCCACCGGAGCGCTTCTTCCTGCGCTATCCGCACGAGCTGTCGGGAGGCCAGCGCCAGCGCGTGGTGATCGCGGGCGCGCTCGTCCTGGACCCGGAACTGATCGTCGCCGACGAGCCGGTGGCCTCCCTCGACGCCTCGGTGCGCGGCGAGATCCTGGCCCTGCTGCTGCGCCTGCGCACCGAACTGGGCCTGTCCGCGCTCGTCGTGACGCACGATCTGGGCCTGGCGTGGAACATCGCGGACCGGGTGGCGGTGATGTACCTCGGCCGGATCGTGGAGACGGGCGACGTCGAACAGGTACTCACCGCCCCACGGCACCCCTACACCCAGGCGCTGCTCTCGGTCCTCCCGGAAGCCCCGGGCGCGCCTGTCGTCCTGTCGGGCGAACCTCCGGACCCCTCCCGCATCCCCACGGGCTGCCGCTTCCACCCCCGCTGCCAGATCCTGGCCGGCGGGGAGGCGGAACGGGCGGGCGTCGCGGACGCGTGCCGGACCCGGGACCTGGAGGTGCTGGGCGGTGGTGACGGCGGGCAGGTGGCGTGCCACTGGGCTCGGACCGTCGTCGCCCCTTGACGGTCCGGGCGCCCCGTCGCCTCCGGAAAACGCCGGTTCCCGGCACCTGACGAGGTACCGGGAACCGAACAGAGGCCAGGCGGACGTCAGGCCGCGTGCACGACGTCCTTCTCCTCGGCGAAGTGGCACGCCGACTCGTGGGCCGCGGGGGAGTCCGCGCCCTTGAAGCGCTCGGGGACCGCCAGCAGCGGCACCTCCTCGGCGCACCTGTCCGTGGCCTTCCAGCAACGGGTGCGGAAGCTGCAGCCCGAGGGCGGGTTGGCCGGGGACGGCACGTCGCCGGTGAGGATGATCCGCTCGCGGTGCTCACGGGCCTCCGGGTCCGGCACGGGGACCGCCGACAGCAGCGCCTGGGTGTAGGGGTGCGTCGGGTGGTCGTAGATCTGCTCGTCGTCGCCGATCTCGACGATCTTGCCGAGGTACATCACGCCCACGCGGTCCGAGATGTGCCGGACGATCGACAGGTCGTGCGCGATGAACATGTAGGAGAGGTTGAACTCGTCCTGCAGTCGCTCCATCAGGTTGATGACCTGCGCCTGGACCGACACGTCCAGGGCGGAGACCGGCTCGTCGCAGATGATGACCTCGGGGTTCAGGGCCAGGCCGCGGGCGATGCCGATGCGCTGGCGCTGACCGCCCGAGAACTGGTGCGGGTAGCGGTTGATGTACTCCGGGTTGAGACCCACGACGTCGAGGAGCTCCTGCACCTTGCGGCGCCGGTCGCCCTTGGGGGCCACCTCGGGGTGGATGTCGAAGGGCTCGCCGATGATGTCGCCCACCGTCATACGCGGGTTGAGCGACGTGTACGGGTCCTGGAAGATCATCTGGATGTTGCGGCGGACCGCCTTGAGGGCCTTGCCGGACAGCTTGGTGATGTCCTGGCCCTTGTAGAAGATCTCACCGGCGGTCGCCCGCTCGAGGTTCATCACGAGCTTGGCCACCGTCGACTTGCCGCATCCGGACTCACCCACGATGCCCAGGGTCTCGCCCTGGTAGAGGTCGAAGGAGACGCCGTCGACGGCCTTGACCGCGCCGATCTGACGCTTGATGACGATGCCCTGCGTCAGCGGGAAGTGCTTGACCAGGTTGCGCACCTGCAGAATCGGCTCGCCCCGGTCGACCGGCGCGTCGAGGGCGGCGACCGCCTCCTCCTCGGAGTGCACGTCGGCGACGTCCACGGCGGAGACGTTCGGTGTCGCGTCCTGCGGCTCGCCGGTCTTGGTCGGCTCAGCCATGGATCGTCTCCTTCCAGAAGTGGCACGCGCTGGCGCGGCCGGGCAGTTCGGTTCCGTCCCGCTCGGTCACCGGGACCAGCGGCGGACGCTCCGTGCGGCAGATGTCCTGCGCCTTCTCGCACCGCGGGTTGAAGGCGCAACCGCCGGGCACCTTCAGCAGGTTGGGCGGCAGACCCTTGATCGCGTAGAGGTCCTGGCCCTTCTGGTCCAGGCGCGGGATCGAGTCGAGCAGACCCCGGGTGTAGGGGTGGGCCGGGCGCTTGTACAGCTCGTGCACCGGCGCCGTCTCCACGATGCGGCCCGCGTACATCACCGCGATCTTGTCGGCGACGTCCGCCACGACACCCAGGTCGTGGGTGATGAGGATCAGGCCCATGTGGTACTCGCGCTGCAGCTCCGCGAGCAGGTCCATCACCTGGGCCTGGACGGTCACGTCGAGGGCCGTGGTCGGCTCGTCGGCGATGATCAGGTCCGGCTCCAGGGCGAGCGCCATGGCGATCATGATGCGCTGGCGCATACCGCCGGAGAACTGGTGCGGGTAGTCGTTCACGCGCGCCGCGGCCGCCGGGATCTTCACCCGGTCCATCAGCTCGATCGCCTTGGCCTTGGCCTCCTTGCGGGACAGTCCCCGGTGGACGCGGAACATCTCACCGAGCTGGAAACCCACGCTGAGCACGGGGTTGAGCGCGGAGAGCGCGTCCTGGAAGATCATCGCGATCCGCGCGCCGCGCAGCTTGCGTCGCTCCTCGGCGGACATCTTCAGCATGTCCTCGCCGTAGAAGCGGATCTCTCCCTGCGGGATGCGGGCCGGCGGCATGTCGAGGATGCCCATGATCGCCTGCGCGGTCACGGACTTGCCGGAGCCGGACTCGCCGAGCACGGCGAGCGTCTCCCCGGAGTTCACCGAGTAGTTGACGCCGTTGACGGCCCGGACCACACCCTCGCGGGTCTGGAACTCGACGTGCAGGTCACGCACTTCGAGCAGCGGGCCGGTCTTCTCGGCATCGCCGGGTCGCGGAGCCGGGACGGCGTCCGTCGGTTGGATGGTGGTCACGTACGCCTCCCTCAGCGCATCTTCGGGTCGAAGGCGTCGCGGACGACGTCGCCGAGCATGATGAACGCCAGCACGGTGATGCTCAGGGCGCCGGCCGGGAACAGCAGCGCGTGCGGCGAGGTCAGGAACCGGTCCTGGGCGTCACTGATCATCAGACCCCACGAGATGTTGGGGTACTGGATGCCGATGCCCAGGTAGGACAGGGCGGCCTCGGCGGCGATGTAGACACCGAGGTTCATGGTGGTGATGACGATGACGGGGGCGAGCGTGTTCGGCAGGATGTGCCGGAACGCGATCCGGCCCGAGCCCGCGCCGAGCGCACGGGCGGCCATCACGTAGTCGTTGTACTTGTTCGAGATGACCTCGCCGCGCATGATCCTGAAGACCTGCGGCCAGCCGAGGATCGCCATGATGAACGACACCGTCCACACGTCGCCGCCGCCCCAGATCGACATGATCAGCAGACCGCCGACGATGAGCGGCAGGGCCGAGAAGACCTCGGTGATCCGGGACAGCACCGCGTCGACCCAGCCGCCGACCAGACCGGCCAGCATGCCCACCAGGCCGCCGATCAGAGTGGTGGCGATGGTGGTCACCACGCCGACGACGATCGAGTTGCGGGTGCCGTACACGGTCCGCGTGTAGATGTCGCAGCCCTGCACGTCGAAGCCGAACCAGTGCCCGGACGTCGGCCCGTTCATGGAGTTCTGCAGCTGGCAGAAGCCGTCGGAGAACGGGGAGCGTGCCGTGAACAGGCTGGGCACGATCGCCAGCGCGAGCAGGCAGACGATGATGAAGGCGGTTCCGAGGAACATGGGCCGCTTGCGCAGGTCCGCCCAGCCGTCCTTGAGCAGGCTGGCCTGACGGGCCGCCGCCTTCTCCTCGGCCTCGATCTCCTTGGCGAGCGAGGCCTCGTCGGTGGTGGGCCTCTCTATCGTCTTCTCACTCATAGCGGATCCTCGGGTCGAGCACGGCGTACATCAGGTCTACGAGGAGGTTGGCGGCCAGGTAGATCAGCACCAGCAGGGTCACCAGGCCGACGACGATCGGCCGTTCGCGCAGATAGACGGACTGGGCCAGCTGGCCACCGATACCGGGCATGTTGAACACCCGCTCGGTGATGATGGCGCCGCCCATCAGGGCGCCGAGGTCGAAGCCCAGGAAGGTGACGACCGGGATCAGGGAGTTGCGCATCGCGTGCAGGCCGATGACCCGGCGCCGCGGCAGGCCCTTCGCGATCGCGGTGCGGACGTAGTCGGCCCGGATCGACTCCGTCAGGCTCGTCCGTACCAGTCGCGCGATATAGGCCATCGAGGTCGAGGCGAGCACGATGGCCGGGAGGATGTAGCTCTGCGGCCAGCCCTTGTCGATGCCGGCGACCGGCGTGGCCTTGAGGTTCACGCCGAGCTCCAGCTGAAGGACGCTGCCCAGCACGAAGACCGGGATGGAGATCAGCAGGAGGGTGGCGACCAGCACCACGTTGTCGAGGAACTTGCCCTTCTTCAGGGCCGACATGATGCCCGCCAGGATGCCGATGACGGCCTCGATGGCGAAGGCTGTCAGGCCCAGCTTGAGCGTGACCGGGAACCGCTCGGCGACGATGTCCGAGATGGCACGGCCGTTGTAGGTCTCACCGAGGTCACCGGTGAAGACGCCACTGATGTAGTGCCAGTACTGCTGGTACAGCGGCTCGTTCAGGTGGTAATGCGCGCGGAGGATCGCCGCGATGTTCGGGTCGGCGCGCTTGTCGCCGGCCAGTGCCTGGATCGGGTCGCCGGGCAGCGCGAAGACCAGACAGAAGATGATGAACGTGACGCCTATCACCACAGGGATCACCTGCAGGAGGCGGCGCACGACGTATCGGCCCATGGGTGCTCCAGAGGGGGGTGCTCGATCCGCCCGTGGCCGGGGCGGCGGCACTGTCGGACGGGAGACGGCAGAAGGGGTGAGCAGGGGAAGGCTTCGAGCCCCTCCCCCTGCTCACCCTCTGGCCGCGTGTCGGACCTGCTCAGATACGGCTCAGCCGAGCTTGACCGTGTCCCAGAGGACCTGGTGGCCGGCGACCGTCATCGACTTGATGTTCTCGCTGAAGCCTGCGTTCAGCGTGTAGAAGTACACCGGGATGTACGGCAGATCCTTCAGGAGGACGTCGTCGGCCTGCTGGTAGATCTTGACGGCGTCCTCGTGCGTCGGGGCCTGGTCGCCCTTGACGAGGAGCTTCTCGAACTCCTCGTTGACGTAACCGGAGTAGTTGGAGCCGTTGGCGATGGCGTCCTTCGAGAAGACCGGACGGAGGTAGTCCTCCATGTCCGGGTAGTCCATGCTCCAGGCCATGCGGAACGCGCCCTGGTACTTCTTCGCGTCCAGGTCGTTGAGGATGGCCTGGAACTGCTCGAACGGCTTGGCCGTCACCTTGATGCCCAGGTTCTGCTGGAGCTGGTTGGCGACCGCCTCGACCCACTCCTTGTGGCCGCCGTCGGCGTTGTAGCCGATCTCCAGCGAGTTGCCGGGCAGCCCGCCGGCCTGCTTGTAGAGCTCCTTGGCCTTGCTCGGGTTGTAGGTGCAGGCCTCACCGCAGGCGCCCTTGCGGTAGCCGTCGATGATGGGGCTGATGTAGTCGTCCGCGGGCGTACGGGCACCGACGAAGACCTTCTCGGCGATCGTCTTCCGGTCGATCGCCATGGAGATGGACTTGCGCAGGTCCGCGTTCTGGAACGCCTTGTTGTACTTGATCGGGAAGCCGATGTAGCCGACGGCCGAGTCGGCCTCGTCGATCGTGCGGCCCGGCAGGTCCTTCTTGTAGGTCGGCAGACCCGAGGTCGGGACGTTGATGTCGATGTCGAGGTTGCCCGCGACCAGGTCCTTGTAGGCCGTGTCCAGGTTCGAGTAGATCTTGAAGTCGACACCCTTGACCTCGATCTTCGAGGCGTCCGGGTACTTGTCGTACTTGACGGTGTCGATCTCCTGGTTGTGCTTGACCTTCCCCTTCATCATGAAGGGGCCGTTGCCGATCGGGGCCTCGCCGAAGCCCTTCGGGTCCTTGAAGAACGCCTTGGGCACCGGGACGAACGCGGTGAAGGACAGCTGCGACGGGAACGCCGAGAACGGACCGTCCAGGGTGACCTGGAGGGTGTTGTCGTCGATGGCCTTCAGACCCGACATCTTGTCGGTCTTGGGCTTCTTGCCCTCGCCCGGGTTCAGGTCCTTGTAGCCCTGGATGTGGCTGAACAGCGGGTTGGTCTGCTGGGCGTTGGTCTGGTTGGCGCCGTAGTTCCAGGCGTCGATGAAGGACTGGGCGGTGACCTTCTCACCGTTGTGGAAGGTGTAGCCCGGCTTCAGCTTGATCGTCCAGACCTTGTTGTCCTTGGTCTCGATCGACTGCGCCATGGCGTTGACGACCTTGTTGTTGCCGTCGAGCTTGGTCAGACCCGTGAAGAGAGCGTTGATGACCTGGCCGCCCTCGGTCTCGTACGTGTTGGTGGGGACCAGGCTGTTCTGCGGCTCACCGATCTCCATCGACACGATGCCGTTGCTCTTGCCGCCGCCCGAGCCGCTGTCCCCGCCACCACCACAGGCCGTCGCGCCCAGCGCCACAACCGCGGCTATCGCAACCCACTTGGCGCTCTTGGCACCACGCATGGGGCTCCTCCTCATGAGTCCAATGGTTCACCGCATGGGAGGACACCTGACACGTCGCCGTCACCGGCGCCTGAAACGTTCAGGTGTCCCCCGCGCTCGTGAGTCGGCGCCACCGATAGCGCATGACCCGTTGATCCGAGCTCTACGCGCCTAACTATCTGCCATCCACCAGGGACGAACCACACCCCTAAGGTCTCGGTTCCATCACACCTGGCCCGTACATCTTCCAAAATCCGGACAAACGGTTTGCCGAAAGATCCCTGCGAAACGGACTTGTTACACATCTACCGGGGCTGGGTGTCCGCATTCCGGACACTCGGGGAAAAAATCCGGTTGCGGTTACGGTGAAGGTGTGCGGGGGGCGCCGCTGGCGTACACGCACACCGATGCGCACCGTGCACGCGCCGTCCTGTTCGGGTGAACGGCCGCCGCCGCGAAGCCCGTTCGCCGGCGATCCGCCTGGCATGGCCGGAATGCACCTCGTCAGCAGGGTAGTGCGCACAGGTCGGGCTGTGCGGCTCCCTTGAGGAAGTGAAGGGTTTTCCCTATCCCGCTCGTTCTGCACGACAGGGCCGGGCACCCCGTCTCGCGGAGCGCCCGACCCTGTCGTAGGCGGCCGGTAGGTGGCCGGAAATCAGCTGTGCTTGGCGCGGCTCGCGGCGCGGGCCCGCTCACGCTGGTCCAGGACGACCTTGCGGATGCGGACCGCCTCCGGCGTCACCTCGACGCACTCGTCGTCGCGGCAGAACTCCAGGGACTGCTCGAGCGACAGCTTGCGCGGCGGCACGATCGACTCGGCGATGTCGGCCGTGGCGGACCGGATGTTGGTGAGCTTCTTCTCCTTGGTGATGTTGACGTCCATGTCGTCGGAGCGGGAGTTCTCGCCGACGATCATGCCCTCGTACACCTCGGTGCCCGGCTCCACGAACAGGGTGCCGCGCTCCTGGAGGTTCGTCATCGCGAACGCGGTGACGGAGCCGGAGCGGTCGGCCACCAGCGAGCCGTTGTTACGGGTCTGGAGCGGGCCGGCCCAGGGCTCGAAGCCCTCGTGGATGGAGTGGCCGATGCCCGTGCCGCGGGTGCTGGTCAGGAACTCGGTGCGGAAGCCGATGAGACCGCGGGAGGGCACCACGAACTCCATGCGCACCCAGCCCGAGCCGTGGTTGGACATGTTGTCCATACGGCCCTTGCGGACGCCCATGAGCTGGGTGACCGCGCCCATGTGCTCCTCGGGCACGTCGATCGTCATGCGCTCGAACGGCTCGTACGTCTTGCCGTCGATCTCCTTGGTGACGACCTGCGGCTTGCCGACGGTCAGCTCGTAGCCCTCGCGGCGCATCTGCTCGACCAGGATGGCCAGCGCCAGCTCACCGCGGCCCTGCACCTCCCAGGCGTCCGGGCGGTCGGTGTCCAGCACCCGGAGGCTGACGTTGCCGATCAGCTCGCGGTCGAGACGGTCCTTGACCTGGCGGGCGGTGACCTTGCGGTCCTTGACCGTGGCCTTGGCGTTGGCGCCCTTGCCGGTGCCGCCCCTGCCGACCAGCGGCGAGGTGTTCGTACCGATGACCATGGAGATCGCGGGTTCGTCGACCGTGATCAGCGGCAGCGCGATGGGGTTCTCGGGGTCGGCCAGGGTCTCGCCGATCATGATCTCGGGGATACCGGCGACGGCGCAGATGTCACCCGGGCCGGCCTTCTCGGCGGGCTTGCGGGTGAGGGCCTCGGTCATCATCAGCTCGCTGATGCGGACGTTGCTGATGGTCCCGTCGCGCTTGATCCAGGCGACGGTCTGGCCCTTGCGCAGCTCGCCCTGCTCGACGCGGAGCAGCGCGATACGGCCGAGGAAGTTGTCGGCGTCCAGGTTGGTGACGTGGGCCTGGAGCGGGGCGTCCTCGTCGTAGGTCGGCGCCGGGATGTGCTCCAGGATCGTGGAGAAGAACGGCTCCAGGCTGGTGGAGTCGGACGGGACCGTGCCGTTCTCCGGCTTGGTGAGGGAGGCGATGCCGTCACGGCCGCAGGCGTAGACGATCGGGAACTCGATCTGCTCCTCGTCGGCGTCCAGGTCGAGGAAGAGGTCGTAGGTCTCGTTGACGACCTCGTCGATACGGGCGTCGGGGCGGTCCGTCTTGTTGATGCACAGGATGACGGGCAGCCGGGCCTGGAGCGCCTTGCGCAGCACGAAACGGGTCTGCGGCAGCGGGCCCTCGGAGGCGTCGACCAGCAGGACGACACCGTCCACCATCGACAGACCGCGCTCGACCTCGCCGCCGAAGTCGGCGTGGCCGGGGGTGTCGATGATGTTGATGGTGATGGGGTCCCCGCCGTCCTTGGGGTGGTACTTCACCGCCGTGTTCTTGGCGAGGATCGTGATGCCCTTCTCACGCTCCAGGTCGTTCGAGTCCATGACCCGGTCGTCGACCTGCTCGAGCTGATGGGCGGCGAAGGCGCCGGCCTGCTTCAGCATGCCGTCGACGATGGTCGTCTTGCCGTGGTCGACGTGGGCGACGATGGCGACGTTGCGGATGTCGTGACGCGTTGCAGTCACAGCCATATTGCGGCGTACTCCCGGAGTGGTGAGGACGGCTGCGCGTACGTCCTCGGTACGCGCGCCCTGCCGGGCTGAACGTGCCACGGCCTCACCCCATGGTACGGGGGCGCTGCCGCTTGGGGGGGCCGGGTTACGTTGGTGCAGCTCAGGGGGGTTTGCGGCGCCCGGTAGCGAGGCTGGGCGGGGGTGGGGTGCGCAACCCGGCGCCACGGGGTGCCCGCTGCGCCCACCCTCCCCCAAGCTCTCGGCTCCGCTCGAGCAGGGGGACCCCCATCGCCCCAGCGGCACGACTGCCCGCAGCTAGGAAGCCCGCGGAGACGGTTTTGCGCCCTTCTTCAGGTAGCCCATGTCCTCGTAGACCGGCGTCTCGAAGCCGAACGAGCCCGCGTTGGCCAGGTTGGTGCGGGCGGCTGTGAGCTGGGGGCGCTGGTAGAGCGGGATGGAGGCCGCCGTGGCCCAGATGCGGGCGTCGGCCTTGCGGACCAGGTCGCGTTCCTCGTCCTCGTCCAGTGTGGCGATCGCCTGGTCGAAGAGCTGGTCCACCTGGTCGGTGCCGACCCGCGTGTAGTTCTGTTCGACGCTCAGTGAGCCGTCCGCCGCCGGTACCGGCTTGGCGAAGATCGGCCGGGCGTCGGTCGCGGGGAACGCGGTCGCGGGCCAGGAGTACAGCGCCAGGTCGTAGTCCCCGGAGGCGACGTGGTCCTTGAAGTAGCTGTCGTCGGGGACGTCGGTGATCTCCGTGCGGATCCCGATCTTCTGCAGCATGCGGGCGATGCGGTCGCCCACGGTCCGCAGGGTCTTCGAGCCCGGCCCGGAGGGCAGCACGAACCGCAGCTGCAGCGCCTTGCCGTCCTTGGCGAGCACTCCGGAGGCGGCGCCGCCCGGGGCGGCCGTGCCCTTGGGCGCGTACGCCCCCGGCGCCCCGCCCGGACGCCGGCCGTGCTCCTGCTGGAGCTCGCCGTCGAGGCGCCGGCCCGCCTGTTCGTCGGCGGGCTTGTTCGCGTGGTCGCGGGGGTCGTGCTGGGCGGGCGGCTTGTTGTCCTGGCCGACGATATCGGCGCCGTCGTCGCCCGTGCCGTTCCCGTGCTCCGCCTTGTGGCCCTCCGGTCCGGCCGCGCTCTTCTTCTTCGGCGCTCCCTTGACCGCCCCGCCGGGCTCCCAGCCCGCCTCGGTCAGCAGTGCCTGCGCCTGGGCGGTGTCCTGTTTGCCGAGGGAGCCGCTGTTGTCCTCGTAGGCCTCCTGCCCGGCGAGCGCCAGGTGGCTGCCGACCGGAACGGCGGGCAGCCCGAGCGGCTTGAGGACCAGCCCGGCCAGCTCGGTGCGGTCCAGGGCGCGGGCGATCGCCCGGCGCACCCGCTCGTCGGTGAGGGGGCCCCGGGAGCCGTTGAGGGCGAGCTGGGTGTAGGCGGGTTCCAGGGACTTGCGGATCACGAAGCCGCGCAGGGCCTGCTGCTGCTCGGCACCGGCCTGCTGCTCGGCACCGGGCGCGCCCGTGGCGCCGCCGGGGATCGCGGAAGGGCCCTGAAGGGGCTTGCCGCCCTTGTCGCGGGCGGCACGGGTGATCCGCTCGGCGTCCTCCGGGTTCACCTCCGCCATGTCGACCTTGCCGTCGGCGAGCGCGGCGGCCCGCTGGTCGAGCGGCACGGCCACGAGCACGATCTGGGAGAGCTTGGCGGGCCGTCCCCACCAACGCGGATTGCGGGCGAGGGTGACCTCCCCGCCCTTGCGGTCCACCTTGGCGAGGGAGAAGGGGCCGGCAGTGACCTTCAGGCCGCTTCTGGCCGCGTCGTTGAAACCGTCCGGGGTGCCCGTGACGTCCTTCGGGTACAGCGGCGAGAACAGCGACCGCCAGTCGGCGTACGGCTTGGCGAAGGTGACCTTGACCTCGAGGTTGTTCGCCCCGCGCTCCACCTTCTCGATGCGGTCGTAGCCGGCGTTGCGGGCGGTCCAGTAGGCGTTGTCCTTGCCGGCGAGGGCCCGCCACTGGGCGGCGAAGTCGTCGGCGCCGATCTGCCGGCCGTCGCTCCAGACGGCCTGCTGGTTGAGGCGGTAGACGACGACCTGCTTGGGCTCGGTCGACACCACCTTGGCGGACTCCAGGAAGTCCGGATCGCGCTGCGGGCGGCCCTGTGCGTCCAGCCGGAACAGCGAGGGCAGGACGGCGCCCGCGATCCGGGTGGTCGCGGCGTCGGCGTCCGCCTGGAAGGTGTTCAGAGTCTCGGGCACGGCGTCGACGGCCCAGCGCAGGGTGCCCCCGTCGGCGAGGAGGGCGCGGGCGGCGGGAGCGACGTCCTGCGCGGCGACCGGCTTGCTCTTCTGCTCGTCGTCGGCGCTGCAGGCGGCGAGCGCCGAGGCCGCGAGGGCTCCCGCGGTGAGGAACGCGACCGAACGCAGTACCGCGCGCGGTCCGACGCCGTCGTGGGACATCACGTCTACCTCCGAGAGGCCGCTCCGCGGATGAGCGGGGTTAGGGCGCTATGATCCGGTTTGGGAGTATTGGGGGTATTTGGAGCTGATCAGATGTATGCGCCCACTGAAGAGGAAAGGGGCCGACGGGATGCGGCGACACGACGACGCGGCGGGGCAAGCTCACCCATGTGGCGCAGCCGCCCGCCTGTCCGGCCCGCCGCCGCCTTCACCCCGGCGTGGCGGGAGATTCGAAAACGCACCCGCACACACCCCCGTGCGTCGGCCAATCGCTGCATGTCCCTTCCCCAGGGTCGGTGTGACGCGCAACACTCGCAGGCGCATGAGCGTTGCCGGCCCGGTCCGAGGGACCCGTGGAAGCGAGGTCACGTCATGTCCGTGCACGAGGAACTGACATCGGTCCAGCGCTGCCTCGACGACCTGTGCCGGTCGGTGGGGCGGCTGGAGCGGCAGATGGGCGGCGGCGGGCTCGACATCCGCCGTGTCCGCACCGACGCCGACCACCTGCGCGAGAGCGTGGCGCTGCTGCGCGAGGCGGCCAGTGCGGCAGGCGCCTTGCGGCGGCCCGATCTCGTCGCCATCCCCGACACCCCGTACGACACCACCCTGTGGACGGACTCGGACGACGAGGGTCTCGGCGCCCGCGACCGGCACGCCCCCTGACGAAGAAGGTGCGTCCCAAGTTGGCCACTGGCACCGAATCCCCCGACACCCACGCCGCCGCGCCCGGAGGCGAGCGGACCGGCAGGCGCGCCGCGATCCCCGGGCACCACCTGCGCACCGACCGCTGGTGGCTGGCCCCGGCCGGCACCGCCGCCGGGCTGCTGGCCTTCGTCGTGTACTCCACCTGGCGCGCCTTCGCCGACGCGCACTACTACGCCGCGCCGTACGTCTCGCCGTTCTACTCGCCGTGCCTGGCCGAGCGGTGCCGGACCATGCACGCGGGGCCCAACGCGGACCTCTTCGGCAGCTGGTGGGCGATCTCCCCGGCGATCATCATCCTGATCTTCCCGCTGGGCTTCCGCCTGACCTGCTACTACTACCGCAAGGCCTACTACCGCGGCTTCTGGGCGTCGCCCCCGGCCTGCGCGGTGGCGGAGCCGCACAAGAAGTACACCGGTGAGACCCGCTTCCCGCTGATCCTGCAGAACGTCCACCGGTACTTCTTCTACGCGGCGCTCCTGGTGGCGGGCGTCCTCACCTACGACACCGTGCTCGCCTTCCGCGACCGGCACTACCACTGGGGCCACATGGGGCTCGGCACCCTGGTCTTCCTGGTGAACATCGTGCTGATCTGGGCGTACACGCTCTCCTGCCATTCCTGCCGGCACATCGTCGGCGGAAAGCTCAAGCACTTCTCGCAGCACCCGGTGCGCTACAAGGCGTGGGTGTTCATCAGCCGGCTCAACGCCCGGCACATGCTGCTGGCGTGGGCGTCCCTGGTCAGCGTGGCCCTCGCCGACTTCTACGTGTACCTGGTGGCGTCCGGCGTCTTCGCCGATCCGCGCTTCTTCTGACGACAGTGAGGCCTAGTGATGTCCGTGGTCGACCGGCAGGAGTGGGACGTGGTCGTGGTCGGGGCCGGCGGCGCCGGCCTGCGCGCCGCCATCGAGGCGCGTGAGCGCGGTGCCCGCACGGCCGTGATCTGCAAGTCGCTGTTCGGCAAGGCGCACACGGTGATGGCGGAGGGCGGCATCGCAGCGGCGATGGGCAACGCCAACCCGCACGACGACTGGCAGGTGCACTTCCGCGACACCATGCGCGGCGGGAAGTTCCTCAACCAGTGGCGGATGGCCGAGCTGCACGCCCGGGAGGCACCCGACCGGGTCTGGGAGCTGGAGACCTGGGGCGCCCTGTTCGACCGTACGGAGGACGGGAAGATCTCCCAGCGCAACTTCGGCGGCCACGAGTACCCGCGCCTGGCGCACGTCGGTGACCGTACGGGGCTCGAGCTGATCCGCACGCTCCAGCAGAAGATCGTCGCGCTCCAGCAGGAGGACAAGGAGGAGACCGGCGACTACGAGTCCCGGCTGAAGGTGTTCCAGGAGTGCACGGTCACCCGCATCCTGAAGGACACGGCATCCGACAGCGGCTCCGCCGCGGGTCGGGTGTCGGGTGTCTTCGCCTACGAGCGCGAGTCCGGCCGCTTCTTCGTCCTCGAAGCCCCGGCGGTCGTGATCGCGACAGGCGGCATCGGCAAGTCCTTCAAGGTGACGTCGAACTCCTGGGAGTACACCGGCGACGGGCACGCGCTGGCGCTGCTCGCCGGGGCGCCGCTGCTGAACATGGAGTTCGTGCAGTTCCACCCGACCGGCATGGTCTGGCCGCCGTCGGTGAAGGGCATCCTCGTCACCGAGTCGGTGCGCGGCGACGGCGGGGTGCTGATGAACTCCGACGGCAAGCGGTTCATGTTCGACTACATCCCCGACGTCTTCAAGGAGAAGTACGCGGAGACGGAGGCGGAGGCCGACCGCTGGTACGACGACCCGGAGCACAACCGCCGCCCGCCCGAGCTGCTGCCCCGGGACGAGGTGGCGCGTGCCATCAACGCCGAGGTGAAGGCGGGCCGGGGTTCCCCGCACGGCGGTGTCTTCCTGGACGTGTCGACGCGCATGCCCGCCGAGGTCGTCCGGCGTCGGCTGCCGTCGATGTACCACCAGTTCAAGGAGCTGGCGGACGTCGACATCACCGCGGAGGCGATGGAGGTCGGGCCGACCTGCCACTACGTGATGGGCGGTGTGGCGGTCGACTCGGACACGGCGGCGGCCCGTGGGGTCACGGGCCTGTACGCGGCCGGGGAGGTGGCCGGCGGGATGCACGGCTCCAACCGGCTGGGCGGCAACTCGCTCTCCGACCTGCTGGTGTTCGGGCGCCGGGCCGGTCTGCACGCGGCGCAGTACGCCATGGGGCTGCCCGAGCGGCCCGGCGTGGACGACGTCCAGGTGGACACGGCGGCGGCCGAGGCGCTGCGCCCGTTCTCGGCGGAGGGTCCGGCGCCCGGCGAGGGCATCGGGGAGGAGGGCCGCCCGCCGGAGAACCCCTACGCCCTGCACCAGGAACTCCAGCAGACCATGAACGACCTGGTCGGCATCATCCGCCGCGAGTCGGAGATGCAGCAGGCGCTGAAGAAGCTGGCGGAGCTGCGGGTGCGGGCGCGCCGGGCGGGCGTCGAGGGGCACCGGCAGTACAACCCGGGCTGGCATCTGGCGCTGGACCTGCGGAACATGCTGCTGGTCAGCGAGTGCGTGGCGCGGGCCGCGCTGGAGCGCACGGAGTCGCGCGGCGGTCACACCCGCGAGGACTTCCCGTCGATGGACCGCGCGTGGCGGCGGGTCAACCTGCTGTGCCGGCTCACCGACCCGACGGGGGGCCTGGCGGCGACGGACCCGGTCCGGGGCCAGATCGCGCTCACCCGGGAGACCACCGAACCCATCCGCCCCGACCTGCTCGCCCTCTTCGAGAAGGAGGAGCTGGTGAAGTACCTCGCCGAAGAGGAGCTGTACGAATGAGCAGCTACGAAGCCCGCTTCAAGGTGTGGCGGGGCGATGTGAGCGGCGGCGGCCTGGAGGACTTCAAGGTCGAGGTCAACGACGGCGAGGTGGTGTTGGACATCATCCATCGTCTTCAGGCCACCCAGGCCCCGGATCTCGCGGTGCGCTGGAACTGCAAGGCCGGCAAGTGCGGTTCGTGCTCGGCGGAGATCAACGGGCGGCCGCGGTTGATGTGCATGACGCGGATGTCGGTGTTCGACCGGGAGGAGACAATCACCGTCACTCCCCTGCGCACCTTCCCGGTGATCCGCGACCTGGTGACGGACGTCGGCTTCAACTACGTCAAGGCGCGCGAGGTCCCGGCCTTCGTCCCGCCCGAGGGGCTCGGCCCGGGCGAGTACCGCATGATGCAGGAGGACGTCGACCGCTCGCAGGAGTTCCGCAAGTGCATCGAGTGCTTCCTGTGCCAGAACACCTGCCACGTGGTCCGCGACCACGAGGAGAACAAGCAGGCGTTCGCGGGCCCGCGCTACCTCATGCGGGTCGCGGAACTGGACATGCACCCGCTGGACGCGGCGGCCGAGCGGGGCCTGGACCGCAAGCGCACGGCCCAGGACGAGCACGGCCTCGGCTACTGCAACATCACCAAGTGCTGCACGGAGGTCTGCCCCGAGGGCATCAGGATCACGGACAACGCCCTGATCCCGCTGAAGGAACGGGCGGTCGACCGCAAGTACGACCCCCTGGTGTGGCTGGGCTCGAAGATCAGGAGGCGTTCTTCGTAGCGGCGGCGTCCGGGGTGCGGCCGGGGCGCCGGGCCGACATCTGTATCGCCGTGCCGGCGAAATACACCGCCAAGCCCGCGGCCGCGATGGGCATGCGGGCGAAAGGGGCCTCGTTCAGGGGGCCGAGGAACAGGTAACCGGACATGCCGACGGCGCTCACCAGCGTGCCGTGTCCCCACAGCTCCGGCCGCATGATCCTGCGCCCGCCCCACGGCGGCAGCCGGCCCGACGCGATCGCGGCGACACCCGCCGCCGCGCCCGCCACCAGCAGTGTCGCGGCCACCCCTACCAGTGCCCAGTGCATGCCGGTCATCGTCGTACGAACTCCAGTGCGTGCTCGAGGTTGTGTTCCGCGATGCCCCGCATCGGCCCCGGGTCCGGGTAGTCGCCGTCGAGGAGCCGCAGGGGACCCGCCACCAGGGACAGGTGCAGGGCGAGGCGGTACAGGCGCAGCCGGTCCTCGTCGAGGTCGTCGGTGCGCAGGAGCTCGTAGTGGGGGCCGAAGCGGAGCTGGAGGAAGGCGTGCTCCCACTCGGCGTCGAAGTACATCAGTCCTTCGATGTCGATCAGTGCCGGACGGCCGTCCGCGTCCAGCAGGACGTGGTCGGGGCCCAGTTCGCCGTGGACGACAGTGTGGCGGGCGCGGGGGCGCACCGCCGCGAAGAGCTCGTGCAGGCGGTGGTCGAGCCGGTCGTGCACGGCCGCGACACGGGGCTCGCGGGCCGCGGCCTCCTCGGTGTCCCGCAGTGCGCGGTCCCGTACGACGGCTTCGCAGGAGGTGCCGTGCGCGGATCCCCCGCCGTCGACGAGGGCGACCTTGCCGAAGCGGGGGGCGGTGTGGGCGCGCATCGCGGTCAGAGCGGCGGCGAGGTCCTTCAGCGGGCCGGTCGCCGCGTGGGGGTCGCGGCGCAGCAACTCCTCCAGGGTGCCGCCGGGGAGGTCCTCGACGATCGCGGCGTCCGCGGGCAGGTGCGTGTGGGTGGGGTCGGCGAACAGCAGGCTCGGGGTGCGGATGCCGAGGGCCGTGAGACGGTCGTGCGACGCCGTGAACAGGTCGAGGCCGGAGGCGTGCGAGAAGGGGTCGCGGGGGTCGGCGGGCGGAGCGTCCCAGTAGTCCTCGTCGGGTGACCAGACGTAGGCGATCGCGGTGGAGGCGTCGTCGAGGGTGAGGCGGTAGACGCCCTTCTTCGAGCCGCCGCGCAGCCGGGTGACGGTGTCCAGGCGGCGGGTGGGGCCGAGTGCGGCGCGGGCCAGGGGGGCGAGGGCGTCGCGGCCGAGCGGTGTCCGGCCGGCCGTCATGCGGGCGTGCGGCCGACGTGCTGGGCGCGGAACTGCAGCAACGCGCCGGACACCATCAGGGCCAGGCCGACGGTGAAGACGACGTCGACGGCGGTGAGGCCACGCACCGCGGAGCCGTACCTGCACAGCCCCATGCCCGCGGCGAAGAGCAGCGCCCCTGAGCCCCACCTGCGCGGCCTCAGGACGTCGCCCCGCCACCACGGTGCGACCCGGCCGGTCGTGAGGACCAGGACGCCCGCGACGGCGTAGAGCGCCACAACCACATACACGGCGATCAGTGAGGTGATGTGCAGCATCAAGCCCCCCCCCCGGCGGTTCGTTGGCCTGATCATGGCACCAACAGCTGGGAAGGACCAGATCCGTCCCCCGTACATCAGGCGCCGCACCCCGGTCGCGGTGCCGCGTATTCAGCCATACGCTCCGAAATGTGACGCCGCCCCACCGTCGACGCCGGCCGCGCCCGGCCGCCGTGTTCCGAGCCGTGCGGAGGGTGCCTGTCGTGTTCGCCGTGGTGCTGGTACCGCACCACACCTCCACCGGGGATCTCGTGCTGCCGCTGGTCGCCGCGCTCGCCGCCGTCGCCGTGGCGGCGTACGCGTCGGTGCGGCGCAGGCTGCGCGCGGCGACCCGTACGACACCCGGCGGGATGCTGCCCACCGTCGTACCGCTGGACGAACTCGACCGGCGGGCCCGGCGGTTGCTCGTCGAGACGGACGACTGTGTGCGCACCAGCCGGGAGGAACTGGGCCGCGCGGCGGAGGCGTTCGGGGACGAGGCGGTACGGGAGTGCGCCGAGGCGGTGGAGTTCGCCGCGGTGGAGGTGGCACAGGCGTTCCGGCTGCGGCAGCGGTTCGACGACGGGGAGGGGCAGGCGCGAGGGCTGCTGGAGGAGATCGTCGAGCGGTGCGAGGCGGCCGGGCGGCGGCTGGACGCTCAGGCGCCCGAGTTGGACCGGATCCGAGCGCTGGAGCGGACCGCGGGCGAGGCGTTGGAGCGTGCCGGCGCACGGCTGCGGGAGGTGACGGCACGGGCCCCGGAGGCGGACCGCGCACTCGTCCGGATACGCGCGCGGTACGCCCTGTCGGCCTGTCTGCCGGTGGCCGGCCACGGCGACCAGGCGCAGGACCGGATGCTCTTCGCCACGACCGTCCTGCACCGGGCGCGGCAGGCGATGCGGGACGGCGCGACGGACGACGCGGTGGCCCTGCTGCGCGCCGCCGAGGCCGCGACCGAGCAGGCGACGGTCCTCGTGGACGGTGTGGTCCGGCTCGCCGCGGACCTGACGGCGGCGGCGGACCGCCTGCCCACGGCCCTGACCGACATGGAGGCCGACCTCGCGGAGGCCCGCGGGCTCCTGGGCACGGACACCGCCCGGGCGATCGCCCACGGGCAGTCGGTGGTGGCGCGGGTGCGCGAGGAGAGGAACGGGGAGGGGCCCTACGACCCCGTGGGCGCGCTGCGGCGCATCGAGCAGGCGGCCGTGGGGCTGGACCGGGCCCTGCACCGGGTGGCACGGGGTTCCGGCGCGCTGGGGCGGCTCGAGCGGGCCGTGCTCGTCGCCCGCAGTGCCGTCGGGGCGGCCGCCGACCATGTGACCACGCACCGCGGCGCCGTCGGCTGGGAGGCGCGGACGCGGCTCGCCGAGGCCGAGCGGCGGCTGCGCGGCGCGGTGAACACCGCTGTGCCGCCCGTCCCCGCGCCGGTCGACGCCCTCGCCGACGCCCGTGAGGCCGACGCACTCGCCCGGGAGGCCAGCCGGCTCGCGGAGCGGGACGTACGGGCGTACGGGACGCCGTACGGCGAGGGTCTCTGGACGGGCGGCGCCGTGCTCGGCGGCATCGTGCTGGAGGCGCGGCACCGCCCGGGCGGCCGCGGCGGGCCCGCGAGCTTCGGCGGGCCGGCCACCCGGGGGCGCAGGGACGGCGGCGAGCTGTTCCGGCCGGCGAACGCGGACCCGGTGCCTAGAACAGACTCAGCAACGCCTCCGCCGGGTCCGTGACGCCGCCCTCGCCGCCCGGCAGCGGGAGTTCGAACCACACCGTCTTGCCGCGCGGCGTACGGCGCGAACCCCAGGCCGCGGAGAGCATGCCGACCAGTTGCAGCCCGCGGCCGCCCTCGTCGGTGTCCCGGGCGCGGCGGCGGCGCGGCTGGACCAGGCCCGCGTCCCACACCTCGCACACCAGCGTCCGGTCGAGCAGCAGCCGGAGCCTGATCTCGCCCTCGCCGTAGCGCAACGCGTTGGTGACCAGCTCGCTGACGAGGAGTTCGGTGGTGTCGACCAGCGGTTCGAGGTCCCAGCTGAGCAGCTGTCCGCGCGCGTACTCCCGGGCCCGGCCCACGCTGCGTGGCTCGCGGGGGAGGGTCCAGTCGCCGACGGAGTCGGCCGGCAGTCCCTGTACACGTGCCATCAGCAACGCGATGTCGTCCTCGCCGTGATGGGTGTTCAGGGTGTTGAGGACGTGGTCGCAGACGTCCTCCAGTGGCTGGGAGGGGTCGGTGAGGGCGCCGACGAACGCCTGCAGACCCTCGTCCAGGGGGTGGTCGCGGGACTCCACCAGGCCGTCCGTGTAGAGCGCCAGCAGCGCGCCCTCCGGGAGTTCGACCTCGACCTCCTCGAACGGCTCGCCGCCCACACCGAGCGGCATCCCGGGCGGCACGTCCAGCATCAGCGCGGACTCGCCCGGCTCGACGAGCACCGGCGGGAGATGGCCCGCGTTGGCGAAGGTGCAGCGCCGCGTCACCGAGTCGTAGACCGCGTACACACAGGTCGCGAGGTAGACCTCGGACAGGTCGGCCTCGCGGGGCCGGCGGGCGGCACGGGTGGCCTGCTGGACGCCTCCGGGCGCGCCCAGGCCGCGCGCGATCTCGTCCAGTTGCGCGAGGACTTCGGCCGGTTCGAGGTCGAGCTGGGCCAGGGTGCGGACGGCGGTGCGGAGTTCGCCCATGGCGACGGCGGCGCGCAGGCCCCGGCCCATGACGTCGCCGACCACCAACGCGGTGCGATGGCCGGGGAGTTCGATGACGTCGAACCAGTCGCCGCCGACCTCGCTCGGCCGCCCGGTCGCCGCGTTGCCCGGCAGATACCGGCAGGCGATGTCCAGGCCGGAGGCCTCCGGGTCGCCCGGCGGGAGCAGGGACCGCTGCAGGATCAGCGCCCGCTCGTGCTCGCGGCGGTACAGGCGCGCGTTGTCGATGCAGACCGCGGCGCGCGCGGCGAGCTCCACGGCGAGCGCGCGGTCGCGTTCCCCGAACGGCTCGCTGCCCTTCGTGCGGGAGAACTGCGCGAGGCCGACCACGGTGTCGTGCGCGACCATCGGGACCGCGAGGGTGGACTGGATGAGGCCGCCGTCCTCGGCGGAGATGTGCCGGGGGCGCGCGGTGCGCAGGGCGTCGGCGAAGGCGGAGTTGAAGGAGAAGTGGTGCACCGCGCCGACCTCGACGGGCGCGGGCCCGCCGGCCAGGGGCGCGTCCGAGACGGCGCTGGCGAACGCGACCCGGCGCAGCTCGGCGCTGCCGTCGGGCAGGCCCGGCGGTGTCTCGTCGCCGGCCAGGAGGCCCTGGTAGAGGTCGACGGTGGCGAGGTCGCAGAAGCCGGGCACGACCACGTCGAGGAGTTCGCGGGCGGTGGTCTCCAGGTCGAGGGAGTTGCCGATGCGGGCGCCGGCCTCGTTCAGCAGGGCGAGGTTGCGGCGGGCTGCGGCGGCCTCGCGGGCGGCGGCGCGCCGCGCGGTGATGTCGGTTCCGAGCCAGGCGATCCCGATGGGCCGGCCGCTGCCGCTGTGCACGCGGTAGAGGTTGACGGACCAGTGCTTGCGTTCGTCGGAGTCGGGGACGAACCCCGTGATGTGCATGTCCGTGATGGACTGGCCGGTCTCCAGGACGCGCCGCAGCGTGGCGGTGATGCGCTCGGCCTCCGGGGACTGCACGTAGTCGTGGACGGTGCGGCCGCGGTGGTCCGCGGGCGTGCCGCCGAACGTGGAGGCGAACCGCTCGTTGGCGCGGCGTACCCGCAGGTCGGAGTCGATCAGCAGGAAGCCGAAGGGAGATTGGCCGAATATCGCCTGCGAGGCGGCGAGATCGGTCTCGATGCTGCGGAGGGTGCGGGCGTCGACGATGATGCACACCGCGCCCTGTTCGCCGTCCTCGGTCGTGGTGGGCATCACGTAGACCTCGGCGAGCCCCTCGGTCCGCTCCGCGCCGGGCAGCCGGAAGGGGATGACGCCGGTCCACTCGCGGCCGTCCAGGATCTCGGCCATCTTGCGCTGGCCGCGCTCGCGCAGGTCCGGGGCGACGAACGCCTCGATGGGGTCCATGCCCACGGCCCGCTCGGCGGGGATGCCGAAGAGATGCTCGGCGCGCAGGCTCCACTGGTCGACGAGCCCGTCGGGGCCGAGGGAGAACGAGGCGACCTTGATGTAGTCGTAGATGGAGCCGGGGGGACTGCTCTGCCACAGGGGACCGCCCGCCGGGTCGCGCGGTTCGACGGCCGCGGCGGCATCGACCGCGGCCCCGCCCCTCGCGCCGTCCGACGGGTCCTCGGACTCCGTGGCCTTCGCTGGTATCTCGCTCACGCGAACCGTCCCCTCCAGCTCACCGCGTCCGGCACCGGTCACCGGGGGCGGCTGCCCGCAGTATCCAGCACTACGGTGCCGCACAACACGGTGTTCACGATCACAGCACGATCCCGATGGTTTTTGGACCGGCCGGGCAATACTCCCAGTCTTCTAACCAGGTGGCGCCCGCTCGAACCAAAGAACGCCGCCCGCGCTCCTGGCTCGATCCGATCGGTCGGTGCGCGCCCCGCCGGCCGCGCCGGTGACGCACTGCCGTGCACCGGATGAGCGCGGTCAGCAGGGAACCGCGAGCTCGAACCAGACCGTCTTTCCGGTGTCCGCGGGCCGGGTGCCCCAGCGGCGCGAGGAGTGGGCGACCAGCTGCAGACCGCGGCCGTCCTCCTCGTCGGAACGGGCCTTGCGCTCGCGGGGCAGGTCGGGGAGCGGGTCGGAGACCTCGACGAGCAGGGTGGTCACGGGGCCCGCGGCTCGGACGAGACGGACGCCGATGGGGCCCGTGGCGTGCCGCATCGAGTTGGTGACCAGCTCGCTGACCAGCAGCGCGGCGACATCGCCGAGCTCGTCGAGACCCCAGGTGCGCAGCTGGCCCCGGACTACGGCGCGGGCGGTGCGTACCGCACCGGGGTCCGCGGAGAACGTCCACTCGGCGCTTTCGCCTTGGGTGTCGAGCACGCCGATCACTTCCCAGGCCAGAAGCCCACCCATGTCCGGTTTCGTGGGGTTAATGGGCACATACCCGATATCAATGGCGCCTTACCGCGCACTGGGGCGCACTGTGGCACGAACGGCGTATGGGGCGCCAGCCCCTGGTGCAACACCAGTCCCATCACCACCAGCGGCCGAGAGACCGTGACGCCCCCGCTCCGGGGCGCGACTTGCGGCTTTTCCGCAGGTGGGGACCGTGGGATTCCGGCCTGCGCGGCGACGGGGGCCGCTCACAAGGCGGGCACAGGCTTTACCGAATCCATGCACAGGAGCCCGAGTTCACACGGCTGGGGCACGGTCGTCCAACCGCCGTGACCCGCTCGGCGGGGCGAGAGTTCGAGGCTCTATGAGGCGCCGTGGTGCGGGAGCGGCTGCCACGCGGCCCGTACCGCTTCGACCGCCGCGACGTCCTGATCGAGCCAGTCGACGTCCCAGACCTGCTCGGGGGTCAGCCAGCGCAGCTCGTCGTGGTCCTGGAGGGGCTCGGGGGTGCCGGCGACGAGGCGGGCGGTCCACACGCGCAGGACGTACCCGGGCTTGAGGGGCCACTCCCCCGGGACGCATGCGACGGGCTCCGCCGTGACGCCGAGTTCCTCGCTCAGCTCGCGCACGAGGGCCTGCTCGGGGGTCTCTCCGGGTTCGACCTTGCCGCCGGGCAGCTCCCAGCGGCCGGCGAGTTCCGGGGGTGCGCTGCGGCGGGCGGCCAGGAGGCGGCCGCCGTCCAGCACGGCGGCGCCGACCACCACGATCGGTTGCGTCATGCGCCGGAGCCTACGGGAGCCGCGCGACGGGTCACCCACGCGTGACCGGCGCGGCTCACGTGCCTGCGTTCTGTCCGATGCGCTCGACCCAGTAGAGCTGTTTGTGGCCGCGGTCGCCGAGGCTGTCCACGATCTTCTGCGCCTCGGCGCGGGTGGCGTACCTGCCCACGCGGTAGCGGTTGCCGTTGTCGTCCTGCCGTATGACGAGCCAGGGCAGAGTGACCGTGCTGTCGTTCATCGCGCCCCACTGCTCCTTCCCGCCCCTGCCCGCCCGAGTCCCGTCCCCGGCTTCGGCCGCGCCCCGCCCACCAAGGAAACCGCACTGCGCATATGCCCGAGCCTACGCCTTACCTTCACGCAGCGAATCCGACTTTTCACAAAGAGGTACGCAACCAGCCATGACAGAGGGGGCGCGCGCCGTCACACGCGCCCCCTAACACGCCCCTGGTGCACGCGGAGCAGCGTGAAGCGCCGGGGGGTGGGGCGGCGAGAAACGACCGGATTGCAGCGGCGGGACAGCGTGGGCGGCGCGACAACCGGGGGCCCGGGAAAGCGACTTGAAGGAGGGCGGGCGCAACGACCGGGGCGAGGCGTGTCGGCGGCGGACGCCGGGGCTCGTGGAGGCGGGTGTGGCGGTGCTCCCGGAGGCGGGCCTACGCCGCCCCCTTTCGGCCACTGCACCGGCTTCCGGCTACACCGGCTTCGGGCTACTTCACCGGCAGGTGGTACGCCACCCGGTACCTGTCCGCGGGTACCACCACGTCCGCCGTCTCGACCGGGCGGCCCGAGGCGTAGAACGTCCGCTGGATGACCAGGACCACATGGCCGGGGACGCCACCCAGGGCCAGGAGTTCCTCCGCGAGGCCGGGGCGGGCGCCGACCTCCTCCGTGACGTTGTCCACGATCACGTCGATGGCCGCCATCCGCTCCACGACCCCCATGCCGCCGAGCGGACCCTCCTCGGGCAGCATCACCGGGGTGCGCCCCGTCAGCGCGAGCGGCTCCCACGACGTGGAGAGCATCATCGCCTCGCCCGCGTCCCGGAACATGTACTTCGTGCACATCACCCGGTCACCCGGCCGGATGGCGAGCCGCTCGGCGATCTCGCCGCTCGCCGCCGTCTGCTCGCTGTGCGATTCCCAGGTCCCGCGCGCGGAGGCGTCCGCCTGCTCCTGGCGGAACGGGGTCGCGCCGCTCTCCGGCCGGAACCCGGAGCGCGCGATGCGCCGCGGATCCGGCCGCTCCCGGACGTAGGTGCCCGATCCGGAGCGGCCCTCCACCAGCCCCTCGGCCATCAGCACCTTGCGCGCCTCCAGGGCGACCGTGTCCGAGACGCCGTACTCCTCGCGGATGCGGGCCTGGGACGGCAGCCGGGTGTGCGGTGGCAGCAGACCGTCGACGATCTTCTTGCGCAGATCACCCGCGACACGCAGATACGCCGGCTGCTCACCGAAAGTCACTGGCCGCTCCCATCAGGTTGTACAGACAGCAACAGCGTGGCAACCGTCGGTTCCGCCATGCAAGCACAGGCCAAAGAATCACCCGATGTGATGACTTCTCCGTGCCGAGGGCTTTACCCAGGCACTTTCTCCCCGTTATGGACGCCGTCACACCTGCCCCGAACACGGAAGCGGCGCAGTTCTCATGACAGAGAGTCAGGAGGGCCGAGAACCAGTGCCTTCCGTTCGGGTCATGCCGGGCTCGCGGGGGCCCGGTACGCACTCCCCCACTGCCTCAACGGCGTGGGGGCACCCCCAGCGGCGTTGTCGTCGGCCGCCGACTCCCCCACGCTCGAACACGCTCGCGCGGGGGGACCCCATCGCGTTGGTTCCCTCCTCCGCCTTGCAGCTGCACGCACCAGACCCCGCTCCCTGATCCGGCCTGATCCAAACGAAAGACCCTAGCCTTCTCGCATGACACCTTTGCCGGACTGTTACTGCCCGGCGGACGGCACCCGGGTGGCCGCGGAGTCGCTCGCCTGGTGCTGCCCCGTCTGCTGCGGCCCGCTGGACCTGGACTTCGCGCCCACGCCCGCCCCGCTGAAGTCCCTCGGCGGCCGGGTGAACTCGCTGTGGCGGTACGCGGAGACGCTGCCGCTCGCCGGGCCCTCGGTCAGTCTCGGCGAGGGCCGCACCCCGCTCGTGGAGCTGACGGACGGCATCTCGGCGAAGCTGGACTTCCTGATGCCGACGCTGTCCTTCAAGGACCGCGGCGCGGTGCTGCTCGCCGAACTCGCGCTGCGCCTGAAGCCCCGGCAGGTGATCGCCGACAGCAGCGGCAACGCGGGCACGGCGATCGCCGCGTACTGCGCCCGGGCCGCACTGCCGTGCACGGTGTACGTCCCCGAGGGCACCTCGGCCAAGAAGCTGGAACAGATGGAGGCCCACGGGGCGCGGGTGCGGCCGGTCGGGGGTGGGCGTGAGGCGGCGGCACGGGTGGCGCGCGACGCGGCGGACGAGCCGGGGGTGTTCTACGCGTCGCACGTCTTCAACCCCTACTTCCTGCACGGCACGAAGACGTACGTCCACGAACTGTGGGAGGACCTCGGCGGGCGGCTCCCGGACGTGCTCGTGCTCCCCGTCGGCAACGGCACGCTGCTGCTGGGCGCCTCCCTCGCGATCACGGAGCTGTACGGGGCGGGGCTGCTCGACCGCCGCCCGGCGCTGTACGCGGTGCAGGCGGCGGCGGTCGCCCCGCTGGCACGCGCGTGGGAGGAGGGCGCCGAGGACCTGGTGGACATCACTCCCGCGGGGCCGACGTCCGCCGAGGGGATCGCGATCCCGCGGCCGCCCCGGGCCCGCCAGATCCTGCGCGCGGTTCGCGATTCGGGGGGCACGTTCCTCACGGTGACCGAGGACCAGATCCGCCACGCCCAACTGGACCTGGCGTCCCGGGGCCTGTACGTGGAGTCGACGGGCGTGGCCTGCTGGGCGGCCGTACGGGAGGGAGCCCTCGGGTCCCGCAGTGCGGTGGTGCCGCTGTGCGGGGCGGGGCTGAAGACGGGGCTGGCCGGCCCCTGAGACCACCGGGCCCGAAACGCCCTCCCCGGCCCGGTCGCCCCGCCCGGTGACGAAGAAGCGCTCCCTGCCGATTCTCCACATAATGGGCAAGGTGGGTGACAGTACCGCACTTTCGACTCGTCCCGCCGGCCGCCCCGCCCCCGGCACGGGGCCCGGCCGGAAAGGGCTCAAGAGCGGCGCCCTCGGCATGTTCTCCTCGGTCGTCATCGGCCTGGCCTCGACAGCCCCGGCGTACAGCCTGGCGGCCACCCTGGGCCTCATCGTGGCGGCCGTGGGACTGCAGGCCCCGATCGTCACCATGCTGGCGTTCGTCCCGATGCTGCTGATCGCGTACGCCTACCGGGAGCTGAACGCGTCCAACGCCGACTGCGGGACCGCCTTCACCTGGGCGACCCGCGCCTTCGGGCCGCGCACCGGCTGGATGGGCGGCTGGGGCCTGATCGTCGCGGACATCCTCGTCCTGGCCAACCTCGCCGAGATCGCCGGGATCTACGGCTTCCGGCTGGTGGGCCTGGACGGCCTGGCGGAGAGCCGGCTGTGGACCACCGTGGCGGGCATCGTCTGGATCGTCGTCCTGACCGCCGTCTGCTACATCGGCATCGAGATCTCGGCCGCCCTCCAGCGCTGGCTGCTGTGCATCGAGGTGGCGGTGCTGGTCCTGTTCGCGGTGACCGCGCTGGTCAGGGTCTACACGAGCGCTCCCCCGACGGCGATCCACATCTCCGCCTCCTGGTTCGATCCCTTCCAGGTCTCCTCGGCGAAGGCGCTGACCTCGGGCCTCCTCGTGGCGGTGTTCATCTACTGGGGCTGGGACACCGCCGTCTCGGTCAACGAGGAAACCGTCGACAGCACCCGCATCCCCGGGCGCGCCGCAGTGGTCTCCACCGTGCTGCTCCTGGTCACCTACGCACTGGTGTCGACATCCGCGCAGGCGTTCGCCGGGGTCGGCAGCTCGGGCATCGGGCTGGGCAACACCGGCAACTCGGGCGATGTGCTCTCCGGGCTGGGCGAGGCCGTCTTCGGCAGCCACGGCCCGGGGCTGGTGTTCTCCCGGCTGCTGATCCTGATGGTGCTGACCTCGGCGCTGGCCTCCACCCAGACGACCATCCTGCCGCTGGCCCGCACCGTGTTCTCCATGGCGGTCCACAAGGCGCTGCCCGCCCGGTTCGCCCGGGTCCACCGCAGGTTCCTCACCCCGACCTGGTCGACCGTCGGCATGGGCGCGCTCTCCATCGCCGTTCTGCTCCTGCTGACCTCGTTCAGCCGGGACTTCCTGGCCGACTCGGTCGAATCGGTCGGTCTCGCGATCGCGTTCTACTACGGGCTGACCGGCTTCGCCTGCGTGTGGTACCACCGCAGGGTCCTCACCCGCAGCGCCGGTGACCTGCTGTGCAAGGGCGTGCTGCCGGGGCTCGGCGGTCTGCTGATGCTCGCGCTGTTCCTCTACGCCGCCTTCGGCGTCTACGCGGACCCCGGCTACGGCGCGACGGTCGTCGACCTGCCGCTGATCGGCCCGACGGGCGGGGTCACGGTGGTGGGTCTGGGCGCCCTGCTGCTGGGCTTCGTGCTGATGCTGGTGATCACCCGTGAGCACACCGCGGCCCTCAACCTCCAGCGGAGCCTGCTCCCGCACCGCCTGCCGCCGCACACCGCCGTGCAGGCCGCGAGCCGCTATCTGCCCGCCGACAACGGGTCGGGGGTGGGGGGCGACTGGTTCGACGTGATCCCGCTGTCGGGCACCCGGGTCGGTCTGGTCGTCGGGGACGTGGTCGGCCACGGCCTGCGGGCGGCCGCCACCATGGGGCGCCTGCGTACAGGCGTACGCGTGCTGGCCCGGCTGGACCTGGCCCCGGACGAGCTGCTCGCCCGGCTGGCCGACCTGGTCGAGCAGACCGCGCACGAGCACGCGCCCGGCCATGCGGGCCGCGGCCGGCACGCCGACGAGGCCAGGGGGGTGACCTGCCTGTACGCGGTGTACGACCCGGTGTCGGGACAGTGCAGCATGGCGCGGGCGGGCCGGTCGCCACTGGCGGTCGTCCCGCCGGACACGGGCGTCGCCGACTACCCGGAGCTCCCGACCGGCCCGCCGCTCGGAGGCACCGGCCCGCCCTACCAGTCCGCCGAACTGCGGCTCGCGCCGGGCAGCCTGCTCGCCTTCTTCACGGAGGGCCTCTTCCAGGCGGCGGACGGCCCCGAGGCCGGGTCCGGCCTGCTCGCCCGGTCCCTCGCCGATCACCGCGAGTCATTGGAGGAGCTGTGCGACCGGGCGGTGGCCACGCTGCTGCCCGGGCCCGTGGACGAGGACGCGACGCTGCTGCTGGTCCGCACCCGCCTGCTGGACCGCAACCGGCTCGCGCAGTGGGAGCTGGCGGCGGATCCGGCGGCCGTCGCCTCCGTCCGCAACACCGTCGGCAAGCAGCTCGGCGACTGGGGTCTCGACGACCTCGTGTTCACCACCGAGCTCATCGTGACCGAGCTGGTCACCAACGCGATCCGTTACGTCGGGGGACCGATCCAGGTGCGTCTGATCCGCACGGAGCCGATCAGCGGCTTCGCCGCGGGCTCCCTGATCTGCGAGGTGTCCGACACCGGGCACACCGCTCCGAACCTGCGTCACGCCGCGAGCGACGACGAGGGGGGCCGGGGCCTGTACATCATCGCCCAGATGACGCACCAGTGGGGGACGCGCTACACCCCGACAGGAAAGATCATCTGGACCGAGCAGCCGCTGCCGCCCACCGACTCCTCGTAGGCGTGCCGGTCAGCCGGAGACGGCCGCCGTCCAGCCCCGGTCGACAGCCCGCCTCGCCTTCTCCACTTGCGCGTCCGTCGGGAACTGCGGTGTTCCCTCCACCGTCGGCAGCCGGGCGGCGGCGGTCTTGTCCAGGGTGCCGTCCTGCCGCATGACGTCCATGAGGACCGGGCGGGCATAGCCGTAGAGCCGGAGGTTCTGGCCCTCCGTGCTGAACACGTACTCCTGCCACAGGCGGGCGGCCGCCGGGTGCGGGGCGTGCCTGTTGACCGCCAGCGCGTAGTACTGGGCGAAGCTGCCGTCGAACGGGATGGAGACCTGCCAGTTCACGCCCGTGCCGCGGAGCTCGTCGGCCGCGTGAAGGTTGTTGTAGTCCCAGTTGACGGTGATGGGTGTCCGGCCGTCCCGGACCGTCGCCGAGGTGGCGGGCAGCGGATTGAAGTTGCCGCTCTTCTTCAGCTTGGCGAAGAAGTCGATGCCGGGCCGGATGTCGTCGAACGACCCGTTGTTCGCCAGCGCGGCCGCGTAGACGCTGGCGAAGGCGGTCTCCGACCGGGTCGGGTCGCCCGCGAGGGCGACCATCCCGTTGTAGGCGGGCTTCAGCAGATCGGCGAAGGTCTGGGGGCAGGGCTTGACGCGCCGGGCGTCGCAGCCGATCGAGATGTAGCCGCCGTAGTTGTTGGACCAGCGGCCCCCGGCGTCCTTCTGGTTGCCGGGGATCGCGTCGAACGCCGCGACCTTGTACGGCGCGAGCAGGTTCTGCCGCGCCGCCGTCCGGGCGAAGGTGTCGCCGACGTCGATCACGTCGGGGGCGGTCCGCCGCGTTCCGCTGCTTCTGAGGGCGTTGATCTCGTCCTGGCTGTGCCCCAGTGGGTCCTGGACGGTCACCTTGATCCCGTACTTCTTCTGGAAGCCGTCGATCAGGCCGCCGTAGTCGGCCCAGTCACGCGGGAGCGCGATCGCCGTGAGCCCGCCCTCCTTCTTCGCCGCGGCGGCCAGCGCCCGCATGCCGCCCGCGTTCTCCGCGGAGGTCGCCGTCGCCGGCTTCTCGAGCCGGGTGGTCGGTGGGCCGCCGCAGGCGTTCAGACACAGTGTCGTGAGGGCGAGGCAGCCGAGGACGGCTGCGGCTCGGCCACGGGGTGCGGTCACGACGGCTCCAGACGGGGTGCGAGGGGGCGATCGTGGGGTTTCGGAGCTCTCGGGCCTTCAGCCGCGGTACGGGTACCGCGTCGGCCCTTCGGTCATCCAGGCCAGCGTACCCACGCCGGGTGACCGCGCAGGTGAGGCGGTGTGTGCGGCGCCCTCACAGGGCCGTGTCCTCCCACTGGTCCAGCAGGATCTCGCCGAGCCCTTCGGCGCTCGGCGTGGCGCCGCCGTGGAGGGACTGTTCGGCCCAGATGACCTTGCCGGTGCCCGTGTAGCGGGTGCCCCAGCGCTCGGCGAACTGGGCGACCAGGAACAGTCCACGGCCCCCCTCGTCGGTGACCTTCGCCCGGCGCAGCCGGGGCGAGGTGCTGCTGCCGTCCGCCACCTCGAAGATCAGGGCGCGGTCGCGCAGCAGCCGGACGGAGACGGGTTCGCCGCCGTAGCGGATCGCGTTGGTGATCAGCTCGCTGAGGATGAGCTCGGCGGTGAAGACGTTCTCCTCCAGGCCCCACTCCGTCAGCCGGCGGACGCAGGCGGTGCGCACCGGGCCCACCGCCGCCGGGTCGAGGGGCACCTGCCACTCGGCGACCCGGTCGGGGCCGAGACAGCGGGTGCGGGCCACCAGCAGCGCGATGTCGTCCGTGGGCCGCTCGGGCAGCAGCGCGTCCATCACCCTCGCGCAGGTGGCCTCCGGGGTGCGGTCGGGTCCGGTCAGGGCGGCGCGCAGGGTCGCGAGACCGGTGTCCAGGTCGCGGTCGCGGTCCTCGACCAGGCCGTCGGTGAAGAGCACCAGCCGCGATCCCTCGGGCACGTTCAGCTCGGTGCTCTCGACGGGCAGACCGGCGCACAGGCCGAGGGGCGGCGAGACGGGCACCGGGGGGAAGTCCACGCTCCCGTCGGGGTGGACGACCGCCGGTCCCGGGTGGCCCATGGTGGCGATGGCCAGCTGCCCGGAGACGGGGTCGTAGACGGCGTACTGGCAGCTCGCCCCCGCGATCCCCTGCCCGTCCTCCCCTGCGGTCACCTCCTCGGAGTCGATCTGGGACACCAGTTCGTCCAGTCGGCCGAGGAGCTCGTCCGCGGGCATGTCCAGGCCCGAGAAGTTGTGCACGGCGGTCCGCAGCCTGCCCATGGTCGCCGCGGCGTGCAGACCGTGGCCCACGACGTCGCCGACCACCAGGGCCACCCGGGCGCCGGACAGCGGGATGACGTCGAACCAGTCGCCGCCCACCCCCGCCTGCGCGGGCAGGTAGCGGTAGGCCACGTCGAGGGCGGACTGCTCGGGGAGCCCGCGGGGCAGCAGGCTGTGCTGCAGGGTGACGGCCATGGTGTGCTCACGGGTGAAGCGGCGGGCGTTGTCGATGCTCACCGCGGCCCGGGCGACCAGCTCCTCGGCGAAGGACACGTCCTCCTCGTCGAACGGCGGGGAGGTGCGCCCCCGCCAGAAGTCGACCGATCCCAGCACCACCCCGCGGGCCCGCAGCGGGACCGCCAGCAGGGAGTGGATGCCGTGGTCGAGGATGCGCCGGGACCGTACGGCGTCCTGGGCCACCCAGCTGTCGTCCGCGCTCAGGTCCCTGACGAGGACCGCCTGTCCGCCTTGCATCGCCCGGGCGACGGGGTGGGCGGGGATGAACCGGACCAGTGCGCCGACGGGGTAGAGGAGACGGTCGTCGTGCAGGCCCGCGACCGCGACCCGGCGCACGTCGGGGGTCGCCGCGGAGGGCTCCCCGCCGGACAGGACCGGGTCCAGCAGTTCGACGGTGACCACGTCCGCGAACCGGGGTACCGCCACCTCCGCCAGTTCCTCGGCGGTGCGCTTCACGTCCAGGGTGGTGCCGATCCGGCCCCCGGCGTCGTAGAGCAGTTTCAGGCGTTCGCGCGCCACCTCCGCCCGGCCGGACAGTGCGAGCAGCTCCGTGGTGTCCCGGAGCGTCACCACGCTGCCGGCCGGTCCGTGGGGTGCGGTGGGCCGCTTGTTGACCGCCAGGAGGCGGTCGGCCGCGAGGTACACCTCGTCGGTGGCCGGGCGGTCGGAGGCCAGCAGCCCGGGCAGGTCCTCCTCGAGTCCCAGATCGGTGACATGGCGCCCCTCCGCGTCCGCCGGCAGCTCCAGCAGCCGCCGTGCCTCGTCGTTGGCCAGCAGCAGCCTGCCCTCCGCGGAGATGATCAGCACGCCTTCCCGTACGGCGTGCAGGACCGCGTCGTGGTGCTCGTACATGCGGGTCATCTCCGTCGGGCCCAGGCCATGGGTCTGCCGCCGCAGCCGGCGGCTCACCAGTGCGGACCCGCCCACGGCGATGACCAGCGCCGCGGCGGCGCCGCCGAAGAGCACCGGCAGCTGCCGGTCCACCCGGTGCTGCACCTTCTCGACCGTGACGGGAACGGAGACGATGGCGACGACCGAGCCGTCGGGGGCCCTGACCGGGACCGCCGAGATCACCGAGAGCCCCAGGGACCCCTGAAAGGTCCTGGTGAACGGCTTGCCGGCCGCGGCCTGCGCGTAGGGGCCGATGACATGCTTGCCGATCTGGTGGGGATCGCTGTGGGTGAGGGTGATCCCGTCCAGCCGGTACACGATGACGGCGTCGACACCCGCGGCCTTCCGTGTCGCCTCGGCATGCGGCTGGAGCACCGCGCTCGGATCCGGGCTGTTCAACGCGGCCACGATCCCCGGCGAGTTGGCGAACGTCTGCGCGGTGGCGAGCGTGCGGTTCCGGGCGTCCGCCATGTTGTCGCGTCGGGCCTGCACCACGAGAGCCACCAGCGTGGCGGCGACCAGCAGCACCACGACGGCGAACTGCAGGAGAAAGACCTGCCCGGCGAGACTGCGCACGCTCAGCGAGCGGCCGGGACGGCGCCGGCGGCGCACAGACCGACCGGATTCTCCAGCCATATCCCCTTTCTATCGTTTACGGGATGGAACGCGCACACGCAAAGGTCCTGGGTGCCGTGCTGAGACCCGCCCCCGCCCTTGCCGTCGCCCGGTCGGAACCGCCTGACCGAAATCCGCTCGTCCGCCGGTAGTACCCCCGCTCCTCCGCGTGCACGATGCCTCTCACCACCGCCCCGGCGAAGATCACCGTCAGGATCTTTCCCGGTTCCCGCACGCAGAGAGGCTGTGGAGACGACCATGCACTTAGCACGCCGGAACGAGCGACGCCCGGCCCCGACGAGACGGGGATGGGCCGTTGCCCTCGCCTGTGCCGCGGCCCTTGTCACCTCGGCTGCCGCGCTCCCCCAGGCACAGGCGGCCAGCCGCCCGGCCACCCCCGCCGCCGCTGCCCACCGGCCGGCCACGGACCGGGCGGCCCTGGCAGATGCTCTCGAGGCCATCCACACCGCCGGCATGTACGGCGCCTACGCGGCCGTGCGGGACGGCGACACCATGTGGCGCGGTGCCGCCGGTGTCGCCGACCGGGACACCGGCCGTCCGGTGACGCCGGACATGGAGCAGCGGATCGGCAGCATCTCCAAGGCGATGACCGCCGTCGCCCTGCTCCAGCAGGTCGCCGCGGGCCGCCTCGACCTGGACGCGCCCGTCTCCCGGTACCTCCCCGGCCTCGTCCCCGGACAGCGCGGTGACCGGATCACCGTGCGGATGCTGCTGAACCACACCAGCGGTATCGGGGACTACGTCCTCTACGCCTTCCCGTCGTTGCAGACGCTGTCCACGAGCAGCCTGGACGAGAACCGCTTCCGGCACATCGACCCGCGGGAGCTGGTCCGGATGGGAGTGCAGGCTCCGCCGACCGGCGCTCCCGGCGAGAAGTGGTCGTACTCCAACACGAACTACATCATCGCGGGGCTGCTGCTCGGCAAGCTCACCGGCGAGAACCCCGAGCGGTACATCACGCGCAACGTCATCCGCCGGGCTGGTCTGCGGCACACGTACTTCCCCGTCAGCCCGCGCATCACCGGCCCGCACCCGAAGCTGTACGAGTCCTTCTACGGACTGATCGACCCACCGCGCGACTACAGCGTCTACGACATGTCCTGGGCCGGGACCGCCGGCGCCGTCGTCTCCACCATGGCGGATCTCGACCGTTTCTACCGGCAGCTGCTCACCGGCCGGCTGCTCCCCGCAGCCGAACTGGCCGAGATGGAGACGACGGTCCCGATGACCGACGACCAGGGCAATGTGACGGGGCATTACGGTCTGGGCCTCATACGGTTCGACTGGGGATGCGGCACGTTCTGGGGCCACAGCGGCGCGGTGTTCGGCGCCGAGACTTGGGGGATCTCCAGCCCGGACGGCCGCCGGCAGATGGCGCTCGCCTACAACCTGTCGAAGTACGACAAGCTCGGACCGGACGGCACGGTGACCCCGAGCCCGATCGACGACGCCATCAACACGTTCGTGGCGAAGGCCCTGTGCGCTTCCACCACCGGTTCGCCGGCCCTGCGGTCGGCCGGGGTGGACCTCGCCCCGGCGCATGCCGCCGACTGGCGGTCACTGCCGGCCGCGAGGCGCTGACGGCCGAAGAAGCACTGACAGCCGCAGAACAAGGGGGCCGCTCCCGAAGGGACCGGCCCCCTTTCCCCGTCGCGGGCCACGGGTCACCCCCGCGTGGGTTGCTCGCTCCCTGTCACCGGCGACGGATACGCGCCCGGCCCCGGGGTACTCGCCCGACGTCGCGGTCGCGGGACTTGCCCGTGTCCGCGTCGAGCGAAGGAGCGTGCCGTGGCACGGAAGGGGCGGCCGCCGTCAGGGCGGCGGGACCGGGCCGCGCGTCTGCGCGCCATCGCCGCCGACGTGTTCGGCTGGGAGCGGCTTCTGCCCGAGCAGCTCACGGCCATGGAGTGGGTGCTGGACGGCGAGGACACCCTCGTCGTCATGCCGACCGGGTCCGGCAAGTCGGCCATCTACCAGGTCACCGCCCTGATGGTGTCCGCTCCGGTCGTGGTGGTGTCGCCGTTGCTGGCCCTCCAGATGGACCAGATCGCCGGCCTGCCGGACGGCGAGGGCGCACCCGGTGCCGTCGCGGTCAACTCCGACCTGGGCGCTGCGGATACGGAGGCCGCCTGGAAGGCGGTGTGCCACGGCGACGCCCGTCTGCTGTACCTGTCGCCGGAGCAGTTGGCCAAGGACGATGTCGTGGACAGGCTCGCCGAGGCGCGCCCCGGTCTGTTCGTGGTGGACGAGGCCCAGTGCGTCTCCACCTGGGGCCACGACTTCCGTCCCGACTACCTGCGTCTGGAGCACGCGGTACGACGTGTGGGCGGACCCCCGGTCCTGGCCCTGACCGCGACCGCCGCGCCCCCGGTGCGCAAGGAGATCGCCGAGCGGCTCGGCATGCGCCGGCCGCGGCTGATGGTGGCCGGATTCGACCGGCCGAACATCCGGCTGGAGGTCCGCCGCTTCCTGGACGAGGACGACCGCCGCCGGGCCGTGGTCGAGCGGGCCGCCGCCGAGCCGAAGCCGGGCATCGTCTATGCCGCGACCCGCAAGGACAGCGAGTACTACGCCGCGGAACTGGCGGCCCTGGGACTGTCCGCCGAGGCCTACCACGCCGGCCTGCGCGCCGCCGAGCGCGCCCGCGTCCACGACGCCTTCCTCAGCGGCGAGGCGGACGTCGTGGCGGCGACCTCCGCGTTCGGCATGGGCATCGACAAGGAGGACGTACGGTTCGTCCTGCACGCCTCGCTGCCGGGCTCGCTGGACGCCTACTACCAGGAGATCGGCCGCTGCGGCAGGGACGGCCGCCCAGCCCTCGCCGTACTGCACTACCGGACCGAGGACACGGGCATGCAGAACTACTTCGCCGGCCGCAGCCCCGGTCGGAACTCCCTGTCGGAGGTGGCCCGGGCCGTCCACGACCACCGCGCGGACCCGGCGGACCCCGACCGGCTGCGCGAGGCCACGGGACTGTCCCGCAACCGGGTCACCGCGGCGGTGAACCTGCTGGAGGAAGCGGGCGCCGTCACCACGGGGCAGGACGGCGAGGTCCGCCCGACCCCCGGGGTTCCGGCCGGCCGGGCTGCCGAGCAGGCGCGGCAGACGGCCGAGGCACACCGCCGGACCGACCGGTCCCGCGTCGACATGGCCCGCGCGTACGCCGAGACGACCGGCTGCCGGCGGCACTTCCTGCTCGGCTACTTCGGAGAAGCCTTCGAGGCGCCGTGCGGGAACTGCGACATGTGCGACGAGGAAGCCGCCGAGGGAACCGATGGCGGAGCGGACACTCGGGCCTGCGCCCACCCCGCTGCGAAGTCGTTCCCCGTCGGGACCGAGGTGCGCCATGAGCAGTGGGGCGACGGCACGGTGCTCAGCCAGGACCAGGACCGCATCACCGTGCTGTTCGACCAGGCCGGTTACCGCACCCTGTCCCTGGAGGCGGTGGCCGAGCACGACGACCTGCTGACGGTGGTGCGCCGGCCGGGCGAGCACAGGTCGGCCGGCTGACCACGCGGGCGCACCCGACGTCATGCCGCGGTCCCCACACGCCGACCGGCGCATGCGGGACCGCATGCGCCGGTCGGACGGCACGCCGCCATGTCGGCGGCGTCGGGGGTCACTTGATGTAGACCAGGCCGTCGGTGGTGACGGTGGGACGGCCGCTGGTGCCGACCACCACGATCTTGACGGTGTGCTGGGCGCTGCCGGCCCACGTCTTGGTCCAGATCGCCTGCCGGTAGAGGGTGGTGGAGGACTTCAGATCCACCGTGGCGACCTTGGTGCCGTCGACGTAGACGTAGGCCTGGCCGGAGCTGGAGGCGCGGGAGACCACCCAGGCGGCGGAGCGGCCGGTGAAGGTCCAGGTCAGGCTGGCGCCCTTGGAACCGCTGGAGTAGGACTTGCCGCCGAGGTAGCTGGTGGAGGATCGGGTGGTCCAGCTGCCGGACTTGGCGGCGGAGCTCTCCTGGAGGATCACCGGGGTGTACGCCGGGGAGACCGTGCGGTAGTTGCCGGCGTAGTCGTAGGCACGCATCGACCAGGTCGTGGCCGTGCCGGACGCGGCGGTGCGGCTGGAGCCGGTGGTGGTCGGACCGAAGGTGGCCGTGGTCGGGGACAGCAGCTTCACCGAGCTGAGCGCGGTGTTGTCGGCGGCCTTCCAGCCCAGGGTGACCGGGACGGCCCCGGTGTTGACGGCGCCGGTGCGCAGGGAGAGCGTCGGGGTGGTGGTGAAGGTCGGCGCCGTCGTCTCCGCCACGACGTTCACCGAAGCGCTGGTGGCGGTCTTGCCGGACTGGTGGACGGCCTGTACCGCGACGGTGTGGCTGCCCAGGGGCAGGGTGGCACCGGCGGAGGTGGCGGAGCCGGGGGCGGTGGCCACGGTCTTGCCGTCGACGAGCAGCTTGAAGCTCGAGATGAGCGAGGCCGGCGTGGTGGCCGTCCAGCGCACCGTGACGGCGCCCTTGGTGTAGAACGTCGAGCCGGAAAGGCCCGCGCCGTCGACCGAGGAGACCTTCAGGCCCTGCACCGGGCCGGACGCCCAGGCGCGGACGGTCGGCAGCTGGTTGTAGAGGGACCCGCCGGGGCACTGGGTGTTGTAGCCGTCGCGGTGGCCGGAGATCCGCTGGAACGTGTACTTGCCGCCCGCGGTGAAGCTGGTGCCGAAGTAGTTCGTCTGGGTCGCGCCCGAGGTGAGCTGGACGGTCCCGGAGGGATCAGCGCCGTACTGGCCGAGCTTCCAGGCCGCCACCCGGGCGATCGAGGCCAGCGCGGCGTTGGTGGCGCTGGTGGAGGTGTACTCACCGAGCACCGCGATGCCCGCGGACTCCCGGTTCCAGCCGTAGGTGTGGGCGCCCAGCACCGGCAGGCCGACGCCGCCCTTGCGGCCCTCGAAGAGGGTGCCGCACTTGTCGACGAGGAAGTTGTAGCCGATGTCGTTCCAGTGGTTGACCTGCGTGTGGTACGCGTAGATGCCCCGCACGATCGACGCGGAGTCGGCGCAGGAGTAGTCGTTGGCCCCGTCGGTGTGGTGGACGAAGACGGCCTTGACGTCCGCGTTGTACTGCGACGGGTCGGGGCTGAGCGACTCGTCGGCGCCCCAGTCGGCGCGCGAGGTGATCGGCGGTTCGGGCACGGTGGACGGCGGTGCGGACGGCGTGGTGGCCGACGCGCTCGTCGTGGGTGAGGCGGACACCGAGTCGGTCGGGGTGGCCGTGGGCGCGGTGTCGGGCGGCGCCGGGGTGCTCTGACCGTCCGCGGGCGGGGTGGTGGTGCCGTCGCCGGGTGCGGCGGAGTCCGTGGATGTGGCCGAGTCGGTCGGTGTGGTCGAGTCGGTCGGTGCGGTCGAGTCGGTGGGCGTGGCACCGGGACTCGTCTCGGCGACGAACGCGGCCGGCTCACCGGTGGAGGACCTGGTCTCGGCGTCGGTCACCACGCCCGGGTCGACCAGGTTGACCTCGAGTCCCTTGGGCAGCGGGCCGGTGGTGCCGTTCTTGCGGACGACCTGTACCTGGACGCCGTCGGAGGAGCCGACCCAGAGGGGTTCGGAGGCGCCGCGCACACGGGGGCCGGGCTTCTCCAGCGGGTCGACGTTCACTTCGAGGTCGCGCCAGGCGCTCCACTCGCCGGTCTCGAGGCTGCGGGTGCGCACCTGCGCCGTGCCGTCGAGCCGCTTGGCTCCGCCCGTCCACGAGACGCCGACCATCGAAAACTGCTCGGTGTCCGTGCGCGGCAGTTCCCGCCTGCCGGCGTCGGTGCCTTTCAGCGTCAGGTCGTAGACCTTCACCGGCCGCTTGGCGCGGCCCGCCGCCTGATGGTCGGAGGGGCTGGCGACGGCATAGGTCACCACGCCCCCGCCCCCCAGGACCACGGCACCGAGCGTCAGCCACACCCGACGCTTGAGACTCAGCGGTCTGTACGCATGCGACGTACGACGACTCACGACGTATCCACCCCTCGAGGGCCCACACGGGCGGGCCACAGAACAAAGTCACGGAGGGAGCACACCCGTCACAGGGGTGACCCACCCCCCCAGCGCGGCCGGGCCGGTGAACATCACAGGGAAACAGGCCGGAGTGACGCGGATCACTGCGTTCGCCGCACGCCTGGGGTCGTCGGCGCACTCGGTCCCAACTATCGGTGTCGTCCGAATGGCATCCGAATGGCGTTCGAATGGCGTCCGGGCCGCTGTGACATTCCTGTGCGGCCCGGCGCTGATGATCATGTAGGGGCGGGCAGCAGCGACTCGCGGCACCGCGACGGGGGTCCACCGCCGCGGGCTCGACGAACGGGCGGACTGGGACAGGTTGTGGGCCAGAAAGGCGAGCCCCGCGGCGGGCAGCCGCGGGACGCGGAGTTGGGTGCCGCCGTCGCGCGGGCTCAGGACGGCGACGAGGCCGCCTTCACGGTCGTGTACCGGATCGTGCAGCCCGGGCTGCTGGGTTACCTGCGCGGGCTCGTCAAGGACGACGCCGAGGACGTGGCGTCCGAAGCCTGGCTGGAGATCGCCCGCGACCTGGGCCGGTTCAAGGGCGACGGCGCCGGCTTCCGTGGCTGGAGCGCGACCATCGCCCGTCACCGGGCCCTGGACCACCTGCGCCGCCGTCGTAGCCGCCCCGTGCCTGCCGCGCTCGATCTGGACCTCATGGAGCTGCCGGGGCCGGACAGTGCCCATGACCAGGCGCTGGAGGCTCTCTCGACCGAGCGCGCACTGGAACTGGTGCGCAGCCTGCCCCGTGATCAGGCCGAGGCGGTGCTGCTGCGCGTCGTCGTCGGCCTCGACGGGCCGGCCGCCGCACGTGTCCTCGGCAAGCGGCCCGGCGCGGTCCGCACCGCCGCGCACCGCGGGCTGAAACGGCTGGCCCGCCAACTCGGCGCCTGAGCTGTGACAGGGACAGCCGTCCATACGCTGAGGCAGTCGAAATGAGCAGCAACGGCGCCAGACACGTACAACGAACGAGCAACGATCACGCAAGGACGGACACAGGCATGGGCGACCGACACAGCGACGGCGGAGCATTCGCCCGTCGACGCGCCGGCGCGGACCGCCCAGTGACCCACGCGGACAGCGCGGCCGGTCTCACGGACCTGGAAGCGGCGCTCGGTCACGCGTTGCGCGCCGACGCCCTTGATACGACCGCCGAGCGGCGAGCGATGGCCGCCTTCCGCGCCGCGCGCGACGCAGGGGTGCACAAGGAGGCGCGGACCCGGAGGCGGGACGACTGGAGTGCGCGGCGCAGCCCTGCCGGGCGCTCGGTGAAAGCCACCGTCGCGCTCTTCGTCGCCACCTTCGCCGTGGGCGGTGTCGCCATCGCGGCGATCGGCTCGCCCGACTCCGCCGTGAGCCCGCGGGACGTCCCTGGGCAGCGGCGTCCGTCGCCGACGGCTGCGCAGCCCTCCAGGACGGCGCCGGAGGCGGCCGAGCCCACCCTGTCCGCCACCCCGTCCCCGCAGGACCGTCCGCTCACGGCCAAGGACATCCAGGCCCACTGCCGCGCGTACGCGTCGGTGAAGGGCCGGGGCAAGGCGCTGGACTCGACGGCCTGGCAGCGGTTCCTCGCAGCCGCCGGCGGAGAGGACGACGTCGCTGCCTACTGTGCCGACCAGTTGTCACAGGAGCGGACCGGCGACGCGGGCAAGCCCAGCGGTACGCCGAACGGCAGGTCCGCCGACAAGAAACCCGGGCAGGCAGGCCGCAGCGGCTGAGGAAGCCGAGGAAGCGGCGGGCGCCGCCCGACCGAGCTGCCACATGGCTCAACCGGGAGCACCGACCGGGGGTTTCCTTCCCGCCGCCGGGTGAAACCCACGGGCCCGCTGAGCCGGTGCGCCGAGCCCTGTCCATGGGGTCGGCATAGTGGCGGGGATCTCCGCACCGCACGCGCAGGAGGAAACACATGCTCGGCACCGACTTCCGCACCGGGTCACCCAACTGGATCGACCTCGGCAGCCCGGACACGGACGCGGCTGCCGCCTTCTACGGCGCCGTCTTCGGGTGGCAGTTCGTGTCCGCGGGGCCGGAGGCGGGCGGCTACGGGTTCTTCCAGAAGGACGGGAGGACCGTCGGTGCCCTCGGGCCGCTGACCGAGGAGGGGGCCGGGTCGGCCTGGACGACGTACTTCCAGAGCGACGACATCCAGGCCACCGCCCGCGAGGTGGTCGCCGGCGGGGGTGGTGTGCGTGCCGAACCCATGGACGTCATGGGCGAGGGCTGGATGGCCCAGTTCACCGATCCGCAGGGGGCGCGGTTCGCCGTGTGGCAGCCCGGGCGGACCAAGGGCCTGGAGATCACGTCGCAGGACGACACGCTGGTGTGGGTGGAACTGCACGTGGGCGACCCGGAAGCCGCAATCCGCTTCTACAACGCGCTGTTCGGCTGGCGTTCGCAGGAGATGCAGGCGCCCGGCATGACCTACCAGGTGCTCAGCATCAAGGACGGCGACCAGCAGGAGGGGTCCTTCGGCGGCGTGGCTCCGCTTCAGGACGAGCGGGAGGAAACGCGCTGGGTGCCGTACTTCGCCGTGGCCGACGCCGACGCCACCGTCGCGGCGGTGCAGGGCAACGGCGGGACGGTGCTCATGCCGGCCACGGACGTGCCGGACGTCGGACGCATCGCCTGGCTGGCGGACCCGGGCCAGGCGGTGTTCGCCGTGCTGAAGCCGAACCCGCGCCAGGGCTGACCCGGCGACGGGGGTTACGGTGACGGGCCGGCCGTTCCCCCGGGCGGCGGTCGGCGAACCGTCGGCGGCCCCGGCCGTCAAGTCGCTTCCGCCGGGTGCGGCAGACCCCGGCGGCGCGCGACTCCAAACACCTTGTATGCGACACGAGTTGAGCGGGATACTCGAGCCGACGGGACTGGCGATCAGGGGGACGGGGGCCCGCCGGTGGGTGCTTCCGAGCATGACGAGACGGCACGGACACGGGAGCTGGCCCGGGAGGCCGTACGGCGGTTGGCCCCGGATGAGCTGGCGTTCTTCGACGAGGCGGCCGACGCCTACTTCGAGAACCCGGCCCGGACGACCCGGAAAGCACGGCCCGAGCCGCTGGGCATCGGCATCGAGGCCATCGTCGTCTCCACGCTGACGGCGTTCGCGTTGCCGGTCGCGGCGACCGTCGCCGGGAACATCGCCACCGACGTCATGCGTGAGGAGCGCAGACGAGGCTGGTGGCGAAGGCGCAGGACGCGGGCGGACGACGGTACGGACGGCGATGCGGGCGGCGCCCCGGACGGTGGTCCGGCCCCCGATTCGGCCGGTGGTGCGGACAATCCGTTCGCCGCGCCGGGCACCGTACGGCCCGTGGCACTGGGCGGCGGGCAGGCCCGGCCCGCCGACTTCCAGCTGCTGCAGCGCATCGCCTACGACCGGGGGGTGGCACTGGGCCTGCCGCCGGACCAGGCACAGCTCCTCGCCGACGCCATCCTGGGCGCGGTCGTCGGCGGGCGGGGCGGTGGGGCTTCGGGGGGCGACGCACTGACCGGGGGCAGCCGGGACGGGGAGGACAGCCCCTCGTGACGGAGGGACCGATCAGGTCGGGGTTCGGCAACCCGGTGGCGGTGCACCCGTTCCGGTTACCGTCCGGAACGTCCCTGCGGTTCGCGTTGCTCATTCTGAGCACATCGGTGGCGATGGCGACGACCATCGGCGGAGCGGTCGGCACGGCGAGGTACTTCGCGCTCGGCGGCGACGTCGGCTCCATGACCAGGTCCCTCGAATGCGCGTCCGCGAACTTCGCCGAGACGGCCGCCGATCCCGCGGAGTTCGCCCGCCGCTGCGCGCCGCCGGACCTGGGCAGTGAGACCATGCTGGAGCTGGCTGCCCTCGCCGCCCTGTGGCTGGCCGTCGGCATCACGTACTGGTTGCTGCCCGCCTACCGGCTCCGCCGACGTCGGTTACGGCCCCTGCGGGGCGACGCGCACCCGGACGTCCGGCGCACGCTCACGCAACTGGTGGCTCTCGCCGAGCTGCGGTGCCGGGTGCGTTTCGTCGTCGACTGGCGGGACCCGCGCCCCACCGGACTCGCCTTCGGGCGCCTCGGCCGACGCCATGTGATGCTCGGCGAGGGACTGCTGCGATTACACAGCCGCGACCCTGAGGCCTTTCGCGCGATCGTCCTGCACGAACTCGCGCACCTGCGCAACCGCGATGTCGACATCGCCTTCCTCACCCTCATCTGCCACCGGCTGTTCGTCGTCGCGTTCGCGATCCCGACGGCCGTCACGGCACCCTTCGCCCTGCTGGTCAGCTGGGTGCTGTTGCCCGGAGGTGTGATCTACCAACTGCTGTTCACCTTGGCCCCGTGCGCCCTGGCGGTCACGGTCGCCCACATCAGCAGTGCCGTACTGCGCAGCCGCGAGCTGTATGCGGACGCCCGGGTCGCCGTGTGGACGCGCGGCGCCCACTCGTTGCGGCGCCTCCTCGCCGCACAGCACGGCATCGAGCCGGCCACGCTCCGCCGGCCGCGGTTCCTGCGTACGCATCCCTCCGCCGCGAAGCGGCTGGCCGCCCTGAGCGACACCAGGCTGCTGTTCGACGTGTCCCCATGGGAGGCCTTCGGGCTGGCCCTGTGCTGCTCGCTCGTCTACTGGCAGGTGGCGCAGTGGACCGAGGCGGCAACCAGTCTGGCCGACCGCGGCAGCGCGTTGACCGCGATCGTCCCCGCCGTCCTGCTGGGCGGTGGCGTGGCGGCTGGCATCTGGCGTGTGACACTGGCCGCGCATCTGCATCACGCCAGGTGGGCGAACGCCCACCGCATGGGGCTCGCCGTGGGCTGCGGTCTCGTCGTCGGCACGTTCGGGGACCAGTGGCACAGCACGGCCCTCGCCCTCGGCGTCGCCGACTCGCTCCCGGTGCAGCTGGCGTGGTGGCTGCTCCTCGGAGCCGTCGGCTACGGGTTCGTACGGTGGAACGTGGTGGTCGCCCGGGTGTGGGCACCGGTCGTGCTCGCCGCCCGGCGCCCGCTCGTGCCGATCGTCGTCGGCTGCGCGACCGGTGTGGTGCTGCTGAGCTTCTGGCTCGGGCAGGCCTATGCCGCGGGGACGCCCGGCTTCGGGCTGCTGCCCCTGCCAGGCCCGCTGAACCTGTTGCCGACGCCGTTGGACTACCTCGGTTTCGTGTTCTCCACGACCGTCGTGACCGCACCTGCGCTGGGAGTCCTCGCGCTGGTCGGGGTCACCGTCGGGCTCCCGCTCGCCGCCACGTCCGGGGCACGGCTCTTCGGGCGCGCGCGTGGTGACGCACCCGCCGCGGGACCCGGACGGTTCCTGCTGTGGCCCCCGTCTCCGGAGGCCTCCGCGGCACTCCTCGTGCCGCCGCCTCTGCGTCCCGTGCGGGCGTTGGTGGAGGGCGTTGTGATCGGTGCCGCCGCAGGGCTCGGACTGTGGGTGGTTCATGTCGTCAGTGCCCTGGTCTTCCCGTGGCCGATCCAGTTGATCGGCGCGGTGGTGCCCCTCTACTTCGTGCCTGTCGCGATGCTGCTGCAGCTCACCGTCGGCTTCTTCGTCGCCTGGCGGAACAGGGCCCACGAACTGCGCTCACTGCACGGGGTTCTGGCCGTCCTCGGCGCGGGTCTGCTGCTCCCCCTGGCCGCGTTCACCGCACGGGACCACTTCGCCTGCGTGCGCTGGGGCACCGGCCATCCCGCCTGCGAACTGGTTCCCTCACCCGCGTTGGCCTCGATCACGGCGACGATCGTGGCCTGGACCGCCGCCCTCGCCCTGCTCCTCCTCCCCACCTGGGCCGCCCTGCGCGACGGAGCCCGCAGGGCAGGCCCACCCCGGCGGGTGCCGATGCATCAGCCGCCCGGGTGGCAGACCTGATCATTGGTATGCGATTTCTCGCAAGAGCAGCCCGGAACGATCCAGGTCAGCACAGAATCAGCACCGGCGACAGGCCTGGGACTCCGGGACGACAGGAAGGGCAGTCCCCCGGTGACGATCTCGTGGCCCGCGCTTCGTCGAATCGCTACGGTTGAGCCATGACCGCACTGCCCGACTGGATGCGCCCGCCGCGCGAGGAAGGCTGGTTCGCGGAGGACCTGGACCGCCTCCCCGAGGCGCCCCGCCACACCGAGCTGATCGACGGAGCTCTCGTCTTCATGATGTCGCCCCAGCGGTGGTGGCACGGCCACCTCGTCACCATGCTCACCGTCGCCCTCATGGAGCAGGCGCCCGGCGATGTCAGGGTCGGCCGCGAGATGACCATAAAGCTCGACGAGCGAAACCGGCCCGAGCCCGATCTGCTCTTGACGACGGCCGCATACGACGGCGACCGCACCTGCTTCACGCCCGATGAGGTGCGACTCGTCATCGAGGTCGTCTCACCCGAGTCCGCGCACCGGGACCGCACGGTCAAACTGCGCAAGTACGCGGAGGCCGGCATCCCCCACTACTGGTGCATCGAGGACGAGGACGGCGCCCCTGTCGTCCACGTCTACGAACTCGACGAACCGACTGGCGTCTACGCGCCCGCCGGCATCTTCCGAGGCACTCTGAAGCGCCCTGTGCCTTTCGAGATCAGCCTGGACCTCGACAGGCTCACGCCACCGACGAGCAACTAGGAGTCAGCACCAAGTCAGCAGGGGGAACGCGGAAGGGGCTGAGCTCGCCACAGCTCAGCCCCTTCTGATCTGCGCGCTTGACGAACCGCCTAGCGCACGGTAACGAATCCGTTACACATTGAAGCGGAACTCCACCACGTCCCCGTCCTGCATCACGTAGTCCTTGCCCTCCATGCGCGCCTTGCCCTTGGCGCGGGCCTCCGCCACCGAGCCGGTCTCCACCAGGTCCTCGAAGGAGATGACCTCCGCCTTGATGAAGCCCTTCTGGAAGTCGGTGTGGATGACGCCGGCCGCCTCGGGGGCCGTGGCGCCCTTCTTGATCGTCCAGGCGCGGGACTCCTTCGGGCCCGCCGTGAGGTAGGTCTGCAGGCCCAGGGTGTCGAAGCCGACGCGGGCCAGGGTGGCGAGGCCCGGCTCGTGCTGGCCGACCGACTCGAGGAGCTCGAGGGCCTCGTCCTCGTCCAGCTCGGCGAGGTCCGCCTCCAGCTTGGCGTTGAGGAAGATCGCCTCCGCGGGGGCGACCAGCGCGCGCTGCTCGTCCTTGAAGGCGTCGTCGATCAACTCGTCCTCGTCGACGTTGAAGACGTAGAGGAACGGCTTGGTGGTGAGCAGGTGCAGGTCGTGCAGGAGCTCGGCGCGCTCGCTGCCCTGGACGATCCCGTGCGCGAAGAGCGTGTCGCCCTTCTCCAGGATCTCCTTGGCCTCCTCCACGGCCTTCACCTTCGGGGCGATGTCCTTCTTGATCCGCGATTCCTTCTGCAGGCGCGGCAGGACCTTCTCGATCGTCTGGAGGTCCGCGAGGATCAGCTCGGTGTTGATCGTCTCGATGTCGTCCTTCGGCGAGACCTTGCCGTCCACGTGCACGACGTTCTCGTCCTTGAAGGCGCGGATGACCTGGCAGATCGCGTCCGACTCGCGGATGTTCGCGAGGAACTTGTTGCCCAGGCCCTCGCCCTCGCTCGCGCCGCGCACGATGCCCGCGATGTCGACGAAGTCCACGGTCGCCGGGAGGATCCGCTCCGACTTGAAGATCTCGGCCAGCTTGGCGAGACGGGCGTCGGGGACACCGACGACACCGACGTTCGGCTCGATCGTGGCGAACGGGTAGTTGGCCGCGAGCACGTCGTTCTTGGTCAGGGCGTTGAACAGGGTCGACTTGCCGACGTTGGGCAGACCGACGATTCCGATCGTGAGCGACACGTTGCGACTTCCCGTACGTGAGGTTGGAGGACTGGACTGGGCTTCGGGCCCGGGTCCGTCAGGAGAGTGTGCGGGCCGATCCACCAGTCTACGGCGTACCGGGCCGCGCTCCGGCGACGCATCGAACGCTTGGACAACCTCTCGCCAACGGCGTGTGTCATGCGCCATTCCGCACATAAACCGACCTAAGTTGGTCCAGTGGAGCAACACAGGACGCGACCCCCGCAACACGGACCGCGACGCGGTGCCCCCCTTCCCCCGCAGGGCCGGCGCAGCGCCGCCGCGCCCGTACGGTCCGGCCCGGCCGCGCGGCCTCCCCGGCCCGGCGGTCCCGGCCGGCCCGAGGCCGACGACGGGGCCGGCTGGGCACGGCCGGCGGGCCAGGGCACCAGCGGTGCGCAGCGGCGCCCGGCGGCTCGGGTGCGGAACACTCCCCCACTCGACCAGGCGGCACGGCGGCTGCCCGGCCCCCGGCTCACCGGGCTCGGCGGCGGACTCTTCTGCGGCGCCGTGATGCTGGTGCTGGGGTGCCTCGACCAACTGCTGTTCGGGGCGTCCCTCACGGTCTACGGCGTGCTGTTCCTGCCGGTGGCCGCGCTGACCGCCCTGTGGGTGCGGCGCGGGGACCTGGTGACCGCGCCGGTGGTCGTGCCCATCGCGTTCGCCGCCGGGCTGCTGGTCGTGGCCGACAGCGACGGCGGGGTCGCCGGGCGCCTGATCGGGCTGGCCACCGCGCTCGCCACGCAGGCCGGCTGGCTGTACGGCGGCACGCTGATCGCGGGCGTCATCACGACCGTGCGCAAGGTGCGGATGCTGCGGCGCAGGGCGGCGGCGCGCCGTCGGAGCGGTTGACGGCGCGGGACGCCGGCACCACCGAGCGTCCCGCACCGGTGCCTGCTGCTATCCCTGCTTCGCCGCCCTCATCGCCGCTCCCACGATCCCCGCGTTGTTCTGCAGCCGGGCCGGGACGATCTCCGCCTCGATGCCCTCGATGAACGGCAGGAACTTCTCGGACTTGCGGCTGACGCCGCCGCCGATGATGAACAGCTCCGGCGAGAACAGCATCTCCACGTGCGCGAGGTACTTCTGCACACGGCGGGCCCAGTGCTCCCAGGTCAGGTCGTTGTCGTCCTTGGCCTTGCTGGAGGCGCGCTTCTCGGCGTCGCGGCCGTTCAGCTCCAGGTGGCCCAGCTCCGTGTTCGGCACGAGGAGGCCGTCGACGAACATGGCGCTGCCGATGCCCGTACCGAACGTCAGCACGATGACCGTGCCCCTGCGGCCGCGGCCCGCGCCGAACTGCATCTCGGCCACGCCCGCCGCGTCCGCGTCGTTCACCACGGTCACCGGGAGGCCGCCCAGACGCTCGCCGAACAGGGCGCGCGCGTCCGTGTCGACCCAGCTCTTGTCGACGTTCGCCGCCGTACGGATCATGGCGCCGTCCGTGACCACTCCGGGGAACGTCAGGCCGACCGGCCCGGTCCACCCGAAGTGGTCGACGACCTCCTTCACCCCGTCCGCGACCGCGTCGGGCGTCGCCGGGTGAGGAGTGAGCACCTTGAAGCGCTCCTGAGCCAGTTCGCCCCGCTCCAGGTCCACGGGAGCACCCTTGATCCCGGATCCGCCGATGTCCACGCCGAAGATCTGCATGGGCACCACGGTACGTCGTGGCGCCGACAGTCACGCCACGGCATCCGGCGCGTGGCCTCCCCGCGCCGTCGCTCCCGCCGGGTGCTACTTCTCGCCGGTGCGCTCGGCCACCAGTTCCGCGGCCTCCTCGCGCAGGTCACGGCGGAGTTCCTTGGGCAGCGAGAAGGTGATGGACTCCTCGGCCGCCTTGACGATCTCGACGTCCTCGAAGCCGCGCTGCGCGAGCCACTCGAGCACCTGCTCCACCAGCACCTCCGGCACGGAGGCACCCGACGTCACGCCGATCGTCGACACACCCTGAAGCCAGGACTCGTCGATCTCGTCGGCGAAGTCCACCAGGTACGCCTCGCGCGCGCCCGCGAGCTTGGCGACCTCGACCAGCCGCTTGGAGTTGGAGGAGTTGCGGGAGCCGACCACGATCACCAGGTCCGCCTCGGCGCCCATCTGCTTCACCGCGAGCTGGCGGTTCTGGGTGGCGTAGCAGATGTCGTCGCTGGGCGGGGAGACCAGCTGGGGGAACTTCTCCTTGAGCGCGTCGACCGTCTCCATGGTCTCGTCGACCGAGAGGGTGGTCTGGGACAGCCAGACGACCTTCGACGGGTCGCGCACCTCGACCTGCGCGACGTCCTCGGGGCCGTCGACGAGCTGGATGTGGTCGGGGGCCTCGCCGGACGTGCCGATGACCTCTTCGTGGCCCTCGTGCCCGATCAGGAGGATGTCGAAGTCCTCGTTGGCGTACCGGATCGCTTCCTTGTGGACCTTGGTGACCAGCGGGCAGGTGGCGTCGATGGTGGCGAGCCGGCCCTGCCTGGCCTCCTCGTGGACGGTGGGTGCCACGCCGTGCGCGGAGAACATGACGATGTTCCCGGGGGGCACCTCCTCCGTCCGCTCCACGAAGATCGCGCCCTTCTTCTCCAGGGTCTGCACGACGTACTTGTTGTGGACGATCTCGTGGCGGACGTAGATCGGCGCCCCGTACTGCTCGAGCGCCTTCTCGACGGCGATCACGGCACGGTCGACGCCCGCGCAGTACCCCCGGGGGGCGGCGAGCAGGACACGGCGGCCAGAGGAAGCAGTCATGCGATCCATCGTAAGGCCGGGCCCGGAGTCGTAGATCGCCTCCATGGGGAGAGGTTGTGCCGACCGGCGTTGTCGGTCCCGGCCACTACGCTCGGGCGCATGGCTGTCAACACGTCCGCGGAGAACCCCCTGCCCGTCGGTGAGGTGTCGCGGCTCATCGGGGGGTGGATCGACCGGCTCGGGGCCGTGTGGGTCGAGGGGCAGATCACGCAGTTGTCGCGGCGGCCCGGCGCCGGGGTCGTCTTCCTGACGCTGCGCGACCCGTCGCACGACATCTCCGTCGGCGTCACCTGCTACCGCCAGGTGTTCGACTCCGTGGCCGACGTCGTGAGCGAGGGCGCCCGTGTGGTCGTCCTCGCCAAGCCCGAGTGGTACGCCCCGAGGGGACAGCTGTCGCTGCGGGCGGCCGAGATACGGCCCGTGGGCGTCGGGGAGCTGCTCGCGCGGCTGGAACAGCTCAAGAAGGCGCTCGCCGCCGAGGGCCTGTTCGCGCCCGAGCGCAAGAAGCCGCTGCCGTTCCTGCCGCAGCTGATCGGACTGGTGTGCGGCCGTGCCTCGGCGGCCGAGCGCGACGTGCTGGAGAACGCGCGGCACCGCTGGCCCGCCGTCCGCTTCGAGGTGCGCAACGTCGCCGTGCAGGGCGTGCACGCCGTACCGCAGGTGGTGCAGGCCGTGAAGGAGCTGGACGCGCTGGACGAGGTGGACGTGATCATCGTGGCGCGCGGCGGCGGCAGTGTGGAGGATCTGCTGCCGTTCTCGGACGAGCAGCTCGTCCGGGCGGTGGCCGGCTGCCGCACGCCCGTGGTGTCCGCCATCGGGCACGAACCGGACAACCCGCTGCTCGACCACGTCGCCGACCTGCGCGCCTCCACGCCGACCGACGCGGCCAAGAAGGTCGTCCCGGACGTCGGGGAGGAACTGGAGCGGGTACGGCAGCTACGGGACCGGGCACGGCGGTGCACACAGGCGTTCGTCGAACGTGAGGAGCGCGGGCTGGCGCATGCGCTGGCGCGGCCCTGCATGGAGGACCCGCACCGTATGGTCGACGAGCGGGCCGACCAGGTCACCGCGCTGGTCGACCGCGCCCGGCGCACCCTCGGGCATCTGCTCGACCGCGCCGAGTCGGAGCTCACGCACACGCACGCGCGCGTGGTGGCGCTGTCCCCGGCCGCGACGCTGCGGCGGGGGTACGCGGTGCTGCAGAAGGCCGACGGGCACGTGGTCCGCGCACCGGAAGAGGTGACGGCGGGCGAGACGCTGCGGGCGCGGGTCGCCGCGGGCGAGTTCACAGTACGGGCCGACGGCGAGAGTTCCGTCGGCAACCAGGGATCTTAGGGTGGGCGCATGACCAGCAGGACGGACGAGACACTCGGCTACGAGCAGGCACGGGACGAGTTGATCGAGGTGGTGCGGCGCCTGGAGGCGGGGGGCACCACGCTCGAGGAGTCCCTGGCGCTGTGGGAGCGGGGGGAGGAGCTGGCCAAGGTGTGCCGGACGTGGCTGGAGGGCGCCCGCAGGCGGCTGGACGCGGCGCTGGCCGAGGAGGAGGACGACGAGGAGGGCGAGGGCGCGGAAGGGGCCGGGTGACCGGGCGGCGGCGCCCCTGCGCCGCACGTCGTCAGCCGGTCTTCAGCGCCTCGGCCATCTTCGTCAGCTGCGCGAACGACGCGGTGCCCGTCACCACGGTCGTAGCGCCCTTGCCCTTGAGTACGAGCGCGTCGTAGCGGCCGCCGGTGTAGCGCTGCCAGGTCTGGCCGCCGATGCGCTGGGTGACCTTGGTCTCCTGTGCGCCCTGGCTGGCGTCGTCGACGAACGTGGACGCCCTCTCGGTGGACTGCTCGACCGCCACGTACTGCCCCTCGGGGTCCTGGAAGCCGAGGTGCCAGGCGTCGAAGGGTTCGTCCTGGAAACGCACCGAGGTGGCCTTCCAGGTGCCGGGCAGGCCTTCGGGCGCCGCGACCGGGTAGCTCGCGGCGCGGCGCGCGGTGAGCAGCTCGACGCGGTAGTCCACGGGCTTGAGGTCGGGAGCGTGGTCGTCATGGGGGATGAAGAGATAGATGACGCCCGCCATCAGCCCGACGAGGGCCAGGGAGAGGATCATGTCCCGGACCGTCTGCTTGCCTTTCATACCTGCCACGCCCCTATCGTCGCAGGTGCCTGGGTCTGCTCATCCGTGGGGTGCCCTGCTCATTTTGTCTGTCCGACGATAGAGTCGGGGCATCACCCTCATCCGGCCGTCGTCGTATCAGAAAGGTGCGCTCCGATGACCGAGAATCATCATCTGCCGTCCGAGCTCGAAGTTCCCTCCGAGGCCCCGGACCGTAACCTCGCCCTCGAACTCGTCCGGGTCACCGAGGCCGCCGCCATGGCCGCGGGCCGCTGGGTCGGCCGTGGCGACAAGAACGGCGCGGACGGCGCCGCGGTGCGCGCCATGCGCACCCTCGTCTCGACCGTGTCGATGAACGGCGTCGTCGTCATCGGCGAAGGGGAGAAGGACGAGGCCCCGATGCTCTTCAACGGGGAGCGGGTCGGCGACGGGACCGGCCCGGAGTGCGACATCGCCGTGGACCCGATCGACGGCACCACCCTCACCGCGAAGGGCATGCCGAACGCCATCGCGGTGCTGGCCGCCGCCGACCGCGGCACGATGTTCGACCCGTCCGCCGTCTTCTACATGGACAAGCTGGTCACCGGTCCGGAAGCGGCCGATTTCGTCGACATCAACGCGCCCGTCTCGGTGAACATCCGCCGGGTCGCGAAGGCCAAGCACTCCACGCCCGAGGACGTCACCGTCGTCATCCTCGACCGGCCGCGCCACGACGATCTGATCAGGGAGGTCCGGGAGACCGGCGCGCGCATCAAGCTCATCTCGGACGGCGACGTGGCCGGTTCGATCCTGGCGCTGCGCGAGGGCACCGGCATCGACCTGCTGCTCGGCATCGGCGGTACGCCCGAGGGCATCATCTCCGCCTGCGCGGTGAAGTGCCTGGGCGGCACCATCCAGGGCAAACTGTGGCCGAAGGACGACGAGGAGCGGCAGCGGGCCCTCGACGCGGGCCACGACCTCGACCGGGTGCTCACCACGGACGACCTGGTCTCCGGTGAGAACGTCTTCTTCGTCGCCACCGGGATCACGGACGGCGAGCTGCTGCGCGGGGTGCGCTACCGGTCGGAGACCGCCACCACCGACTCGATCGTCATGCGCTCGAAGTCCGGCACGGTCCGGCGGATCGACTCCGTTCACCGGCTGAGCAAGCTGCGCGCGTACAGCGCGATCGACTTCGACCGGGCGAAGTAGACCCGTACGGAAAGGGGCGCCCTCTGTGCGGAGAGGGCGCCCCTTTCCGTATGCGCCTGGTACTTCTCGGCGGCCTGGCCCTTCCTGGCGGCCTGGTACCTCGTATGCGCCCGAATACGCGGCCGTTCAGCCGGCCGCCGCTATCGTCCCCCGCGCGGCCTTCTTCAGTTCCAGTTCGCGGCGGCGGCGCCGGGCCAGCACCACACGGCGTTCGGCGGCCGTGAGCCCGCCCCACACTCCGTACGGCTCGGGCTGCAGCAGCGCGTGTTCCCGGCACTCGACCATCACGGGACAGCGCGCACAGACCCGTTTGGCCGCCTCCTCGCGGGACAGCCGGGCCGCGGTGGGTTCCTTGGACGGGGCGAAGAACAGGCCGGCCTCGTCGCGCCGGCACACCGCCTCCGTGTGCCACGGGGCGTCCTGATCCCTGTCGCGCACTGGCACCCGCTGATGCGGAACGTCAGCGACCTGCAGGGACGAATGCGGCGGTTGCAGCACGGTCTACTCCTGACGACGGCTTCGCGAGCGAGAGACGATGCAGCAAGGCCTACCCGCTGTGCGCGCGCCTATGCACTGAGTTCCCAACCGCAGGAACTGCAGGGGTTGTTCATGCCGCCGGAATGTGACCCGCGCATGCCGAGCCCGGCCGAATTCACAAGCGTCAATGACCCAGGTGTTTGCGCAAAGCCTTGTCCGCCTTGTGCGACACGCGGTCGAGAATGTCGGCGACCGCCTTGCCGCGCTTGGGCTTCGCCTCCACGTTCCCGAACACGGCGAGTCCGTCGACATGGATGACGGGCGCGTCGGGATTCCCCGAATCCAGCGGGCTCACCTCGAAGTTGCCGAGCACGCCACCGCCGGTGCTGCGCAGCGACACGTTCTCCGGGACGCGTATCTGCACGTCGCCGAAGACCGAAACCGCCTTGATCACCACCTGCTGGTACTCGAAGAGCGCCTCGCTGAGGTCGATCTCGACACTGCCGAAGATCGCGTACGCGTGCGTACGGCGGCGGGGGCGCCAGCGGCCCCGGCGGATGGCGCTGCTGAAGACCGCCACCACGTTCTCGTCGGGCTCCCTCGGTATCGAACCCGCAGCGGGCCGGTCCGGCGGCGCGGCGTACACCGGGGCGGTGCGGCGATGGGGGTACCTCCCTGCTCGAGCGAAGTCGAGAGCTTGGGGGAGGGCCGCGGGCAGGTCGCGGACGAACCGGTCGAGCTCACCGACCGTCTTGGCGTGCAGCACACCCTCGACGCGCTCGGCGTGCTCCTCGGCCGTGAGACGCCCCTCGGCGAGGGCGTCGCGCAGGATGTCGGTGATGCGGTCGCGGTCGGCGTCCGAGCAGCGCAGCTCGGCCGGGGGCACGGGCCGGTCGTCTGTCGGGGCGGGGCTCTTGTGAAGGTCCACGACAGCAGCGTAGCGAAACGCGATAGATCGCGACTAGCCCTCGAACGGACCTGTGGAAAACCAGCCCGTGGAAGCGGCGGAATCCCGACCGTCGAACCGTCGAAACGGGCGCTCGGGACAGAACCCGCCACTGAGCCCTACCTCACAGGTCCACGGTCAGGCCCAGGTTCTACGCTGGTGGACGCTGCCAACGGAGGCCAGCCGCTGTCTGTCTAGTGAGGAATGGGCGAGATGCCTGAGTTCGCGTACACCGATCTGCTCCCCACGGGAGAGGACACCACCCCGTACCGGCTGGTGACGTCCGAGGGCGTCTCCACCGCCGAGGGACCCGACGGGCGTACGTTCCTCAAGGTGGAGCCGGAGGCGCTGCGCAAGCTGGCCGAGGAGGCCATCCACGACATCCAGCACTACCTGCGGCCCGCCCACCTGGCGCAGCTGCGCCGCATCATCGACGACCCGGAGGCCAGCGCCAACGACAAGTTCGTGGCCCTGGACCTGCTGAAGAACGCGAACATCGCGGCGGCGGGCGTGCTGCCGATGTGCCAGGACACGGGCACGGCGATCGTGATGGGCAAGCGCGGCCAGAACGTGCTGACGGAGGGCGAGGACGAGAAGGCCCTCTCCCGCGGCATCTACGACGCCTACACGAAGCTGAACCTGCGCTACTCGCAGATGGCTCCGCTGACCATGTGGGAGGAGAAGAACACCGGTTCGAACCTCCCGGCGCAGATCGAGCTGTACGCGACGGACGGCGGCGCCTACAAGTTCCTGTTCATGGCGAAGGGCGGCGGCAGCGCCAACAAGTCCTTCCTCTACCAGGAGACGAAGGCCGTCCTGAACGAGGCCTCCATGATGAAGTTCCTGGAGGAGAAGATCCGTTCGCTGGGCACGGCCGCGTGCCCGCCGTACCACCTGGCGATCGTCGTCGGCGGTACGAGCGCGGAGTACGCCCTGAAGACCGCGAAGTACGCCTCGGCGCACTACCTGGACGAGCTGCCGACCGAGGGCTCCGAGCTGGGGCACGGCTTCCGCGACAAGGAGCTGGAGGAGAAGGTCTTCGAGCTGACGCAGAAGATCGGGATCGGGGCGCAGTTCGGCGGCAAGTACTTCTGCCACGACGTGCGCGTGGTCCGTCTCCCGCGGCACGGGGCGTCCTGCCCGGTGGCGATCGCGGTGTCGTGCTCGGCGGACCGGCAGGCGGTCGCCAAGATCACGGCGGAGGGCGTGTTCCTGGAGCAGCTGGAGAAGGACCCGGCCCGCTTCCTGCCGGACACGACGGACGCCCATCTGGACGAGGGCGAGGTCGTGAAGATCGACCTGAACCAGCCGATGGAGGCGATCCTCGCCGAACTGACGAAGTACCCGGTCAAGACCCGCCTGTCCCTGACGGGCCCGCTGGTCGTCGCCCGGGACATCGCCCACGCGAAGATCAAGGAACGCCTGGACGCGGGCGAGGAGATGCCGCAGTACCTGAAGGACCACCCGGTGTACTACGCCGGCCCGGCGAAGACCCCCGAGGGCTACGCCTCGGGCTCCTTCGGCCCGACGACGGCCGGCCGCATGGACTCCTACGTCGAGCAGTTCCAGGCGGCGGGCGGCTCGAAGGTGATGCTGGCGAAGGGCAACCGGAGCAAGCAGGTCACGGACGCGTGTGCCGCGCACGGCGGCTTCTACCTGGGTTCCATCGGCGGCCCGGCGGCCCGCCTCGCCCAGGACTGCATCAAGAAGGTCGAGGTCCTCGAGTACGAGGAGCTGGGCATGGAGGCGGTCTGGAAGATCGAAGTGGAGGACTTCCCGGCGTTCATCGTGGTCGATGACAAGGGCAACGACTTCTTCAAGGACCCGGCGCCCCAGCCGACGTTCACGTCGATCCCGGTGCGGGGACCAGGGCTGGCGTAACCCTCAGGCTACGGCGGGGGCCAACCTTTGGCGTTTCGCCCCCGCCGCCCCTACCCGTCCCACCTCCGGGGGCTCCGCCCCTTCAACCCCACCAGGGGCGAAGCCCCTGAACCCGTGAGGCGCTCCGCCGCCGGCCCCCGCGGGGACTGCGTCCCCCGCACCCCGCCGAGGGCTCCGCCGCCGACCCCCGCGGGGACTGCGTCCCCTGCACCCCTCACGGGGCTCCGCCCCAGAAACACGCCCGGGATGCCGCCTCTGGGCCCCCGCAGGGACCGCGTCCCTAGCCCCGGCAGGGACTGCGTCCCCTGCACCCCCCCTCACGAAGCTCCGCCCCAGAAACCCGCCGGCCCCCGGACCCCGCTCCTCAAACGCCGGAGGGCCTGATGTGTCAGCGCCGGTCGGCATCACTCAGCCCGTCTGGGGGTTCCGCCCTGCTCGAAGAGCTAGGGGGAGTTTGCGGACGAGGCCGTTCAGGCCGAAGCGGGGTCTGGAGGCGCAGCCCCCAGGGACGGGAAGGGTGGGGGCGGTGGGGGGCGGACCCAGCGGCCGCGAGCGCCCACCGGCGCGCACCCCCATCCGGACCACCCCCGGAACAACCCCGCCCTCCCCCGCGCTGTACCCGGCATGAGCGAATACCGCATCGAGCACGACTCCATGGGCGAGGTCCAGGTCCCCCTCCACGCCAAGTGGCGCGCGCAGACGCAGCGTGCGGTGGAGAACTTCCCCGTCTCCGGGCAGCGGATCGAGCGCGCGCACATCGAGGCGCTCGCCCGCATCAAGGCCGCCGCCGCCAAGGTCAACGCGGAGCTCGGCGTGCTCGACAAGGACGTCGCCGACGCCATTCAGGAGGCCGCCGCCGAGGTGGCCGAGGGCCGGTGGGACGAGCACTTCCCCGTCGACGTCTTCCAGACGGGCTCCGGCACCTCCTCCAACATGAACACCAACGAGGTCATCGCCACCCTCGCGACCGAGCGCCTCGGCCGGGACGTGCACCCGAACGACCACGTCAACGCGTCGCAGTCGTCCAACGACGTCTTCCCCTCCTCCCTCCACATCGCCGCCACGGCCGCCGTCAGCCGGGACCTGGTCCCCGCCCTCGACCACCTCGCCACCTCCCTCGAACGCAAGGCCGAGGAGTTCGCCGATGTGGTGAAGTCCGGCCGGACGCACCTCATGGACGCCACGCCCGTGACGCTCGGTCAGGAGTTCGGCGGGTACGCCGCACAGGTGCGGTACGGCATCGAGCGGCTCACCGCCTCCCTCCCGCGCCTCGCCGAACTGCCCCTCGGCGGCACCGCCGTCGGCACCGGCATCAACACCCCGCCCGGCTTCTCCGCCGCCGTCATCGCCGAGATCGCCCGCACCACCGGCCTGCCGCTCACCGAGGCCCGCAACCACTTCGAGGCCCAGGGCGCCCGGGACGGGATCGTGGAGATCAGCGGGCAGCTGCGGACCATCGCCGTGGGATTCACGAAGATCGCGAATGATCTGCGGTGGATGGCCTCCGGGCCGCGCACCGGCCTGGCCGAGATCAGCCTCCCCGACCTGCAGCCGGGCTCCTCGATCATGCCCGGCAAGGTCAACCCCGTGATCCCCGAGGCCGTTCTCATGGTCGCCGCCCAGGTCATCGGGAACGACGCCACCGTGGCCACCGCCGGCGCCTCCGGCAACTTCGAGCTCAACGTGATGATGCCGGTCATCGCCAAGAACGTGCTCGAGTCCGTCCGGCTCCTCGCCAATGTCTCGCGGCTCCTCGCCGACCGCACGATCGACGGCATCGTCGCCCACCGCGAACGCGCTCGCGAGTACGCCGAGTCGTCACCCTCCGTCGTCACGCCGCTCAACCGGTACATCGGCTACGAAGAGGCCGCGAAGGTCGCGAAGAAGGCGCTGGCCGAGCGCAAGACGATCCGTCAGGTCGTCCTGGAGTCGGGCTATGTGGACCGCGGCGACCTCACCCAGGAACAGCTCGACGAGGCGCTCGATGTCCTGCGGATGACACACCCGTAACGCCTCGCCCCATATCGACGCACATCACCCGCCCGTGACGTGAACCGATGACGGGCACCACAGCGTCGTATGCCTGGGGCACCTAATATCTGTGCATGGCAGAGGGTGGAGCGGTGAGACGAGTGGAAGCGGGCGAAGCAGGCGAGGCCGACGGCGTGACGGGGCGTTGGGCGCCCGGTGACCCGATCCTGTGGCGATACCGGGAGAACGCGGGCGAGCGCTTTCACATCGCCCGCCCCGTGACCGTCGTACGCGACGACTCCGACCTGCTCGCCGTGTGGATGGCACCGGGGACGACATGCGTGCGGCCCGTCCTCGCCGACGGCACGCCGCTGCACGCCGAACCGCTCCAGACCCGCTACACCAAGCCGCGCACCGTGCAGCTCGACCGCTGGTTCGGCACCGGCGTGCTCAAGCTGGCCCGGCCGGGGGAACCCTGGTCGGTGTGGCTGTTCTGGGACCCGGGCTGGCGCTTCAAGAACTGGTACGTCAACCTGGAGGAGCCGCTGGTGCGCTGGGCCGGCGGCGTCGACTCGGAGGACCATTTCCTGGACATCTGCGTCTACCCGGACCGCAGTTGGGGCTGGCGCGACGAGGACGAGTTCGCACAGGCCCAGCAGGACGGCCTGATCGACCCCCGGCTCGCCGAGCGGGTACGGGAGGCGGGACGGTCCGCCGTGGAGGTGATCCGTGCCTGGGGCACGCCGTTCTCGGACGGCTGGCAGCACTGGCGTCCCGATCCGTCCTGGTCGGTGCCGCGGCTGCCGGACGACTGGGACCGCACTCCCGCGTACATGACGTCATGAGACCCTTGTTGCGCCCCCGCGGTACAACCGTAGGATCGTCCTCCGCAAGGGCGCACCACAGCAACTCCCGCAGTAAGCGCTGGGCTTGACCGAACGTCACCGAGGGGCGGCAGGACGTGAGCGAGGGGTACGAGGGCCAGACCGGGACGGCTCGTCCGACCGGTGCACCAGGAACGGCGTGTGACCTGGCGGGAAATCCGTTCCTGGGGCACGTATTCCGGGTATCGGCTTCACGGCGGGACGAACTGCACGCACGGCGCGCAGCCCCGGACGGATGGATTCGACACGCGTGACGGAGCACCGGACCTCCCACGAGCGCCCCCAGCCGGGCGGCGGCCCCGCGGAGCCCCGCGGGGCGCTCCTGCGTACCTCGGAGCCGCTGACCGCCCCGCCGGCCACGGCCTTACCCGCACAGACCCGGGCGGGCGACACGCCCGCCTCTCCCGCCGCGCCGCAGCCCTGCGCCCAGCACGGATCGCCGGGCTCGCCGGGCGGCGGGTCCACCCCGCTGCCCGCGGCGGGCGGCACCGAGCACTCCCAGCCGGCCGCGGACGAGCCCGACACGCACCGGCCGCGTCCGGCCCCGGAGGTGATCCCGGTCCAGCCGAGCGGGGAGCAGAACCGTCCCGTCGCCCTGCCCGACGGCAAGGAGCGGCGCACCGGTCAGGGCCGGCCGAGCGGGCCCATGCCGATGCGGCGCGACGGCGACCGGCTGCGTTTCGTGGGCGCCGCGACCCGGCGGATCGCCCGCGGCATCGACCTGGACGAGATCGTCATGGGCCTGTGCCGGGCCACGGTGCCGACGTTCTCGGACGCGATCCTCGTGTATCTGCGCGACCCGCTGCCGGTGGGCGACGAGCGTCCCACCGGGCCCCTGGTGCTGCGGCTGCGGCGCACCGACCGGATACCGCAGGAGCGGGACCTGGAGGACGGCATCCTGCCGGTTCCGGTGCCGGAGGACTCCGGGGTCGTGGAGCTGAGCAACGAGCTGTGCGAGGTGCGCCCCGGCGGTGCGCTCGCCGAGGTGCTGCGCGGGGTGCGGCCGGTGTTCGCGGACGCGCCCGCCGCCCGGGCCGCGCTGCCCGAGCTGCTCGGCGAGGAGTTGGCGGTGCCCCCGGGCCAGCGCGCCATCCTCGCGCCGCTGCGCGGACGGCGCCGGGTGATCGGTGCCGTGCTGTTCCTGCGCCGCGCGGAGCGCCTGGCGTTCGAGGCGGACGACCTGCTGGTCGCCGCGCAGCTCGCCACGCACAGCGCGCTCGGCATCGACAAGGCGGTGCTGTACGGCCGTGAGGCGTACATCGCGGACGAGTTGCAGCGCACCATGCTGCCGGAGACGCTGCCGAACCCGACGGGCGTACGGCTGGCGTCCCGCTATCTGCCGGCCGCGGAGACCGCGCGGGTCGGCGGCGACTGGTACGACGCGATTCCGCTGCCGGGCAGCCGGGTCGCGCTCGTCGTGGGCGACGTGATGGGCCACTCCATGACATCCGCGGCGATCATGGGGCAGCTGCGGACGACGGCCCAGACGCTGGCCGGGCTCGACCTGCCGCCGCAGGAGGTGCTGCACCACCTGGACGAGCAGGCGCAGCGGCTCGGCACCGACCGCATGGCGACCTGCCTGTACGCGGTGTACGACCCGGTCTCGCACCGGATCACCATCGCCAACGCGGGCCATCCGCCGCCGGTTCTGCTGCATCTGGGCGGCCGTGCCGAGGTGCTGCGGGTGCCCGCGGGCGCGCCGATCGGCGTGGGCGGGGTGGACTTCGAGGCGGTGGAGCTGGACGCCCCGGCCGGCGCGACCCTGCTGCTGTACACCGACGGGCTCGTCGAATCGCGTCTGCGGGACGTGTGGACCGGCATAGAGCAGCTGCGGGAGAAGCTCGCCGCGACCGCCCGGATCACCGGCGCCGACCACCCGCCGCCGCTGGAGGCGTTGTGCGACGAGGTGCTCGACATGCTCGGGCCCGGCGACCGCGACGACGACATCGCGCTGCTGGCCGCCCGCTTCGACGGGATCGCCCCGAGCGACGTCGCGTACTGGGTGCTGGAGCCCGAGGACGCGGCACCGAGCCGGGCGAGGCGGCTGGCGCGCCGGGCGCTCGACCGCTGGGGACTTCAGGAGCTGACGGACTCGGTGGAGCTGCTGGTCAGCGAGGTCGTCACGAACGCCGTGCGGTATGCGACGCGTCCGATCACGCTCCGGCTGCTGCGCACCGACGTGCTGCGCTGCGAGGTGGGCGACGACGTGCCGCAGCTGCCGCGTCTGCGGCAGGCACGGGCCACGGACGAGGGCGGCCGGGGCCTTTACCTGGTGAACCGGCTGGCCCGGCGCTGGGGAGCGACCCGGCTGAGCACCGGCAAGGTGGTCTGGTTCGAGCTGAACCGAGGCTGAGAGCCTGCCTGCGGAGACAGGCTCTGAGGTACGACAGCGCGAAGGGCGCCCGGTGGCCGGTCCACCGGGCGCCCTTCGCGTACGACAGCGCCTACTGCCCGCCGTTCGGGTCGAGCGGGTTCTCCGGCGGCGTGGGCGTCGACGCCGAGTTGGTCGGCGACGGCGGGGCCGAGCTCGTCGGAGGCCTGCTCGTCGTGGGCGAACTCGACGGCGGGGCCGAGCTCGTCGGGGGCTGGGTCGTCGGCTTCTGCGAGGTCGGCGTCGACGACGGCGTGGTGGTCGGCGACTGCGAGAGTGTCGGCGTCCCGCTCGGCTGGACCGCCGCGCCCTGGGTGGTGTCCAGGTCGAACTTGCTGACCTGGCCCATCGCCTCGAAGGTGTACGCCGCCCAGATGAGGGCCGGGTAGCTACCGCCGTTGATGCGGCCGCTGGGGCTGCCCGGGACGTGGCCCGTGGCGCCCGTCATGGGAACCTGGGCATGGGTCTTGGGGTCCTCGCCGAACAGGCCGACGGAGGTCACCAGGTTGGGCGTGAAGCCGGTGAACCAGGCCGACTTGTTGTTGTCGGACGTACCCGTCTTGCCGGCGACCTGCTGGCCGTCGCGCGCCGGGTTGGCCGCCACCGACGTCTTGGCCGTACCGTCGTCGACCACGCCGGTGAGTACCGAGGTCACCGTGTCGGCGGCCTCGCGGGTGATGACCTGGTCGCCTATCGGGTTCGGGAAGGTGACCGCGGTGTTGTCGCGCTCGGCCGACTTGATGATCGTCGGGGTGACCTTCTTGCCGTGGTTGTCGAGGGTGGCGTAGATGCCGGCCATCTCCATCGGGCTCGCACCCATGGAGCCCAGCGTCTGCGCGGGAACCGCCTGCATTCCCTTGGTGTCCATGCCGAGCTTGCCGGCGACCTTCATCACCTCGGCCATGCCCACGTCGACACCCATCTGCGCGAAGACGGAGTTGACGGAGTCGTTCATCGCCGTCTGGACGGTGATGGGTCCGTAGTCCTGGTCGTCCTCGTTCGGCGGGGCGAAGCCGACCTTGGCGCCGTCGTCCACGACCTGGCGGCCGCTGGTGCCGTCGTAGATCGTGTTCGCGTCGATCTGTCGGCCGTCCTGGGTCTTGGCGCCCTCGTCCAGGGCGGCGGCGAGGATGACCGGCTTGAACGTGGAGGCGGGCTGGTAGTCGCGGCGCGTCGCGTTGTTGGTGTAGTGCTTGAAGTAGTCGACGCCGCCGTAGAGGGCGAGGACCTTGCCGGTCTTCGGGTCGACGGAGACGGCACCGGCCTGGACGGCGCCGTCGACGGCACGCTTCTTCTGGTCGAGCTTGCTGGTCAGTTGCTGCTTGACGGCCCGCTCCAGCTCGGTCTGCTTCTTCTTGTCGATGTTCAGCGTGATCGTCCAGCCGCCCTTGGTGATGAGCGCCTCGGCGTCGCTGAGGCTGGAGGCGGTGCCCTGGGCGACGAGCTGCTTCTCCAGCGCCGCCTTGGCCGCATCGACCAGGTAACCGGTCTGCCCCTCCATACCGGGCGCGCCCTTGGGCGCCAGGGGCACCGGGAACTTCATGGCCTGGCGCCGGCCCGCGTCCAGCCAGTGCATCTCGACCATGTTGTTCAGGACGTAGTTCCAACGCTCCTGCACCAGCTTCTTGCCGGTGTCGGTGGCGATCGCCCAGTCGTACTGGTTCGGCGCCTGGAGCAGGGCGGCCAGGTACGCGCCCTGCTCGACCGTGAGGTTCTTGGCGTCCTTGTGGTAGTAGGCCTGCGCCGCGGCCTGGATGCCGTAGGCGCCGCGGCCGTAGTAGCTGGTGTTGATGTAGCCGGCGAGGATGTAGTCCTTGGTCTTCTGGCGGTCCAGCTTCAGCGAGATGACCAGTTCCTTCAGCTTGCGCGTGACGGTCTGGTTCTGGGTCAGGTAGTAGTTCTTGACGTACTGCTGGGTGATCGTCGAACCGCCCTGCGCGCCCTTGCCGGAGAGCGTGTTGAGGATGCCGCGGGCCGTGCCCTTCAGGTCGACGCCCGCGTCCTGGTAGAAGGTCTTGTTCTCGGCGGCGACGAAGGTGTGCTGGACGGGCTTGGGGACCTCGGCGAGGTCGACCGTCTCCCGGTTGAGCTTGCCGCTGCGGGTGAGGATCGAGCCGTCGCTGTACTTGTAGACGTTGCTCTGCAGCATGGCGTCGGCGTTGGCCGCCGGGATGGGAGTCATCACGTACAGCGCCACGAACGCGCCCATGACCAGCAGCACGAAGCCGAAGAGCGAGCCGAGGACCGTCTTCCAGGTGAAGAACCGGCGTATGCCGCTCTTACCGCCCTTACCGTTCCTGCCGTTCTTTCCGCGGCTCCTGGCGGCCCGCGCGGCGGCCCGGCCGCCGACCGGCGCTCCTTCCGGGCTGGCCGTGCCGACCGCGCCCGCCGACACGGACCCGGTCGTCCTGGGCGAGCGCTTGGGCGCCGCGCGGCGGCCAGCGCGCTGCCGCGCTCGTCTCTCTTCCGCTCGTCCCATGGGTCGATCCGCTCCGCTTCACTCTCGTGGGTCACACAGGTGCGTGGTTCAGGTCAGCTCAGAAAGCTAACACCGCGCGGTATGACAAAGGGTTGTCGATCACGTCTTTTACGGACGTGAGATCCAGCACCCGCCCCATTGGAAACCGACGATCAGGAGGGGTGAAAGGTTGTCCGGAAGGGTAATGTGCTATCACTTAGCTAGACCGAAGCTAGAGACGAACCGGGGGAGACCACCCATGTCGACACAAGCCGCGTCCGCCGCCACGGACATACCGGAGATGCCCAGCCCGCGCGTGCGGGAGTTCCCGGCGCACAGCATCGGCGGCGGACTGGCGCTGCTGCTCGGGCTGGTGGGGTTGGTCCTGGGCGTCGGCCTGATCGCCGGCGGCGCGACGGTCACCGCGTCCGGCGTCAAGGCCGCACTCATCGTCGCCGGCGTGCTGATCGGCCTCGCGGCGTTCCTCGCGATGTGCGGTCTGAACACGGTGGCGCCGGGCGAGGCACGGGTGGTGCAGCTCTTCGGGCGCTACCGCGGCACCATCCGGCAGGACGGGCTGCGCTGGGTGAACCCCTTCACCTCGCGCACGAAGATCTCGACCCGCGTCCGCAACCACGAGACCGCCGTCCTGAAGGTCAACGACGCCTACGGCAACCCGATCGAGCTGGCCGCGGTGGTGGTCTGGAAGGTGGAGGACACGGCCCAGGCCACCTTCGAGGTCGACGACTTCCTGGAGTTCGTCGCCACACAGACCGAGGCCGCCGTGCGGCACATCGCGATCGAGTACCCGTACGACGCGCACGAGGAGGACGGGCTCTCGCTGCGCGGCAACGCGGAGGAGATCACCGAGAAGCTGGCCGCCGAGCTGCACGCGCGCGTGGAGGCCGCCGGGGTGCGGATCATCGAGTCGCGGTTCACGCACCTCGCGTACGCTCCGGAGATCGCGTCCGCGATGCTCCAGCGGCAGCAGGCCGGGGCGGTGGTCGCGGCGCGGCGGCAGATCGTCGACGGCGCGGTCGGGATGGTCGAGGCGGCGCTCGCCCGGATCGCGGAGCGGGACATCGTGGAGCTGGACGAGGAGCGGAAGGCGGCGATGGTGTCGAACCTGATGGTCGTGCTGTGCGGGGACCGGGCGCCGCAGCCGGTCCTGAACACCGGGTCGCTCTACCAGTGACAGCTCCCTCCGGGGGCGCGGACCCCCAGCGTCGGCCGCAGCAGCGCAAGCAGGTGCTGTTGCGGCTCGACCCGTCGGTGTACGAGGCGCTCGCGCGGTGGGCGTCGGACGAACTGCGCTCGGCGAACGCTCAGATCGAGTTCCTGCTGCGGCGGGCTCTGGCGGAGGCGGGGCGCCTGCCGCGCGAGGCGAAGCCGATCCCCCGCCGGGGGCGACCGCCGGCTTCGGACGAGCCGGAAGCGTAGGCGCCGGCCGGGAGCTCCGGCCCCCACCCCCTCCCCCATCCCCCCCACATCGGCCTGCGGCCTCGTCCTCGAACTCCCCGATGCTCTTCGAGCAGGGAGGAACCCCACGGACGGGCTGGACACACCGGTGCCGCCCGGCCTCGCGTCGGTACGTGTAGCAGAACCGTGACAATCAAGCGCCACCTGCACGGACTCACCGCCTGCCACGGCCTATACGCGCCATGTATACGCCAGGTGTATACGCCGTGTGTACAGTGCTCTGCATGTCCATCGGTCACACCCTCCTCGGACTCCTGGAGTCCGGGCCCCGCCACGGTTACGACCTGAAGCGGGCCTTCGACGAGAAGTTCGGTCATGACCGGCCGCTGCACTACGGCCAGGTCTACTCGACGATGTCCCGCCTGTTGAAGAACGGGCTCGTCGAGGTCGACGGGATCGAGCCCGGCGGCGGGCCGGAGCGCAAGCGCTACGCGATCACCGATACCGGCGTCACCGACGTCCAGCGGTGGCTGGCGACACCGGAGAAGCCCGAGCCGTATCTGCAGTCGACCCTGTACACCAAGGTCGTCATCGCCCTGCTCACGCACCGCGACGCGGCCGGCATCCTCGACACCCAGCGTGCCGAGCACCTGCGGATGATGCGGATCCTGACCGACCGCAAACGCAAGGGCGACCTGGCCGACCAGCTGATCTGCGACCACGCCCTGTTCCACCTGGAGGCCGACCTGCGGTGGCTCGAGCTGACCGCCGCACGCCTGGCCAAGCTCGCCGAGGCGGTGGCCGAGTGACTGCTCCCGCCGGTTCCCTGCTCGCCGCCGAGGGCCTGCGCAAGGCCTACGGACCCACCCTCGCGCTGGACGGCGCGGAGTTCTCCATCCACCCCGGCGAGATCGTCGCCGTGATGGGCCCCTCCGGGTCGGGCAAGTCGACCCTGCTGCACTGCCTGGCGGGGATCGTGCCGCCCGACGCCGGCTCCATCGTCTACAACGGCCGCGAGATGGCCGGTATGAGCGATGCCCAACGCAGCCTGCTGCGCCGCAGCGAGTTCGGGTTCGTCTTCCAGTTCGGCCAGCTCGTCCCCGAGCTGACCTGTGTGGAGAACGTGGCGCTGCCGCTGCGGCTGAACGGCACCTCCCGCAAACAGGCCGAGCAGACCGCGCTGTCCTGGATGGCCCGGCTAGAGGTCGACGACCTCGCGGGCAAGCGGCCCGGTGAGATATCCGGCGGCCAGGGCCAGCGCGTCGCCGTCGCCCGCGCCCTGGTCACGAACCCGCGCGTGCTCTTCGCCGACGAACCCACCGGTGCCCTCGACTCGCTCAACGGTGAGCGCGTGATGGAACTGCTCACGGAAGCGGCCCGCTCCACCAACGCCGCCGTCGTCCTGGTCACGCACGAGGCACGGGTGGCGGCCTACTCCGACCGCGAGATCGTCGTCCGCGACGGCAAGTCCAGGGACATGGAGCGCCTCGTATGAAGCTCCGTCAGTGGTCGAGAGACCTGGCCATGGGCGCCAGGTTCGCGTTCAGCAGTGGGCGCGAGGGATGGGCCCGGCTCCTGCTGACCGGTTTCGGCGTCGGTCTCGGCGTGGCGCTGCTCCTGCTCACCACCGCGCTCCCCAACGCGATCGCGGTGCGGCACGCACGGGACAACGCGCGCGCGGACCACACCTACAGCCAGGAGAAGAAGCCGAAGGCCGACAACACCCTGGTGATCGCCGACATCGACACCACCTACCGGCAGAAGGACGTCCGCGGACGGCTGATGGAGCCCGAGGGCGCCCGGGCGCCGCTGCCGCCCGGCCTCGACAGGTTCCCGGAACCCGGCACGATGGTCGTCTCCCCCGCCCTGAAGAAACTGCTCCAGTCCGACGACGGCGCCCTGCTGCGGCAGCGGCTGCCGTACCGGATCACCGGCACCATCGGGGAAGACGGGCTCATCGGCTCGCACGAACTGGCCTACTACGCGGGCGCCAAGGGGCTCGCCGCGAAGATCGACCCCCCGGACGTGGCCCGCATCGACATGTTCGGGGACAACGGGACCACGTCCGAGAAGGCGGACCCCGTCCTTCTCCTGCTGACCCTGGTCGTCTTCGTCGTCCTGCTCATGCCCGTCGGCGTCTTCATCGCCGCGGCCGTGCGGTTCGGCGGCGAGCGGCGCGACCGCAGGCTGGCGGCGCTGCGGCTCGTCGGCTCGGACAGCGGGATGACCCGGCGGATCGCCGCCGGCGAGGCGCTCGCGGGGTCACTGCTCGGACTGCTCTTCGGCACGGCCTTCTTCCTGCTCGGGCGTGAGCTCGCGGCATCCGTGGAGGTGTTCGGCTTCAGCGTCTTCCCCAGCTACATGAACCCCTCTCCCACGCTGGCCCTGCTCGTGGCGGTCGCGGTCCCGGCGGCCGCGGTCATGGTCACCCTGTTCGCGCTGCGCGGTGTCGTCATCGAACCGCTCGGCGTGGTGCGCACCGCGAAGCCCGCGCGGCGCAGGCTGTGGTGGCGCCTGCTGCTGCCGCTGGCCGGGCTCGCGATGCTCTACCCGATGCTCGGCAAGGGGCACACCAACGGGAACTTCAACGAGTACCTGGTCGTCGGGGGCGTCCTGCTGCTGCTGGTCGGCGTCACCGCACTGCTGCCGTGGGTCGTCGAGACGGTCGTGGCCCGGCTGAACTCCGGCGGCGTGGCCTGGCAACTGGCCGTGCGCAGGCTCCAGTTGAGCAGCGGCACCGCCGCCCGCATGGTCAACGGCATCGCCGTGGCGGTGGCCGGCGCGATCGCCCTGCAGATGCTGTTCTCCGGCGTCGAGGGCGACTACACGAAGCAGTCACGGGAGGACGTGTCACGGGCGCAGATGCAGGTGGGCCTGCCCAGCGACGTCCGGGTCGCCACAGCCGCCGAGGAGTTCGCCCGGACCAAGGGCGTGCGTCAGGTCATGGCGTTCTCCGGTTCGCAGATGGGCGACCGGCGCAAGGATCCCCAGGCCAGCAGTGATGTGACCGTCGGCGACTGCGCGGCCCTGCGCGAGGTGGCACACCTGCCCTCATGCCGGGAGGGCGACATCTTCGTGCTGCGGGGCGCCGAATACGACACCGACACGCCGGCCCTGGCCAAGCCGGGCCGCACCCTGTACCTCGACCCCTCGTACGGTGACGAGAAGGGCACGGAGTTCGCCTGGACGGTGCCGCAGGGCCTCAAGCAGGCGCAGTCCCGTGAGGACCCGACCGGTGTGCGGCGCGGCGGTTTCCTGTTCACCCGCGGCGCCCTGCCCGCACAGGCGGAGCGCGGCTTCCGGGGGGAGATCTACCTCGCGCTCGACCGCTCGGTTCCGGACGCCCCCGACTTGGTACGGAACACCGCGGCGCGGGTCGTCCCGTACTCGACCCCCATGACCTGGGCGGCCACCGAGCAGTCGGTGCGCTTCACCTCCATCCGCAGGGGGTTGTTCGTCGGCGCCACGTGCGTGCTGATGCTGATCGGCGCGAGCCTGCTCGTCTCCCAGCTCGAGCAGTTGCGCGAGCGCAAGAAGCTGCTGTCGTCGCTGGTCGCCTTCGGCACCCGGCGCCGCACGCTGAGCCTGTCGGTGCTGTGGCAGACGGCGATCCCCATCGCGCTCGGCCTGCTGCTGGCCTCGGTGGTCGGTCTGACACTGGGCGCCGTCCTGCTGAAGATGTCCGCCGCCACGGTGAGCGTGGACTGGGCGAGCGTGCTGACGATGACCGGTATCGGCGCGGGGGTCGTGCTGCTGGTCACCGCGCTCAGCCTGCCGCCGCTGCTGCGGCTGATGCGGCCGGACGGGCTGCGCACGGAGTAGCCGGTGCGGGGCCCGGTCAGTCGCCGGGTCCCAGCACCCGTACGGGGAGCGGCCGGAGCGCCTCGCGCAGCGACGCGGCCAGCTCCTCGTACTCCGGGCCCCGTGCGGCGCCCGCGCGCATGGCGAAGGCGACGCGCCGGGTGGGGGCCGGATCCGCGAAGTAGCCGGTGAGGAGCCGGCCGTTGCGGGTGGTCTCCACCTCGACCGCGGTACGCGGCAACAGGGTGACGCCGAGGCCGCCCGCGACCAGCTGCACGAGGGTGGACAGGCCGGCCGCGGTCGTCGTCACGGGCGCGTCCTCGCGACCCGCCTCCCGGCAGATGTCGAGGGCCTGGTCGCGCAGGCAGTGCCCCTCGTCCAGAAGCAGCAGGTTCAGCTCGCGCAGCGCCTCGCGGGGAATCCCGTCCCGGCCGCCGAGCCAGTGGTCGAGCGGGGTGACGAGGACGAAGTCCTCGTCGAAGAGCGGCAGTTCGATGACGCCGGGGACCCCGAGGGGGACCGCGAGCAGCAGCAGGTCGAGGCGGCCGGTGGTCAGCCCGTCGAGCAGGTTCGCGGTCTGCTCCTCGTGGACCTGGAGGTCGAGGTGCGGATAGCGGTCGTGGACGAGGTTGAGGACGGTGGGCAGGAGGTACGGTGCCACCGTCGGGATCACGCCGAGCCGCAGCGCCCCGGTGAAGGGGGCGCGGACGGCCTCGGCCTCCTCCATCAGCGCGCCGACCTCCTCCAGCACCGCCTTGGCCCGTACGGCGAGGCGCTCACCGGCGGGTGACAGGAGCACCTTGCGGGTGGTGCGCTCCAGCAGGGTGACGCCGAGGACCTCCTCCAGGGCGGAGACGGCCCCCGAGAGGGCGGGCTGGCTCATGCCGATCGCGGCGGCGGCGTCCCGGAAGTGGAGATGCTCGGCGACGGCGGCGAAGGCGCGCAGCTGGGCGAGCGTGGGCTGGCGGCGCCCGTTGGTCCTGGACCCACCCACGGCCATGCTCTTACTCCCGGTTACTGATAGCCGACACCGATCAACACGACCGAGTGTAGCTATTTCCCTAATCAATGCACCCTGTGCCAGCATCGGAACAGTCCAACCCATGAGAAGCACCTTGCGCTCGAGGTGCTTCTGTGCTGCAAGGAGAGCATGTGCTCACTGTCGGTGACAAGTTCCCCGAGTTCGAACTGACCGCCTGCGTCTCGCTGGAGAAGGGCAAGGAGTTCGAGCAGATCAACCACAAGACCTACGAGGGCAAGTGGAAGATCGTCTTCGCATGGCCCAAGGACTTCACCTTCGTGTGCCCGACCGAGATCGCGGCCTTCGGCAAGCTGAACGACGAGTTCGCCGACCGTGACGCCCAGATCCTCGGGTTCTCCGGCGACTCCGAGTTCGTGCACCACGCCTGGCGCAAGGACCACCCGGACCTGCGCGAGCTGCCGTTCCCGATGATGGCCGACTCCAAGCACGAGCTGATGCGCGCGCTGGGCATCGAGGGTGAGGACGGCTTCGCGCAGCGTGCCGTCTTCGTCGTCGACCCGAACAACGAGATCCAGTTCACCATGGTGACGGCGGGCTCCGTGGGCCGTAACCCCAAGGAGGTCCTGCGGGTTCTGGACGCCCTGCAGACCGACGAGCTGTGCCCGTGCAACTGGAACAAGGGCGAGGAGACCCTCGACCCGGTCAAGCTGCTGGCTGGTGAGTGACGTATGTCCCTCGACTCCCTGAAGTCCGCCCTGCCGGACTACGCCAAGGACCTGAAGCTCAACCTGGGCTCGGTCATCGGCAACTCCGAGCTGCCGGCGCAGCAGCTGTGGGGCACGGTGCTGGCGACGGCGATCGCGTCGCGCTCGGCGATCGTGCTGCGCGAGCTGGAGCCGGAGGCGAAGGCGAACCTCTCGCCGGAGGCGTACACCGCCGCGAAGTCCGCGGCGGCCGTCATGGCGATGAACAACGTCTTCTACCGCACGCGGCACCTGCTGTCGGACCACGAGTACGGCAGCCTGCGGGCGGGACTGCGGATGAACGTCATCGGCAACCCCGGGGTCGACAAGGTCGACTTCGAGCTGTGGTCGTTCGCGGTGTCGGCGATCAACGGCTGCGGGATGTGCCTGGACTCGCACGAGCAGGTGCTGCGCAAGGCGGGCGTCGAGCGTGAGGTCGTCCAGGAGGCCTTCAAGATCGCGTCTGTCGTCCAGGCGGTCGGTGTGACGCTGGACGCGGAGGCGGTCCTCTCCGAGTGATCCGGCCGTCGAGGGCCTCGCTCACCCTTGGTGGGCGGGGCCCTCGGCGTTGTCGTAGCCGTCCCCGGGGGCTGCGCCCCCAGACGCCTCTCCGGCCGGAACGACTTCGTCCTCGATCTCCCTGACAGCAGGTGCCTCCGGTCGGGCCGGTTGCTGCCGACCGGCGTCACCGAAAGCCTGTTCGGCGGCGTAGGACCGCAGGTAGCCCACCACCGTGTTCGTCACCGCCACCAGCGGTACCGCCACCACGGCGCCGCCGATGCCGGCCACCATGCCGCCGGCCGCGACCGTCAGGACCACGGCGAGGGGGTGGACGCGGACCGCGCGGCCGAGGATGAACGGCTGGAGGATGTGGCCCTCGATCTGCTGGACCGCGAGGACGACCACGAGGGTCATCACCGCGGTGAAGACGCCGTGCGTCACCAGCGCCACGATCACCGCCAGCGCGCCGGAGGCGACGGCGCCCACCAGGGGGACGAAGGAGAACAGGAAGATGAAGACGGCCAGGGGGACGGCCATCGGCACGTTGAGGAAGTAGATGCCGATGCCGATGAAGATGGCGTCGATGAGGGCGACCAGGACCGTGCCCCGGACGTAGGCCGTGAGGGTGCGCCAGGCGCGCGGGCCGGCGCCGGCCACACCCGGGCGGGCTGCGGCGGGCACCAGCTTCAGGAACCACTGCCAGATGCGCTCGCCGTCGTAGAGCAGGAAGAGCGTCGAGAAGAACACCAGCAGGATGCCGGTCAGAGCCTCGACGATGACCTGAACGCCCTCCAGGCCCGCGGACGTTATCTGGTCCGTGTTGGCGCCGATCGCCTCGCGGAGGTTCTTGGCGATCTGGTTGATCTGCTTGTCGGTGACGTGGAAGGGGCTCTTCAGCAGCCAGTTGCGCAGGTCGTCGATGCCGTTCTGGATCTGGGTGGACAGCGCGTCGATGTTCTCCACGACCTGCCACGTCACGAACCAGCCGAGCAGGCCCAGCAGGACGAAGCCCAGGATCACGGTGAGCGCGGTGGCCGGTCCGCGTGGTACACCGCGGCGTTTCAGCCGGGCGACCGTCGGCTGGAGCAGTGCGGTCATCAACAGCGCGATGACGAAGGCGAACACCACCAGCTGCACGGTGCTGATGACCCTCATCAGCACCCACACCGTGCCCGCGAGCACCAGGAGCCGCCAGCCGGCCTCGGCCGCCACCCGTACGCCCCAGGGCACGGCCTGGGCGGGATCGGGGCGGCGTCCGCCGGGCACCGGCGGTGGCGGTGCGACGGGCGGCGGGGGCACGTCCGGGGCGGGGCGTGACGGTCCGGGCTCGGCGTGCTCCTTCTCCACCTCGGCGCGGCGCTCGTCCAGGCGCTCGCTGATCTCGGTCAGCCCGGCCCCGAGCCGACCCAGCCACCCTGGAACTCGCGACATGATCCGTCCTCTTCCCCCGCTTCTCCGGGTGCTCCCCACCACTCCCCCCTGGAGTCGTCGGTTCCGACCGTACATGGTGGGGGCGGCGGTCCCTGAGACGGCCGCAGCCCCTCACCCATAGACGGTGAGAGGCTGTGCAGGGTTGAGTGCCGCAGGCGGGCGGGACCGGCGGCTCAGTACCAGCTGTTGGCCTGCCAGAAGGACCACGCCTGGCAGGGGCTGCCGTAGCGGCTGTCCATGTAGTTGAGGCCCCACTTGATCTGGGTGGCCGGGTTGGTCCGCCAGTCGGCGCCGGCGGAGGCGTACTTGCCGGCCGGCAGCGCCTGGAAGAGGCCGTAGGCACCGGAGGAGGCGTTGACCGCCTGGTAGTTCCAGCTGGACTCGTGGTTCACGATGTTGCTGAAGCACTGGAACTGGTCGGCCGCCACCATCTGACGCGCCATCGCCTGGATCTGCGCGACGGTGTACGAGCTCTGGACCGCGAAGCTGGAGGCGTCACGGCTCGCGCTGCGGCTGGCGGCCTCCGCCGCCTTGCGCGCCTTGGCTGCCTCTTCGGCCTGCTGCGCCGCCTTCTGCTTGGCGATCGCGTCCGCGGCCGCCTGCTTGCGGGCCGCTTCCTCGGCGTCCTTCTTGGCGAGCGTGTCCGCGGCGATGGCCTGCGCGTCCGCCTGCTGCGTCAGCGACGCCGTCTGAACCTGGGCCTGCTGACCGGCGGGTATGTCGGCGAGGAGCGTCGAGTCGGCTGCGGTCGCCTCGGCGTCGTTCGTCTGGGCAGTGCTGCCCGAGGCGACTCCGACGACGCTTCCGACAGCGGTGACCGCCGTGGCCGAGGCCACTGCGAATCCCCGGACCGAGATCGGGCTCACACGGTTTCCTTCCAGCATCGCCCGCTTCGGTGACCCTGGCGGACGCGATCGTGCCCCTGACACTGGCCTCCCACCTGCGGGGTCACGGGAGGCACGGGCCCGGTGGGCGACTCCCGCTGAGGGAGCGCCGCGTGGTGCTCGGGCGGCATACGACGGCTCTATGCAGTTGGTGTTCCTGTGGCGTCGTACCGCTGGGGGTACAACTGTGTCGTATGCGGGGCCTGACAGGAACGAGACTCTGCCGCAATCCGGCGCCGCGTTGCAATTCCGAGATGAGTGTGAAAGCTCACATCCCGTTTGGACCCCGCAATTCTCGGGATCTCCCGCACATGACAGCGCCGCCCGGCTAGGCTCTACGCCTTTGCCGGACGGCGCCAACTCATGGGTAGCTATCCCATGTTGAACACTTGGGTCAGATCTGCCCGTCCTCGAGCATTTCGGTCACAAGGGCAGCGATCTGGGACCTCTCGGACCGGGTGAGCGTGACATGCGCGAAGAGCGGATGCCCCTTCAGTTTCTCCACCACGGCGACGACTCCGTCATATCGCCCGACGCGCAGATTGTCCCTTTGCGCCACATCATGGGTCAGAACGACCCGCGAATTGGCGCCGATGCGGGACAGAACGGTCAGCAGTACGTTCCGTTCGAGTGACTGCGCCTCGTCCACGATCACGAACGCGTCGTGCAGCGAGCGGCCGCGGATATGGGTGAGCGGGAGGACCTCCAGCATCCCGCGCGCGGTGATCTCCTCGATGACCTCGCGGGTGGTGACCGCGGAGAGGGTGTCGAAGACCGCCTGCGCCCAGGGGCTCATCTTCTCGGCCTCGGTGCCCGGCAGGTAGCCGAGCTCCTGCCCGCCCACCGCGTACAGCGGGCGGAAGACCATCACCTTCTGGTGCTGCCGCCGCTCCAGCACGGCCTCCAGTCCGGCGCACAGCGCGAGCGCCGACTTGCCGGTGCCGGCCCGGCCGCCCATCGACACGATCCCGACGTCCGGGTCGAGCAGCAGGTCGAGCGCGATCCGCTGCTCGGCGCTGCGCCCCTTGATGCCGAACGCCTCCCGGTCCCCGCGCACCAGGCGGACGTCACCCTCCGCCGTGACCCGGCCGAGTGCCTTGCCCCGTTCCGACTGGATGGTCAGACCGGTGTGCACGGGCAGGTCGGCCGCTTCGGGGACGTGCAGGTGGCCGTCCTCGAAGAGGATGTCCACCTGTTCGGCGGACAGGGTCAGTTCGGACATCCCGGTCCAGCCGGAGGAGTCCGTGATGGCCAGTTCCGCGCGGTACTCCTCGGCGAGGAGGCCGACCGAGGACGCCTTGATCCGCAGCGGCAGGTCCTTCGACACGACGGTGACGTCGAACCCCTCCGCCTGCAGGTTGCGGGCGACCGCGAGGATGCGGGAGTCGTTGTCCCCGAGGCGGTAGCCGGTGGGCAGAACGCTGGGGTCCGAGTGGTTGAGCTCCACCCGGACGGTTCCGCCGAGGTCCCCGATCGGGATGGGGGCGTCGAGCCGGCCGTGCCGTACGCGGTAGTCGTCCAGGTGGCGCAGGGCCTGCCGGGCGAAGTAGCCGAGTTCGGGATGGTGCCGCTTGGCCTCCAGCTCCGTGACCACGACGATCGGAAGCACGACCTCGTGCTCCTCGAAGCGGGTCATGGCATTGGGGTCGGCCAGCAGGACGCTGGTGTCGAGAACGTAGGTGCGCCGGTCTGGCTTGGGGCGCTTTGTGCTGGTCACCACGGAAGGACGTACCCCCTCGGATGAGGTCGGGGAGCGACGAGGCGGAGCTGGACCGGTCGTCGGCCGCGATGCACGGGCCGAGGACCGGCCCTCCGCGTCTGCGTCCGTGCTGTGACCGCACGGTCGGGCTGGTGCAAAGGGCCTCCCGGGCGGACGGCCCCGTGCCGTCCGCTGAGATACGACACCCGTGGTTCGGGTGTCGACCTGTCTGGCTTATGCCCTCGAAAATGCGCCGCCATGCCACGGCATATGACGGCGCCCCGGTGAACTCCTTGTTACATCCCGTCGCCCGGGCGGGTGACGCCAGGGGCGGCGCGCGGGTGCCGATGGCCGGCGCGCGGGATGTCCTAGCCCCCGTAGCGGCGGTGCCGCGCCGCGTAGTCACGCAGTGCGCGCAGGAAGTCGACCTTCCGGAAGGCCGGCCAGAAGACTTCGCAGAAGTAGTACTCGGAATGGGCCGTCTGCCACAGCATGAATCCCGACAGACGCTGCTCGCCGCTCGTACGAATCACCAGATCGGGGTCGGGCTGGTCACTCGTATAGAGGTGCCGGCCGATCATGTCGATGTCGACGGACTCGGCGAGGTCCTCCATCGAGGTGCCCTTCTCATGGGCGTCGAGGAGCATCGAGCGTACGGCGTCGGCGATCTCCTGACGGCCGCCGTAGCCGATGGCGACGTTGACGAGTATCCCGTCGACGTGCGCGGTGGCCTCCTCGGCCTCCTTGAGGACGGTCTGCATCTGCGCGGGCAGCAGGTCGAGCGCGCCGACGTGGTGCACACGCCAGCGGCCGTCGGCGGCGAGGGAGCGGACGACGTCCTCAATGATCTTCAGGAGCGGGACCAGCTCCTCCTTCGGCCGGTCGAAGTTGTCCGTGGACAGCAGCCAGAGGGTGACGACCTCGACGTCCGTCTCGGCGCACCAGCCGAGGAACTCCTCGATCTTGTCGGCTCCGGCCTGGTGCCCCTGCGCGGTGGTCGATCCCGCGGCCTTCGCCCAGCGTCGGTTGCCGTCCATGATGACGCCGATGTGCTTGGGCACCTGAGCGTGGTCCAGGTGGCCTTCCACCCGGCGTGCGTACAGCCTGACGAGCAGGCCGCGCAGCTTGTCGCGCAGGTTCACGTGATTGTCAGCCCCTCCGTGCGGATCAGACAGGCGCGGTCGTGCGCGATCCCCGTCAAATGGCGGTCCCCGAAGCCGAAGCCTACCGCCGGAGCGGGCGGGGGCGGCCAACGGGTGTCAGCGGGTTGGTTTGGGTTTGTGGGTGTCAATGGGGGCGGGGGTGGGGGGATTTGGGCTGATTGGCTACCCGCGCGCCGGGATACGGAACCGGCTCTGTTCAGCTCGTACGGATGGGGTTTCCCCTGCTCGGGTGACTTGGGCTCCGGTGACGATGCGGTCGGGTCGGCAGCGGGGGGTTGGACGTGAGGCCGCGTCCTCCGGCCCGGACAGGGGGCTTGGGGCGGAACTCCAGGGGCGGGACGGGCAGGGGCGGCGGGGGCGAGACCTTCGGTGATACGCGGCACCTTCGGTGATACGCGGCGCAGGGGCCGCCCGCGGGCGGAAAGGAAAACGGGCCGGTCCGTGGGGGGGAGACGGACCGGCCCGAGGGGGGGTTTCCACCATAACCCTTCGTAAGGGATCCCGCGCGCATTGGCGTACAACAACTACTCTCCGAAATCACCCGGCAACGCCCCGATGGCCTCGGAACCCCTCATTCAGCGCCTGATCATGGCCGAAACCCGGCGGATTCCCGGGTAATCCGGCCGAAACCCCAGGGATCCAAGGGGTCTGCGCCCTCCTATGAGTCACCCGGCGACATGCCCCGCCCTACTCCGCCCGAGTGACTCGCGCCAGAAGCCCCACTTGACGCCGCCGCTAACGTCGCAGTCGTGCCCACGCTCACCACACCGGAGACGCCCCGCCCGGTGCCACTGGAGGTCGCACGGTCCGCGCGGGCCCGGCGGCGCGGGCTGCTCGGGCGCGACGGGATCGACGGGGCGCTGCTGCTGAGTCCGGCGAGCGCGGTGCACACCCTGGGGATGCGGTTCCCGATCGATGTGGCGTATCTGGACCGGACCTTGCGGGTCCTGGCGGTACGGACGATGCCGCCGGGCCGCATCGGCCTGCCCCGCCCGCGTGCGCGCCACGTCCTGGAGGCGGAGGCCGGGGCGATGGAGCGCTGGGGGATCAGACGCGGCGTACGAGTCGTCGTACGGGATCCGTGACGCCGCACCGGCACGGAGGGCGGCGCCGCGCAGCCCCCTCCACTGCGCGGTTCCGCCCGCGCAGCTTCACTTACGCGAATTTACCTTGGTCTGAACTTACACGAGCCACCGCAACCGACGGGAGTCGGCCCCATAACGATGCGGAAAATCTACGTCCCCGGCTTGCGCGCCTCGATCAGGAACCGCGTGCTGTGCGCGAGGAACGGCCCCTCCGACACGATCCGCTCGTGCAGGGACCGCAACCGCTCTTCGTACCGCTCCACGGTGAAGTCCGGCACCATCCAGATCACTTTGCGCAGGAAGTGCACGACGGCCCCGATGTCGCGGAACTCCATGCGCAACCGGGCCTCCCGCAGATCCGCGACGTCCAGGCCGGCCGCTTCGGCCTCCGCGCACGCCCGCCGCGGATCGCGTCCGCCGCGCACCTCCTCCGGCTGCGGTCCGAGGAAGTACTCGACGACCTCGAAGGCGCTCGCCGGGCCGACCTGCTGCGAGAAGTACGTGCCACCCGGGCGCAGCACACGTGCGATCTCGCCCCAGTAGGTGCGCACCGGGTGCCGGCTGGTGACCAGGTCGAACGCGGCGTCCGCGAACGGAAGCGGCGCATCCTCCGCCGAGGCGACGACCACCGCACCGCGCGGATGCAGCCGAGCGGTGGCCTTGGCGACGTTCGGCGGCCAGCCCTCGGTCGCGACGGTGACCGGCGGCAGCGTCGGCGCGGAGGCCAGGACCTCTCCTCCCCCGGTCTGGACGTCGAGCGCGGCGGACGCGCGGGCGAGCCGCCGCGCCATCGACCGGGCGTACCCCCACGGCGGCCGCTCCTCGGTGGCCCGCCCCTCGAACCAGGAGAAGTCCCAGCCCTCGACCGGGGCCTCGACGGCCTCGCGGACGAGCTCTTCGAACGAACGGTGGGTGGACATGCCGTGATCTTCCCAGCGCCACGTGAGCGGACGCGACCGAATTACGGATGACCGGATTACGGATGACCGGCCCAGCACCGGAACCGGCCCGGCGGGCCGGGCGGCCTACGGCACGAGCGGCCGTACCTCCTCGGCCACGAACCGCACGAACCCCTCCGGGTCCGGCTCGTCACCGGTCGGCTGCAGGACCACCGTGTCGGCGCCCGCGTCCGCGAGCCGCTGAACGGCCTTGGCGACCGTGCCCGCGTCTCCTGCCACGCCATGTGTCGCCCCGCCCTCCTGCTCGATCTCGGCGCGCACCCGGGCGGCGGCGTCCGGGCCGGTGGCGGCACGGAGGTAGACGACGACGGGGTGGGGGTCGCTGCGGCCGGCCGCCGCGCGTCCCTCGTCGACGATCCCACGGGCCGCCCGCACGCCCTCCGGTGACGTGGCGGCGGTGAGGAGCGTGCCGTCCGCCGCCTCACCGGACAGCCGCAGCGAGCGCGGACCGGTGACACCGGCGAGGACGCGGACGGCCTGCGCCGGCGGCCAGTCCAGGGCGACGTCGTCCAGCTTCACGTACCGCCCGTCCGTGGTGACCCGCTCGCCGCGCAGCAGGGCCCGCAGCGCGTCCAGGTACTCCCTCAGCAGCGTCATGGGTGACTCGGCGCGGGCACCGACCTGTCCCATCCAGCTCTGGACACCGTGCCCGACGCAGAGGGCGGCCCGCCCGGGGAACATGCGCTCGAGCGTGGCGGCCTCCATCGCGGTGAGGGCGACGTTCCTGAGCGGGACGGGCAGCAGTCCGACGCCCACGCGCAGCCGTTCGGTCCAGGCGAGCGCGGCGGACGCCGTGGAGATTCCCCCTTCCAGGAAGCAGTCCTCCCACAGCCACAGCTCCTCCAGGCCCGCCTCCTCCGCGAGCCGCGCGATGGTCCGCAGTCGCTCCGGGGGCAGTTGGGGGCGGAACACAGCACCGAGTCCAGTCATGCGGCCTTCCTACCCAGCGGCTCCCGGCCGGGCAACACCTTTACCGGCTGCCCGTCTCCGGGCGCTCGTAGTGCAGAAGCACGACACCGTTGCCGAACCGGCGGGAGTCGATCAGCCGGAGGGCGGTGAGTGCGTCGCCCTCCGTGAACAGTCGATGGCCGCGGCCGAGGAGGACCGGGTGGACGTACACGCGGAACTCGTCGACGAGGTCGTGCCGCAGGAACTCCGCGGCCAGTTGGGCGCCGCCGAGCGCGAGGTCGCCGCCGTCCTGTGCCTTGAGCGCGAGGATGTCGTCGACGACCACGTCGCGGACGATGGTGGTGTGCCGGTCGGCGTGCTGGAGGGTGCGGGAGAACACGACCTTCGGCATGTTCCGCCAGATGCGTGCGAACTCGACGACGGGTGCGGAGGCGTCGGGGTCCCGGTCGGCGTCGGGCCAGTAGCCGGCCATGAGCTCGTAGGTGACCCGCCCCTCGAGGAAGGCGCCCATCTCCTTCAGGACGTCGTTGAAGTGCTGGTGGACTTCGTCGTCGACGACATGCCAGTCGATCTCACGGTTCGGGCCCTCCATATAGCCGTCGAGGGACACCGACATCATCAGGACGATCTTCCTCATGGCCCACCTCATCGACGTCCGACCGGCACCGGCGCCCACGGTACTCAGCGCAGGCGTCTCCTGATCGGTTCCTCCCGGAGTGTCAGCCGCCGGAAATCGCCGCGCCGCCGTCGCCCGACGTACTGGCACCCGCCGAGCCGCCCCTCGGGAACGACACCTCCACCCGGCGGTTCTTGCGGCGGCCCTCCTCGGTGGAGTTGTCCGCGATCGGGTAGTCCTCGCTGTAGCCGCGCACCTCGAAGGTGACGTTGCCGCCGAGACGGGCGGCGAGTTGGTCGTGGACCGCCTCCGCGCGCTGTTTGGACAGGGTCAGGCCGTGGGCGTACGAACCGAGGTTGTCGGTGAAGCCGAAGACGCGGACGGTGGTCCCGTTCTGCTTCTTGATCTCGTCCGCGATCGCGTCGATACGGGAACGCGCCTCCGGGTTCAGCTTGGAACTGTCCTTGGGGAACAGCACTTCCGCCTGGAGCGCGAAGGTGACGTTCTCGTTGGTGTCCTCGCGGCGCTCCTCACCGCCGAGGTCCTCCACGACGGACTTGATGTCCAGCACCTTGGCGGGCGCGAGAACGGCCCCGTCGGCGAGCTTCAGCCCCGGGCTGGCGGGGTCGATGGAGGGGGGTGGGGAGGTGGTTACGGTGCCGGGGGGTGCGCTGGGGTTGTCGTCGGCGGAGGCCGACGGCACGGCCAACGAGAGCGCGGTGAGGACGGCAAGAGCCGTGAGGGCGGTCATGGCGGTGCGAGCGGCGGGGGGCATGCTCTCTCACCCCTCGGAGATCTCGATGGAGGCCGGCGGCATGGCGCCCACCTGGAAGTCGACCTTGCTGGTGCCTTCGGGCGGGGCGGGGAACTGAGCGAACCATTGTGCGGTCGCGCCTTCCCGCACACCGCCGGTGAACTGCGTGCACAGGCACCTGCCGGAAGTGTCGCGCAGGATCAGGTACCTCTTCTTGCCCTGTTGGTCGATCAGGCTCGCCCCGGCGATGGAGCCGCCGTTCCTCTTCAGCTCCTGTTCGTTGCCGCGCCAGTTCGCGGCGACCCACAGCGTGCCGGTGTTGTTCGTGACCGTCCCCTCCACGGTCACGAAGCCCCCGCTGTCGCGCCGGGCCGAGGTGACTGTGAGCGTCAGCCCGTTCTCCCCTTTGACCTCGGCGAGCACCTGGTCCGCCTGGGGCGCCTGCGACGTCTTCTGACCGCTGCTGCTCCGAGAGGGTGCGGCGGAGGTCGTGGCATCCTTGTCCGACTTCTCATCGCCTCCCCCACCGCAACCGGCCACCGTAAGGAGCAGCCCGGCGGTGATCGCGACCGCGCTCAGCGCCCTGCGGCCCTTCATGGTGTGCCGAAAATCCATCGGTACGGCTTCCTTTCACTCGGCCAGATGCACGGAGAACAGCACGGACGCGTCAGGAAGGTCGACCGGTTTGAACTTCTCGGGGTCGATGTCCACGGTCTGGCCGTCGCAGTTCAGTTGCACAGGTTTCTTGGGGTCCGCTTTCGCGTCGAAGTCGCAGCGCGGTTCGATGACTGCAATGGCATGGGCCTTCGCATGCATGCCCTCCGTACCGGGAATGACCGAATCACCCACCGTGTAGTTCGTCCGCACAGCCACCTGGAATCCGGGATAGCCGCCCCTGGTCACCGGCTGGGCTTCGCCCTCGAGGGCCGAGTCGTTCTCAGCAGCCAATCGCTGCGCGGCGGCGGTGGCTCCGTCGTCAGCGGGCAGCCGGCCGCCCAACCAGGTCAGCCAGTCGTCCTCTTGCCCAACGGTCGCCTGGATGCGGTCCATCAGCTGGTCCCGGGCGTCCTGTGCCGCCGCCAAGGCGGCAGCGTCCGCCGCGGATTGAGCTCCATTGCGAGCGGACGCTGCTTGGGCGAAGGCGAAGAAGGCGAACGCGGCGAACAACAGGATCCCTGTCAGCCAGATGTAGAGGGGGAGAGTCTGTCCCCGGTCGTCCGCCAAATGCCGTGCGCTCAGCCGCCACCGATGACGCTGTTCACGGCACGCATGATGGCCCCTGAGATCGCGCCGTCGAGGCCGAGCCCGTCGATCATCGTGAAGATTCCGGCGATGATGATCATCAACCCGGCATACTCCACGAACCCCGCCCCCGCGTCCCGCCCAGCCCCCCGCATCCGGGCCCCCACGGTCCGCCCCCATGTACCCACCCCGCGCCTGATCCTGCTCATCACGGCCCCGGCCCTCCCACCCGATGCGGCAACCACCAACCGAAACACCGTAGGTGAGAGCGCCCTCACTCTTCGTGGGTCCAGGGGCCCAACTTCCGGGCGTCGGCGCGCTCATCGGCTCCATCCCTCCCGAGCCGTCCCCAGCCAGTGAGCGATCGCTTCGCTCCGCGATGAACTGTGCAGCTTCGCGAAGATGCGGTTGATGTGGTTCTTGACCGTCTTCTCGCTGATGAAGCAGGCGGCGGCGATCTGCCGGTTGTTCATACCGGCCGCGATGAGGTCCATGACCTCCACCTCCCTCGAACTCAGCCCGAAGGCCGGCCACCCCGCGGCACGGCGCCGCAGCCCCACGGCCCGGGCGGGCGAAACCCCCGGCGACTGTGCCACAACTGGTTGCAGGTGCGAAGAGACTTCCTTTTCTTCGTAGGAAACGCCGAGCGAAGACCGGACAGCGCACGGGGACACCGTCCGCCGGCCCTCCCTGAGACCCCGTACGGCCGCGATCAGTTCCGCCGCCGTGAACTCCCCGTGGACCAGGTAGCCCGAGGCCCCGCGGCGCAGTGCCTCCGCCACCACCTCGGGTTCTCTGCTGTACGTCAGCATCATGACGGGGGCCTGGGCGGCCAGTCGCGGCAGTGCCGTCAGGCCGTCCAGGCCCGGCATGCGGTGGTCCAGGAGGACGACGTCGGGACGGTGCCGGGCGGCGTACGTGAGGGCCTGGGTGCCGTCCGCCGCCTCCGCGACCACCTCGATGTCGTGGTGGACGGTCAGCAGGGCGGTCAGGCCCGCCCGGACGACGGGATTGTCGTCGGCCACGAGGACGCGCAGACGCGGGCCGGGATGTGCCTGGTCAGGGAGGTCAGGCATGTGCGGCCTCCTCTTGCGGGGTGGGGGAAGCGGTCGCGGGGAGGGGGACGTGCAGGTGGATCTCGGCGCCGCCCAGCGGTGAGCGGCCCAGGCTGAGGTGGCCGCCCAGGGACGCGGCGCGTTCCGTCATGCCGAGCAGGCCGAAGTGGCCGGTTTTCGCCAGGCTCTCGGGCGTGGCCGACGGGGGCAGGCCGACACCGTCGTCTTCCACCCGCAGGTCCAGCGCGGCGCTGTCGGGCGCTTCGAGTTCGATCCGTACCCGGCTCGCTCGGGCGTGGCGGTGGGTGTTCTCCAGTGCCTCCGAGACGATCGCCAGGACGTGCTGGGCGGTCGTGTACGGCAGGAGCGGGGTGGCTTCCGGTTTTCGCAGGGCCACCGTCGTGCCGGTGCGGCTCTCGAAATCGTCGGTCAGCAGGGCGAGTTCGGCCGCCAGGTCCAGCTGATCCGGTGTGACGCCCGTACGGCGGCGCAGATCGGAGAGCAGGTCGCGGGACTCCGCCGCCGCTCTGCGTGCGGCCCCGGCGACCAGCATGGCCTGGCGCTTGAGCGTGTCCGGGTCGCCGTGGTCCGCCGAGGCGGCCAGCGCCTGTGCCGCCAGGGCCAGGCCGTGCAGCGTCTTCGCCACCGAGTCGTGCATCTCCCTGGCCAGGCGGGCCCGTTCGGACTCCACCGCCTCCGCGGCGGCGAGGCGGGCATTGGCTTGGGACAGCGCCTCGCCGGCCGCGCCGAAACGGAACATCAGGTTGCGCAAGGTCACGCCGATGATGCCGGCGGCGACGCAGAAACCGGCGATGAGGAGCGTGCTGGTAGCCGCGCCTGGGTGGTGTTCCCAAGCCCGGAAGACCGAGAACACCACCGCGAGTTGCAGACCCGTGAGGACTCCCGCGCCGCGCCAGCCGTACAGCAGGCCGGAGAGCAAGGGCGTGCAGGCCGTGGCGTACGCGAGGGGGGAGGCCGGGGAGGCGGTCAGGAGCAGTGTGGCGACGAAGAGCAGGTCCAGCGCCATCAGCGTGGGGTGCGCGAGCAGGCGCGGGCCCACGCGGTTCCAGTCACGGAGCACGGCGTACGAGGCCGTGACGCCGAGGACGGCTGCCGCGACAACGGCGTAGCGGGGGCCGTCTTCGGGCGTGTTGGCCAGGGCGAAGGGTGTACCGATCACGATCAGGGCGAGGCGTACGGCCACGGTCTGGCGGCACAGCGCCTGGAGCGCGCCGAGCTGAAGGCGGACGCTGGCGGGAGCGGGGGCGTCGTCCTCCAAGTACCCGGGGGCGGGGTGACCCGTGCGGCTCATCGTCATCGGCCCAGAATCGATCCGAAGTCCGTCCCCGACCCCAGGAACATCCCCGTCGCGATCAGGATCATCGTCGCCGGGAGCATGAACACCAGGGTGACCAGCGTGGCCTTGGGGATCGTCTTGGCGGCGCGGCGGCGGGCGTTCTGGGCGTCCGTGCGGCGCATGTCCGTGGCCAGCTGGATGAGGGTTTCGGCGATGGGCGAGCCCAGCTCCTCGCCCTGTTGCAGCGCGGAGACGAACTGTGCGACCTGTTCGGAGGAGTTGCGCCTGCGCAGTTCGTCGAAGGCCTGGCGGCGGCTGACGCCCATGTCCATCTGACGCAGGGTGATGCGCAGTTCGTCCGCCCAGGGGCCCTCGTACTTCTCCGCGACCCGGTCGAGGGCCTGCCGGAAGCCGAGGCCGGCCGAGACGACGACCGCGAGGACGTCCAGGAAGTCCGGCAGGGTGCGGTCGATGACGTCCTTGCGTTCGCGGATGGCCTGCCAGATCAGGGCGTCGGCGGCGAACAGCCCGAAGGCGAACGTAGCGGCGGCGAAGAGCAGTTGGCCGTTCGTGAGGAACATCAGGCCGAGGACCAGGCCGAAGATGCCGTAGACCGCCCGGCGTGCGGCGTAGCGGTTCAGGGTCAGGCCGCCGGGGTTGCCCGCCATGTCGATGCGGCGGCGTTTGGCCTCGACGCGGCGCGGACCCATCAGGCGCAGCACGAGTGGGGCGAAGCGGATGCCGAGGCGGTCGACGGCCGAGCCCGCCTTGGAGACCCGGGTCGCGCCGACCTCCAGGGCGAGTGTGAGATCGCTCGGCAGCTTCGCGTCCGCGCGGATCATCCGGACGCCGAGCAGGACACCGGCGACGGAGACCGCCATCAGTAAGGCGAGGAGCAGCGGAAGCATCGCGTTCTCCCCCTCACACTTCGATCTTGCCGAGGCGGCGGATGACGAAGAAGCCGATCGTGTAGAGGCCGAGGGAGAGCAGGACCAGGCCCTGGCCGAGCGGGGAGCCGGTGACACGGGCCAGGGCGCCCTCGTTCGAGGAGTTGACCAGGATCAGCGAACCCAGGCCGAGCATCGGGACCGTGAAGGCCGTCGCGTTGACCTCGGAGAGCATCGTGCGGACCTCGCGCCGGGTCTCCTTGCGGTCCTCCAGGGTCTGAGTGAGGTTGCGCAGGGAGTTGACCACCGAGCCGCCCGCCTTGTTCGCCAGGACGAGGGTGGTGACGAGGACGATCAGCTCGCGCGAGGGGAGGCGTTCGGCCAGTTCGTCCAGGGCGTCGTCGACCGAGCGGCCCAGCGACAGCTGGTCGGCGACCCGGGCCAGTTCCTCGCCCGCCGGGGCCTCCAGCTCCTCCGCCGCCATGGCGAGCGCGGTGCGCAGGGCGAGTCCGGCGGCCGTGGCGTTGGCCAGCAGGCGGGCCACGTCGGGGAGCTGGTTGATGAACGCCTCGATGCGCTTCTGCCGCTGCCAGTTGAGGAAGACGGCCGCGCTCCAGATGCCGACCAGGCCGGCGATCGGGCCGAAGAAGGGCGCCAGGGTGGACGCGGCGATCAGCCACAGTGCCACGACGACGGCGGTGACGTAGGTGAAGAACTCCCCCGCCGTCAGATCGAGGCCCGTCGCCGACAGGCGCATGTGGATGGCGCGTCCCAGGCGGGTGCGGCGCAGCCTGCGGTCCACGGCCGCGAAGCGCCGTACGCGGCCGTCCGCCGTCGGGATCGGGCCGCCCGCGGCTCCGGAGAGCCGGTCGACGAGCTCCCGGCGCTGGGCGCGGCCGGAGGCGTACGCGTGCACGCCCGCGACGGCGAGGGTGCCGGTGAGGACGGTGGCGCCGAGGGCGAGGAGGGCGGGGTCGTTCATGACCGGCTCCTGAGGTGGGCGGGGTCGTTCAAGACCGGCTCCTGAGGTGGGCGGGGTCGTTCAAGACCGGCTCCTGAGGGGGCGGGGCTCATCCGATGGCCTGCCTGGTGTTCAGTACGTCGAGGGCGTCCGCGACCCCGAAGGCCGGCGGAAGCGGTTCACCCGCGCCGTACAGCTTCTCCGCGACCGGCCGCGGCAGCGGGAGGTGTTCGAAACGGCCGCGGACGATCCGGTCGGGGCCGAGGGGCTGGGGCACGAAACGGGACACGGTGGCGACGCGGAACTGTTCGCGGCCGTGGGACACGACGAGTGCGATCTCCACGACCTTGCGGGAGCCGTCGGGGTACCGGGCGAGCTGCACGACCACGTCGACGGCCGAGTTGATCTGGTCCTTCAGCGCCTCGAAGGGGATCAGGACCTCGGACATCGAGCCGAGGGTCTGCAACCGCATCAGCGCGTCCTCCGCCGAGTTGGCGTGGACGGTGGCGAGGGAGCCGTCGTGGCCCGTCGACATCGCCTGGAGCATGTCGAGCGTCTCCCCGCCGCGGACCTCACCGACGATGATCCGGTCGGGCCGCATCCGCAGGCTGTTGCGGACCAGGTCGCGGATGGTGATCTGGCCCTTGCCCTCGACGTTCGGGGGGCGGGTCTCCAGACGGATCACGTGCTCCTGCTGGAGCTGGAGTTCGGCGGAGTCCTCGATGGTGATGATGCGTTCCTGGGAGGGGATGAGCCCGGACAGCGCGTTGAGCAGGGTCGTCTTCCCGGAGCCGGTGCCACCGCTGACGATCAGGTTGAAGCGGGCGCGGACGAACGCGGCGAGCAGCATCAGCATCTGCTCGTCCAGCGAGCCCAGGCCGATGAGTTCGGGGAGCGTGTAGGCGCGCGGGAAGCGGCGGATGGTCAGGGTGGGGCCGGTCAGGGCGAGCGGCGGGATGATGACGTTGACGCGTTCGCCGGTGGGCAGACGGGCGTCGACCATCGGGTTCGACTCGTCGACGCGGCGGTTGACGGTGGAGACGATGCGTTCGATCGTCTGCATCAGCTGCTCGGCGGAGGCGAAGCGGAGCGGGAGCTGTTCGACGCGGCCCGCCCGCTCCACGAAGATCGAGTCGGGGCCGTTGACCATGATCTCGGTGATGGAGGCGTCGGCGAGGAGCGGTTCGAGGACGCCGAGGCCGAGGGCCTCGTCGACGACCCGGCGGATCAGCTGGGAGCGCTCGGCGGAGGACAGGACCGGGCCCTCGCGGCTGATGATGTGGCCGAGGACGCGTTCGAGCCGCACGCGGCGCTCGGCGGTGGCGAGGCCCGACATCTCGGCAAGGTCGATCTCCTCCAGGAGCTTGGCGCGGTAGACCGCGACGAGGTGTCCGTCCTCACGGGCGGCTCCCCCGTCGTCGGGGGCGGCGATACGGGAGCGGAGGCTCATGCCGGTCGTCAGCTCCTTCCCGGGATGATGGGTTCCGGGTCGTTGGGCATGGTGGCGCGGCGGGTGACGGTCCAGCCGCTGAAGAGGGGGATGACCGCCGGGACGCGGACGGTGACGGTGGCGGTGGTGGTGGTGTCGGCGCCCTTGGGAGCGTCGACCTCGGGGCTGAGCCAGCCGCTGACGGACGCCAGGCCCGCGGCTGCCCCGTCCCTGTTCTGTGAGGCGGCCCGGGCGGCGGCCCGCGCGCCCGACCCGGCCTGGTTGATGCCGTAGCCGATGAGGCCGAGCTGGATGGCGGCCATGCCGATGACGAGCAGGATGGGCAGGAAACCGGCGAACTCCAGCATCGAGACGCCGCGGTCGTCCCAGCGGCGGGTGCGCTCGGTCCGCGGGCGGTGGCGGCGGAAGATGCCTTTCACCGGGCGTCTCCCTCCAGCGCCGCCCCCGCGCTGCCTTCGACGTGCCAGCCCGGGTTGATACCCGGGAAGAACAGCGGCACGTCGGCCTCGACGGTCGCCTTCATCACCGGCCCCTCCGCGTTGCAGCTGATCACCGCACCGCTCCAGGCGTCCGGCAGGTGCTCGGCGCCCGCCGTCTCGCAGGCCCCCGTGTAGTCGGTCCCCTTGGTGGCCGCGAACGCCGCCGTGCCCGCCCGAGCCGCCTCGTCCGCCGCGTTGCCCGCCAGCGAGTACGTGTAGCCGTACAGCACGCACTCCCACAGCAGCGCCAGCACGACCAGCACCAGTGGGAACATCCCGGCGAACTCCAGGGTCACCGACCCCCGGTCACCACCCTTGCGCCACAGGCTCAGCGCGCCCCGGTCCGACGGCGCCCTGCGCCGCCGCCCGCCGCCCTCCTGCGCCTTCACCAGCTCCAGCTCCCCCGCCAGCGCCCACAGCGCCTGCTTCACGGTGGAGCGGGCGTCGAGGTCCTGGAGGCGTCCGGCGTCCACGACCGACTGGAGTTCCTTGAAGGCGGCCGGGACCGCGGCGCGGGCCACCTTGGTGCCGGTGACGCGTTCGACGAGGGCGGGCTGGATCTCCGTACCGCGCGAGTGACGGTTGACGACCGTCAGCGTCTCCTCGGCCTTGCGGATCTGGAGCCGGTCCCACAGACGGACCATCCGCTTGGCCGCGCGGACCGCGACCACGTCCGGGGTGACCAGCAGCACCGCGTGGTCGGCGGTCTCGACGGCCGCGGCGGTGGCGGCTGTCATCTGCGAGCCACAGTCGACGATCACCACGTCGTGGCGGGAGCGCAGCGCGCCGAGGATCTGGCGGGTCACCCGGTCGGTGACCTCCTCCCCGCGTTCGCCCTCGGCGGGCGCGAGGAGCAGTCCGATGCCGCTGTCGTGGGTGTAGAGGGCGTCCTGGAGGACGCGCGGGTTGATGTCCGCGATCCCGGCGAGGTCGGCGACCGAGCGCCGGAACTGCACGTCCAGGTAGGAGGCGATGTCCCCGGACTGGAGATCGAGGTCGACCAGCGCGACCGTACGGCCCGACGCCCGGGCGGCGAGCGCGAGGTGCACGGCCGCGACCGTGGTGCCGACGCCGCCCTTCGCGCCGGTGACCGCGACCACGGTCCCTCCGGGTCCGGCGTACGGCTCGGGGGCGCCGCTGCTCAGGTGGCGCCGCATGCCGGCGGACCAGGCGGCCGCGGCCTGGACGCGTTCGGCGAGGGCGTCGTAGCCGAGGGGCAGGGTGACGATGCCGCGGGCGCCGGAGTCCATCGCGGCGGTGAGCACGCCGGTGCTGGTGTCGGCGGTGACGAGGACGACTCCGACCGCCGGGAACCGCATCACCAGGTCGCGGATCAGGTCGAGCGCGGGCACCGGCCCGATCCGCTCGTGCACGAGGACGACCTCGGGCAGCTCGTCGAGAGAGTCCCCGGCCAGGCGCGCCAGGGTGTCCAGCAGGGCCGTGGAGTCGTGGACGGGCGGGGCGGGCTCGGCGTCGGGGAGCTGGCCGAGCAGGGTGGTGAGCGAGCGGGCGGCGTCGAGGTCGCCGACGGCGGGGAGGACGCGGACGGTCATCGGCGACACCCCGCACCGTCGGACAGCGTGGGGACAGGCCCGCCGGGGGCCGGTACGGACCTCATGCGCGGCCTCCTACTTGTCCTGGTCGAGGGTGTACGTACGGTCGCCCGGCGCGACGGTGGTCTGGGAGCCGCCCGCGACCAGGGCGAGCCGGACGTGTGTGGCGAACGACTCGGCGTACGCGACCCGTTGGGCGTCCGCCGTGTCGAGCGCGAAGGTGATGGGAACCGCCTCGGTGGCGGTGCGGCGCCGGTCGTCGCTGGACTGGCCCGGGTCGAGGGCGGTGAGCTTGCCGACGTCGAGGACGCGGGCGTTGGTCACGATGACCTTGGACTCGTCCTTGCCCTTGTCGTTCTCGGCCTTGAAGGTGGCGTAGATGTTGACCCGCGAACCGGGGTCGATCTTGCCCGCGACGCCGGTGGAGGCGTCGATCATGATGGCGATCTCCTGCTGTCCCGGCTGGAGTTCGGGCCGGTCCACGATCATGTCGCTCTGGAGCAGGGAGCCCTTCTCCAGCCGGGTCACGGCGATCTTCCCGCGGATCCGGGCCAGATCGGTGACGGCCGTGGCGGGCAGCCACCGCTTCGGCATGGAGATCTTCTGGAACTGGTCGGGCGTGAGTGCCTTGTAGGGGTCGATGCCGTTCTTGAGGCGGTACGCCGTGACCTCGGGGCCGACCTTGGAGTTCACGTCGCGGATCACCGACAGTACCCCGGCGAAGGCGCCGACGGCGGCGAGGGCCGAGAGGACCAGCAGGATGACGCCGCGGCGCTGGCGTGAGTTCATGACGCGGACAACCTCGATCGGGGCGGGAAACAGCGGGTCGGACGGTCGAGCGGTCGAACGTTGTGCGAGACGTACTGCGGACCGACGCGTACGGGGCTACGTGCCGCCGCGCGGCAGGGCAGCGCGGACGGTGGTGGCCGCCGGTGGCTGTTCGGGGGGTGGCGGGAGGGGTGCGGCGCAGAACCCGCAGCGGTCGCCGATGAGTTCCAGTCCGCACCAGTGGCAGGTCTCGCGCCGTACGGACGACACGAGCTGGTAGAGCACGGACACGTCGTGCAGCCCGGCCGCGAACTCGACGAGCCGGTTCGTGCCCCACCAGCGGGCTGAGTCCTGGGGCAGCGGCACGGTCCCGACGCCCTGGACCCGCCAGGCGGGGGCGAGGGAGGCGGTGACCCAGTCGGAGGGCGGCTGCCCGGAGGCGACGAGCATCCGGGTGCCGAACTCGGGGCCGGGTAACTCCTCCTGACCGACGCGGACGAGCCGGGGGCGGGGGCCCGCGAGTACGGCGAACTGTGCGCCCGGCACCCACGACTTGGCGTGGGAGGCGAGCGGGACGGGGACGCGGTCCAGCTTGGCGACCGAGCCGAGGAGGGCGCCGGCGTAGATGTAGTGGGCCAGCAGGCGTGCGGAGGACGCCAGGACCCCGGGGCTGAAGTCGCAGACCGACAGCTGGCGCAACTGCTGGGCGAGCAGTGCGAGTCCGAGCGGGGGCAGGTCGATGCCGAGCAGCGCGACGCGGTCGCTCTCCAGGACGGAGCGGACGGTGCGCAGCCGCTGCACCGCCGGGTCGTCGCCGGAGGCGGGGTGCAGGGCGATGACGTAGCCGTGCTGCTCGATCAGCGCGTGCATGCCGGTCAGGGACGCTTCCAGCGTGGGCTGGGGCTGGACGGCGGCGGGCGGTGTCTGCCGGTCGAGCGGTGGGAGCACCAGGTCGGGACTGGTGACGGCTATCGCGGTCGGCACGGCTGCTCACCACCCCGTTCACTGCGGCGGGGTGGTCAACCACCGCCTCAGATGGCCCCTGTGACGTTCTGTTGCGTCGTCCTGCAACAGCACCATATCCACGGCATGCCCCGCTCAACACAGAATCGGGAAGATCATCTCACCGAAGGTGGGGACGTGATCCACACAGAGTAGGGGCATATGCCCCAACTCCGGACGTCCGCAGGGTCGTTGAAGCTGCACGAACCCTTGACAGCGGGATTGGTCTGGACCAAATTCTTGGAACATCAGGCGGTGGCCACCGTTCCGCAATGCCCTCCTGCGCCTTCCTCCCTTTCCTTCCCCACATCGGAGGCCGAAGTGGACCGCGTACCAGCCCTGCCCCGCCGCAGACGGACCCTCGCCGGGGCCGCCGTAGCCGCGCTCGCCCTCTCCCTGCTGGGCGCCGGCCACGCGGCCGCGGCGGACGTGAACAATGCGAGGAACGCCGGCTTCGAGTCGGGCCTCGCCAACTGGACCTGTTCGGCGGGCAGCGGCACGACGGCGTCCTCCCCGGTGCACGGCGGCACGGCCGCGCTGAAGGCGACGCCCGCGGGTCAGGACTACGCGCAGTGTGCCCAGACGGTCCCGGTGAAGCCGAACTCGACGTACACGCTGAGCGCATGGGTGCAGGGCGGTTACACCTACCTGGGCGCCACGGGGACGGGCACGACGGACGTGTCGACGTGGACGCCCGATTCGACGAGCTGGAAGCAGCTGTCCACGACGTTCACGACGGGCGCCTCGACGACGTCGGTGACGGTGTACCTGCACGGCTGGTACGGGCAGGCGGCGTACTACGCGGACGACGTGTCGGTGTACGGCCCGGACGGCGGTGGGGGCGGCGAACCCTCCCCCACCGTCCCGTCATCCCCCACGGGCCTGACGGTCTCCGGCACGACGTCCTCTTCCGTGTCCCTGTCCTGGCACGCGGTGACGGGCGCGACGGGCTACAACGTGTACCGCGGCGGCACGAAGGTGGCGTCGGCGACCGGTACGTCCGCGATGGTGACGGGCCTGTCCCCCTCGACGTCGTACTCCTTCCAGGTGACGGCGACGAACGCGGCGGGCGAGTCGGCCAAGTCGGCGGCGGTGACGGCCACGACGGCGTCGTCCGGCGGCGGGGGCGGCATGGGGCTCCCGAAGCACGCGGTGACGGGCTACTGGCAGAACTTCAACAACGGCGCCACGGTGCAGCGGATCTCGGACGTGCCGTCGCAGTACGACATCATCGCGGTGGCGTTCGCGGACGCGACGAGCACGCCGGGCGCGGTGGGCTTCACCCTCGACTCGGCCGGCCTGGGCGGCTACACGGTGGACCAGTTCAAGGCGGACGTCGCCGGGAAGAAGGCCGCGGGCAAGAAGGTGGTCGTCTCGGTCGGCGGCCAGAACGGCACGGTGTCGGTCAACGACGCGACGTCGGCGACGAACTTCGCGAACTCGGTGTACGCGCTGATGCAGACGTACGGCTTCGACGGGGTGGACATCGACCTGGAGAACGGCCTGAACGCGACCTACATGTCGCAGGCGCTCAGGCAGCTGTCGTCGAAGGCGGGATCATCGCTTGTGATCACGATGGCCCCGCAGACGATCGACATGCAGTCGACCTCGAACGCGTACTTCCAGACGGCGCTGAACGTGAAGGACATCCTGACGGTCGTCAACACCCAGTACTACAACAGCGGTTCCATGCTGGGCTGCGACGGCAAGGTGTACTCGCAGGGTTCGGTGGACTTCCTGACGGCCCTGGCCTGCATCCAGCTCCAGGGCGGTCTGTCCCCGTCCCAGGTGGGCCTCGGCGTCCCCGCCTCGACGAGCGCGGCGGGCAGCGGCTACGTGTCGCCTTCCGTGGTGAACAACGCCCTGGACTGCCTGGCGAAGGGAACGAACTGCGGGACGTTCAAGCCGTCCAAGACGTACCCGGACCTCCGGGGCGCGATGACGTGGTCGACGAACTGGGACGCGGCGTCCGGGAACGCGTGGTCGAACTCGGTGGGCCCGCACGTGCACGCGCTGCCGTAGCGACCACGGGATCGAGTACGGCCTGACGCACAGCGCACGGCCCGCCGCCCGGATGGGGACGGCGGGCCGTCGGTGTGCCAGGAACGTGCGGGTCTCAGTCGGTGCCCGACTCGATCGCCGCGTGGTCGAGCAGTTCGGCCTCGTCGGCGGTGCCCTCGCCGCGGGAGGCGATCGTCTCCGCGCCGCCCTCGGGCATCGCGCCGATCAGGCCGGTCGAGGCCGCCTGGGCGGCGCCGATCAGCGCCGGGTCCGGGCTGCCGCCGACCATGCCGAGCCGGGCGTACTGCTCCAGCTTGGCGCGGGAGTCGGCGATGTCGAGGTTGCGCATCGTCAGCTGGCCGATACGGTCGACCGGGCCGAAGGCGGAGTCCTCGGTCCGCTCCATGGAGAGCTTGTCCGGGTGGTAGCTGAACGCCGGTCCGGTCGTGTCGAGGATGGAGTAGTCCTCGCCGCGCCGCAGCCGCAGCGTCACCTCACCGGTGACCGCCGTACCGACCCAGCGCTGCAGCGACTCGCGCAGCATCAGCGCCTGCGGGTCCAGCCAGCGACCCTCGTACAGCAGCCGGCCGAGGCGGCGGCCCTCGGTGTGGTAGCTGGCGAGCGTGTCCTCGTTGTGGATCGCGTTGACCAGGCGCTCGTACGCCGCGTACAGCAGCGCCATGCCCGGTGCCTCGTAGATGCCCCGGCTCTTGGCCTCGATGATCCGGTTCTCGATCTGGTCGCACATGCCCAGGCCGTGCCGACCGCCGATCGCGTTGGCCTCCAGGACCAGGTCCACCGGGGAGGCGAACTCCTTGCCGTTGATGGTGACCGGCCGGCCCCGCTCGAAGCCGATGGTGACGTCCTCGGGGGCCACCTCGACCTCCGGGTCCCAGAACCGCACGCCCATGATCGGCTGCACGATCTCGATGCCGGTGTCGAGGTGCTCCAGGGACTTCGCCTCGTGCGTCGCGCCCCAGATGTTGGCGTCGGTCGAGTACGCCTTCTCGGCGCTGTGCCGGTAGGGCAGGTCGCGCTCCAGCAGCCACTCGGACATCTCCTGCCGGCCGCCGAGCTCGCTGACGAAGTCGGCGTCCAGCCAGGGCTTGTAGATGCGCAGGGAGGGGTTGGCGAGCAGACCGTAGCGGTAGAACCGCTCGATGTCGTTGCCCTTGAAGGTGGAGCCGTCGCCCCAGATCTGCACGTCGTCCTCGAGCATCGCGCGCACCAGCAGGGTGCCCGTGACGGCCCGGCCGAGCGGGGTGGTGTTGAAGTAGACGCGCCCACCGGAGCGGATGTGGAAGGCGCCGCACGCCAGGGCCGCGAGCCCCTCCTCCACGAGCGCGGCCCGGCAGTCCACGCTCCGGGCGACCTCGGCACCGTAGGCCGTGGCACGCCCGGGCACGGAGGCGATGTCGGGCTCGTCGTACTGGCCGAGGTCGGCGGTGTAGGCGCAGGGCACGGCGCCCTTCTCGCGCATCCACGCGACCGCGACAGAGGTGTCGAGACCGCCGGAGAAGGCGATCCCGACTCGTTCACCGACAGGCAGGGAAGTCAGCACCTTGGACACGAGGCTAAGTGTATGCACACTCTCGCATGATTATGCAAGCCCGGGGTTCCGACGGCTCTCCTCCCGTGTCGCAGCGACGGTCACCCGGGCGCCTCGCGCCCTGGACGGAGCGAGCTGTCCGGCGAGCAGCGCGGCCAGCGCGAGGACGAATCCGGTCAGCTGGAGGCCGGTGAAGGACTCGCGGAGCAGGAGTACGCCGAGGGCGGCGGCGACGAGCGGGGAGAGCAGCCCGAGCAGGGCGGTCGCGGTGACCGGCAGGGTGCCTATGCCGCGGAACCACAGGGTGTAGGCGAGCAGACCGCCGACGAGCCCGAGCCACAGGTAGCCGGCCACCGCCGGAGCGCCGATCCGGTCCGGGACGCCCTCGGTGAGCAACGCGGCGGGAAGCAGCACGATCCCGCCCGCGGTGAGCTGCCAGCCCGCGAACGTCATGGCCCCCACGCCCGCCGGGCGCCCCCAGCGTTTGGTGAGGGTGACACCGAGCGCCATGGCCCCGGCGCCGGCGAGCCCGGCCGCGATGCCGAGCGGGTCGAGGGCGGCCTTGGGCCCGATGACGACGAGCCCGACGCCGACCACGCCGATGACGCCCCAGGCCAGACGCCACACGGAAGGCCGTTCCCGGAGAACGGGCACGGCGAGGAGGGCGACGACGATCGGCTGGGCCGCGCCGAGGGTGGCCGCGACACCACCGGGGAGCCGCTCGGCGGCGAGGAACAGCAGCGGGAAGAACACGCCGATGTTGAGCGCACCGAGCACGCCCGCCCTCACCCACCACGCGCCGCGGGGCAGGGTGCGGGTCAGGGCCAGGACGAGCAGCCCGGCGGGCAGTGCCCGCATGAGCCCGGCGAACAGCGGATGCCCCTCGGGCAGCAACTCCGCCGTGACGCTGTACGTCGTGCCCCACACCGCGGGCGCGATCGCCGTGGCGAGCGTCGAGGCGGCCCGGCCGGCTGGGAGGGCAGGGGCGGCCGTCGCGGCCCTGTTCATGCTTGTCGTAGTCACTTCCTCACTGTCGACCCTGGCCCGTCGATGAATCCAACACATGCTTGTCATGGCATCCATCTGCGCGGAAGATCGATGTGTGGATCTGCAGCAGATGCGGTACGTCCTCGCGGTGGCCGAGACCGGCAGCTTCACGCGGGCCGCCGAGCGGTGCTTCGTCGTCCAGTCGGCGCTCAGCCACCGGATCGCGAACCTGGAGCGCGAACTGGGCCTCAAGCTGTTCGCGCGCACCAGCCGCCGGGTGCAGCTCACCGCGGCAGGGGAGGCCTTTCTGCCCGCCGCCCGGCAGTGCCTGGAGGCGGCCGAGCGGGCGAGCGTGGACGCCGCGGCAGCGGTGGGAGAGGTACGCGGCCGTCTGGCCGTCGGCGTGATCCCGACCGTCGCCGCGGTCGATGTCCCGGCCGCGCTGCACCGGTTCCGCGACGAGCATCCGCGGGTACGGATCGCGCTGCGCGTCGGCTCGAGCGACGAACTCGCGGCCGCGGTGCGCGAGGGCAGACTCGACGTCGCCTTCCTGGGGTTGCCCGAGACCGACCGCCCGCTCGGCGTGCGGGCGCGGGAGCTGGCCCGCGACCGGCTCGTGGCCGTCGTCGGCACCGCGCACCCGCTCGCCCCCGCCGGCGAGGTCGACCTGGCGCGGTTGGCCGAGGAGACCTTCGTCGACTTTCCCGCCGGCACCCCTGGACGCGCTCAGAGCGACCAGGCCTTCACCGCCGCCGGCCTCGGCCGTGAGGTCGCCTTCGAGGTCACGGCCGCGGACCTGATGACGCGCATCGTCCGACAGGGCCTCGCGGTCGCCCTCCTGCCGGCGGCGTTCACCCACCATGTGCGGGACGTGGTCACGGTTCCGGTCACCGACGGCCCGGTGCGGGTCGAGCACCTCGTCTGGAGCGACTTCAATCCGAGCCCTGCCGCGCTGGCGTTCGTCGACACCATCGAACTGCCATGAGCAGGGCAAGCGGGCCGACCGCTGTGGGTCATCGCATCGGGAGTCAGCCCATGGGGAGTCAGCCCATCGGGCGGTAGTGCCCCAATACCGCCGCCAGTTCGGCGAACCACTGCTGCGACTCCTCGCGGCGTTTCGCGTTCACCACGCACTCGAACACGCGGCCGTCGACGTGCACGACCGCCACCATCAGCACCCTCTCGTCGGCGCCGGGGCGGTAGTGGACGCTGCGGATCACCGGCCACGGGAAGTCCGCCGTCAGACCGCGCATCTCGAAGGCGACACCCGAGGCGTCCACCACGACCGAGTTGTGACGGTCGGCGGCCAGGAAGTCGGGTCCAGGTGGGACCTGGGGTGCCGAGGGAGCGTACGACGGGTACGGGGTGTAGGCCGGTGGCGGCGGTCCGAAGCCCGGTGGTCCGGCCGGTGGCGAAGGGTGGCCGTATCCAGGAGGACCGACTGCAGGAGGACCGGATACGGGAGGACCGGATACAGGGGGATTGTGCCCAGGCGGCCCGTATCCAGGGGGACCGTATCCCATGCTCAGTCGTCGTCCTTCTCGACGGCGGCTGATTCCTCCTCGCCGTCCTCGAAGTACGCGTCCAGCACCTCGTCGAGCCGGGTCTCCCACTCCTCGAAGCGTGCGCGGGAGTCGGCCTCGATCTCGATGGGGTACCAGCGGCGTTCCGGGGTGTGCACGGTCACCGTGAACCGCTTCCCGAAGCGCGCGGTCTCCGTCTCCACGGCGCCGATCTCGTCCCAGCGGAACTCGCACTCCTGGTCGTCCAGGCGGAGCCGTACACCGCTGCGGTCGGCGACGATCCGGGCGCGGCGGTCCGCGGCCTCGAACACCGGGCCGTCCGGGGCCTCTTGCTCCCCGCCGGGGGACTCCTCGCCGGGAGACTCCTCGCCGGGGACTTCCTCGGCGGCGGCCTCCTGCTCCGGTTCCCCGGCGGCGGCCTCCTTGTCCGGAACCACGTCCTGCGGCCCTACGGAGTCGTCCGGTTCCACGGAGTCCTTCTGGTCCACGGACACGGGTGAGGTGAGCCCGGGGATGAAGGCCGGGTCGACCCCGGCGCCGTCCAGGGGCTGGCTGCTCGAACCAATGCGCTGCTCCACAGCGGGCAGTATGGTCGAAGATCCTGTGCCGGACACAGCCAGCCCCTGCATCGTTATACGAATCCAGCCCGATGCCTTACGTCCCGGGTGTCTCGCGTCCGGCCCTCATGTCGTCACCGGACGGCTAGACGAAGAGGCTCACCACCGCCGCCACCGCGAACCCGGCCACCGACAGCACGCTCTCCAGCACGGTCCACGTGCGCAGCGTGTCCCGTTCGCTGATCCCGAAGTACTTGGCGACCATCCAGAAGCCGCCGTCGTTGACGTGCGAGGCGAAGATCGAGCCGGCCGAGATGGCCATGATGACCAAGGCCGTGAACGCCTGCGAGTGATGGCCCTCCGTCAGCAGCGGCGCGACGATGCCCGCCGTCGTGACGATCGCGACCGTCGCCGAGCCCTGGGCCACGCGCAGGACCAGGGAGATCAGGTACGCCAGCACGATCACCGGCAGGCCCACGTCGTGGAAGGTGTCGGAGAGCGCCTGCGCGACCCCGCTGCCCTTGAGGACCGCGCCGAAGACCCCGCCCGCGCCGACCACCAGCAGGATGTTGCCGACCGGCTTGAGCGAGGCGGTGGACACCGTCTCCAGCGACTTGCGGGACCAGCCGCGACGGATGCCCAGCAGGTAGTACGCCAGCAGCAGCGCGATCGTCAGCGCCACGAAGGGGTGGCCGAAGAACTCGACGACCGAGCGGGGGGTCGAAGGGTCGAAGGCGATCGAGGAGAAGGTGGCCAGGAGAATCAGGACCAGGGGCGTACCGATGATCGTGAAGACGATCGAGAGCGGCACCGGCTTCTCCGGCGGCGTCACGCCTGCCGCCCGCTGCTCCCGCTCGAGCGACGCCTTCGCCTCCTCGGCCGCCTCGACCATGTCCTGCGGTACTGGGACGAAGATCCGCCTGCCGATCCACGCGGACCACGCCCACGCGGCCAGCACGGCCGGGATGCCGCAGACGATGCCCATCAGGATGACCATGCCGAGGTCGACCTTGAGCAGACCGGCGGCGGCGACCGGGCCCGGGTGCGGCGGCAGGAACGCGTGGGTCATGGACAGGCCCGCGAGCAGCGGCAGGCAGTAGAGCAGGATCGACTTGCCGCCCCGCTTCGCCGCCGCGTACACGATCGGCGCGAGGACGAAGATGCCGACGTCGAAGAAGACCGGGATGCCGAAGATCAAGCCGGTCAGGCCCATGGCCAGCGGGGCGCGCCGCTCGCCGAACAGGCCAAGCAGCCTGGACGCCAGCACCTCGGCGCCGCCGGAGACCTCGAGGACCGCACCGAGCATCGTGCCGAGTCCGATGATGATGGTGACATGGCCGAGGGTGCCGCCCATGCCGGACTCGATGAGGGAGACGGCATCGGAGCGCTGGACCGTGCCGAAGAGTTCGGTGACCGACAGGCCCGCGCCGAGGCCGACGGCTATGGAGACCGCGAGCAGCGCCACGAAGGGCTGGAGTCTCACCTTGATGATCAGGACGAGCAGCAGCACGATGCCGAGCGCGGCGACGGTGAGCAGGCCGGCGGTGCCGTGGACGAGGGCGAGCAGGCCGCCGGTGTGGGGCGGGGGTGGTGGCGTGGGGGACGCCGCGAGCGAGGAGAAGGGCATGGGCATGACAGGGGGTCCTCTTGCTTCTCGTAAGTCCATGGGGGTTCGGGGCAGGAGTGATCGCGGCACGGCGCCCCAGGGGGTGGTGGGCACCGGACCGTGACGGCGTACGGAGTGCGGGAGTGGGCGGGAGCCGACGGGGCGTCAGCCGAGGACTGCCAGCGCGTCGATCTCGATCAGCAGGCCGGCGGGGAGGCCCACGTAGACGGTGGTCCGGGCGGCGGGCGGCTGGGTGAGGCCCTGCTCCTCGAAGTAGGCGTTGTAGATCTCGTTCATCTCCGCGAAGTGGTCCACGTCCGTCAGATAGACACGGATCATCATCACGTCGTCCCAATCGGCGCCGCCCTCCTCAAGGATCGCCTTGACGTTGGCGAGGGTCTGGAGGGTCTGCTCGCGCAGGGTGGGGCCCGCGGGCGTGGGCGGCTTGCCCTCCTCGGCGGGCAGGAAGCCGACCTGGCCGGCGACCTGGAGGATGTTCCCCTTCCTCACGCCGTGCGAGAACTTCGCGGGCGGGGTGGTGTGGGTCTTCGGGGTGAGGGCGATCTTGTCCGTCATTCGGGGTCCCTTACTGGTGTTCTGCCGGAGTACTCGCCGCTGATCGCGTCCGCGGTACGGCGCACCTGCGGGAGCAGGGTGAGGAGTTCCTCGGCGGTGACGACGACGTTCGGTGCGGAGACCGACATGGCGGCGACCACCCGTCCGTCGGCGCCGCGGATGGGGGCGGCGACGCAGTTGATGGACTCCTCGTGGCCGCCGAGGTCGGTGGCCCAGCCCTGTTCGCGCACCTGCTCCAACTCGCGCAGGAACGCTGCGGCGTTGGGGGTGGAACGGGCCGTGTAGTGGGGGTAGTCGAGCTTCTCCGCGAGGGCGCGGCGCTCGGCGTCGGGCAGGTCGGCGAGGAGCAGCTTGGCCACGGCCGCGACGGTGATGGCGACGGGCTTGCCGATCCGGGAGTACATGCGGACCGGGTAGCGGCTGTCCACCTTGTCGATGTAGAGCACCTCGTTCTCCTCGTAGACGGCGAGGTGCACGGTGTGGCCGCACTCCTCGTTGAGGCGGACGAGGTGGGGGTGGGCGATCTCGCGGATGTCGAGGTTCTCCATCGCCTCCTGGGCGAGGGCGAAGAGACGGGCGCCGAGGCGGTAGCGCTGGTCGGACTGGCGGTAGACCAGGCCGTGCTCGTCCAGGGTGCGCAGCAGGCGGAGCGCGGTGGACTTGTGCACGCCGAGCCGGTCGGCGACCTGCCCGAGATCGGCGGGCCCCTCGGCGAGCAGCGGCAGGATGCTCAGCGCACGGTCGACGGTCTGGCTCATGGCGTGGATACCTCCTCCTCGGCCCGCGGTGCGGCTTCGGTCCAGCCGGGGCCGAGTCGAAGTGTCCCCCACGCGGTGTCGTCGAGGGCGGCCAGGCGGTCGGCGTGGTCGCGGGCGGGGGGCGTGGCGAGGTCTCCTGGGACGGTGAGCGCGGCGGCGGCCATCAGGTGGCCGTGGCGCAGCCGGTCCCGGACGGGCAGGCCGCGCAGGGTGGCGGAGAGGAATCCGGCGGCGAAGGCGTCCCCGGCGCCGACGGCGGCCACCACGTCGACGTTCAGGGCGCGTACGAAGGTGGCAGTGCCCGTGGCGTCCTCGCACATGCCGTCGGTGTCCTTGCCGAGCGCCGTCGCCCCGCCCCGGCCCTGCTTGACGACGACGATCTCCGGTTCGGGCAGCGCCTCCCGGACGGCCCGGGCGCCGTGCAGCCCCCACGCCTCACGTGCCTCGTCGTCCCCCACGAACACGATGTCCGCGCCCCGCGCCAGTTCCAGCAGCACCCGTGCTCCCGCCGCGTCGCGCCACAGCCCGGGACGGTGGTTGACGTCGAAGGACACCAGCGGTCGGCCGGGGCGGGGCGCGGTCAGCTCGCGCAGCAGGTCCAGGCAGGGCCCGGACAGCGCGGCCGTGATCCCGGACAGGTGCAACACGCGGCCGGCGCGCACGGCGTCCAGGTCGACGGTGTCCACCGTCATCGCGGAGGCCGCCGAGCCGGCCCGGTAGTACGCCACCTCGTGGGCGTCGGTGGCCCGGTCCCCGGCCGTGCGGAAGTAGACGCCGGTGGGCCGCGCCGCGTCCCGCCGTACGGACGACACGTCGACGCCGTACGCCCCGATCGTCTCCACGAGGTGGTCGCCGAAGCCGTCCGCGCCGACCCGGCTCACCCAGCGCGCGGAGTGCCCGGCGGCCGCGAGCACGCAGGCCACGTTGGACTCGGCGCCGCCGATGGCTCGTTCGAAGGACGGAACGTCGGCGAGCCGCCCCGGCACCGTGGGCAGGAACGTGACCATGGACTCGCCGAGCGCGACGACGTCCACGACGTCGGGGGCCTTGCGGGATCCGCCGGTGGTCACGATGGTCGTAGCTCCTCTGTGGGGTGCGGGTCCGGTCGGCGTCCGTTGACCCCGCGTCGGCCGAGATGTTAGACAGCCGTAAGCGATATACGCAATGGTCGTTGCAAGCAGTGCAACGCACCAGATCAGGAGGGTCCATGGGCACCGAGGCGCTCGTCCGCCTGGCCGATGAACGCGTCGACCACCGCTTCAAAGGCCTCCCGCCGGATGCCGAAGGCCTGACCGTCGGCGAGCTGGCCGCCCAGCGCCGCAATCTGTTCACCGGCGGATTCACGACACCCGTGCTGGCCCTCTCCGCCGAGCGCCTTGAGCACAACCTCACCCTCATGGAGACGTACGCGGCCCGTCACGGCCTCGCCTTCGCCCCGCACGGCAAGACGTCGATGGCGCCGCAGCTCTTCCACCGCCAGATCGAGCACGGCGCGTGGGGCATCACGCTCGCGGTCCCCCACCAGGTGCGCGTGGCACGGGCGTTCGGGATCCAGCGGGTGTTCCTCGCCAACGAACTGCTCGACCCGGCGGCCCTGCGCTGGGTCGCCGACCAACTGGCGGCGGACGCGGACTTCCGGTTCATCTGTTACGTCGACTCCGTACGCGGCGTGGAACTCATGGACGCGGCGCTGACCGGAACCGCCCGCCCGGTGGACGTGGTCGTCGAGCTGGCCGCCGGCGAAGGGGCCCGCACCGGTGTGCGGACGGAGGCGGAGTGCGCAGCGGTCGCGGACGCGGTGGCCGCCACCACGACGCTGAGGCTGGTGGGGGTCGCCGGATACGAGGGCGAGGTGCCGCAGCCGGACCCCGACCGGGTGTGCGCATGGCTGCGCCGACTGGTCGCGCTGGCCGTCGACCTCGACATGGCCGGGCGCTTCGCCGGATGCGACGAGATCGTGGTGAGCGCGGGCGGCAGCGCCTGGTTCGACGCGGTCGCGGACGTCTTCACGGAGATCCCCGAACTCTCCGCGAACGTCCTGAAGTTGCTGCGCTCGGGCGCGTACGTCTCGCACGACGACGGCCACTACCGCAGGATCACCCCGTTCACCCGGATCCCGGAGGAGGGCGCGCTGGAGCCGGCGTTCCGGCTGTGGGCGCAGGTGGTGTCACGGCCCTCCCCCGAGCAGGCCTTCGTCAACGCGGGCAAGCGGGACGCGGCCTACGACCTGGACCTGCCCTTCGCCCAGGTGGTGCGCCGGAACGGCGAGGAGCGGCCGGCCACCGGCGTCTCGGTGACCGCCCTGTCCGACCAGCACGCCTGGCTGCGCACCACGCCCGAGGCGGACGTGGAGGTCGGCGACTGGATCGGCCTCGGCCTGTCGCACCCGTGCACGTCGTTCGACAAATGGCAGCTGATCCCGGTGGCGGAGGCGGACGGCACGGTCGTCGACTACATCCGCACGTTCTTCTAGGCCGACCACAACGCACGTTCTTCCAAGTCGACCACATCGCACGTTCTCCCGGGTCGGCCGGAACGCACGTGCTCCCAGGTCGACCACATCGCACGTTCTTCCAGGAGGCCCCGTGGACGGTATGGACCCCGTGGATTTCACCGACCTCGCCGATCTCGTCATACGGGACGCCGACGTCGTCGACGGCACCGGCGACCCCTCCTACCGTGCCGATGTGGCGATCAAGGACGGCAGGATCGTCTCGATCGTCAAGGAGGCCGCCCAGGCGGGCTGCCAACGCCCCCGGGCGGTGCGGGAGCTGGACGCGGAGGGTCTCGCCCTCTCCCCCGGCTTCATCGACATGCACGCGCACAGCGACCTCGCCCTGCTGCGCGACCCCGACCACAGCGCCAAGGCCGCACAGGGCGTGACGCTCGAGGTCATCGGGCAGGACGGGTTGTCGTACGCCCCGGTCGACGACCGCACGCTCGAAGAGGTGCGCCGCGCCATCACCGGCTGGAACGGGTACGGCGACGACATCGACTTCACCTGGCGTTCGGTGGGCGAGTACCTGGACCGCCTGGACGAGGGCATCGCGGTCAACGCGGCCTATCTGATCCCGCAGGGCACGGTCCGGATGCTGGCCGTCGGCTGGGAGGACCGGGAGGCGACGCCCGAGGAGCTGGACCGGATGCGGCGGCTGGTCGCGGAGGGCATGGAACAGGGCGCGGTCGGCATGTCGTCCGGACTCACCTACACGCCCGGCATGTACGCGAAGGACGCCGAACTCACCGAACTGTGCCGGGTGGTGGCGTCCTACGGTGGCTACTACTGCCCGCACCACCGCAGTTACGGGGCGGGCGCCCTGGAGGCGTACGAGGAGATGGTGGGCCTGGCCCGGGAGGCCGGCTGCCCCCTCCACCTCGCCCACGCCACGATGAACTTCGGCGTGAACAAGGGCCGCGCCCCCGAGTTGCTGTCCCTGCTCGACGAGGCGCTGGCGGCCGGCGCCGACATCACGCTGGACACCTACCCCTACACCCCCGGCTCCACGACGCTGGCGGCGCTGCTGCCGAGCTGGGCGAGCGAGGGCGGCCCGGCGGAGATCCTCAAGCGGCTCACCGACGACACGACGGCCGAGCGGATCCGCCACCACATGGAGGTCGTCGGCGCCGACGGCTGCCACGGCGTGCCCGTCGAGTGGGACACCATCGAGATCTCGGGCGTGACCGACCCTGCGCTCGCGTCGTACGTCGGCAGAACCGTCCAGGAGTCGGCGGACCTGCACGGCGAGAGCCCGTGGACCGTCGCCCGCCGCCTGCTCACCGATGACCGCCTCGGCTCGACGATCCTCCAGCATGTGGGCCACGAGGAGAACGTGCGGGCGATCATGCGGCACCGCGTCCACACCGGCGGCTCGGACGGCATCCTCCAGGGCGACAAGCCGCACCCGCGGGCGTACGGGACCTTCCCCGAGTATCTGGGCCGGTATGTACGGGACTTGGGGGTGCTGTCCCTGGAGGAGTGCGTGGCGCATCTGACCGGCCGCCCGGCGGCCCGCCTCCGCCTGCCCGACCGGGGCCTGGTGCGCGAGGGCCACCGCGCCGACCTGGTGCTCTTCGACCCGGCCACGGTCGCGGCGGGCTCCACCTTCGAGCGGCCGCGCACGCTGCCGACGGGCATCCCGTACGTCCTGATCGACGGCCGCTTCGTGATCGAGGACGGCCGGCGGACGGACGTACTGGCGGGGCGTTCGGTCCGCAGGAGCCCACCACCGGCATAAGCCAGCAGCAAAGTCACCCGAACGACTGCGTCCTGGGCCGCAGAACCCATCCGCGTCGGCCCGCCGACCCACACCAGCATCGCGGTCTTCCCGCTGGTGCTGGGCCCCGACAACCTCCCCGCGATCACCGACCCGGACGAGGCGGCACGAGACCTCCCCGTCTCCGTCTTCTCCGCACTCACCCACGCCAAGGATCCCGCCCTCCCTGCGATACTGGACGCGCTGGCGACAGCGCTCGCCAACACCGGAGGCGAGACCGCAGCGGACTGGGCCGAATACACCGAGATCGGCCTGGGCGACGCCCAGACCCGCGAACTCTGGAGGCAACTGATGACCACCCGCACCAGCCGCTTCCCCGGCAGCGGAACCCTCATCGAAGAGACCCGCCTGAAGGGCAAGGCCGAGGACATCCTCCGCATCCTCGACCTCCGCGGCATCGACGTCCCCGAAGCCGCCCGCGCGCGCATCGCCACCTGCACCGACCTCGACACCCTCAGCACATGGTTCGACCAGGCGCTCACGGTCACCCGCGCGGAGGAGCTGTTCGCACAGAACTGACCGACCGCCAGGGCAGCGAGGGCGACCGGGCGGGACGTACCGGCATGCAGGGCGGGCGGCCGCAGGACTCGCGTGTGACCTTCGACCGCCCGCCGCACCGGCCCTCCTACGGCTTGGGCAGGACGCAGCCGCTCGCGTTCAGGTTCAGCTTGTTTCCGGCGCCGAAGCAGGCCGGGATCTGGTAGGTCTCCTCGGCGTAGTTGATGCCCTGGCGGACGGTGACGTTGCCGCCCGCGTCGACCTCGCAGGGGTTGTTCTCCGTGCAGCGCTCACCGTCCTCGTTGCCGGTGTTGTTGACGGCGACGACCTTGCCGGTGGCATTGTCGATGACGGGCGATCCGGAGGTGCCGCCGATGGTGTTGCAGGCGGAGGTGTAACGGACCGAGTCCTTCCAGGTCCAGTCGCCCTCCTTCAGGCGGTACACGAACCCGTCGATGTTGCAGCTGTAGATGCGCTTCCAGTAGCCGGAGACGACCTTGATGGCGGTGCCGGCGACGGGGTGGGTGTCGGCGACAGTGAGAGGGCTGATGCCGTACGAGCTCTTGATCTGCGCGTAGGTTCGGGTGAGCTGGTAGATCGTGATGTCCGTGTCGGTCATCGTCGAGTACGCGACCTTGCTCGCGCGTAGCGTCGCGATCCTGGTGCCGGACGAGTTGAGCAGGCCGAAGGAGCGGCTGGAGGCCTGGTCGACGATGACCTCCCCGGGCCCGGGGAATCCGGTCTCCAGGCAGTGGCCGTTGCTCAGGACGAGCGCGGGGTCGCTGTCCGCGGAGTTCGGGAAGCGGATGACGGAGCCGGAGCAGTTGCTGAGCGAGACGGTGCCGGCGAAGTCGACGGCCTGGATCGTGGCCGTCCTGTCCTTCGTCGCCGTCCCGGCGGCCGCGGGTGCCGCGACCGCCGGTGCCGCGCCGGCTCCGGCCAGGGCCAGAGCGAGGAGCGCGGCGGCGAGAGGCTTTCTCATGTGGGGGGTCCCCTCTCGATGAGGTGCGATGACGTGGACGGCCGGAGGTCTTCCGGCCGTCCCTGATTTGTCATGCGCATTGTGAATGGAGGGGCGTGCGGGGACAAGGAGCGGTTTTCGGCCGCGGGCTACGGGCGGCTGTCCTACTTCGGCCCCTTGGTGGCCCCGCGTCCGCGGCCGGGCTTGCCGCCGGAGTTGCCCGGCGTGGTGGCGCTCGCGGGGTCGGTGGGGGTGGCGGAGGACCCCCCGGCGGTGGGGGCGGCGGACGTGGGCGCCTCGGAAGTGGCCGACACCGGGGCGGCGCCCCGCGAGGCGCCGGGAGTGGCGGACGCCTCGGTGGCGGCGGCAACGGATCCGGCGGTGCGGGACGGCCCGGCGGCAGAGGAGGATGCGATACCGGTCGCCTCCGTGGGCGACGCGGACGGTGCCGCCTTCGGCCGGGCCGACTGCCCGGCGTCCGCGGGTGCGCCGGAGGAACCGGAGCCGAAGCCGCCGGCGAGTGCGACGACGACGCCCACGGCACCGAGCGCGCCCACGGCGAGGGCCGCACGGCGAGGCAGAGGGGAGCGCGACGAGGTCCGGGCCCGGCGCCGCGAAGCGCGGGCCTCCCCGACGACTCCGGTATCGATGGCGCCACCGTCGGCCCCATGCGTCACAGGCAGCTCGCGGGTCTCGTCGTAGGCGTTCTGCCAGCCATGGGCGGCCGCCGGATCGGCGTAGCCCCCGTAGTCCGGCTCTGCTACCGCATACGGGTGATACACGTTCGGCTGATTCCGGTCCTCGCCGCCGTCCGGATGCGACCCACCGGCGGGGTACCCGGCGGCCGCACCGTTCTCGGCGTTCGACCCGTATGCCCCGTCATTCGGGCCGTACGCCCCGTCACCGGGGTGATGCTGCCATGACATGTGGGCGCATTGTAGAGGCGACTGGGATCGGTGGTGCAGTCGCGGTGACAACCGGCCGATCCCTCCCGTCTCACGTGGTGGAAAACACGCCGCGTGGGCCGTTACGCGGCCGTAAGCTCGCGGACATGCAGGTGATCCAGTCCACGAAGCTCGCCAACGTCTGCTACGAGATCCGGGGTCCGGTTCTCGAGGAGGCGATGCGGCTGGAGGCGGCGGGTCACCGCATCCTCAAGCTCAACACCGGCAATCCGGCCGCCTTCGGCTTCGACTGCCCGCCCGAGATCCTCGAGGACATCCTCCGCAACGTCTCGACGGCACACGGCTACGGCGACGCCAAGGGCCTCCTGGCCGCGCGCCGGGCGGTCGTCATGCACAACCAGACCCTCGGCATCGAGACGGACGTCGAGCACGTCTTCATCGGCAACGGCGTCTCCGAGCTGATCGTGATGGCCATGCAGGGCCTGCTGGACGACGGCGACGAGGTACTCGTACCGGCACCCGACTACCCCCTGTGGACGGCGGCGGTGTCCCTGTCGGGCGGCACGGCCGTCCACTACCGCTGCGACGAGCAGTCGGACTGGATGCCGGACCTCGCGGACGTGGAGCGGAAGGTCACCGACCGCACCAAGGCGATCGTCATCATCAACCCGAACAACCCGACGGGCGCGGTGTACGACGAGACGGTCATCCGGGGCCTGACGGACATCGCCCGCCGCCACAACCTGCTCGTCTGCTCCGACGAGATCTACGACAAGATCCTCTACGACGGCGCGCGGCACATCCCCACCGCCGCGGTGGCCCCGGACCTGCTGACCCTCACCTTCAACGGCATGTCGAAGGCGTACCGGGTGGCCGGCTACCGGGTGGGCTGGATGTCCATCTCGGGCCCCCGCGCACACGCGGAGTCGTACATCGAGGGCCTGACGATCCTGGCGAACATGCGCCTGTGCGCGAACATGCCGGGCCAGCACGGCGTGGTGGCGGCACTCAGCGGCCGGCAGACGATCAACGACCTGGTACTGCCGGGCGGACGGCTGAAGGAGCAGCGGGACGCGGCGTACGATCTGCTGACCCAGATCCCGGGCGTGACCTGCGTGAAGCCGAAGGGCGCGCTGTACCTCTTCCCCCGCCTCGACCCGAAGGTCTTCAAGATCAAGGACGACCGGCAGATGGTCCTGGACCTGCTGCGCCGCGAGAAGATCATGGTCGTCCAGGGAACGGGCTTCAACTGGACCGAGCCGGACCACTTCCGAGTGGTGACCCTGCCGACGGTGGCGGACCTGACGTCGGCGATCACCCGCATCGGGAACTTCCTGGACGGCTACAGCCAGCCGTGACGCCCGCGCGGGCTCACGTGGCGTGAGCGCCGACCACATTCCGAGATCCAGGTAACTTTAGACAAGTTCTAAGCTAAGATGGCTTCCTGTCAGACGTCAGGAGGCCATCCCATGTACGAACCGATCCGCACCAAGTCGGTCCACACGATGGCCGACGCCACCGGGGCCGACTTCCCGCACCGTTCACGCGAGGAGGAACTGGACATCCAGCTCGCGGGCCATCTGGCGGCGCTGCTCACGGTGACGGACGAACTGCGCGCCCTGACCCCCTCCGCCGACCTGGACACGGCCGCGGAACGGCTCGCCGAGCAGGTGACGCGGTTGCGCGGTGGCGTGACACCCCTGCGCGCGACCACCGCCGCCCGCGGGCCGGAGCCGCGCATCACGGCCCTCCACCGCCGCGCCCACACGCTGGCGGGCCGCGCCCTGGTGGTGGCCGCGTCCCGCGCGGACACGGCGGCGGCGATCCTGTCGGCGGAACGCATGGACGCGCACAGCGCCGCACTGGCCGACCCGCGCGAGCCCATCACCGCGGGCTGACCCTCCGAGCCGCACGACGGCTCCCCTTCAACGGCCCCGGTCCGCGTGGACACCCAGAGACGCGCGGACCGGGCGCCACGACTTCGGTCGGCCCACGGTCACTTGGGCTCAACACGGCGCGTCGTCGGAAACGGCGGACGGCACCCACGAGACCGAAGCCTCGAGGCGCCGTCGCCTTTCCCCGGTGATACGGCCGGCCGAGATCACGCCGCCGATCGTTCGGGAGTTACACGCCCGGAACCCTCGCGCAGACGACGTAGGCCGTGACGGTCGTCCCGGCGGGCAGGAGGGCGTCGGCGCTGACCCGCCACGCGTCGGGAGCGGAGTCGACCGGACGGCTCTCGATCACGTTGACAGCGTTCAGCGGGCCGGTGACGAGGTATCCACCGCCGGTGACTTCGTCGTTGTTGTCGGCGCACGTGGCGATGGACGCCGTCCCGAGGGGGTCGGTAGAGGTGATCGGGGTGGCGTCCGTCACGGTGTAGGTGTCAGTCAGTCCGGGCGGGCCCTGGGGACCGGCCGGGCCCTGGGGACCGGCCGGGCCCCTCTCGCCGCGCGGCCCCTGCGGCCCGCGGTCCGGACCGGGCTGGGCGACACCGTCACCGCCTGAGCTGTGGATCGTGGCGGCGACCGCCGTCGCACTCGGGACGACGTTGAGTGCCACGGCAAGCGCGCCCGCCGCCACCGTCATGGCGGTCTTCGCGCGTGAACTACGGATCGTTCTACGGCTCACCAGAGAACCTTCCTCACTAACTTGGAGGGATCAGACCGCACGCGCGCACTTCGTGCGCTTTCGCATGCGTGTCACGTCGCCTTGGCTACGGACGGGAATCATTCTTAACTCACAGCAATCGAATGGTTACGATCCGGTCCGTGTCACAGACGGAGATCACCCGAGCGGCCTCCGCACCGAAAAAAGCCGCCGGGAGTGAGCCAGCGGCATATTCTGCACGCCGAGTGGGTCATGACGCAGAGAGGCCGGGGCCCGTACACCGTTGTACGGACCCCGGCCTCGCTTGATGCTGTCACCGCGGCCGGTCCTGACGACGTCGCAGGTCAGGGCAAGTCCGACCGGCCGCGGAGTTCAAAGGGGGCGTCAGCCCAGGCGCTGCACCAGGGCGCGGTACTCGTCCCACAGCTCCTTCGGGGTGTGGTCGCCGAAGGTGTTGAGGTGCTCGGGGACCAGGGCGGCCTCCTCGCGCCAGACCTCCTTGTCGACCGTGAGCAGGAACTCCAGGTCGGACTCGGACAGTTCGAGGCCGTTCGTGTCCAGGGCCCCCTTGGCCGGCAGGATGCCGATCGGGGTCTCGACGCCCTCGGCCTTGCCCTCCAGGCGCTCCACGATCCACTTCAGGACGCGACTGTTCTCGCCGAAGCCCGGCCAGACGAACTTGCCCTCGTCGTTCTTGCGGAACCAGTTGACGTAGTAGATCTTCGGCAGCTTGGACTGGTCCTTGTCCTTGGCGACCTCGATCCAGTGGGCCATGTAGTCGCCCATGTTGTAGCCGCAGAAGGGGAGCATGGCGAAGGGGTCGCGGCGCAGCTCGCCGACCTTGCCCTCGGCCGCCGCCGTCTTCTCGCTCGCCACGTTCGCGCCGAGGAACACGCCGTGGTTCCAGTCGAACGACTCGGTCACCAGCGGGACCGCGGTGGCGCGGCGGCCGCCGAACAGGATCGCCGAGATCGGCACGCCCTTCGGGTCCTCCCACTCGGGCGCGATGATCGGGCACTGCGAGGCCGGGACCGTGAAGCGGGCGTTCGGGTGGGCGGCCGGGGTCTCCGACTCCGGAGTCCAGTCGTTGCCCTTCCAGTCGGTCAGGTGGGCGGGCGACTCCTCGGTCATGCCCTCCCACCAGATGTCGTTGTCGTCGGTGAGGGCGACGTTGGTGAAGACCGCGTTGCCCCACAGCGTCTTCATCGCGTTGGCGTTGGTGTGCTCACCGGTGCCGGGCGCGACGCCGAAGAAGCCCGCCTCGGGGTTGATCGCGTACAGGCGGCCGTCCTCGCCGAACCGCATCCACGCGATGTCGTCGCCGATCGTCTCGACCGTCCAGCCGGAGATCGTCGGCTCCAGCATGGCGAGGTTCGTCTTGCCGCAGGCGCTCGGGAAGGCGGCGGCGACGTACTTGGACTCGCCCTGCGGGGGCGTGAGCTTGAGGATCAGCATGTGCTCGGCCAGCCAGCCCTCGTCACGCGCCATGACCGAGGCGATACGCAGCGCGTAGCACTTCTTGCCCAGGAGTGCGTTGCCGCCGTAGCCGGAGCCGTACGACCAGATCTCGCGGGCCTCCGGGAAGTGCGAGATGTACTTGGTCGAGTTGCAGGGCCAGGGCACGTCCTCCTGGCCGGGCTCGAGCGGGGCGCCCAGCGAGTGGACGGCCTTGACGAAGAAGCCCTCGGAGCCGAGCTCGTCGAGGACCGCCTGGCCCATGCGCGTCATGGTGCGCATGGAGACCGCGACGTATGCGGAGTCCGTGATCTCCACGCCTATCGCGGAGAGCGGCGAGCCGAGCGGGCCCATGCAGAAGGGCACGACGTACATCGTCCGGCCGCGCATGGAGCCGCGGAACAGGCCGTTCTCGCCCTGGAAGATCTCCCGCATCTCCGCGGGGGCCTTCCAGTGGTTCGTCGGACCCGCGTCCTCCTCCTTCTCGGAGCAGATGAACGTCCGGTCCTCGACCCGGGCGACGTCCGTGGGGTCGGAGGCCGCGTAGTAGGAGTTCGGGCGCTTGATCGGGTCGAGCTTCTTGAAGGTGCCCTTGCGGACGAGCTCATCGCACAAGCGCTCGTATTCGGCCTCGGATCCGTCACACCAGACCACGCTGTCCGGCTGCGTCAGTTCGGCGATCTCGTTGACCCACGAGATCAGGTCCTTGTGCTGGGTGGGGACGGTTGAGGGAGCCGCGATGTCGCGCGCCACGATCGCTCCTAGATGAGGGATTTTGTGTTGATTGCCCCGTGGGGGCTGCGACCCGGATGCTTCGTAGCCGCTCATCCGGTGCCGACCGCACTCATTTGATCATCCGACGAGATTGCCCATCTGTCCAGAGGACGTCACACCTGAGCGGAGTGGGGATCGCCACACGTCGCCGCGTTTCTTTGCGTGCACGTAGAGTTCGACAGAAGATTTTTTTGCGCGGCGGCCGTACCTGCACAGGCCGGACGGGCCGGGTGATATCGGTCGCACTCTGATCCACAACTTACGGTTCCGTAGGTACCATGCCGCGCATGACTGCGTCCGTCCCCGACGCGCCCACGGACTCGCCGGCAGCAGGCCGCGGTCCCGTAGCGCTCTCCTTGCCCCACCCGGTCAAGCCCAAGCTCCGCGGCTGGCTGCACCTCGGGATGTTCCCGGCCGTACTCATCGCGGGCCTCCTCCTCACGGCCCTCGCGGACTCCGCGAGAGGCCGTATCGCCTGCGGCGTCTACGCGCTGACGGCCTGTCTGCTCTTCGGCGTGAGCGCGCTCTACCACCGCGGCAACTGGAGCCCGCGCATGGACGGCGTGCTGCGCCGGCTCGACCACGCGAACATCTTCCTGATCATCGCGGGCACCTACACGCCCCTGACCCTGCTGCTCCTGCCGGGCGCGAAGGGGCAGTGGCTGCTGTGGGGCATCTGGACCGCGGCGGCGGCCGGCATAGTCTTCCGGGTCTTCTGGGTCGGCGCCCCGCGCTGGCTCTACACACCGTGCTACATCGCGATGGGATGGGCGGCCGTCTTCTTCCTCCCCGACTTCATGCGGGCGGGCGGGATCGCGGTGCTGGTGCTCATCGTCGTCGGCGGACTGCTCTACAGCGCGGGCGGCGTGATCTACGGCATCAAGCGGCCGAACCCGTCACCGCGGTGGTTCGGATTCCACGAGGTCTTCCACTCTTTTACTCTCGCCGCTTTTGTCGTGCACTACGTGTGCATCTCGCTCGTGGCCTACCAGCACGTCTAGCTGATCGAAGCATGTCCCTCATGGCCACGGCTTTCGAAGCCGTGGCCATGTCCGTTCAAAGCCACCATCGGGCTTTATATACGCTTGTTCCGATCAACGCGTCCTGCCCGCTCGGGTCCACGAAGTCGACACGCGAACTGCACCAACTGCATGAGGTCTGGTCGTCAGGGCTGACCATGATGACTTGGCCTGTTGTCGGATGCTGGCTGATGCTCTTGACGTGAGCCTTGTCGATGCCGCTGGGTGCGGTGGCGCGAGTGAATTTTCCGCTGGTCAGGGAGACCCGGTAGACATGGCGGCCCGTGGTCACCCAGCGGTCATCGGGGGCGCCGACGACCGGAGCGAGATCGTGGCCGTCCTCGTCGGGCAGGGCAAGCCGGCGTTGCAGGGTGATGCCGGGTGCGGCCCTGGTCCCGGTGACAGCGAGCGCGTGCAACTCTGAGGCGCCGAGCGCCCACAGCAGACGCTGCCCTGCGTCCCAGGAGACGGCGTGGGCCCCGGGCAGAGGGTGCTGCACGTAGTGGCTGGAGCGTGGGCCCTGGGACGATGTGTAAAGACGGACGTATCCGCCCGTGCTGGCGGCCACGGCAATGTTTCCGTCCGGCAGCATTTCCAGACTGTGAAGATTACTTGAGCGGGCAACATTCGTTGCCCAGTAAGTGAAGCCTCGACCGCGGTTGTAGGCCACGGCCATACCGCCTGAGGCGCACGTCAGGAGCAGCGTGCCGTCCGGCGTCTCGACCTGTTTTGCCTCGCTTACATTGATCCAACTCCCGGACGGGCGGAGATCGGCCAACTCGGTATCCGACGCCGGGGACCAGGACCAGAGCGCGGTCAGGTCCAGTCGGCGTTCACGGTAGGCCCTCAGGGTTCCGGTCTCCGTGAGGATCACGCACTGTGACTGCTGATCACACAGGACGATCAATTCGCGGTCGGTGACTGGACTCGGAATGGCGTCGGAAGCGGCAACGGGTTCACCGTGATGAGGAACAGCTGCAGCCGAAGCGCCTGCGCGCAAAAAGCGCCGCCGCGTCAGGCCCGGGCGGCTGGAAACCTGTGTGACAGGTGCTGGATTTCTCATCCGGCCAGAGTTACCAGCCACATCGTGGCTACGTTGAGTGACGCGGCCTACGCGCCGCGGCCCCCGGAATAGTCACACGAAGACACTGCGGCCTCGGCTTGGGATCGGCTGGGCCTGCGTTGTGGAGGTGCTCGAAAATGCGTTCAACCTCCCCCGCAGGCCCCCGCCGGTCGGCCTGGTCCGTTCAGTTCGCGGCGGTCTCCGCCCCTGATCCGACCGCCGCAGGTGGCACGCCCCAAGGCAGCCCCGGCCATGGTCGCCACCGGGGCGGATGCCGGAGAATGACCGCCATGACGGCCGCACGTACCACTGGCTCCTCCGCCTCCCCCGCCGACCGCCCGCAGTTGGGACTCCGTGAGCGGAAGAAGATCAAGACCCGCGAAGCGATCCGTGCCGCGACGTACGCGCTGATCAGAGAGCAGGGGTACGACGCCACGACGATCGAGCAGATCGCCGACCGGGCCGAGGTGTCGCCGTCCACCGTCTTCCGTTACTTCCCGACCAAGGAGGACATCGTCCTCACGGACGAGTACGACCCCCTGATGCTGGAGGAGTTGCGCGCACGGCCCGAGGACGAGCCGTGGATGGACTCCATCCGGTACGTGATGGGCAAGGCCCTCGACCTGAGCGAGCAGGAGGATCCCGAGGTGCTCCGGCTGCGGGCGCACCTCGGGGTCCAGGTCCCCGCCGTCCGCTCCCGGTACTTCGAGAGCATGTCGGAGACCGGGCGCCTGCTCCGCCAGGCCCTCGCGGAGCGCACCGGCCGCGACCCGGAGAGCCTTGAAGTGCGCGTCTGCGCCATGGCGCTCATCGGCGGCATGATGGAGGTCTCCATGTACTGGGCGGAGAACGGCTTCGAGGGCGAGCTCCGTGACCTGATGGAACGGGCGCTGGACGTCATGGAACACGGACTCGAGCGGAAACCCGAAGGCCCCTGAGCGGCCCGCGTGCCATCCTGACCAGGTGAACGGACCCGAGATCCACATCGAGTTCGCCCCCGAGCTGGGACTCTTCGTTCCGCATGCACGGCGCGGGCGCCCCACGCAGGTCGTCACCGACGGGGCGTCCACGCTCGGTCATGTCGTCGAGTCGCTCGGTGTGCCGCTGACCGAGGTCGGGGCGCTCGTCGTGGACGGCCACGCCGTGGCCGCGTCCCATGTGCCGGCTGCCGGGGAGACCATCGAGGTGCGCCCCGTCGAGCGGCCCCAGCGGGTGCCGGGCGCCCCGCTCCGCTTCCTCCTCGACGTCCACCTCGGCACCCTGGCCCGCCGGCTGCGGCTGCTCGGCGTGGACGCGGCGTACGAGTCCACGGACATCGGGGACGCGGCCCTCGCGGCCCGGTCCGCCGCCGAGCGCCGGGTGATGCTCAGCCGTGACCGGGGGCTGCTGCGCCGCCGCGAGCTGTGGGCAGGCGCGTTCGTCTACAGCACCCGGCCCGAGGAGCAACTCCGCGACGTGCTCGACCGGTTCGCGCCCGAGCTGCGGCCGTGGACGCGCTGCACGGCCTGCAACGGCCTGCTCCGCGACGCCACCAAGGACGAGGTCGCCGACCAGCTCGAACACGGCACGCGACGGACGTACGACGTCTTCGCCCGCTGCCTCGACTGCGGCCGCGCGTACTGGAAGGGCGCGCACCACGACCAGCTGGAGGCGATCGTGGAGCGCGCCCTCGCGCAGGGGTCGAGCCCGGGCTAACGCCTCTTCATGTCACCCCGGGAGCAGGCCACCCCGTCCCCGTTCGGGTCGAGGCCCAGCGGGTCGTCCTTGCCGTTGACCTTCAGGCGGCCGTAGTCGTTCGCCTTCAGCCAGGCGCAGCGGGCGGCCGTCGTCCTCTCCACCTCAGGCGGGAAGACCGTCGGCACGCACACGTTGACCGAGCCGTAGTGCCGGTCACAGCCGGAGATGGTGGGGCTGACCTTCTGCGAGGTGCGCTTGGGACCCGCGCTCGTCGTCCTGCCCTCCAGGGAGTCGGCGAAGGAGTGGACGTGGGCGGTGGCCGTGTCCGCGCTCAGAGCGGCCGGGCCCCGGAGGTGGATCCACTGAGCCACGGACGGGACGCCGTTCGCGTCGACCGCGAAGAGCATGTACCAGCCGGGCGGGGCCAGGTTGGGGTTGCTCGTCACGTTCAGGTCGACATTGTTGCCGTTCACCGACAGCGGCAGGTCCACGAACCGCTGGTTGGGGTCGGAGGAGTGGGTGACCGCCGCGGGCCGGATCAGCTCCGCCTTCGCGATGGGCCGGTCGACCGTGATGCGCTGCGTGGTGCCGTACGTCCACTCGTTCGTGATCACCGAGGTGATCGTCGGGCGGGTGCCCTTGAACAGGTACGGCGGGGAGTAGATCGACACGTTGGGGTTCCACGTGCCGTTGCCCGGGTTGTCGCCGGTCGCCATGATGCGGCCGTCCGGCAGCAGGAACGCGGAGGAGTGGTAGCCGCGGGACTCGGGGTCGGCGGCCACCGGGTCGAACGTGGAGGTGTTCGGGTCGAAGATCGACGACTCGTAGACCGGGTCGGCCCGGTTGTGCAGTGCGCCGCCCGTCTCCAGCACCTTGCCGTCGGGCATCAGGACCGCCGAGACGTACATCTTGCCCTGGTTGCCGGTCTCGGCGACCTTGCCGCTTCCGAGGTCGACCGTGCCCTGCGGCAGCGGCGGCCCCGCGGCGTAGGACGGGTTGGCCTGCTTGAGGTCGATGATGTCCGTCAGGCGGTTCGCGTCCGGGTTGGAGTCGATGTTGCCGCCGCCGATGGTGAGGACCTTCTGGTTCTGTGCAGGGGGCAGCAGCACGCTCGCCGACTGGTCGCGCTCGTCCTTGTTCTGCAGGCCCGGGATCTGCGTGATCGTGTTGGCGTTGTAGTCGTAGATCGCCGAGCCGGTGCCCGGGATGTTGTTGCCGAAGACATGGCTGCCCGAGTAGAAGAGGCGGCCGTCCTGCATCAGGATCATCGACGGGTACAGGCCCCAGTACGACCAGGTCTGGTTGACCTTCCACAGCGGCAGCCACTGCTGGTCCTTGGCCGACCAGTACTCGGTGGTCACCGAGCCCGTGGAGTCCTCGCGCAGTCCGCCGAAGGAGATCACGTCACCGTTGCCGAGCTCGGTCGCCGACGGGTACCAGTGGCCGTCGTTGAGGTCGTTCGTCCTGGAGTACGTCTCCGTCGCGGGGTCGAAGAGGTACGAGTCCTTGAACCCCTCGTAGCCGTGCCCGCCCGGCACCGGGTACGCCTTGTTGCCGCTGAGCACCAGCACGCGCCCGTCCTGGAGCTGGATGTGCCCGGCGCAGAACATGTCCTTCGGAGTGGGGATCACCTTGTAGGAGCCGTTCGACGGGTCGTAGACGGCGCTGGTGAACGAGCCCGCCGCGAAGTTCTCCTCGCTGTTGCCGGAGCCGGCGATCAGCAGCACCTTGCCGTTGTTGAGGACGACGGAGTGCATGGAGCGGACCGGGTTCTGGGTGGGCAGGACCGTCCAGCTGCCGTTCGCGCACTGGTCCGTCGTGCCCGTGCACCGGGCGGGCGGCAGCGGGTCGGGGACCTGCTCCATCGTGTAGTCGTCGGTGGTGACGGACCCGGTGCCGTACACCGACACACCCCAGGTGATCAGGTCGGTGCCGTCCGGGACCGCCGGGGTGCGCACGCTCGCCCGGGCCCAGGCGGCGCTCATGTCGAGCGTCTTCAGGTCGGTCCAGTACTGCCAGCCCGCGGTCCTGTCGTGCCGGAAGAGGGTGACCGAGGTGTCCGGGGTCGTCGACTTGTACCAGAGGGACAGGTCGTACTGCTTGCCCGGTGTGACCACCGGAGCGCAGCTCGCGGACTCGGTGATGAGCGCCTTGCGGTCGCCGCTCACACGGCGGGTCAGCTCGACCTTCATGGCCTTGCCGCCGGTGTGGGCGTCGCTGGTGGTGGTGAAGGTGAAGTCGTTGTCGCCCCAGCCGGACTTCTCCCAGCAGTACGGCATCCCGTCGGTTCCGGCGGTCTCGAAACCGGGGTTCTTGATGAGGTTGGCGGCGGACGCGGGCTGCGGCGAGGTCAGGAGCAGGCCCGCGGTCAGGCCCGTCACGGCGAGCAGGGCGGTTCTGCGTCTACGGGATATGCGGAGTCTGCGGACGGTTCTCATACGGCTCTCCTTGCTGTGCGGCTCCCGCTCCCGGGGGTGCGGTTACGGCGGGGGAGGTAGACCAGCGCCTCGGTCCCCACGAAGCGCAGGACGAAGGTCATGACCAGCGCGAGCGCGGTGGCGGGCAGTACGCCCACGCCGAACGTGCCGACCAGCAGTGCGATCAGCGGGATGCGCAGCACCAGGTCCGCGTTGGCGAGGAGCGCGAACCGGCCCACCCGGTCCCACCAGCGGCGGTGCCGGCGCCGCTCGCGGAACAGCAGTTGCTCGATGAGCAGGAAGTTCCAGGCGACGCCGAGCTGGTTGGCGAGGATCTCCGCCGGCAGGTAGTGCACTCCGAGCCTGGTCAGCGCCCACAGGCCGGCCAGGTTCGGTACGAAACCGGACGCGCCGATCAGCCCGAAGGCGACCATGCGCGCGAGCGGGGAGGCGGTGCGCAGTCCCACCAGGTGGCGCAGGAAACGGAAGCCCTCCTGCGCCGTCGACTTGGACCGGCCCGCGAACCGCTCCTGGAAGACGAACGGCACCTCGGTCACCTCACGCGGCCTGCTGCGCACGGTGAGTTCCAGGAGGATCTTGTAGCCGAGCGGCTGGAGGATCTCCGCGGTGACGGCGCTGCGACGGATCGCGAAGAAGCCGCTCATCGGGTCGCTGATACCGCGCAGCCTGCGCGGGAACAGCGTCTTGGTCAGCCAGGTCGCGCCGCGGGAGACGGCGATCCGGTAGCCGCCCGCGAGGCCGGCGCGGCTGCCGCCCTTGAGGTAGCGGGAGGCGACCACGAGCCCGGCGTTCGTGCGTTCTCCGGTGCCGATCAGCTCCGGGACCAGGGAGGGCGGGTGCTGCAGGTCGCCGTCCATGACGACGATCCAGTCGGAGCCGGCCGCCTTCAGTCCCTCGACGACGGCCCCGCCGAGCCCGCCGACCGGCTCGTCCCGGTGCAGCACGGTGACCGGGAACGGGCAGTCCTGCGCCTCGCGGACGATCACGTCCGGGGTGTCGTCGGTGGAGTCGTCGACGAAGAGGACCTCGCAGGGCAGGCGGGACGGCACCGACTCGGTGATCCGGTGCAGCAGTTCACGGATGTTCCCCGACTCGTTGAAGGTCGGGACGACGATGGTGACGGCGCCCGGCTCGGGTGGCTCGGCGGCCCGAACGGCCGGATCGCCGAGTTCGCCGGGGACGGTGGATTCCTGGCTCATCGGCCGCCTCCCGCCGACTGGTCGATCCGGCGGATCTCGATCCGGTCCGGCCCGGTGCCGAAGGTGGCGACCGGCGTGGAGTGCTGGAGAGCGGCCCTGACATTGGGCAGGTCGACCGCGTCGCGCCGCACCGTCGGGGACGCGACCACGTAGTCGAGGTCGCGCCAGCCGCGCGGCATCGTCCTGGCCACCGCCGGGTCGAGGTCGGCCTTGTAGAACCAGATGGCGCCGAGCCCGGGCCGGTACCCGGCGTGCACCAGGTCGAGCCAGAGGGCGTCGTCGACGAGGACCCGGGTGTCCTTCGGGTCGCTCACCTGGCTGCCGAGCCAGTACGAGGCGGCCCGGTAAGGGGCGTTGGCGTCGGTGGTGACGGCGGTGCGGTCGCCGTCGTACCAGCGGGGCACGACGTACGCCCCGGCGGCGGCCACGAGCAGGGCCGCCACGGCGTACCGCGCCCAGGTGACGTACGGCATCCCGGTACCGCCGCGCCACCGGCGCAGCACCAGGTGGACGACGCTCGCGGCGGCGCCCGTCAGGACCAGGGCGAGGAACGGCAGCGCCTGGATGACGTACATCGCGGGCAGGTAGCCGCTCGGCCGCATCGCGACCAGGGTGAGGACGGCGACGGCGAGGGCGGGCCCGGCGAGCGCCCGAGCGGTGACCGACCAGCGCCAGGTGAGCAGGACCAGCAGCGCCCCGGCGAGGCCGCCGAGCGGCAGGACACGGTCGTAGTAGAGCCAGGAGTGCAGGACGCCGTAGGACCCGGAGCCGGGGTCGAGGATGAACCCGGAGCCGGCCCGGCTCATCTGGTAGCGGATGCCGTCCCACAGGGAGACATGGCCCGCGCCCGGCAGCAACTCGCCCTTGAGCAGGGCGAAGAGGGGGTACGACAGCCCGGTGAGCGCGCACGCCGTGATCGCGCCGGTGAGCGCGAACTTCCGGGTGTCGCGGTGGCTGTGGCGCCACATGGTGAGGAAGACGGCGGGCAGGACGACGAGCATCGTCTCCTTGGTCAGGACGCCCGCGGCGGCGGCGAGGCCCGCGCCGAAGTGGTGCCAGAGGTGACGGCTCGGGGAAGCGGCCAGGGTGAACGCGAGCAGCGTCCACATCACCGCGATGTTGTCGAGGAAGATCTCCCGCTGGAGCACCACCGACAGCGGGGAGAGCCCGAAGAGGGCCATGGCGAGTCCGGCGGCCCAGACCGGCAGGTTCAGGCGGCGGGCGAGGACGTGGACGAGGACCGCACTCACCGCGCTGACCAGCAGCATCGCGACCCGCATCGAGCCGACCGTCATCAGGCCGGCGTCGAGGTGGGCGGGGATCCAGGTGAGCAGGGCGATCTGGACCCAGCCGAGCGGCGGGTGGTCGTACCAGTAGGTGTAGTGGGCGAGTCCGTGGCCGTTCTGCACGGCCCATGCCTGGGCGAGGTAGGTGCCCTCGTCGTCGCTGAGGGTGGGGTAGTCGGCGATGTTCCAGCCCTGCACCGTGAGGATCGCGGCGAGGAGCACGCCGCACACGATCAGATCGGGACGAGAGCTGCGGAAACGGAACGCCGGACGGGGGACGGGGACGGTTTCGGGGACAGGTGTGCCCTGCGCGGGGACCTTCGTCTCGGTCGCCGCGGGAAGAGTGGAGGTCACGCAGCAACGTCCTCTCGGGACTCGAGGATCACGCCGGTCGTGGCCAGGTGGGCGCCGACGTGGCTGGTCAGCTCCCAGTCGTTGCGGCCGCGCTGCTCGCGCCAGACGGCGCGGATCGCGGCGCCGGCGAGGAGCACCTGGTAGAAGGGGCCGCCCACGATGAGCTTCACGTAGTGGACCAAGCGCACGCGCAGCCCGTACTGCTTGCCGAAGTCGTGCAGTCCGACGACCTCGAAGACGAAGGTGACCGCGGCGGTCACGAGCGGGAGGAAGGTGAGGAAGGCGACGCCGACCGGTACGTCCAGGAAGAGGGCGACTGCGGCGTTGAGCGGGATGACGACGCCGGAGAACGCCTGCAGGAACGGCGTCATCAGGGTGTAGCGGGCGAGCAGCCGCTGCCCGAAGCCGGGCAGTTGCCTCCAGTCCTTCTTGCGGTAGACCTGGAGGAAGCCCTGGTTCCAGCGGGTGCGCTGCTTGAGCAGCGACAGCAGCGAGCCGGGGGTCTCCTCCCGGGTCACCATGTCGGAGTCGTAGGCGACGACGACCTTCTTGCCGACGCTGGAGAGCCTGACGCCCAGGTCGCAGTCCTCCGCGAGGCAGTCGGGGTCCCAGCCCTCGGCCTCCCGGAGGACATCGGTCCGGACGAAGACGGTGTTGCCGCCGAGCGGGATGAACCCCTTCTGCGCGTGCAGGTGCAGCCGGGAACGGAACCAGAAGAAGTACTCCAGGCAGTTGCGCAGGCTGTACCAGCTCGAGTGGAAGTTGATCAGCTGCACCCCGCCCTGGACCACGTCCGCGCCCGTGGTGCGGAACGCGTGGTCGACGTGGGCGAGCAACTCCGGGTGGACCTGGTCCTCGGCGTCGAAGACCCCGACGACATCGCCGCGGCAGTGCGGCAGCGCCGTGTTCATGGCCTTCGGCTTGTTCTTCTTCTCGTGGTGGTCGACGACGACGCGGACCCGTGCGTCCCGGGTCGCGGCCCTGCGGGCGACCTCGGTGGTCTCCGGGTCGTCGTGTCCCACGATGACGATGATCTCGAAGTCGGTGTGGGTCGACTCGAGCAGCCGCTGGATCGTGTGGTCCAGCACGGCCTGCTCGTGTCTCGCGGGCAGCAGCAGCGAGAACGACATGTGCTCGGCGCCGTCCGGACTGCTGAACCGGGTGGAGGCGAGCACCTCGGGCGTGCGCCACGCGTGCATCTGCCACCACAGAGTGAAAGCGGCCATCCAGAACAAGGCCAGCGAGACGACGGCAATGAAGACAGACGTCAGCAAAAAGATCCCCCCAGATCCCCGAACCCCCTGTCGCGACAGGGTGTTACTTCTGTCGCGCCACCGTGGAGAGACTAGGAGGGAACTGTGAAGCCCGGGAGCTCTTCAGATAAATAGCTTGTTTCGGAACAGCCGGTTCCTTACGGGGATCTATCCGAACACCTGCTCAATCCGACCATCTGGAACCAATCGTTCCATGAGGCGTTTCAGCCGCTCAGCGCCGCGCGGAGCCGTTCCGGGTCGGTGGTCGGGGCATCGCACGTGAAGTTACGGCAGACGTACGCGGTCGGTTCATCACCGACCAGAATCCGGTCAACCAAGAGCGGCAGCTCATCACTCTCCGGGGTGCCGACGGCCACGACCGCGCCCGGCGCCGTGCCCAGAAGTGCCGTGCGGTGCAGGGCCCTTGTGGCGGGGTCGTCGAGCGCCGGGCCGACGACCGCCACCTCGCGCGGCCCGTCGAGGAGCGCCTCGGCGACCGCGAGCCCCCACCCGATGAAGCGCGGCACCCGCGGCCCGAGCGCCTTGACGACACCCGACGCCCGCTCGGCGGCGGCACGGTGGGGTTCCGAACCGGTCTGGGCGGCGTACGACAACAGCGCGCCCGCGGCGGCGGTCCAGCCCGACGGGGTGGCGTTGTCGGTGGGGTCCTGGGGGCGTCGGATGAGCTTCTCGGCGTCCGCAGCGGTGTCGTAGAGCGTGCCGCTGTCGTCGGTGAACCGCGTGAGCACGTGGTCGAGCAGGAAGCCGGCGAACTCCAGCCACACGCCCTCGCCGGTGACGGAGGCGAGCGCCAGGAAGCCCTCCGCGACGTCCGCGTAGTCCTCCAGCACGCCCGCGTTCGCGCCCACCCGGCCGTCCTTCGACGTACGGGCCAGGCGGGCGTGCTCGTCCAGGTGCAGCCGTACCAGCAGGTCGGCGGCGCCGAGTGCGGCGTCCACGAGGTCGGGGCGGTCGAAGTACGCGCCGGTCTCGGCGAGCGCGGCGATCGCGAGGCCGTTCCAGGCGGCGACCACCTTGTCGTCACGGCCCGGGGCGGGGCGCTCGGCCCGCTTCTCCAAGAGGCGGCGCCGGATCGACTCGATCCGCTGAGCGTCGAACACGCCTTCCTGCTGGGGAAGTTGCAGCACGGAGGAGCCGTGCTCGAAGGTGCCCTCCTCGGTCACCTCGAAGTACTGCGCGGCGAGTTCGGCGTCGTCGGCGCCGAGGGCCTCCCTCAGCTGCTCCGGCGTCCACACGTAGTACGCGCCCTCGACGTGCCGGCCCGCGCCGTCGTCGCTGTCGGCGTCCAGCGCGGAGGCGAACCCGCCCTCGGGGGTGCGCAGTTCCCGCACCATGAAGTCGGCCGTCTCCAGGGCGACCCGGCGCGCGAGGTCGGAGCCGGTGGCACGCCACAGGTGCGCGTACACGCGGCACAGCAGGGCGTTGTCGTAGAGCATCTTCTCGAAGTGCGGCACCACCCAGTCCCGGTCGACGGAGTAGCGGGCGAAGCCGCCGCCGAGCTGGTCGTAGATGCCACCTCGGGCCATGCGCTCACAGGTGTCCTGCGCCATCTGCAGGGCGCCCTCGGAGCCGGTGCGGGCGTGGTGGCGCAGCAGGAACTCGATCACCATGGACGGCGGGAACTTGGGCGCCCCGCCGAAGCCGCCCCGCTGGGCGTCGTACTCACGGGTGAGTCCGAGAAGCGCCTGGGCGAGTTCCTCCTCGCCGGGCACCCGCGTGTCGCCATAGCTGATCTCGCGCTGGGCGAGGTCCCGCGTGATCTTCGCGGCGACCTCGGTCACCTCGTCCCGCCGGTCGGCCCAGGCCTGCTGGACCCCTTCGAGGACCTGCCGGAAGGAGGGCATGCCGTGGCGGGGGGCGGGCGGGAAGTAGGTGCCGAAGTAGAAGGGCTCGGCGTCCGGGGTGAGGAAGACGGTCATGGGCCAGCCGCCGTGGCCGGTCGCGGCCTGGACCGCCTCCATGTAGACGGCGTCGACGTCGGGGCGTTCTTCGCGGTCGACCTTGATGCTGACGAAGTGCTCGTTCAGGTACGCGGCTGTCGCGTCGTCCTCGAAGGACTCGTGAGCCATGACATGACACCAGTGGCAACTGGAGTAACCGACGCTGAGCAGCACCGGCACGCCCCGTTCACGGGCCTCGGCGAAGGCCTCGTCCGACCAGGGCCACCAGTCGACGGGGTTGTCGGCGTGCTGGAGCAGATACGGGGACGTCTCATGGGCCAGTCGGTTCACCGTTCCACTCTCCCACGGCGACGGGCACCGCGGAGAACAGCGGTCTGGCCGGGCGGGCCCACAAGGGCGTCCTCGCGTGTGCGGGCGCCTTTCGGCCACGGCGGTGTCGCCCGGCGGTGCCGAATCGGCCGAAACCGTTCACGGCACCGCGGAGCGCAGTTCATCCCGAGGCGAGAGGAGCCGGGGACGGGCAGGGAGCCGCCGACTCTGCTGAGCCGTCAGCCCTGCTGAGCCTTGGGCGTGCCCTTGGCCGCCGCCGTGCCCGAGCCCTTCTTCCCGGCTTCCTCGCCCGAGGCATCGGCGTCCTCCTCGAAGGACACCTTGCCCATGTGCTTGTTCATGGACTTCATCAGTCCCCACACGGCCAGTGCCATCACCGCGAAGACGATGAAGCCGAGGACACCGGGGGTGACCTTGTTCTCGTCGACCTCGGCCAGCGGCACCAGGTGCGTCACAGCCAGGCTCACGCTTGCGCTCATGTCAGGCATTGTCCCTCAGGGCCGGCGGACGCCTGCAAAGAGGTCGTCCTCCGGGAGCGAGGTGTCCACGAGCGACTTCGCAAGCTCGTACTCCTCCGTCGGCCAGACCTCCTTCTGGAGTTCCAGCGGGACCCGGAACCAGCCGCCGTCGGGGTCGATCTGCGTGCGGTGCGCGATCAGCGCCTTGTCGCGGATCTCGAAGAAGTCGGAGCAGGGGATGTGGGTGGTCAGGGTGCGCTCGGCGCGGTTGAACTCGTCCCACCGCTTGAGCCACTCCCCGTACGGGGACTCCATCCCACGCTCGAGCAGCGCCTTGTGCAGGGCCTCGGTGCGGGGCCGGTTGAAGCCCTGGTTGTAGTACAGCTTCAGCGGCTGCCACGCGGGGCCGAACTCCGCCTCCGGGTACTTCTCGGTGTCCGCCGCGCCCTCGAACGCCACCATCGAGATCTTGTGGGTCATGATGTGGTCGGGGTGCGGGTAACCGCCGTTCTCGTCGTAGGTGGTGATCACCTGCGGGCGGAAGGCGCGGATCTTGCGGACCAGCTCGCCGGCCGCCTTGTCGACGTCCTCCAGCGCGAAGCAGCCCTCCGGCAGCGGGGGCAGCGGGTCGCCCTCGGGCAGACCCGAGTCGACGAAGCCCAGCCACTCCTGCTTGACGCCGAGGATCTCGCGGGCCTCGTCCATCTCCTTCTTGCGTACCTCGTGGATGTGCTCCTCGATGTACTTGTCGCCCTGGAGCTTCGGGTTGAGGATGGAGCCGCGCTCCCCACCCGTGCAGGTCACCACGAGCACGTCCACCCCCTCGGACACGTACTTCGCCATGGTGGCCGCGCCCTTGCTCGACTCGTCGTCGGGGTGGGCGTGCACGGCCATCAGTCGCAGTTGGTCAGTCAAGACTCGATCCTCGGTCAGTCGGCAAGTCGGCGCCCGGTGTGATGCGGCGCGATGGGCGGCTTCTATAGTGACCGAACCGGGGGACGAAAAATTCCGGGCCCGGTCCCCGGACGTCCTTTTCGGGACATCCGTCCCGGCCCCCGGCCGAGAGGACGATCATGACCACGGTGAGCACGCGACTGCCCGAGGACCGCTACGGGCGCTCCTCGGACGAGCGCGCCGACCGCACGCTCAAGATCGTCGGCAGTGCGCTGGGAGCGGTGCTCCTCGCACTCGTCGGCTGGTTCGCGTACCACTATGTCGGCCAGAACAAGATCAGCGGCCAGGTCATCACGTTCGAGGCCACGCAAGACACGGTCAAGGCCCACCTTGAGGTACGCAAGGACGCCGACGCCACCGGCTACTGCACCCTGCGGTCCCAGGCGGCGGACGGCACCGAGGTGGGCCGCGCGGACTTCCGGTTCGGCGGGCACGCCACAGAGATCGACAAGGTCGTCACGCTGCGCACCACCGCGCCGGGGACGACGGCGGAGCTGCTGGGCTGTCACGCCGACTGACGTCACTCGTGTCGCGTAGCCTCTGACCTGCGTTGACGTAATTCTGATGGCTTATGTCCTCCCCCTTTCGCCGGTGAATTGTTAGGCTCGTGGTTTCGCCCACCCGTGGAGGAACATGCTTCTGGGTAGGGCGATGCTTTGTATTCCAAGTACCGACGAGGAGCACCTGTGACCCAGACCAGCGAGAACGTCACCTGGCTGACCCAGGAGGCGTACAACCAGCTCAAGGCCGAGCTGGAGTACCTTTCTGGTCCTGCGCGCACGGAGATCGCCGCCAAGATCGCGGCCGCGCGCGAGGAGGGCGACCTGCGTGAGAACGGCGGGTACCACGCGGCCAAGGAGGAGCAGGGCAAGCAGGAGCTCCGTGTGCGCCAGTTGACCCAGCTCCTGGAGAACGCCAAGGTCGGCGAGGCTCCGGCGGCCGAGGGCGTGGTGGCACCGGGCATGGTCGTCACGATCGCCTTCGACGGTGACGAGGACGACACCGTGACCTTCCTGCTGGCCTCGCGCGAGTACGCGAGCGGCGACATCGAGACCTACTCGCCGCAGTCCCCGCTGGGCACGGGGGTGAACGGCAAGAAGGTCGGCGAGGACGCCGAGTACGAGCTGCCGAACGGCAAGAAGGCCATGGTGCGGATCCTCAAGGCCGAGCCCTACCAGGGCTGAGGCCGAGCCCCGCCAGGGCTGAGCCTTCTCCCGACACTTCGCGGCCCCTGGGCGCTTCGGGCGCGCCCCGGGGCCTCGTCGTGTCCTGGGGCCTTGTCACCCCGGGGAGAGCCGGTGGCCTCCGGCCGAGCCGCCGGAGGCCACCGTGGTGTCATGCCGTCGCCGAGCGGTACTTGCGGACCGCGAGCGTACGGAAGACCAGGAGGATCACCACCGACCAGATCAGCGAGGCCCACACGGGGTGCTGCATGGGCCAGGCGTCGGGCGTCCGGAAGCCCGGGGGAAGGTTGCCGAACAGCTCGCGGCACGCCTGCACGGTGGCACTGAACGGGTTCCACTCCGCGATGTGCCGCAGGAAGGACGGCATCTGGTTCGCGTCCACGAACGCGTTCGAGATGAAGGTCAGCGGAAACAGCCAGATCAAGCCGCCCGAGGTCGCCGCTTCGGGAGTGCGCACGGACAGGCCGATCAGCGCGCCGATCCAGGAGAACGCGTACCCGAGCAGCAGGAGCAGGCCGAATCCGGCGAGCACCTTGCCGAAGTTCTCGTGCGTGCGCCAACCGACGATCAGGGCGACGACCGCCAGGACGACGAGGGTGAGCGCCGTCTGCACCAGGTCGGCGATGGTACGGCCGGTCAGCACCGCACCACGTGCCATCGGCAGGGAGCGGAAGCGGTCGATGAGGCCCTTGTGCATGTCGTCGGCGATGCCCGCACCCGCGCCCGCCGTCGCGAACGTGACGGTCTGGGCGAAGATGCCGGCCATCAGGAACTCGCGGTAGGCCTGGGTGGTGCTGGACGAGCCGACCTGGATCGAGCCGCCGAACACGTAGGTGAACAGCACCACGAACATGATCGGCTGGATCAGCCCGAAAATGAGCATCTCGGGAATCCGGCCCATGCGAATCAGATTCCGCTGGGCGACGACCAGTGAGTCGCGGACGGACTGGACGACGGGGTTGGCGGGCGCCGCGACGGGCACGGCGTCGGTTCCGGCACTCACTTGGCGGTCTCCTTGGTGCGCTTGCGGGCCTTGGGGTCCTCGGCCGCGCCGTTCTCCTCGGCCTTCTCCTCGGCGGCGTGGCCGGTCAGGGACAGGAAGACGTCGTCGAGGGTGGGGCGGCGCAGCCCGATGTCGTCCATCTCGATGCCGCGGCCGTCCAGCTCGCGGATGATCTCGGCGAGCAGCTTGGCGCCGCCGACGACCGGGACCGTGAGCTTGCGGGTGTGCTCCTCGACCGTGGTGTCGGCCTTGCCGAAGCGGCTCAGCACCTCGGCGGCGGTGGCGATGTGCTCGCGCTCGTGCACCACGACCTCGACGCGCTCACCGCCCGTGCGCGCCTTGAGCTGGTCGGAGGTGCCGCGGGCGATGACGCGGCCGTGGTCGACGACGGCGATGTCGTGCGCCAGATGGTCGGCCTCTTCGAGGTACTGGGTGGTCAGCAGCAGCGTCGTGCCGTCGGAGACGAGCTGTTTGATGACCTCCCACAGTTGCTGGCGGTTGCGCGGGTCGAGGCCGGTCGTCGGCTCGTCCATGAACATCACGGGCGGCCGGACCACCAGGGCGGCGGCGAGGTCGAGGCGGCGGCGCATACCGCCGGAGTACGTCTTGGTGGGGCGGTCGGCGGCGTCCGTGAGGCGGAACTGCTCCAGCAGCTCGGCCGCCCGCTGCTTCGCCGCCTTGCCGCGCATCTGGTAGAGCCGACCCACCATCTGGAGGTTCTCGCGGCCGGTCAGATACTCGTCGACCGCGGCGAACTGTCCTGACAGGCCCACCGAGCGGCGCACCGCGTCCGGGTCCTTCAGCACGTCGATGCCCGCGACGAGCGCCCTGCCGCTGTCGGGGCGCAGCAAGGTGGTCAGGCAGCGGACGGTCGTGGTCTTGCCCGCGCCGTTGGGCCCGAGGAGGCCGAGCACGGTGCCCTGGGGGACGTCGAGGTCGACGCCGTCCAGAGCCCTTACGTCGCCGAAGGTCTTCACCAGGCCTTCGGCATGGATGGCGCCTGGCATATGAGTTCTCCACGTCGTCGGAAAAAACGGCGAGCCGCCGGGGACAGGGGTATGGCAAAGTACGCGCAAAACGCGTTGAGGGCGAGACCCGTCACAAGGTGACGAGGTACCAGGTGACGAGACACACACCATAACGCGATGTATCGCGTCTCTCAACAGATTTTCGCCGACTGCTTCCGGCACCGCCCCCGACCTCAGTCGATGACGGTGTAGCCCGCCTCCCGCAGCGCGTGCCCGACCTCCACGCAGTGCTCCGGGCCCTTCGTCTCCAGGTGCAGCTCGACCTCCGCCTCCGTGAGCCCGAGCCGGGGGTCGGTCCGCACGTGGCTCACGTCGAGGACATTGGCGTCCACCAGCGACAGCACCCCGAGGAGCGTGGCCAGGGCACCCGGGCGGTCGGTCAGCCGCAGCCGTACGGCCAGGTAACGGCCCTGCGCGGCCATGCCGTGCCGCAGGATGCGCTGCAGCAGCACCGGGTCGACGTTGCCGCCGGACAGCACCGCGACCACCGGGCCCTCGAAGGCGCCCGGATCGCTCAGCAGCGCCGCGACCGGACTCGCGCCGGCCGGCTCGACGACCAGCTTGGCCCGCTCCATGCAGAGCAGCACCGCGGCGGACAGCGCGTCCTCGGACACCGTGCGGACCTCGTCGACCAGATCGCGGACGATACGGAACGGCACGTCACCGGGCCGTCCCACCCTGATGCCGTCGGCCATGGTCGCCGCGCTCTCGACGGACACCGGCCGCCCGGCCGCCAGCGAGGGCGGGTACGCGGCCGCGCCCTGCGCCTGCACGCCCACCACCCGTACGTCCGGCCGCAGCGCCTTCACCACGGTCGCGATGCCCGCGACGAGCCCGCCGCCCCCGGTGCCGACGACGATCGTGCGCACATCGGGGCACTGCTCCAGGATCTCCAGGCCGACCGTGCCCTGACCCGCGATGATGTCCGGGTGGTCGAACGGGTGGATGAACACCGCGCCCGTCTCCGCCGCGTACTCCTGCGCGGCGGCCAGCGTCTCGTCCACCACCTGGCCGTACAGCCGTACGTCCGCGCCGTACTCGCGGGTCGCGCTGATCTTCGGCAGCGGGGCGCCCTTCGGCATGAACACCGTGGAGCGCACACCGAGCAGCGCGGAGGCGAGGGCCACGCCCTGCGCGTGGTTGCCCGCGCTCGCGGCGACGACCCCCGCGGCACGCTCCTCGGGCAGCAGTCCCGCGATGCGCACGTACGCGCCGCGCAGCTTGAACGACCCGGTCCGCTGGAGGTTCTCGCACTTCAGGTGCACCGGGGCGCCGACCAGCTGGGACAGGTGCCTGCTGCCCTCCATGGCGGTGACACGTGCGACGCCCGAGAGCATCTTCTGGGCGCCCCGGACGTCGTCCGGCGTCACCGTCGGCAGGGAGTCGGCCGTGCTGTAGTTCATGACCACCAGTCTCGCAGTTCACGCGCGTCCACAGCGGGTGTGACCAAGGCGCGGAACGGGTTTGCACAGCCCTGGTACGTCCTGCGCCCCGGCCGCGTACCCTGTCCCCCAACCCAGCTCCCCACGCACGAAGTGAGCCCCCGGCGATGCCCACAACACCTGAGATGTCGATGGACATGACCGACATGAGCACTGTCGGTGACACCGGTCTTCTGGACACGCTGCAGCACGAGGTCGCGGTGTTCGCGCGCCGTGCCGAGCAGACGCGGCTCGGCGGGGTCGGGCAGGTGCGCAACTCCATGGACCGTGCCGCGTACCTGCTGCTCAACCGCTTGGACAAGGAAGGCCCCATGGGCGTCAAGGCGCTCGCCGCGAGCATGGGCATCGACTCCTCGACGGTCACCCGGCAGGTCGCCCCGCTGGTCGACACCGGTCTCGTCAAGCGCACCTCGCACCCGGAGGACGGTCGCGCGGTGGTGCTCCAGCTGTCCCCGCGCGGGCTGTCCCGGCTCGAGGAGGTACGTTCCTCCAGACGCCAACTCATGGCCGAACTGACGCACGACTGGGCGCCGGAGGAACGTGAGACGTTCACCGCGCTCCTGACCCGCTTCAATGTCGCCCTCTCCGCCCGGCAGGGCACGCAGGGTGTCGCAGGACCGGAGTCCCAGCCGGCGTCCTGAGCCTCGCACGCGTACGCCGTGACGCCGACACACGCGCGTGCGGGTGCTCCAAGGCTCTTGACCCGGGGGGCGCCGCCGGTCTCCCATGAGAGCGGGTCCCTGTCGTCCGTACGCCGTCCGGTGTGCCGCACGCCCTCGACGCCGTACGTACGCGACGGGTCCCGTCCCCTCACGGTCACCCTCACGCGGGAGGCGCGGTGCGAGAACGGCATGCGTCCCACGGTGCCCGCCGGACCCGGGAGTTCCAGGCGTTCGTCGCGGGCGCTGCCGGGCGGCTGCTGCACGCCGCGACCCTGCTCACCGCGGAGGCCCCCGACGACAACCCGCGCGCACGGCGCCTGCTGACGCTGGCCCTCGCCCAGACGTACGCCTCCTGGGACCGGCTGCGTGGTGAGGACCCCTACGCCCGGGCACGCCAGCACCTGGCCACCCGCTTCGCGCGCGAGGCGTGGCACCAGTACGGGGCGATCGGCCGGCACCGGCCGGCCCCGGGCAGCCCGCTGGTGAACCTGACGCCGCAGGAGCGGCTGATCCTCGTCCTGAGGATGTACGAGGGGGTCGCCGAGGAACAGACGGCGGCGCTGCTCGGCCTGCCCGTCGAGCGGGTCCGGGCCATCTGCGCCCGGGCGATGGCGACACTGCTGCATCCCCCGGCCAGGACGGCGCCGGCGAGGACGGCACCGGAGGTGGCGCCGTCGTGACCGTGCCGTACGCGGACGTGCGCGGCCCCCGGCCCGCCGCGCACCGCCGAAGTGCCCTTGGCGGGCCGTGCGCCCGAGGAGGTGCCCGGTGAACGTGTCCGAACGGGAGGCGACCGTGCGGCGGATGCTGGAGCGGACACCGCCTCCGGTGCCGCCGGACCTGTACGGGGACGTGGTGCGGCGCGGCAGCCGCCTGCTGCGCCGCCGCACGGTGGCCCTCCGTGTGCTCTGGCTGGCCCTGGTGGCCGCGGCGCTCGCCTTCACCGTATGGGCGTCGGTCGCCCGCCCCTGGGTGGAGCCGCCGTCGACGACGACTCCACCGATCAGCGACTGGTGAGGCCGGGGATCAGGCGGTGCCTCAGCCGAGGGCCTGCTTCAGGTCCTCCAGGAGGTCGTCGACGTTCTCGATGCCCACGGAGAGGCGGACCAGGTCGGCGGGGACCTCGAGGGCCGAGCCGGCCGCGGACGCGTGCGTCATGCGCCCTGGGTGCTCGATCAGGGACTCCACACCGCCGAGCGACTCGCCGAGGGTGAACACCTTGGCCCGGTTGCAGACCTCGACGGCCGCCTCCTCGCCGCCCTCCACCCGGAAGGACACCATGCCGCCGAACGCCTTCATCTGCTTCGCCGCGACCTCGTGACCGGGGTGCTCCGGCAGGCCCGGGTACAGGACGCGCTTCACGCGCGGGTGCCCGCTGAGCATGTCGGCGACCTTGGTGGCGTTCTCGCTGTGCCGGTCCATGCGCACCGCGAGCGTCTTCGTGCCGCGCAGCACCAGCCAGGAGTCGAACGGGCCGGCGACCGCGCCCATCGCGTTCTGGTGGTACGCCAGCTGCTCGCCGAGCTCCTGGTCGTTCACGATCAGTGCCCCGCCGACGACGTCGGAGTGGCCGCCCATGTACTTGGTCAGGGAGTGCACGACGACGTCCGCGCCGAGCGCGAGCGGCTGCTGGAGGTAGGGGGTGGCGAACGTGTTGTCGACGACGAGCCGGGCGCCCGCGTCACGGGCGATCTGAGCGACGGCGGCGATGTCGGTGATGCCGAGCAGAGGGTTGGAGGGGGTCTCCACCCACACGACCTTCGTCCTCGGGGTGAGGGCGGCCCGCACGGCGGCCGGATCGCTGGTGTCGGCGACCGACCACTCGACGCCCCACCGGGAGACGACCTTGGCGAACAGGCGGAACGTACCGCCGTAGGCGTCGTTCGGGATCACCACGTGGTCGCCCGGGGCGAGCAGCGTACGCAGCAGGCAGTCCTCGGCCGCCAGTCCGGACGCGAACGCGAGGCCTCGCCGGCCGCCCTCCAGGGCGGCGAGGTTCTCCTCCAGGGCGGTGCGGGTGGGGTTGGCGCTGCGGCTGTACTCGTAACCGCCGCGCAGCCCGCCGACGCCGTCCTGCTTGTAGGTGGAGACCTGGTAGATCGGCGGGACGACCGCGCCCGTGAGGGGGTCGGCGGTGTTCCCCGCGTGAATCGCGAGGGTCTCGAAGTGCTGACTGATGTGCCTGTCGCTCATGGGTTCCGAGGGTAGTGCGCCGACGGCCCGGACGCGGGATCGCGAGGCCGGGCGCCCCGGAACGGGGCCGCCGCAGCTGGGAACCGTGCCCTCCGCAGCCGGGATCGGGGGCGGCCCGCACCCGGAACGGGCCCGGCGGCGGGGTTTTCCACAGGCGTGGCGACCAGGATGGCCAAGTGTCGGACCGGTCTGGTTCGCTTGGGCCCATGGTGATTCTTTGGGTCCTGATGGCACTGGCCCTGTTCAGCGTGGTCCTGTTCCCCGTCCTCATGCGCCGGCGAGCGGGCATCCAACAGGTCTCGCCGGGCGACCCGGACGCCGCGGACCCGGCGAACTACGGGTTCGTGCGCCAGGAGGAGCTGGACGTCCGCATGCCGGGCCCCGACGAGGACCTGCTGGACGTCCTGGACGTGGTGCAGCGCACGCAGGACCACCGAGCGGCCGCCCAGCTCCTGGCCGGTACGGAGGCGGAGGGCGAGACGCGCTGGCAGCGCGTGCAGGCCTTCGCGGGGGCAGCGTCCCTGGAGCTGCAGCAGCGGCCCGGCGGGGTGAGCGAGACGCCGGGCGGACAGTGGCTGCGGGTGTGGCGGGCCGAGGCGCCCAAGGACGCGGGGGGCGCGGCGGTGCACGCGGAGTTCCTGGTGCAGCAGGCGTGGCGCACGTCGACGCCGGGGACGGAGGAGTTCCGCATCATCATGGAGGAGGCCAGGTCGGCGTGCGGGGAGGCGGCGCTGCTGGCCCCCGGCGACCCGGTCCCCTACATCGTCGAGCTGTCCGTGGCCCGCGGCCTTGCCTACCCGCAGCCCGAGTTCGAACAGCTGTGGCTGAAGATCCTCGACCGGGCGCCCACCCACATGGGGGCGCACCTGGCGGCGCTGCACTACTGGTGCGAGAAGTGGCACGGCTCGCGGGAGCTGGCGTACTCCTTCGCGGAGGCGGCCGCGGCCCGCGCCCCGCAGGGTTCGCTTCTCGCGGCCATGCCCCTGTTCGCGGTCTTCGAGCACCTTCCCGAGGTGAACCTGGTCAGCAGCTTCTACCGGAGCGAGGTCGTGACGAAGGCCGTCCACGGCGCGCTGCACGCGGTGCACTCGGCCCGCCCCGACGACCCGATGCTGGCGCACGTCCGCCATCTGCTGGTGTTCTTCCTGGTCCGCAGCGAGCGCTGGGCGGAGGCGATGGCCCAGCTCGTCCACATCGACGGCCACGTGGGCGCGCTGCCCTGGACCCTGACCGCCGATCCGGCGGCGGACTACGCGGTGTACCGGGCGCTGGCGGTGGCCGGGTACGAGGCGAACGGGGGGAGCCCGGCGACGCTGCCGCACTGACGCGATGACGATCGGACGGCAGTTCCTGCCCGCCGGCAGCGCCACAGCGGGCCACCATGCCTGTGGCCGTCCCAGGGGGCGTCGTGACCGACGGGCGTCTGCGGCGCCGGAAGCCGGCCCCGATCATCACCGGCACAGCCCACTGCCGTGTTCCGCAGTCCGTTTGACAGGAGGACGGCGAGGTTTTCCGCTGGAAGGGGGGCTGATCCGACGTGCCTGGCTCGTGCACTCACCCGAGGGAGGCCGTCATGCAGACGGACCCGTCGCACTCGCTCTCGCGTTCGGCGCATGCGGGGGGTGCCTCGGTTGTCGGACTGTGGCGCTACCCGGTGAAGTCGATGCTGGGAGAGGAGCTGAACGCCTCCGGCGTCACGGAGCACGGGCTCGTCGGGGATCGGCGATTCGCCGTCGTCGACAAAGCGACGGGAAAGGTCGCGGGCGCCAAGAACCCACGCAAGTGGGGTAACTTCTTCGATTTTCGCGCTGCCTATGTCGAGCCTCCGCAGGTGGAATCGACGCTCCCTGCCGTCCGTCTGACCCTGCCCGATGGAACGGCCGTGACGAGCGATCATCCCCTCCTGACGCAGATCCTCTCCGAAGCGCTCGGCCGGGAGGTCGTGCTTGCGCAGACGCGAGGCGAAGACGGGTTTCCGGGCGCGACGGCCGAGGAGTACTGGCCCGATATGGCGGGTCTCGATCACCGGGACACCGTGACCGAGTGGGAAATGCCGGCGGGGACCTTTTTCGACATCGCGGTCGTCCACCTGGTGACGACGGCGACGATCGATCGGCTGCGCGCGCTGTATCCCGACGGACGCTTCGAGGTTCGGCGGTTCCGGCCGAACATCGTCGTGGCAACCGGCCCGGACGAGCAGGGCTTCGTGGAGAACGACTGGGTCGGTCATGCGCTGGCGATCGGCGACGAGGTCCGCTTGCAGGTCACCGGCCCCTGCTCCCGCTGCGTCATGATCACGCTGCCGCAGGGGGACCTGCCGCAGGACGCCGGCATCCTGCGCACGGCAGCGCAGCACAACCAGGTGAATGTGGGGGTCTACGCCGATGTGATCGCGGGCGGCACGATCCGGCGCGGCGATGCCGTCACGCTGGCGTGATCGGACGCGAGGCACCGCGCATACGGAGGAGGCGGAAGGGGAAATGCAGCCAACCTCGCTCTACGAGCGCCTCGGCGGGATATACAGCATTGCCACCGTCGTCGACGATTTCATCGATCGGATCATGGTCGACGACCGCCTGAACGCGAATCCTCGCGTCGACGAGGCGCACCACCGCGTACTGCCTCCAGGGTTCAAGTACCTGGTGACGGAAATGGTCGGCGAAGCGACCGGGGGGCCGCAGCGGTACACGGGGCGCGCGATGGAGGACTCCCATCGCGACATGTTGATCACCGGGGCCGAGTGGGTGGCCTTCATGGACGACCTCAACCGGACACTCGACAAGTTCGAGGTACCGCAGCAGGAACGGTCGGAGTTGCTCGCCATCGTCGAGAGCCTCCGGGACGCCATCGTCACCGAACCGGCGCCCTGACACAGGGGGCCGCGACCATCACACGGCAGGGGGGCGTTTCCCGGGACGGCTCACCCCGACGCCTCACGCACCGTGAAATCATATTCAATGAAATACCGCTGCACGGATAGTGAGAAATACAGGGGCCGGGTACTGTCATCTGACTGGCGAAACGATTCTCCGTCGATTCATTCCCCCAAATGCCGGATACCTGGGCGCCCGGTGGCGCTCGTTAGGTGATCGTGACTTGGAACGAACCGGAAGATCAGATCCCCGTCGGAAGTGGCGCCGGCTGGCACGAGTCGGCCGGCGGTGACGTGCGCCTCAAGGGCTGTTCCGACCTTCTTGAAGACTTCCTCAAGAAGATCAGCGACATGGAGAGCGAATACCTGCGCGCTCTGGACGGAGCATCCTGATACAGAGCTCGGAGGAACTTCGAGAATGGACAGGCTTCAAGGCGAGCCAAGCCTCTACGACATTCAGTTCGCCCTGAGATCCGATCATGATGTGCTCGGCCAGCACTCTTATCATGTCGATCCCCTTGAGACGCATCCCGTGTGGAGCGCCCCCGGCCCGGACATCGCGCCGAACGGCTGGGACCCCGACGAAGAGCTGGCCCAGATGCTCTCCACCGTGTCGGCCGTGGACCCCGCTCCGCCCTCGCTGGACGGCCAGCACCGCCACCGGATCGACCGGCGGCGCCCCCGGCCGGCCCACCACATGCTTGACGGCGGTCAGCGGCTCAGCCCCGTCACGCTCCTGGTCGCCACGATCGCCGCGTGCGCGGTGGCGATGCTGGGCTGGTCCACCGCCTACTCCTACAACCAGCTGCGCGAGATCGCCGCCACGGTCCTGCCGGCGCCGCTCGCCCAGTGGTGGCCGCTGACGGTGTACGGACCGTGGTTCGTGGCCGCGCTGTCCATCCTTCGGGCGGCCTTCCAGCACCGCACCGCCCGGCGGTCCTGGTGCGTCATCCTGATCGCCTCCGCGACGGCAGTGGCCCTGTGCATCAGCCACTCCTCGTACTCCGTGCTCTCGATGGTGATCGTCGGGATTCCGCCGATCACCGCCCTGGTGTGCTTCCGGGAGCTCGTCGGCCAGGTGTCGTGCAAGTACCGCCCCCGGCACGCCGCCCCCGGCAAGGAGCCGACCGGCGGCGGCTGATCCAGGACTCCGCGCGAACGACACACACGGATCGGCACCCGCCCCGAGCGAGCGGGTGCCGATCCGTGTGGTGCGTTGTCATCCCGCCATGGACGGGGCGTACGGCGACAGGGCCGGAGCGAGCTGCACTCCGGGGGCCAGGCCGAGGGCCACCAGGGCGTCGGGCAGGCCGCGTCCGACGCGAGTGGCCTCCAGCGTTCCCGGGGCGGCCAGTTGGCGGCAGCTCCCGGCGATGATCTCGAACAGGTGCTGCACCCGGCCGGGGCCACGCGGCAGCAACTGGCCGTGGAAGTCCTCGTGATGGGCGAGAACGAGGGCGGCGAGGCCGGCGACATGGGCCGAGGCGGTGCCGGTACCGTCCAGGGCCGTGTAGCCGCCGCGCGGGGCGCACGACAGGACCGCCACTCCGGGGGCGGCCGCGTCCACCCCGGGGCCGTAGCAGCTGAACGGCGCGGCGAACAGCCCTTCGGGGGTCAACTGCGGCCCGACGTGCGTCGCTTGAGAGGTGTCCTGCGGGTACGAGCCGAAGACCCCCAGCGCGCCGACGGTGAACACGGTGGGCAGCGAGCCCGGGAAGCCGACCGGGCCGCCGGTGTCGCCCGCGGGTGCGACGCAGGCGATGCCCGCCGCGTAGGCGTCGGCGAGTTTGCGGGAGACCAGCGCCGAAGGGTACGGCGCGGCCACCGCGATATGGGCGACGTCGACCTCGCGCTCGATGCAGTGGTCCAGAGCGGCGATCAGGTCGCTGAAGTGCCCGCCCGGCAGCACCTGGCAGACCTCGATCTCGGCGTCGACGGCGATGCCGATGATCCCCTTGCCGGTGTCCGCGCCGGCGATGATGCCCGCCGCATGGGTGCCGGTGCCCAGGGTGTCGTGGGCCCAGCCGTCGTCGGTGCCGCGGACGAGATCGACACCGGAGCGCACGCGTTGCCGCAAATCGGGGTGCTCGGTGCTGACGCCCGAACCGATGACCGCGACCCGGATGCCGAAGGCGCGGAACGTGGGCGGCAGCCGGTCCAGGCGCATGGCCTGCTGGCCCCAGCCGTACTGCTGCCGCTGCTCCAGCTCCGGGTAGACCTGGGCCAGCGGGGTGAGGGTGACCAGGTTCTCCTGTGTGGCCGACAGGTCGGGCCGGTGGATCCAGCGGTCGGCGTAACCGCCCGCGGGGCGGACGTAGAGGGACTGGACGGTCTCCGCGGTCTCGGTCGCCAGGGTGAGGGTGACCGTCCCGTCGGCCGCGGTGACGCCCTGGCTCGGCCAGGTCGCCCCGATCAGGAACACCCCCGCGCCCGCCAGCGGTTCGCCCTCCTGGCCGCACACGCGCAGCGAGATCTCCGCGGGCTCCTCCAGCGGCATCACCAGCCCCGGATCGCGCAGCGGCAGCACGCCCGCGGTCGGCGCGGCGGCGGGTCCGGTTCCGGACAGCGGCAGATCCGGTTCGATGTGCACATGCAGCGACCGCATGGCCGGCACCTGGGCCTCGGCCGCCTCGACGACCGCGATCTCCGGGCATGAGGGGTGCATTCCGGCCGACTTCAGCTTCTCCGGCGACCGGAGTCTGCGGGTCACCGTCACCTCGGGCATACGCTCCAGCCGGTCGCACAGGGCGTCCATGCCGAGTTCGGCGACTCCCGGCGGGAGAAGACTCTGCGGCAGGGGTGTCACCATGTACCGGGCCCGGCGCGGCTGCACCGTGATCGGTGACGGGCCGCTCTTTCTGTGTGGCCCCGTCTCCTTGCCATCGGGTCTCATCCCACCGGAAACCGCTCCCTCGGACCCGCTCTCCCGGTTGTTTCCGGGTCTTTCCTTGACCATTGCGTCCACCTTCACCACGCCTGCGTCGTTCGTCTGCTCCTGATCCGGTGACGGGCGGCCGCGCTTCCACAGTGATGCGGTGTGCCCGGGAACCGCTCCTGGGCACACCGCATCGCGCGCCGCCGGACGTCAGCCGATACCGAAGGGCATCTGGCCGAAGCCGAAGCCGGGCTGCTGGTACTGCTGCTGGTAGGGCTGGCCGAACTGCTGGCCGCCCGCCCCGCCGGGGCCCCACGGCTGCATGCCCTGCTGGCCCTGCATGCCCTGCTGGCTCTGCTGGACCAGCGTCAGGATCGCGATCGGCAGCGCCTGCTGCACGGACTGCTCCACCGCGTGCCGCACGCCCTGGCGCAGCGTCGTGTGCAGCGCGATGGCCAGGTACGGGTGCGCCTGGTGGGCCATGCCCTGCTGCTGGAGCTGCTGCTGGACCTGCTGGATCTGCTGCAGCGTCTGCTGCATGCGCTGCGCGATCTGCTGGCTCGCCTGCTGACAGGCCTGCTGGATGGTCTGCTGGACGACCTGCGCGATCGGCTGCTGGCCGAACTGCTGCTGGCCGAACTGCTGCAGGGGCTGGGTACCGGTCATCACCGACATGAATGCTCCGTTCGATGGCACCAGGGGTGAAAGCCGACATAGAGAACCTATGCGGACTTTGTCGGAAGATCCCGACGCCCTGAAGCTAAGGTGGCGCACTCACGATCGCAATCCGATGACCCTCTCGACCGACAGTGCGGTGGGACCGGTTCGGCGACGCGCCCGGTGCGCGCCACGCCCCGCAGCGCAAGGCCGGCGCGGCCGGGACGGGGCTTGGGCCCGGCCGCCCGCTCGCACCTCCAACCGGATGAACCTCAGTCCCCGCCGCTCCCGTACGGCCTGGTCAGAATCTCCATGTTGTGACCGTTCGGGTCGTCGAAGTACGCGCCCCGGCCGCCGTCGTTGTGGTTGATCTCGCCGGGGCGGTGGTGGTAAGGGTCCGCCCAGTACCTCAGGCCCCTGTCCCGGATACGGGCGAAGATCACGTCGAAGTCGTCCTCGGAGACCAGGAACGCGTAGTGCTGCGGAGTGATCGAGCCGGTGGTCTCCATGTAGTCCAGCGTCACGCCGTTGGGGATCTCCACCGGGGTGAACGGGCCGAACGGCGGCGCCACCTTCAGCCCCAGCAGATCGGCGAGGAAACGGGCGGACGCCTCCTTGTCGTGTGCGGCGACGATCGTGTGGTTGAGCTCCACGGACATGGTCGGGCCTCCTGTCCCCCGGTTGCCGGAACCACTTTCCAGGCTAGGAGAGCGGGAGGGGGCGGCACATCGGTCTTCGGGCCCACGCCGCTGCGACCTTCGACCGACAACGCGCGTGAGGCGGCCACAGGGGCCGCCTCACGTGGTGCTGTCGGGTGGATTCTCAGATGGTGGCCGTGTCGATCACGAACCGGTACCGGACGTCGCTGCTCAGCACCCGCTCATAGGCCTCGTTGATCTCGGAGGCGCTGATCAGCTCGATCTCGGCACCGATGCCGTGCCCCGCGCAGAAGTCCAGCATCTCCTGCGTCTCGCGGATGCCGCCGATCATGGAGCCCGCGAGGGTCTTGCGGCCGCCGATCACCGAGAACAGGTTGAGGGAGATCGGCTCCTCGGGGGCGCCCACGTTCACCAGCGCGCCGTCGACCTTCAGCAGCGACAGCAGCGCGCCGAAGTCCATCGGCGCCGAGACGGTCGAGACGATCAGGTCGAAGGTGCCCTGCAGCTCCTCGAAGGTCTTCGGGTCGCTGGTGGCGTAGTAGTGGTCGGCGCCCAGCTTCAGCCCGTCGTCCTTCTTGCGCAGGGACTGCGAGAGCACGGTCACCTCGGCGCCCATCGCGTGCGCGATCTTGACGGCCATGTGGCCGAGGCCGCCGAGGCCGACGACGGCGACCTTCTTGCCGGGGCCCGCGTTCCAGTGGGCGAGCGGCGAGTACGTGGTGATGCCCGCGCACAGCAGCGGGGCGGCCACATCGAGGGAGAGGCCGTCCGGGATGCGTACGACGTAGTTCTCGTCCACGACGATCTTCTCGGAGTAGCCGCCGTAGGTGGGCTCGCCGTCCTTGTCCAGGGCGTTGTACGTACCGACCATGCCCTTGAGGCAGTACTGCTCCTCGCCGCGCAGGCAGTTCTCGCACTCGCGGCAGGAGTCGACCATGCAGCCGACGCCCACACGGTCTCCGACCTTGAACTTGGTCACGCCGGGGCCGACCTCGGAGACGACGCCCGCGATCTCGTGGCCCGGAACCATCGGGAAGATCGCCTCGCCCCAGCCCTCACGGGCCTGGTGGATGTCCGAGTGGCAGATACCGGCGAACTTGATGTCGATCAGGACGTCGAACTCGCGGACCTCGCGGCGCTCGATGGTGGTGCGCTCGAGCGGGGCCTTCGCGGCGGGTGCGGCGTATGCGGCAACGGTGGTCATGCGGAGTTTCTCCTAATGGGGTCGCGCGCCCGGCTGCCTTCCACCGGGCACGGCATCCAGCCTGCTGGACGGCAGCGGAGTCACCCAGACCACGGTTCTGCCTACGACCAGCGGTCCTACCACTGGCGAGGTCAGGCTCCAGGTCGTGCGACCGGGAATACTGGACGTATGGATGAACAGCTCGAGTCCCTGCCGGAGCCCGCAGCGGGAGCCGGCCAGGCCCTGGACCGGCGCGCCGAGCTCAGCGAGTTCCTGCGCACCCGCCGGGCCAGGCTCAAGCCGGAGGACGTGGGGCTGCCGGACTTCGGCCGCCACCGCAGGGTGCCCGGGCTCAGGCGCGAGGAGCTGGCGCAGCTGGCAGGCGTGTCCGTGGCGTACTACACGCGTCTGGAGCAGGGCAACGGACGGAACGTGTCCGCGGAGGTGCTCGACGCGATCGCCCGCGCGCTGCGGCTGACCGACGCCGAGCATGCGCATCTGACGCACCTCGCCAAGCCGAAGGCCCACAAGAAGAAGCCGGCGGCCAGGACGCAGCAGGTGCGGGCGGCGCTCAGGCAGCTGCTGGACTCCTTCGACGGGGTCCCGGCGTACATCGTCGGGCGGCATGCGGACGTCCTGGCGTGGAACCGGATGGCCGCGGCCGTCTTCGGGGACTGGGCTCAGCTGCCGCCGCAGGAGCGGAACTGGGCGCGGATGACGTTCCTCAAGTCCGAGTACCAGGACCTGTTCGTGGACTGGGAGCAGAAGGCCATCGACATCGTGTGCCAGCTGCGCTACCAGGCGGGGTGTCACCCGGACGATCCGCGGCTGTCGGCACTGGTCGGGGAGCTGTCGGTGAAGAGCGAGGAGTTCCGGCGGCTGTGGGCGACGCACGACGTCAAGGAGAAGAGCCACGGGCTGAAGCGGTTGCGGCATCCGCTGGTGGGCGACCTCGCGCTGCACTTCGAGTCGTTCCGGGTGCCGGACGACGGTGAGCTGGCGCTGGTGACGTACCACGCCGAGCCGGGCTCGGCATCGGCGGAGGCGCTGCGGCTGCTGGCGAGCTGGGGCGCGGACGCCACCCGCGCGGGCACGACCGCGCCGCACGCCTGACGGGCTCGACTCGACCGCGTCGCACCCTCACGGCCGGCGGGCAGGACCGCATCGCACGACGGCCCACCGGAGGCATCGCTTCCGGTGGGCCGTCCGCCGTCTGTCCGCCGACTATCGGCTCACTTGGCGTAGAACGCGTTGTAGATGGAGATCGTCGACTTGTTGCCCTTCTTGTCGGCGATCTTGGCGTGGAACGACAGGCCCTGGCCCTTGGCCGGGTTCTTGTAGGTGATCCTGCCGTTCTCGACCGTCAGCCTGGTCCAGGTCCTGCCGTAGTCGTACGACACCCACACCGAGAGCGACTGGAGGTTGCGGCCCGCGGCCGCGCCCTGGACGGTGACCGGGATCGTGACCTTCTTGCCGGCCTCCACACGGCTGTCCGGACCGGTGGTCGCGCCGAAGCGGACGGTCGAGGCGGGCAGCTGGGCGCTGTCCGCCTTCCTGGACTTGAACGTCCAGCTCGCGTCGATGCGGGTGGACGCCGCCGCGACCTTCACACTGCGGATGACCGACGTCGTCAGCGTGTACGTGGCCTCGGCGGAGGGAACCGCGAAGGGCTTCACGCCGAACAGCGGATCGTCGTTCGTGCCGACCTTGGTGCCGCCCCGGTACAGCGTCGTCTTCACCGACATGAACTCGGAGGATCCGGCGTGCCCCTGCCCGTCCGCGAACAGCGGCAGATACCCGTAGATCTCGTTGCCGACCCGGAAGAGGCCGTAGTCGGAGTTGATCACCGGACCGAAGACCGCGGTGTTGAGGGTCTTGGTGTAGGTCCTGCCGCCGGTGAGGAGCTGCGGGTCGCCCAGCGTGTAGTACGCCTCCGGGACCGGGAAGCCGTCCGCGTCCTTCTTGCCGCCGTACTGCGAGAAGTCGAACGTCCACTGCGCCTTGTCACCCGTGGACACGTAGAACGTGCGCGTGCCGCGCAGGTTCTGCTCGACGGGGATGTTGGAGCCGATGTCGGCCGGTGTCTCGGCGTAGGCGCCGACCGCGCCGGTCTTGCCGCTGCTCGCGGCACCGAGGTTCAGCTTCAGCGTGGCCAGTTCGTCCGCCTTGTAGTGGCGTACGTGCGCGCCCTGAAGCTGCTTGACCGCGGAGCCGGTGAACACGTCGTACTCGGCCGTGCCGCCCTTGGCCCACTGGCCGAACCAGGACTGGGAGAGACCGGAGGGGACCGCCGGGCCGACCTGCGCCAGGCGGATGTCCGCGAACGACGGAGCGGACAGGGACAGACCGGTGCCCGCCGGGTCGTAGACGTACGAGACCGTCGCGGACAGCGGCTTGGCCGACGGGTCCGGGACCGTGATGTCGGCGGACCTGGTCTTGTCGAGGTCCAGGGTGATGGCGGTGTCCCTGGTGACGCTCACCTTGGGCTGGACCAGCCAGTCGACGCCGCCCTCGATCGAGGTCGGGTCCTTCACGGAGAGGGAGTCCAGCAGGTACGTGCCCTTGGGCACACGGATCTTGACGGTCGTCGCGGAGCTCTGGGAGAAGTACTCCTTGCCCGCGTCGGCGCCCGAGGCCGCGACCAGGTCGCTGAGGTGGACGGGAGTCTGTCCGTCACGGCCCACGTACTTCAGGGTGACGTCGTACGACTCCGCCTCGCGCTCCACGGCCGCGGCCGTGCGCACGCTCTGGCCGCCGCCCGTCGCCGTCACATACGCCGAGTACGCGCCGTCGACGGTGCCGCCCAGCTTGCTGTCGACGGCCACCGGGACCGACGCCGTGCCGCCCGCCGGGACGGTGACCGTCTTCGTGCCGAGCGTGAAGAATCCCGAAGGAGCCGCCTGGCCCTTGGGGTTGGTGGCCGTCAGCGACAGCGTGAGGGTGACGGCGGCCTTGCCGGTGTTGCGGTACGTCAGCTCCTTGGTGACCGGCGTGTCGTCGGTGTGCGGCCACTGCGCGATGCCGAAGCTCAGGGACGACGGTTCGGCGAGCACGGTCTGTCTGATCGCCTTGTCCACGGCTATGCGGCCCGAACCCTGCTGGAACGGCGTGTAGTTGCCGCCCTTGGCGGAGCCCGTCAGCGCCGACTTCAGCTCGGCGAACGTCCAGTCGGGGTGCTCCTGCTTGAGGAGGGCGGCGGCGCCCGCCACGTGCGGGGTCGCCATCGACGTACCGGAGATGGTCAGGTACCCGGCCGGGTTCTCGCCGACCTCCTCGTCGATGAGGCTGCCCGGAGCCGCGGCGGCGGTGATGTCCACACCGGGCGCGGTCACATCGGGCTTGATCGCACCGTCGAGGCCGGGGCCACGGCTGGAGAAGTCCGCCAGCCTGTCCTTGTCGTCGACCGCGCCGACCGTGAGCGCGTCGGTCGCGCTGCCCGGGGAGCCGATGGTCCTCTCGCCGCTCTCGCCCTCGTTGCCCGCGGCGATGGCGAACAGGACGCCCTTCTGCTCGGAGAGCTTGTTCACCTCTGCCTCGAGCGGGTCGATGTCGGGCGTGTCGGCGCCGCCCAGGCTGAGGTTGACGATGTCGGCGCCCTGCTGGGCGGCCCACTCCATGCCCGCGAGGATGCCGGAGTCGTCGCCGTAGCCGTCGTCGTCGAGGACCTTGCCGCTGAGGATCTTGGCGCCGGGCGCGACGCCCTTGTACTTGCCGTGCGACTTCGCGCCGGTGCCGGCCACGATGGACGCCACGTGCGTGCCGTGGCCGACCTTGTCGGCGGTGGTGGCGGAGGTGGAGAAGTTCTCGGCCTCGATCACCTGGCCCTTGAGGTCCGGGTGGTCGGCGTAGACGCCCGTGTCCAGCACGGCGACCTTGACGCCCTTTCCGGTGTAGCCGGCGGCCCAGGCCGTCGGGGCGCCGATCTGCGGCACGGACTTGTCGAGGCTCGCCTTGCGGACGCCGTCGAGCCAGACGTGCGCGATGCCGGAGGCGGTGGCGTCGCCGTCGGTGACGGCCTTCCACAGCTCGGCCGCGTCCCGCTGGGGCGTGAGGACCGCGTCGGCGTTCAGGGACGTCAGGGTCCGGCGGAGCGTGCCCGCCTCGCGGACGTCGGCCTTCGCGGTACGGGCGGCGCCCTTGTAGCCGACGATGACCTTCAGGCCGTTCTTCTGGTCCGCGCGGGTCCGCGACGAGTTGAGCTCGGTGACGTCGAACAGGCGCCGGTCGATCTTCCCCTCGGCGATCAGTGCGGCCGCGTCGGTCGGCACCACGTAGGTGTGTCCGGCGGCCTTGCGGACCTGAACCGGAACGGTTTCGCGGCCCTTCGCCCGCTCCAGGCCCACGACACGGCCCTTGGCGTCGACGACGACGCGGTCACCGGTGATGAGAGTGATCCGGTGCTGGGCCGTCAGGCCGTGGGCCGCGGGGGCGGGCTTCGCCGACGCCGGGCTGGTCATGCCCGCCGCCAACGCGACGGCGGCCGCCGTTGCGACGGTCGCCGCGCATGCTCTTTTCACTTGTCTGCGCAAGACTCCCCCTGGAGACGAGGTGCCGGGCGAATCCCCGTTCACCCGGCCGGGGGTGGTCTCGTGCATGCACACGTCATCCCCCGGATCACGCAGTATGCCGGGGGGTGATCAACGCCTCAATACGGGGGCCCTGACGACTTGCACCGTCCGGGCGTCCACGAGACGACCTGCCGAAGGGCCTGCCGAAGGGCCTACGGAACGGCCTACGGCGCGGCGTTCTCCTTGACGGTGATCCTGCCCTTGCGGATGGTCGCGAGCCGCGGGGCCTTCTTCGCGATCGACGAGTCGTCGATGACCACGGGCATGCGAGTTCGGTTTTCCCGGCTCCGCCAGCGGGTCTGCAGGCGCTGCGCACCCCGGAGAGCGGACACGGCAAAGAACACTGTGGCCGCGCGGAAACCGGCTGGCGCAACGCCGAGGCGCCCGCAGCCCTGTCGGGGGCTGCGGGCGCCTTCGATACGTACGGGCGGGGTCCCGCCGGCGCCGGTGTCAGACGGCCGAACCCGCCTTCCACTGGGCCCAGCTCATGTTCCAGCCGTTGAGGCCGTTGTCCGGGGCGACCGTCTTGTCGCCGGTGTTCTGGACGACCACCACGTCACCGATCAGCGAGTGGTTGTAGAACCACGCGGCCGGCGTGCTCGGGTCGTTCGCGCCCTTCTTGTCCTGCAGGCCGACACAGCCGTGGCTGGTGTTGACGTTGCCGAAGACGGACGGGGCACCCCAGTAGTTGCCGTGGATGAAGGTGCCCGACGTGGTCAGGCGCATGGCGTGCGGCACGTCCTTGATGTCGTACTCGCCCTTGCCGTCGGAGTCGGTGAAGCCGACCGTCGCGCCGTTCATCCGGGTCTGGGTGAACTTCTCCGAGATCACCATCCGACCCTCGTAGGTCGTGTGATCCGGCGCGCCCGCGGAGATCGGTATGGTCTTGACGACCGTGCCGTCCTGCGTCACCTTCATCTGCTTGGTCTTCGCGTCGACGTACGAGACCTGGTTGCGGCCGATCTTGAAGGTGACCGTCTTCTGCTGCACGCCGTATATGCCGCTCGCGCCCTCGACACCGTCGAGGTTCAGCTTCATCGTGACGGTGGAGCCCTCCTTCCAGTACTGCTCGGGACGGAAGTCGAGCCGGTTGGCGCCGAACCAGTGGCCGACGACCTCCTGCCCGCTGCTGGAGGTGACGGTGATCCCCTTCTGCACGGCGGCCTTGTTGGTGATCGCCTTGTCGAAGTTGATCGAGACGGGCATGCCCACGCCGACGGTCGAGCCGTTGTCCGGTGTGAAGTTGCCTATGAAGGAGTGCGCCGGGGCGACGGTCGTGAAGGAGGCGTTCTCGTGGGCGTCGCGGCCCGCGGAGTCCTTGGCCGTCACGGCGATCTTGTACGTCGTGGCCCGCTCGAGCTGGGTGGTCGGCGCCCAGCTCGTCTTGTCGGCGGACATCTGCCCGGCGACGGCGGTGCCGGACGCGGTGGTCATGGTGACCTCGGTGAGCGTGCCCTTGGCGACCGTGACCTTGGCGGCGTTGTTGATGGAGGCGTTGTCGGAACCGTCCGCCGGCGTGATCTTGATCTGTGCCTCGGAGGACTTCTTGGCGGCCGCCTCGTCGACCGAGGCCTGCGAGTCCTTGTCGTCCCCGCCGCCACTCGCCGCCGAGTTGCCTCCGCTGCACGCGGAGAGCACCAGCACTCCGCCGAGCAGTGCGGACGCGGCCATCAGGCCCTTGCGCCGCTTACTGTCCGTCATCACACGCTTCTCCATGGTTGCCGAATCCCCAAAACCCCGTTGAGTCCCCCGCAGGAACCCTCAACGCTACGACCGGTTCGTCCGGTTCCACATCTGTGGCCGGTGTGGGGCACACCACGCCGGCCCGACGGGTGCCCGAGGAGTCCCGGTGCCATGCGGGACACCGGGGAACGCCTTGTGAGACGACGGTGCCCCGGGCGCCGGTTGCCGCCCGGGGTCACCATTTTCCCAAGACATGTCAGCCGAGTCGGACCCCCTCGTCGTCCTCGTCGCCCCCCGGCTCATCATCCTCTCCCAGCGCCCAGTCCGGCGAATCGGGGTCGTAGTCGACGCTCTCGCTGCTCCAGGAGGCCTGGGCGAGTTCGACGCCCGGTACCTCGCCCAACAGGACGGACGGCTCGACGAGATACGCGACGGCCTCGGCCGTGTCCTCCGTCACCGCGCTCTCCGTGTAGGCGCGCTCACCCTCGGGCATGTCCGGGTCGTCCGCGATCCGGCGCAGGGCGGCCTTGGCGACGGCGTCGGCATCGTCGATCTCGACGACCAGTTCCACACGAAGGCGGACATACCGTGATGTCTCAGAAGTGCTCATGGCGCGCAGCGTACGGCCCGGAGAGCCCGCGACTTTCCCACGACCCGCGCCTTTCACTAGCATCGCTCCACACGGCCAATTCGTAAGCGCCCCAGGGGGATCGGAATTTCGTGTCCGCCGCACGTCGATCGTCGTCCACCGCCCGCCGGACGTTGCTGACCGCCACCGCCGCGGGGACCCTGCTGGGTGCCCTGTGGTTCGTGCCGTCCGCGAACGCGACCCAGAACACACCGGAGAGTCCGCGGATCGCGACCTCGACGACCACCGACCAGACGATGACGGACACGACGGGCCTGACGGGCGCGACGGCCCACACACAACTGGCCGACACCGGCAGCGTGGACACGACGCCGTACGTCATCGGGGGGACGCTGTTCCTGGGCCTGGGAGCGGGTTTCGTGACGTATTCGGTACGACGGGAACGCACCCAGGGCTACTGACTCCCACCGTCCCGGGAAGCCGGAAACCGGCGCACCGGTGGCCGTGGGCCGCCCGTCGCGCCGGTTCCCCGCTCGGTGGGATCAGTTGACCCGTACGAGCTGCCAGAGCTGGTTGTTCCCCCCGTTGTCGCTCCACTGGATGACCGACGCGCCGTTGGCCGTCGAGGCTCCGGAGACGTCGGCCAGTAGTCCGCTGCCGGCGTTGACCAGCTTGTAGAAGCCACCGCCCGCAGCCGTCAGCGTCCACTTCTGGGAACCCGCGCCGGACGACGCGCTCTGGACCAGTGAGGTACCGGTCGAGGTGGAGCCGTTCTGCACGTCGAGGTAGAGGCCGCTGTGGACGTTCCTGAGCGTCCACGCGCCGCCGCTCGCCGTGAAGGTCCACAACTGGCAGTCACAGGCCGTGTTCTGCCACTGGTCGAGCGCCGTGCCCGCGGTGGTCGAGGCGCTCGGCACCTCCAGGTACTTGCCGCTGTTCTTGTTGACCAGGACGTACTGGCCGGTCGACAGCGTGGGCAGGGCCGTCTGGTCGAGCGTCCACCGCTGGCAGGCGCAGCCGGTGTTGTCCCACTGCCCCGCCGCGGTGCCGACGGTGGTGGAGGCGCTGGGGATCTCCAGGTACTTGCCGCTGTTGCGGTTGACGGCCGTGAAGCCGCCCGCCGGGCTCGGGGCGACGGCCCACTCGTGGTCGAGGGTGCCGTTGTCGTCCCACTGCAGGACCGCGGCGCCGTTGGCGGTGGAGGCGTTCTGCACGCCCAGCACCTTGCCGCTGGCCACGTTGAAGATCTTGAAATAGCCGGACGTCTGCTGGACGAAGCGCCACTGCTGGTCGGTGGCGTTGTCGGCGTTCTGCTGGGTGGCGTTGACACCGTTGGTGGTGGAGCCGCCCACAATGGTCAGCATCAGGTGGCTGTTGGCGTTGGAGGCGGTGTACGTGGCGCCGTTCGAGATGCCGCCGCCCAGGTCGATGGTGCCGTAGGTGACGGGGTTGAGCCCCGTACTCGTCAGGTGGCCACCGCTGAAGATCTCCAGGCTGTGGCCGTCGGCCAGCGGGACCATGCCGCGGCTGTAGCCGCCGGGGGTGTTGGACGCGATGCGCGTCCAGGTGCCCGCCGCGCCGTTCTGCGTGTTCAGGAAGATGTCGGTGCTGCTGTTGGCGCTGACCGCCAGGGTGCCGTTGGAGCCGCCGGTGGGCAGCCAGACGATGTACGGGGAGCTGGTGGGGACGTAGCCGTCGGTGGTCTTCAGCGCGACGCCGGTGGCGGACCCGAACGCCTCCGGGTTCGAGGAGATCTTGTAGTACACCGCGAAGCCGCCCTCATGCGCGCCCCAGTACTCGTACGTCATCACGTAGTTGCCGTTGGGGAGCTTGGCGATCGTCGGCATGCCCGGGCGGTCGCTGTACGTGGAGGTGGCGACGTCGTTGACGACCGGCCCCCAGGTGATGCCGTCCGTGGTGACCTGGTGCACGATCTTCTGGCCGTGGTCGGGGTCGCGCTGGTCGGAGTAGTAGACGATCAGCTTGGAGCCCGAGACCATCAGGAACGGCTCCCAGACGGGGGTCTGGCCGTTGGTCGGGTCCGCCTTGCCGCCGGTGGCGATGGTGCTGACGAACGACCAGGTGCTGCCGTGGTCCGTGCTCGCGTACAGGTCGAGCTCGGTCGTCGACAGGTCGCTCGGGATGGAGTTGCCCGCGGCCAGGATCGTGCCGGCCGGGAAGCCGCCGATGGCGGTCGGCAGCTCGTACAGGAACGGCTGGTAGCGCATGCCGTAGCCGTTGTGCGTATCGCTGATGCCGGAGATCCGGGTCCAGCTGGTGCCGTTGTCGGTGCTGCGGTAGATCGGGAAGACGGGGGTGCCGGAGGAGTACTGCTCGAACGTGGCGAGCAGCGTGCCGTTGGACGACCCGCTGTACTGCAGGCGCACGGCCCGCGGATACAGCGAGCCCGGGGAGGGAGTGCCCGACGGCGGGGTGTACATGGTCTGCGAGGCCCGCGAGACGGCATGGGCCTTGCCCGGTGCGGGCAGGACGAGGGCGGTGGCCGCTGCGAGCAGCGCGAGCAGCAGCGTGATGACGTGGGGACGTGGAACGGCGCGGTGTCTGGCGCCTTCCCTGTCGGTGGACATGTGCGGCTCCCTTGTGCTTGGGGGCAGGGAAGGTGTGCATGTGGTGCATGAGACCCCGCCGCCACCGAGGACTGTGCGGTGACGGCGGGGGGCCGGTGGGGTGACGGCGAGGGGCCGGTGGGGTGACAGGCGGCGGAGATGTCGTCCCCGCCGCCACCGAGGCCGGTGAGTGGTGACGGCGGGGGCCGGTGGGGCGTCAGCCGGCGGTGGGGCGCAGCCGGATGACGTTCCAGGAGACGGGCGGCAGGCTCACGGTGAGGCGGCCGTCGGTGACCGCGCCGGTGTCCGCGCCGCGCGGCCGGACCCTCTCGGGGTCGTGCACGGTGTTGGTCGCGCGCAGGTCCGGGTCGGCGAGGACGGAGTGCTCCACCGGCGCGTAGCCGGGGAAGGCCCTCAGGTCCAGGGCGAGTTCCACGTCCTCGGTCTGGTGCCGGTTGACCGCGAAGACGGTGAGTTCGTCGGCACCCTCCGCCTCGGACACATGGGTGGCGACGGCGTCCAGGACGGGAACCGCGCCGAACCGTGCCGTCTCGTACACGGGGGCGACCGGCTCCACCCGCAGGACTGTGCCGCGCGCGTGGCGGGCCGCCTGGGCGAACGGGTGAAACGTCGTCTGCCGCCAGCTGGGGCCGCCGGGCTCGCTGCGGATGGGAGCGATGACGTTGACGAGCTGGGCGAGGCAGGCGGCCGTGACGCGGTCGCTGTGCCGGAGGAGGCTGATCAGCAGGCCGCCGACCACGACGGCGTCGGCGACGTTGTACTCGTCCTCGATCACGCGCGGGGCCACGGCCCAGTCGGCGGGCTTGCCCTGCGCCTCGAAGCGGCTGTTGTACCAGACGTTCCACTCGTCGAAGGAGAGGTTGATCCGCTTCTTGCGGCGCAGCTTGGCCCGGATGTGGTCGGCGGTGGCGACCACCGACTCCACGAAGCCGTCCATGTCGACGGCGGAGGCGAGGAAGCTGCCGAGGTCGCCGTCGAGTTCCTCGTAGTAGGCGTGGCAGGAGATGTAGTCGACCTGGTCGTACGCCTCCTCCAGCACGGTCGCCTCCCAGGCGCCGAACGTCGGCATCGAGGAGCTGGAGCTGCCGCACGCGACCAGTTCGAGGTCCGGGTCGATCATCCGCATGGCGCGACCCGTCTCGGCGGCCAGGCGGCCGTACTCGGCGGCGGTCTTGTGGCCGGTCTGCCAGGGGCCGTCCATCTCGTTGCCCAGGCACCACATGCGGATGCCGAAGGGGTCCTGGGCGCCGTTCTTGATCCGCTGGTCGGACCAGGTGGTGCCGCCGGGGTGGTTGGCGTACTCCAGCAGGTCGAGGGCCTCCTGGACGCCCCGGGTGCCGAGGTTGAGGGCCATCATCGGCTCGACGCCGGCCTTGCGGGCCCAGGTGGCGAATTCGTGCAGTCCGAAGGCGTTGGTTTCGGTGCTGTGCCAGGCGAGGTCCAGACGGGTGGGCCGGTCGGCGACCGGGCCGACGCTGTCCTCCCAGCGGAAGCCGGAGACGAAGTTGCCGCCGGGATAGCGGACGGTGGTCACGCCCAGCTCGCGCACCAGCTCCAGAACGTCACGGCGCAGTCCGTCCTCGTCGGCCTGCGGATGGCCGGGTTCGTAGATGCCGGTGTACACACAGCGGCCCATGTGCTCCACGAACGAGCCGAAGGTACGGGGATTGACGTCGGCGACGCGGAAGGCGGGGTCGACGGTCAGGGAAGCGTGCAGCATGGAAGGTCGCTCCGGGGGGTGCGCGGGATGGCCGGGAGAGGAGGTCGGGCAGGGATCACTTGAGGCTTCCGACGGTCAGACCGCCGCGCCAGTACCGCTGCAGCAGCAGGAAGGCGATGACCAGCGGCAGGATCGCCACCAGCGAGCCGACGACGACCAGGCTGAACAGCGCGTTGGCGCCGCTCTGCACCATCGCTCCCTGGTACCAGGACGTGAGGCCCACGGTGAGCGGGAACAGCTTGTCGTTGTTGAGCATGACCAGCGGCAGGAAGAAGTTGTTCCAGGTGCCGACCATGGAGAACAGCAGCACGGTGACCAAGGCGGGCCTCAGCGTCGGCAGGGCCACCGACAGCAGGACGCGCATCTCCCCGGCGCCGTCGACGCGGGCGGCCTCCAGCAGTTCGTCGGGCAGCGACTCCTGCACGTACACCCGCACCAGGTAGACGCCGAACGGGTTGAGCAGCGAGGGCAGGATGACCGCCCACATCGTGTTGGTCAGCTCCACCTTGCTCAACAGCAGATAGGTGGGGATGGCCAGCGCGGTCGCGGGCACCATGATGGCGCCGAGCAGGCTCGAGAAGAGCAGGTTCCGGCCGGGGAAGCGGTACTTGGCGAAGGCGTAGCCCGCGAGGGTCGCCACGGCGGTGGCGCCGACCCCGCTGACGCCCGCGTAGATCGCGGTGTTGCCGAGCCAGCGCAGGTACTCGCCGTCGTCGTACGTGAACAGCTGCTGGAGGTTGGTGAAGAAGGAACCGGGCGAGCGGAACCACAGGGCGGCGGTGGTGAACAGCGCGTCGTTGTTCTTGGTGGAGGCCACCAGCAGCCACCAGAACGGCAGCAGGAAGTAGAGGATCATCGCCACCATCACCACGTTGACGGTGACGCGCCCCTTGGCGGCGGTGGGGCGCCGGCGGGGGGCCGGGACGGCGACGGCAGTGGCAGCGGCGGTCGTCACTTCAGTCCGCTCCTTCGGCGCGTGAGGAAGAGGAAGATGTAGGAACCGATGAAGACCACCGCTCCGAGGGCGAAGGAGATGGCGGCGGAGTAGTTGAACTCGGAGTACTGGAACGCGAGGTTGTAGGCGTACAGGTTCGGCGTGTAGTCCGGAGTGATCACCGAGCGGGCGGTCGGCTGCAGGACCCGTGGCTCGGTGAAGAACTGAAGGGTGCCGATGATGGTGAACATCAGCGTGAGCACCAGCGCCGAGGAGATCATCGGGACCTTGATGCGCAGCGCCGTCTGGATCTGGCTCGCTCCGTCGATGCGCGCCGCCTCGTAGACCTCGCGGGGCAGGCCCTGGAGTGCCGCGTAGAGGACGATCATGTTGTAGCCGGTCCACTGCCAGGTCACGACGTTGCCGAGCGACGTCAGCATCAGGTTGTGCGAGAGCAGGTTGACCGATCCGAGCCCCAGGGCGTTGCTGATGGAGTTCACCGGGCCGAACGTCGGGCTGTACAGGAAGCCCCACATCAGGGCGCCGATCACCGCGGGCACGGCGTACGGCATGAACAGCGTCATCCGGAAGACCTTGGCGAGCCTGCTGGTGACCTCGTCGATGATCAGCGCGCCGACCAGGGCGAGGGCGAGCATGACCGGGATCTGCACCAGGCCGAAGAACACCACGCGGCGCACGCCGGACAGGAACTGCGGGTCGGTGAAGGCCTGCTTGTAGTTGGCGAACCAGCTGAAGTGGTCGCCTCCCACCAGCGTCGAGGTCCTCAGGCTCAGCCAGAAGGCATAGCAGAGCGGGGCGATGAGGAAGGCGAGGAACAGCAGCGTGAACGGGGTGACCAGCAGCAGGCCCATGCCGCGGTGCCGGGTCCGGGCCTTCAGCCGCCCGGACCGCGGGCCGGCACCGCGTCCGGCCGGGACATCACGGCCCTTGGCGGCCGCCGCTGCCGAGGGCGCGGCCGCGGCGGCCGCCGGTGACCCCTGTCGGAGCAGGCTCATCAGATCTCCTTGAGCGTTGGGGCAGGGCCCCCGCCGCCGGTGAGGAGGCACAGCGGTCGGCGGGGGCGGTAGGCGGGGCGAGACCCTGGAGGGTTACTGGCTGACCTTGAATCCCTGCTTGGACGCGTAACCCGCCACCTGCTGCTGGATGTTGTCCGCCACGGACGACCAGGGGGTCTGGCCCTGGAGGGCCTTGCCGACCTCACTGGTCTGCGTGTTGTAGGCGTAGTCCTGGAACGGGCTCCAGTCGAAGGTGCCGATGTTGTTCGCCGCGGGCCCGAAGATCTTGTTGACCTGCTGGCCGCCGAAGAAGTCGTACTTCTTGTCCTGGAAGTACGAGCCGTTCAGGATCGGGGTGGCGAGCGGGAACAGGTACGCCTGGTCGATGCCGATCTTCCAGGCGGCCTCGGAGGTGCCGAACAGCTCCCGGGCGACCTCGGTGGCCTGCTTGGGGTTCTTGGTCTGGCTGGTGACCGCGAAGGTCGAACCGCCCCAGTCGCCCTGGGCGTTGCCGCCCGCCGTCCACTGCGGCAGCGGGGCGGCGCGCCACAGGCCTCCCGTCTTCTTGGCCACGCTCTGCAGGTAGCCGGGGCCCCAGCCGGCGGCCAGGTAGGTGGCGTACTTGCCGCTGCTGAGCCCGTTGTAGAAGTCGGTGGTGGCGTACGACGCGGTGTCGACCAGCTTGTTCTTCACCAGGTCGCCCCAGTAGTCGTACACCTTCTTGGCGCCGTCGTCGTTCATCTTGACGCCGATGTTCGGCAGCTTGCTCGCCGAGTAGGTGTACGGGCGGGAGCCGGCCTGCCACATCAGGCCCTGCAGCCAGCCCGCCGCCGACTCGTCGCTGCCGAAGTCGGTCATGTACGCCTTCGGGTCGGCGGCGTGCAGCTTGGCCGCCTCCTGCTTGTACTCGTCCCAGGTGGTGGGGACCTTCAGCTTGTACTTCTTGAAGATGTCCTCGCGGTACAGCATCGCCATCGGGCCGCCGTCCACGGGGACGGCGTAGACGTGGTCGCCGTCGGAGACCTGGTTCCAGGCCCAGGGAACGTAGTTCTTCTTGTCGTCGTTCGCGCCGTACTTGCCGATGTCCAGCAGGCCCTTGGTGAGCTGGATCGTGGGCAGCTCCTGGAACTCCAGCATCACGACGTCCGGGGCGCCCTGACCGGCCTTCAGCGCCGTCTTCAGCTTGGTGTACTCGTCCTGGCCGACGCCTGCCTGCACCCAGTCGACCTGGACGTCCTTGTGGGTCTTGTTGAACTGGTCCACGACCTGCTTGAAGTCCGGGTACCAGGCCCACACCTTGATGTGCACCGGGCCGCCGCCCGCCGCGCCGGAGCCGCTGCCGCCGCCCGAGCCGCCGGAACCGCAGGCCGCGACGAGCACGCCGGCGAGGGCGGCGGACGCCGCCACGAACGCCCCGCGGAGGAGGCGGGGCTGTCGGCGGGCCACGCGACGGGAGCCGCCTATCGGATGCTGTCTGCTGGTGGACATGCGCATTCTCCTGAGTGAGGTGCCTGGGAGCGGAGGCTGAGGCCGGGGAGAGGAGGGTGCTGGGGGAGCGAAGGAGGAGGGAGGAGTCGATTCCGTGTCGTTCGATATTCCGAACACCATTCGGTCGTCAGGTCAGCGACGGGCGTTCGGGATGCTGTTCGGGGTTCGGTTCAGACCATTTCTGCTACGCTTTTGCAGCGCTGCAGAAGTGTTAACCCACAACTTGCCGCGCTGCAAGAGGTAACGCAGTGGAAACTTCAACCGGCTCGAACCCGGCTGCACCGGACGAAGGTGAGATATGGGAAGAGGCGTGACCCTGCGCGATGTCGCGGCCCGCGCGGGCGTCTCCAGCCGCACCGTGTCCAACGTGGTGAACGGCTACGCACCGGTCTCCGAGGCCACCCGCGCCCGCGTCCAGCAGGCCGTGGACGAACTCGGCTACCGGCCGAACGTGCTGGCCCGCAACCTCGCCGCCGGGCGCTCGGGCCAGATCGCGGTGGTCGTGCCGTACCTCGACACGCCGTACTTCGCCGAACTGCTGCAGGGCATCATCCGCGCGGCCCGGGTACAGGGTTACAACGTCCTGATCGACCAGACCGACGGCGACGCGGAGCACGAGAGGCTGTTCCTCAGCCGCGGCTCCCAGCAACTGCTGTTCGACGGGGTCATCTTCAGCCCGCTCGGCCTCGCCCAGTCCGACCTGGCCGCCCGCGATCCGGCCCTTCCGCTGGTGGTGCTCGGCGAGCGGGTCAGCGACGGCGGCTTCGACCACGTCGGCATCGACGACGTCACCGCCTCCCGCGAGGCCACCGAGCACCTGCTCGGCCTCGGCCGGCGGCGTGTCGCGGCGATCGGTGACCAGCCCTACCGCACCGGTGAGGCGGCGCAACTGCGCACCCGCGGCTTCCGGCTGGCCCACGAGCGCGCCGGGATCCCCGTACGGGAGGAGCTGATCATCTCCACCCCGCGCTTCAACCGCTCCGACGGCGCCACGGCGATGGCACACCTGCTCGACCTCGAGGAGCCGCCGGACGCGGTGTTCTGCTACAGCGACCTGGTGGCGCTGGGCGCGATGCACACGCTGGCCGCGCGCGGGCTGCGCGTCCCGGAGGACGTGGCGATCGTCGGCTACGACGACATCGAGGACGGCCGCTACTCCAACCCGTCCGTCACCACGGTCTCCCCGGACAAGAGGATGATCGCGGAGACGGCGGTGGAGCGGCTGCTGAAGCGGATCGGCAGTTCCACGCCCGTACCGGGGCTGGAGATCCGGGCGCCGCACCGGCTGGTGGTGCGGGAGAGCACGGTGGGCCGGCGTGCGGCGGAGGCCGAGTAGGCGAGCGGCTTCTGCCGGGTGCCGCCGCGGCAGGACGATGGTGGGCCGACGGGCAGCGCAAGCGCGTGGTGTCAGTCGGCGGTGGCGCGGCCGGGGACGACCAGCCCCGTCTCGTAGGCGAGGACGACGGCCTGGGCGCGGTCACGGAGCGCGAGCTTGGCGAAGACCCGGGCGACGTGGGTCTTCACGGTGGCCTCGCTGAGGGTGAGGGTTTCGGCGAGTTCGGTGTTCGAAAGGCCCCGGCCCATCAGGGTCAGCACCTCCAGTTCACGAGGGGTCAGCGGAGCCAGGTCGGGGTGGACCGCGGCCGTGCGGGCCGCGGCCGCCGCGGTGGCGGGGCGGTGGGCCGGGCCGGCCCGGCCGGCCTCCTGGGCGGTCGCGTAGCGCTCGACCAGCCGACGGGTGATGGAGGGGGCGAGCAGCGCGTCGCCGGTGTTCACCAGTCGCACGGCTGCGGCGAGGTGGGCGGCGGTGACGTCCTTGAGCAGGAAGCCGCTCGCCCCGGCGGCGAGCGCCGCGTAGACGTAGCGGTCGAGGTCGAACGTGGTGAGCATGATGACCCGGCAGTGCGGGAGCAGCCGCAGGACCCGCTTGGCGGCTTCCAGGCCGTCCAGGTCGGGCATCCGGATGTCCATCAGGACCACCTCGGGACGCAGCCGTTCGGCTTCCGCGACGGCCTGCACGCCGTCCGCTGCCTCACCGACGACCTCGATGCCGCGTGAGGTGAGGATGAGGCGGAAGCCGGTTCGGATGAGCTCCTCGTCGTCGACGATGAGGACACGCGGGGCGCCGGAATCCCGGCTCGGGTCCGACCCCGAGTCCGAGTCCGGTTCCTGCGGGTTCGGGACCCGGCTCGGGGCGTGGTGGGCGAGGCGGTCGGCGGCGGACTCGGTCACGGGCGTTCCAGGGGGATGCGGGCGCGGACACGGTACCCACCGCCGATGCGGCGCCGGGCGTCGAAGTGGCCTCCGTAGACGGCGACGCGCTCCCGCAGACCGATCAGGCCCCGTCCCGCCCCGTCGTCCTCGCGCTTGCGGGTGCCCGGTCCGGCACCGGTGCCCGCCTGGTCGGCGGAGAGCACGCTCGGTCCGCTGTTGAGCACCTCGACCCGCAGACTGTGGTCGGCATAACGCACCGTCACGGCCGCCCTGCCGCCGTCGCCGTACTTGAGGGCGTTGGTCAGCGCCTCCTGGACGATCCGGTAGGCGGTGACGTCGATGCCGGGCGGCAGCGGGCGCGGTTCACCGGAGACGCGCACCTCGACCGGCAGGCCGGCGAAGGCGATCCGGTCGACGAGGGTGCCCAGGTGGCTCAGACTCGGTTGTGGTGCGAGCTCGGAGAGGTCTCCTTCGCCGTACCGCCCGGCCCGGTCGTCGTCAGCATCGTCGCCGTCGGGCGACGGCGCCAGCAGTCCCAGCAGGTGGCGCAGTTCGGTCATCGCGTCGCGCCCGGCGCCCTCGACCGCCCGCAGCGCGGTCTCCGCCTCGCCCGGCAGGCTGGCCAGCACCTCGCGGGCGGCGCTCGCCTGCACGACCATCAGGCTGACCTTGTGGCTGACGATGTCGTGCAGCTCGCGGGCGATGCGGGCGCGCTCGGCCGCCACCGCCGTGCGGGCGGCGGCCTCCCGTTCGCGCTCCAGCAGCCGGTGCCGGTCCTCCAGGACCTTGGCGTGACGGCGGCGGGCGCGCACCAGCAGCACGGCGCTGCCGCCGGCCACCGCCAGGCTCACCGCCGCGAGGGCGATGAGCAGCCGGTCCGTCCCCGATGTCCACACGTCGTCCATCGTCGTCCATCGTGTCAGGCCGGCGGCGAACGGGCGTCCGTCTGCGGGCCCAGCCCGTACATCGCCAGGATGACCACCGCTGCCGGTTACCTCCGGGGGCTGACGCCCGCGCGTCCCACGCCGCCTACCGTCCCTGCCATGACCACCGAAGACATCAGCGGCGCGGCCCCCGAGGCCGACTCGGCCGGCGTGCGTGACCGGGAAGTCGTCCGGGTGAGCGACCTGCGCAAGGAGTACGGCGACACGGTCGCCCTGGAAGGGGTGTCGCTGGAGATCGGCGCCGGGGAGGCGGTGGCTGTGATGGGTCCGTCCGGCTGCGGCAAGTCCACCCTGCTCAACATGATCGCCGGGCTGGACCGGCCGAGCGCCGGCTCCGTGCACGTACACGGCGAGGACCTGGGCGGGATGAGCGAGACCGCTCTGGCGCTCTTCCGGCGCCGCCGGGTCGGCATGATCTTCCAGTTCTTCAACCTCATCGACGACCTGCCCGCGATCGACAACGTCGCCCTGGCCGCCCAGCTCACCGGAACGCCGGCCCGACAGGCCCGGCGCCGGGCGCTGGAGCTGCTGGACGAACTCGGCATCGCCGACCGCCAGAACGTCTACCCCGCCGCGCTCAGCGGCGGCGAGCGACAGCGGGTGGCGGTGGCCCGCGCGCTGATGAACCGCCCCGCGCTGCTGCTGGCGGACGAGCCGACCGGCGCCCTGGACAGCCACGCGGGCGAGCAGGTGATGGACCTGCTCATCGACCTCAACGAACTGGGCCAGACACTGCTGCTGGTGACCCACGACCAGCGGCTGGCCACGCGCTGCGCCGGCCGCCTGGTGACGATGGCGGACGGTCGGATCACCGGCGAGCGGACCCTGGAGCGGTCGGCATGAGCGCGGTGTGGCGGGCCTCGCGCGCGGCCGTGCGCCGCCGCCGGCTGCAGACCGCCGTGATCGGGGTGGTGGTCCTCGTCTCCAGCACGGCCCTCGTGGTCGCCCTCGGCCTGCTGGACGTCGCGTCCGGGCCGTTCGACCGCCTCTTCGCCCAGGCGCACGGCGCGCACGTGGTGGCGACCTTCGACGCGGCGAAGGTCTCCCGTGCCGAGCTGGCACGGACCTCGCACCGTCCGGGCGTGCGCGCCGCGGCCGGGCCGTTCCCGGAGGCCGTGGTCGAGGTGCCGCAGAACGCGGCGTCCCAGATCCCCGGGGTGGCGCCCGGCGGCCCGCTGACCGTGGTGGGGCGGGCAGCCCCCGGTGGCCCGGTCGACCGGCTGGACCTCTTCGCCGGGCACTGGGCCACCGGCTCCGGCCAGCTCGTCCTCGCGTTGCCGGACGCACCCGGCCTGGCCAAAGGGCCGCACTCTCCGGTCGGCAAGCGGATCCGGCTGCCCGGACTGGCGCCGCTCACCGTCGTCGGCCTCGCCGCCGGCGTGAGCGGGACCGCGCAGGCATGGGTCTCCCCGCAGCAGATCGAGGCCCTGCACCCCGCGACGTACCAGATGCTGTACCGGTTCGAACGGGCCGCCACGGCCGACCAGATCACCGCGGGCACCGCGGCGGTGACCGCCGGCCTGCCGTCCGGCTCGCTGGTCGCCCACCAGTCGTATCTGACGCTGAAGGCACAGGTGGCGGCCTCGCCCAACGCCTTCGTGCCCTTCCTCATGGCCTTCGGGATCCTCGGCCTGCTGGTGGCCGTGCTGATCGTGGGCAATGTGGTGAGCGGTGCCGTGGTGTCCGGCTTCCGGCACATCGGGGTGCTCAAGTCCCTTGGATTCACGCCCGGACAGGTCGTCGCGGTCTACCTGGTGATGGTCTGCGTCCCCGCGACGGCGGGCGCGCTGGCCGGCACGGCTCTGGGAGCGGTGGTGGCACGGCCGCTGCTGCACCAGGTCTTCCAGGGCGCGGACCTCGGCACGGTGATGGTCACTCCGGCGATCGCCTCCTGGGTGTACGCGACCACGGCGCTCGGCATGCCCGCGGTGGTGCTGCTGGCGGCGCTGATCCCGGCGCTTCGCGCGCACCGGCTCCCCGCGGCACGTGCGATCAGCGCGGGCAGCGCACCCAGTGGCGCACGGGGGTCGACGATCCAGCGATGGCTGGCCGGGGTGCAACTGCCGCGCTCGGTGACGCTGGGCCTCGGCCTGCCCTTCGCCCGGCCCGGACGGGCGCTGCTCACCGTCTGCGCGGTACTGCTCGGGGTGGCGACGGTGACCTTCGCCACCGGCCTGTCGGCCACCATGGTCTCCTACGGCGACGCCGTCGAGGGTGTCGGAAAGGTGCAGGTGCTCGTCCAGCGCGGGGAAGCCAGGTTCGGGCAGACGGACCCGCGGCACGGCGACGCCGCGACCCAGACACTGTTGCGCTCTCTGCCGCATGCGGCCGATGTGTCCGCCGTGGGCTTCGCCGAGGTACGGATGCTCGGACAGAGCCAGGACGTGTCGATCGAGGGGGCGCGCGGGGGGCGCTCCGTTCTCCGGGACGACCTGGCCAGGGGCCGGTGGATGCGGGCGCCAGGAGAGGTGGTGGCCTCCGGCAGGTTCCTGTCCAAGTACGGTCTGCGTCTCGGCGACTCGTTCACACTGGCCGCGGCGGACGGCCGGCAGGAGCATGTGACCCTGGTCGGGGAAGTCATGTCCGGGCCTGCGGACTGGATGCGCGCGGACTGGACGACGGTGACCGCCCTGACACCGGATGCGCAGGCCGACCAGTACTGGGTGCGGCTCACCCCCGGAGCCGATGTGGGCGCCTATGTGAAGGCCGTTCGGGCCGCCGATCCCGGCCTGTACCCGACCGAGAAGACGTCGGTGAACGCCGGGACGGTGACGGTGATCGGTTCCGCGTCCGCGCTGACCCTGATGCTGTCGGTGGTCGCTGCGATGGGGGTGTTCAACACGGTCGTCCTGAGCAGCCGGGAGCGACGGCGCGACCTGGGGACGCTGAAGTCGATCGGCATGACACCACGGCAGGTCACGGGGATGCTGGTGGTGTCCATGGCCGGGCTCGGCCTGCTCGGCGGGCTCCTGGGTCTGCCGCTGGGAGTCGCGGCCTACCGTCTGGTGATCCCGATGACCGAGCACAGCGCCCATCTCGCCTTCCCGGCACGGATGCTGGACGTGTGGCACCCGGGCTCGATGGCCCTGCTCGCCCTGGCCGGGGTCGCGATCGCCGCACTGGGCGCGGTGATACCGGCGCGGGCGGCGGCCCGGCAGACCATCGCCCGGGTCCTGCGCACCGAGTGACGGCGCACGGAGTGAGGGCGCACGGAGTGAGGGCGCGCCGGAGTGACGGCGCACCGAGTGACCGGGCACCGGCGTGACGGCGCGCCGAGTTACGGCGCGCCGCGTCGGACGAGGTGGTCAGGCCTTCTCCGGCGGGCGCCCACACGCGGGGCCACCCCTGGGGCGGCCCCGCACCGGGTGCTCAGGCCAGCGGCCCCGTGACCGACTCCACCGCCGCGAGCAGGCGGCCGTCGCGCAGGAACGCGTCCGCCGCCGCGAGGTCCGGGGCCAGGAACCGGTCCGGGCCGGGGCCCTCGGCGCCCGCCTTGCGCAGAGCGGTGATCGCCGCCTGGCTGGCGGGGGCCGGGGTCAGGCCCTCGCGCAGTTCGATGGCGCGGGTCGCCGCGTACAGCTCGATCGCGAGGACACGGGTCAGGTTGTCCACCGCCGTGCGCAGCTTGCGGGCGGCCGACCAGCCCATGGAGACGTGGTCCTCCTGCATCGCGGAGGACGGGATCGAGTCGGCGGAGGCCGGTACGGCGAGCCGCTTCATCTCGCTGACCAGGGCCGCCTGCGTGTACTGGGCGATCATGAGGCCCGAGTCGACGCCCGCGTCGTCCGCGAGGAACGGCGGCAGGCCGTGCGAGCGGTTCTTGTCGAGCAGCCGGTCCGTGCGACGCTCGGCGATGGACGCGAGGTCCGCCGCCGCGATGGCGAGGAAGTCCAGCACGTACGCCACCGGCGCGCCGTGGAAGTTGCCGTTGGACTCGACGCGCCCGTCGGGCAGCACCACCGGGTTGTCGACGGCCGAGGCCAGCTCGCGCTCGGCGACCAGGCGGGCATGGGCCAGCGTGTCCCGTCCGGCGCCCGCGACCTGGGGGGCGCACCGCACCGAGTAGGCGTCCTGGACGCGCGGCGCGTCGTCCTGGTGGTGGCCCGTCAGACCCGAGTCCTTCAGCACGGCCAGCATGTTGGCGGCCGACGCGCCCTGCCCGGGGTGCGGGCGGATGGCGTGCAGCTCCGGCGCGAGGACCTTGTCCGTGCCGAGCAGCGCCTCCAGGGAGAGCGCGGCCGTGATGTCGGCCGACTTGTACAGGGTGTCCAGGTCGGCGAGGGCCATGAGCAGCATGCCGAGCATGCCGTCGGTGCCGTTGAGGAGCGCGAGGCCCTCCTTCTCGCGCAGCTCGACGGGGGCGATGCCGTGCTCGGCGAGGAGTTCGGTGGCGGGGCGTACGACACCGTCGGGGCCCTCGGCCTCGCCCTCGCCCATGAGGGTCAGCGCACAGTGGGACAGCGGGGCCAGGTCGCCGGAGCAGCCGAGCGAGCCGTACTCGTGCACGACCGGGGTGATGCCGGCGTTGAGGATGTCGGCCATGGTCTGCGCGACCTCGGGGCGCACGCCGGTGTGTCCGGAGCAGACCGTCTTCAGCCGCAGGAACATCAGCGCGCGCACGACCTCCCGCTCCACCCGGGGGCCCATGCCGGCCGCGTGCGAGCGGACGATGTTGCGCTGCAGCTGGGTGCGCAGCTCCTGGCTGATGTGCCGGGTCGCCAGCGCGCCGAAGCCGGTGCTGACCCCGTAGACGGGGTCCGGCTTCGCGGCCAGTGCGTCCACGATCCCGCGGGCCGCCGCCAGGGCCGTCAGGGCTTCCTCGGAGAGCTCGATCCGGGCGTCCGCGCGCGCCACGGCGAGAACGTCGGACGCGGTCACCCCGGACGTCCCCACCACCACAGTGTGCATATCCATATTCAGGAGCGTACGCAGTGAATTCGAAGATGTCACCAGTGGGGTGCCGGTTCACCCCTTACCGACCCCCGGCGGCTCAGTGCAGGCCGCGGAACATGAGGCGTCCGGCGGCTCAGTGCCGGCCGCGGAACGTGCGGCGCTCCCCGGCGGGCGGCGGCTCGTCGGCCAGGCGCACGACGGGGTCGTCCGGCCCTTCGCGGCCCGCGACCACGGGCTTCGCGGCGTGCAGGGCCTTCGCCCGGTACTGGGCCGCGTCGGCGAGCCGGAACAGCCGGCGGGCCGAGCGCACCGGGCCGATCGGGTCCTGGGTGGAGGCGACCCCACAGGCGACACCGTCACCGATCTCCAGTTCGGCGGCCCGGCGGCACACCTCGTCGGCGGCCCGCACCACCTCGTCGGCCGACGGACCCACCGTCAGCAGGCAGAACTCGTCACCGCCGAGCCGGGCGACCAGCGCACCCGGCAGCATGGCACCGCACAGCGACAGCACCGACCCGAAACGTTCCAGCAGCCGGTCGCCCACGGCGTGTCCCTGTGAGTCGTTGACCCGCTTGAGCCCGTTGACATCGCAGACGACGAGCGAGACCGCGACCCCGTCCGCCCGGTGCTGTTCGATCGCCTCCTCCAGACGCACGTCGACGGCGCGGCGGTTGGCGAGGCCGGTGAGGGCGTCGGTGAACGCGAGCCTGCGGGCCTCCTCCAGGCGCTCGGTCTGCGCGATGCCGGCGGCCACCACGGAGGCGAGGACGGTGGCGAAGTCGGCGTCGTCGCCGTCGAAGACGGGCTCACCGGCCGGACGCGCCACATACAGCTCGCCCCAGGCGCGGCCGTGCAGCACCACGGGCGCGACGACACAGCAGCCCCGGCCGCGTCGGCGCAGCGCCGCGACCCGCTGGTGGCAGTACCCGGCGTGGCCCGCGGCCGGACCCTGGGCGGTCTCCACCCAGGCGCTCGGGCCGCCGCCGCCCGCCCAGCGCTCGTGCAGGAACTCGGTGATCTCCGGGAACTGGTGCACGGGGTAGGCCTCGTGCTCGGGGAACTCCTCCTCCTCGGGCGCGCGCTCCCCCACGTTGACGAGGACCCGCAGCCGCCCGGCCTCCCGCTCCCACACCGACAGCGCGGCGAAGTTCCCGGCGAGCGCCCGGCACGCGCCCAGCGCGGCGGCCCGCCAGGCCTCGCGCGGAGTGTGCGCCGCCGCCATGCCCTGCGCAAGCGCCACCACGGCCCTCAGCCGACTGTCTTCAGCCACGACTCCAGGCTAGGGCGTGTCACGAAGGTCCCGCCTGCCTCGCGAGGCCCTGCACCCTCCCTCAAACTCTTCGAGCAGGGGGAGCCCGGAGCAGGCACCTGCGCCGCGAGGCCCGTCCTTCGGGCGAGCGACGGGACCCGGGCGACACGCCCTGGGCCGTGTCGCGGATCTTCGCGGCGTCGCGACGCCTTCGCTCGTCCGCTACTCCCCCGGCCACTGCGGCGTGCGCTTGTCGTTGAAGGCGGCCACGCCTTCCGCACGGTCGCCGGAGAACGCCACCGAGCGCCATGCCGCGTCCTCGACCTCCAGACCGGTGCGCAGGTCCAGGCCGTGGCCGAGCCGCAGGGCGCGCTTCGCGGCGCGCAGGCCGACCGGGGAGTTCGCGGCGATACGGGCGGCGAGGGCGAGCGCCTCCTCACGGTCACGGCCCTCCGGTACGAGGTCGTCGACCAGGCCCAGCTCCCGCGCCTCGGCCGCCTCCAGGCGCCGGGCCGTGAAGATCAGCTCCGCGGCGCGCGCTGCGCCCACGCGGCGGGGCAGCAGCTGCGTACCGCCCCCGCCGGGGATGACCCCCACGGACACCTCGGGCAGCCCCACCACCGCGGTGGAGTCCGCCACGATCAGGTCGCACGACAGGGCCAGCTCGAAGCCGCCGCCCAGCGCGAAGCCGTGCACGGCGGCGATCGTCGGCATCGGCAGCTCCAGGACGCCGGTGTAGGCGGCGCGGGCGAGGGGGCGCTGGCGCATCAGGTCGGCGTCCGTGAAGGAGTTGCGCTCCTTCAGGTCCGCGCCCACGCAGAACGCCCGCTCGTGCGTCGACGTCACCACCGTCACCCGGGCATCCCGGTCGGCGGCGAGGTGCGCGCACGCGGCGGCGATCGAGCGGGCCATGTCCGTGGACACCGCGTTCATCGCCTTGGGCCGGTCCAGCGCCAGCTCCGCGACATACCCGTGCCGCCGTACGACGACGTACTCGCCGAACCGCCGCTCGTCCCCCTGCTCCGCCATGACACCCTCCCGGTTAACGCGGGTTAACTACACGACGCCCCCGATCATCGCAGCCGAGGCGGCCCCGCGAAAGCCGCCGCACAGCTTCGGCGGGTGTGGGCCATTGACCGCCCCCTGTCCCCGTTCGGGTGAATTCGAGTCACCTCCGCATCACCCGCGCCCCGTCTCCACATAATCTGCGCACCGCTACGGCACTTGGGGGAGTGCGGGCGACCGGGGAGGGACGGGCGATGACGGACACGGCCACCGACGACACCACGACGACGGTGCACAACGGCTCCGGCCCCTTCTGGTTCCGTCCGGTGGGCCGGCACCGCAAGCCGCGCCACCGGCGCCTGGCACTCGCCGTCGGCGGGTTCGCGCTCGCCGCCGGAGCCCTGAGTCTCGTACGCCTGGCACCCGAGTCGGTGACGGGCGGGGGCGGCACCGCGGAGGCCGAGCCCCGGATCGGCGCCGGCCAGACCGCGGCGACAGCCGGGGACGTGCCGTCCAAGGGGGCCGCGGGGCCCTCGACGACCGCCTTCAAGGGAAGGGCGAGCGCGGTGCCGGCCGTGTCGGGCGACGTGAGCCCGTCCGGGCGTCCGGGCACGCCGACCCCGCGGGTCACGGATCCCGCGACCGGCATCCCGGAGGCACCCTCGACCCCCACGGCTTCTCGTTCACGAACGCCCGAGCCCCCGGTCACGACGACGGCCGCGCCGCCGTCCGCCCCGTCCCCGACCGCGACCACTCGGGCACCTGCGCCGTCGGCCCCGGCCACCTCGGACCCCCCGGGCCTGTGCGTGCCGCTCGTGGGGCTGTGCGTCCACGGCCTGTGAAGCGCATGACCGCGAGGACTGAAGACACGACCGCGAGGACGGAAGAGGAGTGCCTACGCCGGCCCGTCCCGCCGGGTCAGCAGCCACGGCTCGATCACGCCGAGGCCGCGCACCGGCCGCTGCCACATCGGCTGGAGAGCGAAGCGGTACGTGGGCGGCTCCTTGCCCTCCTTCTCGGCGGCGGCCGCCGCCTCCGCGGCCTCCGTCTCGGAGGCGGGGGCCTCTGCCGTGCGGATCAGCTCCTCCGCGAAGTCGTGATCCACCAGGACGGCGTCGCGGGGCGCTATCGAGGTGAGCCGGCTCGCCAGGTTCACCGTCGTACCGAAGACATCGCCCATCCGGGTGGTGACCGTGCCGAAGGCGATGCCGACCCGCAGCTCCGGCATGGTCTCGTCGTTCGCCATGGTCTCGATCAGGCGCAGGGCGATCTCCGCGGCCGTACCGGCGTCGTCCGCCGCGTAGAGCACCTCGTCGCCGAGCGTCTTGATGAGCCGGCCGCCGTGCGCGGCGACCAGGTCGGCCGCGGTGGTCTCGAACGCCTCGACGAGTTCGCCGAGCTCCTCCTCCTCCATGCGGCGCGTCAGGCGGGTGAAGCCGACCAGATCCGCGAAACCGACGGCGAGGCGGCGGTCGACCATCTCCTCGTCGTCCGCGGCCTGCACCACCCGGCCGGTGGCGGCGGCGAGCTGGCGCCGCCAGACGTAGACGAGGAACTCCTCCAGTTCCGGCAGGAGCAGCTCGACCAGCGGGTACGTCACCTCGGTGCGGGTCATGCCGGGCTCTGGCGGCTCGGTCAGGCCCTCCAGGAAGGAGTCGATCTGCCACTCGGCCAGGCGGGCGGTGGTCTGCCCGGTGGAGCGGGCCACCTGTACGGCCATGGCCTCACTGAGCAGTCCCGCCTCGACGAGACCGGCCAGGCGCCGCAGAGCGAGGACGTCGGCCTCGGTCAGGGCCCTGGCCTGGCCTATGTCGGCGAAGCCCATGGCCCGCCAGAAGCGGGACGCCAGTTCCATCGAGACGCCCGCGCTGCGGGCCGCCTGGAAGGGGGTGTAGCGGCGCTCGGCCCCCAGGATGAGCTGCTCGAGGCGGAGCGCGAGGGGGTTCTCCTCGGACTCGGCGTGTGCGTCGCGCCCCGGTTCACCGTCGGGGGCGGGGTGTACGCCCGTGCCCGAGCCCGTGTCGTCGACGGTCACGCGTGCTGCCCTTCCGATCTGCCGCGGTCAGGTATCGACCGCGGTCAACTCTACGGCAGGTGTGCGGTAGCTCACTCCCCAGCGGCCGTTACGTCCCCGACGCCGGGTGCGCACCCGGCGTCGGATGACCGTTCCGGGGGCTCCGCCCCCAGGCCCGCGATCGGCCTGAACGGCCTCGTCCCCAAACTCCCCCGAGCTCTTCGAGCAGGGGCCCCCAGACGGGCTGAGATCGCCCGCCCCACGCCGAGCAGCACCGTCCCCTCAAGCCGACCGCAGGTGCACCACGTCTCCAGCGCCCACCGGCTCCTGCACTCCGTCCTCCGTCGCCAGTACGAGCCGCCCGTCCCCGTCGATCGCCACCGCCTCCCCCGTGATCGAGCGGTTGCCCGGGAGTTCCGCGCGGACCAGGCGGCCCAGGGTCGCGCTGCCCGCCGCGTACGTCTCCTGCAGACCGCTCGCGGCCGGGTCGCCGTCCGCCGCGCGCCAGCGGCCGTACCAGTCCTCCAAGGAACGCAGTACCGCACGCAGCAGCGGGTCGCGGTCGGTGGTGCGGGCGCCCGCCAGGACCAGGGAACCCGCCGTGGGCACCGGCAGCTCGTCCCCGCGCAGGGTGACGTTGACGCCGATGCCGATCACGACCCCCGCGTTCCCGGCCCGCTCCGCGAGGATCCCGCCGGTCTTGCGCTCCTCCTCGCCCACGGTGACCAGCACGTCGTTGGGCCACTTGAGTGCCGTGTCGACGCCGGCCGCCTGCGCGAGCCCGGTCGCGACGGCGACTCCGGCCAGCAGCGGCAGCCAGCCCCAGCGGGCCACGGGCACCTCGGCCGGGTTGAGCAGGACCGAGAAGAACAGCCCGGAACGGGGCGGGGCCGACCAGACCCGGTCCAGCCGCCCGCGTCCCGCGTTCTGCTCCTCGGCGACCAGGACGGCGCCCTCGGCGGCCTGACCGGCCGTGGCGCGGGCGACCAGGTCCGAGTTGGTGGACCCGGTGCGCTGCACCACGTCGACCCCGGTCCACAGCCCGCCCTCGCGCACCAGCCCCCGGCGCAGCGCGGCGGTGTTCAGGGGCGGGCGGTCCAGGTCGGACCAGCGGCTGCCACCACCTGCGGCACCGTTCGACCTGTCGTTCGCGTCAGAGGAATCTCGCGGCATCATGCAAGCCACCCTAGGTGTGGTAAACGCCGCACTGCCGATCGGTAGGCACAGCACTACGCTACGGATGAGTAACCGTCCCTTCTTCTGAGCACTTACAGCACGTACAGGTAGCACCTCACCCTCACGTCCCCACTTGAGCAGGCAGGGAGCCGCATCCCGATGTCCGAGCCGGAAGAGATCGACATTCACACCACCGCGGGAAAGCTCGCGGACCTGCAGCGCCGGGTCCAGGAGGCGACGCACGCCGGCTCGGAGCGCGCGGTCGAGAAACAGCACGCGAAGGGCAAGCTGACGGCCCGTGAGCGGATCGAACTGCTGCTCGACGAGGACTCGTTCGTCGAGTTGGACGAGTTCGCCCGGCACCGCTCCACCAACTTCGGGCTGGAGAAGAACCGCCCGTACGGAGACGGTGTCGTCACCGGGTACGGGACCGTGGACGGCCGCCCGGTCGCGGTGTTCTCCCAGGACTTCACGGTCTTCGGCGGGGCGCTGGGCGAGGTCTACGGACAGAAGATCGTCAAGGTGATGGACTTCGCCCTGAAGACCGGCTGCCCGGTCATCGGCATCAACGACTCCGGTGGCGCCCGGATCCAGGAAGGCGTCGCCTCGCTCGGCGCGTACGGGGAGATCTTCCGGCGCAACACGCACGCCTCCGGTGTCATCCCGCAGATCTCACTCGTCGTGGGTCCGTGCGCGGGCGGTGCCGTCTACTCGCCGGCCATCACCGACTTCACGATCATGGTCGACCAGACCTCGCACATGTTCATCACCGGCCCGGACGTCATCAAGACGGTCACCGGCGAGGACGTCGGTTTCGAGGAGCTGGGCGGCGCCCGCACCCACAACTCCACCTCCGGCGTGGCCCACCACATGGCCGGGGACGAGAAGGACGCGATCGAGTACGTCAAGCAGCTGCTGTCGTACCTGCCGTCGAACAACCTCAGCGAGCCCCCGGCCTTCCCGGAGGAGGCGGACCTCACCGTCACCGAGGAGGACCGCGAGCTGGACACGCTGGTGCCGGACAGTGCGAACCAGCCGTACGACATGCACACGGTCATCGAGCACGTCCTGGACGACGGCGAGTTCTTCGAGACGCAGCCGCTGTTCGCGCCGAACATCCTCACCGGCTTCGGCCGGGTCGAGGGCCGCCCGGTGGGCATCGTCGCCAACCAGCCGATGCAGTTCGCCGGCTGCCTGGACATCGACGCCAGCGAGAAGGCCGCCCGTTTCGTGCGGACGTGCGACGCCTTCAACCTCCCGGTCATCACCTTCGTCGACGTGCCCGGCTTCCTGCCCGGCGTCGGCCAGGAACACGAGGGCATCATCCGCCGCGGCGCCAAGCTGATCTTCGCCTACGCCGAGGCCACCGTCCCGCTGATCACGGTGATCACCCGGAAGGCGTTCGGCGGGGCCTACGACGTCATGGGCTCCAAGCACCTGGGCGCCGACCTCAACCTCGCCTGGCCGACCGCCCAGATCGCCGTCATGGGCGCGCAGGGCGCCGTCAACATCCTGCACCGCCGCACGATCGGCGAGGCCGACGACCCGGAGGCGACCCGGGCGCGGCTGATCCAGGAGTACGAGGACACGCTCCTCAACCCGTACGTCGCGGCCGAGCGCGGTTACATCGACGCGGTGGTCATGCCGTCGGACACCCGCCGCCACATCGTCCGCGGCCTGCGTCAGCTGCGCACGAAGCGGGAATCCCTTCCCCCGAAGAAGCACGGCAACATCCCTCTGTAACCCCGGGACTCTTGGGAGCCGTCATGAACATCAAGGTCATACGGGGCAATCCTACCCTGGAGGAGCTGGCCGCCGCCCTGGCGGTGGTCCGCGCCCGCGCCGCGGCGGCGGCGGCCACGCCGTCCGGCGCGGCGCAGCGGGACTCCTGGGCCGACCCGGCCCGTGTCGCCGCCCACCGCGTTCCCCAGCCGGGCCCGACGGCCTGGGCCCGGACCTACTGGCCCGGCTGACCCCGGGCCCCTCGGTCACGTCCGGGGGGCAGGCGCACGTCCGGCACGTCCGGCACGTCCGCGACGGCTTCCGGGGTCCGGCACGCCCGGCGCCTTCGCGACGGCTTCGGCCGTCACCACGCACCCGCGTCGTCCGGTGCAGGTGACCGCCGAAGCCGTGTGCCGTGTGCCGTCGGCAGACGGCCCGGCGGCCGGCGCCGGAAGTTGAGTACGGGTACTCAGGCGCCGCCGCGGCCACCCGCCGGACGATGGAAGGCATGCTGTGGTCCGACCCCGAGAACGAGCCGCCCGAGGAACTCCGCGAGACGCAGGAGATGTTGAGGCGGCTTGGGGTCCTCATGGCGCTGGCCATGGTGCTGGCGATGATCATCATCGGCACCAGATGAGGGCCGCCTATACGCTGAGCGCATGACCGATCAGCCGCGCCGCCGTCTCGTTCTCGCCTCCCAGTCCCCCGCCCGGCTCGGACTGCTCCGACAGGCCGGGCTCGACCCCGAGGTGATCGTCAGCGGGGTCGACGAGGACGCCGTCACCGCCCCGACCCCCGCCGAACTCGCGCTCGCGCTCGCCGAGGCCAAGGCCTCCGTCGTGGCGGCAAAGCCCGAGGTCAAGGGCGCCCTGGTGATCGGCTGCGACTCCGTGCTCGACCTGGACGGCGAGGCCCTCGGCAAACCTTCGGACGCCGAGGAGGCGACGGCCCGCTGGAAGTCGATGCGCGGCCGGGCGGGCACGCTCCAGACCGGCCACTGCGTCTACGACACGGTCAGCGGGCGGTACGCGTCCGCCACCGCGTCCACCGTGGTCCGCTTCGGTGAGCCCACGGACGAGGAGATCGCCGCCTACGTGGCCTCCGGCGAGCCTCTCCACGTGGCGGGAGCCTTCACGCTCGACGGCCGCTCTGCGCCCTTCATCGACGGCATCGACGGCGACCACGGCAACGTCATCGGCATCTCGCTGCCCCTGATCCGCCGGCTGCTGGCCGAACTGGGCGTGGGCATCACGGAGTTGTGGGCACCGCGGGAGCGGTGAGCGAGGCGGGCCCGGGCTCTGTCGTGTCGACGGGGACCCGGGCTCTGTCGTGTCGACAGGCGCCCGGGCGAGGTTCAGGGGGCGACGGGCGCGGGGCCGCCGCCCTCCAGAGGCCCGGCCCGCTCCGGGGACTCGGCGGGCTCCGGGGCCTGCCGCGCGGCCCTGTCGCCGTCCTCCGGACCGTCGCCGGCGGGCGGCGCACCGGCCGCCGCGCCTCCCGGGCGGTCGTACGTCATCAGGGTGAGCACGATCAGCCCGAGCACGACCATCATGAATCCGAACGCGCCCCAGCCGACCAGGCCCACCACGAACGCCCCGAGCAGGCCGTGCACCACCGCGGCGCTGATCAGCAGGATGCGCCGGATGCCGGACGGCGCGCGGTCGCGCACGGCGACCAGCAGGGCGGCCAGCCCGCACACCGCGAAATAGAGCCCGAAGACGACGCCGGCCGCCTTCGACGACACGGACATGGCGTGCGGATCGACGCCCGCCATGGACATGTTCTGGTGGTCGACGACCACTCCGAGGAACCAGTTCAGCAGCGCGACACCGAACGCCTCCACGAAGAGGACGATCGCCACGACCCATGCCACCGGTCTGCGGACCACCGGCCTCCACCCACCTTCGAGTGCCCTCTGGTTTCCTTCAGCATCGCGAACGCTACTAACGGGTAAACCTTCGGACAAGAGGTCCGGCAGGAGCAAAGATTCATTGGGCCATTAGTAGGGACTCCACAAAGAAACACGACGGGCGGCGGGACTACTTCATAGAGACCTTGGCCACGTCGGCGGGCTAGGGTTTTCCGGTGGATTCCCATGTGCGGCGGTGCGACAAGGGACTTCGCAGGTTGAGTGAGCCTCGTTTCACGCTCCGTGTGGGCAAGCTCACCACTGGGGATGGGTCGAAACGTCGTGTCGGCAGTCCCTAAACTCGGCTTGTTTCAAGGAGAGGGAGCCAACGTGCGCAAGGTGTTGATCGCCAACCGTGGCGAAATCGCTGTCCGCGTCGCCCGGGCCTGCCGGGACGCCGGGATCGCCAGCGTGGCCGTGTACGCCGATCCGGACCGGGACGCCGTGCACGTCCGCGCCGCGGACGAGGCGTTCGCCCTGGGCGGTGACACCCCGGCCACCAGCTACCTGGACATCGACAAGGTCCTGCAGGCGGCCGAGGACTCCGGCGCGGACGCCGTCCACCCCGGCTACGGCTTCCTCTCCGAGAACGCGGACTTCGCCCAGGCGGTGCTGGACGCCGGGCTGATCTGGATCGGCCCGCCGCCGCAGGCCATCCGCGACCTGGGCGACAAGGTCGCCGCCCGCCACATCGCCCAGCGCGCCGGCGCCCCCCTGGTCGCCGGCACCCCCGACCCCGTCTCCGGGGCCGAGGAGGTCGTCGCCTTCGCTGAGGAGCACGGGCTGCCGATCGCCATCAAGGCCGCCTTCGGCGGTGGCGGACGCGGCCTGAAGGTCGCCCGCACCCTGGAAGAGGTCCCCGAGCTGTACGAGTCGGCGGTGCGCGAGGCGGTGGCCGCCTTCGGCCGCGGCGAGTGCTTCGTGGAGCGCTACCTGGACCGGCCCCGCCACGTGGAGACCCAGTGCCTGGCCGACAAGCACGGCAACGTGGTCGTCGTCTCCACCCGTGACTGCTCCCTGCAGCGCCGCCACCAGAAGCTGGTCGAGGAGGCCCCGGCGCCGTTCCTGAACGAGGAGCAGGTCGCCGAGCTGTACCGCGCCTCGAAGGCCATCCTGAAGGAGGCCCGCTACGAAGGCGCGGGCACCTGCGAGTTCCTGGTCGGCCAGGACGGCACCATCTCCTTCCTGGAGGTCAACACCCGTCTGCAGGTCGAGCACCCGGTCACCGAGGAAGTCGCCGGGATCGACCTGGTCCGCGAGATGTTCCGCATCGCCGACGGCGAGCCGCTCGGCTACGACGACCCCGAACTGCGCGGCCACTCCTTCGAGTTCCGCATCAACGGCGAGGACCCCGGCCGCAACTTCCTCCCCGCCCCCGGCACCGTGACGACGTTCGCCCCGCCCTCCGGCCCCGGCGTGCGCCTGGACGCGGGCGTGGAGTCCGGCAGCGTGATCGGCCCGGCGTGGGACTCGCTGCTGGCCAAGCTCATCGTGACCGGCCGCACCCGCAAGGAAGCCCTCCAGCGGGCCGCCCGCGCGCTTGCGGAGTTCCAGGTCGAGGGCATGGCCACCGCGATCCCGTTCCACCGCAAGGTCGTCACCGACCCCGCGTTCGCTCCGGAGGTGCACGGGCAGGACGGCCCGTTCACGGTCCACACCCGCTGGATCGAGACCGAGTTCGTCAACGACATCAAGCCCTTCACCGCGCCCGCCGAGGCGGAGGCCGAGGAGGAACCGGGCCGCGAGACGGTCGTCGTCGAGGTCGGCGGCAAGCGCCTGGAGGTCTCCCTCCCCTCCTCCCTGGGCATGTCCCTGGCCCGCACGGGCCTGGCGGCCGGCGCGAAGCCGAAGCGGCGCGCGGCCCGCAAGTCGGGGCCGGTGGCCTCCGGTGACACCCTCGCCTCGCCGATGCAGGGCACGATCGTGAAGGTCGCGGTCGAGGAAGGCCAGGAGGTCAAGGAAGGCGACCTGGTCGTCGTCCTGGAGGCCATGAAGATGGAACAGCCGCTGAACGCCCACAAGGCGGGCACCATCAAGGGCCTGAGCGCCGAGGTCGGCGCCTCCATCACCTCCGGCGCCGCCATCTGCGAGATCAAGGACTGACGGCACCGCCTGACCTACGCGGTCGGCACAACGCCCGGCGGACCGGAGAAACCCGGCCCGCCGGGCGCCTGCTTTCCTGACGGCTCTGAGCGAGCCGAGTCGTCCGGCGGACGAGGAGTCGGGCCGCACGGGCGCCGTACGGCGCCGGCCACCCGGATCGTGGCCCCCGCGGGGCCGAACGCCTGCGACCGTGCGTCAGCGACGGCGCAGGTCCGCCACCCGGGCGCGCTCTCCCGGGGGGTGCTCGCCGAGGGCCGTGGCACTGCGGAGCTGTGGGCCGGGGGCCTGGCTGCGGCGGGGCCCGGGGAGGGGCACGTCCCGCCGTTGCCGGCTGCCCGCCGGAATCGGGTCCGCGGCCGAGGCCCCGGCGACCGCGATCTGCACACCCTGGTCGGCCAGCGCCTGCAGTTCCGTCGCCGCGCGGTCGTCGTGCGCCGGGGGCTCGTCCGTCACCAGTCGGGTGATGACGTCCGTCGGCACCGTCTGGAACATCGTGTCCGTGCCCAGCTTGGTGTGGTCGGCGAGCACGACCACCTCGGCCGCCGCCTGGACCAGCGCCCGGTCCACGGACGCGGAGAGCATGTTCGACGTGGACAGACCGCGCTCGGCGGTGAGTCCGCTGCCGGACAGGAAGGCCTTGGAGACCCTGAGACCCTGGAGGGACTGCTCCGCGCCGCTGCCGACCAGGGCGTAGTTGGAGCCGCGCAGGGTGCCGCCGGTCATGACCACCTCGACGCGGTTGGCGTGCGCCAGCGCCTGGGCGACCAGGAGCGAGTTGGTCACGACGGTCAGCCCGGGCACCCGCGCGAGCCGGCGGGCCAGCTCCTGCGTGGTCGTACCTGCTCCGACGACGATGGCCTCGCCCTCTTCGACGAAGCTCGCGCCGAGGTCGGCGATGGCCGTCTTCTCGGCGGTCGCGAGGTGGGACTTCTGCGGGAAGCCGGACTCCCGGGTGAACCCGCCCGGCAGGACCGCACCGCCGTGCCGGCGGTCGAGGAGTCCTTCGGCCTCCAGTGCGCGCACGTCCCGCCGTACGGTCACTTCGGAGGTCTGGACGACGCGGGCGAGCTCACGGAGCGACACTGCCCCGTTGGCCCGCACCATTTCGAGGATCAGTTGACGACGTTCTGCAGCGAACACGAAACTGACAGTAACCCCAACGACCGTCTGCTTTCAGCAGTTTGCGCCGAATAACAGAAGTTGTTCGCACGGCAGGGCGGAAAGTGGTATAGGCGCCCGATCCATGCCCATCCGGGCCGCCCCTGCCGTGGACATCACCGGCCGCCCGCCGCGACCAGCCGCCTGACCTGCGGGTCGGCCGGAAAGCGGGCGCCCGGGCCGTCAGCCCTCGCCCGATGTCTTCCGAGTGTGCAACTGCCGCGCCACCTCGGCGATCGAGCCCGACAAGGACGGGTACACGGTGAAGGCGTTCGCGATCTGTTCGACCGTCAGATTGTTGTCGACCGCGATCGAGATGGGATGGATCAGTTCCGAGGCGCGCGGCGCGACCACGACACCGCCGACGACGATCCCCGTGCCGGGGCGGCAGAAGATCTTCACGAAGCCGTCCCTGATGCCCTGCATCTTCGCGCGCGGGTTGCGCAGCAGCGGCAGCTTGACGACCCGGGCGTCGATCTTGCCCGCGTCCACGTCGGCCTGCGTGTAGCCGACGGTGGCGATCTCGGGGTCGGTGAAGACGTTCGAGGAGACGGTCTTCAGGTTGAGCGGGGCCACCGCGTCGCCCAGGAAGTGGTACATGGCGATGCGTCCCTGCATGGCGGCCACGGACGCCAGCGCGAAGACACCGGTCACGTCACCGGCCGCGTACACGCCCGGAGCCGTCGTGCGGGAGACCTTGTCCGTCCAGATGTGCCCGGACTCGCGCAGCTTGACCCCGGCCTCCTCCAGACCCATCCCGCTGCTGTTGGGTATGGCGCCGACGGCCATCAGGCAGTGCGAGCCGGTGATCACGCGGCCGTCGGAGAGAGTGACCTCGACCCGGTCGCCCACGCGCTTGGCGGACTGCGCCCGGGAGCGGGCCATGACGTTCATGCCGCGACGCCGGAAGACCTCCTCGAGGACGGCGGCGGCGTCGGGGTCCTCGCCCGGCAGCACACGGTCGCGCGAGGAGACGAGGGTGACCTTGGACCCGAGGGCCTGGTAGGCGCCGGCGAACTCGGCACCGGTGACACCGGACCCCACGACGATCAGCTCCTCGGGCAGCTCGTCGAGGTCGTAGACCTGGGTCCAGTTCAGGATCCGCTCGCCGTCGGGCTGCGCGTCGGGCAGCTCGCGCGGGTGACCGCCGGTGGCGATGAGCACGGCGTCGGCGGTGAGCGTCTCCTCGCTGCCGTCCGCGGCGCGCACGACGACCTTGCGCGAGCCGTCCAGGGCCTGCATGCCCTCCAGCCGGCCGCGGCCGCGCATGACCCGGGCGCCGGCGCGCGTGACGGAGGCGGTGATGTCGTGTGACTGGGCGAGCGCGAGCCGCTTGACCCGTCGGTTGACCTTGCCGAGGTCGACCCCGACCACGCGAGCGGCCCGCTCAAGGGGTGGCGTGTCGTCGGCGACGATGATTCCGAGCTCTTCGTACGAGGAGTCGAAGGTGGTCATCACCTCGGCCGTCGCGATGAGTGTCTTGGACGGCACGCAGTCGGTGAGCACCGACGCCCCGCCCAGACCGTCGCAGTCGACGACGGTCACCTCCGCGCCGAGTTGTGCGGCCACCAGCGCCGCTTCGTATCCGCCGGGTCCGCCACCGATGATCACGATCCGAGTCACGTACTCCATTGTCCCGCACGCTTCGGGCGGCGCTCCTCCTGGGGGCGGCCGGTGATGCTTCTGTTACGGCAGAGGCGCCCGAAACGCTGCCGTACCCTCGACTCCATGTCGCTCTACGCCGCGTACGCCGGCAACCTCGACGCGCGGCTGATGACCCGCCGCGCTCCCCATTCGCCGCTGCGCGCCACGGGCTGGCTGAACGGCTGGCGGCTGACCTTCGGGGGCGAGCACATGGGGTGGGAGGGCGCCCTCGCGACGATCGTGGAGGACCCACTGTCGCAGGTCTTCGTCGCGCTGTACGACATCGCGCCGATGGACGAGGAGTCGATGGACCGCTGGGAGGGCGTGGGCCTCGACGTCTACCGCCGGCTGCGCAGCGTCCGTGTCCACACGCTGGACGGCGAGGAGACGGCATGGGCGTACGTCCTCAACGCCTACGAGGGCGGCCTCCCCTCGGCCCGCTACCTGGGCGAGATCGCGGACGCGGCGGAGTCCGCGGGGGCGCCGCACGACTATGTGATGGAGCTGCGCAAGCGGCCCTGCTGACCTCTTTCAGCACGTTTCCCCCCTTTCTCCGAAAACGGCAAGACAACGATCGCATTGCCGTGACCTCCGTCATCTACGCGCGTAGGCAAAGACCGGCTACCCTCATGCGCGTGAACGCATCTCTTCTTCCGGACGACATCCAGGGCGACCCCTACGCCGCCGCCGACGCCGCCGCCGCGCGCCTGCGCGAGCTGACGGGTGCCGAGACCCACGATGTCGCCCTCGTGATGGGCTCCGGCTGGGCTCCGGCCGTCGACGCCCTCGGCGCCCCCGCCGCCGAGCACCACGTCACCGAGCTGCCCGGCTTCCCGCCGCCGGCCGTCGAGGGCCACGGCGGCAAGATCCGCTCGTACCGGATCGGCGACAAGCGTGCCCTGGTCTTCCTCGGCCGTACGCACTACTACGAGGGCCGCGGCGTCGCCGCCGTCGCGCACGGCGTCCGCACCGCCGTCGCCGCCGGCGCCAAGACCGTCGTGCTGACCAACGGCTGCGGCGGCCTGCGCGAGACGATGCGCCCGGGCCAGCCGGTCCTGATCAGCGACCACATCAACCTGACCGCGACCTCCCCGATCGTCGGCGCGAACTTCGTCGACCTCACCGACCTGTACTCCCCGCGCCTGCGCGCCCTGTGCAAGGAGATCGACCCCACCCTCGAGGAGGGCGTCTACGCGCAGTTCACCGGCCCGCACTACGAGACCCCGGCGGAGATCCGCATGGCCCGCACCATCGGCGCGGACCTGGTCGGCATGTCGACGGTCCTCGAGGCGATCGCCGCGCGCGAGGCGGGCGCCGAGGTCCTGGGCATCTCCCTGGTCACGAACCTCGCCGCCGGTATGACGGGCGAGCCGCTGAACCACGAGGAGGTCCTGCAGGCGGGCCGCGACTCCGCCACGCGGATGGGGGCGCTGCTGGCGCAGGTGCTGGAACGGCTGTAGGGCACCCTCGCACGGGGTGCCCTCCTCTGGGGGCTCCGCCCCCAGACTCCCGGGTCGGCCTTCGGCCTCGTCACACGCTGAGGCGTCGCCGGCCTGGGCCGACAGGCGCCGGCCGACATGCCGCCGCACCCGGCTCCCCCGTGCCCGGCCGCCGTGCTGCACTGGACGGGAAAGCGATGCCCGACGCACCCGCCCGCCCCGATACGCAACGCCACCGACCACACAACGAGAGGTTGACCCGACGTGCACGACGAACTCATCGCACGGGCCAAGGCGTGGCTGGCCGAGGACCCCGACGCGGACACCCGTGACGAACTCGCCAAGCTCATCGACGCCGGGGACCACGCCGAGCTCGCCGCGCGTTTCAGCGGCACCCTCCAGTTCGGCACCGCCGGCCTGCGCGGCGAACTCGGCGCCGGCCCCATGCGCATGAACCGCTCGGTGGTCATCCGCGCCGCCGCGGGCCTCGCCGCGTATCTCAAGGCCAAGGGGCACGGCGACGGCCTCGTCGTCATCGGTTACGACGCCCGCCACAAGTCCGCCGACTTCGCCCGGGACACCGCGGCCGTCATGACGGGCGCGGGTCTGCGCGCGGCCCTCCTCCCCCGCCCCCTGCCCACCCCCGTCCTCGCCTTCGCCATCCGGCACCTCGGCGCGGTCGCCGGCGTGGAGGTCACCGCCAGCCACAATCCGCCGCGCGACAACGGCTACAAGGTCTATCTCGGCGACGGTTCCCAGATCGTGCCCCCGGCGGACGCCGAGATCGCGGCCGAGATCGACGCGATCACGACCCTCACGGCCGTCCCCCGCCCGGACGCAGGCTGGGACACCCTGGACGACGGCGTCCTCGAGGCCTACCTCGCCCGCACGGACGCCGTCCTCTCCCCGGACTCCCCGCGCATCGCCCGCACCGTCTACACGGCGATGCACGGCGTCGGCAAGGACGTCCTCCTCGCGGCCTTCGCCCGGGCCGGCTTCCCCGAGCCGGTCCTCGTCGCCGAGCAGGCCGAACCCGACCCGGACTTCCCGACCGTCGCCTTCCCCAACCCGGAAGAGCCCGGGGCCATGGACCTCGCCTTCGCCAAGGCCCGCGAGACGGACCCCGACCTGGTCATCGCCAACGACCCGGACGCCGACCGCTGCGCCGCCGCCGTCAAGGACGGCACCGACTGGCGCATGCTCCGCGGCGACGAGGTCGGGGCCCTGCTGGCGGCCCACCTGGTCCGGCGCGGCGCGCGCGGCACGTTCGCCGAGTCGATCGTCTCCTCCTCCCTCCTCGGCCGCATCGCGGAGAAGGCGGGCCTGCCGTACGAGGAGACCCTCACCGGCTTCAAGTGGATCGCCCGTGTCGAGGGCCTGCGCTACGGCTACGAGGAGGCGCTCGGCTACTGCGTGGACCCGGACGGCGTACGCGACAAGGACGGCATCACCGCGGCGCTCCTGATCACGGAGCTCGCCTCACAGCTGAAGTCCGAGGGCCGCACGCTGCTGGACCTGCTCGACGACCTCGCCGTCGAGCACGGCCTGCACGCCACCGACCAGCTCTCGGTCCGCGTCCAGGACCTGTCGCTCATCGCCGCCGCGATGCGCCGCCTGCGTGAGCAGCCTCCGACCGCGCTGGCGGGGCTGCCCATCACGAAGTCGGAGGACCTCACCCAGGGCACGGACACGCTCCCGCCCACGGACGGCCTGCGCTACACGCTCGACGGCGCCCGCGTGATCGTCCGCCCCAGCGGTACGGAGCCCAAGCTCAAGTGCTATCTGGAGGTCGTGGTCCCGGTCGCGGCGCACGCCGACCTCCCGGCGGCCCGGGCGAGGGCCACGGAGCTGCTGGCGTCGATCAAGCGGGACCTGTCGGCGGCGGCAGGCATCTGACCTGCCCCCGGGCGGGGGTGCGCGACGGCAGGGCTTCGGCTCGCCGGGGGTTGTGAAGGGGCTGTTGGGCCGCTCGCTTCTTTGTCAGGATCGTGCTTCCGCGGGCCGAGTCAAGGGCGCTGCACTCCGCTGCGCTGCGTTCCGCGTCGGCTGCGCCGATGGCCCTTCGGGCCACCCTCGACTAGTCCCGCTCCAGCACGGGGGAGAAGCGAGCGAGCGGCCCGGAGGAACGGGCACCCAGGCCGGGCGACCTGCGAGTGGGCTGCGCTGTACTCGGGGTCCGGGGTTCGTGGCGCGATCGCGCCTCGCCTGCACGCCGGGTGGGTCCAGCGGCATACGGCCGATAGCGGGTACGCGATCGCGCCTCGCCTGCACGCCGGGCCGGCAAAGCGGCATACGGCCGATAGTGGTTCGCGATCGCATCTCGCCTGCAGGGCGGGTGGGTTCAGCGGCATACGGCCGGTAGCGGGTGCGCGATCGCGTCTCGTCTGCAGGGGGTGGGTTCAGCGGCTGACGGTGTGAAGGCGGGAACGCGACCGCGGATGGGCGGCGCATCTGCGGACTTGGTGCTCACGGTGCGCGGGCGGGCCCGGCCGTCGGCTCACACGGCGTACAGATGGGAAGGGGAGCGCAGGGGCCAGCGGCGACCGGCGGCACATGCGCAGACAGAGCTGCCATGACGGGCACCGCCACTCACACGGCCCGATCGCCGACCCCGAAGGAGGGACGGGAGACCGTCGCGCTCGCCGCTCGCCGGGTGCGGGCAGTGTCTCTCCCGCGAAGTGCGACAGATGACGCGGATGTGTTGCACTCTCCGCACACCCACCCACCCGCCACTCGCCACTCGCCACCCACGACCATCCACCGGCCGCACGCCGCTTTGCCGGCCCGGCGTGCATGTGAGGCGTTGATGCGCCCGCCCAGCCACCGGGCACAAGCCGGACGACAGGCTCCTTGAACGCCGCCGGCCCCCCGTTCCACCCCCGGCCGCCCGCACGCTTCTCCCCCGTGCTGGAGCGGGACTAGTCAAGGGTCGGCCGGAGGCCGATCGGCGCAGCCGACGCGGAACGCAGCGCAGCGGAGTGCAGCGCCCTTGACTCGTCCCGCGGAAGCACGACCCTGGCAAAGAAGCGGGCGGCCCGACAGCCACCTCCGCAACGTGCGCTCACCCGAGCCAACCCCCGGGCAACCCACCCCACCCCCGCCTCAACAGCTCGCCGAGCAGCCCGCCCGGCTCAGCCCACCGCCAGCAGAATCGCCAGCACCACCGCTCCCGCGACCGCCGGCCCCGCGATCTCGTAGGCCCAGCGGACCGTCACCTCACCCTGAGCCGTCTCCTCCTGCTCTCGGGTCTCGTGCAGCTGGCGCAGGTCATCCACGATCTGGTCGGTGGCGGCGCGGACGGGACCGGTCGGGCCTGCGGGACCCACTGAGCCGGCGTCCAGTGCGCCGGGGCCGAAGGGCCGAGGCCGCAGCAGCCGGTCCTTCCCGCGATCCCCGGCCCCGGCGGCCCGCGCCTGCTGCCGTGCCGCCCTCTTGCGTGCCCGCATCGACACGGGCACCGCCCACAGCTGGTACTTGGTGCCGGACTTGGCGATGACCTCGTTCGAGTAGCCCGACCGCAGGGCGGCGACCTGGCCCCAGGGCAGGACGATCACGCGGAAGGGGTTGCGGATGCGCAGCCGCTCGTCGTTGGCGTACACGGCCGGCCGCAGGGTGAAGGCGACCACCAGCGGCACGACGAGGATCATCGCTGCGAGCGCCAGCCACGGGGTGCGGCCGTGGCCGGTGAACAGGGCGTCGAAGCCGAGCCACGCGACGATGGCGAGCAGCAGGACACCGCCCGCGATGCCTCCGGACGACCGGTGGACCCGGTCCCTGAACTCGGGGGCCGGCGGCTGCGGCGCTGGTGACTCGTGCTCGGGCGTCGTCATGGTCCCGATTCTGCACGACGGGGCCGGCGCGGTCGTGGGCGGTCTCGGCGGCATCGCGTCGGCGTTGCGATGCGCACACGGGGGTGTACAGCCGCTACGCGCGTAGATATGCTCGGCTGGTGACCATGCCCACCACTGCACCCACAGCACACGCCCTGTCGGACGTCACCGCGTCCGACAGCACGCTGCGCCGCTTCCTCCACGGGCTGCCCGGCGTCGACGCGGTCGGCCTCGAGGCGCGCGCCGCCTCGCTCGGCACCCGATCCATCAAGACCACCGCGAAGGCGTACGCCATCGACCTCGCCATCTCGATGGTCGACCTGACGACGCTGGAAGGCGCGGACACCCCGGGCAAGGTCCGGGCGCTCGGCGCCAAGGCGGTCCACCCCGACCCGACGGACCGTACGACCCCGTCGACCGCGGCGGTCTGCGTCTACCCCGACATGGTGGCCGTCGCCAAGGAGGCCGTCGCGGGCTCCGGCGTGAAGGTGGCCTCGGTCGCCACCGCCTTCCCGGCCGGCCGTGCCGCCCTCGACGTGAAGCTGGCCGACGTGCGTGAGGCCGTCGCCGCGGGCGCCGACGAGATCGACATGGTCATCGACCGCGGGGCGTTCCTCGCCGGCCGGTACCTGAAGGTGTACGACGAGATCACCGCCGTGAAGGAGGCCTGCGGGACGTCCGCCCGCCTGAAGGTCATCTTCGAGACCGGCGAGCTGTCGACGTACGACAACATCCGGCGCGCGAGCTGGCTCGGCATGCTGGCGGGTGCCGACTTCATCAAGACCTCGACGGGCAAGGTCGCGGTCAACGCCACGCCCGCCAACACCCTCCTCATGCTGGAGGCCGTGCGCGACTTCCGCGCGCAGACCGGCGTCCAGGTCGGCGTGAAGCCGGCCGGCGGCATCCGCACCAGCAAGGACGCGATCAAGTTCCTCGTCCTGGTCAACGAGACCGTCGGTGAGGACTGGCTGGACAACCACTGGTTCCGCTTCGGCGCCTCCTCGCTGCTGAACGATCTGCTGATGCAGCGTCAGAAGCTGGCCACCGGCCGCTACTCCGGCCCCGACTACGTGACGGTGGACTGATCACCATGGCATCCGCATTCGAGTACGCACCGGCGCCCGAGTCCCGCTCGATCGTCGACATCGCCCCCTCCTACGGCCTGTTCATCGACGGCGAGTTCACCGAGGCGGCCGACGGCAAGGTCTTCAAGACGATCTCGCCCAGCACGGAAGAGGTGCTGTCCGAGGTCGCCCAGGCCGGTGAGGCCGACGTCGACCGAGCGGTGAAGGCCGCCCGCAAGGCGTTCGAGAAGTGGTCGGCGCTGCCCGGCTCCGAGCGCGCCAAGTACCTGTTCCGCATCGCCCGCATCATCCAGGAGCGCAGCCGCGAGCTCGCGGTCCTGGAGACGCTGGACAACGGCAAGCCCATCAAGGAGACCCGCGACGCCGACCTGCCCCTGGTCGCCGCGCACTTCTTCTACTACGCGGGCTGGGCCGACAAGCTGGAGTACGCCGGGTTCGGCCGGAGGACGACGAACGGGCACAGCGGCTCGAACCCGCGTCCGCTGGGCGTCGCCGGCCAGGTCATCCCCTGGAACTTCCCCCTGCTCATGCTGGCGTGGAAGATCGCCCCGGCGCTGGCCACCGGCAACACGGTCGTCCTCAAGCCGGCGGAGACGACCCCGCTGTCCGCCCTGTTCTTCGCGGACATCTGCCGCCAGGCAGGCCTGCCCAAGGGTGTCGTCAACATCCTCCCCGGCTACGGCGACACCGGCGCCGCCCTCGTCGCGCACCCGGACGTGAACAAGGTCGCCTTCACCGGCTCCACGGCCGTCGGCAAGGAGATCGCCCGCACGGTGGCGGGCACGAAGAAGAAGCTCACGCTCGAACTGGGCGGCAAGGGCGCCAACATCGTCTTCGACGACGCCCCGATCGACCAGGCCGTCGAGGGCATCGTGAACGGCATCTTCTTCAACCAGGGCCAGGTCTGCTGCGCGGGCTCCCGTCTCCTCGTCCAGGAGTCGGTCCAGGACGAGCTGCTGGACTCCCTCAAGCGCCGCCTGTCCACGCTGCGCCTCGGCGACCCGCTGGACAAGAACACCGACATCGGCGCGATCAACTCCGCCGAGCAGCTGGCCCGGATCACCGCGCTCGCCGAGCAGGGCGAGGCGGAGGGCGCCGAGCGCTGGTCCCCTGCCTGCGACATCCCGGAGAGCGGCTACTGGTTCGCCCCGACCCTCTTCACGAACGTCACCCAGGCCCACACCATCGCCCGCGACGAGATCTTCGGCCCGGTGCTCTCCGTCCTCACCTTCCGCACGCCGGACGAGGCAGTGGCCAAGGCGAACAACACGCAGTACGGCCTGTCCGCCGGCATCTGGACGGAGAAGGGCTCCCGGATCCTGGCCGTCGCGAACAAGCTGCGCGCCGGTGTCGTCTGGTCCAACACGTTCAACAAGTTCGACCCGACCTCGCCGTTCGGCGGCTACAAGGAGTCGGGCTTCGGCCGCGAGGGCGGCCGCCACGGCCTGGAGGCGTACCTCGATGTCTGAGAAGTCCGAACAGCAGCGGCTCACCGTCTTCAAGACCTACAAGCTGTACGTCGGCGGGAAGTTCCCGCGTTCCGAGAGCGGCCGGGTGTACGAGGTGACCGACTCCAAGGGCAACTGGCTGGCCAACGCCCCCCTCTCCTCCCGCAAGGACGCCCGTGACGCGGTCGTGGCCGCGCGCAAGGCGTTCGGCGGCTGGTCCGGTGCGACCGCCTACAACCGCGGCCAGGTCCTCTACCGCGTCGCGGAGATGCTGGAGGGCCGGCGCGACCAGTTCGTGCGCGAGGTGGCCGACGCGGAGGGACTGTCCAAGTCGAAGGCGGCGGCGGTCGTGGACGCGACCATCGACCGCTGGGTCTGGTACGCGGGCTGGACCGACAAGATCGCCCAGGTGATCGGCGGTGCCAACCCGGTCGCGGGCCCGTACTTCAACCTCTCCTCCCCCGAACCGACGGGCGTGGTCGCCGTACTGGCCCCGCAGGAGTCGTCCTTCCTCGGCCTCGTCTCGGTCGTGGCCCCGGTGATCGCCACGGGCAACACGGCGATCGTGGTCGCCTCCGAGAAGGCCCCGCTGCCCGCCCTGTCGCTGGGCGAGGTGCTGGCCACCTCCGACGTCCCGGGTGGTGTCGTGAACGTCCTGTCCGGCCGGACGGCGGAGATCGCCGCGCCGCTGGCCGCGCACCAGGACGTCAACGCGATCGACCTGGCCGGTGCCGACGACGTCCTGGCGAAGGAGCTGGAGATCGCGGCGGCGGACAACCTGAAGCGGGTTCTTCGTCCACAGTCTGTGGATTACTTCGAGACGCCCGGCATCGAGCGCATGACGGCCTTCCTGGAGACGAAGACGGTCTGGCACCCGACGGGTTCGCTGGGCGCGTCCGGTTCGTCGTACTGACGCCGGTCCGCGGGGCGGCCGACGGACCGCCCGCCGCCCACAGACGGCAGAGCCGCGCTTTCCCCCGTCCGGGGAAGCGCGGCTCTGCGTCGTTGGCCGCCGGTCGGGAAGCGGTCAGCGCAACGCCCCGACCACCTGCCCGACCACCGGCACACCGCCGAGCGACTCCGCCTCGGCCACCGGCCGGGTCAGGGACCGGGACGACAGCGGTTTGAAGTCGGCGAGTTGGGTGGCGACGCCGTTGTCGAGCGGGTCGACGCCCGTGCCGGCGAGCGGGTTGGGCTTCAGGCCCGCGAGCGGCCCGGCCGCATACCGCACGGGCCCGGTGACGTACCCCACGGTCCCCGTCAGTGCCGACACCCCTGCCTGCGGGTCGACCTTGCCGAGCGACGTGGGCCGGGTCCGCATCACGTCGGCCAGCGGACCGCCGTCCGCCGCCGACGCCGAGGCGGCGCCCGCCCCCAGGGCGACGCCCGCGGTCGCGAGAGCGACGAGCGCGCGCTGGGCGGTGGGGGACTTGGGGGAGGCGTGTCGTGCCATGGCTGCTGCCACCTTCTTGCTGCGAAACGTGAGGATGTCGCCACGCAGCGTAGTTGAGGTGTGATCTGCGCTCCAAACGTCGACCCGCGGGGTCCGCAGGGTGTACGGAATGCGTCACACTGGTGTCTCGTGAGTCTTCATCCCCCGGTCCCCGCCCGCGTCGTGCTGCTGTGCGGCCCCTCCGGCTCCGGCAAGTCCCTCGTCGCCGCCCGCTCGGGCCTGCCCGTGCTGCGGCTCGACGACTTCTACAAGGAGGGTGACGACCCCACACTGCCCCTGGTGGAGGGGAGTTCGGACATCGACTGGGACCATCCGCAGTCGTGGGACGCGGACGTCGCGGTCGCGGCCATCGCCGAACTGTGCGCCACGGGCCGTACGACCGTGCCGGTGTACGACATCGCCCTGAGCGCGCGTACGGGCGAGGAGACTCTGGACATCGACCGTGCTCCGGTGGTCATCGCGGAGGGCGTCTTCGCCGCCGAGGTCATAGAGCGCTGCCGGGAGCTCGGGGTGCTCGCGGACGCGCTGTGCCTGACCCGGGGACCCCTCACCACGTTCCGCCGCCGCTTCCTGCGCGACCTGAGGGAGGGCCGCAAGTCGGTGCCGTTCCTGCTGCGCCGCGGCTGGCGGCTGATGCGCGCCGAGCGGTCGATCGTGGCCCGGCAGACGGCGCTCGGCGCGTACGCCTGCGACCGGGACGAGGCACTGAGCCGTCTGGCCGCGGCGGCCGCGGGACGGCGGGCGTCGGTGGGTACGGCGGCGTAGCCCGTCCACCCGAGGACCGCACGGAAACGAGCACGGGAAACAAGAAACGGGACTGGTTGGACCCCCCGGCCCTCCAGTCCCGCTCCCTCTTGCTCCCCCGTGTTCCCCCCGCGGTTTCCCCCGGTACCGCTCCCCCGTTCCCCCGTGTCCCCCCGTCCCTCAGGCGACGAGCTCGCCGAAGGACTCCTCCTGGTCACGGCCGAAGCTGAGGACCTCGTCCTCGCGCAGCCGGCGGAGCGACCGCCAGATGCTCGACTTCACCGTGCCCACACTGATGTCGAGGATCTCCGCGATCTCCGGGTCCGTGCGGCCCTCGTAGTAGCGCAGGACCAGCATGGTGCGCTGGAGTTCCGGCAGCCGGGCGAGCGCCTGCCACAGGACGGCGCGCAGCTCCGTACCGCGCATCGCGTCCGTGTCGCCGGGCGTCTCCGGCAGCTCCTCGGTCGGGTACTCGTTCAGCTTGCGGCGGCGCCACGCGCTGATGTGCAGGTTGGTCATCGTGCGCCGCAGGTAGCCCCCCACGGCGGCCTTGTCGCTGATCCGGTCCCACGCCCGGTAGGTCGAGAACAGGGCGCTCTGCAGCAGGTCCTCGGCCTCGAAGCGGTCGCCGGTCAGGTGGTAGGCGGTGGCGTACAGGGAGGCGCGGCGCTCCTCGACGTAGGCGGTGAACTCCGCCTCCGTCGCAGAGCGACGCTCCCCCGAGTCCTCCCCGTACGCGGCTCCCCCGTGAGCTTCCCCCGTGTGAGCGTCAACCACCGTCATGAACCCGGTGTGCTGACGCCCGGTGCCGCGAGCGCACCCCCGTCCTCCCCCAAGCTCTCGACTACGCTCGAGCAGGGAGGTACCCCCATCCGCTCCGGACTTCTCGCCCCGGGTCACGTCGTGCAGACGCGTGACCACTGCGCTGGTGCTTGTGCCCTGCAGCGTGTTCATCTCGCGCCCCCCGTCGTGGAGTCCCGGTCGTCGGCTCGCTTCCTTGCCTGTGCCGAAGAGCTTGCCCGGGCCAGTTCATGGCCGTGTCCGTCGACTGTCACAGAGCTGTCACAGGGGTCGGCCGGAGCCATGCCACAGCCCGCTCACAGAGGGGAGCGATACGGCTACGCAGGCGTTGCGGGCAGTGGCGCCCTGCCGTGCGGGAGGGGCCGGAGCAGCCCGACAGTCGAAAGACGGCCACGGCATGGGCCAGAATGACCCCCGTGCCTTCCCTGTTGCTGATCGAGGACGACGACGCCATCCGAACGGCCCTGGAGCTCTCTCTGACGCGCCAGGGGCACCGTGTGGCCACCGCTGCCACCGGCGAGGACGGTCTGAAGCTGCTGCGCGAGCAGCGGCCGGACCTGATCGTGCTGGACGTGATGCTGCCCGGCATCGACGGGTTCGAGGTGTGCCGGCGCATCCGGCGCACCGACCAGCTGCCGATCATCCTGCTGACCGCGCGCAGCGACGACATCGACGTCGTGGTCGGGTTGGAGTCCGGCGCCGACGACTATGTCGTCAAGCCCGTGCAGGGGCGGGTGCTGGACGCCCGGATCCGGGCCGTGCTGCGCCGCGGCGAGCGCGAGGCCAGCGATTCGGCGGCCTTCGGCAACCTGGTCATCGACCGGGCCGCGATGACCGTCACCAAGAACGGCCAGGACCTGCAACTGACGCCGACCGAGCTGCGGCTGCTCCTGGAGCTGAGCCGGCGGCCCGGACAGGCGCTGTCCCGGCAGCAGTTGCTGCGGCTGGTGTGGGAGCACGACTACCTGGGCGACTCGCGGCTGGTCGACGCGTGTGTGCAGCGGCTGCGCGCCAAGGTGGAGGACGTACCGTCCTCGCCCACGCTCATTCGTACGGTCCGTGGGGTCGGATACCGGCTGGACGCCCCTCAGTGACCGATTCGCCAGGGGGAATCCGCGGCTGGGCCGCGGCTCGCAGGACCGTACAGTCCCGTCTGCGCTTCACAAGTCTGCGGCTGCGCCTGGTCGTGGTGTTCGGGCTCGTCGCGCTGACCGCCGCGGTGTCGGCGTCCGGCATCGCGTACTGGCTGAACCGGGAGGCCGTGCTCACCCGCGCCCAGGACGCGGTGCTGCGCGACTTCCAGCAGGAGATGCAGAACCACGCGAGTTCGCTGCCGCCGCACCCGACACAGGACGAACTGCAGCGCACCGCCGGTCAGATGGCGAACAGCAGCCAGCGCTTCAGTGTGCTGCTGATCGCGCGGGACGAGCGCGGGAAGACGGTCGTCGGCAACTCCGACCTGGACTCCTTCACGCTGGAGGACGTGCCCGCGTCGCTGCGGAAGGCCGTCGACAAGCAGCAGAAGGTGTCCTCCACCAACAAGTACGCCCACCACCTGTACTGGCAGCGGATCGTGGAGGGCGGCAAGCCGTACCTGGTGGGCGGCGCCAAGGTGATCGGCGGCGGTACGACCGGCTACATGCTCAAGTCCCTGGAGCCGGAGGCCAAGGACCTCGACTCGCTCGCCTGGTCGCTCGGTATCGCCACCGGTCTCGCGTTGATCGGCTCGGCGCTGCTCGCCCAGGCCGCCGCCACGACCGTGCTGAAGCCGGTGCACCGCCTCGGCATCGCCGCCCGGCGCCTGGGCGAGGGCAAGCTGGACACCCGGCTGCGGGTGTCCGGCACGGACGAGCTGGCCGAGCTGTCACGGACGTTCAACCGCGCCGCGGAGTCCCTGGAGAAGACGGTCGCGGACATGAGCGCCCGCGAGGAGGCATCCCGCCGCTTCGTCGCCGACATGTCCCACGAGCTGCGGACGCCGCTGACGGCGATCACGGCCGTCACGGAGGTGCTGGAGGAGGAGCTGGACGCGGAGACCGGCAGCGTGGACCCGATGATCGAGCCGGCCGTGCGGCTGGTGGTCAGCGAGACCCGGCGGCTCGGCGACCTCGTCGAGAACCTGATGGAGGTCACCCGCTTCGACGCGGGCACGGCCCGGCTGGTCCTGGACGACGTGGACATCGCCGACCAGATCACCGCGTGCATCGACGCCCGCGCCTGGCTGGACGCCGTCGAGCTCGATGCCGAGCGCGGCATCATGGCCCGCCTGGACCCGCGCCGCCTCGACGTGATCCTCGCGAACCTGATCGGCAACGCCCTCAAGCACGGGGGTTCGCCGGTACGGGTCTCGGTGCGCGAGGAGGGCGAGGAGCTGGTCATCCGGGTGCGGGACCACGGCCCCGGCATCCCCGAGGACGTCCTGCCGCATGTCTTCGACCGCTTCTACAAGGCGAGCGCCTCCCGCCCGCGCTCCGAGGGCAGCGGCCTCGGTCTGTCCATCGCGCAGGAGAACGCGCACATCCACGGCGGCAGCATCGGTGCCGCCAACTCCCCGGAGGGCGGGGCGGTGTTCACGCTGCGCCTGCTGCGCGACGCGTCACCGCTGATCGAGCAGGAGACGCGGAACGGGAACGGCACCGAGGAGAGTGCACGATGAGGGCACGGGGCGGACGCCTGACGGCGATACGGGGCGGTCGCCCGGCGGTGCTGCCGGGCGGACGCCGCGTGGCCGTACGGGGCACACGCCCGGCGGCGGTACGCCGCGCGCGCCACTGGCTCGCCGTGCCGTTGCTGGCCGCGCTGCTGGCCGGCTGTGGGATCCGGGCCACCCAGGTGCCGACGGACTTCGGGCCGGCGCCGTCCCGGGTGCCGTGCGCGCTGTCCGGTGCGGACCTGGCCACGCAGGCGGGCCGCGGCGTTCCCGTCCAGGTCTTCCTGCTGTGCGCCTCGCAGCTGGTGACGGTGGACCGTTCGGTGCACATCCCCGACGGCACGGCCGAGCGGCAGCGCCGGGTGCTGGTGGCCCAGGGGCTGCTCGACCAGCTCGCCATGACGCCGTCGCCCGCGGAGAAGCAGGCCGGCTACACGACGGACGTGGTCGGCGGCATGACGGTGAGCGGCCCGCGCGGCAAGGACCCGGAGGGCACGTTCCGGCTCAGCAGCCGCCTGCAGGACCTCACCTCCTCCGCCCTCGGGCAGATCGTCTGCACGTTCGCCGACTCGGAGGCGACCGCCGCCGACGACGGGACGGTCGTCCTCGGCGGCCCGGACGACCGGCCGCTGCGCCGCTACCGGTGCACGGCTCAGGTGCGGTCGCACCCGGGTGCGGTGGCGCCGCCGTCGACCGAGGTGACCGGCGAGTGAACCGTGGGGCGCGCCACTGAGGTGAGCGACCCCGTCACGAAGGGGAACCGATCGTGCCGGGAGCGGCGTCTAGGGGGGCGTGCAGCGTCAAGGCTCAATCGGCGGCAGCGCCGCGATCCGCGTCCGTGTGACAGGGGGTGTCCTCCTCGTCGCACACCTGGCGCTCGTCGCCTGGATCACGCTGCGCCCGCTGGACGTGCCCTGGGTGAGGCCCGCCAACCTGCATCCGTTCGCCGGTATCAGAGCCGATCTCGCGCTGGGCTGGCCGGAGGCCGCCCGCCGTATCGGCGAGGGGCTCGCGCTGCTCGCACCGCTCGGAGTGCTGCTGCCCATGGCGGGCGGGCGGCTCGTCGTCTCCCCGCTCGCCTCGCTGGCCCGTGCGGTCGCCGCGGGCACCCTGATCTCCCTGGGCATCGAGCTGCTGCAGACCGGGGTGCCCGGACAGGTCGTGGACATCGACGCCATCCTGCTCAACACGGTCGGGGTGGCGCTGGCGCACCTCCTGGTCGTGCCCGCGGCACGGTTCCGGCTGCGCCGGCGGATGGAGTCCCGCGGCCCGGACGCCCACCCGCGGGAGGAGCCCGCTCAGGGTCGGACCCCGACGATTCCCAGGGTCGGGATAGCTCCGTAGAGTGACGCTTCGTCCGCTTCGCCCCCGTAGCGTGGAACACGTCGAAAGCGCCGATGAGTTCGGCGCCGGCCCCCGGAATTCCGGCAGCCGCCGGAGCGGGGTTCCACCACGGTTCGCGAAGGAGCCACGATGACCGCCCTGTCCCGCCCCACCCACGGACGGATGATCGGCGGAGTGTGCGCAGCGCTGGCACGGCGCTTCGGCACCTCCGCGACCACGATGCGCGTGATCTTCCTGCTGTCCTGCCTTCTTCCGGGCCCTCAGTTCCTGCTCTACATAGCCCTGTGGATCCTGTTCCCCTCGGAGGACAAGGCGGCGGCCGGCACGGCCTGGTGACCTGCCGACCGCACGTACGCCGATGGGCGCCCCGAGGGGGGCGCCCATCGTGGTCGTGGGGGCGGGTTCGCTCAGCCCAGCGGGAGGCCGTTCACCGGCAGGCCGTGCGTGGGCAGCCCCTGCACCGGCAGCCCGCCGAGCAGCCCGGCGGCCGGCGCGACGGGGCCGTTGCGGAGGGCCTTCTCGGCGGCGGGCTGCGCGGCGGCCACCACGGTGCCGAGCGCGTTCTGCCCCTGCCCGAGCGCCTGGTCCGCGCCGGGCAGCGTCTTGGCGACGTTGCCCACGGGCAGCGCCTGGGTGACGGAGTCCAGTGCGGCGGTGTCCGGCACGGCGGGAGCCGCGCTCGCGACACCCGCGCCCGCGGCGGCGAAGGCGGCGCCGAGGGCGGCGACACCGAGGGTCCTGGCAGCAGACTGCTTCATGTTAAATGCGTCCTTGGGTCCGTTGACGGAGATCTGAGCGGTCCAAAACCGTAAACACGCGCCGACGGCCTCCGCAAACATACGAATACGGCCGGACGATGATCGACCGGCCGTAGCGAAAAAGCCCTCCGTCAGCCCTCGGACGTCGCGGAACCCCTGGTGGAGGCGCTCTGCTGGAACAGCCATTCGGATTTCAACTCGGCGTATCCAGGCTTGATGACGTCATTGATCATCGCCAGTCGTTCATCGAAAGGAATGAATGCTGACTTCATAGCATTGACGGAGAACCACTGAAGGTCGTCGAGCGTGTAACCGAATGCCTCGACCAGGTGGTCGAATTCCCGGCTCATGCTCGTCCCGGACATCAGGCGGTTGTCCGTGTTCACCGTGGCCCGGAAGTGCAGCCGCCGCAGCAGCCCGATGGGGTGGTCTGCGTACGAGTCGGCGGCGCCGGTCTGGAGGTTGGAGCTCGGGCACAGCTCCAGCGGGATGCGCTTGTCCCGCACGTAGGAGGCGAGGCGCCCGAGCTTGACCGTGCCGTCCTCGAGCACCTGGATGTCGTCGATGATGCGCACGCCGTGTCCGAGCCGGTCGGCGCCGCACCACTGCAGGGCCTGCCAGATGGACGGCAGCCCGAAGGCCTCCCCGGCGTGGATGGTGAAGTGGTTGTTCTCCCGCTTGAGGTACTCGAAGGCGTCGAGGTGCCGGGTGGGCGGGTATCCGGCCTCCGCTCCGGCGATGTCGAAGCCCACGACCCCCAGGTCCCTGTACCGGTTGGCGAGTTCTGCGATCTCCAGGGCGCGGGCGGCGTGCCGCATGGCGGTGAGCAGGGCGCCCACGCGGATGCGGTGGCCGGCCGCCTTGGCCCGCCGCTCGCCCAGCCGGAAGCCCTCGCTGACCGCCTCGACGACCTCCTCCAGGGTGAGCCCGCCCTCCAGGTGCTGCTCGGGCGCGTACCGCACCTCGGCGTAGACGACCCCGTCCTCGGCGAGGTCCTCGGCGCACTCGGCGGCCACGCGCACCAGCGCCTCGCGGGACTGCATCACGCCGACGGTGTGGGAGAAGGTCTCCAGGTACCGCTCCAGGGAACCGGAGTCGGCGGCCTCGCGGAACCAGACGCCGAGCTTGTCCGGGTCGGTCTCGGGGAGCTGGGCATACCCGCTCTCGTGGGCGAGGTCGATGATCGTGCCGGGGCGCAGACCCCCGTCGAGGTGGTCGTGGAGCAGGACCTTGGGAGCCCGGCGGATCTGGTCCCAGCTCGGGGTGTTCTGGTGCTGGCTCGTCATTGCCGCACCATACGCCCTACGCGCGTAGAGCACGGGGTGCGGCAAGGCGTCGATACCCAACGGTGACCCGTCGGCCAGGTTTGGCACACCGTCGCTTCTGACACTGTTCTGTCATGGCACATCAAGCGACGCCGGTTCGCAGGGCCCGGCTGGGGAGGGCGCTCGGCCCGGAACCGACGGCGGTGAGCGGTGCGGTGCTGCTGCTCCCCGGTGGTGACGAGATGTCCTCCCGAAGACCGCTCCCTGTGATGGCCACCGCCTCGGTCCGCGCGCTCGGCCGCCGGCTGACCCGGGCCGGGCACGGCGAAGGCCTGGTCACGCATGTCGTGCACTACCGCTACCGGGGCTGGAACGGCAGCGAGGCGCATCTGGCGCAGGACGCCGACTGGGCCGCCGAGGAGGTCGTCCGCCGCTACGGGGACGTGCCCGTCTGTCTGGTCGGCCTGGGCATGGGCGGCCGGGCGGCGCTGCGCGCGGCCGGGCACACGGCCGTCGAATCCGTTGTCGCGCTGTCCCCTTGGCTGCCCGAGGAGGACGTGGCGGCGCCACCCGAACCGGTGAAACAGCTCGCCGGACGCCGGGTGCTGATCGTGCACGGCACGAACGACGAACGCACGGACCCGGAGCTGTCGTTCCGCCTGGCGGCGCGCGCGAAGAAGGCGAACCGCGACATCTGCCGCTTCGAAGTCCACTCCGACGGCCATGGGTTGCACCAGTACCGCTCGGAAGTCCACGCCCTGGCCGAGGACTTCGTGATGGGCTCGCTGTTCGGACGGGCGTTCTCCCGTCCGGTCCAGGACGCACTGGCGGCTCCGCCACCGCTGGGGTTGAGGATGCCGCTGGCGGCGGGGTTCGGGAGGTCGCTGAGGAGGTGAGCCGGGGGCGCCCCTTGAGGGCGCGGGACCGCGTCGGCATGCGGCGCCTTCGCGCGGGCGCGAGCGACCACGACGAACCGGTGCCCTCAGTCCGGCAGAAGCCGTCCCCTCCTCGACAACAGGAACTTCTTGAAGGCCGCCACCGGCGGCGTGTCCACGTGCCCCGCGAGCCACGCCACGCCGATCTCCCGCACCGCCCGCGGCGCGGTGACCGTGAGCTCCACGACCCCGGGCCGAGGCACGGCCGGCGGTGGCAGCAGAGCCACCCCCAGACCCGCCGCGACCAAGCCGCGCAGCGTCTCGGCCTCCTCGCCCTCGAAGGCGATCCGCGGCTTGAACCCCGCCTCGCGGCACAGGTCGTCGGTGATGCGCCGCATCCCGTACCCGGGCTCCAGGGTCACGAACGTCTCGTCGGCGGCTTCCGCGAGCCGCACGCGCCTGCGGCTCGCGAGCCGGTGGTCGGCGGGCACCACGAGCCGCAGCTTCTGCTCGTCCAGGCGCCGGGCGACCAGATCGGGCGCGTCCGGCACCGGAGAGGTCAGGCACAGGTCCAGCTCTCCCGCCCGCAGCCGCTCCAGCATCGCCTCGCCGTAGTTCTGCACCAGGCTGAAGCGGACGCGCGGATGGTCGGCGCGGAAGGCGTGGATCAGCCCGGGCACGGTCTCGGCGCCCATCGTGTGCAGAAAGCCGAAGGCGACCTTGCCGGCGGCCGGGTCGGCGTCCGCGCGCACCTCCTCGGCGGCCCGCTCGATCTCCGCGAGCGCACGCTCGACGGAGGCGAGGAACGTGCGCCCCGCCGGAGTGAGCGCGACCGTGCGGCCACGCCGGGCGAACAGCTCCACGCCCAGGTCCTCCTCGAGCCGGACCACGGCCCGGGACAGGGTGGACTGCGGGACCTGCATCTCCTGCGCGGCGCGCGTGACGTGCTCGGTACGGGCGACGCCCGCGAAGTACGCGAGGCGCGGCGCGAGCAGCGTGACGATGTCTTCTGCGTCACTTGTGTCACTGAACGATGACAGGCGAGCGGCCGACCTCTGCTGATGCACCATGGGAACGATTATGGCTGTTCTGTGCATTGGACGGATCAGTGATCGTGTCCGTACGTTCGAGGCATGCCTGCTGCCGATACCGGGGCGTCCACCACCGTGGACGCCGATACCGTCACCGTCCCTGCCCCCGACTCGCGGATGACCCCGGGTGGCCCCGGCTACCGCCGGATGAGCCTCGCGCTCTTCCTCGCCGGCGTCGCGACCTTCGCGCTCCTCTACTCCACGCAGGCCCTGCTGCCGCTTCTCTCCCGCGACTTCGGGGTGACGGCGAGCGCGGCGAGCTGGACGGTGTCCGGCGCGACCGGCGCGCTGGCGCTGTTCGTCCTTCCCATGAGTGCCCTGTCCGAACGCTTCGGGCGGCGCACGCTGATGACGGCGTCGCTGGCCGTGGCGGTGACCGTCGGACTGCTCGTCCCCTTCGCCCCGTCGCTGGGCTCCCTGATCGTGCTGCGGGCGGTGCAGGGCGCGGCGCTGGCCGGTCTGCCCGCGTCGGCGACCGCGTACCTGGCCGAGGAGGTACGGCCCAAGGCCCTGGTCACGGCGATCGGTCTGTTCGTGGCCGGGAACAGCGTCGGCGGGATGAGCGGCCGGATCATCACCGGCTGGGTCGCGCAGGAGTGGGGCTGGCGGGTGGCCGTCGGCACGATCGGTGTGATCGCGGTCGCGTGCGCGGTGGCGTTCCGTCTGCTGCTGCCGGCGCCGAGGCACTTCACGGCGGGTTCACTGCGCCCGCGCGTGCTGGCCCGCACGGTCCGCGACCACCTCGCCAACCCGCTGCTGCGCCGGCTGTACGCGATCGGCGCGCTGTTCATGACGGTGTTCGGCGGTGTCTACACGGTGATCGGCTACCGCCTGACGGAGGCGCCGTTCGGACTGCCGCAGGGCGTCATCGGCTCGATCTTCCTGGTGTACCTGGTGGGCACGGTGTCGGCGTCGACAGCGGGGCGGCTGGTGGGCCGTCTGGGCCGCCGCGGGGCGCTGTATCTGGCGGGCGGCACGACCACGGCGGGCCTGCTGCTCTCCCTGGCGCCGTCGCTCCCCGTGGTCCTGCTGGGCCTGGTCCTGATCACCGCCGGGTTCTTCGCGGGCCACGCGGTGGCGTCGTCGGCGGTCAGCCACACGGCGAAGGAGGGCCGCGCGCAGGCGTCAGCGCTCTACCAGTCGGCGTACTACGTCGGCTCCAGCACGGGCAGCACGCTCGGCGCGGTCGCGTTCCACGCGGCGGGCTGGGCCGGAACGGTGGGCATGGGCGTGCTGGCGGTCGTGGGCGTCGTGGTGATCACCCTGGCCGGATCGCGGGCGGCCCGGGTCGCCGCGCGCCGGGAGCCGGTTCCCGCGCACTGACCCCTCCTCGCAGGCGCGTCCTGGAAGCCGCTGTGACCTGGGTGTTCATCTGCTCCGGGGGCCGTTGTCAGTGGGCTGCGGTAGCTTCCGAAGTGCTGGGGCGCGACGGCGCGCCACAGGAACGGCCGCAGGGGTGGGTGGACCATGAGCGACGGCACGGCGACGGTGGAGGACCTCGACGTCCGGCTGGAGAAGCACAGGGTCGAGCTGACGGGGTACTGCTACCGCATGCTCGGCTCGTCCTTCGAGGCCGAGGACGCGGTGCAGGACACGATGGTCCGCGCCTGGCGGAGCTACGAGAAGTTCGAGGGCCGCTCCAGCCTGCGCTCGTGGCTGTACCGGATCGCGACGAACGTCTGCCTGGACATGCTGAACGCGGGCAACAAGCGGGCCCGTCCGATGGACCTGACGGAGGCCACGCCGCTGGAGCGGGCCGCTCTCTCCCCCCGCCCGGACCACACGTGGCTGGAGCCGATGCCCGACGCGCGCGTGCTGCCGACGACCGGGGACCCGGCGGAGGCGGCCGTCGCCAAGGAGTCCGTCCGCCTGGCCTTCATGGCGGCCCTGCAGCAGCTGCCGCCCAAGCAGCGCGCGGTGCTCATCCTGCGGGAGGTGCTGGCCTGGAAGGCGAGCGAGGTCGCCGAGCTGCTCGACACCTCGGTCGCCTCGGTGAACAGCGCGTTGCAGCGGGCGCGGGCGACGCTCTCGGAGAAGAGTGGCGAGGGGTCCGACGCGGCCGTCTCCGACCCCCTCGACGAGGAGCAGAAGAAACTCCTCGAGCGCTATGTGGCCGCCTTCGAGGGGTACGACATGGCGGCGCTGACGGCCCTGCTGCACGAGGACGCGGTGATGACGATGCCGCCGTTCGACCTGTGGCTGCGCGGCACCTCGGACATCACCGGCTTCATGACCACGCTCGGCGCCGCCTGCGCGGGTTCGCGGCTGGTACCGGTCGCGGTGAACGGCCTGCCGGGCTTCGCCCAGTACAAGCCGGACCCGGAGAAGGGCGGCTTCACGGCCTGGGCGGTTCAGGTGCTGGAGACGTCAGGCGGCCGGATCACCGGGTTCCACTGCTTCCTCGACACCCGGCGCTGGTTCCCGCTGTTCGGGCTGCCCCTCGAGCTCGATCGGGAGGCCGACGAGGTCGAGTAGCGCGCGCAGGGCGGGCGCCGGGTCGCGCAGCCGGATGCGGCCCCCGGCCCGCCGGGCGGCGAGCTGCAGCCGGGCCAGTACGTCGACGGTGGCGAGCCGTACGGGCCTGAGAGCGCCGACATCGCATACGACGACCCCGGTGCCGGTGGTCTCCAGCAGCGCTCGCACGTTGTCGCCGAGCTGCGCCACCTCGTCGGGGGCGACGGGTCCGGCCAGCACGAGTACGGGGGGTGTCTTGGCGTCCACGGAGGGTGGACCGGGCGGACGCCGGCAAATCATCGGCAGCGGCTGTGCCTCTAGTCGACCGGAAACTCGCTGGTGTCGATGACGAGATCGAAGGGAGCCGGAAGCTTGATGGCCTCACCGAACTTGGCGGTGCCCAGCGGGCGGTAAACGTCGCCCTTCGGTTCTCCGTAGAGCGTCGCGGTGGGACCTTCGGGGGCCCAGCGGTCGACGAGGAGGTAGAGCGGGATGTCGGTGGCGGCGTAGGCGGCGGGCTTGCTGATGCGGTCGTGGCGGGCGTTGGACTTGGAGGTCACCTCGACGACGAGTTCGGCGAGGGCGGCCGGGACGTGGGTGTCCGATTCCGCGCACTCCATCCGCGGAGCCACCACAAGGTCCGGGATGAGCATGCCCAGACGCGACGGCACGGCGAGGGCCAGTGTCTGGTAGATCCCCCAGTCATCGGGGATCACGGAGTAGAGGCGACGCTGGATCAGCTCCGCGATGACGTTGTGGCGGGGCGCGGGAGCAGGTGACACGGTGATGATCCCCTCGATGATCTCCACCTTGCTGCCCTCAGGCCATTCCATCTCCTCCCAGAACCGGACGAGCTCGTCCCAGCTCTGCTCGGGGTCATGGCTGACGGTGAGTGCGCTCATGGCGGTCTCCTATCGCTGCGTCACCGATCCCAGCATGCCGAACGGGATCGGCGGCGGTCCACCGATCCCGTTCACCCGAAAGGGAAAACACCTGGTCAGGCGATACGTTCCAGCACCACCGGCGACGCCGTGAACTCGGTCCCCGGCGCCGCGATGTCGTAAGAACCCTCCACCGCCTCCAGCGCGTACGCGAACCGCTCCGGCGTGTCCGTGTGCAGGGTCAGCAGCGGCTGGCCCTCCGTCACCGTGTCGCCCGGCTTGGCGTGCATCTCCACGCCCGCCGCCGCCTGCACCGGGTCCTCCTTGCGGGCCCGGCCCGCGCCGAGGCGCCAGGCGGCGACGCCGATGTCGTAGGCGTCGAGGCGGGTCAGGACACCCGACGACGGGGCCTTGATCACGTGCTGCTCCTTCGACGTCGGCAGCGGCGCGTCCGGGTCGCCGCCCTGGGCCACGATCATGCGACGCCAGACGTCCATCGCGGTGCCGTCCGCCAGGGCCTTCGCCGGGTCCGCGTCCTTCACCCCGGCCGCGTCCAGCATCTCGCGGGCCAGGGCGATGGTCAGCTCCACCACGTCGGCCGGGCCGCCGCCCGCCAGGACCTCCACCGACTCGCGGACCTCCAGCGCGTTGCCCGCGGTCAGGCCCAGCGGGGTCGACATGTCGGTCAGCAGCGCGATCGTCTTCACGCCGTGGTCCGTGCCGAGGCCCACCATCGTCCGCGCCAGTTCACGGGCGTCGTCCAGGGTCTTCATGAAGGCGCCCGAGCCGACCTTCACGTCCAGGACCAGCGAGCCCGTGCCCTCCGCGATCTTCTTCGACATGATGGAGGAGGCGATCAGGGGGATGGCCTCCACCGTGCCCGTCACGTCGCGCAGCGCGTACAGCTTCTTGTCCGCGGGTGCCAGGCCGTCGCCCGCCGCGCAGATCACGGCGCCGACACCGTCCAGGACGGACAGCATCTCCTCGTTCGACAGCAGCGCGCGCCAGCCCGGGATCGACTCCAGCTTGTCCAGCGTGCCGCCGGTGTGGCCGAGGCCCCGGCCCGACAGCTGCGGGACCGCCGCGCCGCACGCGGCGACCAGCGGGGCCAGCGGCAGCGTGATCTTGTCGCCGACGCCGCCCGTCGAGTGCTTGTCGGCCGTCGGTCGGGAGAGGGACGAGAAGTCCATGCGCTCGCCCGACGCGATCATCGCCGCCGTCCAGCGGGCGATCTCACGGCGGTTCATGCCGTTGAGCAGGATGGCCATCGCGAGCGCGGACATCTGCTCGTCGGCGACCTCACCCCGCGTGTACGCGTCGATGACCCAGTCGATCTGCTCGTCGCTCAGCTCACCGCGGTCCCGCTTGGTGCGGATGACGGAGATGGCGTCCATGGCCATGGGTTCCTTCCGGAGGTTCGAAGGACCGAAGGTCCGAAGGTGTACGGCCCCTCTGAGCCGTGGAGATCGACTCAGAGGGGCCGCACAGGAGTTACTTGGTGAGATGGTCCGGGCCGAAAGCCTGCGGCAGCATCTCCGACAGCGGCAGGACCCCCGCCGGAGAGTCCACCAGCAGATCGGGGCCCCCGAACTCGTACAGCAGCTGGCGGCAGCGACCGCACGGGACGAGCAGCTCGCCCTCGCCGTTCACGCAGGTGAAGTGCGTGAGCCGGCCGCCCCCGGTGTTCCGCAACTGCGAGACGAGCCCGCACTCGGCGCACAGGCTCAGGCCGTAGGAGGCGTTCTCGACGTTGCAGCCGGTGACGGTCCGCCCGTCCTCGACGAGGGCCGCCACGCCGACCCGGTAGCCGGAGTAGGGGGCGTAGGCGCGGGACATCGCCGCGCGCGCCTCCTCCCTGAGGGCCGTCCAGTCGAACGTCGCGGGCTCGGTCACTTGCCCTGTCCCTTCCGGTACCGCATGCCGTCGGCCTTGGGCATCCGCAGGCGCTGCGCGGACAACGACAGTACAAGCAGGGTGACGACATACGGGGTGGCGCCGACGAAGTCGCTCGGGACCGTGTCGGTGAGCAGGTACCAGACCAGCACCAGGGCGGCCATGACCAGGCTGACCACGCCCTGCACCATCGCCTTGCGGTACAGCTTCCAGCCGGCCAGGGCGACGAGCAGGACGACCAGCAGGAGCAGCAGCGCGTGCACGGTCGTACCGCCGTTGCGCAGCTGGAGCGCGTCGGAGTAGCCGAACAGTCCGGCGCCCATCGCCAGGCCGCCAGGGCGCCAGTTGCCGAAGATCATCGCCGCGAGGCCGATGTAGCCGCGGCCACCGGTCTGGCCCTCCAGGTACGTGTGCGAGGTGACCAGCGCCAGGAAGGCGCCGCCGAGGCCGGCGAGACCGCCGGAGACGGCTACGGCCGCGTACTTGTAGGTGTAGACGTTGACGCCGAGGGACTCGGCGGCGGTCGGGTTCTCGCCGCAGGAGCGCAGCCGCAGACCGAACGGGGTGCGCCACAGCAGCCACCAGCTGGCGAGGAACAGCACCGCTGCCAGGACCGTGATCACGGACAGGTGGGTGACCAGGCCGCCGAGGATGCCGGCGATGTCGGAGATCAGGAACCAGTGGTGGTTCTCGATCGAGTGCAGGCCGTCGGAGAGGCCGGGCACGGTGACGTCGGGCAGGTTCCCGACCGGCGGGGACTGCTTGGGGTTGCCGCCCGCGTTCGCGGCCGCGCCATTGGTGAAGAACAGCTTGGCGAGGTACTGGGTGGCGCCGAGCGCGAGCAGGTTGATCGCGACACCGGAGACGATGTGGTCGACACCGAAGGTGATGGTGGCGACACCGTGCACCAGGCCTCCGACGACGCCGAAGCCTATGCCCATCAGCAGGCCGAGCCAGGGGCTGGTCTGCCAGCCGACCCACCCGGCGCCGAAGGTGCCGAGGATCATCATGCCCTCGAGGCCGATGTTGACCACACCGGCTCGCTCGGACCACAGGCCGGCGAGACCGGCGAGGCCGATGGGCACGGCGAGGCCGAGGGCGGCGCTGACCTGGCCGGCGGAGTCGAGGTCCTGCGAGCCGGTGATCATGCGGACCGCGGCCAGGAGCAGGAGCGCACCCGCGACGAGGACGAGGACCTGGCCGAGCGAGCGGCCGGATCGCTGGGGCGCGTCGCCCGCCTTGGGCGCCGCGGGCGGCGGCGCGTCGGTCATCGTGGCAGTCATCACGCCACCTCCTGCTTCTTCGTCTGGGCGGCGGCCTGGGCGGCGAGTTCGGCGCCGACCTTCTGCTGCTGGCGCTTCAGGCCGTAGCGGCGTACGACCTCGTAGGCGATGACGACGCACAGCACGATGACGCCCTGGATGACGCCGAGGATTTCCTTGTCGTAGCCCTGGAATTCCAGGTGGTTGGTGGTGCGCTCCAGGAAGCCCCAGAGGAGGGCGCCGAGCGCGATGCCGACCGGGTTGTTGCGGCCGAGCAGCGCGATGGCGATGCCGGTGAAGCCGATGCCCGCCGGGAAGTCGCTGCTGAACTGGTGGCTGTCGTTGAGCAGGGTCGGCATGCCGATCAGACCGGCCACCGCACCCGAGATGATCATGCTGGTGACGACCATCTTCTTCACCGACACACCGCTGGCGGTCGCCGCGCTCTCGGACTGGCCGACGGTGCGCAGGTCGTAACCGAACCGGGTGCGACCGAGCACGAACCAGTACGCGATGCCGACGATCACGGCGATGAAGATGAAGCCCCACAGGTCACCGGCCGGGCCGGTGTTGATGCTGAAGAAGTGCGAGGCCGAGGGCAGCGGCTTGGTGGCGACGACGGTGCCGCCCTGCTGGAGCTGGGCCAGCTTTCCGGGTTGGAGCAGGTAGGCGATGATCGCGGTGGCGATCGAGTTCAGCATGATCGTCGAGATGACCTCGCTGACGCCGCGGGTCACCTTCAGGATGCCGGCGATGGCCGCCCACACGGCGCCGGTCGCCATGGCGCAGAGCAGGATCAGGATGATGGAGAGCCATCCCGGCGTGGTCAGCGCACCGCCGAGGACGGCGGCGAAGAACGCGGCGAGCCGGTACTGGCCGTCGACGCCGATGTTGAACAGGTTCATCCGGAAGCCGATGGCCACCGAGACGCCCGCCAGGTAGTAGGTGGTCGCCTTGTTGAGGATGTAGACCTGGCTGTCGCTGGCGAAGCCGTAGGTCACCATGTCGTTGAAGGCGGGGCCGGGGTTCTTGCCGGTCGCGAGGATCACCAGGGCGGTGACGACCAGCGCGGCGACGACCGCCAGCACCGGCGCGGCGATGCCGAGGAACAGCCGCTCCTTGTCGATCCGTGAGGTCAGCTTGTTCATCGCGCGTCGTCCTCTGTGTGCTCCAGGTGGCCGGTGGCCGCACCGGTCATGGCGGAGCCCAGCTCTTCGGGGGTGATGGTGGCGGGGTCGGCGTCGGCGACCAGACGGCCGCGGTACATCACCCGCAGGGTGTCGGAGAGACCGATCAGCTCGTCCAGGTCGGCGGAGATCAGCAGCACGGCCAGGCCCTCGCGGCGGGCCTCGCGGATGTAGTCCCAGATGGCCGCCTGGGCGCCGACGTCCACACCGCGGGTGGGGTGGGCGGCGATGAGCAGCTTGGGGTTGTGGCTCATCTCGCGGCCGACGATCAGCTTCTGCTGGTTGCCGCCGGACAGCGAGGCCGCGGTGACGTCGATGCCGGGGGTGCGGACGTCGTAGGCCTGGACGATCCGCTCGGTGTCGGCGCGGGCCGCCTTGATGTCGATGAGGCCGCCGCGCGAGTTGGGCCTCTCGGTGACGTGGCCGAGGATGCGGTTCTCCCACAGCGGGGCTTCCAGCAGCAGGCCGTGGCGGTGGCGGTCCTCGGGGATGTAGCCGATGCCGGCCTCGCGGCGGCTGCGGGTGGCGGCCTGGGAGATGTCGATGCCGTCGAGGGTGATCACGCCGGCGTCCGGATGGCGCATGCCCATGATCGCCTCGACCAGCTCGGACTGGCCGTTGCCCTCCACACCGGCGATGCCGAGGACCTCGCCCTTGTGGATCGTGAAGGAGATCTCGTCGAGGATGATCCGCTCGATGCCGTCGAGGTCGGTCTGCGCCAGGTGCAGGCCGTCGACCGTGAGCATCGGGACGTCCGTGACCGTGGACTCCGCGGTCTCCGGAGTGGGCAGCTCGCTGCCGACCATCATCTCGGCGAGCTGCTTGGGGGTGGTGCGCGACGGCTCGGCGGTGCCGACCGTCGTACCGCGCCGGATGACGGTGATCTCGTCGGCGACCGACAGCACCTCGCCCAGCTTGTGGGAGATGAAGATGACGGTGAGGCCCTCGGACTTCAGCTCACGCAGGTTGTCGAAAAGCGCGTCGACCTCCTGCGGCACGAGCACGGCGGTCGGCTCGTCCAGGATGAGGGTCTTGGCGCCGCGGTAGAGGACCTTGAGAATCTCCACGCGCTGGCGGTCGGCGACGCCCAGCTCCTCCACGAGCACGTCCGGGCGGACGTTGAGACCGTACGCGTCCGAGATCTCCTTGATCTTCGCACGGGCCTTGTTCCCGATGCCGTACAGCTTCTCCGCGCCGAGGACGACGTTCTCCAGCACGGTGAGGTTGTCGGCGAGCATGAAGTGCTGGTGCACCATGCCGATGCCGCGGGCGATGGCGTCACCCGGGTTGTGGAAGACGACCTGTTCGCCATTGACCGTGATGGTGCCCTCGTCCGGCTGCTGCATGCCGTAGAGGATCTTCATCAGGGTGGACTTGCCGGCGCCGTTCTCACCGCACAGGGCGTGGACGGTGCCCGTGCGGACCGTGATGTCGATATCGCGGTTGGCGACGACGCCGGGAAAACGCTTGGTGATGCCGCGCAGTTCGACGGCAGCGGGAGGGCTGGACGCGTTGATGGCGCACTCTCCTCGGGGAAAGGGGCTGCGTGGGGGAGGTGGCGGGCGTCGGCGACGCTAGCGCGGCAACTCTGCGCTACACGCGTAGAGTTGACACATTGTTATGGCTCGGCGGGGAGCTTGTGCAAGCTGCCCCCGCGCCGAGCCTGAAATCCGGGGATCCGGCCGGATCGCCTGGTCGGCGGTCCGGCCGGACCTGTCAGGTCACGGGGTCGTCTTGACCTTGATCTGACCGTCGACGATCTTCTTCTTCGCGGCGTCCAGCTTGGGCTGGATGTCGTTGATGAAGCCGCCGCTGGTGGCCAGCGAGACACCGCCCTTGGCCAGCGAGTAGACGTTGTTGCCGGTCAGCGGCTTGCCGTCCTTGACGGACTTGATGAAGTCGTACACACCGACGTCGACGTTCTTGACCATGGAGGTCAGGATCGAGCTCTTGTACTGGGCCAGACCCGGGATGTTGTACTGGTCGGAGTCCACGCCGATGGCCCAAGCGCCCTTGGCGCCGTGCACGGCCTCGATCGCACCGTTGCCGGAGGAGCCGGCGGCCGTGTAGATGACGTCGGCGCCGTTGTCCAGCATGCCCTGCGCGGCCTGCTGCCCCTTGTCGGGGCTGGAGAAGCCGGAGAAGTCCTGACCGTGGGACAGGTACTGGACGTCGACCTTGACCTTCGGGTTGGTGTCGTGCACGCCCTGGACGTAACCCGCCTCGAACTTCTTGATCAGCGGGTTGTCGACGCCGCCGATGAAGCCGACGTGGTCCTTCTTGGTCTTCAGCGCCGCGGCGACACCGGCGAGGTAGGAGCCCTGCTCCTCGGTGAACGTGATGCTGTTGACGTTCGCGCCCTGAACGACCGAGTCGACGAGGCCGAAGCTGGTCTTCGGGTACTTCGCGGCGATCTTGGTCACGGCGGGGGCGTAGGAGAAACCGACGGCGACGATCGGGTTGTAACCCGCGTCCGCCAGGTCCTGCAGACGCTGCTCGCGGTCGGCCTCGGTGTCCGACGTCTTCGCGGTCAGCTCCTTTATGGAGCCGCCCAATTCCTTCTCGGCCTTGTCGGCACCACGCGCGGCGGAGTCGTTGAAGGAGCGGTCACCACGGCCGCCGACGTCGTAGGCAAGGCCGATCTTGATGCCCTTGCCGCCGCTGGAGGACGACGGCGAGCTGCTGTTGTCGGAAGAGGTGCTGCCACAGGCAGTGGCAGTCACGGCGAGGGCTGCGGTCGCGATACACGCAGCGGAAAGCTTTGCTACCCGGCGCACGGGAAGGCTCCTTCACCTGACCTGAGCGCCATGTCGGCGCTTGATGTGAGCACCATGCCGGTGCTTGAGCCGAGGCGCCCCTGCGGCGTCGGCTTCGCGGCATCGTAACGCGCGTAGATGTCAGAAAAACACCTCTCGCGAAGCCGTTATCGATTCGAGGCAAACACTGTCTGAACTCGGAGTCTTACCCCTCGTCGCACACCGTTGCGGACCATGGACGAATGGCTTACGGACATGTTGCGTCCGACCGCGCAACGGCCCCGCAGGGCCGTCGCCTCACGCTCTCTCCACCGCGTCCAGCAGTGCCGCCGCCGTGAACAGTTCCACGCCCACCGTGATGGCGTGCTCGTCCGCGTCGAAGTCCCCCTGGTGCAGGTCCCGCACCACGCGGTCCCCGGGGCGGCGGACGCCGAGGCGGGCCATGGCGCCGGGCACCTTCTCCAGGTACCAGGAGAAGTCCTCGCCGCCGAGGCTCTGCTCGGTGTCCTCCACCGAGTGGGCACCGCGCCGCGCGGTCATCGCGTCGCGCAGGAGTTCGGTGGCGCCGGCCTCGTTGACGACCGGCGGCACCCCGCGGACGTAGTTGATCTCGGGCTTGGCCTTGTACTGGTTGGCGATCTCGTCGACCGCCGCGTGCACCAGGTCCGGCGCCTGACGCCAGGCGTCGAGGTCCAGGCAGCGTACGGTCCCGGAGATCTCGGCGTGCTGGGGGATCACGTTGCAGGCGTGCCCGGACTCGATGCGCCCCCAGGTGACCGAGAGCCCGCTGCGGGCGTCGACGCGGCGCGCGACCATCCCCGGCACCTCTGCGGCGACACGCGCGGCGGCCAGCACCAGGTCCGTGGTGAGGTGCGGGCGCGCGGTGTGACCGCCCGGGCCGTCGAGCGCGACCTCGAGCCGGTCGCAGGCGGAGGTGATGGGGCCGTGCCGCAGCCCGATGCGCCCGGCGTCGACCTTGGGGTCGCAGTGCACGGCGATGATCCGCCCGACTCCCTCCAGGACACCGGACTCGATGGCGTCGGCGGCCCCGCCCGGCAGGACCTCCTCGGCGGCCTGGAAGACCAGCCGCACCGGCCGCGGCAGCCGCCCCTCGCGGTGCAGCTCGGCGAGGACGAGTCCGGCGCCGAGGACGACCGTGGTGTGCACGTCGTGGCCGCAGGCGTGGGCGCGGTCCGGCACGGTGGAGCGGTAGGCGCAGTCGGTCTTGGTGTCCGGGATGGGGAGCGCGTCGATGTCCGCGCGGAGCGCGAGCATGGGGCGTACGCCGTCCGGGTCGCCGATGTCACACACGAGTCCGGTCCCGGTGTCGAGGACGCGCGGCGTGAGACCCGCCTGCTCCAGGCGGGCCTTGATCGCGGCGGTCGTACGGAACTCCTGGTGGCCGAGTTCCGGGTGCATGTGCAGGTCGCGACGGAAGGCGACGAGTTCCGCGTGCAGCGCCTCGGACAGCGTGCCGGGAAGCACCGCTTCCCCGGGGTGATCGGCCTCGGACTCTAGGGACATCAATTGGTTCACCCTTTGAAGGGTAAGGCGATCGGGCGGCCGGCCTCCCTGCGATCAACAAAACTTCAGCCCGTCAGGGGAGAAAAATCTGGCCGCACGCCGCATGGTCGGCTGTGGGGATGGGTAAACTCGCCCGGCTTTCCGGGCGACGGGATCGCGCCGGGGGCGGGAACGGGGCCGCGGAGGTGACCGCGACGGCGTCCCGGCGCCGTGGGAGGCGCCCGGTGATCCCAGGACGGGACCGCTTCCGTGTACGGGCGTCCCGTTACGTGAACGCTCGAAGGGTTCCGAGCGATTCCCGTACACCACGGATACCACGGCACGCCGCCTTCCCGTCGCAGAAGCGTCACCTCCCCTACGACTCCCCAGCCCGTGCGCGGCCTCACATGGCGAAGTGGTGAACGCTTGAAAGCAGCCTTCTGCCCGTGCGCCCGCGCGGGTGGCGTCACCCGCGTGAACCGTGAAACGCCGAGGAACCGGACTTCCTACGGAGCACCCGCGTGTCGTGCGACGCGATGGCCCCGGACTGCGCCGACCGCATGCCCGACGATCTGGCGGGGCTCCGGCCCGGTCGGCGGTCTATCCCGCCGCCACGTCCTGCTCGGCGGCCGCCACGTCCGGTCCCCCCGTCGCCGACGACACCCGGTCCACGTCCCGCGCCGTGTCCGTCACCCCGGACAGGAAGCCCTGCGCCCGGGGCGAGGCGTGGTCCGTGAGCCAGGCAGGGTCGATGTCGCACACCGCGACGCGGACCTCCGTGCCGACGAGGGCCAGCGGCAGGGTGTGGACGACCGTGGAGGGGAAGCTGAGGATCGTACGGCCGACGGGGCCGCGGCGGGCGATCAGTTCCAGGGGCAGGTCCGGCCGGACCACCTCCAGGCCCGTCTCCACCGCCAGCTTGTGGAGTTTCACGGGGCTCTCCCTGCGGTGGGCGAAGTAGCGGGTCGCCCCGTGAGCGGTGGCGAGGGACCGCACCGCCTCCAGATAGCGCTCGCCGTCCACCACGCCCGTCTCGACGAGGGAGGTGCCGACCAGGTCCGCGCCCTTGGTCAGGCGTGGCGGGCCGAAGCGGGCCCGGGTCCAGGCGAAGTCGTTCGGCGTGATCGTGGCCCCGGCCGGGGCCTCCTCGATCGGCATGGAGGAGAAGATCTCCACGGTGTGCCGGGTACCCGGGGTCAGTCTGCGGCGCGCCGAGGACGACACCGGTGCGAACAGCAGGTCCCGGGGGCTCCGGCGGCCGCCCTTGCGGTGCCAGCGCACCAGGCGTTCACCGCGGGCGAGCTGGGCGACGAACTCCATGGTCGCGGTGCCGTCGTCCACCACCACCAGCTCCCGGGCCCCGGTGATGGTCAGCAGCAGCTGGACGTAGCGGGAGAACGGGTCCCCCATCACCACCCGGCGCGCCCGGCGCAGCAGCGGGGTGAGGCCGCCGATGGTCTGGAAGGGCGCCAGGACCCCGCCCCGGGCCTCCTCCCAGCGGACCTCGTACCCCTCGTCACGGGCCAGTTCCGCCATGCGGCGCAGCTGGCCCCGGGTCATCGGGTCGGTGGGCGCCAGCACCACCAGGGTGAGCCCCTCCTGCGCCGTACCGTCCGCCGCGCCCCCGTCCCCCGGCGCCGTACCGTCCGCCGCACCCCCGTCCCGCGGCACCGCACCGTCCACCCCCGCGCCCGCGCCGTCCCCCGTCGTACCGCGCGGCCCCGTCCCGTCCCCCGGCGCCGTACCGCGCGGCCCCGTCCCGTCCCCCGGCGCCGTACCGCGCGGCCCCGTCCCGTCCCCCGGCGCCGTACCGCGCGGCCCCGTCCCGTCCCCCGGCGCCGTACCGCGCGGCCCCGCCCCGTCCCCCGCCGTACGCCCCGCTCCAGCCCCCCGGCCCCCCTGCGCGGGAATCACCCCTGGCCGCCGGCGCCCCTGCGCCGGGACCGCCGCCGCGCGCCCGGGCACGGCGCCCCCCGCGGTGCCCAGGGCGTGCGCGTGGGCCCACTCCAGCACGTTCAGGAGCTGTACCGGGCTCTCGACGAAGGCCAGCGTGGAACGGCGGTGGCCGGCGGATCCGGCGCGGGGGCTCATCGGTGTACGACCGTTCCGTAAGGCGCTCAGACCGCCGCCGGCTCGCCGGCGGCCACGGCGATCTCCGCCTCGGCGACGACGCCGGTGACGCGGCGCAGCTTCTTCATCGGGCCGAGCTCGGAGTCGTAGACCTTCTTCACACCGTCGCCCAGTGCCGCCTCGATGGTGCGGATGTCGCGCACCAGGCGCGTGAGGCCCTGGGGCTCGACGGAGGCCGCCTGGTCGGAGCCCCACATGGCGCGGTCGAGGGTGATGTGGCGCTCGACGAACACCGCGCCGAGGGCGACCGCGGCCAGCGTGGTCTGCAGGCCGGTCTCGTGGCCGGAGTAGCCGATCGGGACGTTCGGGTACTCCTTCTCCAGCGTGTTGATCACGCGGAGGTTGAGCTCCTCGGCCTTCGCCGGGTAGGTCGAGGTGGCGTGGCACATGAGGATGTTGTCGCTGCCGAGCACCTCCACCGCGTGGCGGATCTGCCTCGGGGTCGACATGCCCGTGGACAGGATGATCGTGCGGCCGGTCGCGCGCAGGGCGCGCAGCAGCTCGTCGTCGGTGAGGGACGCGGAGGCGACCTTGTGGGCGGGGAGGTCGAACTTCTCCAGGAAGGCGACCGCCTCGGTGTCCCACGGGGACGCGAACCAGTGGATGCCCTTCTCCGCGCAGTACTCGTCGATCCGGCGGTACTCGTCCTCGCCGAACTCCACGCGGTGGCGGTAGTCGATGTAGGTCATCCGGCCCCACGGGGTGTCGCGCTCGATGTCCCACTGGTCGCGCGGGGTGCAGATCTCAGGGGTGCGCTTCTGGAACTTCACGGCGTCGCAGCCGGCCTCGACGGCCACGTCGATCAGCTTGAAGGCGTTCTCCAGCTCACCGTTGTGGTTGATGCCGATCTCGCCGCAGATGTAGACGGGCTTGCCCGGGCCGACCTCGCGGGAACCGAACGTGCGCAGACGGGAGTTGGTGCTCATGGCAGGAACTGTCCTTACGTGTGGAGGGAATCGAGAGAGGGGCCGAGGATCCAGCTGGCGATCTCTCGGATCGCGCCGTCGCCACCGGGGACGGTGGTGACCGCACGGGCGGCGCCGCGTACCACGTCGTGGGCGCTCGCGACCGCCACGGGCCAGCCGACGAGGGCGAGGCACGGGAGGTCGTTGACGTCGTTGCCGACGTAGAGCACGCGCTCGGGCGCGATGCCCTGCTCCTCGCACCACTGCTTCAGCGCGAGGTCCTTCCGGTCGATGCCGTGCAGGACCGGGATCTTGAGCTTCCGGGCCCGTGCGGCGACGACCGGGTTCACTTCCGTGGAGAGGATCAGCATCTTCAGCCCGCTCTTGCGCAGGGCCGCGATGCCGAGTCCGTCCCCGCGGTGCACGGAGACGAACTCCTTTCCATCGGCGTCGATCAGCACCCGGTCGTCGGTCTGGGTGCCGTCGAAGTCCAGTACGACCGCGTCGACGTCATCAGCAGTGGGCAGCGAACCGGGCAGGTCCGCGTCGAAGAGGGGCGCCAGAGCCCGTGCCCGCGCCAGGTCGTGCGGGTCGTCGATCTCCAGGACCCGCGCCGGGTCCGTCCGCACCAGCTCCGTACGGCCGAAGAAGCGGTGCTGGTGCTCGCGGAAGCCGGCCGCGTCCATCGCGTAGGCGGCGCCGGTCTCCAGCAGGTCCTGGGGGCGGTCCTGGCGGCGCGGGCGGAAGGACTTGTCGTGGTTGACGCCGTAGCCGCCGCCGACGGCCGCGTCGGCCTCCGCGCGGGTACCGGCGGCGACCTCGTCCGCCGCGTCCTCGTGGTCTCGCCAGATGAAGCCGTGGAAGGGGGCCACGGTCACCGCGGTGTCCGCGCCGTTCTCGACGATCGCGCCCGCCACCCCGTCGATGTCCTCGCGGACGATGAACGGGCTGGTGCACTGCACGAGCAGGACGACGTCGACGGACGCGCCGTGCAGGGCCTCGTGGGCGGCCATGGCGTGCAGGACGGCGGCCTCCGAGGTGGCCGTGTCACCGGCGATGGCGGCCGGCCGCAGCACGACCTCGGCGCCGGCCTGGCGCGCGGTCGCGGCGATGGCCTGGTCGTCGGTGGACACCACGACGTCCGTCACCAGGCGGGCCGCGAGGCACTCGCGCACCGCGCGCGCCACCAGCGGCACACCGCCGACGGGGGCGAGGTTCTTCGCGGGCACGCCCTTGGAGCCGCCGCGCGCGGGGATCACTGCGAGCACCCGGCGCACCGAAGCGCCTCGGCCCGCTTCCGGGTTGGGCATGGGGTCCACTCCTTGAAGAGAGGTCACAGCTCACCCATCCGCCGGATGACGGGCGCCACCCGCTGCACCCCGTGCCGGTACGCGCCACGCGCCGCACGGCGGACGATCCGGCGTACGGGTCCGGGCGCCTGGTCGGAGGCGGGCGCGCCCGGCAACGGGCTGCCGTCCGGGGCGAGGTGGTGGCGGGCGAGGACGCCGGGCAGATAGCCGGGCGCGGTGACAGGGGTGTAGTAGGGCTTGAGCGGCGGGAGTCCGCCGGTGGTCAGCAGCTCGCCGATACGCTTGCGGGCCTCGTCGAAGGCGGTGGCGTACGAATCTCCCCCAGAGGGGGAACCCCCGGCAGCGACGCCCTGCCGGGCCACCCACTCGGCATCGGGTGTCGGCTCGTGCCCGGCGTCGAGCTGGTCCCAGGAGGCGAGGCAGCCCGAACCCACGAAGTGGTGGTTGCCGAGCGCCTCCCGCACCCCGAGGTCGGTGAGGACGACGGTGGGGATACGGCGGTGCAGGGACTCCAGGGCGGCTGTCGAGCTGACCGTGACCAGCAGGTCGGTGTGGTCGAGGACCTCGCCCATGTTCCCGTAGACCAGGCGGAAGTTGGCCGGCAGGTCGTGCCGCCGGGCCAGCTTCTGGTAGGGCAGTTCCTCGATGTGGGTGGTGTGCTCGCCCGGCTTGGAGCGCAGCTTGAGCAGCACCTCGCGCTCGGGGTGGCGGCGCGCGTGCCGGACGAGCCGGTCCAGCAGGTACGCACGGTCCTTGCGGGTCTCAGGGACGGAGGGCTGGGCGGCGAAGACGACCGTGTAGGGGTCCTTCTTCTCGTAGGGGGCGCCGCCGAGGAAGGGCAGCGCGACCTCGGTCACCGACGAGGCGTCGGCGCCCACCCCCTCGAGGACGGCCCTGAAACGCTCGGCGTCCTGGCGGGAGTTGGCGAGGACCAGGTCCGCGCCGTGCCGCAGCAGCAGGCCGTCGGCGAGCTTCTCGTAGACGACACCGACGTAGCCGGTGACCACCACGGGCCGCTCGGGGCGTCCCTGCCAGGCGTGGGCGAGACCGTGCAGCATCGCCTGGACGCCGCCGCCGACGAGTGCGAGCACGAGGACGTCGTACGTCTCCTGCGTCATCTCGCGCAGGAATTCGACGGCGGTGACCTCGCGGAGCGAGTCCGCGCGGACGCCGACCTCCCTGAGCTGGCGGGCGGTGGGGGTGGCACGGCCCCGCAGGAGGAAACCGTCGAGCCGGATGTCCGAATCGGCTGTTTTATCGGATGTTTCCGTCGATTCGGTGGTCTCCGCGAATTCCGTCGGTGAAATGCGGGCAGCGGTGAGCGCACCCCATTTCCACCGGGTGTCGGAATCGGCTAGGACGGCGACCCGCAGACGCCTTGCAGTACTTGCTGGCACGACGAAGACGCTAGGAAGGGATTTCGAGGCGCGGCCGAAGCGGAATACAACAAAGGGTTAACAGCGCGGCGACGGACAGCGAATCAGTCGGTGAAACCGCCAGGAAACAACTGGGTTCACTATTCCGCCACGCGTCGTTCACTCCGCATCAAACCGCCGGTCAAGACGAATGCCGGGCCGCCGCCTACCGTCACAGGCGTGGTCAAGCTCTCCGTCATCGTGCCGTTCTACAACGTGCAGCAATACGCGCCCGACACCCTGAAGAGCCTGCGTGCGAACGCGCGCGAGGACTTCGAATTCATTCTCGTCGACGATTGCTCGCGCGACGAGACACCGGACATCCTCGCGCGTGCGGAGCGAGAGCTGCCAGGCGCGGTGGTGGTGCGGCACGAGAAGAACGGGGGGCTGGCGACCGCACGCAACACCGGGATCGACACGGCACGCGGCGAGTACCTCACGTTCCTCGACGGGGACGACTGGCTCGCCCCCGGCTACTATCCCAAACTGGTCGCCGCCATCGAGGAGTTGGGCTGCGACTTCGTGCGCACCGACCACGTCCAGTGCACCGGGCGGGCGCGCGCCATCCACCGGGTGCCGCACGGCCGGCGCGGGGTGGTGATGAACCCGCGCGACGCCATCCTGCCCGCCGACCGCTCCACCTCCGTCGACTACGCGTACGCCTGGGCGGGTGCATACCACCGCCGCCTCGTCGACCGCGGTCTGCTGCACTTCACCGACGGCCTGCGCACCGCCGAGGACCGGCCCTGGATCTGGAAGCTGCACCGGGAGGCGGAATCCTTCGCCGCGGTGAGCCTCATGGGCGTCTACTACCGGCGCGGTGTCGCCTCCTCGCTCACGCAGATCGGGGATGTGCGGCAACTGGACTTCATCCGCGCGTTCGACCAGGTCGTGGCGGAGACCGCCGGGGACCAGGATGCCGACAAACTGCTCCCCAAGGCCGTGCGCACCTACTGCGCGATCATTTCCCACCATCTGGGATCCATCGAAAGGTTCGAGCCGCCGGTGGCACGGAAACTGAAGTCGATGAGTGCTGTCGCACTGCGGCGCATGCCGCAGGACGTGCTCGACGACGCCCTGGACTCCATGGACATCGAGCGGGCCTCGCGCCTGCGCCGGCTGCGCCGCCGTCCCGCCTCCGCGGGGGTGGCCGCGTGACGACGCAGATCTTCCTGGCGTCGACGCTGTACGGCACCGCGACCCTGGCCGCGGCGCTGGACAGCGAGTGCTTCGCGCCCGCCGACCGGCGCATCCTGCTCGTGTCCAACAACGCGGCGACGCCCGAGACCACGCCCGGTCTGGACGAGATGCCCGGCTTCGAGCGGCTGCGCGGCCGCTTCGACGAAGTCATCTCCTGGAACGAGACCATCCACCCCTTCCACCCGGGCGGCTGGGCCCCGCGCCTGGACGACGTCCCGCTGTGGGAACGGCACCTGCGGCTCCTGTGGAACCTCGGCGACGACGACATCGAGCTGGCCGTCGAGTCCATCCAGGTCAACCCGGCGCTCGGCGTCTGCCAGATCTTCACCGGCGCGCCCGTCACCGTCTACGCGGACGGCCTGATGAGCTACGGCCCCACCCGCAACAAGATCGACCCGCTGGTCGGCACCCGCGTGGACCGGCTGCTGCACCTGGACCTGGTCCCCGGCCTGAAGCCGCTGCTGCTGACCGAGTTCGGCGTCGAGCTGGAGATCGTGCCGACGGACGCGTTCTCCAAGGTGCTCGCGGAACTCGAGGACACCGGCGACGCGCTGCCCGCCGTTCAGGCCCCCGCGCTGCTGCTCGGCCAGTACCTCTCGGCGCTCGACATACTCACCGCCGTGGAGGAGGAGAACCTCCACGTACGGATGCTGAAGGGCGCCGTCGCGCTCGGGCACACCCGGGTGGTGTTCAAGCCGCACCCCTCGGCTCCGGCCCGCTGGTCGCGCGCGCTGGAGAAGGAGGCCGAGAGGCTGGGCGCCGACCTGACGGTGCTCGACACCCCGGTGCTCGCCGAGGTGCTGTACCAGCGCATGCGTCCGGCCCTGGTCGTCGGCTGCTTCTCCACCGCGCTGCTCACCGCGTCCGCGTTCTACGGCCTCCCGGTCGCCCGTATCGGCACCGAGACCCTGCTGGAGCGCCTGACACCGTACGAGAACAGCAACCGCGTCCCGGTCACGATCGTCGACGCGCTGCTGCCCGAGCTGACGGCCCGCAAGGCGGTCGAGGACCAGCGCCGGGGCATGGAGGTCGAGGACCTCGACGCGCTCGTGCGGGCCGTGGGCTTCGCGATGCAGCCGAAGATCTACCCGGATCTGCGGGCGCACGCCGAGCGTTATCTCACCGAGCACCTGAGCCCGCGCACCTGGCGGTACTTCAAGCGCCGGCGCCTGACCTCGCTGGCGCTGCCCGGCGGGATCCCCGTCCAGCTGGCGTTCATCCCGCGCAACGCCACCGTCCGCAGGGTCGCCCGCCGGGCCCGGGCCCTCAGGCGCCGGCGCGCCGCCCGGCCCTGAGCCCCCGCGGCACGGCACCGCACCGTCCCCGTCCGGCCCTTCGGCGGGGGCGGGCCGTCTCACGGCGGCACCCTCGAAGCCCCATCCCTCAGTCGGCTCACAGGAATTGGCCCGCTGTTCACCTCGCCGCCCGTTCGGATGACCCCTGCCGGGCAGATGCTGGGCAGCTCTCGCACCGTTTCCGTCCGCTCAAGGGAGTGCCCTGTCCTCATGGTCGCCACAGCAGAAACGGCTCCACCGCCCCGCCGGCTCGATGACGTCCCCGGCTGGTTCCCCGTCCTCGACCAGACGCTCTTCAACTGGTTCCTCGACCGGCAGGAATCCGCCGGGATGCGCGGAGACCTGCTGGAGGTCGGGGTGTACATGGGCAAGAGTGCGATCTTCCTCGGCCGGCATCTGAGGGACGGCGAGAGGTTCACGGTGTGCGACCTCTTCGGGGGCGACGCACCGGACGACGCCAACCGGGCGGAGTCGACGAAGTCGTACAGCGCCCTGACCCGGCAGGCCTTCGAGGAGAACTACCTCTCCTTCCACGACGCGCTGCCCCGCGTCCTTCAGGGACCGAGCTCCATGGTGCCCGACGCGGTGCCGCCGCGCTCCTGCCGGTTCGTCCACATCGACGGCTCGCACCTGTACGAGCACGTCCACGGCGACATAGGAGCGGCCCACGACCTGCTGCTGCCCGGCGGAATCGTCGTCCTGGACGACTTCCGCTCGGAGCACACCCCCGGTGTCTCGGTCGCCGCCTGGGAGGCGGTGCTGAACAGGGGCCTGCGCCCGATCTGTCTGAGCACGCAGAAGCTGTACGGGACCTGGGGCGATCCCGAGCCCGTCCAGGAAGAGCTGCTGGCGATGGTGCAGGGGCGCGAGGACTGCCACCTGAGCGTCCAGCAGGCCGCCGGCCACCGCATCGTCCGCCTCAAGTCCAAGGGCATGCAGGCACCGCCGTTCCCGCCGTCGCGGCACGCGGACACCCCCGAGGCCCCTGCGGCCGCGATCCCCGCGCAGCCCACCCGGCGGCCCGCGGACCCGCCGAAGCGTCCCGCGGTCCCGCGCAGCCGCACCCGTAAGCTCGCCGCGGATCTGCTCCCGCCGGTGGTCACCCGCGCGATCCGCAAGGCCCGCAACCGCTGAGCGGCGCGTTCACGCCCGGTGCCGTCCGCGTTCACCCGGGCCGGGGCCGCCGCCCCGGCCCGGTGCAGCCGGCCTGCGTCCTGTCGCGTGGCGACCTGCCCGAGGACCGGCCGGACGTCACGAACTGACGGTGACGGGCTACGCGCTCGCCAGCGACAGCTTCACCGCGAACCCGAGGAACAGCAGGCCCACGGCCGAGGTGGCCCCCGCCGACAGCCGCTTGCGCCGCCGGAAGGCCGCCGCGAGGCGGGTGCCGCTGAATATCAGGGCGCTGAGGTAGAGAAAGCTGGCGAGCTGGGCGAAGGCGCCGAGGACGACGAAGGACAGCGCGGGGTAGGCGTATCCCGGGTCGACGAACTGCACGAAGAAGGCGACGAAGAACAGGATCGCCTTCGGGTTGAACAGGCTGATGACGAGGGCGCGGCGGTAGGGCCGCTCCTCGGCGGGGGCGGCGGGAACGGCGGCGGGCGTGTCCTCGACGGCCTTCTCCCGCCGCGCACGCCACATCCCGACGGCGGCGCGCAGCATTCCGACCGCCAGCCAGCTGAGATATCCGGCGCCGGCGTACTTCACGATTCCGAACAGCACGGCGTTCGCCTGGAGCAGCGAGGCGACCCCGGCGGCCGACAGCGTCATCAGCACGGTGTCCCCGCACCACACGCCCGCCGCGGCGGTGTACCCGGCGCGCACCCCGCGCCGGGCGGCGACGGACAGCACGTACAGGGAGTTGGGCCCGGGCAGCAGGACGATGAGGACGAGCCCTGCCAGGTAGGTGGGGAGATCGATGACGCCGAACATGGCAAGGAGTGTCGCACGGGGGTACGACACTCCACCCTGCCGGTACGACGGTCAGAAGACGTCCGACGGCACGTACGTCCCCCACACCTCCCGCAGCGCGTTGCACACCTCGCCCACCGTCGCGCGGGCCTTCAGGGCGTCCTTCATCGGGTACAGGACGTTGTCCGTGCCCTCGGCCGCCTTCTTCAGCTCCTTCAGGGCCGCGTCCACCGCCGGCTGGTCGCGTTCCGCGCGGAGCTTGGCGAGGCGTTCGGCCTGCTGGGCCTCGATCGCGGGGTCGACGCGCAGCGGCTCGTACGGCTCCTCCTCGTCGAGCTGGAAGCGGTTGACGCCGACCACGACCCGCTCGCCGGAGTCGGTCTCCTGGGCGATGCGGTAGGCGTTGCGCTCGATCTCGTTCTTCTGGAAGCCCCGTTCGATCGCCGCCACCGCGCCGCCGAGGTCCTCGACCTTCTCCATCAGCTCCAGCGCCGCCGTCTCGACCTCGTCGGTCATCTTCTCGATGACGTAGGAGCCCGCGAAGGGGTCGACCGTCGCCGTCACGTCCGTCTCGTAGGCCAGCACCTGCTGGGTGCGCAGTGCCAGACGCGCGCTCTTGTCGGTCGGCAGGGCGATCGCCTCGTCGAAGGAGTTGGTGTGCAGCGACTGGGTGCCGCCGAGCACGGCCGCGAGGCCCTGGACGGCGACCCGGACGAGGTTCACCTCGGGCTGCTGGGCCGTCAGCTGCACGCCCGCCGTCTGGGTGTGGAAGCGCAGCATCATCGACTTCGGGTTCTTCGCGCCGAACTCGTCCTTCATCACCCGCGCCCAGATCCGGCGGGCCGCGCGGAACTTGGCGACCTCCTCCAGGATCGTCGTCCGCGCCACGAAGAAGAACGACAGGCGCGGCGCGAAGTCGTCCACGTCCATCCCGGCCGCGACGGCCGTGCGCACGTACTCGATGCCGTCGGCGAGCGTGAACGCGATCTCCTGCGCGGGAGACGCGCCCGCCTCCGCCATGTGGTAGCCGGAGATCGAGATCGTGTTCCACTTGGGGATCTCGGCCTTGCAGTACTTGAAGATGTCCGCGATCAGCCGCAGGGACGGCTTGGGCGGGAAGATGTACGTCCCGCGGGCGATGTACTCCTTCAGGACGTCGTTCTGGATCGTGCCCGTCAGCTGGTCGGCGGACACGCCCTGCTCCTCCGCCACCAGCTGGTACAGGAGCAGCAGCAGCGCGGCCGGGGCGTTGATCGTCATCGACGTGGACACCTTGTCCAGCGGGATTCCGCCGAACAGCACCCGCATGTCGTCGACCGAGTCGATCGCCACGCCCACCTTGCCGACCTCGCCGTGCGCGATCGGGGCGTCGGAGTCGTGGCCCATCTGGGTGGGCAGGTCGAAGGCGACCGACAGGCCCATGGTGCCGTTCGCGATCAGCTGCTTGTACCGGGCGTTCGACTCGGTCGCCGTGCCGAAGCCCGCGTACTGGCGCATCGTCCACGGACGGCCGGTGTACATCGTCGGGTACACGCCGCGCGTGAAGGGGTACGCCCCCGGCTCGCCCAGCTTCTCCGCCGGATCCCAGCCCTCGAGGGCGCCCGGCCCGTACACCGGCTCGATGGGCAGTCCGGACTCCGACTCGCGCGCCATGGTGTGTGCCTCCGCGTTGCTTCGTTGCTTCGTACTCGGCTTGGTGGCCTGGCTTCATTACTCGCCAGTACAGACGACCCTCGCGACGGACTGTAGCGGCGGCCCTGCGCGCGGTGGAATTGCCGCACGCTGGGACCTTGCTCACAACCATGCCCCCTGGTTCGCCGTCGGTCACGCGCGGGGAACATCTGAGGAGATGCGATCGGACAGAGGCGTCCGGTGGGACGGCGGGGGGGCGGTATGCGTACCAGGGGCATGGGGAAGTCGCTCGTCGCCGGGGCCGCCGTGCTCCTCGCGGCCGCCGGCTGCACGGCGCAGCCGGGGGAGGCGGGTGGCGGGGACGGCGGGAACCGCTCACCGGTGCACATCGAGGTCCCGCGCACCCCGTCCGGCGCCGGGCGCACAGCGTCCGGGGACGGCGCGCCGAGCACCGTCGCGCCCACCCCGAAGCCCTCGCCCGCCACGCTGTGGCGGCGCGGCGACTCGGGTCGCGGGGTGCGCGAGCTCCAGGCCCGGCTGCGCCAGGTCGACTGGCTGTTCGACGGCCCGACGGGGACGTACGACGACCTGACCGAGAACGCCGTCAGGGGTTTCCAGGGCAAGCGCGGATTGCCCCGAACGGGTGAGGTCGACTCGGCCACCTGGCAGCGGTTGCTGGCCATGACGCACGAGCCCGGCACATGGGAGCTGTATCTGATGGGCGGGCAGCCGGCCGGGGCCCCGGACCGGCGCTGTATGACGGGCCGGGTGCTGTGCGTCGACAAGACGAGCCGCACGTTGCGCTGGATGGTGGACGGACGGACGCTCTCGACGATGGCGGTGCGCTTCGGCACGGAGTACACCCCCACCCGCGAGGGTGTGTTCCGCGTCTACTGGAAGTCACGCGACCACGTGTCCACGCTCTACCACTCGCCGATGCCGTACGCGATGTTCTTCAGCGGCGGTCAGGCGGTGCACTACTCCTACGACTTCGCGGCGCGCGGCTACGCCGGGGGCTCGCACGGATGTGTGAACGTACGGGACGAGTCGGCGATCGCGGCGCTGTTCGCCCAGGTGCGGGTCGGCGACAAGGTCGTCGTCCACTGGTAGGCGCCGGAAGGAGGATGTGGGGCGCGGGCGGGACCGGGGGAACGTGTCCCGCCCGCGCCGGTGCACGAGCCGTGGGTACGGGGGGAACCCCGGCTCCGTGCGACGGCCGATGACCAGTCGGCTCACTCAGTACTGCGCCACGGCGGCCGAAAGTGTCACACCCCCGGCGAAGAATTTTTCAGGAGAAGCGAAGGCGCAGGTCAGCGCGGCACGGCGAGCGCTCAGTAGTTCTCGGCGGAGCCCAGCGCGCTGTACGTCGGGCGCGGGGACGCCGTGTGCGTCGGGACGGGCCCGACCAGACCGCGGGGTGCGGTCGGCGCAGGGGCGACCGGCGCTATGTGGCCTTCGCCGTCACCGCTGTTGCCGCCGTGGTCGCCGTCGCCGTCGCCGCCGGTGTTCCCGTTCCCACCGGTGTTCCCTTTGTCGCCGCTGTTCCCTTTCCCGTCGCCGCTGCCGCTCCCGTCGCGGCCGGAACCCTCGTCGCGGCCGCCGAGGACGCCCTTGCAGTACGCCTTCACCCGGCCGCTGCCGCCCGCCGCGTCCGCCAGGTCGCGCAGCCGCTCGGGGCCGAGGAGCTTGCCGCCGGCCATGTCACGGCAGGACGAGCGCACCTCGGTCCAGCGGTCACCGGTCCGGCCCGCGGCGCGGTTGCCGGCGTCGCCGGGCCGGCCGGTCCCGGTGGAGCCGTCGAGTGCCTCCTCGCTCGAGGAGCCGTCCCGTCCGGGCGCACCCGTCGTGCCGCCCGGCGTCGCGGACGAAGGGCCTCCGGTTCCTGGCGCGCCAAGCGTCTCAGTGGCTGAGGGCTGAGGGGACGTCAGGGCGGGCGACACGGACGCGGCAGGTCCCGGCTCGTCGCGGAACGGTGTCGGCAGCACTCCGGTTCCCGCCGCCACCGCGACCCCGCCGATCATCCCGGCGGCCACCGTGGCGGCCAGTCCGAAGCGCACCGTGCGCCACCGGCGGGCCCGCCGCCCACCCGCCTCGGGACGGCCGAGACGGACGAGTCCGGCGTCGGCGGTGGGGGTCCCCACGACTCGAGCGAAGTCGAGAGCTTGGGGTAGGGCCGCCGGTTCGTTCCGGGCCGCGCGGGCGGCCCGGAACGCGGCCACCGCGGCCTCCTCGCCCGGGAGTTCACCGCTGGTCGAAGAGGGTGTGGCGGCCAGAGCGGCGAGTGCTTCGGCGAGCCGTTCGGCGCGGGCGCGCGCATCGGCGTCGACGGGGGCCGGGGGCTCTCCGCGCAGCAGACGCTCCGCCGCGTCCCTGTCCAGCCACCTGTCCTGCTCGTCGGCCATCACATGTCCTTCTGCGTCCGCGAACGCGTATGCGTCACACCGGCGGACGACACCGCACGTCTGTGCGCGTCCCGCTGGGGAGGCATGGCGCCGAGCGCGCCAGCCGATTCCGGATCCGTGTCAGGGTTCACATCGAGCAGCTCCGCGAGCCGCTTCAGACCGCGGTGCGCCGCCGTGCGGACGGCTCCCGGGCGCTTGCCGAGGGTCTCGGCGGCGGTCTTGGCGTCGAGACCCACGACCACCCGCAGCACCACGGCCTCCGCCTGGTCCTGCGGAAGCTGGGCGATGAGGGACAGTGTGCGGTCGGTCGCCAGGGCCTCGATGGCCTCCACGGCCGTGTCCGACTCGGCGGGCTTGCCGGTCAGTTCCGTCTCGTCGCCGCCGATCGCGGGGCGGCGGCCGCGCATCCGTATGTGGTCGAGGGCGCGGTTGCGGGCGATACGGGCCGCCCAGCCGCGGAACCGGTCGGCGTCGCCGCTGAACCGGTCCAGGTCACGGGCGATCTGCAGCCAGGCCTCGGACGTGACGTCCTCCGCGTCCGGGTCCCCGACCAGCGTGCGCACATAGCCGAGCAGCCGTGGATGCACCGCGCGGTACACAGTACGGAAAGCGGTCTCGTCCCCCTCCCGTGCCGCAAGTACCGCGGCCGTCAGCTCCGCGTCGTCCCCCAGCACCCGAACTGCCCCTCTGTGCGCCTGATCCGGCACCGCTCGCGCGCGCCGGGCTCTCGCCGTCGTGATTCCTCGTCCTGCCTGTGGTCTTCAGGCCGCTCGTGGTCTGCGGCGGTTGCATCACCCGTTATTGCTGATCGTCGCGGTCGGCGCGAAAGGCACGTTACGGCGTGAAACCGCTCTTCGTCCACGCCCGTACAACGTGCAACCAACCCGTGACGCGGCGAGGTGTGACAGAAAACGCATCCACGGCGCTGTAGAGAGTGACGGGCCGCCGCGCGGCCCGTACCGCGCGACGGCCGGGGCCTCTCCTGTGGGGGGTGGCGGCCCCGGCCGTTGCTTCGCGGCGTCGGCCCGCCGCCCGGGCAACGCGCGCACGGCCACCCGGGAGCCGGGGTGGGGGCGCCTGACTACTTGTTCTTCCCGCGGGCCTTGTCGGCCTTTTCGGCCTGTTCCCCAGGCTCGGGAGTGCTGGAAGCCGCAGGACCCCTGCTCGCCTTCCCTGCCTTGCCGGATTCACCCGACTTGCCCGGTTTTCCGGCGTCCTGTGCCAACTGCTCGGCGCAGTAGGCGGCGACATGCTGCTCACCGCCGGCGGCCTCGACGAGCCGCTGCCATGCCGTCGAGCCGATGGCGTTGCCACGGTTCCTCAGCTGCTCGTAGGCGCGGCAGTGGGCTTCGGTGTCCTGGGCGGTGTCCGGCCGGTCGGGGGAGACGGAGGTGTCCGGCCCATGGGACGTCGCCGAATCCGGCGCCCCGCTCCACCGGTCCGAAGCGCCCGGCGACGGCTGCCGCCGCCCGTGACCGCCCCCGTCCCCGCCGTCGAAGGAGCCGCCCGGGCCGATCGCCGCGAACGCGACTCCGCCCAGGGTCAGTCCCGCGAGAAACAGGCAGACCGTGGCCTTCACCGACGACCGCACACGCCGGTGCCCGAGCGGCCGCCAGTCGTCGCGGCGCCGGGTCCGCGCCTGGGGCGCGCCGGCGTCCCGGACGGCTCGGAACGCGGCCACCGCCCTTTGTTCGGCCTCGGCGTCAAGGGCGCCGACGCGCAGCGCGGCGGCGAGCAGAGCCTCCAGCGCTGCGCTCCCGGCCGCGTCCGCGGAGGCGGACGCGGTACCGCGGGGCTGCACGCGCCGACGGCCGAAGACCCGGCCGTCGCTGCCCCGTTCACCCATGTCCGCACCCATCTCTGCCCGGCGGCCGGCCCGGTCGTCGTGTCCGCCGGCGCCGCCGCTCACTTCGACTCACCCAGCGTCCCGGGGCCGTCATCCGTCACACCCCCCGTCTCCCGCGCCTTCCACGCGCAGCCTGCGGGCCAGACGCTTCAACCCCCGATGAGCCGCGGTGCGCACCGCACCGGGCCGCTTGCCGAGGACGCGGGCGGCGGCGGGGCCGTCCAGGCCGACGACCACACGCAACAGCACAGCCTCGGCCTGGTCGCGCGGCAGCCCGCGGACGAGGTCCAGGGCGTGCTCGGTGGAGATGGACTCCAGCGCCTGGTCATGGGTGTTGTGGGCACCCGGCAGTTCGAGGGCCTCCTGTTCCAGCCCCGACGATCTGGGCCGTATGCGCCGGCGGCGCAGGTGGTCGAGCGCGCGGTGCCGGGCGATGGTCGCCGTCCAGCCGCGGAAGCCCGCCCCGTCGCCCTTGAACCGGCCCAGGTCCCGGGCGATCTCCAGCCAGGCGTCGGACGCCACGTCCTCCGCCTCGTCCGCGACGAGACCACGCAGATACCCGACCAGCCCCGGCTGCACGATCCGGTACGCCACCGCGAAGGCGGCTTCATCCCCCTGCTGAGCCCGCGCGACCGCAGCGCCCAGCTCCGCGTCGTACGGGTGTACGCGGCGCGGTTCCCCTCCCTGACCCAAGACTGTCCTCGCCCCATGCCGAGTTCGCGGCGGGTTTGTGTGTAACACCCACGATCATCAGCGTCAGGGCTCACAGAAGTGTCACAGTCCGTCAGACGGCAGCCGACCGCCCGGTCCGCCCGAGCGGCGCCGGCCGGCGCGCACGACATTTTCCCGTCCCCGCGTCCATGCCGTGCCGAACGCCGAACTCCCGTACACGCCCGGCGTGAACTCCCGTACACGCCCGACGCGCCCTTTGTCCCGTTTGCCCGTGCGGTGGCGTCGACGGTTCCACCTCCTGTACAACCGGGCGACTTCCGATCGTGAAGGAGTGCGCGCGTGAGACCCCGTTCCGCCGTTGCCGCGCTGGCGGTTCCCGCTGTGTCCCTGCTCTCGTTGTCCCTGGCCGGGTGCGCCGGGAGCGGCGAAACCGGAGCCCCGGCGGAGTCACCCGCCGCGGACGTCGGCGCCAGGCCGAAGGCGGCACCCGCCGCACCACGGACACCCGAGGAGTTCCTCGCCCGGGCGGGGGAAGCGATGTCCGGGCAGAAGGGCTGGACGTTCGCCGTGAAGGGGAACGAGGGCCTGGCGTCGCAGGGACAGCAGAGCACCGCCACGTACACGGCCACGCTACGGCGCACGCAGAGCCCCGTGGCGCTGCACTCCACGGGAGCGACGTACGTCAAGGGCGTCGCCAAGCCGGAAGAGGTCTACGTCGTCGACGGGACAGGGTACGTCAGGAAGGGCGCGGCCGGGGCACGGTGGAAGAGCGGCCCGCTGTCGGATCCGAAGATCGCGAACCTGGTGGAGGACCCGGTCGCCGCGCTCACGGCGTTCGGGAACTACGCCCGGGAGGAGTCGGGCGACGGCGTCTCGGTCGTGAAGTCGGGCAGTGCGGTCGAACTGCGGGCCGAGGTGTCGTCGGTGAAACTCCCCGCCGTACGGGACCGGGGCGTCGTGAAGCAGGCGGTACGCGAACTCACGCCGACCCTTGAGCAGGTGCGCGCGGCCGGCGTCAGGGCGCCCGAGAGTCAGATCCTGGTGGAGCGCGTCGAGGAGGTGCTCTCCCTCGACTCCGCCACGTATCGCATCAGGTCCCACCGTTTCCGGTGCACCTTCCTCATCCCCTACGGCGGACAGACGATGCGTTACGGCCAGGACGTGACCGAGCGCACGGAAGGCGGGTTCACGGGGACCATCACCCTCCCGACGGGCCTCGGGTGAAACCCCGGCCGGCCGTGGCGGCCACGGCGGACCCTCAAGCCGTTCCGCTCGTCGCGTCCCGGCACAGCAGCCGCAGCGAGCCGTCGCCGTGGTAGCAGCGGCGGGCCTCGTCGATGGGGTCCCAAAGGCGGCCGTCGGGTGTGCGCACCCAGTGGTCGCCGCCGGACGACCACCACTCCCCGCCGGTCAGCCGGACCACCACCTCGCCCGCGTACGCCCCGAAGCCGCGCAGCGCGGTCTCCACGGCGGCGTACGGCGCGCCCTGACGGCCCATCTCCTCGATCATCCGGTCCACACGCCACAGGCTCTGCGCCGAGTAGTCGAGCCGCAGCCGGGCGCCCTCGCGCATGGCCGTGACGGCGTCGGCGGCCCAACGGACGGGCTTCGTGGCGGCGTGGGGCCTGGTCACCTCAGTTGCGTTCACACCCGGAAGAGCGCGCTCCACCGCCGTCGCGTCACGCCGTTCGGAGGGGGTCCCCGACACCGGCGCAGGACCGCCCCACCGCGCCACAGGACGGTCACAGGATCCTTGCAGCGGAAGGGGTTTATGAGGCTGTGCGCCTCTGGGGCTACGAGCGGCCCCGTGCGCGCCGGGACACCACGGCCCGCAGTACCCGGCGCCCCTCGGTCGACACGTCGAGGGCCCGGCGCAGCCCGCCCGCACCGTGGTCCGTGACCAGTTCCAGGACGGTGATCTGGCGCCGCAGTTCGGCGGCGACGAGCGGCGGCATGCGGTCCGTACGGCCCTCGCGGCGGGCCGCGACCGGGGCGTCGTCGTCGGCGGGGTCCAGCAAGCGGTGGATCTGCAGCGCGGCCACCGAGCAGGCGTCGGCCCACCGTCGCAGGGCGTCGGCGGACGGCTCGGCGGGGACCGCCTCGAGCATGCGGCGGGCGAGCCGTGCGGCCTCGGTCTCGGAGGCGCAATCGTCCGCCGCGGAGTCCTGCCCGGCCGCCAGCTCCGAGCGCGCCTTGGTGAGTCGCTGCTCCCAGTCGTGCCCCTCGACGAGGCTCGCCCACAGCGGCCGCAGCACCTCGTCGTCGCCTCCCAGGAGCGGCACACACCGGTCCAAACAAGCCAGTCCGCTCGCCGCGAGTGCCCGCTCGTCGGCCTGCGCGATCAGGTCCACCAGGCTCATCAAGCCTCCTCGAAACGCCTCGTCGGGGCGCCTCATCCGTACGGAGCCCGCATCTTCCCTTACTGCGTGCGACGGACCGGGAGTGTCACAGTCACACCAGGGGGAGCTGTCGAGGCGTTCGAGGAGGATATTTTCGGCCATCGAGCCTGCCCGAAGGGGCGTTTCAGCCCAGTCGGCCCGCCAGCGCCTTGAACTGCGTCCAGGACAGCGACGGGGTCCGCGAGTCCCACAGCTTCTGCGCCGTCGCCCGCAGCGGCATCCGGATCCCGGTCGCCACCTGGTCCTGCGTCTGGGCGGTCGGGCGGTCGCTCCAGACGGCGAAGACGCCTCCGAGGATCTGCCCGTCGTAGCGCGCGGGCACCGCCGTCGTGCCCCGCAGCACGCGCGGGGTCCACTGTTCGTAGATGCGCTGCCCGGTGGGGTAGACGAAGGTCTGCGGCTGGCCGAGCACGTAGTAGAGGTACTCGTCGTTGTAGTTGATCACCTTGCGGCCCGCGCCCAGGTAGTCGGTCGGCTGCCGGGCGCCCAGCTCCTTGCCGGTCCAGTACGCGGCCTGAAGGTCCCCGGCCGGCTGCACGGAACTCCCCCGGTAGAAGCCGTCGTTCCAGGCCCGCATGGTCCTGCCGTGCCCGCGCATCACGTTCGCGCGGTCGTTCAGCCAGCCGGTCGCGAGGTCGGCGACGCCCGCCTTCGGCCCGAACCGGGCCCGCGCGGCGGCGGCGAGCTGCGGGTAGGAGGCCGCCGGGTTGCGCGCCATCAGCGCCAGGTACTCGTCGCCGCCGAGATGCCAGTACGCGCCGGGGAACACGCCCGAGAACTCGTTCAGCAGATCGTCGACGATCTTCGCCGCCGCGGGCTTGGAGATGTCGACCGCCCCGCGCGTGGCGACGCCGGAGGCGTTGCGCAGCTGGATGTCGGGGTGGGCGGCGATGACGGCGCCCAGGTGGCCGGGCGAGTCGATCTCGGGCACCACGGTGATGTGCCGGCTCGCCGCGAGATCGACGATCCTCTTCACCTCGGCCTTGCTGAGGTGCTGCTTGGAGACGATCTCCGGGTGCGAGGAGGACTCGATGCGGAAGCCCTGGTCGTCGGAGAAGTGCAGACCCAGTTCGTTGTACTTCAGGTCGCCCAGCTCACGTATGCGGTCCTCGATCCAACCGGCCGTGTAGTACTTGCGGGCGATGTCGAGCATGAACCCGCGCCGTGGCTTGGCGGGCGCGTCGTTCACGACGCCCTCGGGCGCGGTGCCGCCGCCGTGCACTTCCTGCTTGAGGGTGCGGGTGCCGTAGAAGACGCCGGCCTCGCCGGGCCCGGTGATCTTCACCCGCCCGTTCGTGACGGTCAGCGTGTACGACTCCTGGTTGCCGCTGCCGGCCAGGCCCAGCTCCACGTCACCGGCGCCGGCGCCGGTCTGCCCGCCGTACGCCATGCCCAGCTCCCCGGCGAGCAGCCGCCCCTCGTCGGCGAGCTGAGCGTTGTCGACCACCACCCGGTGCCCGGAGGCGGGCCGCCAGCCCGGGCCCCGCGCCGCGGTGAACCGGCTGACGGCGGGGATGGTGCGGGGCGGCTGCGACAGGGGGTAGGAGCGGGCGGAGCCCGTGGACGCCGCCGACGTGCCCACGGAGGCCCCGGCCCCGTTCGGCGAGCCGCCACCGGAGGGCCACAGCGTCACGGCCGCCGCCACACCGCCCGCCACCACGATCCCGGTGGTCGCCAGCAGCAACCTGGTGCGCCGTACGTGCGTCTTCCCCTCAGGGACCCGCCTGCGGCCGGTCACCAGGTCACATCCGTTCCGACCCCGGGGCACGGCCGCACCGTGTTCCTCTGCATGCATATGCGTTTTGGTATTCGCCCGACCTTGGACCGCACGCGACTCACCTCCACACTCTGCCCCCCTGTCGTTTCTCTCCGAAGCTACGACCCCCGTCCGGCCGACGTGTCCACGAGAGGCCCCGAAACTCTCCCATCCGGGTGAAATCCGGGCAGCGACTGGACGCCGACCCGACCGCCGTCGCTAACGTGGCGGCGCATTTCTCACACGATCCCCTGCCGACCCGCACGTGACGCGCACGAGCCGTCACGCCAGCCGCCGAGGACCCACGCTGCCCGCGCATCGTCTCCCGCACCTCCCCGGCCACACCGCCCTCCCGGCGCAACACCGCACCGAGGCCGCCACGGGCCTGGAGCGGTTCAACCACGCGCCCGCCGACGGCGTCCGGCGCGCCCTGCTCGCCTGCTGCCGCAGCCTGCGCTGGGCCCACCGGGTGGCCGAGCACCGCCCGTACCCGGACCTCGACTCCCTGCTCGCCGCGGCCGACGAGGCGACGTACGACCTCAGCCCCGCGGACCTCGCCGAGGCTCTGGCCGGGGAATCCCTCGCCCCGCTCCCCGACGGCACGTACTCCGCCGCCCACACCGCGCTGAGCGCGGCACACGCGGCATACGAGAGCAAATTCGGACACGTGTTCATCATCTGTCTGGACGAGGTGGCGCCGGACGAACTGCTGGACCAGCTCCTCGCGGCCATCCGATCACGATTGGCCAACGATCCCGAGGAGGAGCGGGTCCTGGCGACGGAGGAACTGCGCCGCTTGGCGAGGGGGAGGCTGACGCGCCTGGTTCGGGACTTCTCCGAGCGCACTGCGGTGGAACGCGCCGTTTAGCGGTGGAACGCGCCGTTTAGGGGCGCGGGGCTGTGACACGTGCGGCTCCGCCGCATGGTCGCAAGCATCCGCAAACCACCCGTACCCGGCAGAAAAACAACAGCTCTCACCCCGGTGGCCGTCCGGCCGATGAGCCATCCGTGCTCGTTTGAGTGCCTGATTGATCACACCGGCAGGCCCCCCGTAAGCGCCGCAGGCAACCGTCGCTACCATGCTGGGGGCCGGTGGACCGTACCCGGCCGGGCCCGACCGACACAGAAAGCCGGCGCGGCCCTAGTCCCCGCTCCCGGAGGGTTCTTCCGTGCCGGCTGGAACGCTGTACCGCGGCCGGGAAGGAATGTGGTCCTGGGTGGCTCACCGAGTCACCGGCGTCCTCATCTTCTTCTTCCTGTTCGTACACGTGCTGGACACCGCACTCGTCCGTGTCTCCCCCGAGGCCTACGACAAGGTCGTGGCCACGTACAAGACACCGATCGTCGCGATTCTGGAGTACGGCCTCGTCGCCGCCATCCTCTTCCACGCGCTCAACGGCCTCCGCGTCATCGCGGTCGACTTCTGGTCGAAGGGCCCGCGCTACCAGAAGCAGATGCTCTGGACCGTCGTCGGCGTCTGGGTCGTGCTGATGCTCGGGGCCATCTACCCCGTCCTCGGCCACGCCGCTCGTGAACTCTTCGGGAGCTGACGCGCATGTCCACCACTGAAACCACCACCTCCGGCATCGGCCCCGTCGAGGGTGCCCCGCTGTACGACGTCGACAACCCGGCGCCGGTCATCGAGCCGCCCCGCAAGCGGACGAAGAAGACCCCGAAGTCGACCCGCGGCAACTTCGAGATGTACGGCTGGCTGTTCATGCGCCTGTCCGGCATCGTGCTGGTCGTCCTGGTCATCGGCCACCTGCTGATCCAGCTCGTGCTGGACGGCGGTGTCTCCAAGATCGGCTTCGCCTTCGTGGCCGGCCGCTGGGCCTCCCCGTGGTGGCAGGTCTGGGACCTGACCATGCTGTGGCTCGCGATGCTGCACGGCGCCAACGGCCTGCGCACGGTCATCAACGACTACGCCGAGCGGACGAACACGCGGCTGTGGCTGAAGGGCCTGCTGTACACCGCCACGGTGTTCACCATCCTGCTGGGCACGCTGGTGATCTTCACCTTCGACCCGAACATCCGCTAGGCACGGGGCTGCGAGAATCATGAAGATCCACAAGTACGACACCGTCATCGTCGGCGCCGGTGGCGCCGGTATGCGCGCCGCCATCGAGTCGACGAAGCGCAGCCGCACCGCCGTGCTGACCAAGCTCTACCCCACCCGCTCCCACACGGGCGCCGCGCAGGGCGGTATGGCCGCCGCGCTCGCGAACGTGGAGGAGGACAACTGGGAGTGGCACACCTTCGACACGGTCAAGGGCGGTGACTACCTGGTCGACCAGGACGCCGCCGAGATCCTGGCGAAGGAGGCCATCGACTCGGTCCTCGACCTGGAGAAGATGGGCCTGCCGTTCAACCGCACCCCGAACGGCACGATCGACCAGCGGCGCTTCGGCGGTCACTCCCGCAACCACGGTGAGGCCCCGGTCCGCCGCTCCTGCTACGCGGCCGACCGCACCGGCCACATGATCCTCCAGACGCTGTACCAGAACTGCGTGAAGGAGGGCGTGGAGTTCTTCAACGAGTTCTACGTCCTGGACCAGCTGATCACCGAGGTCGACGGCGTCAAGCGTTCGGCCGGCGTCGTGGCGTACGAGCTGGCGACCGGTGAGATCCACATCTTCCAGGCGAAGGCCGTGATCTACGCCTCCGGCGGCTGTGGCAAGTTCTTCAAGGTGACGTCGAACGCGCACACGCTGACCGGTGACGGCCAGGCGGCGGTGTACCGGCGGGGCATCCCGCTGGAGGACATGGAGTTCTTCCAGTTCCACCCGACCGGCATCTGGCGCATGGGCATCCTCCTGACCGAGGGTGCGCGCGGTGAGGGCGGCATCCTCCGCAACAAGGACGGCGAGCGCTTCATGGAGAAGTACGCGCCGGTCATGAAGGACCTCGCCTCCCGTGACGTCGTCTCCCGCTCGATCTACACGGAGATCCGCGAGGGCCGCGGTTGCGGTCCCGAGGGCGACCACGTCTACCTGGACCTCACCCACCTGCCGCCGGAGCAGCTGGACGCCAAGCTGCCCGACATCACCGAGTTCGCGCGTACGTACCTCGGCATCGAGCCCTACACGGACCCGATCCCGATCCAGCCGACCGCGCACTACGCGATGGGCGGCATCCCGACGAACGTCCAGGGCGAGGTCCTCGCGGACAACACCACGGTCGTCCCGGGCCTGTACGCCGCCGGCGAGGTCGCCTGCGTGTCCGTGCACGGCGCCAACCGCCTCGGCACGAACTCGCTGCTGGACATCAACGTGTTCGGCCGCCGTGCGGGCATCGCCGCCGCCGAGTACTCCCAGACGGCCGACTTCGTCGAGCTGCCGGAGAACCCGGAGGAGCTCGTCGTCGCGCAGATCGAGCGGCTGCGCAACTCCACGGGCAACGAGCGCGTGGCGGAGCTGCGCCGTGAGCTGCAGGAGACCATGGACGCGAACGTCATGGTGTTCCGCACCGAGCAGACGATCAAGACGGCGGTCGAGAAGATCGCCGAGCTCAAGGAGCGCTACAAGAACGTGGCGATCCAGGACAAGGGCAAGCGGTTCAACACGGACCTGCTGGAGGCCGTCGAGCTGGGCAACCTGCTCGACCTCGCCGAGGTCATGGCGGTCTCCGCGCTGGCCCGCAAGGAGTCCCGCGGCGGTCACTACCGCGAGGACTACCCGAACCGTGACGACGTCAACTTCATGCGCCACACCATGGCGTACCGCGAGGTGGGCGACGACGGCACCGAGTCCATCCGTCTCGACTACAAGCCGGTCGTCCAGACCCGCTACCAGCCGATGGAGCGTAAGTACTGATGGCTACCCCTGTTCTGGACAAGGCCGAGGCGGGCGCTTCGGGCTCGGCGGCGTCCCCCTACATCACGGTCACCTTCCGCGTCCGCCGCTACAACCCGGAGGTCTCCTCCGAGGCGACCTGGCAGGACTTCCAGCTGGAGATCGACCCCAAGGAGCGCGTCCTCGACGGTCTGCACAAGATCAAGTGGGACCTGGACGGGTCGCTGACCTTCCGCCGGTCCTGCGCGCACGGCATCTGCGGCTCGGACGCCATGCGGATCAACGGCAAGAACCGCCTCGCGTGCAAGACGCTGATCAAGGACATCAACCCCGAGAAGCCGATCACGATCGAGCCCATAAAGGGCCTGACGGTCCTGAAGGACCTGGTCGTGGACATGGAGCCGTTCTTCCAGGCGTACCGGGACGTGATGCCGTTCCTGATCACCAAGGAGACGAACGAGCCGACGCGCGAGCGTCTGCAGTCGGCCGAGGACCGCGAGCGCTTCGACGACACCACGAAGTGCATCCTGTGCGCGGCCTGCACGACCTCCTGCCCGGTGTTCTGGAACGACGGCCAGTACTTCGGCCCGGCGGCCATCGTCAACGCGCACCGCTTCATCTTCGACTCGCGTGACGAGGCCGGCGAGCAGCGGCTGGAGATCCTGAACGACAAGGACGGCGTGTGGCGCTGCCGCACGACGTTCAACTGCACGGACGCGTGCCCGCGCGGCATCGAGGTCACGAAGGCGATCCAGGAGGTGAAGCGGGCGCTGATCACCCGCCGCCTCTGACGTTCGTCGCGCATGACGCCCAAGGGCCCCGTTCCGCTCGGAACGGGGCCCTCCGGCGTGTGGGGACGCGATCGAGTGAACGTGATCGCCAGGGACGTGCGGGTACGTTCCGGCCTACGATGATGCTCTCGACACCAGCCCACGGGAGGCACCTGATGTCCGCAGCAGCCGTCGAGCGGCCACACGAGGAACGGCCGCTGATCGCCGAAGCGAATCTCATCATGGAGAGTCTTCCGGGTCGCCGCGTCGAGATCATCGGAGGACAGCTTCTCTTGAGTCCGGCACCAGACGGCCCGCACTCCGAGGCCCTCATGCTCTTCGCGGCACCGTTCCTGCAGTTGGGCTTGGTGCGAGCGCTACCGAACATCGGCCTCTGGCTGCCGACCGGGGCGGAGGACTACGTGATCCCCGACCTGTCAGTGGTCGACGACGACTATCGCGATCACCTGGTCGAGAACAGCTGCTACGACCCGACTTGCTTCCGCCTCGTCATGGAAGTCACGTCCAGCAACTGGAAGACCGATCTGCGTACCAAGGTCGCCTACTACGCCGAGGCGAAGATCCCGGTCTACGTCATCATCGACCGCCAGCACCAACGCCTCCACGTCCTCACCGATCCGGTCCGAGGCAACTACGCCACGCACCACATTCACATCGCCGGCGAGCTGGTCACACTCCCCGACTCCGTCGGAGGAAAGGTCACCCTGGACGTCACCAGGCTCCTCATGGCCGGGCAGCGGTAACACCGGTAAGGCCCCGCCCCCTCAGCCCCGCAGTACCCGCCCCTGCTTGTCCGTGCGGTCGTTGCTCGTCAGGAACAGGATGCCGTCGATCAGCGCCCAGATGCCGAGGCCGCCGCAGGTGAGCAGCTGGGCGATGCCCACGCCGACCGAGCCGACGTAGAAGCGGCCGATGCCGAGGCCGCCCAGGAAGATCTGCAGGATGCCCGCGACGATCTTGGACTTGTCGGAGTACGGGCGGCCCTGCGGGTCGACGCCGTAGGGAGCCTCGGGGGTGGGGACGGTCATGGGACTGCTCCTGGAAGTGCCGTAGCGGATCACGGAGAACCGGAATGGTTAGCTCCGGAATGGGGTCAGGAGGGATCCCGCCGCGAAGATGGAATGAGAGATCCGACCGGGATCCGGCCGGAGATCTTCTGTCGTCGTCCCCCTGCGAGCTGGGAGCTTAGGTAAAGAGAGCGCAAGGGCGGGAGAGGGTGTGAATGATTGTTCCTGTTCCGTGATCAAATCCGGACAGGCAGCGGTCACATCAAGCCGACGTCGCTCAACTCCCGCCCGCTAGAAGCTAGAAGGCGTTCCGGATCACCGTCCACGCCACCGCCAGCCCCAGGACCAACACCTGCGCCCGCGTGCTCAGTTGTGGCTGCCAGCGACGGCCGCGCAGCCCTTCGACCGCCCAACGGCCCAGCAGAGCGAGGGCGTACGGCGAGGCGAGCAGCAGCGCCCTGTTGTCCAGCCACGCCTCGGTGAAGTGACCGTGCATCAGGTCGTACACCATGCGGGTGCCTCCGCAGGCGGGGCAGAACAGGCCCGTCAGGAGCCGGAACGGGCACTGGGGCAGCACGTGCCCGGGTTCGTGCGGATCGGTGACGTACAGATAGCCGGCCCCGGCCGCCCCGGCGGCGAGTACCGCCAGGGGCGCCGCCGCCGGATGCCGCAGTACGGCCTGGGGGGACACGGGTTCCTCAGCCGCGCAGGACGCGGCCCTGGGAGTCGGTCTGGTTGCTGCCCGTCAGCAGGATGATGCCGTCGATCAGCGCCCAGATGCCGAGGCCGCCGCAGGTGAACAGCTGGGCCAGGCCCAGCCCGACGTTGCCGATGTAGAAGCGCCCGACACCGAAGGAGCCGAGGACGAACTGCAGCACACCGGCGACGACCTTCGACTTGTCCGAGTACGGGCGGCCGTAGGGGTCGTAGCCGTACGGGGCGTTGGGGTCGCCGGTGTACATCCCGGGCGGCACGGCGCCGGGCGCATACCCGTACTGCGGATACCCGTACCCCGGCGGGGGGCCCGGGGGCTGGTTCGGGTACCCGTAACCGTAGGGACCGGGCTGCTGCGGCTGTTCGCTCAAGGACTGCTCCTGGGACCGGTTGCGGGGAGCCCCGCGAAGATACGACAAGACGAAAAATGAGCCCGGTCATCATGCCCGAGACGCCCCCGAGCGCAGAAGCCGGGGGCGTCTCGGGAGATCACATGTGACGGCAGGAAGTTCACATGGGGCGGTGGCTCAGATCCAGTTCAGCCGCCAGAGGCGGAAGACGCCCGTGCCGTCCGACAGGTACTGGCCGCCGCCGACGTCCTCGCTGCTGACCACGTACTCCTTGCGCTGCCACAGCGGGATCAGCGGGACGTCCTGCGCCACGATCTGCTGGATGCGCTGGAAGTCGTCGGCGGTCCGGCTGCGGTCGGAGTAGCGCTGGCTGTCCAGGATCAGGCCGTCGACCTGCTTGTTGCTGTAGCCGTTCTTCATGCTGTTGCCGGTGCCGACGAGCGGCGCGGTGAAGTTGTCCGGGTCGGGGAAGTCGGCGACCCAGCCGACGGCCCACGCGTCGAGCTTGCCGCTCGCGTACCGCTTCTGGAAGTCGGTCCACTCGTAGCCCTTGACGTCCACCGTGAACAGTCCGGTCGCCTCCAGTTGCCGCTTGAGGTCGGCGGCCTCCTCGGCGGCGGCGCCGCTGCCCTGCGCGTAGCCGTAGGTGAAGTGGACGGGCGCGCTCACACCGGCGGCGGTGAGCAAAGCGCGGGCCTTCTTGGTGTCGGGCTTGGGGTAGGCGTCGAAGAACGACGTGGTGTGCCCCGTGATACCCGCCGGGATCAGCGAGTACAGCGGGTCCGTCGTCCCCTCGTAGACCGTGCCGACCAGTTCCTCCCGGTTGATGACCGAGGCGATGGCCTGGCGGACACGGCGGTCGTGCAGCGGTGAGCCGGCGGAGGTGTTCAGGACGATGTTGCGGATCTCCGCGCTGTCGGCCTCGGTGACGCGCTGGCCGGGGTCGCTGGGCGAGAGGTCGGCCAGCACGGAGGGCGGCAGCTGACGGGTGGCGACATCGACGTCCTTCGCCTTCCACGCCTTCTCCAGGGCGGCGGGGTCGGCGTAGTACCGCAGCTCGATGGGCCGCCCGGTTTCCTTGACGTCGCCCTTGTAGTGCTTGTTCGGGGCGAGGTGGGCCGTCTTGTCCTTCGTGTACGACGTCAGGGTGTACGGCCCGGTCCCGTCGACACCGTTGTCGGTGCGCAGCTTGTCCTGCGGATACTTGGTGCGGTCGACGATGGAGCCGGCGCCGGTGGCCACCTTGAACGGGAAGGTCGCGTCCGGCGTGGACAGATGGAAGGTCACGGTCAGCCCGCTCGCGTCCACCGAGTGCAGGGTGTCGAGGAGGGTCGCGGGACCGACGTCGGAGTTGATGCGCTTGACCCGGTCGAAGGAGTACTTGACGTCTTCGGCGGTCATGGCGCGCCCGCTGGGGAACGTGACGTCCTTGCGCAGCGTGCAGCGGTACGTCTTCAGGTCCGTGCCCACGAATGCGCAGCTCTGGGCGGCGTCCGGCACCGGTTCCACGCCATCGGGCTCGAAGGTCAGCAGTGACTGGAAAACGCCGCTGAACAAGGCCCACGATCCGGCGTCATAGGCCCCCGCCGGATCGAGCGACGTGACGGCGTCCGTGGTCCCGACCGTGATGGTCCTGTTGGTGTTCTCCTTGGCCGGCAGCAACTGCCACCCGCCCACTCCCGCGGCCGCCAACACCAGCACAGCCGCGAGAATCCGCATGCGAACCGATCGCATCGGCGCCCCTCCCCAGGCCCTCAGCGCATACCACTCCCCTGTGGCGATGATCACCCAACCACAGTGTTTCAAGTGGGGGAAGAGGCATTAGTTGAAGATGGGAGAGAACTTACCCAGGGGTTGTTTCCGTCAGGTTTCGGCCAAGGCGTCAGGCCTGGCGGGAGGCCAGTTCGACGACCGTGATGTCCGACGGGGCGCCCACCCGCGTCGGCGGTCCCCATGCTCCCGCTCCCCGGGACACGTACAGCTGGGTGTCGCCGTAGCGGTCCAGGCCGGCGACCGTGGGGTTGGCCGCGGCCGCGACGAAGTTGCCCGGCCAGAGCTGGCCGCCGTGGGTGTGGCCGGAGAGCTGGAGGTCCACGTGGTGCCTGACCGCTTCGTGGATCTGCAGCGGCTGGTGGGCCAGGAGGACCACCGCGCGTGAGGTGTCGCGGTCACCGAGCGCCTTGGTGAAGTCGGGGCCCTCGCCCTCGCTCTCGCCCGCCAGGTCGTTGACGCCGGCCAGGTCGAACGCGGGCAGTTCCGTGCGGGCGTTCTCCAGGGGGTGCAGGCCCAGTCGGCGTACCTCCTCCACCCACTGGTCCGCGCCCGAGAAGTACTCGTGGTTGCCCGTGACGAAGTAGCTGCCGTGACGGGCCGTCAGCCGGGACAGCGGGGCCGCCGCCGGGCCCAGATCCTTGACGCTGCCGTCGACCAGGTCGCCGACGACCGCGATCAGGTCGGGCTGGGTCGAGTTGATCGTGTCCACGACCTTCTGCGCGAAGCCCCTGCCCAGTACGGGGCCCAGGTGGATGTCACTCACCACCGCGATCCGGAAGCCGTGCGCCGCGCGTGGGAGTTTGGCCAGCGGCACCGTGACCCGCTTCACGGCGGGGCCGCGCAGGACACCGTAGGTGCCGTAGCCCACCGTGCCGACCGCGGCCGCGGCCACCGCACCACCGACGACCCGGGAGACGAACAGGCGCCGGGACGGGGCGGACCGCACCTGTGGCGGCGCGGGCTCCGGGTCCGCGGGCTCCGGGTCCGCGGGTGCCGGTCCCACCGGCACCGCTGCCGGTACCGGTGCCTTCTCCTCCGTTCGCGCCCCGCACTCCACCAGGCGTCGCACCAGCGGCCGTACCAACTCCCCCGCCATCAGCGCCAGCAGCAGGTACAGCGTCAGCGCCATCCACAGGAAGCCGGGCCAGCCGAGGACGCGTTGCAGCCAGAACGGGGCGCCGGCGCGCTCGGCGACCAGGGCCGCGACCATCAGCACCGGTCCGGCGACGAGCACCGCCGTGCCGGTACGGCGGGCGAGGCCCGGCCCGCGGGTCGTGTCGCGGACCAGCCGCCGCCACGCGTACCAGTGCAGGGCGGCGAGCGCGCCGAGGACGGCGAGGGCGACCAGCACGAAGACGACGACCACGGTGTTGTCCCCGTCCCGCTATGACGTTCGCCGCAGCGCGCGCAGTCCGCGCAACCCAATGACGCCGATGGCAGTCCCAAGGACAAAGGAGACGACGGCGAGCGTCAGGTGCACCCAGAAGTACGCCGTCGGATTCCCCGCGTCGTCGAACGCGAGTCCGCTGCCGTCCTTCCAGAGGTTCTTGACGAAAGTGATCCAGATGACCCAGCTCCACACCCCGAAGGCGAGCAGGAACCAGGAGACGGGGCGGCTGAGCTTCATACCTTCAGTATCGCGGGTCGCGAGCGGGCACTCGCCCAGGGGTGCGCGGCAACGGCCGGGACGGGTCGGGACTTCACCCTCGGCGCCCGGTACCTTCGCGGTCGTGTCCGCCTTGAAGAAGATCGCCGGGCGCCGCCTGCCGGTCGCCTCCGCCGTTGTGCTGTCCCTCTCGCTCGCCGCACCCGCGACCGCGTTCGCGGCCCCCAAGACCCCGGCGGCGTCGCCCTCGGCCACCCCTCCGGCCGTGATGTCGACCGTCGGCGGCGAGCAGCTCGGCAGGCCGGGCACCCAGGCGAACCTGGGCAGCGGTGCCCCGGTGCTGCCGAAGGACGTCACCGCACGCTCCTGGATCGTCGCCGACGCCGAGTCCGGTGACGTCCTCGCCGCTCACAACGCGCACTGGCGGCTGCCTCCGGCGAGCACCCTGAAGATGCTGTTCGCGGACACCGTGCTGCCGAAGTTCCCGGCGAGCGAGACGCACAAGGTGCTCCCCTCCGATCTGGCCGGCATGGGCGCCGGATCCAGCCTGGTCGGCATAAAGGAGGGTGAGACCTACACCGTCCACGACCTGTGGCTCGGCGTGTTCCTGCGCTCCGGCAACGACGCCGTGCACGCGCTGTCGGCGATGAACGGCGGCGTCCCGCAGACCGTGAAGGACATGCAGGCGCACGCCGAGGAACTGCAGGCGCTCGACACGCACGTGGTCAGCCCGGACGGCTACGACGCCCAGGGGCAGGTGTCGTCGGCGTACGACCTCACCCTGATCGCCCGCTCCGGGCTTCAGAAGAAGGACTTCCGCGACTACTGCTCGACGGTGCGGGCCAAGTTCCCGGGCGAGACCACCGAGAAGGACGGCAAGAAGTCCCGCGGGTCGTTCGAGATCCAGAACACCAACCGGCTGCTGGCCGGCGACTACGACATGACCCCGTACCGGGGCATCGCGGGCGTGAAGAACGGCAACACCACCAACGCGGGCGCGACCTTCACGGGGGTCGCCGAGCGCAACGGCAAGGTGCTGCTGGTGACGGTCATGAACCCGGAGAAGCACGACCACAACGAGGTCTACAAGGAGGCCGCCCGGCTGCTCGACTGGGGCTTCGGCGCCGCCGGCAAGGTGACGCCGGTGGGCGAGCTGGTCGCGCCGAAGAGCGCGGCCACGGGCACGGACCCCGGCGGGACGCCGTCTCCCGCCGCCGCGGCCGGGACGCCCGGCAAGCCGGTCGCGGCCTCGGTGCGGGAGGGCGGCTCCAGCGGGATGGGCGTGGCGTTCGCCCTCACGGCCGGCCTTCTGGTGCTGCTGGGCGCGGGGGCGTTCCTGGTGAACCGCCGCTGGCCGCTGCCCGATCTGGTACGTCGCCGGACGCGTCCCTGACCTGTTCCGCCTCCTCCGCCTCCTCCTCCTTGCTCTGCGTCGCCGTCCAGGCGGCGCAGAACAGCACGAGCTTGGCGGTGAAGTTGATCCACAGCAGCAGTGCGACGGGCACGCCGAAGGCGCCGTACATGCTCTTTCCGGCGACGCCCTGGATGTAGCCGCTGAGCAGCAGTTTGAGCAGCTCGAAGCCGACCGCGCCGATCAGGGCGGCGACGAGGAGGCGGCGCCGCCGCGGCTCCACGCCGGGCAGCAGGGTGAGGACGTAGAGCAGGACGAGGAAGTCGGCGAGGACGGAGACGGCGAAGGCGGCGCTCCGCAGCAGGACGCTGCCCCAGCCGCCCCCGAGACCGAGCTGCCCGGCCATCCAGTCGACCAGCGCGGTGGCGACGGTGGACGTGGCGAGGGTGACGACGACCGCGCCGCCGAGGCCGACCAGCACCAGTCCGTCCTTGAGCGTGCGCACCAGGGGGTTCGCGGTGTCGTCCGGCAGCTCCCACACCGCGCGCAGGCAGTCCCGCATCTGGCCCACCCAGCCGATGCCGGTGAACAGCAGCACGGCCCCGGCGATCACGCCGACGGTGCCGGCGTTCTGCACCAGGCCGTGGATGTCGAGCTGGCTGGAGATGCCCGGGAACTGCTCGGCGATCTTCTTCTGGACGGTGTTCTGCTGGGCCTGGCTGAGCGTCGCGGCGCCGATCGCGGCGGCGACGGTGAGCAGCGGGAAGAGCGCCACGAAGCTGACGAACGTCATCGCGGCGGCGAGCCGGGTCCACTTCACGCGGTCCAGGCGTTCGTAGGAGCGCCAGGCGTGCGTGGCCATCAGGCGCGTGACCAGTGGCCCGATGCCGGGGAGTCTCTTCAGCCAGTCCATGATCCGTCCCTCCCCTCGGGAACCCGGTCTTCACCCCGGTGCTCCGGTCTGTATCCGGCTTCCCCGCATCGCCCGTTTCAGTGAGGGGCCACACAGAGGAGAGATAGAGAGATATGGAGAGGTTATGCCCGTTTAGCCCCGATACGGTGATCTAGAGGCTCGGCAGGGTGGCGTTCTCGGCCGGGGCGGCGGCCTGCGGCGGCACGACCGCGCTGCCGAAGGGGAACTCCCGCAGCTTGCGCCAGACGCCGTCCGCGCCCTGCTCGTACAGCGCGAAGCCCGTGCAGGGCCACTCGGCCGCGTAGTCCGCAAGCTCCTCGTACGCGCGGTCCATCGACGCGTCGTCGATGCCGTGCGCCACCGTCACATGCGGGTGGTACGGGAACAGCAGCTCGCGCGCCACCGGCCCGGAGGGGTCCCGGACCTGCCGCTGCAGCCGGGAGCACGCCTCGGCGCCCTCGACGACCTTCACGTACACCACCGGCGACAGGGGCCGGAACGTGCCCGTGCCGGCCAGCCGCATCGGGAAGGGGCGCCCGGCCGCCGCGACGGAGACGAGGTGCGCCTCGATCGCGGACAGATCCGCGGAGTCCACCTCCGTCGGCGGCAGCAGGGTGACATGCGTGGGAATGCAACGCGCCGCGGCGTCGCCGAAGCCCGCGCGCAGCTCTTGGAGCTCGCTGCCGTGAGGCTCCGGGACCGCGATCGACACACCGATCGTTACGGTCCCCACGTCGTCTCCCTGTCGTCGTGTCGGTCGTCGTGTCGGATTCGTGCACAGCCGTCCGGCTATCGACTGTACGGCCACGACCGCCCGTCGGGCAGGCGCAACCGCAGTGATGTACAGCGCTCTTGGCCGTGGCGCGTCCGTACGCCGGTACGCGCCGGTCCCGGACGTCAGTGCTTGGCGGGCAGGAAGCCCACCTTGTCGTAGGCCTGCGCCAGCGTCTCCGCGGCGACGGCGCGGGCCTTCTCCGCGCCCTTGGCCAGGATCGAGTCGAGAGACTCGGGGTCGTCCAGGTACTGCTGGGTGCGCTCCCTGAACGGCGTCACGAACTCGACCATGACCTCGGCGAGGTCCGTCTTGAGCGCGCCGTAGCCCTTGCCCTCGTACTGCCGCTCCAGATCCGCGATCGGGGTCCCGGTGAGGGTCGAGTAGATCGTCAGCAGGTTGCTGACGCCCGGCTTCTGCTCCACGTCGTAGCGGATCACGGTGTCCGTGTCCGTGACCGCGCTCTTGACCTTCTTCGCGGTGGTCTTCGGCTCGTCCAGCAGGTTGATCAGACCCTTCGGCGTGGACGCCGACTTGCTCATCTTGATGGACGGGTCCTGCAGGTCGTAGATCTTCGCCGTCTCCTTGAGGATGTACGGCCGCGGGATCGTGAACGTCTCGCCGAAGCGGCCGTTGAACCGCTCGGCGAGGTCGCGGGTCAGCTCGATGTGCTGGCGCTGGTCCTCGCCGACCGGGACCTCGTTCGCCTGGTACAGCAGGATGTCGGCGACCTGGAGGATCGGGTAGGTGAACAGGCCGACGCTCGCGCGGTCGGCGCCCTGCTTGGCGGACTTGTCCTTGAACTGGGTCATGCGGCTTGCCTCGCCGAAGCCGGTGAGGCAGTTCATGATCCAGGCGAGCTGGGCGTGCTCGGGAACGTGGCTCTGGACGAAGAGCGTGCACCGCTCCGGGTCGAGCCCGGCCGCGAGCAGCTGGGCGGCGGCCAGGCGGGTGTTGGCACGCAGGTCCTTCGGGTCCTGCGGGACGGTGATCGCGTGCAGGTCGACGACCATGTAGAACGCGTCGTGGGTCTCCTGCAGGGCCACCCACTGGCGGACGGCGCCGAGGTAGTTGCCGAGGTGGAACGAGCCCGCGGTGGGCTGGATACCGGAGAGCACGCGAGGACTGTCAGAGGCCATGTTCACCATTCTCTCAGGTCCGGGGGGCCGGGCTGGAACTGGCCGGGAACAGCTGTGATCTGATCTTTCTGCGACGGTGTAACAAAGAACATGACAACCGAGAGGGGTCGCGTGCGCGGGCTCGGCGGGCTGGCGGGGGCGCTGGTGACGACGGTGGTGGCCACGGTGGTGGCGCTGGGCGGGGCGGCCGCGCCGGCGCGGGCCATGAGCAGGGACATACCCGATCTGGCGCTGGTCGTGACCGGCGACTCGGGCCGCACGACGACCTTACGCCCGGATGACCGCCGGTTCGCGCTGCTGTGGCAGTTGCTGGCGCCGACGGAGACGCGGACGGAGCGGGTGCCCGATACGTGGCAGCGGGGACGGTATCCGCGGGCGCGGGCCACGGTGGTGTGGGCGCTGACCGGAATCGGGGGGTGGCCGTACACGCGCCGGGCACCCGGGGGCGACGTGGCCATCGAGCGGCAGGACCAGGTGTTCCTGGCGGCGGACGGGACACCCTGGGTGCGGTCGGACCCGGCGCCGGACGTGGCCGACGACGACATCCGGTGGCGGCGGGTGCCGAAGGACGTCTTCGAGCGGTTGGAGCGGGACGGGCTTTTCGGGGCCGCGCCCGCCGCGCCCGGAAGTGGTCTTCCGCACGACCTGCGCTGGGCGGCCGCGGGGCTCGGGGCGGGGCTGGCGCTGGGTGCCGGTGGCACGATGGCCGTGCGACGGCGCGCGGCGGCTCGGCGGGTGGCCGAGCCGCCGCGTCAGGAGCTCATCGATCTGGGAGAGCTCGGGTGACCGGCAGCGGTCAGCCCAGGTCGATCTCCGGGTACAGCGGGAAGCCCGCCACCAGGTCCGTCGCCCGCTGGGCGATCTCCTGGGCGACCTTCTCGTCCAGGACGTGGGCCGCCTTGGACGGGGCGCCGGACTTGGTGGTGCCCGGCTCGGTGGTGGTGAGGACCCGGTCGATCAGGCCCGCCACCTCGTCCATCTCCGCCGTGCCCAGGCCACGGGTGGTGAGCGCGGGCGTGCCGATGCGGATGCCCGAGGTGTACCAGGCGCCGTTCGGGTCGGCCGGGATGGCGTTGCGGTTGGTGACGATGCCGGACTCCAGCAGGGCGGCCTCGGCCTGGCGGCCGGTGAGGCCGTAGGAGGTGGCCACGTCGATCAGGTTCAGGTGGTTGTCGGTGCCGCCGGTCACCAGCGTGGCGCCGCGGCGCATCAGGCCCTCCGCCAGCGCCCGGGAGTTGTCCACGATCCGCTGGGCGTAGTCCTGGAAGGCGGGCTGCCGGGCCTCCGCGAGCGCCACCGCCTTCGCGGCCATCACGTGCGGGAGCGGGCCGCCGAGGACCATCGGGCAGCCGCGGTCGACCTGGTCCTTGAGGGAGTCGTCGCACAGGACCATGCCGCCGCGCGGACCGCGCAGCGACTTGTGGGTGGTGGTGGTCACGATCTGGGCGTGCGGGACCGGGTCGAAGTCGCCGGTGAGGACCTTGCCCGCGACCAGGCCCGCGAAGTGGGCCATGTCGACCATGAGCGTGGCGCCGACCTCGTCGGCGATCTCGCGCATGATCCGGAAGTTGACCAGGCGCGGGTAGGCGGAGTAGCCGGCGACGATGATCAGCGGCTTGAACTCGCGGGCCTGGGTGCGCAGGGCGTCGTAGTCGATGAGGCCCGTGGCCGGGTCGGTGCCGTAGGAGCGCTGGTCGAACATCTTGCCGGAGATGTTCGGGCGGAAGCCGTGGGTGAGGTGGCCGCCCGCGTCCAGGGACATGCCGAGCATGCGCTGGTTGCCGAAGGCGCGGCGCAGCTCGGCCCAGTCCTCCTCGGAGAGCTCGTTGACCTGGCGGACGCCCGCCTTCTCCAGGGCCGGGGTCTCCACGCGCTGGGCGAGAACGGCCCAGAAGGCGACGAGGTTGGCGTCGATGCCGGAGTGCGGCTGGACGTAGGCGTGGCGGGCGCCGAACAGCTCGCGCGCGTGCTCGGCGGCCAGCGACTCGACGGTGTCCACGTTGCGGCAGCCCGCGTAGAAGCGGCGGCCGACGGTGCCCTCGGCGTACTTGTCGCTGAACCAGTTGCCCATCGCCAGCAGGGTGGCCGGGGAGGCGTAGTTCTCGGAGGCGATCAGCTTGAGCATCTCGCGCTGGTCGGCGACCTCCTGGCCGATGGCGTCGGCGACCCGGGGCTCGACCGCGCGGATCACGTCGAGGACGGCGCGGAAGGCGGTGGACTCGGTGGAGAGGGGCTGCTGCTCTGTCATGTCGGCCTCCGGGCGGCGTGGCTTGCGTTCACGGTTCACGGTTGGCCCAGGCGCACGGCACTCGCTCGCATCCGGGCCGCTCCCCGATGGTCGGTCCCATCCCAGCGCGCCAGTCACGGCCCGTCGATCAGCCTACCGGGCGGCGCGGCGCGGTCCGTTCCCGTGTCCATCATGCGAGCGACGCGGAAGGGGCACACGTCCGCCTGCGGCCGGACGCGGGGCCGAACCGGCTGCGGGCGGTACTTCGGCGTCGGAGGGACCGTGTCTAGAGGATCACGTGCGGCAGGAAACGCGCGTACTCGTCCGTGACCAGGCCCGACGACTCGCGGATGCCGAGGCCCGCCGACTCGTCCTCGACGACCCAGGCGCCGAGGACGACGTGGTTGCCGTCGAAGGAGGGGAGGGGCGCCAGTTCCTGGTAGCAGCACGGCTCCCCCCGCACGACGGGCGCGCCGCCCGGCGCGTGGACCGTGACGCCCTCGCCCTCGCGGCCGAGGAGCGGCTTGGCGACGTAGCCCGTGGTGCGGGCCAGCTCCCGGGGGCCGTCCAGGTGGGCCGGGAGCAGGTTCGGGTGGCCGGGGTGCAGCTCCCAGAGGATCGCGAGCAGTGCCTTGTTGCTGAGCAGCATCTTCCAGGCGGGCTCGATCCACAGGGTGCTGCCGGTGCCGCCGCCGTTGTCGAGGGTGTCGAGGACGTGGCCGCCGAAGCGGTCGGTGGTGAGCCATTCCCAGGGGTACAGCTTGAAGCAGCTGCGGATGAAGCGGAGCCGGTTGTCGACGAAGCGCTCCGAGAGCGGGTCCCAGCCGATCTCCTCCATGGAGATCCAGTCGGTGTCGAGACCGGCCTGCTCGGCGGTCTCCTTCAGGTAGGCGACCGTCATCAGGTCCTCGCCGAGTTCGTCGTCGGCGGAGTGCGCGAAGTACAGCGGGCCGCCGGGCGGAAGCAGCGTGGCCTGCCTCTTCCAGGCGGCGACCAGGCGTTCGTGGAGGGAGTTCCACTGGTCGGCGCCGGGGAAGCGGTCCTCCATCCAGAACCACTGGGCGCTCGCCGCCTCCACGAGCGAGGTGGGCGTGTCGGCGTTGTACTCCAGGAGCTTCGCCGGGCCCGTGCCGTCGTAGCGCAGGTCGAACCGGCCGTACACGGAGGGGAGTTCGGCGCGGCGGTGCCAGGCCTCGGCGACCGCGGCGGCCACGCGCGGGTCGGTGATGCCGAGGTCGGCGAAGCGGTCCGTGGCGACGATGTGCCCGGCGGCGGCCAGGCACATGGCGTGCAGCTCCTCGACGACCTCTTCCAGAGCCTCCACCTCGTCGAGCGTGAAGACGTAGTAGGCGCTCTCGTCCCAGTAGGGGCGCAGGGAGTCGTCCGGGTAGCGGGTGAGGGGATAGATCAGGCCCTGCGCCTCGACGGTCTGCTGCCAGCCGGGGCGGGGCTCGGTCGTACGGCGTTCCACGACGGCTCAGCCGCCGGACTTGCCGTGACCGCTGCCGAAGCCGCCGCGGTCGACGCCGCCGTGGCTCCCGGAGCCCCCGGATCCCTTGCGGGGCTTGGTGAAGGAACCGCCGTTGACGAAGCCGCCCTGCTTCTTGCCGCCGTAGTACCAGCCGCCCTTCACGGACGTCTTGGTGGACGTGCAGTTCTTGTCGGAGACGACCTTGTAGCCCTTGCCGAGGGTGTAGCTGTCACGGTCGACGCAGCGCTTGTCCGGGTCCGAGGAGCAGGCGGTGAGGGCGGCGGCGAGGAGTCCCACGCCGCCCAGGACGACGGTGCCCGAGCGCAGTTGCCGGCGTGTGTCCGCCATGTTCGTTGATCCCCCGTCGAGTGAGAATTCGTTGAGCCGTTGGTGAGACTGTGCGGCAATCAGACTAGAGACCGCCGCCGTCGCGTTCACCCCTGCCCCTGTCCTCGGGACGTCTCCTACAGTCGCTCTGTGCTTGTGGGAATGGTGTGCGCGCTGGGCGCGGCGGTCTGTTTCGGTACGGCGACGGTGTTTCAGGCGGTCGCGGCGCGCGCGGCGGGCGGGGGCGGTGGCGGGGACGCGGCGCTGCTGCTGCGGGCCGTGCGGCAGTGGCGGTATCTCGCGGGGCTCGCGCTGGACGGGCTCGGGTTCCTGTTCCAGATCGCGGCGCTGCGGTCGATCCCGATCTACGCGGTGGGCGCGGCGCTCGCGTCCAGCCTGGCGGTGACGGCGGTGGTCGCGGCACGGCTGCTGCGGGTGCGGCTGACCGGGAGCGAGTGGGCCGCGGTGGCGGTGGTGTGCGCGGGGCTGGCCATGCTGGGGCTGGCGTCCGGGGCCGAGGGCGACCGGGGCGGTTCGGCGGGGCTCCGGTACGCGATGCTGGCGGCGGCGGTGTGCGTGCTGCTGCTCGGGCTGGCCGGGGGGCGGTTGCCGGGGCGGGGGCGTTCGCTGGTGCTGGGGCTGGGCGCCGGGTTCGGGTTCGGGGTGGTCGAGGTGGCGGTGCGGCTGATCGACTCGCTGGCGCCGTGGGAGCTGCTCGCCAATCCGGCGACGTATGCGCTGGTGGTGGGCGGCGGGGCGGCGTTCGTGCTGCTGACGACGGCGCTGGAGCGGGGGTCGGTGACGGTCGCGACGGCGGGCATGGTGGTCGGCGAGACGGTGGGCCCGGCGGCGGTGGGCGTCGTGTGGCTGGGCGACCGTACGCGGGAGGGGCTGAGCTGGCTGGCGGTCCTGGGGTTCGCGGTGGCGGTGGCGGGTGCACTGGCGCTGGCCCGGTTCGGGGAGGCACCTGCCCGGACCGCGGAGGCCGCCTAGCTAGGGTCTCTCGTTGGGATCATGCCGGGCTCGGCCTGATCCCAACGAGAGGCCTTAGGGCAACACACGGCACAGCGCTTCCAGCGCCCCCGACCACGCGTGGTCCGGTGGCGTTCCGTAGCCCACGACCAGGGCGTCCAGTGGGCGTGTGGTGGCGGACGGGTGGCGGTAGGCCGACAGACCCTGCAGTGACAGGCCCTGCCAGGTGGCCGCCCTGATCACCGACGCCTCCGTGCCCGGGGGCAGTTGCAGCACCGCGTGCAGGCCGGCCGCGATGCCCCGGACGCGTACCTTCGGGGCGTGGGACGCGAGCGCGGCGACCAGGGCGTCACGGCGGCGGCGGTAGCGCAGGCGGGCGGCGCGGACGTGGCGGTCGTAGGCGCCCGAGGTGAGGAACTCCGCGAGGGTGAGCTGTTCCAGGACACCGGTGGCCCAGCCTCCGGCCCGCTGGGCGGCCAGCACCTCCGGGAGCAGGGACGCGGGCAGGACCATCCAGCCCAGGCGCAGCCCCGGGGCGAGGGACTTGCTGGCGGTGCCCAGGTACACCACGTGGTCCGGGTCGAGGTCCTGCAGTGCGCCCACGGGCTGGCGGTCGTAGCGGAACTCGCCGTCGTAGTCGTCCTCCAGGACGAGGCCGCCCGTGCGACGGGCCCAGTCGACCACCGCGGCCCGGCGCTCCGGGCGCAGGGCGCCGCCGAGGGGGAACTGGTGTGCGGGGTTCAGCAGCACCGCGGGTATGCCGGTCAGGTCCTCCGTCCGCGTGCCGAGGTCGTCGAAGGGCAGCGGCACCGTGCGCAGCCCGGCCCGCTGAAGGATGTTCCAGTGCACGAACAGGCCGTACGACTCCACGGCCAGCGAGGCCGCCCCGCGGTCCCGCAGCACCTCGCCGAGGAGCTTCAGGCCCTGCGCGAAGCCGGAGCAGACCACGATCCGCTCCGGGTCCGCCCGCACACCCCGGACCCGGGAGAGGTAGCCGGCGAGCGCGGTGCGCAGTTCGACACGGCCGCGGGGGTCGCCGTAGCCGAGGGCGTCGTGCGGGGCGGCGGCGAGGGCGCGGCGGGCGGCCTTGAGCCATGCGGTGCGCGGGAACGAGGCGAGATCCGGGGTGCCCGGTGTCAGGTCGTAGGGGAGGCGGGCGCGCTCGGGCGGGTGCGGGGCGGGCCGTTCGGGCGGCCCGGCCACCGGATGCCCGGCCACCCGGGTGCCCGAGCCCTGGCGCGCGGTGAGCCAGCCCTCGGCGACGAGATCGGCGTAGGCGTCTGCGACCGTGTTGCGGGCGATGCCCAGGTCGGCGGCGAGCGAGCGGGAGGACGGCAGCCGGGTGCCGGGCGCCAGGCGGCCGGTGCGGACCGCTTCGCGCAGGGCGTCGGTCAGGCCCCGGCGCAGGCCCGGGCCGGTCGGCTCCAGATGCAGGTCGATGCCCAGAGTGGCCCATGCTTTCCCCATGGAAATGGACCATACTCCTGGGCTGCTTCGCCCCTAGGGTCGAAGGCATGACGATGAACGAGAACACCGCCACCGTCGAGTACGCCCCCGAGCACACCCCCCGCATGGCGTGGGCCAAGCACGCCCCGGAGGTCTTCAAGACGATGGTCCGGCTCGACGCGGCGGCCGGGCAGGGACTGGAGCCGACACTGCGGGAGCTGGTGAAGATCCGCGCCTCCCAGATCAACCACTGCGCGTACTGCCTCGACATGCACACCAAGGACGCGCTCGCGGCGGGCGAGAGCGTGGAACGGATCATCCAGCTGAGCGCGTGGGAGGAGTCGCGACACTTCTACACCGAGCGGGAGCTCGCGGCGCTGGAACTGACCGAGGCCGTCACCGTCCTGACCGACGGCTTCGTGCCGGACGAGGTCTACGACAAGGCCGCCAAGCACTTCGACGAGGCCGAGCTGGCGCAGCTCATCGCGGCGATCGCCGTGATCAACGCATGGAACCGGTTCGCCGTGTCGACGCGTGCGGTGCCGGGGCACTACCAGCCGGGCCAGTACAAGTGACGGCTCGGACCACCCACCTGGACCCCGCGGTCCGGGCCTCGATGCAGGCCCTGAGCGCGGCCGCGAAGAAGGGGCTCGGCGACCCCGCCCTCGCCGAGCTGGTCCAGATCCGTGCCTCGCAGCTCAACCACTGCGCGTTCTGCCTGGACATGCACCTGGCGATCGCCCGGAAGCACGGGGTCGACGAGTCGCGGCTGGACCTGCTGAACGCCTGGGAGGAGGCCGGGGAGGTCTTCGACGAGCGGGAGCGGGCCGCGCTGGCACTGACGGAGGCGGTGACCGTGCTGACGGAGGGCTTCGTGCCCGACGAGGTGTGGGAGCGGGCCGCCCGGCACTTCGACGAGGCCCGGCTCGCCCACCTGTTGTCCCTCATCACCGTCATCAACAGCTGGAACCGGCTGATGGTGTCCCGGCGCATTCCGGCGGGGAGCATGGAGTGGTGAGCAAAGTCGACACGTTCCGCGCCCTGCACCACGGACGACTCCCCGGCGATCCGCTCGTCCTGCCCGGGCCCTGGGACGCGGCGAGCGCGCGGGCCCTGGTGGAGGCCGGGTTCCCGGCACTCGCCACGCCCAGCGCAGGGATCGCCGCCTCCCTGGGGTACGCGGACGGGTCCACCCCCGCCGACGAGATGTTCTCGGCGGTCGCACGGATCACCCGTGCGGTCGATGTGCCGGTCTCGGCCGACGTGGAGGACGGGTACGGACTCGCCCCCAAGGAGCTGGTGGAACGGCTTCTGGAGGCGGGCGCCGTCGGGTGCAACCTCGAGGACTCCAGCTCAGGCGCCCTCAAGGACCCGCGGCAGCACGCCGAGCGGCTCGCCGAGGTGCGGGCCGCGGCAGGCGACCGGCTGTTCCTCAACGCCCGCGTCGACACGTTCACATGCGGGGACGGGGACCCGGAACGCGCCATCGAGCGGGCCGCGTTGTACGTCGCCGCGGGCGCCGACTGCATCTATCCGATCGGCGCCCCGGCGAACGTACTGCCGCTGCTCCGGGCCGGCATCCAGGGGCCGCTCAACGCCTACGCCAAGCTCGACGGCGAGAGCCCCTCGCCCGCCGAGCTGGGTGAACTCGGCGCCACCCGGATCACGTTCGGACCCTGGCTGCAGCGGCGGGCGGCAGCGGCGCTGGGCGAGATCGCCCAAGGGCTGTAGGCGGGACCGGCGGGATTCAGGACAGCCACGCCTTCCAGGTGGACTCGTGGCTGTCCACCCACTTCTTCGCCGCCTCGTCCGGAGTCGTCTTCTGGTCGGCGATCATCAGGGCGACCTCGTTCTGGTCCTCCGTCGTCCACCTGAACTTCTTCAGGAACCGCGCCGCCTCGCCGCCCTTCTTCGCGAAGTCGGCGTTGAGGTACTTCTGCAGCGGCGTGTGCGGGTAGGCGCAGGCGACCTTCGCCGGGTCCGCGTCGCAGCCCTCCTTGTACGGCGGCAGCTTCACCTCCGTCATGGGGACCTTCTTGAACAGCCACTGCGGCGCGTACCAGTACGTCAGGAAGGGCTTCTTCTCCTTCGCGAACTGCCTCATCTGCGTGATCTGCGCCGCCTCGGAACCCGCGAAGACCACCTGGTAGTTCAGCTTCAGGTTCTGCACCAGCGCCTTGTCGTTGGTGACGTACGACGGCGAGCCGTCCATCAGCTGGCCCTTGCCGCCGCTCTCCGCCGTGCGGAACAGGGAGGCGTACTTGTTCAGGTTCCTCCAGTCGGTGATGTCCGGGTGCTGCCGGGCCAGGTACGTCGGCACGAACCAGCCGATGTGACCGGTGACCCCCAGGCCGCCGCCGCGGGTGATCGTCTTCTTGTCCTCGACGTACCGCTTCTCCTGGTCCGGGTGGCCCCAGTCCTCCAGGATCGCGTCGACCCGGCCCTGGCTGAGCGCGTCCCAGGCGGGCACCTCGTCGACCTGGACGGTGTCGACGCGGTAGCCGAGCTTGTGCTCCAGGAGGTACTGCGCCACGGCCACGTTGGCCTGGGCGCCCACCCAGGACTGCACGGACAGGGTCACGGACTTCGAGCCCCCGGCGTTCGCGAAGGGCGAGGCCTGCTTGGTCATGTCGGCGGCGCCGCAGCCGGCGAGCAGCGAGCATGCGGCCGCCGTCGCGGCGATCAGCGCCGTCCTGCGGTTCAGTGTCATGTCACGCTCCCTTCGTCGCGCGTCGCTGGGTCGGCTGGGTCACCCGGTCGAGCATCAGACCGAGGCAGACGATCGCGATCCCGGCCACCAGACCGGTCGCCAGGTCGCCCTGGGCGAGGCCGAAGACGACGTTGTAACCGAGCGCGCCGCCGCCGACCAGACCGCCGATGATGACGACGGCGAGCACCAGGACCACGCCCTGGTTGACCGCGAGCAGCAGGGCCGGGCGGGCCAGCGGAAGCTGCACCTGGCGCAGCTGCTGTCCACTGGTCGCGCCGAGCGAGCGGGCGGACTCCAGCGCCGCCGGGTCCACCTGGCGCAGGCCCTGCGCGGTGATCCGGACGACCGCCGGAAGGGCGTACACGATGGCGGCGGCGACGGCCGGGGCACGGCCGACGCCGAACAGCGCGACGACCGGGATGAGGTACACGAACTGCGGCATCGTCTGGAAGACGTCGAGGACGGGGCGCAGCAGCCGCTCGAAGCGGTCGCTGCGGGCCGCCGCGATGCCGGTCGCGAAGCCGACGACGAGGGTGACGGCGACGGCGGCGAGCACCTGCGACAGTGTGTCGAGGGACGGCTTCCACACACCGAGCACGCCGATCGCGGCCATCGCGAGGACGGCGGTCAGCGCGGTGCGCCAGGTGCCGATCAGCCAGGCCAGTGCGGCGACGATCAGCAGCACCGACCACCAGGGCAGCCACTGCAGACCGGAGCGGACCGGGTCCAGGACCCAGGTGGTGAAGTGGCCCGCCCAGTCGGCGGTGCCGCCGACGACCGGGACGCCGGAGTACAGGTGGGCGGTCATCCAGTCGACGGCGCGGTTGACGGGCTCGGCGATGTTCACCGTCCAGCCCGTGGGCCAGTCGAGGCGGCCCGCCAGGCGCGCGGCCAGGGCCACGGCGACGGCGGCGAGGGCCGCGTAGGCCCAGGGGCGTGCGCTGCGCTGCTCCTGCCCGATCCGGTTGCCCGCCGCTGAGGTCACCCGGTCCAGGACGACGGCCAGCAGCACGATGGGGATGCCCGCGGCCAGCGCGGCGCCCACGTCGACCGACGCCAGCGCCTGGTAGACGCGGTCGCCGAGGCCGCCGGCGCCGATCACCGAGGCGATGACCGCCATGGACAGCGCCATCATGATCGTCTGGTTGAGGCCGAGCAGGAGCTCCTTGCGGGCGAGCGGGATACGGGCGGTCAGCAGGCGCTGCCGTGCGGTGGCGCCGAGGGAGTCGACCGCCTCCAGCACCTCCTTGTCGGCGCCGCGCAGGCCGAGGGCGGTCAGACGGGCCATCGGCGGGGCGGCGTAGACGACCGTGGCGAGGACGGCGGCGGGCACACCGATGCCGAAGACCAGGACCACGGGGAGGAGGTAGGCGAACGCGGGCAGCACCTGCATGGTGTCCAGGACGGGACGCAGGGCGCGGTCCACCCGGTCGGACAGACCGGCGCCCAGGCCGAGCAGTGCGCCGACGAGGACCGAGGCGAGGACCGCGACCACCATGAGGGCGAGGGTCTGCATGGTCGCCACCCACATGCCGAGCAGACCGCAGGCGAGGAACGCCGCGGCGGTGCCGAGGGCGAGACGCACACCGGCCGCACGCCAGGCGACCAGGGCGGCCGCGACCGTCACGCCCGGCCAGCCCGCGGCGAGCAGGACCAGGTAGACGGCGCGCACGGAGAGGACGACGGCGTTGCTGATGTAGCCGAAGAAGTACAGGAACAGCGGGTGGCTGTCCCGGTTGTCGATGATCCAGTCGCTGGCCGTGGTGAGGGGCTTGGAGAGGTCGACGGTGAGCGCGCCGGGCCAGCCGGCGCCCGGCCAGCGGGAGTTCACCAGCGGTGCGAGGACCGCGGTGACGACCGCGAGCACCAGGAGTTTGCGGGCGGCGCGGGTCTTGACGAAGCCGGGCAGCAGCGTGCGCGGGGCGCTTGCGGTGACCGTGGCCATCAAGCGTCCTCCTTGCCGGTGCCGACCGGCGGGCGGTGCGCCGGACCTTGCTTGCCGGGTGCTTCCGTCACTCCCGGCTTGGCTCGCGCGGGAGTGGCCCCGTCGCCCAGCTGCGCCGCCACGGCGGCACGCTTGCCGGCGGCCACGGCGGCCATCCCGGCCGCGGACTTCCTGGCCCGAGCGGTTGCGGCCGACGTCTCCTTGTCCGTGGTGCCCCCCGTCGTCGCCTCGTTGCTCGCCGCGACCCCGGCGACCACCCCGAGCAGGGCCTCCGGGTCCACCAGGCCAAGGCAGCGGCCGTCGTCCACCACCCGCGCCGGGGCGCCCGCCCGGGCCACCGCCTCGATCGCCTCGGAGACCGTGGCGTCCGGCGGTACCGCCGGGCCGCTGCCCGCCTCCTCCAGGGACGCGGCGCGCATGGCGCTGCGGACCGTCATGACCTGTTCGCGCGGGACGTCCCGGACGAACTCGCGGACGTAGTCGTCGGCCGGGGAGCCCACGATCTCCTCGGGGGTGCCCAGCTGGACCACGCGGCCGTCGCGCATCAGGGCGATGCGGTCGCCCAGCTTGAGGGCCTCGTTGAGGTCGTGCGTGATGAAGACCATCGTGCGGCCCTCCTCACGGTGCAGCCGGACGACCTCCTCCTGCATCTCGCGCCGGATCAGCGGGTCGAGCGCGCTGAACGGCTCGTCGAACAGCAGCACTTCGGGGTCGACGGCGAGCGCCCGGGCGAGCCCGACGCGCTGCCGCTGACCGCCCGAGAGCTGGCCGGGGCGGCGGTGCTCCATGCCCTCCAGGCCGACCTTCGCGACGACCTCGGCGGCCTTCTCCCGGCGTTGGGACCTGCCCAGGCCCTGGATCTCCAGACCGTAGGCCACGTTGTCGAGGACCGTGCGGTGCGGCAGCAGGCCGAAGTGCTGGAAGACCATCGCGGCCCGGTGGCGGCGCAGTTCGCGCAGCCGGGACCTGTCCATGGCGCGGACGTCCTCGCCGTCGATGACGATCGTGCCCGCGGTCGGTTCGATGAGGCGGGTCAGACAGCGCACCAGCGTGGACTTGCCCGAGCCGGACAGGCCCATGACGACGAAGACCTCGCCCTTGCGGACGTCGAAGCTCACATCGCGCACGGCAGCCGTGCAGCCGGTGCGTTCGCGCAGCTCGGCGGGGCTCAGCGCACCGAGCTCCGGGTCGGAGGGGACGCGGTCCGCCTTGGGGCCGAAGACCTTCCACAGGCCGTCCACGGAGAAGACCGGCGCGCTCGAGACGGGAGTGCTCATCACGCACCACCTCCGATCAGGTCGGCGGCCTTCTCCCCGACCATCAGCACCCCGATCATCGGGTTGACGGCGGTCATGGTCGGGAAGACGGAGGCGTCGGCGATACGGATGCCGTCCAGGCCGCGGATGCGCAGCTCGGGGTCGACGACGGCGAGGTCGTCGGTCTCGGCGCCCATGCGGCAGGTGCCCGCCGGGTGGTACACGGTGTGGGCGACCTTGCGGGCGTACTCGCTCAGCTCCTCGTCACCGGTGATGTCCGGGCCGGGGCACACCTCCCGCTTCAGCCAGCCCGCCAGCGGCTCGGTCTTCGCGATCTCGCGGGCGATGCGGATGCCGTCGACGAGGGTGCGGCCGTCGTAGTCGTCCTCGTCGGTGAAGTAGCGGAAGTCGAGGGCGGGCTTGACGGACGGGTCCGGGCTGGTGAGGTACAGCCGGCCGCGGCTCTTCGGCTTGGGGATGTTCGGGGTCATCGAGACGCCGAACTCCGGCCGCTCGTAGCCGAGGCGCTCCGGGTTGTCGGTGAACGGGATCTGGTAGAAGTGGAACATCAGGTCCGGGCCCGCGTGTTCGGGGTCGCGGCGCACGAACAGTCCGGCGTCGGAGTCCATCGCGGAGTTCTCCGGGATCGGGCCGTGCGTCTCCCAGACGATGACCGACTCCGGGTGGTCGAGCAGGTTCTCACCGACGCCCGGCAGGTCGTGCGCCACGGGTATGCCGAGCTGCTCCAGGTCCGCCTTGGGGCCGATCCCGGAGTGCAGCAGCAGCCGCGGGGAGTCGACGGCGCCGGCGCACAGCACCACCTCTCGCCGGGCCCGTACGAGGATCTCCTCGCCGTCCTTGGTCCGCACGTGCACCCCGCGGGCGCGCGTGCCGTCCAGCTCCAGCTTGTACGCCCACGTCTCCAGCAGCAGCGTGAGGTTGGCGCGTTCGTCCATCACGGGATGCAGATACGCCACCGACGCGCTGGAGCGCTTGTTGTTCTCCGGGTGGTAGGCGAGGTCGAAGAAGCCGACGCCCTCGGTGAACGGCTTCTTGTTGAAGCCCTCGACGCGCGGCACGCCGAGCGCCGCCTGGGCCGCGTCCACGAAGTCGCGGGCGATGGCGTTCCGGTCGTTCTCGTCGACGGGGACGATGTTGTTCTTCAGACGGGCGTAGTACGCCTCCATCGGTACGGCGCCCCAGCCCTCGGCGCCGGCCGCCTCCCACTCGTCCCAGTCGGACGGCAGCGGCTTGAACGCGATGAGGGTGTTGTGCGAGGAGCAGCCGCCGAGGACGCGGGCGCGGCTGTGCCGGATGTGGGAGTTGCCGCGCGGCTGTTCGGTGGTCGGGTAGTCGTAGTCGAGTTCACCGCCGAGCAGGCCCATCCAGCGGCGCAGGGTGAGGACGTCGTCGCGGCCGACGTCGCTCGGGCCGCCCTCGATGACGGCGACGGTGACGTCCGGGTTCTCGGTCAGGCGGGAGGCGATGACGGAGCCTGCGGTTCCGCCACCGATGACGACGTAGTCGTACTCGTGGGTGGTCTCGGGCATGGGCATCGTGCTCCAGGGATACGGAGAGGTGGGGAAGTGCCGGATCGGGGGGGAGGCGCGGGATCGGGGGGAGGCGGGGACGAGGACGGAGGTCGGGGGTGATCGGTCGCGGGGCGGGGCTCAGCCCGCGAACCACCGCACCGGCTTGGGGGCGAGGTTCTGGTAGACGTGCTTGGTCTCGCGGTACTCGGCGAGGCCGGCGGGGCCGAGTTCGCGGCCGATGCCGCTCTTGCCGAAGCCGCCCCACTCCGCCTGCGGGAGGTAGGGGTGGAAGTCGTTGATCCAGACGGTGCCGTGGCGCAGCCGGCCGGCGACGCGGCGGGCACGGCCTGCGTCGGCGGTCCACACGGCGCCGGCGAGGCCGTACTCGGTGTCGTTGGCGAGGGCGACCGCCTCGTCCTCGGTGCGGAAGGTCTCGACGGTGAGGACGGGACCGAAGACCTCCTCCCGGACGACCTTCATCTCCCGGTGGCAGTGGTCGAGGACGGTCGGCTCGTAGAACCAGCCGGTGGCGGGCCGGGTCTCGCTGGGCTCGGGGCGCTTGCCGCCGCAGCGCAGCACCGCGCCCTCGGCGAGCGCGGAGGCGACGTACGCCTCGGTCTTCGCGCGCTGTTGTTCGGAGACGAGCGGGCCGCACTCGACGCCCTTCTCGGTGCCGCGGCCGAGCTTGATCTTCTGGGCGCGCCGGGCGAGTTCGGCAACGAAGCGGTCGCGGACGGACTCCTCGATGATGAGGCGGGCTCCCGCCGAGCAGACCTGGCCGCTGTGGATGAAGGCGGCGTTGAGGGCCTGGTCGACGGCGGTGTCGAAGCCCTCCTCGGTGGCGCAGGCGTCGGCGAAGACGACGTTGGGGTTCTTGCCGCCGAGCTCCAGGGCGATCTTCTTGACGCCCGCGGCGGCGGCCTGCGCGACCTTCGTGCCGCTGACCAGGCCGCCGGTGAAGGAGACGAGGTCGACGCCGGGGTGCTCGGCGAGCCGGGCGCCGACGGAGTGCCCGGGCCCGGTGACGATGTTCGCGACCCCGTCGGGCAGCCCCGCCTCCACCAGCAGGTCGATCAGCGCGATCGTGGTCATCGGGGTGATCTCGCTCGGCTTGACCACGAAGGTGTCGCCGGCCGCGAGAGCCGGGGCGATCTTCCAGCTGGCCTGGAGGAGCGGGTAGTTCCAGGGGGTGATCAACGTGCACACGCCGACGGGTTCGTGTACGACGACGCTGTGGACGTCCGGTGAGCCGGCGTCCACGACCCGGCCGGCGCCCTCGCCGGCGACCAGGTTCGCGAAGTAGCGGAAGGCGTCGGCGACGCAGTCGATGTCGACCCGGCCCTCCTCGACGGTCTTGCCCGCGTCCCGGCTCTCCAGCAGGCCCAGCTCTTCACGATCGCGTACGAGAAGATCGGCGACGCGGTGCAGCAGCGCGGCGCGCTCCGCGACGGGCGTGTGCGGCCACGGCCCCTCGTCGAAGGCACGGCGCGCGGCCTCCACCGCGGCGTCGGCGTCCCGCTCGTCACCCTCCGCGACCACCGCGAACGGCGTGGCATCCGCCGGGTCGAGGACCTCGCGCGTGGCACCGGAGAGGGCCGTGCGCCACTCCCCTGCCACGTGGATCGTCTGCTCTGCCTGCCGTGCCTGCTGTCCGGCCATGATCGGTACTGCCTTCCGTTCCTGTGCGGTGCCCTTGTGTCACACCGGTGTCACTCGGGGCCGGGTGCGCGCCTGCCCCTTGCTCGTCGATGCATGCGGCTCCTGCGGCCGAAAGTGCGGAGCGTCACTAAAAATGCGGTCGAAAAGGGTGAAAAGTACGCTGAGCCACTGGAGGTGACGTGATGTCCCGAACCCAAGGCTTCGCGATCGCTACGAGCGCCGTGTCGATGGCGCTGCTGTTGCCCCCGATGTTGTTCTCTCCGCCGGCGAGCGCCGCCGTCCCCGCCCGGACCGTAGGCGACCAGAGCCCACAGGATCTGGCCGCGCAGGCGGAGCGGGGACTGCGGAACGCCAGATCCGTCCGGCTCGTCTACGAGGACCGCAGCGCGACGGCGAGGTCGAGCAAGCGTCTGCCGACGGCAATGGACCTCACCCTCGACCGGGCCGGCAACTGCGCCGGCACCATGACGCTCGGCGGGCACGGCGGCACCGTCCAGATCGTCAAACGGGGCAACGACGTGTGGCTGAAGCCGGACGCGGCGTTCTGGAAGGCGGAGTACCCCGGCAAGCGGGGGGCCGGCCTGGCCACGACGTTCAGCAACCGCTACATCCACGGCTCCACGTCCAGCAACCTGCTGGCCGGCATCGCGAGCACCTGTGACCTCCGTGAAATCCAGGACGTCGCGAAGGTCTCCGCACCCTCCTCCCTGAAGGAGGGCCTCGCGACGACCCTGGACGGCACCCGGGTGGTCCCGTTGTCCTTCCAGGTGAACGGCTTCACCTCGACGCTGTACGTCACCACGGGCAAGAACCACCGCCTCTACCGGGCGGCCCAGAAGGGCCCGGACACGGATCTGAGCCTGACCTTCACGGCCTACAACGTGCCGGTGCCGAGGACGACCCCGCCCGCCGGCCAGACGGTGGACATCTCACGGGTTCCGCAGCCGCCGTGGAGCTGACGGAGAGGAAAGGTGCCCCGGGCACGAGGAACGGGCCCCGCTCCGGAAGCAACCGGAACGGGGCCCGTGGCGCAGGGGCGCCGACGTGTCAGATGAGGCCGAGGCCGCGGACCGCCTCGCGCTCCTCCTCGAGCTCCTTGACGGAGGCGTCGATGCGGGCGCGGGAGAACTCGTTGATGTCCAGGCCCTGGACGATCTCGTACTTGCCGTCCTTGGTGGTGACCGGGAAGGAGGAGATCAGACCCTCGGGGACGCCGTAGGAGCCGTCCGACGGGATGGCCATGGAGGTCCAGTCGCCCTCGGCGGTGCCGTTGACCCAGGTGTACACGTGGTCGATGGCGGCGTTGGCGGCGGAGGCGGCCGACGAGGCGCCACGGGCCTCGATGATGGCGGCGCCGCGCTTGGCGACGGTCGGGATGAAGTCCTCGGCCAGCCACTTCTCGTCGTTCACGACCTCGGCGGCGTTCTTGCCGGCGACCGTGGCGTGGAAGATGTCCGGGTACTGGGTCGCGGAGTGGTTGCCCCAGATCGTCAGGCGCTTGATGTCGGCGACCGTGCTGCCCGTCTTCTTCGCGAGCTGGGTCAGCGCGCGGTTGTGGTCCAGACGGGTCATCGCGGTGAAGCGCTCCGCCGGTACGTCCGGCGCGGCGGCCTGGGCGATCAGCGCGTTGGTGTTGGCCGGGTTGCCGACGACCAGGACCTTCACGTCGTCCGCGGCGTGGTCGTTGATGGCCTTGCCCTGCGGCTTGAAGATGCCGCCGTTGGCCTCGAGGAGGTCACCGCGCTCCATGCCCTTCGTCCGCGGGCGGGCACCCACGAGGAGGGCCACGTTGGTGCCGTCGAAGGCCACGTTCGGGTCGTCCGTGATGTCGATGCCCTGCAGGAGCGGGAACGCGCAGTCGTCGAGCTCCATGGCCGTGCCCTCGGCGGCCTTGAGGGCCGGGGTGATCTCCAGGAGGCGCAGCTTGACCGGCACGTCCGCGCCGAGCAGCTGGCCGGAGGCGATGCGGAAGAGCAGTGCGTAGCCGATCTGGCCGGCCGCGCCGGTGACGGTGACGTTCACGGGAGTGCGGGTCATGGCGTTCTCCGTATGACAGCTGGCGGTGGGGCGTCGTCGCCCCGGGGTGAGGGATCCCCGTCACCGGCTCGTGACCGGCGCCCGCCGCGATGATCGATCACGGGTACGAATGATCGATCTCTTGGCGTCAAGAGAGATCCAGCCGTCAGGCTATCGCGCATCCGGGATCCCGGACGGCCGGGTCCGTGTGGCCCGGCCCACAACCCTCATGGGGCGGCGGCCGCCTGCTCGATGAGGGGGGGCTGAGCGGCGGCCGCCGTGGGGGATGTCCTGCCGGAAGGGGGGTTCGGCCCTCCGGCGCTGCCGGACTCCCGTGGGGGTGTACGGTCCGCTTGCCCCGCGACGGGAGGCTCATGCGTGTCGTGGCGTGATTCTTTTGCGCGAGAGACGCACGGCACCCGTCCGCGCGCCCCTCGCTGTCGCCGCCGTGCTACTTCGTGCACCCCTTCTGCCCCGACGCCAGCGTCACGCAGGCCTTCGCCGCGGCCCCGCCCTTCACCGCCACCATCGGGGTGTACGCGTCGGTGTCCCCTGCCGCGGTGACCGAGCCGGTCTGCTTCGTCGCCCCGGCCGCGGACACCTCGACCGTGTCGCCCGGCGCCGCCCGGGTGATACGGGCCCACGCGGCGCCGCAGGTCCTGCTGTAGCGGACCTCGACGAGGGTGGTGCCGACGGTGACGCTGGTGCTGGTCGTGGCCTGTGTGCCGCCGCAGCCCATGGTCTCCGGGTCCTTGCCGGTGCAGCCGGCGCCGGCGCACTTGACGCCCGGCGGCAGGTCGGCGTCCGGGCTCGGCGAGGCCGCGGACGGCTTGGGGGCGGCGGCCTTCTCGTCGTCGCCGCCAGTGAGGTAGAGGGCCGCCGCGATCACCAGGAGCGCTCCGACGAGGCCCGCCACGAACATGGCCGGCCGGCGCTTGCGGCGCGCGGTTCCGGACCCGCCGCCGTCCGGCCGGGCGTCGGAGGGCGCCGGTCCGTGCGGCCCGGGCACGTCCGGTGCGGGGGCGGGTGCGGGGGCCGGTGCACCGGACTTGGGCGCCGTGGCCGGGCTGCGGCCGCCCCCCGACGGCCCTTTGAACCCGGCGAGCCCCCAGGAGTTGCCGCCCGTCGGACCGGCGTCCGTCGAGCCCGCGCCCGCCGAACCGCCGCGCACCGCGCCGGAGTCGCCCGCCGCGTCCGGGGTCTGCTCGGGCGTCGGCTGCGGCGGCACCGTCGGGGACACGCCCGCAGGGCCCGCGATGCCCGGTGCCACCGTGGCGCTGCGGGCCGCCCTGCCGCCGCGGCCCTGGTTCTCGGTGGCCGCCCCGAACTCACCGAGCACGGCGCGCGCCTGGGAGATCCGGATGGCCTCCATGGTTCTGTCGTGGCGCATCTCCGCCCGGCTCCAGGCCCGTTCGGCCAGCTCCCACATGGTGGTCAGATGGACGGGATGGGTGCCGGTCACCTCGGCCAGGGCGACGATCGCGCCCTTCGGCGCGAGCAGCCGGCCGTTGAGGTACCGCTCCCAGGACGTCTTGCTGTAGCCGGTGCGGTCGGCCACGGCGGAGACGCTGAGGCCGCTGCGGTCCACGAGCCGCCGCAGCTGTGCCGCGAACTCCTTGACCTGCGGATCGAGTTCATCGGGCAAGGTCTTCCAGCGAGGCATTGCTTCCCCCCTCTTCCCCCGGTACATCCTGTTTTCCCCTGTGCGTGGTGCCCGCTCCCGGTCCCCGTTGTGGCTACCCACGCCGGACTGGCCCGGCGGGGCTTCCGTGCCCGGAGCAGGGGCGCACGGAGGCAGTCGGACGGGAGCGAGCGCCGTCGCACGCCCCCGTGGGTCTGCGGACCGGCGTCCACTGCCTGTTCGTAGGGCCGAACAGAACGCCCGGTTCGCCGCGCGGGACGCCCCGGACCGTCCCGATTGGACACGTTAGCGGCCATGTGCGAACGGTTCGCGGTCCATGCGCGAACTTGTCAACACATCGACACAACAGGGACACGGCGGCGACCTCAGAGGACACAGGGGACTCAGGACTCAGGGGACCCCGGTCACCTCACCCGAATGTCAGGACCCGAAGGTCATGGCGCCGACGACGGCGACGACGAGCAACGCCAGCAGCCCGAGAACCGCGGCGAGCAGGAGACGGCGGCCGGCGGGCCGCGGCTCGGGCTCCTCCTCCAGCCGGTCCCACCACGGAAGCGTCGGCTCCTCCTCGTACTCCCCCGGGAGGGGAGCGGGCGCCGGAGCTCCTGCGGGGGCGGGCGCGGTGGCCGGACTTCCGGCGGGGGCGGGAACAGTGGACGAGCCTCCCGCCGAGGCGGGCGCGGTGGCCGGACGTCCTACCGAGGCGGGCACGGTGACCGAGCCTCCCACTGGGGCGGAAGCAGTAGCCGGGCCTCCCGCCGGCGCGGGCGCCGGGGCCGGCTGCCGGGGCCAGGCGCGCACCGCCAGTTCCCAGCGCACACCGAAACGTTCCGTCTCCTCCGCCTCGAGACCGGCGACCCGGCACAGCGCCGTGACCGCCTGGCGGGGCGGCGGCTGGGTGGCGTTGAGGTAGCGCTGCCAGGAGGACTTGCTGTACGCGGTGCGGGCGCCGAGTGCGACGAGGCTGAGCCCGGTGCGGTCCTTCAGGAGCCGCAACTGTTCCACGAAGTGCCGTACCTCCGGCGGCAGATCGTCCGGCAGCGGCTGCCAGGCGCCCATCCCTCACCCCTCCGCGTCACCCGGTCGAAAAGCGTGTTTCCGTTCGATTGACGACGTCAGGGGGAAGGCCGGTTCCGCTGCGGGGCGCGGACACCGTAGCGGAACGGTCACTTCCGTGCCACAGCGAACCGTCAGGTGTTGAACAGTTCCTGCATGTACATGAAGGTGTTTCCGGCGCCCGGTTCCGGACGGGGGTCGGGACCGGGCGCCGCCCGAGGCGGGACACGGACTGCTCGTGAGAGACCGTTGGCCAGGGACCGCTTGTCACGGCCCGTTCGATACCGGCCGTTCCTGTACGGCTTGTTCCTCCACGGCCCGTTCAGGCACGGCCCGTTCAGGCACGGACCGTTCAGGCACGGACCGTGAAGTGCAGCGTGTCGTCCAGGAACGGTATCTCCAGCCACGGGTGGGGCTGCGCCATCATCGCGAGCAGCACGATGGCCAGGCCCAGGACGCCGTAGGTGATCATGTCCGTGAAGCGGGACCGCACCGCGAGCATGCCCACGTCGGGCAGTGCCCAGCGCATCACGGCGCCGCCCAGCAGCGCGACGCCGATCAGGATCGTGCCGAAGCGGAACGCGTCCAGCGCGGTCAGCAGCAGCCCGAGGCCGACGACGGCCAGCACGGCGAGGATCGGCCACTGCCGGGCGGGCGCGGGAGCGTCACGGGGCGCGGCCCTGCCGCCGCCCTCGGGCCGCGCGGTGTCCCGCGTGACCCGCGGAAAACGACGGGTGACGCGCCGTGGCACACCGTCCGCGTCGGGGGCGCTGACCGCGTCCGTCACCACCGGCTCGGTGTCGGCTTCCCGCTCCTCCGCGGACCCCTTCTCGGGGTCGCCCGCGGGCCTGGCCTCAGCCGACACTGCGCTCCGCCGCCTCGACCACGTTGACGAGGAGCTGGGCGCGGGTCATCGGGCCGACACCGCCCGGGTTCGGGGAGATCCAGCCGGCCACCTCGGCCACGTCCGGGTGGACATCGCCGACGATCTTCCCCTCGGCGTTGCGCGAGACACCGACGTCGAGGACGGCGGCGCCCGGCTTCACGTCCTCGGCCCGGACCAGGTGTGCGGATCCCGCCGCGGCGACGATGATGTCGGCGCGCTTGAGGTGGGCGGAGAGGTCGCGGGTGCCGGTGTGGCACTGGGTGACCGTGGCGTTCTCGCTGCGCCGCGTCAGCAGCAGCGGCATCGGGCGCCCGATGGTCACGCCCCGGCCGACGACCACGACCTCGGCGCCCTTGATCTCGACGCCGTAGCGGCGCAGCAGGGTGAGGATGCCGTTGGGGGTGCAGGGCAGCGGGGCCGGCTCGTTCAGCACGAGTCGGCCGAGGTTCATCGGGTGCAGGCCGTCCGCGTCCTTGGCCGGGTCCATCAGCTCCAGGATCCGGTTCTCGTCGATGCCCCTGGGCAGCGGCAGCTGCACGATGTAGCCGGTGCAGGCGGGGTCCTCGTTCAGCTCGCGGACGACCGCCTCGATCTCCTCCTGGGTCGCCGTCGCGGGCAGCTCGCGCTGGATCGACGCGATGCCGACCTCGGCGCAGTCGCGGTGCTTGCCCGCGACGTACTTGCGGCTGCCGGGGTCGTCCCCGACGAGGATCGTGCCGAGGCCGGGCGTGACGCCCTTCTCCTTCAGCGCCGCCACGCGGGCGGTCAGATCGGACTTGATCGCGGCTGCGGTGGCCTTGCCATCGAGAATCTGGGCGGTCATGGTCCCATCCTCGCGGATGACCCGGCCCCGGTTCCAATCCGGGTGGGAACCGGTTCGGACGGTCGTCTGCGGGCGCGCCCGGACCGGGAGGATCGCGCACATTGCGACTGCACAACACATGTTTCCGCCGACTGGACAAATTGTCACCGCTGCTAGAACGATGAACGGCGCAGTTCTGCGGTTCGTGTTCGGGGGGCAACCGCTTGGTTCGTGACGTTCCTCCGCGCAATCCGCACCGTCCCCGCTTGCGTCAACGGAGGAAACCGGCCATGAGTTTCGGCTCGCCCAACAATCCCTACGGACAGCCGCAGAACCCCCAGGAGGGGTACGGCTACCCCCAGCAGGGCCAGCAGTACCCCCAGCAGGGCCAGCAGCCCGGCTACGGCTACCCGCAGGCGCCGGGCGTGCCGCCGCAGGGGGGCTACGGCTACCCGCAGCAGCCGGGCTACGCGGGCGGCGGCGCCCCCGCTCCCCGGGTCGCGTCGATGGGCCGCCGGTTCGGCGCCCGCCTGATCGACGGCGTCGTCTTCGGCGTCATCTACACCATCCTCGCCGTCGCGGGTGCGGCTGGTGCCGTGGGGGCGGCCAAGGACTGCGACCCGAACGCCGCCGACTACAGCACCTGCATCAACAACGCGAGCTCGGGCTTCGTGGCCAAGTTCACCGCCGTGATCGGCATCCTCGCGATCATCGGCCTGCTCTACGAGTGGCTGATGGTCGGCCTGGTGGGCCGCACCCTGGGCAAGATGGCCGTCGGCCTGCACGTGGTGAACGCCGAGACGGGCGGCAAGCCGGGCCTGGGCAAGTCCTTCATCCGCTGGATCATCCCGATGGTCGGCTCCATCGCCTGCGGCATCGGCCAGCTCCTGGTCTACCTGTCCCCGTTCTGGGACAAGTCCGGCCGCCAGCAGGGCTGGCACGACAAGGCCGCGGGCACGATGGTCGTCCAGAACTGACCGCAGGCACCACACCAAGGGCCGTGCCTCGCCCCGGACAGGGGGAGGCACGGCCCTTGCGCGTCGTGTGCAGCCCGCGTCAGCGGGTGAAGTGCCGCGGCGGGGCCCGGCGTTCGCCCGATGGCTCCCGCCGGCCCCGCACCGCCGGTGTCAGTGGAAGAAGTGGCGCGTGCCCGTGAAGTACATCGTCACGCCCGCCTTCTGTGCGGCCTCCACGACCTGCTCGTCGCGGATCGAACCGCCGGGCTGCACGATCGCCTTGACGCCCGCGGCGATCAGGATCTCCGGGCCGTCGGGGAAGGGGAAGAAGGCGTCCGAGGCGGCGTACGAGCCGCGCGCCCGCTCCTCGCCCGCCCGCTCGACGGCGAGCTTGCAGGAGTCCACCCGGTTGACCTGGCCCATGCCCACGCCGACGGAGGCACCGTCCTTGGCGAGCAGGATGGCGTTGGACTTGACGGCGCGGCAGGCCTTCCAGGCGAAGGCGAGTTCCTTCAGCTCCTCGGCGCTCAGTGCCTCACCCGACGCCAGGGTCCAGTTGGCCGGGTCGTCGCCGTCGGCCTGGAGGCGGTCGGTGACCTGGAGCAGCGCACCGCCGTCGATCTGCTTGATCTCGGCGGGGTTCTCGGGAGCGTTCGGGGCCTTCAGCACCCGGATGTTCTTCTTCTTGGCGAGCGCCTCGAGCGCACCCTCCTCGTAATCGGGCGCGACGATGACCTCGGTGAAGATGTCGGCGACCTGCTCGGCCATCTCCCGGCTCACCGGGCGGTTCACGGCGATGACGCCGCCGTAGGCGGAGACCGGGTCGCAGGCGTGCGCCTTGCGGTGCGCCTCGGCGACGTCCGCGCCGATCGCGATGCCGCACGGGTTGGCGTGCTTGATGATGGCGACGCACGGCTCGGCGTGGTCGTACGCGGCACGGCGCGCGGCGTCCGTGTCCGTGTAGTTGTTGTACGACATCTCCTTGCCGTGCAGCTGCTCCGCCTCCGCCAGGCCGCCGGTGCCGTCGACATAGAGGGCGGCGGGCTGGTGCGGGTTCTCGCCGTAGCGCAGGGTGTTGCGGCGCTCGTAGGTGGCGCCGACGAAGTCGGGGAAGACCGAGTCGTCGACGGGTGCGTACGAGGACGCGAACCAGGAGGCGACGGCGACGTCGTAGGCGGCGGTGTGCTGGAAGGCCTCGGCGGCGAGCCGCTTGCGGGCGGTGAGGTCGAAGCCGCCGTCGCGGACGGCGGCGAGGACGTCGGCGTACCGGTCGGGGCTGGTCACCACGGCCACCGACGGGTGGTTCTTGGCGGCGGCGCGGACCATGGAGGGGCCGCCGATGTCGATCTGCTCGACGCACTCGTCGGGGGAGGCGCCCGAGGCGACGGTCTCGCGGAACGGGTAGAGGTTGACGACGACGAGGTCGAACGGCTCGACGCCCAGCTCGGCGAGCTGCTGCCGGTGGGTTTCGAGGCGCAGGTCGGCGAGGATGCCCGCGTGGACCTTGGGGTGCAGGGTCTTGACCCGGCCGTCCAGGCACTCGGGGAAGCCGGTCAGCTCCTCGACCTTGGTGACGGGGACGCCGGCGGCGGCGATACGGCCGGCGGTGGAACCGGTCGAGACGAGCTCCACGCCCGCCTCGTGCAGGCCACGGGCGAGCTCTTCGAGCCCGGTCTTGTCGTAGACGCTGACGAGCGCGCGCCGGATGGGCCGCTTGGTGCTCTCGGCGGTCACTGGATAACTACCTTTCGTCCCTCAATGCGATAGCCGTTGCGGGCGATCCGCCCCACGACCTCGACGAGCAGTCTTCGCTCGACTTCCTTGATGCGCTCGTGCAGAGCGCTCTCGTCGTCCTCGTCCCGGACCTCCACCACGCCCTGCGCGATGATCGGCCCGGTGTCGACGCCGTCGTCGACGAAGTGGACGGTGCAACCGGTGACCTTGGCGCCGTACGCGAGCGCGTCACGCACACCGTGGGCTCCGGGAAAGCTGGGCAGGAGTGCGGGGTGGGTGTTGACGAACCGCCCACCGAACCGGGCGAGGAACTCCTTGCCCACGATCTTCATGAACCCGGCGGAGACGACGAGGTCGGGTTCATAGGAGGCGACGGCCTCGGTGAGGGCCGCGTCCCACGCGTCCCGGCTCTCGAAGTCCTTCACCCGGCACACGAAGGTGGGCAGCCCGGCGCGCTCGGCGCGGGCGAGGCCCTCGATCCCGTCGCGGTCGGCGCCGACGGCCACGACCTGAGCCCCGTAGGCGGCGGGGCCGGCCTCGGCGATGGCGTCGAGAAGCGCCTGCAGGTTGGTGCCGGAACCGGAGACCAGGACGACCAGGCGCTTGGCCGCGGACTCGGTGACGGTCTCGGCCACGGACTCGGGCACGGCGGGGCCCTTTCTCGGCGAAGTGTGCGTGCGGTCGCTCGGGAGAGCGTTTGTACGGTCGTACGAATGCTTCGCGCCCCGGGATACGGGGAAGTCTACGAAGCGGCCGACCGTCAGCAACGATACCGGCACACCGGCAGGCCCCCGGGCGACGGGGGCGTGGCCGGAAGGTAGCGTCTGGGGAGGAGCCACCCGAAGAAGCAGCCCGGAAAGCGGTCGGAGGCGGGGAACGCCGCACCTGCGCGGGACGTTGACCGGGTGAGGGGGACGCCCGCGGCACCGCCTGTGCGGGGCGCGCCCACCGCACGGCGAGCTCCGTGGACGAACCGCCCGCCCGTACCACCAAGGGGAAGACGCACACCTGATGCCGGACCGCAGTCTCCGACTCCCTCCGCTGCTGCTGCGCGAGCGGCACCCTTCGCCTGTGCCGCCGCAGGAGAGCGACGGGGCACCGTCCGCGGGCGGCGGATCCGTCGGGGACGGCCGGAGGCCCGAGGAGGCACCGGCGGACGACAATCCGTTCGCGCCACCGCCGGAAGGGGCACCGGACCGGCCCTGGCAGCCGCGCCGCCCCGGCCAGGGGCAGGACGGCTCCGGGGACGGCGGGCATTCGCCCTGGGGCAGCCAGTGGAGCGACCGGCAGCCGGGCCCCGCGGCGGGCGGCCGCTTCGGCGAACGCCCGGGCGGCCCCGGCGGACAGGGCGGCCCTGAGGGTCCGGGCTCCCCCGGCCCCGGTGCGGGACCGCGCTGGGACCCCACGGACCCGGTCCAGCGCCGTGCGCGGTACGCGCTGCTGGGCGGTATGTGGGCGTTCTTCTTCGCGCTGTTCAGCTGGCAGTACGTGGCGCTGCTGCTGGGCGCGCTGTCGCTGTACTGGGGCGTGAGCGCCCTGCGCGCGAAGCCCGGCACCCCCGCCCCGGACAGCCCTGCGCCTCCGGCCCGCCCCCAGACCACGGCGGCGATCAGCGGCCTGGTCACGGCGTCGCTGGCGCTGGCGCTGGTGGCCACCACGTTCGCGGCCCAGCTGGTCTACCGGGACTACTACACGTGCGTCAACGACGCCTTGACGGCGGCGTCCAAGCAGTCCTGCAACGACCTTCTGCCGAAGGACCTGCGGGGGGTTCTGGGGACGAACGGCTGACCTTCCCCCCGGCCGTATCGCATCCGCGCCCGTGGACGGAATCTTCTCCGGTGCCGTGGATCCTGGTAGGCGCAATCCCCTCGGGTTTGGTGGGCGCAATCACCTCCGGTCCGGTGGGCGCAATCCCCTCCGGTCCGGTGGGCTGAAGCCCCCTGTCCCGTGACCGGAAGCCCCTCCCGTCACGTGGACGGACCGCGCCGTCACGACTCTTCCGGTGGGGTGGGCGTCGGGTCAGGCCGGTGAGGCCCGCCCGGACGGTCAGGCCCGTCAGGCCCGTCCGGCAGAAACGGATCCACGTCCGCCGCCAGCACCTCGTACGGAAACAGGTCCTGGTCCTCCCAGGCCCCGTCCGCCCGCGCCCCCACCGGTTCGGACGCCGCCGTCGCCGGCACGGGCGTCACGGCGGAGGCGACCGGAACCTCGACCCGCCGCTCCTCCGCCTCCCGGGCCTCCATCCCCGGGACCTCGACCCGCCGCGCCTCCAGCTGTCGCAGAGACCACCACCGCACGACCACCGCGACCGGCACCCCCACCCCCGCGACCCATCCCGCAGCGGCGCCCCCGACCCGCCACCCCACCGGCCCGAACCGCGCCAACGCCGCGACCCCGAGCGGCCCCCCGGACACCTCCGCGAGCCCTCCGAGGAGCAGGCCGCACATCACCGCCGCGCCCAGGACACCCGTCACCGTCCGCCCGGCGGACCACACCGCACCCCGCCCCCGCTCGGCGCGAGCGCACCGCGCCATGAACCACCCCACCACCAGCCCCGCCGCGACCGGCACCACGCCCACCGCCCAGCCCAGCAGCCCGCCCCCGCCCCCGCTCCCGGGCACAGCCGCCAGCAGCGGAAACGGCGGCATCAGCGACGGCGCCGTCCCCGGCGACCACGGCCCCATGCCATGCCCCGCGCCCAGCAGAAACCCGGGCCCCAGCGCGTACGCCACCGCCCACACCGCCGCGTTCGGCACCAGGGCGACCGCCAGCAGCAGCACCGCTCCCCGTCCTGCCCAACCCTGCGTGACCTGGAGGAACGACTCCCGCACCACCTCGCCGTGCCGCACCAGCGACAGCCCCACGAGCAGCGCACCCCCGCCGACCAGCACGGCCGTCCCGGCCAGGGCACCCCGTCCGGCGTTCGAGAGCAACTCCTGTTCGTCACGGTTGAGAACACGCAACGCCCCGCTCGGCCGCTCGTACGCCCTCCACACCCCGACCCCCGCCGACACCACGGTCACCAGTGGCAGGCAGACGAGGGTCCACGTCCACGACGGCCGCAGCGTCCCCGCCGAGGCGTACAGAGCCGCCGCCAGCCCCACCCCGACGTAGCCCGCCGCCACACCGCACCAGGCCGGCCCGAGGGCAACGGGTTCCGCTCCTCCCGTGACCTCCGGGCCCTCCATGCCCTTCATGGTCTCCAGGCCCTCGGTGGCCTCCCCCTCCGTCGCCTCCCGCGCCGCCCGGTACAGCAGCCACACCGGCACCACGGCCGCCAGCAGCGGCGTGATGCCGACGGGCGCCGGCACCCCGGACAGCGTCTCGGTGCGGAAGAGCACCACACCGTGCGCCAGCAGCCATGACGCGGCCGCCACCCTCAGCGCCCCATCGGGCCCGTCGTCCGGGTACGGCGCACTGATCCACAGCCCGATCGCGAGCAGGGCGAACGCACCGAGCCCCGCGACCGCGGCAAGGGCTCCACCGAGCAGGCTCGCACCGAGCCCGGGCCACCGGTCGCGCGACCGGGCGAGCAGGGACGGCAACGGAATGCGGCGGTCGGTCCATTGAGTCACGCCGCCATGCTCCCAACGACACGCGCTTTCCCGGCGTAACCCATGAAACACGGATGTGTCGCTAAAAATACTTTTATGTACTTTTCGGCACGGTGGGCCGGCCGCCCGATGAGGCAGACCCTGACGCCTCAGCAGGCCTTCGACGCGCTGTACGAGTACTGCGCCCCCGCCCTCGTACGGCAGGCGTACCTGCTCACCGGCCGGCGCGACCTGGCCCGGGAGGCCGTCGAGCGTGCCTTCCAGCTGGCGTGGCAGCGCTGGCCCGAGGTGGCCGTGGACCGCGATCCCGGGAGCTGGGTACGCGCAGCGGTGCACGACCGGGCTCTCTCCCCCTGGCATCGTTTCCGCCTCCACCACCGGCTCCCCGAGCCGCCGCCTCCGGGCCCCTCGAACCGCGCCCTGCTGCACGCGCTCCTGAAACTGCCGCCGACCCAACGACGCACCCTGCTGCTCTACGACGGCCTCGGCCTCGACCTGCCGGACGTCGCAGCCGAGACGGAGGCGAGCACCCCGGCCGCCGCCGGCCGTCTGCTGCGCGCCCGCGCCACGCTGGCCAGGCTCGTACCGGACCAGGCGGAACCGGAGGTCCTGCCCCGCCGGCTCGCCGAACTGGCCTCCTCTGAGGGCCTCCGCGCCCCCGAGGCGCCCTCGGTCCGCTCCCGCTGCGAACGCCGCACCCGCCGCTGCGCCCGCGCTGCGATCGCCCTGACGACGGCGGTCATCGGCGCGACGACCCTGACCCTGCGCACCGCCGCGGACCACTACGAGGCCCCGGTGGGCCGGGGCACTCCCGTCCGGGACATTCCCCCGCCCCTGGCTCAGGGGCCCCTGTCCCAGCCGCAGACGGCGCTGCGCGGCAAGCTGATGTCGGCCCCGCACCATGGCCCGGCCCGACTGACACCGCAGCCCCGCTGAGCCGGTCAGTCGCTCAGCCGGTTCAGCCGGTCAGCCGGTCAGCCGCTCAGCCGGTGCGGAGGCTCCCGGAAAGCCCGGTGGGCCCGCACCCCAAGGGGTACGGGCCCACCACGCGTTCAGCCGGGCGGAGTTCAGCCGGCCAGGATCTCGCGCGCGAGCTTCGCGGTCTCCGTCGGCGTCTTGCCGACCTTGACGCCCGCGGCCTCCAGCGCCTCCTTCTTCGCCTGGGCGGTGCCCGACGAACCGGAGACGATGGCGCCCGCGTGACCCATGGTCTTGCCCTCGGGCGCGGTGAAGCCCGCGACGTAGCCGACGACCGGCTTGGTCACGTTCTCCTTGATGAAGGCAGCGGCCCGCTCCTCGGCGTCGCCGCCGATCTCACCGATCATGACGATCAGGTCGGTGTCGGGGTCGTCCTGGAACGCCTTCAGCGCGTCGATGTGGGTGGTGCCGATGATCGGGTCACCGCCGATGCCGACGCAGGTCGAGAAGCCGATGTCCCGCAGCTCGTACATCATCTGGTACGTCAGCGTGCCGGACTTCGAGACCAGGCCGATGCGGCCCGGCTTGGTGATGTCGGCCGGGATGATGCCGGCGTTCGACTGACCCGGGGTGATCAGACCGGGGCAGTTCGGGCCGATGATGCGGGTCTTGTTGCCCTTCTTGCCGGCGTACGCCCAGAAGGACGCCGTGTCGTGCACCGCGACGCCCTCGGTGATGACGACGGCGAGCGGGATCTCGGCGTCGATGGCCTCGACGACCGCGTCCTTGGTGAACTTCTCCGGGACGAAGATGACCGTGACGTCGGCGCCCGTCTTCTCGATGGCCTCCTTGACGGAGCCGAAGACGGGTACCTCGTTGCCGTCGAAGTCGACGGTCTGGCCCGCCTTGCGCGGGTTCACGCCACCGACGATGTTCGTGCCGGACGCCAGCATGCGGCGGGTGTGCTTCTGGCCTTCGGAGCCGGTCATGCCCTGGACGATGACCTTGGATTCCTTGGTGAGGAAGATAGCCATGGTGTTCTGTGACCTCGTCCCTTACTTCGCGGCAGCAGCCAGCTCGGCGGCCTTGTCGGCCGCGCCGTCCATGGTGTCCACACGCTGGACCAGCGGGTGGTTGCGGTCGTCCAGGATCTGGCGACCCAGTTCGGCGTTGTTGCCGTCGAGACGCACGACCAGCGGCTTGTTGACCTCTTCGCCCTTGGACTCGAGGAGCTCCAGGGCCTGCACGATGCCGTTGGCGACCGCGTCACAGGCGGTGATGCCGCCGAAGACGTTCACGAACACGGACTTGACGTCCGGGTCGCCGAGGATGATCTCCAGGCCGTTCGCCATGACCTCGGCGGAGGCGCCACCGCCGATGTCGAGGAAGTTGGCGGGCTTGACACCCTTGTGCTTCTCACCGGCGTAGGCGACGACGTCGAGGGTGGACATGACCAGACCCGCGCCGTTGCCGATGATGCCGACCTCGCCGTCGAGCTTGACGTAGTTGAGGTTCTTCTCCTTGGCCGCGGCCTCGAGCGGGTTGGCCGCCGCCTTGTCGTGGAGCTCCTCGAACTCGGGGTGACGGAACTCGGCGTTGTCGTCCAGGGACACCTTGCCGTCGAGGGCGATGACGTCACCGGAGGCGACCTTGGCCAGCGGGTTCACCTCGACCAGGAGGGCGTCCTCCTTGATGAAGACCTCCCAGAGGCTGACCAGGACGTCGGCGACCTTGTCGGCGACCTCGGCCGGGAACTTGGCCGCGGCGACGATCTCCTGCGCCTTCGCCTTGTCCACGCCGTCGATGGCGTCGATGTCGATCTTGGCGACGGCCTCGGGGCGGGTGGCCGCGACCTCCTCGATCTCCATGCCGCCCTCGACGGAGGCGATGGAGAGGAAGGTGCGGTTGGCGCGGTCGAGGAGGAAGGAGACGTAGTACTCCTCGACGATCTCCGGGGCGGTCTCGGCGATCATCACCTTGTGGACCGTGTGGCCCTTGATGTCCATGCCGAGGATGTCCGTCGCGCGGGCGACCGCCTCGTCCGGGGTGGCGGCCAGCTTGACACCGCCGGCCTTGCCGCGGCCACCGACCTTCACCTGCGCCTTGACGACCGACTTGCCGCCCAGCCGCTCGGTGATCTCGCGCGCCGCCTCAGGCGTGTCGATGACTTCACCGGCCAGCACCGGTACACCGTGCTTGGCGAAGAGGTCCCTCGCCTGGTACTCGAACAGGTCCACGCGCTTCCGTCCCTATCAGTGATCTCGCGGTTCGTTGGATGCGTGGGCGTGCCGCGAAGGGCAACGTGACGTCCGCTCTGTGTCACAAGGGAGGCGCACACGGTGTCCGAGCGCGCGGCATGTCCGTCTCGCAGGTTATCGCCGCTCGCGGGGCCTCCATAAATCGGGGGTCACACCTGAGCGGTGATACCTGTCACATGATGCCGCGCTCTCTGGCACGGCGTGCCATCGGTGAAGGGCCTCACCGTGATGGGGTCGCCCCGGTGAGGCCCCTTGAACAACCGCGTAGGGCTCAGGACGGCTGATTCCCACCCCAATGGGGGCCGGCGCGCCCTTTCCGCGAGGTTCCGGGCGGACGAATCGACGGCTTTCGGCCGTCCCCCCAGGTCTCACGGGGAGGTGCTGCCCGGAGGTGCCGCCCGGAGGTGCCGCCCTGATCGGGGAACTCAGGAATGTCCCGGTGCCGACCGGCACAGTGAGGGGTCCGGCTTCGGGATTCCTCGCTCGTCGCCGTCAGGCCGTTTCCGGTATCGGCAGGGGCCGCTTCTCGATCGCCGCCGCCATCACCTCCGGGAAGAGGTCGGGCGTGCACGCGAACGCCGGTGCTCCGAGCGCCGCGAGCGCTGCCGCGTGCTCCCGGTCGTACGCGGGTGCCCCCTCGTCGGAGAGCGCGAGCAGCGCCACGAACTGCACCCCCGACGCCTTCATCGCCGCCACCCGCTTGAGCATCTCGTCGCGGATGCCTCCCTCGTACAGGTCGCTGATGAGGACCACGACCGTCTCCGTGGGCCGCGTGATCTGCGACTGGCAGTACGCCAGCGCCCTGTTGATGTCCGTGCCGCCACCGAGCTGGGTGCCGAAGAGCACGTCGACCGGGTCGTCGAGCTGGTCGGTGAGGTCCACGACGGCCGTGTCGAAGACGACGAGCCGGGTGGCGATGGACCGCATGGACGCCAGCACCGCCCCGAACACGGACGCGTACACCACCGAGGCCGCCATCGACCCGGACTGGTCGATGCAGAGGACGACCTCCTTCTTCACCGACTGGGACGCCCGCCCGTACCCGATCAGCCGCTCCGGCACCACCGTGCGGTACTCCGGCAGATAGTGCTTGAGGTTGGCGGCGATCGTGCGGTTCCAGTCGATGTCCCGGTGGCGGGGGCGGGTGATGCGGGCGCTGCGGTCGAGGGCGCCGGTGAGCGTGGCCCGGGTGCGGGTGGCGAGCCGCTTCTCGAGATCCTCGACGACCTTGCGCACCACCGCCCGCGCCGTCTCCTTGGTGGTCTCCGGCATCGCCTTGTTGAGCGAGAGCAGCGTGCCGACCAGGTGCACGTCGGCCTCGACCGCCTCGAGCATCTCCGGTTCGAGCAGGAGTGCGGACAGCCCGAGCCGGTCTATGGCGTCGCGCTGCATGACCTGGACGACGGACGAGGGGAAGTAGGTGCGGATGTCGCCGAGCCAGCGCGCCACGGACGGCGCGGACGCCCCGAGCCCCGCCGAACGGTCCCGCCCCTGCTGCGGTCTGTCCCCCTTCCCGTACAGCGCGGTCAGCGCCCCGTCCATCGCCGCGTCCTGCCCGCTCAGCGCGTACCCGGTGCCGTCCGCCGCGTCTCCGCCGAGGACGAGCCGCCAGCGCCGCAGCCGCTCGTCGGCAGCGGCCGTGTTGGCCCCGTCGGTCGTGTGCGTGCTCATCCGGCCACCCCCACCAGGTCGTTGACATCGCTGCCGTCGGATTCGTCCAGGCCGAGCAGCAGGCGCAGCACCGGGACCACGGCGTCCGCCCGTCCCGTGTCGAGGTCGGTGCCGAACCCGGGGACACCCGCGCCGGTGGCCGCCGCGCTTCCCCGTGCGTCCGGCCCGCGGCGCACCAGCTCGCCGAGGGTGCGCCGCACTCCGGGCTCGTACGCCGAGAACGTCCGTCGTAGCAGCGGCAGTACGTCGGTGAACGCGTCCGCCGGCACCCCGGTGAGCCAGGCGTCCACCAGCGAGAGCAGCCGCTCGTCGTGCACGAGCAGCATCCCGCCGCCGGAGCCGCCTCCGACGAACCCCTCGATCCACGCGGCGGCGTCCGCCGGCGGCGTCCCCGGCGACAGCACGAGCCCCATCAGCCGCGCGGCCTCGTCCTGCGCCAGCTCCCCTTCGTCCAGGAGCAGCCGCACGGCCCTGCCGCGGATCACCCCGGGCACGGTGTCCCGTCCGCCGAGCACCCGCAGGACGGCACGCCATCGCCCGCGTATGTCGCCGTGGTCCGCCGCGATGCCGTCCCCGAGCAGCCCCACCGCGCCGTGCACGGCGTCCACATGGCGCCGCATCTCCTCGGCCGCCTCCGCGTCCAGCGCAGCGCACGCCGGTGGCAGCCCGACGAACACGCGCTCGGCGAGACCCGCCGCGACGTCCGCGAGCGCCCGGGTGTCCGTACCGCGCACGTCCCCGTAGCGCAGGGAACGGACCAGGGCGGGCAGGGCCTGGGCGAGGTGGCCGACGTCGGCGTCGAGGGCGGCTCGGTCGGCGAGGACCCGCATCACCACGGGCAGCGCCGCCGGCAGCTCCGCCAGCAGGCACCGCTCGGCGAGCGCGGTGACGTCGGCGAGGGCCTGCGCGGCGGTCGCGTCCGCCTCGGCCCTGGCGGTCGCGGCGGCGAGCACGGTCGTCCCCCACACCCCGGCCTCGGCGACCCGTACCGCGAGCTCCGGTTCCCAGCGCAGCCGCCAGGTCTCCCGGAACGTCCCCGTACTGCCCCGCGAGGCCGCCGGCTCCCCCCAGCCGATCCCGAGGAGCCGCAGCCGGTGCAGCAGCCGGCTGCGCTCGGCATCGGTGTCCTTGCGCAGGTCCAGCTCCATCTCCCGCTCCAGCGGCTCGGGTCTGAGCCTGAGCCGCTTCTGCAGCCGGGCGAGGTCCCGCTGCAACGGCACGGCGGGGGCCGATTCCGGCACCTCCCCCATGTCGTCGCCGACCACCAGCCGGTCACGCACCAGCGCCAGCGGCACGTCCGAGCCCTCGCACATCACCGCCCGCACCGCGTCGATCGTCTCCGACAGGCCCGGAAGCGGGCGCCCGCGCAGGACGGCCAGCGTTCCGGCCAGTCGCACGGCCTCGATGACGTGCGCGGAGGACACGATCCGGTCCTCCTCGCGGAGCAGCCCGGCGACCTTGGTCAGCCACCGCTCGACGGGCCGGTCCGGAGCGCGGAACAGATGCCCGTACCAGCCCGGCGAGTCGACGCCCGCCCCGTACCCACTGGCCCGGGCGAGCCTGCGGTGGGTCCACGGCACCCAGGTCATGTCCGTCTTCACCTTGGCCAGGCCCTTCAGCAGCGCGCGGTCCGCGGTGACGGAGGTCCGCTCGCGCAGCGCGGGCACGTGCCAGGCCCCGCACACCACCGCCACGTCGGCCCCGAACTCCCGCTCGGCCGCGCGGACCTGGAGCCGCATGCAGGCCTCCCGCACGAGGTCCCGCTCGTGTCCCCCTGCGCCGTACTCCTCCCGCAGGGCGGCCATGGCGTCCCCGAGCACGGTGAACGGCGCGAGCGGGTCCCCCGTCCCCACGCCCCGGTGCTCGACGACGTCCTCCCACCATCGCTCCGGATCGTCGTACCCGGCGGCCTCGGCCAGCACGGCGAGGGGGTCGACACGGACGGCGGCGTCGGAGCCGTCGACCGCGTCGGGCGCCTCGGCCTCGGTCCCCGTGGCTTCTTCCTTGTCCCACGCCAGTGTGTGCGCCGCCGGCAGGTCGATGAACCGGGCCGGAACCCCCTGGTGCAGGGCCCAGCGGATCGCCACCCACTCCGGGGAGAACTCGGCCAGCGGCCAGAAGGCCGATCGTCCGGGCTCGTCGACGGCGTGAGCGAGCAGGGCGACGGGGGGCCGCATGTCCGGGTGGTCCGCGAGCGGGATCAGGGCGTCCGCCTCCGGTGGCCCCTCGATCAGCACCGTCCGCGGTCGCGCCGCCTCCAGCGCGGCCCGGACGGCCCGCGCGGATCCCGGCCCGTGATGCCGCACCCCGAGCAGCAGCGGTCCCCTCCGCGGGGAGTCGGAGTCTTTCACGCGGTCACCTCCCGGCACGCGCGGTAGAAGTCGGTCCAGCCGTCGCGCTCGCGGACCACCGCTTCCAGGTACTCCTGCCAGACGACGCGGTCGGCCGCCGGGTCGCGGACGACGGCGCCGAGAATGCCCGCGGCGACGTCGCTCGGACGCAGCACGCCGTCGCCGAAGTGGGCGGCCAGCGCCAGTCCGTTGGTGACGACGGAGATCGCCTCCGCGGTGGACAGGGTGCCGCTGGGCGACTTCAGCTTGGTCCGGCCGTCCGCCGTGACCCCGCCCCGCAGTTCGCGGAAGACCGTCACCACACGGCGGATCTCGTCGATGCCGTCGGGCACGGCCGGCAGGTCGAGCGAGCGGCCGATCTGGTCGACCCGGCGGGAAACGATGTCGACCTCGGCCTCCACGCTGTCCGGGAGCGGCAGCACCACCGTGTTGAAGCGGCGGCGCAGCGCGCTCGACAGGTCGTTGACCCCGCGGTCGCGGTCGTTGGCCGTGGCGATCAGGTTGAAGCCGCGGACCGCCTGCACCTCTTCGCCCAGCTCCGGTATCGGCAGCGTCTTCTCCGACAGGATCGTGATCAGCGTGTCCTGGACGTCGGCCGGGATGCGGGTCAGTTCCTCGACGCGGGCGGTCATGCCCTCGGCCATGGCCCGCATGACGGGGCTCGGCACCAGGGCGTCGCGGCTGGGGCCGTGCGCGAGCAGCCGCGCGTAGTTCCACCCGTAGCGGATCGCCTCCTCCGGGGTCCCGGCGGTGCCCTGCACGAGCAGGGTCGAGTCGCCGCTGATGGCCGCCGCCAGGTGCTCGGACACCCAGGTCTTGGCCGTGCCCGGCACGCCGAGCAGGAGCAGGGCGCGGTCGGTGGCGAGCGTGGTGACGGCGACCTCGACGATGCGGCGCGGGCCCACGTACTTCGGTGTGATCACGGTGCCGTCCGGCAGCGTGCCGCCGAGCAGGTAGGTGGCCACGGCCCACGGAGACAGCTTCCAACGGGCCGGTCGCGGCCGGTCGTCCTGGGCGGCCAGCGCGGCGAGTTCATGGGCGAAGGCGTCCTCGGCGTGCGGCCGCAGCGCTTCCGCGGGCGCGGTCCCCTTCTCCTGCCCGGGTGTGGGCACGGGTGCGGACTCGGGCCCGCCGGGGCTCGCGTCCCCGCTTCCGTTCGCGGGCGCGGACGGGCTCGGGTTCGCTTCGACGGACTTCTGGTCAACGGACGCACGCATGGCCGTATCCCCCTCCAGCTCGGCCGGTTCGGATCTGTCACCAACCGTGCACCACACCACTGACAATGCGTGGTGACCTGCGCGAACGCCGTCGCGAGGGTCGATTGTCAGTGCCGGGACCTACCGTCGACGACATGACTTGGCTGGGGGAGCGCTGGACCGCGGAGCAGGTGCTGGCACTGGCACCTGATGCGGCGTCACGCAAAGCGGGAAGCAAACTCGGCACGGCCGGGCCGTGGTCGGAGGCGGGCAGTTCCGACGAGGGGACGGTGTGGGGGCTGTGCAAGGGCAGTGGCAGCAAGCCGTATCAGACGGTCGTCGACATCGCGGACGCGGCCGGGCCTGCCTACAAGTGCAGTTGCCCGAGCCGGAAGTTCCCGTGCAAGCACGCGCTGGGCCTGCTGCTGCTCTGGGCGGGCGGGGACGGCGCGGTGCCGCGGGGACAGGAGCCCGACTGGGCGGAGCAGTGGGTCAAGGGGCGCCGTCGGCGTGCACAGGAGAAGCGGGCGGCCGGTGGTTCCCCGTCTGCCGCGTCCGCCGATCCGGAGGCGGCCCGGCGCAGGGCGGAGCGACGGGCCGAGCGGATCACGGCGGGGGCGACGGAGCTGGAGCAGCGCCTGGCGGACCTGCTGCGCGGCGGCCTGGCCACGGCCGAGCAGGCTGGGTACGGGCTGTGGGAGGAGACGGCGGCCCGCATGGTGGACGCGCAGGCTCCGGGACTCGCCGGGCGGGTGCGGGAGTTGGGGGCGCTCCCGGCGTCGGGGCCGGGCTGGCCGGTGCGGTTGCTGGAGGAGTGCGCGCTGCTGCACCTGCTGGACCAGGGCTGGCTGAGGCGTGAACGGCTGCCGCAGGCGCTGGCGGCGACGGTCCGTTCGCGCGTCGGCCTGGCGGGTTCGCCCGACAGCCCGCCCGTCCGCGACCGCTGGCTGGTGCTGGCGCAGTACGACACCTCGGACGGCCGGCTGACCACACGCCGGATCTGGCTGTACGGGGAGAAGTCCGACCGCACGGTGCTCCTGCTTTCCTATGGAGCGGCAGGGCGCGCGCCGGAGCTGTCCCTGCCGATGGGGCTGGCCTTCGAGGCCGATGTGTCGCCCTACCCGGGCGCGGGGCAGCTGCGGGCGGCGCTGGGTGAGCAGTTCACGCCCCCGGCCCCGGCGGCGACCAGACCGCCGGGCGTGACCACTGCGGACGCGGCGGCGCGGTACGGGGAAGCCCTCCGGACCGACCCGTGGCTGGACTCGTACCCCGTGACGCTGGGCCGGGTCATACCGACCCCGCTGGACGGCTCCTGGCAACTGGCGGACGCGCACGGCGGCACGGCGCTGCCGCTGACGCCGTCGGCGGGCACCCGACCGGGCCTGTGGCGGCTGGTCGCGCTGTCGGGCGGTGCTCCGGTCACGGTCTTCGGCGAGTGCGGCCACCGCGGCTTCACTCCGCTCACCGCCTGGCCGGAGGGTGCCGGAGAGGCGGTCCCGCTGTGCTGACGACATCCGAGCGACTCGGTACCGACCCGGAAGGGGCCGACATGAATGCGACTCCCGCTCTCCCGGGCACGTCCCCCGCCGTGCCCTGGGAGGAGCTTGTCACGGTGGCCCTGCTGGGCACCGACCGGCGCACCCCGCCCTGGCTGCCGTCCGGCCCGCAGGCTTCGGCCGCGCTGCTGGACCTGGCCGCCGTGGAGACCGTCCGCCGCAGGGCCGGGCTGCGCCCCGCACCGGCCGGACCGCGCCCGGAGCCCGCGGCGGCGGACCCCCGCCCACCGCTGCCGCCCGCGGCGGCCCGCAGACTGGCCCTGCTGCTGTCGGACCGCCCCGGCACGGGCGGCGGCGGCCGCCGGGGGGCCGCACCCGACCTGATGGAGTTGCTGCCGCAGTGGCTGGCGCTGGCCAACGAACGCGGCTACGCGCCACCCCCGCAGGCGCTGCCGGCGCTGCTGGACGCGGCCCGCGCCCGCACGGATCTGCGACCGGCGGCGCTGGCCTTCGCCGGCCCGCGCGCCCTGTGGCTGGCCCGGATGAACCCGGAGTGGCGTTTCGCGCTGCGCTCCGTGCCCGGCGGCGGTTCCGACCTGCCGCCGCCTCAGGAGCCGGACCGCGTCCGCCGACTGTGGCAGGAGGGCCTGTTCGCCGAGCGGGTGGCCCTGCTCACCTCGCTCCGCGCTCAGCACCCCGCTCTCGCCCGGGACCTGCTGGCCGGCACCTGGGCGACGGAGCGGGCCGAGGACCGCCTGATGTTCCTCGACTCGCTGCGCACGGGACTTCAGCCGGCGGACGAGCCCTTCCTGGAGCAGGCGCTTTCCGACCGCAGCCGCAATGTGCGGGCGACGGCGGCGGAGTTGCTGTCCGCACTGCCGGATTCGGCTCTGGCCGGGCGGATGGCGGCGCGGGCGGCGGCCTGCGTCGCCGTCGACCCCACGCAGGGGGAGCCGGTGATCGCGGTCGAGGCGCCGCACGAGTGCGATCCGGGCATGGAGCGCGACGGGGTGGTGCCGAAGCCACCGGCGGGACGAGGTGAACGGTCGTGGTGGCTCGGCCAGTTGGTGGAGGCCGCGCCGCTCGGCACATGGCCGGCGCGGCTCGGGGGGCGTACGCCGGAGGAGATCGTCGCTCTGCCGGTGGCCGACGACTGGCGGAGCGAACTGCACGCGGCCTGGTGCCGGGCGGCGGTACGGCAGCGGGACGCCGCATGGTCCCGGGCCCTGCTCGGCCCGCCGTCCGCACCGGAGGCCGCGGGCCCGGGGGCGGTGTCCCTGGCCGAGCGGGCGAAGCTGCTGTCGACGCTGGCTCCCGGGGACCGGGCCGACTGGGTCGCCGGGTTCATCGCCACGCACGGCCTGTCGGAGGCGTTCCAGCTCCTCGGGGTGTGCGCTGTGCCCTGGGCCGCTCCCCTGGGCCGGGCCGTCGTCGACGCCCTCAACATCGCGCGGGACGCCGGAAGTTACCCGTGGAGCTTCAGCGGGGTGATGGGGCTGGCGGAGCGGTGCCTGGACCCGGCGGAGGCGAGCCGCCTGGACGCGCTGACGGCGATACCGGACGAGCCGGAGGACGCGTCGCCCGGTGCGGGCGGCTACTGGGCGGAGGCGTTCCAGCGTCTGACGACGACGCTGCGGCTGCGGGCGGCGATGGCGGAGGAACTGCGGGGTGCGTGAGCCGTGGGCCCACCCCAGCCCCTCGGTCCCTCCGCGTCAGACGCCGATCAGCCCGCCGCGGCCGGCGGGCTGTGCCCGGCCTCCGCCAGGTGGCACCTGCGCAGGCGCGACGACGACGGCTACGGAGCGTTACGCCCCGGCCGGCTGACGTACGTTCGCCCGTACCCAGTCCACGATCGACGCGGTCGTCGCCCCGGGGGTGAAGATCTCCGCGACGCCCTTCTCCTTCAGCAGGGGGATGTCGGCCTCGGGGATGATGCCGCCGCCGAAGACCAGGATGTCCTCCGCGTCGCGCTCCTTCAGCAGGTCGATCACCGCGGCGAACAGCGTGTTGTGCGCGCCGGACAGGATCGACAGCCCGATCGCGTCGGCGTCCTCCTGGATCGCCGTGTCGACGATCTGCTCGGGCGTCTGGTGGAGACCCGTGTAGATGACCTCCATTCCCGCATCGCGCAGCGCCCGCGCGATCACCTTGGCCCCGCGATCGTGGCCGTCGAGCCCCGGCTTGGCCACCACCACGCGGATCGGACCGGCTGCCACACCCATCACTGCCTCCATGAAGCGACTACACACACCCTGTACCGATGGACCGCCTGCCGCCACATCACCGCACCGGCGGACACACGGACCGCACGGTCGGCACGCCTCGAACCGGCGGATCGGCCCCGCCGGCACCGGCGCCCCGCGCCGTACCGACCCGGGAAGTGAACGAACGTTATCGCCAGCATCCCGCAACCGGCAGTTTCACGGTGGTGACCGAGGGGGAAATCACACAATGGGACACGTTCGCCGCGCAGGGTCCCCCCTCCCCGCGGCACACGCGCCGCGGCAGCGGCTCGAGCGCCGTGGACCGAGGGGATCGTGCGCAAGGAGAGCCGCACCAAGGCGGCCGCACCACCGCCCCACCAGCGGGGCGCCGTGGTGGTGGGGTGCGCCGGCGAAAGGAATGCAAGGGCACGAAAGCGGGGAGCACCACCCGTACGAGGAGGACGGGACACCGCGCCAGGAGGACGGGCGGGTTCATGTCACCACGACGAAAACGGCGCCCGTCGCGTCACCGGCGCCGTACGCGCCGCACCCGCGGCACGGCCGTACCCGCGGCACCTGCCCCACAGGCCACCGCCACGGCTTTCCATGAGGGCACACGGGGGCACGGAGACGTCCTCGCGCGTGCCGACGGGAGGTCGGCCAATGAAGGTCACCGGGGTAGTAGAGCCTCTGGTTCCGCTGTGCCAGCGCCTGTTCCCCAGCAGACTGGCCGGACTCTCCATCGCGCTGCTGAAGGCGACCGCCCTGGAGCTGGCGATCCTCGCCGGACATGTGCTCCTCTACCCGTCGGGAATCATCCAGGAGCGCCGTTGCGCCCCGCTCCCGCCCCCTCCGGACACCACCACGCTCCCCACCGAGGCCAAGCCTCCGGTGATCCTGCTGCACGGGTTCATCGACAACCGCTCGGTCTTCGTCCTCCTGCGCCGGAACCTCGCACAGCACGGCCGTCAGCACATCGAGTCGCTGAATTACTCTCCGCTGACGTGTGACATCCGCATCGCGGCCGAGCTGCTCGGCCGTCATGTGGAGGAGATCTGCGAGCGCACCGGCCAGCGACAGGTGGACATCGTCGGACACAGCCTGGGCGGTCTGATCGCCCGGTATTACGTGCAGCGGCTCGGTGGCGACCTCCGCGTCCGCAGGCTCGTCACACTCGGTACACCCCACTCCGGCACCCGCGTCGCCCCGCTCGCGAACGCGCACCCCATCGTCCGCCAGATGCGTCCGGGCTCGGAGCTGATCGAGGAGCTGCGTGAGCCGGCGCCCGGCTGCCGTACGCACTTCGTGAGCTTCTGGAGCGATCTGGACCCGCTGATGGATCCGCTCGAGGCGGCGTGCGTCGACCATCCGGACCTGGTCGCGCAGAACATTCGGGTGAGCGGCATCGGCCATCTGGCCCTGCCGGTACACCCCGCGGTCGCGGCCGGGATACGGCAGGCCCTGGATCTCGAGGAGCCGACGGCGGCCGCGGCCCACACCGGCGGCCTGACGGTGGCGTGAGCCCCGCCGCGCGCCACGCCTGACACAGCGCCCGGCGTCCGCTCCCGACCCGGCGTCCGGCCACCCGATACTCGCGCTCGGCACGGCACCAGCACAGCCGCCCTCACCTCCCCGACACCCGCATGTACTCGAACATTCATCGAACGCAGCACCAAGGCCTTGTGCGGTGACCCCCGAAACACGGCCGAATGCCCGTTTCCTGCCCACCGGAAACCTGCGGAAGATTGTCGCGCCCGCGTACTGCCGGGTACAGTCGCCGCACTGCTCTGGCAGCCCTTGTTGTCGAGGCGAAAGAGAAGTCGGTGCACGACCGTCACCCGTCGGGGACCGCAACTCCCCCGGCTCCGGCCCCCGATGCCGCCTCGGCGCAGTACGCGCCGTACGGCCCGCAGGGTGGCCAGTACGGTGAGTTCACGACCTACGCCGACTCCACCGCGACCTACGCCGACTCCACCGCGACCTTCGCGACCGATCCCCTCTTCGGCGACCTTCCGGGTGACGGCGGGACCGGTTCGTACGACACCGGCCAGTGGTCCACCGGCAGCCACGACACCGGCAGCCACGAGACCTTCGGCACCGGCACGCACCAGGCGCTGCACTACGACCCGTACGCCGCCCAGCATCACGCCGCGTTCGACACCGGCGCCCATGACACGGCGGCGTGGGCGACGGGATACCAGCAGCTGGCCGCCATTCCCGCGCAGGCCCAGGCCCCCGACGCCACCGGCCAGTGGGACGCGCAGGCCTGGCTCGAGGCGGAGCAGTCGGCGGTCTTCACCCAGCAGTGGGAGTGGGGCACGCAGACCTTCGACACGGGCACGTACGACGCCACGCAGTGGAACTCGGGGGGAAACCCAGAACACGAGTCGGAACATGCGGCTACCGGCGGCTTCGAGCACGCCGTCCCCGACCCCTTCGCCGGCGCCGAGCCCTTCGAACACCAGGCAGCCACCGCCACCTTCGATCAGCTCCCGTCCGAGCGGCGCACCGACGACGACGCCCCGTCAGGAGCGGCCGACGACGTCTCGCTGCTCGACGACCAGGAAGAGCACACACCCCTCCCGCCCGCGCGTGCCGCATCCCGCGCCGCGAGCCGTTCCCGGCGTCGCACCCCGGCGAGGCGGTCCGCGCTGCTCACGGTCGCGGTGCCGTCGGTGTGTGTCATGGGGGTCGCCGGGGTCGCCGCGGCGACCGTCGGTGTGGGCGGAGACGACGGCAAGGACATCACGGCGAGCGCCGCCGACACACCGGTGAAGCCGTCCGCCGCCAACAAGAAGCTGGATTCCCAGCTCGCGAACCTCTCCGCCGACGCCAACGACTTCGCGGACCGGGCCAGTCGCACCCAGGAACGTATCGACCTCAAGGCCCAGCAAGTGGCCGAGCAGAAGAAGGCGGCGGCCGAGGCGGCGCTCAAGGAGCGGCTTCGCCCCAAGTTCGCGCTGCCGGTCCTGCAGAGGGGCCTCAGCGCCTACTTCGGCCAGGCGGGTGTCAACTGGATGTCCGTGCACACCGGCATCGACTTCCCGGTGGCGTACGGGACGACGGTGATGGCCGCTACCGACGGCACCGTGCAGACCAAGTGGAACAGCGCGTACGGCAACATGCTGATCCTGACCGCCAAGGACGGCACGCAGACCTGGTACTGCCACCTGTCCAGCTACCGGGTGCCGTCCGGTACGACCGTGAAGGCCGGTGAGCCGATCGCGTACTCCGGCAACTCGGGCAACTCCACGGGCCCGCACCTCCACTTCGAGGTGCGACCCAGCGGAGGCGCCGCGATAGACCCGCTGCCGTGGCTGCGCAGCCACGGGCTCGACCCCACCTGACCGGCTCGGGCTCGACCCGGCCGACCGGCTCCCCCGAACGACCGGTTGTCGACCGGCTCACCAGACCGACCGACGCCGCGACGAGCCCCCGCCGTTCAGCGAGGGCCCGGAAGCGGAGCTACAGCTTCTCCACCGGCGCGTACCGCAGCAACAGCCGCTTCGGCTTCTCATCCCCGAAGTCGATCGTCGCCTCCGCGTTCGACCCCGTGCCCTTCACAGCGACGACCGTCCCGAGGCCGAACTGGTCATGGGTGACACGGTCGCCCACCGCCAGCGAGACCACCGGCCGCTCCGTCATACCGCCCCGGCGCGTGGCGAACCCGGACGCACCCGCCGCCGACGAGCGCGAACGGGACGACGACAGCGAGGCCGCCACCCCCGAGAGCGGCCCGGACGACGGCGCCGCGAAGGAACCACCCTTCCGCTTCCACTCCACGTGCTGCTCCGGGATCTCCTCCAGGAACCGCGAGGGCGGGTTGTACGACGGCTGGCCCCAGGCGCTGCGCATGGCCGACCGCGTCAGGTAGAGCCGCTCCCGCGCACGCGTGATGCCGACGTACGCCAAGCGCCGCTCCTCTTCCAGTTCCTTCGTCTGTCCGAGCGCGCGCATGTGCGGGAAGACGCCGTCCTCCATGCCGGTCAGGAAGACCACCGGGAACTCGAGGCCCTTCGCGGTGTGCAGGGTCATCAGCGTGATGACGCCGTCGCCCTCTTCGCCGTCGGGGATCTGATCGGAGTCGGCGACGAGTGCGACCTGCTCCAGGAAGTCGGCCAGAGTGCCGCCGGGGACGGCAGCCCCTGCGGTCTCCGCTCCCTCGCCGCGCTCCTGTTCGAACTCCAGGGCTACGGCGGCGAGTTCCTGAAGGTTCTCGATCCGGGTCTCGTCCTGAGGGTCGGTCGAGGACTGCAACTCGGCAAGGTAGCCGGTGCGTTCGAGGACGGCCTCGAGGACCGTGGCCGGTCCGGCGCCCGACTCCACGATCGTGCGCAGCTCCTCCAGCAGCGCGTTGAACCGCTTGACCGCGTTGGTGGAGCGGGCCGCCATGCCGTACGCCTCGTCGACGCGGCGCAGCGCCTGCGAGAAGCTGATCTTCTCGCGCTGGGCGAGGGCGTCGATCATCGCCTCGGCGCGCTCGCCGATGCCCCGCTTGGGCACGTTCAGGATGCGCCGCAGCGGAACGGAGTCCTCCGGGTTCGCCAGCACCCGCAGGTAGGCCAGGACGTCCCGGACCTCCTTGCGCTCGTAGAAGCGGACGCCGCCGACGACCTTGTAGGGCAGGCCGACGCGGATGAAGACCTCTTCGAAGACACGGGACTGGGCGTTGGTGCGGTAGAAGACGGCGACGTCCCCGGCCTTGGCCTCGCCCGCGTCCGTGAGGCGGTCTATCTCGTCGGCGACGAACTGCGCCTCGTCGTGCTCGGTGTCGGCGACGTAGCCGGTGATCCGGGCACCGGCGCCCGCGTTGGTCCACAGGTTCTTCGGACGGCGGGACTCGTTGCGCTCGATGACCGCGTTGGCGGCGGAGAGGATCGTCTGCGTGGAGCGGTAGTTCTGCTCCAGCAGGATCGTCGTGGCGTTCGGGTAGTCCTCCTCGAACTGGAGGATGTTGCGGATGGTCGCGCCGCGGAAGGCGTAGATCGACTGGTCGGCGTCGCCGACGACGCACAGTTCGGCGGGCGGGACGTCGTGCTCGTTCGGCGGGACGTCCTCGTCGTGCGCGCGGGTGCCCACGAGTTCGCGCACCAGGGCGTACTGGGCGTGGTTGGTGTCCTGGTACTCGTCGACGAGGACGTGGCGGAAACGGCGGCGGTAGTGCTCGGCGACGTCCGGGAAGGCGCGCAGCAGATTGACCGTCGTCATGATCAGGTCGTCGAAGTCGAGGGCGTTCGCCTCGCGCAGCCGGGACTGGTAGAGCGCGTACGCCTGGGCGAGGGTCTTCTCGAAACCGTCGGCCGCCTGGGCGGCGAAGTCCTCCTCGTCGATCAGCTCGTTCTTCAGGTTGGAGATCTTGGCGCTGAAGGACTTGGGCGGGAAGCGCTTGGGGTCGAGGTCCAGGTCACGGCAGACGAGGGCCATCAGGCGCTTGCTGTCGGCGGCGTCGTAGATGGAGAAGGAGGACGTGAAGCCGAGCTTCTTGCTCTCCCGGCGCAGGATGCGGACGCAGGCGCTGTGGAAGGTCATCACCCACATCGCGTTCGCGCGCGGGCCGACGAGTTGCTCGACCCGCTCCTTCATCTCGCCCGCGGCCTTGTTGGTGAAGGTGATCGCGAGGATCTGCCCGGGGTGGACGCCCCGCTCGGCCAGCAGGTACGCGATGCGGTGGGTGAGCACACGCGTCTTGCCGGAGCCGGCGCCGGCCACGATGAGCAGCGGGGAACCGGCGTGCACGACGGCCGCGCGCTGGTTCTCGTTCAGCCCCTCCAGCAGCGCCGCCATGTCGACGGCAGGGCGGTGCGCGCCGTTGCGGTAGTACGCGTCCCTGTCCGGTGGCAGGTCGAACTTCCCGCCGAACAGATCGTCCGGAACCGGCTCCGGAGCGTGCTGGTCCTCGGGCGGCGGGGGCTCCTCCTCGTGGGCCGGAGTGGCCTTGAGGTCCGCCAGGAAGCTGTCGTCAAAGAGGCTGCTCATCGCTCTCCGAGTCTAGGCCGCCCCACCGACAGCCGGTCGCCGCCCTGGAAACTCGCCCGCGAAAGCGACCGCCCGAGCCGTCCCACTGGCCAGAATCCGCCGTTCACCCTGCGCTCCGGAAGAACGCTGTGCCTCCTGACCCATGGGGCCGGGCACGCGCGCGTGGGGTTGTTTTCCGTCGTCGCGCGCGTGCCCCCGTACGCAACCCGTGTGCGCGTCCCTAGCATCGGGCGCATGTCAGGCACCTCCGCGCTGCGCACCTGGTGGGCGCCGCGTCCGCCCGCCACCGGGTCCGCCGTCATGGCGACCGGCATCCTGTCGGTCGGGCTCCACCTGACCGGCCAGCAGATCCTCTCCCGCCTCGCCCTGGTCCTGGCGGGTGCCGCCTGGCTGGGGCTCGCCGCCGACATCGCCCTGCAACTGCTGTGGGACCGGGAGCAGTGGCGGGCCCGGGCCGGCTCGCCGGCCGCGCTCACCATGGTGCCGGCGACCACCGTGCTGGGCTCGGGGGTGTCCGCTCTGAACGGGCAGCCGCTCGCCGAGGCACTGCTCGCACTGGCCGTGGTGCTCTGGGCCTGCCTGGTCCCGTTGACCGTGCCGGACTGGGAGCGCCGGATGCCCGGCGCGGTGTTCCTGGGGTGCGTGGCGACGGAGGGGATCGCGGTGCTCGGGGCGGTGCTCGCGGCGGCCGTGGGGGTGGCGTGGCTCGCCCACACGGCGCTGGTGTTCTTCTGGTTCGGGCTGGTTCTCTACCTGATCGGGCTGGGCTGCTTCGACCCTCGGCAGGTGGTGACCGGGCCGGGCGACCAGTGGATCTCGGGTGGCGCACTCGCCCTCTCGGCGCTGGCCGGTTCGCAGCTCATGAGCGCCGCGCACCAAGGGCTCTACCTGTGGAACAACGACGACAGCGGCGTCCTGCGCGGTGTGACCGTCGCCCTTCTCGTCCTCGCCCTGGTCTGCTACGTCGTCCTGGCGATGGCGGAGGTGCTGCGGCCCCGGTTCCGCTACGACGTCCGGCGCTGGTCGACCGTGTTCCCGATGGGGATGACGGCGGTGGCGGCGCTGTCCGTCGCCTCCTCCGTCGGCGTGCCGTGGCTGCGCGGCCTCGGCCGGGTGTTGCTGTGGATCGCGGTGGCCGCCTGGCTCCTGGTCCTCACCGGAGCCGTCGCGTCGGCCGTGGACGGCATCAGGTCCAGAGCACGGCGATGAAGATGTTCGCCAGGGTCGCGGCGCCGACGAGGCCGAAGAGGGGCTTCTCGACGGTCTCCTCGTCCCGCTTCACATAGACCAGGCCCAGGATGACGATCAGCAGGGCCAGCTTGATCCCGATCTTGATCGTGTTGACCGAGTGGTCGTCCGCCTGGTTGAGGCCGACCAGCGCCACCCCTGTGACCAGCATGGTCAGCGCGCCGTGCAGCATGGCGGGCACGAAGCGTGCCGTGCCCTGGCCCATCGCCTTCATCTGGGTGAGGAAGCCGCCGAGGAGCGCGGCGATGCCGACGATGTGCAGTCCGACGAAGAGGTGGATGAGTACGTCCATGGGGCCGGAGCCTAATCAGCGCGTCTGTGCACGCCGACACCGCCCCGGCGGATGTGACGCCGCTCGCTCGGCCCTCCGAACCGGCCGCATATATGCGCCCTATAGCACTCGACGGCCGCCCGGTGCGCCGGATCCACCGCATTGGTCATCGCAGAACGTGAAGACGGCGACCCGGCGCCGGGATCACGGTCACATACGGTCACCGTCAGTCCGGTCGGGCCACTTCCGTACATCCGGTCACCCTTGCCTCACGGACGGGTTTAGCGTCCTCCCCCAGGTGCCCGGCTCCCCATCGCCGCCCGGGCCAGGGGCGGCCGTCGGGCACCACCGCCGAGAAGGTCCGGCGGCGGCCTGTTCCCCCTGTGCGGACCGCCGCCGGACGCGTGACACCGCCCGCGGCCCCGGCGGTCGTACGAAAGGACGTGACGTCCAGGTGGCAGCGCACCGCAAGCCCAGACAGCGTTCGCTCGGGGGCGGCACGGCCCGCACCGCCGCCACGATCGCCCTCGCGGGAGCGGCTACCGCGACCGGCTTCGACGGCACGGGGCACGCCGAGCCGCCCCTCTCGCCGGCTCAGGTCAAGGCCAAGGTCGACAAGCTGTATCAGGAGGCGGAGGCCGCCACCCAGAAGTACGACGGCGCCAAGGAGCAGGCGGAGGAGGCACAGAAACGGCTGAACGGCCTGCGGGACGAGGCGGCCCGCCGCACGGATCGGCTGAACTCCGCCCGGGACGCCCTGGGTTCCTCGGCGGCGGCGCAGTACCGCGACGGGGGCCTCGACCCCGCGGTGCGGCTGCTGCTCTCCTCGGATCCCGGGCAGTACCTCGACAACGCCGCGTTCGCCGAGCGGGTGGACGACCGCCAGGCGGCGGCCGTGACGCGCGTACGCGACCAACTGCGGGAGATCGAACGGCTGCGCGGTGCGGCACGGGTCGAACTGGCCTCCCTGACGTCCCGGCAGGCGGAGCTGCGGCGGCAGAAGCGGACGATCACCGAAAAGCTGGGCGAAGCACGGCAGCTGCTGTCCCAGCTCACGCAGGGGCAGCGGGCAGGGGCCTCGGCGGACGGGGGCGCGGGACGGACGTCACGGTCCGTGGGGCGCGATCTGCTGGGCGCCGTGTCGGCCGCGACAGCGACGGCCGAGGCGCCGGACGCCCGGGCGGCGGCTGCGGTGGCGTACGCGTACGGCAAGCTCGGCAGCCCCTACGTCTGGGGCGCGACCGGCCCGAACGCCTTCGACTGCTCGGGCCTGGTGCAGGCCGCGTACCGCTCGGCGGGCATCTCGCTGCCCCGGACGACCTACTCCCAGATCGGCGCGGGCCGGCGCGTCGCCCGCTCCGAACTCCTCCCCGGTGACCTGGTGTTCTTCTACTCCGGGATCAGCCATGTGGGGATCTACGTCGGCCACGGCCAGATGATCCACGCCCCGAACCCGTCGGCACCGGTCCGCCTGGCACCGATCGACGAGATGCCGTTCGCGGGAGCCACGCGGGTGGCGTGAGCCGGCATAGCCCATCCGGCGGAGCAGTCCGGTGGTGTCAGCGGGGTGTCTGGTGCGCAGGTGCGGCGAGTACCGTGCGGCACTCGTGCCAGGCGTCAGCGCTCAGCAGGTCCTGCAGTCGGGTGAACAGGGCGAACAACTCAGGGCCCCACTTGTCGCGAAAGGCCGGGTCGACGTCGGCGAGGTCCAGTTCGTTGGCGGCCGAGAGTTCGGCGAAGTCCCGGCGCAACTGTGGCTCCGGAGTCCAGGAGCGGCCGGTGAACCTGTCGTGGAAGGCGGCATCGACCTCGCTGAGAGCCGGATAGGTGGCCTTCCGGTCGCATGAGGCATACAAGTACACGATGGCCTCGGCCTCGGCGCCGATCACGGCTGCCAGGTCCTGGCGGCGGTCCAGTGGCAGCAGAACTCCGGAGAAGCCGTCCGTGCCGTAGAACGCGTGGCACAGCCCGGCGAGTTGCAGGGCCGGCCGGGCCCTCCACGCAGCGAGCCGCGCCTGTACGCGCTGGAGGTGGGCAAGGAGGGAGCCGCCGGGGTGGGCGATGCCTTCGGCGCCGAACTCGCGCAGGAGCGTTACAGCGCGGTCGGTCCTGGCAGGGAGAGCAGTCACGGGGTCCCTGTCCTTTCGGTGACGGGGTGGTCGGCACCCGCACAGCGCCTTCGCCGGTCCGGATCCGTACGAAGACACCGGACGGGTTGCCGCCTGGGCCTGCAACGATCTTCTGGCGCCCTGGTACCGCTGGTGGGCGGCGTGTACCGGACGGTCACACCAGCCGACGTGCCGTCGCCCACCGTGTCAGCTCGTGGCGGTTCGACAGCTGGAGCTTGCGCAGGACCGCCGAGACATGGGACTCGACCGTCTTCACCGAGATGAACAGCTGCTTGGCGATCTCCTTGTACGCGTAGCCGCGGGCGATGAGGCGCAGCACCTCGCGTTCACGCTGGGTGAGGCGGTCCAGGTCCTCGTCGACGGGCGGCGCGTCGGTCGAGGCGAAGGCGTCCAGGACGAAGCCGGCCAGGCGCGGGGAGAAGACGGCGTCGCCCTCCTGGACGCGGAAGATGGAGTCGATGAGGTCCGAGCCGGTGATCGTCTTCGTCACATAGCCGCGGGCGCCACCGCGGATCACGCCGATCACGTCCTCGGCGGCGTCCGACACCGACAGCGCCAGGAACCGCACCGGCTGCTCGGGGTCGGCCGTGAGCGAGGCGCAGCGGCGCAGCACTTCCACCCCGCCGCCACCCGGCAGGTGGACGTCGAGAAGGACGACCTCGGGACGGGTGGCGGTGATGACGGCGACCGCCTGCTCGACGTCGGCCGCCTCACCGACGACCTCGACGCCGGTCAGCTCCGTCTGCCCGATCTCGGCCTGGACTCCCGTACGGAACATACGGTGGTCGTCGACAAGTACGACCCGCACCCGCCGGTCCGCGTTTCCACCGGACACCGCGGCCTCCCCGTTCGCGTCGCTCATGACGTCGTCTCCGCCCTCTCCATCTCCAGCTCGACCTCCGTGCCGCCGTCGGGTACCGCGCGCAGCCGTGCCGTGCCGCCGTTGCGCTCCATACGGCCGATGATCGATTCTCTGACACCCATGCGGTCGGCGGGTATCGCGTCGAGGTCGAAGCCGGGGCCACGGTCACGGACGGACACGAACACCGTCTTGCCGTCGACCTCGGCGTAGACCTGGACGGCGCCGCCCTCGCCACCGTACTTGGCGGCGTTCACCATCGCTTCGCGCCCGGCCTGCATCTGTGCGCCGATCCGTTCGTCGAGGGGACAGTCGCCGACGATGACGACCTCTATGGGGACGCCGTGCTTGTCCTCCACCTCCGCCGCGTTGCGCCGGACCGCCTCCGCCAGGGTGTCCGGCTCCTCGGCCTCGTCCTTGCCGGTGCCCTCCGGTTTGTACAGCCAGGCGCGCAGGTCGCGCTCCTGGGCGCGGGCGAGGCGGCGCACCTCGTTCGCGTTCTCCGCGTTGCGCTGGATCAGGGTCAGGGTGTGCAGCACCGAGTCGTGGACGTGGGCGGCGACCTCGGCGCGTTCCTGGGCGCGGATGCGCATCAGGCGCTCCTCGGACAGGTCCTGGGTGATCCGCACCAAGTACGGTCCGGCGAGCAGCGTGATGCCGACGAGAACCGCCAGCGCCGCCTGGAGGACCGAGCCGAGGTGGGCGGCGGAGCCCTGCAGCACGAACATGCCGGAGACACCCGCGGTGACCAGCAGGACACCGGCGGCGGCACGCAGCAGGGTGAGCGTGCGACGGCGGCTGCCGACCTCCATCCAGCGGGCCCGTCGCGCGTTGTCCGCCTGGCGCCAGACCAGGGCGACGCCCGCGGCGACGAGCACGGCCGGTATGAGGTAGACCTTGGCGACGCCGTCGAGCTTCATGCTGCCCACGAAGGTCAGCGCGACGACGACCATCAGGAGCAGAGCGACGATCTGCCCCCGGTCGGGCTTGCGGGCGACCAGTTTGCGGCGGCCGTGGGGTGAGGTCTCGGTGCCGACGAGGGACGGGGACGGGGAGCGGCGGTCGTCGACGCCGCCGACCCCGAGCGGGACGAAGAACCAGAACGCGGCGTACAGCAGCGCGCCGAAGCCGTGTGCCAGGAACAGGCCGACGAAGACGAGGCGCACCCAGATCACGGGCAGCCCGAGATGCCCGGCGAGCCCCCGCGCCACGCCCCCGAGCCAGCGTCCGTCGCTGCTGCGGTAGAGCTTGCGCGGCGGCCGCGGATCGGCGAGGGGCAGGGTTGCGGCGTCCGGCATGCCAACGATGGTCACACGACCGGACCGGCCGGGCATCAGGGTCGGCCCCTTAGACACCCCTGATCTTCGAATGACGGGTGATCGAACACTTCCCCCGGCAGCCCGTCAGGGCAGATTTCAGGGTTGGGCCAGGGTCGTCCCGACTGCCGCCCGGCGCCCGCGGCGGCGACCATGGACGCATGACAGATCAGCAGCACGCGGCAGCGGGGCACGGCCCTGGTGCGGGGCACGCCTCCACCGCGGGGCGCTGCCCCGGCGGGGAGCGGGGTGGCCGGCCGCCGGGGGACGGCGCGCCGGACGCCGCCCCGCAGCACGCCGTGCCCGCGTCCGGCCCTGCCGCGCCCGCTGCGGATGAGGAGCCGCGCGCGCAGGGGGGCGCGGACGTGCGGCAGGATGCGGCCGTGCGCGAGAACGGAGGCGAGGACGCCGGCATGGACCAGGACGCGGGCGGACCCCCGGAGCCGGGCGCCCGCACGGGTGCTGCGGCGCGCGAGCGGGCCGGGGCCGGGAAGGACACGCCCGGACGCGGCGGAACCGCCACGTCCGACCACGCGGCGGTGGCCGAGGATCCCGGCCGGTTCCGGCGTGAGCGGCGGCACAAGATGCTGGCGGGGGTCTGTTCGGGCCTGGCCCGGCAGTGCGACATGGATCCGGTGATCTTTCGGATCGTGCTGGCGGTGCTCTCGGCGGCGGGCGGCCTCGGCCTCATCTTCTACGGCTTCGTCTGGCTCCTCGTGCCCTACGAGGACGAGGAGGAGAACGAGATCCGCAAGCTGCTGACGGGCCGCGTCGACGGTCAGGCCCTGGCCGCGGTGCTCTTCGCCCTGGTGGGCTGCGGAATCTTCCTGTCGATGCTCAGGAACGGCAGCGTGCTGACCTTCGCCGCCGTCCTGTCCCTGCTCCTGGCCGGCGCGGCGTACTGGTCGCGGCAGCGCGGCGCTCCCGACGCCGACCCGCTCACCACGCAGGCGGTGGCCGACGCCCCGCCGGAGGCCACGGCACCGCCGGTCCCCGCCTCCTACCCCTCCTGGTGGCGCGAGCCCATCGTCAAGGACGGCACCCACGTGGGCGGCACGGGCTATCTGTGGGGCCCGACCGACACCGCAGGCAGAGACGTCGCGGCGGCGGTCGCCATCGCACGCGGTTCCTCGTACGCCGAGCGCATACGGACCGAGCAGCGGCACAGACCTCGGGGGCCGCGCTGGATCGGCGGCTGGGTGTTTCTCCTCGCCCTGCTCGCGGGCGGCCTCGGCACCCTGCTGACCTGGGACGACCGGGCGCTCGGCACGAGTCTGCAGACGGGCCTGGCGTGCGCGCTGGTGGTGTTCGGCGTGGGCATCGCGGTCAGCTCGTTCCTGGGGCGTACGGGGGCGGGCTCGGTCTTCCTCGCGGTGCTCACGGCGGCCCTGCTCGCCGCCTCGGCGGCCCTGCCGAAGGACATCGGCACCCAGTGGAGGCATGCCACCTGGGCGCCGGCCTCGGTGGCCGCCGTGCGGGAGAAGTACGACCTGGGCACCGGCGTCGGCACTCTGGATCTCAGCCGTCTCAGGCTCGCCGGGGACCAGACGGTGACGACGCGGGCCCGGGTGGGGGTGGGTCAGTTGAAGGTGCTGGTTCCCAGGGAGGCGACGGTGGAGCTGAACATCGACACGGGTGTGGGCGACATCCGGTTGCCGGGGGAGACCCGCAAGGACGTGGATGTGAAGCCGGGCAAGCACCGGACGGTGACGCTCACCCCCGCGGCGGGGACGAAGAAGGCGGCCACGCTCCGCCTCGACCTCGAGGTCGGCGTGGGCCAGGTGGAGGTGGACCGTGCCGCGTCATGAGTTCCAGCCGGGCCGGCTCGTGGCCGGGGCCTTCCTGGCCGGCGCGGGCCTCGCTTACGTCGGTGATGCCGGCGGGGCGTGGGAGACACCCTGGTTCGCGATCATCCCGATCGTGATCGGCGGCCTGTGCCTCGCGGCCGTGACCGGCCTGCTGGCCCGCGCGATACGCAAGCGCCGGGCGCCCCGCACCGGCCGGCAGGCCGAACCGGAGGGGGCGAGGGCGGCCGCGGTGCCGCCGACTCAGCGGTAGCCGCCCGCGCGTTGCCGTCGTCGGGCCCGCAGGGCGGCGTCGAGGGACAGGACCGGGGTGCCGGCGAGGACCAGGGGGATCCAGGCCATCAGATAGGCGAGGTCGTTGCCGTAGTAGTAGGGAGTCGAGGCCCAGCTGACGGTCAGCCACAGGCTCAGCGAGATCAGCGCGCCACCGAGCGCGGCGAGGCGCCCCAACAGGCCGACGAGCGTGCCGATTCCGACGGCGAGTTCACCGAAGGCGATGGCGTAGCCGAATCCGACGGGATGCTTCAACGCCAGGTCGACCAGGGCCGGGATCGCCGACGAGCCGCGCACGGAGTGCATCAGCTCGCCGATGGACCCGGAGCCGGAGGCATGCATGAAAGCGCTGTTGGTGAGCTTGTCCAGGCCCGCGTAGATGAAGGTGATGCCGAGGAAGACGCGCAGTGGAAGCAGTGCGTACCGCACGGCGGTGTCCCGCCAGGTCCTGCCCTCGTCGACGTAGGAGGTGTGGGAGTCCGTGCGAATGCCATGAACCATCGTGCCGCCGCCTCTCGCCCGCCGTGCCAACCCTTGCCCTCAACAGACCATACGTACGAAAGGGGGCAACCGCTCAACCATTGCGCACACACTTTTCCGGCTCCTTGGCCCGGGAGTTCCGCATCGGCCCCGGACCGACGGCAGGACACCGCCGATCGGCAGGGCGGACCCGGAGGCACCCCGGCTGGGCCGAACGGGGCACCGCACCCGGCGGTCACGAGACTCCGGAGCCTGCTCGCCCAGCCCGTGCCCGGTCACTCCGTCACGTCGATGGCCACCCGGTTGGTCTCCACCCCGGCAGCCGTCACCACCTGCACCTCCACCCTGCCCGGTTCCACATCCGCCGGCACCGGCACCGTGAGCAGGGTGTCCGTCGGGTTGCTGAAGCCGCCGGTGACCGGAACCAGCGGGACATGGACGTGCACGGCGCCGATCCGGACCACCATCCGGGACAGCCGGTCCGCGTTCTGGGCGCCGGGCGGTACGAAACCGGCGCCGCGGATCTCGATGTCGTCGCCCGTGCGGATCGGCGCGTCCAGGTCCCCCGCCTCCCGCGCCCGGACCACCGAGAGGATCACCGGACGTCCGCCTTCCGCGTACTTTCCGGCGAGGTAGGTGGCCGCCGAGACCAGGACCAGCAGCGCGAGTCCCCACGGCAGGTCGGGCAGTTGCTCGGGGCGGCGGGCCAGCCGTACCACCGCGAAGACCAGGGCGACGGCGCTGACGATCACGTACTGGGTGTCAGGGAAGCTGCCCCGCCCCGAGTCGTCCGTGAGCAGGTCCGCCGCCCGCGGCCGGTCGGCGCGCACCTTCTGCAGCCGCTGACCGAGCACCCGCAGCCCCACCACCCGCCGCACCAGCACCGCGATCCCGCACACCACGGCGACCACGGTCACCACACCCGTGCCGCGCGCGAGGCCGAGCCCGGCGATCAGTTCGTCGCGCCGGCCCTCGGCCGAGGCCGCCGTCAGCTCGACGACCAGCACCAGCACCGCGTACAGGACGAACAACACCCAGCCCGCCGCCACCGCACGGGAGGTCGACAGCCGGTTGTCCTCCCCGATGACGGGCGCGAACACCCCACCGCGCGCCCGGTGCAGATACCCGGCGGCCGTCAGCGCCGCTCCCACCAGCACCGCCGCGACCAGCCCGGCCGTGCGCGCCACGGTCCACCCGGCGCCGATCGCGGTGAGCGCCTGTGCCGGCAGCAGGACGCCGACGGCACCCCACACCGCGATCGCCGTGCGTCGCCACAGCCGGCCCAGCCAGGCCTCGGCGTCCGCGCGACCGCGCTCGGCGACGACCGCGGCGGACTGGGTCAGCTCGTCGGACACCCACTGACGGGACGCGGACGCGGAGTGCGCGACCGCCGCGGGCAGCCCCCGCCCGGACGCGAACTCCTCCCGCTTCGCCAGGAACTCGGCGACCGCGCGCCGGTGTCCCTCGCGTGCGCCGTGCGGGCAGTCCCCACAGATGCAGCCACCCTCGTGCGCACGCGGGCCGCTCCCGCGCCGTTCGCCCTGCCTCGCCTCCTGCACCGTCACGCCCGCTGCCGCCTTCCCGCGCCCGAACACCACACCGCGCCCGGCCGCCGATCGGGCCGGACGTACGCTCACCGGAGCCACCCGGCCCCGCCGTACAACTGCCGTGTGACGACAGCGAATTGTGCCGTACGGAACGCCTCCCTCGTCCGTGAGGTCCGGTCAGGGCGGGTGAAAGCGCGAACCCCCGGTTGACCTCGCCGGCCGCCATCGGCAGGTCCCTGACCGGCCGCCATAGGCAGGTCCCTGACCGACCGCCGCCAAAATACCCCTGGTGATCCGGCTGCGAGTACGGACACCGCTGCGGGAACGGACGAGGATTTCGCTGCCACGCTGCCGGTCGTGCTGCGCGGCTTCTGGGCGTTGCGGCGTCGGCGGGTCAGCCGAGCAGATCCGGTTCGCTGCGGGTGATGTCCTGCCACAGCGGCTGGTAGTTGATCCAGGCCACCAGGTCGCCGCCGAGCTGCTCCCGGGTGGCCACCGCCTGTCGGTGGTCGATCAGGACGGGGCGTCCCGCGGCCTTCGCGGTCAGCTGCACCTGGCAGGAGCGTTCCATCGACAGGAACCACCAGGCCGCCGCGTCCACCGAGTCGCCCACGGTCAGCAGCCCGTGGTTGCGCAGGACGAGAGCCTTGCGGCTGCCGAGCGCGGTCGCGATCCGGCGGCCCTCCTCGGCGTCGACGGCGACGCCGGTGTAGGCCTCGTACACGGCGTGGTCCTCGTAGAAGGCGCAGGACTCCTGGGTGATGGGGTCCAGCAGATCGCCGAGTGCGGCGAGGGCCCGTCCGTGCACCGAGTGGCAGTGGGCGACGGCGACGACATCGGGCCGAGCGGCGTGGACCTGGGCATGGACGGTGAACGCGGCCTGGTTCACGTGGTACCGGCCGTCGATCACCTGCCCGTCCTGGTTGGCGAGCACCAGGTCGCTCACGGTGACGTGCCGGAACGACATTCCGAAGGGGTTGACCCAGAAGCAGTCCGTGAACTCCGGGTCGCGTGCGGTGATGTGTCCGGACACCCCGTCCTCGAATCCGAGCCGCCCGAAGATCCGCAGGGCGCCCGCGAGCCGTTCCTTGCGGTGCCGTCGCTCGTCCTCGACCGACTCGTGCATCGGCGGCATGGCGAACCGCAGCTGGTCGGTGGGCAGGGGCGGGGGCGGAGTGGGGCCGTGCATGGGTCCTCCGGCACTTGACTTCGTCAACGGGCCGGAAGGTACCGCCGGTCGGGCGAGGATGACAGCGCTGATTGGTAAAGATGCGGCGCAGGTGGTGCCGGGAGGCGGCTTGAACCCGAGCCGGGTGCGTCCAGCACCCGAGCCCTGCGGGCCCGAGCCCCGCAGACCCAGCCCCCGCAGGCCAGACACCCGACCCCCGCAGGCCCGACACCCGAGACCGGCGGACCCGACACCCCGACGCCCGCAGGCCCGACACCCGAGACCGGCGGACCCGACACCCCAACCCCCGCGGACCCGACACCCCAACCCCCGCGGACCCGACACCCCAACCCACCGCGGATCCGACCCCCTCTCCCACCGCGGATCCGATACCCGACAGAAGATGTCGGGTATCGGCGTCAGACTCGCCGTATGGCAACGAGCATGTCGATGAACTGGGCCGCCTTCGCCGAAGCGGAACCGGACCTCGCCCGGACCGTCGAGGAACGCTTCGGATCCTTCACCCACCACGTCCTGGCGACGCTGCGCAGGGACGGCTCGCCCCGCACCACCGGTCTGGAGGTCCGCTTCCTGGACGGCGAGCTCTGGCTCGGCATGATGCCCGGCTCGCTCAAGGCACTCGACCTGCGCCGCGACCCCCGCTTCGCGCTCCAGGCGAACCCGGGACCGGGCACCGGGATGGGCGGCGGTGACGTGCGGATCAGCGGGCGGGCCGTGGAGGTCGAGGACGACAGGACCAAGGGCGCGTACGTGAAAGAGGTGGAACCGCCGGAGCCGTTCCACCTCTTCCGCACCGAGCTGACGGAGGTCGTCAGGACCTGCGTCGAGGACGACACGTACCTCGTCGTCCAGGTCTGGAGGCCCGGAGAGCCGGTGCGCACTCTCAAACGGACGTGACCTGCGGGCTCACTCCCACTCGATGGTGCCCGGCGGCTTGGACGTGACGTCCAGGACCACGCGGTTGACGTCGCGGACCTCGTTGGTGATCCGGGTGGAGATCTTCGCCAGGACGTCGTACGGGAGCCGGGACCAGTCGGCGGTCATGGCGTCCTCGGAGGAGACCGGGCGCAGCACGATCGGGTGGCCGTACGTGCGGCCGTCGCCCTGGACGCCGACGCTGCGGACGTCCGCGAGCAGGACCACCGGGCACTGCCAGATCTCCCGGTCGAGGCCGGCCGCCGTCAGCTCCTCGCGGGCGATGGCGTCGGCCTCGCGCAGCAGGTCCAGGCGCTCCTTGGTGACCTCGCCGACGATACGGATGCCGAGGCCGGGGCCCGGGAACGGCTGGCGCTGGACGATCTCGTCCGGCAGGCCGAGCTCCTGGCCGACCATGCGGACCTCGTCCTTGAACAGCTTGCGCAGCGGCTCGATCAGCTTGAACTCGAGGTCCTCGGGCAGGCCGCCGACGTTGTGGTGCGACTTGATGTTGGCGGTGCCGGTGCCGCCACCGGACTCGACCACGTCGGGGTAGAGGGTGCCCTGGACGAGGAACTCGACCGCCGGACCCTCGTCCGCGATGATCTCGGCCTGGGCCTGCTCGAAGACCCGGATGAACTCGCGGCCGATGATCTTCCGCTTCTCCTCGGGGTCGCTGACCCCGGCGAGCGCCTTGAGGAAGCGCTCCTCCGCGTCGACGACCTTCAGCTGGACGCCGGTGGCCGCGACGAAGTCCTTCTCGACCTGCTCGGTCTCGCCCTTGCGCATCAGGCCGTGGTCGACGTACACGCAGGTCAGCTGGGAGCCGATGGCCTTCTGGACGAGGGCGGCGGCGACGGCGGAGTCCACGCCGCCGGACAGCCCGCAGATCGCGCGCTTGTCGCCGACCAGCGCGCGGATCACCTCGACCTGCTCCTCGATCACGTTGCCGGTGGTCCAGGTGGGCTTCAGGCCCGCGCCGCGGTAGAGGAAGTGCTCCAGTACCTGCTGGCCGTGCGTGGAGTGCATGACCTCCGGGTGGTACTGGACGCCGTACAGCTTCTTCTCGTCGTTCTCGAAGGCGGCGACCGGGACGACGTCCGTGGAGGCCGTGACGGTGAAGCCCTCGGGGGCGGCGGAGCAGGCGTCGCCATGGGACATCCAGACGGACTGCTCGGCCGGGGTGCCCTCGAAGAGGGTGGACGACGGCTTGGAGACGGCGAGGGCCGTACGGCCGTACTCGCGCGCTCCGGTGTTGTCGACGGTGCCGCCGAGGGTCTGCGCCATCAGCTGGAAGCCGTAGCACATGCCGAAGACGGGGACGCCGGACTCGAAGATCTCGCGGTCGAGACGGGGGGCGCCTTCCTCGTACACCGACGAGGGGCCGCCGGAGAGGATGATCGCCGCCGGGTTCTTGGCGAGCATCTCCTTCACCGGCATGGTGCTCGGCACGATCTCGCTGTAGACCCGGGCCTCGCGGACGCGACGGGCGATGAGCTGGGCGTACTGCGCACCGAAGTCGACGACCAGGACGGTGTCGGGAGCGGCGGCAGCGGGGGTCGCTGATGACACGGGGTGCCTTCCGGCGGTTGGGCGGGTCCTTGTGCCACCCGATTCTACCGAGGTGGCCGTGGGTGCCGTCCCGCCGCTGCCAGGGCGGCCGCCTGTGGAGCACGTCTCACCATGCGGGCCGCTTTGGACGCCGCCCTCCCCCACGGCATACTGGCCCCATGTTCAAGCGCGCGACGATCTTCGTCTTTACCTATGGCAACCGGCCCGCCGGCTGCCATGGTCGTGCTGCTTGAGCTACTGACAAGCGACTTCCCAGGCGCCCCGGGCCGACAAGGTCCGGGGCGCCTGGCGTTTTCCCGGGTCCTGTCGCTCCGGGGCACCGCGCACCCGTCCACGAGGAGCCCCGCATGACCGCCACCGCAGCCACCGAGAAGACCGGCGCCCGCAGCGACGACGCCGCGCACCTGATCAGCGACGCCCGTGAACGCATCGACTCGCTCGACGACCGGATCATCGGTCTCATCCAGGAACGGATGGCCGTCTCCGCCGTCATCCAGGAGGCCCGTATCGCCTCCGGCGGCCGGCGCGTGAACCTCTCCCGTGAGATGGAGGTCCTCGGCCACTACCGGGACGCGCTGGGCAAGCCCGGCACGGCCCTCGCGATGACCCTGCTGGAGCTGTGCCGGGGCCGGATCTGAGGCCGGCCCCGGCCGGATCCGCGTTCCGCGGACGTACGTACGCATACCCCCTCACCCGTACGGCGCGTGACCGGGCCCGCGGCGACTTCGTTGAGCCGGGCGTCCGTGCCAGCCAGGGGCGGGCCCGAAAGAACCACGCGTGGCTCCGCTGGAGCGATGAGACGCACGCATCGTGCCGTGCGTCGTGGGACCTCGCTCCAGGGATGTGACCGGACGGCAGGGGACAGCAGCCCGGTCACCCAGTAAACGGTCGGCTCCGGGGACGCCCGGAGCCGACCGGCGGAATCTGTTCAGAGGTGGTCGAAACGGTTGCGGAGGCCGTGACCCATCCAGCACGATGCGGGGAACAGAGAGTCGACGGCACCCCCGCACGGCCCCTGGCAGACAACAGCATCGCTCCTCCCGCCGACTGCCAATGGTCGACACCACGCGCGCTCCTCGCGCGCGCCGGAGCGCACCACCGGCGGTCACGCAGGCAAGCGGCGCAACCCCCCGGCGCCGCTCCCCGGGCACCGGCGCTGCCCTGACGTCGGTGCCGACGGAGAAGGGCCCCGCGGATTCCCCGAGCCCGGCCACGCCGAGCCGGGGTCCCCCCGCCGCGGGGCCTTTCGCCGTCCCACGGCTCTGCCGAGGGTCAAGTCCCGTGTGACGCAGCGCACATAAGAATTCTGTGAATGGGAGCGCAACCATTCACATCGCACACAGGTCACACCTGGCGAATCACGGGACACACCCGCGCCGCCACGCGGCGGCTCCCCCCAAGATGCGTCGCGTCGTAGCGGCGCACCGGACTCTTCGAGGTCTACATGAAGCTTCGCCGTGCCCTGGCCGCCGCGGCGGCGACGGCTGCCATAGCCCCGCTCGCGCTGCTGTCGGCGCCGGCCGCGTTCGCGTCGGACAACACGTCGTCCCCGTCGGCCACCGTTTCCCCGTCCGACACGTCGTCCGCCAGCGCGTCCACGTCCGCGAGCCAGTCGGCGTCCTCCAGCGCCTCCGCGTCCGCGAGCCAGTCGGCGTCCTCCTCCGCGTCGTCATCCGCCTCGTCGTCCGCCTCGCAGTCCACCCCGGCCGGCACACCGAGCAACACCTCCACGCCGAGCGACGAGCCCACCGAGCCCGTCGGCGAGTGCACGGACTCCAAGGCCGACGTCAGCATCAGCGGACTGCCGGGCAAGATCGCCGCGGGCAGCGGTTGGCACAAGTTCTCACTGAACGTGGCCAACAACTCGGACTCGACGCTTGAGAATCTCAGCTTCTTCGCCGGGGCCTCTGCCGACAAGAACGGCGACGACCTGTTCAAGAGCAAGCAGGTTCAGCTCCAGGCCTGGAACCCGGACAGCAAGAAGTGGGAGACCCTCAACGAGGACGGCTACGCGGTCGGTTACGTCGGCACCGCCGATGAACTCAAGCCCGACTACGAGATCGACATCCCGATGCGCATCAACGTCACGTCGTCCGCCCCGGTCGGCGCCGGCTTCTCACTCGGCGCGACGATCTACGACGACAACGCCGAGAAGTGCATCGGTCTCGGCGAGATCGCGTACAAGTTCCAGATCGTCGCAGCCGGCACCGACACCGACGGTACGAAGCCGCAGGAGGGCGGCAAGGCCCCGGTCACGAACACGAAGCCGGGCAGCAGCACGCCTGAGGTGACCGGCACCCTGGCCTCCACCGGTTCCTCCTCCGCGCTGCCGACCATCGCGCTCGTCGGCGGTGTCGCCGTCGTCGCCGGTGGTGGCGTGGTCTTCGCGGTGCGGCGCCGCAAGGCCGGGGGCCACGCCGCCGCGTAACGGTCGTGGGCGTGGGCGGACCGTGTGAGCGGTTCGCCTCGCACGAAGGAGAAGGACCTGGGCTCGGAGGGGGGCTCAGGTCCTTCGTCACTTCTCCGGCACTACTGCTTCGGCGGCACCGCCGGCATCCCGAGGAACGGCAGCCGCAGCGCCCCGAACGCCTCGGCCGGCACCGCCGGGTGACGGGGTTCCACCGGCTTGAGCCGTTCGTACCGCGCCCCCTGCGCCGGGCGCGGATCCGCCTCGCCCTTGTTCGGCCAGTACGACATGGCCCGCTCGGCCTGCGCGGTGATCGTCAGCGAGGGGTTGACGCCCAGGTTCGCCGACACCGCCGCGCCGTCGACCACCGAGATGCCGGGGTGGCCGTAGAGCCGGTGGTAGGGGTCGATGACGCCGGTCTCGCGGGAGTCGCCGATCGGGCAGCCGCCGAGGAAATGGGCGGTCAGCGGGGTGCCCATCAGTTCGCCGACGTTGCTGCCCGCGAAACCGTTGATCTCGGCGGCGAGCACGGACGCCGCCTCGGAGGCCGCCCTGATCTGCTTCGGGTTGGGCCGACCATGACCCTGGCGGGCCGTCAGCAGGCCCTTGCCGACGCCGTTCGGCTTCAGATACGTCGTCAGGGAGTTGTCCAGCGACTGCATCACCAGGCCGATGATGGTCCGCTCCGACCAGCGCCGGTTGGACAGGGAGCGGACCATCAGCCACGGGTGACGTGCCGCGTTCGTGAGCCAGGCCAGGGCGCGGGAGCGGCCTTCCGCGTAGGGGACCTGGAGGATCGACAGGCCGCCCATCGCGTTGGAGCCCTTGCCGTAGCGGACCGGCTCGATGTGCGTGTTCTCGTCCGGGTGGATCGAGGACGTGATCGCCACGCCCCGCGTGAAGTCGACCTTCGGCGCACCGTGCGCGGTGCGGTAGCGCCGGTTGTCGGTCTGCGCGCCCACCAGTGCCTCGGAGTTGGTGCGGGTCAGCTCGCCCAGCCGGTCGGAGAGGTACGGCAGTTGGCCGTTCGCCTTCATGCGGTGCAGCAGGGTCTGGGTTCCGTACGTGCCCGCCGCGAGCACCACCTTCCGTGCCTTGAAGACGCGCCCCCGGCCCTTGCGCCGGTCGTCCGTCGGCAGGGTCGCCACGGCGTACCCGCCCTGGGAGTCGTCCGTGACCGACACGACCGTCGTCATCGGGTGCACGACCGCGCCCGCCTTCTCGGCGAGGTGGAGGTAGTTCTCGTTGAGGGTGTTCTTCGCGCCGTGCCGGCAGCCCGTCATGCACTCGCCGCACTCGGTGCACGCCCGGCGGGCCGGGCCGGCGCCGCCGAAGTACGGGTCCGGGGCCTCCTCGCCGGGCCGCGCCTTCACCGTTCCGTCGGCGTCCTCGCCGTCACCGAAGAACACGCCCACCGGTGCCAGGTGGAAGGTGTCCCCGACCCCCATCCGCTCGGCGGCCGCCTTGAGGTGCACGTCGGAGGGGGTCATGGTCGGGTTGAGCCGTACGCCGAGCATGCGCCGGGCCTGGTCGTAGTACGGGTTCAGCTCCTCCTGCCAGTCGGTGATCCCCCGCCACTGCGGGTCGTCGAAGAAGGCCTTCGGCGGCACGTAGAGGGTGTTGGCGTAGTTGAGGGAGCCGCCGCCGACGCCGGCGCCCGCGAGGACCATGACGTTGCCCAGCAGGTGGATGCGCTGGATGCCGTACATGCCCAGGGCGGGCGCCCAGAGGTAGTTCTTCAGGTCCCAGGAGTTCTTCGGCAGCGTCTCGCGGGTGAAGCGGCGGCCCGCCTCCAGGACACCGACGCGGTACCCCTTCTCGGTCAGCCGGAGCGCGGAGACGGATCCACCGAACCCCGAGCCCACGACGATGACGTCGTAGTCGTACCCGTCATCGTCCCGGGTCTGGACAGACTTCTCCTGCGACACGTGCTCTCCTCGTCGAGAACGGGGGTTGCCTGTGGGGGAACCAGCGGGGAACTAGCGGAGGCGGAGCGCCTTCATCACCTTCAGGCTCCGGCTCATGAACGCCGCGTACTTCTCGTCGTCCATCCCCAGCGACGGGGCCATCGGCAGCAGTCGCTGCTGGGCGACCGTCTGGGCCTCGGTGTACTTGAGGATGCCCTCCGAGCCGTGGCGGCGGCCGAGGCCGGAGTCCTTCATGCCGCCCATCGGGGACTGGACGCTGCCGTACGCCGGCGCGTAGCCCTCGTTGACGTTGACCGTGCCCGTGCGCAGCCGGGCCGCGACCTCGCGCCCCCGCCGGCCGTTCTTCGTCCAGACCGACGAATTCAGGCCGTACGGCGTGGCGTTGGCGCGCTCGATCACCTCGTCCTCGCTCTTGAAGCGGTAGATCGACACGACCGGGCCGAAGGTCTCCTCCGCGCACACCGCCATCGGGGCCTCGACGCCGTCGAGGATGGTCGGCTCGTAGAAGTACGGGCCGACGTCCGGGCGGGCCACCCCGCCGGCCAGCACCTTCGCCCCCTTGGCCACGGCCTCCTCGACGTGCCGGGTCACGGTCTCGAGCTGCCGCTCGCCGACCAGCGACCCCATGTCGGCGCCGTAGGCGAGGGACGTGCCGAGCCGCAGGGCCTTGGTGCGGGCGACGAACCGCTCCAGGAAGGCGTCCGCGATCGACTCGTGGACGTACAACCGCTCGATGGAGATGCACAGTTGCCCGGCGGAGGAGAAGCAGGCCCGCACCGCGCCCTCGGCGGCCTTCTCGATGTCCGCGTCCTCGAGGACCAGCATGGCGTTCTTGCCGCCGAGTTCGAGGGAGACGCCGACGAGCCGGGCGGCGGCGCCCTGGGCGACCTCGCGGCCGGTGCGGGTGGAGCCGGTGAAGGAGACGTAGTCGGCGTGCTTGACGACCTCCGGGCCGACCACCGGGCCGTCGCCGATGACGACCTGGAAGACCTCGGCGGGCAGTCCGGCCTCGATCAGCAGGTCGCGCGCCCACAGCGCGGTCAGGCAGGTCTCCGTGTCGGGCTTCATCACGACGGCGTTGCCCGCGGCGAAGGCGGGGAGCGCGTCGCCGACGGACAGCTCCAGCGGGTAGTTCCAGGGGGCGATCTGGCCGACCACGCCGCGCGGGTGGCGCAGTTCGGTGACCTTGGTCAGCGTCGGTACGGCGCCGGTGTGCCGCTTCGGCCTCAGGTACGAGGGCGCCTTGCGGCCGTAGTGCCGGGCCGCGACGGCGACGGCCTGCACCTCCTCGTGGGCGTGCAGACGGGCCTTTCCGGTCTCCAGCTGGATCAGGTCGAGGACCTCGGCCTGCCGCTCCAGCACCAGGTCGTGGAAGCGGAGGAGCACCGCGGCGCGCTGCCGTACGGGGGTCCCCGCCCAGGCGACCTGGGCGGCGCGGGCCCGTTCGAAGGCGAGGGCGACGTCCTCGGGGGTGGACTCGGGCAGGTCGGCCAGCTTCTCGCCGGTGAACGGCGTGTGGTTGGCGGTGCGGCCCGAGCCGGCCACGCCCTTGGTGAGCTGGGCGACCAGCTCGGGCGTCACCACGTCGACGGCGGTGCGGGCGCCCGTGGGGGCGGGAGCGAGGGGGTTCGTGCCGGCCGTGCCCGTACCGGTCTGTGCGGTGGCCTTCTCCGGGGCCTGCGAGTCCGTCATGAGGCGCAGGGTATGCCGGGGCGGAGCGTTTGGGTACCCGTCGGTAACGCGCTTTCACCGGGCGTCCACACCGTGCCAGTGACCGCTGGCAGCGAATGCGCTGATCAGGGCGTCGTCAGGACCCCATCATGTCCTTGCCCACTTTCAGGCGGTCCCGGGCGCCCTTGAACAGCGAGGTGCCGCGCTTCTCGTCCGGGGTGCCCTTCGGCATGTCCACGCGCAGCACGTAGTACTCGCGGGCGGTCGTGGCGATCAGCAGTTGCAGGACGCGGTACCGCTTCTTCCCCACCGTGTAGGTGGTGTCGGTGAGCATGGCGTCCTCGCCGTGGAAGCTCGTGGGGGTGTAGAGGGTGCCGGGGTCGTCGGCGGGCCAGGAGGCGGTGGCCTGCCGTGCCCAGGCCTTCAGGGGGGTGGGAACCGATGTCTCCCGGGTCAGGCGGAGCCGGACGGTGTCGTCGCCGTAGGTGACCGTGCGGTCCGTGGCGGCGCCCCGGGCGATGTCCGACGGTACGGAGACGACCGCGTCGAGCTTCGCCTCCCGGTGGGCGGTCCAGGAGCCGGCGGAGGCGATGGCCGGGGCCGAGCTGTAGGTGGCGGTGTGTTCGGTGCTCCCCTCTCTCTCGGGGGTGTCGAAGTAGGAGGTGCCGAACCAGGTGCCGCCGACGAGGAGAACGCCGAGCGCGGCGACGGGGGCCGGGCGGAGGAGGGCGGGGCGCTTCGGCTGCGCCACCGGCACCGCCACGGCGACGGTCGCCGGGGCGGACGGCGCGGGGGCCTCCGGCTCGGACGGCTTGGCGTCGGCCGGCTCGGACGGTTTGACGGCCCCCCGCTCGGACGGCGGGGCGGCCTCCGCCTGCGGCGCGGTGTCCGGTGACGTGTCGGGACCGCCGTCGTCCACGGCGCCGGGACCGTCGCCCTCGGCAGGCCGCGGCCCCGAACCGTACCGTCCCGCCGTCGTCGGCGAACTCCCTCAGTTCGGAGGCATCCTGAGCGCCCGTCGACTCCCCCCGTTCCGCACCCGGCACCGGCCACCCCCCGGCCACCGTCTCCAGCACCGCACCGACCTCCTCCGCGTCGGGCCGCCGCTCGGGTTCCTTGACCAGCAGCCGTGCGATGAGCGGCCCGAGCCTCCCGGCCTGCCGGGGTTCGGGAGGATCGGTGGCGAGGATCGCGGCGAGCGTGGACTCCACCGTCGTACGGCGGAAGGGGGACGATCCCTCGACGGCGGCGTACAGCAGCACGCCCAGCGACCACAGGTCGGAGGCGGGACCGGCGCACCGGCCGGACATCCGTTCCGGCGCGATGAACTCCAGCGAACCGACGAACTCCCCGGTGACGGTGAGGGATTCCTCGTCCTGGGCGTGTGCGATGCCGAAGTCGGTGAGGACCACTCGGCCGCGCGGACCCAGCAGGACGTTCGCCGGCTTCACGTCGCGGTGCACGATGCCGACGCGGTGCGCCGCGTCCAGTGCGCCGACGACGGCGAGCCCGATGCGCGCCGCCTCCTCGGCCGGCAGCGGCCCACGGCGCAGCGCGTCCGCAAGGGACTCCCCTCGGACCAACTCCATGACGATCCAGGGGCATCCGTCCTCGACGATCACGTCGTGGATCGACACGGCCGCGGGATGCTCGACGCGGGCCGCGGCTCGAGCCTCGCGGTAGAGCCGGTGGGCGGCGCGCCGGTGTGCCTCGTCCTCCGGATCGCCGGGCAGATGGGGCTGTTTGACGGCGACGTCGCGCTCCATGAGTTCGTCCACGGCACGCCACACGGTGCCCATGCCGCCGGAGCCGAGGCGTTCGGTCAGCCGGTAGCGACCGTCGATCAGACGTCCCGCGTCAGTACGCATGTCCCATGAGTACCGTGCGGGGTCACGAGTTGTCGAAGCGGGTCCCGGTCGTCGGACGCATACCGTCCTGAGGCGAGGCACATGGGGGTCAGAGCGTGTCGATCTCCAGGTTCGCCATCGCCGTCCGCGCCACTTCGCGGCCGCGTTCCGTGAAGTCGCCCTTTCCCGGGTAACCGACCGTCAGTTTGTACATGTCCCCCCGCGAGTTCTTGTAGTAGAAGATCGTCAGCTCGCGCGGGCGCGGATTCAGGGTGTCGTCGGTCGCGTAGGCGACGGTGTTCTCGGCGGCTTTCCTGTCGTGGTACGTGATGCCGTCGTTCGGGGCCGTCCTCGGGCCCTTGGGCATGTCGAACTGGTAGGCGCCGCTGTTCTTGAAGGCGTCGTTGTCGGCGTACATCTCGGCTGCCGACGAGTCCTTGATCTGGTGGGAGGTGTCCTGGGACTTCCTCGCAAGGTGCAGACCGATCGAGATGCTGCCGCTCCAGTCGGTGTACGTCACCCAGTTCTTGTCGGTGTCGTCCTTCTTCGGCCGGCTCGGCTGGTAGTCGGCGGGCACGGCGAGTGTGGCGCCCAGCGCCTTCTCCGGGTGTTGCCGCCAGCCGCCCGGCAGCGGGCCGGCGAACGGGTCCGCGACCACGAGGTACGCCGCCACCGCGGCCGCGACGACGGCCGCCCCGGCCGCGAGCAGGGTGCCCCGGCCCAGCCGGACGCGCTTGCGACCGGGCACGAGGATCTGCACGGGCGCCGGTTCCCTCGCCGCCTCCTGAAGCAGCCGGCGCACCTCGGCCGCGTTCGGGCGGCGCGCCGGGTCCTTGTTCAGCAGGCCGCCGATGGCGTCGGCGAGCGGGCCCCGGGCGGAGGCCGGGGGCGCCGGTGTGGAGTTGAGGACCGACTGCAGGGTGGCGGGCGTGTTGGTGCGCCGGAACGGCGAGACACCCTCCGTCGCCGCGTACAGCACCACTCCCAGCGACCACAGGTCGGACTCGGGGCCCGGGCGCCGGCCCAGCACCCGCTCCGGCGCGATGTACTCGGGGGAGCCGACGAAGCCGCCCGTCTCCGTCAGCTTCGTGTCGCCCTCGATCTGTGCGATGCCGAAGTCGGTGAGCACCACGCGGTCGTACCGGCCGAGCAGGATGTTGTCGGGCTTCACGTCGCGGTGCAGGACGCCCGCCGCGTGGGCGGCCTCCAGGGCGCCGAGCACCTCCAGGCCGATCCGTGCCGCCTCGCGCACGCCGAGCGTGCCCTCCTGGAGGGCATCGCCCAGGGAGCGGCCCCGCACCAGCTCCATCACGATCCACGGCCTGCCGTCCACGACGGCGACGTCGTGCACGTCGACGACCGCTGGGTGGTCGAGGCGGGCGGCGGCCCGTGCCTCACGGCGCATCCGCTCGTAGACGTTGGCCTGTTCACGTTCGGGAAGGTGGTCGGGGACCCTGGGTTCCTTGACGGCGACCTCCCGGTCCACCGTCTCGTCCTTGGCCCGCCACACCGTGCCCATACCGCCGTGCCCGAGCTTGGCGAGCAGCCGGTAGCGTCCGGCGACGAGCCGCCCGGCGCCCGGGTCCCGCGGCGCCTCGGGGGCGGCCTGGGTGGGGACGGCACGGGTCTCCGACTGCGGCCGGGCGTAGGGGTTTCCCGGGTACGGCACGGCCGGCCGCGGCGGTTGCAGTCCGAAACTCGTCGGTTCGCCCGCCTGTTGAGGTGCTCCCCCGTGGTCGCTCATGCGCTCATGCTTATCGCGTCGGCCGCCCCCTCAGCCACCCTTGTCCCCTTGCAGTCACAGACCCGTGACGCGGGGGCTTCGTACGGGGTCACCCCGGAGCGAACGTGTCCACCGCCACGTCGAAGTACTCCTTCGCCTCCCGGACCTTCCCGACCGGCGCCGACACCCATACGTCGTACATCCGGCCGCTCTCGTCCCAGCACAGGTCGTAGGTGTGCCGCGGGCCCTCGGCCGCGGTGAAGCCGTCCCAGGTGAACTCCCACAGCGCCGCCGGGTTTCCGCGGTGCGAGGTCCCGGTGACCCGGCCGTCGTGGTAGCCCGGGTTGGTGGACGGCCCTTCGGCGTCCGAGCGCCGCATCACCGCGAGGGGGCCGCCCGCCGCGGGGTCCGCCACCTTGACGCCGAGGCGGAAGGTCCCTCCCGGCGACATGTAGAAGATCCGCTCGCCCTGGGGACTGCGGGTGAACCCGTCCGGTACGGCCAGCGAGAAACCGTTCGGATCCCGCACCAGCCGGTACCCGGAGGGCGCCCTGCGGGTGACCTCCGACGTCGCCGAGGCCGGCGTACGCGTCACCGTCACCGTGGGGGCGGGCGCGGCGGTGGACGGGAGCGTCGTCCCCCGGCTCGCCGACGTGCGCGCCGGCCCCGGGCCCGCCGGCGCTCCCCCGCCGTCGCCGCCGTCGCGCAGCAGCAGCGCCGCCGCCGAGACACCCGCGCCCGCCATGGCCGCGACCAGGGCTGCCGCCACGAACACGCCCCGCACGGACTGTCTGCCGGAGGCCTGCGCCACGGGCGCCTCCTGCGGGGATGGCGGGGCGCTGCGAGGCACGTCCCGCTGCGTCGGCGTGTACGCGACGGACGCCGCCGGTGTACGCCCGGTCTCCAGGAACTCCCGCAGCAGCCGCTCCGCCTCCGCCGCGTCCAGGCGCCGGTCGGGATCGCGTTCCAGCAGCCCCCGGATGACGGGCAGGATCGGCCCGGCCTGCTCGGGCGGGCGGATCTCGCCCGCGACCACCGCGTGCAGGATGCCGCCCAACGAATCGCGGCGGAACGGCGACTCGCCGCTCAGAGCCGTGCACAGCAGGGCCCCGAGGGACCACAGGTCGGACTCGGGCCCGGTCCGTTCGCCGGACATCCGTTCGGGCGCGGTGTACTCGGGAGACCCGACGAAGGCGCCGGTCTCGGTGAGCGTGGTGGCACCCGTGACCTGGGCGATGCCGAAGTCGGTGAGGACGACGCGGCCGGTGCCCGCCTCCATCAGGACGTTCGCGGGTTTCAGATCGCGGTGCAGCACGCCCGCCTCGTGCGCGCGGCGCAGCGCGCCGAGCAGGGCGATGCCGATGCGGGCGGCCTCCCGGGCGTCGACCGGGCCGCGGGCGGCGATGCGCTGGGCGAGCGAGCCGCCGACGATCAGCTCCATCACGATGTACGGGCGTTCGTCGTGCTCCACGACGTCGTGGACGACGATGATGTGCGGGTGCCGCAACCGCGCCACCGCACGCGCCTCGCGCAGGGTGCGCTCACGGTGCAGCCGGGCCTCCTCGGCGGACAGGGAGAGGTCGAGGACAAGCTCCTTGACGGCCACCTGCCGGTCGAGGAGTTCGTCGGACGCCCGCCAGACGACGCCCATGCCGCCGCGGCCGATCCGCTCCTGAAGCCGGTAACGCCCCGCTACGATCCAGCCGTTCTCCCCCTCGGTCCCCATGCGCCCCATCATGCCGCACCCGAGGAGGGCCTCCGGGACCGACGCCGCGACGGTGGCCGACAACCGACCCACCGGGGCTCACGAGCCGCGTACGACGGCCCGCCCGGGCCCGGCGCCCGTCAATCCGTAGGCGGACGCCACCCCCGCAGCACCGCCTGGAACCGCTGCCGCGTCGTCGTCCAGTCCGCCTCCGGGCCGGACATGTAGATGGCGTACTCGACGCCGTCGCGGGAGAAGTACGTCTCCTCGACGGCGTGGCGCGGCCCGGGGGCGGTCGTCGAGTCCTTCGCCAGCGCGGTCCAGGTGTACTCCCACAGGGAGCCCGGGCGGTCGCGGTAGATGTTCTTCCGCAGGACCACACGCTTGTAGTCGACCAGCCGGTGGAGCTGCTGCTCCAGATCGATCTGGTGGTCGTACGCGGTTTCGAAGTCGGGTGAGCTGTCGACAGCGATGCGGATGAAGTGCTCGCCGCCGTCGGGGGTGTAGTCGACCTGGTGGGTGGCCTCGTCGAACACCTTCCGCTTCCAGTCCTTGGAGGGCACGGCGAGGCTGAATCCGTAGGGGTCGCGGTGGCGCACCCAGCCGGCGGGAAGGTCGCCCGTCGCGTCGGCCTCCTGCGTTCCCTGGGCGCTGGGCACCGGGGACGGCGAAGCGGAGGAGGAGACGGACGCACCGGCCTGCCGGTCGCCCCCGTCCCACTTCTGCCACGCCACCGCGCCCCCCGCGCCGACGACCGCGGCCAGCGCGAGCACGAGCGCGGCCGTACGGGCCCGGTGCCGCTTGCGGGGCCGGGGTGCGGGCGGCATGGCCGGCTGGGGCACCGTGCCGCGGGCCGTCGCCGCCTCGCGCGCCTGCCGGGGGTGCGGCACGTTCCCGGTCGTGTCCCCGAACCCGCTCAGCTCGACGTGCTGCGTCGCCACGTACTCCTGTGCCGCCCTCGGCCGCCGTCCCTCGACCGCCTCGGCCAGCATCTGCTCCAGCCGCGACGCGTCGGGCCGCTCGCCTGGATCCTTGCGCAGCAGGCCCGAGATCACCGGTTCCAGGGCGCCCGCGAACCGCGGCTCCTCCGGCTCCTCGTCGACGACGGCCTGCATGGTGGTCAGCGGCGAGGTCCGCCGGAACGGCGACCTGCCCTCCACCGCCGTGTACAGCGTGGCGCCGAGCGCCCAGAGGTCGGAGGCCGGGCCCGGGTCGTGGCCGCGGACGCGCTCGGGCGCGAGGTAGTCGACCGAACCGACGATCTCTCCCGTGCGGGTGATGGTGGTGTCGCCCTCGACCTGCGCGATCCCGAAGTCGGTGAGCAGCACCCGCCCGTCGGCGGCGAGCAGGACGTTGCCGGGCTTCACGTCGCGGTGCAGCACGCCCGCGGAGTGTGCCGCGCGCAGTGCGCGCAGCACCCACAGCCCGATCCGCGCGGCTTCGGTGGGCTCGACCCGGCCGCGTTCCTTGACCGCGTCGGCCAGCGAGCCGCCCTCGACGAGCTCCATGACGATCCACGGCCGGTTGTCGTGCTCCAGGACGTCGTGCACCGTGACGACGGCCGAGTGGTTGATGCGCGCGGCGGCCCGTGCCTCGGCGTGGGTACGGGCGAGGAGTACGGCTCGGTCACTTTCCGTGACGTACAGTGCGGCCGTCAGTTCCTTGATGGCGACCGCCCGGTGCAGCACCTCGTCGTGGGCGCGCCACACCCGGCCCATGCCGCCGCTGCCGATCGAGTCGACGAGCCGGTAGCGGCCCGCGAGGAGCAGGCCCTGCATCTGATTCACGTTTCCCCGCAATGTTCTTGACGAGGTCACATTAAAGAGCGGTCCCCGTGCAGGGAACCGGCGGGGCCGTAACGGAGACCGCACTGTGACGGTTCTCCCTTCCCCGTACGGGACGGAACCACCGCACACTCAGCGCAATCGGACCACTGTGGGGCCCGGGATCGGTCAGTTCGTCACCCTGTAGGTCGCCTCCGCCTGTTCGAACAGCCGGGTGACCTCGTCGCGTTCCGCGTCGGGGCCGCGCACTTGGACCACGTGGTAGTGGCCGCCGACGAGGACGGCGAGGTTGCGCACGAACAGCTCCTGCCCGTTGCCGTTCGTCCAGGTGAACTGGCCCTCGGCCATGGTTCGTCCACCGACGTCGATGCGCCGCATCCCGCTGGAGGTGGCCCAGGTCGAGTCGCGGAACGGCTGCAGTTCGGGCTCCGACTCCCGCTGGTACCTCAGCGGGTCGCTGCCGTACCTGCCGGTGGTGTCGCGTCCGGGCACGACGATCAGCTGGAAGTCGCCCTGGGAGTAGACGACCTGACCCTGTGCATTCTTCGGCGTCCGGTCCCAGCCGTCGGCCACGGCGACGCTGAAGCCTTCGGGGTCCTTGCGCAGGGTGAACCCTTGGGCGACGTGGGTGCCGGTGACCTGCGTCTGCGGTGAGTCGGCCGGTTTCGAGGGGCTGGTGGAGCCGCCCTGCTGCGGCTGATCCGCGCCGTCCGTGTCCGACTGGTGCGGGGCGGGACTCGCCTCCCCGGCGGCGCCGGTGCGCTCCCCCGCCGCGCCGCTGCCGCCGCTGGTCCCGGCCTTCGGCATGAACGCCATCGCGTACGCGATCGCCGCGGCCAGCGCGAGCAGGATCAGCAGAAGAAGGGTGCGGCCGAGGCGGCGGGGCTGGGGACGGCCGTCCTTGGCCCGTTTGTGGCGGGCGTGGGTGGTCGCGGGCAGCCCGGCGCGCCTCCTGCGGACCAGTTCGCCCCGGCGTCGCACGATCGGCAGCCGGGCGGGGTCGACGGGCGGTGCCGCTATGACGTGCGCCCCCGCCTCCGGCTCGGGTGCGGACCGCACGAGGGAGCGCAACCAGCCGCGCAGCTCCTCGAAGTCGGGCCGCTCGGTCGGGTCCTGGCGCAGCAACGACTCCACGACCGGACGCAGCGGGCCGCACTCCTCGGCGAAGGCGGGCGGCTCGGAGCAGACGAGCTGCACCAGCTCGGCGGTGCTCTCTTCGGGGTAGGGCGCGTGCCCCTGGACGGCCCGGAACAGCAGCGCGCCCAGCGCCCACAGATCGGTCGCGGGGCCGATCGGCGGTGCCAGCTGCCAGTTCTCGTGCACGGGCCCGGCCTGTTCGGGCGCCCACCGCTCGGTGACCGGCCCGACCACGGCCATCCGGGCCTGCCGCGCCCGCTCGGCGGCGAGGGGGGTGGCGGGGCCGCGGTGGGACCAGGGGGTGGCGGAAGGGGGGAGCGCGGCCTTGTCGTACGTGCCGCTGCCGTTGCTCTGAGGCCCGGGTGCGGCGTCGGCGGTGGGGGCCGTGGGGCGGGGGACGGCGCCGTGCCAGGACGCCGTACGGCTCGTCCCGTACGGGTCGGCGATCCGGCCCGGGGGCGGGGTGTCGGGGCCGCCGCCCTGGCCGGACGGCGGCTGCGGCGGGGTGTCGGGGCCGGTCTCGGCCGGGCGGGGTGCGGGCAACGCCGTGTGGGTGCCGCGCTGTTCCCCCTGCACCCGTGCCGCGGCCCGGGCTCCGGCGCGGTAGGCCGCGATCGCCCCGGCCCGTGCCGCGCGTACGTCCTCCGCGGACTCCAGCGTGCGGGGTGCCACGGCGGGCAGACCGGCACCGGCCGGGCCCGCGCCCGGAGCGGCGCCGTTCGCCCGCGCCTCGATCGCTGCCCGCCGCGCGGCATCGGCGTCCACACCGCGCAGCGACCCGCCGGGCCCGAACGGGCCGCCGCCGGATCCACCGGGCCGGGGGACGGGCACCGGGGCCGTGGGGTCCCGGTCCGTCGTACCGGACTCCGGCTCCGGCTCCCGTGCCGGCACCGGGTCGTACCCGCACAGCGCCTCCTCGGCCGCTCCGGCGGCCAGGCCGGTCAGTATCACGCGGCCGTCCTCGCAGACGAGCACCGTGCGGGCGGTGATGTTGCGATGCACCCAGCCGTGGGCGTGCAGGACGCGCAACGCCATGAGGACGTCGGAGGCGACCTCGGCCGCGCGGTACGGCGTCAGCGGCTGCTCCGCGAGCAGCGCGGCGAGCGGGGTCGCGGCCACGAGTTCGCTCACGATCCACAGCGAGCCGCCCTCTGCGAACACGTCGAAGACCTGGTCGAGGCGTGGGTGGTCGGGTATCTGCGCGGCGGCCTGCGCGGCCTCGACGGCGCGCCGCACGGCCGGATCGGTGGGCCGGCGCGTGGCCGTCGTCCGGCCCGGACCACCGCCGGGGCCGCCGCGGCCGTCGCGTGCCACGAACCCCGCGGGCAGCCCGTCCGCGTCGAGCACCTCCGCCTCGACGACCTCGGGCAACGGCACCTGCCGTATCAGCACCTCCTGCCCGCTGTAGGTGTCGAAGGCCCGTGTCTCGGCGAACTCGTACTCGTCGGCGGGGGGCAGCGGCAGGCGGTAGCGGTCGGCGAGTACCCGTCCCGCATAGTCGTCCACGATGCCTCCCCCGGCCGCCCGGTCGGTCAAGTCCGTTCGCCCCGCGTCCTGTTCCGGATGCGTACGGTTCGCGATCCGTCCTTCACGATACGTGCCGGAGGCAACCCGCAACCCGGGGATGTCATATCTGCCCGCGACACGATCGGACGGAACGTCAGACGGACGCTTGGTACGTCACGACTTCGGCCGGAACGTCTGGGTCAGCGTATTCCAGGTGTTCTTGCGCAGGTCCCCGTTCCAGTCGTCCGCCTTCGCCGTGTACATCAGCCCGTACCCCAGGTGCGAGTTGACGACGAATCCGCGGTCGATCACCCGGTAGGTGGTGCCCGAGTCCACGTAGGTGAACTCCCAGTCGGCGGTGTTCCAGCCGCGGTAGTCCACCTCCTCGATAGCGATCCGGTGGTACTGGGGGCGCACCATGTAGCGCTCCTGGCTGTTCCAGTCCGCCACCGGGTCGTCCTTGGGCGTGGACGTCCAGGCGACCAGCAGCTTCTGCCCGTTCGGCCCGGTGAAGCGGTCGCCGGCGTCGTCCGACGACGCGTACTTCCAGCCGGCCGGCAGCCCGATCGAGTAGCCCTGCCCGCCCTTGTGCGTCGTCACCGCGGCTCCGCCGCCCGCCGCGCCGGAGGCCAACGCACTGGCGCTCGCGGCGGGCGTGCTGTCCGACGCGTTCTGCTGGTCCGATCCGTCCGTCGTGGTCGTGCCGTTGCTGCCACTGCCCGAGGGGGTCCCGCCACCGCCCTTGCCACCGCTGCCCTTGCCGCCGCCGGTGGTCACGGCGGGCTTGGTGGCGCCCTTCGAGCCGGTCTGCGAGCCGCCGTCCCCGCCCCACGGGATGAGCGCGAGCACGGTCCCCAGCACCGCGAGCACCACGACTACGGCGACGATCACCAGTGTCCGCTTGGGCACCACGTCGGTGAGCGGCGCCCGGGGCGGCGTCACCGGCCGTGGCGGCCGGTCCGGGTCCGGCACGATGGGCCACCCCGAACTCGGCTTCGCCGGACCGGAGTTCGATCCGACGGCAGCCGTGTGTGACCGTGCGTCCGCCGAGGCGGACCCCGCGCGTCCGGCGTCGGAGGCCCCGGTCGCGGGAGCGTCCACACGCTCGGCCACCGCGCCCTCGGCCACCTTGGCGGGGGCGGACCCCTTGGTCCGCGCGGCCGTCGCGGCACCGGCCGTCGCCGCGCCCGCCGATGCAGCCGCCTTGCGCACCGACCGCAGGGCCCCGCGCAGCCGATCCGCGGCCTCCTCGCCCCGCTTGGCCCCGGAGCCCGACGCGCGCTTCTCCTTCTCCTTGGATTCCTCCGGCACCGGCGGCAACGCCACGACCCGCGTCGCGTCCGCCGGCACCTCCTCCTCCGTATCGGGCGCGTGGATGACCTCGTTGAGCATCGCCCGCGCGCCCGCGTCGTCGAGCCGCTGCCCCGGGTCCTTGGTGAGCAGGCCGTAGATGACGTTCTTCAGCGGGCCGGCGTTCTTCGGCTCCTCGAGCGGCTCGGTCATCACCGCGGTCAGGGTGGCGATGGCCGACCCCTTGTCGTACGGCGGCACGCCCTCGACGGCCGCGTACAGCAGTCCGCCGAGCGACCACAGGTCCGCCGCCGGGCCGGGCTTGTGCCCGCGGGCCCGCTCCGGCGAGATGTAGGAGGGGGCGCCGACGAGCATGCCGGTGGAGGTGATGGACGGGTCGCCCTCGACCTGGGCGATGCCGAAGTCGGTGAGCACGACCCGGCCGTCCTCGTCGATCAGCACGTTCGACGGCTTCACGTCGCGGTGCAGGATGCCCTCACGGTGCGCGGCGCGCAGCACGTCGAGGATCGCGAGCCCGACCTCGGCGGCGCGCTTCGGTTCGAGCAGACCGTCCTCGCGGATGACTTCGGCGAGCGATTTGCCCTCGATCAGCTCCATGACGATCCAGGGCCGGTCGTCCTCGTGGACCACGTCGTAGACGGTCACCGCGCCGTTGTTGCGGATCCGGGCGATCGCCTTGGCCTCCCGCAGCGTGCGCGTGATGAGCCGGCGCTTCTCGTCCTCGTCGATGTTCGACGGGAACCTGAGCTCCTTGACGGCGACCGTACGCCCCAGGGTCTCGTCCTCGGCCCTCCACACCGTGCCCATGCCGCCGCGGCCGAGTACGTCCCCCAGCCGGTACCGCCCGGCGAGGAGACGTTCGCTCTTGTCCTGACGGGTTGTCCCCGCCCGCTCCGCCTCCGACATGCGTCCCCTCATGCAACCCGCCCTGACAGAGCCTCCATTGTCCCCCACGCGCGGACCGCCCCACGCCCAGGGTGCCCCTGATTCGACGGCTCCCCCCGGTCGGAGGACGCCCGGAGGCGGCGCACCGGGGCGGTGCGGCGGCCCGGGCGTGCGCCGGGCACCCGGATCGCGCCGATGTCGCACCCTGCCGCACCGCACCGCCACGGCCTGCCCGCCGGCGTCCCCGCACAGTGCTGTGACGCGCCTTCAGGCCGTACGTGTCACCCCCACACTGCCCGCACCCTTCCTCGCCCTTCCTCGCCCTGTCTACAAGGGGACTATGTCCGGCGCTCCCAGCCTCGCCGCGTCAGCCGTCAGGTCGTCGGGCTGCCGCTGGGACTCCCTCTCCGCCTGGACCCGTTTCTCGTAGTGCTCCACCTCGCGCTCGATCTGGTCGCCGTCCCAGCCGAGCACCGGCGCCATCAGTTCGGCCGCCTCCCGGGCGCTGCGCGCGCCGCGGTCGAACGTCTCGATCGAGATGCGGGTCCGCCGGGTCAGCACGTCGTCCAGGTGGCGCGCTCCCTCGTGCGACGCCGCATAGACGACCTCCGCGCGCAGGTAGTCGTCGGCCGCCTGCAGCGGTTCGCCCAGTGACGGGTCGTCGGCGATCAGGTCGAGCACTTCCTCCGCCAGCGAGCCGTAGCGGTTCAGCAGGTGTTCCACCCGCACGACGTGCAGCCCCGTGCGCGCCGCTGTGCGGGCCCGTGCGTTCCACAGCGCCCGGTAGCCCTCGGCGCCCAGCAGCGGGACGTCCTCGGTGACGCAGTCGGCGACCCGCCGGTCCAGGGCGTGCACCGCCTCGTCGACGGCGTCCTTGGCCATCACCCGGTACGTCGTGTACTTGCCGCCCGCCACGACCACCAGGCCGGGTACCGGGTGCGCCACGATGTGCTCGCGGGAGAGCTTGCTGGTCGCGTCCGACTCCCCGGCGAGCAGAGGCCGCAGGCCCGCGTACACGCCCTCCACGTCGTCGCGGGTGAGCGGTACCGCCAGGACGGAGTTCACGTGCTCCAGCAGGTAGTCGATGTCCGCGCTGGAGGCCGCCGGGTGCGCCTTGTCGAGGCTCCAGTCGGTGTCGGTCGTCCCGATGATCCAGTGCCGGCCCCAGGGGATGACGAAGAGGACCGACTTCTCGGTCCGCAGGATCAGGCCCGTCGTGGAGTTGACCCGGTCCTTCGGCACCACCAGATGGATGCCCTTGGACGCCCGCACGTGGAACTGGCCCCGCTCACCCACCATCGCCTGGGTGTCGTCGGTCCACACCCCCGTCGCGTTGACGACCTGCTGGGCGCGGATCTCGTACTCCCCGCCGGCCTCCACGTCCTGCACCCTCGCGCCGACGACCCGCTCGCCCTCCCGCAGGAAGCCGGTCACCCGCGCGCGGTTGGCGACCTTCGCGCCGTACCACGCGGCCGTGCGCACCAGCGTCGCGACGAAGCGGGCGTCGTCCATCTGCGCGTCGTAGTACTGCAACGCCCCGACCAGCGCGTCCTTCTTCAAGCAAGGGGCCACGCGCAGGGCGTGACGACGGCTCAGGTGACGGTGCAGCGGCAGGCCCCGGCCGTGGCCGCGGGCCATCGACATGGCGTCGTAGAGGGCGACGCCCGAGCCCGCGTACAGCCGCTCCCAGCCCTTGTGCTGGAGCGGATACAGGAACGGCACCGGCTTCACGAGATGGGGCGCCAGGCGCTCCAGCAGCAGCCCGCGCTCCTTCAGCGCCTCGCGCACGAGGGCGAAGTCCAGCATCTCCAGATAGCGCAGGCCGCCGTGTATGAGCTTGCTGGACCTGCTCGAGGTGCCCGACGCCCAGTCACGTGCCTCGACCAGGCCGGTGCACAGACCACGGGTGACGGAGTCCAGCGCGACGCCCGCACCGACCACACCGCCGCCCACGACCAGCACGTCCAGCTCGCGCTCGGCCATTCCCGCCAGTGACTCGGCGCGCTGCGCCGGCCCCAGTGCCGCTGTCCTCACCGCTGCCTCCCGCTCGGTCGCGCCGGCCGCACCCGTCAGTCAGGCGAAGCCCTGCTCCTTTCCCCCATGCCCAAAGTCTGACCGTGATGCCCGACTTCGGCCACCACGCGCCCACGGCCTGTGGACAACACTCACGGAAACGCCACCAGTCAATACCGCAAATCGGTCATATTTACTCTTAGTCTGACATTGCGCTCGCTCGTTCTGTCCACAGCGCTTGCGCACCTCTCCCACCTCGGCTATTGGGAAGGACGGCCCACGCCATGCCCGCAGATCTCGCCGTCATCGGACTCGGTCATCTCGGCCTGCCCCTGGCCCAGGCCGCCGTCGCCGCCGACATCTCCACGCTCGGCTACCGGACCGGCCCCGAGGCCGGTTCCCTCACCGCCGCCGAACTGCGCCGGATGCTCGCGCGGGGCTTCCGCCCGACCGCCAACCCCGCCGAGCTCGGCCGCGTCCGCACCGCCGTCATCTGCGCCCCCGCCCCGCGCGGCGCCGACGGCGGGCTCGACCTCACCCAGGTGGAGGCCGCCGCCCGCACTCTCGCCGCGCGGCTGCGCCCGCACACCACCGTGATCCTGGAGTCACCGGTGCCGCCGGGCACCACGGAGGGCTTCCTGCGCCCGCTCCTCGAAAAGACCTCCGGGCTGCGCGCCGGACGCGACTTCCACCTCGCGTACTCACCGAGCCGCGTCGACCCCGGCAACCGCGACTTCCACGTCGCCAACACCCCCAAGGTCATCGGCGGTCTCACCCCCGCCTGCACCGAGTCGGCCGCCACCTTCTACGGGCGCCTCACCGACAAGGTGGTACGGGCGCGCGGACCCCGCGAGGCGGAGACCGTGCAGGTGCTGGAGACGAACTACCGGCAGGTCAACATCGCCCTGGTCAACGAGATGGCGGTGCTCTGCCACGACCTCGGCGTCGACCTGTGGGACGTCATCCGCTGCGCGGAGTCCAAGCCGTTCGGCTTCCAGGCCTTCCGCCCCGGCCCCGGCGTGGGCGGCCACTCCGTGGCCCAGGACCTGTCGGGCACGGCCGGGCGCACCCTGCGGATGGTCGAACTGGCCCAGCAGGTCAACGGCCGTATGCCCCAGTACGTCGTCCAGCGCGCCGCCACCCTCCTGAACGAGCACGGCAAGTCGGCCCGCGGCGCCCGCGTCCTGCTGCTCGGCGTGACGTACAAGCCGGACGTCGCCGACCTGCACGGCTCCCCCGCTCAGGAGGTCGCGCTACGGCTGATGGAACTGGGCGCGTCCGTCAGCTACCACGACCCGTACGTCCCCGGGTGGAGCGTCCTCGACCGGCCGATCCCGCGCGCGGATTCCCTGTACGAGGCGGCGGCGGGGGCGGACCTGACGGTTCTGTTGCAACAGCACCGGACGTACGACCTTCAGGGGCTGTCGGTGAAAGCGCAGTTGTTGCTGGACACGCGGGGGGCCACGCCTACGGGGGCGGCGCACCGGTTGTGAAGGGGGCGCGTGCGGGTGGCTGAGACTCTGGGGCTGGTGGCGCGGCCGGCTCCGCCGCTACGGTACGGAACAGGTGGAGCCCGCAGCGGCCACTGCGGCAGGCTCCTGAAAAGTGATCGGAGTGTCCACCCCTAGCTCTCTTGGGGGTGGCCGCTGAACAGCCCTCCCCCGGCGTATCGGCCTCGAAGGCAACCGTGCGCCCCCGTCCCACCGCACGTGCCCCCACCTGCGAAAACGCACAGCGCATACGAAAAAGCCCGGTCCGCCCCGAAGGGTGAACCGGGCCCCTGAACGCCGTACGGCTACCGCCGGTGCTGCGAGTCCGCCACCGTCACCTCGACCCGCTGGAACTCCTTCAGCTCGCTGTACCCGGTCGTGGCCATCGCCCGCCGCAGCGCGCCGAAGAAGTTCATCGAGCCGTCCGGCGTGTGCGACGGGCCCGTGAGGACCTCCTCGATGGTGCCGACCGTGCCGAGGTCGACCTTCTTGCCGCGCGGCAGCTCCTCGTTCACGGCCTCCATGCCCCAGTGGTGGCCCTTGCCCGGGGCGTCGGTCGCACGCGCGAGCGGCGAACCCATCATCACCGCGTCCGCACCGCAGGCGATCGCCTTGGGCAGGTCACCGGACCAGCCGACGCCGCCGTCCGCGATCACGTGCACGTACCGGCCGCCGGACTCGTCCATGTAGTCGCGGCGGGCCGCCGCCACGTCCGCGACCGCCGTCGCCATGGGCACCTGGATGCCGAGCACGTTGCGCGTGGTGTGCGCGGCGCCGCCGCCGAAGCCGACCAGGACGCCCGCCGCGCCGGTGCGCATCAGGTGCAGGGCCGCGGTGTACGTGGCGCAGCCGCCGACGATCACGGGGACGTCGAGCTCGTAGATGAACTGCTTCAGGTTCAGCGGCTCGTGCGAGCCGGAGACGTGCTCCGCCGACACCGTGGTGCCGCGGATGACGAAGATGTCCACGCCCGCGTCGACGACCGCCTTGGAGAACTGCGCCGTGCGCTGAGGGGAGAGAGCGGCCGCGGTGACCACGCCCGAGTCGCGCACCTCCTTGATGCGCGCGCCGATCAGCTCCTCCTTGATGGGGGCCGCGTAGATCTCCTGAAGGCGCCGGGTCGCGGTGTCGGCCGGCAGCCCGGCGATCTCGTCGAGCAGCGGCTGCGGGTCCTCGTACCGCGTCCACAGGCCCTCGAGGTTCAGCACGCCGAGGCCGCCGAGCTCGCCGATGCGGATCGCGGTGGCCGGGGAGACGACGGAGTCCATGGGGGCGGCCAGGAACGGCAGCTCGAAGCGGTAGGCGTCGATCTGCCAGGCGATCGAGACCTCCTTCGGGTCCCGCGTACGGCGGCTGGGGACGACGGCGATGTCGTCGAAGGCGTACGCCCGGCGGCCGCGCTTGCCGCGCCCGATCTCGATCTCAGTCACGTCTGTGGCCTTTCCCTGATGCGTTTCAGCGTCTTCCAGTATCGCCGACGGCTGCGACGACGGCCCTCCGCAGGTACGGCGAGGGCGGCCCCGGAGTCCGGGACCGCCCTCGCCGCGAGCTTCACGCGTGCGCGTGCGTCACTTCTGGGCGCTGTAGTTCGGCGCCTCGACCGTCATCTGGATGTCGTGCGGGTGGCTCTCCTTCAGGCCCGCCGAGGTGATGCGCACGAAGCGGCCCTTGGACTCCATCTCCTCGATGGTGGCGGCGCCCACGTAGCCCATGGTCTGGCGCAGACCGCCCACGAGCTGGTGCAGCACGTTGGACAGCGGGCCGCGGTAGGGCACCTGGCCCTCGACGCCCTCGGGCACGAGCTTGTCGTCGGAGGAGACCTCGGCCTGGAAGTAGCGGTCCTTGGAGTACGACTTGCCCTGGCCGCGGGACTGCATGGCACCGAGCGAGCCCATGCCGCGGTACGACTTGAACTGCTTGCCGTTGATGAAGAGCAGCTCTCCCGGCGACTCCTCGCAGCCCGCCAGAAGGCTGCCGAGCATCACGGTGTCGGCGCCGGCGGCGAGCGCCTTGCCGATGTCGCCGGAGTACTGCAGGCCGCCGTCGCCGATCAGCGGGATGCCCGCCGGGCGGGCGGCGAGGGAGGCCTCGTAGATGGCGGTGACCTGCGGGACACCGATGCCGGCGACCACACGGGTCGTACAGATCGAGCCGGGGCCCACGCCCACCTTGATGCCGTCGACGCCGGCGTCGATCAGGGCCTGGGCGCCGTCGCGGGTGGCGACGTTGCCGCCGATCACGTCGACGTCCACGCTCGACTTGATCTTCGACATCCAGCTGAGGGCGTTGCTGTTGTGGCCGTGCGAGGTGTCGACGACCAGGAAGTCCACCCCGGCCTCGGCGAGGGCCTGGGCGCGCTCGAGCGCCTCGGGGCTGGCGCCCACGGCGGCACCGACGAGCAGGCGGCCCTCGGCGTCCTTGGCGGCGTTGGGGTACTTCTCGGCCTTGACGAAGTCCTTGACCGTGATGAGGCCCTTGAGGAGACCGGCGTCGTCGACCAGGGGAAGCTTCTCGATCTTGTGGCGGCGCAGCAGTTCCATGGCGTCGGTGCCGGAGATGCCGACCTTGCCGGTGACCAGCGGCATCGGCGTCATGACCTCGCGCACCTGCCGGGAACGGTCGGTTTCGAAGGCCATGTCGCGGTTGGTGACGATACCGAGCAGCTTGCCGGCCGGGTCGGTGACCGGGACGCCGCTGATGCGGAACTTGGCGCACAGGGCGTCCGCCTCGGCGAGCGTCGCCTCGGGGTGCACGGTGATGGGGTCGGTGACCATGCCGGACTCGGACCGCTTGACCAGGTCGACCTGGTTGACCTGGTCCTCGATGGAGAGGTTGCGGTGCAGCACGCCGACGCCGCCCAGGCGGGCCATCGCGATCGCCATGCGGGACTCGGTCACCTTGTCCATCGCCGCCGAGAGCAGCGGGATGTTCACCCGGACGTTGCGGGAGATGCGGGACGAGGTGTCGACCGCGCTCGGGAGCACCTCGGACGCTCCCGGCAGCAGCAGCACGTCGTCGTAGGTCAGCCCGAGTGTCGCGAATTTCTCGGGCACTCCGTCGACGTTTGCAGTCATGACACCTTCCCCAAATGGCCTTGATCGGTGCGGATGTCCATGCTAACGGGAAGCATGGGGCTCTCATTCCACGGTTGAGGGTGCTGCTCGGCTTCGTATGTTCCTACGGAGTCGGTGAGCTGCCTGTTCATGCACGGGCCCGACGGCCTCCGTCCCCACGGGCAACTGAGTTCGGCACCGCCGGAACTGCGCCGTCGTGGCTGGTCGCCGTCAGGGCGGACAGGAACTCGTTACTGCTCGGCGAGCGCCCGCAGGCGGCTCAAGGCCCTGTGCTGGGCCACCCTCACCGCTCCCGGTGACATTCCCAACATCTGACCCGTTTCTTCCGCCGTCAAGCCCACGGCGATGCGGAGCAGGAGCAGCTCGCGCTGGTTCTCCGGGAGGTTGGCGAGGAGTTTCTTGGCCCACTCGGCGTCGCTGCTGAGCAGGGCACGCTCCTCGGGGCCGAGGGAGTCGTCCGGTCGTTCGGGCATCTCGTCCGAGGGGACCGCCGTCGAGCCGGGGTGACGCATCGCCGCACGCTGCAGGTCCGCGACCTTGTGCGCGGCGATCGCGAAGACGAACGCCTCGAAGGGACGCCCGGTGTCCTTGTAGCGCGGCAGGGCGAGCAGGACCGCGACGCAGACCTCCTGGGCCAGGTCCTCGACGAAGTGCCGGGCGTCGCCGGGCAGCCTGGACAGTCGCGTGCGGCAGTAGCGCAGCGCCAGAGGGTGGACGCGGGCGAGCAGATCGTGGGTCGCCTGCTCGTCGCCGTCGACGGCGCGATGGACGAGTGCACCGATCAGCGTTGTCTCGTCGTCGCGCATCGGTCCATGGTGCCTCGGCGTCGTCCGGTCCGTGGCACCGCGTCCGTAGTTGTGCACCGAAGCGTTATGAGCAGGTGCGCCGGAACTCATCTCCTGCGCCCTCCCCTCCCGCTCGATCGACTCGTCCCCGAGGAACTCCACACCCTCAAGGATGCGGCATCCGCGACGAAACGAGCAGCGGGCATCCGGCGGGCCCCTTCGCCGGGCGGCTCCAGGGAGGAGCTTCCCTGAGGTCGCCGTGCCCCGCCCGCCCTGCGGCAGGCGGGGATCTGCGCACCCCCGCGGTGATCCACTTAGCGGACCAGGCCCCACCGGAAGCCGAGCGCCACCGCGTGTGCGCGGTCGGACGCGCCGAGCTTCTTGAACAGACGCCGGGCGTGCGTCTTCACGGTGTCCTCGGAGAGGAACAGCTCGCGGCCGATCTCCGCGTTGGAACGGCCGTGGCTCATGCCCTCCAGCACCTGGATCTCCCGTGCGGTGAGCGTGGGCGCGGCACCCATCTCGGCCGAGCGCAGCCGCCTGGGCGCGAGCCGCCAGGTCGGGTCGGCGAGCGCCTGCGTGACGGTCGCGCGCAGCTCCGCACGCGAGGCGTCCTTGTGCAGATAGCCGCGCGCGCCGGCGGCGACCGCGAGCGCCACCCCGTCCAGGTCCTCCGCGACGGTGAGCATGATGATGCGCGCACCGGGGTCGGCGGACAACAGTCGCCGCACGGTCTCGACGCCGCCCAGTCCGGGCATGCGTACGTCCATCAGAATCAGGTCCGAACGGTCGGCCCCCCAGCGGCGGAGGACTTCCTCGCCGTTGGCCGCCGTCGTCACGCGCTCGACACCGGGCACGGTCGCCACCGCGCGGCGGAGCGCCTCTCGGGCAAGCGGGGAGTCGTCGCAGACGAGGACGGATGTCATGACCGCCCTCCGCAGCTGATGCGCGTCACCTTGAGCCTCCAGGCTGGTACGAATCGTCACCTGTGCGGTCGACGCCCTCGGACGCCTGCCCGAGCGCTTGTTGTTTCAACCGCCTCCGCACTCTCAACGATGGTCACTCGAAAGAGTTACGGTGCAGCAAGCCATCTTCGGCACTGTACGTGAGGGCACGGACACGGTGCAGACACGCGCAGCGTAACCCCCAACTTTCATCACAACCTATGCCCCATTTAGCCGCTTTTCTTCCCGTTAGCTGGTGTCTGGCGCTAGATTCGCAATGAGTCATATTTTCATCTCATAAGATCGTCGATGTACGGTCGAGAACACATATCCGCCCAGAACGGCATCAAGGGGACACGCAATGGCAGATTTCTCCCGCCTTCCCGGTCCGAACGCGGATCTGTGGGACTGGCAGCTCCATGCGGCCTGCCGTGGGGTCGACAGTTCGCTCTTCTTCCATCCGGAGGGTGAACGCGGGGCGGCCCGGAGCGCTCGCGAGAACTCGGCCAAAGAGGTCTGCATGAGGTGCCCCGTCCGCGCCGAGTGCGCGGCCCACGCCCTGGCGGTGCGCGAGCCGTACGGGGTCTGGGGAGGGCTGACCGAGGACGAGCGCGAAGAGCTCATGGGGCGGGCGCGGAACCGGCTGGTACCGGCCTCGGCAACCGGTGGAGGCCGCGGCCACGCCGCCTCGAACAACTGAAGGAACGTTTCTTCGCGCACGGGCACGCGCATGTGCCCGGCTTGGGGCGTTCTACCGCCCAGAGGGGGCTGTTTCAGGGGGCAGGCACCGCCCGCGAGGGGGCCGTTTCACGGGGTCGGGCCGTTGTGGGGGATGCCGGGGGGCCGTTCAGGGGGATCAAGGGATACCTCGGGGGCCGTTCCGTACACGCCTCAGGGCCGCCCCACCGCTCTTCGAGAACCCGCCGCAGCGCGCCGAGAACCCGCCGCCGGTGCGAGAGTCTCCGCCACGGTTTCCTCACCGCACGGCCGCGCGCGCCAGCTCCCCCAATGTCGCCGCCACCGCCGGCACCTGGGCCAGGTCCGGCAGCGTGAGCGCGACGATCTCCCGCCGTACCGCCGGTTCCAGCGCGACCGGGCGCACCCCTCTCGGACGTACGGACTCGATCGCGAGCTGAGGCAGGACCGCCACGCCGAGGCCGGCGCCGACCAGGCCGACCACCGCCGGGTAGTCGTCCGTCGCGAAGTCGATGCGCGGGGTGAATCCGGCACTCGCGCAGACCTGCACGAGCTGTCCCCGGCAGCGCGGGCAGCCCGCGATCCACGGTTCCCCCGCTAGTTCGCCGATGGCGACCGACTCCGCGCGCGCCAGCCGGTGCCCCTCGGGGACGAGCCCGACGAGCCGGTCGGTGAGCAGCGGCCGTACGACCAGGTCGTCCCACTCCTCGACGCCCGCCTCCGCGCCCTCGTAGCGGAAGGCCAGCGCGATGTCGCAGTCACCGGCGCGCAGCTTCTCCACGGACTGGGGCGGTTCGGCCTCCTCCAGGGAGACCCGGGTGCCCGGGTGCGCGGCGCGCAGGGCGGCGAGCGCGGCCGGGACCAGCGTGGAGCTGCCGCTCGGGAAGGAGACGAGACGGACGCGGCCGGCCCTCAGGCCCGCGATGGCGGCGACCTCCTCCTCGGCGGCGGTCAGCCCGGCCAGGATGCCCGCCGCGTGCCGCACCAGCGCCTCGCCCGCCTCCGTCAGGCGCATCTCGCGGCCGCTGCGCACCAGCAGCGGCGTGCCGACCGACGCCTCCAGGGCCTTCATCTGCTGGCTGACGGCGGGCTGGGTGCAGCCCAGCTCGCGCCCCGCCGCAGAGAAGGAGCCGGTGGCGGCGACGGCGCGCAGCACACGGAGATGTCGAGCCTCGATCACGCCGGTGAGCATAAGCGAACCTTGGGCACGGTTGCGAATAATGCGTCGACGCTTTGACTGCACCTCCCTTACCGTGCGGGCATGAAGCTTCTGTCTCTGAACGTGGGCCGGCCCGTGCCCGTCGACTACACCGACCAGCCGGAGGGTCTGACCGGCATCGACAAGCGGCCGGTGGACGGGCCCGTGCGGGTGACCGCGCCCGGGCCGAAGGGGACCGGCGCGAGCGGGCTGGCCGGGGACGCGGTGTGCGACCTGCGGCACCACGGCGGTGACGACCAGGCGGTGTACGCGTTCGCCCGGGAGGACCTCGACGGCTGGGAGCGTGAGCTGGGCCGGTCGCTGCCGAGCGGCTCGTTCGGCGAGAACCTCACCACTGAGGGTCTCGACGTGGCCGGCGCGCGGATCGGCGAGCGCTGGCGGATCGGCGCGGAGCTGGTCCTGGAGGTGACCTGCGGGCGGATTCCGTGCCGTACCTTCCAGGAGCACCTGGGCGAACGCGGCTGGGTGAAGCGGTTCACGCACAAGGGCGCGCCGGGCGCCTATCTGCGCGTGATCGAGCCGGGTGAGATACGGGCCGGCGACCCCATCACCGTCGTGCACCGGCCCGACCACGACGTCACGGTCGCCCTCCAGTTCCGGGCCGTGACCACGGAACGGCACCTGCTCCCGCGCCTGTTGGCGGCGGGTGACGCGCTGCACCCGGAGAGCGTGACGGCGGCACGGGAGTACGCGCGCAAGTACGCGGGACGGAACTAGTCCCAGGCGCACCGACGTTGGCGGCGCGACCGGTGAAATGCCCGGTCCGCCAGGCGGACTCGCCGACTCCGGGTCACTATCGTTGGGTCATGACAACGGCTCTGATTACGGGATCGACCGCGGGCATCGGTGCCGCGTTCGCACGGCGGCTGGCCGCCGACGGCCATGACCTCGTCCTGGTGGCGCGTGACACCAAGCGGCTGCGGGAGCAGGCGACCGAGCTGCACGACCGGCACGGCATCGAGGCCGAGGTGCTGACGGCGGACCTGGCGACCGACGAGGGGATCGAGGCGGTGGCCGGCCGCCTGTCCGACCTGAAGAACCCGGTCGACCTGCTCGTGAACAACGCGGGTTTCGGCAACAAGGGCCGTTACCTCGACGTGTCGATGGCCGACGAGCTGCGGATGCTCAAGGTGCACTGCGAGGCGGTGCTACGGCTGACGAGCGCGGCGGCGGAGGCGATGCGGAAGCGCGGTCGCGGCGGGGTCGTCAACGTGGCCTCGGTCGCGGCGTTCGTGCCGCGCGGCACGTACGGGGCGTCGAAGGCGTGGGTCGTGCAGTTCACGCAGGGCGCGGCGAAGGACCTGGCCGGGTCGGGCGTACGGCTGATGGCGCTGTGCCCGGGCTTCGTCCGCACCGAGTTCCACCAGCGGGCCGGGATGGGCACGGACAACATCCCGAACTGGATGTGGCTGGACGCGGACAAGCTGGTCGCCACCGCGCTCGCCGACCTGGCCCGCGGCAAGACGCTGTCGATCCCGGACCCGCGGTACAAGGTGCTGATGGGCATGGTGAAGGTGACGCCGCGCGCGCTGCTGGGCGGGATCAGCTCGCGGACGGGGCGCAAGTACGGGCCGCAGTAGCACGGGTGACGCCGCCCCTCGGGTGGGAAAATAGGGCATATCTGCGTCAGGACCCAGGGGGCCGGAGGCGGCGTCATGACATTCGTGCAGCTCATCGACTGCAAGACCAGCCGGTTCGACGAGATGAACCGGATCATGGACAGATGGGTCGAGAAGACCAGAGGCAGGCGGACGGCGACCCACGACGTGATCGGCAGGGACCGGTCCGACGCCTCGCACTTCATCGAGATCGTGGAGTTCCCCTCCTACGAGGAGGCGATGCGGAACTCCAACCTCCCGGAGACCGACCAGGTCTTCCGCGAGATGGTCGCCCTGTGTGACGAGATGCCCACCTTCGTCGATCTGGAGGTGGTGCGGGACGAGCAGTTGTACACGGATGCGGTGCGACGCCTGTTCGACACGCTGGCGACTGCGGGCGAACTGCCACCGCTCAACGACCTGATCGCGGAGGGCTGCCACAGCCACGACCCCGTCAACCCGCAGGACACCATCGGCCTGGACGCCATCCGGCGCGAGTACCGGATGTGGCGGGACGCCTTCGACTTCACCTTCACGATCGAGGACCTGATCGAGCAGGGCGACCGGGTGTGTGCGCGGTGGACCTGGGACGCCACGCACAAGGGCGAGTTCCTGGGCATCCCGTCCACCGGCAGGAAAGTCGGCATGTCCGGTATGACCCTCTTCCGCTTCGGTGCGGACGCGAAGATCGCCGAGACCTGGTGGCAGCACGACCAGCTGGGGCTGATGGAGCAGCTGGGGGCGCTGGACGAGCTGGAGCGGTAGGGCGGTGCAGCGGGAAGGCCCGGCACCCCTCGGGGTGCCGGGCCTTCGGCGACGCAGGACGTACGTCAGTGGGCGTGACCGTGGCCGTGGCCGGCCGCGGCGGGCTCCTCCTCTTCCTTCTTCTCGACGACCAGGGTCTCGGTCGTCAGAAGCAGGGAGGCGATGGAGGCGGCGTTCTCCAGGGCGGAGCGGGTGACCTTGACCGGGTCGATGACACCGGCCTTGATCAGGTCGCCGTACTCGCCGGTGGCGGCGTTGTAGCCGTTGCCCTTCTCCAGCTCGGCGACCTTGGAGGCGATGACGTAACCCTCCAGGCCCGCGTTCTCGGCGATCCAGCGCAGCGGCTCGACGACCGCGCGGCGCACGATGGCGACACCGGTGGCCTCGTCGCCCTCCTTGCCGAGGCCGTCGGCCAGCACCTTGGAGGCGTGGACGAGGGCGGAGCCACCACCGGAGACGATGCCCTCCTCGACCGCGGCGCGGGTCGCGGAGATGGCGTCCTCCAGGCGGTGCTTCTTCTCCTTCAGCTCCACCTCGGTGGCGGCGCCGACCTTGATCACGCACACGCCGCCGGCCAGCTTCGCGAGGCGCTCCTGGAGCTTCTCGCGGTCCCAGTCGGAGTCCGTGGTCTCGATCTCGGCCTTGATCTGGGCGATGCGGCCCGCGACGTCCTCGGACTTGCCGGCGCCGTCGACGATGGTCGTGTCGTCCTTGGTGACGGTGACGCGGCGGGCGGAGCCCAGCACGTCCAGGCCGACCTGGTCGAGCTTGAGGCCGACCTCCTCGGAGACGACCGTGGCGCCGGTGAGGACCGCCATGTCCTGCAGCATCGCCTTGCGGCGGTCACCGAAGCCGGGGGCCTTGACGGCGACCGCGTTGAAGGTGCCGCGGATCTTGTTGACGACCAGGGTGGACAGGGCCTCGCCCTCGACGTCCTCGGCGATGATCAGCAGCGGCTTGGAGGAACCGGCCTGGATGACCTTCTCCAGCAGCGGCAGCAGGTCCGCGATGGCGGAGATCTTGCCCTGGTTGATGAGGATGTACGGGTCGTCGAGGACGGCCTCCATACGCTCCTGGTCCGTCACGAAGTACGGCGACAGGTAGCCCTTGTCGAAGGCCATGCCCTCGGTGAAGTCCAGCTCCAGACCGAAGGTGTTGGACTCCTCGACGGTGATGACACCGTCCTTGCCGACCTTGTCCATCGCCTCGGCGATCAGCTCGCCGACCTGCTGGTCCTGGGCGGACAGCGCGGCGACGGCGGCGATGTCGGACTTCTCGTCGATCGGGCGGGCGGTGGCCAGCAGGTCGTCGGAGACGGCCTTGACGGCGGCGTCGATGCCCTTCTTCAGGGCGGCCGGGGAAGCGCCCGCGGCGACGTTCCGCAGACCCTCGCGCACCAGCGCCTGGGCGAGCACGGTGGCGGTGGTGGTGCCGTCACCCGCGATGTCGTTGGTCTTGGTCGCCACCTCCTTGACCAGCTGGGCGCCGAGGTTCTCGTACGGGTCCTCGATCTCCACCTCACGGGCGATGGTGACGCCGTCGTTGGTGATGGTGGGGGCGCCGAACTTCTTGTCGATGACGACGTTGCGGCCCTTGGGGCCGATGGTCACCTTGACCGTGTCGGCCAGCTTGTTGACGCCGCGCTCGAGGGCGCGACGGGCGTCCTCGTCGAACTTCAGGATCTTCGCCATGGCAGCGGGAGCCCTCTCGGAAATCTGGATGAACGAAACTGCGCCCCGGGCGCCCGGCTTCTCTTATCGGTCGCGGGGGCCAGGGGCGCAGCTCAAAGCAAGGAGTGCTTCGAGGTGAACTACTTCTCGATGATCGCGAGCACGTCGCGGGCCGAGAGAACGAGGTACTCCTCGTTGTTGTACTTCACCTCGGTGCCGCCGTACTTGCTGTAGAGCACGACGTCGCCGACCTTGACGTCGAGCGGAAGGCGGTTGCCGTCCTCGAAGCGGCCCGGGCCCACGGCCAGGACGACGCCCTCCTGGGGCTTCTCCTTGGCGGTGTCCGGAATGACCAGGCCAGAGGCCGTGGTCTGCTCGGCGTCCAGCGGCTGGACCACGATGCGGTCCTCGAGCGGCTTGATGGCAACCTTGGAGCTGGCGGTCGTCACGATCCGACCTCCCCCTTCGGAGATCTCACGGGGTTAACTGTCTGAGGTGGCGACCAGGTCGATCCGTCGTCGCGGGTGCCGGACCTGCCCGTCGCTTTGTTGGCACTCTCCGGTGGTGAGTGCCAGAGCCGAGACTATGACCGCGATTAGCACTCGGTCAAGCGGAGTGCCAATGCCTGGCGCGCGCGCCGTGGTGAGTTCGGTTGCCCGGCGGTCGGTGTTCACCCGGTGGTGGGGTGACCGCCCTGGGGGCTCCGCCCCAGACCCGCTGTCGGCCCGTCAGAGGTAGTCCTCCAAGCGGGCCACCGTGAAGCCCCTCGACTGCAGGCGGCGCAGGACCCGGGTGGTCTCCGTGGTCAGGGAGGTCTGGGGGCGGCCCGGTTCGTGGGGGCGGAGGATGTCGCCCGGATGGAGGGCCGTGGACCTTCCGTAGGCGTGCGCCGGGCGCCACAGGATCAGGGCCTTGATGCCGCAGTCCGCCGCGGCCCGCAGCGTCGTGCGGTCGTACCTGCCGTAGGGCGGGCGCAGCAGAAGAGGCCGCCGGACCAGGCGGGAGCGCAGACGGTCCCGCCCGGCGCAGATCTGGGCGCGCTGTTCCGCGTAGGGACGGCCGCGCAGTCCGGCGTGGTCCAGGGTGTGGTTCTGGATGGTCGCCCCCGCAGCCCGCAGCCGGCCGATGCGCGCGTACCCGGGTCCGTCGCCACTGTCCGTGAGGAACACACTGACGGGCAGCCGCAGGTCCCGGACCATCTCGACGAACCGGGGGTCACGCTCGGCGCCCTCGTCGTAGGTGAGGAAGACGACCCTGTCGTGGGTGGGGACGCGGTCGAGGACCTCCGGCAGCCCTTCGTCCTCCGGTTCGACGTGGCGAGGCAGGGGGCGGGCCGGGCGGGGCGGTGGCGCGAGCGGGGCGGCGAGCCCCCAGCGGCGGTACGCCCCCTCGTGCGGGCCGTACGACCTGCGCACCCTCTGCGCCGCCTTCTTGCCCAGCCGTTCGATGGGGTCAACCGACTGGGCGCAGCCGGCCGCTCCGGCCAGGACCGCGGCGGCCAGGACCGCTGCCAGCAGTGCGCGCAGCCGCCGTGCCCTCACAGGTAGTCCTCCAGGCGTGCCACCGCGTACCCCTCGCCGGTCACCTTCTTGGGGAACCTGCGGATCAGGTCGGGCATCTTGCCGTTCCGGTCCGCCCGCGCCGCCGGAGGCTTGAAGGGCTCCTGCGGGCCGTGCGCGCCGTGCATGCCGTGCACCCCTTCGCCACCGGTGCACCCGACGGCGAGGGCGGTGGCGGCCAGGACGGCGAGGCTCGTGCGGGCCGCGACCGTCGACCCAGGACCCGTCAAGCGCGGCACACGCACATCAGTGCACTTTGCGCACTTTTTGTCATCCTGTCCTACGAGTCGCATGGTGCCGGATCCTTCCAGCCACCGTCCGCCACGGTGGGCCGACACCGCGACCCGGCGCACGCCATCCACCGACTGGCCGACAATGACCGGGTGAACGACCTCTCCTTCGCCTCCCTGCTCACCCCCGAGGGCCGCGCCCTCCTGGACGAGGTGCGCGGCACCGACCCGGCGCGGGAGCTGGCCGTCGCCACCCGGCTGCGCCGCGAGCACCCGGCCGAGCTGGTGTCCGCGGCCCTCGCACAGGCACGGCTGCGGGAGCGGGCGGCGGCGAAGTTCGGCGCGGGCGACGCACAGCGGATGTTCTTCACGCCGAACGGCGTCGAGCAGTCCACCCGGGCGACGGTCGCCACCCACCGCGCCGAGCGTTTCCGGGCCCTCGGGGTGACATCCGTCGCCGACCTGTGCTGCGGCGTGGGCGGCGACGCCATCGCGCTCGCCCGGGCCGGCATCCGCGTCCTGGCCGTGGACCGCGACCCGCTGACGGCGGCCGTGGCGCGCGCGAACGCCGACGCGCTGGGCCTCGCCTCCCTGATCGAGGTCCGCGAGGCCGACGTCACCGAGGTGGACGTCTCCTCGTACGACGCCGTCTTCGTCGATCCCGCGCGGCGAGGAGGGCGCGGCCGCATCTTCGATCCGGAGGCGTACTCGCCCCCGCTGTCCTGGGCCGTGGCCACGGCCCTGAAGGCCCGGCACGCCGCCCTGAAGGTGGCGCCGGGCATCCCGCACGAGATGGTGCCCGGCGAGGCGGAGGCCGAGTGGATCTCGGACGGCGGGGACGTGAAGGAGGCGGTGCTGTGGTTCGGCACGCGGCCGGGCGAGGTTCGGGCCACGCTCCTGCCCGGACCGCGCGTGCTGCGCGGTCGCGGCCTGCCCGACCCGCCGGTGCGTCCGCTCGGCCGCTACCTCTACGAACCCGACGGCGCCGTGATCCGCGCCCACCTGGTGGCGGAGGTGGCCGAGGACGTGGACGGCGGCCTGATCGACGAGACGATCGCCTATGTGACGGCCGACGGGCGCCGCGGCTCCCCGTACGCCACCGCGTACGAGATCACCGACCGGCTCCCCTTCAACGTGAAGAAGCTGAAGGCGCTGCTGCGGGAGCGGGAGGTCGGGATCCTGACCGTGAAGAAGCGCGGCTCGGCCGTCGAACCGGAGGAACTGCGCCGCAAGGTCCTGCCCAAGCCGCACGGCCCGAACGCGGTGACCGTGTTCCTGACCCGGGTCGCCGGGGCGCCGACGATGCTGCTCGGGCACCCCGCCTAACGACAGTCCTCCGCGCGTGCCGTGAGCAGCTCACGTTCCCTTTCGTTGCGGGCGAGGGCGGCGGCCCGGACGAACTCCTCACGAGCCTCGGCCCTGCGTCCGAGCCGGGCCAGCAGGTCTCCGCGGACGCTCGGCAGCAAGTGGTAGTCGCGCAGGGCCGGTTCAGCGGCCAGCCGGTCGACGATCTCCAGGGCCGGGCCCGGTCCCTCCGCCATCGAGACGGCGACCGCGCGGTTCAGCTCGACGACCGGTGAGGGGGAGCGGTCGGCCAGCAGACCGTACAGCGTGGCGATCCGTGCCCAGTCCGTCTCCTCGTACGTGTACGCGAGCGCGTGGCAGGCGGCGATCGCGGCCTGCAGGACGTACGGGCCAGGGGCCCCTGCGGCGACCGCGTCGGCGCGGCCGAGGGCAGCGATGCCGCGGGCGACGAGCAGGCGGTTCCAGCGGGCCCGGTTCTGGTCCTTCAGCAGCACGGGCCCGCCGTCCGGCCCGGTGCGGGCCGCGGTTCGGGAGGCCTGGAACTCCAGCAGTGCGGCCAGCCCGTGCACCTCGGGTTCCTTGGGCATCAGCTCGGCCAGCACCCGGGCCAGCCGCAGGGCGTCCTCGCACAGGGCGGGGCGCAGCAGGTCGTCGCCGGCCGTGGCCGCGTACCCCTCGTTGAAGACCAGGTAGATGACCTCGAGCACGGACCCGAGCCGGGCCTCGCGCTCGGGGCCGTACGGCACCTCGAAGGCGACGCCCTTCGTCGCGAGTGTCCGTTTCGCGCGGACGATGCGCTGCGCGACGGTGGCCTCCGGCACGAGGAACGCGCGTGCGATCTCGGCCGTGGTCAGTCCGCCGAGCAGCCGCAGGGTGAGCGCGATGCGGGACTCGGCGGACAACACCGGGTGGCAGGCGGTGAACACGAGCCGCAGCAGGTCGTCGTCGATGTCGTCCGGGTCGGACGGCACGTCCACGTGGTACGGCGCCGCCTGGAGGTCCCGCCCGACCTCCTCCAGCTTGCGCGCGTACCTCTCCCGGCGGCGCACGAGGTCGATCGCGCGGTGCCTGGCGGCGGCCATGAGCCAGGCGCCCGGGTTGTCGGGCACGCCGTCCCGCGGCCACTGCTCCAACGCGGCGACCAGGGCGTCCTGCGCCAGCTCCTCGGCGATCCCGACGTCCCGGACGATCCGCGTGACACCGGCGATGACGCGCGGGGACTCCATCCGGAAGACGGTCTCGATGGCGCCGACCGGGCCGTCGGGGGCGGGGGCGGGCTGCTGTTCCACAGCCCACCATGCAACACCCTCGGCGCGCGGACGCAAAGCGGCCCTCACGCCTCGGCGATCTCCCGGACCTCACAGGTGATCGTCCAGTACTCCTCGTGCACCTTCACGAACCGCTTGGCCCACTCGATCGCCTCGGCCCTGTCCTTGCACTGCATGAGCGCGTAGCCGCCGATGACCTCCTTCGACTCGGTGAACGGGCCGTCCGTGACGGAGAGTTTCCCGCCCTCCCAGCGCACCCGGGCGCCCTGGGCGGCCGGCGTGAGCCCGGCGGTGTCGAGCATGACCCCGGCCTTGGTGATCTCCTCGATCAGCTCACCCATGCGCTGCATCAGCTCGGGGCTGGGGCCCTCAGCGGGCGCGGTGGTCTCGTCGACGCGCACGATCGACAGGAAACGCGGCATGGTGACTCCTCGGGTACGGCGGCCGGGCTGTTCCCGGCCTCACACCCCTTACGTCGAACGACCGCGCCGGGGATCGACACGTCCCGCGATTTTCTTCGATGATTTTTTTCCGGGCCGTTCTCACCGCAGCGACGCCCACAGCTCGCTCGCCTCCGGTTCCTTCGCCACCACCCGGTTGGCGTCCGAGGGTGCGGGCACCACCGGCATCATCACCGTCGTCACGTTCTTCGACGTCAGGCCCTTCAGGCTCTCGCCCAGACGCGTCAGCACCGGCAGCGAGTCCAGGCCCGTGTCCGTGGTCAGGCTGCCGGTGGTCGCGTCGGCGACCCGGTACAGCTTCGCGGGATCGGTGAGCAGATCCGTCGAGGCGAGCTGGTCCAGCAGCGCCTTCACCAGCTTCTGCTGGAGGGCTATGCGGCCGAGGTCGCTGCCGTCGCCTATGCCGTACCGGGTGCGGGCCAGGGCCAGGGCCTGGGTGCCGTTCAGGTGGTGGGCGCCCGCCTTCAGGTCCAGGTGGCTCTTGTCGTCGTCGATGTCCTGGTCCGTCGTCACCGTCACGCCGCCGAGCGCGTCCACCAGCTTGGCGAACCCCGAGAAGTCGATCTCCAGAAAGTGGTCCATGCGGATCCGTGTGATCGACTCGACCGTCTTGACCGCACAGACGGGACCGCCCAGCTCGTAGGCGGTGTTGAACATCACCCCGTACGCCACCGCCGTCCTGCCGCCCGACGCCGGCGGGCACGACGGCCGGGTGACGAGGGTGTCGCGCGGGATGCTGACCACGGTGGCCTTCGTGCGGCCCGCGTCGATGTGCACCACCATCGCCGTGTCCGAACGGGCACCCGAGATGTCGCCCCCGCCGAGGGCGGCGTTCTGCTTGCCGCTGCGCGAATCGGAGCCCAGGACCAGGATGTTCAGGGCGCCGCTCGGCAGGGGCGATGCGGACGCGGAGACCGAGGGTGTCGGGCGCGCCGGGCGGTCGCTGCCCAGCGCGCCGTCGATGTCGACGCTCTTGATGTTGTGGTTGAGATGCCAGTACGCCCAGGCCGCCCCGGCGGTCGTGAGGACGACGCCGCACGCGATCACCGCGCCGACGAATCTGATCAGCCGTGTCCGCCGGCCGCCGCGTCTCCCCACGCCCCCGTCACCATCCCCGTCCCCGTCCCCGCCCCCGTGTGCATCAACCGAAGCCACACGGAGGAACATAAGTCCGAATTATTGCGAGCAGAGACAGCGGAGCGTCATTCTTCGGAAAATCTCACCTTCTCGCCCCGCCTGCGCCCGACGGCACTGCGGAAAAGCGCGAAAGTTTCGGAGGCCGGTACGTCAACTGCCGGTCGGCAGGGACCTATCGGTCACGCGGTCGGCGCCCCGGTGCTGCTGCGCACCACCAGGCTGGTCGCCAGCTCGACGCGGGTCGCCGCCGTGGGCGCCTCCGCACGGCCGAGGTCCAGCACCAGCCGTGCCGCCGCCTCCGCCATCTCCATGAGCGGCTGCCGTACGGTCGTCAACGGCGGCCCCACCCAGCGAGCCACCGGCAGGTCGTCGAACCCGACCACACTGAGGTCCTCCGGGATGCGCAACCCCAGCTCGCGCGCCGCCTCGTAGACCCCCAGCGCCTGGAGGTCGTTGCCGGCGAAGAGAGCCGTCGGCCGGTCCGGGCGGCACAGCAGTTCACGGCCGAGCCGGTAGCCCGCCTCGTGATGGAAGTCCCCCGTCCGGACCAGGCCCGGATCCACGGGCAGCCCGGCGGTCTCCAGGGCCGCCCGGTAGCCGTCGACCCGCGCGCGGCTGCACATCATGCGCGCGGGCCCGCTGATCGCGCCGATCCGGGTGTGCCCCAGCTCGATCAGATGCCGGGTCGCGGCCAGACCGCCGTGCCAGTTGGTGGCGCCGATGGACGGCACGTCGTCGCCCGGGTCGCCCGCCGGGTCCATGACCACGAACGGGATGGAACGGCTGGTCAGCAGCGCACGCTGGGAGGCGTCGAGACTGGACAGCACGAGGATCACACCGTGCGGGCGGCGGGCGGCGACCTGGTCGGCCCAGGTACGGCCGGGTGTGAGCCGCCCCGCGCTCTCGGACAGCACCACGCTCAGCCCCGCGTCGCGCGCCGCGTTCTCCACCCCACGGATGACCTCCATCGCCCAGGCGCTCTCCAGCTCGTGGAAGACGAGGTCGATCAGGGGCGCACGGCTCGCTTCGGCCCGGCGCCGGCGGTAGCCGTAGGCACGCAGCAGTTCCTCGACGCGGGCCCGGGTCGCCGGGGCGACGTCGGCCCGGCCGTTGAGCACCTTGGACACCGTGGGCGCCGACACCCCGGCCTCACGGGCTATCTCGGCGAGCGTGGCGGTCTGCGCGGAGCGCCGCCCTCCGTTCGTGCCGGCGGATTGCGCGGAAGTCATGGGCGGGATCGTATGCCCGGAAGATTCGGCGCACCACCCGAAAGATTCGGCAGGGAAAGGGAGTTGAGGCGGTCAGTCCGCCGTCACCGACTCGAACCGCCACCGATGCACCGTCCGGGTGACCAACTCGCCGTCCGGCTCCGGCAGTTCGGGGAGGTCGGCGGTGAACTCCGCGTCCCACCACGTGATGACGAGGACGCGGTCCTGCGGTGCCCGGAAGGTCTCACGGCGCAGGGGCGGGGGCGTCAGCTCCTGGGCGCGGGCCCAGGCCAGCAGGTCCTCACCCCGGCCGGCGACCGCCCGGGCCTCCCACATCAGCGCGACCGTCACGAGTAGAGGTTCTCCTTGCTCACCTCGTGCACGTGGTCGTGGTCGTGCGAGTTGCCCGGCACATGCGGGTCGGTCACCGGCAGCGACGAGTCCGCCGACAGATCCCAGGACGACGACGCACGGCCCCGGGCGACCATCTCCGCGCCCAGCGCGGCGACCATCGCGCCGTTGTCCGTGCAGAGCTTGGGGCGGGGCACGCGCAGGCGGATACCGGCCGCCTCGCACCGCTCCTGGGCCAGGACGCGCAGGCGGGAGTTCGCCGCCACGCCGCCGCCGATCATCAGATGGTCGACGCCCTGGTCCTTGCAGGCGCGCACCGCCTTGCGGGTCAGCACGTCCACCACCGCTTCCTGGAAGGACGCCGCCACATCACGGACCGGCACCTCCTCCCCCGCCGCGCGCCTGGCCTCGATCCAGCGGGCCACGGCCGTCTTCAGACCGGAGAAGGAGAAGTCGTACGCGGGGTCGCGCGGGCCGGTCAGACCACGCGGGAACGCGATCGCCTCCGGGTCGCCCTCCTTGGCGTACCGGTCGATGACCGGGCCGCCCGGGAAGCCGAGGTTCAGCACGCGCGCGATCTTGTCGAAGGCCTCGCCTGCCGCGTCGTCGATCGTCGAACCCATCGGCCGTACGTCCGAGGTGATGTCCGTGGAGAGCAGCAGCGACGAGTGGCCGCCGCTGACCAGCAGCGCCATCGTCGGCTCCGGCAGCGCGCCGTGCTCGAGCTGGTCCACGCAGATATGCGAGGCCAGGTGGTTGACGCCGTACAGCGGCTTGCCGAGCGCGTACGCGTACGCCTTCGCCGCGGACACGCCGACCAGCAGGGCGCCGGCCAGGCCCGGCCCGGCGGTGACCGCGATGCCGTCGAGGTCCTTCGCGGAGACTCCCGCGTCCTTCAGCGCGCGCTCGATGGTCGGCACCATCGCTTCCAGGTGGGCGCGCGACGCGACCTCCGGGACGACCCCGCCGTAGCGCGCGTGCTCGTCGACACTGGACGCTACGGCGTCCGCGAGGAGGGTGGTCCCGTGGACGATGCCTACACCGGTCTCGTCACAGGACGTCTCGATCCCCAGGACCAGGGGTTGGTCAGCCATTGATCTCGGTTCCTCGTACTGATGGGGAGCCCGCGGCGAAGTCGCCGTCGGGCGTGGTGGTCAGGCGCATCACCAGGGCGTCCACGTTCCCCGGCTGGTAGTAGCCGCGCCTGAACCCGATGGCCTCGAAGCCGAAGCGCTCGTACAGCTTCTGCGCGCGTACGTTGTCGACCCGGCACTCGAGCATCACCTCGGCGCACTCGAACGCGGTCGCGGCGCGCAGCAGCTCGGTCAGCAGCCGCCCGCCGAGCCCCGTGCCCCACCGGTCGCGGGCCACGGCGATGGTCTGGATGTCGGCGAGCTCACCCTGGGCGGTCAGCCCCGCATAGCCGACGATGCGCTCGCCCTCGACGGCCACGACGTAGCGGCGGGTGGCCTCCGGGCCCCGGGAGTGCGCGAGCTCGGACCAGAACATGCCCCGCGACCAGGCGTCCTCCGGGAAGAGGTCCTTCTCCAGCTCCAGCACGGGGTCGATGTCCCACCAGCGCATCTCGCGCAGCCGGGGCGTCTCGGGCGGGGTCACGGGCTCGGTCACTTCGGCGTGACCACCTTGTAGCTCTTGGGCACCTGTGCGTCGGGGCGGCGCAGGTACAGCGGACGCGGCGCGGGCAGTTCCTCGCCCCGGGCGAGCTTCTCGGCGGCCAGGGAGGCGAGGGCCGCCGCCGAGACGTGCTCGGGCTCGTGGACGTGCGGGAAGGTGTCCGGGTACAGCAGTGCGCCGGCGCCGACGGCGGGCAGGCCCGCGACCTTCTCGGTGATCTCGGCGGGACGGTCGACGGCGGGCTCGGTGACACGGGTGCGGGCATCGTCGTAGCGCGCCCAGTAGACCTCCTTGCGGCGTGCGTCCGTGGCGACCACGAAGGGCACGGTCAGATCGGAGGCGTACGCGAGGCCGTCGAGGGTGCACAGGCCGTACACGGGCACACCGAGCGCGAGTCCGAACGTGTCGGCGGTCATCAGACCGACCCGCAGCCCGGTGTACGGGCCGGGGCCCACACCGACGACGACGCCGGTGACGGCGTCGAGACGGGTGCCCGCCTCGGCGAGGATCCGGTCGACGGCGGGCAGCAGGAGTTCCCCGTGCCGCCGGGCGTCGACCTGGCTCGTCGAGGCGACGACGGACGTGCCGTCGTGCAGCGCGACGGTCACGGCGGGGGTGGCGGTATCCAGAGCGAGCAAGAGCACGCAAACAGCGTACGGCGCCCGCGCCCCTCGCACGGCCGGGCCGGTCCGCATCGCGGCTGCTGCTACCGTCACAGCAAAGGTGTGCGACGCAAGCGCGTGCACGGTGTCGAGAGGTGGGCAAGGGTGGCTAGGAGCAGCTCGGGATTCGTGGCCGGGCTCACCGTGGCGGCCGTCGCCGCGGTCGGTTTCCTCGCCTACCAGGCGTCGGCGCACGTGCCCGACACGCTGGGCAAGCCGCAGGTGAAGAAGTCGCCGGGGGCCGGCGCGCCCAAGGCCCCGCGGGACAAGGCGAACCCGGCGGCGCTGCCCGGGGACTCCGGCACCGGGGAGCGGGTGGTGTACTCGCTCGGCGACGACCGGGTGTGGCTGGTCGACACGGACAACAAGGTGGAACGGACCTTCACCGTGATGCCCGGGTCGGTGGACCCCGCCCCTGGGACGTACGCGGTGACGTCCCGGACCGCGGCCGGGACCGGTTCGGACGGCAAGCAGGTGGAGCACATCGTGCGGTTCGCGGTGAGCGACGGCGTGGTGTTCGGCTTCAGCGCGGCCGTGGACGGCTCGACACCGAAGCCGGACGCGTCCAAGAAGCTGGGCGGGATCCGCGAGTCGCGTGCGGACGGTACGACGATGTGGGAGTTCGCGACGATCAACCAGAAGGTGGTCGTCGTCAGGTAGTGGTCGCCGTCCCGTGGCGGGCACCAATCGCGTATCGGCATCGCGTATCGCCATCACGTAGCGGCAGCACGTAGCGGACGCCGCGCCCTACGCGGCCTTGCGCCGGTCCTCGGTCACGGGAGCCGGCTGGGGCTTGTCGGGCGCCGGGTCCCTCGGCGGGGTCGAGACCGCCTTGGCCGCGGCGCACGACGCGAGCAGATCCTTCATCGACACGTCGCCCGGTCCGGGCACCACGCGCGGCTGCGCCTCGTCGCGTTCTGAAGCCGGCATGGACGCCTCCTGGTGTCGCGGGGGCGACAGGGTTAGGCAGACCTGACCACGGTCCTTACCGCCCATGTGACCACGCCGGATGCCCGCGGCGCAATATCTTGCCGACGCCTTGTCGGGACGTTACCCGCATGGTGCAGGCATCCCGCACTGCTAAAGGGGCGCTCCCAGATCCACCTGCGCCCAGCGCTCCCCGAACCCCGCGAGCGTCACATGCCGGACCTCGTCCGTCGTGTCGCCCACCGCCCGGTGGATCGTCACGTGCAGACGGTCCTCCGTCAGCTCCTCGACCTTGCCCTCGCCCCACTCCACGACGACCACCGACTCCGGCAGCGAGACGTCGAGGTCGAGGTCCTCCATCTCCTCCAGGCCGCCGCCCAGCCGGTACGCGTCCACGTGGACCAGCGGCGGGCCGTCCCCGAGCGAGGGGTGCACGCGGGCGATGACGAAGGTCGGCGAGGTGACCGCCCCCCGTACCCCCAGGCCCTCGCCGAGCCCGCGGGTCAGCGTGGTCTTGCCCGCGCCCAGCTCGCCGTTCAGCAGCACGAGGTCGCCGGCGCGCAGCAGCTTGGCCAGCCGGCGCCCCAGTTCCTGCATCTGTTCGGGGGAGGTGACGGTGAGCTCGACGGTGACGCCCGGCGTGGGGGCCTCAGCCGGGCTGTGCGGTGCTGGTGCTTCCATAGCCCCCCACGGTAGCCCCTGCGGGGACCGCTCCCGAGCGCATCAGGAGGTCGGCGAGGCGGTCGGTGACGACCTCGGGGTGCTCCAGCATCACCAGGTGCCCGGCGTCCGGGACGAGCACGAGCTCGGCGTCCGGCAGCAGGTCGGCGATCGCCTCGCTGTGCTCGCTGGGGGTGACGAGGTCCTGCACTCCGGCGAGGACGAGCACCGGGAGGTCGGCGAATCGGGCGAGCGCCTCGGTCTTGTCGTGGTCGGTGAAGGCCGGGTAGAACTCGGCGACCACGTCGATCGGCGTGCTCTCGATCATCCGCTCGGCGAACCGGGCGACGGCCGGATCGATGTCCCGGGACGCGAACGAGTACCGCTTGATGATCCCCGCGAACAGGTCGGCGGTGGCCCTGCGCCCCTTCTCCACCAGCTCGGCCTGCTGCCCGAGCGCTCTCAGCACTCCGGGCAGGATGCGGCGTATCGCGTTGACGCCAGCGACGGGCAGTCCGAAGTTGACCTCACCGAGCCGCCCGGACGACGTACCCACGAGGGCGACGCCGACGACCCGGTCGCGGATCAGTTCCGGGTACTGGTCGGCGAGGGCCATGACCGTCATGCCGCCCATGGAGTGGCCGACGAGCACGATCGGCCCCTCGGGCACGGCCGCGTCGATCACGGCCTTCAGGTCGCGTCCGAGCTGGTCTATGGAGACCGGTGTGCCGTCGGCCTGCGCCATGCCCCGCCCGGAGCGGCCGTGGCTGCGCTGGTCCCAGTGCACGGTACGGACGACGCCGCGCAGCGCGGCCCGCTGGAAGTGCCAGGAGTCCTGGTTGAGGCAGTAGCCGTGGCTGAAGACGACGGTGACCGGGGCCGGGGCCTTGCGTCCGAAGAGCCGGCGGCGCCGCTGTGCGGGGATCCTCTCCGCCCGCTCGACGTCGTCGACCTCGTAGTACAGCTCGGTGCCGTCGTCCGCGTACGCCTTGCCGGGGATGCCGCGGAGGGTGCCGTACGGCCCCGCCGAGTCGAGGGCCAGCCGGGCCTTCCTGCGCATACCGCGGCCGACCGTCATCCGCTCGATCGCGACGCCGGCCGCGGCACCCGCCGCGACCACGCCTATCGCGGCGCCGGCGAGACCGGCGAGACGCCAGTTGCCGGCGGCAGCGGCGGTCGCGCCCACGACGGCTCCCGCCGTCTCCGCGCTGCTCTCGCTCACGTCCCGCTCCTTCGTGCCGGGGCCCCCGCTCGTTCAGCCGTACGTCTGCCCCGGCTCACCCGTGTGGATTACCCATCTTGTTCCGCGTTCACCTTTACGTAGACGCGCGGGACGCGGGTTCCGATCCGGGTCACGATTTCGTAAGCGATGGTTCCGGCCGCCTGCGCCCAGTCCTCGGCGGTGGGTTCGCCCCGGTCGCCGGGGCCGAAGAGGACCGCCTCGGTGCCGGGCGGGGGCTCGTCGCCGCCCAGGTCCACCACGAACTGGTCCATGGCGATCCGGCCCGCGACGGTGCGCAGCTTGCCGTCGACCAGGACCGGTCCCGTACCGGAGGCGTGGCGTGGGATGCCGTCCGCGTAGCCGACCGGGACCAGGCCGAGGGTGGTGGCGCCGGGGGTGGTGTACAGATGGCCGTAACTGACGCCGTGGCCGCCGGGAACCTGCTTGACCAGGGCGAGCGAGGCCTTGAGGGTCATCACCGGGCGCAGTCCGAGGTCGGCGGGGGTGCCGAGTTCGGGGCTCGGTGAGATGCCGTACATCGCGATTCCGGTGCGTACGAGGTCGAAGTGGGCCTCGGGCAGGGTCAGCGTGGCGGGCGAGTTGGCGATGTGCCGCACCTCGGGGCGCACGCCCTGCTGCTCGGCGTACGCCACCATCTCGCGGAAGCGGGCCAGTTGGGCCTGGACGGAGGGGTGGCCGGGTTCGTCGGCGCAGGCGAAGTGGGACCACAGGCCGACGACGGTGACCAGGCCGTCGGCCTGGGCGCGCAGGGCCTCGGCGACGAGTTCCGGCCAGTCGCCGGGCTGGCAGCCGTTCCTGCCCAGGCCGGTGTCGGCCTTGAGGTGGACCCGGGCGGGCACGCCCGCGGCGGCGGCCGCCTCGCGCACCTCGTCGAGGGCCCACAGGCCGCTGACGGACACGTCGATGTCGGCCTCGACGGCACGCTGCCAGGGACCGCCGGGGGTCCATAGCCAGCACAGGACGCGGCCTGGCACTCCTGCCTCGCGCAGCGCGAGGGCCTCCTCGGGCGTGGCCGTGCCGAGCCACTCGGCGCCGGCTTCGAGGGCCGCGCGGGCGCACGGAACGGCCCCGTGGCCGTACGCGTCCGACTTCACGACGGCCATCAGGGCCGAGCCGGGCGCGAGGGCGCGCAGGGCACGCACGTTCGCCCGCAGGGCCGCCAGATCGATCTCGGCGCGGGCGCGCAGGGGTGCTGTCTCGATTCGTTCCATCGCGCCCCAGTGTCTCAGAGGGGCCGGACGGCACGGGGACGACGGTACCGGCGGGTAGCGTTCCGGCGGCCGGTGTCCCTCAACCGGGCCTGGTCCGGGCCTGGTCCGGACCAGGCCCGGCCCATGCACGCCATTCGGGCCGGTGCACGCCCAGCCAGGGCCGTCCACGCCCATTCAGGGCTCCCCAGGGCCCATCGGGGCCCACCCGCTCAGCCCCGCACGTCCCGCCACGCCTCGGGGATGGCGCCGGCCACGTCGTGCGCCCCCGCCGGCGCGCCGTCCGCGGCGTAGCGGCCCGCCAGGCCGTGCAGGTACGCCGCCACGCTCGCCGCGTCCCGGGCCGAGAGGCCGGCCGCGAGAAGCGACCCCGCCAGGCCGGACAGCACGTCTCCGCTGCCCGCGGTCGCCAGCCACGGGGTGCCGGTGGCGTTCACGCGTACCGGGCCGCCGTCGGGGTCCGCCACCAGCGTCGTCGAGCCCTTGAGGAGGACGGTCGCCCGGTAGCGGGACGCCAGCTCCCGTACCGCCGCGAGCCGCGCGCCCTCGACCTCCTCGCGCGCCACGCCGAGCAGTGCGGCGGCCTCGCCCGCGTGCGGGGTCATCAGCGTCGGCGCCGTACGGGCGCGTACGGCGTCCCGGTCGGCCAGCCTGAGCCCGTCCGCGTCGACGAGGACGGGTACGTCCGCCTCCAGCACCTCGGCCACGGTCGCCGCGTCGTCGCCCGCGCCCGGACCGACCACCCAGGCCTGCACCCGTCCGGCCCTGGCGGGCCCCCGGTCGGAGATCAGCGTCTCCGGGAAGCGGGCGATCACCGCGCTCCCGGCGGGCCCCACGTACCGCACGGCCCCGGCCCCGCCGCGCAGCGCCCCCGAGACCGCGAGCACGGCCGCTCCGGGATAGCGCGCGGACCCGGCGGCGATGCCGACGACGCCCCGCCGGTACTTGTCGCTCTCGGCCGGCGGCACCGGCAGCAGCGCGGCCACGTCCGCGTGCTGCAACGCCTCCAGCTCGGCCTGCTCGGGCAGTTCGAGCCCGATGTCGACGAGCCGTACGGAACCGGCGTACTCCCGCGCAGGATCGATGAGCAGCGCCGGCTTGTGCGTGCCGAACGTCACGGTGAGATCCGCCCGTACGGCGTCCCCCCGCACCTGTCCGCTGTCGGCCTCGACACCGCTCGGCAGGTCCACGGCGACGACGACCGCGCGCGAGGCGCCGGCGAGCGCGGCGAGCCGTGCGGCGTCGGGCCGGAGCCCGCCCTTGCCGCCGATCCCGACGATCCCGTCGACGACGAGGTCGGCGGCCCGGACCGCCTCCTCGGCGGCGTCAGAGGGGTCCGCCACCGTACCGCCCGCCCTGCGAAGGGCCGCGAGCCCGCCCTGGTGGGTCCTCTCGGGCGACAGCAGTACCGCCGTCACGCCGGCCCCGCGCCGGGCGAGCCGAGCCCCGGCGTACAGGGCGTCGCCGCCGTTGTCCCCGCTGCCGACCAGCAGCACCACCCGGCTGCCGTACACCCGCCCCAGCAACTGGGCGCAGGCCGCGGCCAGTCCGGCGGCGGCGCGCTGCATGAGCGCCCCGTCCGGAAGCCGGGCCATGAGCGCACGCTCGGCCGTCCTCACCGTCTCCACGCTGTACGCAGTACGCATACGGCCGAGTCTCCCCCACCGCGCTCACACCATGACGGAGGGCGCGGGAGTTGTCCGGCCCCGCCCCGAGGGCCGGGATCGCACGCTATCCCTCGGCGACGACCACCGCCGAGGCGACACCCGCGTCGTGGCTGAGCGACACATGCCAGAACTTCACGCCGAGTTCGGCCGCGCGGGCCGCGACCGTGCCCGACACGCGCAGCCGGGGCTGACCGCTGTCCTCGACGTACACCTCGGCGTCGGTCCAGTGCAGCCCGCCCGGCGCGCCGAGCGCCTTGGCCACCGCCTCCTTCGCCGCGAACCGCGCGGCCAGCGAGGCGATCCCGCGCCGCTCACCGCCAGGCAGCAGCAACTCGCGCTCCAGGAAGAGCCGTTCGGCCAGCCCGGGGGTGCGTTCCAGGGCGGCCCGGAAGCGATCGATCTCGGCCACGTCGATGCCGACTCCGATGATGCTCATGCGGGGCACCCTATGCGGCCCCGACCGCTCCTTGGCCATGCGACGAAGGGGCCTGGCCTCGCACGACGACCCTTCGTCAGACGGGGCCCGAGGGCCGGGCGCCGGGTTGGAGGCCGCTGGTTCCGGTTGCGCACCGGCGCCCGACGGGCCACGGATGCCCTCGCAGCAGGAACGTACGCACCTTTTCACCCTTTCCACTCGTATGTGACGACCGAGCGGACGACAGGCCCGTCGGCGGACACACGTCGGCGGACACGCGTAGGGCCCCGGACACGGCCGGGGCCCTACGCGACGCGTCGACGCGCGCCGCTACCAGCGGTACCAGCGACCCCGTCGACCGCCACTCGCCGGGCGGACGACGAAGCCCAGCAGCCACACCGCCAGCACGATGACGGCAAGCCACCACAGCGCCTTCAAGGCGAAGCCCGCACCGAAAAGGACGAGGGCCAGAAGAAGAACCAGAAGCAAGGGAACCATGTTTCATCAACCTCCGGCCGAACGAGTTCCCCGCCGACGGCTCGGCATGCACCGAAGAACTCGGGTTTCCTTCGAGGCCTTCAGTGGAATTCTGATTGGTTCGCCGTGAATCCTCGTGCACGGCACAGCGTATTACTGCGAGGTTTGGGCGTTACGACGGGGGCAATCCGAACGTCACCGAACTCAGTGACGACGTAGGGATGTGACACCCATGGCTGAGAACCAGAAGGCGCAGGCCAAGACTGAGCAGGCCAAGGGCAAGGTCAAGGAGTCCGTCGGCCGCACCGTCGGCAACGAGCGCATGGAGGCCGAGGGCCGAATGGAGCAGGCGCGCGGCGACGCCCGCGAGGCCAAGGAGAAGACCAAGGACGTCTTCCGGCACTGAGCCCCGCTCTCGGCAGGTTCGGGCACTCACACCGAATGGGGTGCCCGGACCTGCCGTTCTTTTTTCTTTTCACCCTCATTGGTTCTCGTCATTGGTTCTCGCTGAATGGTCGCCGAATGGCGCCGAGTTGTCCCGCGGGGGATCAGGAGAGCCAGTCGGTGTAGCGGGTGGGGGCGAGGTGGGCGTCCCTGTCGGTGAGGACGTCGCCCTTGACGACGGCGAACATGCCGGCGGTGGGGTCGGTGACGACGGTGCGGCTGTCACCCTTGTGGGACAGGGTGATCCGGCCCAGCTCGTCCAGGTCGAAGATCTCGGGTCCGGCGATGTTGCGAATGCCGTTCAGCGGGGCGCCCGCGGCCACCTCCGCCACCGCTGCGGCCACGTCCTTCGAGGCGATCGGCTGGATCGGCGTGGCGGGCAGCCGCACAGTGTCGCCTTCTGCGGTCCAGGACATGACGGCGTCCATGAACTCCATGAACTGCGTCGCCCGGACGATCGAGTAGGGGATCGGCCCGGCCGCGAGGATGTTCTCCTGGAGCACCTTGGCCCGGTAGTAGTCCAGCTCCGGCACCTGGTCCACGCCGACGATCGAGAGGATGACGAAGTGGCCGACGCCGCCCTTGCGGGCCGCGGCCAGAAGGTTGTCCATCGAGATCTGGAAGAACGCCGGGGAGGCCTCGTCGAAGGTCGGGGAGTTCGTCAGGTTGACGACGACGTCGGCTCCCGCCACCGCCGCGTCCAGCCCCTGGCCGCTGATGACGTCGACCCCGGTGGACTGCGAGTGCGGTACCGCCTGGTGCCCGGCGGCGTTCAGGTCCTTGACGACCTGTGACCCGATCAACCCGGTGCCCCCGATGACTGCGAACTTCATGACACGCCTTTCGTCGGCTACATGTCCGCAATATGGCATATGAACCCATACCTGGGCGTGCCATGCGCCAAACTCGGACAAGATCTGTCCGGGACTATACACGGACATAATTTGTCCGAGTCAAGCGGTCTGATTAGAGTGGGCGAGTGAAGATGTCCGGCGGAGTCGAGTGGGCCCTGCACTGCTGCGTCGTGCTCACGTCGGTCCAGGAGCCCGTGCCCGCGACCAGGCTGGCGGAGCTGCACGACGTCTCGGCGAGCTATCTGGCCAAGCAGCTGCAGGCGCTCTCCCGGGCCGGGCTCGTGCGCTCGGTGCAGGGCAAGTCGGGCGGCTATGTACTCACCCGGGAACCCGCCTCGATCACGGTGCTCGATGTGGTCCAGGCGGTTGACGGCCCCGGCCAGGCGTTCACCTGCACGGAGATCCGCCGGCGCGGCCCGCTCGCCACTCCGGCCGAGGCGTGCACCGCGCCCTGCCCGATCGCCCGCGCGATGACCGCGGCGGACACGGCCTGGCGGGAAGCCCTGCGCGCGGTCTCGATCGCCGATCTGGTCCAGGACGTCGCCTCGGACTCCGGCCCCTCCGCGCTGGCCCGCATCAGCGCGTGGCTCACCACGCCGGAAGCCTGAAAAACACTGGGCCGGTGAAGCCTGGAGAGGCCGCCTCCTCCCCCGTCCCGCTCGGGCCGTGGACGAGAGAACCCCCGGCTACGTCTCGGATGCCCCGCCGCCCGCGTCGGCGTAGCGCGCGGCCAGTTCGCCGAACGCACGGGTCAGTTGTGGTGGGCCGATGACGCGGATGTCGGTGTCGAAGCGTCCGACAGCGGCGGCAATGCCGGTCCACGACGAGGAGCTCCACCGCATCCGCCGCCTTCGCCGAGGCCCTCAAAACCGAGTCCCCTCGGGACACGGCTCCCTGCTAGCCTGCGCAGGCTCGATCGCGCGCCCTGGGGGGAACAGTCGGCGCGCCGCGCAGTCGAGGTGCATCCGAAAAACGCCAGGGGGGCGGACGCATGAGCAGTACCGGCACGACGTGGGAGCCGGTGACCGATCCGTTCGACGCGCTGCCCGAACTCGCCCCGCTGCGCACCGCCGCACGTGCCGGTGACTGGGCGGCCACGCAGGCCTTTTTCGCCGGGCTCGACTCCGTCGACAAGGTGTCCTTCGCGGTCGGCGTCCTCGCGGACGTCGACGGGACCGAGGAGTACCTGGAGAAGGCCGCCGCGGCGCTGCCCGGCAACCCGCTGCCGGCCACGCTGCTCGCCGAGCGGTACATCCGCGTCGGCTGGGACATCCGCAGCGGCGCCCGTGCCAAGCACGTCTCGCGGGAGCAGTTCGACCAGTTCCACGCCTGGCTGCGCAGGGCCGAGCAGATACTCATCGAGGTGTGCGCGGAGCAGCCCTCGTACGCCCCCGCCTGGACCGCCCGGCTGCTGACGGCTCGTGGGCTGGAGCTGGGGCAGTCGGAGGCCCGGCGCCGCTACGACCGGCTGTCGGTCCATCATCCGCACCACTTCCGCGCCCAGTCGCAGTTGCTGCAACAGCTCTGCCCGAAGTGGGGCGGTTCCTGGGAGGACGCGCACGGCTTCGCCCAGCAGTGCGCGAGCGCGGCGCCGGACGGCTCACACGCCGGGATCCTGGTGGCGGAGGCCCACATCGAACACTGGCTGGAGCTGGACGGGAGCGAGGCGACGGCCTACATGCGCGGCCTGCCCGTCCGCGACGACCTCCGTCACGCGGCCCAGGTGTCCGTGCTGCATACGGACTACCGGCCCGGCTGGCACTGGATCACCGGGCACAGCACCTTCGCCCTGGCCTTCTCGCTCGGCGGCCACCTGGAGGACGCCGCCCCGCACTTCGCCGCTCTGGGCAACACGGCCGCCAAGTCCTCGTGGCAGTACCTGGCCGACTGGAAGAGCCGGTTCGCGAAGTACCGCACGGCCGCGCTGTCGACGCTCTGAGGGGGAGACGGAAGATGACCACGCACGACGCGACCATGAGACCTGAGGCCGCGGACCTCACCGGCCTCCCCCGCCTCACCGACCTGACCGAACTCACCGCTCTCGACGGCCTGGTCGCCCACACCACCGTCCAGGGCATCCCCGTCCTGCACGCCCCGCGTCCCGGCGACATCACCGCCGGCCTCTTCTTCCGCGTGGGCCGTGCCGACGAGACCCTGGCCACGTCCGGCGTCACCCACCTCGTCGAACACCTCGCGCTGCACCGCCTGGGCATGTCCGACGGGCACTACAACGGCGCCACGGCCAACACCTACACCCTCTTCCACGTCACCGGCGGCGAGCACGAGGTCGTCGCCTACCTCAACGACGTCTGCGCGGCCCTGCGCGACCTGCCGCTGGAGCGTCTGGAGACGGAGAAGGAGATCCTCCGCACGGAGGCGGCGGGCCGGGCGAACGGCGTCAACTCCCAGATGCCGCTGTGGCGTTACGGCGCCCAGGGCTACGGCCTGTCCAGCTACGACGAACTGGGCACCTGGGGACTGACGGCCGAGCAGGTAGGGGACTGGGCCGGGACCCGCTTCACCCGGGACAACGCCGTGCTGTGGATCACCGGTGACCGGGTACCGGACGGCCTGGACCTCACCCTGCCCACCGGCCACCGCATCCCGGCACCGGCCGCGTCCAGCGCACTGCCCGTCACGCCCGCCTACATCCGCGGCGACGACGGCCACGTCGTCTTCAACTCCGTACTGCGCCGCTCCACCTCGGCCGCCGTCTTCGCCGACGTCCTGGGCCGCGCCCTCTTCCAGGACCTGCGCCACGAGGGCGGGTACTCGTACACGGCGGAGGCCGACTACAGCCCGCGCGACGCGGACTTCGCCACCCTCACCGCGTACGCCGACGCGTTGCCCAAGAAGCAGGCCGCGGTGGTCGGCGGCTTCGTCGACACGCTCGCCCGCCTCCGCGCCGGCCGTATCGAGCAGGCCGAACTGGACTCCGCGCGCGGCAAGATGCTCAAGCGGTACGACACTCCCGGCCTCGGCGCCGCGCTGCTGCCGTCGTACGCGCTCAGTCTGCTGCTCGGCCACCGCATCCTCTCCCCCGAGCAGCACATGGCCGAGTTGCGGGCGGTCACGGTCGCGGACCTGCGCGAGGTCGCCCGTGAGGCATGGGACGGCGGACTGCTCCAGGTGCCCACCCGGGGAGCCGACTGGGCGGGCTTCGCGCCGGCCCCGCAGTACTCGTCGTCCGCGCTCACCGGTACCCGGCACCCGTCGCTGGAGGACGACGGCGTCACGTTGGTCATCGGCGCCGAGGGTGTGAGCCTGCTGCTGCCGGGCGGCCCGGTCACCGTGCGGTACGACGCATGCGCCGCGATGACCACCCGCCCCGACGGGAGCCGCGTGCTGACCGGCCTCGACGGCTTCCGCGTGGCCGTCGAGCCGACCCTGTTCGAGGGCGTCACGGCCGAGCGTATCGCCGCGCTGGACGCGGCCGTCCCCACCGCCGCGGTCGTCCCGCTGCCGGCCCGTGAACCGGAGCAGATCCCGCAGCCGCGGAAGCGGGAGACCACCGTGCCGACGGGGCAGGGCGGCGACGGCAGGAAGGCGGCGTTCCGGAGGTGGCCCGTCGGCCTGGTCCTCATGGTGGCGCTGGACGTGCTGTTCGGGCTGGGGCTCCTGTTCGCCGTCGTCCGCCTGTCCGACGAGACCCACCCGGCGTGGAGCATCCTGGCCCGAGCGGTCCTGCCGGCCGCGGTGCTGATCCGCTACACCCTCCGGGCGTACCGCCGCGCCAAGCTCCCCCGCGGCTGACCCCCGTGCCGCCCGGGCCCGCGCCGTCCGGGCCCGGGTGCCGGACGCCCCCTACTCCACCGTGACGGACTTCGCCAGGTTCCGCGGCTGGTCCACCTCGTTGCCCCGGGCGGTCGCCAGCTCGCACGCGAAGACCTGCAACGGCACCGTCGCGACCAGCGGCTGGAGCAGGGTAGGGGTCGCCGGGATGCTGATCAGGTGGTCGGCGTACGGGACGACCGCCTCGTCGCCCTCCTCCGCGATCACGATCGTGCGCGCACCCCGCGCCCGGATCTCCTGGATGTTGGAGACGATCTTGTCGTGCAGGACCGAGCGTCCGCGCGGCGAGGGCACCACCACGACCACCGGCAGGTCCTGCTCGATCAGCGCGATCGGCCCGTGCTTCAGCTCCCCCGCGGCGAAGCCCTCGGCGTGCATGTACGCCAGTTCCTTGAGCTTGAGGGCGCCTTCCAGGGCGACCGGGTAGCCGACGTGCCGTCCGAGGAACAGCACCGTGTTCTTGTCGGCGAGGGAACGCGCCAGCCGGCGTACCGGCTCCATGGTCTCCAGGACCCGCTCGACCTCGTCGGAGATCTTCGACAGATCGCGGATGACGACGTGGATCTCGTCGCCCCATTTGGTGCCGCGCACCTGGCCCAGATACAGGGCCACCAGGTAGCAGGCGACGAGCTGCGTCAGGAACGCCTTCGTGGAGGCCACCGCGACTTCCGGCCCCGCGTGCGTGTACAGGACCGCGTCCGACTCCCTGGGAATCGTCGAGCCGTTGGTGTTGCAGATCGCCAGCACCTTGGAGCCCTGCTCGCGGGCGTGCCGCAGGGCCATCAGGGTGTCCATGGTCTCGCCGGACTGGGAGATGGCGATGACCAGGGTGCGCGGGTCGAGGATGGGGTCCCGGTAACGGAACTCGCTGGCCAGTTCGACCTCGCAGGGGATCCGCGTCCAGTGCTCGATGGCGTACTTGGCGATCAGCCCGGCGTGGAAGGCGGTCCCGCAGGCCACGATCACCACCTTGTCGACCTCGCGCAGTTCGGCGGGCGAGATGCGCAGCTCGTCCAGGCGCAGCGAACCAGCCGCGTCGATACGGCCGAGGAGCGTGTCGGCGACCGCCTTGGGCTGCTCGGCGATCTCCTTGAGCATGAAGTAGTCGTAGCCGCCCTTCTCGGCGGCCGAGGCGTCCCAGTCGACGTGGTACGAGTGCACGTCGGCGGGCCGGCCGTCGAAGCCGGTGACCGTGACGCCGTCGCGGCGCAGTTCCACCACCTGGTCCTGGCCCAGCTCGATCGCGGACCGGGTGTGGGCGATGAACGCGGCGACGTCCGAGGCGAGGAAGGCCTCGCCCTCGCCGACGCCCACGACCAGCGGCGAGTTGCGTCGCGCGCCCACCACCACGTCGGGCTCGTCGGCGTGCACCGCGACCAGGGTGAACGCGCCCTCCAGGCGGCGGCACACCAGCCGCATCGACTCCGCGAGGTCCGCGGTCGCGGAGAACTCCTCGGCGAGCAGATGCGCGACGACCTCGGTGTCCGTCTCGGAGGTGAGGGTGTGGCCCCGTTCCTCCAGCTCGGCGCGCAGCAGCGCGAAGTTCTCGATGATCCCGTTGTGGACGACGGCGACACGGCCCGCGTTGTCGAGGTGCGGGTGCGCGTTGGGGTCGTTCGGCGCGCCGTGGGTGGCCCACCGGGTGTGCCCGATACCGGTGGTGCCGGTCGGCAGCGGCCGGTCGACCAGCTCCTTCTCCAGGTTGACCAGCTTCCCGGCCTTCTTCGCGGCGGCCAGCCCGCCGTCCGCGAGCACGGCGACGCCCGCCGAGTCGTAGCCCCGGTACTCCAGCCGCTTCAGCCCGGCCATCACGACGTCGAGTGCCGACTGCGATCCCACGTAACCCACGATTCCGCACATGATCCGCAGCCTACGGTCCGACGCCCGCCGATACCCGCCCTCGCGTGCCCGAAATCGGAAATTCCCACCGGGGTACGAACGCCGGACGGGCCCGAAGGCACAGATTGAAGGGCACAGGCCGAAGGCACAGGCCGAAGGCACAGGCCGAAGGCACAGGCCGAAGGCACAGGCCGAAGGCACAGGCCGAAGCGGAGGTCGACAATCAGCCATCTCGGTGATCACTTGCCGGCCAGCGCTCCACCGGCCGGATCGCGCTCTGCGCTCCCCCGGCGTGACGCAGCCCACCCCCCACCTCGTTCAAACTCCGTTAACAATGGACTGTGATCTCTCCGGTCTCCTCGATGCCCCGGAGCGCCCACCGGCCCAGGCCGGAGGCGACTCCCTACGTCGACCTCACCCGTGCCGAGTGGAGTGCGCTGCGCGACAAGACGCCGCTGCCGCTGACCGCCGAGGAGGTCGAGAAGCTGCGCGGTCTGGGTGACGTCATCGACCTCGACGAGGTGCGGGACATCTACCTGCCGCTGTCCCGGCTGCTCAACCTGTACGTGAAGGCCACGGACGGCCTCAGGGGCGCCCTGAACACCTTCCTCGGCGAGCAGGGCTCCCAGTCCGGGACACCGTTCGTGATAGGCGTCGCCGGTTCCGTCGCCGTCGGGAAGTCCACCGTGGCCCGCCTTCTCCAGGCCCTGCTGTCCCGCTGGCCGGAGCACCCGCGGGTCGAGCGGGTGACCACGGACGGGTTCCTGCTGCCCACGCGGGAACTGCAGGCGCGGGGCCTGATGGCGCGCAAGGGGTTCCCCGAGTCGTACGACCGCCGCGCGCTCACCCGTTTCGTCGCCGACATCAAGGCCGGCAAGGACGAGGTGACGGCGCCCGTCTACTCCCACCTGATCTACGACATCGTCCCCGGCCGGAAGCTCACCGTGCGCCGCCCGGACATCCTGATCGTCGAGGGGCTGAACGTCCTCCAGCCCGCCCTGCCCGGCAAGGACGGCCGCACCCGGGTCGGTCTCGCGGACTACTTCGACTTCAGCGTGTACGTGGACGCGCGCACCGAGGACATCGAGCAGTGGTACCTCAACCGGTTCCGCAAGCTGCGCGAGACCGCCTTCCAGGACCCCTCTTCGTACTTCCGCAAGTACACCCAGGTCTCCGAGGAGGAGGCCCTCGACTACGCCGGCACCATGTGGCGCACCGTCAACAAGCCCAACCTGGTGGAGAACATCGCCCCCACCCGCGGCCGCGCCACCCTGGTGCTGCGCAAGGGCCCGGACCACAAGGTGCAGCGGCTGAGCCTGCGCAAACTGTGACGGCTACCCTGCGGGCATGCTGCATCTGCGCCTGATCACCCCCACCGAGCAGACGGCGGAGGCGGTGCGTCTGATCGAGGGGACGGTCGGCACCACGCACCTCGTCGTCCTACCGGGTGCCGCCCGTAACCCCGCCGGGGACGTCGTGATGTGCGACGTCGCGCGCGAGGCCACGGACGAACTCCTCAGCGCGCTCCAGGAGATGGGCCTGGAAGGCACCGGTTCCATCGCCGTCGAGAACATCGACCTGTCGCTGTCCAAGCGGGCCGACAAGGCCGAGGCGGAGGCCCCGGGCGAGGGCGCGGACGCGGTGCTGTGGGAGCACCTGACGGAGGCCACGCACGAGGAGTCGACGCTGTCGATCACCTACCTCGCGTTCATCACGCTGGCCACCGTGATCGCGGCGTGCGGTGTGGTGCTCGACAACGCGATCCTGATCGTGGGCGCGATGGCGGTGGGTCCGGAGTTCGGCCCACTGGCGGGGATCGGCACGGCGTTGGTGCAGCGGGCGCCCCGGCTCGCGCTGCGCTCGCTGACCGCGCTGCTGGTGGGGTTCGCTGTGGCGATGGCCGTGACGGTGGGGTTCAGCCTGTTCATGGACGCGGTCGGCCTGTTCAGCAAGGAGCAGTTGGAGAGCGCCCGGCCCAACACCGGCTTCGTCTACGCCCCCGACTGGTTCTCCCTCGTCGTGGCGGTCCTCGCCGGAGCCGCCGGCACGCTCTCCCTGACCTCCGCCAAGTCCGGCGCTCTGGTAGGGGTCGCCATCTCCGTGACGACGGTCCCGGCCGCGGCCAACGCGGCCGTCGCGCTGAGTTACGGCGACACCGGGCAGACCTGGGGCTCCACGAAACAGCTCCTGCTGAACCTGCTGGGCATCGTGGTGGCGGGGACGCTCACGCTGCTGGCCCAGAAGTGGATCTGGTCCAAGCAGCGCGAACGTTCCCGCAAGGCGAGGCGTCTCTAGCCGAGCGCCGACTTCACCGCGTCCGCCAGCCGTCCCGCCACCGACCGCGCCTGGTCGATGTCCGCGGCCTCGACCATGACCCGTACGAGGGGCTCGGTGCCCGACGGCCGCAGCAGCACCCGCCCGGTCGCGCCCAGCTCCCGCTCCGCCTCGGTCACGGCGGCGGCCAGGTCCGGGGACGAGCCGACCCGGGACTTGTCCACGTCCGGCACGTTGACCAGCACCTGCGGCAGCCGCTCCATCACGGACGCCAGCTCCCGCAGCGTACGGCCGGTCTGGGCGACCCGCGCGGCCAGCAGCAGGCCGGTCAGTGTGCCGTCGCCCGTGGTGGCGTGGTCGAGGATGATGACGTGGCCGGACTGCTCGCCGCCGAGCGCGTAGTCCTTCTCCTTCATCTCCTCCAGCACGTACCGGTCGCCGACCGCGGTCTGCACGAGCTGGATGCCCTCGCGCTCCATGGCCAGCTTGAAGCCCAGGTTGGACATGACCGTCGCGACCACGGTGTCGGAGCGCAGCGCGGAACGCTCCCGCATCGCCAGCGCGAGCACGGCGAGGATCTGGTCGCCGTCCACCTCCTCGCCGGTGTGGTCCACGGCGAGGCAGCGGTCGGCGTCACCGTCGTGCGCGATGCCGAGGTCGGCGCCGTGCTCGACGACGGCGGCCTTCAGCTTGTCCAGGTGGGTGGAGCCGCAGCCGTCGTTGATGTTGAGGCCGTCCGGCTCCGCGCCGATGGTGACGATCTCGGCGCCCGCGCGCGTGAACGCCTCGGGCGAGACCCGGGAGGCGGCGCCGTGCGCCTCGTCGAGGACGATCTTCAGCCCGTCGAGACGGTTCGGCAGGACACTCAGCAGATGGGCCACGTACTGGTCGAAGCCCTCGTCGTACGACGTCACCCGGCCGACCCCGGCCCCGGTGGGCCGGTCCCAGGGGGCGCCGGTGCGGTGCTCCTCGTACACGCCCTCGATCCTGTCCTCCAGCTCGTCGGCGAGCTTGTGGCCGCCGCGGGCGAAGAACTTGACGCCGTTGTCGGGCATGGCGTTGTGGCTGGCGGACAGCATCACGCCGAGGTCCGCGCCGAGGGCGCCCGTCAGATACGCGACGGCCGGGGTGGGCAGCACGCCGACCCGCAGCACGTCCACGCCGGCGCTGGCGAGACCGGCGACCACGGCGGCCTCCAGGAACTCCCCGGACGCGCGCGGGTCCCGTCCGACCACCGCCTTCGGCTTGTGGCCCTCGAACGTGCCCGCCTCGGCCAGTACGTGCGCCGCCGCGACGGACAGGCCGAGCGCCATCTCGGCCGTGAGATCCGCGTTGGCGACACCGCGCACGCCGTCCGTGCCGAAGAGTCGTCCCACTGTGGTGTCCTCCGAACTTGCTGCGAATGTGCGGCTCTTGTCGAGTGTCCGGACAGGAGCGGAATACGTACGTCCCGCCGACGCCGTCCGCCGACATCACCCCGCCGGCGTAATTCCGCGAACGTACATCCTGTGGACGTATGCGCCACAGAGGCATGTCCCGCCGACGTGCGTCCGCAGACCCTACGCCACACCGGCCCACGTGCCGCGGCCCTGTCCTGTGATGGCTTCCCCGAAGCCCCCGCCGGGACTGTCGGGATTGCTCCATAAGCTCCAAAAGCCGGTGATAAGCACCGTCCCCCGTAAACGAACCGCCCCGGCGGCACGGAACGTGCTGCCGGGGCGATGCGTGCATGCGCACAGCAGGCAGGGGGTCGCCCGCTGTGACCAGCGGACGCGATTAGCGCTTGCTGTACTGCGGCGCCTTGCGGGCCTTCTTCAGACCGGCCTTCTTGCGCTCGACCGCACGGTCGTCGCGGCGCAGGAAGCCGGCCTTCTTCAGCGGACCGCGGTTGTTGTCGACGTCCGCCTCGTTCAGGGCGCGGGCGACACCGAGACGGAGCGCACCGGCCTGACCGGAGACGCCGCCACCCGCGATACGGGCGATGACGTCGTAGCGGCCCTCGAGCTCGAGCACCTTGAAGGGCTCGTTGACCTCCTGCTGGTGCACCTTGTTCGGGAAGTAGTCCTCGAGCGTGCGCCCGTTGATCTTCCACTTGCCGGTGCCCGGGACGATCCGGACGCGGGCGATGGCGTTCTTGCGGCGGCCCAGGCCGGCGGCCGGCTGGGGCTCACCGAAGCGGGAGGCGAGGGACTCGGAGGTGTACTCACCCTCCAGCGGGACCTCGGTCTCGGTGGTGTAGCTGTCGATGTCAAGCTCTTCGAGCGGCTGCTCGGCAGTGATCTCGGCCACGATTCTCCTCAGATTCTCTTCAGTCTTAGGGGGTGGCCGGACTTACTGCGCGACCTGGGTGATCTCGAACGGCACCGGCTGCTGGGCAGCGTGCGGGTGCTGGTCACCCTTGTAGACCTTCAGCTTCGAGAGCATCTGACGGCCCAGGGAGTTCTTGGGGAGCATGCCCTTGACGGCCTTCTCGATGGCCTTCTCGGGGTTGTTCGCCAGCAGGTCGTCGTAGCGGATCGAGCGCAGACCACCCGGGTAGCCGGAGTGGCGGTACGCCATCTTCTGGGTCCGCTTGTTGCCGGACAGGTGGACCTTGTCCGCGTTGATGATGATGACGAAGTCACCCGCGTCCACGTGGGGCGCGTAGATGGGCTTGTGCTTGCCACGCAGGAGAGTGGCAGCGGTGGTGGCCAGACGGCCCAGGACGACGTCCTGCGCGTCAATGACGTGCCACTGACGCGTCACATCGCCGGGCTTGGGGCTGTACGTACGCACGGTTCGTAGCCTTCGCTTCTTCAGTGAGGTTCCTGACAAGGTCACCGAAGACGATCACGACAGCCCTGACCGCACAGCGGTGACGCAAGCCGCGTGCTGGTCGCTGGTCATCGGCCCGGTGGACCGGTGTAAGGGCCCCTCACGTGAGAATGAGCAAGCCAATACACACAACGAACAGCCAGGATAACGGCGCCCATGAGAAGGGTCAAAACGAGGGCTTCGCCGCTGTTGCGCCTCGGGTCCGGTGGCTGTGCGGTCGCTGCAGGGGTTACCGAACGGGAACAAGCGTGCCCGTCGCCCGTCTAAGATGCGCCGCATGAGTTATGGGCAGGGGGAGCCCCAGTGGGATCCCTGGAAACCGAGTTCCCAGCAACCCCAGTGGGGCAGTCAGAGCAGTTCGCCGGACTGGGCCGCGCTTGCCGAGGCCTCGGAGGCCCGCAACAAGCGCCGCCGGCTGCTGATGATCGTCGGCGGTGCCCTGGCCACGGTCGGGATCGGCGCCGCCGTCGCCGTGGCGGTGGTGTCCGCGAACGGCGGCAGCGGGGCCTCGAACAGGCCGGCCAGCGCCCTGCCGAGTGCGGCGAACATCCCGAGTGAGAGCGCCGACGCCGCCCCGTCCTTCGCGCCGACCTCGGCCCCTCCGCCGCTGAATCCGATGGACTTCATATCCAGCGCGAAGAAGGACACGGCCCCGATCAGCGCGGACACGTTGTTCCCCGGCACCCAGCTGACCATGGGCACGAACGTGTACAAGAAGGGCCCCACCGCCTCCACCACGAACTGTGCGTCGGCCGCTCTGCGCACCCTGCCCGCGGTGCTCACCAGGAACGGCTGCACCCGTGTGATCCGCGCCACCTACACGAAGGACGGCGTCGCGGTCACGGTCGGCGTGGCCCTGTTCGACACCGCGGCCAAGGCCACGAAGGCCAGGCAGGAAGCCGACAACAAGAGCATCATCGCGTCGCTGAGCGGCCAGGGCGTGCCCGCGTTCTGCCGTACGGCCGTCTGCCGCTCCACGACCAACACCTACGGCCGCTACGCGTACTTCACGCTCGCCGGGTTCACCAACGGCAAGGACGTGACGACCAAGGACGCCAAGGTCTTCCAGGCCGGCGACGACCTGGCCGAGTTCACGTTCCGCCAGATCCGCCGCCGCGGCGAGGCCCAGGCGTCGGCGGCGGCCAACCAGTGACCTGCCGCACCGCCGCCGGGGGCGAAGCCGTCGGACGATCGGGGAACCGGTCCGGCCTGCGCCGAGCTGACCGGCTGCTCGGGCATCACGGCGCCACAGCATCCCGGCCCCACGACCTGAGGGGCCGGCCGGGCAGGCCCGGCTCATGCCGGACACCCGCGCGGCCGCCCCGACCTGGGCGGCCGCGCGGGTGTGGGCCTGGCGGGCGGGATGCCGGGCCGGGGTCAGCCGAGGTGTGTGGGCACGGAGACGCGGACCGCCCGCTCGGGCAGGTGAACACCGCAGTCGACGCGCACGCCCGCCGGGACCTCGTTGTGCGGTCCCAGATGGGCGTGGTCGCCGACCACCGCCTCGACGACGCTGGTGCACTCGCCGACGACCGCGTCGCGCCCCACCACGGACCGCTGGACCAGCGCCCCCCGGCCGATGCGCGCCCCGGGCAGGACGACGCTGCCCTCCACGACGGCCCCCGCCTCCACCACGGCGCCGTCGCACACCGCGGTGCCTCCCGTCAGCACCGCCAGCGGGTCGACCCGCGCCCCCGGCAGAATCAGGGCGTCCCCCGTCGGGCCGGGGAGTGCGGGTGAGGACACATGGCCGCGCACCAGGTCGGCGGACCCGGTGACGAAGGCCGACGGCGTACCGAGGTCCAGCCAGTACGTCTCGTCGACGACGCCGCGCAGGAGGGCGCCCGAGGCCAGCAGGCCCGGGAACGTCTCCCGCTCGACGGAGACGACCCGGCCCTCGGGGATGGTGTCGATGACGGAGCGGGTGAAGACGTAGCAGCCCGCGTTGATCTGGTCGGTGACGATCTCCTCGGGGCGCTGTGGCTTCTCCAGGAACGTCATGACCCTGCCGTGCTCGTCGGTGGGGACCAGCCCGTAGGCCCGCGGGTCCGCGACCCGGGTCAGGTGCAGGCTGACGCCGGCGCCGGAGGCGACGTGACCGTCCCTGAGGCTCCGGATGTCCAGACCGCTGAGGATGTCGCCGTTGAACACCAGGACGGGTTCGTCGGGGCCGCAGGTCAGATGGCGGGCGGCGTTGCGGATCGCGCCACCGGTGCCCAGGGGCTCGGTCTCGGTGACGTACACGAGTTCCAGGCCCAGTCCGGCGCCGTCGCCGTACTCCCGCTCGAACAGCTCCGCCAGGTAGGACGTGGCGAAGACGATCCGGGTCACCCCCGCCGCCGCGGCGCGGGCCAGCTGGTGGGTCAGCAGCGGCACGCCCGCGACGAGCAGCAGCGGCTTGGGGGTGAAGGTGCACAGCGGATGCAGCCGGGTGCCCTTGCCTCCGACGAGGAGGATGGCTTCGCTCATGATGATGTCCTCTCGCCGGAGAAGCTGAAGTAGGTTTCCGCGGGCTCGGCCTGCGGTGCGGGGAAGGTGGGCGCAGCACCACGGGAGACCACCTCCGTGTGTTCCGGCCGGCGGCCGGCCGTCTTGAAGACCCACGTCCGGTAGGACCAGAAGCGGAAGAGGGTCGCGATGCCGATGCCGAGGAACTTGCAGATGTTGTTGGCGAGCGTGCTGTCCCAGCCGAACGCGTAGGTGGTCACGTAGAGGACCGAGTTCTCGATGACCAGGCCGACCGCGCTGAAGAAGAGGAAGAGACCGAGCTCCTTCTTCTGGCCGCTCCGCTCCTCCTGGCCGCGGTCCCGGTATGCGAAGTACCGGAGGCCGATGTAGTTGCCCATGATGGCGACAGCGGTCGCGGCCACGCTCGCCCTGACCGTCTGCCAGTGGGCCACACTTCTGATGAGATTGAAGACCGCGAGGTTGAGTACGAATCCCGAGAGCCCCACCAGTCCGAACTTCGCGATCTCGCGGTACAGGTTCCCCAGCCGCGAGGGCAGCGCGTGCCGTCCGCTCATGGTGAGGTCAGCTCCGTCGGTTGCGCATCCGCAGTCGCAGCGGCACGAGCGCCGACTCGACCTGCGTCGCGAGGTTCATCTTGGACACGCCTTCGGTGCGCTCCTCGAACCGGATCGGGATCTCGACGGCGCTGTGGCCGGCCCGGACGGCCTTGAACTTCAGCTCCACCTGGAAGCTGTAGCCGGCGCTGTCCACGGTGGCCAGGTCGACGTCCCGGAGGGTCTGCGCGGACCACAGGTTGAAGCCGGCGGTGATGTCCCGGATCTTGGTGCCGAGCACGGTTCGGGCGTACCGGTTGGCGAAGCGGGACAGCAGCACCCGGTGCTTGCCCCACTCCTCGTCCAGCGCTCCGCCCTCGACGTACCGGCTGCCGATCACCAGGCCGACCCCCGAGGCCATGGCCGTGCCGAGCATCCGCGGCACCGCCTCCACCGGGTGGCTGCCGTCGGCGTCCATCTGGACGACGTACGCGGCGCCCTCGGCGAGTGCGGCGCTCATGCCCGCCACGTAGGCGCGCCCCAGCCCGTCCTTCTCGGTGCGGTGCAGCACGCTCATCCGCCACCGGCCGTCCCAGTTGTGCTTCTCGGCCAGCTCCTCGGCGATCCGCCCGGTGCCGTCCGGGCTGGAGTCGTCGACGACCTTCAGGTGCAGACCGTCGATCGGCAGTCCCAGCACCGCCTCGGCCATCCGCGGCAGGTTCGCCGCCTCGTTGTAGGTGGGCATCACCACGGTGACGCGGACACCCCCCAGGTCGTACGTCATGTCGTTTCCCCTCCGTGGAAATCCCCTGGTTGTTGCGTTTCCGCCCACCCGGGTGCCGTTGCCGGCAGCCGGGCGTCGGGAGGGGGTCCGGCGGACCCCCTCCCGACCAGTCCCCCGAGCGTCCTGGGACGGCTCAGGCGTGCACCTTGCGCCGGGACGCGTCGTCCTTGTCCGCTGTGTCGTCCGCGGCCTTCTTCACAGGCTCCAGCAGCACCAGCTGGAGGCCGGTCAGCTTCCGGGTCCTGACCACGCGGAACCCGCTCTCGACCGCGGCCGCCGTCTGCTTCGGCATCCCACTGAGCGGCTGCCCGTCGAACGTGGTCGACACCAGCCACAGCCGCTTGGCCTTTGCCAGACACGGCGCGGGCTGCGGGCACTCGCCCGCCCCGAAGGAGCCCAGCTCCTGCGGGGTCCAGTACATGAGCACGTCACGCGGCCGCCCGGGGTCGTCGCGCAATTCGTAGGCCATGGCCCGGCGCTCCGCCATCACCCCACTGAAGGCGATCCCGTCGCTCTTGCGCTGCTCGGCCCTGATGATGCGGGCGGCGCCCCGGAAGTCCGGCTCCCCCTGCGCGTTCTGGCGGGTCTCCCGGATGCCCGGCAGCGCCTGCCACAGGAGCCCGGCGACGGCAGCCGCGGCCAGCACCCAGCCGAACCCCCGCCGCACCGCCGCCCCCGTCCCGGCCTTAGCGCCCGCGACCGGACCGGCCAGCCGGGTCACGGCGACCGCCGCGAGCAGTACCCAGGCCGGCAGGGTGAACAGCAGATAGCGCGGCAGGAAGAGGTGGAGCTTCGAGGCCGTCACATAGGTCGCCAGCGGCGGGAGCACGACCCACACGGCCAACGGCAGCGCCCGCTTTCCGGCGAAGAAGAGGCCCACAAGCCCGAGCGCCAGCACCGGCACCGCCACGGCCCAGGATCCGAACAGGTTCTTCGGAAACTCCAGCAGGTCCTTCTGGACGGGGTTGTTCCAGGCGATCTGCCCGCTCTGCCCCGAGCCCTGGATGGCCGCCGGGAGGACGAAGCACAGGCCGAGGGTGCCTGCCGCCGCGTACGCCCAGCCCGCGATCCGGTCCCCGGAGCGTCGTGCGATCAGGATCATCGTCAGGTGCGCCCCGAGCACCGCCATGGAGGCCAGATGGCTCCAGCCGATCAGCGGCACGGACAGTGTGTAGCCCACCCACACCTTGAAGGACGGCTGGTCCAGGGCCCGGGCCAGCAGCAGCGTCGACAGCAGCACGGCGGCCACGGCGAAGGCGTAGGGGCGGATCTCCTGCCCGTACCGCGTCACCGTGGGCACGACCGCGAACGCCAGTCCCGCGAGGACGCCTGTCTGCGTGGTGAACAGCCGCCGTCCGAGCAGCGCGAGCAGCCCGGCCGAGCACGCCATCGCGACGGCCTCCGGCAGGCGCATCGCGGTCGGCGAGTCGCCGGCGACGGCGATCCACGCGTGCATCAGCACGTAGTACGGCGTGAAGACCACGTCGATGGTGCGGATCAGATGGCTCAGCTCGTGGAAGGAGAGCGTGGCCGCCCACCAGGTGGCGTGCTCGTCGCGCCACAGTTGCCGCACTCCGATTCCGCGGAGGATCACGGCCAGCGCGGCGGCGGTGGGGACCAGGAACACCAGGGCGGCCGTGAGGCGTCCGCCGCCGGGGCCGTCGGCCCGCTCGGTCTCCCGGCGGAACCTTCGGCCGCCCGGGACGGGTTCCTCGTGCCCTGCGGGGGCGTAGTCGGTCGTCGTATCGCTGCTCATCGCTTGACCCAGACCCGGTAGGCGCTCTCGCCGCTGCTCGTCGTGTACGGGAACACGGCGGCCAGGCGGTAATGCGTGTTGCCCTTCAGCCCCGCCTGGACCGCCCGGTACGTGTCGGGCGTCACGTTGCCGTGCATCACGATCACGTCGAACCAGCCGTCGCGCACCGCCTGCCGGTAGGCGTCGGGACCGGTGTACTGCTTGCCGGCCTTGTCCCTGTAGTCCATGAAGTAGGTGTTCTGCCACTGCTTCCAGCCGGTGACGTCCCGCAGGTAGTACGCGGGCACCTCCTGCTCCTCGGCCAGATAGCGTCCCTTGTGGTCGACCATCGTGCGCAGGTACGCGGTCATCTGGGAGGAGTCGGGGAAGCTGTACGCCTGCTGAGCCTGCACCATGCCGAACACCAGCGTCAGGACGTACAGCATGATCCCGAGCTGCGGGTGGCGGAAATGCGGGCCGACAAGGCGGGCCAGGCCGAGTCCGGCCATGGGAGCAGCGAAGAGCAGGCCGAAGCCGACGTGCTTGAAGAGGGACACCTGGGTGTGCAGGTGGATCTGGTAGGCCGGGGCCAGCAGCGCCGTCCCGGTGAGCAGCGCCCCGAGTGCGGCGCGGCGCCAGCGTCCCGGGGTGACTCCCTCGATCCAGGGCATCTCACCCATGCGGCCGCGCAGCGCGTAGGCGATCGAGCCGCCCAGGGCGGCGAGAAAGACCAGGCCGCCCCACTCCGCGCTGTGCTCCAGCAGCGTGAGCGCGGAGTCCGAGCCGTGCGCGCGGTTGGTGGTGGTGGAGCTGATGCCGCCGAGCGGACCGGACAGGGTGTATCCGGCACCGAGGAGGGCCCCGATGCCGGCCCCCAGCACCACACCGCGGCCGGCCGCCTTCACACTGCGGTGCCGATGGGCGGTGACGATCGCCAGCACCACCAAGGTGGGCAGGTACAGGCCGGAGGCGTACTTCACGGCGAAAGCCAGCGCCGCCGGGGGCGCGGCCAGCAGGACGGCCACCGCGGGCATCCGGTCGGTGCGCACGACGGCGTACATCGCCAGCGTCAGCAGGAAGATCGCGGCGGCGTCGTAGGTGGCGAAGTTGCCGAGCACCGTCGTGGACTCCACCACGGAGAACAACGCGGCGGCACCGAGCGCCGCCCGCAGGTTGAACAACCGGCGGGTCAGGGCGTACAGCAGCGCGGTGGAGCTCAGCATGAAGCCGAGGCTCACCATCCGGACGCCGGTCAGCCCGAACGCGGAGTCCACGGCCGCCGCCAGCACGGGGTACAGCTTCGGGTGGCCCGAGAAGTAGCTCGCGAAGTCCGCCGGCAGCTTGGTGCCGTGCAACAGGTTGTCGAGTTCGTAGTGGCCGGACGCGATGTACAGGGCCTCGTCCTGGAACGCGGTCCCCTTCAGCCTGAGCGACAGCCCGGCCTGCACCAGGAGCAGGAAGAGCAGGGCCACGCGGCCGAGCAACTTGCTGCGCCGGGTGTCCACGTCCCAGGCTGACTCCTGGACGTCGGGCAGGGTGTAGCCCGGCGCCCGCTCGGCCTCGCCGACAATCACCGTCGGCTGCGCGGCCGGCTCGGGTTCAGGCTCCGCGTAGGGGTCGTAGGCGTCGTAGTACGGCGGATACGCATCGGCGGCTTGCGCGGCGCCCGGGTGCGCCGCCTGCTGCTGGGGCCACTCGTACGCATGGGGCGCAACGGACTGCTGTGCGTACTCCTGCTCATACGCCGGGTGGCCGTCAGCCTGAAGTGCCTCCGACCCGTACGCCTGTCCGCCGTATTCCTGTCCCTGATGGGGGCCGGGCTGTCCGTACGCCTGCTGCTCCGCCCACGGACCGGACGGCTGTCTGCTGCTCATGGCTTCGTCACGTCGAATCCGAAACGGTCACTGGCCGCCTGCCGACGGAACGTTTGCTCCGACAGAGGTCCGCTGCTGATGCGCCAGTCCGTTTCCTTGTTGAAGTTGAACCAGACGAAGCCGATCACGTCGTCGTGCGCGGCCGTGCCGTGGAAGAGATCGGTGATGTCAGCGGGCTTGCGGCCCCCTGCCTCGGCGGCCGTCTCCGCGATGATCACCGGCTTCTTGGTGAGGGCCCGGACCTGGTCGAAGGTCGCCCCGTACAGCGTGCGGAAGGTGGACGGTCCCGTCTTGGCGTAGTAGCCGATGACGCCGACCCAGTCGACGTAGTTCTCGCCCGGCCAGTACGGCTTCAGCTTCACCTTGGGCATCGGGTTGACCACGTTCGGGCTCCACACCCAGATGACCTGGGTGGCGCCCACCTCGTCGAAGACGTCGTGGACGTGCCGGAAGGCGGAGACGAACTGCGCCGCGGTGGCCTTCTTCGTGCCCCATGGGTACCAGAAGCCGTTCATCTCGTGCGCGAAGCTGATGGCCACCGGGAGGTTGAGCTCCTTGACGGCACTCGCGTACTCACGGATGTATGCGTCGTCCTTGCCGGACGCGATCTCCTTCAGCGACGACTTGAAGGGCTCCCAGGCGATGAAGGCCAGCGCCCCGTAGTCCCAGGAACTGCGCACCAGACGCGCTTCGTACTGATCGCCCCACGCGGAGTAGAACTCGATCAGGTTGGGCTTCTTGCCCGCCGCCTTCGCGAAGTCCGTGATGTTCTTCATGCTGGCAGGGGCACCGTCGGCGGCCACGCCGAGGTACTTCTTCGCCGGCGCGAGCAGCGGCCGTACGTCGTACGGCGGCACGGGCTTCTCGGTCTGCGACCCGGACGCCTCGCTCCCGCCCGGGTTCTTGCCCTCGGCTTGCTTGTACTGCTGCCGGCCCTTGTCGGAGAAGGTGCTGCAGCCCGCAAGGAGCGCGCAGGCGATCAGCAGGACGGCCAGCGCGCGGATCTGTCGGCTCACGCGGTGCGCTCCCGGGGCTGGACGAGCACGCGTGCGACGACGACGGCGTAGAAGAGGCCGGCGGACAGCATCAGAGCGAAGTCCGGCGGGTATTCGGTGAGCATGCGCCAGCCGGCCACGATCACCCACAGCACGGCGGTGCCGCCGGTCCATCCGATCATGCCGATCCAGTACCTGCGCATGCCGTTCTTCTTGGCGCCCTGCGAGCCCGTCGGCTTCCAGCCCATGGGGCGACCGCGCAGCACGTCCCACACGGCGAAGACGTGCGACCAGCCGTACATCACGCGCACCGCCCAGGCCTCGAGGCGGTACGGCGCCCGGTGCCACAGCGGCAGCACCAGCGTCACATAGGCCACGCTGGGCAGCACCCACAGGGCGGCCTCCGCGCGCAGCAGGTCGGGACGCAGGATCATCAGCGAGAGCGGGATGATCGGCGTGATGAAGGTGGCAAGGGCCGTCTGGATGTAGTACAGGAAGCCCGAGATGTAGCACAGGCGTGTCGTGAACTTCAGGTCCAGCTCCCAGAACCGCTTGCCGGTGATCAGCTCCAGCGAGCCCATGCACCAGCGGTACTGCTGGTTGTGGAAGGCGCCCGCCGTGTCCGGGCAGACGCCCACCGACAGCGCGACCGGCACGTAGCGCAGCTTCCAGCCCAGCGCCCGCAGGTCGAATCCGGTGTACATGTCCTCGGAGTGCTCGATCAGCGTGATCCCGCCGATCTGGGCGAGGGCCGCGCGCCGGTACACCGCGCACGAGCCGACACAGATCGATCCGTCCTTGTCCTCACGGGAGGTCTGCACCGAGCGGTAGAACTGCTCCTGGACGGCGCCGGCCCCGCGCTCGATCCAGTTCTGCCGGTCGGTGATCCGGAAGAACTGCGGCGACTGCACGATTCCGATCTTGTCGTCGGCGTCCATGTACGGCAGGAGCTCGTCGAGCAGGTCGGCGCGCGGGGCGAAGTCGGCGTCGAGGATGAGGATGTGGTCGCCGTCGGTGATCCCGAAGGCGTGGTGCAGGTTGCCGGCCTTCTTGAACCAGCCGCGGTTGGGCCGCACCACGTAGTGGAAGCCGAAGTCGTGCGCCATCGCGCCCACCTCGGAGTCGTCGCCGTCGTCGAGGACGTACACGTTGACGACGCCCCTGTAGGTGCCGGCCAGCCGGTTCACGTTGACCCAGGTGTTGTGCAGCACCTCCAGCGGCTCGCCGCACACCGGCAGGAAGACGTCGACGCTCGGGTAGACGGCGGGCCGCCAGTCGCGCACCAGCTGCTTGTGCGCCTTGATGTCGAAGTCCTTGCTGAGCCCGTCCAGGTACAGCGAGATCAGGTAGTCGGCGACGACGCAGGCGAGCAGCGGCATCGTCAGCCAGAACCACGGGCTCGATGCCGTGAACAGGGCCTGGCTCACCGCGAGGCACGCGAAGCTGATCAGCGAACCGATCGTCAGCATCCACAGATGCCTGCGGGTGTACGAATACTTCTCTGTTTCGTCCGGCGGCTGCGGCAGGAGCCCGTGGCTTTCGGCCACCCTCCTGCGCCTGCGGCGCTGAGACGTGCGCGCGTCAGCACGCACTGCACTACTCATGAAAGAAACCCCCAGGGCCGAACCGGCCCGGTACCCCACCCATACTCGGCGTCCCCATTCGAATCATTGGCCGAGCGTCGCAAGAGTAACCGAGTGGTAAGGCATATGTAAGGGGCAGCAAAGTTTCTTACGCCCATTACGTTCCGACATGGGCGATATTTCCCTCGAAACTCTGCGTTACTAGCAGGTTTCGCAGCCGGTACCGAGGGGCAACGTCCGCCTGTTTCGCGCTTCCCTGTTCCGCGCCGCCAGCAACTCGTCAGCCGGGTAGCCGACCTCTTCCAGCGTCAGCCCGTGCGGTCGTACGACATGCACCGCCGAGTCCCGCACACCGGCGGCCAGCACCTTGGCGGGCCAGTCGGGCGGGCGGTGGCCGTCGCCGACGAAGAGCAGGGCGCCGATGAGCGAGCGCACCATGTTGTGGCAGAACGCGTCGGCCCGGACCGTGGCGGTGATGATGCCGTCCGCTCCCCGCTCCAGGCTCAGCTCCTGCAGCGTACGGATGGTCGTCGCGCCCTCCCGCCGCTTGCAGTAGGCGGCGAAGTCGTGCTCCCCGAGCAGCCCGCGCGCCGCCTCGTTCATGGCCTCGACGTCCAGGGGCCAGTCGTGCCACAGGACGTGGTGGCGCAGCAGCGGATCAACCCCACCGGGGTTGTCGGTGACCCGGTAGGCGTAGCGCCGCCAGATCGCGGAGAAGCGGGCGTTGAAGCCGCTGGGGGCCTCGCGCAGGGCCCACACCCTGACGTCCTTGGGCAGCCGTCCGGCGAGCCGCTTGAGCAGCTTCCCGCGGTGTTCGCCCCACACGTGAAGCGGCAGATCGACATGGGCGACCTGTCCCCGGGCGTGCACCCCTGCGTCGGTCCGTCCGGCGACGGTCAGCTCGTACGTCTCCTGGGAGCGGGTGACGGTGCGCAGGGCGTCCTCGATCTCCCCCTGCACGGTCCGCCTGCCGCCGGCCTGCTTGGCCCATCCGTGGAACTCGGTGCCGTCGTAGGACAGGTCGAGGCGGATGCGGACGTAACCGGGCTGTACTTCGTCACTCACGTGGGAATCCTCTCAGGTACGCGAAAGCGGGTCCGCCCGGCAAGGGCGGACCCGCTCAGCGCGAGGTGAAACCTCAGGCGTCCTTCGACTCCTCGGCAGCGGCCTCTTCGGCCGGCGCCTCGGTGGTCTCGTCGGCCTTGGTCTCCTCGGCCTTGGTCTCCTCGGCCTTGGCCTCGGACTCCTTGACGGCACGCTTGGTCGCCGCCTCGGCCTCGCCGACCGCCTTCTGCTGCACCGTCAGCGCCTCGACCAGCTCGATGACGGCCATGGGCGCGTTGTCGCCACGGCGGTTACCGATCTTGGTGATGCGGGTGTAACCACCCGGACGGTTCTCGTAGCGCGGGCCGATCTCGGTGAAGAGCGTGTGGACGATGCTCTTGTCCGTGATGACCTGGAGCACCTGACGGCGGTTGTGAAGGTCGCCCTTCTTCGCCTTGGTGATCAGACGCTCGGCGTACGGGCGCAGGCGGCGGGCCTTCGCCTCGGTGGTGGTGATACGACCGTGCTCGAACAGCGACTTCGCGAGGTTCGCGAGGATGTGCTTCTCGTGCGCGGCACTGCCGCCCATGCGGGCACCCTTGGTGGGCTTCGGCATCGTGTTTCTCCTAGGTGTCTGCCCCGGCCGTGTCAGGTACCGGGGTCAGTATCCGAGCGGGCGGTCGCCCGTCGGAGATCCGGGGCGTCCCCGAAGGGGCGCCCCGGAAGGGGCGCGGGGAACTGCGCGATCAAGCACAGCGCACCCGCACCCAAGTACGGACCGTCTGGCCCGAGCTCTTAGTACTGCTCGGTCTCGACGAAGCCCGCGTCCGCGTCGTCGTCCGCACCGAAGGCGTCCGCAGCCGCGGTCGGGTCGAATCCGGGCGGGCTGTCCTTCAGGGCCAGGCCCATGCCGGCCAGCTTCGCCTTGACCTCGTCGATGGACTTCGCACCGAAGTTACGAATGTCGAGGAGGTCCGCCTCGGAGCGCGCGACCAGCTCACCCACGGAGTGGATGCCCTCACGCTTGAGGCAGTTGTACGACCGAACGGTGAGCTCGAGCTCCTCGATCGGCAGCGCCAGGTCGGCGGCAAGGGCGGCGTCCGTCGGGGACGGACCCATGTCGATGCCCTCGGCGTCGATGTTGAGCTCGCGGGCCAGACCGAACAGCTCGACCAGCGTCTTGCCGGCGGAGGCCATGGCGTCGCGGGGACGCATCGCCTGCTTGGTCTCGACGTCGACGATCAGCTTGTCGAAGTCGGTGCGCTGCTCGACACGCGTGGCCTCGACCTTGTACGTGACCTTCAGCACGGGGCTGTAGATCGAGTCGACCGGGATACGGCCGATCTCCTGGCCCACCTGCTTGTTCTGCACGGCGGAGACGTAACCGCGGCCACGCTCGACCGTGAGCTCCATCTCCAGCTTGCCCTTGCCGTTGAGCGTGGCGAGGACCAGGTCGGGGTTGTGCACCTCGACACCGGCCGGGGGCGCGATGTCGGCGGCGGTCACCAGACCCGGGCCCTGCTTGCGCAGGTACATCACGACCGGCTCGTCGTGCTCCGAGGAGACGACCAGCTGCTTGATGTTGAGGATCAGGTCGGTGACGTCCTCCTTGACGCCCGGCACGGTGGTGAACTCGTGCAGGACACCGTCGATGCGGATGCTGGTGACAGCAGCGCCGGGGATCGACGACAGGAGCGTACGGCGGAGGGAGTTGCCGAGGGTGTAGCCGAAGCCCGGCTCCAGCGGCTCGATCACGAACCGGGAGCGGAACTCGTCGACGACCTCTTCGGTCAACGAGGGACGCTGAGCGATCAGCATGTGTGGATCAAATCCTTCAGTCGGGGGCGCCCGCTATATGACGCCCGACCACACCGCACCCGGAGGGGTGCGGATACTGCAAGGGTACGGGCGATACGGCTCAAGCGAGCCGTACCGCCCGAAGGCCCGAAGAAGCGAACGTCAGACGCGACGACGCTTCGGCGGGCGGCAGCCGTTGTGCGGGGTCGGGGTGACGTCCTGGATGGAGCCGACCTCGAGGCCCGTGGCCTGCAGGGAGCGGATCGCGGTCTCACGACCGGAGCCCGGGCCCTTGACGAACACGTCGACCTTGCGCATGCCGTGCTCCTGGGCGCGGCGGGCGGCCGACTCGGCGGCCATCTGCGCGGCGAACGGCGTGGACTTCCGGGAGCCCTTGAAGCCGACGTGGCCGGCGGAGGCCCAGGAGATCACGTTGCCGGACGGGTCGGTGATCGAAACGATGGTGTTGTTGAACGTGCTCTTGATGTGCGCGTGACCGTGAGCGACGTTCTTCTTTTCCTTGCGGCGCACCTTCTTGGCAGCGCCCTGACGTCCCTTGGGGGGCATCCTTTAACTCCTACGGGAGGTGGTCGGTCCTACAGCGAAGACCGTGGACAGGTGTCCGCTGCGGACTACTTCTTGCCCGGCTTCTTCTTGCCGGCGATGGCGCGACGCGGGCCCTTACGGGTACGGGCGTTGGTGCTGGTGCGCTGACCGCGGACGGGCAGACCGCGACGGTGACGCAGACCCTGGTAGGTACCGATCTCGACCTTGCGGCGGATGTCGGCCTGGATCTCGCGACGGAGGTCACCCTCGGTCTTGATGTTGTTGTCGACGTACTCGCGGATCGCGACCAGCTGCTCCTCGGTCAGGTCCCGAACACGGGTGTTCGGGTCGACGCCGGTCGCAGCCAGCGTCTCCTTCGAGAGGGTCCGGCCGATGCCGAACACGTAGGTGAGGGCGATCTCCACGCGCTTTTCGCGCGGGATGTCGACACCGGAAACGCGTGCCATTCAATGGCTCCTGGTGATCTTCGGAGGTCTTCCACAGGACCGGTTCCCAGTCGCCGTATCAGGTACGAACTGGGTCCCCGGCCTCCGAACCGGGGGTGTCAAGCCGCCTCGAGCGGCTTGGGCCCTGCGTATGAACAAATTCAGCTCGCGTCGCGCGAAACTCTGCGATAGCGGTGCAGAGGGTGCGGTCGGTCGTGCGTCAGCCCTGGCGCTGCTTGTGGCGCGGGTTCTCGCAGATGACCATGACCCGGCCGTGACGGCGGATCACCCTGCACTTGTCGCAGATCTTCTTGACGCTCGGCTTGACCTTCATGGGATGTGAGGTTCTCCGGGTCAGTTGCCGGCGGCCCCGCTCACACGGGGCGTGGGCAAGATCTACTTGTAGCGGTAGACGATCCGGCCACGCGTCAGGTCGTACGGAGACAGCTCCACCACGACCCGGTCGTCAGGGAGGATGCGGATGTAGTGCATACGCATCTTGCCGCTGATGTGTGCCAGGACCTGGTGGCCGTTCTGGAGCTCGACCTTGAACATGGCGTTCGGAAGAGACTCGACGACAGTGCCCTCGATCTCGATGGCACCTTGCTTCTTGGCCACGCTTCGCCCTTCGAATCGACTACCTTGATCGACTCCTGGTGCGTCTTACGCGTGCATGCGGACATGCGGGTGCACAAGAGCCGACGAGTCAGTCTACGTCAGCGCACCCGGAAAGACGAATCGCGAAAGTCTGCCCCATCGGGGTGATCGCTATGCACGGGGGAACGGTTCCCTGACCGACGTCAGCCCGGCGGATCCGGCGCGGCGACGACCCCGTGCTCGGCGAGCTTCGCCCTGCCCCCGACCTCTCCTCGACGCCGCTCTCGCGGGCTCGGCGCCTGGGGCGCCGCACAGGCTTCGAGCGGCTGCGCCGGCCTCCGACCGGCGGTCGTGGGTCCAGGCCGACGTCAGCCCAGCGGATCCGGCGCGGCGACGACCCCGTGCTCGGCGAGCTTCGCCTTGCCCCCGTCGGGAGCCGTCAGCACCAGGGGGCCCTCCTCGGTGAGGGCGACGGAGTGCTCCCAGTGGGACGACCACGTGCCGTCCGTCGTGATGACCGTCCAGTCGTCCGACAGGACCTCGGTCTTCGGGGTGCCCAGCGACACCATCGGCTCGATCGCCAGGCAGAAACCGGGCACCAGCTTCGGGCCCTTGCCGCGGCGCCGGTCGACGTAGTTCAGCAGGTGCGGGTCCATGTGCATCTCGGTGCCGATGCCGTGGCCGCCGTAGTCCTCGATGATCCCGTACCGGCCGCCGCCCGGCTTCGGCTGCCGCCGGATGTACGTCTCGATGGCCCGGGAGACGTCGACGAGGCGGTTGCCCTGCTTCACCGCCGCGATGCCGGCCCACATGGACTCCTCGGTCACCCGGGACAGCTCGATGAGCTCCGGGGCGTGGCCGGAGCCGACGAACGCGGTGAACGCGGCGTCACCGTGCCAGCCGTCCACGATCGCCCCGGCGTCGATGGAGATGATGTCGCCGTCCTTGAGGACCACCTCGTCGGAGGGGATGCCGTGGACGACGACCTCGTTGACCGAGGTGCAGATGGTGGCGGGGAATCCGCCGTACCCCAGGAAGTTCGACTTCGCCCCGTGCTCGGCCAGCACCTTGCGGGCGACCTCGTCCAGGTCCTTCGTCGTGGCGCCCGGCACGGCCGCCTCGCGCGTGGCCGCGTGCACGGCGGCGACGACCAGCCCCGCCTCACGCATCTTGGCGATCTGCTCGCGGGTCTTGATCTGCACCATGGGGGCTGCGGCCTTTCTGGACCGGGGAGAGACGGACACCAACAAAGATACGGGGCGGCACGTCCAGCCCGTCCGGCGCTTCCGAACGGCCGTCGGGTCGGCACCCGCGCCCGGGGGCGCACAGCAGTGGCACCCCACACGACGGCCGCGGCCCCCGCCGGGGACCGCGGCCGTGGAGCGCCGGGAGCGACTACCTGTCGCCCACCTTCTGCTGGAGCGCCTCCATCGCGCGTGCCGTGACCTCTTCCACCTTGCCGAGGGCCGAGATCGTGACCACCAGGCCCTGGGCCTTGTAGTAGTCGATGATCGGCTCGGTCTGCGTGTGGTAGACCTCGAGGCGCTTGCGGACCGTCTCCTCGGAGTCGTCGTCCCGCTGGTACAGCTCCCCGCCGCAGACGTCGCAGACGCCTTCCTGCTTCGGCGCCTTGTACGACACGTGGAACACGTGCGACGAGTCGTTGCGGCACACCCGGCGGCCCGCGATGCGCTTGACGACCTCGTCCTCGGGGACCTCCAGGTCGAGCACCGCGTCCAGCTTCATGCCCTCGGCCTCGAGCATGTCGTCGAGCGCCTCGGCCTGCGAGACGTTGCGCGGGAAGCCGTCCAGGAGGAAGCCGCCCTGGGCGTCCGGCTGCTCCATGCGGTCCTTGGCCATCGCGATGGTGACCTCGTCGGGCACCAGGTTGCCCGCGTCCATGTAGGACTTCGCGAGTTTCCCGAGCTCCGTCTGCCGGCTGATGTTGGCGCGGAACAGGTCGCCCGTGGAGATGTGCGGGATCGACAGGTTCTTGGCGAGGAACGCGGCCTGCGTCCCCTTGCCGGCACCAGGCGGCCCGACGAGCACGATTCGCATCAGCGGAGGAACCCTTCGTAATTGCGCTGCTGGAGCTGGCTCTCGATCTGCTTCACCGTCTCGAGGCCGACACCCACGATGATCAGGATGCTGGTGCCACCGAACGGGAAGTTCTGGCTCGCCCCGAAGCCCACCAACGCCATTGTCGGTACGAGAGCGATCAGACCCAGGTACAGCGATCCCGGCCAGGTGATCCGGTTGAGTACGTACGACAGGTACTCAGCGGTGGGCCGACCGGCCCGGATGCCCGGGATGAAGCCACCATACTTCTTCATGTTGTCCGCGACTTCCTCGGGGTTGAACGAGATCGCCACGTAGAAGAACGCGAAGAACACGATCAGCAGGAAGTAGAGGGTGATGTAGATCGGGTGGTCGCCCTTGGTGAGGTTCTGCTGGATCCAGGACTTCCACCCGGAGTTGCCCCCGGCGAACTGCGCGATCAGTGCCGGGATGTAGAGCAGCGACGACGCGAAGATGACGGGGATCACACCCGCCTGGTTGACCTTGAGCGGGATGTACGTGGACGTGCCGCCGTAGGACCGGCGTCCGATCATCCGCTTGGCGTACTGCACGGGGATGCGCCGCTGCGCCTGCTCGACGAAGACCACCAGGCCGACCATGACCAGGCCGACCAGGATGACCGTGCCGAACTCGATCCAGCCGCCGGCCAGGGTGCCCTGCTTCTTGATCGCCCACAGCGCGGACGGGAAGGTCGCGGCGATCGAGATGAACATCAGGATGGACATGCCGTTGCCGATGCCGCGGTCGGTGATCAGCTCGCCGAGCCACATGACGACGGCGGTACCGGCGGTCATGCAGATGACCATCGTGATGGTGGTGAAGATCGACTGGTCGGGCACGATCGAGGACGCGACCGGGCAGCCCGAGAACAGGGCGCCGCTGCGGGCGGTGGCCACCAGACCGGTGCCCTGGAGGATCGCCAGCGCCACCGTCAGGTAGCGGGTGTACTGGGTGATCTTCGTCGTACCCGCCTGGCCCTCCTTCTTCAGGGCCTCGAGGCGCGGGATGACCACGGTCAGCAGCTGGAGAATGATGCTCGCCGTGATGTACGGCATGATGCCCAGCGCGAAAACCGTGATCTGCAGCAGCGCGCCGCCGCTGAACATGTTGACCAGACCGAACAGGCCCTGCTGTCCCTTGGCCACGTCGATACAGGTCTGAACGCTCTTGTAGTCGACGCCGGGGATCGGGATGTGCGTACCGACCCGGTAGAGCACGATGATCCCGAGCGTGAAGAGCAGCTTCTTGCGCAGGTCGGGCGTCCTGAACGCCCGGGCGAACGCGGTGAGCACGGTGCCTCCTGCGACCCCCGCGCAACTGCGTCAAGGGTGACGGTCTGAGTTTCCGACTGAACAAGGACAACAACGACATACGTAACGGTCGACTGCCGCCCCGGGTGCCCGAACCGCGACACCCGGTGAAACTGGGCAGTGCAGGCCACCATACCGGCGAGACTGCCCCCCTTGGAACGACCGACCGGGGATACCCCTGTGTGAGGTATCCCCGGTCGGGTTCGTTCAGGTCATCGAGACGCCCGAAGGTTTCAGACGAGCTCGGTGACGGTACCGCCGGCGGCGGTGATCTTCTCCTTGGCGGAGCCGGAGACGGCGTCGACCGTCACCTGCAGCGCCACGGAGATCTCGCCCTGGCCGAGCACCTTGACGAGCGCGTTCTTGCGAACGGCGCCCTTGGCCACCAGACCCTCGACGGTGACCTCGCCACCCTCGGGGTAGAGCGCGGCCAGCTTGTCGAGGTTCACGACCTGGTACTCGGTCTTGAACGGGTTCTTGAAGCCCTTCAGCTTCGGGAGGCGCATGTGCAGCGGCATCTGGCCACCCTCGAAGCGCTCCGGAACCTGGTAGCGGGCCTTCGTGCCCTTGGTACCACGACCGGCCGTCTTACCCTTCGACGCCTCACCACGACCGACACGGGTCTTGGCGGTCTTGGCGCCCGGGGCGGGACGGAGGTTGTGGATCTTGAGCGGGTTCTGCTCCGCCATGATCAGTCGACCTCCTCGACCGTCACGAGGTGGCGGACGGTGTGCACCATGCCGCGGAACTCGGGACGGTCCTCCTTGACGACCACGTCACCCAGGCGCTTGAGGCCCAGGGAACGCAGGGTGTCGCGGTGGTTCTGCTTGCTGCCGATGTAGGACTTCGTCTGCGTGATCTTGAGCTGCGCCATGATTACGCACCCGCCCCGGCACGCGCACGCAGCAGGGCCGCGGGGGCGACGTCCTCGAGCGGCAGACCACGGCGGGCCGCGATCTCCTCGGGACGCTGCAGGCCCTTCAGGGCCTCCACGGTCGCGTGCACGATGTTGATCGCGTTGTCGGAGCCGAGCGACTTCGACAGCACGTCGTGGATACCGGCGCACTCGAGCACGGCACGCACCGGACCACCGGCGATAACACCGGTACCGGGCGACGCGGGCTTGAGCAGCACGACGCCGGCAGCCTTCTCACCCTGGATCGGGTGCGGGATGGTGCCCTGGATCCGGGGGACCTTGAAGAAGTGCTTCTTGGCCTCCTCAACGCCCTTGGCGATGGCGGCCGGCACCTCCTTGGCCTTGCCGTATCCGACACCCACGGTGCCGTCACCGTCGCCCACCACGACCAGCGCGGTGAAGCTGAAGCGACGACCACCCTTCACAACCTTGGCGACGCGGTTGATCGCGACGACGCGCTCAACGTACGCGGTCTTCTCGGCGGCAGCTGCGCCGCCGTCACGGCCCTTCCGGTCCCGCCGCTCGCCGCCACCGGCACCGCCACCGCGGCGCTGGGGTCCAGCCATTGGAATTACCTCTCTCTGTCTCCGCTAGCTACGGCAGGCTCAGAACTTGAGCCCGGCTTCGCGGGCGGCGTCCGCCAGAGCGGCGATGCGCCCGGCGTACTGGTTGCCACCACGGTCGAACACGACGGCCTCGACACCGGCGGCCTTGGCACGCTCGGCGACCAGGGCGCCGACCTGCTTGGCCTGCGCGGACTTGTCGCCCTCGCCACCGCGGATCGAGCTGTCCAGCGTGGACGCCGACGCCAGGGTGTGGCCCTTGAGGTCGTCGATCACCTGCGCCACGATGTGGCGGTTCGAGCGGGTCACGACCAGACGGGGACGCTCCGCCGTACCGGAGATCCGCTTGCGGATCCGGATGTGACGGCGCTTGATCGCGGCGCGCTTGTAGGCGTCGCCCTTGAGGATCTTCTGCCCGTATGCCATGGCTTACTTACCCGCCTTTCCGACCTTGCGGCGGATGACTTCGCCCTCGTACTTGACGCCCTTGGCCTTGTACGGGTCGGGCTTGCGCAGCTTGCGGATGTTGGCCGCAACCTCGCCGACCTTCTGCTTGTCGATGCCCTCGACCGAGAAGCGGGTCGGGGTCTCCACCTTGAAGGTGATGCCCTCGGGCGCCTCGACGGTGATCGGGTGGCTGTAGCCGAGCGCGAACTCGAGGTTCGAGCCCTTGGCCGTCACGCGGTAACCGACACCGCTGATCTCGAGCTTCTTCACGTAACCCTGGGTCACGCCGGTGATCATGTTCGCCACCAGCGTGCGGGACAGGCCGTGCAGGGCCTTGTTCTGACGCTCGTCGTTGGGGCGGGTCACCTGCAGGGTGCCGTCCTCGCCCTTGGCGATGTCGATCGGCGCGGCAACGGTGTGGGTCAGTTCGCCCTTGGGGCCCTTGACCGAGACCGTACGGCCGTCGATGGTGACGTCCACGCCGGCGGGAACCGCGATGGGGAGCTTGCCGATGCGCGACATAGCTGTTTCCTCCGTTCCCTTCCGCTACCAGACGTAGGCGAGGACTTCCCCACCCACGCCCTTCTTGCCGGCCTGCTTGTCGGTGAGGAGCCCGTGCGACGTGGAGATGATCGCCACGCCGAGGCCGCCAAGCACCTTCGGCAGGTTGGTGGACTTCGCGTACACCCGGAGACCGGGCTTGGAGATCCGCTTGATGCCCGCGATGGAGCGCTCACGGTTGGGGCCGAACTTCAGCTCGAGGACGAGGTTCTTGCCGACCTCGGCGTCCTCGACGCGCCAGCCCGTGATGAAGCCCTCCTGCTGGAGGATCTCCGCGATGTGCGACTTGATCTTGGAGTGCGGCATCGTCACGGTGTCGTGGTACGCCGCGTTCGCGTTCCGCAGACGCGTGAGCATGTCTGCGATCGGATCAGTCATGGTCATGAATTGGCCTTCGGCCTCTCTCGCCGGGGTTTCCTGGTGCGCCATCCCTCTCCCCGATCCGAGACGGGACGGGTGCGGCGCGGTGGACCTACGGCGTAGTAAGTCGTAAGGGCGGCGACAGACGCCCAACCCCACAAGCCTAAGGCATGTGGGCTGGGCGTCCTGCCGCCCCAGTTGCTTACCGAGAGCCCTGGGACATCCCCAAGTGGGGGATTACCAGGAGCTCTTGGTCACGCCCGGCAGCTCGCCACGGTGAGCCATCTCACGAAGGCACACGCGGCAGAGGCCGAACTTGCGGTACACGGAGTGCGGACGACCGCAGCGCTGGCAGCGGGTGTACGCGCGCACACCGAACTTGGGCTTGCGAGCAGCCTTCGCGATGAGAGCCTTCTTCGCCATCTCGCTCACGCCTCCTTGAACGGGAAGCCGAGGTGACGGAGAAGGGCACGGCCCTCTTCGTCGTTGGTCGCCGTGGTGACCACGGTGATGTCCATACCCCGGACGCGGTCGATCTTGTCCTGGTCGATCTCGTGGAACATGACCTGCTCCGTGAGACCGAAGGTGTAGTTGCCACGGCCGTCGAACTGCTTGGGGGACAGGCCGCGGAAGTCGCGGATGCGCGGCAGCGCGAGCGACAGGGTGCGGTCCAGGAACTCCCACATGCGGTCGCCACGGAGCGTGACGTGGGCACCGATCGGCTGGCCCTCACGCAGCTTGAACTGCGCGATGGACTTGCGGGCCTTGGTGACGGCCGGCTTCTGACCGGTGATCGTGGTGAGGTCGCGGATGGCGCCCTCGATCAGCTTGGAGTCGCGGGCGGCGTCGCCCACACCCATGTTGACCACGATCTTGACGAGGCCGGGGACCTGCATGACGTTCTCGTACTTGAACTCGTCACGCAGCTTGCCCGCGATCTCCTCGCGGTACTTCTGCTTCAGACGCGGAGTGGTGGTGGTAGCCATCAGATGTCCTCACCCGTCCGCTTGGCAACGCGGATCTTGTTGCCGTTCTCGTCGAAGCGGTAGCCGACGCGGGTCACGACCTTCTTGCCGTCCTTCTCCACGACCAGCTGAACGTTGGACACGTGGATGGGGGCCTCGGTCGTGATGATGCCGCCGGCCTGCGAGCCGCGAGCGGTCGGACCAGCCTTGGTGTGCTTCTTGACCCGGTTGACACCCTCGACCAGGACGCGCTCCTCGCGCGGGAAAGCGGCAATGACCTTGCCCTGCTTGCCCTTGTCCTTGCCGGTGATGACCTGGACCAGGTCGCCCTTCTTGATCTTCATGCTTACAGCACCTCCGGCGCGAGCGAGATGATCTTCATGAACTTCTTCTCGCGCAGCTCACGGCCGACCGGGCCGAAGATGCGGGTGCCGCGAGGGTCGCCGTCGTTCTTCAGAATGACGGCGGCGTTCTCGTCGAAGCGGATGTACGAGCCGTCCGGACGGCGGCGCTCCTTGACGGTGCGAACGATGACCGCCTTGACGACGTCACCCTTCTTCACGTTGCCACCGGGGATCGCGTCCTTGACGGTGGCGACGATGACGTCACCGATGCCCGCGTAGCGGCGACCGGAGCCACCGAGCACACGGATGCAAAGGATCTCCTTCGCACCAGTGTTGTCGGCGACACGCAGTCGCGACTCCTGCTGGATCACGTCTATCTCCTGATCGTCTGCCGGTTCCCTCCGGGGGTGAGCCGGAGAGCCTGGCGGAACTGTCCTGCGGGGATACCCCCGCAGGAATTACTGGCCGATTCCGGCCGGGGGCCGCGTGCACGCCCACGCTGTGCGCGCGAACCACTCGCGGACCGGCCAGCCCCGGCGGAGGCCCTTCGGGCCCCGCCGAGCGGCGGTTTGGCCCCGCGGATCGCTCCGCGGGAGTTTTTCGGTCTGGCGAAACCCCCTGCCGGGGCCTGTCGGCCGGGCGGCCCGGGGGCCTGCCGGGCGGAAGTCCCCGGCGGGGGTCAGCGGGGGCTTCAGCCCCCGCTTATTACTTCGCCTTCTCGAGGATCTCGACGACGCGCCAGCGCTTGGTCGCGGACAGCGGCCGGGTCTCCATCAGGAGGACGCGGTCGCCGACACCCGCGGCGTTCTGCTCGTCGTGCGCCTTGAGCTTGTTCGTACGGCGGATGACCTTGCCGTACAGCGCGTGCTTGACACGGTCCTCGACGGCGACGACGACGGTCTTGTCCATCTTGTCGCTGACGACGAGACCCTCACGGGTCTTGCGGAAGCCGCGCGCCTCAGTCTTCTCAGTCACGTTGTTCTCGCTCATCAGGCGTTCTCCACCGTTTCGATGCCCAGCTCACGCTCGCGCATCAGGGTGTAGATCCGCGCGATGTCCTTGCGGACCGCCTTCAGACGGCCGTGGTTCTCGAGCTGGCCCGTCGCCGCCTGGAAGCGGAGGTTGAACAGCTCTTCCTTGGCCTCGCGGAGCTTGCCCAGAAGCTCCTCGTTGCCCAGCTCGCGCAGCTCGGACGCCTTGGTACCGGCCGACATCACGCTTCACCTGCCTCGCGCTTGACGATCCGGCACTTCATCGGCAGCTTGTGGGCCGCACGAGTCAGCGCCTCACGGGCGATCTTCTCGTTGGGGTACGACAGCTCGAACATCACGCGTCCGGGCTTGACGTTGGCGATCCACCACTCCGGAGAACCCTTACCGGAACCCATGCGGGTCTCGGCGGGCTTCTTGGTGAGCGGACGGTCCGGGTAGATGTTGATCCAGACCTTGCCACCACGCTTGATGTGACGCGTCATGGCGATACGAGCGGCCTCGATCTGACGGTTCGTCACGTACGCCGGGGTGAGCGCCTGGATGCCGTACTCGCCGAACGCAACCGTCGTGCCACCCTTGGCCGCACCGTCGCGCTTGGGGTGGTGCTGCTTGCGGTGCTTGACCCTACGGGGGATCAGCATGTCGGTCAGGCCTCCGTTCCGGTGCTCTCAGCCGGAGCGGCAGGGGCCTCGGCCTTGGGGGCCTCGGCGCCGGCAGCCTGCTGCGGCTTGCGACCGCGCCGCTCGCCACCGCGGCCACCACGGGCCGGGCGGTCGGCACCGCCGCGCGCCGGGCGGTTACCCGCACGGGCGGCAGCGTTCTCGGCGCGGACCTCGGCGATGTTCTTGACGTCGCCCTTGTAGATCCAGACCTTCACACCGATGCGGCCGAAGGTCGTCTTGGCCTCGAAGAAGCCGTAGTCCACGTTCGCGCGGAGCGTGTGCAGGGGCACACGGCCCTCGCGGTAGAACTCCGAGCGGGACATCTCGGCGCCGCCGAGGCGGCCACCGCACTGGATCTTGATGCCCTTGGCGCCGGCCTTCATGGCGGACTGCATGCTCTTGCGCATGGCCCGACGGAAGGAGACGCGGGAGGAGAGCTGCTCGGCGACGGCCTGGGCCACGAGCTGAGCGTCGGTCTCGGGGTTCTTGACCTCGAGGATGTTCAGCTGGACCTGCTTGCCCGTGAGCTTCTCGAGGTCGCCGCGGATGCGGTCGGCCTCGGCGCCACGGCGGCCGATGACGATGCCCGGACGCGCGGTGTGGATGTCCACGCGGACGCGGTCACGGGTGCGCTCGATCTCCACCTTGGAGATGCCGGCGCGCTCCATGCCGGACGTCATCATCCGACGGATGGCGACGTCTTCCTTGACGTAGTCCTTGTAGAGCTTGTCGGCGTACCAACGCGACTTGAAGTCGGTCGTGACACCGAGCCGGAACCCATGCGGGTTTACCTTCTGGCCCATTACCGGGTTCCTTCCTTGCTGCTGACGACCACGGTGATGTGGCTGGTCCGCTTGCGGATCCGGTAGGCACGGCCCTGGGCACGCGGACGGAACCGCTTCAGGGTCGGGCCCTCGTCGACGTACGCCTCGGAAACGAAGAGGCTGTCGACATCGGTGTGGTCGTAGTTGTGCGCGGCGTTGGCGATGGCGCTGTCCAGCACCTTGCCGACCGGCACGGAGGCGGCCTGCGGAGCGAATCGCAGGACGGCCTGGGCCTCCGTGGCGTTCATGCCACGGATGAGGTCCACCACGCGGCGGGCCTTCATGGGCGTGACGCGGATGTACCGCGCCTGGGCCCTGGCTTCCATGGTTGTCCCTTCAGTTACTTACGTGTCTGAATGCGATCCGCTACTAGCGGCGCTTCGACTTCCGGTCTTCCTTGACGTGGCCCCGGAAGGTGCGCGTCGGCGAGAACTCGCCGAGCTTGTGGCCGACCATCGACTCGGTGACGAACACCGGGATGTGGGTCTTGCCGTTGTGCACCGCGATCGTGTGGCCGAGCATGGCCGGGACGATCATCGAGCGGCGGGACCAGGTCTTGATGACGTTCTTGGTGCCGGCTTCGTTCTGCGAGTCCACCTTCTTCATCAGGTGGTCGTCGACGAAGGGCCCCTTCTTCAAGCTACGAGGCATCTCAACCCGTCCTTAGCGCTTCTTGTTCGTCTTGCGGCGGCGGACGATGTACTTGTTGCTCGCCTTCTTGGGAGAACGCGTACGACCTTCCTTCTGGCCCCACGGGGACACGGGGTGACGGCCACCGGAGGTACGGCCCTCACCACCACCGTGCGGGTGGTCGACCGGGTTCATGACCACACCACGCACGGTCGGGCGAACGCCCAGCCAGCGCTTGCGGCCCGCCTTGCCCCAGTTGATGTTCGACTGCTCGGCGTTGCCGACCTCGCCGACGGTGGCGCGGCAGCGGACGTCGACCAGGCGGATCTCACCGGACGGCATGCGCAGGTGGGCGTAGGCGCCCTCCTTCGCGAGCAGCTGCACGGAGGCACCGGCGGAGCGGGCGAACTTGGCGCCGCCACCGGGACGGAGCTCGATCGCGTGGATCGTGGTACCGACCGGGATGTTGCGGAGGGCCAGGTTGTTGCCCGGCTTGATGTCGGCCCCGGGACCGTTCTCCACGGTGTCGCCCTGCTGCAGGTTGCGCGGGGCGAGGATGTAGCGCTTCTCGCCGTCGGCGTAGTGCAGCAGCGCGATGCGCGCGGTGCGGTTGGGGTCGTACTCGATGTGCGCGACCTTCGCCGGCACGCCGTCCTTGTCGTGACGACGGAAGTCGATCACGCGGTAGGCGCGCTTGTGGCCACCGCCCTGGTGGCGGACGGTCACACGACCGGAATTGTTACGGCCGCCCTTGCTGTGCAGGGGACGGACCAGCGACTTCTCCGGCGTGGACCGCGTGACCTCGACGAAGTCGGCGACGCTGGCGCCACGACGGCCCGGCGTAGTCGGCTTGTACTTGCGGATACCCATTTCTCAGTCCTCGTCCGATATCGGACGATCCGGACCGCCCTTAGGCGGTCGGACCGCCGAAGATGTCGATACGGTCGCCCTCGGCGAGGGTCACGATCGCGCGCTTGGTGGCCGCACGCTGACCGAAGCCGGTGCGGGTCCGCTTGCGCTTGCCCTGGCGGTTGATCGTGTTGACCCCGGTGACCTTGACCGAGAAGACCGCCTGGACGGCCTGCTTGATCTGGGTCTTGTTGGCGCTCGGGTCCACGACGAACGTGTACTTGTTCTCGTCGAGGAGCGCGTAGCTCTTCTCCGAGACGACCGGCTTGATCAGGACGTCACGGGGGTCCGTGTACGACTTGCTCAGCGGGGTCTCGACGGTGTTCTTGCCCTCGGCGGCGTGACGACGCGCCTTGGCGACGCGCGCGGCCTTGGCGGCCTTGGCGGCCTTCGAGGCAATGGCGGGGTGACGGATAGCCATCAGACCTCGCTCCCTTCGGTGTCAGTGGCCTTCGGGCCGGACACGAAGGACTCGAAAGCGGCCTGGGTGAAGACCACGTCGTCGGAGACGATCACGTCGTACGTGTTCAGCTGGCCCGGCTCCAGGATGTGGACCTGGGGCAGGTTGCGAGCGGACAGCACGGCCTTCTCGTTCTCGCGGTCGACGACCAGCAGCACGTTCTTGCGCTCGCTGATCTTGGCGAGGAGAGCCTTGGCGGCCTTGGTGGAGATGTCCGACTCGACCACGTCGGTCACGACGTGGATGCGGTTGTTGCGGGCCCGGTCGGTGAGGGCGTGGCGCAGGGCCGCGGCCTTCATCTTCTTCGGGGTCCGCTGCGAGTAGTCGCGCGGCACGGGACCGTGCACGACGCCACCACCGGCGAACTGCGGCGCGCGGGTCGAACCCTGGCGGGCGCGACCGGTGCCCTTCTGGCGGTACGGCTTCTTGCCGCCACCACGGACCTCGCCGCGGGTCTTCGTCTTGTGCGTGCCCTGGCGGGCAGCGGCCAGCTGCGCGACGACGACCTGGTGGATCAGCGGGATGCTGACCTTCTCAACGCCGAAGATCTCCGCGGGGAGCTCGACGGAACCGGCCTTCTCGCCCGCCGGCGAAAGGATGTCAACAGTGCTCATCGGTTACCTCAGGCCCCCTTGGCCGCGGTGCGGACCAGGACGAGGCCGCCGTTCGGACCGGGAACCGCGCCCTTGATGAGCAGCAGACCCTTCTCCGCGTCAACGGCGTGGACGGTCAGGTTCTGGGTGGTGACCCGCTCGTTGCCCATGCGACCCGCCATGCGGAGGCCCTTGAACACACGGCCCGGGGTGGCGCAGCCACCGATGGAGCCGGGGGAGCGGTGCTTGCGCTGGGTGCCGTGACCGGCGCCGAGGCCCTTGAAGTTGTGACGCTTCATGACACCGGCGAAGCCCTTGCCCTTGCTCTTGCCGGTGACGTCGACCTTCGTACCGGCCTCGAACACCTCAGCGGTGATCTCCTGGCCGAGCGTGTACTCGGAGGCGTCCGCGGTGCGGATCTCGACGAGGTGACGACGGGGGGTGACGTCGGCCTTGGCGAAGTGACCCTTGAGGGGCTTGTTCACCTTGCGCGGGTCGATCTCGCCGAAGGCGATCTGGACGGACTCGTAGCCGTCGACGTCGTTCGTACGGACCTGGGTGACGACGTTCGGCCCGGCCTTGACGACGGTGACCGGGACAACGCGGTTGTTGTCGTCCCACACCTGCGTCATACCGAGCTTCTCGCCCAGGATGCCCTTGATCTGCTTAGCCATCTCTTCAGATCACCGGCCTCAGAGCTTGATCTCGATGTCGACGCCGGCCGGGAGGTCGAGTCGCATCAGAGAGTCAACGGTCTTGGGGGTCGGGTCGAGGATGTCGATCAGGCGCTTGTGCGTGCGCATCTCGAAGTGCTCGCGCGAGTCCTTGTACTTGTGCGGCGACTTGATGACGCAGTACACGTTCTTCTCAGTGGGCAGCGGCACCGGGCCCGCGACCGACGCACCAGTGCGGGTCACCGTCTCGACGATCTTCTTCGCCGAGGAGTCGATGACCTCGTGGTCGTAGGCCTTGAGCCGGATGCGGATCTTCTGTCCCGCCATGGCTACTTCGTAGTCCTGTCTCTCTTACGCTCTGGAACCCGGAGTTCCCTGCCCTCGCCCTCCGACCCACGCGGTCGGGCGTGTCGCGCCCCCGCTGACACAGATGTCCCTTGTTCGAACATCCCTGCGGGATTGCGCACGGCCCTGCGAACCGCGCCGACGGGGACCGAAGGGCCCACCGGGTGCCTGGTCGGCGCCGCGCCCACGCTTCCCGGAAGATTCCCGTACGTCCGCCCCAGCGCTGCCGTCAGGCAGTTAGGGCGACGAGTACTGTGGGACTCGCTTCCGGTCCTCCCGGCGGGAGGCGCGCAGCATCAACACTCGACCGAGCAACTCCGACAGTCTGCCATATAGGGCGGGGGCCTGGCCAATCGGGCCGGAGAGAATACCCCCGGGGTGACGTGGGTCAAACCCAAGTGCCTTGACCGCCCCCTCGAAGCAGCCTCCCAGGTGCCACCAGCCGCTTTCACCTCGGTAACGGTGTCCCGGCCGCAATGGATCCCTGCTCATCTCCGCTCTACTCTGTGCCAGCTGTTGAACACGGAGCGCATGGGGATGCGCTGGGGTGGGGGTACGACATGACATCGAGGCTGCGCGGATCCGGCAGATGGCTGCCGCGTACCAGTGTGGTCATCGGCACTGCCGTACTGATGCTGGGGCTGCTTCCGGTCACGGCCGAGGCACACCGCGACGGATGCCACCGCTGGCATTCGTGTCCTTCGGACACCGGTTCGTACGTGTGCGGAGATCTGGGGTACGACACGTACTGCGGCGGGTCGGACGGTAGCGATCCTTCCGCGTCCGTGGACATCACGGCCCCCCGTCAGCCCGAGGTCGCCCGGCCGCACGCGGGCAAAGCCGGCAGGGTCAGCCTGACGGTCACCGCCGAGCGGGGGGCGCGGATCGAGGTCGCGGAGACCGACGAGTACGGCACCGCCGGTCGCACCGTCGCGAAGGCCACGGCGACCGGAAGCGCCCAGACGGTCACTTTCACTGCCGCCAGCGGCTCACACACGTACACCGTCACGGCCACCGACGCCGCCGGCAACACCAGCGACGAGTCCGACGACATCACGATCGACATCGACGCGGACGCTCCGGCCATCAGTGGCTTCTCCGTCGCGGATCCGGACGCGGCGACCGCGACTTCTCGGGTCGCGTTCGCTTCCGAGGCGGGTGCGGCGTACGAGCTCACCGTCTCGGGCCGCAAGGAGCGGATCACCGGCACCGTAGGCAGCGACGGGCATGTCTCGGACGCGGGTCTCGTCCTGCCGAACGGCAGCTACACCACCCGGCTGGCAGTGACCGACGAGGCGGGCAACGTCCGTCGCGCGGAGCGGAGCGTGCGCGTCGACCTCGATGCCCTCACCCCGCGCCTGAGCGCCGACCGGGCACGCGGCTCGGACCAGGTGCGGTTCACGGTCACGGCCCCGCCGCGCAGCAAGGGCCGGCTCACGGTCGGTGACGCAGTGGACCGCGCCTTCACGACGGACGGGGACGGCCTGGCCACGATCAGCACACCGATGGCGGACGGACGGTACCCGGCACCGGTCGTCACGGTCGCCGACCCATACGGACGGACCGGCCGTACGGCGGGCCGGAACCTGGTCGTCGACACCGCTTCCCCGGCGGTGAAGGTCACGTCGGACAGCGATCGCGCAGCTCACGGCGACCTGTCCCTCACCGTGACCACCGAGGAACATGCCAAGGTCACGGTGGCGTACGGCTCCGGCGCACACGACGGTTTCACCTCGACCGGGCACGCGGCGACCGTCGTCAAGGCGCTCACCGCGGGCACCTACCGAGTCAGGGTCAGTGCCACCGACGCGTACGGCAACACCACGACCAAGCAACTGAACGTCGCGGTGGACGACCAGCTGACCACGGCCGAGTGGCTGGTGCTGCTGGTGAAGGTGCTCCTCGTCCTCGCACTGCTCGTTGCGGCCTGGTACGTCCACCGCCGCACTCGACCCGCCCGTGAGGCCCGGAGGGCGAGGCGCGCGGCAGAGCAGTACGAGCGCGAGCTGCGGGCATGGGAGCAGGAGCGCGAGAGACTGGTCGAACTCGCCGAGTTCGCGGCGGAGTTGGGGGGCGGCGAAGGAACCGGCAGTGGATGGCCGGCGGACTGGGGCAAGCGGAAGCGCGGCGAGTCGGCGTGGTGGGTGATCGACGCCGAGATGGTGGAGCGTTCCGCAGGCGGTCAGGACGTCGCCGTACGCGACTCCGGAACGCTGGTGGTCACCGCCCAGCGGGTGCTGTTCGTCGGCAGGAGCAGGCGTGAGTGGCTCTTCGGCAAGCTTCTGCGGGTCGAGCACTCGTGCCCGGACATCACGTGGATGCAGGTGGCCAACCGCGCCAACGTTTCCGGCGTCCGCTACCGACGAGAGCCCGAGAAGACGCGCATCGCCGTCGAGTCGGCCATCGCCGAGGCCCCGTCCGGCCAGGCCCCCGAACTCGGCGCGGGCCGCGGAGCCCTCCTGGCCCGGCTGCGACAGGCCATCACGGCCCACGACCGGCAACGGCCGTCTCAGCCCGAGCCGCCCACACCGACGCCGCAGACCGGGGCGGTGCCATCGGTCACGACGAACGCCGTGCCCTGACCTCGGTAACCGACACCGTCCTCACGGTTGCTCCAGGCGCCCGGCTCAGCCTCTCGACGCGTACATCACGAAGTCCGCCCACGCGGTCGGCGTGAGGGCGAGCCGGGGGCCGCTCGGGTTTTTGGAGTCGCGGACGTGGATGGTGGCGGGCGCTACCGCTATCTCCACGCAGGAGTTGCCATCAGGGCCGTCGCTGTAGCTGCTCTTGAACCACGCCAGCTCAGAGCTGTCTCTGACGGACGCCTTGCGGATCATGTTTCTCCCAGCACTTGCTCGATGAAAGCCAGCGACTCCCGGGGCGTGAGAGCCTGAGCCCGGATGGTGCCGTACCGCAGCTCAAGGACCCGGAGCTGTTTCGGATCGGTGGTCGGTCGACCGCTGTACGCGCCGTCGGAGCGGCCCACTGCTGTGCCGTCCGCGAACTTCAGCACTTCGATCTTCCCGTTCAGTCCGGGGTGAGCCTCGGAGTTTGTCGGCATCACTTGCAGTGTGACGTTACGCAACCGCCCCACCTCCAGCAGATGTTCGAGCTGCTGGCGCCACACCATTGTGCCTCCGACCGGGCGGCGGAGCGTGGCCTCTTCCTGGACAAAGCTGAGCGAGGGTGCAGGCGAACGCTCGAAGATGGACTGCCGCGCCATGCGGGCGGCCACCATGCGCTCCACCTCCTCGGGCGAGTACGCAGGCTGCCATGCCTCGAACAGCGCTCGTGCGTGCTCCGGCGTCTGCAGCAAACCGTGGATGCTGAGCCCGACGTACACGCCCAGTTCAACCGCTCGGGCCTCCATCTGCGCCAAGTCCCGCACCTGCTTCGGATACCGGACCTTCTTCACGTCCTCCTTCATCGCCGAGAGCAGCCCGCCCGCCCCCAGCACCTCGTCCGCCCTGTCCAGGTACTCGGGCCGGGGGATCCGCTTTCCGCTCTCGATCTTGTAGACCAGGTCCTCGCCGTACCCGACGGCCTTCCCGAAGTCGGCTGCCCGCATCCCCACCGCCTCCCGCCGCAGCTTCAGCTGCCGCCCGACGGTGGCGACGACGGCCACTCCCCACTCGTCGTCCGGATCCACCTCCCATCCCGGCTCGTCGGCCTCCCCCTTGAGCCGACCCGCGTCACCGTCGACGAGCATCCCGCCCCTCCCTCTCCCGACAGCCCGGACACCACCGGACAACCTCCGGACAGTCACCGTACGCAACGGCGTCGTCACTGTTCACGGTAGGCAGGTACGGCCACTCTGAGTGATGTGAATCAGGAAATCGCCGAATCCACCGACCAACTCGGCCACGCCGTCCGGAACTTCAGCGTGCTGCTCTCCTCCACCCCGCGCGGAGCCCGTCTCGCCCGTCTGCTCGCCACCGAGCAACTGCGCACCTGGGGACTCCCGTTGGAGGCGCCGGGCCATGTCGTCGCCGAACTGGCGGCCAACGCGGTGACCCACGGCCGGGTGCCGGGACGGGATTTCCGGCTCATGCTCTACGTGGTCGGCGACACCCTTCGCATCGAAGTGACCGACACCCGCTGTGAACGGCTCCCCCAGCTCCGCCAGCCCGCCGCCGGCTCCGAGTCCGGCCGGGGCCTGGTCCTCGTGGACGCACTCGCGGACCGCTGGGGCGTACGGGAGGACCGCTTCCCGCGCAAGACCGTATGGGCGGAACTGCGCTGCTCAGAGCCGGAACCCACCCCCACGGGCTGCGGTGGCGAAGGCGATTCCCACCCAAAGAACTCCGGGAAGAAATGACCCCGCCAAGCCCCACCCCTCCGCCCGGGGCCCACGCTCACTCGGGCGGGTGAACATCCCCGGCTCGGCTGGATTTCGCGGCCCTCAACTCCCCTACTCTCAGCGCAAACAACCGCACACATGCATCGGCCCCCGGCCGGGAGTAGCGATCCCGATCGAGGGCCTGGCCACCGAGGAAGGTAAGGACTTCCCGATGGGTACCCCCGACCCTAGCGTGCCCCCGCACGCCCAGTCAGCCGTTGCCGCGAACGAACCCCACTCCCGGGCGAATCCACGCACGCCTGCCCGCCGCAGCACCTACGGCGTCATCCACGACAACACCCGCCACACCACCCGCTTCACAGTGATCGGCAACCACCTCGCCCAGCACCCCGAACTGTCGCTCGTCGCCATCGCGCTGGCCGTGCACATCCAGTCCCTGCCGAGCAACGCCCCCGTGGACATCAAGACGCTCGCCGAGCGCTTCCCGGAGGGCCGCAACCGCATCGCCGCCGGGCTGCGCGAACTGGAGGCCCACGGCTACCTGCGCCGCGTACGCGAACGCACCCCCGCCGGCCGGATCGTCACCCGCACGATCAGCTGCAACCAGCCGAAGGCACCGCGCCACCACAAGCCTGCCCAGGCACTCGTTACGGTCGTCCCCACGGACGTGGTGGACCCGCTGAACCGCAACACTCCCGGTAAATGTGTCGCACCCGTGGACTCGGCCCCTGCGGAACAGACCTCCAGCGGGAGGCCGCGAGGACCCCGCAAGAAGCACCCCCTCCCGCCCGTCCCCCAGCCGGCGTACCCCTCCCCCGCTCTCCTCCGGACGGCCACCGACCTCCTCGCCAACCTGCACCACCAGGACCCCCGCCTGCTGCTCAGCGCCTGCGACACGGCCCACCTGGCCCCAGGAGTCGCCGCCTGGCTGCAACGGGACGTGTCCCCGACCGCCGTACGCCACGCCCTGACCACCGACCTCCCACCCGAGGCCCTGCGCCGCCCGGCCGCCCTCCTGGCCCACCGCCTCACCGCCCAAATGCCGCCCCCGCCCCCGTTCCCCGCACCGGCAGGGCTCTTGACCGCCCGGCACCCCCTCCAGAACTGCGACGGCTGCGACCGCGCCTTCCACGCGCCCGAGCCAGGAGCACGCTGCCGCGACTGCCGCACAGCAACAGCCGACTCGGCCGGCACTCCAACCTGATACCGATCCCTCGTGCATCCCCTGAACTGGAGAAATGAGCGTCAATGTTCGCACCGCAGTACCGCAGGCGTCCCGGCCGACCAACCTGGCCAGTGCACTCCCGGGAGGACTCCATGAGCACGCAGGCCGATCACGGACACGAGCTGGTCCCGCGCCCCGAGCAGACCCCGGACGCCCTGCGGGCCGCCCTCTCCGTCGTCGATCCCGGGCGCCTGCCGGAGATGCAGCGCACGAAGGACGAGGCGTTCGCCAAGGCCGTTGAGTGGCAGTCCCTCAGCCCGGTGCGGAGCTGGGTTCTGGCCTGGGCCAGGGACATCGAGATCGCCCGCCGCCCCGACCTCTCCGCCCGGCACGCCCGCGCCAAGAGCAACCTGGAGCATGAGGACGCGGCCGTCGCCCGAGAGGCCCTTCGGGAGCTGAGCGCCGTCCTGGACGAGGCCATGAGGGCAGTACGCGATTGAGCTGCGGTCTACGTCGTCCAGCTCACTTACCTCGGCTGGTGAGCGGCCGGGCTTCCCTGGGGGACCGTCGCCTGGCCAGGTCAGCCCCCCGCCAACCTCTCCCCCAGCCAGTCGAACACCACCTCGCAGTGCTGCTGCGGAGCCATCGGTGAGCAGTGCAGTTGGGCGCCCGTCGCCGCCGTGAGCCTCACGTAGTCCTTGGGGGCCCTCAGCCTGTCGTACATCTGGGGTGCCTGGCCCGGGTAGAACTGCTCGTCCTGGTAGTCGAGGACCAGGGTGGGGGCCTTGATGCGGCCCACGACGTCCATGATCGTCAGCGACCGGACGAGGTCGGCCGGGGTGTGGAAGTCCGTGAACATCCTGCCCTTGCGGGCCGCCTGCATGGCCTCGGCGGAGAACGGTTCGAAGCGTTTCTTCAGCATGGCCGCGTCGGCGGGGGACAGCCCCAGCACGACCTCCTTGTTCCAGACGGCGTTGGTCTCCGCCTTGTTCGAGGTGAGGACCTTCCGGAGCTCCGGGGGAAAGCCGAGCCACGGCTCCAGACAGCCGGGCATCGCCACCAGGGCCGCGATCCGCTGCTCGAAGGCCGCCGCGCGGGGAGCCAGGCAGCCCCCCATGCTCAGCCCCGTGAGGGCGATCCTGCGGGTGTCCACGTCGGAGCGGGCGATCAGCCAGTCGACGAGCGGCCTGACCACGTTCTCCCAGCGCGGGGTGAACACCACCCCGTCGATGAAGATCAGCCGGCCCTGGCCCGGTCCCTCGTACACGAGGGCGTTCCACCCCCGGTCCAGGGCGGCGGACACGCCGTACGTCCACATGTCGACGTTCTGTCCGTCGCTGCCGTTGGTCAGGATCACGGTGGGACGAGCACGTCCCGATGCGTCCGGCCGGAACAGCCACACGGGCAGCGGGGTCCTCCCGTACGGGACCTTCGCCGTCACCGGCGCCGGGTCGCACAGCCCGCAGAAGGTGTCCCAGGCGCCGCGCCCGGCCCTGTACAGCGCCTCCTCGCTGTCGGGGTCGTTGGAGCCGAGGACGAAGAACAGCGCCTGGGCGTAGTACTGCGAGGCCCGCAGGGCACGGAAGCGCCGGGTCTCCCGGTCGGGTCTGCTGCCCTCCGGCGCCTTCATCAGTTGGTCGCCGAGGTTCCTGAAGGTCTGGACGTACGTCTGTGCGGAGAGTCCGGCCTTGTTGATCGCGTTCACGGCGGTGAGCACCTCGCCCGCCTCGCTGCTGCGCTGACCGGCCGCGCCGAGCGCCAGGAGCCCGCTGAAATTGAACTCCGGATCGGCGAAGAGCGTCATCGCACCGGGGGCCGGGGCGCCGGCCGTCGCGGAGGCCGACGCTCCGGCCACCGGCCTGTGTCCCGACGAGGTGTCCGCGGCCGTGCATCCGGCGGCCAGCAGGGCCCCGGCCGCACCGGCGAGCCCGGACAAGGCGCTGCGCCGGCTGGGTCCATGCACGGGGGCGGCCGTTGCGTTCTCCATGCCGCCAGAACGTAGGACCGCACCCGTCGCGCCTCTCCGTACGACACCTGCCGTTCCCCCGAACAGCCTCGGGGATCAGCTCGGCCAGGGCACCATCGACGCGAAGAGGAGCACGGAGAGCACGACGGTGCCGGGCGCGAGGGCGGCGAGGACCCAGCGCGGGACGACGTTCCGTTCGTTCCACGGCAGGCACCAGCTGATCAGCAGAATGACGAACGCGGCGGTGAGGCCCCCGTGCAGGACCGTGTGGGCGGTGTTGAAGCCCCTGGTGAACCGCTCGGCCTCGGCTCCGTCGCAGTTGTCGCAGGCCATGGGTGCGAGTCCGCCGAAGACGAAGGCGAAGAAGCTCCCGGGAAGGGTGAGCACGGTCCCGATCAGCGGTCCGGCCCACGCACGCCGCGCGGGCCCGCCCTGTGTGGTGTCCAGCATGGGACCATCCCATCGCGGGCGGGCGGCACGCACATGAGCGCTCGTACTCAGCGGAGCGGGGGCTCTGGTACGCAGGGCGGCGGTGCCGCCTGTCGTGACAACGCGAAGAGGCCCGCACGACCGAAGTCGTGCGGGCCTCTTCAGGTCAGCTGACCCAGGGGGTCAGACCCTCAAGCAAGCGGAACTTACTTGACGATCTTGGTGACCTGGCCGGCGCCCACGGTCCGACCACCCTCACGGATGGCGAACTTGAGGCCCTCCTCCATGGCGACGGGCTGGATGAGCTCCACCTTCATCTCGGTGTTGTCACCCGGCATGACCATCTCGGTGCCCTCGGGGAGGGTCACCACGCCGGTCACGTCCGTCGTACGGAAGTAGAACTGCGGGCGGTAGTTGTTGAAGAACGGCGTGTGGCGGCCACCCTCGTCCTTGGACAGGATGTAGGCCTGCGCCTCGAACTCGGTGTGCGGGGTGACCGAGCCCGGCTTGATGATGACCTGGCCGCGCTCGACGTCCTCGCGCTTGATGCCGCGGAGCAGCAGACCGACGTTCTCACCGGCCTGGCCCTCGTCGAGCAGCTTGCGGAACATCTCGATGCCGGTGACCGTGGTGGAGGTCTTCTCCGGCTTGATGCCGATGATGTCGACGGTCTCGTTGACCTTGAGGACACCACGCTCGATACGGCCGGTGACGACCGTACCGCGACCGGTGATGGTGAAGACGTCCTCGATCGGCATCAGGAACGGCTTGTCGACGTCACGCTCGGGCTCCGGGATGGAGGTGTCGACGGCGTTCATGAGGTCCAGGACCGACTGGGTCCACTTCGGGTCGCCCTCGAGCGCCTTCAGAGCGGAGACCTGGACGACCGGAACGTCGTCGCCCGGGAACTCGTACTCGGTGAGGAGCTCACGGACCTCGAGCTCGACGAGCTCCAGGATCTCCTCGTCGTCCACCATGTCGGCCTTGTTCAGGGCGACAACGATGTACGGCACGCCGACCTGGCGGGCCAGGAGCACGTGCTCCTTGGTCTGCGGCATCGGGCCGTCGGTGGCGGCGACCACCAGGATGGCGCCGTCCATCTGCGCCGCACCGGTGATCATGTTCTTGATGTAGTCCGCGTGACCCGGGCAGTCGACGTGGGCGTAGTGACGCGACTCGGTCTGGTACTCGACGTGCGCGATGGAGATGGTGATACCGCGCTGGCGCTCCTCAGGAGCCTTGTCGATGTTGTCGAACGGGGTGGCCTCGTTCAGGTCCGGGTACGCGTCGTGCAGCACCTTGGTAATGGCGGCCGTGAGGGTCGTCTTACCGTGGTCGATGTGACCGATGGTGCCGATGTTGACGTGCGGCTTAGTCCGCTCGAACTTCGCCTTCGCCACTGGGGTCCTCCTGTGGAGTGGTTCTGTACGCCTTACTCATCGGCGCCAGGTGATCTTTGCTGGGGTGCCGGCCGCCGGGGTCGCTCCCACCCGGGTGAAACGGGGGTTTGAAACCCCGGCGGTCGGTGTCAAGCCTAAAGCGTGTGAACGGGGTGCGTTACTCGCCCTTGGCCTTCGCGATGATCTCCTCGGCGACGTTCCGCGGAACCTCGGCGTAGGAGTCGAACTGCATCGAGTAGCTCGCGCGACCCGACGTCTTGCTGCGGAGGTCGCCGACGTAGCCGAACATCTCCGACAGCGGAACCAGGCCCTTCACGACACGGGCGCCGGCACGCTCCTCCATGGCCTGGATCTGGCCACGGCGGGAGTTGATGTCACCGATGACCTCACCCATGTAGTCCTCGGGCGTGGTGACCTCGACGGCCATCATCGGCTCGAGCAGCACGGGCTTGGCCTTGCGCGCGGCCTCCTTGAAGGCCTGCGAACCGGCGATCTTGAAGGCGAGCTCGGAGGAGTCGACCTCGTGGTAGGCACCGTCGAGCAGGGTGACGCGGACGCCGGTCATCTCGTAGCCCGCGAGGATGCCGAACTGCATGGCCTCCTGGCAGCCGGCGTCGACCGAAGGGATGTACTCCTTCGGGATACGACCACCGGTCACCTGGTTCACGAACTCGTACGACATGTCGCCGCTCTCGATCGGCTCGATCGAGATGATGACGCGACCGAACTGGCCGGTACCACCCGTCTGCTTCTTGTGGGTGTACTCGACCTTATCGACCTTCTGGCGAATGGTCTCGCGGTACGCGACCTGCGGCTTGCCGACGTTGGCCTCGACCTTGAACTCGCGGCGCATACGGTCGACCAGCACCTCGAGGTGAAGCTCGCCCATACCGCCGATGACGGTCTGGCCGGTCTCCTCGTTGGTGTGCACCTGGAAGGAGGGGTCCTCCTCCGCGAGACGCTGGATGGCGACACCCAGCTTCTCCTGGTCACCCTTGGACTTGGGCTCGATCGCGACCTCGATGACCGGCGCCGGGAAGTCCATGGACTCCAGGATGACCGGGTTCTTCTCGTCGCAGAGCGTCTCACCGGTGGTGGTCTGCTTCAGGCCCATGACGGCGACGATGTCGCCGGCGCCCACCGACTCGATCTCCTCACGCTTGTTGGCGTGCATGCGGTAGATCTTGCCGATGCGCTCCTTGCGGCCCTTGACGGAGTTCAGCACGGCGGTGCCGGACTCCAGGCGGCCGGAGTACACGCGGACGAAGGTGAGCTTGCCCAGGTGCGGGTCGCTCATGATCTTGAACGCCAGCGCGGACAGCGGCTCGTCGTCGGACGGCTTGCGCTTGATGACCGTCTCCGAGTCCTTGACGTCGTGGCCCTCGATGGCCTCGATGTCGACCGGGGACGGCAGGTAGCGCACGACCGCGTCGAGCAGGGGCTGGACGCCCTTGTTCTTGAACGCGGTGCCGCAGAACACCGGGGTGACGGTGGTGCCGGTGCCCTTGCCGGACGCGATGGTGATACGACGGATCGCCGCGTACAGCTGCTCCTCGGTGGGCTCCTCGCCCTCGAGGTACAGCTCCATCAGCTCCTCGTCGTTCTCCGCGACGGCCTCGAGCAGCTTGCCGCGCCACTCCTCGGCGGCCTCGGTGTGCGTGGCCGGGATGTCGACGACGTCGTACATCTCGCCCTTGGTCGCCTCCGCGGACCAGACCAGGGCCTTCATGCGGACCAGGTCCACAACGCCCTTGAAGTCGGCCTCGGCACCGATCGGCAGCTGCATGACCAGCGGCTGCGCGCCCAGGCGGTCGGAGATCATGTCGACGCAGCGGTGGAACTCGGCACCGGTGCGGTCGAGCTTGTTGACGAAGCAGATGCGGGGAACGCCGTAGCGGTCCGCCTGACGCCACACCGTCTCGGACTGCGGCTCAACGCCGGCGACGCCGTCGAACACCGTCACGGCACCGTCGAGCACGCGCAGGGAGCGCTCCACCTCGACCGTGAAGTCGACGTGGCCCGGGGTGTCGATGATGTTGATGGTGTGGTCGACGTTCTCCAGCGGCCAGTGACAGGTGGTGGCAGCAGAGGTGATCGTGATGCCACGCTCCTGCTCCTGCTCCATCCAGTCCATGGTGGCAGCGCCGTCGTGGACCTCACCGATCTTGTACGAAACGCCGGTGTAGAACAGGATCCGCTCGGTGGTGGTCGTCTTGCCCGCGTCGATGTGGGCCATGATGCCGATATTGCGCACCCTGGCCAGGTCAAGCGAAGTGGTAGCCATAAGGCTTCAGTCTTCTCTCGGTTCTCGATGGGGTAGCGACTACCAGCGGTAGTGCGCGAAGGCCTTGTTGGACTCGGCCATCTTGTGCGTGTCCTCGCGCTTCTTCACAGCGGCGCCGAGGCCGTTGGACGCGTCGAGGAGCTCGTTCAGCAGACGCTCGGTCATGGTCTTCTCGCGACGGGCGCGGGAGTAACCGACCAGCCAGCGCAGCGCCAGGGTGTTGGCACGGCCGGGCTTGACCTCGACCGGGACCTGGTAGGTGGCGCCACCGACACGGCGGGACTTGACCTCGAGGGTCGGCTTGATGTTCTCGAGAGCGCGCTTGAGCGTGATGACCGGGTCGTTGCCGGTCTTCTCGCGCAGGCCCTCCATGGCGCCGTAGACGATGCGCTCGGCGGTGGAGCGCTTGCCGTTCAGCAGCACCTTGTTGATCAGGGAGGTCACCAGAGGAGAGCCGTAGACCGGGTCGATGATGACCGGACGCTTCGGGGCGGGGCCCTTACGAGGCATTCTTACTTCTCCTTCTTGGCGCCGTAACGGCTGCGGGCCTGCTTGCGGTTCTTGACACCCTGGGTGTCGAGGGAGCCACGGATGATCTTGTAGCGAACACCCGGCAGGTCCTTCACACGGCCGCCGCGCACGAGCACGATGGAGTGCTCCTGCAGGTTGTGTCCCTCACCCGGAATGTAAGCGGTGACCTCGATGCCGCTGGTCAGACGCACACGCGCGACCTTGCGGAGGGCCGAGTTCGGCTTCTTCGGGGTGGTCGTGAACACACGCGTGCAGACGCCGCGACGCTGAGGAGAACCCTCGAGTGCGGGCGTCTTGTTCTTCTCGACCTTGTCCTGCCGGCCCTTGCGGACCAGCTGCTGGATCGTAGGCACTACTTCTCCGGTTTCTGTGTGCCGATGGGTACAGCTAACCTGGAACGTCGCCGACCCACGCGGTCGGGTGTGTCGAATCCCGCAGATTCCCGCCGCGAGGCGAAAAGGGCGCAGATTACGGTGGCCGCTCGCGGCTCCCGGTGCGGTGTGAAGGCACGCACGAGAGCCAGGGCACACCCCAGGCACAAGGTCTGAGCGTACCTATCGCATTCGCTGCGGTCAAAACAAATGGGCCCCACCGGCAGCGCCGTGCGGAGCATGTCAAGACCCCGACCCCTACGTGATCTTCGAATCGGCGGCCGCTGCCCGCTTTGAACACCATTGTGCCCTGCCCGCGGCTGCGAACACCCCCTGCCCCCTGCTGCTGGGACTGCCACGGCGGATACGGCGGCTGCACCACGGGCACCTCCCCGGAACTCCGGAGCCCCTCCATCATCCTCCCGATGCGCTGCACCCGTCGCCGCGACCGCCCGCGCCTGTCGCCGGTTTACCGATCCGGTGTTCATGGCCGGGACATGTTCAGTACGTTGAGCGGTCGCGGTACGGATCAGCCGGGACGGGGGAGTTCATGACCACGGCAGGCTTACCGGGAGAGACCGGACTCGACGACCGGGTGCCCTTCCTGGCGCGCCTGGAGAAGCAGGACCGCGAGAGGCTCCTCGGTCTGGGCCGCGAGCTTGGCTTCCGGCCACGGGACGTCCTGCTGCACCAGCACGAGCCGTCGTCGTACGTCCTCTTCGTCACGCACGGTTGGACGAAGGTCACCGCGGCCGCCGCCAACGGGTACGTGGCGCTGCTCGCACTGCGTGGGCCCGGTGACGTCGTCGGCGAGTCCGCCGCGCTGACGGGGCGGCCGCGCTCCGCGACCGTGACCGCGCTGGAGCCGGTACGCGCGGTGGCGGTCGACCGGAACCGCTTCACCGAGTTCCTGGCCCGGTCCCCCGCCGTTTCGTACGCGCTGCTCGGGCTCACCTCCGACCGGATGCGCGCGGCCGACCAGCGGCGCCTGGAGTTCGCTTCGATGAGCGTGCGGGAACGGCTCGCCGCCCTCCTGCTCGAACTCGCCCACACCAACGCCCGCTACACGGAGACGGGCGTCGAACTCCTGGTCCCCCTGAGCAAGCAGGAGCTCGCCGGGTCCGTCGGAGCCTCGCGGGAGATGGTCCAGCGGCTGCTGAAGGAGCTGCGGGAGAAGGGTGTGGTGCTGACGGGCCGGCGGACCCTGCGGATCGTCCGGATGGACGTGCTGCGGCGCATCGCACGAACGGAGTTCTGAACCGCGTCGGCGGATTCCGGGGAGGCGCGCGGCTCGCCGGTACGCCCCCGCGGCGCGGGGTGTCCGACGGCACGGCACCACATCGGCGCCGAGGGCCCCACTGTGCACACGGTCACAGTTCGAGTGCGTCATCCGCCCTCTTTCCGGAGCCACCCGGCGCGCCACTCTTCTCACCCAGGCGTCAGCTCCCACCGAAAGGCGACCATGACGGACCCCGTGAGCCGGACGATCCTCCTGCTCGACATCGAGAAGTACAGCGACCGGGACGACGTCGAGCAGGCGTACCTGCGGCGGATGCTCTACGACATCACCGACCGTGTCCTGGAGAGCGCCGGCATCGACGAGACGCTGCGGCTGCGGGCCGACCGGGGCGACTCGGTGATGGAGCTGATCGACGCCAACGCCTCGGTCACCGCGCTGCTGAGGGCGCTCCTCACCGAGGTCCCCGCCCAGCTCCGGGCGGTCAACCGCATGGCGTCCAGCTCCGCGCAGATCCGGCTGCGGGGCGTGGTCGCCTCCGGATACGTCGCCGTGGACGGACACGACGGGTGGGTCGGCTCCGACCTCAACCACGCCTGCCGCCTCCTCGACGCCGAGCTGCTGCGCGCGGCCCTGCGGGAACGTGCCGGCGACTTCGCGCTGTGCGTCTCCGAGGCGGTGCACGCCGGCATCGTGCGGCACAGTCACCCCGGCATCCCGGCGGAGGACTTCCACCAGGTGACGGTGGACAGCAAGAACGGACCGCTGCGCGCCTGGCTGCACGGGCCGCTGCCCGGCGGGACCGGGTCCGCCGGACACGAAAGCCACGGTGACACGGGGGCGGGGGGAGCTCCGGTGCCGGGTGCCTCGGGGGAGCGTCCGGCACCGGAGCGGCGATCCGCCGCGCCCCCGGAGGGCGACGCCCGGCAGCAGACACCCGCGCCCGCGCCTCCCGCAGGAGGCGTCGTCTTCAACTTCACCGGGGGCGCCCCCAGTTTCGGCGGCAGCCTCGTCGGCGGGAACCAGCACGGCGTGTCCGGCGGGCAGGTCACCGGAGACATCCACCTCGGCGGATCGAGCCGTCCGGCCGGCAACCACCCCGGCACCCGGACGGGAGGTGAGCCGGCATGACGGCGGCCCTCCAGGAGCCCGACTCGGACGCCGTACCGCAGCAGGACCCGCACCCCACCGCACCCGAGACCGATGACGGGCCCGAGGAAAGGACGCAGGAGGCGCGGGCCGCGCAGCGGGAGCTGTTCGCGCACGCGCCGGGATTCATCCTCGGTTCGGCCGCGTCCTTCGGCGGCAGCCTCGTCGGCGGCGCCCAGCACGGGGTGTCCGGCGGGCACGTGGCCGGAGACGTCTTCCTGGGCGGGAAGACGGAGATCCACCACCACGCGCCGGCGGCGGACGCCGCCGTCTCCGGGGAGATCCCCCGCGAACGGCTCGACGCGCTGGCCGCGGTGTTCGTCGAGAGCCCCGCCTTCCCGGCCGCCCTGGAACGGCTCCGCCGGGAACGCGTCCTGGTGCTGTCGGGCGCCCACGCCAGCGGGCGCCACGCGGCCGCGTGCATGCTGCTGCACCGGCTGGGCGTGCCGGCCGTGCGCGCCCTGTCCGCGGAGACGACCCCGGCGACCCTGGCCGGTCGGCTCACGCACCCGGGCGGACACGTCCTGCGCGATCTGCCCCTGACCCGCAACCGGCCGCTGCGGGACACCCATCTGTACGCGGCCCGCGACCAGCTCAGGCAGACCGACGGCTATCTGGTGGTCACCGTCGAGAACTCGCCCTTCCTGCTGGGTCCCACCCCGATGCGGTGGGAACCCCCTGAGGCGGCGGACGTGCTGCGGGCCCACGTGGCCCGCCTGCGCGGGGCGGACGTCGAGGACCTGCTGTCCCTCGGCCCCGTGCGGGACTTCCTCTCCCGCCACTCCCGAGGGCGGCACCACCCTGGCGAGGCCGCCGAGTTCGCCAGGGCACTCGCCTCGTACGACGGCAGCGACGAGGCGGCCGCCCGGCTGGCGGACTTCGGTCAGGCGGCGGTGGAGAAGCAGTGCCGGGACCGGCTGAGCGACGCCGGGACCGATCTGCGGGACAAGGCGTTCCTGATCGCGCTCGCCGTCTTCGACCGGGCCCCCTACGTCCTGGCCGCCGAACTCGCCGACCGCCTCTTCGTGCACTTCCAGCGGCTGCAGCACCCCGAAGAGCCGCCGGAGATCCCGGTGTTCGGCCTGGCCGCCGAGACCCGGCTGGAGCGGGCGGGCGCCGAGGGCGAGATGCGGAACGAGACGACCGAGTGGGGGGAGGTCCCGCAGTTCACGGCGTACTTCCCGAGAGAGGACACCCCGCGCGCGCTGCTGGCCGAGGTGTGGACCGGGCACCCCTCGGCCCGGCCCGCGCTGGTCGCCTGGCTCAAGGAACTGGCCCGCGACGCGCGCCCCGTCGTCCGGACCCGGGCCGCCGCGGCCGCCGCACTGCTCGCGTGCGCCGATCTGCCCTCGGCGATCGCACTGCTCATCGACGGCTGGGCCGTCTCGCGTTTCTTCGGGGCCCGGGTGACCGCGGCGAACGCGCTCACCCTCGCGCAACTGCTGGACGCGCCCGTCGTGCTGCGGCTGCTCACCCAGTGGTGCACGGACGCGCACTGGGCCCGCCGGTGGACCGCGATCCGCGCCTTCGGGCTGCTCGCACCGCTTCGCCCGGACCTGGCGGCCCCGGCACTCGGCGCGCTCGCCGCCCGGGCCCGCGCCGACGACAGCAGCCCCACCGAGAGCAGCAACCTGATCGAGTCCACGGCCCTGCTGCTCTCCGTGGGCGAACGCCGCGGAGAGATGCTCTCCGAGCTCGTGGGACTGCTCCACCACGACACCACGGCGGTGCGGGCCCTCGGGCTGAACGCGTTCGTGCGGGCCTGCGACAACGCCGAGGAGAACGCGCTCGTGGAGTGGTACGCCCACACCGGCATGTACCAGGCGGACTCGGCCCGCGACCTCGCCACCCTGTGGCGCACCGCCCTCGGGGACCGCGCCCACACCCGGCAGGCCCTGAAGGCGCTGCGCACCTGGGTGTACGCGGCCCAGTACCGCGCCGACGCGGCACGCGCCCTGGAGCTGCTGCTGCCCGCGCTGGTCGTCACCGCGGCCGACCGCGACCGGCTCAGCCACGAACTGCGCACGCTGCGCGGCGAGGACGGCGGCCCACGCCCGCCCGTGGCGGACCGGCTGCTCGCGGTGCTGCACCCGGCCGCCGCCACCCCCTGACGCACGAGGACCCACAGCAATCACGAGGAGTTGCCCCATGGCGGACTTCCGCCGTCAGCCGGAGTGGCAGCAGGAAGCCGACCGGCACAGCACGTTGAAGGACCCGGTGCTCACCGTCCGGCCGATCTCCCGCTTCGACTACACCGGCCGGCGCCCGGTCATGGCGATCGACCACGCGCTGGTCTTCGCCACCAAGGACGGCGCGTACGACACCTACGTCCCGCCGCACCGGCCGAGCCGCACGGACGCGGCGACCCGTCGCTACGCCTCGGTGTACGAGGTGGACATGGGCAGCCACCCGGTGCAGCTCGAGCTCGAACTGCCCAGCGACGACGACGCGTTCTCCTTCGGTGTGACCGCCGACCTGACCTGGCGGGTCGGGGATCCGGAGGCGTTCGTGCGCAGCGGCGAGCGCGACGTCCCCGAACGGCTGAAGCGTGAACTGCAGCAGCTTGCCCGGCCCGTCAGCCGCCGCTACTCCATCGAGGACAGCGCGACCGCCGAGGCGGCCGTCCAGAAGACGGTCGAGGCAAGCGGTTTCGCGGCGGGCACCGGGCTCGCGGTCAGCTGCGTGGTGCGGCTGCGCCCGGACGAGGAGGCGATCGCGCACCGGCGACGGCAGCGGACCCTGCGCTACGAGTCCGAGATGCTCGACCCCGAGCACGAGTTCGAGCTGCGCAAGGCCCGGCAGCAGTACGAGCTGGAGCGCCTGCGTCAGCAGCAGCAACAGGAACTCGTGGCCGCGAAGATCAACTTCTACCGGTACCACCTGCAGCACGGCGGCGTCGGCGCCTGGGCGCTCCACCTGGCCGAGCACCCCGAGGACACCCAACTGGTCATCAACAGCATCCAGCAGGACCAACTGTCCTTCATCCAGACCCAGTTGCAGCTCATCGGCGGCGACGAGCTGGAGGACTACCAGAAGGCCGAGGCCCTCAAGCAGGTCCGCCACGCGGTCGATGACCTGGCCCGCCGCCGGGGGACCGTGCCCCACGGGCAGTCGGCGCTGCCGGCGGGGGCGACACCGGTGCCGGGCGGGTACGACGGGCAGGGCGCCCAGGGCCCGTACGACGCGCCGGTGCCGGAAGCGAGCGGGCAGCGGCAGCCGTACGGCGATCAGCCACCGGTACCGGCCGCGACCGCGGCACCGCACTCTCAGGGCGGCCCCGCGCCCGCCGTACCCCCGCCGCCGTACGCCGCCGTCGGCCCGTCCCCGGTCACACCCCCGCCGCCCCACGCCACCGCGGCACCCGTCACGCCCCCGGGGTACGCGCCGCCCGACCGGCCGGACACGCCCCCGTCGCCGGCCGAGCCGCCCGGGCCCGCCGTGCCTCCGCGGCACACCGGGGATGCGGGGTCCGCATGACGACTCCGGACGCGACTGCCCACCGGACATCGGCTCAGGCTCCGCCGCGTCCCGGCACCCAGGTCGCCGAACGGCTGCTCTCCGAGATGCGCGGGGAGATCGCGCGGGCCGACAGCAAGGCGGCCGTCCTGGTGGCGGCGCTGGGCATGACCGCGGGCGTGTTCAGCGGACTCGTGGCCGGGCGGAACTGGACCCCGCGGTCCCTTTCGGCAGCGGGAACCACCCTGTGGTGGGCCGGAACGTTCGCCCTGGCGCTCTCCTTGCTCGCACTGCTGCTCGCAGTACTGCCCCGCTACAGCCGCGGCGGTTGGGCCCCCGGTCAGCCCCTGTGCTATTTCGGCGACGTCCGGCAGGCGGCGCGCGAGGGCCTGCTGTCCGCCGCGCTCGCCGACACCGAAGGCGACCCCGTCGCCGGACTCACGACGGCTCTCACCGAGACGAGCCGTATCGCCGCCCGCAAGCACCAGTGGATCCGCGCGGGCCTGATCGCCTTCTGCGCAGGCACGGTGCTGCTGCCCGCCGCACTCCTCATCGGCTGACGTCCCCACCCCGAAGGAACTCCCGCCATGCCCCAGCCACCGGACCGGCCGTCCCCGTCGGCCCCCCGCTCCGAACGCGCGGACATCACCCCACCGCCCCCGCACCCGAAGGCACCCCCGCCGTACCCGGAAGCCCCACCCGCCTACCCGGGCGACCCTGTCCAGGACGCGAGCGGCCCGGGCGGGCCACCGCAGTACCCGGGCACCGCACCGCCCCAGTACCCGGGCGCCATCCCTCCCCAGTACCCGGCAGCGGCCGAGGCACCTCCCTCCCCCGAAACGGCCGAGGCACCTCCCTCCCCCGAAGCGGCCGAGGCCCCGCCCTACCCCGAAGCGGCCGAGGCACCTCCCTACCCCGAAGCGGCCGCGCCTCCCCCGTATCCCGTGGCCCCACGCCACACGGAGACGGCCGCGGCCCTCCACCGCCCCGAAGCCCCTCCGTACCCGACGGAGACGGCCGCGGCCCTCCACCGCCCCGAAGCCCCTCCGTACCCGGGCAGTGCTCCGCCCGCGTACCCGGAGGTACCCCCGGACCCGCCACGGCCCGCCGCCCCGCTCACTCCCCCGACTCCCGAAGCCTCTCCCACTGCCCCCGCTCCCACCAGCCCCTCCGCTCCCGACGACCTCGACTACCGCCACCAGGGCGCACGCATACACATCTCCGCCCACCAGCGAGGCGCGGACGCCACGGCCTGGGGCCGGCTGATCATGTACATCCCCGGCTTCGTGGCGAGCTTCGCCGTGGTCGCCAGCATCTCCGTGGCCCTCGCCGGAAACATCGTCGGCTGGCTCGTCGTGGCCGCCTGGCTGTTCTCGGGCGGACTCGCCTTCCACCGGCCCACCGAGCGGCTCTTCGCCCGCCGCGTCCTGAAGCTCCGGCGCCCCGAGCCGGACGAACGAGCCCGTCTGGAGCCGGTCTGGCACGAGGTCACCGCCCGCGCCGGCATCGAAGCCCACACGTACGAACTGATGGTGGAGAACAGCGACGACCTGAACGCGGCGGCGGTCGCGGGCCACATCGTCGGCGTCACGACGTACGCGCTGGGCGAGGTCCCCAGCAGCCACCTGGCCGCCGTACTCGCGCACGAACTCGGCCACCACACCGGCGGTCACTCCTGGGCCGGCCTGCTCGGCTACTGGTATTCGCTGCCCGGCCGGATCGCCTGGAACGTGGCGAGCTTCCTCGCCATCATCGCCGTCTACGTCGCCAGCCGGATCAACATGCTCGTGGCCACCGCCCTGTTCCTCGTCCTGGCGGGCTTTGCGCTCATGCTCTCGCTCGCCTACTGGCCCATCGCCCTCTCCCTGCTCGTCGCCCCCTACTTCCTCGCCTACACCGCGCGCAAGAGCGAACTGCGCGCCGACGAACAGGCGGTCGCGCTCGGTTTCGCACAGGAGATGACAGAGGTACTGCAGCACCTGCAGACCCAGGAGGCGGCGCAGCGCGACCGTGCCGCCTCGGCCGGAGAACAGCCGGCCGCCCCCGGGGCGCTGACCCGCCTGCTCTCCAGCCATCCCGGCCACCAGGAGAGGCTGCGCGCCCTGGAACCGCACCTCGCGATCAACCGCTGAGCGGCTCCGGCAACGCCGAAGGGCGGCCACCCCACTCGGGGTGACCGCCCTTCGGTTCGTGCTGCTCGCTTACTGGTTGTACGGACCGTAGTCGTAGTCCTCCAGCGGCACGGCCTGGCCGGAGCCCGTGCCGAACGGCGAGTAGTCGATGTCGTCGTAGCCCACGGCCGAGTACATCGCGGCCTTGGCCTCCTCGGTCGGCTCGACCCGGATGTTGCGGTAGCGGGCGAGGCCCGTACCGGCCGGGATGAGCTTACCGATGATGACGTTCTCCTTGAGGCCGATCAGGGAGTCGGACTTGGCGTTGATCGCCGCGTCCGTGAGGACCCTGGTCGTCTCCTGGAAGGACGCCGCCGACAGCCAGGACTCGGTCGCCAGCGAGGCCTTGGTGATACCCATGAGCTGCGGACGACCGGAGGCCGGGTGACCGCCCTCCTGGACCACACGACGGTTCTCCTGCTCGAACTTCGAACGCTCGACCAGCTCGCCGGGCAGCAGCTCGGCGTCGCCGGACTCGATGATCGTCACACGGCGGAGCATCTGCCGGATGATGATCTCGATGTGCTTGTCGTGGATCGACACACCCTGCGAGTTGTACACCTTCTGGACCTCGCCGACCAGGTGGACCTGGACGGCACGCTGGCCCAGGATGCGCAGCACGTCGTGCGGGTTGGTGGCACCCACGGTGAGCTTCTGGCCCACCTCGACGTGCTCGCCCTCGCTGACCAGGAGTCGGGCGCGCTTCGAGATCGGGTAGGCCGTCTCGTCGCTGCCGTCGTCCGGCGTGATGACGATCTTCTTGGTCTTCTCGGTCTCCTCGATGCGAACGCGGCCGCTCGCCTCGGAGATCGGGGCGACACCCTTCGGGGTACGGGCCTCGAAGAGCTCGACGACACGCGGCAGACCCTGGGTGATGTCGTCACCGGCCACACCACCGGTGTGGAAGGTACGCATCGTCAGCTGGGTACCGGGCTCACCGATGGACTGGGCGGCGATGATGCCGACCGCCTCACCGATGTCGACCAGCTTGCCGGTGGCCAGCGAACGGCCGTAGCACATGGCGCAGGTGCCGACCGCGGACTCGCAGGTCAGGACCGAACGGGTCTTGACCTCCTCGACGCCGCGGGCCACGAGCTCCTCGATGAGGACGTCACCGAGGTCGGTGCCGGCCGGGGCCAGGACCTGACCGTCGACGACGATGTCCTCGGCGAGGCAGCGCGCGTACACGGACGTCTCCACGTTGTCCGCCTTGCGCAGGACGCCGTCGGCGCCGCGCTCCGCGATGTGGAGCTTGAGGCCGCGCTCGGTGCCGCAGTCCTCCTCGCGGATGATGACGTCCTGCGACACGTCCACCAGACGACGGGTGAGGTAACCCGAGTCGGCGGTACGCAGAGCGGTGTCCGCGAGACCCTTACGGGCACCGTGCGTGGAGATGAAGTACTCCAGCACGGACAGACCCTCACGGAACGACGCCTTGATGGGCCGCGGGATGGTCTCGTTCTTCGCGTTCGACACCAGACCACGCATACCGGCAATCTGACGCATCTGCATCATGTTGCCTCGTGCACCCGAGTTCACCATCATGAAGATCGGGTTGGTCTTCGGGAAGTTCTCGTTCATGGCCTCGGCGACCTCGTTGGTCGCCTTGGTCCAGATCGCGATCAGTTCCTGGGTGCGCTCGTCCTTGGTGATCAGACCGCGCTCGTACTGCTTCTGGACCTTCTCGTCCTGCGCCTCGTAGCCCTTGACGATCTCCTTCTTCGCCTCGGGAACGACGACGTCGGAGATGGCGACGGTGACGCCGGAACGGGTGGCCCAGTAGAAGCCGGCCGTCTTCAGGTTGTCGAGCGTGGCCGCCACGACGACCTTCGGGTAGCGCTCGGCGAGGTCGTTGACGATCTCGGAGAGCTGCTTCTTGCCGACCTCGTAGTCGACGAACGGGTAGTCCTCGGGCAGCAGCTCGTTGAAGAGCGCGCGGCCCAGCGTGGTCTTCAGCGTGAAGCTGTCACCCTGCTGCCACTCCGGCTCGCCCTCCTCGCGGACCGGCGGGGTCCAGCCGCGCGGCGGGATGGTGCCCACCGGGAAGCGGATGTCCACGCGCGCCTGCAGCGAGAGCTCGCCGGCGTCGAACGCCATGATCGCCTCGGCCACGGACGCGAACGAGCGGCCCTCGCCCTTCACGTCACGCATCTCGCCGTCGGTGGTGAGGAAGAACAGACCGAGGACCATGTCCTGGGTCGGCATCGTCACCGGACGGCCGTCGGCCGGCTTGAGGATGTTGTTCGAGGACAGCATCAGGATGCGCGCCTCGGCCTGCGCCTCCGCGGACAGCGGCAGGTGCACGGCCATCTGGTCACCGTCGAAGTCCGCGTTGAACGCGGTGCAGACGAGCGGGTGGATCTGGATGGCCTTGCCCTCGACCAGCTGCGGCTCGAAGGCCTGGATGCCGAGGCGGTGCAGGGTGGGAGCACGGTTCAGCAGAACCGGGTGCTCGGCGATGACCTCTTCGAGGACGTCGTACACGACCGTACGGCCGCGCTCCACCATGCGCTTGGCGCTCTTGATGTTCTGCGCGTGGTTCAGGTCGACCAGGCGCTTCATCACGAACGGCTTGAACAGCTCCAGCGCCATCGCCTTCGGCAGACCGCACTGGTGCAGCTTCAGCTGCGGACCGACGACGATCACGGAACGCGCCGAGTAGTCGACACGCTTGCCGAGCAGGTTCTGACGGAAGCGGCCCTGCTTACCCTTCAGCATGTCGCTGAGGGACTTCAGCGGGCGGTTACCGGGACCGGTCACCGGGCGGCCGCGACGACCGTTGTCGAAGAGGGCGTCAACGGCCTCCTGAAGCATGCGCTTCTCGTTGTTGACGATGATCTCCGGGGCACCGAGGTCCAGGAGCCTCTTCAGACGGTTGTTGCGGTTGATGACACGGCGGTACAGGTCGTTCAGGTCGGAGGTCGCGAAGCGGCCACCGTCCAGCTGCACCATCGGACGCAGGTCCGGCGGGATGACCGGCACGCAGTCGAGGACCATGCCCTTGGGGCTGTTGGACGTCTGCAGGAACGCGGAGACGACCTTCAGGCGCTTCAGAGCACGGGTCTTCTTCTGGCCCTTGCCGGTACGGATGATCTCGCGGAGCTTCTCGGCCTCCTCCTCGAGGTCGAAGGACTCCAGGCGCTTCTGCAGCGCCGCGGCACCCATCGAGCCGTCGAAGTACGTGCCGAAGCGGTCACGCAGCTCGCGGTAGAGCAGCTCGTCGCCCTCGAGGTCCTGGACCTTGAGGTTCTTGAACCGGGTCCACACCTCGTCGAGGCGGTCGATCTCGCGCTGCGCACGGTCGCGCAGCTGCTTCATCTCGCGCTCGGCACCCTCACGCACCTTGCGGCGCACGTCGGCCTTGGCGCCCTCGGCCTCCAGCTCGGCCAGGTCGGCCTCGAGCTTCTTGGCGCGGGCCTCCAGGTCGGCGTCGCGGCGCTGCTCGATCTGCTGGCGCTCGACGGAGACGTGGGCCTCCAGCGAGGGCAGGTCGCGCTGACGGCGCTCCTCGTCGACGTACGTGATCATGTACGCCGCGAAGTAGATGACCTTCTCCAGGTCCTTCGGAGCGAGGTCGAGCAGGTAACCCAGGCGCGACGGGACGCCCTTGAAGTACCAGATGTGCGTGACGGGGGCGGCCAGCTCGATGTGGCCCATCCGCTCACGGCGCACCTTGGCGCGGGTGACCTCGACGCCACAGCGCTCACAGATGATGCCCTTGAAGCGGACGCGCTTGTACTTGCCGCAGTAGCACTCCCAGTCCCGGGTGGGGCCGAAGATCTTCTCGCAGAAGAGGCCGTCCTTCTCGGGCTTGAGGGTGCGGTAGTTGATGGTCTCGGGCTTCTTGACCTCGCCGTGGCTCCACTGACGGATGTCGTCAGCGGTGGCCAGGCCGATCCGGAGCTCGTCGAAGAAGTTGACGTCGAGCACTATGCGTCAATCCCTCTCAGGGTCGTTAAGTCTTTGGTCTGAAACGGGGGCCTGGGGGTCGGCGGGCCTCCTGGTCAGGAGGCCCGCCGGACTCCCGTCAGACCTCTTCGACGCTGCTCGGCTCGCGCCGGGACAGGTCGATGCCGAGCTCCTCCGCAGCGCGGAAGACGTCCTCGTCGGTGTCGCGCATCTCGATGGACATACCGTCGCTGGACAGCACCTCCACATTCAGGCAGAGCGACTGCATCTCCTTGATGAGCACCTTGAAGGACTCGGGGATGCCGGGCTCGGGGATGTTCTCGCCCTTGACGATGGCCTCGTAGACCTTCACGCGGCCGGTGACGTCGTCGGACTTGATGGTCAGCAGCTCCTGGAGGGCGTACGCGGCGCCGTAGGCCTCGAGAGCCCACACCTCCATCTCGCCGAAGCGCTGGCCACCGAACTGGGCCTTACCACCCAGCGGCTGCTGGGTGATCATCGAGTACGGACCGGTCGAGCGGGCGTGCAGCTTGTCGTCGACCAGGTGGTGCAGCTTCAGGATGTACATGTACCCGACCGAGATCGGGTCCGGGAACGGCTCACCGGAGCGGCCGTCGAACAGCCTGGCCTTGCCGGACGGGAGGACCATGCGGTCGCCGTCGCGGTTCGGCAGCGTGTGCTGCAGCAGACCGGCCAGCTCGTCCTCGCGGGCACCGTCGAACACCGGGGTGGCGACGTTGGTGCGCGGTTCGACCTGGTCGGCGCCGATCGCCTGCAGGCGCTGCGCCCACTCGTCCGCCAGGCCGGAGACGTCCCAGCCCTGGCTGGCGAGCCAGCCGAGGTGGATCTCCAGGACCTGTCCCGGGTTCATTCGGGACGGCACACCCAGCGGGTTGAGGATGATGTCGACCGGAGTTCCGTCCTCGAGGAACGGCATGTCCTCGATGGGCAGGATCTTCGAGATGACACCCTTGTTGCCGTGGCGGCCGGCGAGCTTGTCACCGTCGGTGATCTTGCGCTTCTGCGCGACGTAGACGCGGACCAGCTGGTTCACGCCCGGCGGCAGCTCGTCGCCCTCCTCGCGGTCGAAGACGCGCACGCCGATGACCTTGCCGGTCTCGCCGTGCGGCACCTTCAGCGAGGTGTCACGGACCTCACGGGCCTTCTCACCGAAGATCGCGCGCAGCAGGCGCTCCTCGGGGGTCAGCTCGGTCTCACCCTTCGGGGTCACCTTGCCGACGAGGATGTCGCCCGCGATGACCTCGGCGCCGATGCGGATGATGCCGCGCTCGTCGAGGTCGGCGAGGACCTCCTCGGAGACGTTCGGGATGTCCCGGGTGATCTCCTCGGGGCCGAGCTTGGTGTCACGGGCGTCGACCTCGTGCTCCTCGATGTGGATCGAGGAGAGGACGTCGTCCTGGACCAGGCGCTGGCTGAGGATGATCGCGTCCTCGTAGTTGTGGCCTTCCCAGGGCATGAAGGCGACCAGCAGGTTCTTGCCGAGCGCCATCTCGCCGTTCTGGGTGGCCGGACCGTCGGCGAGGACCTGGCCCTCGATGACGCGGTCGCCCTCGTTGACGATGACCTTCTGGTTGACCGAGGTGCCCTGGTTGGAGCGGGCGAACTTGGCCAGGCGGTACGTGATGTACGTGCCGTCGTCGTTGGCCGTGGTGATGTAGTCCGCGGACACCTCCTGGACCACACCGGCCTTCTCGGCCTTGACGACGTCGCCGGCGTCGACGGCGGAGCGGTACTCCATGCCGGTGCCGACGAGCGGGGACTCCGACTTAATCAGCGGCACGGCCTGACGCATCATGTTCGCGCCCATGAGGGCACGGTTGGCGTCGTCGTGCTCGAGGAAGGGGATCATGGCGGTCGCCACCGACACCATCTGGCGCGGCGAGACGTCCATGTAGTCCACGTCCTCGGGGGCGACGTAGTCGACCTCACCGCCACGGCGGCGCACCAGGACTCGGGCCTCGGCGAACCGGAGGTCGTCGGTCAGCGGCGCGTTGGCCTGGGCGATGACGAACCGGTCCTCTTCGTCGGCCGTGAGGTAGTGGACCTCTTCGGTGACGACACCGTTCTCGTCGACCTTGCGGTACGGGGTCTCGACGAAGCCGAACGCGTTCACGCGGCCGTAGGTGGCGAGCGAGCCGATCAGACCGATGTTCGGGCCTTCGGGCGTCTCGATCGGGCACATGCGGCCGTAGTGCGACGGGTGCACGTCACGGACCTCGAAGCCGGCCCGCTCACGGGACAGACCACCCGGGCCCAGGGCGGACAGACGCCGCTTGTGCGTCAGCCCGGAGAGCGGGTTGTTCTGGTCCATGAACTGGGACAGCTGGCTGGTGCCGAAGAACTCCTTGATGGAGGCGACGACCGGCCGGATGTTGATCAGGGTCTGCGGCGTGATCGCCTCGACGTCCTGCGTGGTCATGCGCTCGCGCACGACGCGCTCCATACGGGCCAGACCCGTGCGGACCTGGTTCTGGATGAGCTCGCCGACGCTGCGCAGGCGGCGGTTGCCGAAGTGGTCGATGTCGTCGGTCTCGACGACGACCTTCTGGCCGTTGTCACCGACCGTCTCGGTCTCACCGGCGTGCAGCTTCACCAGGTACTTGATCGTCGCGATGATGTCCTCGACGGTCAGGATGCCCGCGTCCAGCGGGGTGTCCGTACCCAGCTTCTTGTTGACCTTGTAGCGGCCGACCTTCGCGAGGTCGTAGCGCTTGGGGTTGAAGTAGAGGTTCTCGAGCAGCGTCTGCGCGGCCTCACGCGTCGGGGGCTCGCCCGGGCGCAGCTTGCGGTAGATGTCGAGCAGCGCGTCGTCCTGGCCCTGGGTGTGGTCCTTCTCCAGGGTGGCGCGCATGGACTCGTACTCGCCGAACTCCTCGAGGATCTGCTCGGTGGTCCAGCCGAGCGCCTTCAGGAGGACGGTGACGGACTGCTTGCGCTTGCGGTCGATGCGGACACCGACCATGTCGCGCTTGTCGATCTCCATCTCCAGCCAGGCACCCCGGGACGGGATGATCTTGGCGGAGAAGATGTCCTTGTCGGACGTCTTGTCGATGGTGGAGTCGAAGTAGACACCGGGGGAACGGACCAGCTGCGACACCACGACACGCTCGGTGCCGTTGATGACGAAAGTGCCCTTGTTCGTCATGAGCGGGAAGTCGCCCATGAAGACCGTCTGGGACTTGATCTCACCGGTCTCGTTGTTGGTGAACTCGGCCGTGACGAAGAGGGGCGCGGCGTAGGTGAAGTCGCGCTCCTTGCACTCGTCGATCGAGTTCTTCGGCGGCTCGAAGCGGTGGTCCCGGAACGTCAGCGACATCGACCCGGAGAAGTCCTCGATCGGGGAGATCTCCTCGAAGATCTCCTCGAGGCCGGACTTGGTGGGGACGTCCTGACCGTTCTCCAGAGCCTCCTCGACGCGAGCCTTCCATGCGTCGTTGCCGAGCAGCCAGTCGAAGCTCTCGGTTTGCAGCGCGAGAAGGTTCGGAACCTCGAGGGGCTCCTTGATCTTTGCAAAGGAGATGCGCAGCGGGGCGGTGCTGGCGCCGTTGTTCGTATTCGCGGTCGAGGCGTTGCGCGAGGCGGCCAAGAGGGGGTCCTTCCGAGGGCTCGGACTCACTACGCGCGTCCCGGTCCCCGCCGGGCACAGAGATGGAAAGCCTCAGGTCAGAGACTCTTATGCTCGGTGCTCAAGCGTGGGGCGTGCTCCTGGTGACGGGCAGGAGGCAGCTAACAGGCAGCGCAAAGGGTCAGTGTAGCCACAAGGCACACTGATGTCCAGTGCGGGTTTTCAGGCATCCCCTGGAGGCCCTCGTTGTCCCTCAACACCTGCGGCACGCCACGCCTTCGATGCACATCGATACTGCCCTCTTCGTCGTCGATCCATGCCTCGGATCCGGATCGTTGTGACGACGCGTCCTGAGAATTGCGCGCTGCGTGCGGTTCGTCAAGGCCCCCCTTGCCCAAACCGGGTGCTGCCATCGTCACGTTCGACCTGTCACCGGGGCCCTCGGGAGGCACGACCGAAGATCACCATACCCCCCACGGCGACGCACGCAAGGCAGCCGCCACCGGACCCCCCGGAACGCCGAAGAGCGACCACCCGGATGGATGATCGCACCTCGGTGCCTTCGCGTTACAGCCTTGAGGGTGAGGCGTGCGAGGGATCGGTGGCGGGGGGTTACGGCGTCCGGGTGAATGCTGTTCGGAGGGGCTCGGCGAGGGGCGCACCGCATCCGGGGCGTGCATCCGGGTGACCCCGGCCCCCGCCCCGGCACCGCCCGACAGGGGCCCCAGGCGCCAGCTCCCTGGGCCGGGCCAGGGCCGGAGCGTGGCCCGGGCTCAGGGCCGGAGCCCAGGCCGGGGCGTGGCCCAGGCCGGGGCGTGGCGGGGGCCGGGGCGTGGCCCAGGCCGGGGCGTGGCGGGGGCCGTGACCCGGGCCGAGGCGTGGCCGGGGCCCGGCTCAGGGGCCGGGGCCCGCCCCGGGGCCGGGGTCGGGCGGCGCCTCCCAAGCCGGGCAGTGGCCGCGTCGCTCCGTGGCCGGGACGGGGCCGCGACCCGGGCCGAGGCCGTGACCCGGCCCCAGGGCCGGGGGCACCCCCGGGGCCGGGGCCTGAGAGCACCCCCGGGCCCGGAGCCGGGCGGTGGCCGCCGTCGTTTCCGGACCGCCGTCTCCGGACCACCGTCCCGGCCTGGCAGCGGCAGCCGTCGCCGTCGGCGGGCTGCACCGGCCACGAGGGTGTTGGCACATGCGAAAGGGGGCCGTACGGAGCGTCGCTCCGTACGGCCCCCTCGGGTCCTGTGCGGACCCGGAGTCCTGGTGGACCCGCGGGAGGTCTTACTTGACCTCGACCGAGGCGCCGGCGCCCTCGAGGGACTCCTTGGCCTTGTCCGCGGCCTCCTTGTTGACCTTCTCGAGAACCGGCTTCGGCGCACCGTCGACCAGGTCCTTGGCCTCCTTCAGGCCCAGGGAGGTCAGCTCGCGCACGACCTTGATGACCTGGATCTTCTTGTCGCCGGCGCCGGTGAGGATGACGTCGAACTCGTCCTTCTCCTCCTCGGCCTCGGCAGCGGCGCCACCAGCGGCACCACCGGCGACGACGACCGGCGCGGCAGCGGCGGCGGTGACGTCGAACTTCTCCTCGAAGGCCTTCACGAACTCGGAGAGCTCGATGAGGGTCATCTCCTCGAACTGGGCAAGCAGCTCGTCCTGGGTGAGCTTCGCCATGATGGCGGTCCTTCCACTCAAATCGGCAGGTGCCGGATGTACTGGATAAGGCGGGCGTACGTCGGCCCGCTGCGACCCTCGCCGCGTCAGACGGCCAGGATCAGAAAGCGAGCCGAATTACTCGGCACCGCCCTGCTCGGCCTGCTTGGCGCGCAGCGCGTCCACGGTGCGGACGAGCTTCGACGGCAGCGCCTGGAAGACGGAGGCAGCCTGGGACTGCTTCGCCTTGAAGGCACCGGCCAGCTTGCTGAGCAGAACCTCGCGGGACTCGAGGTCCGCAAGCTTCTTGATCTCGTCGGCGGACAGCGCCTTACCGTCAAGGACACCGCCCTTGATGACGAGATTCGGGTTGTCCTTGGCGAAGTCACGGAGACCCTTCGCCGACTCCACCGGGTCACCGGTGACGAAGGCGACGGCCGTCGGACCAGCGAAGAGCTGGTCGTCCAGCGTGATCCCGGCCTCGTTGGCCGCAATCTTGGTCAGCGTGTTCTTCACCACGGCGTACTGGGCGTTCTCACCGAGCGACCGGCGCAGGTTCTTGAGCTGCGCCACGGTGAGACCGCGGTACTCGGTCAGCACGGCGGCGTTGGAGCTGCGGAACTTGTCCGTCAGCTCCGCAACCGCGGCAGCCTTGTCGGGCCTCGCCATAGAGCCTCGGCCTCCTTCCGGGTGATTCGGACCGCGCGGACCCGAAGGAGGACTGGGGAAAACGAAACGCCCCGGCGCAGGCGCTCGGGGCGGACTCGACCGGCCGCACGCACGTCACGACGCACGTACTCCGGGAGCTCTTCCACTGTCACCTGCGCGGGTCGTCCGCAGTTCAGCGGATCCTTCGGCCACCGCGCCCTCGTTCGAGCGCACGGCAACGACCAGCGGTCTTTGGCTTCTGTAGGAGAGTACGGGACCGGATCGCCGTCAAGCAAATCGGCTCCTGCGGCTCGGCTCCCCCGGGGAGCCTCCCCGCACCGCCGACGAGATCCACGGTCGGCAGTTGCCCACGGTCGCAGTTGCCCACGGTCGGCAGTCGTCCGCGGTCGTCCGTCATGAGCCCTGCGTCTTCATCAGGTCCTTGAAGTCGGCCGTGTCCGCCCCCGGCGGCTTCTTCGTCGAGAACTTCGTGCCGTAGTCCCGGTAGTACGCCGTCGAGGACATCCGACCGCTGGACAGCTCGCCCCGCTCGGTCTTCTTGACCAGCAGGTCGTGGTCGTCGACCCAGACGTCGACCGTCTCCTCGGTGACGCCGGCCTGCTCCAGTTGCTCCCTGAGGTCTCCCGTGAGGGACGCCGGGGTGACCGTGCCCGAGTAGTGCGTGGTGCGGCGGCCGCGCACCGACTCCTCGCCGACCCTGCGCAGGTCCCCGGAGGCGAGCAGCAGCCTGACCGGCTGCAGCGGCGCGGTGTTGCGCAGCTGGTCCGTGAGATACGCTCCCGAGCCGCCCGGCAGGGACGCCAGGTCGTCGTAGGCGTACCTGATCCAGTGCCGGCCGTGCAGGCGCCGGGCGAACGCGTCGCCCACCTTCGCGTAGTAGGCGTCGGGCAGCAGCCGGGCTTCCATCGACGTACTGCCCAACGCGCGCATCGTCTCGGCGAGCTGTCCGCCCGTGTAGGTGATCCGGAGCGTGCCCACCGACTCGCCGGCCCAGCCGAGCAGGCCGCCCGTCTCCAGGGCGAGCATCCCGCCCATGGACGTCGTGGACTCGACCCGCGCGGAGCCGGCCTTCTCGGTGGCCTTCTCGACGGCTCGCAGGGCCGCCGACGACCGTGGGTCGACGTGGGCGGCCCGGCCGCCGGACGGCTCCGCCGAGCGCCGGGAGGAGTCACCGTCGCCGAAGTGGCTGCACGCCGTCAGGGCGGACAGGGTCAGAGCCACCGCGACCGGGAGGATCCCGCGCCTGAAGATGCCGTCCTTCATACGTTCCCCCCTGGTGCGCTCCGTGATCTTCACGCTAACTCCGGGCCAGGGGGTTCGGCATGCACCTCCGGCGAAACGGCATGTGCCCCATCTCTCAGACGCCGACGGGCCCCGCACCTCGAAGGTGCGGGGCCCGTGACCGACTGGGGCGAGCTCGAAGGCTCAGACCGCGGCCGGGTCCTCCTCGACGAGGAGGTTGCGGGTGCGGTTCGGGTCGACGGGGATGCCGGGGCCCATCGTGGTGCTGACCGCGGCCTTCTTGATGTAGCGACCCTTGGCGGCCGACGGCTTCAGACGGAGGATCTCATCCAGCGCCGCGCCGTAGTTCTCCACCAGCTTGGTGTCGTCGAAGGACGTCTTGCCGATGATGAAGTGCAGGTTCGAGTGCTTGTCGACGCGGAACTCGATCTTGCCGCCCTTGATGTCGTTGACGGCCTTCACGACGTCCGGGGTCACGGTGCCGGTCTTGGGGTTCGGCATCAGACCACGGGGACCGAGCACGCGGCCGAGGCGGCCGACCTTGCCCATGAGGTCCGGGGTGGCGACGACGGCGTCGAAGTCCAGACGGCCCTTCGACACCTCGTCGATCAGCTCGTCGGCGCCGACGATGTCGGCGCCCGCGGCACGAGCGGCCTCGGCACGGTCACCGGTCGCGAAGACCAGGACCCGGGCGGTCTTACCGGTGCCGTGCGGGAGGTTCACGGTGCCACGGACCATCTGGTCGGCCTTGCGCGGGTCGACGCCCAGACGCAGGGCGACCTCGACGGTGCCGTCGAACTTGGTCGTGGAGGTCTCCTTGGCGAGACGGACGGCCTCGAGCGGGGCGTACAGCTTCTCCCGGTCGATCTTGGCGTCCGCAGCGCGGAGAGCCTTGCTGCGCTTGCTCACAACTGCTCCTGTGGGTTCTGAAGGAGTCGTGGTACGGGCCGAGCAGGCCCTGCCACGTGCGGCCGTGGCCGCATGGTTCTACGAAGGTGGGGTTCAGCCCTCGACCGTGACGCCCATGGAGCGCGCGGTGCCGGCGATGATCTTCGCGGCCGCGTCCAGGTCGTTCGCGTTGAGGTCGGGCATCTTGGTCTGGGCGATCTCGCGGACCTGCGCCTCGGTGATCTTGGCGACCTTGGTCTTGTGCGGCTCGCCGGAGCCCTTCTCGATGCCCGCGGCCTTGAGGATCATCTTGGCGGCCGGCGGAGTCTTGGTCACGAAGGTGAAGGAACGGTCCTCGTAGACCGTGATCTCCACCGGGATGACCCAACCGCGCTGCGACTCGGTCGCGGCGTTGTAGGCCTTGCAGAACTCCATGATGTTGACGCCGTGCTGACCCAGCGCCGGACCGACCGGCGGGGCCGGGTTGGCGGCACCGGCCTGGATCTGGAGCTTGATGAGCCCCGTGACCTTCTTCTTCTTGGGAGGCATAGCTCTCTCCGGGTCCTTAGTGAGAGTTTTCCGCCGCCATCCTTGGGCGTGATCGCCCGGATCACCTTGGGCTCGATCGCCCGGATCATCCGGATGGAGGCATACCGCACAACGATAACGGGTACCGGTGCGCGGCCAAAAACCGACAGGTCAGACGGCCCCACAGCGGGAGCCGGTCTGACCTGGCCGGTGGCTGGTGCGCCAGAGGAACCAGACGGAACTAGTTCTTCTGGATCTGGTCGAAGGAGAGCTCGACCGGCGTCTCGCGGCCGAAGATCTCCACCAGGCCCTTGACCTTCTTCGAGTCGGGGTTGATCTCGTTGATGGTGGCCTGCAGCGTGGCGAACGGGCCGTCGGTGACGGTGACCGAGTCGCCCACCTCGAAGTCCAGCACCTGGACCTCGACCTTGCGCTGCGGGGCCGGCTTGCCCTCGGCCTCGGCGGCCTCGCGGGCGGCCTTGGCCTCGGCCTCCGGGGCGAGCATCTTGACGACCTCGTCGAGGGACAGCGGGTAGGGGTCGTAGGCGTTGCCGACGAAGCCCGTGACACCGGGCGTGTTGCGGACGACGCCCCAGGACTCGTTCGTCAGGTCCATGCGGACGAGCACATAACCGGGCAGCTTGTTCTGCTTGACGGTCTTCCGCTCGCCGTTCTTGATCTGGACGATCTCTTCCTCGGGGACCTCGGCCTGGTAGATGTACTCCTCGACGTTCAGCGTGACGGCACGCTGCTCCAGGTTCGCCTTCACCCGCTTCTCGTAGCCGGCGTAGGTGTGGATCACGTACCACTCGCCGGGCAGCGAGCGCAGTTCCTCGCGCAGCTTCTCGACCGGGTCGAGCTCGGACTCCGGCTCGCCCTCGGCCTCGGCGTCCTCGGACGCGGCCTCGTCCTCGCCCTCCACGTGCAGGGCGGTCTCCTCGGCCGACTCGCCCGCGGCGGCTTCGGCAGCCTCGGCCTCGTCGACCTCGTCCGCGCCCTCGACGATGTCGAGCTCGTCATCCACGGACTCGACGGCCTCCCCGCGAGGCTCCATGGCGTCGTTCAGGTTCGGGTCAGACACGGTGGCTGCTTCTTCCTGGATACATAGGGGTGGAACATGCGAAAGGGACGCCGGGCACGACGGCGTCCTTCGCTCTCGGCTCAGCCGAAGACGTACTTGGCGGCGTGGTTGAGCCCATAGTCAATCAGGGTCACCAGGGCGATCATGATCGCGACGAAGAAGATCACCACGGTGGTGTACGACGTCAGCTGGTTACGGGTCGGCCAGACGACCTTGCGGAGTTCCGCGATGATCTGGCGGTAGAAAAGGGCAAGGCGCTTCAGCGGGCCCTTCTTGGCTCGCTTGCCACCCTTACGGGCCTTCTTCTTCGACTCCTGCACCTCGTCCTGGGCGTCAGGCATGTCGATGGAGCCCACGGCGTCCGTCACTCGTCCTCACCTGATTTCCCGGGTCGTGGCCGTGCCGCGCCCGGTGGAGCCGCACGGCTAGTGCAATACGTACGTACTGTCCGCACACTTCCTGGTGAAGGAGTGTGTAGCAGGGCCGGAGGGACTTGAACCCCCAACCGCCGGTTTTGGAGACCGGTGCTCTACCAATTGAGCTACGACCCTTTGTGTGTACCCCAACGTACCGCATCCGGCCGGGTGCTCGGTGTGCACCGCCGGTCGCGACCGCTGAAGGCCAACGAGGTGAGAGTGTACGTGTTCCGCGGCCGGGCGTCGAACAGAAAGCGCCCGTAGGTGTCTTGCCTGTGAAAGATCGGCCGGTCCGGGGCGCGAATCCGGACACTTGTTCAGCCGTCGATCCATTCCTGTTCAGTCTGTGAAACCCCCGTGCCGGGCGCGTTTCCTGTCTGAAACCATGGGCCTCATGAGCGCTGCAACCCCTCCCACCGAGCGCCGGGTCTCCGCCCGGATCGGGGCGATCTCCGAGTCCGCCACCCTCGCCGTGGACGCCAAGGCGAAGGCCCTCAAGGCCGCCGGGCGCCCGGTGATCGGCTTCGGCGCCGGTGAGCCCGACTTCCCGACGCCGGACTACATCGTCGAAGCGGCCGTCGAGGCCTGCAAGAACCCGAAGTACCACCGCTACACGCCGGCCGGCGGCCTGCCCGAGCTGAAGGCCGCGATCGCCGCGAAGACGCTGCGCGACTCCGGCTACGAGGTGGACCCCTCGCAGATCCTCGTCACCAACGGCGGCAAGCAGGCCATCTACGAGGCCTTCGCCGCGATCCTCGACCCGGGCGACGAGGTGATCGTCCCGGCGCCGTACTGGACGACGTACCCCGAGTCGATCCGGCTGGCCGGCGGTGTCCCGGTGGAGGTCGTCGCGGACGAGACGACCGGCTACCGCGTCTCCGTCGAGCAGCTGGAGGCGGCCCGCACCGAGAAGACGAAGGTCGTCCTGTTCGTCTCCCCGTCCAACCCGACCGGCGCGGTCTACACCGAGGCCGAGACCGAGGCGATCGGCCGCTGGGCCGTCGAGCACGGCCTGTGGGTGCTGACGGACGAGATCTACGAGCACCTGGTCTACGGCGACGCGGCCCGCGTGTCGCTGCCCGCGCTCCTGCCCGAGCTGCGCGACAAGTGCATCGTGGTCAACGGCGTGGCGAAGACGTACGCCATGACGGGCTGGCGGGTCGGCTGGATCATCGGCCCGAAGGACGTCGTGAAGGCGGCGACGAACCTGCAGTCGCACGCCACCTCGAACGTGGCGAACGTCGCCCAGGTGGCCGCGCTGGCCGCCGTGTCGGGCGGCCTGGACGCCGTCGCGAAGATGCGCGAGGCCTTCGACCGGCGCCGCAAGACCATCGTGCGGATGCTGAACGAGATCGACGGCGTGCTCTGCCCGGAGCCGGAGGGCGCCTTCTACGCCTACCCGTCGGTGAAGGCTCTGATCGGCAAGGAGATCCGCGGCAAGCGCCCGAAGGACACCGTGGAGCTGGCCGCGCTGATCCTGGAGGAGGCCGAGGTCGCGGTGGTCCCGGGCGAGGCGTTCGGCACTCCGGGCTACCTGCGGCTGTCGTACGCGCTCGGGGACGAGGACCTGGTCGAGGGCGTGAGCCGGATCCAGAAGCTGCTGGCGGAGGCGCGGGACTGACGTCCCCGCGTCCTTCACGCGCGTGTGCGGGCCGTTTCCCCCCGGGGAGGCGGCCCGTTCGCGTGTGCGAGCAAGACCACGTTCGGGGAAAGCGCTACCGGGGCGGCGGGGGCGTACGGCAGGATCCTGGGATGGAGCACGTACGTGATGCTGCTGAGCGTGATCTCTCTCGGCTGCCGAAGGCCCATCTGCACCTGCACTTCACCGGGTCGATGCGGCCCGCCACCCTGCTGGAACTGGCCGACAAGTACGGCGTGCGCCTGCCGGAGGCGCTCACCGAAGCCCTGACCAGCGGGGAACCGCCGAGACTGCGGGCGACGGACGAGCGGGGCTGGTTCCGCTTCCAGCGGCTGTACGACGCGGCGCGCTCGTGCCTGCGGGAGCCCGAGGACATCCAGCGCCTGGTGCGTGAGGCCGCGGAGGAGGACATCAAGGACGGCTCCGGCTGGCTGGAGATCCAGGTCGATCCGACGTCGTACGCTCCGCGCCTGGGCGGTCTGATCCCGGCGCTGGAGATCATCCTGGACGCGGTGGAGACGGCGATGCGGGAGACGGGTCTCGGCATGCGGGTCCTGGTCGCCGCGAACCGCATGAAGCACCCTCTGGACGCGCGCACGCTGGCCCGCCTGGCGGTCCGCTACCACGACCGGGGCGTGGTCGGCTTCGGCCTGTCGAACGACGAACGGCGGGGCATGGCCCGGGACTTCGACCGCGCCTTCGCCATCGCCCGCGACGGCGGCCTGCTGTCGGCCCCGCACGGGGGCGAGCTGACGGGCCCGGCCTCGGTGCGCGACTGCCTGGACGACCTGCACGCGAACCGTGTGGGCCATGGCGTCAGGGCCGCGGAGGATCCGCGCCTGCTCCGGCGCCTCGCCGACAGGGGCGTGACCTGCGAGGTGTGCCCGGCGTCGAACGTGGCCCTCGGGGTGTACGAGAAGCCGGAGGACGTCCCGCTGCGGACGCTCTACGAGGCGGGCGTCCCGATGGCCCTGGGCGCCGACGACCCCCTGCTCTTCGGCTCCCGCCTCGCGGCCCAGTACGAACTGGCGCGCCGCCACCACGCCTTCACCGACGAGGAACTGGCGGAACTGGCCCGCCAGTCGGTGCGGGGTTCGGCGGCCCCGGAGGACGTGAAGGCGAAACTGCTGGCCGGCGTCGACGACTGGCTGAGCGCACCCGGCTCGTCCGCGGCCTGAGCAGCGCTACGGCCGCTACGGCCCGTCGCGCCCGACCGGTCGGCTCAGAGGCGCACGCCGACCGTCACCGGCTCGTTCACCAGCGTGATCCCGAAGGCCTCGCGCACGCCCGCCACGACCTCGCGGGCCAGCGCGAGCAGGTCCTCGGTGGTGGCGCCGCCCCGGTTGGTGAGGGCCAGGGTGTGCTTGGTGGAGATACGGGCGGGCCCGGTGCCGTACCCCTTGGTGAAGCCCGCCTTGTCGATCAGCCACGCCGCCGACGTCTTGGTGTGCCCCTCCCCCGCCGGGTACGCGGGCGGTTCCGCGTCCTGGCCCAGCCGCTCCTTCACGCGGGTGCGGAACGCGGCGAAGTCCTCGTCCGTGAGGATCGGGTTGGTGAAGAAGGAGCCCGCCGACCAGGTGTCGTGGTCCTCCGGGTCCAGGACCATGCCCTTCCCAGAACGCAGCTTCAGCACGGTATCGCGGGCGTCGGCCAGCGGCACTCGGTCGCCGGGCTCCACGCCGAGGGCGCGGGCGGTCTCGGCGTACCGGATGGGCGCGGACAATCCGTCCGCGTCCTGGAGCTCGAAGCGGACGCGCAGGACGACGTGCCGGTCGGGCTCGGCCTTGAAGCGGCTGTGGCGGTACGAGAACGCGCACTCGGCGTTCGGGATCGTGACCGTCTGGCGGGTCCTGCGGTCGTAGGCGATCACCTCGGTGATCGTGGAGGAGACCTCCTGGCCGTACGCCCCGACGTTCTGGATCGGGGTCGCGCCCGCGGAGCCCGGGATTCCGGCGAGGCACTCGATACCGGCGAGCCCGGCCTCGACCGTGCGGCCGACGGCGTCGGTCCACACCTCGCCCGCGGCCAGCTCCAGCTTCGTGCCGTCGAGGGAGTAGCCCTTCGTCGCGATGCGCAGGGCGGTGCCGTCGAAGCCCTTGTCGCCGATGACCAGGTTCGATCCGCCGCCGATCAACAGCAGCGGCGTACCGGAGTCGTCGGCCTCGCGGACGGCCTCGATCACCTCGGCGTCGGTGGTGGCGGTGATCAGGCGGTGCGCGGGGCCGCCCAGCCGGAAGGTGGTCAGCGGGGCGAGCGGGGCGTCGTGGAGTTCCTGCACGCGCCCAAGACTACGAGACGGCACCGACAGCCCCGGCACGACGTAAGGGGCGCCGACAATGGCGAGCGCCCCTTACCGAACGCTCCGGCCGCGGGTCAGGCCAGCCGTACGACCGCTCGCGACATGCCCAGCACCTTCTGGCCGCCGCTGGTCGCCGTGAGGTCGACGCGGACCGTGTTGTCGTCGAGCTTGGCCGCGACCTTGCCGCTGACCTCGACGAGGGCGCCCTGGTCGTCGTTGGGGACGACGACGGGCCTGGTGAAGCGGACCCCGTACTCGACGACCGCGCCGGGGTCGCCCGCCCAGTCGGTCACCACCCGAATCGCCTCGGCCATGGTGAACATGCCGTGCGCGATGACGTCCGGCAGACCGACCTCCTTGGCGAACTTCTCGTTCCAGTGGATCGGGTTGAAGTCCCCGGAGGCGCCCGCGTACCGCACGAGCGTGGCGCGGGTCACGGGGAAGGTCTGGGCCGGCAGTTCGGTGCCGACCTCGACGGTGTCGTACGCGATCTTCGCGGTCATCCGGGTCACTCCCCCTCTTCCGGCGCCCTGGCGACGAGCTTGGTCCAGGCGGTCACCACGTGCTCACCGACCTCGTCGTGGACGTCGCCGCGGATGTCCAGGACGTCGTTGCCGGCCAGACTCTTGATCGACTCGATGGTCGTGGTGACGCTGAGCAGGTCGCCGGCGCGGACCGGGCGGGTGTAGACGAACCTCTGGTCGCCGTGTACGACCCGGCTGTAGTCCAGGCCGAGCTGCGGGTCCTCGACGACCTGGCCCGCGGCCTTGTACGTGATCGCGAACACGAACGTCGGCGGGGCGATCACATCGGGGTGACCGAGCGCTTTGGCGGCCTCCGGGTCCGTGTAGGCCGGGTTGGCGTCCCCGATCGCCTCCGCGAACTCACGGATCTTCTCCCGGCCGACCTCATAGGGGTCGGTGGGCGGGTAGGACCGCCCCACGAAGGACTGGTCGAGCGCCATGGGCTCGGCACCTCCTGGTGTGTGCTGTGGTTGACCGCGCTGGACGAGCCGCCCGGTCCGGAGACGGTCCGGGCCTGCGGACCGCCCACATCGTCGCATCTGACAACGACCGTGCGCCGCGCGGGCCGAAACGACACGAGGCCGCCCCCTGCTGTAGGGGGCGGCCTCGCTGATGAGTCCGGATCAGCGCGTCTCGCGGTGCGCGGTGTGCGCGTTGCAACGCGGGCAGTGCTTCTTCAGTTCAAGACGATCCGGGTTGTTGCGCCGGTTCTTCTTGGTGATGTAGTTCCGCTCCTTGCACTCCACGCAGGCCAGCGTGATCTTCGGGCGGACGTCGGTGGCAGCCACGTGAGTGCTCCTTGACGAACGGGTAGACGAAATTAACGCAAGAAAGAGTAGCCGATCGAAGGACCGACCCCGCAATCGGCTACTGTGAGTAGCGGTGACCGGACTTGAACCGGTGACACAGCGATTATGAGCCGCTTGCTCTACCGACTGAGCTACACCGCTGCGATGCGATCGGGCCCCGCCTCGCGGCGGGATCCTCTCCCATCAGAGCCCCAATACGGAATCGAACCGTAGACCTTCTCCTTACCATGGAGACGCTCTGCCGACTGAGCTATTGGGGCGAGCGATGAAGACATTACACGGTCGCCTGCCGTTCGCCCAAATCCGTTTCGCGGCACCCCGTCCGGACTGTTCCCGGTGCCCCCACGCACCACACCCCCGGTACGACTATTGCGCTCCTCCCCGCCCCGGCCGGGTCGCAACTCTAGGCTCGACCCACCCTGCGTGATCTTGCCTTTGGTGCCGTGGACCACAGGAGCGCGATGCCCGACAGCCGACCGCAGCCGCCCCGCTTCCCGCCCCCGCCCTCGGTACCCGCCGACGCGGCCACCCTGCTGCTGTGCGGGGCCCGACTCACCGACGGCCGGACGGTGGACGTACGACTCGGATGCGGTCGCATCGAGGCCGTCGGCACGCCCGGCAGCCTGGCGACCGGCGCCGTCGGCGCCCGCGTCGACCTGCGCGGCTATCTCCTCCTGCCGGCCCCCGCCGAGCCGCACGCCCACTGCGACACGGCCCTGTCCGCCGACGGCACGGGCGACGCGGGAGGTTCGGGCGGCGCCGGACCGCAGGCGCCCCATCCGGAGGAGGTCCAGCGTCGCGCCACCGAGGCCGCACTGCTGCAACTCGGGCACGGCGCGACGGCCCTGCGCTCCCACGTGCGCATCGGTGACGTACCGGGGCTGGACGCGCTGGCCGCCGTACTGCGCGCGCGGCGCTCGCTGTGCGGGCTCGCCGAGCTGACCGCGGTGGCGATGCCGGGGGCGCTGACCGGGCTCGCCGGTGCGGACGGGCTCGCGATGCTGCGGGACGCGGTGAAGATGGGCGCAACGGTGGTGGGCGGCTGCCCGGACGCGGACCCCGATCCCACCGGGTACGTGGAGGCGGTCCTGGAGATCGCCTCGGAGTTCGGCTGCCCGGTCGACCTGCACACGGACGCCCGCGATCCGGTGCGGCTGTCCCGGCTCGCGGCGATGGCGGGCGGTCTGCGGCAAGGGGTGACGCTCGGACCGTGCGGCGGCCTCGGGCGCCTCCCGGCGGGGACGGCCGCCCGCGTCGCAGACCGGTTCGCCGCCGCCCAGGTCACCGTGGTCTGCCTGCCGCAGGGCGTTTGCGGCGCCGTCGGCCGGCGCGGCACGGCTCCGGTGCGCCTGCTGCGGTCGGCCGGGGTGCGGGTCGCGGCGGGCAGCGGCGCACTGAGGGACCCGGCGAACCCGGTCGGGCGCGGAGACCCGCTGGAGGCGGCCTACCTGCTGGCGTCGCGGTACGGGGTGTCCGCCGAGGACGCGTACGACATGGTGACCGCGTCGGCGCGGGCGGCCCTCGGGCTGCCGGAGGTGCGCGTGGAGGCGGGTTTCCCGGCGGAACTGCTCGCGGTACGCGCCGACGGGCTGGCCGGAGCCCTGTCGCTGGCCTACAGCCGGGTGGTGATCCACCGGGGGCGCCTGGTGGCTCGTACGAGCGCGGTGCGGGAGTACTGCGACTCGGCCGCGGTGGCGCTGGAGCTGCCCCGGCAGGGCCGGGCGGATCCGTCGTGACGGCGGGGACAACTCGGCCCTGACGTGCGGTCGTTGCACCTGGCGGGAAGGCGCGCTCCGCTGTGCGTGAAGTCGTGGGAGTCGTGGGGCAAAAGGCCCCGTCGGGGCGTACGGTCGGAAACATGCGCATTGTCATCGCTGGAGGTCATGGTCAGATCGCGCTGCGGCTGGAGCGGCTGCTCGCCGCGCGCGGTGACGAGGTCGCGGGGGTCATCCGCCGGGCGGAACAGGCGGACGATCTGCGGGAGGCGGGCGCCGAGCCGATCGTGTGCGACCTGGAGTCGGCGTCGGTTCAGGAGGTCACGGCACACCTGCGGGGAGCCGACGCGGCCGTCTTCGCGGCGGGTGCCGGCCCGGGCAGCGGCGCGGACCGCAAGCACACGGTGGACCGCGACGCGGCGATCCTGTTCGCGGACGCGGCGGAACGGGCGGGCGTGCGCCGGTTCGTCGTCGTGTCGTCGATGGGCGCCGACCCCGAACACCCGGGCGACGAGGTCTTCGACGTGTACCTGCGCGCCAAGGGCGAGGCCGACGCCTACGTACGCGCCCACAAGTCCCTGGACTGGACGATCCTGCGCCCCGGTTCCCTGACGGACGACGCCGGCAAGGGCCTGGTCCGCCTGGAGGCGCACACGGGACGCGGCGCGATCCCACGCGACGACGTGGCGGCGGTCCTGGCGGAACTCGTCGACACCCCGGCGACGGCCGGTCTGACGCTGGAGCTGATCAGCGGTTCGACCCCGGTGTCCGTGGCGGTGAAGTCGGTGGCCGGAAACTGAGCGGGGCGGGGATGCCGGAGGGGATCGCGCCGTCGCGGGCGGCATTGCTGACGCGGATGTACGAGGTGTTCGCCACCGACGAACGGGACGCGTTCGTCCCGCACTGTCTGTCCCCGGACGTCGACTGGCCGAACGTCCTGGACGGCGTACGACTCCACGGCCACGAGGAGGTACGCGCGTACTGGGCACGCCAGTTCGCCTCCGGCCACCCGCTGGTACGCCTGGAGGGCCTGCGCCCGGACGACGACGGCGAGGCGGTCGTCGCCACCGTACGGCCCGGGAGACGCACGGAGACCGGCGACGAGTGGGCGGCGGACACCGTCGAGCACGTGTACAGCTTCGACGCGGAGGGCCTGGTGAGCCGGATGGACGTCCGGCAGCCCTGACGGGCGTCGGTCGGCGGAGGGGTGCGGAGGGCGGGCCTGGAGACCGGCCTCAGAAGAGCGGAAGCTGACCGGGGAACTCCGGCACGACGTACCCGTCGAGGGTGGGCTGCGCGGCGTCGGCCTGCGCGAGCCGACGGGACCCGGGACACGAGACGAGCGCGCCGCTGCCCCGCGCCCCCGGCGGATCGTGGCGCGCGAACCGCCCCGCGACGACGGCGATGTCCCGACGGCACTCGGGGCAGGTCCTGCGGGGCGACGACATGGATTCAGCGTACGAGGAACCGGCCCCGGGGGGAGGAAGCGGCCGGTCGGGCCGATGTGGGGATGCGGACTGATGCCGTCCGGGGCGTGCCGTGGGCACTCAACCGCATGACCGCGGAACTGTCCGACGGCACACCGGTCGAGAGCTGGTCCCGCGGCACACGCGTGCTCCGCAAGAGAAACGGCACCTGTTCGATGATCCATCAGCACATGTCGGGCTCGAATGTCAGGCGAGGCCGATCTGCCGATTCCAGGTCAGTTGGTCATAGAACAGGAATTCCTCGTCCATGGTGCCTTGCCGGTTCCAGATTGCGACGGTGGCAAAGTTGATCGAGAACCTCTTGCCGGTCGGCTGGATGAAGCCACCCTTCCCGTCCGGCATCGGGCGGGAGAAGGTGCCATGAGCCACCCCGGTGACCGCGGTCAGCTCGCCTTTGGCCACCCGCAGCGGGTGCGACTCGATCGATAGGTCGGGCGCCCACACGAACAACGCCTTGGCGTCCTCGATGTGTCTGTCCAGGCCGTCGGTGTAGTGCCCGTCGGGCCAGTGCACGCGGACGTTCTTCGCGTGGCTTTCACCCAAGCGGGCCCAGTCCTGGTGTGAGAAGACCACGAAGTCCGCCTCGTCGAAAGTTTCCAGGTGCTGCCGCTCCGCGCGGGTCAAATTGCAGGGGAAGGGCGGGTTGGGTACGGGGGTCGTGGCCGGGTCCGGGAGCGGGTCGTGCGCCACAGCGCAGTGAGGCCGCCCGGAGTTCGGCACCGGGGCCGCGGCCGGGTCCGGGAGCAGGCCCGGATACGCCTGGGCGGCTTCCGTCAGGCTGCCGCCGCTCGTGACGGCGGTAATGGCGAGCGCGCCGAATGCGGCGGCTCCGCCCTTGAACATGGCACGGCGCTCCATTTGTGATTCCTCGATTCATGTGATCGGTCTGTTTCGGCCACGGTGTCCTGGCTCGGACACCACGGAGCAATCAACCGGCTGGTAGCTTCGTGGCTTTGCCACGGCAGCCTTCCTCGGCCGGCGGGGAAAGTCCTGGTCTCGTCGAGGGGCTCCGGCCGGGGTCGCCAGACCAGCCACACGTCCGAACCGGAACCGACATCTCAGCGTGTGGGCGCGCTCGTGACTCCGGCCGGGTGCGCCACGCCGCTCTCGTTGACGATGAAGTGTCCGCGCGCGGCGCCGTCGAAGGTCCCGTTTTTGATCCACTCGACCGCCGCTGCCTGGAAGGTGGCATGGGGGCCGAACCAGGGGCGGCCAGGACGCCCGCCATAGGGCGTTCCCGCCTCCGGTGTGCACCGCGGGCCGGAGCAGCCCTCAAGGTGCAGGGCGTGGCTCGCGCACTGAACCTGCACCAGCACCTTGTTCGCCACCGGAAGATTGCTGTAGATGGCGGTGGAGTTGCTCGGTGGAGCGAGCGTGTCGTCCAGACCGTGGATGACCAGAGCGGGTGTGGTCAGCTGCTGTGCGACGGTGGTGTTCCATCCGTAGCTGGAGAACGTCGGCGAGCGGACGAAGCCGGTCGGGTGGTCGGGGTCGTCCCCTCCCCAGGTGCTCCCCAGGCGGTCCTCCTCCACGTTCTGCGCCCGGAACTGCTCCGGACTGTCGGGGACGATGTGCCCGGTGCAGGCAGCGTCACGCCCGGGCGGCATCACCCAGGCCCCGCCGATCTGCGCCAGGGGGTTGAGGGCCAGCGGGAAGGACGTGAAGCCCCCTGGTGGCATTACGTCCTCGGTCGGTGTGCCGAAGAACGAATCCAGGAACACGGCGCGGTCGACCTTCGCGATGACGGCGGCGCTGTCGGGAAGGACCGGGTTGGCCGCATACAGCGTCCGGGCGACGAGCTGCCCGCCGAACGACCAGCCGATCAGGGTGACCTTGCCGTCCGACGGCTTCGCTCGTGCGATGGCGTCGTCGATGACCTGGCGGATGTCGCGAACCCACAGATCGGTGCGGCCGAAGCGATGGTTGCTTGAGTGCGCGCGCCGCTGCCCGTCGAGCGGGTTGTGCAACAGCAGTGTCCCCTGCTGGTCGAGCGGGAAGATCGGGATGTGGCTGCGGTCGCAGCCCTCGGGGTGGGCGCAGCTGCCGTCCGGAAGGAAGGGCCTGAGGCTGGCGTTGCCCGGATCGTCGAGGCCCGTGTTGAACCGTGTGGAGCGGCCGAAGCCGAGCAGGCTGGGGGCGAAGGTGTCGATTCCCGCCCGGGCGAGGACCCTCTGCGTGCTGAGCGTCCCGCCGCCGGGGGCGCGGTGTCGCAGGTCGAATACCGGCGGGCCGGGGAAGCTGCGGCCGTGGATCAGCACTGTGGCCCGGTTGGCCACGCTTGAGCACTTGCCATGGGCGTACACCGGCCGGACGCGGTGGACCTGGATCCTTGCCGGCTGCCCGTCGAATTGCGGGTCCGGCATCAGCCCGGGCGGCACCGTGAATCTGAGCCAGTGGTCGCTGACAGCGATGCTGGTCGGCGCCGTGTCGCAGCGCTTGACCGAAGAGCCGAGGCCACCAGCGGCCGTCGCGCTACCAGAGCCGAAAGCACCCGTGATCAAGCAGACCGACAGGAGGAACCGTCCCCCGTCGCGAGATACGGCCCTGCGGGCCACATGGTTGATGCGCTTGACCGGCCGTCCGCGACACAATCGCCGCAAAGCGAGGACCCGACCCTTCGCTCGAACGCTCTGCCAGGACACCAATGGGGCTGCTCCTTCCACAAGGAGGTGTCCCCTCGGGCGCGCTCCACGAGCGGCCTCGACCGCCTGGCGCAGGTTGTCGACGTGGGACACCGGCGCCCAGCCGACCACGTTCTCCCGGCGCCGACGCCCTGACACGCCCTGACATGATCCGTTCGAGCGAGCCGCGATGGGGCCCTCGACGGGGTGCCGTTTTACGAGCGGTGGAGCGAGGGGGATGCGGCCGACGAGAGCTGCTCGGGCGTGGGTGAGTCCCGGCGCCAGGTCGGTTGCCGCACCGAATGCGACGCGGGTGGGTGGCGGGGCGTTGAGGATGATCAAGGTCACGAAGCGCCGTACCACATGCGTGCCAGACGGGCGAGGAACCACGGGGAGGCCCGGGCAGAGTCAGCGGCTTGCAACAAGATCGGCCCCTGACCAAACTCACTGGTCAAGGGCCGATTGCCACTAGCGTGGCGGCGCCAGGATTCGAACCTGGGTAGGCATAGCCGACAGATTTACAGTCTGCTCCCTTTGGCCGCTCGGGCACACCGCCGGGGATTGCCGCCCTGGAGGCCGCTTTTCGGCGGTGCTCCCTGGCAACGACGTAAACGATACCTGATGCGGAGGGGTGCTTCGCCACCCGATAGATCGGCTACCTCGAGGGGAGGGGGTGGCTAGGCTTATGCGGATGCGGCCCGGTCGACGCCGGGCCTGGCGGCCGCGCTCCCGCACGCCGATACGCAGCCCTTTCCATCCCGATACAAGGAGCCACAGGACATGGCCGACTCCAGTTTCGACATCGTCTCGAAGGTCGAGCGGCAGGAGGTCGACAACGCCCTCAACCAGGCCGCCAAGGAGATCTCCCAGCGCTACGACTTCAAGAACGTCGGCGCCTCGATCGCCTGGTCAGGCGACAAGATCCTGATGCAGGCCAACTCCGAGGACCGGGTGAAGGCCGTCCTCGACGTCTTCGAGACCAAGCTGGTCAAGCGCGGCATCTCGCTGAAGTCGCTGGACGCCGGTGAGCCGCAGCTCTCCGGCAAGGAGTACAAGATCTTCGCGTCGATCCAGGAGGGCATCACCCAGGAGAACGCGAAGAAGGTGGCGAAGATCATCCGCGATGAGGGTCCCAAGGGCGTCAAGGCCCAGGTGCAGGGCGACGAACTGCGCGTCACCTCCAAGAGCCGGGACGACCTCCAGGCCGTGATCGCGCTGCTCAAGGGCAAGGACTTCGACTTCGCCCTGCAGTTCGTGAACTACCGGTAGGACCTCTTCCACGAGCGGGGTGGGCACCCGGAGCGCGGGGTGCCCACCCTTCTGTGCTGCTGGCCGCGGCTTCGGTGGCGCGTTCAGCGGCGGGAGTCGCCGAACAGGACGCGGTAGATGATCAGCAGCACGAGCGAGCCGCCGATCGCGGCCGCCCAGGTGGCACCGTCGTAGAAGTGCTTGGTGATCGGGTGGTGCAGCCAGCGGGCGGAGATCCAGCCGCCGATGAAGGCACCCGCGATGCCGATGAGGGTCGTACCGATGAAGCCGCCGGGGTCCTTGCCCGGCAGCAGGAACTTGGCGATGGCGCCTGCCAACAGCCCCAGGATGATCCAGCTGACGATGCCCATGCCGTGAACCTGCCTCTCCGCGCTGTGCCTGTGCTGTGTTCCTGCTCCGGCCAGGCTGTGTCATGCGTCGACGTTGTGTGTTTCTGCTGGTCACGCGCTCGTTCCTGAGTTCGTGGCGCGTCGTTGTCGGGGAGGACGCCTCCACGACGGCCGCCGGTTGCAGGGCTCAGTAGGGTTCCGTCCATGACACAGTCCGGGGCACAGGCGTCCGGTGGCGTGGGGCTGCGACGGACCCTCGGGGTCGGGGACGCCGTCGTCATCGGGCTCGGATCGATGGTCGGGGCGGGGATCTTCGCGGCCCTGGCCCCCGCGGCGCGAGCCGCCGGGTCCGGGCTGCTGGTGGGGCTGGCGGTCGCCGCCGTGGTCGCCTACTGCAACGCGACCTCCTCGGCACGGCTGGCCGCCCTGTATCCCGCCTCGGGCGGCACGTACGTGTACGGACGCGAGCGGCTCGGGGCGTTCTGGGGCTATCTGGCGGGCTGGTCGTTCGTCGTTGGCAAGACGGCTTCCTGCGCGGCGATGGCGCTGACCGTGGGCGCGTACGTCTGGCCGGGGCAGGCGCACGCGGTCGCGGTCGCGGCCGTGGTGGCACTGACCGCCGTGAACTACGGCGGCATGCAGAAGTCGGCCCTGCTGACGCGGCTGATCGTGGCGCTGGTCCTGGCCGTCCTCGCATCCGTGGTCGTCGTCTGTCTCGGGTCCGGTGCGGCCGACGCCTCACGGCTGGACGCGGGCGGCTCCGGCGGGGCCGGCGGGGTGCTGCAGGCGGCGGGGCTGCTGTTCTTCGCGTTCGCGGGGTACGCGCGGATCGCCACCCTCGGCGAAGAGGTGCGGGACCCGGCACGCACCATCCCGCGCGCGATCCCGCTGGCGCTGGGCATCACGCTGGTGGTGTACGCGGCGGTGGCTGTCGCTGTGCTGTCCGTGCTGGGTGCCGACGGGCTGGGGCGGACGGCGGCGCCGTTGGCCGAGGCGGTGCGGGCGGCGGGCGTGCCCGGTCTCGTGCCGGTGGTGCGAGTCGGCGCCGCGGTGGCCGCGCTGGGCTCGCTGCTGGCGCTCATCCTGGGCGTCTCCCGGACCACGCTGGCCATGGCCCGCGACCGGCATCTGCCGGGCGCCCTGGCCGCCGTGCATCCGCGGTTCCAGGTGCCGCACCGGGCCGAGCTGGCCGTCGGTGCCGTGGTGGCCGCGCTCGCCGCGACGGTGGACGTGCGGGGCGCGATCGGGTTCTCGTCCTTCGGGGTGCTGGCCTACTACGGGATCGCCAACGCCTCCGCGTGGACCCTGAGTTCGGCGCCGGCTTCGCGCGTCGCACCGGCGGTCGGGCTCCTCGGCTGCGTCACGCTGGCGTTCGCGCTGCCCGGGGTGTCCACGGCCGTGGGGGCGGCTGTGCTGGGCCTGGGCGTGGTGGCGTACGCCGTACGACGGTGGGTGCCCGGGCGGTAGCCGCCGGGCCGGGCTGCGGGCGGTGGCCGGACGACAGCCGCCGGCCCGCGCCGCAGACGGGCGATCCGGAGTCCGTCCCTGCTGCCGCGCGCCCGTCAGCGCGTCGCGAAAGGCTGGTCCGTCGGCACGATGTCGCGGCCCAGCGGCAGCAGCGAGACCGGGATCAGCTTGAAGTTCGCGATGCCGAACGGGATTCCGATGATGGTGACGCACAGGGCGATGCCCGTGACGATGTGGGCGAGGGCCAGCCACCAGCCGGCCAGGACGAGCCACAGGACGTTGCCGATGCAGGACGGCGCGCCCGCGTCCCGGCGCTCGACCGTCGTACGGCCGAAGGGCCACAGGGCGTAGACACCGATACGAAAGGCAGCGATGCCGAACGGAATGCCGATGATCGTGACGCACAGCAGGACGCCCGCGAACAAGTAGCCGAGGAACAGCCAGAAGCCGCTCAGCACCAGCCAGATGACGTTCAGGATTGTCTTCACCGGTAGCGACCTGCCATCTGCTCGAGCCGGGCGATGCGCTCCGCCATCGGCGGGTGGGTGGAGAACATCTTGGACAGCCCCTGGCCGGGGCGGAAGGGGTTGGCGATCATCATGTGGCTCGCCGTCTCGATCCGCGGCTCGGACGGCAGCGGCAGCTGCTGAGTGCCCGTCTCCAGCTTGCGCAGGGCGCTCGCGAGGGCCAGGGGGTCGCCGGTGAGCTGGGCGCCGGACGCGTCCGCCTCGTACTCCCTGGAGCGGCTGATGGCGAGCTGGATGAGGGATGCGGCGAGCGGGCCCAGGAGCATGATCAGCAGGAAGCCGAGCAGGCCCGGGCCGTCGTCGTCGTCGGAGCGGCCGACCGGGATCAGCCAGGCGAAGTTCACCAGAAACATGATCACCGAGGCGAGGGCGCCGGCGACCGACGAGATGAGGATGTCGCGGTTGTAGACGTGGCTGAGTTCGTGTCCGATGACGCCCCTCAGCTCGCGCTCGTCGAGGAGCCGGAGGATGCCCTCGGTGCAGCACACGGCCGCGTTGCGCGGGTTGCGGCCGGTCGCGAAGGCGTTCGGCGCTTCCGTCGGCGAGATGTAGAGGCGGGGCATGGGCTGGCGGGCCTGGTTGGAGAGCTCGCGGACCATGCGGTACAGGGCGGGGGCCTCGAACTCGCTCACCGGGCGGGCGCGCATCGCGCGTAGAGCCAGTTTGTCGCTGTTCCAGTACGCGTACGCGTTCGTGCCGATGGCGACGAGGAGCGCGACGATCAGGCCCGTACGCCCGAAGAAGCTGCCGATGACGATGATGAGTGCGGACAGTCCCCCGAGGAGTACTGCGGTCCTGAGCCCGTTGTGCCGGCGGTGCACGGTACGCCCTCCAAGTGGTGCGGCAGGGGAACCCTTTGTCTGCGAACTGCTTGTCGACTCCACTTCTCAGTGGACCTTCCCGCACTGGTCAACGCCAGGCGGGCGGCGCTAGTTCCCTGTGCGCGGGCTCCGGAGTGCATGGGCCGTCCGGGTGAGGCGGCGGCATCCGGCACGCGTGTGTGCCGGATGCCGGGTGCCCACGCGCGTGCGTGCCCCGGTCAGAAGAGCGCGGTGGCCGAGAAGCGGAGGACCAACTGGGGGGCTCCCGACAGGGCGACGCCCAGCACGGCCGTCAGGGTGAGGGCGGCCGTGAGCGGGGCCGGGACGCGGTGCTTCTCCTGCTCCCCCTCGGGGGCGCGGAAGAGCAGGGCCGTCCACTGGAGGTAGTAGAAGAGGGCGATCACCACGTTGACCGCCATGACCACGGCGAGCCAGCCGAGCCCGGCGTCGACGGCCGCGGAGAAGACGGTGACCTTCGCGAAGAGGCCGATGACGCCGGGCGGCAGCCCTGCCAGGCACAGCAGGAAGAACGCCAGGAGCAGCGCGGCGAGGGGGTTCGAGGCGTGGAGTCCGCGGTAGTCGGTGAGGCGGTTCAGGGCCCTGGTACGGCCCACGAGGGCCGCCACGGCGAAGGCGCCGAGGTTCACCGCGGCGTACATGAGGGCGTACGCCACGGTGGAACCGATCGCTTTCTGGGCGTCCTTGGAGTAGCCGGCGGCCGCGATCGGTACGAGGAGGTAGCCGGCCTGGCCGACGGAGGACCAGGCGAGCAGGCGTACGGCGCTGTACGCGCGCGTGGCCTGCTGCCGCAGCGCGCCGACGTTGCCGACGGTCATGGTGAGGGCGGCCAGTGCGGCCAGTGCGGGGCCCCAGGCGTCGGAGTAGGACGGGAGGGCGACGACGGTGACGAGGATCAGGCCGGAGAAGCCGACCGCCTTGCCGACGACGGACAGGTAGGCGGCGACCGGGAGGGGCGCGCCCACATAGGTGTCGGGCACCCAGAAGTGGAATGGGACGGCGGCCGTCTTGAAGGCGAAGCCGACGAGGGTGAGGACGACGCCTGTCTGGGTGAGCGTGTGGAGTTGCCCGTTCACGTGCTGGATCCGGTCGGCGACCTGGGTGAGGTACAGGGTGCCGGTGGAGGCGTACACGAAGCTGATGCCCATGAGGCTGACCGCGGTCGCGGTGACCGACGACAGGAAGAACTTCAGGGCGGCTTCGGAGGACTTCTTGTCGCCGTGCCGGATGCCCACGAGGGCGAACGCGGGCAGGGAGGCGACCTCCAGGGCGACGACGAGGGTGGCCAGGTCGCGGGAGGCGGGCAGCAGGGCTGCACCGGCGGCGGAGGACAGCAGCAGGAACCAGAACTCCCCCTCGGGGACGTCCTTCCTGGCGTCCTTGAGCGCGGTGACCGACAGCAGGGCGGCGAGGAGGGCGCCGCCGAGGACGAGGAACTGGATGACGAGGGTGAAACGGTCCGCCGTGTAACTGCACACCTGCGGGCTGCCGGTCAGGCAGAAGGTGGCGCGGTCGCCGTCCAGGAGGGGCAGCAGCATGAGGATCGCGGCGGCCAGTCCGGCGATCGACGCCCAGCCGAGGAGGGCCTTGTGCCGCTCGTCGATGAAGAGGTCGGCGACGAGGACGAGGAGTCCGACGGCCGCCGCGAGGGTGGGCGGTGCGATCGCCAGCCAGTCGACGGACTGGACGAGGGAGCTCATCGGGTGCCTCCTGCGAGGAGCTGCTGCACGGCCGGGTCGGTCAGGCCGAGGAGTGCCCTGGGCCACAGGCCGGCGAGGACGGTGAGGACGACGAGCGGCGTCCAGGCCGCGAATTCGTACGTGTGGACGTCGGCGAGCTCGGGAGTCTCCTGGGGTACGGCTCCCATGCACACGCGCCGCACCACGATGAGCATGTACGCGGCGGTGAGCAGCGTGCCGAACGCGGCGATCGCCATGAAGGTGAGGAAGGCGGGGCGGCTGAGGTCGGCGGCGGGCTTGAACGCGCCGAACATCGCGAGCATCTCGCCCCAGAACCCGGCGAGGCCCGGCAGGCCGAGCGAGGCGACGGCGCCGAAGGCCAGGAGGCCGCCGAGGCGGGGCGCCTTGCCGTAGAGGGCGGCACCGGTCTTCTCGGCCAGGGCGTCGAGGTCGGTGGTGCCGGTGCGGTCCTTCAGCGCGCCGACCAGGAAGAACAGCAGGCCGGTGATGAGGCCGTGGGCGATGTTGGCGAACAGCGCGCCGTTGACACCGGTCGGGGTGGTCGTCGCGATGCCGAGCAGTACGAAGCCCATGTGGCCGACGGAGGAGTAGGCGATGAGCCGCTTGAGGTCGCCCTTCGCGCCTCGCTTGGCGAGGGCGAGGCAGGCGAGGGATCCGTAGATGATCCCTACGACGGCGAAGGCGGCCAGGTAGGGCGCGAAGGTGTGGAAGCCGTGGGGCGCCACCGGAAGGAGAATCCGCACGAACCCGTACGTGCCCATCTTCAGCAGCACGCCGGCCAGCAGGACCGAGCCGACGGTCGGTGCCGCGGTGTGGGCGTCGGGCAGCCAGCTGTGCAGCGGCCACATCGGTGCCTTGACCGCTAGCCCGATCCCCACCGCCAGAACGGCGATGACCTGCACGGATGTGGTGAGCGACCGGCCGTTGTCAGTGGCGAGTGCCACCATGTCGAACGTGCCCGCCTTGAGTCCGATCAGGAGCAGGCCGAGCAGCATGACGACGGAGCCGAGCAGCGTGAAGAGGATGAATCGCCACGCGGCCCGGGTCCGGCCCTCGCCGCCCCAGCGGGCGATGAGGAAGTACATCGGGATGAGGACCATCTCGAAGGCGAGGAAGAACAGCAGCAGGTCGAGGACGGCGAAGGTCGCGAGGGTGCCGGACTCGAGGACGAGCAGCAGGGCGACGAAGGCCTTGGGGGACGGGCCCGAAGGCATCTTGAAGTACGAGTAGAGCGCGCAGAGGAAGGTCAGCAGCGCGGTCAGCACCAGAAGGGGGAGGGAGATGCCGTCGATGCCGAGGTGGATGCGCACGTCGAGTGCGGGGATCCAGCTGATGTCGGTGCTGGCCTGCATCGTCGACGGGTGGTCGTGGTCGAAGCCGAGCGCGAGGGCGATCGCGGCGATGAGCACGGCGCCGGTGACGGTCACGCCGTGCCGCAGCACGGCCTGCCCGGGCGACTTCCCCTTCAGCCCGGGCGGGGCCGGGAGGAGGGCGGCGAGCGCGCCGATGAGCGGCGCGACGACGACGAATGCCAGAAGGAACTGCATCACGGACTCGCTGATATCGATCACGCCGGCTCACGCTCCCGTGGCGACGAGGAGGGCGGCCACCGCCAGGACGACGGTGCCGGCGAGCAGCGCGCTCACATAGGTCTGCACGTTGCCGGTCTGGGCGCGCCGCACGGCGGCCCCGAGCAGGCGGGGGACGGCGCCCGCGCCGCGTACGTAGGTCTCGACGACCTCCCGGTCCAGGAACTGCACGAGGCTCGCCCCGGCCCTGACGGGACGGACGAAGAGCCAGTCGTAGACGGCGTCCAGGTGGAAGCCCTCGGCCGCGTGGCGGTGCAACGGGCCGAGCAGGAGGCGCCCCGGGTCCGCGGGGTCGGGCGCGTAGGCGATGTCGCCGTACGCGGGCACATGGCTTGCGATCGCCTCGGCCTCGACCAGCCCGGCGTCCGCATCGGGGTGGGCCGCGACGGCACCCAGCGGGACGCGGTCCGCGAGTGCGGTGGTGTGCCGCCAGGCGCCGTAGGTCACGAGTGCGCCGACCAGGGCGAGGCCCGTGCCGAGGACGGAAGTGGTGAGCGTCGGCGTCAGGGAGCGTCCGTCGAACCAGTCGGGCAGGACGCGGTAGGCGAGGCCGAACGCGATCGACGGGGCGGCGAGCACCCACAGCACGGCGTTCATGACCAGCGGCTGCCTGCCGTGGTCGGGGGCCTTGGCTCCGTGGCCGCGGAAGGCGAGCAGCCACAGCCGGGTCGCGTACGCGGCGGTGAGCAGGGCCGTGACCAGACCGGTGACGAGCACGATCCAGCCCGCGGCTCCGGGGGCGTGTTCGGTGTGGCCGGTGGCGACGTGCTCGGCGGCGCCAAGGACGGACTCCTTGGAGAAGAAGCCGGAGAAGGGGGGGATCGCGGCGAGCGCGAGGAGCGCCACGGTCATCGTCCAGAAGGCGTCGGGGATGCGGTCGCGCAGGTCCCTCATGCGGGACATGGCGGCCAGCGAGTTGGTTCCGGCGGCGTGGATGATCACGCCGGCGGCGAGGAACAGCAGCGCCTTGAAGGCGCCGTGGGACAGGAGGTGGAAGACGGCGGCACCGCGGTCGCCGACGGCGAGGGCGCCGGTCATGTAGCCGAGCTGGCCGATCGTCGAGTAGGCGAGGACGCGCTTGATGTCGTCCTGGGCGAGCGCGGCGAGTGCCGAGCCGGCCATGGTGACGGCGGCCATCACGGCGAGGACGACCATGGCGGCCGAGGAGGCCTGGAAGACCGGGAGGAGCCGGGCGATGAAGTAGACACCGGCGGCGACCATCGTCGCGGCGTGGATCAGCGCGGAGACGGGCGTCGGGCCCGCCATCGCGTCGGGGAGCCAGGTGTGCAGCGGGAACTGCGCCGACTTGCCCGCCACGCCGGCCAGGAGCAGCAGGGCGACCACGGTCGGGTGGTGCAGTCCGCCGCTCGCGACGGTGCCGAGGACGTGGGTGATGCGGAAGGAGCCGGCATCGGTGGCGAGCGCGAACAGCCCGATCAGGAAGGGGACGTCGCCGAGCTTGGTGACCAGGAAGGCCTTGAGGGAGGCGGCGCGGGCCTCCGGGGTCTCCCAGTAGTGGCCGACGAGGAAGTAGGAGCAGATGCCCATGACTTCCCAGCCGACCAGCAGCACGATCAGGTCGCCCGAGTAGACGACGAGGAACATCGCGGAGGTGAACAGGGAGACGAGAGCGGCGTAGGAGGGGTAGCGCGGGTCGTCGCGCAGGTAGCCCGTCGAGTACAGCTGCACGCAGGTGGCGACGGTGCCGACCAGGACGGCGACGAGGGCGGCGAAGCCGTCGATGTGCAGGGCGAGTTCGATCGGGACCGAGCCGGTGGGGGTGAGCTCGGTGGCGGCATCGAGGGCCCGGCCTCCGCCCTGGCGGGCGGCCACCAGCACGGCGAGGACGAGTGAGGCGAGGGTCGGCAGGACGGCGAGCGGGCGGACCGATCCGGGGACCGTGCGGCCGAGGAGCAGGCCTGCCGCCGCTCCGAGGAACGGAAGGAGGGGTACGAGGACGGCGAGGGTGGTCGTGGTCACGCGGTGGCCTCAGCCTTCTCAGCCGCAGGGGTCTCGCCGTCGTGGCCCTCGGCGGTGTCGCGGAGCCGGTCGATGTCCGAGGTGCCGCGGTTGCGGTACACGGCGAGGACGATGGCGAGGCCGATGCCGATCTCGGCGGCGGCGATGGCGATGGTGAACAGGGTCAGGGCCTGTCCGGAGTGCAGCGTCTCGCGGGCGGCACGGCTCAGCCAGACGTCGAAGGCGACGAGGTTGAGGTTGACGGCGTTGAGCATCAGCTCGACCGACATCAGGACGAGGATCGCGTTGCGGCGGGCGAGGACGCCGTACAGGCCCGCGCAGAACAGGAGGGCGGAGAGCACGGCGGGATAGGCGAGGTGCATCAGCGGACGCCTTCCTTCTCGCTCCGGGTGTCCGGGGTGGCCGGGGCGTTCGCGGGGGTGGCCGCCGCCTCCGCCTTCGCCTTGCGGGACAGGACGATCGCGCCGACCAGTGCGGCGAGGAGGAGGACGGAGAGGGCCTCGAAGGGGAGGACCCAGTTCTGGAAGAGGCTCGCGCCGGTGACCTTGGTGGAGCCGGAGGCGGCGCCGCCCAGGTCGATCCAGGTCGTGCGGAAGGCGTCGACGACCACCCACACCAGGGCGGCCGCAGCGGCGACGGCCACGGTGAGCGCCGCCCAGCGGTTGCCGGAGTCGGCGTCCGGGGAGCGGCCGATGGGGGCCTTGGTGAGCATCAGACCGAACAGGAGGAGGACGACGACGGAGCCGACGTAGATGAGGACCTGCACCCAGGCGATGAACTCGGCGGTGAGCAGGAGGTACTCGACGGCGAGCCCGCCAAGGGTGACCACGAGCCACAGGGCGGCGTGCACCAGCTGCCGGGTGGTGACGGTGACCAGGGCGGCGCCGAAGGTGACCAGACCGACGAGGAGGAAGGCGATCTCGACGCCGGTCGGGGAGAGGAAGCCGTGCGAGGCCGCGGCGGCGGTGGTCAGCGCGGCGGAGGGGGTGTTCACGACTCTCCTCTCTGCGGCTCGGCGGGCTCTGCGTGATCTGTGGGCCCTGCGTGGTCTGCGGTCTCTGTGTGATCTGCGGGCTCGGCCTGCGCGGCGGCCAGCTTCTCGGCGGTCTTGCGGGCTGCCGCCATCTCCTTCGGCTCCTCGGCACCCGGGTCGAGGGCGGGCGGGGCCGGCACGGTCCACATCCACTCGCGGAGCTTGTCGCGCTCGTGGGTGAGGTCGCGGATGTCGGTCTCGGCGTACTCGAACTCCGGGGACCAGAACAGTGCGTCGAAGGGGCAGACCTCGATGCAGATGCCGCAGTACATGCAGAGGGAGAAGTCGATGGCGAAGCGGTCCAGGACGTTGCGGCTGCGTTCACGGCCGCCGGGGGCGGCGGGCGGGACCGTCTCCTTGTGGGAGTCGATGTAGATGCACCAGTCCGGGCACTCGCGGGCGCACAGCATGCAGACCGTGCAGTTCTCCTCGAACAGGCCGATGACACCGCGGCTGCGGGGCGGGAGCGCGGGCTGGGCGTCGGGGTACTGCTCGGTGACGGACTTCTTCGTCATCGTGCGGAGGGTGACGGCCAGGCCCTTGGCGAGACCGGAGCCGGGGATCGACAGGCGGGGCCGCCCGGAGGGCGTCGTTGCGGGGCGGTGGTCGGGCGACGGGCGGGACACTAGGAGATCACCACCTTGACGATGCCGGTGAGGGCGATCTGGGCGAGGGACAGGGGGATGAGGAGGGTCCAGGAGAGCTTCTGGAGCTGGTCCTCGCGCAGCCGGGGGTAGGTGACGCGCAGCCAGATGACGACGAAGGCGAGGATCGCGGTCTTCAGCAGCGTCCAGAGCCAGCCGAGGCCGTCGGCGCCCCATGGGCCGTGCCAGCCGCCCAGGAAGAGGACGGTGGTCAGTCCGCACAGGACGATGATCCCGGCGTACTCGGCGAGGAGGAACAGGGCGAAACGGAGGCCGGTGTACTCGGTGTACGCGCCGAAGATGATCTCCGAGTCGGCGACGGGCATGTCGAAGGGCGGGCGTTGCAGCTCGGCGAGGCCGGCGACGAAGAAGACGATCGCGCCGACGATCTGCCAGGGCAGCCACCACCAGTGGAAGGCGTCGAGGATGCCGGGGAGCGAGACGGTGCCCGCCGCCATGGCCACCGAGGCGGCGGCGAGCAGCATGGGGAGTTCGTAGGCGAGGAGCTGGGCGGCGGTGCGGAGGCCGCCGAGGAGGGAGAACTTGTTGGCGGAGGCCCACCCCGCCATGAGGGAGCCGAGGACGCCGACGCCCATGACCGCGAGGACGAAGAAGATGCCCGCGTCGACGACCTGGCCGACGGCACCCTCGCTCGGGCCGATCGGGATGGCGAGGAGGACGAGGAGGTACGGCAGCAGGGCCACGGCGGGGGCCAGCTGGAAGATACGGCGGTCCGCGCCCGCCGGGACGACGTCCTCCTTCTGCGCGAACTTCACGCCGTCGGCGACGAGCTGGGCCCAGCCGTGGAAGCCGCCCGCGTACATGGGGCCGAGGCGGCCCTGCATATGGGCCATGACCTTGTGTTCGGTCTGGCCGACGATCAGGGGGAAGGTGAGGAAGACGACGAACACGACGAGGAGTCGCAGGCCGACGTCGAGAGCGCCGTTCACTGCGTGCCTCCTGTGGGGTCGTCGGGGTTCGGGGACTTCTTCGGGGACTTCGGGGACTCGGGGGTCTGCTGCGCGCCGTCGGGCCGGGTGTCGCCGGGACGGGCTTCGCCACGGTGGGCTTCGCCGCCGGTCGCGTCGGGCTCCGCCGCGGGAGCGGTGTCGGCCTCCGCAGCTCGGGGCGCGGGGCTCGCGGGTTCGGTCGCGGGCTTGTCCGGTTCGGTCGCGGGCTTCGCCGGACGCTCCGGGGCGGCGGGCTCCGGCTCGTCGAAGGCCGGGCGGGCGTGGTGCCAGGGGGCGTCCGAGCTGCGGGGGGCGGGGGCGGGCCTCCGGGGCGTGCCCTCGGCTGCCGGGGCCTCGGCGCGCTGGGAAGCCGAACCCTCGGAGGCACTCCGCGCACGGCGCGGCCCAGCGGAGGGAGCCGCCGGCTCGGCACCGCCCTCGGCCCGTTGCGAGGCCGAACCCTGCGACGCGCTGCGGGCACGCCGCGGCGGCGCCGTCTCCGCGGGCTCGCCTGCGGCGGGGGCCTGGCTCGCGGAGCCCTCCGTTGCCGTGCGGGTGCGGCGTACGGGGCGTTCGCCCGCCGCTCGGCCTGCGGCTCGGGCCGGGCGGGCGGGGGCCGGGGGGAGCTGGCCCTTGAGGGGGCCCCACTCGTTCGGGTCGGGGACGCCCGGGGGCAGCATCTGGCGGCGCTTGGGGCCACCATGGTCGGACTCGCCCGGTTCCTTCGCACCGGGCCATGCCTTGGCGACCCGGGCCGCCAGCACGAAGTCCTTGCGCAGCGGGTGGCCTTCGAAGCCCTCGGGCAGGAGCAGGTGGTCCAGCGCCGGGTGGCCCTCGAAGGTGATGCCGAACATCTCGTGGGTCTCGCGTTCGTGCCAGGCGGCGCCCGCGTAGACGTCCACGGCGGTGGGCAGGACCGGGGCCTCGTGCGGGACGGTCGTACGGACCAGGAGGCGGCGGACCGGGGAAAGGGCCACCACGTGGGCCGAGACGCGCAGGCCCGTGCCCGGTTCGTCGACCGCGCTCAGCCAGTCGAAGTACGTGCAGCCCAGCTCGTCGCGCGCGACCCGGAGCGCCTCGGTCCAGCCCGTCGGGGTCACGTCGACGGTCAGGACCTCGTACGACTCCTCGGCCGTGGCCTCGGGGCCGAAGAGATCCTCGGCGGACGCGGGCAGCCAGCCGACGGCGGTCATCGCCCCTCCCGCTGATCCTGTTCGGGGGCCGAGGACGGCGGCTGGACCAGGCCGCTCTGCAGGGCCGCGGTGGACGGCCGCGAGGAGCCGTACCGCTCCCCCAGCGACTCGCGCGCGATCTTCTCCTGGAGCTTGAGGATGCCCTGGAGCAGTGCCTCGGGACGCGGGGGGCAGCCGGGGACGTACACGTCCACCGGGATGATCTGGTCGACGCCCTTGGTGACGGAGTAGGAGTCCCAGTACGGGCCGCCGCAGTTCGAACATGCGCCGAACGAGATGACGTACTTCGGCTCGGGCATCTGCTCGTACAGGCGTTTGACGGCCGGGGCCATCTTGTCCGTGACCGTGCCGGACACCACCATCAGGTCGGCCTGGCGCGGGCCCGGCGCGAAGGGGATGACTCCCAGGCGGATGAAGTCGTGGCGGGCCATGGACGCGGCGATGAACTCGATCGCGCAGCAGGCGAGGCCGAAGTTGAAGACCCAGAGCGAGTAGCGGCGTCCCCAGTTCAGGATCACCTTCATCGGCTCCGGGGCGAGGCGGGCCAGTGCGCCCAGCCTCTTGGGCTCCGGAAGCAGCACAGGACCGGTGGCCTCGGTGGCCTCCGTGGCCTCGGTGGTCGAGGGGTTCACGTCCATGTCAGGACCCCCTTCTTGTACGCGTAGAGCAGTCCCACGGCCAGGAAGCCGAGGAAGACGAACATCTCCACGAGGGTGGTCGCTCCGTACCGCGGATCGGCGAAGACCGTGGCCCACGGGAAGAGGAAGATCGAGTCCACCGCGAAGATCACGTACAGGAACGCGTAGACGTAGTAGCGGACCTGCGTGTGGGCCCAGCCCTCGCCGACGGGGTCGACGCCGCACTCGTACGTCAGCAGCTTCTCCGGCGTGGGCACGACGGGGCGCAGCAGCCTGCCCGCGCCGAAGGCGACGGCGACGAAGAGCACGCCGACGACGGCGAGCAGCCCGACGACGGAGTAGGACTGGAAGTAGTCCGCCGCCACGACAGCGACGGCGGTCGGATGCGGCACGTCAGCCCCTCGCTCCCTGACCTCGTGACCCTGGTGAAATTGCTGTGATTCGACGATCTGTACGCACGGGAGTCTAGGCCCTGCTAAAGAGAGGGTAAGCAGCCCGTCGCTCCTCGAGATGCCCTGGTACGCACCTCACTCGCCGTACGGCTCGCATCACGTACCCCTGGCACGGCTCGGATCACCTCTCGCGACGGCCGGATCGGCGGAGGGTGGAGACACCCCGAGGCGGCCATGGCGGTCGGCCTCATGGTGCGACGGCGCGGGGCGCGGCAGCCTGGTCGGCCGGCTGGTCGGCCGGCTGGTCGGCTGGTCGGCCGGCCGACTGGCCGGGGCCATGAACGAATGAGGTCGGGGGGACATGACCGAACGCAGTAAGAGCCAGGGACTGCTGGACGGCGAGCGGCCGCCGCCGGTGCGCCTGGCCCTCGACGGGGCCACCTGGCGGGAGATCGCACATCTCCTGGCGAACCTGCCGATGTCGCTGATCGGGTTCACCTACGTGGTCACGGTGCTGTCCACAGGTGGGGCGCTGACGGTGACCGTGATCGGTATCCCGCTGCTCGCGGCCGGCCTGCTGGGCGCGCGGCAGCTGGGCAAGCTGGAGCGGGCGCGGGCCAGGGCGCTGCTCGGGGTGCGGGTGGAGGAGCCGACTCCGCTGACGCTGCGCAAGAGCGGCGGGATGGTGCAGTGGCTGTCGATGACGCTGAAGGACCCGGTGGGCTGGCGGACTCTCCTGTACGACTTCGTCCGGCTGCCCTGGGGGATCCTGAGCTTCACGGTGACGTTCATGTCGCTGTTCGTACTGTGGCCGGTTCTGCCGTTGCTCGCGCGCGGGCTCAGCAATGTGGACCGGGCGATGGTGCGCGGTCTGCTGTCCCCCTCCGACGAGCTGGAGCGGCGTATCGCCGAACTGGAGTCCGACCGTGGGGTGGTCGTGGACACGGCGGCGGCCGACCTGCGGCGCATCGAGCGCGACCTGCACGACGGGGCGCAGGCGCGCCTGGTGAACCTGGCGATGGGACTCGGCCTCGCGAAGGAGAAGCTGCTCGAGGACCCGGACTCGGCGGCGGCGATGGTCGACGAGGCGCACGGCGAGGTGAAGCTGGCTCTGCGGGAGCTGCGGGACCTCGCCCGCGGCATCCATCCGGCGGTCCTCACCGACCGCGGCCTCGACGCCGCGCTGTCGTCGGTCGCCACGCGCTGCACGGTGCCGGTGAAGGTCACCGTGGACCTCGATGCGAGACCGGCCGCGGCGATCGAGGGCATCGCCTACTTCACGGTCTCCGAGCTGTTGCAGAACATCAGCAAGCACAGCCGGGCCAGGTCCGCCTCCGTGGAGGTGTGGCGGGCGGACGAACGGCTGCTCATCCAGGTGTCGGACGACGGCCGCGGGGGCGCGCGCCTCGAGGGCGGCACGGGCATGGCAGGGCTCGCGGAGCGACTGGACGCGGTCGACGGCCTGTTCGTCGTCGACTCGCCGGTGGGCGGTCCGACGACGATCACGGCGGAGCTGCCGTGGCGGGACCGCGGGGACGAGGGACGGCGGCGAAGGTAGCGGAGAGACGTCCCGGGGCGTGTCCGGGGTGGGGAAAACCCCCGGATGAAGACGCCGACGCGCTGCATGGCCGGGCGGGCGCGGACACAGGAGGGTGGAGGCACGAACCGGGGTGGACGACCAGCAGAACGGACGAGCCGATGGCCACGCAGTACGGGCAGGGGTACGGAGAGTGGGGCGGCCCTGGATCCGAGGGAGCCGGGGGGCGGCCGCACCGGCTTCCGGTGGCGCTGCGGGCGCCGATCGAGGCGCGCAGCTGGGGCGAGTTCTGCTACCTGCTGCTGAACCTGCCGATCGGGATCGCGATGTTCACCTACGGCGTCACGATGTTCTCGATCGGGGCCGGGCTGCTGGTGACGTTCCTGGGCATCCCGGTGCTCGCGGCGGCGCTCGCCGGGTGCCGCGGGTTCGGGGCGCTGGAGCGGGCCAGGGCGCGGGGGCTGCTGGGGCTGGAGGTGGCCGCTCCCGAGCCGCTGCGGATGAACGGGCACGGGGCGATGGCGTGGATGGGGGCGATGCTCAAGAGCGGGACGTCGTGGCGGCACATGCTGTACTCGGTGCTGCATTTCCCGTGGGCGGTGTTCTCGTTCTCGGTGGGGGTGAGTTTCTGGACGTGCGGGTGGGCGCTGCTGACGTATCCGCTGTGGTTCTGGGTGTTCCCGGTGTACGTCGGTCAGGGCGGGATCCAGCTGTACGGCGACGAGACGCACCACGTGTACCTCGACAGCCCGTTCGAGATCACGGTGACCGCGCTGGTGGGGCTGCTGATCACACTGGCCACGCCCTGGATCGTCCGGGGGCTGACGACCGTGGACCGGCTGCTGGTGCACGGGCTGCTGGGGCCGTCGCGGTTGGCGACCCGGGTGGTGGAGCTGGAGTCGGACCGCGGGGCGGTGGTGGACACGGCGGCGGCGGATCTGCGGCGCATCGAGCGGGACCTGCACGACGGGGCACAGGCACGGCTGGTGGCGTTGGCCATGGACCTGGGGCTGGCGAAGGAGAAGCTCACGGAGGATCCGCAGGCGGCGGCGCGGATGGTGGAGGACGCGCACGGCGAGGTGAAGACGGCGCTGCAGGAGCTGCGGGACCTGGCCCGTGGGATCCATCCGGCGGTCCTCACCGACCGCGGCCTCGATGCCGCACTGTCGGCGGTGGCGTCGCGGTGCGCCGTGCCGGTGGAGGTGGAGGTGGACCTGCCGTCGCGGCCGGCGGCGGCGATCGAGGGGATCGCCTACTTCACGGTGTCGGAGCTGCTGCAGAACGTCAGCAAGCATGCGCGGGCGTCGCGGGCGGCGGTGGACGTGTGGCAGGCGGAGGACCGGCTTCTGCTGCAGGTGTCCGACGACGGGGTCGGGGGTGCCGACGCCTCCGGCGGGTCGGGGCTGGCAGGACTGGCGGGGCGGCTCGATGCGGTGGACGGGGTGCTGGTGGTGGATTCGCCGGTCGGGGGGCCCACGCGGATCACCGCGGAGTTGCCCTGGCGGGCGTAGGGCCCCCGGCGGTGCGGCACCGAACGGTTCCGCCCCCGCCGCCCTTACCCGTCCCCTCCCCGGGGCTCCGCCCCCGGCTCCCCCGCCGGGGACTGCGTCCCCTGGACCCCTGCCCGGGACACCGCCCCGCCCCACTGCCCGACTCGACGCCGCGCCCCCAGGCCTCGCCCATCGGCCTGTCGCCGCGCCCCCGAAGCACTGCTAGAGGGCCGAGCCCCACCCCCACCCCGCCCATCCGCCTGACACACCCCCCTTTCCCCCGCCGGCCACCCCGCGCAAGCCCCGATCCTGGAATGCTGGAGCCTGTCGTGCGGGTCGGAGACAGGTTGTGGGGGCCGGGGGATCGTGGAGGACAGGGTGCGGGTCGTCATCGCCGAGGATTCTGTGCTGCTCAGGGAGGGACTGACCCGGCTGCTGACCGACCGTGGGCATGACGTCGTCGCCGGTGTCGGGGACGCGGAGGCGCTGATCAAGACCATCACCGAGCTGGCGGACCAGGACGGGTTGCCCGATGTCGTCGTCGCCGACGTGCGGATGCCGCCGACCCACACGGACGAGGGCGTCCGGGCCGCGGTCCAGCTGCGCCGGGCGTATCCCGGACTCGGTGTCCTCGTGCTGTCGCAGTACGTGGAGGAGCGGTACGCCACCGAACTGCTGGCCGGTTCCAGTCGCGGCGTCGGCTATCTGCTCAAAGACAGGGTCGCCGAGGTGCGCGAGTTCGTGGACGCCGTCGTGCGGGTCGCAGAGGGAGGCACCGCACTGGACCCCGAGGTGGTCGCACAGCTGCTCGGGCGCAGCCGTAAGCAGGACGTGCTGGCGGCGCTCACCCCCCGGGAGCGGGAGGTTCTCGGGCTGATGGCCGAGGGGCGGACGAACTCCGCGATCGCCCGGCAGCTCGTCGTGAGCGACGGAGCCGTCGAGAAGCACGTCAGCAACATCTTCCTGAAGCTCGGTCTGTCCCCGAGTGACGGGGATCACCGGCGTGTTCTGGCCGTGCTCACCTATCTCAACTCCTGAACAGCTGAGACTGTGTCAGGCGGCGCTGCCGGATCCGGACACCACCGGGCTCCGGTGCCGCGTCCAGTCCGGCCCAAGGACGAGCAGGGAGCCTTTTCACGAGCAGCACCCGGGGGGCGAGCGAACAAATGATGACAAGTCGGGGCGCCCGACCGTCTCACGATGGTGTCCATCATGCGAACGGCCGAGGGAAGGCGACCCTTACCGACGTAGGGTTGATCCTGGGAGGGCCGGTGGGACGGCCGCTCCCGGACAGCCGCCTCGAGGGAGGTCCAGTTCAGTGACCAGCCAGGTCAGCAGTCCAGCGGGACAGGCGGACGGAACCGTCGTAGGAGAACAGCGCAAACCGGCGGGCACGAAGGACGTACGCCGGCTGGACCGGGTGATCATCCGGTTCGCGGGGGACTCCGGTGACGGTATGCAGCTCACCGGCGACCGTTTCACCTCGGAGACGGCGTCCTTCGGCAACGACCTGTCCACACTGCCGAACTTCCCCGCCGAGATCCGCGCCCCTGCCGGGACGCTGCCGGGTGTGTCGTCGTTCCAGCTGCACTTCGCCGACCACGACATCCTCACCCCGGGCGACGCCCCGAACGTGCTGGTGGCGATGAACCCGGCGGCCCTGAAGGCCAACGTGGGCGACCTGCCGCGCGGCGCGGAGATCATCGTCAACACCGACGAGTTCACCAAGCGCGCGATGCAGAAGGTCGGCTACGCCGCCTCTCCCCTTGAGGACGGCTCGCTCGACGGCTACAACGTCCACCCCGTGCCGCTGACCACCCTCACCGTCGAGGCGCTGAAGGACTTCGACCTCACCCGCAAGGAGGCAGAGCGCAGCAAGAACATGTTCGCGCTCGGCCTGCTGAGCTGGATGTACCACCGGCCCACCGAGGGCACCGAGACGTTCCTGAGGACGAAGTTCGCGAAGAAGCCGGACATCGCCGCCGCGAACATCGCCGCCTTCCGGGCGGGGTGGAACTTCGGGGAGACGACGGAGGACTTCGCGGTCTCCTACGAGGTGGCCCCGGCCGTCAAGGCGTTCCCGGTGGGCACCTACCGCAACATCTCCGGGAACCTGGCACTGGCGTACGGCCTGATCGCCGCCTCCCGCCAGGCGGACCTGCCGCTGTTCCTGGGCTCGTACCCGATCACTCCGGCCTCGGACATCCTGCACGAGCTGTCCAAGCACAAGAACTTCGGTGTGCGCACCTTCCAGGCCGAGGACGAGATCGCCGGCATCGGCGCGGCCCTCGGTGCCGCCTTCGGCGGGTCGCTGGCCGTGACCACCACCTCCGGGCCGGGCATCGCGCTCAAGAGCGAGACCATCGGCCTCGCGGTCTCGCTGGAGCTGCCGCTGCTGATCGTCGACATCCAGCGCGGCGGCCCGTCCACCGGTCTGCCCACCAAGACCGAGCAGGCGGACCTGCTGCAGGCGATGTACGGCCGCAACGGCGAGGCCCCGGTCCCGGTGGTCGCCCCGCGCACCCCGGCCGACTGCTTCGACGCGGCCCTGGAGGCGGCCCGGATCGCGCTGACCTACCGCACCCCGGTCTTCCTCCTGTCCGACGGCTACCTGGCCAACGGCTCGGAGCCGTGGCGCATCCCCGAGCTGGACGAGCTGCCCGACCTCAGGGTGCAGTTCGCGCAGGGCCCGAACCACACCCTGGACGACGGCACCGAGGTGTTCTGGCCGTACAAGCGCGACCCGCAGACCCTGGCCCGCCCGTGGGCGCTCCCGGGCACGCCCGGTCTGGAGCACCGCATCGGCGGCATCGAGAAGCAGGACGGCACGGGCAACATCTCCTACGACCCCGCCAACCACGACTTCATGGTCCGCACCCGCCAGGCGAAGGTCGACGGGATCGTGGTACCCGATGTGGAGGTGGACGACCCGCACGGCGCGAGCACCCTGGTGCTCGGCTGGGGCTCGACGTACGGGCCGATCACCGCGGCCGTACGTCGGCTGCGTGCGGCCGGGGAGTCGATCGCGCAGGCCCATCTGCGGCACGTCAACCCGTTCCCACGGAATCTGGGCGCGGTGCTGGGACGTTACGACAAGGTGGTGATCCCCGAGATGAACCTCGGCCAGCTCGCCACCCTGATCCGGGCGAAGTACCTGGTCGACGCCCACTCCTACAACCAGGTCAACGGCATGCCGTTCAAGGCGGAGCAGCTCGCCGCGGCGTTCAAGGAGGCCATCGATGGCTGAGACGACCACGGAAGGCACGGGCACGATCGAGGCGCTCTCGCTCGTCCCCAAGGCCGTGGCCAGGCAGTCCATGAAGGACTTCAAGTCCGATCAGGAAGTGCGCTGGTGCCCCGGCTGCGGTGACTACGCGATCCTCGCCGCCGTCCAGGGCTTCATGCCGGAGCTGGGCCTCGCGCGGGAGAACATCGTCTTCGTCTCCGGGATCGGCTGCTCGTCCCGCTTCCCGTACTACATGAACACGTACGGCATGCACTCCATCCACGGCCGGGCGCCCGCGATCGCGACCGGTCTCGCGGCCTCGCGGCGCGATCTGAGCGTGTGGGTGGTCACCGGTGACGGTGACGCACTGTCCATCGGCGGCAACCACCTGATCCACGCGCTGCGCCGGAACGTGAACCTGAAGATCCTGCTGTTCAACAACCGGATCTACGGCCTGACCAAGGGCCAGTACTCCCCCACCTCCGAGGTCGGCAAGATCACCAAGTCGACCCCGATGGGCTCCCTCGACGCGCCGTTCAACCCGGTCTCGCTGGCGCTGGGCGCGGAGGCGTCCTTCGTGGCCCGCACGATCGACTCCGACCGCAAGCACCTCACCGAGGTGCTGCGCCAGGCCGCCGCCCACCCGGGCACGGCGCTGATCGAGATCTACCAGAACTGCAACATCTTCAACGACGGCGCCTTCGACGCGCTCAAGGACAAGCAGAGCGCCGAGGAGGCCCTGATCCGGCTGGAGCACGGGCAGCCGATCCGGTTCGGATCGAACGGCGCGCGCGGTGTCGTACGGGATCGGCAGACCGGCGACCTGAAGGTCGTCACCGTCACCCCGGAGAACGAGGCGGACATCCTGGTCCACGACGCGCGCGCCGCCTCCTCCACCACGGCCTTCGCGCTCTCCCGCCTCGCCGACCCGGACACCCTGCACCACACCCCGATCGGCGTGTTCCGGTCCGTGGAGCGGCCCGTCTACGACACGGCGATGGCCGACCAGCTCGATGCCGCCATCGAGCAGAACGGCAAGGGCGACCTGGCCGCCCTGCTCGCCGGCGGCGACACCTGGACCGTCGTCGGCTGAGCGGTACCGCCGTTCACGAGGCCCGGGCGGACAGCGCCCGGGCCTCGTCGTATGCCTGGCGGGCCCTCTGCACGTCCGCCATGCGGTCATGGGTCCACAGCGCCAGCGCCCGCACCTGCTCGGCGGCCTCGCGGCCCAGGTCGGTGAGGGAGTAGTCGACACGCGGCGGGATCACAGGCTTGGCGTCCCGGTGCACCAGGCCGTCGCGTTCCAGCGTCTGCAGGGTCTGGGTGAGCATCTTCTCGCTGACGCGGGCGGTCCGCCCGATCGCCCGGCGCAACTCGCTGAAGCGGTAGGGGCGGTCGAGGAGCTCGATCAGGACGAGCACGCCCCAGCGGCTGGTGACGTGTTCCAGGACGAGGCGGTAGGGGCACATCGCCTCGGCGGCGTCACGTCTGCCGACGACCTCATCACTTACTGCCATGCCAGTACCTTACTTCAAAGTGGGTACTTTCGCTTAGTTAGCGCACCTCCTAGGGTGAGTGTCAGAAAGCACCCCACAAGGAGATCCAAGTCATGAGCATCGTCGTCACGGGAGCCACCGGACACCTCGGCCGTCATGTGGTGGAGCAGCTGCTGGAGAAGGTTCCGGCCGAGCAGATCACCGCGGTCGTCCGCACCCCGGAGAAGGCCGCCGACTTCGCGGAGCGCGGCGTGCGGATCGCGGTCGCCGACTACAACGCCCCGGAGACCTTCGACGGCGTGTTCTCGGCCGGCGACAAGGTGCTGCTGATCTCCGGCAACGAGTTCGACAAGGGCCGCGTCCAGCAGCACCAGGTGGTCCTCGACGCCGCCAGGACCGCCGGAGTCGCCCTCTTCGCCTACACCGGCGCGCCCAGCAGTCTGAAGGCCGCCCTCGCCGACGACCACCGTGCCACCGAGCAGGCGATCCTGGCCTCGGGCGTGCCGTATGTGCTGCTGCGCAACGGCTGGTACCACGAGAACTACACCGAGAACCTCGCCCCCGTGCTCGAGCACGGCGCCGTCGTCCAGGCCGCCGGCGAGGGCCGCGTCTCCTCCGCCTCGCGCGCCGACTACGCGGCCGCCGCGGTCGCCGTGCTGACCGGCGAGGGCCACGAGAACAAGGCGTACGAGCTGGGCGGCGACGAGGCGTGGGGCTTCGCCGACTACGCCGCCGAGCTGAGCAAGCAGACCGGCAAGGAGATCACGTACAACGCCGTCTCCGTCGAGGCCTACGAGGGGATCCTGAAGGGCGCCGGGCTGCCCGGGCCGCTCGCCGCGGTCTTCGCCGGCGTGGACGCGTCCATCGAGAAGGGCGAGCTGGAGGTCACCACCGGCGACCTCTCCCGCCTGGCCGGCCGTCCGACCACCCCGCTCGCCGAGGCGATCACCGCCGCGCTCAAGGGCTGAACTCCCCCTTCGGGCCCTTGAGCTTCCCGACCCCCGGCCTGTCATGACCGTATGCCGATACGGGCATGACAGGCGGGGGTCCTGGCGCTACCTTCGTGGAGGCTGCACCGGGCAGCCGAGAGCGTGAGGGAGGGCCCGTGGCCGGGGAGTCGAAGGGTGAGCGACGGACAGGTCTGCTGAACGGCTTCGCCGCGTACGGGATGTGGGGACTCGTCCCGCTGTTCTGGCCCCTGCTCAAGCCCGCCGGGGCGATGGAGATCCTCGCCCACCGGATGGCGTGGTCCCTCGTCCTGGTCGCCCTCGTCCTGCTGGTGATGCGCCGCTGGGCCTGGGCGGGCGAACTGCTCCGGCAGCCTCGCCGGCTCGCGCTGATCACGGTCGCCGCGGCCGTCATCACCGTCAACTGGGGCGTCTACATCTGGGCCGTGAACAGCGGCCACGTGGTGGAGGCCTCGCTCGGCTACTTCATCAACCCGCTCGTCACCATCGCCATGGGCGTACTGCTCCTGAAGGAACGGCTGCGGCCGGTGCAGTGGGCGGCGGTCGGAGTCGGCTTCGCCGCCGTGCTCGTCCTCACCATCGGCTACGGCCGTCCACCGTGGATCTCCCTGTGCCTGGCGTTCTCCTTCGCCACCTACGGGCTGGTGAAGAAGAAGGTCAGCCTCGGCGGCATCGAGTCGCTGGCCGCGGAGACCGCCGTGCAGTTCGTGCCGGCGCTGGCGTATCTGCTGTGGCTCTCGGGACACGGAGAGTCCACGTTCACGTCCCATGGGGCGGGGCACGCGGCGCTGCTCGCGGCCACCGGGGTGGTCACCGCCCTGCCGCTCGTCTGCTTCGGCGCCGCGGCGATACGGGTCCCTCTGTCGACTCTGGGGCTGTTGCAGTACCTGGCGCCCGTCTTCCAGTTCCTCCTGGGCATCCTCTACTTCCACGAGGCGATGCCGCCCGAGCGCTGGGCGGGCTTCGCGCTGGTCTGGCTGGCGCTGTCGCTGCTGACGGCGGACGCGTTGCGCACCGCGCGGCGGGCCGCGCGGACGCTCGGCGGGGCGATCCCGGGTGCGCGCGCCGCCACCGCGACGGTGAGCGGGGCCGCGGACGCGGACCCGGTGGACGCCACGCCGTAGCCGCCGTAACGCCTACTGGGCGGCAGGCCGCTCGCCGGACGCCTTGCGGGCGCGCTCGGCCAAGCGGCCCATGCGGCTGCGGGCCTTCTCGAGCTGGTCGAGGTCGTCGGCGGCGGGGCCGTCCTGGGCCGCGAGTTCGCTCCATACGGCGATGAGGTCGCGGCCGAGGTCCAGCCCCTGGACCGGTTCGCGTACGGCGCGCCAGGCGGCGGCCGCGCTCTGCACGTTGCCGTAGGCCCCGCGCGGGTCGCCGAGGCGGTGCCGGATGCGGGCCAGGTCCAGCGACAGGTGGAAGGAGCGCAGGGGGTCCGTCGCCAGGTAGGCGATATAGGCGGTGAGTTCGCGCAGGTGCAGGACGTCGGGGTGCTCGTCGCCGAGGGTCGCGGCCGACTCGGTGACGGCCTGCTCGGCCAGTCCGGACGCCTCCTCCAGACGGCCCTGTTTCACGGCCGCGCTGATCCGGGCCGTGGCCTCGGCGACAGGCCCGTCCGCGCCGCCGGCCGGCGCATCCCCGAGCACGGCTTCCGCCACGGAGTCGAACTCCCGCACGGGCGGCTCCTTGACCTCGTCGTCCAGGTCGGCGGGGACGGGGGCGGTCTCGGGGACCGGGGCGGGGTCGGGGACGGGTTCCCGGTCGGGGGCGGAGTGGGCGTCGGGGGCTGGGGCGGGTTCCGCTTCCGTGATGGGAGGCGCGGCGACTTCGGGGGTCCGCGCGGAGGAGAGGGCGGGCTCGGGCCGGGTGGTGGGCTCGGGGACCGCGGGAGCGGCGGGGGCGACGGACGGCGCGGCCGGCATGACCGGCGGTGGGCCGAACGTTCCCGTCGGCGGCGAGACGGTGCCGGGGACCGGCGGTGCGGGCGACGGCGGGGTGCCGCCGTGGTTCGGGGCACCCGGCAGGGCCTGGGCAGGCCCGGACGTCGCGGTGATGAAGGCGACCTGCTCGGGCACGGCCTGCAAAGCGAACGGGGCGACGGTACGGCCGGGGGGCGCGGAGGCGGCTGCGGCGGGCTGCTTGCCCTGGGTGGGAGAAGGAGCGGACTCCGCGGCAGCCGCGCGCGGTGCGAGCGCGGCTGCGGGAGCGGGCTCGGCGGGCTCCCGCAGGGCACGCAGTACGCGAGTGTCGGACTCGATCTCGGCCGGTGGCGTGCTCGGCGGGGGCGCCGGGGACTCCGACGGCGCGTACGGGTCCTGCACGACCCCCCGAAGGGCCGTCGGGGCCGTGCTGCCCGGGGTCGGCTGCCGGGCGTCCACCGCGCGCAGGTCGTGCGTGGCCCTGTCGCGCGGCCCGGCCTCCCCGGGCGCCACCTGAGCCGTACCACCGTGCTCCGCGGCCACGGGCGCCGCTCCCCTGCGTACCGGCTCCCCCGCGAACTCGCTGGACCCGTCGACGTGCACCCGGATCGGTACGACGTAGCCGATCCGTTCGTCGTGCACCGAGGCGAGAACCGGGTGGCCCGTGGCGCGGGCCAGGCGGTGGAGGTGGTCCAGGACGGCCTGCTGGACCGGCTCCCCGGGTCCCGCGGCCACCGGCGTCCCGCCCACCGTCGCCCCCGGGCCCGGTGCCCCGTCGCGGGCCTCCACCGGCACCCGGACCTCGATCGGCGGCACCCCGGACCCCGCACCCCCGTCGGATGCGGCCCCCGCGAAGGAGCGGCCCCGCTTCTGTCCGCGGCTGAGTCGAGACATCGTTCCCTCACTCGGGTCGGTCGGGGAAAGGCGCCGATGTCCTCCGCCTCCATTCGGCGTCGGCTCCCCTCGTCTGCGTCCCCGGCCCTGGGTGCGGGGACGTACGGCACACCCCCTTGAGTCTCCCGCCTCCGTGCTCGTCCCCGCGTCACCGCCGCGTCACAGCCTCGTCCCAGGAACCGGAGCCCGGTTACCGAACCCGCGCACCGCAGGTGAAGATCGAGGGGCGAGGAGCGACCGAGGAGAGGCGATGCAGGCGATCGCGCGGCAGGGGCCCGGTGGGCCGGAGATCTGGGTCCGCGGGCCGGTGGTCGACGGCGCACGGCCGCCGTCCTACGGCAGCGCGAGCCCACGCCGGTTCGCCTGGGTGGCCACTCACGGCGGCGCCGGCACCTCGACGCTCGCCACCGTCTTCGGCGGCTTCGACGCGGGCCGCGGCTGGCCCCGTCCCGAGCACGGCGAACCCTCCTCGGTGCTGCTGGTCGCCCGCACCCACGCGACCGGCCTGGGGTCCGCCCTGCAGTGCCTCGACGTCTTCCGGCGCGGCGCGGCCCCGCCCGGCCTCGCCCTGGACGCCGTCGTGCTGGTCGCGGACGCGCCGGGCCGGCTGCCGCGCCCGCTCGCCCAGCGTGTCAAGGCGATCGAGTCGATGATCGGCGTCCATCGCGTGCCCTGGGTACCGGCCTGGCGCACCGGCGACCTGGGCGGCCGGCCACCCCGCGAGTGCGACCGACTGGCCCGTCTGGTCGGCCCGTTCACGCCCTCGGGCGGCGGATCGGGGGTGCGCTGAGCATGCGCTGGACCGTGCACGGCGAGCGGGCGCTGTACGAGACGCCCTGGGTGCGGCTGCGGGCGCTCGACGTCGCACAGCCCGACGGAACACGCTGTGAGTACCACGTGGTCCGGCTGCGGGACGTCGCCGTCGCCGCGGCCGTCGACCGCGAACAGCGCGTGCTCATGATGTGGCGGCACCGCTTCGTCACCGACACATGGGCCTGGGAGCTGCCCATGGGCCTCGTCGAGGACGGCGAGGAGCCCGCCGCGGCGGCAGGGCGCGAACTCGAGGAGGAGACCGGATGGCGCCCGGGCTCGCTGCGACCGCTGATGTGCGCCCAGCCCGCGGCCGGGGTCACCGACTCCCGGCACTTCGTGTTCCGCACGGACGACGCCACGCGCGTGGGCGAGCCGACCGAGCGCAACGAGTCCGACCGCCTGGAGTGGATCCCGCTGCCGGAGGTACGGGCGATGATCGAACGCGGTGAGATCGTCAGCAGCGCCACGCTGGTGGGCGTGATGGCCCTGCTGCTCGACCTCGGGCCCCGCCCGGGCGGCTGACCCGGGGTGGCGGGGACGGTGGACCGTGATGGCGCGGCCGGCCCCTGCGGCCCGCGCCTACGCCGTGATGTCCTTCGCCGTGAACCGCGCCCATGCCGCCGAGCCGAAGACCGCCGCGTACAGGGCCTGCAGGCCCAGGTTGCGTATCAGGTCGTGCCAGTAGACCGGGTCGCGCATCAGGTCCGCGAAGGACAGCCAGTAGTGCGAGAAGAAGTACGGCTGGAGCGCGTGCAACTGCGGTATCTGGTCCATGATCTGGACCGTGATGAGCAGCCCCACCGTCGTCGCCATCGCCGCGATGCCGCTGCCCGTGAGCGTGGAGATGAACAGTCCGAGGGCCGCGACGCCGATCAGGGACGCGGCGACGACCAGGGCGATCAGCAGGGCCCTGCCGAGGCCCTCGGCGAAGCTGATGCGCGTACCGGAGATCGTCGTCAGGTCGCCCAGCGGGAAGAGCAGGGCGCCCACCGCGAGCGCCGAGACGGCGACGACCAGGGTGGCGATCAGGCAGAAGGCGATCGTCGTGGCGTACTTGGTGAGCAGCAGGCGGGTACGGCCCGCAGGGGCGACCAGCAGGTAGCGCAGGGTGCCGGAGTTCGCCTCGCCCGCGATCGCGTCGCCCGCGATGACGCCGATCGCCATCGGCAGGAAGAACGGGAGTGTCGCGGCGAGCGCGGTGAACACCAGGAACAGGCCGTTGTTGGTGATCTGCGCGATGAACGCCGGGCCGCCGCCCCCGCCCCGACCGCCGGACCCGTCGCTCGTCTCCATCTTCACGGCGATCCCGACCAGGATCGGCACGGCGGCGAGCACGGCCAGCAGGGCGAGCGTGCGCCAGCGCCGGAACGTGGTCACCAGTTCGCTGCGCAGCAGTCCGAAGGTCCACAGCGGGCTCGTCCGGCGCGGCCCGCCGGCTGCCTCAGCCTGCGACATCGAACCCCTCCCCGGTCAGCGCCACGAACGCGTCCTCCAGGGAGGCACGTTCGACGCCGAAGCCGCGTACGCGGACTCCCGCCGTGACCAACGCGGCGTTCACATCGGAAAGTTCCCGGTCTTCAGGCTCGGCCGTCACCCGGTTCTCCTCCACCACCACATCGGCCACGCCCTGTTCCTTCAGGACACGTGCCGCCTCGGTGACGTCCGGGGTGGTCACGACGAGGCGTCCGCGCGCCCCGGCCACCAGGTCTCCCACCGCGCCCTGCGCGATCAGCCGGCCCTGCGCCATCACCGCCGCGTGCGTGCAGACCTGCTCGATCTCGTCCAGCAGGTGGGAGGAGAGGAAGACGGTCGTGCCGTCGGAGGCAAGTTCTCTGACCAGGGCGCGGATCTCCCGCATGCCCTGCGGGTCGAGGCCGTTGGTCGGCTCGTCCAGGACGAGGAGCCTGCGGGGCTGGAGCAGGGCGGCCGCGAGACCGAGGCGCTGCTTCATCCCCAGGGAGTACGCCTTCGCCTTCTTGCCCGCGGCCGCCGTGAGGCCGACCCGGTCGAGGGCGGCCGCGACACGGGTCCGCCGGGTGCACGGGTCGGCGGTGGGGTCGGCGGCGTCGTAGCGCAGGAGGTTGTCACGGCCGGAGAGGAAGCCGTAGAGCGCCGGGCCCTCGATGAGGGCGCCGACGTGCGGGAGCACGGCGCGCGTGGCCCGGGGCATGGGCTGCCCCAGCACGCGTGCCGAGCCCGAGGTGGGCTCGATCAGCCCCATCAGCATGCGGATGGTGGTGGTCTTGCCGGAGCCGTTCGGCCCGAGGAAGCCGAAGACGCTGCCCGCCGGGACGGTCAGATCGAGCCCGTCCACGGCGAGCTGCCCGCCGCGGTAGCGCTTGGTGAGGGCGCGGGTGGCGATGACCGGGGCCTCCGGGTCACTCGCCGCCCGCGCCGGTGAGTCGTTCGACTCCGCTTCCGCGGCGGGCAGTTCCTCCATGGGTTCTGCTGCTCCCCTTCGTCCGTACGCCGTACGGGGTCACTTCCCCGCGTCGGCCGCCTTCACCAGTGCGTCCTTGGTGACCGCGCCCGCGTACACCTTGCCGTCGTCCGTGATCAGGGCGTTGACCAGGCGGGTGGAGAAGACCGTGCCCGAGCCGAACTTGCCGGTGACGTGCTCGCCGAGCGAGTTCAGGAAGCCGGAGGCCGCGCCGTCACCGGACGGCGATCCGGACGGCACCCCGCCCTTGCTGCCGGTGTCGAACACGTAGATCGCGTTCCAGCCCTCGCCGAGGGTCTTCGACGCGCTGCCGCCCCAGGGCGTTCCGCCGGTGTCCTTGTGCTGCGCCTCGTGCCCGGCCTTCTCGCGCCCGGCCTCCTCGTGCCCGGCCTTCAGGTCGTCGCCCTGGGTGACCTTCGTGCCCTTGGGCGGGGTGAAGTCGAACGTCGACGCGGCCGGCTTGGCGAACGAGACCTGGGTGAAGCCCACGTCCAGCACCGCCGCGCCGCCCTTCGCCGGGGTCAGCGTGAACTTCAGCGGCAGCCCGGTCTTCGCGTCCACCGCGATGCTGATCGCGCCGACCGTCGTACCCGACTGCTTCGGCCGGACGAGCAGCTTGTAGGCGTCCCGGCCCGCGACCTGGGCCGTGCCGTCGACCGTCACGGAGGTGGTCTTGTCGGCCGCCTTCAGTGCCTGGTCGGCGAAGTCCCTGGGCGTGGCGGGCACGTCCTTCGGCGCGGCCTCGCCGCTCTTGTGTTCGCCCGCGCCGGTCGCGTGGTACGCCTGGTTGGACGCGCTGTCGTACGCCCACACCTGGTCGCCGTTGCGGATGACGCTGTACTCGGCGGCCTTCTCGATGAGTGAGAGCTTCTGCTTGTCCTGGCCGTCGGCGGCGACCCGCACGGTGTGGGTGCCGGAGGCCAGCTCCAGCAGCTTGGAGCTCGGGTCGGCGGCCGAGTCGCCCTTGCCCTGCCCGCCCTGGGAGAGCGCGCCGGAGGCCAGGCTGTCCTCGAGGCCGCCCAGGTTGGGCAGGCCCAGGTCCGTGCTGATCGTCACCGTGCCGGACATCTGCTGGACGTCCGACGTGGCGATCTTCTCGATGAGCTGCTGCGCGCTGATCTTCGGCAGGTCGGGGTCCCCGGAACCGGCGAACGCCGGGACGAGCCCGATGGTCGCCGCCGCCACGCCCACGACCGTGACCGGGACGACGTACCGTGCGGCCCTGCGCCGCCCGTCGCGTACGTCCTCGACCTCCCCGGCGGGTGTGCTGTCGTCGGATTCGTACGGTGCCATGTGTGCCTTACCTCCGTCGTCGGCGGCGGCTGTCCGTGCACTCTCCCCGAGCTCTCGACTTCGCTCGAGCAGGGAGGTGCGCCCACCCCCTACGCCGCCATTTTCACCCGGACTCCTGTGAGGTGGTCCTCTCCATATGACCAAATCACCGGGAGGGAAGCGTCAGCCCGCGGGGCCAACTCCGCGTACGCCTGGGGTATGACATGACGGGCGGGACACGGCGTCCCACCCGTAGGGGTCGTGCGGGCGCGCCGGAAGACGTGTGACCTGGCACACGTGAGGCGCGGGGCTCCGGGCGCCTGGCGCGTCACCCCGCCCGGTGCACCACCGCGTCGCACATGTCCGTCAGGGCCGCCTTCGCGCCGCAGTCCGGCAGCGGGGCCAGGGCCGAGCGGGCGTCCTCCGCGTAGCGGACGGCGTCGCGCCGGGCCTGCTCGAGGGCCGGGTGGACCCGGAGGCGGGCGAGGGCGTCGGCATGGCGGGCGTCGTCCGTGAGGTCCGAGTCCAGCAGCTCGCACAGGGCGACGTCCTCCGGCAGCCCGTGCCGCTGGGCGCGCTCGCGCAGGCGCAGGACCGGAAGCGTCGCGATGCCCTCGCGCAGGTCCGTCCCCGGCGTCTTGCCGGACTCGTGGGAGTCGGAGGCGATGTCCAGGACGTCGTCGGCCAGCTGGAACGCCACGCCGAGACGCTCGCCGTACTGCGTCAGCACGTCCACGACCGTCTCGTCGGCGCCCGACATCATCGCGCCGAAGCGGCACGCCACGGCCACGAGGGAGCCCGTCTTGCCGGAGAGGACGTCGAGGTAGTGCTCCACCGGGTCACGGCCGTCCCGCGGGCCCGCCGTCTCCAGGATCTGGCCGGTGACGAGCCGCTCGAACGCCTCCGCCTGGATACGGACCGCCTCCGGGCCGAGGTCGGCCAGGATGTGGGACGCGCGGGCGAACAGGAAGTCGCCGGTGAGGACCGCCACCGAGTTGCCCCAGCGGCTGTTCGCGCTGGCCACTCCGCGCCGCACATCGGCCTCGTCCATCACGTCGTCGTGGTACAGCGTGGCCAGGTGGGTGAGCTCCACGACCACGGCCGAGGGGACGACCCCCGGCGCGTACGGGTCACCGAACTGTGCCGCGAGCATGACGAGCAGCGGCCGGAACCGCTTCCCGCCCGCGCGCACGAGATGCTGCGCGGCCTCGGTGATGAAGGGCACCTCGCTCTTCGTGGCGTCGAGCAGCCCTTCCTCGACAGCGGCCAATCCGGCCTGGACATCGGCTTCCAGAGCCTGGTCCCGCACGCTCAGCCCGAACGGCCCGACGACGGTCACGTGAGGTCTCCTGTCTGCTGACGTCTGCTGACGATCACACGGTCGGTATCGAGGTCGGTCACTTGATCGATGGCGTCGCCTGGACGACTCGGCTCACCGAGTTTGTCGATCTGTCGCCGCCATCACTCAAGTCAGCGTATCCGGTCGGGTTTCGATCACCACGAGTGCCCGCTGTTCCAGGCCGGGCGGTATCGGATCGCGAGAGGCATGTTCTTGATCAGGTGATACGAGCGGGTTTGGAGCGACACAGCGGAAAGCCGCCCCTCCCGGCGGCCGGCGACGCGCACCGGTCCCCGGAAACGCCCCCTCGTGTCCCGCCTCCGGAGCAGCGCGGCACCCTCAAGGCCTCCCGCAGGGCCACGCGGCCCCCGGCCGCCCCGTCCGGCGCCATCACCCGGCCGGGCGCACACTCGGCCTCAACGGGGACGCGCGGAACCTCGAGGCACGCGCGCGTACAGATCCATGGGGCGCGACGAGATGACATGACCAGATGGCATGACGAGTGACGTCGGTCACACCCTCCGGTCCGGGGTGACGATCCCCGTGGACCCGAGCCTTGTCCGAATTGCCACATTCCGCCCCGATACAGACCGCCACTTGAAGGCCCCCGCCGAACCTTTTGTCCGAATTGCCGCCCCAAGGCCCTGGATTGGGTATGCCGGACAAGGAGAGCGCGAGTGAATTAGCTCACGCCACCGACGGGCGGGGCGGAGCATGCGGAATCTCAACTTCCCCTTTGCTTATGCCAAGTTGAACTCTGTTCAACAAAATGGATCACATCCCCTATTCCCGCATTTCATGGTCATTTGCCTCGGAGTGTGACTTCCAGGCTTGTTCCCGACATGTGCTCTCGCATACCTTCCCAATCGATCCGAGCGGAACGCCGAATCCTGCCGCCGCCCGCGATCCATTGACCACCACGGCAGGAGCGGGGGACCCAGGTAAGTCGCCGGACCGGACACAGCGCCGGAACGGCTTGGGGTGAAGCCGATTCCTCGACACCGAGGACACGGCCGGGCACCTCCCAGCCCGAACCCGACAGCTCACCTCGCAGGCGCCGGAGAGGACTACGACATGCCCGCTTTCGCCCTGCCCGCACGCCGTCGGGACCGCCGCTCCAAGGCCGCGCGCCTCACCCGTGCCCTCGCTGTCGCGGGGACGGGTGCCGCCGTTCTGGCCCTTCCGGTCCTGGGCGCGACCAGCGCTTCCGCCGCGACCCCCGCCTCCGCGACGACCACGACCGCCGCCGCCAAGACGGTGACGACGCGCGCCGGACACCTCGACAGCTGGATCCGTCAGTCGCTGGTCGTCATGCGGCAGCACAGGATCCCCGGCTCCTACTACGGCATCTACCGCAACGTGATGCGTGAGTCGTCGGGCAACCCGTCCGCCATCAACCTCTGGGACTCCAACGCCCGGATGGGCATCCCGTCCAAGGGCCTCCTCCAGGTCATCGACCCGACCTTCCGCGCGTACCACGTGCCGGGCACGTCCTGGAACATCTATGACCCGGTGGCGAACATCACGGCCGCCTGCAACTACGCCGCCCACCGGTACGGCTCCATCGACAACGTCCACAGCGCTTACTGACGCTGCGCGCCGCGCGTACCGGGCTGAGGCGGAGGCCGAGGCCGAGGTCTAGCGCCCCCCGAAGAGTCGTTCGAGGACGACGGCGATGCCGTCGTCCTCGTTCGATTTCGTGATCTCGTCGGCGACCGCCTTGAGTTCGGGGTGGGCGTTCGCCATGGCGACGCCGTGCGCGGCCCAGTCGAACATCGGGATGTCGTTCGGCATGTCGCCGAACGCGATGGTCCGGGACGGCCCCAGGCCCAGAAACTCGGCGGCGAGCGCGAGCCCCGTCGCCTTGGTGATGCCGCATGGCTGGAGTTCGACCGTGCCGGGCCCGGACATGGTGACCGTCGCCAGCGAACCGACCGCGCTGCGCGCCGCCGTCGCCAACTCGTCGTCGGTCAGGGCGGGATGGCGCAGCAGCACCTTGCTGATGGGCGCGCACCACAGGTCGTCGCGCCGTTGGACCCGCACCGCGGGCAGCGTGGGGTGCGGCATCCGGTAGCCGGGTTCGATGAGAGTGAGCCCGTCCACGCCGTCCTGGTCCACGGCCGCGTACACCTGCCCCACCTCGGCCTCGATCTTGCCGAGCGCCGTCTCGGCCAGCTCCCGGTCCAGGGTGACGGAAAACAGCAGACGGTCCGCGCCGACGTCGTACACCTGCGCGCCCTGTCCGCACACCGCGAGCCCCCTGCCGCCCAGGTCGTCGAGCAGCGGCCGCACCCTGGGGGCCGGACGCCCCGTCACCACGAGGTGCTGCGCGCCGGCCGCGGCGGCCCGCGCCAGCGCGTCCCTCGACCGGTCGGAGAGCGTGTCGTCACCGCGCAGCAGCGTCCCGTCCAGGTCAGTGGCGATGAGTGAATATGCGAGGGGTGCGGCCATGATCAGAGAATACGGATGGAACACCCCCGCGACTCACCGCGAACCAGTCGACGTACGGCCACCCGTCGTGAACCGGCCGACCCACGGCCGACCTACGACTGACCCACGGCCGACCTCCGGTCCCTTGCCGAGAACCGGCCGGCCTCCGGGCGCCCCTCGAGACCGGCCGCCCTCCGGTCCTCACTGCTGAGAACCGCTCGGCATCCGTCCCGACAACCGTGGCCCTTCCGAGGGGGAAGGGCCACGCGGTGGTCCGGTGGCCGGCCGGGGTCAGCCGTGGGCCGTCGCCAGGTGCTTCGCCAGGCGCGGCGACGCGAACTCCGTGCCGCAGACGAACCTCATCACCGGTCCGTAGGAGGCCGCCGCCGGCAGGCCCGTGAAGTACAGGCCCGGGACCGAGGACACATAGCCCGCGCCGAGCTTCGGGGTGCCTCGGCTCACCGCCAGGCGGGTGCGCAGCTCATGGCCCAGGAAGTCCATCGCGGAGATGTCCACGCGGTAGCCGGTCGCGGCGACGACGTGGTCCGCGGTCATCTCCTCCGTGCGGCCCGTGTGGGTCCGGACCGTCAGGGTCGGGCCGCCGTCCGCCACGGACGCGCTGAGGATGCCGACGACCTCGCGCACCTGCACGTTCTCCTGGAAGCGGTCGCGCAGCCACCACGCGCCGAGCGGGCCGAGGACGCGGCGCACCAGGTAGTGGCGGGTCTGGGCGGGCAGGAAGCGGTACGGGTGGGGGTAGTAGCTCAGCGCCCACAGGGACCAGGCACGGCCGAAGGGCGACTCGGGGCGCAGCTTCGGCTGGTCCCACGGGGGCGCGCCGAAGGCGACCCTGCCCTGCCCGCGCGCCACCACGCGCACCCGTGCGCCCGCCTCGGCCGCCAGCGCCGCCGTCTCCAGCGCGGACTGGCCGGCGCCGACGACCAGCAGCTCCTTGCCGGAGAACCTGCTGAGGTCGTGGTGCTGGGAGCTGTGCGAGACCGGACCGGTGGGCGTGGGGCCGTCGGCTGCCGCGGCGGCCAGCTCCGGCGGGAGGTGCGCGAGGCCCGACAGGCCGGTCGCCACCACGACCGCCCGAGCGGTGAACAACTCGCCCGAGTCCAGCTTGAGATCGAAGCCACCGCCCTTGCGGCGGTCCACGGAGACCACCCGGACCCGCTCCAGTTCGGGCACCAGCTTCTGCTGGAACCACTCCCCGTACGCGATGAACGTCTCGACCGGAATGATGTCCTCGTCCGTCACCAGCCGGGGGATGCCCGCCGCGTCGCAGTAGTCGGCCAGGGTGTGGCCGCGCTGGGGCGCGTCGATGTTCGAGGCGACCGGGGTGGACTTCAGGAGCATGCCCGCGGGCATGTTGTCGCGCCAGCTGACCATGGGTTCGCCGAAGACGCGGACCGGGATACCGCGCCCGCGCAGATGGGCGGCGGTGGACAGGCCGAACGGCCCGGCGCCGATGACTGCTACCGGTTGGATCACGAAGTCCCTCCCCAGGACGCTGCGTGCCTACTTCGTGGTGGAGCGCGTACGCCGGTGGCGTACCGGCCGTACGCCTCGACGTACCGGCCGTACGCCTACGACGTACGGGTCGTGCTGCCGCGGCGGTTGGTCCGCCACAGCTGATACAGGTGCTTCGCGCCCGGCCGCACGAAGCGCGCGAGCATCGTGACGAACGGCAGCGGGTCGTCCCCCGCGAACCAGGCCAGTTCCGTGCCGCTCGCACGGGCCGGTGCGTGCGGTGTCGTGTAGCCGCTGCGGCGGTAGGCCAGCAGGGCGGGCAGGTCGATGTTCTCCACGATGTACCGGTGGCCGGCGCGCTGCTCCCCCTCCGGTACGGTGCGGCCGGTCAGGTCCAGGTGCATGGCGCGGACGACGTCCACACCCGACTCGTTCTCGAAGAGCCGGAACTGGGCGCCCATGCGGGGGTTGAAGTCGAGCAGTTTGTACTGTCCGTCGCGCCGGTCGAAGCGCAGGTCGAGGTCGACGATGCCGGTGAAGCCGATCTGTTTGATGAAACGTGCGGCGAGATCGGCGAGTTCGGGGTTGTCCACGACGTACGCGTTCGCCGTCATGCCCGCGTGGGGCGGCCAGGAGCGCACCTTGACGCCGGTGAACAGGGCGAGCGGGGTGGAGTCCTGGTCGAAGTAGGCGTGCACGATCCAGTCCTCGGCCTGCTCCCGCGGCAGGTACTCCTGGAGGATCACGCCCGGGTGCTCGCCCCAGTCGCGGGCGAGCCTGAGCAGCCCCTCACGGGTGGCGATCTTCGTCGTGCCGCCCACCGCGGGCCGTTCGCGGCGCACGAACGCCTCGCGGTTCTTCGCCACGAGTGGGAAGCGGGCCTTGTCCGCGAAGCGCAGGATGTCGTCGTACGACTGCGGGAAGGCGGCCTGCGGGCTCGGGATGCCGTGTTCCACGCACAGTTCGTGCAGGCCCTGCTTGCTGGCGAGGCGGCGCGGGAGCCCCGCATCCACCTTCGGGAAGAGGAAGGCTCCGGTCAGGGCGTCCTGGTGCTCGGCGATCAGGACCGCTGCCTCCTCGTCGGTCGGGACGAGGATTGTCGGCCGACCGATACGGCGCCCGATGCGCAGCAGGCCCTCCACGAGCCGCTCCGGTTTCTCGGTCCCGGTGGTCGGCCACACGAAGGCGCGCCGCAGATAGCGGGAGGCCGCAGCCGGTGTGTAGCGGTCCTCCGTGATCGCATACATCGGTATGCCGAGCCGGCCGAGGCTGCGGATCGCCCCGACCCCGCCGTGGTGCAGCGGATAGCCGCCCAACTTGACGATGAGCCCCGGCACGTCGCGGTCCGCGTCGAACGGCACACCGGTGCTCCTGGCCACGGGTCCCCCCACGTGTCCCCCCTACGGACCGGACCCACCCCGTCCGTGTCCCCCAAAGGACGCTAAGCCGGAATTACCCCCTCCGACAAGACCAATACGGACATTGCAAACTCTTTAGACACTGCCCAAGACAGATGACTCACCCGTAACGTGTGCGGCGACCACATGGAACGCAGTGGAACGCACCCCCATGCACGGCACATCCGAAGTGCACGAAAGCGAGGCAGCATCCCATGCCCCCCTTCGACGTCCCCGAGGGCGACCCCTTCGGCCCGCACAACCTCCCCTACGGCGTCTTCTCCCCTGCCGGCTCCGACGAGCGGCGCGTCGGCGTGCGCCTGGGCGACCACGTGCTCGACGCGGGCGCGGCGGCCACGGCGCTCGGCTCCCCGTACGCCTCCCTGCTGGCGCGTCCGTCCCTGAACCCGCTGCTGGCCGCGGGCCGCACCACCTGGTCGGATGTGCGACGGGCGCTGACGGCGTGGGTGACGGTGCCCGCGCACCGGGAGACCGTGGAGCCGCTGCTGCACCCGCTCTCCGAGGTGACGCTGCACCTGCCCTTCGAGGTCGCGGACTACGTCGACTTCTACGCCTCCGAGAACCACGCCCGTAACGTCGGGCAGATCTTCCGCCCGGACGCGGCGGACTCCCTGACCCCCAACTGGAAGCACCTGCCGATCGGTTATCACGGCCGGTCGGGCACGGTGGTCGTGTCGGGCACGGATGTCGTGCGGCCGTCGGGGCAGCGCAAGGCTCCCACGGACCCGGCGCCGGTCTTCGGGCCGTCCGTCCGTCTGGACATCGAGGCGGAGGTGGGCTTCGTGGTGGGCGTGCCGTCGCGGCTGGGGCGACCGGTGCCGCTCACGGCCTTCCGCGACCATGTGTTCGGGCTCTGCCTGCTCAACGACTGGTCGGCGCGGGACATCCAGGCCTGGGAGTACGTGCCGCTCGGGCCGTTCCTCGGCAAGTCGTTCGCCACGTCGGTCTCGGCGTGGATCACCCCGCTGGACGCGCTGGAGGAGGCCCGGGTGGCCCCGCCCGAGCGCACGCATCCGCTGCTGCCGTACCTGGACGACTCGCAGGAGGAACCGGGGGGCTACGACCTGCGCATCTCCGCGGCGATCAACGGTCATGTGGTCTCCGAGCCGCCGTTCTCCACCATGTACTGGACGGCGGCCCAGCAACTGGCGCACATGACGGTGAACGGCGCGTCCCTGCGCACGGGCGACCTCTACGGCTCCGGCACGGTGAGCGGTCCGACAGAGCACGAACGCGGCTCGCTGCTGGAACTGACGTGGAACGGTCGGGACCCTCTCGAACTTCCGGACGGGAAACGGACGTTCCTGGAGGACGGGGACGTCGTGACACTGACCGCGTGGGCGCCGGGTCCGGGTGGGACGCGGGTGGGTCTCGGGGAGGTGACGGGGCGGGTGGTGCCGACCACGGTGTCGTAGCCACCGCCGCGCCCGCTCACCCGGCAGTGGCAGATCTTGCCCCACCGCCCAACGGAACCCCAGGTCAGCGGCATACGTGACGCCCCGGCACATGGCGCAACAATTCGGCAACACAGCTTTCCCTACCGCCTCGGTATGGTTCCGGACATGCCACCCACCGACCGCATCCGAGACCACGCCGGTCAAGGCGCCGCGACCACCGTCGCCGCCCACCGCACGCGTCGTCGGCTGCGTGCGGACCAGGCCAGGCAGCTTGCCGATCTCCTCCGCCACCAGATCCTCACCGGCGGCTTCCCGGACGGCACGCTCCCGCACGAAACCACCCTCGGCACCGACTACGGCGCCTCCCGCAACACCGTCCGCCAGGCCCTCGACCTCCTCCGCGCCGAGGGCCTGGTGGACCGGCTGCCGGGAGTCGGCACGATCGTCGCCGCCCGCAAGTACCCCCATGGACTGGACCGGCTGATGGGCCTGGCGGAAACCCTGCACGAACACGGCCGCGTCACCAACGAGGTCCGCACCCTGGGCCCCGCACCCGCGCCCGCCCCCGTGGCGGAGCGCCTGCACGTCCAACCCGGCGCCGACGTCCTCTACATCGAACGCCTGCGCAGACTGAACGGCCTCCCCCTCTCCCTGGACCTCACCTACATCCCCCTCGACATCGGCACCGCCCTCCTCGACGCCGACCTGGAGAACACCGACGTCTTCCGCCTTCTGGAAGCCATCACCGGCCAGCGCCTCGGCCACGCCGAGATCACCCTGGAAGCGGTGAACGCGGACGCGCACTCCTCCGCCGTGCTCCAGGCCCCCCGCGGCGCCGCCGTACTGATGCTGGAACGCCTCACCCACCTCGCCGACGGCCGGCCCGTCGACCTGGAGTTCATCCGCTTCCGCGGCGACCGCATCACCATGAGCGGTCTGCTGCACCGGTCTCTGTAACCCCTGTTCGCCCCCTTCCGCCCTGTCCGGGCACCTTCCTGGAGACAGCCATGCCCTTGGCGCCCCAGCGGGCCGACGTGCCCGTGACCATCGACGAGTCGAAGTGCATCGACGGCTGCACCCTGTGCGTGGACATGTGCCCGCTGGACTCCCTCGCCATCGACGAGGGCACCGGCAAGGCGTACATGCACGTCGACGAGTGCTGGTACTGCGGACCGTGCGCGGCCCGCTGTCCCACCGGAGCGGTCACGGTCAACATGCCCTACCTGCTCCGCTGAGAGGCCCGAACCCCCATGAAACGCACGGCAGTCCCCCTCGCCACGGTCGCCCTCCTCCTCCCGCTCGCCGCCTGCGGCACGAGCGCGCAGGCGGGCACCGGCTCCACGATCACCGTCACCGTCGGCTACCAGTCCAAGACCATCAACACCGTCACCGCGGGCACCCTCCTGCGCTCCCTGGGCTACTTCGAGCAGCAGCTGGGCGCCCTGCACGACGGCCACACCTACAAGGTCGTCTGGCAGGACTACGCGACCGGAGCCCCCATCACCGCCCAGATGACCGCAGGGAAGATCGACATCGGCTCGATGGGCGACTTCCCGCTCCTCATCAACGCCGCCCGCGGAAAGCAGCTCGGCCGCCCCACCCACCTGGTCTCCGTCACCGGCTACAACCTGCGCGGCGGCCTCAACACCATCGTCACCGCACCTGATTCGAAGCTCTCCTCCCTGCAGGACCTGAAGGGCAGGAAGGTCTCCACGAGCGTCGGCTCCGCCGCGGACGGCACCCTCGTACGCGCCCTGCAGCGCGCCGGCATCGACCCGGACAAGGGCATCGAGAAGCTCAACCAGCAGCCCGCGGTGGGCGCCTCGGCGCTCGACGCCGGCAGTGCGGACGCGCTGAGCCAGTTCGTGGCCTGGCCGGGCCTGCTCGCCTACCAGGGCAAGGCGAAGGCGCTGTACGACGGTGCGCAGCTCGACCTTCCGACGTTCCACGGCGTCACCGCGCGCGAGGACTTCGCGAAGCAGCGTCCGGCCGTCCTGGAAGCCTTCCTCAAGGCGCAGGCGCAGGCGACCGACTACCTGAACGCCCATCCCGTGGCCGCGGCCGAGAAGGTCGCGAAGGCCACCGGCCTGCCCGCCGAGGTCGTCTACCTCTACAACGGCGCCCACGGCATCTCCACCTTCGACCCGGCCGTCAGGCCACAGCTGGTGTCCGCGCTGAAGCAGGACGTGTCGATCCTGAAGTCCGAGAAGCTGACGGGTGACATCGACGTGGACTCCTTCGTCGACGACCAGTACGCGAAGAAGGCACTCGGCTCGGCGTACACGAAGGATCTCGCCGCGACGCCTCCGCCGGCCGCGAGCGAGGTGTGGCCCAAGGACGCGGAGACCACGCGGACCTTCAAGTCCCCCGAGGAGCTGCTGAAGTACGTGGCGCAGCACCGCTCGGACATCCGTGCCGCGTACGTGCCCGACGCCACCACCGGCACCCTGTGGTTCGCCGACAGGGCGGTGTGGGTGGTGGACGGCAGCCGACTGCTCCCCTTCGTCGCGCCGGCCACCGCGCAGGCGTACGTGGCGGCGCACCCGGGGGCGCGCACGATCTCGTACGCCGACGCCCTGGGGCGGGCCTCATGAGCCGGTACCGCCGCTATGCGCTGAGGGTGGCGTCCCTGGCCGCCGCCCTCGGTCTGTGGCAGCTGCTGACCAGCCTGCACGTCAACGTGTGGCTGCGCTTCTCGCAGTTCCCCACGGTCACCGACGTGGCCCGCGCCTTCGCCGGCCGGCTCTCCGGCGGCGACTACTGGACGGACCTGGCCGACAGCCTGACCCGCATCCTCACAGGCTTCCTGCTGGCGGCGGTCCTCGGGGTGGCCACGGGCGTGCTCGTGGCCCGCTCCCGCGTCGCCGAGGACCTGCTGGGCCCGCTGCTGGAGGTGGTGCGCCCGATCCCGGCGATCGCGCTGGTTCCCGTCGCGATCCTGCTCTTCCCCAGCAACGAACAAGGCATCGTCTTCATCACCTGCACGGCCGCCTTCTTCCCCGTGCTGGTCTCGACCCGGCACGCGGTCCGCGCGCTGACCCCCGTGTGGGAGGAGGCGGTGCGGACCATGGGCGGCGGCCGGTGGCGGATCCTCGGCTCTGTCGTCCTGCCGGGCGCGCTGCCCGGCATCTTCGGCGGCCTGTCCGTCGGCATCGGCGTGTCGTGGATCTGTGTGATCTCCGCCGAGATGATCTCCGGCCAGTACGGCGTCGGCTACCGCACCTGGCAGGACTACACGGTCGTCGACTACCCGGACGTCTTCGTCGGCATGGTGACGATCGGCTTGCTCGGCTGGGTGACGTCCACGGCGGTGGAGCTGCTCGGGCGCCGTCTGACCCGCTGGCTCCCGCGGACCTCCTACGCCACCGCGGACCGCGTTCCCCGGGAGCGCTCGGCCGTCTCCGCGCCCATGCCGAGCAGTACCGAGACAACCGTTGCGGAGGTCCCCGATGACCAGCTCGTCTGACGTCGTGTCGCCGTCCCGTACCGGTGCCGGCCTCACCCTGCGGGCAGCCACGCTCGGCCGCCCCGGCGCACCGGCCCTCGAGGGCGTCGACCTGGACATCGCCCCCGGCGAGATCCTCACCGTCGTCGGCCCCTCGGGCTGCGGCAAGTCGACCCTGCTGCGGACGCTGGCCGGGCTGCTGCCGACGCTCGCCGGGACGGTGGAGCAGGACGGCCGTCCCCTCAACGGGCCCGCCGCGGACCGGGCACTGGTGTTCCAGGAGGACGCCCTGCTGCCCTGGCGCACCCTGCGCGCGAACGTCGAACTTCCCCTCGCCGTCAAGGGCGTTCCGCGCACCGAGCGCCGCACCCAGGCCGACGCCTGGCTGGACCGGGTGGGACTTGCCGACCGCGCACGGCACCTGCCGCACCGCGTGTCCGGCGGCCAGCGCCAGCGCGCACAGCTGGCGCGCGCCCTCGCCGCCGGCCCGAGCACCGTCCTCATGGACGAGCCCTTCGGCGCACTCGACGCACAGACCCGCGCCGGCATGCAGGACCTGCTGGTGGAGGTGCTGCGCGGCACGGGCGCCACCGTCGTCTTCGTCACCCACGACGTGGACGAGGCCCTGTACCTCGGCGACCGGCTGGCGCTGCTCGGCACGGGCCGGCTCCTCGCCGTACGGGACGTGCCGCGTCCGCGCGACCGTGCGGCGCACGCCGACCCGGCGCGGCTCGCCCTGCGCCGTGACGTCCTCTCCTCACTCGGTTCCTGAGCACGCGAAAGGCAGCCCTGGTGGACACCCCGATGGAGATCCCCGCCCTCATCGACGCCGAGGAACTCTCCTGTGACGTCCTCGTCATCGGCGGCGGCACGGCCGGCACCATGGCGGCACTGACGGCCGCCGAACACGGCGCGGACGTGCTCCTGCTGGAGAAGGCGCACGTCCGGCACTCCGGCGCGCTCGCCATGGGCATGGACGGCGTCAACAACGCGGTCGTCCCCGGGCGCGCCGAGCCCGACGACTACGTCGCCGAGATCACCCGCGCCAACGACGGCATCGTCGACCAGTCCACGGTCCGGCAGACCGCGACCCGCGGCTTCGCCATGGTGAAGCGGCTCGAGTCGTACGGGGTGAAGTTCGAGAAGGACGAGCACGGCGAGTACGCGGTCCGCCAGGTGCACCGGTCGGGCTCCTACGTGCTGCCGATGCCGGAGGGCAAGGACGTCAAGAAGGTCCTGTACCGGCAGCTGCGGCGGCGCGAGATGCGGGAGCGGATCCGGATCGAGAACCGCGTGATGCCCGTACGGGTGCTGACGTCCGGGGGCCGGGCCGTGGGCGCGGCGGGCTTCAACACCCGCACCGGCCGCTTCGTGACCGTCCGCGCGGGTGCGGTGATCCTGGCCACGGGCGCCTGCGGCCGTCTCGGCCTGCCCGCCTCCGGCTACCTCTACGGCACCTACGAGAACCCGACGAACGCCGGCGACGGCTACGCGATGGCCTACCACGCGGGCGCCGAGCTGACCGGCATCGAGTGCTTCCAGATCAACCCGCTGATCAAGGACTACAACGGCCCGGCCTGCGCCTACGTGGCCAACCCCTTCGGCGGCTACCAGGTCAACCGGCACGGCGAACGCTTCGTCGACTCCGACTACTGGTCGGGGCAGATGATGGCGGAGTTCGCGCAGGAGGTGGCCTCGGACCGGGGCCCGGTGTACCTCAAGCTGAGCCATCTTCCGGAGGAGTCGATCTCGGCGTTGGAGTCGATCCTGCACTCGACGGAACGCCCGACGCGCGGCACCTTCCACGCGGGCCGCGGCCACGACTACCGCACCCACGACGTGGAGATGCACATCTCGGAGATCGGCCTGTGCGGCGGCCACTCGGCCTCGGGCGTCCGCGTCGACGACCACGCCCGGACGACGGTCCCCCGCCTGTACGCCGCCGGTGACCTGGCCTGTGTGCCGCACAACTACATGATCGGCGCGTTCGTGTTCGGCGAGCTGGCCGGTGAGGACGCCGCGCAGTACCAGGCCTACGAAGGCGAGTTGCCGCACGACCAGCTCCGCGAGGCGCACGAGCTGATCTACCGCCCGCTGCGCAACCCGGACGGCCCGCCGCAGACCCAGGTCGAGTACAAGCTGCGCCGCTTCGTGAACGACTACGTGGCCCCGCCGAAGTCCGGTGCCCGGCTGTCCCTGGCGCTGGAGGCGTTCGAGCGGATGCACGCCGACATCGCCTCCATGGGCGCCCGCAGCCCGCACGAACTGATGCGCTGCGCGGAGGTGACCTTCATCCGCGACTGCGCGGAGATGGCGGCCCGCGCCTCCCTGGCCCGCACGGAGTCCCGCTGGGGCCTCTACCACGACCGCATCGACCATCCGGAACGCGACGACGCGTCCTGGTTCCACCATCTCGATCTGCACAAGTCCCCCTCTGGTGCGATGGAGTTCACGGCACGTCCCGTGGCTCCCTACCTGGTTCCGGTGGAGGGCTTCGCCCCCGTGGGCGGTGCCTCCCGACGACTCGGCGAGGTGCGTCCCGAGCAGGTGGCGACGGCCGGGGCGCGGGAGGTGGCGCCCACCGCGGTACGGACGTCGGCGGCGGCGGGCGACGAGGATGTCCGCCCCGTGGCCGGCCCCGACGCGCCGACCTCACCCCGCCTGCTCGACCTCCTCGCCCTTGCGGAGGAGCAGCCCGAACTCGACGCCCTTGGGCCCTACTTGGCCGACCCCGACCCTTCTGTCCGCCGCACCGCCGTCACGGTCCTGACCGAGACGGTGCCGCCATGCACCGGGCCGGCCCTCGCCGGCCTGCTCTCCGACGCCGATGCCGACGTGCGCGCCGCCGCGGCGGCCTCACTGCGCGAACTCGTGGAGACGCTGCCACCCGAGCCTGCTCTGCGCGACCGCCTCGCCGCTGCCGTGTCCGAGCCCGACCCCGTCGTCCGCGCAGCTGCGCTGGACGTCCTGCGGGCGCTGCGGCTCGGCGACGCCGACCTGTTCGCGGAGGCTCTCGCCGACTCCGACACGACAGTTCGCATCGAGGCCGTGCGCGCCCTCGTCTCGGTCGACGCTGTCGCGCCGCTGGTGCGCGCGGCGACCGCCGATCCGTCACGCGAGGTTCGCGTCGCGCTCGCCAAGGCCATGGGCACGGTGGACGCGGCAGGCCCCGGTGGCGGAGGGCCGACCGGAGCGGACAGTGTCCTGTCCGCTCTCGCCGCCCTCACCGGCGACCCCGACGCGCTGGTCCGTGCGGCCGCCTACGGCGCGCTGGCCGCCGTCGGCTGCCCGCCACCACTCGCCGACCGCGCCACGGCCGCCCTGTCCGACTCTGCCTGGCAGGTCCGCGCCGGCGCCGCCACCGCGCTCACCGCCGCCGACCCCGAGGTGGCCGTCCCCGCCCTCGCCAAGGCCCTCGCCGACCCCAACGCGGACGTCCGGAAGGCGGCCGTCCTGGCGCTGACCCGGCACACCCGCACGGACGGCGCCCGCGCGGCCCTCGCCACGGCCACGACGGACTCGGACGCGGACGTCAGGGCGTACGCGGCACGTGCGCTGTGAGCTCCGGACGGCTCGTACGCCGTCGCCTCATATCCAGTCGTCGGGCTCCGGCTCGTCGTCCGGCTCGGGCCAGTCATCCGGCGCCGTCCCGCCGGACGGCGCCGCGGCCTGCTGGGCGGCCGGCGGTCCGCCCAGCGAGGCGAGCACGCCGAGCACCCCCTCCCCGTAGGTGGCCAGCTTCTTCTCGCCGATTCCGCTGATACCGCCGAGCTCGGTCACCGACGTGGGCCAGGCGGTGGCGATCTCGCGCAGCGTGGCGTCGTGGAAGATGACGTACGCCGGGACGCCCTGCTCCCGCGCCTGTTCGGCGCGCCAGGCACGCAGCGCCTCGAACGCGGGGGCCAGCTCCGGGGGCAGCTCGGCGGCGGCCGCCTTCGGCTTGCGGTCGGACCGGGCGGAGGGCGACGACCGGGGAGCCGCCGCCGGCTTCTTCGGCTCCTTGCGCAGGGGCACCTCGCGCTCCCGCCGCAGTACCGCCCCACTGGCCTCGGTCAGCACCAGCGTCCCGTACTCGCCCTCGACCGCGAGCAGCCCCTGCGCCAGCAACTGCCGGATGACGCCGCGCCATTCGCCTTCGGTCAGCTCCTCGCCGATGCCGAACACGGACAGCTGGTCGTGGTCGAACTGGATGACCTTGGCCGTGCGCCGGCCCAGCAGGATGTCGACGATCTGCACCGCGCCGAACTTCTGCCGCCGCTCCCGGTGCAGCCGCCACACCGTGGACAGCACCTTCTGCGCCGCGATCGTCCCGTCCCAGGTGTCCGGCGGCTCCAGGCAGGTGTCGCAGTTGCCGCAGCCGCCTGGCCGGGGGTCCTGGCCGAAGTAGGCGAGCAGCTGGCCGCGGCGGCACTGGGCGGTCTCGCACAGCGCCAGCATCGCGTCCAGGTGCGCCTGGGCCCGGCGACGGAACGCCTCGTCGCCCTCCCCGGACTGGATGAGCTTGCGCTGCTGTATGACGTCGTTGAGCCCGTACGCCATCCAGGCCGTGGACGGCAGTCCGTCGCGGCCCGCGCGGCCCGTCTCCTGGTAGTAGCCCTCGACCGACTTCGGCAGGTCCAGGTGGGCGACGAACCGCACGTCCGGCTTGTCGATACCCATCCCGAAGGCGATCGTCGCGACCACCACCAGGCCCTCCTCGCGCAGGAACCGGGACTGGTGCGCCGCACGGGTGCCCGCGTCCAGACCCGCGTGGTACGGCACCGCCTCGATGCCGTTACGGGTCAGGAACTCGGCCGTCTTCTCCACCGAGTTCCGCGAGAGGCAGTAGACGATGCCCGCGTCGCCCGCGTGCTCCTCGCGCAGGAACGCCAGCAACTGCTTCTTGGGGTCGGCCTTCGGCACGATCCGGTACTGGATGTTGGGCCGGTCGAAGCTGGCCACGAAGTGGCGGGCCTGCGGCATGTTCAGCCGCTGGGTGATCTCCTGGTGCGTCGCCCGCGTGGCCGTCGCCGTGAGCGCGATCCGCGGGACGTCCGGCCACCGCTCGCCGAGCAGCGACAGCGCCAGGTAGTCGGGGCGGAAGTCATGGCCCCACTGGGAGACGCAGTGCGCCTCGTCGATGGCGAAGACGGAGATCTTGCCGCGGGAGAGCAGGTCGAGGGTGGACTCCAGACGCAGCCGCTCCGGTGCCAGGTAGAGCAGGTCCAGCTCGCCGGCCAGGAACTGCGCCTCCATCACGCGCCGCTCGTCGAAGTCCTGCGTGGAGTTCACGAACCCGGCGCGCACACCGAGCGCCCGCAGGGCGTCCACCTGGTCCTGCATGAGAGCGATGAGCGGGGAGACCACGACTCCCGTACCGGGTCTGACCAGGGACGGAATCTGGTAGCACAGCGACTTGCCGCCGCCGGTCGGCATGAGCACGACCGCGTCGCCGCCGGCCACCACATGCTCGATGACCGCTTCCTGCTCGCCGCGGAAGGCGTCGTACCCGAAGACCCGGTGCAGCGTGGCCAGCGCCTCGCTCCCACCGTCCACCGCCGGCGCGCCCACCTCGGTCATCACAGCCGTCCCGTCCATCGCCCGTTCCCCCTCGGTCGTCCTTCGACCACTGCGTCCACGATAGGGGCCAGGGCCGACAGCCTCCGAGTTATCCACAGGACCCCTGGCCGGCTCGGTCAAGGACACGGCCATCGTTCACACGTGCGTGGGAGACCTGCCCGTTTGCGGTCGATAGTCTGAATGGACCGGCGAGACTCCGTCCCATGGGAGCACTGATGAGCGTCGCACCGAAGGCGTCCACGCCCACCTGGCCGATCCCGCCGGAGGGCGGCTGGACCGCCGACGACCTGGACCGGCTTCCGAATCTGCCTCCGCACACGGAATTGATCGACGGGAGCCTGGTCTTCGTGAGTCCTCAGACCGCCTTTCACGAGCGCGCTGTCGACTTCTTCAAGTGGCAGCTGCGTTCACTGGCCCCAGCGGACTTCGAGGTCTTCCGCGAATTCACCATCGACATCGACCAGCAGAACAGGCCCGAGCCGGATGTGATCGTGCTCCGCAGGGAAGCGTGGAAGGAATCCGGCCAGACCCGATTCCCAGCCGAAGCGGTACTGCTGGCTATCGAGGTGGTCTCGGCGGACTCCGTAGCCCGCGACCGCGAGACCAAGCCCCTGAAGTACGCCCGCGCCAAGATCCCCCACTACTGGCGCGTCGAGGACGAAAAGGGTCGCGCGGCCGTGCACGCCTTTGAGCTGGAGCCGACCACCGGCACCTACACCAGCGTGGGTATCTTTCGTGAGCGGATGAAGGTGAGTGTGCCCTTCCCGGTCGACCTGGACCTCGCCGAGATCAAAGCACGCCCAGAGGACGGGCAGTAACCCTGAGCAGCACGGCCCGGCACCCTCCGAGCGGGTGCCGGGCCGTCGCGCAATCGGCGCGGGCGCCTCAGCGCACGAACACCCCCGCCTGGTTCGCCAGGTCGAGGAAGTACTGCGGTGCCACACCCAGCGCCACGGTGACCGCCACGCCGAGCCCGATCGCCGTCATCGTCAGCGGTGAGGGGACCGCCACCGTCGGGCCCTCGGGGCGCGGTTCGCTGAAGAACATCAGGACGATCACGCGGATGTAGAAGAACGCCGCCACGGCGGACGAGATCACACCGATCACGACCAGCGGGATCGCCCCGCCTTCCGCCGCCGCCTTGAACACCGCGAACTTCCCGGCGAAGCCCGAGGTCAGCGGGATGCCCGCGAAGGCCAGCAGGAAGACCGCGAAGACGGCCGCCACCAGCGGGGACCTGCGGCCGAGCCCGGCCCACTTGGACAGGTGGGTCGCCTCGCCGCCCGCGTCGCGGACGAGGGTGACGACCGCGAAGGCACCGATCGTCACGAACGAGTACGCGGCCAGGTAGAAGAGGACCGAGGACACGCCGCTCCGCGTGGTGGCGATCACACCCGCCAGGATGAATCCCGCATGCGCGATCGACGAGTACGCCAGCATCCGCTTGATGTCGGTCTGCGTGATCGCCACGATCGCGCCGCCCAGCATGGTGACGATCGCGATCGCCCACATCACCGGCCGCCAGTCCCAGCGCATGCCCGGCAGGACCACGTACAGCAGTCGCAGCAGCGCGCCGAACGCCGCCACCTTGGTCGCCGCCGCCATGAAGCCGGTCACCGGTGTCGGCGCACCCTGGTACACGTCCGGCGTCCACATGTGGAACGGCACCGCTCCCACCTTGAACAGCAGGCCCATCACGACCATCGCGGCGCCGACGAGCAGCAGCGCGTCATTGCCCATGGTGTTGGCGAGCGCCGGGTCGACGTTCGTGACCGTGCCGTCGACGACCTGGGCGATCCGCGCGTACGACACCGAGCCCGCGTAGCCGTACAGCAGGGCGATGCCGAACAGCGTGAAGGCGGAGGCGAAGGCGCCGAGCAGGAAGTACTTGACCGCGGCCTCCTGCGACATGAGCCGCTTGCGCCGGGCGAGCGCGCACAGCAGGTACAGCGGCAGCGAAAAGACCTCCAGGGCGACGAAGAGGGTCAGCAGGTCGTTCGCCGAGGGGAAGACCAGCATGCCGCCGACCGCGAACAGCAGCAGCGGGAACGCCTCCGTCGTCGTGAAGCCCGCCTTCACGGCGGCCTTCTCGCTCTCGCTGCCCGGCACGGACGCGGCCTGCGCGGCGAACGAGTCCACGCGGTTGCCGTGCGCCGCCGGGTCGAGGCGCCGCTCGGCGAAGGTGAACACGCCGAGCAGGCCCGCCAGCAGGATCGTCCCCTGCAGGAACAGGGACGGTCCGTCGACGGCGAGTGCGCCCATCGCCGCGATGTGGGCCTTGGTGGTGCCGTATCCGTCGGCCGCGAGCGCCACCACCGCGGCGAACGCGGCGGCGAGCGCGACGACGGACACGAACACCTGAGCGTAGTAACGGGACTTGCGCGGCACGAACGCCTCGATCAGCACCCCGACGAGCGCGGCACCGATGACGATCAGGGTCGGCGACAACTGCCCGTACTCGATCTTCGGCGCCTGGATCTTCGCGATCGGGTCGGCCGCGGTTGTCCACAGGCTGTGGACGGCTGTTGCGCTCACTTGGCCGCCTCCACTGCGGGCTTGGGATCGGTCTGGTGTACGTCGGACATGGTGTGCTGGACGGCCGGGTTGACCAGGTCGGTGACCGGCTTCGGGTAGACGCCCAGGAAGATCAGCAGCGCGATCAGCGGGACGACCACCACGAGTTCGCGGACCCTCAGGTCCGGCATCGCCGCGACCTCCGCCTTCACCGGGCCCGTCATCGTCCGCTGGTACAGGACGAGGGTGTAGAGCGCGGCGAGGACGATGCCGAAGGTGGCGATGATGCCGATCACCGGATGGCGCGTGAACGTGCCGACCAGCACCAGGAACTCACTCACGAACGGCGCGAGCCCCGGTAGGGACAGCGTCGCCAGGCCGCCGATCAGGAACGTGCCGGCGAGCACGGGCGCGACCTTCTGCACGCCCCCGTACCCCGCGATCAGACGCGAGCCGCGGCGCGAGATCAGGAAGCCCGCCACCAGCATCCAGGCGGCCGTCGAGATGCCGTGGTTGACCATGTACAGCGTCGCCCCGGACTGGCCCTGGCTGGTCATCGCGAAGATGCCCATGATGATGAAGCCGAAGTGCGAGATCGACGCGTAGGCCACCAGCCGCTTGATGTCCCGCTGGCCGACCGCCAGCAGCGCCCCGTAGAGGATGCTGATCAGGGCCAGGACGAGGATGACCGGTGTCGCCCACTTGCTGGCCTCCGGGAACAGCTGGAGGCAGAAGCGCAGCATCGCGAACGTGCCCACCTTGTCGACGACCGCCGTGATCAGCACGGCGACGGGGGCGGTGGCCTCCCCCATGGCGTTGGGCAGCCAGGTGTGCAGCGGCCACAGCGGCGCCTTCACCGCGAAGGCGAAGAAGAAGCCGAGGAACAGCCAGCGCTCGGTGCTGGTCGCCATGTGCAGCGAGCCGTTGGCCCGCGCCTGCACGATCTCCGGGAGGGAGAAATTGCCCGCCTGCACATACAGGCCGATCACCGCGGCCAGCATGATCAGGCCGCCGGCCAGGTTGTAGAGGAGGAACTTCACGGCGGCGTACGACCGCTGCGTGGACGCCGCCTTCTCGCCCTGCTCGTGGGCGCGGTCCCCGAAGCCACCGATGAGGAAGTACATCGGGATGAGCATGGCTTCGAAGAAGATGTAGAAGAGGAAGACGTCGGTGGCCTCGAACGAGATGATCACCATCGCCTCGACGGCCAGGATCAGGGCGAAGAAGCCCTGCGTCGGCCGCCAGCGCCGGCTTCCGGTCTCCAGCGGGTCCGCGTCGTGCCAGCCCGCCAGGATCACGAACGGGATCAACAGCGCGGTGAGCGCGATGAGTGCCACCGCGATGCCGTCCACGCCCAGCTCGTACCGCACCCCGAAGTCCTTGATCCAGGCCTGGGACTCGGTGAACTGGTACCGGGCGCCACCCGGTTCGAAGCGGAACGTGATCATCGCGGCGAGCGCGAGCGTGGCGAGCGAGACGACCAGCGCCAGCCACTTGGCGGCGGTGCGCTGCGCGGCCGGGACCGCGGCCGTGGCGATCGCCCCCACGGCCGGGAGCACCGCCGTCGCTGTCAGCAGGGGAAAGGACATCGCTATCAGACCGCCCTCATCAGCAGGGTCAGGGCGACGAGCACCGCCGCACCGCCGAACATCGAGACGGCGTACGACCGTGCGTAGCCGTTCTGCAGTCGGCGGAGCCGGCCGGACAGGCCGCCGACCGAGGCCGCCGTGCCGTTGACGACGCCGTCGACCAGGGTGTGGTCCACGTACACCAGGGAGCGCGTGAGGTGTTCCCCGCCCCGGACGAGGACGACGTGGTTGAAGTCGTCCTGGAGCAGGTCGCGCCGGGCGGCCCGGGTGAGCAGGGAACCGCGCGGGGCGACGGCCGGAACGGGCTTACGGCCGTACTGCGCCCAGGCGATGGCCACGCCGATGACCAGGCACACCATGGTCGCTCCGGTGACCGTCCAGGCGCTGACCGGCGAATGCCCCTCGCTGTGCCCGGTGACCGGCTCCAGCCAGTGCAGGAAGCGGTCGCCGATGCTGAAGAACGCGCCGCCGAAGACGGAGCCGACCGCCAGCACGATCATGGGGATCGTCATGACGCCCGGCGATTCGTGCGGGTGCGGCTCCGCGTGCTCGCCGCGGGTCTCGGCGGCGGGCTCCACGCTCGGCTCGTCCGGGGACGGAGTCGGGGCGTGGCGCCACCGCTCCTCGCCGAAGAACGTCATCAGCATCACCCGCGTCATGTAGAACGCCGTGATGGCGGCGCCCAGCAGGGCCGCGCCGCCGAGGATCCAGCCCTCGGTGCCGCCCTTCGCGAAGGCCGCCTCGATGATCTTGTCCTTGGAGAAGAAACCGGACAGGCCCGGGAAGCCGATGATCGCGAGGTAGCCCAGGCCGAAGGTGACGAAGGTGACCGGCATGTACTTCCTGAGGCCGCCGTACCGGCGCATGTCGACCTCGTCGTTCATGCCGTGCATGACCGAGCCGGCGCCGAGGAACAGTCCGGCCTTGAAGAAGCCGTGCGTGACCAGGTGCATGATCGCGAAGACGTAGCCGATGGGGCCGAGGCCCGCGGCGAGCACCATGTAGCCGATCTGCGACATGGTCGAGCCGGCCAGCGCCTTCTTGATGTCGTCCTTCGCGCAACCGACGATCGCACCGAACAGGAGCGTGACGGCACCGACGACGGTGACGGCCAGCTGGGCGTCGGGCGCCGCGTTGAAGATCGCTCCCGAGCGGACGATCAGGTAGACGCCCGCGGTCACCATGGTCGCGGCGTGGATCAGGGCCGAGACCGGGGTCGGGCCCTCCATCGCGTCACCGAGCCAGGACTGCAGCGGCACCTGGGCCGACTTGCCGCAGGCGGCGAGCAGCAGCATCAGGCCGATCGCGGTGAGCTTGCCCTCGGACGTGTCTCCGACGTGGCCGAGGACCGGGCCGAAGGCGAAGGTCCCGAACGTGGTGAACATCAGCATGATGGCGATCGACAGGCCCATGTCGCCGACGCGGTTGACGATGAACGCCTTCTTCGCCGCGGTCGCCGCGCTGGGCTTGTGCTGCCAGAAGCCGATCAGCAGGTAGGAGGCGAGACCGACGCCCTCCCAGCCGACGTACAGCAGCAGGTAGTTGTCGGCGAGCACCAGCAGCAGCATCGCCGCGAGGAAGAGGTTCAGATAGCCGAAGAAGCGGCGCCTGCGCTCGTCGTGCTCCATGTACCCGACCGAGTACAGGTGGATGAGCGAGCCGACTCCGGTGATCAGCAGGACGAACGTCATCGACAGCTGGTCGAGCCGGAAGGTGACGTCGGCCTGGAAACCGCCCACCGGGACCCAGCTGAACAGGTGCTGGGTGACGGTCCGGTGGTCGGCGGCCTTCCCCAGCATGTCGGTGAAGAGGACGGCACCGAACACGAAGGAGACGGCGGCGAGCACCGTGCCGAGCCAGTGGCCGACCGCGTCCAGCCTTCTGCCGCCGCACAGCAGCACGGCCGCTCCGAGCAGGGGCGCCGCGATCAGCAGCGCAATCAGGTTCTCCACGATTCTCCCGACCCCTTACAGCTTCATCAGGCTGGCGTCGTCGACCGAGGCCGAATGGCGGGTACGGAACAGCGACACGATGATCGCGAGCCCGACGACGACCTCCGCGGCGGCGACGACCATCGTGAAGAAGGCGATGATCTGGCCGTCGAGATTGCCGTGCATCCGGGAGAAGGTGACGAACGCGAGGTTGCACGCGTTGAGCATCAGCTCGATACACATGAACACCACGATCGCGTTGCGCCGGATCAGTACGCCGGTGGCGCCGATCGTGAACAACAGGGCTGCGAGATACAGGTAGTTGACCGGGTTCACTTCGACGCCTCCTCGGTCCTCTTGAGCGCCGGCCGCTTCTCCTCGGTGCGCTCCAGGCGCTCGGCGGCGTGCTGCTCCAGCGCCTTGAGATCGCTGATCGCCTCGTCGGACACGTCGCGGATCTGGCCGCGGGCGCGCAGCGTCTTGTTGACGGTCAGCTCGGACGGGGTGCCGTCCGGCAGGAGACCCGCGATGTCCACCGCGTTGTGCCGGGCGTAGACGCCGGGGGCCGGCAGCGGCGGAACGTGCTTGCCCTCCCGTACCCGCTGCTCGGAGAGTTCGCGCTGGGTGCGGGCGCGCTCGGTGCGCTCGCGGTGGGTGAGCACCATGGCGCCGACGGCGGCCGTGATGAGCAGGGCACCGGTGATTTCGAAGGCGAACACGTACTTGGTGAAGATGAGGGCCGCCAGACCCTCCACATTGCCGCCCGCATTCGCCCTGCCGCTGCCGGCGAAGTCCTTCAGGGAGGCGTTGGCGATGCCCGCGAACAGCAGGATGCCGAAGCCGAGCCCGCACAGGAGGGCCAGCCAGCGCTGCCCCTTGATGGTCTCCTTCAGGGAGTCCGCCGCGGTGACGCCGACGAGCATCACCACGAACAGGAACAGCATCATGATCGCGCCGGTGTAGACGACGATCTGCACGATCCCCAGGAAGTAGGCGCCGTTGGCGAGGTAGAACACCGCCAGGACGATCATGGTGCCCGCGAGGCACAGCGCGCTGTGCACGGCCTTCTTCATGAAGACGGTGCCGAGGGCGCCGAGCACCGCGACGGTGCCGAGGACCCAGAACTGGAAGGCCTCTCCGGTGGAGGTGGAGTAGGCCGCGAGATCAGTCATCCGCCGATCACCTTCTTCGACGCCGGCTCGCCCTCGCCGAAGGTGGAGACGGCCTCCTGCGGGACCTCGCCCTTCGAGACGGCGACCTGGCGCACGGTGCCGGGCGCGGCCTCCGTCACCAGGCCCCGGTAGTAGTCCTGCTCGTCCATCCCCGGGTGGATGGCGTGGGGCGTGTCCACCATGCCCTCTTCGAGGCCGGCGAGCAGTTGCTCCTTGGTGTAGATGAGGTTGGCGCGGCTGGAGTCGGCCAACTCGAACTCGTTGGTCATCGTCAGCGCGCGCGTGGGGCAGGCCTCGATGCACAGGCCGCACAGGATGCAGCGGGCGTAGTTGATCTGGTACACCCGCCCGTACCGCTCGCCCGGGGAGTAGCGCTCCTCGTCCGTGTTGTCCGCGCCCTCGACGTAGATCGCGTCGGCGGGGCACGCCCAGGCGCACAGTTCGCAGCCGACGCACTTCTCCAGGCCGTCCGGATGGCGGTTGAGCTGGTGCCGGCCGTGGAACCGCGGAGCCGTGGTCTTCTTCTGCTCCGGGTACTGCTCGGTGAGCCGCTTCTTGAACATGGCCTTGAAGGTCACGCCGAAGCCGGCCACCGGGTTCTGGAAACCCGGCTTGGTGTCCTTGGGCTCGTCAGCCATCGGACGCCTCCTTTCCATCCGAAGATCCGTCACTCACAGTGTCCGGTCCACCACTGACAATCAGCTCCCGCTCCCGGCGTGAGCGGCGCCTGGGCACCGGTGGCAGCGTCTGTCCCGGCAGCGGCGGCACGGGGAATCCACCGGCCATCGGGTCGAAGGCGGCGGGCTCCTCGGCGGGCTGCTCGGCCTCCTTGGCCTTCGCGCGGAACATGTCGATGACGAACGACACCAGGAGCAGCGCGAGGACTCCGCCCGCGACGTACAGCGCGATGTCGGCGAAACCGTAGTTCTCGTTGCGAAGCGCCCGTACGGTCGCGACGAGCATCAGCCAGACCACGGAGACCGGGATGAGGACCTTCCAGCCGAGCTTCATCAGCTGGTCGTAGCGGACGCGGGGGAGCGTGCCGCGCAGCCAGATGAAGAAGAACAGCAGCAGCTGGACCTTGATGACGAACCAGAGCAGCGGCCACCAGCCGTGGTTCGCGCCCTCCCAGACCGTGCTGATCGGCCACGGGGCGCGCCAGCCGCCCAGGAAGAGGGTGGTGGACACGGCCGAGACCGTCACCATGTTGACGTACTCGGCGAGCATGAACATCGCGAACTTGATCGACGAGTACTCGGTGTTGAAGCCGCCGACCAGGTCGCCCTCGGACTCCGGCATGTCGAAGGGGGCGCGGTTGGTCTCGCCGACCATCGTGACGATGTAGATGATGAAGGACACCGGCAGCAGCAGGATGTACCAGCGGTCGTGCTGCGCCTCGACGATCCTCGACGTCGACATCGACCCCGAGTAGAGGAACACGGAGGCGAAGGCGGCACCCATGGCGATCTCGTAGGAGATCATCTGCGCGCAGGAGCGCAGGCCACCGAGGAGCGGATAGGTGGAACCGGAGCTCCAGCCCGCCAGCACGATGCCGTAGATACCGACCGAGGCGACCGCGAGGATGTAGAGCATCGCGATCGGCAGGTCGGTGAGCTGCATCGTGGTGCGGTGCCCGAAGATCGAGATCTCGTTGCCGGCGGGCCCGAAGGGGATCACCGCGATCGCCATGAAGGCCGGGATGGCCGCGACGATCGGCGCGAGGATGTAGACCACCTTGTCCGCGCGCTTGACGATGAGGTCTTCCTTCAGCATCAGCTTCACGCCGTCGGCGAGCGACTGGAGCATGCCCCAGGGACCGTGCCGGTTGGGGCCGATGCGCAGCTGCATCCAGGCGACGACCTTGCGCTCCCAGACGATGGAGAACAACACGGTCACCATCAGGAAGGCGAAGCAGAACACCGCCTTGATGACGACCAGCCACCAGGGGTCGTGGCCGAACATCGAGAGGTCTTCAGCGGCGAGGTACGGGCTCATGCCTCCACCTCCTTGGGGGCTTCGGCGGCGGGCGTCGCCGGGCCGATGCGGACGAGGGTGCCGGGCTGCGCCCCGGTGTCGGAGGGGACGCCGCCGCCCGTGGAGTTCATCGGGAGCCAGACGACGCGGTCGGGCATCTCGGTGATCTGCAGCGGGAGTTCGACGGTCCCGGACGGGCCGCGCACGGCCAGCAGCTCGCCGTCCTCGACGCCCGCCTCGGCGGCAGTGGCGGCGGACACACGCGCGCGTGCCGCGTGCCGGGTGCCGGCGAGCGCCTCGTCGCCGTCCTGGAGACGGCCCTGGTCGAGCAGCAGCCGGTGGCCGGCGAGCACGGCCTCCCCGGCGGCCGGGCGGGGCAGCTGTCCGCCGATCTCCAGGGGGTTGGCGGCCCGCGGACCGTCCCAGGCGGCGAGGCGGTCCAGTTCCACGCGGATCGTGCGCAGATCGGGCAGCCCCAGGTGCACGTCCATCGCGTCGGCGAGCATCTGGAGCACGCGCGCGTCGGTCGGCATCAGCGGGCGGGTCATCTGGTCGGGCTTGAGCGCGGCCTCGAAGAAGCGGGCCCTGCCCTCCCAGTTGAGGAAGGTGCCGGCCTTCTCGGCGGCCGCCGCGACCGGCAGCACCACGTCCGCGCGCTCGGTGACCTCGCTGGGCCGCAGTTCCAGGGAGACCAGGAAGTCCACCTCGGACAGTGCTTCACGTGCGCGTGCCGGATCCGGCAGGTCGGCGACCTCGACGCCGGCCACGACCAGGGCGCGAAGTTCGCCGGTGGCCGCGGCCTCGACGATCTGGCCCGTGTCCCGGCCGTAGCGGTGCGGGAGGTCGGCAAGGCCCCAGACGGCGGCGACCTCCTCCCGCGCGCGCGGATCGGTGGCCGGACGCCCGCCCGGCAGCAGCGAGGGCAGCGCGCCCACCTCGACCGCGCCCCGTTCTCCGGCCCGGCGCGGGATCCACGCCAGCCGGGCGCCGGTGGCGGCCGCGGTACGGACGGCGGCGGTGAGGCCGCCGGCGACGGCGGCGAGGCGTTCACCGACGACGATCACGGCGCCCTCGGTGCGCAGCGCCTCCGCGGCCCGTACGCCGTCCTCCTCCAGGCCGACCCGTCCGGCCAGCGCGTCCAGCCACTCGGTCTCGGTCCCCGGCGCGGCGGGCAGCAGGGTGCCGCCGGCCTTCTCCAGGCCCCGGGTGGCGTGCGTGGCCAGAGCGAACACCTGCTGGCCGTGCCCCCGCCAGGCCTTGCGCAGCCGCAGGAAGACGCCGGGCGCCTCCTCCTCGGACTCGAACCCGACGAGCAGGACGGCGGGCGCCTTCTCGAGGAAGGTGAACGTGACGCCCGTACCGTCGAGGTCGCGGCCGCGTCCGGCGATCCGGGCGGCCAGGAAGTCGGCCTCCTCGCCGCTGTGCACGCGCGCGCGGAAGTCGATGTCGTTCGTGTCGAGCGCCACGCGCGCGAACTTGCTGTACGCGTAGGCGTCCTCCACGGTGAGCCGGCCGCCGGTGAGCACCCCGGCCCGGCCCCGCGCGGCGAGCAGCCCCCGGGCGGCGATGTCGAGCGCCTCGGGCCAGGACGCGGGCTCCAGCTCACCGCTCTCGCGCCGCACCAGCGGCACATCGAGCCGGTCCTTCATCTGCGCGTACCGGAACGCGAAGCGCCCCTTGTCGCAGATCCACTCCTCGTTGACCTCCGGATCGTAGGCGGCCAGGCGCCGCATGACCTTGCCGCGCCGGTGGTCGGTGCGGGTGGCGCAGCCGCCGGAGCAGTGCTCGCAGACCGACGGGGACGAGACCAGGTCGAAGGGGCGGGAGCGGAAGCGGTACGCCGCCGAGGTCAGTGCACCGACCGGGCAGATCTGGATGGTGTTCCCGGAGAAGTACGACTCGAAGGGGTCGCCCTCTCCGGTGCCGACCTGCTGCAACGCGCCCCGCTCCAGCAGCTCGATCATCGGGTCGCCCGCGATCTGGTTGGAGAACCGGGTGCAGCGGGCGCACAGCACGCACCGCTCACGGTCGAGCAGCACCTGCGTGGAGATCGGGACCGGCTTCTCGTACGTCCGCTTCTTCCCCTCGAAGCGGGACTCGGCGTTGCCGTGCGACATCGCCTGGTTCTGCAGCGGGCACTCGCCACCCTTGTCGCAGACGGGGCAGTCCAGCGGGTGGTTGATGAGCAGGAGCTCCATCACACCCTTCTGGGCCTTCTCGGCGACGGGCGAGGTGAGGTGCGTCTTCACGACCATCCCGTCCGTACACGTGATCGTGCAGGACGCCATGGGCTTGCGCTGGCCCTCGACCTCGACGATGCACTGGCGGCAGGCGCCGGCCGGGTCGAGCAGGGGGTGGTCGCAGAAGCGGGGGATCTCGATGCCGAGCTGTTCGGCGGCGCGGATGACCAGGGTGCCCTTGGGCACGCTGATCTCGACGCCGTCGATCGTCAGCGTGACGAGGTCCTCCGGCGGGACCGCCGCCTCTCCCCCACCTGAGGGAGCGCTGGTGGTCACAGTCATGCGTTCACCTCCGCGGGCTTGTCCGCCCAGGCCGTGGACTTGGCCGGGTCGAAGGGGCAGCCCCGGCCCGTGATGTGGTCCTCGTACTCCTCGCGGAAGTACTTGAGGGAGGAGAAGATCGGCGAGGCGGCGCCGTCGCCGAGGGCGCAGAAGGACTTGCCGTTGATGTTGTCGGCGATGTCGGCGAGCTTGTCGAGGTCGGACATGACGCCCTTGCCCGCCTCGATGTCCCGCAGCAGCTGCACGAGCCAGTACGTGCCTTCCCGGCAGGGTGTGCACTTGCCGCAGGACTCGTGGGCGTAGAACTCGGTCCAGCGGGTGACGGCCCGCACCACGCAGGTCGTCTCGTCGAAGCACTGCAGGGCCTTGGTGCCGAGCATGGACCCGGCGGCGCCCACTCCCTCGTAGTCCAGCGCGACGTCGAGGTGCTCCTCGGTGAACATCGGCGTGGACGAGCCGCCCGGCGTCCAGAACTTCAGCCGGTGGCCGGGCCGCATGCCGCCGCTCATGTCGAGGAGCTGCCGCAACGTGATGCCGAGCGGGGCCTCGTACTGGCCGGGGTTGGCCACATGGCCGCTGAGCGAGTACAGCGTGAAGCCGGGCGACTTGTCGCTGCCCATCGACCGGAACCATTCCTTGCCCCGGTTCAGGATCGCGGGAACCGACGCGATCGACTCGACGTTGTTCACCACAGTCGGGCACGCGTAGAGGCCCGCGACCGCAGGGAAGGGGGGACGGAGCCGCGGTTGACCACGGCGGCCTTCGAGCGAGTCGAGCAGTGCGGTCTCCTCACCGCAGATGTACGCGCCCGCGCCCGCGTGCACGGTGACGTCGAGATCGAGCCCGCTGCCCAGGATGTTCTCGCCGAGGTAGCCCGCCGCGTAGGCCTCGCGCACGGCCGAGTGCAACCGCCGCAGCACGGGGACGACTTCACCACGCAGATAGATGAAGGCATGCGACGACCTGATGGCGTAGCACGCGATGACGATGCCCTCGATGAGGCTGTGCGGGTTCGCGAAGAGGAGCGGGATGTCCTTGCAGGTGCCGGGCTCCGATTCGTCGGCGTTGACAACCAGATAGTGAGGCTTGCCGTCCCCCTGGGGAATGAACTGCCACTTCATTCCCGTGGGGAATCCCGCGCCGCCGCGCCCGCGCAGTCCGGAGTCCTTGACGTACGCGATCACGTCGTCCGGCGACATGGCGAGCGCCTTGCGGAGCCCCTCGTAGCCGTCGTGCCTGCGGTAGACGTCCAGCGTCCAGGAGCTCTCCTCGTCCCAGAAGGCCGACAGCACGGGCACGAGCAGCTTCTCGGGGCTGGTCTCTCCCCCACCCTCGAATCCGCTCGGGCGGGCGGTGCCCCCATTTTCGGGTGCCAAGGTCATCACTGCCCTCCCTCGTCGGCTACGGGCCCGGCCGGGTGTGCCGGGTCGGAGGCCGATGTGTCCTGTGGCGCGTCGTGCGAGATGAGGTGCTCGGACGGCGACGGCTGGTGCACGGCCGTGTCCCCGGCCTCGTCGTGCGGCCCGCCGTCCCGCGGGTGCACCACGCGCGCGGCGGCGGACTCCCCCTTGGCCAGCCGCAGCCCGACCAGGGAGGCCGGACCCGCGCTGCCGGTCGCCTCGACGGCCCCGTCCCGTTCGTCGGGGAAGCCCGCCAGCATCCGGGCGGTCTCCTTGAAGGTGCACAGGGGGGCACCGCGGGTGGGAGCGACCTGCCGTCCCGCGCGCAGGTCGTCGACGAGGCGCCGGGCGGTCTCGGGGGTCTGGTTGTCGAAGAACTCCCAGTTGACCATCACGACCGGCGCGTAGTCGCAGGCCGCGTTGCACTCGATGTGCTCCAGGGTGACCTTGCCGTCGTCGGTGGTCTCGCCGTTGCCGACGCCCAGGTGCTCCTGGAGGGCCTCGAAGATGGCGTCGCCGCCCATGACGGCGCACAGGGTGTTGGTGCAGACACCCACCTGGTAGTCACCGGAGGGCCGCCGCCGGTACATGGTGTAGAAGGTGGCGACCGCGGTGACCTCGGCCGTGGTCAGACCCAGAACCTCGGCGCAGAACCGCATCCCGGTGCGCGTGACATGGCCCTCCTCCGACTGCACCAGGTGCAGCAGCGGCAGGAGGGCGGACCGGGAGTCCGGGTAGCGGGCGATGATCTCGTGCGCGTCCCGCTCCAGCCGGGCCCGCACGTCGTCCGGGTAGTCGGGCGCGGGCAGTTCGGGCATGCCCAGGCTGACGCCCCGCTCGGAAGAAGAGGTGGTCACCGGTCGACGCCTCCCATCACGGGGTCGATGGACGCGACGGCGACGATGACGTCGGCGACCTGGCCGCCCTCGCACATCGCCGCCATGGCCTGCAGGTTGGTGAAGGACGGGTCGCGGAAGTGGACCCGGTAGGGGCGGGTGCCGCCGTCTGAGACGGCGTGCACGCCGAGTTCGCCCTTGGGTGACTCGACCGCCGCGTACGCCTGTCCCGGCGGGACGCGGAAGCCCTCGGTCACCAGTTTGAAGTGGTGGATCAGAGCCTCCATGGAGGTGCCCATGATCTTCTTGATGTGGTCCAGGGAGTTGCCGAGCCCGTCCGGTCCCAGGGCGAGCTGGGCAGGCCAGGCGATCTTCTTGTCGGCGACCATGACCGCGCCGGGCTGCAGCCGGTCCAGGCACTGCTCGATGATCCTGACCGACTGGCGCATCTCCTCGAGGCGGACGAGGAAGCGTCCGTAGGCGTCACAGGTGTCGGCGGTGGGGACATCGAAGTCGTAGGTCTCGTAGCCGCAGTAGGGCTGTGCCTTGCGCAGGTCGTGCGGCAGGCCGGCGGAGCGCAGGATCGGCCCCGTGGCGCCGAGGGCCATGCAGCCCGCGAGGTCCAGGTAGCCGATGTCCTGCATACGGGCCTTGAAGATGGGGTTCCCGGTGGCGAGCTTGTCGTACTCCGGGAGGTTCTTCTTCATCTTCTTCACGAACTCGCGGATCTGGTCCACGGCGCCCGGCGGGAGGTCCTGGGCGAGTCCGCCGGGGCGGACGTAGGCGTGGTTCATCCGCAGGCCGGTGATCAGCTCGTAGATGTCGAGGATCATCTCCCGGTCGCGGAAGCCGTAGATCATGATCGTGGTGGCGCCGAGCTCCATGCCGCCGGTGGCGATGCACACCAGGTGGGAGGAGAGCCGGTTCAGCTCCATCAGGAGCACCCGGATCACGGAGGCGCGGTCGGGGACCTGGTCCTCGATGCCGAGGAGTTTCTCCACGGCGAGGCAGTACGCCGTCTCGTTGAAGAACGGCGTCAGGTAGTCCATGCGCGTCACGAACGTGGTGCCCTGCGTCCACGTGCGGTACTCGAGGTTCTTCTCGATGCCGGTGTGCAGGTAGCCGATGCCGCAGCGGGCCTCGGTGACCGTTTCGCCCTCGATCTCCAGGATGAGCCTCAGCACGCCGTGCGTGGACGGGTGCTGGGGACCCATGTTGACGATCAGGCGCTCGTCGTCGGCGCGGGACACGGACTCGACGACCTCGTCCCAGTCACCGCCGGTCACCGTGTAGACGGTGCCCTCGGTGGTCTCGCGCGCGGAAGCCTGCGTCCCGAAGGGACCCGATGAGGGGTGGTGGTCGGGCGACGGGTGGGCCGACGACGGGGTGTGCGTGCTCATGAGTACGACCTCCGCTGGTCCGGAGCCGGGATCTGGGCGCCCTTGTACTCGACGGGGATGCCGCCGAGGGGGTAGTCCTTGCGCTGCGGATGGCCCTGCCAGTCGTCCGGCATCATGATCCGCGTCAGCGCCGGGTGGCCGTCGAAGACCAGGCCGAAGAAGTCGTACGTCTCGCGTTCGTGCCAGTCGTTCGTCGGATACACGGACACGAGCGACGGGACGTGCGGGTCGGAGTCGGGGGCGCTGACCTCCAGGCGGATCAGCCGGTTGTGGGTGATCGAGCGCAGGTGGTAGACGGCGTGCAGTTCGCGCCCCTTGTCGCCGGGGTAGTGCACTCCGCTCACGCCCGTGCACAGCTCGAAGCGGAGCGCCGGGTCGTCGCGGAGGGTCTGGGCGACGGCGAGAAGGTACTCGCGTTCGATGTGGAAGGTCAGCTCGCCGCGGTCGACGACGGTCTTCTCGATGGCGTTCTCAGGGACGAGTCCCTGCTCCTCCAGGGCGCCCTCCAGTTCGTCGGCGACCTCGTCGAACCAGCCGCCGTAGGGGCGGGTGGCCGCGCCCGGGAGGCGGATGGAGCGGACCAGGCCGCCGTAGCCGGAGGTGTCGCCGCCGTTGTTGGCGCCGAACATGCCGCGCTGGACGCGGATCTCCTCGCCGCCCTCGCCGCGCCGGCCGGGGAGGTTCGCGGCGCCGAGGTCCTTCTCGGGGTTGACGCCGTTGCCGTTCACCCCGTTGCCGTTCACCCCGCCCGGGTGCGCGCCCGCGCCGTTGCGGTTCGCGTCGCTCATCGCAGCAGCCCCTTCATCTCGATCGTCGGCAGGGCCTTGAGCGCCGCTTCCTCCGCCTCGCGGGCCGCCTCCTCGGCGTTCACACCGAGCTTGGAGGACTGGATCTTCTGGTGGAGCTTGAGGATCGCGTCCATCAGCATCTCGGGCCGTGGCGGGCAGCCGGGCAGGTAGATGTCGACGGGGACGATGTGGTCGACGCCCTGCACGATCGCGTAGTTGTTGAACATGCCGCCCGAGGAGGCGCACACGCCCATCGAGATCACCCACTTGGGGTTCGGCATCTGGTCGTAGACCTGCCTGAGGACCGGCGCCATCTTCTGGCTGACCCGGCCGGCGACGATCATCAGGTCCGCCTGGCGGGGCGAGCCGCGGAAGACCTCCATGCCGAAGCGCGCCAGGTCGTAGCGGCCGGCGCCGGTGGTCATCATCTCGATGGCGCAGCAGGCGAGGCCGAAGGTGGCGGGGAAGACCGACGCCTTGCGCACCCAGCCCGCGGCCTGCTCGACGGTGGTCAGAAGGAAACCGCTCGGCAGCTTTTCTTCGAGTCCCATGACGTAAGGCCCCTCAGTCCCATTCCAGGCCGCCGCGCCGCCATACGTACGCGTACGCGACGAAGACGGTGAGCACGAAGAGCAGCATCTCCACGAGCCCGAAGATCCCCAGGGCGTCGAAGGTGACGGCCCAGGGGTAGAGGAAGACGATCTCGATGTCGAAGACGATGAAGAGCATCGCCGTCAGGTAGTACTTGATCGGGAAGCGCCCGCCGCCGGCCGGCGTGGGGGTCGGCTCGATACCGCACTCGTAGGCCTCGAGCTTGGCGCGGTTGTACCGCTTCGGACCGATCAGCGTGGCCATGACCACGGAGAAGATCGCAAAGCCTGCCCCGAGGGCTCCCAGTACGAGGATGGGCGCATACGCGTTCACCGCTCCTCGCTCCTCTCAGTCGGCACTGACTGCTGGCGGTTGCGCTGGGCTCACTTCCGTCCCACATGTCCCGAAAGCCCCGCTTGCCCCAGCGAAGATCGCGGACATGTGAAGCAGGTCACAAGCCCAACTGCCGTGCATCTTATGCCCGCGGGTGTGTGATCTGCGACACGGGGGTCAGCACGTACTTTGTGATCTCCACCACCCGGCGAAGGATCATGAAGTCGGATGAGCGGTGATCTACGTACGCGAAGCAGTCGAGTGATCACCAAGAGGTGACATTTTCGCTCGTCTCCGCTGGTAGAGGCGGTCTTGCACTATCAAACGGCAAGCGTTCAAAGCAAATTGGCGCTGGACCAGAACCCTTGATAGGGGAGCCCGTTCACACTTCAGAGGGAGGGGCGGGGGCGAATGTGGACGTGTGCACGCGTTCACGAGCAGAGGGGCGGCTTCACGCCCAGAGGTGCATGCATTCACAAGCGGCAGGGCAGGCGGACGGACCGAGTCGCCCGCTGCGCGCGCGAGACGCCCCCGCGGCAGTGACCGTTCCGTGACCTGTGCCACATCCGTGTGAGGGTTCAATAAAGCGGGCTTGGCTATTCGCCTCAACCAGTGGTAAGCCAGGAGCAATTCGGGACGTAACGACGAAAACCCATGATCACAGCCTTGATCATCACTGTCCGCTTTGCCCGTTACGGCGTCAATAAAGAATGACACGCCCGGGATTCAGGCCGCCCATTGAACAACTGTGGCGCACCACACGTTTCTTGAAGGTATGGAGGAGTCCCTGGTACCGCTTGTCCCCATGTCCCACACCGCTCACATACGCAGCCACCGGAAGCCCCGCAACCGCAGCGCGTCGACCATCGCGATGCGGGCCTCAGTCGCCGGTGGTGTCCTCAGCACCCTGGCCGTGGCCGGGGCCTCGGCATCGGCCGACGCCGCGGAGCCGGTGACCCAGACGCTCGAGCTGCCGACCCTGACGGCCGACGTGGCCACGCAGGTCGCACAGTCCGCGGCGGCCACCCAGCAGGCCGCGGCCAACTACCAGCTGCAGGTCGAGCGTGACACGGCCGCCGCGAATGCCGCGAAGCAGGCGAAGGCGGACCTCGCGGAGGCCAAGAAGAAGGAGGCCGAGGCCAAGCGGAAGGCCGAGGCGGAGCGCAAGCAGGCGGAGGCCGCCTCGCGCAGCGCCGAGCGGACCGTCCTCGCCGCCGCGACCAGCATCTCGACGGGCTCCTCCACGGCCACCGGTTCGGCCGCGGAGGTCGTCGCCTTCGTCAAGGCGCAGATCGGCAAGGCCTACGTCTCCGGCGCCACCGGTCCGTCGGCGTACGACTGCTCCGGACTGGTGCAGACGGCCTTCAAGCAGGTCGGAATCAACCTTCCGCGGGTCTCCCAGGACCAGTCGACGGCCGGCACCCAGGTCTCGCTGAGCAACCTGCAGCCCGGGGACATCCTGTACTGGGGCGGCGCGGGCAGCGCCTACCACGTCGCGGTGTACGTGGGCGACGGCATGTTCGTCGGCGCGCAGAACCCCTCCAGCGGCGTCGGGGAGCACCCGCTGTCGTACGACCCGCCGTCCGGCGCGGTCCGCGTGCTCTGACCGAGCCGTCGTAAGCGGTACGGGGATCGCGGGGCCGTCGCCCGTTCGAGGCGACGGCCCTCCCGGCTCGTCCCCGGCCGCCTTCGCTCACCCCACGTCGAACGTGTTCGGCAGGCCGAGCCGGTAACGCACCTCGTCCACCCGCTTGAGGGGCTCCAGCTCCGGCGGACGGTACAGCTCCCAGATCCGGCACCGCTCGGCGTCCGCGCCGTCCGCGTCCAGCAGCGCGTTGACGGCCCTGCGCGCCGACTCGTTGGCGCCCTCCATCGTCGCCAGGTCCACGTCCGTCCGGACGTAGTCGCCCGCGAGGAAGAAATTCGGTACGGCGGTCCTCGCCGAGGGGCGGTTGTAGAGCGTGCCCGTGGGATGGATGAGGAGCGGCTCGCGGTTCTGCGGGTCGGGGCCGCCGAGACCGGTCACCGCCGGGTCCATGAACCAGCCCAGGCGGTCCTCGTCCCTCAACGTGGTCTTCCCCGAGTCGTTGAGTCCGTCCTTCAGCTGGGCCCACAGCTCGGCGACGATCTCCTCCTTGGTGCACTCGCGGGCCGTCTTGCCGTACAGGATGCCGGGCTTGTCCCACTCCGAGATGATCGCGGACAGGCAGTCCCGCGCCTGACCGTCGCCGTAGTCCCGCGAGAAGTCCCGTACGTCCCAGAACTGCGCCTGCCCGATCCCGGTGACCGACCAGGGCGAGTCCAGGCAGTTGATGTGCCCGTGGACGACGGGCGTGGGCGTGCGCAGATAGAACTGCACCCCGGTCATCCAGTCCGTCCTGAGCGCGTCGCACCGGGCGAGCTGCGGGTCGGCGGCGCGCAGGGCGGCGCCCCAGGTGCGGCGGGCGTGTTCGACGGGCATCGCGGAGACGTAGTGGTCGGCGGTGACGGTGCGCTCGTCGCCGCCGTCGCGCGCGGCGACCCTCACGCCGGTGACGCGCCCGCCCGCGTAACCCACCTCACGGACCTCGGTGCCCAGCACGAACTCGACGCCGAGGGAGCGCAGGTGCGCGGCCCAGGGATCGATCCAGGCCTCGCTGGTCGGGGCGTTGAGGACGCGGTCGATGTCGGCGTCGCCGTCCAGGCCGCGGCCGAGCAGGCCCCAGAGGATGAGGGCCTCGATGATGACGCGGCCGACCGTGCGCGTGGAGGCCACCTCCGCGCGCGTGGCGACGAGGTTGCGGGTCTGGCCGATGCCGAGGAGGGTCTGGTACTCCGCGCTCATCTCCTCGGCCCGGATGAACCGCCACCAGGACGTCTTCTCCCACTGGTCCTCGCGGCGGGCGTCGCAGCTGGTGAGGTGGACCAGGAGGCGGTCGGCGAAGTAGGCGGCCTCGTGGGCGGGCAGGCGGGTGCCCAGGTCCAGTACGGACAGGATCTGGTCGCGGAGCCAGGACGGGGTGATGTCGTCGGGGGCCGGCGGGGTGGTCACCCGGCGCAGGGGGAAGTGCAGGTCGGGACGGCCGGAACTGCGGGCGAACAACTCCTCGGTTCCACTGCGCAGGTTGTCGTGGACGCCGTTCGCATTGCCGGGGAAGGGGATGCGGCGCATGGTGTCCGGCAGGTTCCGGTAGAAACCGGGGAAGAACCGGAAGCCGTGCTCGCCGGGCAGCGGTCTGCGGCCACCGCTCCCCGTACCGGGCACGTCCATGGAGCGGGCCTTGCCGCCGAGGACGTCGTAGTACTCGTAGACGGTGACGGCATAGCCGCGTTCTGCGAGTTCCTGGGCGGCGCTGAGCCCCGAGACACCGCCGCCGAGCACGGCGACGTGCTTGCGGGTGGCGGCACGGGCGCTGCCGCTCGGCCGTAAGGCGAGCGCGCTCGCCACTCCTCCGGCGCCCGCGAGGAACCGTCTGCGGGTGTGGCCGGTGTTCTCCTGCGGCTGCTGCGCGGGTTCTGTTGTCATGAGTCCCGGAGGGTAGGGAGGGACTCCGGATGCCGGAAGCCCGATTTCCCGCCGCCACAGCATCCTCACACCAAAGGAGACACAGCGATGCCCAGCGTTTTCGTCCAGGGCAGGCCCGTCGACGCGTATCCGCCGCTCGCGCCCGAGGCCCGGCGCGGCAAGGTGCGGCGCGTCACCGAGGTCGGTGAGGAGGTTCTGCACAAGCCGTGCCGGGACGTGACCGAGTTCGGACCCGATCTCGCCGCGCTCATCGACGACATGTTCCTGACGATGTACATCGCCGAAGGGGCCGGTCTCGCGGCGAACCAGGTCGGGGTCGGTCTGCGACTGTTCGTCTACGACTGCCCGGACGACGAGGGGGTCCGGCATGTCGGGCACGTCGTCAACCCGGTGCTCGACACCCTCGCCCCCACCGGACGCCGGCTGCTCGAGGAGAGCGAGGGATGCCTGTCGGTGCCCGGTGCCGTCGTGGACGTACCGCGTCCTGACCGGGCCGTGGTACGCGGCCTCGACAAGGACGGGGAGCCACTCGTCATCGAGGGGACGGGGTACTTCGCCCGCTGCCTCGAGCACGAGACCGACCACTGCGACGGGCACGTCTACCTGGACCGGCTCCCCGATCGGGACCGGAAGGACGCGCTGCGGCAGATGGCGGCCCGGCGCGACGAGGTGCTCGCACGCCGGGCCGCCAACATCGAGGCGCTGAGCGGCTGGGCACAGCCTTCGACGTCACCTTGATGCCGTGCCGCCCCGCTCAAGCCCTGTGCCGGTGCGACAGGGGCTGTCAGTGGGAGCGGTGTGCCGCTCGGCGGCGCAGCGCGACGACCACGCCGCCGCCGGCCACGACCAGGGCGGCGGCGATGCCGGCGATCACCGTGGTGCCGCTGCCCGCGCCGGTCTCGGCGAGGCCGGCGCCACCACCCGCGGGCGACGGGGCGCTGCTCGCACCCGGTACGGCGGCTGCGCCACTGCTCTGCGCCGGGCTCGGCGGCGTCGTCGGGGTGGCGGAGGACGCCGAGGAGGGATTCGCGGACGGAGTGGTGGGCGCCGGGGAGGTGGAGCCGGAGGACTCGCAGGTTTCGTCCGCCACGACGGTCAGCGGCCGGATGTCGTCGTTGACCTTGTCGCCCGCGGTGACGTGGACCCGGAAGGTCTCCCCCGCGTACCAGTCGAGGGGGGTGAGATCGACGGAGACGCCCTGCACGGTCGGGTGCTCGATCGTCCTCGTGTCGACGAGCCGTTCGCCGCCCGGCATGCTCAGCTGCATGTACAGGCTGACGGTGGCCGGGGTGCCGGAGGCGTCCTTGTCGGTGACGCGGATGACGCCCTTGCCGCCCGCGTCGCACACGGCCGCCGCCGAGAAGTCGCTGATGCTGCACGCCAGCGCCGTGTGCGCGGCACCGATGGAGAGTGCGGCCGCGGCGCCGACAGTGCCTATGACACGTGCCGCTCCGGCGGCGCGCGATGGGGAAAGGAACACTCTTGTCCTTCACGGTCGATGAGGATGCGACGGACGTTCCACCGGGCCGACAGGCGAGCCGCGGGAGCCCGAGGCCCCTCACGTCTACAAGCCCGTCGAGCCTGCTGTCAAAGGCCCGTCACCACAGGTCAAGGCACGATGAATGGCTGGTCATGATCCGGCCGGAGATCGGTCAGGAGATGGTCATGGCGGACCCGAGGCGCCGTACACACCGATCGTCTCGAAAGTCTTCGCCCGACTTCTGCTGATCCGAGGAACAAGCCCTAGCCTAGGCGGTTTCGTTTGGATCACCTGGCTGACCAGAGGAAGATGCTCGCAACGTGGAGTCCGGCCAGGTAGATGGCTGCTGTCTTCTCGTAGCGGGTGGCGATGCCTCGCCACTGTTTCAAGCGGTTGATGCAGCGTTCGACCGTGTTGTGGGCATGGGGGCGTGATCGCGCACTATGCGGTCGCAACGCCCAGGAAGCGCAGCACCGCCAGGACGCGGCGGTGGTCGGCGTCGGCCTTGGGCAGGTCGAGCTTGGTGAAGATGCTGTTGATGTGCTTGGCGACCGCGCTCTCGCTCACGACCAGCTCGGCGGCGATGCCGGAGTTGGACCGGCCGCCCGCCATCAGCTCCAGCACCTCCCGCTCGCGCGGTGTCAGCCGGTCGAGCGGATCGCTGTGCCGGCGCACCAGCAGCTGCGCGACGACCTGCGGGTCGAGCGCGGTGCCGCCGGCCGCCACCCGGCGTACCGCCTCGGCGAACTCCTCGACGTCGGCGACCCGTTGCTTGAGCAGATAGCCGACGCCCGAGGTGTTGGCGGCGAGCAGATCGGCGGCGTACCGCTCCTCCACGTACTGCGACAGCAGGAGCACGGCGGTACGCGGGTACTGGCGGCGGATCACCAGCGCGGCGCGCACTCCCTCGTCGGTGAAGCCGGGCGGCATGCGCACGTCGACCACGGCGATGTCGGGCCGGTGCTCCTCGACGGCTGCCAGCAGCCCTTCTGCGTCGGTGACTTGCGCGCACATCTCGAAGCCGGCCGCCTCCAGCACCTTGACCACGCCGATGCGCAGCAAGAGGGAATCCTCGGCGATCACGGCGCGCACGGCAGCTCCACGGTGATGACGGTCGGGCCCCCGGCGGGGCTGCGGCAGGAGAACGTGCCGTCGACGGACGCGACGCGCTTGGCGAGCCCGGCGAGCCCGGTGCCACCGCCGGCCGCAGCGAGATCCGCGCCGCCCGCGCCGTCGTCCGCGACGACCACCAGCAGTGTCTCCCCGATCCGCTCCACGGTCACGTCCGCCCGGGTCGCCTGGGCGTGTTTGACCACGTTCGTCAGGGCTTCGGAGACCACGAAGTACGCGACGGCCTCGACCGTGGGTGAGGGGCGCTGCGGCAGGTCCACCGCCACGCGCACCGGGATCGGGAGGCGGGCGGCGACCCCGGACAGCGCGGCGTCGAGGCCGCGGTCCTCAAGGACGGCCGGATGCAGGCCGCGCACCAGGTTGTTCAGCTCGGCGATCGCCTCCTTCGCCTCGCGGTGCGCCTCGTCGATCACCTTGCGGGCGTCCTCCGGCAGGTCGCCGAGGGTGGACCTGGCCAGGCCCAGGTTGACGGCGAGTGAGACGAGGCGCTGCTGTGCGCCGTCGTGCAGGTCGCGCTCGATCCGCCGCCGCTCGGCGTCGGCGGCGTCGAGCACGCCGGCCCGGCTCTCGGCGAGGTCGGCTACCCGGCGGGCCAGCTTCTCCGTGCGGCTGGGGCCGAGCAGGACCTCGGCCGCCCGGGTGTCCAGCCGCACCAGAGCGCCGGTCAGCCGGGGCCCGAGGAACAGCAGGGCGAGGCCGCCGGCGGTGATGTACGCGGCCTGCGTGGTGTACCCGAGGTCGGTGACCCGCCACTGCGGGGGCAGCGCCCAGATCCACACGTAGATGGAGGCGGCCACGAGAGCGGCGGCCCAGACGGCGAGGACGGCGAGGTCCAGGACGGCGAGCAGCGGACCCGCCACGGCGTGGTAGCAGACCTGCCGCCACAAGGCCCGCGTGGTCAGCCGACGTACCGCCGACTTCCAGTTGCGTCCCGACCCGGGTACGGCGGGGCGCGGGAGGTCCTTGCCGACGAGCGCCCGGTAGCGTCGCCGCTGCCCGACGGTCAGCAGGGGTGTCACCCAGAGTGTGAGCAGCACGGGCAGCGGAATCACGGCCGGCGCCCCCGCCATCGCGGCGGCCAGCCAGAGCCACAGTGGCACCACGGCGAGGTGGAGCGGCAGGCCGGCGGCGACGAGCGCGGTCCGGTGTCCCGCCCTGCGGAACGGCCGGCCCAGCACCAGCTGCAGCCACGTCGTGAGTTGCATGCGTCAAACGGTAAAGCCGCAGGCCATCCCCGTGCCATGACGCTCCCGCCCGGTTCGGAGGTGCACTTTTCTCCACCCCGGGTCGGAACCCTGCGTGACTGACGGCGCCCCCGTGTGCGGCGGAGGGTGGAGCACGTGAAGGGCAGAGCCGGCGGGGAGCGGGGGAAGACGATGCGTCAACTGGTGTTGCGCAATGACGAATTGGCCGGTGCCGAGGGCTTCGACCGTACCGAGGTCATCCCGCTCCACGAAGAGGCGGAGGAGCCGCGCCCGGCGCGGGGCATGCGGCGGGCCGGGTGGCTGCTGGTCGCCTGCGGGCTCGCCCTGCTGCCATGGCTGTACGTGCTGGCCACCGGCCTGCCGGCCACCGCGACCGCGGCGCACTGGCCGGTCGCCTGGGTCGGGCTCGACGCGCTGGAGGCGCTCAGCCTGATCGCCACCGGCCTCCTCGCCGCCCGCGGCGACCGGCGGCACGCCCTGGCAGCCGCCGCGACCGCGACGCTGCTTGTGGTGGACGCCTGGTTCGACACCACGACCGCGGCCCCGGGCGGCGACTTCGCCACCGCGGTCGCCATGGCGCTCGGCGCCGAGCTGCCGCTCGCCGCGCTGTGCGGCCGGCTGGCACTGCGGGCGCTGAGCCGGCACGCGTGACGCCGACCGCCCAGCCACATGCCACGGACCAAACCAATCCACCGGAGAACACCATGCACCGCATCACCACCGCCCCCGTCGCCCCGATCCCGGCCCGGACCCGCTGGGCGGTCGCCGCCGGCGTCGGCGCCGCGTTGGCCGCCGCCTGGTGGCTGGGCGACACGGCGCCCTATCCGTACGCCCAACGCGGCCTCCTCGACGTGCCGTTGCCGTTCCTGACAGCCGACCGGATGGACGCCGTACTGCGGCCGCGGCCGGGGGAGCGGATCCTGGAGATCGGCCCGGGGACCGGACTGCAGTCGCTGCACGTCGCCCCGCAGCTCGGGCCGGAGGGACGGCTCGATGTGCTCGACATCCAGCAGGAGATGCTCGACCACGTGATGTGCCGCGCAGAGCGCGACGGCCTGGCGACGATCACGCCCACCCGCTCGGACGCACGTGAACTGCCCTTCGCCGACGGGACATTCGACGCCGTATACGCCGTGACCGCGCTCGGCGAGATCCCCGAGCCGGATCGGGTACTGCGCGAGGCGGCACGGGTGTTGGCACCAGGCGGGCGGCTGGTGATCGGCGAGTTCTTCGACCGGCACTGGATCTCCTTCGGCCGGCTGCACCGGCTCGCCGACGCCGCTGGCCTCCACCTGACCGAGCGCCGCGGCCCAAGCCCGGCATACCTCGCCCGCTTCCGACCGTGCAGAGCGGACGCGCCAGGCCACCAGAGCGAGCGCCTCGCCCACAGCGACCGGGACACCAACGACGGGGAAGCGTGAGCACCGCACGCAGGGACCGCGATCACCGAGCTGAACAACCTGGCGCGCGGTAGGCCGCTCCAGGAGGCGAGGGGACTCCGCACCAACCGCGGCCAGCCACAGGCGGTCATCCCCGTGCCGGCCGATCAACGCGGCCACCGTCTGCGACGCGGCAGCCGGGGTGGCGGGCCACCCGCCTTCGACCGCGAGACCTACAAGCAACGCAACACGGTCGAACGCTGCATCAACCGCTTGAAACAGTGGCGAGGCATCGCCACCCGCTACGAGAAGACAGCAGCCATCTACCTGGCCGGACTCCACCTTGCGAGCATCTTCCTCTGGTCAGCCAGGTGATCCAAACGAAACCGCCCAGTCCTCGCCGTCGTCGCCCTCGTCCTCATCCTCGTCCTCGTCCTCGTCCTCGTCGAACTCGTCATCGAGGTAGTCGTCTGCGAGGGCGTCGACCAGGTGTTCATCGACCGGCTCACCCAGCTCGTCCTTGGCGACGAGCGTGCGGCACAGGATGTTCAGCGGGTACAGGCCCCGCTCGGGGCCGTCCTCCGGGAAGCTGACACACGGGGTGTCGAGAACGCCCGTCGGCGCGTCCGGGCCGAACAGAGGCGGCGTCGCAGCTGTGTCGGCCAGGTCGACGTCGCGCTCGTACTTCCACACCATGCCCTTGGCGCGGCAGATCACTTCCCCGAGGTACCAGACGGCGCCCTGCACGAACGGGTCGAGCCGCTGCGCGCGGATCTCCTCATCCGAGGTGAACGACGCGCGGAGAAGGTCTTCGAGCACGTTCAGGGAGTCGGGGCTGAAGTCGAGCCGCTCGACGCCGGTCTGCTGCGCCCACTGGTCGAAGGCCTGCCGGCGCCCGTCCAGCCATGCGAGGAGCTCCGGGTGCCGCGTCGGGTCCGTGCCGTGATCCGCGGAAGTGGTCATGGGTGGTCACGGTAGCGAACACGCCGGAGCCCGGCGAACCGGCAAGCAGCACGGCCGAGTTGACATGCCGAGCGTCGACAACTGCTGCGCTGTGGGCCGTCTGAGGTTCTAGTGTGTAAAGGCGGTGGGCAGGGACATGTCACGGGGGCCCTATCCCGTCCACTGACCTCGTCCCCTGAGCCCCCCACCAGGGACACGCTTTGAGCACCTTATTGAGAGTTCGGCTGCGCCGGCGCCTCGCGTCCGCGCTCGCGGTCGCCTCTGCGGCCGGAATGATGCTGGTCGGGCTTCCGCCCACCCTCGCGCACGCCGCGCCGGGCGACACCGCGAAGATCATCGGCGGCAAGCGCTGCGACGAGTACCACCTCGGCAAGACGTACTCCCGTACCCCTGCGAACTCCGGCGCACCCCTCGGCGGCGGCCAGTTCGAGGAAAGCTGGGGCGGCGAGCCCGAACAGTACGTCTACGACAACACCTTCAAGGGCTGGGACAACCTCCCGGCCCCCAGCCCCGGGGATCTCGCCGCCGCCGGTAACACGGACGACGACATCGACAAGTGGGACGCCGAGTACGCCCGGACGAAGAACCCGGACGACATGAAGCGGGCCGTCTACGCGCGCTACGGCCGGTTCAAGGCGACGGCGAAGAACCCGAACATCGGCTGGGGCAATTGGCTGAAGAACCGGCTCATCCTCAACGAGAAGAACAACCGCAAGGGTGCCGCCTTCGAAGCCAAGACCGTCCGTGACTTCAACATGGTCGGCCCGGACTGGCTGTGCGAGGTCACGGTCGAGATCCGCGACAAGGACGGCAACCTCCTCGCCCGCCGCAAGTACGACGCCTACAACCAGAAGCAAGGCGAGTTCAGCGAGTTCAAGTCCACCGCGAAGTACAGGTCCAAGCAGTTCCGCGACGACAACATCGTCCTGCGGCACAAGGACTCCACCTACGACTTCACCAAGAACAAGCTCGTCGTCTACGGCGGCGAGAAGGCCGCCAAGGGCACCGTCAACCAGTACGGCAGGCTCAACCGGGAACTCCAGGGCGAGCGCGGCACCACCGGCAACCCGGTCCGCATCTACCAGCGCAACGCCACCGGCCAGGGCGTCTTCCCCACCACGAAGTACTCCACGACGTACAACGTGATGAACCCCAACCCCCGGCAGGGATCGGCCGGTCCGATCGACGACATCGCGTTCGGCTCCGGCAGGACACCGGCCGAAGCCAAGGCGATCCAGCGAGAGTTCAACGCGGTCAACTCCCGCTCCGCGCTCGGCCGCGGACCCGGCGGCGTCGACTTCACCACCCTGGAACTCCAGTACGTCGGAAACCCGGTCAAGGGCAAGGCACTGGACTACTCGTTCAAGGCCGACTACGTGGACGACGAGGACACCGACCCGGGCTACGGCGGCCAGGCCAAGCTCCAGCTCGCCTCCGACGCCATGTTCACCTGGCTCGCGCTCACGCCGGACAAGTTCTGGGTCAACCTCAACCCGGACCAGCCCGACAAGATCATGGACTCCACCTTCGCGAAGACCGACGCCGGCCGCATCCTGCTGGACGCCGACTTCGCGATGAAGACCGACTTCGCGCACGCCATCAACCCGGACAAGAACCCGGACGCCAAGACGTTCTGGGACACCGTCCCCCGACGTGACGGGCTGCCCTGCTTCCCCTCCGTGCGGCTGTGGATCGAACCCGAGCCCGCGAAGGTCCGCGAGCAGGACGGCGGGATCTACATCCTCGACGCCCCCCTGAAGGTGTCGACCGAGTGGATGGACGTCAAGTACCACCCACCCGGCGCCCGCGTCTGCGACCTGACCGACCCGGAGAAGCGCACCAGCGAGGCCCTGCTGCGCCGCTCTGTGATGCCGCAGGTCGACAAGCAGGTCAACACCGCTCCCACGTACGCCGACCTGCGCCGCGTGTACAAGTCCCGCGTGGCCGCCGAGTTCATCCGCCAGCAGGACGCGAAGAAGGCCACCGACTTCCGGCCGATCATCAACAGCAACGACGTGAGCCGGTGGCCGCTGCGCGCCCCGAACCAGGACTGGACCAAGCAGGGCACGTACGACAAGTACATGAAGTCCCTGCGCGAGGGCATCGACTGGTTCGAACTGCGCTACGGCGGCAAGGTCTACAACCAGGGCGTGGGCGGCGTCGACTTCTCCAAGCAGCCCGAACAGAAGATCAGCCGGGCCCGCTTCACGGTCGAGCACCCGGCCCTGGACAAGACCACCAAGCGGTCCCTCCGCGAGGAGACCGGCTACCGCAGCACCTATACCGGCTTCTTCGGCGGCAACGGCGCCGCGAAGATCGACAACGGCGGCAGCGTCCCGCCCTCCCCGACACCAACCCCGACACCCACGGGCAAGCCCACCCCCACGCCCACTCACACCCCGGGCAGCCCGGCGCCGAGCAGCCCCGGCAGCCACACTCCACCGGCCGGCACCCCGCCGCGCAACGACGACGGAGACGGCGGCGGAGGCGGCCTCGCCGACACCGGCACCCGGATCGGAGTCGCTGCTGCCACCGCCGCAGTGCTCCTGGCCGCCGGCTTCGTCCTGTTCCGTGTGAAGCGCCGCCGCCCCGCGCGGAACTGACCGGCACGCCCGGCGTCACGGAGTGACCGCGGCCCCCTTTCCACGTCCCGGCGGGAGGTGGAAAGGGGGCCGCTTCTTGATCACGAACGCGGGGCCACCTTGCTCAGCCCGTTGATGATCCGGTCCATCGCGTCGCCGCCCGTCGGGTCGGTGAGGTTGGCGAGCATCTTCAGGGTGAACTTCATGAGCACGGGGTGCGTGAGGCCGCGCTGGGTCGCGACCTTCATCACCTTCGGGTTGCCGATCAGCTTCACGAAGGCGCGGCCCAGCGTGTAATAGCCGCCGTAGGTGTCCTTCAGGATCTTCGGGTAGTTGTGCAGGGCGAGTTCGCGCTGGCCGGGGGTCGCGCGGGCCACGGCCTGGACGATGACGTCCGCCGCGATCTGCCCGGACTCCATGGCGTAGGCGATGCCCTCGCCGTTGAAGGGGTTCACCAGGCCGCCCGCGTCGCCGACGAGCAACAGGCCCTTGGTGTAGTGCGGCTGGCGGTTGAAGGCCATGGGGAGGGCGGCGCCGCGGATCGGGCCGGTCATGTTCTCGGGGGTGTAGCCCCAGTCCTCGGGCATCGAGGCGCACCAGGCCTTGAGCACCTCGCGCCAGTCCAGCTCCTTGAAGGACTCCGAGGTGTTCAGCACGCCCAGGCCGACGTTGCTCGTCCCGTCGCCCATGCCGAAGATCCAGCCGTAGCCGGGCAGCAGCCGCTCCTGGCCGCCGCGCCGGTCCCACAGCTCCAGCCAGGACTCCAGGTAGTCGTCGTCGTGGCGCGGGGAGGTGAAGTACGTACGGACCGCGACGCCCATGGGGCGGTCCTCGCGGCGGTGCAGGCCCATCCCCAGCGACAGCCGCGAGGAGTTGCCGTCCGCCGCGACCACCAGCGGCGCGTGGAAGGTGACCTCGCGCTTCTCGTCGCCCAGCTTGGCGTGCACGCCGGTGATACGGCCGGTGCGGTCGTCGACGATCGGGGCGCCCACATTGCAGCGCTCGTACAGCCGCGCGCCCGCCTTCTGCGCCTGCCGGGCCAGCTGTTCGTCGAAGTCGTCGCGCTTGCGGACCAGTCCGTAGTCCGGGTAGGAGGCGAGATCCGGCCAGTCGAGCTGGAGCCGCACCCCGCCGCCGATGATGCGCAGACCCTTGTTGCGCAGCCAGCCGGCCTCCTCGGAGATGTCGATGCCCATCGCGACGAGCTGCTTGGTGGCGCGCGGCGTCAGGCCGTCACCGCACACCTTCTCGCGCGGGAACGCGGTCTTCTCCAGCAGCAGGACGTCCAGGCCCGCCTTCGCGAGGTAGTACGCGGTGGTGGAACCGGCTGGCCCGGCCCCGACGACGATCACATCGGCGGTGTGTTCGGTAAGGGGCTGGGGCTCGGTCACGGCGGGTTCTCCCCAAGACTCGACGACGGCAACACCAGCGCCTGGCGCCAGCAGCGAGGAAGGCCCCGGCGAAACCGCGGCCGAAACGGCGTGCTGACGGGCACTGGACATGGGCAGTCTATTCAGCGTCACCGACCTCCCGGCTGAAGGGCTGCCCCCATGAACCGAGCTCTCCCCGACGTACGGCTGCGCGTCCCCAGTGACGAGGACGCCTTCGCCTGGCACCGGGTGTTCGCCGACCCCGAGGTCATGGAGTTCCTCGGCGGCCAGGCCGCCGAGCTGTCCGTCTACGAGGAGCTCACCGCCCGCCAGCGCCGGCACGACGCCGAGTACGGCTTCTGTCTGTGGAGCGTGCTCGACGAGGCCGGGGAGGTCATCGGCTTCACGGGCGCCCAGCCGTGGCCGCGCGAGTGGGGACCGAAGGGGGAGATCGAGATCGGCTGGCGGCTCGGGCGGGCGCACTGGGGCAAGGGGTATGTGACGGCGGCCGCCCGGACGACCCTGGAGCGCGTGCGAGCGGCGGGCGTGAGCAGCGTGGTCGCCATGGTCGACACCCGCAACACGCGGTCCATCGCGGTCGCACAGCGGCTGGGGATGCGCCTCGCGGAGACGTACGAGAGGCCGTCGTCGCAGCGGCAGAGCCACTGCTACCGGCTCGATCTGTGACCCTGTGTGATCGACTGTCACAGAAAGACACCCGGCGCTTCCGGGTGGCACCCCCGGCCGGTTACCCTTCCAGTACCGCTGGGGGTGACATCTGTGCCTATACCACCCAAAACACCCGAAGTGCGCGTGCCGCGGCTGATCGGTCTGATGGCGATGGACGCGCGCGAGGCCGCCAAGCAGCAGGGCGTCCTGCTCGCCGCACCGGACCGGCCCGACTTCCACCACATCGTCGTCGACTACGTCGTACGGCAGTACCCGCAGCCGGGCGCCGAGGTGCCGCGCGGTGCCGTCGTCACCGTCTGGTTCGACCTCGGTGAGGGCGAGGGCGGCGGAGGAGCGGGCGTACGGGAGCCGCGCGTGCCGCCACCGCCCCGGGGCGGAATGCAGCGCGAGCTGAACGAGCCGGGCGACCCTTACATGGTCAGTCCTGCTTGAAGCCCCGGTGCAGGGCCACGATCCCGCCGGTGAGGTTCCGCCACGCCACCTTGGACCAGCCCGCCTTGCACAGCCGCTCGGCGAGGGCCGGCTGGTCGGGCCAGGCGCGGATGGACTCGGCGAGGTAGACGTACGCGTCGGGGTTGGACGACACCGCGCGGGCCACCGGCGGCAGCGCGCGCATCAGGTACTCCGTGTAGACCGTGCGGAACGGCGCCCATGTGGGATGCGAGAACTCGCAGATCACGACCCGCCCGCCGGGCTTGGTCACCCGGTACAGCTCGCGCAGCGCCGCGTCCGTGTTCTGCACGTTGCGCAGTCCGAAGGAGATGGTGACGGCGTCGAAGGTGTCGTCCTTGAACGGCAGCCTCGTCGCGTCGCCGGCGGTGAAGGGCATCCAGGGATGCCGCTTCTTGCCGACCTGGAGCATCCCGAGCGAGAAGTCGCACGGGACGACGTATGCGCCGGTCCGTGTGAAGGGGAGCGACGAGGTCGCCGTGCCGGCCGCGAGGTCCAGGACCTTCTGCGCGGGCCGCGCGTCGACCGCCTTCGCGACCTCCTTGCGCCACAGCCGCGCCTGCCCGAGTGACAGCACGTCGTTCGTCAGGTCGTACCGTTCCGCCACGTCGTCGAACATCGAGGCGACTTCGTGCGGCTGCTTGTCCAGGGATGCGCGGGTCACGGGGCCATTGTGTCAGGAGCGCCTGAGCCGACCGCGCCCGGCCGGTGCCCACGGCAGGGCGCGTCTTGAACCGGCCGACTCAGCGCCTGCGGTGCACCAGACGCCCCGCGCAGACCGTGGCCAGGCAGGCGCCCGCCTCGCCGAAGACGGCGAGGTCGGCGCGGCCGGTCTCGACGAGCGCGCCTGCCGGGCGGGAGCCCGGCAGCACCACGACGTCGTTGCGCTCGGCGGCGGCCCGCAGTTCGGGCGTGCCCGCGTGCTGCTCCAGTACGGCCACCGCGCCCAGCTTCAGCACCGCGTGGACGCGTTCGCGCGGTGTGGGCGCTTCCGGCAGCGGGCCCTCGTGCACGAGCGCGGGGCCGAGGGCGCCGGGCCAGCGGCGTACGCGGGCGCCCGGGAACCGCTCCTGGAGAGCGGCGAGGGGCCCCACCGCGGCGATCCGGGTGCCCTCGACGGCGACGGCACCGTCCTTGACGGGTTCGGCGTCCCACGCCACCCGGACCTCGTCCGCGGTGTGAATCGTCAGCACCGTGAGCCTAGTTGGACGTCAGGAGCTTCAACTCCGGATGGGCCGTGCCGCCCTCGATGGCCGTGGAGGAGATGTGGGACATCACGCGGTCGTCGACCGGGTCGTCGGCCGGGTCGTCGTGGACCACGAGGTGCTCGTACGTCGTCGACCGCTGGGCCGGGACGCGCCCCGCCTTCCGGATCAGGTCGATGATCTCCATGCGGTTGGAGCGGTGCTTGGCGCCGGCCGACGAGACGACGTTCTCCTCGAGCATGATCGAGCCGAGGTCGTCGGCGCCGTAGTGCAGGGTCAGTTGACCGACGTCCTTGCCGGTGGTCAGCCAGGAACCCTGGATGTGCCGGACGTTGTCGAGGAAGAGGCGGGCGACCGCGATCATCCGCAGGTACTCGAAGATGGTCGCCTGGGTGCGGCCCTTCAGGTGGTTGTTCTCGGGCTGGTAGGTGTACGGGATGAACGCCCGGAACCCGCCCGTGCGGTCCTGCACGTCGCGGATCATCCGCAGGTGCTCGATGCGCTCGGCGTTGGTCTCGCCGGTGCCCATCAGCATGGTCGAGGTGGACTCCACGCCCAGCCGGTGCGCGGTCTCCATGATCTCCAGCCAGCGCTCGCCGCTCTCCTTCAGCGGCGCGATCGCCTTGCGCGGCCGCTCGGGCAGCAGTTCGGCACCGGCGCCGGCGAAGGAGTCGAGCCCGGCGGCGTGGATGCGGGAGATGGCCTCCTCCACGGACACGCCCGAGATACGGGCCATGTGCTCCACCTCGGACGCCCCCAGGCTGTGGATGACCAGCTGGGGGAACGCCTCCTTGATGGCGCGGAAGTGCTTCTCGTAGTACTCGACACCGTAGTCCGGGTGGTGGCCGCCCTGGAACATGATCTGGGTGCCGCCGAGTTCGACGGTCTCGGCGCAGCGGCGCAGGATGTCGTCGAGGTCGCGCGTCCAGCCCTTCTCCGTGTCCTTGGGGGCCGCGTAGAAGGCGCAGAACTTGCACGCCGTCACACACACGTTCGTGTAGTTGATGTTGCGCTCGATGATGTACGTCGCGATGTGCTCGATCCCGGCGTACTTGCGGCGGCGCACGGCGTCGGCCGCGGCGCCCAGCGCGTGCAGCGGCGCCTCGCGGTACAGGACGAGCGCTTCCTCGGGGGTGATCCGCCCACCGTCGGCGGCACGGTCGAGCACGGCTGTGACATCAATGGACGTGAGGTCGGCCTTCTCGGTCACCGGGCTCCCTTTCGGCGGGGGATGGACGGACACGTAAGGGTCGTGAACGGACCGAACCAGCCTACGCCAGCGCTTTTACGGGCCCGACGTCAGGCCGCGTACGCGCCGATGAGCAGCCCGACGAACGTGCCCGCGATGAGGAACGGCCCGAACGGGATCGCCGTACGCCGTCCGGCGCGCCGGACGAGGACGAGCCCGAGCCCGTACAGCCCCCCGAACAGGAACCCGGCGAAGGTCCCGAGCACCACGGTCCCCCAGCCGTACCAGCCGAGCACCGCCCCGAGCCCGGGCGCCAGCTTGACGTCCCCGAAGCCGAGGCCGTGCGGGTTGAGGAGGAACAGCAGGAAGTAGGCGCCGCCCAGCACGAGCGCACCGAGCAGTGCGGTGCGCCACCGCCCCGCGTGCTCGGGCGCCAGCGCGGCCAGCCCCAGCAGGGCGGGGGCGGCGCCGGCCAACGGCAGGGTCAGGACGTCCGGCAGGCGCTGCACCCGGAAGTCCACGAGGGTCAGCAGGACGCCGACGGGGGCGAGCAGCAGCCACACGGCCAGCTCCGGGCGCGTGCCGGTGGCGAGTGCGAGCACCGCGCACACCAGTGCGGTGACCGCGCCCACGAGCACGGTCCCGGGGCCGTACGCCCGCCCGTCCGCACACCGCCCCCGTCCGACCCATCCGCCGATCGGATGCCCGTCCGGGCACCGGTCCCGCCACGGCTGCCCGGGCTCGACGGACAGCCGGTACGCGGCACGCGGCACCAGCGCGCCGGCCGCCGCACCCCACACCGCGGCACCGACGGCCGCCCAGAGGTCCAGATCCACCCGGACAGCGTAGGGACGGAGCGGACAACTCCCCTACCGTTCGAGCAGCTTCACCTTCACGTCCGGCGGGAAACCGGTCGTCGGGCCGACCCGGCGGGCGAACTCGGCGACGGCCTCCAGCTGCGGGCCCCCGAAGCTGAAGTCGAGCGTCGTGAAGTACCGCTCCAGCACGTCCTCGTCGAAGGCCTCCCAGCGCGCCGCCTGCTCCGCGACCTTGCCGACCTCCTCCAGGGACAGATTGCGGGAGGAGAGGAAGGCCTCGTGCACCGTGCGGGTGATGAAGGGCTCCCGCTCCAGGTAGTCGCGCCGGGCCGCCCACACCGCGAAGACGAACGGCAGGCCCGTCCACTCCTTCCACAGCGTGCCGAGGTCGTGCACGTCGAGGCCGAAGCGCGGTCCGTCGATGAGGTTGGCGCGCAGGGCCGCGTCGCCGATCAGCACGGCCGCCTCGGCCTCCTGCATCATCAGGCTGAGGTCGGGCGGGCAGGTGTAGTAGTCCGGGGCCACCCCGTACCGCTCGGCGAGCAGCAGCTGGGCGAGGCGTACGGAGGTCCGCGAGGTGGAGCCGAGGGCGACCCGGGCGCCGTCCAGCCGGTCCAGCGGGACCTGGGAGACGATCACGCAGGACATCACCGGGCCGTCGCAGCCGACCGCGATGTCGGGAAAGGCGACCAGGTCGTCGGCGTTCTTGAGGAACTCGACCAGGGTGATCGGACCGATGTCGAGGTCGCCCCGCACGAGCCGCTCGCTGAGCTTCTCGGGCGTGTCCTTGGTCAGCTCGAAGTCGAGGAGGGTGCCGGTTCTCGCGAGCCCCCAGTACAGGGGCAGGCAGTTGAGGAACTGGATGTGGCCGACGCGCGGCCGGGTGCGAGAATTGTCCACATCGCGAGACTAGCCCTCGCGCTGCGCGGCCCCGCCTTCGCCCCCGCTGTCAAGGGTTCCGGGATCATTCAAACGTCCGGGTGACGTGATCTTGACCTCTATTGCTTTTGGTTGCCCGCGTGCTACGCTCACAGCAAGTTGCAGTTTGGTTTCCTTGCAGTACAGAGCCTGCGGAGCATGTGACCGCGGGCTCTCGTCGTTTTCAGACATATGCAGTTGTGCGGCGGTTCCGTTTTCACACTTGCAGTTCTGGAGCAGGGCAACCCTTTGGGCCCAAGGAGGGCTTATGGCTACCGGAACCGTGAAGTGGTTCAACGCCGAGAAGGGCTTTGGCTTCATCGCCCAGGAAGGCGGCGGCCCGGACGTCTTCGTCCACTACTCCGCGATCAACGCGAACGGCTTCCGTTCCCTCGAGGAGAACCAGCAGGTCTCCTTCGACGTGACGCAGGGGCCGAAGGGCCCGCAGGCGGAGAACGTCACCGCGATCTGAGATCGCTGAGTCCCTGATCCAGAACTGAGAGCAGTACCCAAGGAGCCCCGCGCCATTCGGCGGCGGGGCTCCTGCCTTTCGGTGAATTCTTCGCGAATTCTTCAAGGATGCGCCGGCCTTCCCCACGAGGGCTGAGGCACGCTCACACGTGCTGCATGACGAGCACGAAGGCGCTCCCGGGTGCCAGTGCCTCGTACACATGGGCGACGTCACCGCGGAACGCCATGTAGTCCCCGGGGCCCAACTCCACCTCCTCGCCGCGCGGCCCGGCGAGAACCCGCCCCTCACTCACGACCAAGTGCTCCACACTGCCCGGAATATGGGGTTCTGACACGCGCGCGGCCCCCGGTTCCAGCCGGATGTGGTAGAGGTCCCGGCGCGCGCCGGGCGGGCTCGCGGACAGCAGGGTCGCCGCATAGCCGGCCTGCTCGGAGTGCACGCTCGGCCCCTGACCCGCACGAATCACCTGAACGGCCGGGGCGGGCGGTTCGACCAGCGCGCTGAAGGGCACGCCGAGGGCGACACCGAGCGCCCACAGGGTCTCCACGCTGGGATTGCCGCCCGCCGCCTCCAGCTGGGACAGCGTGGACTTGGCGATACCGGCCCGCTTGGCCAGCTCGGAGAGGGAGAGCCCGGCCCGGGTGCGCTCCCGGCGCAGGGCGGCGGCGATCCAGTCCAGCGGGAGCCGGGGCGGTGGGACGGCGGTGTCGTCGGTCATCGGGCGTTCGCTCCGTCGGTACGTTCGTTCAGCTTGACGAACAGAGAGGCTGTTGTCCATTGTAGGAAACATGCGTTCGCTGTTCCGAACCCCCGATGTCCTCCCCTTACCGACGGCCGTGGACCGTGCCCTGCTCCGGGACATCTCCCTGGTCTGCCTCGCCAGTGGAGTGGTCGGCGTGTCGTTCGGGGCGATCGCGGTCGCGGGCGGGCTGCCGGTGTGGGTGCCGGTGGTGATGTCGCTGGTGGTGTACGCGGGCTCGGCTCAGTTCAGCGCGGTGGGGATCCTGCTCGCCGGGGGCGGGCCCGTGGCCGCGGCGGCGACGGGTCTGCTGCTGAACACGCGTACGGCGGCGTTCAGCCTCGCGGTGGCGGACGTGCTGGGCGGCCGGGGGCGCACGGCCCGGTTCCTGGGCGCTCACCTGGTGACCGACGAGACGGCGGCCTTCGCCCTGGCCCAGCGGGACCCGGCCCGGCGCCGCGCGGCGTTCTGGATCTCCGGGATCGGGATGTACACGGTGTGGAACGTGAGCGTGCTCGGCGGGGCCCTCGCCGGGGGAGCACTCGGCGACACCGACACCTTCGGGCTGGACGCCGCCTTCCCCGCCGTGCTGGCGGCGCTGGTCCTCCCCTCCGTACGGGACGACGCAGGCGTACGGCGGGCGGCGCTGGCCGGCGGCGCGGTGGCCCTCGCGGTGACGCCGTTGGTGCCGGCGGGGCTGCCGGTGCTGCTGGCACTGGCAGGGCTGCTCGCGCTGGGCCGACAGGGCTCGGGGAGGCAGGCATGAGGGCGACGTTCGCCGCGATCGTGGCGCTGGCCGTGGGGACGTACGCCTTCCGGCTGGCGGGCCCGCTGCTGCACGGCCGTGTCGAACTCCCCGACCGGGTCCAGCGCCTGCTGTCGGCGGGCGCTGTGGTGCTGCTGGTCGCCCTGCTGGCGACCGGCGCGCTCACCGAGTCGGGCGGCTTCGCCGGGTGGGCGCGCCCGGCCGGGGTCCTGGTGGCCGTGGGCCTGGCGTGGCGGCGGGCGCCGTTCGTGGTCGTGGTGCTGGGCGCGGCGGCCACGACGGCCCTGCTGCGGGCGGCCGGGGTGGCCTGACCGCCCGGCCGCGCCTCACCAGGTCACCGGCAGCTCCAGCGGGAAGCGTCGGATCGTCTGCGTGTCCCAGCGGATCTCCTCCGCCGGCACGGCGAGGCGCAGCGTCGGGAACCGCTCCACCAGGCGCCCGACGGCCACCTCCAGCTCCGCCATCGCCAGCGGTACGGCGATGCAGCGGTGGCCGCCCCAGCCGAACGTCATGTGGGGCATGGGCGGCCGCTCCGGGTCGATGACGTCCGGGTCCGGGTAGCGCTTCGGGTCGCGGTTCGCCGTCAGGTACGACACATGGACGAAGTCGCCCTTGCGGATCCGTACGCCGTCCATCTCGACGTCCTCCAGCGCCACCCGGGGGATGCCGACCCCCTTGCGGAACGGGATGTAGCGGAGCAGCTCGTTGATGACGTCGGTCAGGGACTCCGGCCGGCTCCTCAGGTGCTCCATCAGCTCGGGGCGGGTCAGCAGCAGGTAGCAGATGTCGCTGATCTGGCAGGTGGCGGTGTCCTGCCCGCTGAGCACCAGCGTCAGCGCCATGACCGCCAGTTCCTCGTCGTCGAGGGCGTCGTCGCCGTCCTTGGCCGCGGCCAGCGCGCTGATCAGGTCGTTCCCGGGGGCGCGCCGCCGCTGTTCGACCTGCTCCAGGAAGTAGGAGCGCAGCCCGGCCTTGGCGTTCGCGGCGGTCTCGCGGCTGTCCGGCCCGGTCTCGAGCAACTGGTGCGCGTACTCCTGCATCCGCGCCCAGTCCTCGCGGGGAATGCCGAGGACGTCGTAGATGGTCTGCTGCGGGAGCTGGTTGGACAGGTGCTGGACGAGGTCCGCGGGCGGCCCCTGCTCGGCCATCTCCTCCAGGAGGGTGTCGGCCAGCCGGACGATCTGCTGCCGCATCCGCTCCACGTGCCCCCGGGCGAAGCCCTGGGACGCCAGACGGCGCAGGCGGCTGCTGTGGGGCGGGTCCATCACGTTGATGGACTCCGGGGAGACGATGGGCTCCGGAGTCAGCCGCGGATAGTCGTGCCCCATGATCGCCGCCCGGCTGAACCGCTGGTCGGTGGTCACCTGCCGTACGCCCTCGAAGTCGGTGATGAGCCAGGCGGCGCCGTCGCCGTAAGGCAGCCGGATACGGGTGATGGAATCGCGGGCCATCAGCTCCGCGAGCGCGGGATCGAACTCCAGACCCTCGCTGAAGTCGAACGGGCACATCGTGGGTTCGGTGCTCTGGGTCATCGCGGGGTTCTCCCTCGTCCACGTGCTCTGTTGGTTCCTGGCCGCACCGGGGCGGCGGGACGACCTCTCTTCAGCCGACCGAGGCCGGTGCCACGTTGGTGGCGTCCACGGCGGCGCGCAGGCCCCGGGCCAGCGTGACGGCGTTCCCGACGGCCCAGAAGTGGGTGAAGAACAGGCGGGGCTCGTCCCTCAGGCCGTGGTTGTGCAGCTCGACGAGTTCCATCCGGGCACGTCTCAGTGCCGCGAGGACGTCCTGGACCTCCCCGGCGACCATCGCCAGGTCGCCGCTGATCGCCACTCGCCCGGCGCCCAGCGGCTGCCAGTTGAACGCGGTGGTCGACCCCAGACCCGGAGGCAGCACCATGCCGCCCTCGACGATGGTCTCTCGGCGGATGAAGAGGCTCTTGTAGATCCCGTCGTCGTACGAGCCCTTGACGCCCAGCGCGGCGTCGATGGCCGCCGTGTCCAGTGTGTGGCTCGACTTGGCGGGACGCTGCGGGCGCGGGGTGCCGGTGCGGTCGAACGCCGCACGCAGACCGCGGGCGACGGCCACCGGGTCGTGGCCGTGGGCGTGGACGTGCGCCCACCAGACGTTGGGCGTGTGGGAGAGCAGGTGCTTGTGGAGCGCGGTCACCGCGAGACCCTGTTGGTGCAGGACGTCGAGGAACGGCTGCAGTTCCTGTTCGGTGACGACCAGGTCGCCCATCGTCATCGTGCTGCCGTCGGCGTAGCGGACGAAGGACACATGGGAGCCCAGCGCGAGCTCCGGTTTGATCAGGACGCCTTTCGAGATCACCGACAGGTCGTGGCGCGGCAGGCCCGTGTGGTACATCAGGTTGCGCTTCATGTCACCGCCCCGGCCCAGCGCCTTGGCCACGTCCGTCCAGTCGGACAGGGTGGTGCGCACCGGCCGGACCACCGCGTCACCGTGCCTGTGGTCCGCCGGGGCGGACAGGGCGCGGGCTGGGGCCTGCTGCGCGACGGCCAGCGCCGGCGCAAGGGCGGCTGCCGCGGCCAGCACGCGCCGCCGAGGCGCAACCGCTCGGCCGTGGGTGTCTTGCTGTGGGTCCTCAGCCATCATGTCCGCCTCCTCGACGCCTCCTCGACGCCTCCTCGACCCGATGGAAGCACGGGGAGCTGCGGACCGCCGCCAGCACGGCCGCCCCTGCGGCCATGTGGGCTAGTGCTCGTTCGCGATCGGGTGAAGCCTTCGGCGGCGGGCGCGTGACGCACGGGCCCTACTGCGCGTACAGCTCCTCCACCTCCCGGGCGAAGGCCCGCATGATCGCCTCACGGCGCAGCTTCATCGACGGCGTCAGATGCCCGGCCTCCTCGGTGAAGTCCACGGGCAGGACCGTGAAGCGGCGGATCGACTCGGGGCGGGAGACGAGTTTGTTGGCCTCGTCCACCGCGCGCTGCAGGACCGCCTCGAGCTCCTCGTCCCCCACCAGCAGCTCCGGCGGGACGGGGTGCTTGCCGTTCATCCGGCGCCAGTGGGTGATGCCGTCCACATCGAGCGTGATGAGGGCGGAGACATACGGGCGGCCGTCGCCGATGACGAGGCAGTGCGAGATCAGGGGGTGGGAGCGCAGCCAGTTCTCCAGCGGGGCGGGCGCCACGTTCTTGCCGCCCGCGGTGATCAGGATCTCCTTCTTCCGGCCCGTGATCGTGAGGTACCCCTCGTCGTCCAGGCGGCCGATGTCGCCCGTCGGGAACCAGCCGTCGGGGGTCGCCGGGATCACCCCGCCCGCGTGCGGGTCCCAGTAGCCGCGGAAGATCTGCCCGCCGGAGAGCAGCACCTCGCCGTCCGCCGCGATCCGCACCCGGGTGCCGGGCAGCGGCCGGCCCACGGTGCCCAGCCGGGGCCTGAGCGGGGGCGTGACGGTGGCCGCGCCGGTCGACTCCGTCAGGCCGTAGCCCTCGAAGATCTCGATGCCGGCGCCCGCGTAGAAGGCGGCGAGGCGCATGCCCAGCGGGGAGCCGCCGCTGATCACGTGGCGGAGCCGGCCGCCCAGGGCGCCGCGGATGCGGCGGTAGACGAGCGGGTCGTAGAAGGCGCGGGCCGCCTTCAGGGCGCGGCTCGGGCCGGGGCCGGTGCCGTGCTGCCGGGCCTCCAGCGCCTCGCCGTAGCGGCGGGCCACCGAGGCCGCGCGGTCGAACAGCGCTCCCCGGCCGCCGCGCTCGGCCGCCGCGCGGGCGTTGTTGAAGACCTTCTCCAGCATGTACGGGATGACCAGCAGGAACGTCGGCCGGAAGCTCGCCAGGTCGGCCAGGAGGTCCTCCGCCTTCATGCTGGGCGCGTGTCCGAGCCGTACCCGTGCGCGGATGCAGGCGACCGCGACCATACGGCCGAAGACGTGCGACAGCGGCAGGAACAGCAGCGTCGACGGCTCCTCGCTCGTCCTGGCGTGGAAGACCGGGTGGAGGAGCTGGGTGGCGTTGTCCACCTCCGCCAGGAAGTTGCCGTGTGTCAGCGCACACCCCTTGGGGCGTCCGGTCGTGCCCGAGGTGTAGACGAGGGTGGCGAGGGTGTCCGGGCCGAGCACGCCCCGGCGGACGGTCACCTCCTGGTCGGGGACCGCCGCTCCCAGCTCGGCCAGCCGCTCCACGTGCCCCTTCTCGATCACCCAGGCGTGGCGCAGGTCGGGCAGGCGGTGGCGTTCCGGGCCGATGGCCGCCGCCTGGCCGACGGTCTCCGTGATCAGGGCCACCGCGCCGGAGTCCTGGAGGATCCAGCGGGTCTGGAACACCGACGAGGTGGGGTAGACGGGGACCGTGACCAGGCCGGCCGCCCAGGCCGCGAAGTCCAGCAGCGTCCACTCGTACGTCGTGCGCGCCATGACCGCGATCCGGTCGCCCGGCATCAGGCCCTCGGAGATCAGCCCCTTCGCCAGGGCCAGCACCTGGTCGGCGAACTGGGCCGCCGTCACATCCGTCCAGCCGCCGTCCGCGTCCCGGCGGCTGAGCACCCGGTGGCCGGGCGCCTCGCTCGCGTTCTCGAACGGCAGGTCGGCGAGCGAGCCGTGGGTCACCGGCGGCACCAGCGGCGGCATGTAGGCCTCCCGGACCACCCCGTTCAGCCGCCGGATCTCCGGCTCCACGAGCACCGGGCGGCCGTCGTGGTCGAGGTCGACGGGGGCGGCGGGCACGGGCGTGGACGAGTACGAGATGGGCATGGGCAGCTCCTGGGGCCTGCAGCTACACACTGCTGTGCTGCATAGGTACGCGCGGTGCGCGCCGAGGTGTTCACCTGCGGAAGCGGCTCGCTGTTACCGCCGGTTAGGACCGCGATCGTACGGCGCCCGCGTGGGGAGTCTGTGCGGGTTCGGGGATGGTCCGGGGACGGGGCTGTGCAGGCCTTGCCCCACGGGTTTGAGGTGCCGTCAGGGGCGTTCCGGGATCGCCGTGACGCCTTGGCCGCCGGCCGCGCAGATCGAGATCAGGCCGCGCGAGGGGGGCTGTGCCGCTCGGCCAGGAGCCCCGCGCGCGTCGCCACGATCCGGGTGCCCGTGGCGGCGAAGGGGTGGCCGGTGGCCAGGGAGGACCCGGCCACGTTCCAGGCCGTCGACCGCCGCGGTCGGCATCTGCCGGTTGCAGGCGGTGGCGTACGGGCCGCCGGAGCGGGCGAAGGGAATGCGGCTGCCGCCGACGACCGCGACCCGCCGCACCTCCCCGATCGTGAGGGGCCTGCTCATCTCGACCTGCTCCTCACCGGTGACGTAGCCTTACCCCCGGTAACCTTACTCGGGAGTAAGCCGAACTGCGCCCGGTGCTGCCGTCGACCCCGGGGGGAGTCGCGCACCCCGGCGCTGACGGGGTGCCTCCCCCAGTGCCCTGACGGCCTGGGAGGTGCCCCCGGCGCCCATCCGTGCCGCCCCGGCGGCGCCCATGCCCGCCGCTGAGTCGACCAAGGAGTCCCTCGTGCCTTCCCTGCTTCCGGTTCTTGCCCGCGGTGCCCTTCTCTCCCCTTTCAAGCGGCCCCGCTCCGACGCCCCCTTCCCCCGTACGCCCCTCACTCTCCCCGGCGTACGCGTCGACCTCCCCCACCTCGCCGCCTACGAGCGCGTCTGTGGATTCCCCACCGGCGTGGACGCCCTCCCCCTCACCTACCCGCACGTCCTCGCGTTCCCCCTCGCCATGCGGATGATGGCCGGCCAGGCGTTCCCGCTGCCCCTCCTCGGACTGGTGCACACCTCCATCGAGATCACCCAGCGGGAAGCCCTCGGACCCGACGGCGAGTACGAACTGACCGTGCGCGTCGCCGAGTTGGCGCCCCACCGGCGCGGTACCCAGGCCGTCGTCGTCACCGAGGCCCGTACCGGCGGCCGCGTCGTGTGGGACTCGGCCAGCACCTATCTCGCCCGGCACCGCACGACCGCACCGGCAGCACCCCCGCCTGCCGAGGACCGCGCACCCCTTCCCGCCCTGGCCGAGTGGCGGCTGGCCGAAGACGTCGGGCGGCGGTACGCGGCCGTGTCCGGGGACCGGAACCCCATCCATCTGCACCCGCTCACCGCCCGCCTCTTCGGCTTCCCCCGGGCCATCGCGCACGGCATGTGGACCGTCGCCCGGTGCCTCGCCGAGCAACCGGTGCCCGCCGCCGTGCACCTGCGCGCGGAGTTCAAGGCGCCCGTCCTGCTGCCCGGCACCGTCACCTACGCGGCCGACGGCAGGCGGTTCGAGTTGCGGGGCGGGGACAGGGCTCACCTCATCGGGGAGCTTCGGCCTGAGGCGAGGGCGGTGACCAGGGGCGGCCCTCCATGAGATCGCCGAGCCCCGCCCAGGCGAAGTTCATCAGGGTCGCCGCGGCCTGCCGGGCGGAGACACCGGGGGTGACGTTGGCCCAGGCCGCGAGCGACTCGGCGGCCCCGACCAGGGCCTCGGCGAGCCCGGCGACCTCGTGTTCGGGCAGGGCGGGGTCGCTGTGGTCCCCCGAGCTCTCGACTCCGTTGGAGCAGGAGGTGCCCCCGTCACGGGCCGCGACGGCGATGAGCCGGGTGACGAACGCGACGATCTCCTCGCGCATCGCGGCCACCTCGGCGGCGAAGGGTTCACCGTGCGTACGGGCCTGGAGGTGGAGGATGGCCCAGCCGTCCGGGTTCCGCGCGGTGTGCGTGAAGAAGGCCAGGAGCCCTTCCCAGAGCCGGCGGTCGGCGCCGGTCCCGGGCCGGACGCCGGAGCGGACCGCCTCGACGAGGGTGGCGGCCTCGCGGCGGATGCAGGCGCTGAAGAGAGATTCCTTGGAGTTCAGGTACAGGTACACCAACGGCTTGGACACACCGGCGAGTTCGGCGATCTCGTCCATGGAGGCGGCCATGTAGCCGCGCTGCCCGAAGGTCTTCACGGCGGCGTCGAGCATCTGCTGCTCCCGCACGGCCCGCGGCATCCGCTTGGTCTTCACGGAACCCATGCGGGCAAGACTACGGTCAGCCCGCTGCGACACGGGCTTTCAGGAAGTCTGTCCCTGCGCCCGTGCCGTGTCGTCGGCCACGTCCTCCTGGCTGCGGTTCGCCTCGAGGTTCGCCTTCATACGGTCCACCCGCTGCACGATCTGCACCGACGCCCGGTCCCGCTCCTTGCGCAGCACCACGAAGCTGATCGGCGCCGAGATCACCAGGGCCAGCATGACGATCCACAGGCCGTTGGAGGCGCCGAGGCCGCGCGGGGCGATGCCCGAGTAGACGAGACCCCAGACGACCACGAGGCAGCCCGCGAGGATACCGAGGCGCATCAGCGTGTATCGGAGCATCTCAATCCACTCTTCCGTTCCGATCCGTTCCGAACGTTCCCAAAGGGCACCGTCCAGTGAAGCACGCCGAGGACCCGATCTTGCAGCGGGGTGCGCGCCACCCCGCTCACCCCAGCGGCAGGAGCATGGTGATGTCGTCGCGGTCGTCCCCGGGGGCCACCCGGATCGCTCCGGGGACCCGGCCGACCTCTTTGTAGCCGCAGGAGCCGTAGAACCGCTCCAGGCCGAGGCCGCCGCGGCAGGTGAGCCGTATCGCCCCTATGCCCTCCAGGCCGCGGGCCGCGTCCGCGGCGGCGGCCAGCAGGTCACGGCCGTAGCCCTTGCCCTGGTGCCGCGGGTGGACCATGACCGTGTAGAGCCAGATCCAGTGGGTCATCAGGCGGTGCGTGTTGAACGTGAGGAACGCGGTCGCGGCCACCCGCCCGTCCTCGTCCTGCCCGACGAGCAGCCGGCTGCGCCCCTCGCTCATGGCCATCAGGTGCTTCAGCAGCTCGGGGCGTATCGCGTCCGGGGTGACCGGCGCCACGAACCCCACGGCTCCCCCCGCGTTGGTCACGTCGACCCAGAGGTCGAGGATCCCGTCGCGGAGGGCAGGGGTCATGGCGGGGTCGAGCGTGAAATCGAGAGCCACCGCCCGGGTCACACCCTCATCGGCTGCGGCTGCTCCCGGCGCGCCGGGTCCGGGCCCTCGTACTCCCGGATGATCTCGTACCGGGTGTTCCGCTCCACCGGACGGAACCCGGCGTCGCGGATCAGCTCCAGCAGGTCCTCGCGGGTCAGCTTGTTCGGCGTGCCGAAGTTGTCCGCGTCGTGCGTGATCTTGTACTCGACGACCGAGCCGTCCATGTCGTCCGCACCGTGCTGCAGGGCCAGTTGGGCGGTCTGGACGCCGTGCATCACCCAGAAGACCTTGACGTGCGGGACGTTGTCGAAGAGCAGGCGCGAGACCGCGAACGTCTTCAGGGCCTCCGCGCCCGTCGCCATCTGCGTCCGGGCCTGGAGACGGTTGCGGACCTTGCCGTCCTTCATGTCCACGAAGTCGTGCTGGTAGCGCAGCGGGATGAAGACCTGGAAGCCACCGGTCTCGTCCTGGAGCTCACGCAGGCGCAGCACGTGGTCCACGCGGTGGCGCGGCTCCTCGATGTGGCCGTACAGCATGGTGCACGGGGTCTTCAGGCCCTTCTCGTGCGCCAGGCGGTGGATGCGCGACCAGTCCTCCCAGTGGGTCCGGTGGTCGACGATGTGCTGGCGGACCTCCCAGTCGAAGATCTCCGCGCCGCCGCCGGTCAGCGACTCCAGACCCGCGTCGATCAGCTCGTCCAGGATCTCGGAGGCCGAAAGACCGGAGATCGTCTCGAAGTGGTGGATCTCCGTCGCCGTGAACGCCTTCAGCGACACGTTCGGCAGCGCCTGCTTCAGTTCGCGCAGCGACCGCGGGTAGTAGCGCCACGGCAGGTTCGGGTGCAGGCCGTTGACGATGTGCAGCTCGGTGAGGTTCTCCGACTCCATCGCCTTGGCGAGTTTGACGGCCTCCTCGATGCGCATCGTGTACGCGTCCTTCTCGCCCGGCTTGCGCTGGAAGGAGCAGTAGGCGCACGACGCGGTGCACACGTTCGTCATGTTGAGGTGGCGGTTGACGTTGAAGTGGACCACGTCACCGTTCTTGCGCGTACGGACCTCGTGCGCGAGGCCGCCCAGCCAGGCCAGGTCGTCCGACTCGTACAGCGCGATGCCGTCCTCGCGGGTCAGCCGCTCACCGGAGCGGACCTTCTCCTCCAGCTCGCGCTTGAGCCCGACGTCCATGCGGATACCTCTTTCTGAGACAGACTCCGTCAACCGTAGCCCTACGCCTGTTCCGGCAGATCCCCGACCCTGTTCTCCCACTTCGTCGACAGCACGATCGTGGTACGGGTCCGGGAGACGCCCTTGGTGCCCGACAGCCGGCGGATGATCTTCTCCAGGCCGTCCACGTCCGTCGCCCGCACCTTGAGCATGAAGGAGTCGTCGCCGGCGATGAACCAGCAGTCCTCGATCTCGGGCAGGTCCTTCAGCCGGCGCGCCACGTCCTCGTGGTCGGCGGCGTCGGAGAGCGAGATGCCGATGAGGGCCGTCACTCCGAGGCCGAGCGAGGCGGCGTCCACCGTGGCGCGGTAACCCGTGATGACGCCCGCCGCCTCCAGACGGTTGATGCGGTCGGTGACGCTCGGTCCCGACAGGCCGACGAGGCGCCCCAACTCCGCGTAGGAGGCCCGGCCGTTCTCCCTCAGGGCCTGAATGAGCTGCCTGTCCACCGCGTCCATGCGATCGAAGCCTTCCGGTGAAGAGATCCGATGAGAGATCTGCAGAGTTCCTGAAGTGATGAGTGGTGCTGTGCTGCTACTGCCTGGTGCTCCTGGGTGCCGACTCACCGGGCGGGCCGGGAACCGCCGAGTTCGCCCTCCCAGCGGCGGTACAGCCGGTGCGGCACCCCTGCCGCGTCCAGCACCCGTCCCGCGACGAAGTCCACGAGGTCCTGGATGTGCGTGGCCCCCGCGTAGAACGCCGGCGACGCGGGCAGCACCACCGCTCCCGCCTCGTCCAGCGCCACCAGCTGCTTGAGGGTCTGCCCGGCGAGCGGGGTCTCCCGTACGGCGACGACCAGGCGCCGCCCCTCCTTGAGGGTGACGCTCGCGGCCCGCTGCAACAGGTCCTTCGACAGCCCGAGCGCGACCCCCGCCACACACGCCGTGGACGCGGGCACGATCAGCATGCCCTTCGCCGGGTACGACCCGGAGGACGGCCCGGCGGCCAGGTCACCGGCGCCCCAGTGCCGCACACGGTCTCCGTCGACGTCGACCACGAACGTCCCCGGCTTTCCGTCGGCGCCCCGTCCCAGCCATTCACGCAGGTCCTCCCGCCAGTGGGCGTCCCGGAAGGCGATCCCTGTCTCGTCGAGCAGGGTGAGCCGCGAGGCACGGGAGACGACGAGGTCGACGCTCTCGCCCGCGGCGAGGAGTCCACGCAGTACGGCGGCGGCATACGGGGTGCCGGAAGCGCCGGACACCCCTACGATCCAAGGCGTACGCGGCGTCTCTCCTGGCTTGACTCGGTTCACGACACCGAGCCTATCCGGCGCCGCGGCGCAGGAACGGGCCAAGGGGCCGGTTACCGGAGCCCCCGCCGCCTCCTCGCCCGGTACGGGACCCGCTCATGAGAACGGCCCCTCCGCCCGCGAGCGGAGGGGCCGTCCCGGCGCGGGCCGGTCAGTGGCCCGGCGTGCACCGGTACAGCGTCTGGGCCGCGGCCGCTCCGCCGGCCGTGCCCGGGGCGGCGGAGTCCGCGCCGCCGTACGCCGAGGCCGGGACGGGGGTGCAGGCGGAGCGGACCCAGTCGGTGATCCGCGCCGTGGCCGTCGTCCCACCGCCGCCGCCGAACGGTGCGCCCGTGCCGCGGCCGGCGTCCAGCAGCACGTACCGCACCTTGCCCGTGTCGACCAGCTCCCGGAACTGCGCCTCGGTCGGGAACGGCACCCTGCCGCTGAACCCGCCGAGCGGCAGGACGTGGGCACCGGTGGCGAGGATGTACGGGGACGCGCCGTTCCAGCTTGTGGTGGCGAACACGTAGGCGGCCGAGCCCTGGTGCGCGGTGGTGTAGTCGAGCACCTCCCGCTGGGTGGCGGTGAGCCCGCCCTCCACGCCGATGCCGCCGAAGCCGCCCACGCCCCCGAATCCGCCCACGCCGCCGAAGCCGCCCGTGCCGCCGCGGGTCGCCCTGGTGCCGCGCGTCGCGCCGCCGCCCCAGGCCGGGCGGCCCGTCCGGCCGGCCGCCGAAATCACCGAGCCGTGGCCGCGGTTCGTGGCGGAGGGACCGACCGCGCCCATGCCGGAACTGCTGTAGGAGGGGTTGAACACCTGCACCGCCCACGCGCTCGGCGCGAGCAGCACCGCCGTGAGGGAGGCCGCCAGCCCGGCGAGGGCGAGCCGGCCGCCGGACGGCGTACGACCCGGACGGGCCCACACCAGCAGGACGACGGATCCGAGACCGAGCACGCCCACCGCGGGCGCCAGCCACGGCAGGAACGACGGGAACTGGCCGGCGAGGTACGCGCTCCACGCCGCCGTCGCCGCCACCGCGCCCGGCAGCGCCCATGCGCGACGGCCGCCGGCGCGGTAGGCGCGCCACAGCAGCGCGACACCGCCGCCGGTGAGCGCGGCGAGCGGTACGGCGATCACGCCCATGTAGTACGTGTGGCCGGCGACGCTTCCCGCGCTGAAGACCAGGAAGTACGTGGTCAGCCACGTACCCCAGAGGAGGAACCCGGAACGGGTCCGGTCGGTGCGCGGCCTGCCTCGGCGCCACAGGAGACCGCAGACGACGGCGACGGCGGCGATCGGGTAGAGCCAGCCGGTCTGGGAGGCGAGTGAGGTACCGAACATCTTCGACCAGCCGTTCTGGTCACCGCCCCGGCCGCCGGTCCGGTGCACTGCGTTGGTCCCGGCTCCCAGGGCGTCCCGCGTACCGGTACGGCGGTACTGGGCGCCGACGCCGGTGCCGCCCGTCCGGTCGGCCCCCTGCCCCGGACCTGCCCCCTGCCCCAGGCCCGTCCCCTGCCATGGGCCGCCCCGGCCGCCTCCGCCGCCCTGCGTGGCGCTCACGCTCCCCGTGGAGGCCGCGCTGATGCCGAGGGAGGAGAAGCGGTTCAGGAAGTTGTAGCCGACCACCATGCTGAACGCGGAGTTGTTGGTGGTGCCATCCACATAGGGCCGGTCCTTGGCGGGGGTGAGGGTGACGGCGAGCATCCAGGACGCCGACACGGCGGTCGTCACCACCGCGGACACGCCGAGGTGCGCCAGCCGCCTCCGCAGCGTGATCGGGGCCGAGAGCAGGTAGACCAGGGTGAGCGCGGGCAGCACCGCCCATGCCTCCAGCATCTTGGCCTGGAAGCCGAGCCCGACCCACACACCGGCGAGCACCAGTGGGCCCGGTCGGCCGTCCCGGGCGGCACGCTGGGTGGCCTCGGCCGCCAGCAGCAGACACAACGTGAAGGCGGGGTCCTCGACGGCGGTGCGGAAGAGCCCCACGGCCACCGGTGTCAGCAGGAACGCCGTGCAGGCGATCAGCGCCGCGTTCACGCCTGCCCAGCGGCGCACCAGCCGGTGCAGGACCAGCAGGCTCGCGACCCCCTCGAGGACCTGAGGAAGGATCAGCGCCCACGGATGGAATCCGAAGATGCGGGCGGAAAGCGCCTGCGGCCACAGGAATCCCGGCAATTTGTCGAGGGTGATGGAATTCCCGGGGTCGAAAGAGCCGTAGAAGAAAGCCTTCCAACTCTCCGTCATGCTGCGGACGGCGTTCGCATAGAACGTGTGGTACTGGCTGTGGTCGATCCCCCATGCGTAGAGCACGGCGGCGAGCACGATGATGACCAGCAGCGCCGGGCGCGCGTATGCCGGCTGATCCGCCGGCGAACGCCACGGCGCGCGGCGAACGGCACCGGTGGGCGGGGTGAGGACTGTCGTAGCCATGCACAGCAGTCTTGGGGCACAGGGCGCGCCCGCCCCACCGAAAAGGCCCGTTTCAAGAAAATTCTCGCCAGAATCAGGACGATTCTTTAACCCGACCGGGCGGCATTTCACTCCGCGAAGTGCCGTCCGTTACCAGCCCTGTACGTACGCCGATCACATGAATGACACAGTGGACGCACAGCTTTTGAGCTGCACGGCATTCAGGCCGTCAGCCCGCGGGTCAGGAGATCCAGCAGCGCGCACCCGAACAGGGCGATGCCGATGAACCCGTTGACGCTGAAGAAGGCCCGGTTCAGGCGGGTCAGGTCGTGCGGGCGGACGATCGTGTGCTCGTAGAGGAAGGCGCCCGCCACGATCACCAGGCCGAGCCAGAAGAAGAAGCCGGCGCCGGTGACGACCGCGTACCAGACGAACAGTGCCGTGGTGACGGCGTGACAGGCGCGGGCGCCCCAGATGGCCGCCGGGATGCCGAAGCGGGCCGGTACCGACAGGACGCCGATCTCGCGGTCCGTCTCCACGTCCTGGCAGGCGTAGATCAGGTCGAAGCCGCCGATCCAGATGCCGACGGCGAGGCCGAGGATCACCGCGTCCCAGTCCCACCTGCCGCTGATCGCGAGCCAGCCGCCGATGGGGCCCATCGCCTGGGCGAGACCGAGGATGGCCTGCGGGAAGTTGGTGAACCGCTTGCCGTACGGGTACACCACCATCGGGATGACCGCGATGGGGGCGAGCGCCAGGCACAGCGGGTTGAGCAGGGCCGCGGCGCCCAGGAAGAAGACCAGCGCGATCAGGGCGCCGGTCCACGCGTGCCGCACCGTCATCGCGCCGGTGACCAGCTCGCGTTGGGCGGTGCGCGGGTTGCGGGCGTCGATCTCGCGGTCGATGATCCGGTTCGCGGCCATGGCGAAGGTGCGCAGTCCCACCATCGCGACGGTGACGAGGAGCAGCCGTCCCCAGTGGATGTTCCGGTCCCACTGGTACATCGCGGTCAGTGCGGCGATGTACGCGAAGGGCAGGGCGAAGACGGAGTGCTCGATCATCACCAGGCGCAGGAACGCCTTGGTGCGTCCGGGCTGCGGGATCGCGGCGGAGGCGCTGCTCACAGGCCGTACTCCTTCCAGCGGCGGGTGACCTTCGCCGCCGTATCGGGGTCGGACAGGACCATGTCGGGCCAGCCGCCGTCCCTCGTGTAGCCCTCCTCGGGCCACTTCTTCGTGGCGTCGATGCCCGCCTTGCCGCCCCAGAACTGCTGGTAGGAGGCGTGGTCGAGATGGTCGACGGGGCCTTCGACGACGGTGAGGTCCCGGGCGTAGTCCGTGTTGCCGAGGGCGCGCCAGGCGACCTCGTGCAGATCGTGGACGTCGCAGTCGGAGTCGACGACCACGATCAGCTTGGTGAGGGACATCATGTGGGCGCCCCAGACGGCGTGCATCACCTTCTGGGCGTGCTTGGGGTACTTCTTGTCGATCGAGACGATCGCGCAGTTGTGGAAGCCGCCCGCCTCGGGCAGGTGGTAGTCCACGACGTCCGGCACGATGATCTTCAGCAGGGGGAGGAAGAACCGCTCCGTCGCGCGGCCGAGCGGTCCGTCCTCCGTCGGCGGGCGGCCCACGACGATCGACTGGAGCAGCGGGCGGCGGCGCATGGTGACGCAGTCGATGGTCAGCGCCGGGAAGGGCTCCTGCGGGGTGTAGAAGCCGGTGTGGTCGCCGAACGGCCCCTCCGGCAGCATCTCCCCGGGCTCCAGCCAGCCCTCCAGGACCACCTCGGCGTTCGCCGGGACCTGGAGGGGCACCGTCTTGCAGTCGACCATCTCGATCCGCTTGCCCGCGATGAAGCCGGCGAACAGGTACTCGTCGATGTCGCCGGGCAGCGGCGCGGTGGCGGCGTACGTCACGGCGGGCGGGCAGCCGAAGGCGATGGCGACCGGCAGCCTCTCCCCGCGCCGGGCCGCCACCTGGTAGTGGTTGCGGCTGTCCTTGTGGATCTGCCAGTGCATGCCGATGGTGCGCCTGTCGTGGCGCTGGAGGCGGTACAGACCGAGGTTGCGGATCCCGGTCCCGGGGTCCTTGGTGTGGGTCAGCCCGAGGTTGAAGAAGGAGCCGCCGTCCTTGGGCCAGGTGAACAGGGCGGGCAGGGTGTCGAGGTCGACGTCGTCGCCGTGCAGCACGACTTCCTGGACGGGCGCGTTGTCGGCCTTCACCTTCCTGGGCGGCACGTGCGCCATCGCGCCGAGCTTCCCGAAGGCCTCGCGCACCCCGACGAACCCGTGCGGCAGCTCGGGCCTCAGCAGGCCGCCGATCTTCTCGGAGATCTCGTCGTACGACTTCAGGCCGAGGGACTTCAGCAGCCGCCGGTCGGTGCCGAAGACGTTCATCGCCAGCGGCATGCTCGACCCGCGCACGTTCTCGAAGAGCAGCGCGGGACCGCCGGACTTCTGCACCCGGTCGACGATCTCCCCGACCTCCAGATAGGGGTCGACCTCGGCTTTGATGCGCTTGAGGTCTCCCTCGCGCTCCAGCGCCCGGAGCAGGGACCGAAGATCGTCATAAGCCATGCGTCCCAGTATCGCCGAGACCCGGTGCAGAACTCCGGGCACCCCGGCGGTTCGGCCGGGGGGTCCGGCCGCGCGGAGCGGCCGGGGGGCAGCGCCCCCGGAACAGCACAGCGGCCGCCCGCTACCCTGACCCCGTCACCGGGGCCAGTCGCACGCCCCTCGCCGTCTCCTGGGGGATCGCACCACCATGTTCAGGTATCTGCCGTTCCTGCTGGTCCTGGCGCTGTGGATATACGCCTTCATCGACTGCCTGAACACCCCCGAGGAGCAGGTGCGCGGGCTGCCCAAGGTGGTCTGGGTCATCATCATCCTGCTCTTCGGCGAGGTGCTGGTCGGCCCGATCGCCTGGCTGGTGGCCGGCAAGCACCGCGGCCCCGCCCCGGCGTACGGATCCACGCCCTCCGAGTGGCACCGCAACCACCGCAGCGCCTTTGTCGCACCCGACGACAATCCCGAGTTCCTCAGGTCCCTCAAGGAAGAGAACAAGAAGGACGAGGCCCTGCTGAAGGAGTGGGAGGCCGACCTGCGCCGCCGCGAGGAGGAGCTGCGGCGGCGGGAGCGGGGCGAGGGGCCCGCGGCCGACTGACGGAACCCGGGCTGCTCCAGTGGGCCTCAGTTCACCGTGATCGAGTCCAGCTTCTCCCGCAGGTACACATGCGAGTCCACCGGCTCGTACGCCACCCTGCCCACCGGCGCCGGAACCGACTCCACGATCGTCCCCGGGGTGCACTCGCCGAAGTAGACCAGGGACATCAGCTCCTCGGCGGGAGCGTCCACCGGCGGTGGCAGGACGCGGTGGCGGCCCGAGCGCCAGCGGTCACCCGTCCAGCGGGCCATCAGGTCACCGATGTTGATGGTGAACGCCTCGGGGTCGTAAGGGGCGTCCTCCCAGCCGCCCTCGTCCGTCCACACCTGCAGGCCGCCCCTGCCCGCCTGCCGGTCCAGGATCGTGACCGTGCCGAAGTCGGTGTGCGGGCCGATGCGGAACTGGCCCGGCTCCGGCTCGCCGACGACGTCCCTACCCGGGTACCAGTTGATGTTGAAGCCGTAGGTCGGACGGGCCATGTGCCGTGTGAAGAAGTCCGGTTCCAGGCCCAGTGCCTCGCCGAGCAGCGACAGCAGACGGTTCTCCAGCTCCGCCATCCGCGCCAGGTACTCCTCGCACAGCCCGCGCAGCTCCGGCACCTCCGCCGGCCAGACGTTCGGCGCGTACCACTCCGCGTCGATCTCCGGGTCCTCGAACGGCTCCTGCGTCGCGAAGGTCAGTGACTCCTTCAGGTCGGGCGGTGTCTCGGTGCCCTCCGCGTAGCCGTTGGCCTCCGTGCCGGGGCCGAGCCAGCCGCGCCCGCCGACCCGGGCCGCGTACTTCTCCTTGACCGCCACCGGCAGTGTGAAGAAGGTCCGCGCGGCCTCGCGGATCCGGGTGCGCAGGGACGGGTCCACGCCGTGGCCGGTGACCAGCAGGAATCCCGCGGTCTGGAGGGCTTCGTCGACGGTGCGGGCGATGCGGGCGCGGGCGGCGGGGTCGCCGTGCAGCCACGGCCGCAGGTCGATGGTGGGGATACGGGGATCGGTCAGGGCCTCGGTCATCGTCGTCCTCGTTCCGCAGACTTTCGCAACCAGACGGTCATCGTGCGCTCCGATCCGGATCAACTCCCCGTTTTTCAACGGTGGTCTGGGTATACCTCACTTCTGGGTACAGCTCACAGCAGCACAGCGAAGCGGACCGCGCCGGGGGGAGATGCGGTGGACGACAGACGGCTGCACGGCCGGGAGCCTCTGTTCGACACCGAGCCGCCCGGGTTCGCCTCGCGGCTCGTGGGTCTGCGCCCCCACCAGCTCCGCTCCTGTCCGTACGAGCACGACGCCGACCTGCCGTTCGTGGTGTTCGCGGGCGGTCGCGGACTCGGCAAGAGCGCGCTGCTCGACGAGGTGCGCGCCGCCTACCAGGGGCACACGCCCGTCGCGCTGATCGACGGTGAGGAGCCGCAGTTCGCGGGGCCGCCGCCGGAGCGGCCCGGCGAGGTCTGGTCGCCGGTCGCGCAGGCGCTGACCACCGTCGCCGAGCAGCTCGCCGAGCCTGTCACGGGCGCCCGGCGGATCGGGTTCCCGCGCCTCGCCTCCGGGCTGCTCGCGGTCGCGGCGGGCGGCTGGGGCGACCGGGACGTACCGCGCATCCGGCAGGAGGCCGAGCGGATCCTCCTGCTGAACGACTCCCGGTCCTTCCTCGACGGCTTCGCGGGCCGCTGGGTGAGCAAGGTGGTCGCCAAGCTCATCGCGTCCATGTCGAACACCGGGCCCGTCGTCGAGCCGATCATCGAGGCGACCCTGGAGTCCTTCAGCGAGGGCGTCTCCCCCACCCACCGCCGGCTGCGCAGGGCGGCCACCTGGTACCGCGACTATCCGAACGCGGGCGGCAACCCCAAGCTGGGGCTCATCCTGCTGTCCGGGCACTTCCGGGCCGGCGGCGACTCCCGCACCCACGCCGAGCGCCATCTCGTGCGGGCCCTGCTGGCCGACCTCGACGACGCCTACGCGGGTGTGGTGCAGCGCTCCCGCCGCGTCGGCCGCCCGGTGATCCTCATCGACAACGTGCAGGAGCCCGCCGGACGCGGCCTGCTGGAGTGCGTCCTGCGTGACCGCGCGGACGGCATCCGCGACCAGGTCGTCTTCTTCTCGGCTCTGCGCGGCCACACCCACCCGGCCCTGCGCAACGCGGCCCGCCGCACCCTGACCGAGGTCGCCCGCACCACCGGCTGGGAGCCCGGCGCCTCCCCGTCCTCCCGGGCGCTGCTCGTGTCGCTGCCGCCGCTCAAGCCCGACGACACCCTGCACATCGTGGGCGCCGTCTGCCAGGGCGTCGACGTACCGCCCCAGCTCCCGCACGCCACGCACCGGCTCACCGGCGGCAGCCCGCTGGGCATCACCCTGCTCGCCGAGTCGGCGCGGCAGAACCTGCCGCGCGGGGCCGCGTCCCTCGGCGCGCTGCTCACCGGGGACGTCACCGTCCACGACGACCACGACGGCCGCCCCGCCTACCAGGAGCTGCTGGACCGGCTGGTCCCGGGCGGCCGGCTCGACGAGCTGACCGTGCTCGCGGCCGCCCACGACCGCACGTCCGCGCTGGCGCTCGCCCGGGACCGCCTCCCGGACGACTTCGGCGCGGCGGGGGTGCTCGGACTGGAGGAACGGCTCGCCGCGGAGGGCTGGCCGAGCGCGCCGGGACAGTTCGTCGGGGACCCGTTCCTGCGCACGCTGCTCCTGCTGCGGCTGCACCACCTCGACGCGGGCCACGCCCAGTGGCAGGCGGCGCACCGCGCGCTCGTCGACCACTACGGCGAGCAGGGCGGGGCGGACGCCGCCCGCTACCGGTTGCATCACGAACTCGCCCTGGGCAAGGCGGACTTCGCCGTGGCCCATCTGCGCGACACCTTCACCGGCACGGATGTCGGCACCTGGCTGTCCGCGCTGGTCTTCATCGCGTCCGCGCCCTACTACCACGCGCACGACCCGGAGGGCCGGGACTTCGACGGCGGTCACGACCACGACCACCGGGCCGCGGTGGCGCTCGGCCGTACGGATGCCGAACAGCGGCCGCCGCAGGGCGTGGACCCCGTCCTGCACCTGCGGGTGCGGCGGCTGCTGCACGCGGTGTGGCAGCTGACCGATCCGCTGGTGCTGCCCGATGTGAAGGTGGCCGAACGGCTGCGCTTCGAACTGGAGCAGCTGTCGAACCTGCGTCCCTCGGGCACCGCCCTGCTGTGGCGTGCCTCGCGGGACTGGCCGACGGACGCGCTGGCCGGACGGACCCTGCGCATCCCCGGCGACGGCGAGGACGGGGACGGGGACGGGGGCCGGGGATGACCGGTATGACGGCGGGCCGTTGCGGTCCGTGGGGCGGGGGTGTTCCGGGTGGTCCCGGTGGCCGGGGCGGTCCCCGCGGACCGTACGAGAACGGGGGGCGATGATGGCGGCACGCTGGTGGACCTGGCTGCGCGAGGACGTCTGGGAGATCCGCTTCCGCCGGTATGCGGCGCTGCTGCTCGCCGCCGTGCTGGTGGCCGGCACCGCGTGGGCCGTCGTCACCTACGTCGGCCGGCAGCCCTCCTGCGCTCCGGGCGTGGCCCGCCTCGACGGCGGCGACTGCGTGGGCGTGTCGACGACGGCGTACGACTTCGGGCAGCGTCGGTTCGCCGACGTGGTGAAGGCGGTGTACCGGGAGAACGACCGTCTGAAGTCCGGCAGTTACGTCACCGTCGCGCTCTTCGAGCCGTTCACCGCGAGCGACCCGGACAGCGTGGACGACACGCTGCACGAACTCCAGGGCGCCTATCTCGCCCAGTACCGGGCCAACCATGACGCGACCGGGGAGACCCCCCAGATCCGGCTGGTGCTCGCCAACACCGGCCGGGACGGGTCCTACTGGCCGCGTGTGGTCGACCGGCTGACGCTGATGGCCGAGGGCGCCGACCGGCTGCGGGCGGTGACCGGGATAGGGCTGAGCACCGACAACAACCGTGCCGCCGTCAAGGAGCTGACCCACCGCGGCATCCCGGTCGTCGGCTCCTCCATCACCGCCGACAGCCTCGCCAACGGGGCCGACGGCAAGGACCCCTACCCGGGGCTCGCCCGTGTCGCCCCCACCAACAGCGACTCGGCCCGTGCGCTCGCGTCCTTCGCCCGGGTCTCCGGGGGCAGGGCGCTGCTGGTGTACGACAAGCCGGGCGACCCCTACACGCGCACCCTGCAGAGCGCGTTCGAGAAGCTGGTGGCCGGATCGCCGTACCAGGCGCAGCCGTTCACCCCGCCCGTGGACCGAACGCAGGAGGGCACGACCGCGAACCAGTTCCGGCAGATCACCCAACTGGTGTGCGACACCCCGAAGACCACGGACACGATCCTGTTCGCCGGGCGCCACACCCAGCTGCGGCAGTTCGTCAACGCGCTGGGCGCGCGCGGCTGCATGGACCACCGGCTCACCGTGCTCACGGGCGACGAGGGCTCGTACCTCAACGGGGACAAGCGCCTCGACTGGAAGGCCCTCACGCGGAACCTGTCCGTGCGCTACACCGCGCTCGCGCATCCCGACGCGTGGAAGAAGGAGACGGCGCGGACCGGCGGCAGCGCGGCGGACGCGCAGGAGCTGGACGGCCTGATCGCGCGTGGCACGAAGCAGCCGGTGGGGCCGATCGGTCCGGTGGATCTCGCCGACGGGCAGCTGACCATCGCGTACGACGCCATGCGGCTCGCGGTGCAGGGGATGCGGGAGGCCACGCCGACCGGCGACGCGGTGCCGGCGCTGGCGGACGTGGTGAACGAGTGGGCGTTCATGAAGGGCTCGCACCGGGTCGACGGGGCGAGCGGCTGGATCTGCCTCGACGTGCACGGGAACCCGTACGACAAGGCCGTACCGATCGTGGAACTCACCCCGGACGGGGGTGCGCGGTTCGTGCGCATCGCCTGGCCGGAGGGCCGTCCGCCGGCCAAGGAGTGCCTGCCCCCTGCCTAGGCACCGTCGTCAAGAGCCGGGGCCAAGGACCCCAGCAGGCGTTCGAACCGTTCCCGCCAGCCCGGGTCCCTGTCCTCCCCGCTCTCGTGCGTGAACCGCACCGTCGTCCCCGTCGGGCGGCCCGGCTCCAGGTGGAAGCGGATGCGGCCCCTGCCCGCCACCGTGTACTCGGCGACCCGTTCCACGTCCCAGGCCGTGATCCGGCCCTCGGCCGGGCCGTCCGGGAGCCGCAGGCCCACCGCGCCGCCGAGCCGTGGTTCGAACGGCTCGGCGGGGGCCAGCCACTCCGCGAGGCCGGCGGCGGAGGCCAGCACCGGCCAGACGTCCTCCACGGGGCGGGGCAGGCGCAGCAGGTAGTGCCGTACGTAGGCGTCCCCCCGGTGCTCGGCTGTGCCCTCTTCGATGGGATCGGTCATGACACCAGCCTCGCTCCCGAGGGAGCGTTCCGCACGCGTTACGGCCGCTCGCCCGCGTGCACGGCGAAGGCCGGTTCCCCCTGACCCGCGTCCGGGGAACCGGCTTTCGTCGCAGGGACTCAGACGCCCGCGTACGAGTGCTTGCCGCCCACGAAGATGTTCACGCCGTAGTAGTTGAACAGCCAGCAGCCGAAGGCGATGAGCGCGATGTACGCCGCCTTGCGGCCCTTCCAGCCGGCCGTGGAGCGGGCGTGCAGGTAGCACGCGTAGGCGACCCAGGTGATGAACGCCCAGGTCTCCTTCGGGTCCCAGCCCCAGTAGCGGCCCCAGGCGGACTCCGCCCAGATGGCGCCCGCGATGATCGTGAACGTCCACAGCGGGAAGACGGCGGCGTTCACGCGGTAGGAGAACTTGTCGAGGGACGCCGAGGACGGCAGCCGCTCCAGGACGGACGTGGCGAAGGTGCCGGGCTTGCCGCCGCTCGCCAGCTTGTTCTCGTAGGAGTCCTTGAACAGGTACAGGATCGTGCCGACCGCGCCGACGTAGAAGACCGCGCCACAGATGATCGCGGTGGAGACGTGGATGTACAGCCAGTACGAGTGCAGGGCCGGGACCAGCTGGTCGCTCGCCGTGTAGAGGACGGTGACGGCGAGGCCGAGGTCGAGCAGGACCGTGGTGGTCAGGAAGAGGCCGAGCCAGCGCACGTTCTTCTTCAGCGCCAGCAGCGTGAGGTAGACGCCGACGGCGACCGTGGAGAACGTGATGTTGAACTCGTACATGTTGCCCCACGGCGCCCGCTCCACGGAGGCCGCACGGGCGATGACGCCGCCCAGCTCCACGAGGAAGGCGAGCAGGGTGAGGGAGATGGCGATACGCCCGTAGAGGTCGCCCTGCTCGTCACCGCCGTGGGCGCCGGGGCCGTCCGGCACGTCACGGGCGCCGGCCACGGCCCGGGTGACGACCTTGGGCCGTTCCAGGACCGCGGTGCCCCCCGCCTTGTTGACCGTCACCGCGGGCCCGGCGGCCTTCCGCCCGGCCTCGGTGGTGAGCGCGTTGGCCGTGCGGGCGACCTTGCTGCGGCTGCCGAAGAGCCATTCGGCGATGTACGCGAAGAAGGCCAGGGTGTAGACGGCCATCGCGGAGTAGATCAGCGTGTTGCTGATGTTCGCGAGGTGTTCGTTGGTGGCGGTGGCGAGGGTCACTTTTTCTGAGCCCCTTCAGCGGCAGGTACGGGGGTTGCGGCGTCCGGCTCCTGTTCGGGGTCGGCGTCGGGGGTCGTGTCGTCGGCGGTCTCGTCGTTCTCGGCGGACTCGACGGTCTCGTCGCTCTCGTCGGTCTTCGTGGGTGCCTGCTCGTGGACGAGCGCGGCCAGGTCACCCAGCTCCTCGGGCACCTTCGCGGACTCGCTGCGGCCGAGGCCGGCCATCTCGACGACGGTGACGCCGTCGGCCCCGGTCGTCGCGCGCACCCACACGCGGCGGCGCTGGATGAACAGCGAGGCGGCCAGGCCGAAGATCGCGGCGATCGCGCCGCCGAGCGCCCACCCGGTGCCGGGCTGCTGCACCACCTGGAAGCCGGCCCACGACTTGATCTGCTTGTCGAAGGTGATCGAGCCGTTCCCGCCCGGCAGCTTCATGGTCTCGCCGGGCAGCAGACGGGCCTTGACGATGTCGCCCTTGGCGTCCTTGAACGGCTTCAGGCCCCTCGCCTTGGTGTCCAGCTGGTACACGTTCTGCGGGATGCCCGCGTTGACGCCCAGGTCGCCGTGGTACGCGGACACCGCGAGCACCGGGTAGTCGAGCGCCGGGAACTGGGAGAACATCGTGCCCTGGCCGGCGCCCGCGAAGGTCGGCACGAAGAACGCCGGGAAGCCGAGCTGCTCGGACTGGCCCTGGGCGTTCTTGTAGCCGTCGAGGACCTTGACGGCGCCCTGGGAGGTCACGTTGGAGTCGATCGGCAGCAGCGGCACGGCGTCATGGAAGACGACGTTCCCCTTGCCGTCGCGGACGGTGACGACAGGCGCGTAGCCGTGGCTGACCAGGTACACCTTGGCGTCGCCGATCACCAACGGCTCGTTGACCTTGATGGTGGTCTTCTTGTCCTTGCCGTAGGCGCCCACGCTGTAGGTGATGTTCGCCTGGTAGGTGCGCGGGGTGCCCTTGTTGGGGCCGTTGCGCTCGTAGGTGCCGGTGAACTTGTCCAGGGTGAAGCTGAACGGCACCAGGTTGTCGTCGCTGAAGAGGTTGCCTGACTTGAAGTCGTCGTACTGGGTGAGGGTGTTGGAGAAGCCGTCGCCCTCGACGATCAGCTTGTTGCCCTCCGTCTTGTACAACTGGCCCCAGGCGAAGGCGACCAGCATCACGACGAGCGCGATGTGGAAGACCAGGTTGCCGGCCTCGCGCAGATAGCCCTTCTCGGCGGCCACCGCGTCCCCGATGGGGGTCCCTCCCTGCTCGAGAGAAGCCGAGAGCTTGGGGGAATGCGCGCGGAAGCGGCGGCGTCCCAGAACCGCCAGCGCGGCCTCGCGGACCTGCTCGGGGTCGGCGTCGGTGCGCCAGGTCGCGTACGCGGGCAGCCGGGTCAGCCGCTTGGGGGCGGCCGGCGGACGGCCCCTGAGCTGGCCGGTGAACTGCCAGGTGCGCGGGATGATGCAGCCGATGAGCGAGATGAACAGCAGGATGTAGATCGCGGAGAACCACACCGAGCTGTAGACGTGGAACAGCCCGAGCTTGTCGTAGATCTGGCCGAGCGTCTTGTGCGAGTCCTTGAAGTCCTGGACCTTCAGCGCGTTCTGGCCGGTCTGCGGGATCAGCGAGCCGGGGACCGCGGCGAGCGAGAGCAGGAACAGCAGGATCAGCGCGACCCGCATGGAGGTCAGCTGCCGCCAGAACCAGCGGGCCCAGCCGATGATCTCCCGCGCGGTCCAGGTGATCCAGCCCTTGGCGCCGGGGGCGCGGGAGCCGCCGAAGGAGCCGGGCACAGCCGTCTCGACGGGGGCGGTGGACAGTTGCGACCCGGCCTCGCCGAGGTCGGCCTCACTGTCCTGCGCCAGGATCTCGGGGGCCTCTTCACTGTGCACGTCGGTGCTCCGTGTGTCGCTCATGGATCAGACCCCCACCGTGAAGCCGTCGGACCAGCTCTGCATCTGCTGCACGATGCCGTCCCAGGCGCCGGTGACCAGCAGCAGCCCGGTCGCGATCATCATGCCGCCGCCGATGCGCATCACCCACTGGTAGTGCCGCTTCACCCAGCCGAACGCGCCGAGCGCCTTGCGGAAGGCGACGGCGGCGAGCACGAAGGGCACGCCGAGGCCGAGGCAGTAGGCGATGGTGAGGAGGGCGCCGCGACCTGCGCTGCCCTGGTCGGAGGAGAGCATCAGCACCGAGGACAGGGTCGGGCCGATGCACGGGGTCCAGCCGATGCCGAACAGCGCGCCCAGCACGGGCGCGCTGACCAGACCCGCCACGGGCCGCTTGTGGAAGCGGAACTCCCGCTGGGTGAACCAGGGCATCGCCCCCATGAAGAACAGACCCATGAGGATCATGAAGACGCCCAGCACCTTGGACAGAACGTCCTTGTGTTCCTGGAGCGTCGAGCCGAAGAACCCGAACAGCGCCCCGGTGGAGACGAACACGGCGGTGAAGCCGAGCACGAACAGGGAGGCGCCCGCGACCATCCGCCCGCGCCGGGCCTCGGCCAGGTCGGTGCCGGTGACCCCGGTCACATACGACAGATAGCCGGGCACCAGCGGCAGGACGCACGGGGAGAAGAAGGAGACGAGACCGCCGAGCAGGGCGACGGGGAGGGCGACCAGCAGGGCGCCGTTGAGCACCGTGCCGTTGTAGCCCTCGGCGGCGAGCGTGGAGACGGCCGTCACGTCACTTCTCCGCGAGGACCGGGTCGAGCATCTCGCGCAACTTGTCCTCGGTGAGGGCCTGCAGTGTGCGCGCGGCGATCTTCCCGTCCCGGTCGATGACCAGCGTGGACGGGATCGCCTGCGGGTTGAGCGTGCCCTTCTTGAAGCGGAGCATCAGCTTGCCGGTCGGGTCGTACAGGCTCGGGTACGTGACCCCGTACTGCTGCTCGAAGGCGCGGGCCGGACCGGTGCTGGTGTCGCGGGTGTTGATGCCGACGAACTGGACGCCCTTGCTCGCCGTCTCCTTGGCGACCTTGACGAAGTTGGGCGCCTCGGCGCGGCAGGGCGGGCACCAGGAGCCCCAGACGTTGATGACGACGACCTTGCCCTTGTAGTCGGCGACGTCGAGCTTCTTGCCGTCGATGGTGGTGCCGGACAGGTCGGGGGCGTCGGCCCGCTCGCCCTTCTTGACGGTCGCGATGCCGTCCTTGCCGGTGATGAAGTTGGTGTTGCCGGAGCCCCCCGAGGTGCCGCCGGACCCGCAGGCGGACAGGACGAGCGCCGCGACGGCGGCCCCGGCGGTGGCCAGGACGGCGCGTCGGCGGCTGCGGCTACGGGTGCGGTTCAGGCGCTGGGGGGCGCGACAGGCGGCACTCATGTGAAAAGTTTCGCATGTCCGTTCCGGGGATCTTGCGCACCCCCCTTGTGGGCGGAAACCCGCATTTCAGGCGGGGTTCGATGGGGTCCCCGAGGTGCCGCCCGAGGTCTTCTTGCCGGCACCGGAGGTTTCGGAGAGAAACGCCTTCCAGCCGCCGGCCGGCGCCTGCCCGACCCCGAGCGTGCGCAGCTTGGCCACGATCTCGGGCCGCTGCACGTCGATCCAGTCCGTGAACTGCCGGAAGGAGACGATGCGGACGTCGGCGCCCTTCTCCTTCTCCCGAGCGATGTGCTTGAACGCCTCTTCGACGGCGTCCATGTAGATGCCGCCGTTCCAGTGCTCGAAGTGGTTGCCTATGAAGAAAGGTGCCCGGTTTGTCTCATACGCCCGCTTGAATCCGGCTATGTAGGCCTGTGCCGCCTGCTGGCGCCAGCCCGGGTAGTTGTACGCGGGCGCCTTGGTCGAGTTCTTCGACTGGTTGGCCATGATGTTGTAGTCCATGGACAGCACCTGGAAGCTGTGCCCCGGGAACGGGATCGCCTGGAGCGGGTAGTCCCAGAGCCCGTGTCGCTTCGTCGGCCACACCTGATTGCCGCCGGGCGAGGAGGCGTCGTAGCGCCAGCCCAGTTCGCGGGCGGTGGGCAGCAGGTTGTCCTGGCCCAGCAGACAGGGCGTACGGCCGCCGACCAGCTCCTTGTCGTAGTCGAAGGGCAGGGGCGGCATGTCGTGCCAGCCGGTGTTGGTCTTCCACTCCTTGACGAAGGCCTTGGCCTGGTCGATCTCGCTGCGCCACTGCTTGGGCGTCCACCACTTGACCGAGCCGTGAGCTTCGCCACAGAAGTGGCCGTTGAAGTGGGTGCCTATCTCGTGGCCTTCGAGCCAGGCCCGGCGGACGTTGGTCAGCGTGGCCTTGACGTGGTCGTCGCTGAGGTAGCCGATGTCGGAGGCGCCCGGCGCGTTGTTCGGCGGCAGGTACTTGCGCTTCTTCGACTCCGGCAGCAGGTAGATCCCGGAGAGGAAGAACGTCATGTGCGCGCCGTGCTCCTTGGCGAGGTCGAGGAAGCGCGGGAAGAGGCCGTTGCCGACCTCGCCGGCGCCGTCCCAGGAGAAGACCACGAACTGCGGAGGAGTCTGGCCCGGCTCCAGCGGCACCGGCTTGTCCGGCTGGTTCGGCTGCTTGCCGGTGTCGGCGGTGGAACCGTCACCCAGCGGACGAGCGGTGGCCGTGGGGCTGTTGCCGGGGCCGCCGGAACCGTCGGATCCCCCCTTGCCGGAACCGTGGGCGGGACTCGCGCCGTCATGCTGGGTACCGCACGCGGCGAGTCCCATGGCCGCCGCCCCCGCGCCGAGTCCTATCAGTCCCCGTCGGCTGATGTCCCGCATTCCGTCCCCATCTCATAGCGCCCTCTCAGTGGTCGCACAGTGAGAGGGCGCGATGGAGAGGCAGGTTCCGCTGAAACCGCATACCAGGAGCGGATTTTACGAAGATACTGCCTGATACCAGGACTGGATACGTCTTGTGGCGAAGCGTACGCCGAGCCGTCAACCGTAGGGCGTGGAACGTTTCCCCTCTTCCGCCGTCAGGCCCTGTGTTCCGCCGTCAGACCCTGGGTCCCACAGGCTTTCAGGCCCCGAACGCCTTGCTGTTCCCGGGAGCGGACTTCCCCTTCGCCGGCTTGGCACCCGCGCGCAGATGCGGCGGCACCAGGTCGCGGGCCGGCTCGGTGTAGCCCACCGACACGATCTTGTCGCCCTGGTACGTGAACGTGGTGAGGGAGGCGAGCGTGCACTGCCGCTTGCGCGGGTCGTGCCACAGCCGCCGCCGCTCCACGAAGCTGCGCACGATCCAGATCGGCAACTGGTGGCTCACACACACGGCCTCGTGCCCGCGCGCGGCGTCCTTGGCGGCGTTCAGCGCCGCCATCATCCGGACGACCTGCTCCACATACGGCTCGCCCCAGGACGGCTTGAACGGGTTGACCAGGTGCTTCCAGTTCTCGGGCCGCCTGAGCGCCCCGTCCCCGACGCCGAAGGTCTTCCCCTGGAACACGTTGTCGGCCTCGATGAGCCGCTCGTCGGTGGCCAGATCGAGACCGTGTGCCTTGGCAATCGGGGTGGCCGTCTCCTGCGCCCGCTCCAGCGGGGAGGAGACGACATGGGTGATGTCCCGCGAGGCCAGGTGCTCGGCGACCCGCTCGGCCATCTGCCGGCCGAGCTCGGAGAGGTGGTAGCCGGGCAGTCTCCCGTAGAGGATTCCGTCCGGGTTGGCGACCTCGCCGTGCCGCATCAGGTGGACGACTGTGATGTCGCTCATGCCGCGGTTGCCTCCGCTGCTGCCCGGGCCGCCGCCGGAAGGGCGTCGGCGATCCGCTGGATGGCCCGCTCGTCGTGCGCGGTGGAGACGAACCAGGACTCGAACGAGGAGGGCGGCAGGTAGACGCCCTGGGAGAGGAGGGAGTGGAAGAAGGCGGTGAACCGGAAGGACTCCTGCGCCTTGGCGTCCTCGTAGTTGCGCACCGGCCGGTCGGTGAAGAACACGGAGAACATGTTGGAGGCGTTCTGCAGCTGGTGCGCCACGCCCTCCTTGCTCAGCGCCTCCGTGACGAGCGTACGGATCTCGGCCGAGACGGCGTCGACCTTGTCGTACGCGGCGTCGTCGAGCAGCTTCAACTGCGCGAGGCCGGCGGCGGTGGCCACCGGGTTCCCGGAGAGGGTGCCGGCCTGGTAGACGGGCCCGGCCGGCGCGAGGTGCGCCATGACGTCCTTGCGGCCACCGAACGCGGCGGCGGGGAAACCGCCGCCCATGACCTTGCCGAAGGTCATCAGGTCGGGCTCGACCCCGTCGACGCCGTACCAGCCGGCCCTGCTGGTGCGGAACCCGGTCATGACCTCGTCGGAGATGTAGAGGGCGCCGTTGTCCCGGCACAGGTCCTTGAGCCCCTGGTTGAACCCGGGCAGCGGCGGGACGACGCCCATGTTCCCCGGGGACGCCTCGGTGATCACGCAGGCGATCTCGCCGGGGTGCGCGGCGAAGGCGGCGCGGACGGCCTCGAGGTCGTTGTAGGGCAGGACGATCGTGTCGCCGGCCTGGGCGCCGGTGACACCGGGGGTGTCGGGCAGCGCGAAGGTGGCCACACCACTGCCCGCGGCGGCCAGCAGCGAATCGACGTGCCCGTGGTAACAACCGGCGAACTTGATCACCTTGGACCGCTGGGTGAACCCGCGGGCGAGCCGGATGGCGGACATGGTGGCCTCGGTGCCACTGGAGACGAGCCGGACCTGCTCGACGGGCGCGACCCGGGCGACGATCTCCTCGGCGAGAGCGACCTCGCCCTCACCGGGCGTACCGAAGGAGGTACCGTGGGCGACGGCATCCTGGACCGCGGCGATCACGTCCGGGTGGGAGTGCCCGAGGATCATCGGCCCCCAGGAACACACGAGATCGACATATTCGCGTCCATCGGCGTCGGTCAGATACGGACCATTACCGGACACCATGAACCGGGGCGTACCGCCCACGGCGCGGAAGGCGCGCACCGGAGAGTTCACGCCGCCGGGCGTGACGACCGCCGCGCGCTCGAAAAGAGTCTGCGAAACTGGGGCTTCGTACGGATAGCTCACACTAGCCATGGTGTCAGAGGCCTCGAAGATCCTGCGGACAGGTGGTTGAACGCACGTTTCGGCGGGCGGCCGCGGGGGAGGTCACTGACACGATGATCGGGTTGCGCGGCGGGGGCCACGCGTCCTAGAAAAGCAGTCGGGTGGAGATATGCATCGCGGTGGCGGACTGGGCGAAGGGACCGATGACCTCGGTCCTCGGCGTGCCCGGCGGGGAAGGCACCGGCGCGACGCGGAGGAAACGAGCGAGACACGTCAGACGCAGGGTTCACAGGGTGGTCCTGTCGGTCCCGGTGGTCCTGAGCGAATCGACCGACTGACGCGTATGGATGGCATGGACCATGTGAACCGTAGGCGGGATCGGCTCGGGGCAGGAAGCGGGAATGGTGGTCGGGTGGGGGTGACGTACAAGTACTTCGGCGCGCCGGACGGCGCCACGGCGGCCCGTGTCCCGATCTCGATGCGCCCCGAGGAGCTCGGTGGTGACGAGCTCGGCATGGGCGGCATGTTCACCAAGATCAAGCCGGAGACGATGGCGGCGATGGTGCTCACGGGCATCGAGGGCGTCCCGCTGCACAAGGTCCCACCGCTGGAACTGGTGGTCCTGCACCCCGACTACGCGGTCGTCAAACTCCCCATGACGGTCGTGGATCCACTGCGCGGCATCGGCGAGGAACAGGTCGGCGCGGCGGCCTTCATCTGGTCGACGGTGCCGGACCGGGGCGGCCCGCGGGACGCGTTCAACGTGTACCAGTTGCTGCACGAGTGGCAGGACTTCTCGCATCGGCTGCATGAGGCAGGGCATCAGCCGTATTGCCTGGTGTGGCCCTGACCTCGACTTTCGCGTGTTTCGGGCGGGACTTTCGGGTCCCGCCCTAACGGCACCCACCTGCTGTTCGCCTGTTTTCCCGCCTCACTCCGGCAGTGCCGACCGGCCGGCCGACGCGACCACCGCCTGCGGCGACATGACCGCCCGCAGCCTTGGGAACCACCCTCGTGACCATTCCGGAGGGCGCGGACGAGACCCGCTGAGCCCGGCCGGGCCACCGTCAGTGCCTGCCCACAAGCTCCCTGAGTGCCATGTTGAGCTCCAGGACGTTCACGCGGGGCTCCCCCATGAAACCGAGGGTGCGCCCCTGCGTGTGGTCCTCGACCAGCTTCTCCACCTGGGCGACGGACAGGCCGTTCCTCTGGGCGACCCGGTGGACCTGGAGTTCGGCGTACTGCGGGGAGATGTCCGGGTCCAGGCCCGAGCCGGAGGAGGTCACCGCGTCGGCGGGGATGTCGGAGGGCTTGACCGTGTAGCCGGGCACCGAGTCGTCCTTGATGACCGCGGCACGGGCCGCCTTCACCTGCTGGACGAGCACCTCGTTGTCGGCCGCGAGGTTGGTGGCGCCGGACAGGATCAGCTTGTACCGGGTGTTGACGCTGTTGGTGCCGAGCCCGTTCGCCGGGCGGCCCTGGAACCACTTCAGGTCGGGCTCGGGACTTTGCTGTCCCTTCTTCAGCGGCAGGTCGTACGACTGCCCTATCAGGGAGGAGCCGACGACCCCGCCGTCCGCCTCGATCTTGGAGCCGTTCGCCTTGCCGGGGAACAGCCCCTGGGCGATCCCGGTGATCACCAGCGGGTAGACGACGCCCGTCACCAGGGTCAGCGCGAGAAGGGCGCGCAGGGCCGCCCCGAGCAGCCGGGCGGTGTTCGTGACCGAGTTGTTCATGACGATCAGCACGCTTTCGGTTCAGTGCAGCCCGGGGATGAGGGAGATGAGCATGTCGATGATCTTGATGCCGATGAAGGGGGCGATCAGGCCGCCGATGCCGTAGATGCCGAGGTTGCGGCGCAGCATCCTGTCCGCGCTCATGGGCCGGTAGCGCACGCCCTTCAAGGCGAGCGGCACCAGGGCGATGATGATCAGCGCGTTGAAGATCACCGCCGACAGGATCGCGGAGTCCGGTGAGGACAGGTGCATGATGTTGAGCCTGCCCAGGCCCGGGTACACCGCCGCGAACAGCGCCGGAATGATCGCGAAGTACTTCGCGACGTCGTTGGCGATGGAGAACGTCGTCAACGCGCCCCGGGTGATGAGGAGTTGCTTGCCGATCTCGACGATCTCGATGAGCTTGGTCGGGTCGGAGTCGAGGTCGACCATGTTGCCGGCCTCCTTCGCGGCCGACGTCCCGGTGTTCATGGCCACGCCGACGTCCGCCTGTGCGAGGGCGGGGGCGTCGTTGGTGCCGTCACCGGTCATCGCGACCAGTTTGCCGCCCGCCTGCTCCCGCTTGATCAGGGCCATCTTGTCCTCGGGGGTGGCCTCGGCGAGGAAGTCGTCGACGCCCGCCTCCTCGGCGATCGCCTTCGCGGTGAGCGGGTTGTCGCCGGTGATCATGACGGTCTTGATGCCCATGCGGCGCAGTTCCTCGAACCGCTCCCGCATGCCGTCCTTGACGACGTCCTTGAGGTGGATGACACCGAGGACGCGGGCGCCCCGTTCGTCCTGGACCGCGACCAGCAGCGGGGTGCCGCCCGCCTCCGAGATACGGCCCGCGATCCCGCCCGCGTCCTCGGCGACGGTGCCGCCCCGCTCCTCCACCCAGGCGATGACCGAACCGGCCGCGCCCTTGCGGATCTCCCTGCCGTCGACGTCCACCCCCGACATACGGGTCTGGGCGGTGAACGCGATCCACTCGGCGCCGGCCAGCTCGCCCTGGTGGCGTTCGCGCAGCCCGTACCGCTCCTTGGCGAGGACGACGACGGAGCGGCCCTCCGGCGTCTCGTCGGCCAGCGAGGAGAGCTGGGCGGCATCCGCCACCTCGGCATCCGTCGCACCCCTGACCGGCACGAACTCGGACGCCTGACGGTTGCCGAAGGTGATGGTGCCGGTCTTGTCGAGCAGCAGCGTCGAGACGTCACCGGCGGCCTCGACCGCACGGCCCGACATCGCCAGGACGTTGCGCTGGACCAGGCGGTCCATGCCCGCGATGCCGATCGCCGACAGCAGTGCCCCGATCGTCGTCGGGATGAGGCAGACCAGCAGGGCCACCAGCACGACCATCGTCAGGTGGGTGCCCGCGTAGTCCGCGAACGGCGGCAGCGTGGCGCAGGCCAGCAGGAAGACGATCGTCAGCGAGGCCAGCAGGATGTTCAGCGCGATCTCGTTCGGGGTCTTCTGCCGGGCCGCCCCCTCGACCAGGTTGATCATGCGGTCGATGAAGGTCTCACCGGGCCTGGTCGTGATCTTGATGACGATGCGGTCGGAGAGGACCTTCGTTCCGCCGGTCACCGCGGACCTGTCGCCGCCGGACTCGCGGATCACGGGTGCCGACTCGCCGGTGATGGCCGACTCGTCGACGGAGGCGACGCCTTCCACGACGTCACCGTCGCCGGGGATGATGTCGCCCGCCTCGCACACCACCAGGTCACCGATGCGCAGTGCGGTGCCCGCCACCCGCTCCTCGCCGTCACCGGCCAGACGGCGGGCCACGGTGTCCGTCTTGGCCTTGCGCAGCGTGTCCGCCTGGGCCTTGCCGCGGCCCTCGGCGACCGCCTCCGCCAGGTTGGCGAAGACGACGGTCAGCCACAGCCAGGCGCTGATCGCCCAGCCGAACCAGTCCCCCGGGTCCTTGAACGAGAACACGGTCGTCAGGACGGAGCCGACGAGGACCACGAACATCACGGGCGACTTGACCATCACCCACGGGTCGAGCTTGCGGAAGGCGTCCGGCAGCGATGTGAGCAGCTGCCCGGCGTCGAACAGGCCCGCGCCGACACGGCCCGCGGCGGGCTTGTGCGCGGTGGGCACGTCGCTGTGCGGCGCCCCGGTGGGGACGTCGCCGTGCGGCGCCCCGGTGGGTGTGGCTGTGGACATCGAGTCCTCTTGCTTGTCTGTACGGGCGGTCATCACGCCAGCCCTTCGGCGAGCGGACCCAGCGCGAGGGCCGGGAAGTAGGTGAGACCGGTGATGATCAGGATCGCGCCCACCAGAAGCCCGGCGAACAGCGGCTTTTCGGTGCGCAGGGTGCCCGCGGTGACCGGGACCGCCTTCTGCTCGCCGAGCGAGCCGGCCAGGGCGAGGACGAACACGACGGGCAGGAAGCGGCCGAGCAGCATCGCCAGCCCCGTACTGGTGTTGAACCAGTCCGTGTTCGCGTTCAGGCCGGCGAAGGCCGAGCCGTTGTTGTTCGACGCGGACGTGAAGGCGTACAGCACCTCGGAGAACCCGTGCGCGCCCGGGTTGAGCATCGAGTGCCGCGGGGTCGGCAGCGCCATCGAGACGGCGGTGAGGACCAGCACCAGCGCCGGGGTGACCAGGATGTAGATCGCGGCCAGCTTGATCTCACGGGAGCCGATCTTCTTGCCCAGGTACTCGGGCGTACGGCCGACCATGAGCCCCGCGATGAACACCGCGATCACGGCCATGACCAGGATGCCGTAGAGGCCGGAGCCCGTACCTCCGGGCGCGATCTCGCCCAGCATCATGCCGAGCATGGCGATGCCGCCGCCGAGTCCGGTGAAGGAGGAGTGGAAGGAGTCCACCGCGCCGGTCGAGGTCAGCGTGGTCGACACCGCGAAGATCGACGAGGAGCCCACCCCGAAGCGGACCTCCTTGCCCTCCATCGCACCGCCCGCGAGTTGCAGGGCCGGGCCGTGGTGGGCGAACTCCGTCCACATCATCAGGATGACGAAGCCGACCCAGATGGTGGCCATCGTCGCGAGGATCGCGTAGCCCTGCTTGACCGAGCCGACCATCACACCGAACGTGCGGGTCAGCGAGAAGGGGATCACCAGCAGCAGGAAGATCTCGAACAGGTTGGTGAACGGGGTCGGGTTCTCGAAGGGGTGGGCGCTGTTGGCGTTGAAGTAGCCGCCGCCGTTGGTGCCCAACTCCTTGACGGCCTCCTGCGAGGCGACCGCACCGCCGTTCCACTGCTGCGAGCCGCCCATGCCGTGCCCATGGAGAAATCGGCCGACCTCGTGGATGCCGGAGAAGTTCTGGATCGCGCCGCACGCCACCAGCACGACGGCGGCGATCGCCGCGCCCGGCAGCAGGATGCGGATCGTGCCGCGCACCAGGTCGGCCCAGAAGTTGCCCAGTTCACCGGTACGGGACCGGGCGAAGCCGCGCACCAGCGCCACGGCCACCGCGATGCCCACCGCGGCCGACACGAAGTTCTGCACGGCCAGCCCGGCGGTCTGCACGACGTGGCCCATGGCCTGCTCGCCGTAGTACGACTGCCAGTCGGTGTTGGTCACGAAGGACGCCGCCGTGTTGAACGCCTGGGCCGGGTCGATCGACTTGAAGCCCAGCGACAGCGGCAGCACGCCCTGGATCCGCTGCAGCAGGTACAGGAAGAGGACACCGACCGTGGAGAAGGCGAGGACACCGCGCAGGTAGGCGGGCCAGCGCATCTCCGTGTCGGGGTCGGCGCCGATGCCCCGGTAGATCCATCTCTCGACGCGCAGGTGCCTGTCGGAGGAGAAGACCCTCGCCATGTAGGTGCCAAGGGGAACGTGGGCGAGCGCCAGAGCGCCCATCAGCGAGAGCAGTTGGAGGAAGCCGGCAAGGACGGGGCCCATGTCGCCCGCTGCGGTGGCAGTCGATGTCACCGTCAGAACCTCTCCGGGAAGAGCAGGGCGAGGACGAGGTAGCCCAGCAGGGCGACGGCCACGACCAGGCCGACGCCCATCTCGAAATCGGATGCGGCCTCGGCGGTCACAGCTTCGTCACCCCCTTGGCGACGAGGGCCACCAGCGCGAAGACAGCGAGCGTGACGACGACGAAGGCCACATCGGCCATCGCGAACTCCTGGAATGAGGTGCGGCAAACGGACGCTTAGAGGAGAACTCCTCTCCGGCCGGATCCGGTCGTCCGTTGACGGCCCTCATACGGCGGTCCCCGCGTCTTTGACGGGGCTCTTACGGCGCCTGATGCCCGGGCCCGCTCCCAGGCCCTCGGCCTCGGCCTCGGCCCCGGGCCCGGGGCCGGGGCCGGGGCCGGGGCCGGGGCCGCGCTGCCCAGCGGCAGGCGCTGATCGACGCGCGGATCAGTCCACGTCCTTCAACCCGGCCGCCCGGCCCTCCTGGTCCCACTCGACCTCCAGGATCCGCGTGACGGCGTCGCGGTCGACCGGGCCGAACACATGGGGGAACAGGGTGCCCTCGGCCACGCCCGGCGGCGGCGCGGGGACCGCCCGCTCCCACTCGCACCGCGCGGTGAGCCGGCTCTCGTCGAGGAGCAGCGCCAGCAGCGGCCTCGGCGTGTCCCGGTAGAACGCGTTGACGACGGCCAGCGTCGTCTCCTCGTCGGGAGAGCAGTGGACGAAGCCGTCCTCGGCGAGGGAGGCGGGGGCGTACGGGCGGTCGGGAGCCGCGTTCCAGTCGGCGAGCGGTACGACGTGATAGATCATGGCCCGATTCAACTACGGGTGCGCCCGGCCTCCCGCGCCCTGGGGGCGGACACATCCCCGCGCCCAGGGGGACGCACACATCCCCGCGCCCAGAGGGGACGGACACACCCCCGTGCCCAGGGGGAGGCACGTGGAAGCGGGGGCGCCCCGTCCGGGACGCCCCCGCTTTCACGGCGTCACTTCACGGTGATGGTCACCGTCGGCGACATCGTCTTCGCGTGAACCACGCGAAGCTTCTCCTTGCCCATCCCGGTCAGCTTGGGAGTGACCACGGCATAGGTGTAGCTGCTGCCCCGCTTGACCGTGACGGTCTTCACGGTGGTCCACTTCCTGCCGTCGTAGCGCTGGAGGTCGAGCCTGTCGCCCGCCTTCAGGCCCTTGGTCTGACCCGTGAGCGTCACCGACTGGCCGGACTTCACGTCGGTCTTGTTGGCGCGGATGGTGATCGAGGCCGCGGTCACAGCCGGCTTGCGGTTGGTCTGGTCCGGCTTCGTCACCAGGCCCGGCAGCTTCGCCGACGCGCTGTGCGCCGGGTCGGGCGCGACCGGGTTGGGTGCGACCGGGTTGGGTGCGACCGGGTCGGCGGCGAACGCGGTGGCCGCCGCGGACGCCAGCAGCGCAGCAGAGAGGGCACCGGCGGCAAGCGCACGGGCGGAGCGGGTGCGAAGTGAGGATTTCACGTTTGTCTCCTGTGCTTCGACAGATCCCCCACTGACGGACTCCCCCAGCGCGCGCACTCTTGAGGCTTCCATGTAACCGATCCGGCGGCGACCCGGATGTCACCGCATTGCACTAACGCCGACGCCCCCGAACCGGTTACCTGTTGTAATCAGAGCAGGTGGATCGGGTCACCTCGACGAGCTATTTCTTACCTTTTTCCGCTTCGCGTCCCTGCCGCCGACCCGCGCCGCCCTCCGCCCGCCGCCGTGCGCAGGCCCCCGCCCCTCCCTCTGCCTACGCTGGTAGCGCGGCATCCTCTATGGCCACGTATGGGGTGGATGTGCCGTAGGTGGCCGGGCCGTTCGTAGAGCCGTAGGGCAGGAGCACGCCGATGGCCGCCACGGAGCACGCTCGTCCGAGCCGGTTGCGGGCGTGGATGCTGCAGGGGCTGTCCGACATGGGCAAGGCGGACGTCCCGCAGGGTCCGTACGCCCAGCCCGAGCCCCCGCACAAGGGCCAGCGCTGGTGGCGTGTGATGTGCCTGACCGGCGTCGACTACTTCTCCACCCTCGGCTACCAGCCCGGTATCGCCGCCCTCGCCGCCGGCCTGCTCTCCCCCGTCGCCACCGTCGTCCTCGTCGCCGTCACCCTGGCCGGCGCCCTGCCCGTCTACCGCCGCGTCGCCGAGGAGAGCCCGCACGGAGAAGGCTCCATCGCCATGCTGGAGCGCCTGCTCTCCTTCTGGCAGGGCAAGCTCTTCGTCCTCACCCTGCTCGGCTTCGCCGCCACCGACTTCCTGATCACCATCACCCTCTCCGCCGCCGACGCCTCCACCCACCTGATCCAGAACCCCCACCTCACCAGCGCCCTGCACGGCCACCAGATGCTGATCACCCTGCTTCTGATCGCCCTGCTCGGTGCCGTCTTCCTCAAGGGCTTCCTGGAGGCCATCGGCGTCGCGGTCGCCCTGGTCGGCGTGTACCTGGCGCTGAACGCCGTCGTCGTGGTGGTGGGCCTGTGGCACGTCCTGACCGCCGAGCACGTGGTGACCGACTGGACCGCCGCTCTGACCGTGCAGCACGGCAACGTGTTCGTCATGGTCGGGCTGGCCCTGATCGTCTTCCCGAAGCTGGCGCTCGGCCTGTCCGGCTTCGAGACCGGTGTCGCCGTCATGCCCCACGTCCAGGGCGACCCCGGCGACACCGAGGACAGGCCCGCCGGCCGGATCCGGGACACCAAGAAGCTGCTGACCACGGCCGCGGTCATCATGAGCGTCTTCCTGATCACCACCAGCTTCATCACGACGCTGCTGATCCCGGCACCCGAATTCAAACTGGGCGGCCCCGCCAACGGGCGCGCGCTGGCCTACCTCGCGCACGAGTACCTGGGGAGCGGCTTCGGCTCGGTCTACGACATCTCGACGATCGCGATCCTGTGGTTCGCGGGCGCCTCCGCCATGGCCGGGCTGCTCAACCTGATGCCCCGCTACCTGCCCCGCTACGGCATGGCCCCGCACTGGGCCCGCGCGGTGCGCCCCATGGTCATCGTCTTCACCCTGATCGCCTTCCTGGTCACCTGGATCTTCGACGCCAACGTCGACGCCCAGGGCGGCGCCTACGCCACCGGCGTCCTGGTGCTGATCAGCTCCGCGGCGATCGCGGTGACCATCGCCACCCACAAGGCCCGCCAGCGCCGTCTGGTGGTCCTCTTCGCGGCGATCTCCACGGTGTTCCTGTACACGACGGTCATGAACGTCATCGAGCGGCCGGACGGTGTGAAGATCGGCGCCTGCTTCATCGCCGGCATCATCCTCGTCTCCCTGCTGTCCCGGCTGGCCCGCTCCTTCGAGCTGCGCGTGACCAGCGTGACGCTCGACGACATGGCGGAACGTTTCGTCAGGGACATCGCCAGCCGCCGTATCCGCTTCATCGCCAACGAGCCCGGCAACCGGGACCACGACGAGTACCGGGGGAAGATCGAGCAGATCCGCAACGACAACGACCTCCCGCTCCAGGAGGACTTCGTCTTCGTGGAGGTGACCGTCGGCGACCCCTCGGAGTTCGAGTCGAGCATGGCGGTCCGCGGCGAGGTCATGCACGGCCGCTACCGGGTGCTCACCCTGGAGTCGTCCTCGATCCCCAACGCCCTCGCGGCCCTGCTGCTGCACGTCCGGGAGAGCACCGGCTGCATCCCGCACATCTACTTCGAGTGGACCGAGGGCAACCCGTTCGCCAACTTCCTGCGCTTCTTCCTCTTCGGCCAGGGCGAGGTGGCCCCGGTCACCCGGGAGGTCCTGCGCGAAGCGGAACCGAACCGCGCACGCCGGCCACGCGTGCACGTCGGGTGAAGGTGCCCCGGTCAGTCGCCCCCGGCCCCGGCCCTGGCTCCTCCGCCCACCGTGAACCCGATGACCGCCCCGCCCCCCTCACGCCGGTACGCGAACGACGCGCCCCCGTGCGAGGTGGCGACCTCGCGCACGATCGACAACCCCAGCCCCGACCCCGGCAGACTCCGCGCGTCCGCGGCCCGGTAGAACCGGTCGAAGATCCGCATGAGATCCGCCTCCTCGATCCCGGGCCCCCGGTCCAGCACCTCCACCCGTACGATCCCCAGCGGCGTCCCGCTCTCCGGCTCGTCCGAGTCCTCCAGCTGGAGCGGATGCTCGGGACCGGTCACGACGATCTCGATCGGCGCCTCGGCGTCCCGGTCGAACTTCGCGGCGTTCTCCAGCAGGTTCGACACCGCTCGCTGCAAGGCGGTGGTACGGCCGTCGACCGTCGTGTCACCACTGGCCCGGACGGCGATCTCACGCCCCGTACGCCGCCGGGCGATCGTCGCCGCGTCCTCCGCGACGTCGGCCAGCGTCAGCCGTTGCACCGGCTCGGTGTCCGACTGCCCGGCCGCCAGCGCGACCAGCTCGTTCACCAGGTCGGTCAGCTCGCGGGACTCCTCCGCGAGGTCGGCGACCAGCTCCTCGCGGGCGGCGGGCGGCAGCTCGTCTATCCGGCGCAGCAGGGAGATGTTCGTCCGCAGCGAGGTGAGCGGCGTGCGCAGCTCGTGACCCGCGTCCTGCACCAGGCGCCGCTGGTCCTCCTCCGACCGGGCGAGGCGCCCGAGCATGCGGTCGAAGGACCGGCCGAGACGGCCCACTTCGTCGTTCCCGGTGACCGGCACCTGAATGCCGAGCCGCCGGGTGCGCGCCACGTCCTCGGCGGCCCCGGCCAGGACGACCAGCCGCCGGGTGATCCGCCGGGCCAGCCACCAGCCGAACAGGCCGGCCGCGCTCACGACCGCTCCCATCAGCAGGGCCGTGCGCTGCTGGAGGCTGCGCAGCAGGTCCTCGGTGGAGCTGAGCTCCTGGGCGACCTGCACCCCGCCCCGGCCGTGGCCGAGCGCGACGGTCGCGACCCGGTAGACGTCGCCGCCGACGTCGACGTTCTTGTGCTCCAGCAGCTTGGCGGCCTTGGCACTGGCGGCGATGCTGCGGTCGTCGGCGCCCACGGGCAGCGGCGGGTTGGAGTGGTCGACGACCGCGCCGCCGGGGCCGAGCACCTGCACGACCGTGCGGGCGGGGCGGATGATGTCGTCGCGCGGGGTGTCGTGGTCCTTGTCGGAGATGGCGAAGTCGTCCGGCATCAGCTGCTTCTGGCTGACCTGGTCCCGCAGGTCGGCGACGACCTGGGTGAACACGGTCTGCTGGTCCACGCGCACCAGGCGGGCGGCGGCGTCGTAGCTCAGGAAGCCGACGAGGACGGTGACGCCGGCGGCGACGGCCGCGAACGACACCGTGAAGGTCGTCCGCAGCGAGGACACCTTGCGCAGCCGGGCCCGCAGCCGCAGCCGGCCGCGCAGCCCGGGCGGCAGCCGATGCCACAGGCGCATCCAGAATCCGACGCCCGCGTCGGCGCCGGAACCGCGTGGAGGCACCTAGTCCTCCCTCAGTACGTACCCCACGCCGCGAACCGTGTGGATGAGCGCCGGTGCGCCCGGCTCGTCGAGCTTGCGCCGCAGATAGCCCACGTAGACGGCGAGGTTCTTGGACCCGGGGCCGAAGTCGTAACCCCAGATGCGGTCGTAGATCGTGGCGTGGTCGAGCACGATGCCCGCGTTGCGTGCGAGTAGTTCGAGCAGGTCGAACTCGGTGCGGGTCAGTTCCAGCTCGCGCTCGCCGCGCCACGCCCGGCGCGCCTGCACGTCCATGCGCAGCCCGGCGACGGACACCTGGCCGATGGGGGTCTTGTCCTCTTCCTTGGGGGCCTCGAAGGGGCCGCCGTTGGTGCGGCGCAGCAGGGCCCGGAGCCGGGCGAAGACCTCCTCGACGTCGAACGGTTTGACGACGTAGTCGTCGGCGCCCGCGTCCAGGCCGGCGATGCGGTCGGCCGTCTCGACCAGTGCGGTGAGCATCAGGATGGGCGTGCGGTCGCCCTCGGCACGCAGCACGCGGCACACCTGGAGGCCGTCGATGCCGGGCATCATCACATCGAGGACGAGCACGTCGGGGCGGCTGCGGTGGGCCTGGGCGAGGGCCTCCACCCCGTCGGCCACGGCGGTCACCTGGTAACCCTCCAGCGTCAGCGCGCGTTCCAGGGCATGACGGATGGCGCGGTCGTCCTCGGCGAGCAGCACTGTCTGGGTCACGCCCCCAGTCTGCCAAGGTCACGGCGGTGCACCAGCGGGTGGTGGAGCGAGGAAGGGGCTTCTTACCCGCCTCTCACCGCCTCGGCTGCGGTGACTTACCTGGTCGGGCCACTGTGTCGGCTGAGTCACTTCACCGCGTGACCCTCCGGGGAGGGAACGCGGAGAGTCATCGAGGCGGGCCGCGGCGCAGCGGCCGCGGGCGTCGGGCGGCGGGGCCCGCCGCCCGACGGCGCGATCAGAGCCACCGGCCCGCCGAACCCCCGAGCCCCCCGGCCCGCCATCCCAGGGCGAGCCGGGTGAGGGGTCCGCCGGCCGGTCCCGGATCCTCCCCCCGGTCCGGAGAGGGGCCGATGCGGAAGGGTGGGCCGGCACGGCACGACGGCGGCGGCCCACCCACACCCACGGCATGGTCCGGCCTGACCCGAACGAAAGACCCTAGCCGCGCAGGGCGGCCAGCTGCTGCTCGAACGGGACCACCCGGAAGCCGTGCGAGACGGTCGCGCCACGGTCGTCCCCGGCGGGCGCACCGTCGCCGTCCGCCGCCCCGGCCGCGCTCTTGGCTCCCGCGGGCTCCGGCACGGCACCGGCAGACCCCGCCACGGACTCGGCGGGCTCGGGTGCGGAGGGGGCAGGGACCGTCACCGCCCCGTCCGGCTCCTCCCGGAGGGACCCCGCCCCCATCAGCCCGGCCAGCTCCCCCGCCGCCCGTTCGACCCGCTCCGGCAGGCCCTCCGCGCCCCAGTCCTCCGACGCCGCGTAGACGCCCGTCGGGGCGACCACCGCGCGCAGGTAGGAGAACAGCGGACGCAGCGCATGGTCCAGGACCAGGGAGTGGCGGGCCGAGCCGCCGGTGGCGGCGATCAGGACCGGCTTGCCCACCATCGCGTCCTTGTCCAGCACGTCGAAGAACGACTTGAACAGCCCGCTGTACGACGCCGAGAACACCGGTGTGACGACGATCAGCCCGTCCGCCTTGGTCACGGCCTCGAGCGCGGCGGCCAGGGCCGGGCCCGGAAAGCCGTTGGTGAAGTTGTGCGCGATCTCCACGGCGAGGTCCCGCACCTCCACGACCCGCACCGACACCGGCGCCCGGTGCTCCACCGCGGCGGCCAGCCGGTCCGCGAGCAGTCGCGTCGACGACGGCACGCTCAGCCCGGCCGAGACGACGACCAGCTTTTTCATACGGCGCTCACCCCTTCCGCGGCGGTCTCCTTCGCGCTCTCCCCGGCCTCCTTGGCCTCCTTGGCGGCCAGCAGCGACGCGTGCGTCGGCGCGTCCGGCACCCCGGCCGGCCGGTCCTTCGCGAACTCCTTCCGCAGCACCGGCACGACCTCCTCGCCGAGCATGTCGAGCTGCTCCAGCACGGTCTTCAGCGGCAGTCCCGCGTGGTCCATCAGGAACAGCTGCCGCTGGTAGTCGCCGGCGTACTCGCGGAAGCCCAGCGTCTTCTCGATCACCTGCTGCGGCGACCCGACGGTCAGCGGGGTCTGCTCGGTGAAGTCCTCCAGGGACGGCCCGTGCCCGTACACCGGCGCGTTGTCGAAGTAGGGGCGGAACTCGCGGACCGCGTCCTGGGAGTTCTTCCGCATGAACACCTGCCCGCCCAGGCCGACGATCGCCTGCTCGGGGGTGCCGTGCCCGTAGTGGGCGAAGCGCTCCCGGTAGAACTCGACCATGCGCTTGGTGTGGTCGGCGGGCCAGAAGATGTTGTTGTGGAAGAAGCCGTCGCCGTAGAAGGCGGCCTGCTCGGCGATCTCCGGGGAGCGGATGGAGCCGTGCCAGACGAACGGCGGCACGTCGTCCATGGGGCGCGGCGTGGACGTGAAGCCCTGCAGCGGCGTGCGGAACTTGCCCTCCCAGTTCACCACGTCCTCGCGCCACAGCCGGCGCAGCAGGGCGTAGTTCTCGATGGCGAGGTTGATGCCCTCCCGGATGTCCTGCCCGAACCACGGATACACCGGGCCGGTGTTGCCGCGCCCCATCATCAGGTCGACCCGGCCGTCCGCGAGGTGCTGGAGCATCGCGTAGTCCTCGGCGATCTTCACCGGGTCGTTGGTGGTGATGAGGGTGGTGGACGTGGAGAGGATCAGCTTCTCGGTGCGCGCGGCTATGTGGCCGAGCATCGTGGTCGGGGACGACGGCACGAACGGCGGGTTGTGGTGCTCGCCCGTCGCGAAGACGTCCAGGCCGACCTCCTCGGCCTTCAGCGCGATGGCGACCATGGCCTTGATCCGCTCGCGCTCGGTCGGCGTCCGGCCCGTGGTCGGGTCCGGCGTGACATCACCGACGCTGAAGATCCCGAACTGCATGATCGCTCACACCCTCCAAGTTGTTTACGATTCAACCATACTCGCAAACGGTTCCGCCCTTCCCGCTATTCCGCCCCTGTCAGTGCCCGCTCGTACGATCCCGGACATGGCCGTCCCACGCCGTGACACCCGAGGAATCGTCGACGCAGCGGAGCTCTTCGCGCACGTGGACTTCCGCCGCCGCGAACCGGCCGCACCCCTGCGGCCGTACCTGGAGCACTACTGGCTGATCGACTGGGACCTGACCCGGCCGTACGCCTCACACGTGGTCCCGCACCCGTCCGTGAACATCGTCTTCCAGCAGTACGAGGACCGGGAGCCCTTCGCCGAGATCGCCGGCATCGGCCTGGAACTCTTCACCCAGAAACTGGAGGGAAAGGGCCGGGTCTGCGGCATCCAGTTCCGCCCGGGCGGCTTCCGCCCCTTCTTCCCGGACCGGCCGGTGTCACAGTGGACGGGCAAGCGGCTCCCGCTCCCGGAAGCCGACGCGCACGCCGTCCTCGCCCCCGACGACGAGGACGCCCGCGTGGCCGCCCTGGACACCTTCCTCCTCGGCCTCGCCCCCCGCCCCGACCCCCGGGCCGACCTCGCCATGGCCCTGGTCGACCGCATCCGCACGGACCGCACCATCCGCCGCGTCACCGACTTCGCCCGGTCCGAGGGCATGTCCGTACGGCTCATGCAGCGCCTGTTCGCCGCGTACGTGGGCGTGGGCCCCAAGTGGGTCGTCCTGCGCTACCGCATCCACGAGGCCCTGGAACGCGCGGAGACCGAGAGGGCGGTGGACTGGGCGGGCCTGGCAGCCGACCTGGGCTACGCGGACCAGGCCCACCTGGTGAGGGACTTCACGGCGACGGTGGGGGTGCCCCCCACGGCCTACGTCCGGCACAGCCCCCCATGAGCGCCCCTAGAAGGCGTACTCGTCCCCCGTCTCCAGCGCGAGCACCTGCTGCCGGTCCCCGACGGAGTCCCGGTCGGCGGCGTCGCCGTTGTGCAGGGTCTCGACCTGCAGCCGCACCTCGGCCGGCGCCCCCGCAAGACCCACCCGCAGCCGGATCTCCCAGCCCGTCCCGCCCGCCGCGAGCGGTCCCGTCCCGCACACCACCGTGTTCGCGTCGGCCGCCGCACAGCCCTTCGGCAGCTGCTGCGGACCGCCCAGGGCGCGCGAGAAGCGCAACCGTACGGTCGCCCGGGCGACGGCGGCCCACCCGTCGTTGCGCGGGGTCAGCCGTACGTCGGCCCGGCCACCGGTCAGGGTCACATACCCGTGAGAGGCGATGGCGACCTTGGGCACCACCGCCACGGCGGGCACGGCGGCACCCACCGCCAGGGCCGCGCCCAGCACACCTGCGATCCGCTTCCGCATACGTCACTTCCTCCGCGTCGGCCCCCGGACGATCACCGCATGTATGCCACGCGGACGGCGGGACAGGCGCCGCCGGGCAGGTGAGGCGTGCGAGCGGTCACGCGTCGACCGTCGCCGTACGACGGGCGAGCGCCTCGGCGGTGGCGGCCGGCACTGCAGCCGTGACCACGGCGACCCCGATCAGGACATGGCAAGGTCGCTCCCGTTCGTGGTGCGGGCAGGCCGGTCCCCCTGCGGCCCGGCTGCCGTGGCGTCCGGCTTCGCCCAGGCCCGTCCCGCAGCGGCCGGCATGCGAGGGTGGCCGCATGCTGATCCTCCGCTCCGCCGCCCTGTTCCTCCTCGCCGCGCTGTTCGAGATCGGCGGCGCCTGGCTGGTCTGGCAGGGATTGCGCGAACACCGCGGATGGCTGTGGGTCGGCGCGGGCGTCATGGCCCTCGGTATCTACGGCTTCGTCGCCACATTCCAGCCGGATGCCCACTTCGGCCGCGTCCTGGCGGCGTACGGCGGTGTCTTCGTGGCCGGTTCACTGGCCTGGGGCGTGGTGGCGGACGGCTACCGCCCGGACCGCTGGGATGTGACCGGGGCGCTGATCTGCCTCGCCGGAATGGCCGTGATCATGTGGGCACCGCGGGGCCACTGACCACCTTTCGGGCACCACGCCGGGCGCGTGCCCCCGCCACCTATCCTGGGCGGAGGCCGCTCACGCCCGCATGAACGAGCAACTGCCGAACGACCGTCGAGGAGTCGCCCATGACCGCCGCAGCACCCGCCGCCGCCTCCCGTATCGCCGTCGTCACGGGCGCGAGCAGCGGAATCGGCGCCGCGACGGCCCGGCAACTCGCCGAAGCGGGCTACCGCGTGGTCCTCACCGCCCGCCGCAAGGACCGTATCGAGGCGCTCGCGGAGGAACTCACGGGCGCCGGCCACTCGGCGACGGCGTACGCGCTCGACGTCACCGACCGTGCGGCGGTCGACGAGTTCGCCACCGCTTTCAAGACGATCGGCGTCCTCGTGAACAACGCGGGCGGCGCGCTCGGCGCCGACCCGGTCGCGACCGGCGACCCCGAGGACTGGCGCCGGATGTACGAGACGAACGTCCTCGGCACCCTCAACGTCACCCAGGCCCTGCTCCCCGCCCTGACCGCGAGCGGCGACGGCACGGTGGTCGTCGTCTCCTCCACCGCCGGCCACGCCACGTACGAGGGCGGCGCGGGTTACGTCGCCGCCAAGCACGCCGAGCACGTCCTCGCCGAGACCCTGCGCCTGGAGATCGTCGGCACCCCGGTCCGCGTGATCGAGATCGCCCCCGGCATGGTGAAGACGGACGAGTTCGCGCTGACCCGCTTCGGCGGCGACCAGGACAAGGCGGCGAAGGTCTACGAGGGCGTCGCCGAGCCCCTGACGGCGGACGACGTCGCCGACACGATCACCTGGGCGGTCACCCGTCCCAGCCACGTCAACGTCGACCTCCTGGTGGTCCGCCCCCGCGCCCAGGCCTCGAACACCAAGGTCCACCGGGACCTTTGATGGCCGCCCCGACCCCACCGGCCGACGACGCGGACCGCACAGCCGAACAGCGACGCCTCTCCCTGGAGAAGAAGCGCGAACGCTACGTCTGGTACTACCTGGCGTACTTCCTCTTCGGCATCCACATCGTGGCGTTCGTGATGATCTACGCGGTCCGGCACGCGAAGTGACATCCGGGCAGCCGGTTTGAGGGACGGGCCATGGGCGCGGCAGACGACCGCCGCGCCCGTCCCGGCACTCAGCCCTTCACACAGACGACCTGCTTCAGCTTGGCCACGACCTCCACCAGGTCGGTCTGCTGCTCGATGACCTTCTCGATGGGCTTGTACGCGCCCGGGATCTCGTCCACGACGCCGGAGTCCTTGCGGCACTCCACGCCCCGTGTCTGGTCCTGAAGGTCCTTCGCCGTGAAGCGGCGCTTCGCGGCGTTCCGGCTCATGCGCCGACCGGCGCCGTGCGACGCCGAGTTGAACGACTTCTCGTTTCCGAGGCCCTTCACGATGTACGAACCCGTACCCATCGAACCGGGGATGATCCCGTACTCGCCGGATCCCGCACGGATGGCCCCCTTACGGGTCACGAGCAGGTCCATGCCCTCGTACCGCTCCTCCGCCACGTAGTTGTGGTGGCAGGAGATCTCCGGCTCGAAAGTCGGCTTCGCCTTCTTGAACTCCTTGCGGATCACGTCCTTCAGGAGGGCCATCATCAGCGTGCGGTTGTACTTCGCATACTCCTGTGCCCAGTACAGGTCGTTGCGGTACGCCGCCATCTGCGGGGTGTCCGCGACGAAGACGGCGAGGTCACGGTCGACCAGGCCCTGGTTGTGCGGGAGGCTCTGCGCCACACCGATGTGGTGCTCGGCGAGTTCCTTGCCGATGTTGCGAGAGCCGGAGTGGAGCATCAGCCAGACCGAACCCACCGTATCTGTGCATATTTCCACAAAATGGTTGCCGGATCCGAGCGTTCCCATCTGCTTTTCCGCCCGATCCTGACGGAATTTGACCGCTTCAGCGACTCCGCCGAACCGCCCCCAGAACTCCTCCCACCCCGAGGTGGCGAACCCGTGCAGTCGCCCCGGGTCGACGGGATCGGCATGCATCCCCCGCCCCACCGGGATCGCCTGCTCGATCTTCGAGCGCAGGCGTGACAGATCCCCCGGCAGGTCGTTCGCCGTCAGTGACGTCTTCACGGCGGACATCCCGCACCCGATGTCGACCCCGACCGCCGCCGGACACACCGCGTCCCGCATCGCGATCACCGAGCCGACCGTCGCCCCCTTGCCGTAGTGGACGTCCGGCATGACCGCCAGGCCCTTGATCCACGGCAGGGTCGCCACGTTCCGCAGCTGCTGCATCGCGGCGTCCTCGACCGTCGCCGGGTCCACCCACATGCGGATCGGGACCTTCGCCCCCGGCACCTCTACGTACGACATATCGTCCTCGATCCCCCGGAATCACAACAGAAGTCTGTAAGCGCAAAACCGGCGCCAAGGTCGACGTAAGGGACAACGGACCGGCGTCCACGGCAGTGCGTGCGATACACATTGTCTCCAGGGGGCCGCCCCGTGCGGCAACCGAATAACCAGCGGCCCCACCCCGCGGAACACCGTCGAGAGGAGTCTGACCGTGCAGCGGAAGGCGTACGTACCGGGCGCCGCCGTGCTCCTCGCGGCCCTGTTGGCCGCCTGCACCGGCGGTTCCGGCAGCGGTGGCCGGGCCGCGGACCCCAAGGCCGGTTCCACCACGAGCGCCGCCGCCCCGCAGCCGGGCAAGTACCGCACCCTTGCCGACGCCTGCAGCGCCGTGAGCCATGACACCCTCGACGCGCTTCTGCCGGGCCTGACGCGCATAGCGGACCAGGAGCAGCGCGACAAGGCGTACCAGGGCGAGGCCGCCCTCACCTACAACAACGACCGCCGCTCCGGCTGCCGTTGGAAGGCGGAGTCGACCGACGCCACGGACCATCTGTTCGTGGACTTCGAGCGGGTGGTGTCGTACGACAACACGGTCTCCGACGACAACGCCGCCCACCAGGTCTACGCCACCAAGGAGCAGGCCGCGAACCTTCCGGAGCCCAGCGCCGGTTCCAGTTCGAGTTCCGGTTCGAGTTCCGGTCCCCCTGCGAGCCCGAGTCCCGGTTCCGGGTCCGGCTCTGCTTCTCCGTCCTCCTCCGCCTCCGCCGCCGTTTCCGCCGCCGGGGCCGCCGGCGGTCCCAACCCCTCGGCATCGGCGTCCGGCTCTCCCTCCGGCAGTCCCTCCGGCAGTCCCTCCGTCACCGGAACCCCGGCCGATCTCCAGCCCCGCACCCTCGACGACCTCGGCGACGAGGCGTTCATCGACGACGAGCTGAGCACCGCCCAGCAGCGGACCGTGACTGTGGTGTTCCGCACGTCCAACGTCATCGTGACCATCGAGTACGACGAGCAGCCGGCCGCCCCCGGGACCACCCCGAGCAGCAAGGACATGCAGGACAAGGCCAGGAAACTGGCCGGACAGCTGGCCGGCTCGCTGGGCTGACGGACCCCCTCGCCCGGCCCCGGCGAGGGAACCGAACCTCACCGCGCATCCGTCCCCACCGCGTACCGTGGCCCCTCGGAACCGTTCCGACCGCACGACCACGAGCGTCACAAGCGTCATGAGTGAAGGAACCATGCACCGACCTGCACAGCGAGACCACCGGAAGCAGCACGATCACAGTGATCAGGGCGAGCGGGGCGAGTGCCGGCCGGGCCGGCGGGGTTCGCGCGTGAGCCGTTTCCTCGTCTGCGCGGCCGCCGTCCCCGCGGTGCTCGTCGCCGCCGGGTGTTCCTCGGGCTCCTCCGGTTCGGGCTCGGGCGGCGATGCCAAGCCGCAGGCGCAGGAGTCGAGCGCACGGCCCTCGCAGAGCGCGTCGGCCAACGCGGTGCGGCCCGCCGCGTACGCGACGCTGCCCCAGCCCTGCTCGGTGCTGTCCCAGAAGACCCTGGGCGAGCTGGTCCCGAAGGGTGTCAAGTCCGGCAAGGCGGGCTCGACGGACGACGCGAAGACGCGGTCGAGCTGCTCGTGGAGCAGTCTGCAGAACAACGGCGTCAAGGGCTCCCAGTTCCGCTGGCTCAACGTCTCCCTGCTGCGCTTCGAGTCGGATGCCACGCGCGGCGACGGGAACAAGCTGGCGCAGCAGTACTACGACCAGCAGGTGCAGGACGCCAAGGCGGTCGACGGCGCGAAGAGCACCAAGGCGGTGCCGGTTTCCGGGGCGGGCGACGCGGCGACGGCGGTGACGTACGACCTGAAGAAGAAGGAAGGCGACTTCAAGCAGCAGACTGTGGTGGCGCGCTTGGAGAACGTCGTGGTCACCGTCGACTACAACGGCGCGGGCCTGGCCGGCGACAAGACGCCGGACGCGGACGACCTGACCAAGGCGGCGGAGAAGGCCGTCAAGGAGGTGGTGTCCGCGGTGTCGGCGGCGAACAACGACGGTGGCAGGGCGGCGGGCGGGTCTCCGTCGCAGGGGGCGTCGAAGAGCGCCTCGCCGTCGAAGTCGGCGTCGCCGTCGTCCTCCGCGTCGGCGAGCCCAGCGAAGGGCGGGTCTCCGTCGGCGTCGGCCTCGCAGAAGAGCTGAGCCGGCTGCCGCAGGGAACTCGTAGCGCGCGCAGGGCGGTTGCGGGGGTTCTGTCCGGTGCGGATGGGGGGTCTCCCCATACCGGCCACCCGTTCACCGCACGCGTGTGCCACCCTGTTGCGCGCAACAACAGGCACTGGGAGGGGAGTACAGGTGGCCGCGCCACTGCAGTTGACACGGATGCACCGGGTTCTCATCGGCGTGGTGGTCACGGGTGCTGTCATCATCGCCGGGATCGGCTTCGCGGGCTCGTACGCGGCCGTCCGTGCGCTGGCCCTCAAGAAGGGCTTCGGCAACTTCAGTTATGTCTTCCCCATCGGTATCGATGCGGGCATCTGTGTGCTGCTGGCCCTGGACCTGCTGCTGACCTGGATCCGCATCCCCTTCCCCCTGCTGCGTCAGACGGCGTGGCTGCTGACGCTGGCGACGATCGCGTTCAACGGCGCGGCGGCGTGGCCGGACCCGCTGGGCGTGGGCATGCACGCGGTGATCCCGGTGCTGTTCGTGGTCGCGGTGGAGGCGGCCCGGCATGCGATCGGCCGGATCGCGGACATCACGGCGGACAAGCACATGGAGGGCGTCCGCCTGACCCGCTGGCTGCTCTCGCCGGTTCCGACGTTTCTGCTGTGGCGGCGGATGAAGCTGTGGGAGCTGCGGTCGTACGACCAGGTGATCAAGCTGGAGCAGGAGCGTCTCGTCTACCAGGCGCGCCTGCGTTCCCGCTTCGGCCGTGCATGGCGTCGTAAGGCCCCGGTGGAGTCGCTGATGCCGCTGAGGCTGGCGCGGTACGGCGTCCCGCTGGCGGAGACGGCTCCGGCGGGCCTGGCGGCGGCGGGCATAGAACCGGCGCTGATACCCCCGGCGCCGCGGCTGGAGGCGGCCGCGGGCAGTCGTGCGGCCGGAGCGGCTCCCGTCCCGCAGCAGGCGGCCCCTCTCGGCGGGCAGCGCCCCCAGCTGGAGGGCAACCAGATCGCCGGACAGCCGGGATACGAGGAGCCGGACGACCAGAGCCCCTGGTTCCAGGCCCAACGGCAGATCGACTACCACGGCGGCTACGACCCGTCGTACGAGCCGGAACCGCCGTACGACGACTGGTACGAGGAGCAGCACCCGGAGCAGTTCGAGCAGACGGCGCCGCAGGGCTTCCAGCAGTCGGGCCCGCAGGGACCCCCGCAGGGCTTCCAGCAGCCCGGCCCGCAGGGACCCCCGCAGCCCTCCCCCGAGGACACCGGCAGCTTCCCCATCCCCGTGGGCCCGAACCGCACCCGCGAGCTCGGCGAGGGCGGCGGCACGCCCCAGCCGGACGAGGACGCGTACTACCAGGTCTTCAAGCAGTCGATCAACGGCAGCTACCCGACGCCCCGTGAGTTCAGCGAGAACGTCGAGGCGGAGTTCAGCATCGGCCTCCCCCCGGAGGAGGCCAAGCGCATGGTCAACCGCTTCACGAACCGCTACAACGCGGAACTGGAAGAAGACCACATCGCCTAGGGTCTGAGGGGCCCTGGATCCGTCCCGCATGAAAGGGCGCCCGGTGCCGAGGAGCACCGGGCGCCTTCTGCTCGGTCCTACTCCCCGAGCAGGGCCCGCACCCGGTCCTGGCCCACCGCGAGCAGCAGCGTGGGCAGGCGCGGGCCGGTGTCGCGGCCGACGAGCAGGTGGTACAGGAGCGCGAAGAACGACCGCTGGGCCGTCTTGATCTCCGGCGGCAGCTCCTTGGGCGTGGCGTCCGCGGAGAATCCGGCCTGGACCTTGGGCACGCCGTACACGAGGTGGGTGAGCCCGTCCAGCGACCAGTGCTCCTCCAGGCCGTCGAGCAGCAGCCGGATGGACTGCTGGGAGGGCTCGTCGAGGGACTTCAGCAGTTCGGCGTCGGGCTCGTCGCGGACGATGGTGCGCTGGTCGGCGGGGACGTGGGTGTTGATCCACGCCTCGGCCTTGTCGTACCGCGGGCGGGCCTCGTCGAGCGAGCTCAGCGGGTTGGCCGGGTCGAGGTCGGACAGGATGCGCAGCGCCTGGTCCTGGTGGCCGGCGGTGATGTCGGCGACGGACGCGAGGGTGCGGTAGGGCAGCGGGCGGGGCGTCTTCGGCAGCTCACCGGCGGCGGTGCCGACCGCGCGGGTGTACGCGGCGACGTCGCCGGGGAGGGCGGAGCCGTCGGCGACCTTGCCCGCCAGCTTGTCCCACTCGTCGTAGAGGCGCTGGATCTCCTGGTCGAAGGCGATCTTGAAGGACTGGTTGGGCCTGCGGCGGGCGTAGAGCCAGCGCAGCAGCTGGGGCTCCATGATCTGGAGGGCGTCGGCCGGGGTGGGGACGCCACCGCGGGACGACGACATCTTCGCCATGCCGGAGATGCCGACGAAGGCGTACATGGGCCCGATGGGCTGCTTGCCGCCGAAGATCCCGACGATCTGCCCGCCGACCTGGTAGGAGGAGCCCGGCGACGAGTGGTCGACACCGCTCGGCTCGAAGATCACGCCCTCGTAGGCCCAGCGCATCGGCCAGTCGACCTTCCAGACCAGCTTGCCGCGGTTGAACTCGCTCAGCCGGACCGTCTCGGAGAAGCCGCACGCGGTGCAGGTGTACGTCATCTCGGTCGAGTCGTCGTCGTACGCGGTGACCGTGGTGAAGTCCTTGCCGCACCGGCCGCAGTACGGCTTGTACGGGAAGTAGCCGGCGGAGCCGGAGCTGCCGTCGTCCTCGGACGCGGCGCCCGAGCCCTCCTCGGCCTCCAGCTCGGCCTCGTCGACGGGCTTCTGCTGCTGCTTCTTGGCGGGCTTCGGCTTGGTGCGGTACTGGGCGAGGATCGCGTCGATGTCGCCGCGGTGCCTCATCGCGTGCAGGATCTGGTCCCGGTACACGCCGGAGGTGTACTGCGCGGTCTGGCTGATGCCGTCGAACTCCACGCCCAGCTCGGCGAGCGAGGCGATCATGGCGGCCTTGAAGTGCTCGGCCCAGTTCGGGTACGCCGAGCCCTTCGGGGCCGGGACGGAGGTGAGCGGCTTGCCGATGTGCTCGGACCACGACTCGTCCACGCCCGCGACACCGGCCGGCACCTTCCGGTACCGGTCGTAGTCGTCCCAGGAGATCAGGTGCCGCACCTCGTAGCCGCGCCGGCGGATCTCGTCGGCGACCAGGTGCGGGGTCATGACCTCGCGCAGGTTCCCCAGGTGGATGGGGCCGGACGGAGACAGTCCGGACGCGACGACGACCGGTTTGCCCGGGGCCCGACGCTCCGACTCCTCGATGACCTCATCCGCGAAACGGGAGACCCAGTCGGTGGTCTCGGTGCTCTGAGCCACGATCGGCACGTCCTCTTTTTCTGAAGGTTCTCCACGAGCAGCCGGTACGGTCGCACGGCTGACCGCTCCATTGTCCCAGCTGGCGCCACATCCACGAAAACGCCTTTTCAACGCGTTGGACGGGCGGACGGGCGCGGCCGTTCACCGGGCGACCGGAAAAATTCGCTTTACCCCGCATGGGATACTGGTCGTGACTGTCCATCCCACGAGGAGAACGGCACCCATTCCTATGGCCTCGGTCACCTCCCTCACGTCCGCCGTCCACCAGCGCCTCGCGTCCGCCCTCTCGGCTGCCCTGCCGGAGACCGCCGACGCGGACCCGCTGCTGCGACGCAGCGACCGGGCGGACTTCCAGGCCAACGGGATCCTGGCGCTGGCGAAGAAGGCGAAGGCGAACCCGAGGGAGTTGGCGACGCAGGTCGTCGGCCAGGTGGTCACCGGTGACGTGATCGGGAAGGTCGAGGTCTCGGGCCCGGGCTTCCTCAACGTCACGGTCACGGACAAGGCGATCACCGAGAACCTCGCCGCCCGCGCCGCCGACGCCGAGGGCCGCCTCGGCGTGCCGTACGCCGAGCAGCCGGGCACCACGGTGATCGACTACGCCCAGCCGAACGTGGCGAAGGAGATGCACGTCGGCCACCTGCGCTCCGCGGTGATCGGCGACTCGGTCGTCAAGCTTCTGGAGTTCACCGGCGAGACGGTGATCCGCCGGCACCACATCGGCGACTGGGGCACCCAGTTCGGCATGCTCATCCAGTACCTGGACGAGCACCCGCACGAACTGGACCACAAGGCCGCCGAGGTGACGGGCGAGGAGGCGATGTCGAACCTCGACCGCCTCTACAAGGCCGCGCGCAAGCTCTTCGACTCCGACGAGGAGTTCAAGACGCGGGCGCGGCGCCGGGTGGTCGACCTCCAGGCCGGCGATCCGCACACGCTCGCCATGTGGCAGAAGTTCGTCGACGAGTCGAAGATCTACTTCTTCTCGGTCTTCGAGAAGCTGGACATGGAGATCCGGGACCCCGACATCGTCGGCGAGTCCGGCTACAACGACATGCTGGCCGAGACCTGCCGCCTCCTGGAGGACTCGGGCGTCGCCGTCCGCTCCGAAGGGGCGCTCTGCGTCTTCTTCGACGACATCAAGGGCCCGGACGGCAAGCCGGTCCCGCTGATCGTGCAGAAGTCGGACGGCGGCTACGGCTACGCGGCGACGGACCTGTCCGCGATCAGGGACCGTGTCTTCAACCTGAAGGCGAACTCGATCATCTACGTCGTGGACGCCCGCCAGTCGCTCCACTTCAAGATGGTCTTCGAGACGGCGCGGAGGGCCGGCTGGCTGAACGACGACGTGAAGGCCTACCAGCTCGCCTTCGGCACGGTCCTCGGCAAGGACGGCAAGCCGTTCAAGACCCGTGAGGGCGAGACGGTGCGGCTGGTGGACCTGCTGGACGAGGCGATCGACCGTGCCTCCGCCGTCGTACGGGAGAAGGCGCAGGACCTGTCCGAGGAGGAGATCGCCGAGCGGGGCGCCCAGGTGGGCATCGGCGCGGTGAAGTACGCGGACCTGTCGACGTCGGCGAACCGGGACTACAAGTTCGACCTGGACCAGATGGTCTCGCTGAACGGCGACACGTCCGTCTACCTCCAGTACGCGTACGCCCGTATCCAGTCGATCCTGCGCAAGGCCGGCGACGTACGGCCCACCGCGCATCCGGAGCTGGCGCTGACGGACGCGGAGCGCGCGCTCGGCCTGCACGTGGACGCGTTCGCGGAGACGGTGGCGGAGGCGGCGGCGGAGTACGCCCCGCACAAGATGGCGGCGTACCTGTACCAGCTGGCGTCGTTGTACACGTCGTTCTACGACAAGTGCCCGGTGCTGAAGGCTCAGACGCCGGAGCAGGTGGAGAACCGCTTGTTCCTGTGCGACGTCACGGCCCGGACGCTGCACCAGGGGATGGCACTGCTGGGCATCCGGACGCCTGAGCGGCTCTGAGCCCCACCCTGTCGGGGCCGCGGCCCGTCCTCTCCCCCGTGGGGAGGACGGGCCGCGGTGTTTCGCGAAGGGCGACTCTCACAGGCAGCCGTCAGGCGTAGTGGTTGGCGAACCACTTGAAGGCGGCCTTGGTGTCCTTCCCGGCGATTCCGTCGATCTTGCCCTTGTAGCCGCAGTACTTCTTCAGCATGCGCTGCAGCGCCTTCACCGTGTCGCTGCCGACGACGCCGTCGATCTTCTTGTTGTAGCCCCAGTACTTGTGGAGGTAGCGCTGCATGGCCTTCCAGCTGTCGGTGCCGAGCCGGCCGTCGATGGCTCCCTTGTAGCCCCAGTCGCGCTTCAGCACCCGCTGGATGCCCTTGGCCTCCTTCGTGTTCAGGCCGAGGTTGTTCACCGCCTGCACGGAGACGGCCTGGGTGCTCATCGCCGGCTTGACGGCCGGCGCGGAGGCCGCGAAGCCCGCGGTCGCACCCGCGAGGCTGCCGGCGGCGATCCCGGCGACGGCGGTGGCGGCGACGAGGGTCCTCGCCATGAGGTTCGGTCGCATGTGTGTCCCTTTCGGGTGATCGGGCGGCACCTGACGTGGTGGGCGCCGCTGGCAACTCGAGAGTGCGGGCCGGGCGCCCGGCTCCGCCACGAGCACCGCCGCAGTGACGACTTCGTGGGACGTCCCGGGCGCTGACCTGCGGGGACACGTCTCGGCGGGACGCCTGGGCGGGACGCTTCGACGCGAGGTCGGCGGGGAGCGGGTGGGGCGGGCGGGTGGCCTATTCGGTGCCGGGGCGGGAACCGATAGGTGGGGTGCGCCGTGAAAGTTCATGCAGAATGCGGCGGAAACGGGGACCGACGACCAGGGTCCCGGGACGCGAGTAGGGGGAACATGTCGCGTTGGAAAGCGCTGCCCGCAGACCTGGATCCGCGTGTGCGGCAGTTGGTGGTGCGATTACGGCGGCTGAAGGACCACGGCGACCTGAGCATGCAGCGGCTGGCGGCGAAGACCGGCTACAGCCAGAAGTCGTGGGAGCGGTACCTCAACGGCAGGTCGCTGCCGCCCCGGGAGGCCGTGGAGGCACTGGCCCAGGTCGGCGGCGAGGATCCGACACGGCTGCTGGTGCTGCACGAACTGGCCGCGGAGGGCTGGGAGAAGCGGCGGCGGGGCACGCCGGTGGCGGAGGCGGACGGGGAGGAGCCTTCGGCGGCCGAGGCCGGTCCGTCCTCGGCTGACGACGAGACCCCGTCCGCGGCGGACGGCGAGGCGGCGCGGCCGCACGGACGTCCGTTGCGCATCGCGGTGGCGGCGGGAGCCGTCGCCCTGGTGCTGGCCGTCGTCTCGGCGGTCCTCCTGGTCGTCCGCCTCACGGACCACGGCACCGACGACAAGGCGGCGACGACCCGACCCGCCTCGACCACCGGGTCCTTCCCGGCGTCGGGGTCGGCGCCGTCGTACACCTGCCGCATCCAGCGGACCGACGGCCACTGGTACGCGGGCAACAGCCGTACGCAGGACGCGATCCTGGCGCAGGGCCTGGCGGGTCCGGACGTGGCCGAGGCGCAGTGCCTGCTGCGCCGGGCGGGCTTCTCCCCGGGCGGTATCGACGGTGTCTACGGGCCGCTGACCGAGCGCGCGGTCAAGGACCTGCAGAAGCGGGCCGGGCTGCCCCCGGACGGCATCGTCGGACCGCACACCTGGGGGGCGCTGCGCAAATGACCCGGCCGACGGGGACGCAGGGGACGACGTCCGCGGAGCGGGCGCGGTTGGCGGCCGAACTGCGCGAGCTGAAGGCACGCACCGGTCTGAGCCTGGCCCGCCTGGAGGAACGCACCCCGTACAGCAAGTCGTCCTGGGAGCGCTACCTCAACGGCAAGACGCTGCCGCCGCGTCAGGCCGTGCTGGACCTGTGCCGCCTCGCCCACGAACCCGCCGCCCGCTGTCTGGCCCTGTGGGAACTGGCGGAGTCGGAGGCGAGCGGACGCGCACGGGCGGAGGAGCGGCCCACGACCCCGGCACAGCAGTCGCCCCCGCCTCCGGCCTCGTCCCCCTCCCCGGCCACGGACGGGGACACGGCGGGGACCTCGGATGCGGACGCGGCGAAGGACGCGGCGGACGCCACGGACACGGCGAAGGCCACCGGCACCTCCCCCGCTCCGGCCGAGGCGACCGGACACGCCGTCCGGAAGGGCGCGGCCGCCGCGCTGGTCGCCGCCGTATGCGCCCTCGCCACCGGAGTCGTCGCCCTGGCCCTCTTCCTCCTGCCGCACCCGGGCGGGGCCCCGCGGTCGTTTCCGTCCCCGCCCCAACCCGTCCTCGCCCCGCTCTGCGGGGGCACCACCTGTGAGGGCGGGGACCCGATGGCCCTGCACTGCGGCCCCCACCCGGCCACCCTGGCGTCGCACCACACCGCCGCCGGCGTCGGTATGGAACTGCGCTACAGCAAGGACTGCGGCGCGAGTTGGGCCCGGGTGTGGGGCGCCCATGTCGGGGACCGGATCGAGGTGACGGCGGACGGCCGCAGTCAGTCCGCCCGGGTCAAGGACGCCGACGCCGCGAAGGACTACGTCTACACCCCCATGGCCGCCACCCGCCCCGGCACCGCGGTCCGGGCGTGCTTCCGTCCGACGACGGGCGGGCAACCGGAGTGCGTCGAGGGCCGCGTGACGGCCCCGCCTCCAACCGCGGCGACCGTCCACTGAGGTGGTGTGCCTGCGGAACTGCGACACATCTGGGGAATGTGTCGCATCGGCGGGCTCAACTGCCTGGCCGCAGCGGTGACAGAAATTCGCACCACACCACCTTGCCGGGGTCCCGCTCCCCCACCCCCCACTTGTCCGAGAGAGCCGCCACCAGCAGCAGTCCCCGGCCGCCCTCGTCCGCCTCCAACGGGATGCGCGGCTCACCGGGACCGCTGTCGTGCACCTCCACCCGCAGCACCGCGCCGTCGTACCGCAGGAACACCCGGAAGCAACGGCCCGGCGGCACCCCGTGCACCAGCGCGTTCGTCGCCAACTCGTCCACACACAACAGCACGTCGTCACTTCGCTCGGCCTCCGCGAGCCCCCAGCCGGCCAGGACCTCGTACGCGAACTGCCGTGCGGCCGGGACGGATCGGCGCTCCCGCCGGAAGAACCTCTCGCGCAGGGGCGGGAGTTGGATCATTTCGTTCACGAGACGAGTGTTGCGGAGAGTCACTACCGTGGATCACTCGGTGAACCCGTACGGTTTTTTTGTACGGGTTCCTTCGGGGTCGCGAACGGGCACGCGCGGGGAGTTGGACCAGCATGACCTCCAGGAAGCCTCCACGGAAGAAGAACGTCTCGGCCATGAAGATGCTGGGCGTCCAGCTCGGCACGGCCCGCCGCGCGGCGGGCCACACCCAAGGCTCCCTGGCCAGGGAGCTCATGGTCGACGAGGAGACCATCGCGTCGATCGAGCAGGGGCGACGACCGCTGAAGCCGGATCTGGCGGAACTGCTGGACGAACTCCTCGATACCAAAGGGTTGTTGACCGCGGGGGTGGCCAACCTTCCCGAGATCGACCAGTTCCCGATGTGGGCCGAGTTGTACGTCGAACACGAGCGGGAGGCCATTGCGCTCTCCCTGTACGCAAACCAGGTTCTGCCCGGCCTTCTCCAGACCGAGGAGTACGCCCGTGCCGTACTGCGCGAGCGCGTTCCGGCCTACAACGAGGACGAGGTCGAAACCAGGGCCGCCGCCCGCATGGGCCGCCAGGACATCCTGCACCGCAAGGTCCCGCCGACGGTGAGCTTCGTCGTATGGGAGCCCGTCCTTCACCTGGAGGTCGGTGGCCCGAAGGTGCGCGTCGAGCAGTTACGCCACTTGCGCGAATGCGCCGAACTTCCTGGCTTGTCCGTGCAGTTTCTCCCGCTGGCAAGCCCGTCTCACGCCGGTCTCGACGGCCCGTTCGTGCTCCTGGAAACGCCGGACCACCAGCACTTGGCCTATATCGAGGGTCAGCGGGGCAGCCAGTGGGTTCCCGACCCGGACGAGGTGTCCATCCTGTCGCGCAAGTATGCGATGCTGCGGGCACAGGCCCTGACTCCCCGGGAGTCAAAGCGGTTGCTGGACCGTCTGGTAGGAGACCAATGAACACCGCACTTCAGTGGTTCAAGTCGAGCTACAGCGGCAGCGAGGGCGGCGAATGTCTCGAAGTCGCCTTCACCCCCCAGTCCACCGACAACGCGGCGGTCCACATCCGCGACTCCAAGAACCCCACCGGCCCCACCCTCCAGGTAACCCCCGCCACCTGGACCGCCTTCACCACCTACGCGACGCGCTAGGCGACCCTCAGCTCAGCCCCTTCCCCAGCCTGCGCAACCCCTCCTCGATCTCCCCCGGTGTGTGCGTGACGAAGCACAGCCGAAGGGTCGACCGGTCCGGCGCGTCGGCGTAGAACGGCGCGCCCGGGACGTACGCCACGTCCTGCTCCACCACCCGCGGCAGCAGCGCCGTGGTGTCGTACCCCTCGGGGAGCCGCGCCCAGAGGAACATGCCGCCCTGGGGGCGGTTCCAGACGGAGCCCTCGGGCAGGGCCTCCGCGAGGCCGGCGAGCATCGCGTCGCGGCGTTCGCGGTAGGCCGTGGCGACCCGGGCGACGTGCGCGTCGAGGTCGCGGTCCGCCAGGTACCGGGCGGCGGCGAGCTGGTTGACAGACGGCGTGTGCAGGTCGGCCGCCTGCTTGGCGATCGCGCAGGCCCGCCGCAGCGCCGCCGGCGCCCGCAGCCAGCCGAGGCGCAGGCCGGGGGCCATCACCTTGGAGAACGAGCCGAGGAGCACCGCGCGGTCGTGGGCGTCCTCGTACGAGGCGATCCACGGGACACGCTCTCCCTCGAAGCGGAGCTCCCCGTACGGGTCGTCCTCGACGATCCACAGGCCGTGCCGGGCGGCCACGCCGGCGATCGCGGCGCGGCGGTCGGCGGGCAGGGTGCGCCCGGTGGGGTTCTGGAAGGTGGGGACGGTGTAGAGCAGCTTGGGGTGCTCCCGCACCACCAGCTCCTCCAGCGCGTCGGGGTCGACACCGTCCTCGTCGCAGGGGACGGCGACGACCCTCGCACCCGCGAAGCCGAAGGCCTGGAGGGCGGCGAGGTAGCAGGGGTTCTCCACGAGAACCGTGTCGCCGGGCTCCAGCAGGGCGGTGGCGAGCAGGGAGAGGGCCTGCTGGGAGCCGGTGGTGACGAGGAGGTCGTCGGGGCCGGTGGCGAGGCCGCGCGCGGTGGTGCGGTCGGCGAGTGCGGTGCGCAGCGCCGGTTCGCCCTCGGTCGTCGAATACTGCAACGCCCGCTGCGGGATCTCCGTCAGCACGGCCTGGAACGCGGCGGCGACGCCCTCGCTGTCGAAGAGCCCGGGGGCGGGCAGGCCGCCCGCGAAGTTGACGACTTCGGGACGCGCGGTGACGGCGAGGATGTCCCGAACGGGGGAACCGCCGACCGAGGCGACCCGGGCGGCGAACGCGGGCTGTGGCGGACCGCTGGGCGTGCTGTCGCTGGAGGTCACGGGGGCGGCTCCTCATATGTACAGGTGTTCATCAGACCTCATGCGTCATAGGGAACACCACTCGAAAACACCTCGTTCATGCACCTTAGGGAAATCGCTGCCCCTTACAACAGTCTCGTTTCGCCATGCGGACGACGGTCCGTGGGCCCTAGCATGCGGCGCATGCTGCCGAGCGTGGACACGAACGACGAGTTGAAAGCCATCGTCTCGGACGAGGGGGTGTTACGCCCGGCCGTGCTGCATCTGCTCGACCAGATGGGCCTCGTCGGACTCGCGGTGCGCCGCTTCCCGGACGGGACCCTGCCCGTGTACGCCGTCGGGGGCGACCTGGTGCTGAAGCTGTATCCGCGGTTCGATGCGCGGGAAGCCGTCCGTGAGGCACGGGTGTTGCACCACCTGTGGGGTCAACTCAAGCTCCCCACCCCGCGGTTGATCGGCACCGAGGAGTTCGTGAACGGCTGGCGGTGGGTGCTGATGTCCCGGCTGCCCGGCTGGACCCTGAACGACGTCTGGCACCGGCTCACCGCCGCGGAACAGGACCGTATCGTCACGGAGTCGGCCGAGGCGCTGGCCTCGCTGCACGCGATGTTCTGGAACCCGCTGACGGACATCGTCGGGCCGCCGGACTGGACGGCGTTCCTGCGCAGCCAGCGCGCCGGGGCGGTCGAGTGGCACCGTCACTCCGGGGTGACCGAGCCCTGGCTGAGCCGGATCCCCGACTTCCTGGACTCCGTCCCGCTGCCCGCGTCCACCGAACGCGTGCTGCTGCACACCGAGTTCATGAGCGAGCACCTGACCATCGACATGCGCGGCGGGCGCGTGCTGACCGGCCTGTTCGACTTCGAGCCGGCGATGATCGGTGACCCGGCGTACGACTTCGTCTGCGTCGGCCTGTTCGTCACCCGTGCCGACCCGCGCCAGCTCCGCCGTTTCTACGAGGCCTACGGACGCGCCCCGTACGACCCGGACCAGCTGATGGCGTACACGCTGCTGCACGTCTACAGCGATCTGCCCTTCTACCTCCACGAGCTGCCGCATCCGGCCGAACCACGTTTCGACGCACTCGCCGAGCTGTGGTTCGGCACGGACGGCTGACACCGGGGAACGCTCCCGGCGTCAGGCCTTTCGGCCGGTGGCCGCGTAGACGTTGATGTCGGCGTCGGTGACGTCGTTGATGTCGAGGTAGCGGACCTTCTCGATGTCGTCGAGGGTGGCGAGGTAGGCGGGGTCCACGGCCTCGGGGACGGGTGCCGCGCCGTCCTGGTGCCAGTGGTGGACCGGGACGACGCCCGGCTCGTCCGGCGTGAGGCCCGGGGTGTCGCTGAAGAACCGGGCGACCTCGTCCTTGGAGCGCAGCACGAAGGTGAAGCCGCGCTCGGTGAAGGTGCGCTGGACGGCGCGGATGTTCTCCGGGTTGAGATCCTCGGTGAGGTGGCTGAGCACCAGTCGGCTCCCGGAGGGCAGCGCGTCCATCAGCTCGCGCACGATCGGGTAGGCCTCCTCGTCCTCGACGAAGTGCAGGATCGCCACGAGCACGAGGGCGACCGGCTGGTCGAAGTCGAGGGTCTTCGCGGCCTGTTCGAGGATCCGGTCGGGGCTCTTGAGGTCGGCGTCTATGTAGTCCGTGCGGCCCTCGGGTCCGCTGGTGAGCAGGGCGCGGGCGTGCGCCAGGACGACCGGGTCGTTGTCGACGTAGACGACCCGGGAGTCGGGGTTGACGCGCTGGGCGATCTGGTGGACGTTCTCGCCGGTCGGCAGGCCGGTGCCGATGTCGAGGAACTGCCGGATGCCGTCCTCCTTCGCCAGCCGGTTCACGGCGCGGCGCAGGAAGTCGCGGTTGTGCCGCACGTCGAGGTAGCCGCGCGGGTTGGCGGCGAGCGCCGCGGCGGCGGCCGCGCGGTCCACCGGGTAGTTGTCCTTGCCGCCGAGGAAGACGTCGTAGACGCGGGCCGGATGGGCCTTGGTGGTGTCGATCCGCTTGCGCAGCTCAGCCGGGTCGTGGCTGAGGGCGTCGTCGGACATGGCGTCTCCCTGGTGTCGGCGTAAGGAGTCGGTCGTTCCATCGGTCGACCGGTCGATCGGCCGTTCCCCCGGTGGTGTGTCAAGCGACCGTTGTGATGGTCAACAACGTAACTCCTGAGGCCAGTTGGAAGTGCCCGGTCCGTTTCCAACCGTGGTCCGCCGTCCCGGGTTTCCCTCCCGAGGGACGGCGTTTGCGCAGGTCGGGAAGCATTCCATCGGTTCGGCGTCCCGAATTCGGCGGCGACTGTGGCGGGCGCGCGAACCACCGGTCAAGCTGACCGTCGAGGCCTCCGCTCCCGCCGACCGGTCGAGTGGAGGTGTCACCCCCCAACTCGCACGTCCGAAGGGCCCCGACCATGTCCTTTGCTCGTCCCGCCCGTGCCGCTCGTCCCAACGGTGCCGTCCGCCCCCGGCTGCTCGCCGCCGTCACGGTCGTGCTCGCCGCGCTCGCGCTGTCGGCGTGCGAGAACGGCGAGGGCGTACGGGACGAGGGCCCTTCCTCGCTGCCCGGCTCGTCCGTCCGGGAAACCGGGCGCCCGGGCAGGGCGGTCCCCTGCTCGGGCAGGCACATGCGGGCGACGGTGACGCGGGTGAGCGAGCCGGTGAACCACCTGCTGCTGACGGTGACGAACACGGGCGCCGTCAACTGCTCCCTCAACGGCTACCCGAAGGCCCTCTTCGGCGATTCCGGCTCCCTGGCGCCACCGGCCCGGGAGCCGAAGCCCCGTGGGTCCCGGATCACCCTCTCGCCCGGGGGGTCCGCATACGCGGGCGTGCTGCTGTCGGCGGCGGACGGCACCGGCGGTCACGGCCGCACCGTCACGTCCCTCACGATCACGCTCCCCACCGGCCCGGCCGCCCGCCCGGCACTCCCGCCCGAGGGCGTGTACGTCGACGACATGCTGCGGGTCACGTGCTGGCTGCCGAACCGGACGGCGGCGCTGACGTATTAGCCGACGTACCAGCGACGTCCTAGGCGTCAGCGCGGAGCTTGCGGGCCGCCTCGGTGGCCCAGTAGGTGAGGATGTTCCGCGCACCGGCGCGCTTGATGCCGGTCAGGGTCTCCAGGATGGCCCGGTCGCGGTCGAGCCAGCCCTTCTCGGCGGCGGCCTCGACCATGGCGTACTCGCCGGAGATCTGGTACGCGGCCACGGGCACGTCGACCGCGTCCGCGACCCTCGCCAGGATGTCGAGGTAGGGCCCGGCCGGTTTGACCATCACCATGTCGGCGCCCTCCTCGAGGTCGAGGGCGAGTTCGCGCAGGGACTCGCGCCAGTTGGCGGGGTCCTGCTGGTAGGTCTTCCGGTCGCCCTTCAGCGAGGAGGCGACGGCCTCGCGGAACGGACCGTAGAAGGCGGAGGAGTACTTGGCGGTGTAGGCGAGGATCGCGACGTCCTCGCGCCCGATCTGGTCGAGCGCGTCGCGGATGACGCCGATCTGCCCGTCCATCATCCCGCTGGGCCCGACGACATGGGCGCCGGCGTCGGCCTGGACCTGCGCCATCTCGGCGTACCGCTCCAGGGTGGCGTCGTTGTCGACCCGGCCCCTGGCGTCGAGCACGCCGCAGTGCCCGTGATCCGTGGTCTCGTCCAGGCACAGGTCCGACATGACGAGGAGGTCGTCGCCGACCTCGGCGCGCACGTCCCGGATGGCGACCTGCAGGATCCCGTCCGGGTCGGTGCCCGGGGTTCCGACGGCGTCCTTCTTCGACTCCTCGGGCACCCCGAAGAGCATGATCCCGGAGATCCCGGCCTCCACGGCCTCCAGCGCCGCCTTCTTCAGGCTGTCCCGGGTGTGCTGCACGACACCGGGCATGGACGCGATCGGCACGGGCTCGCTGACGCCCTCGCGCACGAAGGCCGGAAGGATGAAGTCGGCGGGGTGCAGCCGGGTCTCGGCGACCATACGGCGCATGACGGGCGTGGTGCGCAGCCGCCGGGGACGGGTACCGGGGAAGGATCCGTACTTCGTCATGCCCTCTACGCTACGCCCGGCGCGGGGGTCCTTTTGCCGACGCTGCGTCGGGCGGAACTCCGGGCGGTTGCCGACCCCGCCGCCCCTTCCCTTCCCGTCCCTGGGGGCTGCGCCCCCAGACCCCCGCTTCGGCCTTGACGGCCTCGTCCTCAAACTCCCCCAAGCTCTTCGAGCAGGGGGGAGTTTGAGGAGCGGGGGTCCGGGGGCCGGCCCCCGACTGGGGTCCGGGGCGGAGCCCCGGCGGGGTCGAAGGGGCGGAGCCCCTGGAGGACGGGAAGGGTAGGGGCGGCGGGGGCGAGGACACCGCTACGTCGTCGACCGACGTCTCCGCGCCCCCGGCCTCCGCTCGCTCGGACGCGTCACCGGATCCCCGGCCGCCAGCGCGGCGGCCCGGCGCTTGAGGCCGAAGTCCGCCAGCGCCTCCGCCAGCTTGTGGACCGACGGCTCCGGAGCCATGACGTCCACGCGCAGACCGTGCTCCTCCGCCGTCTTCGCGGTCGCCGGGCCGATGCACGCGATCACCGTCACGTTGTGCGGCTTGCCCGCGATGCCGACCAGGTTCCGGACCGTGGACGACGACGTGAACAGGACCGCGTCGAAACCGCCGCCCTTGATCGCCTCACGCGTCTCGGCCGGCGGAGGCGAGGCGCGGACCGTCCGGTAGGCCGTCACGTCGTCGACCTCCCAGCCGAGTTCGATCAGGCCGGCGACCAGGGTCTCGGTCGCGATGTCGGCGCGCGGCAGGAACACGCGGTCGATCGGGTCGAAGACCGGGTCGTACGGGGGCCAGTCCTCCAGCAGGCCGGCCGCCGACTGCTCGCCGCTCGGCACCAGATCCGGCTTCACGCCGAAGTCCACCAGCGCCTTCGCCGTCTGCTCGCCGACCGCCGCGACCTTGATGCCCGCGAAGGCGCGCGCGTCCAGGCCGTACTCCTCGAACTTCTCCCGGACCGCCCGCACCGCGTTGACCGACGTGAACGCGATCCACTCGTAGCGGCCCGTCACCAGGCCCTTGACCGCTCGTTCCATCTGCTGCGGGGTGCGCGGGGGCTCCACCGCGATCGTCGGGACCTCGTGCGGCACGGCCCCGTAGGACCTCAGCTGGTCGGAGAGCGACGCCGCCTGCTCCTTCGTACGCGGCACGAGGACCTTCCAGCCGAACAGCGGCTTGTTCTCGAACCACGACAGCTGGTCGCGCTGGGCGGCGGCGGAACGCTCACCGACCACGGCTATCACCGCACGCCCGCCCTCGGGGGACGGCAGGACCTTCGCCTGCTTCAGCGTCTGCGCGATGGAGCCGAGGGTGGCGGTCCAGGTGCGCTGCCGCGTCGTCGTACCGGCGACCGTCACCGTCATCGGGGTGTCCGGCTTGCGGCCCGCGGCCACCAGCTCCCCGGCGGCCGCCGCCACCGAGTCCAGCGTCGTGGACACCACGACCGTGCCGTCGGAGGCGCCGACCTCCGTCCAGCAGCGGTCGGAGGCGGTCCGGGCGTCCACGAACCGGACGTCCGCGCCCTGCGCGTCCCGCAGCGGCACACCCGCGTACGCGGGCACGCCCACGGCGGTCGCGACGCCGGGGACGACCTCGAACGGCACGCCCTCGGCGGCGCACGCCAGCATCTCGCCGGCCGCGTACGCGTCCAGGCCGGGGTCGCCGGACACCGCACGGACGACCCGCTTGCCGCCCCGCGCAGCCTCCATGACAAGATGTGCGGCATCCCGCAACGCAGGGACACCAGCGGCTGTTGACTCGCCGTCAACAACCGTCAGCTGAGGCGTGCCCGCGCCCGGATACGCGCCCGTGGAGGGGTCCGTGTCCGTGTTGAGCTCGGCGACGCCCGCTCTGGCATGCGTGCGCACGACGTCGAGCACCTCGTGCTCGCCGACGAGGACGTCCGCGTTGGCCAGCGCCTCGACGGCGCGCAGTGTGAGAAGCCCCGGATCTCCGGGTCCGGCACCGAGGAAGGTGACGTGCCCGTGTTCAAGGCCGGCGGAAAGGGTGGTGGGGCTCAATGTGCTCGCTCCCCCATCAGACCGGCCGCGCCCTTGGTGAGCATCTCGGCGGCGAGTTCGCGACCGAGCGCCATTGCCTGGTCGTGCGTCTCGGGCACGGGACCGGTGGTGGACAGCTGCACCAACGTACGGCCGTCGGGTGTTCCGACGACTCCGCGCAGGCGCATTTCCTTGACAACCTGCCCGTCGACTTGGGGGTCCCCCCGCTCGAGCGGAGCCGAGAGTGGGGGAAGGTCGGCCAGCGCGCCCACGGGGGCGCTGCAACCGGCCTCCAGGGAGGCGAGCAGGGACCGCTCGGCGGTCACGGCGGCCCGTGTGAACGGGTCGTCGAGCTCGGCGAGCGCCGCGATCAGGTCCGCGTTGTCCGCGGCACACTCGATCGCCAGTGCCCCCTGGCCGGGGGCGGGCAGAACCGTGTCGACCGACAGGAAGTCGGTCACCTCGTCGATCCGCCCGATGCGGTTGAGCCCGGCCGCGGCGAGGACCACGGCGTCCAGCTCTCCGCTGCGGACGTATCCGACTCGGGTGTCGATGTTGCCGCGGATCGGGACGGTCTCGATGTCGAGGCCGTGGCCGCGCGCGTACGCGTTCAGCTGCGCCATGCGGCGCGGCGAACCGGTGCCGACGCGCGCCCCGCGGGGCAGGTCGGTGAACTTCAGGGCGTCGCGCGCGACGAGCACGTCCCGCGGGTCCTCGCGTACCGGCACCGCGGCCAGCACCAGCTCCTCGGGCTGCGCGGTCGGCAGGTCCTTCAGCGAGTGCACCGCGAAGTCGACCTCGCCGCGCAGCAGCGCGTCGCGCAGGGCCGTCACGAACACACCGGTGCCGCCGATCTGCGCGAGGTGCTCGCGGGAGGTGTCCCCGTACGTCGTGATCTCCACGAGCTCCACGGGCCGTCCGGTCACCCGGCGCACGGCGTCGGCGACCTGCCCGGACTGGGCCATGGCCAACTTGCTGCGCCTGGTCCCGAGCCTCAGTGGTGACTGCTCACTCATGCTCGCCCTCGGTTCTTGGCGTTCTCGGTGTTCTCGGTGCTCTTGGTGTCGTCGGCCCGGGAGACGGAGGCGACCGTCTCGGGATCCAGGTCGAACAGGGTGCGCAGCGCGTCCGCGTAGCCGGCGCCGCCGGGCTCGGCCGCGAGTTGCTTGACCCGTACGGTCGGCGCGTGCAGCAGCTTGTCGACGACGCGCCGCACGGTCTGCGTGATCTCGGCGCGGTGCTTGTCGTCGAGGCCGGGCAGCCGCCCCTCCAGACGGGCGATCTCGCCGGCCACCACCTCCGCTGCCATCGAGCGCAGCGCGACCACGGTGGGCGTGATGTGCGCCGCGCGCTGGGCGGCGCCGAACGCGGCGACCTCGTCGGAGACGATACGCCGGACCTGGTCGACGTCGGCGGCCATCGGCGCGTCGGCGGAGGCCTCGGCGAGCGACTCGATGTCGACGAGCCGCACCCCGAGCAGCCGGTGCACGGCCGCGTCGATGTCGCGTGGCATCGCGAGGTCCAGCAGCGACAGCACGGGCGCGGGGCGGGGAGCCTCGAGGACGGGCTCCGGACGGCGGCGCTCCGGGATCCGGCCGATCGTGGCGACGGTCGCGGCGAGCGCGCTGATCAGCTCTGCCTCGGTCTCCGGGTCCGCCGCGACGGCCGTACGACCGCTGCGCGGCTCCTCGGCGCCCTTGTCGACCCAGGCGGCGTGCTGCTCCAGCTCGGCGGCCGGCATCCCGGCGACGGCGGCCTCGCCGAGCACCGAGAAGTGGGCGGTGCCCTGCACGGCCGAGAGGTCCAGCGGGCAGCCCTCCTCGGTGCCGAGACTGGTGGGCGGCAGGCCGCCGCGTATCGGCGCCGGGTCGGTGACACGCGCGGCTCCGGCGTCCGGGGCGACCGGTCCTTCCACCCTGCCCTCGAGGGCCGCGGCGACCGACTCGGCGGTCAGGACGAGACCGGTCGCGCCCGTACAGGACACCACGACGTCAGCACGTGTCAGCTCGTCCGGGACCGCTTCCATCGGCACCGCACGCGCCAGTACGTCCGTGTCGTCCCCTTCGGTGAGGATCTGCGCCAGGCGCTCGGCGCGCTCCAGCGTGCGGTTGGCGATCACGACCTCGGCGACGCCGGCGCGCGCGAGCGTCGCGGCGGCCAGCGACGACATGGAGCCGGCTCCGATCACCAGGGCGCGCTTGCCCTTGGCCCATGTCTCCACCGGCGCACCGGCCGACAACTGCTCCAGGCCGAAGGTGACCAGGGACTGCCCGGCACGGTCGATGCCCGTCTCGGAGTGGGCGCGCTTGCCGACCCTGAGGGACTGCTGGAACAGGTCGTTCAGCAGGCGTCCGGCGGTGTGCTGCTCCTGCGCGGTGGCCAGGGAGTCCTTGATCTGTCCGAGGATCTGCCCCTCGCCGACGACCATGGAGTCCAGCCCGCAGGCCACCGAGAACAGGTGGTGGACGGCCCGGTCCTCGTAGTGGACGTAGAGGTAGGGGGTCAGCTCGTCGAGGCCGACCCCGCTGTGCTGGGCGAGCAGGGTGGACAGCTCGGCGACACCGGCGTGGAACTTGTCGACGTCCGCGTACAGCTCGATGCGGTTGCAGGTGGCGAGCACCGCGGCCTCGGTGGCCGGCTCGGCGGCGACCGTGTCATGGACCAGCTTGACCTGGGCGTCCGCGGTCAGCGCGGCCCGCTCCAGGACGCTGACCGGTGCGCTGCGGTGGCTCAGCCCGACGACGAGGAGACTCATGCCGGCATCACGGCGGGGACGTCCCCGTCGGGTCCCTTGTCGGCGGACTCCGTGGTCGTGGCGGCGGCCGCCGGCAGGCCGTCGGGCAGCGCATCGGCGATGGCCTCCTCGCCGGCCTTGCGCTGCTCGTGGAAGGCGAGGATCTGCAGCTCGATGGAGAGGTCGACCTTGCGGACGTCGACACCGTCCGGAACGGTCAGCACGGTCGGCGCGAAGTTCAGGATCGAGGTCACGCCCGCGCCCACGAGCCGGTCGCAGACCTGCTGGGCGGCGCCCGCGGGGGTCGCGATCACGCCGATCGAGACGCCGTTGTCCTTGATGATCTTTTCCAGATCGTCCGTGTGCTGGACCGGGATGCCGGCGACCGCCTTGCCCGTGAGGGCCGGGTCGGCGTCGATGAGGGCCGCGACCCGGAAGCCGCGGGAGGCGAACCCGCCGTAGTTGGCCAGCGCCGCGCCGAGGTTACCGATACCGACGATCACAACCGGCCAGTCCTGGGTCAGGCCCAGTTCGCGGGAGATCTGGTAGACGAGATACTCGACGTCGTAACCCACGCCCCGGGTGCCGTAGGAGCCGAGGTAGGAGAAGTCCTTGCGCAGCTTCGCGGAGTTCACGCCCGCGGCGGCGGCCAGCTCCTCGGAGGAGACCGTGGGTACCGAGCGCTCCGACAGCGCGGTCAGGGCTCGGAGGTACAGCGGAAGCCTGGCGACGGTGGCCTCGGGAATCCCTCGGCTACGGGTCGCCGGTCGGTGAGTTCGGCCAGTTGCCACGGTGCTCCTGCGGGTAGAGCGGGGCTGCGGGCGGTCACACGTCCCCAGACCGCCCCGTCGAATGCAGGCTATGTCTTTGTGAACGCGTGCACAAAGATGGTGTCCGATTTGCCCGGCCAACGTGACCGGGGTCACGCGTGGTACTCCTGGGGGCTTCACCGCACACTCTCCTCAACGATCCCCGCCCCCAAGACCAGTCGCCCTCGATCCTAGGCGACTTTGCGGACCTCTTTGGACTACTCGGTCAGCGCCCTGCGCAGCCGCTGCTCGTCGACACGCCAGAAGGTGTGCTGGGCGCCGTCGACGAGGACTACGGGGATCTGCTCCCAGTACTCGTCGTGGAGCCGCTGGTCCTGCGTGATGTCCTTCTGCTCCCAGGGCACGCCGAGCTCGCCGCACACCTTCTCGATGACGACCTGCGCGTCGTCGCAGAGATGACACCCGGGCTTGCGGATGAGGGTGACGAGCCGCTCGGTGGGGTTCTGGCCGCTGCTGTTACGCCGAAAGACAGGACTCATGTCGGCCATTCTCACTCCGGCCGAAGGCGGCGGCAGCCCGCGCTCATTACCGGGTCGGGCCCTCGCCCACCCCCCGTGCCACGCCAAGGGGATGACTCCTTGGGAGAGCTTTGACCACTCCGTCGTGGAGAGTTCACAGCCTCCAAACTTCTCGAGTCCGGAACCACCGAACAGAGTGGCTATGCTCGCGTCATGGCCGCTCTCGGATGGCTCACTCCCCGTAGGCGCTCCGCCACGGCGCGGAGCGTGTTGGCAGGCGAGGCCTCGGCGGAGGCAGCGCGCAAGACCTCGCAGGACGTCTCCGACCAGGAACAGCAGTTCCCGGTGCACGGCGACGACAAGGCGGCGGCGTTCTTCGACCTGGACAACACGGTGATGCAGGGCGCCGCGCTGTTCCACTTCGGCCGGGGCCTGTACAAGCGGAAGTTCTTCGAGACCCGCGATCTGGCGAAGTTCGCCTGGCAGCAGGCGTGGTTCCGGCTGGCCGGGGTGGAGGATCCCGAGCACATGCAGGACGCGCGGGACTCCGCGCTGTCGATCGTGAAGGGCCACCGGGTCTCCGAGCTGATGTCGATCGGCGAGGAGATCTACGACGAGTACATGGCCGAGCGGATCTGGCCGGGTACGCGGGCACTGGCGCAGGCGCACCTGGACGCGGGCCAGAAGGTGTGGCTGGTGACGGCCGCTCCGGTGGAGATCGCCACGGTGATCGCACGCAGGCTGGGCCTCACCGGCGCCCTGGGCACGGTGGCGGAGTCCGTCGACGGCGTCTACACCGGCCGCCTGGTGGGCGAACCCCTCCACGGCCCGGCGAAGGCGGAGGCGGTCCGCGCGTTGGCGGTCGCAGAGGGGCTGGACCTCTCGCGCTGCGCGGCCTACAGCGACTCGCACAACGACATCCCGATGCTGTCGCTGGTGGGCCACCCCTACGCGATCAACCCGGACGCCAAGCTCCGCAAACACGCCCGCGCCTGCGACTGGCGCCTGCGCGACTACCGCACGGCCCGCAAGGCCGCGAAGGTCGGCCTGCCGGCAGCGGCCGGGGTGGGCGCGGTGGCCGGAGGCACGGCAGCCGCAATCGCCCTCCACCGCCGCCGCCGCTGAACTCCGCGCCCCTTCCGACCGGGGTGCCTCGCCCCGGGCCACGTCGCGTCGCTGCGCCAGCGTCGGCCCACGTCGCGTCGCTGCGCCAGCGTCGGCCCACGTCGCGTCGCTGCGTCAGCTCGGACAGGGGCCGCTCGGCGTCAGCGTTGGCCCGGAGCCGCATCGCAGCGTCAGCCTTGGTCCGGGGCCGCGTCACAGGCGCCGGCCTCGGAGAGGGGTCGCGTTACAGGCCTCAACGTAGACCCGGAGCCGCATCGCAGCGTCAACCCCGGCCCGGAGCCGCGTCACAGGCGTCAGCCTCGGTCAGGAGCCTCATCACAGGCGGCGGCAGCCTCGGTTTTGGCCGCATCGCAGGCGTCACCCTCAGCCCGAGCCGCACCGGGGAGCATGTCCCCGGCCTCGGCCCCAGGCCCCAGGACCCTCAGTCCCAGGCCCCCAGCCGGAGGCTCCGCACCCTGCCTCTGCCTCTGCCTCTGCCTCTGCCTCTGCCTGGGACCGTCCCCAGACCCGCCCGAGAGAACCCTCCCCGGCCCCCGATGCGGTGACCCGCCTCGTCCTCGAACGCAGGACGGCTCGGCGTGCGTCCTCCACCGCTCGTACGCCGTCGCAGGGCTAGCCGCCCAGCCCCCGGGCGGACCCTCCCCCGCCCCCGGCCCAGCGCGGGCTCCCTGTACGCACCGTGCACGGAGCGTTCCCGGATCCCAGTTCCGCGCCCGCCTCGAGCTCGCCTTGGCGGGGTCCGGGGGCGGCAGCCCCCGGGATGGGACGGGTAGGGGCGGCGGGGGCGAGCAAAGTGCCGTGGTCGGCGGCGACTTGTGGCGGGTGGGTGCATTCGGGCGTTTCTACCCCGCCCCCCGGCCCGGCACTCCTCCCACCCCGCACCCGGCCACAACACGCCCCGCACTCAGACGGAAGCCGAACTCACCCGATCACCAAACGGTCACTATGCGGCACTTGAGCAGGCGTCAATCGGTTACAGAAGCGACGTAATCGATGATTTGAGCAACTGGGTGTAGCGCTGCCTGTACTAAGCGTTATTCTCCTCAGACGCAAACCGGTACCCCTCCGTCGCTACGACGGGTGAACGGTCCCGCACTGCACGTGATGGAAGCTCTGCCACTGGGAGTCCCGTGTACCCACACGTCGGGGTTGACGCCTCGGGCCTGGCTACGCTCCGCGCGACGGTCCACGAGCTGTTGCGCGGCTTCGTCCCCACCGCGTACGCCGCCCCCGCCTTCGCCACCGCCGCCCCCGTCGGCCCGTGCTACGCGCTGGCGGAAGGCAGCGCCGCGGTCGGCAGGCGCGGCCGCTCGGGCGCGGCCGCCGCCACCGCACGCCGCCCGGCCGCGGACAGCGACAGCGCCCGCATGATGGACCTCGTGGAGCGCGCCCAGGCCGGCGAGGCCGACGCCTTCGGGCGCCTGTACGACCAGTACAGCGACACCGTCTACCGCTACATCTACTACCGCGTCGGAGGCAGGGCCACCGCCGAGGACCTCACCAGCGAGACCTTTCTGCGCGCCCTGCGCCGCATCGGCACCTTCACCTGGCAGGGCCGCGACTTCGGCGCCTGGCTCGTCACCATCGCACGCAACCTGGTCGCCGACCACTTCAAGTCCAGCCGCTTCCGGCTGGAGGTGACGACCGGCGAGATGCTCGACGCCAACGAGGTCGAGCGCTCTCCGGAGGACTCCGTGCTGGAGTCGCTCTCCAACGCCGCCCTCCTCGAAGCCGTGCGGCGACTCAATCCCCAGCAGCAGGAGTGCGTCACGCTCCGCTTCCTCCAGGGCCTGTCCGTCGCCGAGACCGCCCGCGTGATGGGCAAGAACGAGGGCGCGATCAAGACCCTTCAGTACCGGGCCGTCCGCACCCTGGCCCGACTCCTCCCCGAAGACGCCCGCTGAAACCCTCGGCCCATCCTCGCCCACCCACCGATTGAACACACAGCGCGACCATCAACTCACCATCCGTACAAGCCCGTTGTGTTCGCGATCCGATCATCCGCCGTCCGTAACCCAAGTGCCGAGCCGCTCGTTGTGCGGGATACAGGCTCCCTGTGGTCACACCCTGACCCTCTTTGATCACTCGATCGTGTGGATGAGGTCAGCGCGTGCAACCCTCAGGACCCCCTGGGGAGTCGACCGTCATGACGAGAGGAGGTGCCGCCAGTGATCGCGAACGTATCGGCACACCGGCGGGCGAACGCCTTCGCCCAGGCCCTGGAGGAGCAGTCCGACGACCGGGGCGCGGCGGCCGAGCAGCCCGAAGGACCGGCCCCGGCTGCTGCGGAACGGACCGATGAGACCCGCCTGTTGGGTCTCGCGACCCGTCTCGGCGAACTGCCCAGGCCGACGCTCGCCCCGGAGGTCAAGGTCGTCCAGCGCGCGCGGCTGGTGGCCGCGATGGAGGCCATGTTCCGGGACGGCACGGCCCCGGCGGGCGAGGCGGCGGTCCCTTCGGTGCCGGAGCAACGACACGGGCGGGGCGCCCATCGTGCAACCACGCTGGGGAAGTTGCGCCCGCGGACACGGCTCACCAAGGGTCTCGCCGCGGGCGGACTCGGCGTCGGGGTGGCCGCGGCCTCCTTCGGTGGAGTGGCCGCCGCGAGTTCCGACGCCCTGCCCGGCGACTCCCTCTACGGCCTCAAACGCGGCATCGAGGACGTCAAACTCGACATGGCCGACGGGGACAACGACCGCGGGCAGCTCTACCTCGACCAGGCTTCGACCCGGCTGAGCGAGGCCCGTCGGCTGATGGAGCGCGGCCGCGCCGGCGACCTCGACCACGAGTCCCTCACCGAGGTCCGCCGCACCCTGTCCGGCATGCGGCACGACGCGGCCGAAGGCCACCGCCTGCTGCACGAGGCGTACGAGCGAAACGGCTCACTGGCGCCCATCCAGACCCTCTCCGCCTTCTCCGAGTCCCACCGCGAGGCCTGGGGCGCCCTGCGCGAGCGGCTGCCCGCCCAGCTCGGGGACGTCAGTCAGGAGGTGTCGTCGGTCTTCGACGCCATAGACCGGGATGTCGCACCGCTGCAGTCGCTGCTGCCGCAGCCCCCGTCCCAGGGCGGCCCCGGCCGGCACCGCAGCTCCGCCCCGGGCTCCACGGGTTCCGCCGGCTCCGACGCCCCGGCCCCCAGCACCAGCGGCGGCTCCGCCCCCGGCACCCACAGCAGCAGCGGCAACCCCCAGCCGTCCAGCTCCAACAGCACCGGCGACGGCCTGCTCGGAGGCAACACGGGCGGTCTCCTGGACCCCCCGAAGGACAGCGCGAGCAGTTCCCCCTCGACGAGCAAGACCCCCTCCTCGGGGCCGAACGTCACGCTCCCGCCGTTGCTTCCGGGCCTGCTACCGGGCTTGGGCATCGACGGCGAGGAGAACAGGTAGGGAACCGGGAACCGCATGGGGGCGCCCCTTCCACCAAGGGGCGCCCCCATCGTCGTACGGCGGACTCCGCACCGCTCAGAAGAACACGGACCTCCGCTGCACCAGCAGCTTGTACAACGTGTGCTGAATCTGCTCCCGCACCTGATCCGTCAGGTTGAACATCAGCATCGGGTCCTCCGCGGCCTCCGGCGGATACCCGTCCGTCTCGATCGGCTCCCCGAACTGAATCGTCCACTTCGTCGGCAGCGGAATCGCCCCCAACGGCCCCAGCCAGGGAAACGTCGGGGTGAGCGGGAAGTACGGGAACCCCAGCAGCCGAGCCAGCGTCTTCGCGTTGCCGATCATCGGGTAGATCTCCTCCGCGCCGACGATCGAGCACGGAATGATCGGCGCCCCGGCCCGCAGCGCCGTGGAGACGAAGCCGCCACGCCCGAACCGCTGCAGCTTGTACCGCTCGCTGAACGGCTTCCCGATCCCCTTGAAGCCCTCCGGCATCACCCCGACGACCTCACCGCGCTCGAGGAGCCGTTCCGCGTCCTCCGCGCACGCCAGGGTGTGGCCGGCCTTGCGGGCCAGTTCGTTCACCACCGGCAGCACGAACACCAAGTCGGCCGCGAGCAGCCGCAGATGGCGCCCGGCCGGGTGGTTGTCGTGCACGGCGACCTGCATCATCAGGCCGTCCAGCGGCAGCGTCCCGGAGTGGTTGGCGACGATCAGCGCCCCGCCCTTGTCCGGGATGTTCTCGATGCCCTTCACCTCGACCCGGAAGTACTTCTCGTACACCGGCCGCAGCAGCGACATCAGGACCTGGTCGGTCAGCTCCTCGTCGTAGCCGAAGTCGTCGACCTCGTAGTCGCCCGTCAGACGTCGGCGCAGAAAGGCCAGCCCTCCGGCGATACGCCGCTCCAGGCCCCCTTCCCGGGAGCGGGCCGGCGGCCTTTCCTCGCGTGTCACGGGAACATCATCCTGCGGGAGGGCCTCGCCGTGCAGGGGCTGAACCTCGCGGACCACCGCGGGCTCCCCCTTCAGCCGGCTGTTCCCGGCGCCTCGGCGCCGCGACGGCCGCTGCACGGCAGCCCCCCGGGACCGGTCGTCGTCGAACGGAATGACCTTGGCGTCCGCCATCGTTGATGCGCTCCTCAGTGGGCGGTTGGCGTCGGGGGGTGGCCACCGCCCAGGACGGGCAGTGCGGCGATCCGGTCGACGGCCCCCGCGAGGGCCTCGGGCGGCAGCAGTCCGGGCCCGCGACCGCGCGCGAAGTCCGCGAAGGTCTCCGCGGTCGTGTACTTCGGCTCGTAGCCGAGCGTCTCGCGCATCTGGTCCGTGGCCACGACCCGGCCGTGGGTGAGCAGCCGGATCTGCTCGGGCGAGAAGTCCGTCATGCTCAGCTTGCGCATCGCGGACCCGACCCATGTGACGGCCGGGAGAAGCAGCGGCACGGTGGGCCGGCCCAGGCGCCGCGCACACTGCGACAGCAGCAGCACCCCGTCGCCGGCGATGTTGAACGTGCCGCTGTTGAGAGTTCCGCGCCGGGGCTCGTGCGCGCCGATGCGCAGCACCTCGATCACGTCGTCCTCGTGCACGAACTGCAGCCGCGGGTCGTAACCGAACACGGTGGGCAGGACCGGCAAGGAGAAGTACGACGCGAGGGGCGTGTCGGCGTGCGGTCCGAGGATGTTGGCGAACCGCAGCACGCACACGGCGACGTCGGGCCGGCGCCGCGCGAAGCCCCGCACGTACCCCTCGACCTCGACGGCGTCCTTGGCGAAGCCGCCGCTCGGCAGCGACTTGGGCGGGGTCGTCTCGGTGAACACGGCCGGGTCGCGGGGCGCGGACCCGTACACGTTCGTACTGGACTTCACGACCAGCCGTTTGACGCTCGGGGACTTCTGGCAGGCACCCAGCAGCTGCATGGTGCCGATGACGTTGGTCTCCTTGACCGTGGCCCGGCTGCCGCTGCCCAGCGCGGTGCCGGTCACGTCCATGTGGACCACCGTGTCCACAGAGTGCTCGGCGAGCACCCGGGCGATGGTGGGCTGGCGGATGTCGGCCCGGATGAACTCCGCGCCGCCCAGATGGTGCTCGGGCGGTACCGCGTCCACCGCGATGACGCGGTCGACCCCCGGGTCACGCTGGATCCGTCGTACGAACCGGCCGCCGAGCCGGCGGGCCACTCCGGTCACGAGCACGACCTTGCCCAAGATCAGCGCCTCTCTTCCCGTCGCGTCCAGTAGTGAGTGGACGTAGCTCTGTCCGCCAGCCTGCCGCGTTCCCCGTATACGGCCAACTTAGCGGGTCGATGTTGCGCTGTGATGACCGCCCGATGCATGAAGTGACGACCCACCCGTACGTACGACCGGACCAAGCCATTCGCGTCACAGGCGTACGCACCGCCGGAACGCACGCAGAACAGACGCACATCCGCAAACGCACCCACCCGGAAAACGACAAACACCCCCCACCAGTGGTGGGGGGTGTTGCGCGCGCTCACGCACAGAAGCAGGGGCGCCCCTGGACGGGGCCGCACCTTACTTCTTGTTGCGACGCTGAACGCGAGTGCGCTTGAGCAGCTTGCGGTGCTTCTTCTTGGCCATCCGCTTGCGCCGCTTCTTGATAACAGAGCCCACGACTACCCTCGCTCACTTCTCATCACTCGGTGCTGGGCGCCATGGGCCCATACGACCTACGAGGGGCTAGCCTACCCAACCCGAGCGCTGAGGCTGTAATCGAGGTCCCGCCGGAGTCCGCAACGACCTCCGGCGGGCCGCCGTCAGACCGTTTCCACCCCCACATAGCTGTCGCGGAGGTACTCGTGAACCGCTTGCTCCGGGACCCGGAAGGACCTCCCCACCCGGATCGCCGGCAGATGACCGCTGTGCACCAGCCGGTACACGGTCATCTTCGACACTCGCATCACCGAGGCGACTTCCGCCACGGTCAGGAACTGAACCTCGTTCAGAGGCCTCTCGCCAGCTGCAGCCATGACACACCTGCACCTTCCGCACTCGACGGCCACCGGCTTCCCCTTCCGGTGACTCTTCGTCGCTGCGTGCTCACTCCCCAATGTAGGTGCGGATGATGCAAGTGGGGAAGAGGGGATGGCATCCGCGGCCTACTGTGACAGACACGCTCGATTGAGTACATAGCGAGTAAGCGGTCGGTAGTAATCAGACCGCACAGCGTCATCGAGTGGAACGACGACGGACACCCGCCCCTCCGCCTCGCCGACGAAGAGCGCGGGATCGTCCGTATCGGCGAGGCCGATCGCGTCGAACCCCAGCTGACCTGCTCCGCAGACCCAGCCGTGGTCCCCGATGACCAGTTCCGGCAACGGGCCGCCTGCCTCCGCCGCGGCGGCCAGCGCGGTGCGAAGCGGGAGCGGCGAGTGCGTGTGTGCGCCGGGCTCACAACCGGCTCTTCCGGATCCTGGTTCTCGTACGAGGGCCACTCCTCGTACGTAATCAAGGTTGTACGTGCGTAGGCCGAACCGGGTCGTTATGTCGACACAGCGACCCTGCGCCGGGGTGAGGACGGTACATCCCGCCGCCGACAGGGCGTCCGCGAGCGCGGCGTAGAACCCGAGCAGCCGGTGCGGGTGCCCGGTGCCGAGCAGCACCGCCTCGCGGTGGCGCGCGGCCCTGGCGAGGCGCTCGGCGAACGCGTCGAGCCCCTCCAGCGTGCGCTCGGGATCGATCACATCATGGCCGGACACATACCGTGGATCGGCCGAAACTCCACACTTGTCCGCCATCAACCCGATCAAATCCTCAGAACTCCATGTCCATTCGGGATCGAGTCCGATCAGCGCGCGGGGATCGCGGGCAGCGAAGAGCCGATAGCTGCGCAAGCTCTCCTCCCGGGAGGTGGCCACGGTCCCGGCCAGCCGGGCAGCCAGCAGATGCGCACGCAGTGCGCCGGTGCTCAACACGCCAGCGATGCTGTCCCAATCACCTCCACCGCACGTCCAGAACGCAGGCAACACCCCACAGTCGGCGTAACGGCCCCCCACCTGAGGGCTGCGCCCCCAGCCCCCCGCAAGCCCCGGCGGGGTTTTGGGGCGGAGCCCCGCGAGGGGTGCAGGGGGCGCGGTCCCGCCGGGATTGCAGGGGCGAAGCCCCAGCGCGGAGCCCCGCGAGGGGTGGAGGCGACGCAGTCCCCGCCGGGGTTGCGGGGGCGGAGCCCCTGACGGCATGCAGGGGGAAGACGTAGTCCCGTCCCGACGTCCGGGGCGAAGCCCAAGCGGGGTGCAGGGGACGCAGTCCCCGCCGGGGTTGCGGGGGCGGAGCCCCTGACGGCAAGCAGGGGGACGTAATCCCCGTCCCGACGTCCAGGGCGAAGCCCAAGCGGGGTGCAGGGGACGCAGTCCCCGCCGGGGTGGCAGGGGCGGAGCCCCAGCGGGGTCTCGGGGCGGAGCCCCACGAGGGGTGCAGGGGACGCAGTCCCCGCCGGGGTGACAGGGGCGGAGCCCCTGGTGGGGTTGAAGGGGCGGAGCCCCTGGGGGTGGGACGGGTAGGGGCGGCGGGGGCGAAACCAACCCGGGCGCACCCGGGGGCTACGGCAGCAGCCCGCGCAGCGGATACGCCGCCTTCCGCGCCGCCAGCACCGCCTGGTCCAGCCGATCGGCCGGATCGTACCCGGACTCCCACCCCGAGAACGCCACCGGCCACCGCCCATCCGTCATCCGCGCCGGCGCCAACTGCCGCGTCCGCGCGAAGACTTCCTGCCGCCACCCCTCCGGAATCACCGTCTCCGGCTCAATCGGCCGCCCCGCCGCGACGGCGACGAGATGCGTCCAGGAGCGCGGCACGACCTCCACCACCGCATAGCCGCCCCCGCCCAGCGCGACCCACCGCCCGCCCGCGTACTCGTGCGCCAGGTCGTGACACCCGACCTGCACCGCCCGCTGCGCGTCCAGCGACACCGCGAGATGCGCGAGCGGATCCTCGAAGTGGGTGTCGGCCCCGTGCTGCGTCACCAGCACCTGCGGCCGGAAGTCCGCGATCAGCTCCGGCACCACGGCATGGAAGGCCCGCACCCACCCCGCATCGCCCGTCCCCGCCGGCAGCGCCACGTTCACTGCGCTGCCCTCCGCGTTCGGCCCGCCCGTCTCCTCCGGCCATCCGGTCTGCGGGAACAGCGTCCGCGGATGCTCGTGCAGCGACACCGTCAGCACCCGCGGATCGTCCCAGAACGCCGCCTGCACCCCGTCCCCGTGGTGCACGTCCACATCGATGTACGCCACCCGCTCCGCCCCCAGCTCCAGCAGCCGGGCGATGGCGAGCGCGGCGTCGTTGTAGATGCAGAACCCCGACGCGCTGCCCGGCATCGCATGGTGCAGCCCGCCCGCGAAGTTCACCGCGTGCAGGGCGTCCCCGCGCCACACCGCCTCCGCCGCCCCGACCGACTGCCCCGCGATCAGCGCGGACACCTCGTGCATCCCGGCGAACGCGGGATCGTCGAGGGTCCCGATCCCGTACGACCCGTCGGCCGCCTCCGGATCCGCGGACGCGGCCTTCACCGCCTCCACGTAGTCCTCCCGGTGCACCAGCCGCAGCGTCGACTCGCCCGCGGGCTTCGCCGCGACCACGTCGACGTCCCGGTCGAGCCCGAAGGCGTCGACCAGTCTCCGGGTCAGCGCGAGCCGGACCGGATCCATCGGATGGTCCGGGCCGAAGTCATAGCCCGTTACTGCCTCGTCCCACATCAGCTGTGCGCGGCCGCTCATGTCCGCCACCGTATCGGTCTTGTCCGGGCTTGAACGAACGGGCGTACACCAGTGTCACCAGGACCAACGCCATCGGTATGAGCATGGCGCCCCGGTAGTTCCAGGCGTCCCCGAGCGCACCCACCAAGGGCGAGCCGATCAGAAAGCCCACGTAGTTGAAGATGTTCAGCCGCGCGATCGCCGTGTCCGAAGCCCCCGGGAACAGCCGCCCGGCGGCCGCGAACGTCTGCGGCACCAGCACGCACAGCCCCAGCCCCAGCAGGGTGAACCCCAGCATCCCGACCCACGCCCCAGGCGCACCCGCCACCACGGCGAACCCGAGCGCCGCCACCAGCGCCCCGAGCCGTACCACCGCCACGGCCCCGAACCGCCGCACCCCGAAGTCGCCGATGGACCGCCCGAGCAGCGTGGTGATCATGTAGACGTTGTACGGAACAGTCGCCAGCTGCTCCGAGCTGCCGAGCGTGTCCTGGAGGTACTTCGCACTCCAGTTGGAGACGGTGGAGTCCCCGATGTAGGCGAAGGTCATCACCAGGCAGAGCGGCAGCAACAACCGGAAGACGACGGTCCCGGCCTCCGTCTCCCGGGCCCCCGGGGCCCCCTCGTCACCCCCGGCCTCCGGAACCGGGGCCGAGCCCCCGTCGACGTACCACCGACTGCCGACGAGAACAGCCGGCAGCAGCACCGCGACAACCGGCAGATACGACACCCACAGCGCCAGATGCCAGTGCGCGCCCACCCAGGCGAGCGAGGCACCGACGATCCCGCCGAGGCTGTACGCGGCGTGGAACCCGAGCATGATGCTGCGCCCGTACGTCCGCTGGAGGCTCACCCCGAGCATGTTCATGGAGGCGTCCAGCGCGCCGACGGTCAGCCCGAACGCTGCCAGCGCCACCGCCAGCTCGGCCATGTGCCCGCCGGCCCCCACACCGAGGAGGGCGAGCAGGACCACCGGCTGCGACCAGCGCAGCAGCCGACTGGGCCGTACGCGCTTCACCAGCTGCTCCGTCGTCACACTGCCCACACCGGCGAGAACGGGCACCGCGGCGAGGAAGACGGGAAGAAGCGCGTCGGATACGCCGTACCGGTCCTGGATGGCCGGAATCCGCGTCACCAGCAGGGCGAAGGCGGCGCCTTGAGCGAAGAAGCCGAACGCCAGCGAGGCCCTACCGCGCCGCAGCACATCTGTCATGGCGGCGAGCGTAGGGCCCCGGTCTACCCGTGGGTAGATCCAGCCGAAGATGATTTTTGTTCAGCTCTACCCGGCGGGTTACTCGGCGAAGGCGGGCGCGGGAGCGGGCGCGGGGACGGCTACAGGGGCGGCACCGGGGTTCGCGTCGGCGTTCGTTTCAGCGGCCAGCATGTGCGCCATGGGGCCGGCGGCCAGAGCACCGCTGACGAAGAACCCGAGCACCATCGCGACGGCGAGGACGACCGAGCCGAGCCAGACCATCGTGTCCACGGGCAGGGTGTAGGCGCCCACGACTCGCACGACGCACTCACCGAGGAGCACCACACCCCACACCACCGAGAAGACCCGCTCGGCCCGCCGGAAGGCCGCGGACCCACTCTGCAGCCGCATCCAGGCCGCCTCCCTGGCCGCGTCGCCCTTCACCAGCCAGGGCTTCATCCCGGCGGTCATCATCGGCTTGCCCAGCCCCACAGAGACCAGGATCCCGATCCCGATCGTGCTGCTCACGCCGCTGTCCTTGGCGAGCATCAGCCGCGGGTCACCGGAGACGAAGCTGAGCAGCAGCCCGACGACGTTCACCACGAGGATGAGGACGGCGAGGGCGTTGACCTTGCGCTCCTTCACCACACCGAGGACGGTGCGCACGGCGGGCGGGACGCTGCTCCAGGCGAGCGCCGCGAAGGTGCTCATGCCGAGGCCGTCCTTGAAGAGGTAGTACGACCCGACGGGCACCGCCACGTCCATGATGAGCGGCGCGAAGTTCTGCTTCTTCCTCTGGCTCTGGCTCTGGCTCTCGGAGACCGTGTTCGTCGTCATGCCCTCAGCTTCGCCGCCGTGAGGGGTCCGCCAGTAGAAACGATCGTCCGGAGCTCGGCATGACAAATGTCAGTGCCGGGCCCCTGGTCCGGGTCATACGAGCAGGTCAGCCAACTCACCCATCGATGCGAAGAGTTGGGTGGCACCGGCGAGACGGTCGGCGGGCGTCATGGCGGTGAACCCGTACACGTCCATGCCGGCGGCCACAGCGGCCTGCACACCGAGCGGACTGTCCTCGACGACCACGCACCTCTGCGGCGCGACCCCCATCCGCTCGGCCGCGTACAGGAACAGGTCGGGCGCCGGCTTGCCCCGCCCCACGTCCTGCGAGCTGAAGACGCGACCGTCGTCGAACCACCGGTCGAGCCCGGTCGTCCGGTGCCCTACCCGAATCCGGTCATGGCTGCCGGAGGACGCCACACAGAACGGCACACCATCGGCCGTCAGCTTCTCCAGCACGTTCTCGACGTCGGCGACCGGCTCCAACTCCCGTTCGAACGCGGCGAAGACGCGTGCGTGGAAGACGTCGTCGAAGTCGTCCGGCAGTCGCTCTCCGGTCCGCTGCAGGACGAGGTCGTGGATGCGGTGCATGGCCGAGCCCATGTAGTCCCGGATGGAGTCCTCGTAGGTCGTCGGGTGCCCCAACTCGGTGAGGTACGCGGCCAGGAGCCGGTTGGAGATGGGCTCGCTGTCGACGAGGACGCCGTCGTTGTCGAAGATGACGAGGTCATAGCGCATGGCTCGACCCTAAACGCAGAAAACCCCCGTGCTGAATAGCACGGGGGTTTTCTCAAGAATTGTTCGGCGGTGTCCTACTCTCCCACAGGGTCCCCCCTGCAGTACCATCGGCGCTGTAAGGCTTAGCTTCCGGGTTCGG
>NZ_BNGS01000002.1 GCF_014905555.1 Streptomyces sp. Y2F8-2 | reverse complement strand
TGTTTCGGTGGTCATAGCGTGAGGGAAACGCCCGGTTACATTCCGAACCCGGAAGCTAAGCCTTACAGCGCCGATGGTACTGCAGGGGGGACCCTGTGGGAGAGTAGGACACCGCCGAACAATTCTTCAGAGCGGGTCCCCGAACTTCGGTTCAGGGACCCGCTCTTTTGCGTTGCGCGTCACTTTGCGTTCACGTGGCCGGACCAGCATCCCAGCCATGGGTACTGCTGGAATGCTCACGGCCGCAGGTGTCGGCCGCGGCGACGAGGTCATCGTGCCGGCGTTCGGCAACGTCGAGGTGGCCGAGGCCGTGGCCTCGGTGGGTGCGACGCCGGTCTTCGCGGACATAGACCCGGCGACGTACTGCCTGGACGCGGCGGCCGTGAAGGCCGTGGTGACCTCCGAGACCGTCGCGGTCGTCGTCGTGCACCGCTTCGGCCGGCCGGCCGATGTCGCCGCGCTTCACGAGGTCGGGCAGGGGCACGGTCTGCTGGTGCTGGAGCAGGGCGAGTCCGAGACGCCGTACGCCGAGGTGGCGCAGCGGCGGGAACGGGCGGCCTACCTCGACAGGCGACTGCGGGGCGTGCGCACGCCCGAGGACGGCGGCGGCCACACCTATCAGCAGTACGTCGTGCGGGTGCCGGGGAACGGTCGGCCCGACCGCGATGCCTTCGCAGGAGCCTTGCGCGCCAGGGGAGTTGAGTGCCGGGTTCCGGTGAAGACGCCCGTGCACCGTATGCCCAGGTTCCGGCGCGACGTGCATCTGCCGGAGACCGAGCGGGCCGCCGACGAGACGCTCTCGCTTCCAGTGGACGCTTCCCTGACCAAGCGTGAGATGAACAGGATCGTCTCCGCGTGCAACGCCCTGGGCGGACTGCTGCAACCCGCTTTCTGAACCGGTGCCCCGATGGTTGGGAGCACACGTCAGTTCGGGGTATGATCTATCCCGTTGCCGCGAGGGAAACCTCAAAAAGCGCGACAAGCCCCTATAGCTCAGTCGGCAGAGCGTCTCCATGGTAAGGAGAAGGTCAACGGTTCGATTCCGTTTGGGGGCTCGAAGAAAAGGCCTCGCCCACCAGGGCGAGGCCTTTCTCTTATGTCCGGGATCCATGTCCCGGACCCTCATTCCTTGGGAAGGCCCGGGACCCGCATCGCCAGAATCGCCATGTCGTCCGATGGGGCGTCGGAGGCAAAGCGTTCCACCGCGCGCATGATGCGGGCCGCCACCGCGCCCGCCGTCAGGCCCGTGCAGGTGGTCAGCACATCCGCGAGACCGTCGTCGCCCAGCATGCGCCGACCCTCGCGGCGTTCCGTGACGCCGTCCGTGACGCACAGCAGGACGTCGCCCGGGTCGAGCGTCACCGTCTGCTCGTACAGCTCCAGGTCCTCCATGACGCCGAGGAGCGGCTGCGGTTCGGCCGCCGGCTCCACCGTGCCGTCCTGGCGCAGCCGGAGCGGCAGCGGATGGCCGGCGCACACCACCTTCAGCACGGCGCTGCCGTCCTCCTGCGGCCACAACTCGCCGTAGAGGAGCGTCAGGAAGCGGCTGCGGGCGCCCTCGTCGAGGATCGCGGAGTTCAGGCGCTCCAGGACGGCGGGGCCGCCGAAGCCCTCGCGGGCCAGCAGGCGCAGGGCATGGCGGGCCAGGCCCGTGACCGCGGCGGCCTCCGGTCCCGTACCGCACACGTCGCCGATGGCGAAGCCGTACGCGCCGTCGCGGATCGGGAAGAGGTCGTAGAAGTCGCCGCCGACCTCGTTGCCCTCGCCGGCCGCGCGGTAGATGACCTCCACCTCGACGCCGTCGATCTGCGGCAGTCCCGGCGGGAGCAGGCTGCGCTGGAGGGACTGGCTGATGGCCGTGCGCTCCGAGTACAGCCGGGCGTTGTCCAGGGCGAGGGCGGCCCGGCGGCTCAAGTCCTCGGCCAGTTCCAGGATCTCCTGCCGGAAGTGTTCGTCCGTCGGCTTGCCCAGCGTCAGCATGCCGATGACGCGGTTGCGGGCCACCAGCGGCAGTACGACCGTTTCGCCTCCCACCGCCGAGGCCGTCGCCAGCGTGGTGCCGATGCCGGAGCTGACCGTCGCGGGCTCGCCGAGGCCGAGGCTCCGCATGGAGGTGCGCAGGGCCGCCTGGTGGGCCGCCTCCCCGGGCGCCGTCCAGATGCGGGCGCCCGGTGTGGGGATCGGCTCCGGGGGCGGGATCTTGGACAGGAGGGCCTTGAGGCCGTCGATGCGGTCCTCGTCCTCGTGCAGGACGTACGACAGGTACGGCTCCGAGGCCTGATCGGCGATCGTGTAGACCGCGCACCAGGTGGCCAGGGTCGGGATCGTCATCTGGGCCATCAGCGCCAGCGTCTGGTCGCGGTCCAGGGTGCCCGCGAGGAGGTCGGAGGCCTCCACGAGGAAGCTCAGGGAGCCGCGGCGCAGGCGTTCCAGCTCGCCCAGGCGGGCCGATTCCACGGCGAGGGCGATGCGGTCGGCCGCGAACTGCAGGCGCAGCGCTTCCTCGTTGGAGTACCGGGAGGGCGCCTCGGCCGCCACGCCGAGGGAGCCGGTGAGCCGGCCCTCGACCTTCAGCGGGACCGTCACCACCGAGCGCATACCGGTGCCGTTCAGCAGCGGGACCGCGCCCGGTACGGCCGTCAGGTCGTCGTGGACGGCCGGCATGCGGGCCGAGCCGTAGCGGCCGGGGCCGGCCTCGACGGGGACGCGTGCGAAGCGCTGGCGGGCGGAGGGCAGGCCCGTGGAGGCGCGTACCTCCAGCTCCGTCTCGTCGTCGGTGGCCAGCAGCAGGAAGGCCGCGTCGCCGTCGAGCATGTCGCGGGCGCGTTCCACCGTGCGTTGCAGCAGGCCGTCGAGGTCGTCGGGGGCGGGGGAGCCGATGAAGACCTCGAAGGGGTCCGCGGTCTGGCCGTCCGTGGTCGTGGTCGTGTCGGGCGCCGGGCCGCGCAGCGGGGTCTGCAGGACGGCCCGCTCATGGTCGCGCACCAGCAGACAGACCGTGGACGGCTCTCCCGCCGTGTCGCGTACGCGCAGGTGGGAGGCGTAGACGGGGAGGACGCGGCCGTCGGCGCCGCGGATGCCGTAGCTGCCCTCCCAGCGGGAGAGCTGGAGGGCCTCGGCGATGCCCGTGCCGGTGCCCGGGGTGTGCGGCCAGGCCGCGAGGTCGGTGAGCGGCTTGCCGGTGACCTGCTCCCCGGCGTAGCCGAACAGTTCCTCCGCGTCCTCGTTCCAGGCGGTGATGCAGCCGGAGCGGTCGATCTGGACGACCGCGACGCGGACCCGGCCGTCGGCGAGCGGCAGCAGGTCGGCGGGGAGGGCGGGGCCCGCCGCGCGCGTGCCGACCGGGCGCTCGGGCAGGTCGAGCTGGAACCAGACCTGTTTGTGCGTGGGCGTGTACTCCACGCCCCAGCGGCCGGCCAGGGCGGCGCAGAGCTGCAGGCCGCGGCCGCCCTCCCGGTCGGGGCTGCCCATGTCGACGGCGGTCGACTGCAGCGGGATCTCGCGTTCCGGATACCGGTCGGCGACCTCGATGCGTACGCCGTCGTCGCTGCGCAGGCACAGGACGTCCGCGGCGGTGCCCGCGTGGACGACCGCGTTGGTGACCAGCTCGCTGGTGAGGACCACGGCGTCGTCGACGATGTCGGCGAAACCCCAGCCCTGGAGGGTGTCGCGGACGAAGGACCGGGCGCTCGCGACCGATCGTCCGACGGGCTCGAAGCTGGCGGCCGCGCGCGCGGTGATCACAGAACTCCTCGTCCGGTTCTCGACGTGCAGGGCTTTCGGGCCGACCCCCTCCTGCCGAGGCGGTGGCTCGTCCTCACTCTGCCGGGGATCCTGGGGTGGTCCCCCGGGATGCAGTCCGGTGGTCATGGTGCGGCGCCCCTCCGATGCCTGCCCGCTCGTGCTCGTGCCACCGCCCAGGCCGGTCGACCGCTGCGGCTGGACAGCCGCATGCAAGGTTACTTACCTTCGCCGTCCATGCGGATGCCGGTCGCGTGTGTTTACGTCCGGAGGGTGTGCGGAGCGTGTGCGAAGCTGCCGAACTGTTATGGCCTGGTTCCGGCATGGTGAAACACTGGGCAAGCTTCTAGGAGAAGGTCCGGCGGGCCGAGTGTCTTACGCCACGCCGGGCAGGAGCACGCGCGTGTGCCTGGCCGGATCGGGCAGGACTACGCATCGGTAACCGTTACGTCGAGCAGTACCCCTGAGCACAGCAGTGAAGGTCGATCCCTGCGGGAGGGACACAGTGGAGTCTGGCGCAGCGACGCGTGGCACGAAGACGCGCGCGAAAGGCGGACAGTCCCTGGGCAACCAACGCGCGGGGCGCGGCGGAACCACCGCCGTGGACACGGCGGCCCTGAACCGGCTGCTGGCGGCCCTGGTGTCGATGAGGGACGGCAACTTCCGCAAGCGGCTGACCGTCTCCGGTGACGGGGTCATGTCCGAGATCGCCGCCGTCTTCAACGAGGTGGCCGACCGGAACCTGCATCTGACCGGTGAGCTGGCGCGGGTGCGGCGTGTGGTCGGCCGTGAGGGCAAGCTCACCGAGCGGCTGGAGACGGGTGCCTGTGAGGGTTCCTGGGCGTCGGCGATCGAGGCGTCCAACGCGCTCGTGGACGATCTCGTCCGGCCGGTCTCCGAGGTCAGCCGGGTGCTGTCCGCGGTGGCCGAGGGCGATCTGTCGCCGCGCATGGAGCTGCGGGCGCCGGGTCCGGAGGGGACGGGGCACCCGCTGCGCGGCGAGTTCCTGAAGGTCGCCCGTACCGTCAACAATCTGGTCGACCAGCTGTCGACGTTCACCGACGAGGTCACGCGGGTCGCGATCGAGGTGGGCACCGAGGGCAAGCTGGGCGGGCAGGCCCGGTTGCGTGGTATGTCCGGTTCGTGGAAGGACCTGACGGAGTCGGTCAACACGATGGCGTACCGGCTGACCGCGCAGGTGCGGGACATCGCGCTGGTGACGACGGCGGTCGCCAAGGGTGATCTGTCGCGCAAGGTCACGGTGCATGTCGCCGGCGAGATGCTGGAGCTGAAGAACACCGTCAACACGATGGTGGAGCAGCTGTCGGCCTTCTCGTCCGAGGTGACGCGGGTGGCCCGCGAGGTCGGCACGGAGGGCATCCTGGGCGGCCAGGCGCAGGTGCCGGGCGTCGCCGGGGTGTGGAAGGACCTCACCGACTCGGTGAACGTGATGGCCGGCAACCTGACGGCCCAGGTGCGCGGGATCGCCCAGGTCACCACGGCCGTCGCCAACGGTGACCTGTCGCAGAAGGTCACCGTGCCGGCGCGCGGCGAGGTCGCGCGCCTCGCCGAGACGATCAACCAGATGACCGAGACGCTGCGGATCTTCGCGGACGAGGTCACGCGCGTGGCCAACGAGGTGGGGGCCGAGGGGCAGCTCGGCGGTCAGGCGAACGTGCCGGGTGCGGCGGGAACGTGGAAGGACCTCACCGATTCGGTGAACACGGTCTTCCGGAATCTGACCACCCAGGTCCGGGACATCGCCGCGGTGACGACGGCGGTGGCCAACGGCGACATGTCGCAGAAGGTCACGGTCGACGTGGCCGGCGAGATGCTCGAGCTGAAGAACACCGTCAACGGCATGGTCGACCAGCTGTCGGCGTTCGGTGCCGAGGTCACGCGCGTGGCGCGGGAGATCGGCGTCGAGGGCGAGCTGGGCGGCCAGGCGCAGGTGCCGGGCGCGGCCGGTACGTGGAAGGACCTGACGGACTCCGTCAACACCGCTTTCCGCAACCTCACCGGTCAGGTCCGCAACATCGCGCAGGTGACGACGGCGGTGGCCAACGGCGACCTCTCGCAGAAGGTCACCGTGGACGTCTCCGGCGAGATGCTCCAGCTGAAGAACACCGTGAACACGATGGTGGACCAGCTGTCGAGCTTCGCCGACCAGGTGACCCGCATGGCCCGGGACGTGGGAACGGAGGGCCGCCTGGGCGGTCAGGCCCGCGTGGACGGCGTGTCGGGCACGTGGAAGGAGCTCACCGACTCCGTCAACTCGATGGCCTCCAACCTGACCGGTCAGGTGCGCAACATCGCGCAGGTGACGACGGCCGTGGCGCGCGGCGATCTGTCGCAGAAGATCGACGTCGACGCGCGCGGGGAGATCCTCGAGCTGAAGAACACCATCAACACGATGGTCGACCAGCTCTCCGCCTTCGCCGAGCAGGTGACGCGGGTGGCCCGCGAGGTGGGCACGGAGGGCCGGCTGGGCGGTCAGGCTCAGGTGCCGGGCGTGGCCGGTGTGTGGCGCGACCTGACGGACTCCGTGAACGGCATGGCGGGCAACCTCACCGCGCAGGTGCGCAACATCGCGCAGGTCGCGACCGCCGTGGCGCGCGGTGACCTGTCCCAGAAGATCACCGTGGACGCGCGCGGGGAGATCCTCGAGCTGAAGAACACGCTGAACACGATGGTGGACCAGCTGTCGTCGTTCGCTCAGGAGGTCACGCGCGTCGCCCGTGAGGTCGGTACGGAGGGCATCCTGGGCGGTCAGGCCGAGGTGCAGGGCGTCTCCGGCACCTGGAAGGACCTCACGCAGTCCGTGAACGGCATGGCGAACAACCTGACCATGCAGGTCCGCAACATCGCCGAGGTCACGACCGCGGTCGCCAAGGGCGACCTGTCCAAGAAGATCACCGTCGACGCCAAGGGCGAGATCCTCGAACTGGTCACCACCGTCAACACGATGGTGGACCAGCTGTCGTCGTTCGCCGAGCAGGTGACGCGCGTGGCCCGCGAGGTGGGCACCGAGGGCATCCTGGGCGGTCAGGCGCACGTCCCGGGAGTCACGGGCATCTGGAAGGACCTCAGCGACAACGTCAACCTCATGGCCAACAACCTGACCATGCAGGTGCGGAACATCTCCCAGGTCGCGGCGGCGGTGGCCAACGGTGACCTGACGCGGACGGTGACGATCGAGGCGCGCGGCGAGGTCGCGCAGCTCGCCGACACCTTCAACACGATGGTGAAGACGCTGAGTTCGTTCGCCGACCAGGTCACCAAGGTGGCCCGCGAGGTGGGCACGGACGGCATCCTGGGCGGCCAGGCCTACGTTCCGGGCGTGGCCGGCACGTGGAAGGACCTCACGGAGTCCGTGAACCAGATGGCGTCGAACCTGACCGGTCAGGTGCGCAACATCGCCATGGTGACCACGGCCATCGCCAAGGGCGACCTGACCAAGAAGATCGACATCGACGCGCGCGGTGAGATCCTGGAGCTGAAGACCACCATCAACACGATGGTCGACCAGCTGTCCTCCTTCGCGGAGGAGGTCACGCGCGTCGCCCGCGAGGTGGGTACGGAGGGTCAGCTCGGCGGCCAGGCACGCGTGCGGGACGTCGACGGCACCTGGCGGGACCTGACGGAGTCCGTGAACGAGATGGCCGGGAACCTGACCCGGCAGGTGCGCGCCATCGCGCGCGTGGCGACCGCGGTGACGCGCGGCGACCTCAACCTGAAGATCGACGTGGACGCCTCCGGGGAGATCCAGGAGCTTCAGGACTACATCAACAAGATGATCGCCAACCTGCGCGACACCACGATCGCGAACAAGGAGCAGGACTGGCTCAAGGGCAACCTGGCCCGTATCTCCGCGCTGATGCAGGGCCGCCGTGACCTGGAGGACGTGGCCTCGCTGATCATGAGCGAGCTGACGCCGGTGGTCTCCGCGCAGCACGGCGCGTTCTTCGTCGCGATGCCGCTGGTCGACGGCCAGGACGTGAGCGCCGAGAACGACGACCAGTACGAGCTGCGCATGCTGGGCTCCTACGGCTACTCGATGGGCTCCATGCCGACGTCGTTCCGGCCGGGTGAGGCGCTGATCGGGACGGCGGCCATGGAGAAGCGCACGATCCTGGTGGAGAACGCCCCCAGCGGCTATCTGAAGATCTCCTCCGGGCTCGGGGAGGCGCCGCCCGCCCAGGTGATCGTCATTCCGGTGCTCTTCGAGGGCAAGGTGCTCGGCGTCATCGAGCTGGCGTCCTTCACGCCGTTCACGCAGATCCAGAAGGACTTCCTGAACCAGATCGCCGAGATGATCGCGACCAGCGTCAACACCATCTCCGTCAACACCAAGACGGAGGTGCTGCTGAAGCAGTCGCAGGAGTTGACCGAGCAACTGAGGCTGCGGTCGGAGGAGTTGGAGCAGCGGCAGAAGGCCCTCCAGGCGTCCAACGCCGAACTGGAGGAGAAGGCCGAGCTGCTGGCCCAGCAGAACCGCGACATCGAGGTCAAGAACACCGAGATCGAGGAGGCGCGGCAGGTCCTGGAGGAGCGCGCCGAGCAGCTCGCGGTGTCCATGCGCTACAAGAGCGAGTTCCTGGCCAACATGTCGCACGAGCTGCGCACGCCGCTCAACTCGCTGCTGATCCTGGCCAAGCTGCTGGCCGACAACGCCGAGGGCAACCTCTCGCCGAAGCAGGTGGAGTTCGCCGAGACCATCCACGGCGCGGGCTCGGACCTGCTCCAGCTGATCAACGACATCCTGGACCTGTCGAAGGTCGAGGCGGGCAAGATGGACGTCTCCCCGACGCGGATCGCGCTCGTCCAGCTGGTGGACTACGTGGAGGCCACCTTCCGGCCGCTGACCGCGGAGAAGGGCCTCGACTTCTCGGTCCGGGTGTCGCCGGAGCTGCCCGCCACGCTGCACACCGACGAGCAGCGGCTGCTGCAGGTGCTGCGCAACCTGCTGTCCAACGCGGTGAAGTTCACCGACACCGGGGCCGTGGAACTGGTCATCCGGCCTGCGGGCGGCGACGTCCCGATGGCCATCCGGGAGCAGCTCCTGGAGGCCGGTTCGCTGCGGGACGCGGACGCGGAGATGATCGCGTTCTCGGTGGCCGACACCGGCATCGGCATCCCGGCGAGCAAGATGCGGGTGATCTTCGAGGCGTTCAAGCAGGCCGACGGCACCACCAGCCGCAAGTACGGCGGTACGGGGCTCGGGCTGTCCATCTCGAGGGAGATCGCCCGGCTGCTCGGCGGTGAGATCCATGCGCAGAGCGAGCCCGGCCGCGGCTCGACGTTCACCCTGTACCTGCCGCTGCACCCGAGTGAGCTGCCGCCGCACGGCTACTCGCAGCTCGCGCCCACCCTGGAGGCCGGTGAGCTGCTGGCCTCCGAGGCCGAGCTGTCCGCGCCGGACATCGAGACCCCGGCCGAGGTGAAGTCGTACCAGGAGACCCAGAACGGTCCCGCGGCGCTCTTCCGGCGCCGCCGCAGGGCCGTGACCGCGGGCCGGGGCGGAATGGGCCAGGACCAGGTCGGCGGCGAGCCTCAGGGGGGCGTGCTGCCGCGGCAGGGCGTGCGGTTCGACGGCGAGAAGGTGCTGATCGTCGACGACGACATCCGCAACGTCTTCGCGCTGACCAGCGTCCTTGAGCAGCACGGTCTGTCGGTGCTGTACGCCGAGAACGGCCGTGAGGGCATCGAGGTCCTGGAACAGCACGACGACGTCGCGGTCGTCCTGATGGACATCATGATGCCGGAGATGGACGGGTACGCCACGACCACCGCGATCCGGCGGATGCCGCAGTTCGCGGGGCTGCCGATCATCGCCCTGACGGCGAAGGCGATGAAGGGCGACCGGGAGAAGGCCATCGAGTCGGGTGCATCCGACTATGTGACCAAGCCGGTCGATCCCGATCATCTTCTTTCGGTGATGGAACAGTGGATGCGCGCGGAGTGAAGGGATGGCGGAGAACGGCTGCTGTTCACGCGGAGTCGCCGACTGAGCGTGGCGAGAGCCGTGTAGAAGTGCGGTGTGCGGGGAACCTTCTGGTCTCCTGCCGCGTTTCTGCTATGTGCACAGTGACATCGCGGTGACAGGGTGTGGCGACGGGCGGGGTGCGGCTACGATGACCGGCACAAGGACGGGCGGCGCAAGGGAGTCGTCCCCTGGGGCGGCGCCGGGCGGCGTCATCCCGAGTCCTGTGGACAGGGGAGGCCCCAAGCCGGGGCGAGGAGGGCGGGCCATGGTGCAGAAGGCCAAGATCCTCCTGGTCGATGACCGGCCGGAGAATCTGCTGGCGCTGGAGGCCATCCTCTCTGCGCTCGATCAGACGCTGGTCAGGGCATCGTCCGGGGAGGAAGCGCTCAAGGCGCTGCTGACGGACGACTTCGCGGTGATTCTGCTGGACGTCCAGATGCCGGGCATGGACGGTTTCGAGACCGCCGCGCACATCAAGCGGCGCGAGCGCACCCGGGACATCCCGATCATCTTCCTGACCGCCATCAACCACGGCCCGCACCACACCTTCCGGGGGTACGCGGCGGGTGCGGTGGACTACATCTCCAAGCCGTTCGACCCGTGGGTGCTGCGGGCGAAGGTCTCCGTTTTCGTCGAGCTGTACATGAAGAACTGCCAACTGCGGGAGCAGGCGGCCCTGCTGCGGCTCCAGCTGGAAGGCGGCAAGTCCGGGAGCGGCGACAGCAAGGAGCCGGCGGGCATCCTCGCCGAGCTCTCGGCGCGGCTCGCGGCGGTGGAGGAGCAGGCGGAAGCCCTGTCCAAGCAGCTGGACGACGAGTCCGCGGACGCGGCCGCGGTGGCGACGGCGGCCCACCTCGAGCGCAAACTCACCGGCCTGCGCAGGGCGCTGGACGCGTTGGAGCCGGGGACCGGCAGCGGGGCGCCGTCGGTGCCTTCGCAGAACTGACGCGGGGCGGGGACCGGGGCGGCGCCTTGAACGCCCGGGTGAAGCAACGTCAACTTCACGCATCTCTTGAGGCGACACGAACGGGTGAAGCCGCAGGGGCGTGTGTTCCCTGCCCTTTCCACCGGTAATCTCACACCCATGGCCCCACGTCCCGCAGCCAAGAAGTCGCCCGCGAAGAAGGCGGCCGCTCCCAGGAAGGCTCCGGCGAAGAAGGCCCCCGCCAAGAAAGCCGCCGTCAAGAAGGCGCCGGCCAGGAAGGCAGCGGCGAAGAAGCCCGCCCCCGCACCGGCGCCCAACCCGACCGCGGGCGTGTACAGACTCGTACGCGCCCTGTGGCTCGGCGCCGCGCACGCCGTCGGAGCCCTGTTCCGCGGCCTGGGGCGGGGTGCGAAGGGGCTCGACCCGGCGCACCGCAAGGACGGTCTCGCGCTCCTGCTGCTCGCGCTGTCGCTGATCGTCGCCGCCGGCACCTGGGCCAATCTCCGTGGTCCCGTGGGCGACCTCGTCGAGATGCTGGTGACCGGCGCCTTCGGCCGCCTCGACCTGCTGGTGCCACTCCTGCTCGGCGTGATCGCCGTGCGCCTGATCCTCCACCCGGAGCGCCCGGAGGCCAACGGCCGCATCGTCATCGGCCTGTCCGCGCTCGTCCTCGGCGTGCTCGGCCAGGTGCACATCGCCTGCGGCGCCCCCGCGCGCAGCGACGGCATGCAGGCCATAAGGGACGCCGGCGGGCTCATCGGCTGGGCGGCGGCCACCCCGCTGACGTACACGATGGGCGACGCCCTCGCCGTGGCGTTGCTCGTCCTGCTCACGTTCTTCGGCGTCCTCGTCGTCACCGCCACCCCCGTCACCGCCATCCCGCGGCGGCTGCGCCATCTCGGCCTCAAGCTCGGGCTCCTGCACGACCCGGAGGACGAGTTCCTGACCGAGGACGACGAACGCTACGACGAGCAGTGGCGCGAGGCGCTGCCCCGCACCCGGCGTCGTGGCCCCGCCCCCGACGTGTACGACCCGGACGGAGCCGAGCAGGAGGCGCTCTCCCGGCGCCGCGGCCGTCCCCGGCGCCCCGCCGTGCAGCAGCCCGCCTTGGGCAGGGAGATGGACGCCGTGGACGTCGCGGCGGCCGCCGCGGCGGCCCTGGACGGTGCCGTCCTGCACGGCATGCCGCCGTCCCCGGTCGTCGCCGACCTCACCCAGGGCGTGAGCGTCACCGACCGGGAGCCGACCACGCCGACGCCCGTGCCGACCGCGCGCCCCGAGCCGGAGCAGCCCGCGTCCCAGGCCGCGGTGCCCGACCTGACGAAGAAGGCCCCGGAAGAGCCCCGCGAGCTGCCGCCGCGCGCCGAGCAGCTCCAGTTGTCCGGCGACATCACCTACGCCCTGCCCTCCCTGGACCTGCTCCACCGGGGCGGTCCCGGCAAGGCGCGCAGCGCCGCCAACGACGCCGTCGTCGACGCACTCACCAACGTCTTCACCGAGTTCAAGGTCGACGCCCGCGTCACCGGCTTCACCCGCGGCCCGACGGTCACCCGGTACGAGGTCGAGCTCGGCCCCGCCGTCAAGGTGGAGCGGATCACCGCGCTCACCAAGAACATCGCGTACGCCGTCGCCAGCCCCGACGTGCGGATCATCAGCCCGATCCCCGGCAAGTCCGCGGTCGGCATCGAGATCCCGAACACCGACCGGGAGATGGTCAACCTCGGTGACGTGCTGCGCCTCGCCGAGTCCGCCGAGGACGACGACCCGATGCTGGTCGCCTTCGGCAAGGATGTCGAGGGCGGCTACGTCATGCACAGCCTGGCCAAGATGCCGCACCTGCTGGTCGCCGGCGCCACCGGCTCCGGCAAGTCGTCGTGCATCAACTGCCTGATCACCTCGGTCATGATGCGCGCGACGCCGGAGGACGTGCGGATGGTCCTCGTCGACCCCAAGCGGGTCGAGCTGACCGCGTACGAGGGCATCCCGCACCTGATCACGCCGATCATCACCAACCCCAAGCGGGCCGCCGAGGCGCTCCAGTGGGTCGTACGCGAGATGGACCTGCGCTACGACGACCTGGCGGCGTACGGCTTCCGGCACATCGACGACTTCAACGAGGCCGTCCGGCACGGCAAGGTGAAGCCGCAGGAGGGCAGCGAGCGTGACCTGCAGCCCTACCCGTACCTGCTGGTGATCGTCGACGAGCTGGCCGACCTGATGATGGTCGCGCCCCGGGACGTGGAGGACGCGATCGTGCGCATCACGCAGCTCGCGCGTGCCGCCGGCATCCACCTGGTGCTCGCCACACAGCGGCCGTCCGTGGACGTCGTCACCGGCCTGATCAAGGCGAACGTGCCCTCCCGACTCGCCTTCGCCACCTCCTCCCTGGCCGACTCCCGCGTCATCCTCGACCAGCCCGGCGCCGAGAAGCTGATCGGCAAGGGCGACGGGCTGTTCCTGCCGATGGGCGCGAACAAACCAGTGCGCATGCAGGGCGCGTTCGTGACCGAGGAGGAGGTCGCGGCCGTCGTCCGGCACTGCAAGGACCAGATGACGCCCGTCTTCCGGGACGACGTCGTGGTCGGCGGCAAGCAGAAGAAGGAGATCGACGAGGACATCGGCGACGACCTCGACCTGCTGTGCCAGGCCGCCGAGCTGGTCGTCTCCACCCAGTTCGGATCCACCTCGATGCTCCAGCGGAAACTGCGCGTCGGCTTCGCCAAGGCGGGGCGGCTGATGGACCTCATGGAGTCGCGGAACATCGTCGGCCCCAGCGAGGGGTCCAAGGCACGTGACGTTCTCGTGAAACCCGACGAGTTGGACGGCGTGCTCGCCCTCATCCGTGGGGAGTCTCAACCATAGGGATCCGGACGGTCCCGGGCCGCCCCGCGAGAGGGTCGGCCGAGCGGGTCCGGGCGCGCCCGGCGGTGCGCTCGGACGCTCGGCCGTGACCCACTCGTAAGTGTTCCGTGAGCAACCGTTTCCCGCCATCGGACGTCAAGTTGAGAGAGAACAGACCTGTCTCCCCGGCATCAGGATGACCGGCCATTCTGATGGCGTACAAAGTCCTACCGCCCGGTTGCCCCACCCTTTCGCACCCCTCCTAGACTGAACTTCCAGCACAGGTGGCTACACGCTCGAAAGGCGCCCCCGTGTCCATCGGCAACTCCCCTGACGGCAACTCCCCTGAGGACGCTCGTCCGTTCGAAGACGGCCGGGACGACGCCTCCGCGTCGGATCGCCCCTCGATCGGCCGGGCCCTGCGACACGCGCGGATCGCGGCCGGGCTGACCGTCGACGACGTCAGCAACGCCACCCGGGTCCGTGTCGCCATCGTGCACGCGATCGAAGAGGACGACTTCGCCCCCTGCGGGGGCGACGTCTACGCCCGCGGTCACATCCGCACGCTCGCGCGTGCGGTGCACCTCGACCCGGCCCCGCTGCTGGATCAGTACGCCGCCGAACACGGCGCACGGCCCGCCCCGACCCCGGCGGCCCCGCTCTTCGAGGCGGAGCGCATCCGGCCCGACCGGCGGGCGCCCAACTGGACCGCGGCCATGGTCGCCGCCATAGTCGTGGTGATCGGCTTCGTCGGATTCACCCTGATCAAGGGGACCGGCAGTTCGGACACCGTCGACACGCCGGTCGCCAAGGGCCCCGCGGCGACCACCCAAAAGCCCGCCTCGCCCACGCCCAAGAGCAGCACGCCCGCCGCACAGAAACCCGACCCGTCCGAGAGCGCCATCGCGGCCGCGCCCCGGGACAAGGTGACGGTCCAGGTGAGCGCCACCGACGGCCGCAGCTGGATCTCCGCCAAGGACCACAACGGCCGCACCCTGTTCGACGGGCTGCTCGAGAAGGGCGACTCGCAGACCTTCCAGGACAAGGAGAGGATCGACCTCGTCCTCGGCGACGCGGGTGCCATCCAGCTCTACGTCAACGGCAAGAAGATCCAGGACGACTTCCGGCCCGGCCAGGTCGAGCGGCTGACCTACACCAAGGGCGACCCCGTCACCGGCTGACCGGGCGGCACCCAGCGGGACTCAAGGGGCACGGACACACGGGGTTGGCCAAGATCGGCCAACCCCGTCGACGTGGGCTGTCAGCGGGACGAAGTAGTCTTGAGCCCATGCCTGAACGCCGTACCGTCGCACTCGTCACCCTTGGCTGCGCCCGTAACGAGGTGGACTCGGAGGAGCTCGCAGGCCGTTTGGAGGCGGACGGCTGGCAGCTCGTGGAGGACGCCGAGGACGCCGACGTCGCCGTGGTGAACACGTGCGGCTTCGTCGAGGCCGCCAAGAAGGACTCCGTGGACGCCCTCCTGGAGGCGAACGACCTCAAGGGACACGGCAGAACCCGGGCCGTGGTGGCGGTCGGCTGCATGGCCGAGCGGTACGGCAAGGAGCTGGCCGAGGCCCTCCCGGAGGCCGACGGCGTGCTCGGCTTCGACGACTACGCGGACATCTCCGACCGGCTCCAGACCATCCTGTCCGGCGGCATCCACGCCTCCCACACCCCGCGCGACCGCCGCAAGCTGCTGCCGATCAGCCCCGCGGAGCGGCAGTCGGCGGCCGACGTGGCCCTGCCCGGGCACGGTGCCCCGACGGACCTCCCGGAGGGCGTCGCCCCGGCCTCGGGCCCCCGGGCGCCGCTGCGCCGCCGGCTCGACGGCTCGCCCGTCGCCTCGGTCAAGCTCGCCTCCGGCTGCGACCGGCGCTGCTCCTTCTGCGCCATCCCCTCCTTCCGGGGCTCCTTCATCTCACGCCGCCCGAGCGACGTGCTGAACGAGACCCGCTGGCTGGCCGAACAGGGCGTGAAGGAGATCATGCTGGTCTCCGAGAACAACACCTCGTACGGCAAGGACCTGGGCGACATCCGCCTCCTGGAGTCCCTGCTGCCGGAGCTGGCCGAGGTGGACGGCATCGAGCGGGTCCGCGTCAGCTACCTCCAGCCCGCCGAGATGCGCCCGGGCCTGATCGACGTGCTCACCTCGACCCCGAAGGTCGCGCCCTACTTCGACCTGTCCTTCCAGCACTCCGCGCCCGGCGTGCTGCGCGCCATGCGGCGCTTCGGTGACACCGACCGCTTCCTGGAGCTGCTCGACACGATCCGCGGCAAGGCACCCGAGGCGGGCGTGCGCTCCAACTTCATCGTGGGCTTCCCCGGCGAGACCGAGGCCGACCTGGCCGAACTGGAGCGCTTCCTGAACGGCGCCCGGCTGGACGCGATCGGTGTCTTCGGCTACTCCGACGAGGAGGGCACGGAGGCCGCCACGTACGAGAACAAGCTCGACGAGGACGTCGTCGCCGAGCGGCTGGCTCACATCTCCCGGCTCGCCGAGGAACTGGTGTCCCAGCGCGCCGAGGAGCGCGTCGGCGAGACCGTCCACGTGCTCGTGGAGTCGGTGGACGAGGACGACGACGAGGTCGCCGTGTACGGCCGAGCCGCGCACCAGGCGCCCGAGACGGACGGCCAGGTGCTGTTCACGAGGGGCGAGGGCTTGGGCGTCGGCCGTATGGTCGAGGCGAAGGTGGTCGGTACGGAAGGTGTCGATCTGGTGGCCGAGCCCCTCGCGGGGGCGCTCGGGTGTCCTGAGGAGGCGGGCAGATGACCGGAATCCCAGCCTCCGCGGCGGGTGGCTCCTCCGGTGCGCGCGGAGCGGCGTCCACGCCGGGCGCCTCTGGCGCGACCGGCAGGTCAGGGGCCAAGCCGGCCAAAGGGCAGGCCGGTGCCTCGGTCGCCAAGTCGGGCAGCGGCCCGGACGCACCCTCCGGTTCCGGCCCTGCCGACGGGCAGGAGGGCGCACGGTCGGCGCGGGGCGGCAAGCTGACGGCCGCCGCGGTCAACCAGGCCAGTGTCTGGAACGTCGCCAACCTCCTGACGATGCTCCGCCTGCTCCTCGTCCCGGGTTTCGTCGCCCTCATGCTGGCCGACGGCGGGTATGACCCGGCGTGGCGCTCGCTCGCCTGGGCGGCCTTCGCCATCGCCATGATCACCGATCTGTTCGACGGCCACCTGGCCCGCACCTACAACCTGGTCACCGACTTCGGGAAGATCGCCGACCCCATCGCCGACAAGGCGATCATGGGTGCGGCGCTGATCTGTCTGTCCTGGCTCGGCGATCTGCCGTGGTGGGTGACGGCCGTCATACTCGGCCGTGAGTTCGGTATCACCCTTCTGCGCTTCCTCGTGATCCGCTACGGGGTGATCCCCGCGAGCCGGGGCGGCAAACTGAAGACGCTGACTCAGGGTGTGGCGGTCGGCATGTATGTGCTGGCGCTCACGGGATGGCTGGCGACCCTGAGGTTCTGGGTGATGGCCGTGGCCATCGTGCTGACCGTTGTCACCGGGCTCGACTATGTGAGACAGGCCATTGTGCTGCGCAGGCGCGGTATCGCCGAGCGCGGGGCAGCCGCCGAGGAGGCGGAACGGTGAATTCCATGGCCGCCGAGCTGCTGCGACTACTCACGGTGAGAGGCGAGACCCTCGCCGTCGCCGAGTCGCTGACCGGTGGCCTGGTGGCCGCGGAGCTCACGGCGGTGCCCGGGGCCTCCGCGGTCTTCCGCGGCTCAGTGACCGCGTACGCCACCGATCTCAAGCGGGATCTGCTCGGTGTGGACGGTACCCTGTTGGATACCCGCGGTGCGGTGGACCCGCAGGTCGCGGGACAGATGGCGACCGGCGTGCGCAAGGCGCTCGGCGCCGACTGGGGACTCGCCACGACCGGAGTGGCCGGCCCCGACCCACAGGACGGACAGCCCGTCGGCACGGTCTTCGTGGCCGTCGCCGGGCCCTTCGAAGAGGTTTCCGACGAACTTGGTGGCGAGAAAGTGGCCTCCTTGCGGTTGAACGGCGACCGGACGGAAATCCGTATGGAGAGTGTACGGAGCGTGCTCGCACTGCTCCTGGAGCAGCTTGCGGGCGAACAGACCGGGAATGAGCGGGCACAGGATACGGAACAGAACGGGGGGACTTGATGTTTGCAGCTTTCAGTGAACACAACAGCGCTCCCCGCACGGCCGCGGCGCAAGGCGGTACGGTGGGGCGAGAAGGATGCGGCTACGCGGTCCGAGGAGGGAGCCACCGATGATTCTGCTCCGTCGCCTGCTGGGTGACGTGCTGCGTCGGCAGCGCCAGCGCCAGGGCCGTACTCTGCGCGAAGTCTCCTCGACCGCCCGAGTCTCGCTCGGCTATCTCTCCGAGGTGGAGCGGGGGCAGAAGGAGGCGTCCTCCGAACTGCTCTCCGCGATCTGCGACGCGCTGGACGTACGGATGTCCGAGCTCATGCGGGAAGTGAGCGACGAGCTCGCGCTCGCCGAGCTGGCACAGTCGGCGGCGGCCACCGAGCCGGTGCCCGCACCGGTGCGTCGCCCGATGCTCAACTCCGTGTCCGTCACCGGTGTCCCACCGGAACGGGTCACGATCAAGGCCCCCGCCGAGGCAGTGGACGTGGTGGCCGCCTGATCCTCACGCGCGGGAGCGGGTGAGGCGGCAAGCTGTACGAGAGCCCCGGCCGGGGCTTCTCCGGGGAGACCTGGAGGGGCACGGCCGGGGCTCTCGCGTGCTCCCGGCGCCGGCGTGACTCCCGTTTGCCGGGTTCGGGTGGGGCCGTCATGGTGGAGGGGCGGGGGCTCGGGGTCGTACGCACGCTCGAGAGGATGCCGATGTACGTCGTGAAGAGCCCGCTGCCCGACACGGATCTGAAGACCGTCTCCGGGGCGCTGCAGGGTGCGCTGGTCGACCTGCTGGACCTCTCGCTGGTGGCGAAGCAGATCCACTGGAACATCATCGGGCCGCGTTTCCGTTCCATCCACCTCCAGCTCGACGAGGTCGTCGACACGGCACGGCGGCACTCCGACACCGTGGCCGAACGGGCCTCCGCGCTCGGCGTCCCGCCGGACGGGCGCGCCGCGACGGTCGCCCAGAGCAGCGGCATCGGCTCCGTGCCCCAGGGTTGGGTCAAGGACACGGACGCGGTGGGAACCCTCGTGTCCGCCCTCGGCGCGGTCATCACGCGGATGCGGGAACGGGTGCAGGCGACCGCCGACGCCGACCCGGTGAGCCAGGACATCTTCATCGCCGTCACCGCGGAGCTGGAGAAACATCACTGGATGTTCCAGGCTGAGAACGCGTGAGCGCACAGCGACCCGGGGCGGTCCGGTCGGGGTGTGCGCGGGGTGCGCCGCGTGCGCCAGATGCCGGGGGCATGCGCTGGGTCCGGTGCGCCTGTGTGCCGCTGGTGCGCCCTCCCTGGCGGTGACGGCCCGGTCTAGGGTCTGGTTCCTCGGGTTGGAGGTGACGGCCATGGCGGGGCGCACGGCGCGCTGGGGGGCTGCGCTGGCGCTGGGTGCGCTGTGGTGGTGGGGGGTGCTCCGACTCGTGCTGGCACCCGACGCAGGGGTGCTGGAAGGTGCGGTCGCCATCGGGGGATGGGGACTGAGTCTGCTGCCGGTGCACTGTGTGCCGAAGGCCCGGGCCGTGGGGGCGGCCGGGTCGGATCAGTGGGCTCGGTCCTGGCGGCGGTGGCAGACCGTGAGGGGGCGCGGGAGGGGCGCGCAACCAGGGTGAGGGGGCGGGACGCAGGGGGAGTGTGCGGGGCCGGTACGACGGCGTCCGGGGGTGTTCAGGGGACCTCTGGAGGGCGTGCCGTGACCGGCCCGGCCGCGCCCGCCCCCGGGGCCCTGTCGGTGTGGCCGCCACCGGTCGCTGCGGCCGGGGCCGTAGCTGTCACCAGGGCATGGCCACGCCGCCGTTCGGGCGGAGGATCTGCCCCGTGACGAAGGACGAGGCGTCGCAGGCCAGGTACAGCACCGCGTGCGCGACGTCCTGCGGTTCGCCGGTCCGGCCCAGCGGTGACAGTCGCGCCATCAACGCCTCCGTGCGCTCCTGCGCCTCCCCGTGCCGGTCGGTCATCGGCGTACGGGTCCAGCCCGGCGCCACGGCGTTGACCCGTATGCCGTGCGGCCCGACCTCGGTCGCCAGGGTCTTCGTCAGCTGCACCACGGCGGCCTTCGCCGCGCCGTAGCAGAGCAGCCCCGGGCCGCCGGTGTCGACGGCGCTCGACGCCATCGTGACGATGCTGCCGCGGGTCCCGTCCTCGATCATCCGGAGCGCCGCCTCCTGGCAGGCGTACAGGACCCCCTTGAAGTTGACGGCCAGTACCCGGTCCAGGTCCTCGTCCCGTGTCTGGAGCAGGGGGCTGCTGTGCATGATCCCGGCGACGGCCGCCATCGCGTCGAGGCGCTCGCAGGACGCGACCGCCTGCTCGAGCCGGACCCGGTCGGTCACGTCGAGGTGGTGGGTGTGTGCCGTGCCGCCCCGGTCTGCGATCAGAGTCGCCGTCTCGCGCAGCCCCGGCGCGTCGCGGTCGGCGCAGTGCACGGTCGCGCCTGCCTCGGCGAGCAGCACGGCCGAGGCCCGGCCGATGCCGCTCGCGGCGCCGGTGACGAAGACGGTGCGTTCGCTGAGGTCGTACGCCGTGACGGGCATGACAGCGACGCTACGAGCGTACCTGACGGTCCGTCAATTGGTCGGTTCGTCAATCGGCTGCCGGCGGGCGGCTGTGGCGGTGGTCCGCCGCCCCCGGGGCGGGAGCCGGGCCCCACTGGCAGGCCGGGCACCAGTAGGTGGGCCGCTCCCGCGAGCCGTCGCCCTGCTCCGCCACCTGGACCGGGGTGCCGCAGCGCAGGCAGGGGCGGGGCGCGCGACCGTAGACGAAGAGGTTCTGTTCGCGCCGTCCGGTGGTGTTGCGGGCCGGGCGGTCGCGGTTCGCCTCCAGCAGCTTCTTGGCGAGGGTGGGCAGGTGGGCGGCGTGCCCGGCCGGGAGCTCGCCGACGGGCAGCCACGGGGTCACCCGGAGCAGGAAGCACAGCTCGCTCTTGTAGACATTGCCGATGCCGGCCAGGTTGCGCTGGTCGAGCAGGGCCTCGCCGAGGGGGCGGGCGGGGTCGCGCAGCAGGTTCTCCAGGGCCGCGCCGGGGTCCCAGTCGGGGCCGAGGAGGTCCGGGCCGAGGTGGCCCACGGCGCGGTGCTCGTCGGCGGTGCGCAGCAGTTCCAGGACGGGCAGGCGGTAGCCGACCGCCGTGCGGTCGAGGGTGCCGAGGATCGCCCGGATCTGGTGGGCGGGACCGCCGCTCCAGCGCTGCCCCGCCGCGAACACCTTCCACGCCCCGTCCATCATCAGGTGCGAGTGCAGCGTGAGCCCGCCCTCGATACGGGTCAGCAGGTGCTTGCCGCGCGGGGTGACGTCCAGGACGGTACGGCCGGTGAGATCGGCCGTCGCGTACCTGGGCACCCGGAGGTCGGAACGCGTCAGCACCTTGCCCGCGAGCGCGCCGTGCAGACGCTTCGCGGCCTGGTGGACGGTGTCACCTTCGGGCATGGGTCAAGGGTGGCACGTGGGGGCTCATGCACGGATCCGCAGTCCCCGTGGTGTCGCTATGAAGCCCGCTCCTTCCAGGAGGACGCCGAAGGGGGACGACAGGGCCGAGGCTCCGTTGATCCGTTCCACCGTCACGGTGCCGAGGGAATCCGCCTTGGCGGCCGTCCCCAGGGCCTCGGCGGCCATGCGCAGACGCTCGTCCTCGGCCGGCCCGGCCTCCGGCTCGGAGGGCCAGGCCAGCACGGTCTTGCCGCCCCGCTCCACGTAGAGCGCCAGCTCGCCGTCGACCAGGACCACCAGCGAACCCGCCTTCCGCCCCGGCTTGTGCCCCGCACCCGTCGGCGGCTCGGGCCAGGGGAGCGCCGCGCCGTACGCGTTCGCGGGGTCGGCGGCGGCCAGGACCACGGCCCGGGCCGGCCCGGACGTGCGCGTGCGGTTCGGCGGGAGGCCCCCGCGTCCGTGCTGCCCGTGGAGGGACCGGGAGGCGGGAGCCCCGGAGGAGAAGCCGGGCCCCGAACGGGGGCCTCCGAAGCCCGGGGCGGACAGCGGGTCCTGGGCGGCCGGGCCCATGCCGAAGGTGTCGGCGAAGTCGATGTCGAACGGGTCCTCGGGGCCGTCGCCGCCCGGACCGCCCGGGCCCGCACTGGAGGCGAACGGATCTGTGGGATCTCCGGCGAACCCGTTCCCCGCGTCGGGTGCCGTTCCGACGCCCGGCAGCGGTTCGCCCCGCTCGCGGGCGTTCGCCACCGCGCGCAGCCGGTCCACCGCGCCGTCCATCGCGAACTGTGCCGCGCCCAGCCCCTCGACGACATAACCGCGCCGCGCCTGACCACTCTCCTCGAAGGCGGACAGGACCCGGTACACGGCCGAGAAGCCGCCCTCCACCCCCTCCGCGGCCACCGCCCCCCGAGTCACCACGCCGTGCCGGTCGAGCAGCGTCCGGGCCAGGGCGTGGGCGCGGACGGTGGGGTCGGCCTCGTGTGCGGGCAGCAGGGACCAACGGCCCGCGACGGTCGGCGGACCCGTACGGGACTGGGGCCGGGCGGCGGCCGTCAGTGAGCCGTAGCGTCCGCGCGGGACGGCACGCTTGGCGCGGTGGGCCGTGGCCCCCGCGGTGCGGCCCGAGCCGAGCAGGGACCGCATCGGCGCCAGCGTGTCGTTCGTGAGCCGCCCGGACCACGCCAGGTCCCAGATCGCGTCGGCGAGTCGGGGCTCGGTGACGTCCGGGTGGGCGGTGGCGCGGACCTGGTCGGCGATCTGCCGGAAGAACAGTCCGTAGCCGCCCGAGAGGGCGTCCAGGATCGACTGGTGCAGGGCGGTCAGTTCCAGGGGGTGCGGGGCGGGCAGCAGCAGGGGGGCGGCGTCCGCGAGGTAGAGGGAGATCCAGCCGTCTTTTCCGGGCAGCGCGCCCGCGCCCGCCCACACCACCTCGCCGGCGGCCGTGAGTTCGTCCAGCATCGCCGGGGTGTAGTTCGCGACACGGGACGGCAGGACGAGCTTCTCGAGGGCGGACGCGGGCACGGACACGCCCTGCAACTGCTCGATGGCGCGCACCAGTCCGTCCACGCCCCGTAGTCCGTGCCCGCTGCCGACGTGCTGCCACTGCGGCAGGAACTGCGCCAGGGCGGGTGCCGGAACCGGCTCGAGCTCGTGCCGCAGCGCCGCCAGTGAACGGCGCCGCAACCGGCGCAGTACCGCTGCGTCGCACCACTCCTGGCCGATGCCCGCCGGATGGAACTCGCCCTGGACGATCCGCCCGGACGCCGCCAGCCGTTGCAGCGCGCCCTCGGTGACCGCGACCCCGAGTCCGAACCGCGTGGCCGCCGTCGCCGATGTGAAGGGGCCGTGGGTGCGCGCGTACCGGGCGAGGAGATCGCCGAGCGGGTCCTTGACCGGCTCGGTGAACGCCTCCGGGACGCCGACGGGCAGCGCCGTGCCGAGCGCGTCGCGGAGCCGGCCCGCGTCCTCGACCGCCGCCCAGTGGTCGGCGCCCGCGATCCGGACCTTGATCGCGCGCCGGGCCGCCGCCAGCTCACGGGCCCACTGCGGGTCGGCTCCCCGTGCCACCAGGTCGGCGTCGGTGAGCGGCCCCAGCACCCGCAGCACGTCCGCGACCCCCTCGACGTCCTTGACGCGCCGATCCTCGGTGAGCCACTGCAGCTCCCGCTCCAGCTCGGTCAGGACCTCCGCGTCGAGCAGCTCCCGCAGCTCCGCCTGGCCCAGCAGCTCCGCCAGCAGCCGGGAGTCCAGCGACAGCGCCGCGGCGCGCCGCTCGGCGAGCGGAGAGTCCCCCTCGTAGAGGAACTGGGCGACGTACCCGAACAGCAGCGAGCGGGCGAACGGCGACGGCTCGGGGGTGGTCACCTCGACGAGCCGCACCTTGCGGGACTCGAGGTCGCCCATCAGCTCGATCAGGCCCGGGACGTCGAAGACGTCCTGCAGGCATTCGCGCACCGCCTCCAGGACGATCGGGAACGAGCCGAACTCGCTCGCCACCTGCAGCAGTTGGGCCGCGCGCTGGCGCTGCTGCCACAGGGGGGTGCGCCGGCCCGGGTTGCGGCGCGGCAGCAGCAGTGCGCGGGCCGCGCACTCGCGGAACCGGGACGCGAACAGCGCCGAGCCACCGACCTGGTCGGTGACGATCTGGTCGACCTCGCCCTTGTCGAAGGCGACGTCGGCCGCACCGACGGGCGCCTGCTCGGCGTCGGCCGTGTTGAAGTGAGTGCCGCCCTTCATCGGTTCCTGGTCCAGCAGGTCCAGGCCCATCAGGTCGGCGTCCGGCAGGCGCAGCACGATGCCGTCGTCGGCGTGCATGACCTGGGCGTCCATGCCGTAGCGCTCGGACAGGCGGGCGCCCAGCGCGAGCGCCCACGGGGCATGCACCTGGGCGCCGAAGGGGGAGTGCACCACGACCCGCCAGTCGCCCAGTTCATCGCGGAACCGCTCGACGACGATCGTGCGGTCGTCGGGGACGTGGCCGCAGGCCTCGCGCTGTTCGTCCAGGTACGACAGCACGTTGTCCGCGGCCCAGGCGTCCAGGCCCGCCGCCAGCAGCCTCAGGCGCGCGTCGTCCTTGGGCATCGAGCCCACCTCGCGCAGGAACGCACCCACCGCGCGACCCAGTTCCAGCGGGCGGCCCAGCTGGTCGCCCTTCCAGAACGGCAGCCTGCCGGGGACGCCGGGTGCGGGGGAGACCAGGACGCGGTCGCGGGTGATGTCCTCGATGCGCCAGGAGCTGGTACCGAGGGTGAACACGTCTCCGATCCGGGACTCGTAGACCATCTCCTCGTCCAGCTCGCCGACCCGGCCGCCGCCCTTCTTGGGATCGGCACCGGCGAGGAACACCCCGAACAGCCCGCGGTCCGGGATGGTGCCTCCGGAGGTGACGGCGAGCCGCTGGGCGCCGGGGCGGCCGGTGATGGTGCCCGCGACCCGGTCCCACACCACGCGCGGCCGCAGCTCCGCGAACGCGTCGGAGGGGTAGCGGCCCGCGAGCATGTCCAGCACCGCCGTGAACGCCGATTCCGGCAGCGAGGCGAACGGCGCCGCCCGGCGCACCAGCGCGAGGAGGTCGTCGAACTGCCAGGTGTCGAGCGACGTCATCGCGACGAGCTGCTGCGCGAGCACGTCCAGCGGGTTCGCCGGAACCTTCAGAGACTCGATCGCGCCCGTGCGCATCCGTTCGGTGACCACGGCCGCCTGTACGAGGTCGCCGCGGTACTTGGGGAAGACCACGCCGGTGGAGACCGCGCCGACCTGGTGTCCCGCCCGGCCCACCCGCTGCAGCCCGGACGCCACGGACGGTGGCGACTCGACCTGGACGACGAGGTCCACCGCGCCCATGTCGATGCCCAGCTCGAGGCTGGAGGTGGCGACCACCGCCGGGAGCCGGCCCGCCTTCAGGTCCTCCTCGACGAGAGCGCGCTGCTCCTTGGAGACCGACCCGTGGTGGGCGCGGGCGAGGACCGGGGGTGCCCCTTGTGCCGCGCCGGAACCCCCCATCAGCTGGGCGGGCGCGTGGTGCTCCTCCAGCGTCTCGCCTGTGGCCCTCTCGTACGCGATCTCGTTCAGCCGGTTGCACAGTCGCTCCGCGAGGCGGCGCGAGTTGGCGAACACGATCGTGGAGCGGTGCGCCTGGACCAGGTCGGCGATGCGCTCCTCGACGTGCGGCCAGATGGACGGGCGCTCCGCGCCCTCGGTGCCGTCGGAGACCGGGGAGCCGCCCAACTCGCCGAGGTCCTCGACGGGCACGACGACCGAGAGGTCGAACTCCTTGCCCGACTCGGGTTGGACGATCTCCACCTTGCGGCGCGGGGAGAGGAAGCGGGCCACCTCGTCCACCGGGCGCACGGTGGCGGACAGGCCGATGCGGCGCGCGGGCTTCGGCAGCAGCTCGTCGAGCCGCTCCAGTGAGAGTGCCAGGTGCGCACCCCGCTTGGTGCCCGCGACGGCGTGCACCTCGTCCAGGATGACCGTCTCCACGCCCGTCAGCGCGTCGCGCGTGGACGACGTCAGCATCAGAAACAGCGACTCCGGAGTGGTGATCAGGATGTCCGGCGGGCGCGTGGCCAGGGCGCGGCGCTCGGCGGCCGGGGTGTCGCCTGACCGGATGCCCACCTTCACTTCCGGCTCGGGCAGGCCGAGCCGGACCGACTCCTGGCGGATGCCGGTGAGCGGACTGCGCAGGTTCCGCTCCACGTCGACCGCCAGGGCCTTCAGCGGGGACACGTACAGCACCCGGCAGCGCTTCCTGGGGTCGGCCGGCGGCGGTGTGGACGTCAGCCGGTCCAGCGCGGCGAGGAAGGCGGCCAGCGTCTTGCCGGAGCCGGTCGGCGCCACCACGAGCACGTCCGAGTCCGCGGCGATGGCACGCCACGCCCCGGCCTGGGCCGCGGTGGGCGCGGAGAACGCCCCCGTGAACCAGGCTCGGGTCGCGGGTGAGAAGCCGTCGAGGGCCGGGTGTGCGGAGCTGACCATGGATCCATCCTGCACCCGCTCACTGACAATGCCCGTGACCTGCGGAGACGTACGACAAGGCGACCCGCCCGGGGCAGGGCGGCCATCGTGCGCAGGGCCGACCTGCCACGCGGAAGGAGCCGTGGCGGGTTCGGTTCGGGCCCGATGACGGCCAGGATGCCAGAGGTGACGGCTCGGCGGTCGGCGGCCGGTCGGCCTGGACCGCCCGCTCCGGACGCGGGCCGGGCGGCTTCCCGGGGCGGCACGCGGGCGTGGGGCCGCCCTCCGTCAGCCGATGGGCCGTCCGTACGCCCTGAGGGTGAGCAGCGCGTCGATGGTCACCATGGGGCGGGCCTCCAGGGCGGTGCCCGGAGCCCACTGGCGCCACCGGACCGGCCAGCCGCCGTCCTCATGCTGCTCGGCCGCGAGGAAGTCCAGGGCGCGCGCCATCTCCTCGTCGGTGAACCACGCCCGAGCGAGGGAGTCCGGGGTACGCGCGAAGTCGTACGGGAAGTGGTGCTCGCCCGGTGCGTACCCGGAGGCGACCGGATACGCCCCCGGACGGTCCGGGTCCAGGACCGCGAGCCGCTGTTCGCGCACCAGGCGGCCCAGACGGTGGGCCGCGGCCTCGGCGCGCGGGCGGTCGGGCGCCGAGTCCAGGAACGCCACGGCCGCCTCGACCTCGTACGGATGCGACTTGTCCAGGGACTCGACCGCCTGCCAGCAGAAGTCGGTGGCCCGGAACATCCACGCGTGCCACACCTCGTTGCGGTGCAGCAGGCCCACCACCGGGCCCGTGGCGAGCAGATCGCTCGGCGGGTTGTCGGTGATGGGCACGAAGGGCGCGGCCGGATAGCCGCGCTGCACGGGATGCACCGCCGGAAGAGCGCCGTCCGCCGTCGACACGGCGGTCAGATAGCGGCACACGCGCTCCACCCGCTGGCCGCCGCAACGGCCGATCGAGTCCAGCACCCGCAGGGCGTGGGCGGTGTGCAGGGGCTGGCTGACCGGGCCGCGCAGATCGGGTTCGAGGGCGTGACCGTACCCCTCGTCCTCGTTGCGGTAGGCGGCCAGCGCGGCCTCCACGGGGTCGGCGCCGCCGCCCAGGAAGTGGTACGCGAAACGGCGCTGCTCCAGCAAGCGCGCGGTCAGCCACACGAAGTGCTCGGCGCGGGAGAGCGGGGTGCGCGCCGAGGGCGCGGGAGGGAGTGGGGATGCTCCGGTTTCGGCCATGGATCAGACCGTAGGACGGAAAGCGTTCTCGGCAAGCCGTCCCGGTCCGGCCCCACTCTCAGGGCGGGATACTGGTGTCATGCGGTTGACGGTCTTCTGGCAGCGGATGGCGGATCACTTCGGTGAGGGCTACGCCGACACCTTCGCGCGCGACCACGTGATGTCGGAACTCGGCGGGCGCACCGTGCACCAGGCGCTGGAAGCCGGCTGGGAGGCCAAGGACGTGTGGCGCGCCGTGTGCACGGCCGTGGACGTTCCGCGGGAGAAGCGCTGAAGAAGCGCCGAGATCCACAGGGGTCCCCGGATGCCGCCGGTGTGGGCGAGACTTGCTCCGTGGCCCCGACAGACGAGACCGCACAGGTCCCCCAGCAGGCAGCACCGCTCGGCACGACACCGCCCCAGCCGCCCCCGTCGGGCGACGGCGCCGCGCCGGGCGCCCGTATGCCGCGCTGGCTGCCGCGCGCCATGGTGCTCGCCCTCGCGCTCATCGCCGTCTTCCAACTGGGCAGCTGGGCGTTCCACCAGCTCATCGGCTTGCTGATCAACATCCTGATCGCGTTCTTCCTGGCGCTCGCCATCGAGCCCGCGGTCAGCTGGATGGCGGCCCACGGCATGCGCCGGGGGCTGGCCACCTTCCTCGTGTTCCTCGGCCTGGCGATCGCCGTCGCCGGGTTCGTCACACTGCTCGGCTCCATGCTCGCCGGCCAGATCATCAAGATGGTCGAGGGCTTCCCGGGCTACCTCGACTCGGTGATCAACTGGATCAACACCACGTTCCACACCCATGTCAGACGCGTGGACGTGCAGGACAGCCTGGTCCACTCCGACTGGCTCAGAAAGTACGTCCAGAACAGCGCCACCGGTGTCCTGGACGTCTCCGCCCAGGTCCTGGGCGGCCTCTTCCAGCTGCTGACGATCGGCCTGTTCTCGTTCTACTTCGCCGCCGACGGGCCCAGGCTGCGGCGTGCGCTGTGCTCGGTGCTGCCGCCCGCCCGGCAGGCCGAGGTGCTGCGCGCCTGGGAGATCGCCGTCGACAAGACGGGCGGCTACCTCTACTCGCGCGGCCTGATGGCCCTCATCTCCGGCATCGCGCACTACGTCCTGCTGCAGGCGCTGGGCGTTCCGTACGCGCCCGTGCTCGCGGTGTGGGTCGGCCTGGTCTCCCAGTTCATCCCCACCATCGGCACCTATCTCGCGGGTGCCCTGCCGATGCTGATCGCCTTCACCGTGGAACCCTGGTACGCGCTGTGGGTGCTGATCTTCGTCGTGGTCTACCAGCAGTTCGAGAACTACATGCTGCAGCCCAAGCTGACCGCGCGGTCCGTGGACATCCACCCCGCGGTCGCCTTCGGGTCCGTCATAGCGGGCACCGCCCTCCTCGGCGCGGTGGGCGCGCTGATCGCCATCCCCGCGGTCGCCACGCTGCAGGCCTTCCTGGGGGCGTACGTGAAGCGGTACGACGTCACCGACGACCCCCGCGTCCACGGGCACCGCACGCGCGGCTCGGGCAGTCTCACGGCGCGCGTGCGGAGGCTGTTCGAGCGCTGAGGGCGCCCGCTCACCAGGACAGGGCCGCCCAGACCCCCGCGCCGAGCACGACGGCCGCGTAGCCGCCGACCGCCGCGTACATGACCCTCTGTCTGGTGGCTTCGCGCCAGGACGTGCGGGACAGCAGCCAGGCCAGCGCCGGCAGCACCAGCACGGCGTGCAGGCTGACCCCGTGCAGCGGCTTGAGCGGCGCCGTGGAGTGGTACGCCGCCTGCTGGTGTCCGGTGCGGGACAGCACGGTCCCGCGCGCGATCATCGCGGCGCCGGAGAGCAGCGCCACGATCAGGATCGCGAACCCGGAGCGCAGCGCGAGCGCCATGCCGAGGGGGCCGCCCGGCCGGTGCCGGAACGCGGCGGCGGTGAACGCCGAGAGCACGACGACGAGGACGGCGCCGCCCAGCGCGAGCGTCATCGCCACCGCCGTGTCGAAGGGCGTCTCGGTGTTGAGGTGTGAGGGCACGCGCCGCCACGCCTGGAGGGTGATCCCGGCGACCTCCACGACGCAGTCGGCGGCGAACACGGCGAGCAGCACCGCGCGGAGCCGCGCCCGGACGCGGAGGTACGACGTCACCCAGGTGAGCGCGATCAGCGTCACCCCGAAGGACAGCCCGAACGTGAAGGGCTTGCGCCACGAGACGGGACCGTCCCAGGGGCCGCCGTCGACGAGGAACACCACCAGGTGCGCCAGACCGGAAAGGACCAGTAAGGCACCGGTGGCATGGCACAGACGCTCGACCGGGCGCATGGCGGATCGCCGTTGCGGCGGGAGTGGCGGCAACGCCGCGGCGGTGGACGTCCCCGACAGGCTCTCGATCTCCATGGGGCAAGGCTCCCGGGAGCGGCCTCGGCCCGTCGTCCTCCGGCCGAAGACACCCGCCGTACCCCGCGGGGAGTAGCCCGGCACCGGGCCGCTGCCAGCGCGCGACCGTACGCTCGCAGGTGCCTGTCGGCCCGCTTGACACAAAAATCGAACATCCATTCTTATGGAGGCTCCGGCGGGCTCACGGCGGGGATTTCGACACGGTTTTGACGGAGAAGTACCCGAGTTATCCACAGCCGGACGAGCGTCGGGGCGCATTGTCAGTGGCAGGCGTTAGCGTCTTTGACGTGAAGCGATCGACTCAAGCAAACCGGGTGGAACCCATGGCAGGTACCGACCGCGAGAAGGCCCTCGACGCCGCCCTCGCACAGATTGAACGACAATTCGGCAAGGGCGCCGTCATGCGCATGGGCGAGCGGTCCAAGGAGCCCATCGAGGTCATCCCGACCGGCTCGACCGCGCTCGACGTGGCCCTCGGTGTCGGCGGCCTGCCGCGCGGCCGCGTGGTGGAGATTTACGGACCGGAGTCCTCCGGCAAGACCACGCTGACCCTGCACGCGGTGGCCAACGCCCAGAAGGCCGGCGGTCAGGTCGCCTTCGTGGATGCGGAGCACGCCCTCGACCCCGAGTACGCGCGCAAGCTCGGCGTCGACATCGACAACCTGATCCTGTCCCAGCCGGACAACGGCGAGCAGGCCCTGGAGATCGTGGACATGCTCGTCCGCTCCGGCGCCCTGGACCTCATCGTCATCGACTCCGTCGCCGCGCTCGTCCCGCGCGCGGAGATCGAGGGCGAGATGGGCGACAGTCACGTGGGTCTGCAGGCCCGCCTGATGAGCCAGGCCCTGCGGAAGATCACCAGCGCGCTCAACCAGTCCAAGACCACCGCGATCTTCATCAACCAGCTCCGCGAGAAGATCGGCGTGATGTTCGGCTCCCCGGAGACCACGACCGGTGGCCGGGCGCTGAAGTTCTACGCCTCGGTGCGCATCGACATCCGCCGCATCGAGACCCTGAAGGACGGCACGGAGGCGGTCGGCAACCGCACCCGCTGCAAGGTCGTCAAGAACAAGGTCGCGCCGCCGTTCAAGCAGGCCGAGTTCGACATCCTCTACGGCCAGGGCATCAGCCGCGAGGGCGGCCTGATCGACATGGGCGTCGAGCACGGCTTCGTCCGCAAGGCCGGCGCCTGGTACACGTACGAGGGCGACCAGCTCGGACAGGGCAAGGAGAACGCGCGCAACTTCCTCAAGGACAACCCCGACCTGGCCAACGAGATCGAGAAGAAGATCAAGGAGAAGCTGGGCGTCGGAGTCCGGCCGGAGGAGCCCACCGCCGAGCCGGGCACGGACGCGGCGAGTGCCGCCGCTCCCGCGGCCGACGACACCGCCAAGACGGCGCCCGCACCGGCGGCCAAGACCGCCAAGGCCAAGGCCCCGGCGGCCAAGAGCTAGCCCATGACACGACGAACCGACTGGGCCGAGTACGCCCACCCCGGGACCCCGCAGCGGCGGGGAAGCGGGCGCGACACGGGGTTCGTCGGGGGCGGTGACGGGGCGTACGACGACGTGCGCGGCGACGCGGACGCGCACGGCGAGGACGCTCCACGCGGCGGACGCGGGCGAGGACGGCGGCGCGGTGGCGGGGGACCGGCCGACGCCCCACAGGACGGAGGCTCTTCCTTCTCGTCGAGGGCCGGGACGGGGGAGCACCCGGCGGACCCGGTTGAGCAGGCGCGGGCGATCTGCCTGCGTCTGCTCACCGGAACTCCGCGCACGCGCAAACAGCTCGCGGACGCCCTGCGCAAGCGGGAGATCCCCGAGGACGTCGCGGACGAGGTGCTGTCACGGTTCGAGGAGGTCGGCCTGATCGACGACAGCGCCTTCGCGGACGCCTGGGTGGAATCCCGGCACCACGGCCGGGGCCTGGCCCGCCGGGCGCTCGCCCAGGAGCTGCGGACGAAGGGCGTGGACTCCGCGCTGATCGACGCGGCGGTGGGACAGCTGGACGCCGAGCAGGAAGAGACCACCGCGCGCGAGCTCGTCGCCCGCAAACTGCGCGCCACGCGGGACCTCGACCGCGACAAACGCCTGCGCCGCCTCGCGGGCATGCTCGCCCGCAAGGGCTACCCCGAGGGGATGGCCCTGCGCGTGGTCCGCCAGGCCCTGGCGGAGGAGGGGGAGGACACGGAGGGGCTGGGGGACGAGGGGGCCTGAAACCGGGGGAGGGGGAGGGGAGGGGGGAGGGGCCCTTCCCCCCTGGTCACGAAGCCCAAGCCCCCAACAAGCCCATGGCCCCCAACGCCCACCCCGGCAAAGACCTCCCTACAGCGCCACCGGCAGCCCCGCCGCTCTCCAGGCCTGGAAGCCGCCCACCAGGTCGGTGGCGCGGTGCAGGCCCAGTTGGCGGAGGGATGCGGCGGCCAGGCTGGAGGCGTAGCCCTCGTTGCAGACGACCACGACGCGCAGGTCGTGGCCGGTGGCCTCGGGGAGGCGGTGGCTGCCCTGCGGGTCCAGGCGCCACTCCAGTTCGTTGCGTTCGACGACCAGCGCGCCGGGGATGAGCCCGTCACGGTCCCGCAGCGCCGCGTAGCGGATGTCCACGAGCAGGGCCTCGCCGGCCTGTGCGGCCTCGTGGGCCTCCGCGGGCTGCACCCGGTCCAGGTCCTTGCGGACCCGCTCCAGCAACTCGTCGATGCCCACAGGGCGTTCGGGTGCGGAACTCATTGCCAGTCCTCCGGGCGTTCGACCTGCTCCAGACGCAGCACCTGCCCCGTGCGACTGTAGCGGCGGATCTGCGGCAGGGGCGGGTAGTAGGCGTGCACCGAGACCGCGTGTCGCTCGGTGGACTCGTTGAGCACCTCATGCACATGGTGCCGGCCGAACGAGCGGCCCTTACCGGCCGGCAGTCGCCGCTCACGGTCGACTCCGTCGGTGAGTTCCAGGGTTTTCCACCCGTCGGACGGCAGCCGGACCGTGAGGGAGTTCTCCTTCAGTTCGCCCGATGCGGTGACGAAGGCGCCGACCGACTCGGCGTGGTCGTGCCAGCCGGTGCCCGTGCCGGGCGGCCAGCCGATCAGCCAGGCCTCGCTGCCGCCGGGACCCTCGAGCCGTACCCAGGTACGGCCCTCGGGATCCAGCGGGAGTGAGGCGATCAGCTCGGCGTCGGCGGCCGTGCGGCGCGCGAAGGCGAGGAGTTCGGCCTGGGTGGGAGCCTCGGTCCGGGCGGAGTTCGCGGACAGGGGCACGGAAGGGGAGACAGACAAGGGGTACCGTCCTGAGAGTTCGCCGGAGCGCGCGGCGGCAGGGGCACTGCGCGCGGTGAAGGAAGCGAGATCAACAGGACGGGCGACACACGCAGCCCGCATAGCGGACGAGGTCCATATGGACCCTCCGCCACAGGCGCGCATACGTGTCGGTCATGGTCCGGAGTAGACCATGGCGGTGTCGACCGGTCAACTCACGGTCACCATGTGGACCTCAAGGTGACCGTGAGTGCGGGCAACGGAGTTCCCCTCCGCATGGCGCTGCGCCTCACCGCAGGATCAAGCCCCGTCAGGGCTTTTCGGGCTTGCGGGCCAGCAGGCAGGCGTGCGGTCTGTTGTCGGAGCACTAGCGCGCGCTCGCCGTCGCCTGTGTCTTCGCCGGGCCGCCCAGTGCCGCCTCGGCCGCCGCGTACAGGTCCGCGGGGCGCACCCCGGCGAGCGCCGTCACCAGATGGCCGTCCGGCCGGATCAGCAGGACGGTGTGGGCGGCGGCGCCCGGGTAGCTCTCGGCGACCAGCAGTTCCGCGGGGTGCGGCAGGGCCGTCACCGCCGCCGCCAGCCGGGGCATGATCCCGGCCGACACCCAGTGCTTGCGCTCCCATACGCCGGTGCCCGGCGCGACCAGCACCACCAGCAGCGTTCCGCGGCCGAGCCGGTCCCGCAGCCGTACGGACGCCCCGTCCTCCGCCGTCACCCGCACGTCCACCACCGGCGCTCCGGGCTCCGTGCCCACGAACGCGGTCGACTCGCCGTCCTCCGCCGCCAGCGGTGAGGCGGCGTACGTCGCCGGCGTGCCCAGCGCGCCCCGCCCCAGGTGGCCGTCCGTGAGGAGCGCGTCATGGCCGCGGGCGGACCCGGGTACGAAGGACCGCAGGCCCCCGCCGCCGCGCAGCAGCGGCAGCGCCTGGTCGGCGGCGCGCAGCCGGGCCGCGACCGCGGCGCGGCGTTCCGCCTGGTAGCTGTCGAGCAGCGCCTCGTGCGGCCCGTGGTGCCAGACCAGTGCCAGCTTCCAGGCGAGGTTGTCGACGTCCCGCAGGCTCTCGTCGAGGCCCTGCGTCCCGAGCGCGCCGAGCAGGTGCGCGGCGTCCCCGGCGAGGAAGACCCGGCCGGCGCGCCAGCGGCGGGCGAGCCGGTGGTGGACGGTGTGGACACCGGTGTCCAGCAGGTCGTAGGCGGGGGTGGTGCCCCCGTTCCATCCGGCGAGGGTCTCCCGGATGCGGGTCACCAGCAGTTCGGGCGTGACCAGGTCCTTGCCCGGCGGCAGCAGCCAGTCCAGGCGCCACACCCCGTCGGGCAGGGGGCGTGCCGTGACCTCGCCGCTCGAGGGGCCGGACGCCCGCCACGGCGGCATGCGGTGCAGCAAAGCCTCGCCGGGCCAGGGCAGTTCTGCGCGCAGGGCGGCCACGGCGTGCCGTTCCACCGCCGTACGGCCGGGGAAGCGGATGTCGAGGAGCTTGCGCACCGTCGAGCGCGGCCCGTCGCAGCCGACCAGGTGGCTGCCGCGCCACCAGGTGCTCCGGGGGCCGCGCGTGTGCGCGGTGACGCCGGAGGGTTCCTGTTCGAGGGCGTCGAGGCGGCTCTCGACGGCGACCTTGACCAGCGGCTGTCCGGCGATGGCGGTGCGCAGGGCTCCGGTCAGCACATGCTGGGCGATGTGCAGCGGGGCCGGCCCTCCGGGTTCCTCCACGGTGCCCTTGCGTCCCTCGGCGGCCCGCTCGGCCGTGGGGCCGTATGCGCCGCCACGCCCGTGCGCCGTGCCGTCCGGCTCGAAGACGACCTTCCGGGTCAGTTGCCTGCGCCGCATCGACCGCCAGCCGGTGAACGGCAGCCCGGCTCCGGTGAGCGGTACTCCGGCCAGGCGTTCCATCAGGGCGGCGGTGTCCTCGCGCAGCACGACCGTGCGTGCGGCCCGCTGTTCGTCCTTGCCCGGGCCCTCGTCGAGGACCACGGACGGCACCTCCTGCCGTGCCAGAGCCAGCGCGAGCGAGAGCCCGACGGGCCCCGCTCCCACGATGATCACCGGGTCCACGGTGTGGCGCCCCCCGCCCTGCGTGGTGTGTGGAGGAACGTTGGGGAACAGGCAGGTGGAGCAGGGTGCACGATCACACACCGTATGCAACCCACTGCCGCAGCGCCCGTCAAGCGACGAGGGCAGTGGCGTGACGCCACTGCCCTCTGAGCCCCAAGGGATTGAGGAGCCGTCAGGCGGCCGCGGGAGCCGTCAGACGGCCGCGCCCGTCGACTCGGCCGCCCCGACCGCCGCCGGGGGCAGCACCGCGCCGGTCGACTTCTTGCCCCGCCGCAGCCGCTTCTCCAGCCAGCCGGCGAACGTCGTCAGGGCGAAGTTGATGACGATGTAGATGACGGCCACGATCGTGAAGCTGGCGATGGTGTTGGCGCCGTAGTAGGAGCTCATCGGCGAGACCGAGGCCAGCAGTTCGGGGAAGGTGAGGACCGCGCCGCCCAGCGCCGTGTCCTTCACGATCACCACGAGCTGGCTGACGATCGCCGGCAGCATCGCGGTGACCGCCTGCGGCAGCAGGATGAACCGCATCACCTGGTTCTTGCGCAGACCGATCGCCAGTGCCGCCTCTCCCTGGCCCTTCGGCAGGGCCAGGATGCCCGCGCGGACGATCTCCGCGAGGACGGAGGCGTTGTAGAGGACGAGGCCGGTGACCACCGCGTACAGCGGGCGGTCGTCCGAACTGACGTTTGTGTACTGGGAGAAGAGGGCGAGGCCGAAGATCATCAGGACGAGGACCGGGATGGCCCGGAAGAACTCCACCACGATCGCGACCGGGATCCGCACCCAGGCGTGGTCCGAGAGCCGTGCGATGCCCAGGACCGCGCCCAGTGGCAGGGAGATGAGCATCGCGAGGGCGGCGGCCTTCAGCGTGTTCTGCACCCCGGGCCAGATGTAGGTCGACCAGGCCTCCGTACCACCGAAGAAGGGCTTCCACTTCTCCCAGTCGAGCTGGCCCTTGTCGTCGAGACTGGTGAACACCCACCACCCGAGCCCGGCCACGGCGAGCAGGAACACCACCGTGTAGACGACGTTGCGCCGTTTGGCCCGGGGGCCCTGGGCGTCGTAGAGGACGGACGTCATCGCTTCACCGCCACCTTCTTGCCCACCCAGCCGAGGATCAGGCCGGTCGGCAGCGTCAGACACACGAACCCGAAGGCGATCACCGCGGAGATCAGCAGGAGCTGGGCCTCGTTCTCGATCATCTCCTTCATCAGCAGGGCCGCCTCGGTGACGCCGATCGCGGCCGCCACCGTGGTGTTCTTCATGAGCGCGATCAGGACGTTCGTCAGCGGGCCGACGACGGAGCGGAACGCCTGCGGCAGTACCACCAGCGTGAGCACCTGACGGAAGCTCAGCCCCAGCGCGCGGGCCGCCTCCGCCTGCCCGACGGGCACGGTGTTGATGCCCGCCCTCAGCGCCTCGCACACGAACGCCGCGGTGTAGAGGATCAGACCGAGCACGGCGAGCCGGAAGTTGACGACCTTGAAGTCGGTCGCGCCGAGCTGGACCTGCAGGGTCTGGTTGAGACCGAGCGAGGTGAACAGGATGATCACCGTCAGCGGGATGTTCCGCACGATGTTCACGTAGGCGGTGCCGAAACCGCGCATCACCGGGACCGGGCCGACCCGCATGGCGGCCAGCACGGTGCCCCAGATCAGGGAGCCGATCGCGGACAGGACGGCGAGCTGCACCGTCGTCCAGAACGCTCCCAGCACGTCGTAGTGATCAAGAAAGTCGAACATGAGGTCCCGCGCTTCCGCGTGTCGGACAGGCCCGGGTGCGCCGCTCCCCCGTGGGCGGCGCACCCGGAGGCCCTGCTTACTTGACGATGTTGCCGATCTTCGGCGCGGGCTCGTACTTGTAGTTCGCGGGGCCGAAGTTCTTCTCCACGGCCGTCTTCCACGAACCGTCCGAGACCATCTTCTCCAGGGCGCTGTTGATCTTCGCCTTGAGGTCGCTGCCCTTCTTGACGCCGATGCCGTAGTTCTCGTTGGTCATCTTGAAGCCGCCGAGCTTGAACTTGCCCTTGAAGGCGGCCTGCGAGGCGTAACCGGCGAGGATCGAGTCGTCGGTGGTCAGCGCGTCGACGGCACCGTTCTGCAGACCCGTCAGGCAGGCCGAGTACGTCGGGTACTGCAGCAGGTTGGCCTTCGGGGCGAGCTTGTCGTGGACGTTCTGCGCCGAGGTCGAGCCCGTCACCGAGCACAGCTTCTTGGAGTTCAGGTCCGAGGGCGACTTGATCGAGTTGTCGTCGGCGCGGATCAGCACGTCCTGGTGGGCGAGCAGGTACGGGCCGGCGAAGTCGACCTTCGCCTGACGCTTCGGGGTGATCGAGTACGAGGCGACGATGAAGTCGACGTCGCCGCGCTGCAGCATGGTCTCGCGGTCGGCGCTCTTCGACTCGTGCCACTCGATCTGGTCGGCGTTGTAGCCGAGCTGCTTGGCGACGTACGTGGCGACGTCCACGTCGAAGCCGGAGTAGCCCTGCGGCGTCTTCTGGCCGATGCCCGGCTGGTCGAACTTGATGCCGACCTTGATCGTCTTGCCGCCGCCGGAGGACGAGCCGCCGTCGCTCTTCTTGTCCGACCCGCAGGCGGTGGCGGCGGTGGCGAGGGCGAGGGCGACGGCCGTGGCCGCAGTGACCTTGCGGAGCTTCATGGTGAACATCCTTTGCGTGGTGAAGAGAATGCGGACCGGGGACCGGCGCCCGGGAGGCGGGCCGTGCGCGGTGTCGGCGGTGGGACGCTCGGGGTGAGCGGACTTGAGGACGCGGACGGATGGCGCCCGGGGCGGAACCTCAGTGGTGCAGGATCTTCGACAGGAAGTCCTTCGCGCGGTCGCTGCGCGGGGCGCTGAAGAACTGCTCCGGCGTGGCCTCTTCCACGATGCGCCCGTCCGCCATGAAGACCACCCGATTGGCGGCCGAACGGGCGAAGCCCATCTCATGGGTGACCACCACCATGGTCATACCGTCCCGGGCGAGCTGCTGCATGACCTCCAGCACCTCGTTGATCATCTCGGGGTCCAGGGCCGAGGTCGGCTCGTCGAAGAGGATGACCTTGGGGTCCATCGCCAGCGCGCGGGCGATCGCGACACGCTGCTGCTGGCCGCCGGAGAGCTGGGCGGGGTACTTGTCCGCCTGGCTGCCGACGCCCACCCGGTCGAGCAGCGCGCGCGCCTTCTCCTCGGCCTTCTGCTTGTCGGTCCTGCGGACCTTGATCTGGCCCAGCATCACGTTCTCGAGCACCGTCTTGTGCGCGAAGAGGTTGAAGGACTGGAAGACCATGCCGACGTCGGCGCGCAGCCGGGCCAGCTCCTTGCCCTCCTGGGGCAGCGGCTTGCCGTCGATCAGGATCTCGCCCGCGTCGATGGTCTCCAGACGGTTGATGGTGCGGCACAGGGTGGACTTGCCGGACCCGGAGGGGCCGATGACCACGACGACTTCACCACGCGTGATGGTCAGGTCGATGTCCTGGAGCACGTGCAACGCGCCGAAGTGCTTGTTGACGCTCTTCAGGACGACCAGTTCGTCGGTCGCGGCCACCGAGTCCTTGGCCACCGATACTTCGGTCATGTGCTCACTGGCTCCGTCCTAGCTCGGTTTCGGAGGACAGTAGTGAGACCGCACGACCAGCGTCATTACATCTGAGGGAGATCTGAGCATCACAATCCGGTAGCGGCCGGACACGAGTGGTAGTGAATCCGGCGGAGCGCGTACCGGCTGGGTAACGGAAGCCGCCCGCACCCCGAAGTCTCTTGACGACGTCCTCGTTCATCGGCGTGACTTCCTTGGTGCACGCGCGCGTGCCCACGCGTTCGGATGGATGACGTCTTTCCGGTGCGGCGCGGGGACGACGCCCTTGCGCACGCCGAGAGCGCACAGAGACCGTAAGGCCGAACAGACCGTAGGACCGAGAAACCGGAGGGGGCCGGCATGAGACTGCTTCTCGTCGAGGACGACAACCACGTCGCGGCCGCCCTGTCCGCGGTCCTGGCCCGGCACGGCTTCGAGGTCACGCACGCCCGCAGCGGCGAGGAGGCGCTCCAGGCGCTGGTCCCCGAGGGCGCCGGCTTCGGCGTCGTCCTCCTCGACCTGGGCCTGCCCGACCAGGACGGCTACGAGGTCTGCGCCAAGATCCGCAAGCGCACCGGCACCCCGGTGATCATGGTCACCGCGCGCTCGGACGTACGGTCCCGCATCCACGGCCTGAACCTCGGCGCCGACGACTACGTGGTCAAGCCGTACGACACCGGGGAACTGCTCGCGCGCATCCACGCGGTCAGCCGCCGCACCCCGCACCTGGACGACACCGGCGCCACCGAGACCGCGCTGCGCCTCGGGCCCGTGCACATCGAGTTCCCCACCCGCCGTGTCAGCGTCGACGGCTCGGTCGTCCAGCTGACCCGCAAGGAGTTCGACCTGCTCGCCCTGCTGGCCCAGCGCCCCGGGGTGGTGTTCCGCCGCGAGCAGATCATCAGCGAGGTGTGGCAGACCAGTTGGGAGGGGACCGGGCGCACCCTGGAGGTGCACGTCGCCTCCCTGCGCTCCAAGCTGCGCATGCCCGCGCTGATCGAGACCGTACGCGGCGTCGGGTACCGGCTCGTCGCCCCGGCCGCATAGCGGGCACGGGTGCGCACACGTCTCCTTCCGCTGCTCATCGTCCTGATGGCGGCCGTGCTGCTCGCGCTCGGTGTGCCGCTCGCGGTGAGCCTCGCGGCGGCACAGCAGCAGCGGGTCGTCGTCGACCGCATCGACGACACGGCGCGCTTCGCCGCCCTCGCCCAGTTCGTCACCGACCGGCCCACCGGCTCCCGGGCCGAAGTCACCGACGAGCGCGGCGAGACCCTGGCCAAGGAACTCGGCATGTACTACGGCGTGTACGGCATCCGCGCCGGCGTCTTCTACCGCGACGACACGCCCATGGCCAACGCGCCCGGGGACTGGTTCCTGCCGCAGAAGGGCGAAGGCCGTGACGCCTTCAACGAGGCGCTGCTCGGGCGGCGCAGCCACGATCCCGAGCAGGTCTGGCCCTGGCAGCGCAGCCGGCTCGTGGTCGCCTCGCCGGTCATCCGCGACGGTGACGTCGTCGCGGTCGTGGTCACCGACTCGCCCACCGGGCAGATGCGGTCGAGGATCCTGCACGGCTGGCTGTTCATCGGCGCCGGGGAGGTCGCCGCGATGCTGCTCGCCGTCGGCGCGGCGCTGCGGCTGACCGGATGGGTGCTCAGGCCGGTACGGGTCCTGGACGCGACGACCCACGACATAGCGACCGGACGCCTGAAGTCCCGGGTCGCGGCGGCGGGCGGGCCGCCGGAGCTGAGGCGCCTCGCCCGGTCGTTCAACGAGATGGCGGACAACGTCGAAGAGGTCCTCGAGCAGCAGCGTGCCTTCGTCGCCGACGCCTCGCACCAGTTGCGCAATCCGCTGGCCGCGCTGCTGCTGCGCATCGAACTGCTAGCGCTGGAACTGCCGGAGGGCAACGAGGAGATCGCCTCGGTGCGGACCGAGGGCAAGCGCCTCGCGCAGGTTCTGGACGACCTGCTCGACCTGGCGCTCGCCGAGCACGCCGAGGCGGACCTGCGGCTCACCGACATCGGCGCGCTGACCGCCGAGCGGGTCGCGGCCTGGGGGCCGGCCGCCGAGGCCAAGGGGGTACGACTGACCGGAACCTGCCCGGCCACCACGGCCTGGGCGGACCCCGTGACCCTGTCCAGCGCGCTGGACGCGGTCATCGACAACGCGGTGAAGTTCACTCCCGCGGGCCAGGGCGTGGAAGTGGAGGTCGCGGCCGCCGGTGACACCGCCACGGTGGTGGTCACCGACGGCGGCCCGGGCCTGAGCGACGAGGAACTCTCCCGCGTCGGCGACCGCTTCTGGCGCAGCCCCGCCCACCAGAACGTCAAGGGCTCGGGTCTCGGACTGTCGATCACCCAGACGCTGCTGGCGGCGGGTGGAGGCTCGATCTCGTACGCGCACCACGAGCCGCACGGCCTGAGGGTGACGGTGTCGCTTCCGCGGACGGCGACGGGGGCCGGGCACGCCGGGGTCTGAGGGACTTCGCGGCCGGGGCAGGGCGCCATCAGCCTGTCCGGCGTTCCAGGACGGGGTCGTTCGGGCCGATCGGGGTGCGGAGCCAAGCCCCCAGGGGGGTACGCCACCGGGTGGCGGGAACTACGGCTTCACCGACCGGTAGTACCGCCGCGCGCCTTCGTGCAGTTCCAGCGGGTCCGTGTAGATCGCCGTGCGCAGATCCACCAGCTGCGCCGCGTGCACCTGAGCGCCGATGCGGTCGCGGCTGTCGATGACCACGCGGGTCAGCTCGTCGGTCAGGTCGGGGTTCATGTCCTGACGCGTGACCAGGAGGTTGGCGACGGCCACGGTCTGCACGGAGACGCCCTGCTGCGCCTCTGGATAGGCGTCGGCCGGCATCACCGCGGCCCGGTAGTAGCGGGAGGCGCCGCCCTGCGCGTGCAGCTTCGCCACCAGGTCGCCGCCGATCGGCACCAGCCGGACCGGGAAGTGCTGCGACAGATCCGTGATCGCCCCGGTGGGCAGCCCGCCCGACCAGAAGAAAGCGTCGATCCGGTGCTGCCTCAGCAGCCCGGGCATCGTCCCGATGCCGTCGGACAGCGACGTGATGTCCTTCTGAGGATCCAGCCCGGCCGCCTTCAGCACATGCTCCGCGATCAGCCGCACCCCGGAGCCGCCCGGCCCGACGGCGACCGTGAGGCCCTTCAGGTCCGCCACCGACCGCACGGGGGACGAACGCGGTACCACCAGGTGCACATAGTCGTCGTACAGCCGGGCGCAACCGCGCAGCCGGCCGGAGCCGGGCCCGTTCTGAAGCCGGTACGTCTCCACCGCGTCGGCCGCCGCGATCGTGAAGTCCACCTTCCCGGTGGCCACCCGGCGCACGTTCTCCTGCGACCCGTCGCTGTTCTGCAGCCGTACGTCCAGCTGCGGCATGTCCCGGGCGATCGTCTGCCGCAGCAGGGTGCCGTACTTCTCGTAGACGCCGCTCGGGGTGCCCGTACTGAAGGTGACCGTGCCGCTCGGGGACTCCTCGCCGATCGGCAGCAGCCACCACAGCAGCAGTCCGAGGACCGCGCACGCGGCCGCCGAGCCCAGCAGCGCGCGGCGTCTGCCGATACGGGGGAGTGCCTGAAGCATGCGCGCGATCCTGCCAGGCCGCGGCCCCTCTGACCAGGCCGGGACCGACAGGGGGAGGGCCGAGGACGGCTGCTTGCGAACGGTAGGGTCGGCGGATGCGTCCTTCCCCCGCCTCCCTCGTCCGTGAGTTCCACCTCGCCTTCGGTCTCGATGTGCGTTCCGAGCCGACGGAGGTCTCCCCGGAACTGGCCGCGCACCGGGGTGAGCTGCTCGCCGAGGAGGCGGCGGAGGTCGCCGAGGTGTCCGTCACCGGCCCGCTCGACCGGCTGGCGCACGAGCTGGCCGACCTCGTGTACGTGGCGTACGGGACGGCCCTGGTGCACGGCATCGACCTCGACGCCGTCATCGCCGAGATCCACCGCGCCAACATGACGAAGGTCGGCCCGGACGGCACGGTGTCGCGCCGGGCCGACGGCAAGGTGCTCAAGGGCGACCACTACCGCGCCCCTGACGTCTCGGCGGTCCTGCGCCGCCAGGGCTGGTCGCCCGCGGAGGGGTAGGGACAGCACCGCCCCCGGCGTACGGCTCTGCGACCGGGGCCCGACGAGCCCGCCTAAACTGACCCCTTGCAAGGACGAGACGACCCGGTGTGAACAGGAGGCCCACGGTGACGGCAGTCGGCGGTGGTTTCGAGGATCCGTCCGCCGAGGTGCTGTCCCAGGCGGCCGCCGCCTTCGGGCTGTTGGCCTCGCCCGCGCGGCTGCACATCGTGTGGGCGCTCGCGCAGGGCGAGAGCGATGTCACCGGGCTCGCCGAGCGGGTCGGCGGCGCGCTGCCCGCCGTGAGCCAGCACCTGACGAAGCTCAAGCTCGCCGGACTCGTCGGCTCCCGCCGCGAGGGCCGCCGCCAGGTGTACTTCGTCGACGACGCGGACGTCGTGACCGTGGTGCGCCTCCTGGTCGGCCGGCTGACCGACCGTGCCGCCCCGGCCGACGTCCCGGCACCCCGGCTCCGTGGCCTCTGAGACCGCCGCGGCGCCGGCACCCCCGCCCGGCCCGGACCCCGGCGCCGCCGGCCCCACGTCCCTTCAGGAGCTGCGCCGCCTGGAGAGCAGTCTGCGCGGGCTCACCGAGGCGGACGCGGAGGCCCGGCTCGGTGAGGCCGGGGAGAACGTGCTCCCCGAGGCCCGTACGGCCTCCTGGGCCCGGCGCTTCGTCCGCGGGCTGCGCGACCCGTTCACCAGTGTGCTGCTCTGCCTCGGCCTGGTCTCGGCGACCGTCACCGCCTGGGGCACCGCCTGTGTGATCCTCTCCCTCGTCGTGGTCAGCTGCGTCCTGCGCGCCACGGGCGAGCACCGGGCCGACCGCTCCATGGCCGCGCTGCGCGATCTGGTCGCCACCACCGCGACCGTCGTGCGCCGGCCGGACGCGGACCGCGCGCCACGCGAGCGCGAGATACCGGCCGCCGAACTGGTGCCGGGCGATGTGATCCGGCTCGCGCCCGGCGACCTCGTCCCCGCCGACGTACGGCTGCTGCGCGCCGGCGGCCTGACCGTGCACCAGGGGGCGCTCACCGGCGAGTCGGCGCCGGTCGCCAAGAGCGCGCCCGACGTCCCCGGCGCCTTCGGCGGCGGACCCTTCGCCCAGCCCCATCTCTGCTTCCAGGGCAGCAGCGTGGCCTCCGGCAGCGGCACCGCGCTCGTCCTCCGCACGGGCGCCCGGACCAGGTTCGCGCGGGCCCACGGCACGCCCGCCGCGCGGGGGGCGAGCGCCTTCGACCGGTCCGTGCACGGCATCTCCTGGGTGCTGATCCGGTTCATGCTGCTCACCCCGCCGCTGGTCCTCATGGCGGGCGCGGCGCTGCGCGGCCGGGGCCTGCAGACGCTGCCCTTCGCCGTCGCGGTCGCCGTCGGCCTCACCCCGGAGATGCTGCCGGTCATCGTCACCACCTGCCTGGCCCGCGGCGCCTCCCTGCTCGCCCGCAGCCAAGGAGTGATCGTCAAACGCCTGCCGGCGCTGCACGACCTCGGTGCCGTCGACGTGCTGTGCCTGGACAAGACCGGCACCCTCACCCAGGACCGGCCGGTGGTCGAACGCGCCCTGGACGGCGACGGCAAGGACGCGCCCGAGGCGCTGCGCTGGGCGGCCGTCAGCGCCTGGTGGACCCTCCAGCTCGCCGACCTGCCCGCCCCGGACGCCCTGGACGAGGCGATCCTGGACGCGGCCGACGGCGCCTGGGAGGACTGCGAGGGCGTGGCCGCGCTGCCGTTCGACCCGGTCCGCCGACGCGCCACCGCCGTGGTCCGCGGCGGCCTCGGCAGGCACGTCCTCGTCGTCAAGGGCGCCGCCGAGGACGTACTGGAGCGCTGCGCGCTGGAGCCCGCCGAACGTGAGCGCCTGCTGGCACACGCCGCGCGCGAGGCCGGCGACGGCCTGAGGGTGCTCGCGGTCGCCACCGCCGACCGCCCCGCCCGCACCCGCCCCTACACCGCCGCCGACGAACGCGGCCTGACCTTCCGCGGCTTCGTCACCTTCCGCGACGCCCTCGCCCCGACCGCCGCCCGGGCCCTCAAGGACCTCGCCGCCCGCGGCGTCACCGTGCGGATCCTCACCGGCGACCACCCCGGCACCGCGGTCCGCGTCTGCCGTGACCTCGGCCTCGACCCCGGCCGGGTGCGGGCCGCGGGCGCCCCGGACGACGCCGCCGCGACCGTCGTCGCCCGCTGCACCCCCGAGGACAAGGCCCGGATCGTCACCGACCTGCGCGCGGCCGGGCACACCGTCGGCTTCCTCGGCGACGGCGTCAACGACGTGCCCGCGCTGCACGCCGCCGACGTGGGCGTCGCCCCGCGCGACGCCGTCGACGTGGCACGCGAGAGCGCGGACGTCGTCCTCGCCTACAAGGACCTCACCGCGATCGACCACGCCGTCGCCGCCGGCCGTCGCGCCAGTGGCAACATCGCCTCGTATCTGCGCGTCACGCTCTCCTCGAACCTCGGCAACGTCGTCGCGATGCTCGCCGCGGGCCTGCTGCTGCCCTTCCTGCCGATGCTCCCGGCCCAGGTCCTCGCCCAGAACCTGTGCTTCGACGCGGCCCAGCTCGCCTTCGCCTACGACCGGCCCGCGGCTCGGGCCCTCGCCCGGCCCACCGTGCTGCGACCGCGTGACTTCCTGCGCTTCATCACCGGCTTCGGACTGCTCAACGCGGTCGCCGACCTCGCCACCTTCGGCGTCCTGGCGCTCGCGCTGCACGGGCCGGACGCGCTCGACGACGACGCGGTGTTCCACTCGGCGTGGTTCACGGAGAACCTGCTCACCCAGGCCCTGGTGATGGTGCTGCTGAGGTCCGGCCGGCGTGTCGCGGAGGGGCGCGCGCCGGGCCCGCTCGGACGGGCCGCGGCCGGTCTGGTCGCCGTGGGGCTGCTTCTGCCGCTGTCCCCGTTGGGCTCCCTGCTCGGCCTGACCGCGCTGCCGGTGACGTACCACCTGCTGCTCGCCGCCGTCCTCGCCCTGTACGCGCTCGCCCTGTGGGCGGTCAAAGCGCGCTACGAACGGCGGTCCGGCGCGCAGCGCTGACCGGCCGGTCGGGTTCTGTCGGTTTCCGCGCGATCCGTCTTCGGATCGGTTTCGCCGCCGACCGCGGGTTGTACAGTTGCGCAACGTAGCAACCAACATGGCACGGGCGAGCGGCGAGAGGCGTCCTCGGCCGACGCGAGGAAGGGCGGGCGCGTCATGCTCCGTAACGGACTGGAACCCTGGCACCTGCTGATCGTGGCGATCGTCGTCATCGTGCTGTTCGGCTCGAAGAAGCTCCCGGACACCGCCCGGGCGCTCGGCAAGTCGATGCGCATCCTCAAGAGCGAGGCGAAGGCGATGAAGGACGAGAACGCGTCCGCGCCCGCCGCCTCCGCGCCCACTCCGGTGGAGCCGACGGCCGTGCGGACCTCCGCGGAGACGGCCACGGAGCGGCCGTCGGCCGCTGCCGGCTGAAGGCCGCGCCCGTCAGGGGCTGGCGCTGTCGTAGCCGTAGGCCAGCGGCTCGCTGTTCACACCCAATTGGCGCCGGTAGACGTACAGCGCCTCCACGCGTACGCCGTCCGCCGGGGACTCCACCCGGCATGGGTACGTCACCTGCAGCACCGAGGGCCGGCCCGCGACCTGCATGCGCAGGCCGTCGGCCGGCCCTCCGGCGAGCACCGCCGTCTCCCACTTCGTAGCGACATGAAGATCCATGCCTGAACTTTAGAGTTGCGCAACCGCTGAAGTGTTGTGAGGTGCGCCACTGGTCCGGCGCCGGACCGTCCGGCGCCGGACGCTCGGGCGGCTCGCCTGCGATCAGCTGTTGGCGTTGAGGACGGGGTAGTAGCCGTTCGCGTGCCCGGTGGCGGTCGGGTGGTACGACTCCCAGCTCGGTGAGGCCACCAGGGAGTGCAGCCAGTCGTCGCCGGAGCACAGCTCATGGCCCTTGAAGGTGGTGCGCACATCGCCGAAGACGAAGCCGTGGGCGGCGGCCCGGCCGGCGATGACGCCGTCCAGGACGTCCGCGGCCTCGTCGATCTTGCGGTGCTTGGTGTCGCTGAGGCCGACGCAGAAGACGTCGAGGGTGTACATGTGCGGGTAACCCAGCACGACCACCTTGGCGTTGGGCGCCTTGGCGCGGATCGCGTCGTAGGTGGCGTCCAGGCGGGCGGGCAGGATGTTCCGGGCGTAGCTCTCGGCCTGGTCGACGCGGTTGACGCAGTCGGCGTCCGAGCCGGTCACACAGGTGGTCATGACGTCCGAGAAGCCCGCGTCATTGCCGCCCACGGTGAGCGAGACGAGCCCGGTGCCGGAGTTCAGCGGGCCGAGCTGGCCGCCCGTCACATCCGTGGTGGCCGCGCCCGAGCAGGAGGTGTCGGCGAACGAGGACGGCGCGTGGGCGTTCTTCCACAGGTAGGGGTAGGCGCTGAAGCTGCGGTGGCAGCCGGCGCTCGAACTGTCGTAGTTTCCCGCGCCGTTGCCCGCCGAGTACGAGTCTCCCAGCGCGACGTACGCGGGTCCGGCGGCATGCGCCGGACCGGTGAGTACCAGGCTGAACATGATCGCGAGGCTCAGCGTGGCAAGGGCTGACAGCGACTTGATGCGTCTCACGAAACCTCCCAGAGCGGGAAAGCCGGCTCTCATGTGGTACAGCGGGCAACCACTCATGGGAAGTGTCCATGTCAATAATTCTCCCCGTATAGGTGTGACGTTCAGGGTTTGAGGGGGCCTTGGATGCAGATGCCCGGTTCTTCGTCCGTGGCTCTGCGCCCCTGGGCAAGCAGTCGTGCACTCGGCGGCAATCCCCGGCGGGGCACCCGCCCTAGCGTGACCGCGTTCAGTCGTGCACCCGGCCATCCCGAAACGAGGAAGCAACGCATGCCGTACATCACCGTGGGCCAGGAGAACTCCACCGACATCGACCTCTACTACGAGGACCACGGATCCGGACAGCCGGTCGTCCTCATCCACGGATTCCCGCTCGACGGCCACTCCTGGGAGCGGCAGAGTGCCGTGCTGCTCGAGGCCGGCTACCGCGTGATCACCTACGACCGCCGTGGTTTCGGGCAGTCAAGCCAGCCGACGACCGGCTACGACTACGACACCTTCGCCGCCGACCTGAACACCGTGCTGGAAACCCTCGACGTGCGGGACGCCGTCCTCGTCGGGTTCTCGATGGGCACCGGCGAGGTCGCCCGCTACGTGTCCACCTACGGTTCCGCCCGGGTCGCCAAGGTGGCCTTCCTGGCCTCGCTGGAGCCCTGCCTGCTCAAGACCGACGACAACCCGGACGGTGTCGCCCCGAAGGAGTTCTTCGACGGCGTCGTCGCGGCCGTCAAGGCGGACCGCTACGCGTACTACACGGACTTCTACAAGGACTTCTACAACCTCGACGAGAACCTCGGCACCAGGATCAGCGAGGAGGCCGTCCGCAACAGCTGGAACGTCGCCGCGGGCGGTGGCTTCTTCGCCGCGGCCGCCGCGCCGTCGACCTGGTACACCGACTTCCGGGCCGACATCCCGGCCATCGATGTGCCTGCCCTGATCCTGCACGGTACGGGCGACCGCATCCTGCCCGTCGAGGGGACCGCGCGGCCGTTCCACAAGGCGCTCCCGTCCGCCGACTACGTCGAGATCGAGGGCGCCCCGCACGGCCTGCTGTGGACCCACGCCGAGGAGGTCAACCAGGCCCTCCTCGCCTTCCTGGCGAAGTGACCCGACGTGAGCCGGGCCGCCGTGACGAAGGCGGCCCGGCTCACGCATGTCTCCGGCCGGTGTCCGACGCTGCCCACTCGGGGTCGGACGGAGCGCGGCCCGCCCACGTCGGGCCGGAGTGGGCGCTGGTGGGCAAGCTCCCCTGCACGCACAGGCATGGCGACCGTCCGACCGGTGCCTACATTTCTGGAACCCACACAGTTGCCGGAACGAAGAGGCCCCCATGCAGTTCGGAATTTTCTCGGTGGGGGACGTCACCCCTGATCCGACCAACGACCGTACTCCGTCGGAGCACGAACGCATCAAGGCGATCGTCGCCATCGCGCTGAAGGCGGAGGAGGTCGGCCTGGACGTCTTCGCGACGGGCGAGCACCACAACCCGCCGTTCGTGCCGTCCTCGCCGACGACGATGCTCGGCCACATAGCCGCCCGTACCGAGAAGCTGATCCTGTCCACCGCCACGACACTGATCACCACCAACGACCCGGTGAAGATCGCCGAGGACTACGCGATGCTCCAGCACCTCGCGGACGGCCGGGTGGACCTGATGATGGGGCGCGGCAACACCGGCCCGGTGTATCCGTGGTTCGGGCAGGACATCCGGCAGGGGATCAACCTCGCCAAGGAGAACTACGCCCTGCTGCGCCGGCTGTGGCGCGAGGACGTGGTGAACTGGGAGGGCAAGTTCCGCACGCCGCTGCAGGGTTTCACGTCCACGCCCCGCCCGCTGGACGGCGTTCCGCCGTTCGTCTGGCACGGCTCCATCCGCTCCCCGGAGATCGCCGAGCAGGCCGCCTTCTACGGCGACGGCTTCTTCCACAACAACATCTTCTGGCCCGCCGACCACACCAGGCGCATGGTCCAGCTCTACCGGCGGCGGTACGCCCACTACGGGCACGGTCGCCCCGAGGAGGCCATCGTCGGTCTCGGCGGGCAGGTGTTCATGCGGAAGAACTCCCAGGACGCCGTACGGGAGTTCCGGCCGTACTTCGACAACGCGCCCGTGTACGGGCACGGGCCGTCCCTGGAGGAGTTCACCGAGCAGACCCCGCTGACGGTGGGCTCTCCCCAGCAGGTCATCGAACGCACGCTGTCCTTCCGTGAGACCGTCGGCGACTACCAGCGGCAGCTGTTCCTGATGGACCACGCGGGGCTGCCCCTGAAGACCGTGCTGGAGCAGCTCGACATCCTCGGTGAAGAGGTGGTGCCCGTGCTGCGCAAGGAGTTCGCGATCGGCCGCCCGGCCGACGTGCCGGACGCTCCCACCCACAAGTCCCTGCGTTCCGTCCAGGAGGTGTCCGCCGCATGAAGCTCGTCGCCGTGTCCGCGGGGCTGAGCACCCCGTCGTCCACACGCCTGCTCGCCGACCGGCTCGCCGAGTCGGCCCGCGGTGAACTCGCCGCCCTGGGCCACGAGGTGGAGACGGGGGTGATCGAGCTGCGGGAACTGGCCGTCGCCGTCGCCAACAACCTCGTCACCGGCTTCCCGTCGCCCCAACTGGCCACCGCCGTCGACGCGGTGACGGGCGCCCACGGCCTGATCGCCGTGACCCCCGTGTTCACCGCCTCCTACAGCGGGCTGTTCAAGTCCTTCTTCGACCTGATCGACCCGGACGCCCTCACCGGGAAGCCGGTCCTGATCGGGGCGACGGGAGGCACGGCCCGCCACTCCCTGGTCCTGGAGCACGCCCTGCGCCCGCTCTTCGCCTACCTGCGCGCGGCCGTCGTCCCCACCGCGGTGTACGCGGCGTCCGAGGACTGGGGGTCCAGCGGTGACGAGTACACCGAGGGACTGCCCGCGCGCGTACGGCGGGCGGCCGGCGAACTGGCCGCCCTGGTGGCCGCCCGCCCTGCCGAGAAGACACCCGAGGACGACATCACCGCGCTCGAACGGCAGCTCTCCGACCTGCGCTTCGACTGAGACGGACCGGGGGTGCGGTCCGCGGCCGCCGGCGTCCGGGGCTCACCCGTCCGGCTGGAGCTTCTCCCGCAACTGGCCACGGGAGGTGATCCCCAGCTTCGGATAGATCCGGTACAGGTGCGCTGCGACGGTGCGGTGGGAGAGGTAGAGCTGCTGGCCTATCTCCCGGTTGGAGAGCCCCGTCGCCGCAAGCTGCGCGATCTGCAGTTCCTGCGGCGTCAGCAGCTCCCAGGGGGCGTGATCGCTCTGGGCGCCCCCCTTGTCGGGCACACCCGCCTCGCCGGCGGAACGGAGTTCCTGGCAGGCCCGCTCGTACCACGGTCGGGTCCCCAGCGAGGCGAAGCACTCCCTGGCGATCCGCAGGGGTACCCGGGACTCCATGACCCGGCGCCTACGACGCAGCCATGCGCCGTGGGCGAGCAGGAGGCGGGCCCGCGTGAAGGGATCAACGGAATGGTCCAGAGCGAGCGCCGACCGGAACGATGCCTCGGCGTCCTCGTCGTCGGCCAGAAGGGCGTGCGCGAACCCGAGGTTCGCCCGGATCATCCGCGCCGTGGTGGCCGCGGCCGCCGCGGCGAGAGGACGGAGGACGCCGCGCGCGGCGGCCCTGTTCTCGTCGCTCACGGCGGCCTCGGCGAGCACCGGGATCGCTACGGTCTGGAGATATGGATGGTGCGCGGGGTCCGCGGGGTCGAAGACCCGCCACACACAGGCGAACGCCTCCGCATGACGGCCGGCCGCGAGCCCGATCAGCCCTCGCGTGATCTGGATGAAGGCGAGGTTCGACGGGTTCGCCAGGGCGAGTGTCTGGCGTTCGGCCTCCTCGATGGCGGTCTGCGCCGTCTCCAGGTCACCGAGCACCGCCGAGAAGTGCGCTTTCGCGATGAGTGCACCGGTGAGCCAACGGGCCTGGACGGTCTCCTCCGCGAGCCGGATGGCCTCGGCCACGCTCGGCAGGCCCGACTCCCGGTCCACGATGTGCGCCGAGGCGAACGACAGCGACACCAGGGTCTGCGCCAGCAGCCCCAGCCGCCCCTGGGCCCGCAGACCGGCCGCCGCGTGCCGGAGGAAGCGCACCGCGTGGTCGTATCCGCCCATGGCCGTGGCCGCGGCACCGAGCGTGGCGGCGGCCAGGGCGTCGTAGCCGCCCTCGCTCTCCAGCCGCTCGAACCGCTCGATCACCGTCGCGCCACGCTCCAGCGGGGTGGCGAAGGCCAGGACGTACAGGAGGTCGGGGTGCAGTTCCGGCACCGGCAGCCGCTCGGCCGCGGCCACCACACGCTCGCGCAGAGCAACCCCCGGGTCGAACCACCAGCATCGTCGAGCGGCGGCCCGCAGAAGCCGGAGCGCGAGTTCGGGATCACCGGCGGACGCCGCCTCCTCCGCCGTGGTGATGAGCAGGCGCAGACGCGGCACGCTGGTCGACACATCGATGTCGAAGCCCTCGCCCACCAGTACCGTGCGCGCCCGCTCCGGCACGTCGGCCGCAAGCGGTGCCGCCGACTGCACAAGGGCCGCAGCCTGATTCGTCCTGCCGAGTTCGAGGGCCAGTTCCGCCGCTTTGACCAGGCGCTTTCCCATGCGCGACGGGTTCTCGCCGAGCGCGATGGACCGTTCGAGGGCCGCCAGGGCCACGGCCGGCGCACCCCGTGCCTCCGCTCCGGCAGCCGTCCGGTCCAGTTCCACGGCTACGGATTCGTCCCGTCGGCCCGTGGCCGCGGCCCTGTGCCAGGTCCGGCGGTCGGACTGACCGTCCAGGACCGCGGCCAGTGCGTCGTGCGCGGCGAGGCGCTCGGCGAGCGAGGCGGCCTGCAGCACCGCCGACCGCACGAGCGGGTGGCAGAACCGGATCCGGTATTCGTCCGCCGTGACCAGGCCGATGTCCGCCGCGGGAGACAAGGATTCCGGCGATATGTCGAAGCCCGCCAGTACCGAAGCGGCCGCGAGGACCTCGCCCAGCGCGCCGTCGTCGTCGGAGGCCGCGACCAGCAGCACGCTCCGCGTGTCGGACGGCAGGTCGAGCAGCCGGGAGGCGAATGCGCGTTCCAGACGTGAGGTGAGGGGAACGGCTGAGGAGGTCAGGGCCTCGGCCGAGGCTTCGCGCTCGCGCAGCGCGGCAGGAAGTTCGATGAGGGCCAGAGGGTTGCCCGCGGCCGCGTCGAGCACCCGGTGCCGGAGCGGGGGTTCCAGCCGCGGCTCCACGGCGTCCAGGAGCGCCCCGGCATCGACCGTGGTGAGGGGGTGGAGCCGGAGCTCGCGCAGCGCGAGGGTGTCCAGGCATGTCGGGTGCCCGTCGCGGATGGCCAGGAGCATCCCCAAGGGCTCACGGCCGAGGCGCCGGGCGATGAACGCGAGAACGTCCAGGGTCGGCGGGTCGAGCCACTGCACGTCGTCGACAATGAGCAGCACGGGCGCATGGGCGGCCGCTTCGCCGAGCAGGTCGAGCGTAGCCAGGGCGATCATGAAAAGCTGTGGGGCATGCCCCGTGGGGGGCGCCTCGGTCATTCCGAAGGCACCCAGGAGCGCCTCCGCCTGTACCGGCGGCAGACCTGGAACCCGGTCGAGCATCGTCCGCGTCAGCTGGTACAGCCCGGCGAAGGGCAGATGGGTCTCGGCCTCCACCCCTGACGCGGTGAGTACGGTGACACCCGAGCGCTCCGCCCGGTGCGCGGCCCACGACAGGAGCGCGGACTTGCCGATGCCGGGAGCGCCGCGCACCACGAGCGCCCCGCCCTCCTCGGGCAGGCCGTCGACGAGCGCGCCCAGAGCCACCAGTTCGTTGCTCCTGCCGAACAGTTCGTTGTCCGACACCCGGTAACCCCCAGCAGCGCGTCTGATCAGCGAAAACATTCTAGGTGGGACATGGGGGCGGGGCCGGGCGGGGAGAACCCCGCGTACGCCGAGCCCCTCGATCACAGTCAGTTCGCAGTCATTGTGCCGATGCCGCCAGAGAAAGACGATCGGAGCCTCGATGAGCAAGTGTTTGAAAATTTGAAAGGTCTGAACCATGACGGCAGGCGCACCGCAAGCCGGCGAGGACGGATTCGCCGGCCACGTGCTCACCACGACTACGGTGCCTACCCCGCAACGACGGACCTACTGGCGCGAGGCCCTGTCCCGTACCTTCGGCGCCGTGGACATGTCGGTCCCCGACGAGGTGCACTCGGGCACGATCCGCACGGCACCCCTGGGCCGGCTTCAGGTCACCACGGTGGACGGCGATCCGCTGGAGGCCCGGCGGACACGGCGGCTCATCGCCCGGGGTGACGAGGACGAGTACGTGGTCGTGAAGCAGCTGACCAGAGGGGGCGCCCGACTGGAGCAGGACACCCGCGACGTGGCCCTGCGAGCCGGGGAGGTCTTCATCTACGACATGGCCCGCCCGGTCCGGCTGATCCTTCCCGAGCGCTTCCAGACCAAGTCACTCGTGGTGCCGCGCCAGATCCTGGGCCTGACCGAGTCGGACCTGCGGCAGATGACGGCGTCTCCCCTCCGCTCCGGCACGGCACTCGGCGGACTGCTGTCCGTCCTGGTGTCCCGGCTGGCGGACACCGCGGGATCGTACCGGCCGCACACGGGCGAGTTGCTCGCCCGTAACGTCCTGGACCTGCTGAGGGTCCTGGCCGATGAACGACTCGGCAGGAGCTGCGAGGAGACACCTGGCGGCGATGCGGCGCTGCTGCTGCGGATCCGGGAGTTCATCGGCCGGCACCTTGCCGATCCCGACCTGACCCCGGAGGTCATCGCCCGCGCTCACCACATCTCCGTGCGCTACCTGCACAAGATCTTCGAGGGCGAGGACACCACGGTCAGCCGCTCCATCCAGAGCCGCCGCCTGGAGGCGTGCCGGCAGGATCTGGTGCGCCGGGAGGCCGCACATCTCACCATCGTCGCGGTGGCCCAGCGGTGGGGTTTCACCAGTGCCGCCCATTTCAGCCGGGTGTTCCGGGCCGCCTACGGAATGTCTCCCAGCGAGTGGCGCGAAAGCCAGAGGCGGTAGTCGCGCCCCTTACGAAGTCGTGGACGACGCCCTGGTCGAGCACGGCCGTGGTCGGCACTGCGGCGCGCAGTCTGGCCGCGTAGACGCTGTCGACGGCTTTCCGCCCCTCGACCGGGTCGATGTCGTGGAGGAACGGAGGGTTCGCCGTCGCGTCGGCGAAGGCCTGCGCGGCCGCTTCCGGGACCGGCTTGACGGGGGACATGCTGCCTCTTCCATGTGCATGACGTGCCGCGTAGGCGGCCTCACCCCGCCACCCTGGCAAGCAGCCTGCTCAGAGGCATCAGTATGTTGACCGTCCTTTTCCGGCGGCAGCACGAAGTGGCGCGTGACCGGCCGTCCGCGCTGCCCGGGGAGGGCGCGTCAGTCCCGGTCGGCCAGGGGTTCGTTGAGTGAGCGGCCGCCCTGCCTGGTCGCAGCCACCGTGGGCGGGCATCTTCGGCTCCGTCTCCGCACCCCGGATCTAGCGGATTCACGCGATGTGCCGACCGACGCCCGTCGGCAGGGTGTGCATAGAGCACACCGGCGGAAGGGCGGAGATCATGTCGACGGACCCATCGACACCGAGACCCGGGGGGCAGGTCTCCGACACCGTCCACACCACCGATGCGGTGCCCACCGGCCAAAGACCGGCGTACTGGCGCGCAGCGCTGTCCCAGACGTTCGCCCCGGTTGCCGTCGCCGTCCCCGACGAGCGCTGCTCGGGAACCATCCGCACGTCCCGGTTGGGTCATCTGCGGGTCGCCACGGTGGACGGCGATCCCATGTCGGTGCGGCGGACTCCGCAGCTGATCGCACCGGACCAGGAGGAGCACCTGGTCGTCACGCTCGTGGTGCGGGGTGTCGCCGGAGTCCTGCAGGACGCCCGCGAGGCACACGTGCATCCCGGGGAGATCGTCCTCTGCGACACGGCACGGCCGCTACGGATGGAGTTCCCGCATCCGTTCCAGACGAAATCCCTTGTCGTGCCGCGGCGGCTGCTGGGCCTGGAGGAGTCCGACCTGCGACGGCTCACCGCGACACCCATCCGCCCCGACACGACGGCGGGCTCGCTGCTGGCACCCTTTCTGGCCCAGCTCGTCGACGGTGCGGCGACGTACCCGTCGGCCACCGGCGTGGCGTTGGCCCGCCACGTCGTCGACCTTCTCGCCGTCCTGATCGAAGAGCGACTTCATCAGCAGGCGGGTGACGCGCCGGGCGCGGCCGGGGAGATGCTGGCGCGCATCCAGGTGTTCATCGACCGGCACCTCGCCGATCCGGATCTGGCGCCGGAGACCATAGCCCGCGCCCACCAGATCTCCGTTCGCTACCTGCACAAGCTGTTCCAGGCCGAGGACGTCACGGTCAGCCGGTGGATCCAGCGCCGCCGGCTGCAGGAGTGCCGACGTGTCCTCGCCCGCCGGGATGCGGCGGGCCGGACCATCGCCGCGGTGGCCCGGCAGTGGGGTTTCACCAGCCCCGCCCACTTCAGCCGGGTGTTCCGGGACGTCTACGGGATGTCACCCGTCGAGTGGCGGGACTCCGCGGTGAGGGCGCCTCGTATCGGCGTGCCGGCAGCGTGACTCCGCCCGGCCCTGCCGACGCTTTCGCCGGCCGCGTGGCCGACGTCACTCGTTCCCTGTACCAGATGCACTGAGCTGTCGTTTTTGCGATAGTGGGCCTTCCGGCTCGTCGTCCGCGCCTGCCGGAGCCGTCGTGACGGAACCGGCAGCCGACGCCGAAGGTGCGGAGGTACCGGTCGGCGTGGGACGAGCCCGGCTTCGGCCGGCGGGTGCGGACTGGAGGGGCGTGCGTGGCGGGGTCAGGCGGATCGCTGTCCCGAAGCGGTCTGCGCGGCCGAGAGGCAGAGCTCGAAGAGCTGCGGACACTGATCGCCTCGGTGGCCCGCACCGGAAGCGGCGCGCTGACCCTGATCCGGGGGGAACCGGGCATCGGCAAGACCACGCTGCTGCTCGAGGCGGTCGCCACGGCCAGGGCGGCAGGGTTCTCGGCCGGCCTCGGCAAAGCCGATGAACTGCATCACATCGTGCCGCTCTCGTCGTTGGCCGCCTGCGTGCTGCACGGCGATGAGCCGCTGCTGTCCGGGGACACCTTTGCCGATCTCGCGCGCCATCATGACCGGCGGATCTGGCTGGTGGAGCGCCTGGCGGAGGCGATCGAAGTCAGAGCCGGCAGCGTGCCGGTGCTCATCGCCCTGGACGACGTGCAGTGGGCCGACCCGCTCAGCCTGTTCGCCCTGAAGCAGCTTCCGGCCCGCCTGCGGACCTCGCCGGTTCTGTGGATGCTGACCGGGCGGCAGGGCCCTCCCGGTCCGGTGGAGGAGATCGTCGCGGCCGCGGGGGACGAACTCCCCACGGTGACGGTTCCGTTGGGCCCGCTGTCCGGAGCGGCCATCGGCCAACTGGCCGGCGACACCCTGGGAGCAGCCGTCGACGAGCGGGTGCGGGAGCTGCTCGACGGAGCCGGCGGGAACCCGTTTCTGGCGGTCGAGATGCTCGTCGGACTGCGGACCGCCGATGCCTCGGGCGAGTCCGTGCCCCCGGGGCTCGTGGTGGGTGTGCGCGGCAGACTCAGGTCCCTGCGGCCCGAAGCACTGCGCTTCCTGCAGGTGGGAGCGGTGCTGGGGCGCAGATTCGGCTTCGAGGACGCCGCAGCGCTCCACGGCCGGCCGTCCGCCACGTTGATCGGGGCGCTCGAGGAGGTGGTGCGCGCCGGACTCCTGGACGACGACGGCGACCAACTGGTCTTCCGGCATGATCTGCTGCGCCAGGCGGTCTACGTGGACATCTCGCCGTCGGCCCGGAAGGCTCTGCACCGGCAGGCCGCCCACCGCCTCGTCGCCACGGGCCACCAGCCCATCGACGCGGTGTCGCACATCCTCAGGAGCGCACAGCCCGGGGACGAGGAAGCGGTGGCGCTGTTGCGGCGGGCCGCTGACGACGTACTGCCCGTCACGCCGGGCCTCGCGGCCGACCTGATGACGCGGGCCCTGGAGTTGGTACCGGCCACACGGCCGCTGAGGTTCGACGTGGGGGAGCAGGCGCTCATGTGCCTGACGCGGGCCGGCAGGAACCGTGAGGCACTCTCGACCGGCGACCGGTTGCTGGCCGGCCGGCCACCCCTGGAGGCGATCGGCCGGCTGCAGGCCGCCCTCGGCGGGACGCTGTGGAACCTGGATCTCGCCGAGGAGTTGCGCCGCCGGGCCGAAACGGCCCTCGCCGTGGGGGGCGCCGCCCCCGAGGTGGAGGCCAGGCTGGCCGCCCTGCGTGCGCTGGCCCTGTCCCGGAGCCATGATCTCGGCGGAGCGCGTGAGGCCGGCGAGAACGCGCTGCGTGCGGCCATCGCGATCGGTGACCGGGAGGCGCACGTCCTGTCCCTGTTCGGGCTCGGCGAGATCGCGCTCAACGCGGGGGAGAACGCCGTCGCACTGGAGCGCTTCACCGCGCTCAGCGCCGTGGACTCCGCGTTCCTTCCCGAAGAGATCGTGGCGTACCAGCACCTGGACGACTACGAGTCCGGTGAGCGGCTGCTTCTGCGGGCGGCGGACGATGCCGGGTCCTCCCGTGAGGCCATGTTGCTGTGGGCGCAGGCTCAGCAGCATCTGGGCCTCGGCAGGCTCGACGACGCCGAAGCCGACTTCGTGACCATGGAGCGCCTCGAAGACGAAGTGCAGGTCCCCGTCCAGCAGGTGAACGCTCGCGTGATCCGCTCCCGTATCGCGCTGCTGCGCGGCGACGGGGACGCGGCGCGGCAGCACCTGGCGGCGGCACGGGAAAGACTGGCGACCAAGCCGAATCCGGGCAACACGGCCGCGGTGCGCTTCCTGGAAGCGGTCCTCGCCGAGGACGACGGGGACATCGCGCTCGCCGTCGACAAGATCAGGCAGGTGCAGCAGGAAGGTCCCTTCATGCGCTGGCGGCTGCTGCGCACCTGGGTCGACTCGGCGGTACGCATGGCCCTGCGAGGCGCGGACCACGGACTCGCCGAGGATCTGGCCGCGCAGGCCGAAGCCCACGCCGAGCGCAATCCGGCCGTGCCCACCGCCACGGGTGTCGCGGCGCAGGCCCTCGGGCTCCTGAAAAGCGATCTCGCCCTGCTGGAGCGGTCCGTCGATCTGCTCGAGGCATCCCCTCGCCCGCTGGTACGGGCCGCCGCCTGCGCCGACCTCGGAAAGGCGCTGCTGGCAGTGGGCCGGAAACCGCAGGCCGTGGCCGTCCTGACCAAGGCCCGTGCCGCGTTCGCAGCGTCAGGCGCGCACGCCGCGACGGCACGCGTACTGCGGGATCTCGAGGGTGCGGGGGCCGCAAGCCGCAGGGCGGCGAGCAGGCAGCGGCCCGTCCAGGGATGGGAGGCGCTGACGGCCTCGGAGAAGAAGGTCGCGCGCCTGATCGCCGAGGGCCACACCAACCGGTCGGCCGCAGACCTGCTCGTCGTCTCCCCGCACACGGTCAACACTCATCTGACGTCCGTCTTCCGGAAGCTGTCGGTCAACTCCCGCGTCCAGCTTGCCAACATGGTGATGGCCTTGCGCGACGACTAGGGCCTCTCGTCTGGATCAATCCGGCCTGGTCCAGACGGAAGACCCTGCAGACGACTGAGTACCACCACAGACGGAGACGGAGACGACCGGGCACCACTGGAGGCACCTGGAACGGGCCTGTTGGTACGTTCACGCGATGCCGGCGCCGCCCGAACGCGCTTGGCTGGGGCCAGACCCACTCGGAGGCCACCCACGTGCGACACACCCTGGCACCGCCGACCGTCGTGCTCGTGCACGGTGCGTTCGCCGACGCCTCGTCCTGGGCGGGGGTCATCAGCCTCCTCCACGCCGCCGGACTGACCGTGCGCGCCCTGGCGAACCCGCTGCGCGGCCTGGCGGAGGACGCCGCCTACATCCGGAGCGCGGTGCGCCACATCGAGGAACCGGTCGTGCTCGTCGGCCACGGCTACGGTGGCGCGGTCATCACCGAGGCCGCCACCGACACCGACAACACCGTGGCGTTGTGCTACGTCGCGGCGTTCGGCCTCGACGCCGGAGAGTGCCTCCTCGACATCACCGGCCGCTTCGCCCCCATGCCGTCGACCGACGCCACCTCGACCGCCGCTCTCCCCGCCCTGCTCGGCGCCGGCCAGGAGAGCGAGCTGTACATCCGCAAGGAACGTTTCCCGCAGCTGTACGCCGCCGACCTGCCGCCCCGCGTCACCAGCGTGCTGTCCGTGACGCAGCGCCCGATCGCCCGTAGCGCCCTGACCGGTAGATCGGGCCCGCCGGCATGGGCCTCCAAGCCGTCCTGGTACGCCATCGCGGCCGCCGACCGAATGCTCAACCCCACTGCTCAGCGCTTCATGGCACAGCGCATGGCGGCCACCGAATACTTACTGGACGCCTCGCACGCCGCGGCTCTCTCACAGCCCGGCGCCGTGGCGGCGATGATCCGGGAAGCCGCAGGACACAGCACTGATCGCGACGACGGCCGAAAACCTCGGCGTACCTTCTGATCAGGTCAAGACCAGGTCAATGAGGTAATGTCCCCGCTCGAACGGGAAGTCGCCGGAACGGACCTTCTCCTCGGCGACGCGGACGCCTGGCCTTCGCCCCCAGGCTCCCACCGGCCGAGTCGCCGGGGGTGCCTTGGTTCCGCCTTCGCCTCCCGAGGACGAAACTCCGGCGACAGATGTCACTCGGAAGGCACCACCATGGTTTCACCCGCCAGAACGTCGGCACGGCGGATCACCGCCCTTGTGGGAACGGTCGCTCTCGCTCTGGCTGCCACCGGGTGTGCCGTCGGTTCCGGATCCGGATCCGGATCCGGAACCGCCGCGGGCAAGGTGGCCTCCATCACCGCGCTCGACTATTACACCGACACGACCGAACACGCCCAATGGGGCGAGCGCCTCACCGCCTGCGGCAAGGCCGCCGGCGTAGCGGTCGAGCACAGAAGCGTCCCCGGGGCGTCGCTCGTCCCCAAGGTGCTGCGGCAGGCGTCGTCGCGGACCCTTCCCGACCTGCTGATGCTGGACAACCCCGACCTTCAGCAGATCGCGCAGACCGGCGCGCTCACCCCCCTGGACCGGTACGGCATCGACTCCGGCGGCTTCACCAAGGGCATCCTGTCGGCGGGCACCTACCAGGGGAAGGTGTACGGACTGGCGCCCACCGTCAGCACGATCGCCCTCTTCTACAACAAGGACATGCTCGCCGAGGCGGGTGTCGCGGTGCCGAAGACCTGGGACGAGTTGAAGGCGGCGGCGGCGAAGCTGACCCGCCCGGGACGCTACGGGATGGCGGTCGACGCGAACGCCACGTTCGAGGGCACCTGGCAGTTCCTGCCCTTCCTGTGGTCCAACGGCGGGGACGAGAGGCGACTGGACACCCCGCAGGCCGCGCAGGCACTCCAGCTGTGGGTCGACCTGGTGAAGAGCGGATCCATGTCGAAGTCCGTACTGAACTGGACGCAGGCCGATGTCCACGACCAGTTCGTCGCGGGCAGGGCGGCCATGATGGTCAACGGCCCCTGGCGGATCTCCGAGCTGAACCAGGACAAGAACCTGCACTGGGGTGTGGTCCCCATACCCGTCCGTCAGGCGGGGCAGACCCTTGTCACACCGCTCGGCGGCGAGGTGTGGACGGTCCCGCAGACCGCGTCCAAGGCCCGGCAGCAGAAGGCCGCCCAGGTACTCGCCTGCCTGAACGACTCAGCGAACATGCTGGCCCTGGCCGAGCAGTACTTCACCGTGCCCTCCCGCACCGCGGTGGCGTCCCGGTACGCCGAGCAGGTCCCGTCGATGGCCCCCTTCGCCCGGAGCGTCGAGAAGGCCCGAGCCCGTACCGGCGAACTCGGCGTCAAGTGGCCCAAGGCGGCGACCGGGATCTACACCGCGATCCAGGCCGCTCTGACCGGCGAGCAGACACCGCAGGAAGCACTTCGGCATGCGCAGCAGATCGCGACCGGTTCCTGACGCGGAAGAGGCCGCGCACGGCAGGGCCCGGGCTGCGGCCCGGGCCCGCTTCTGGGAGCCGGTCTCCCAGTGGATGTTCCTCGTGCCCGCGGTGACGTACCTGCTGCTGTTCTTCGGCTACCCGATCGTCAAGAACGTCGTGATGAGCTTCCAGCAGTACACGACCACCACCTTCTACACCGGTGCCGCGCCCTTCGCGGGGCTGCAGAACTACACGAAGATCCTGTCCTCGGACCTGTTCCCCAAGGCCTTGCTGACGACGGTCCTGTTCACAGCCGGGTCGATAGCCGGACAGTTCCTGGTCGGCCTGGCCCTCGCCCTGTTCTTCCAGCGCCGATTCCCGCTCGGCGGCGTTCTGCGGTCGCTGTTGCTGCTGCCGTGGCTGCTGCCGCTGGTCGTCTCCGGGACGACGTGGAGGTGGATGCTCGACACCGACGACAGAGTCGTCAACAAGGCGCTGCGCGAGCTCCACCTGCTGTCGTCCGGCATACCCTGGCTCACCGGCACCTCACAGGCGCTCGTGTCGGTGATTCTCATCAACATCTGGGTGGGCATCCCGTTCAACACCGTGATCCTGTACGGCGGCCTGCAGGACATTCCCGCGCATCTGTACGAGGCGGCGAAACTGGACGGCGCCGGTGCGGTGGCGTCGTTCCGCCATGTCACCTGGCCACTGCTGCGCCCCGTGGTCAACGTCGTCCTGGTGCTGGGCGTGGTCTACACCGTCAAGGTGCTGGACCTCATCCTCATCGTGACCGGCGGAGGACCGGCCGACGCCACCGAGACCCTCGCCACCCGGTCCTACGAACTGTCCTTCCAGCAGTTCGAGTTCGGGCGCGGCGCCGCGATGAGCAACGTACTCGTCGCCGTCTCGCTCGTCTTCGCCTTCGTCCATCTGCGCGCCCACCGGCGCGCCCGGCACATCTGAGAGGGGATCCCGTGAAGCGCGCACCGAGTCGTGGCCTGGTGTCCACGTTCGTCGGGATCGTCCTGCTCGCGGTGATGCTGTTTCCCGTCTACTGGATGGTGAACGCCTCCCTGCAGCCGGCAGGCAACCCACTACGGGGAGGCTGGTTCCCGCTCCACCCGGACCTCGGCGGGTACGCCACGGCACTGCGCGATCAGGGACGCAACCTCGTCACCAGTCTCGTCGTGGCCCTCGGCAGCGTGGCGTTCAGCCTCACGCTCGCCGCGCCGGCGGCCTACGCGCTGGCCCACCTCCCCCTCCGGGGCATCAACCTCGTGCTCTTCGGCGTCCTGATCACACAGATGGTGCCGGGCATCGCCGTGGCCAACGCGCTCTACAACGCCTACAACGACCTGGGGCTCCTCAACTCCTCCCTCGGACTGATCCTCGCCGACTCCACCGCCGGGGTCCCCTTCGCGATCATCATTCTGCGTTCGTTCATGCAGGGCATTCCCAGGGAGATCATCGAGGCCGCGCGCGTGGACGGGGCCGGGAGGCTGCGCACCTTCCGCTCCGTGATACTCCCGCTGAGCACCAACGCGCTGATCACGGCGGCGCTCTTCACCTTCCTCTTCGCCTGGAGCGACTTCCTCTTCGCCCTCACGCTGACCACCACGGACACCGTGCGGCCGATCACCCTCGGCATCTACGAGTACATCGGCGCGCACACGAACCAGTGGAACGCGATCATGGCCACCGCGGTCCTGGCATCCGCCCCGGCGACCGTGCTGCTCGTCATCGCCCAGCGCCACGTCGCCGCCGGCGCCACGAGCGGGGCCGTCAAGTGAGGGACGGTCCCGTCCCCGTCCGGTCCGTCCAAGCAGTGCGCTCCGGCCCATGGCCGGACAGGGCTCTTCGGGACAGGGCTCTTCGAGTACCGCCTACCCTTGTTCCATGACCAGCAGCAGCGACCGGAGCCCCGCAGTGGACGTTCACGCACCCAAGAGCTATGAGATCCGCACCTACGGGTGCCAGATGAACGTCCACGATTCCGAGCGATTGGCCGGGCTGCTCGAAGAGGCCGGGTACGTGCGGGCGCCCGAGGGGGCGGACGGCGACGCGGACGTGGTCGTCTTCAACACCTGCGCCGTGCGGGAGAACGCCGACAACCGGCTCTACGGCAACCTCGGCCGCCTCGCGCCGAAGAAGGCAGTCCGGCCCGGCATGCAGATCGCCGTCGGCGGCTGCCTGGCGCAGAAGGACCGCGACACCATCGTGAAGAAGGCGCCCTGGGTGGACGTCGTCTTCGGTACGCACAACATCGGCAAGCTGCCCGTTCTGCTGGAGCGCGCCCGCGTGCAGCAGGAGGTGCAGGTCGAGATCGCCGAGTCGCTGGAGGCGTTCCCGTCGACCCTGCCGACGCGGCGCGAGAGCGCGTACGCGGCCTGGGTGTCGATCTCCGTGGGCTGCAACAACACCTGCACCTTCTGCATCGTCCCGGCGCTGCGCGGCAAGGAGAAGGACCGCCGCCCCGGCGACATCCTCGCCGAGGTGGAGGCCCTGGTCGCCGAAGGCGTCTCCGAGATCACGCTGCTCGGGCAGAACGTGAACGCCTACGGCTCCGACATCGGCGACCGCGAGGCCTTCAGCAAGCTGCTGCGTGCCTGCGGGAACATCGAGGGCCTGGAGCGCGTCCGCTTCACCTCCCCGCACCCGCGCGACTTCACCGACGACGTCATCGCGGCCATGGCCGAGACGCCGAACGTGATGCCGCAGCTGCACATGCCGTTGCAGTCGGGCTCGGACGCCGTGCTCAAGGCGATGCGCCGGTCCTACCGGCAGGAGCGCTACCTGGGGATCATCGACAAGGTGCGCGCCGCCATCCCGCACGCCGCGATCACCACCGACATCATCGTCGGCTTCCCCGGGGAGACCGAGGAGGACTTCGAGCAGACGCTTCACGTGGTGCGCGAGGCGCGGTTCGCGCAGGCCTTCACCTTCCAGTACTCCAAGCGGCCCGGCACCCCGGCCGCCGAGATGGAGAACCAGATCCCCAAGGACGTCGTCCAGGCGCGCTACGAGCGGCTCGTCGCCCTCCAGGAGGAGATCTCCTGGGAGGAGAACAAGAAGCAGGTCGGCCGCACCCTGGAGCTGATGGTCGCCGAGGGCGAGGGGCGCAAGGACGGGGCCACCCACCGGCTGTCCGGCCGCGCCCCCGACAACCGCCTGGTCCACTTCACCAAGCCGGACCAGGAGGTGCGCCCCGGTGACGTGGTGACCGTCGAGGTGACGTACGCCGCCCCGCACCACCTCCTCGCCGAGGGGCCCGTCCTCGACGTGCGCCGCACGCGCGCGGGCGACGCGTGGGCGAAGCGGAACGCGGCGGAGGCCGCCGAGCCGGCCGGTGTGATGCTGGGTCTGCCGAAGGTCGGAGTGCCGGCGCCGCTGCCCGTGGCCACCGCCGGCGCCTGCGGCTGCGACTGACGCCACCGTCACCGCCGTACGCGGCGTCCGGCCCGGTTAGGCTGCGGATCATGCTTGTCGCCGCCGCCGTCTGTCCCTGTCCGCCCCTGCTCGTGCCCGAGGTCGCCGCGGGTGCGGCGCCCGAACTGGACGGCGCCCGTGCCGCCTGCAAGGACGCGCTGGGCGTGCTCGCCGCCGCCCGCCCCGACCGGCTGGTGGTCGTCGGGCCTGCCGGGGAGGGCGGGGAGGGCGCCTACGCGGAGGGCGCGCGGGGGTCGTTCCGGGGCTTCGGTGTGGACGTCGACGTACGCCTGGGTGCGGGCGGCACGGCTCAGGAGCGAGAGCTTCCGCCGTCGCTCGCGGTCGCCGCGTGGCTGTTGGAGCGCACGCGCTGGGCCGGCGCGCCCGTGGACGGCCTGGGAGTACCGGAACTCCTGGCTCCCGAGCGGTGCGCCGAGGTCGGATCCGGGCTGGCCGCACAGGCCGGGCGGACGGCCCTGCTGATCATGGGCGACGGCAGCGCGTGCCGCTCGGTGAGGGCGCCGGGCTACCTGGACGAGCGCGCGGCCGGCTTCGACGCGGAGGTCGCGCGGGCGCTGGGTGCGGCGGACGTGACGGCCCTGAGATCCCTTGACCCGGCCCTGGCCCACGCATTGCAGGCCCGCGGCCGGGCCCCCTGGCAGATCCTCGCGGGCGCGGCGGAAGGCGTACGCCTGGCCGGCAACCTGCTGTACGACGAGGCGCCGTACGGCGTGGGGTACATGGTGGCCGCCTGGTCGTAGCGGTCCTGTGAGGGTGACCCGAGCTCGGGAAGCTCCTGCCGGGTACCGCGACACGGCGGACGGCCGGGAGGCCGTGGCCCCGCGGCCGTCCGCCGATGGGTGACGCGCTGTCCGGAGCGTGATCAGGAGGCCGAAGGCGGCTGTGGTGTCTCCGGGGGCGCCGCTTCGCCGGTCGACGGGCCGGTGTCCCGGTGGGCGAGGCGCTCCACCGCGTTCTTCGCCTTGTCCGTGCCCGTGTGGATCTTGTCGCTGTACTTGCCCTTGGTCCGTTCGTCGATCATCTTCGCGGCCTTGTCGAGGCCGCGGTCGACCTTGTCCTCGTGCTGCTGCGCGAGGCCCGAGACCCTGGCTTTCAGGTTGTCCACGAGGCCCATGGTCCACCTTCCCTGGCTCAAGCGGTTACGTACGGGCGCCCTCGTCGGCCTCGCTGTCGGCGACCTCCTCGGCGGACTGCTGCTTCGGGATCCCGACCCCGTCGTCGGCGGCGGCATCGGCGCTCTTGTGCGGCGACGCGCCCTCCGCCTTCCCGTCGGGCTCGGCCGCGCCCGCGTCCGCTTCCTTCGCCTCGTCCGGCGCCCCCATCTCGGCACCCTCCACCGCCTGTGGGGCCTCCGCCGCGGCCGACCGGTCCTCCTCAGTCGTCCTCGACCTCCGGAGAAGCCGTGCAAAAACGCCCATATCCACTCCATACGTTACTCGTGCGGGCGAAATACCGCGTAGCCCGGTGCGTCCCATTGCGTCGCCCCGGGTCACCCGTTCTCGAACCGGTGACCGGAACCACGCAACAGGCAACGACCCCCCACTCGGGGCGTCACGTAACTCGTTCGAGGCGGGGTCCGGAGGTTTGCGAGACTGTTGCGGTGAGTAGTGCAGCCCCCGCGCCGCGGGTCATCGCCGTCGTCGGACCGACCGCGGCCGGAAAGTCCGATCTGGGAGTATTCCTGGCCCAACAGCTCGGTGGGGAGGTCGTCAACGCCGACTCCATGCAGCTCTACCGGGGGATGGACATCGGCACCGCCAAGCTGACGCCCGAGGAGCGCGGCGGCGTTCCGCACCACCTGCTGGACATCTGGGACGTGACGGTGACGGCGTCCGTCGCCGAGTACCAGCGCCTCGCCCGCGCCCGTATCGACGCGCTGCTCGCCGAGGGCCGCTGGCCGGTCCTGGTGGGCGGCTCGGGGCTGTACGTGCGCGGCGCGGTCGACAACCTGGAGTTCCCCGGGACCGACCCCGAGGTGCGCGCCCGGCTCGAGGAGGAGCTCGCCCTGCGCGGCTCCGGAGCGCTCCACGCGCGCCTGGCCGCCGCCGACCCGGAGGCCGCCCGGGCCATCCTGCCCGGCAACGGCCGACGGATCGTCCGGGCCCTGGAGGTCATCGAGATCACCGGCCGGCCCTTCACCGCCAACCTCCCGGGTCACGACTCGGTCTACGACACCGTCCAGATCGGCGTCGACGTCAGCAGGCCCGAGCTGGACGAACGGATCGCACGCCGGGTCGACCGGATGTGGGAGGCGGGGCTCGTGGACGAGGTGCGGGCGCTGGAGGCGCAGGGCCTGCGCGCGGGGCGTACGGCGTCACGCGCGCTCGGATACCAGCAGGTGCTCATGGCGCTCGCGGGGGAGTGCACGCTGGAAGAGGCGCGCGCGGAGACCGTACGCGCAACCAAGCGCTTCGCGCGCCGTCAGGACTCCTGGTTCCGCCGTGACCCGCGCGTGCACTGGCTCAGCGGCGCCGCGGACGACCTCGGGGAACTTCCGCATCTCGCGCTGGCGTTGATCGAACGACCGGTTACAGCCTGATCACGTGATGGCATCGGGACGCTCCGGCCGTCATCCGGGCCTCATCCGGCATGCCATCATCGAGCTTCGATCGACCAAGTGAGTCCGAGTTGGGAGGGCGCGTGGCGATGGAGGCCGGCCCTCGCGACACCGCACAAGGCGCGCAGCACGGGGCCGCGCAGGACGAGGACCCAAGGCTCAGTTCCGACGGTCCCGACGAGCAGCTGCCGGGCGGTGTGACCGCCGACGGGCCGGACGTGGACGAGCTGTCCACCGGGCTCGAGGTCGAGGTCGAGCTGCGCCCGCAGCGTCGGCTGCGGATCTGGCAGCTCGCCCCGATCGTGGGGCTGGCCGCGGTCGGCTCCCTGATGTTCGCCTTCCCGCTGGCGTTCGAGTTCGGTGACGGCGGCGCCGTGGTCGCCATGCTCGGCCTGCTGATCTGCTCGTGCGCGGCCGGCTGGGGCATGATGGCCGCGCGGCGCGTCGGTTACACGTGGCCCGGCCTGCCGCAGCGCGGCTCCGGACGGCGCCCGGACTGGCGTGTCGTCCTCGGGTACGTCGTGGTGGTCGTCGCGGTCGTCGCGCTGGCCGTGTGGCGCGTGGCCCGGCTGCGCTGAGCACCCTCGCCGGACGCGGCTGACCCCGCTGCCGTACCGACCTCGCCGTACGCCGCTGCCCCATGGCCTCGCCGTACGCCGCTGTCGTACCGACCCCGTACGATCGAGGGATGAGCACGCGGATCGCCTTCCTCAAGGGCCACGGCACGGAGAACGACTTCGTGATCATCCCGGACCCCGAGAACGTCATCGACCTGCCCCCGGCCGCCGTCGCCGCCCTGTGCGACCGCCGCGCGGGCATCGGCGGCGACGGTCTGCTGCACGTCGTGCGCTCCGCCGCGCACCCCGAGGCCGAGAAGATGGCCGGTGAGGCGGAGTGGTTCATGGATTACCGCAACAGCGACGGCTCGGTCGCGGAGATGTGCGGCAACGGCGTACGGGTGTTCGCGCGCTACCTCCAGCACGCCGGTCACGTGACCGAGGGCGATCTCGCGATCGCCACGCGCGGGGGTGTCAAGACCGTCCACGTCGCGAAGGACGGCGATGTCACCGTCGGGATGGGCCGGGCCGTCCTGCCCGCGGGGGACGTCACGGTCAGCGTCGGCGAGCGCAGCTGGCCCGCGCGCAACGTGAACATGGGCAACCCGCACGCGGTCGCGTTCGTCGACGACCTCGCGCACGCGGGGAACCTGTTCACCCCGCCCCCTTTCAGCCCGGCCTCCGCCTACCCGGACGGGGTGAACGTCGAGTTCGTGGTCGACCGCGCTCCTCGCCACGTCGCGATGCGCGTCCACGAGCGCGGCTCCGGGGAGACCCGCTCGTGCGGCACGGGCGCGTGCGCGGTGGCCGTCGCCACGGCCCGCCGCGACGGCGCCGACCCGGCCGTGACGGGCAACCCCGTGACGTACACCGTGGACGTCCCGGGCGGCACCCTGGTGATCACCGAGCGCCCGGACGGCGAGATCGAGATGACCGGCCCGGCGGTGATCGTCGCCGAGGGCGAGATCGACGCCGAGTGGCTCCGGACCGCGGCCCGCTGACGCGCACCTCGACGACGCCGTCGCGCGGACCGGAAGTCCCCGGGCGAACGGGCCGGGGAGTCTCCTGCCGCTCCTGCGGCTTTCCGAACTCGCGCCTCCACTCTGCCCTTTGAGGGGCGAACGGACGGCGCGCCGAAGCACGGCGTGGCACGCGGGCGGTGACATTGCGCACCGCGCGGTGGCCGAAAGAAGGCGCTCACCCTTGCCGCCGTACGGCTCCGGATCACAGCCCCAGCCGCTTCCGGCGCTCCGATCCCCAGCTTCGGGCCGGTGGAAACGCCGGAATCGACGGCCGGAGCAGATTCCCCTGGCGGAAACGCGTAAACCTTCAGGGCATCGCTCGAATGGGTGATCCGCTTCACGCTCGGCGAGAGCCGGTCGGGCAGGCGTGGTGGGCTCGATAGCATCAAGCACCGGCCGGGACGGGGGACCGTCGCGAGCCCCTGCGCCGCGAACGCCAGCAGGCACTCCGTCCGCCGGTCGACGCAGCCGGAGGTGCCCAATGAGTGCGGAGGCCACGAACCCTGCCGACCCCGCCCCTGCAACGCCCGGGGCCCACCGAAGGAAGAGCCGCGCCCGGCTCGACCTGCGCCGGCTGGGCCGGGCCGCACTGCTCGGCCCCGCCACCCGCGACCGGTTGCCCGACGCCATCGGTCACGTCGTCGAGGCCCACCGCGCCCACCACCCCGACGCCGACCTCGAACCACTGCGCCGCGCCTACCTGTTGGCCGAGTCCTCGCACCGGGGACAGATGCGCAAGAGCGGCGAGCCGTACATCACACACCCCCTCGCCGTGACCTTGATCCTCGCCGAACTCGGGGCCGAGACGACGACCTTGACCGCCTCCCTGCTCCACGACACCGTCGAGGACACCGATGTGACGCTCGAGCAGGTGCGCGAGGAGTTCGGCGAGGAGGTGCGCTACCTCGTCGACGGTGTCACCAAACTCGAGAAGGTCGACTACGGAGCGGCCGCCGAGCCCGAGACCTTCCGCAAGATGCTCGTCGCGGCCGGCAACGACGTCCGCGTGATGTCGATCAAACTCGCCGACCGGCTGCACAACATGCGCACGCTCGGCGTGATGCGCCGGGAGAAGCAGGAACGCATCGCCAAGGTCACCCGGGACGTGCTCATCCCGCTCGCCGAGCGCCTCGGCGTCCAGGCGCTCAAGACCGAACTCGAGGACCTCGTCTTCGCGGTCCTGCACCCGGAGGAGTACGAGCACACCAGGGAACTCATCGCCGAGAACGCGGCGCACGGCGACGATCCGCTCGCCGAGACGGCCGACCAGGTGCGCACGGTGCTGCGCGAGGCCGGGATCCCGGCCGAAGTCCTCATCCGGCCACGGCACTTCGTCTCCGTCCACCGCGTCTCCCGCAAGCGGGGCCGGTTGCGCGGCGCGGACTTCGGGCGCCTGCTGGTGCTCGTGAACGAGGACGCCGACTGCTACGCGGTCCTCGGTGAACTGCACACCTGCATGACTCCGGTGGTCTCGGAGTTCAAGGACTTCATCGCCGTCCCCAAGTTCAACCTGTACCAGTCGCTGCACACCGCGGTCACGCGGGAGGACGGCGAGGTCGCCGAAGTCCTCATCCGCACCCACCAGATGCACAAGGTCGCCGAGGCCGGAGTGATCGCGCTCGGCAATCCCTACGCCCCCGCCTCCGACGATCCGGCCGACGGCGAGCGCGCCGACCCCACCCGGCCCGGCTGGCTCTCCCGGCTGCTTCAGTGGCAGCAGGCGGCGCCGGACACCGACACGTTCTGGTCGTCGCTGCGCGAGGACCTCGCCCAGGACCGGGAGATCACCGTGTTCCGCCCCGACGGGGGCGCGCTGGGGCTTCCGGAGGGCGCCAGTTGCGTGGACGCGGCGTACGCACAGTACGGGGAGGACGCGCACGCCTGTATCGGCGCCCGGGTCAACGGCCGGCTGGCGACGCTGAGCACGGTCCTGAAGGACGGCGACACCGTGCAGCTCCTCATGGGCCAGGACCCGGCCTCCGAGCCGTCCCGGGAGTGGCTGGAGCACGCCCACACGCCGGCCGCGCGGATCGCGATCCAGCGATGGCTGGCGGCGCATCCGGTGTCCGCCGAGACCTTCGGTGGCGCGTCGGCGCCGGGCGCCCGGGGCGCGCTGGACGTCGCCGGAGCGCACGCCACCGGCCTCGGGACCGCCGCACGCCCGCCGGCCCTGCCCGCGCGCCCCACCACGGACACGCCCGGCGTGCGCGACGCCAACGCCGTCGTGGACCTGCCCGGCGCTACCGCGCGCCTCGCGGGCTGCTGTACGCCGGTGCCGCCGGACGAGGTCACCGGCTTCGCCGTGCGCGGGGGCGTGGTGACCGTGCACCGCGTCGAGTGCGCCGGAGTGGAGCGCATGAAGAGCGCCGGGCGCGAGGAGGTCGGGGTGCGCTGGGGGGACACCACCGAGTGCCGGGTCACGCTCGTCGCGGAGTCCTTCGGCCGCCCGCACCTGCTCGCGGACCTCACCGAGGCCATCGCCCTGGAAGGCGTCGCCATCGTCTCGGCCACGGTCGAGCCCCCGAGCCAGCAGCGCGTACGCCACACGTACACACTCCAGCTCCCGGACGCCTCCCATCTGCCGTCCCTGATGAGAGCGATGCGGAACGTGCCGGGGGTGTACGACGTGAGCAGAGCCCAGCACCCGGCGACGACCGTGCACTGACAGTGCCCCCCCGGCTGCCTGTCCGGTGCGGGCCGGCCGTCCCCGTTCGGCCGCCGGCCCGCGTCCCCCTACAGCCGCCCCGGCCGGCCTCCCGCACGGCCGCTGCCTGATCCTCCCCGTACGGCCGCCGCCGGATCCCGCGAGTCGGCCCCCTGCTCCGTCAGCCGTCCCCCGGCTGAACCCGTTCGGGTGGGACGGATGCGCGTCGGACACGTCCGGGGAGTGCGCGCTGATAGCGGTGGTCCATGCCGCTCAGCCTTCGTTCCGTCACGCCACGTGTCCACCGTGCCCAGGCGGCCGTGCTCGCCTGTGCCGTCTCCGGTTGTCTGATCGCCGCGAGCGCCCCTTCGCCCGCCGTCCCCCTCGGCGTCGGCGACCGTCTCTACCCCACGCTCGGCAACCCCGGATACGACGTCCGGTCGTACGACCTCTCCTTCACCTACACCGGCGACAACAGCAAGCCGCTCGCCGCCGTCACCACCATCAACGCCCGCACCACCCAGCGGCTGGAGCACGTCAACCTCGACTTCGCGCACGGCACGGTCGAGTCCGTCGACGTCAACGGACTGCGCGCGGACTTCACCGGCACGGGGGAGGACCTGGTGATCACTCCGGGCGTCCCGCTCCCCAAGGGGAGCCTGCTGCGCATCACCGTGCGGCACACCAGCGACCCCGTCTCCGGCAAGGACCGGCAGGGCGGCTGGGTGCGCACCGACGACGGGCTCGCCATGGCCAACCAGGCCGACGCCGCCCACCTGGTCTTCCCGTGCAACGACCACCCGTCCGACAAGGCGATGTTCACGATCCACGTGACCGCGCCGGACGACTACACGGCCGTGGCGAACGGCGTCCCGGTGAGCACGCGGCGAAGCGGAAGAAGCACCACCTGGACCTACCGCACCCAGCACCCCATGGCCACGGAACTCGCCCAGGTGTCCATCGGCCGCACCGCCGTCCTGCACCGCACGGGACCCCACGGCCTTCCCGTCCGCGACGTGGTCCCGGCCGAGGATCAGGCGGAGCTCGGACGCTGGCTGGAGAAGACGCCCGACCAGATCGCCTGGCTGGAGAAGAAGGTCGGCCCCTACCCCTTCGAGACGTACGGGGTGCTGATCGCCCGGGCCAAGACCGGCTTCGAGCTGGAGACGCAGACGCTGTCCCTCTTCGAGAAACGCATCTTCACCGAGCCCGCCCTCCCCGCGTGGTACATCGAGTCGATCATGGTGCACGAGCTGTCCCACCAGTGGTTCGGCGACAGCGTCAGCCCGCGCACCTGGTCCGACCTGTGGCTCAACGAGGGACACGCCACCTGGTACGAGGCCCTGTACGCGGACGAGACGGCGCACCGGTCCCTTCAGGCGCGGATGAAGGCGGCGTACACCCTCTCCGACGGCTGGCGCGCCTCCGACGGCCCGCCCGCTGCGCCCAAGCCCCCGAAGCCCGGCCAGAAGATCAGCCTCTTCCGGCCCAACGTCTACGACGGAGCCGCCCTGGTGCTGTACGCCCTGCGCCAGGAGATCGGCGCCACCGCATTCCAACGCCTGGAGCAGGCCTGGGTGGCACTGCACCACGACTCCACGGCGACCACGGCCGACTTCGAACGCCTGGCGTCCGACACCGCCGGACGTGATCTGAGCGCCTTCTTCCAGGGGTGGCTCCACGGCGAGAAGACCCCGCCGATGCCCGGCCACCCGGACTGGAGGAGCCAGCCCGCCGAGAACGCCCAGGGCGCCGAACAAGTCGGATGACGGGACGGGCCGTGCCGTGGGACCATCATCAGGTCGGCGGCGCGGCCCTCCCGGGGCGGGTGACCGGGAATCTTCCGGGGCACTCGAGCGTTGTGACCGCTGACGACGTCTGTGACGGGCCCTGCACGGCCGCCACTCCGTCACCGCAACCGGATTCCCATCGACGTAAGGACCCAATGACCTCCTCTTCTTCCCCTTCCCAGGACGCCAAGCGCCTCGCACACGCCTACGCCGAAGGTCTTCGGGCCGATGCCCTGATGGAAGAGGACGTCGCCTGGAGCCACGAGATCGACGGAGAGCGGGACGGCGACCAGTTCGACCGCTCCGAGCGCGCGGCCCTGCGCCGTGTCGCGGGCCTGTCCACCGAGCTCGAGGACGTCACCGAGGTCGAGTACCGGCAGCTGCGGCTGGAGCGCGTCGTGCTCGTCGGGGTGTGGACGTCGGGGACCGCACAGGACGCGGAGAACTCCCTCGCCGAGCTGGCCGCCCTCGCGGAGACCGCGGGTGCCCTCGTGCTCGACGGTGTGATCCAGCGCCGTGACACGCCCGACGCGGCCACCTACATCGGCTCCGGCAAGGCGAACGAGCTGCGCGACATCGTCCTCGAGACGGGCGCGGACACCGTCATCTGCGACGGTGAGCTGAGCCCGGCCCAGCTGATCCACCTCGAGGACGTCGTCAAGGTCAAGGTCATCGACCGTACGGCCCTGATCCTGGACATCTTCGCCCAGCACGCCAAGTCCCGCGAGGGCAAGGCGCAGGTCGCGCTCGCCCAGATGCAGTACATGCTGCCGAGGCTGCGCGGCTGGGGTCAGTCGCTGTCCCGGCAGATGGGCGGCGGCAGCGGCGGCCTCGCGACCCGCGGCCCCGGTGAGACCAAGATCGAGACGGACCGGCGGCGGATCCGCGAGAAGATGGCGAAGATGCGCCGGGAGATCGCGGAGATGAAGACCGGCCGCGAGATCAAGCGCCAGGAGCGCAGGCGCCACAAGGTGCCCTCGGTCGCCATCGCGGGCTACACCAACGCCGGCAAGTCCTCCCTGCTCAACCGCCTCACCGGCGCGGGCGTCCTGGTCGAGAACGCACTGTTCGCGACCCTCGACCCGACCGTGCGCCGGGCCCAGACCCCGAGCGGGCGGCTGTACACGCTGGCGGACACCGTCGGCTTCGTACGGCACCTGCCGCACCACCTGGTCGAGGCGTTCCGCTCCACGATGGAGGAGGTCGGCGACTCCGACCTGATCCTGCACGTGGTCGACGGTTCGCACCCGAACCCGGAGGAGCAGCTGGCCGCCGTGCGCGAGGTGATCACGGACGTCGGCGCCACCGACGTACCGGAGATCGTCGTGATCAACAAGGCGGACGCGGCGGACCCGCTGGTGCTCCAGCGGCTGCTGCGGATCGAGAACCGCGCCATCGCGGTCTCGGCCCGCACCGGCCAGGGCATCGAGGAACTGCTCGCGCTCATCGACGACGAGCTGCCGAGGCCGTCGGTCGAGATCGAGGCCCTGGTGCCCTACACGCACGGCCGACTGGTCGCGCGCGCCCACTCCGACGGCGAGGTGATCTCCGAGGAGCACACCCCGGAGGGCACCGTGCTCAAGGCTCGGGTGCACGAGGAACTGGCGGCGGAACTGGCGCCGTACGCGCCGGCGCCCGCGCTCTGACCCTCGGCGCGAAGGTGCGAAGCCCGCTCCCTGCGACAGGGAGCGGGCTTCGCCTTCTTCACGGGTGTCCGGGGACGGACGACGGCGAGGCGGGGCGCGTCACTGGTCCGCGAACTTCCTGCTGACCCCCTCGTAGACGCCCTTGGCCACCGTGCTCAGCCGCGGCCCGGCCAGCCAGCCGGTGGTCACCGGGCCGATCGACGTGTTGGAGACCAGGGCGGGCTTGCCGTCCGCCCCCGTCTCCACCCAGCCGCCGCCGGACGCACCGCCCGTCATGGTGCAGCCGATGCGGTACATCGTCGGGTCCGTCCGCGCGAGCGACAGCCGGCCCGGCTTGTCCTGGCACCGGTACAGCGTCTGGCCGTCGTACGGAGGCGCGGCCGGGTAGCCGGTCGCGGTGATGCTGTCGACCTTCGGAATGGCCGGCGCGTCGAAGTTCACCGGGAGCGCCGAGCCGACGGTCTCCTCCAGGGACTTGCCGCCGTTGCCCTGCTCCGGCGTCACGTGGATGACGGCGAAGTCGTACGACGCGCCCTGGCCGCCCGTCTCGCCGCCCTGCTCGATCCACTGCTCGGAGGTCTGCGCCCAGTCACCCCACCAGACACCGTACGGGGCGATCTCCTGCCGCGTCGCGTTCCTCAACTCGGCCGCCGTCAGCCCGGAGTTGTTGTACGCCGGCACGAACGCGATGTTGCGGTACCAGCCGCCGTTCCTGCCCGCGTGCACGCAGTGGCCCGCCGTCCACACGAGGTTGGACTTCCCGGGGTGCGCCGGGTCCTCCACCACGGTTGCCGAACAGACCATCGTGCCCTTGGGGGAGTCGAAGAACACCTTCCCCGCCGTGGGCGCGTTGTCGTGGTACGCGGTCGGCACCGCCTGCGCCTTCACCGGTGCCGGGGTCGGGTCCGTGACGCCCTGGTCGCCCGAGAGGTCGCCCGAGTCGACCTTCTTGGCGGGGTCATTGGCCTTGCGCATCCGGTCCGGGTTCCACAGACCCTTGATGATCGGGTTGATGTAGTCGTCGGCCTCGCGCAGCCAGTCGTCCCTGTTCCAGTTCTTCCAGGCGCCGTTCTTCCACTTGTCGATGTCGATCCCGTGCTTCTTGAGCTTCTGCTTGATGTCGTCCGGGATCTTGATCTTGCCGTCGCCCGCGGAGGACGCGGACGCGCTCGCCCCCGCATGCGCATCGCCGCCACCGCCCGCGTCGCACGCGGTCGCGGTCAGCGCCAGCGCCACGGCGAGGCCGACCGCCGCCGGCACCGGGGAGGTTCTGCGGCGCGCACCGCCTTCCGAGCGGACGGCGAAGAGCGGTCGTATCGGTCGCATGGTGGAACTCCCCCTGGAAGGAACGGTGTCGGGCAGTGGCCTGCCGCCGAGACGGCGGTAGGCAACGGATGATCATCCTCTTCCGCTGAACGGCATCACACACTATGCGCTCGCTGTGAGGGAGTTCCCGCGGAACGGCAACGGTTCGGCTACAAGCCGCCTGATCCGGCCGATCGTCCGGAGCCCGAAGATCTTCCGCCCGCCCGCTTCCCCGCGCCGCTCGGGTCGTTGTAGGTGCGGGGGCCTGCCGTCCCGGCCCGGGCCCTCGACCATCGCCTCTGAACAGCGGGAGGAACTGACGCCGTGACCGTGACGGAGACTGCGGTGGTGCCGGTGGAGGGCGCGTCGAAGGGGCGCGCGGGAGCCGAAGAGGGGCGCGAGGGGGCCTCAGAGCCCGAGCGTGCGCGCGGGGCGCACGAAGGCATTCTGCGGCGGCAGTCGGCGCGCGAGTCCGCGGCGCGCACCTACGCGCGTGCCCTGCCGATCGTGCCCGTGCGGGCGCGCGGGCTCACCATCGAGGGCGCCGACGGACGCCGCTACCTGGACTGTCTCTCCGGCGCGGGCACGCTGGCCCTCGGCCACAACCACCCGGTGGTCCTGGAGGCGATCCGGAAGGTCCTCGACTCGGGTGCGCCGCTGCACGTCCTGGATCTGGCCACGCCCGTGAAGGACGCCTTCACCACGGAGCTGTTCCGCACCCTGCCGCCCGCACTCGCCGACCGCGCGCGCGTGCAGTTCTGCGGACCGGCCGGGACGGACGCCGTCGAGGCGGCACTGAAACTGGTGCGCACGGCCACCGGGCGAAGGGGCATCCTGGCCTTCACCGGCGCCTACCACGGCATGACCGCGGGGGCGCTCGAGGCGTCCGGGGGCGCGGGCGACGTCCGCGTCACCCGTCTGCCGTTCCCCCAGGACTACCGCTGCCCGTTCGGGGTCGGCGGCGAGCGCGGCGCCGAACTGTCCGCCCGCTGGACGGAGTCCCTCCTCGACGACACCAAGTCGGGGGTGCCCCTGCCCGCCGGGATGATCCTCGAACCGGTCCAGGGCGAGGGCGGGGTGCACCCGGCGCCGGACGCGTGGCTGCGCCGTATGCGGCGGATCACCGAGGCCCGGGCCATCCCGCTGATCGCGGACGAGGTGCAGACGGGCGTGGGCCGCACCGGACGCTTCTGGGCGGTCGAACACAGCGGGGTGGTGCCCGACGTGATGGTCCTGTCCAAGGCGATCGGCGGCAGCCTGCCGCTCGCCGTCGTCGTCTACCGCGACGACCTCGACGTGTGGAAACCCGGCGCCCACGCCGGCACGTTCCGTGGCAACCAGCTCGCCATGGCCGCCGGCACCGCGACCCTCGCTTACGTCCGCGAGAACCGCCTCGCCGAGCGCGCTGCCACGCTCGGCGCCCGCATGCTGGACCGACTCCGGGGCCTCGCCGCCGAGTTCCCGTGCGTCGGGGACGTACGCGGCCGGGGGCTGATGATCGGCATCGAGCTGGTGAACCCCGAGTCCGCATCCGACCCGGCGCCCCAGGACTCCCCGGCCTTCCTGACCGGGGGCATCCGACCACGCCCCGCCGCGCCCGCGCTGGCCGCGGCCGTGCAGCGGGAGTGCCTGCGGCGCGGTCTGATCGTGGAGCTGGGCGGGCGGCACGCGAGTGTGGTCCGCCTGCTGCCGCCGCTGACGATCACCGACGAACAGACGGACGCGGTTCTGGACCGGCTCGCCGACGCGGTGGCCGCGGTGGCCGCAGGGTCGGTGGTCCATCCCTGAGCCCGCCCCGCCGTTCGCCGGCACGGGCACGAGGACCGGCCGGCGGCCGGACACGACCTCCGTCGACCCGGTCCGTCCTCCACCGGTCCCGGGGTCACCGCACCCGCACCCGCACCCGCGCCTGGCCCGTCGCCGTACGAGCCGGAACGACCTCACGAGGTACGCCCTTGAACTCCACCCCCGCCCACGCGACTCCCGCACCCGAGGGTCCCGCCCACGACGGGGGCCGCCCCGCCTCCGGCGGTCACGGCCCCGCCCCCGCGCGGAGCGCCGTCCGCGCGCGGGCCACCGTGCCCACGGGACTCCACACGCTGCCTGCGCAGCAGCCGCCATCACCGGAGGCCGACGAGCCGCACGGCACCGCCGCCGACCCTCTGGACCACCCGGACCCGCACACGGCGGCCCAGGCCGCGACCGTGGAGAACCTGCTGCGCTGCTGGGTCCGCGAGCACGACCTCGCCGCTCCCGCCGACGGCACCCTGCGCATCCCGCTCCGCGCCGGCGGCACGGCCCTCCTCGTCCCGGTCCACCACTGGTCCCCCACCGGCTGGCACCGCTTCGGCCTGCCCCGCCTGGCCGGCGCACCGGAGCAGGCCCCGCCCGTGGACGCGGTGACGGTGGCGGCACTGCTGGCACGGGAGACGGCGGGCTCCGGGGCCGCAGCGGCCACCGCCCCCGCCGGGGCCGCACCGGCCCCAGCCCCCGCCGGGGCCGCACCGGAGCCGGGCGCCGTGCCGAACCACGTCACCGACCTGCTGGCCCGCGTCGCCGACTCCGCACGCCGCACCGCCACCTTCCTCGCCGACCGCTGTGAGCGTCCCGCGGACGGTGCGGACCTCTTCCTCTCCGCCGAACAGGCCCTGCTGCTCGGGCACCCGATGCACCCCACGGCCAAGAGCCGCGAGGGCCTCTCGGACACCGAGGCCCGGCTCTACTCACCCGAGCTGCGCGGCTCCTTCCCGCTGCACTGGTTCGCGGTCGCGCCCTCGGTGTGTGCGGCCGACTCGGCATGGACGGAAGGCGGCCGGCCCCTGCCCGCCGACCGGCTCACCGAACGGCTCGCCGGCCCGGACCTCCCGCTGCCTCAGGGCTTCACCGCACTGCCGCTGCACCCCTGGCAGGCGCGCGAGATCCGGCACCGCCCCGAGGCGGCCGCCCTGCTGGACGCCGGACTCCTGAGGGACCTCGGCCCCCACGGCACGCCCTGGCACCCGACCTCCTCCGTCCGCACCGTCCACCGCTCGGGCGCCCCCGCGATGCTCAAGCTGTCGCTGGGCCTGCGCATCACCAACTCCCGGCGGGAGAACCTCCGCAAGGAACTCCACCGGGGCGTCGAGGTGCACCGCCTGCTGCGCGGCGGCCTCGGCACGCAGTGGCGCGCAGCGCACCCCGGCTTCGACATCGTCCGCGACCCCGCCTGGGTCGCCGTCGACGGCCAGGACGGCAACCCCGTGGCCGGACTGGACGTGGTGATCCGCCACAACCCCTTCGCCCCCGTCGACGACGCCTCCTGCGTCGCCGGACTCGTCTCGCCCAGGCCCCGCCCGCACCCCGACGGACAGCGGCGTCCCGTCATGTGCTCCCGGCTCGCCGAGATCGTCACCCGTCTCGCCGGGCGCACCGGCCGCTCCCGCGGGGCCGTCGCCACCGAGTGGTTCCTGCGCTACCTCCACCACGTGGTCCGCCCGGTGCTCTGGCTGGACAGCGAGGCCGGCATTGCCCTGGAGGCACACCAGCAGAACACCGTGCTCCTGCTGGACGCCGAGGGCTGGCCCGCGGGCGGCCGCTACCGCGACAACCAGGGGTACTACTTCCGCGCGTCCCGCCGCGCCGAACTCGACGCACGACTGCCCGGCATCGGCGAGCTCAGCGACACGTTCGTCTCCGACGAGGTCACCGACGAGCGCTTCGCCTACTACCTCGGCATCAACAACGTCCTCGGTCTCATCGGAGCGTTCGGCTCCCAACGCCTCGCCGACGAACGGCTGCTGCTCGCCGCCTTCCGCGGCTTCCTCGCCGACGCCGCCACCGGTCCGGGCCGGCTGCGCACGACCCTGCCGGCGCGTCTGCTCGACTCACCCGTCCTCAGGTGCAAGGCCAATCTGCTGACCCGGCTGCACGGCCTGGACGAACTCGTCGGCCCGGTCGACACCCAGTCCGTCTACGTCACCATCACCAACCCCCTCCATCCCTGACCTGGCCGTCACGCACCGCCCTGATCCCCGAGGAACATGACCCGTCCCGTCTTCTGAGAGGAGCGTCGCCGTGTCTCCCACCGACGCGAGCACCGGCACCGGCACCGACACCGGCACCGCCTCCGTGGAGCCCGTCACCGCCCCGGGCCCGGGAGCCGGCGCTCCCTCCGGCACCGGTCCGGACTCCGGCCCCGACTGCGAGGAAACCCTCGATCTACGGCTGCCCGGTGAGTTCCTGGCGCTCCGCGTCCAGGAGGAGCAGGGCACGTCGGAGCCTCCGCCGGACGACGACCTCCTGGACCATGTCGCCGACTGGGGAGCCACGTCCACCCCCGTGGGTGTCTTCCACCTCGTGCCGGTCCACCTCGGCCGCGATCTCCCGCTGATCGTTCGCTGGATGAACGACCCCGCCGTGGCGGTCTTCTGGGAACTCGCCGGAGACGCATCGGTCACCGAGCGGCACCTGCGCGCCCAACTGGCCGGTGACGGACGCAGTGTCCCCTGCCTCGGCGTGCTGGACGGCACCCCCATGAGCTACTGGGAGATCTACCGCGCGGACCTCGACCCCCTGGCCCGCAACTACCCCGCCCGTCCCCATGACACCGGAGTCCACCTCCTCATCGGCGGTGTCGCCGACCGCGGGCGCGGCCTCGGCTCCGCACTGCTCCGCTGCGTCGCCGACCTCGTCCTCGACCGGCGTCCCTCCTGCGCTCGCGTCGTCGCCGAACCCGATCTGCGCAACACGCCCTCCGTCGCCGCGTTCCTGAGCGCCGGCTTCCGGTTCTCCGCCGAGATCGACCTGCCCGACAAGCGGGCCGCCCTGATGGTCCGGGACCGGGCCCTGCGCCATCTGCTTTAGCGTCCTCCGCAGCGTCATCACTGTGAGTAACGATGCTCGTCCCGCATCACACCACCCCGGCACCCCCGCACCACACATGAGCCTTCCATGCGCCGAGGGATGCGGCGCCCGTTTGTCAGTGCCGCACCGTAGGGTGGTCGCGCTATGACGAAGCCCTCACTCCCCGAACTCCTCCATGCAGCCGTCGCAGCCGTCGGCGGCACGGAGCGCCCCGGCCAGGTGGCCATGGCCCAGGCCGTCGCGGAGGCGATCGACGACGGCTCCCATCTGCTGGTCCAGGCCGGCACCGGCACCGGAAAGTCGCTGGGCTATCTGGTGCCCGCGCTCGCGCACGGGGAGCGCGTGGTCGTGGCGACCGCCACCCTGGCGCTGCAGCGGCAGCTCGTCGAGCGGGACCTGCCGCGCACGGTGGAGGCGCTGCACCCGCTGCTGCGCCGCCGCCCGGAGTTCGCCATGCTCAAGGGCCGGTCGAACTACCTGTGCCTGCACCGACTGCACGAGGGCGTGCCGCAGGACGAGGAGGACGGCCTCTTCGACCAGTTCGAGGCCGCGGCGCCCACCAGCAAGCTGGGCCAGGACCTGCTGCGGCTGCGCGACTGGTCCCAGGAGACGGAGAGCGGCGACCGCGACGACCTCACCCCCGGCGTCTCCGACCGCGCCTGGGCCCAGGTGTCCGTGTCGTCCCGGGAGTGCCTGGGCGCCTCGAAGTGCGCGTACGGCGCCGAGTGCTTCGCCGAGACGGCCCGTGAGCGGGCCAAGCTCGCCGAGGTCGTCGTCACCAACCACGCGCTGCTCGCGATCGACGCCATCGAGGGCGCCCCGGTCCTCCCGCAGCACGAGGTGTTGATCGTCGACGAGGCCCACGAGCTGGTCTCCCGGGTGACGGGCGTCGCCACCGGAGAGCTCACCCCCGGCCAGGTCAACCGTGCGGTGCGCCGCGCGGCGAAACTCGTCAACGAGAAGGCCGCCGACCAGCTCCAGACCGCGGCCGAGGGCTTCGAGCGGCTGATGGAGCTGGCCCTGCCCGGCCGTCTGGAGGAGATTCCGGAGGACCTCGCCTACGCACTGATGGCGCTGCGCGACGCCTGCCGCACGGTGATCTCCGCGATCGGCGCCACCCGCGACAAGTCCGTCCAGGACGAGGACGCGGTGCGCAAGCAGGCGCTGGCCTCCGTGGAGAGCGTGCACGACGTGGCGGAGCGGGTCACCAACGGCTCCGAGTGGGACGTCGTCTGGTACGAGCGCCATGACCGCTTCGGTGCCTCCCTGCGTGTGGCCCCCATGTCGGTGTCGGGACTGCTGCGGGAGAAGCTGTTCGCGGACCGCTCGGTCGTCCTCACCTCCGCCACCCTGAAGCTGGGCGGCGACTTCAACGGCGTCGGGGCGTCCCTGGGACTGGCCCCCGAGGGCACGGAGGGCGACGACGTGCCGAAGTGGAAGGGGGTGGATGTCGGATCCCCCTTCGACTATCCGAAGCAGGGCATCCTGTATGTCGCGAAGCACCTGTCACGCCCCGCGCGGGACGGCGAGCGCACGGACATGCTGGACGAGCTGACGGAGCTGATCCAGGCGGCCGGTGGCCGCGCCCTGGGCTTGTTCTCGTCGATGCGGGCCGCTCAGCTCGCCGCGGAGGAGCTGCGCACCCGTATCCCCGAGTTCCCGATCCTTCTCCAGGGCGAGGAGACCCTGGGGGAGCTGATCAAGAACTTCGCGGCGGACCCGAGGACGTGCCTGTTCGGCACACTGTCGCTCTGGCAGGGCGTCGACGTCCCCGGGCCCAGCTGCCAGCTGGTCGTCATGGACAAGATCCCCTTCCCGCGCCCCGACGACCCGGTGATGAGCGCCCGGCAGAAGGCCGTCGAGGAAGCCGGGGGCAATGGCTTCATGGCCGTCGCGGCCACGCACGCCGCGCTGTTGATGGCACAGGGCGCCGGCCGACTCGTACGGGCGTCAGGCGACAGAGGTGTCGTCGCCGTCCTGGACCAGCGGCTCGCCACGGCCCGCTACGGCGGCTATCTGAAGGCGTCCCTGCCCGACTTCTGGTACACGACGGACCGCAACCAGGTCCGGAAGTCCCTGGCGGCGATCGACGCCGCGGCGAAGGCTCAGGGAGCGTAGCTCCCCGTCCGCGTGCGTCGCCCCCAGCGCCGGCGAGGGCCGGGCCATGCGTCGGCGCAGTGGCGGCGGGGCCCCGGGCCGTCGCGCCGTCGCGGCGGCGGGGAGGCGGGGAGGCGGGGAGGGATGAATGCGGTGCGCGCCGGCGCAGTGGTGGTGAAGGGAAGGCGGAGTGCGCGGCGTGCCCGGCCGCGGACAGCATGGGGCCCCGGAACCGGCGCAGGGGTCCCGGGGCCCGGATCAGGGGCGGGCGTCCGTGCGCCCGCCGCGGAGGGTCACACCCGCCGCAGTACCGCCACCACCTTGCCGAGGATCGTCGCCTCGTCGCCCGGGATCGGCTGGTACGCGGAGTTGTGCGGCAGCAGCCAGACGTGGCCGTCCTCGCGCTTGAACCGCTTCACGGTGGCCTCGCCGTCGAGCATCGCGGCGACGATGTCACCGTTCTCCGCGACGGGCTGGCGGCGGACCGTTACCCAGTCGCCGTCACAGATCGCTGCCTCGATCATGGAGTCGCCGACGACCTTCAGGACGAAGAGCTCACCGTCACCGACGAGCTGCCTCGGGAGCGGGAAGACGTCCTCGACCGACTCCTCGGCGAGGATCGGGCCACCGGCCGCGATCCGGCCGACCAGGGGGACGTACGACGCGGCGGGCTTGCCCGCGGTGTCGGTGGGCTGCACGGAGGACGCCTGGTCGGAGCCGCGCACCTCGTAGGCGCGCGGACGGTGCGGGTCACGGCGCAGGAAACCCTTGCGCTCCAGTGCCATCAGCTGGTGAGCGACCGATGAGGTGCTGGAGAGGCCGACGGCCTGGCCGATCTCCCGCATCGACGGCGGGTAGCCGCGCCGCTGTACCGAGTCCCGGATGACCTCGATCACCCGGCGCTGCCGCTCGGTCAGCCCGGAGCTGTCCGCCCGGATGCCTGGAGGTCGGCCGGGCAGGGACCTCTTCGGCCCCTCAGGGCTCGTGGCTTCGTTCATGGCATGCACCGGCTCGAGTCGGCCCTGGGAGCGGTCCTGGGCAGTGATGGTGGCACTGTCTGCGGTGGTGGTCACGTCGTCGGCCCCTCTCGATGGTCTCCCGTGCAGCACAACGGTAGTTGCTTTCGAAAGGTTGCGCCAAACACACGTTCGAGTGAAAAACCGGGAATTGCCTGACGTGATCAGGTCTCCGGGTGTATTGAGCCGACGCCGCTTCCGCTGGGCGGAAGTGTCCCCTGCTGTACTCTTCACCGCCGGGGCGAGGGCCTTGTGGGCCGCCACGGACGGCGCCCAGTCTGCCATCCGACGCACCGCAGGCCGGGTATCAGCCCCGCTTCTCCATGTGGCGTCCACCGTATCCGTGCATGGCCCGAATGGGTATGACCGTGCGGCACATGCCAAGACGGCCTCGGTTTGCGTGTCGCCGCCGAATGTACGAGCCAATCGCTAGATGTAGTGGTTGGATTGCAGTAGTGACCCACAAGTTGTGGTCCCCCCGGTCTTCGTGGTCACCGAGATCGCCTATGCTTGTGGCTGCTTCGTGGGGCCGGTGAGACCCATGAGGTCTATGCGTCGTGCTGAAAAGGAGGGATGGAGCCATGCACTGCCCCTTCTGCAGGCACCCCGACAGCCGCGTCGTCGACAGTCGTACGACCGACGACGGCACGTCGATCCGCAGGCGCCGCCAGTGCCCCGACTGCTCCCGTCGATTCACGACCGTGGAGACCTGTTCGCTGATGGTGGTCAAGCGGTCCGGAGTCACCGAGCCCTTCAGTCGTACCAAGGTCATCAACGGCGTGCGCAAGGCATGCCAGGGGCGGCCTGTCACCGAGGACGCACTCGCCCAGCTCGGCCAGCGGGTCGAGGAGGCCGTGCGGGCCACCGGGAGCGCCGAGCTGACCACCCACGACGTGGGTCTGGCCATACTCGGCCCCTTGCAGGAGCTCGACCTCGTCGCCTACCTGCGGTTCGCGTCCGTCTACCGGGCGTTCGACTCGCTGGAGGACTTCGAGGCCGCCATCGCGGAACTCAGGCAGCAGCGGGAGCGCACCGCCGTGGACGAAGACGACCACGAGATCACTGACGCGGAGCGCCAGGGAACCGATCGCGGGTCCGGAGGGGCGGCCGACGCCCTCCTGCCCGCCACCGCCGCCGACTGACGGACGGGCCGACCCGGTCGGCCCCGTCGGCGGCGCACACAGACCCGTCACGCGCGCCCGCAGGACGCGCGTGACAAGCAGACACAACACCGTGCCATGGGAAGAAAAGGGCACTTCAGGGCGTTTTCGCCCGTACAGGGAGGCGGCATGACAGAGACGGCGAGCGGTCCGGCACGAGGTTCCCGAGCGAAGGGCGCCAAGGCGACCAAGGGGCTGCGTATCGAGCGCATCCACACGACCCCGGGCGTGCACCCGTACGACGAGGTCGAGTGGGCGCGCCGTGACGTCGTCATGACCAACTGGCGCGACGGCTCGGTCAACTTCGAGCAGCGTGGCGTCGAGTTCCCCGAGTTCTGGTCGGTGAACGCGGTCAACATCGTCACCAGCAAGTACTTCCGCGGTGCCGTCGGCACCCCCCAGCGCGAGACCAGCCTCAAGCAGCTGATCGACCGCATCGTGAAGACCTACCGGAAGGCCGGCGAGGACCACAAGTACTTCGCCTCGCCCGCCGACGCGGAGATCTTCGAGCACGAGCTGGCGTACGCCCTCCTGCACCAGATCTTCAGCTTCAACAGCCCCGTCTGGTTCAACGTCGGCACGGCCCAGCCCCAGCAGGTCTCCGCCTGCTTCATCCTGTCCGTCGACGACTCCATGGAGTCGATCCTCGACTGGTACAAGGAAGAGGGCATGATCTTCAAGGGCGGCTCCGGCGCCGGCCTGAACCTCTCCCGCATCCGTTCCTCCAAGGAACTGCTCTCCTCCGGCGGCAACGCCTCCGGCCCGGTCTCCTTCATGCGCGGCGCCGACGCCTCCGCAGGAACGATCAAGTCGGGCGGCGCCACCCGCCGCGCCGCCAAGATGGTCATCCTGGACGTCGACCACCCGGACGTCGAGGACTTCATCGAGACCAAGGTGAAGGAGGAGGAGAAGATCCGCGCCCTGCGCGACGCGGGCTTCGACATGGACCTCGGCGGCGAGGACATCACCTCCGTCCAGTACCAGAACGCCAACAACTCGGTCCGCGTCAACGACACCTTCATGAAGGCCGTCGAGAACGGCGAGAAGTTCGGCCTGCGCGCCCGTATGACCGGCGAGGTCATCGAGGAGGTCGACGCCAAGACCCTGTTCCGCAAGATGGCCGAGGCCGCCTGGGCCTGCGCCGACCCGGGCATCCAGTACGACGACACGATCAACCACTGGCACACGTGCCCGGAGTCCGGCCGTATCAACGGCTCGAACCCGTGCAGCGAGTACATGCACCTGGACAACACGTCCTGCAACCTCGCCTCGCTGAACCTGATGAAGTTCCTGAAGGACGACGGCAAGGGCAACCAGTCCTTCGACGTCGAGCGCTTCTCGAAGGTCGTCGAGCTGGTCATCACCGCGATGGACATCTCGATCTGCTTCGCGGACTTCCCGACCCAGAAGATCGGCGAGAACACCCGCGCCTTCCGCCAGCTCGGCATCGGCTACGCCAACCTCGGCGCCCTGCTCATGGCGACCGGCCACGCCTACGACTCCGACGGCGGCCGCGCCCTCGCCGGTGCCATCACCTCCCTGATGACCGGCACCGCCTACCGCCGCTCCGCCGAACTCGCCGCGGTCGTCGGCCCGTACGACGGCTACGCCCGCAACGAGCAGGCGCACCTGCGCGTCATGAAGCAGCACTCCGACGCCAACGCCACCGCCGTCCGCATGGACGACCTGGACACCCCGGTGTGGGCCGCGGCCACCGAGGCCTGGCAGGACGTGCTGCGGATCGGCGAGAAGAACGGATTCCGCAACTCCCAGGCGTCCGTCCTCGCCCCGACCGGCACCATCGGTCTCGCCATGGGCTGCGACACCACCGGTGTCGAGCCGGACCTGGCGCTGGTCAAGTTCAAGAAGCTGGTCGGCGGCGGCTCGATGCAGATCGTCAACGGCACCGTGCCGCAGGCGCTGCGCCGCCTCGGCTACCAGGAGGAGCAGATCGAGGCGATCGTCGCCCACATCGCCGAGCACGGCAATGTGATCGACGCGCCGGGCCTCAAGCCGGAGCACTACGAGGTCTTCGACTGCGCCATGGGCGAGCGCGCCATCTCCCCGATGGGCCACGTCCGCATGATGGCCGCGATCCAGCCGTGGATCTCCGGCGCCATCTCCAAGACGGTCAACATGCCCGAGTCGGCCACCGTCGAGGACGTCGAGGAGATCTACTTCGAGGCCTGGAAGCTGGGCATCAAGGCGCTCGCGATCTACCGCGACAACTGCAAGGTCGGCCAGCCCCTCTCCGCCAAGAAGAAGGAGAGCGCCGAGAAGCCGGCCGAGCAGCCCGCCGCGGAGCCGACGGTCGAGAAGGTCGTCGAGTACCGCCCGGTCCGCAAGCGCCTCCCGAAGGGCCGTCCCGGCATCACCACCTCCTTCACCGTCGGCGGCGCCGAGGGCTACATGACCGCCAACTCCTACCCGGACGACGGTCTCGGCGAGGTCTTCCTGAAGATGTCCAAGCAGGGCTCGACCCTCGCGGGCATGATGGACGCCTTCTCCATCGCCGTCTCGGTGGGCCTGCAGTACGGCGTGCCGCTGGAGACGTACGTCTCCAAGTTCACCAACATGCGCTTCGAGCCGGCCGGTATGACGGACGACCCGGACGTGCGGATGGCGCAGTCGATCGTCGACTACATCTTCCGCCGTCTGGCGCTGGACTTCCTGCCCTTCGAGACGCGCTCGGCGCTCGGCATCCACTCCGCCGAGGAGCGTCAGCGCCACCTGGAGACCGGCTCCTACGAGCCGATCGACGACGAGGAGGTCGACGTCGAGGGCCTGGCCCAGTCGGCCCCGCGGACCCAGGAGCTGAAGGCGGTCGCCACGCCGAGGACGGAGTCCGCCGCGGCCAAGCCGGCCCCGCAGCAGGCGCACACCAGCGCCGAGCTGGTGGAGATGCAGCTGGGCATCCAGGCGGACGCCCCGCTGTGCTTCTCCTGCGGCACGAAGATGCAGCGGGCGGGCTCCTGCTACATCTGCGAGGGCTGCGGCTCGACGAGCGGCTGCAGCTGACCGACACCCGAAGGGCGGCACGACCGGTGGTCGTGCCGCCCTTCGGCGTGCACAGGCTCTAGGAGAGCGGCCGGCCCATGACCCGGGCGAAGCCCTCCGGGTCCGTGTCGAAGCCGTGGACGCCCGGGTGGAACGTCCACTCCCCGGAGGAGTCGCGCACGAACTCCGCGACCCTCGCCGATGTGGCGCCGAGGACGCCCCCGAAGTCGTCCTCGGCGAGCACGGTGTAGTCCTCGCGGACCCGCAGCGCCGGGTTCAGGACGCCGACGAACGTCCTGTGCCCGGTTCGTTGCTGGATGGTGACGCCGACCACGACGCGCGCGTACCGGCTGTCGAGCCGGTACAGCTCCACGGTCATGACCTCGTCCCAGCCGAAGCCCTTGCCGTCCAGGCTGTCGCGGTTGAGGTAGATCGTGCCGTCGGGGGAGCGGCTGTCGAAGTGCACCACATAGGCGGGGGCCCCATAGGGATCATCCGCCAGATAGGTCGCGGCCACGATGTCGAGGTCGGTGGGCGGCTGGTCGGAGGGACTCGGGTCCCACTTCACAGCCAGTTCGACCTTGCGGATGCCCTTGTTGAGACCGGTCATCTCCCATTCCCTCCCCGTTGTCATCCGCCCTTGTGGGAACTACCGTTCCATGAGGGCCAGTTGTCCATTGTGCCTCGCGCGCGGGGCGCTCGCTCGGGTGCACTCCGCGTGAGCGTGACCAACGCCACGCAAGCTGGCCTTACGATGGCGCGGTGCTGGTCAAGTGGATTCGCTGCACCGTGGTCGACCGCCGCGGTTTCGAACGGGGGCAGCGAAAGTGGGCGGGGCTTCTGGGGGAGCCGGGCTTCCGGGGACAGGGCGGGGGTTTCAGCCGGGTCAGGCCCGGCGTGGCGCACATCTTCGCGTTCTGGGAGAGCCGCGCCTTCTACGACTCGTTCATGGCGCGCTCGCACGACAGGCTGGCAGCCGCGCAGGCGGGCACGTTCAAGGATCAGCAGGTCCGGCTCTTCGACCACCGCTTCGATGTGAAAACCGGCTTCGAGCCCCGCTTCACCGACGCCGACCTGGTGCGTGTCGCGCACTGCCGGGTCCACGAGGAGCGCGCCGAGCACTTCGCGCTGATGCAGGAGAAGGTATGGAACCCGGCCATGGCGGGTTCACCCGGCATGATCCGCGGACTCTTCGGGGAGGCGCCGGGCCATGAGTTCCTGATCCTGTCCATGTGGCAGTCGGCGGCGGAGCACGGCAAGTACCGGGAGGAGCGCGTGGAGCGGCTGGCGCTGCGGGCACAGACGGAGGCGGACGTCGCGGCGCTCACCGGGGACATCGTGGAGCTGGAGTCGACGTGGACGGTCTGACGCCCCCCACCGTTTGGAATCCGGACGGACCTCCGGGTGCGGATCAGGTGTGACCTGCGCCTTATGGAGGCCCTCGGGTGCCCGTTCGGCCGTCACTCGATCTAGGGTTTTGGCATGGCACGACCACGGCGCATCGTCCTTGTCCGGCACGGCGAGTCGGTGGGGAACGCCGATGACTCCGTGTACGAGCGCGAGCCCGACCACGCGCTGCCGCTCACCGAGAGGGGCTGGCGGCAGGCGGAGGAGACGGGCAAGCGGTTGCGGGAGGTCTTCGGCAGGGAACGCGTCAGCGTGTACGTCTCCCCGTACCGCCGCACCCATGAGACGCTCCGCGCCTTCCACCTCGACCCCGATCTCGTCCGGGTGCGTGAGGAGCCCCGGCTGCGTGAGCAGGACTGGGGGAACTGGCAGGACCGCGAGGACGTACGGCTGCAGAAGGCGTACCGCGACGCCTACGGGCACTTCTTCTACCGCTTCGCGCAGGGTGAGTCCGGCGCCGACGTGTACGACCGGGTGGGCGGCTTCCTGGAGAGCCTGTTCCGCAGCTTCGAGGAGCCCGACCACCCGCCGAACGTGCTCCTGGTGACCCACGGGCTCGCCATGCGGCTGTTCTGCATGCGCTGGTTCCACTGGACGGTCGCGGAATTCGAGTCGCTGTCCAACCCCGGGAACGGCGAGACGCGCATGCTCCTGCTGCAGGAGAACGGCAAGTACAGGCTCGACCGGCCCTTCGACCGTTGGCGCGACCCGGATCCGTACTGGGTCAACGGTTAGAGTGGCAGGGCGATGACCTCTGACTTCTCTCCCCTCGGGCGCCTGGAACGCGCGCTCGCCTGTCTGCGCGGACTCGCGGTGGGGGACGCGCTGGGCTCACAGTTCTTCGTTCCCGCGAACTACCCGCTCCTCCAGCGCCGCGAGCTGCCGCCGGGTGTGTGGCAGTGGACGGACGACACCGAGATGGCCTGTTCGGTGGTGTCCGTGCTGGCCACGCACCAGCGCATCGACCAGGACGAGCTGGCCCGCTCCTTCGCCGAGCACCACGACTTCGACCGCGGGTACGGGCCGGCGGTGGGCCGCCTGCTGAGGCTCGTCCGGGAGGGCGGCGACTGGCGCGAGCTGGCCGCGGCGCTCTTCAAGGGGCAGGGATCGTGGGGCAACGGGGCGGCGATGCGGATCGCGCCGCTCGGTGCCTGGTACGCCGACGACCCGGAGCAGGCGACCCATCAGGCGGAGATCTCCGCGTACACGACGCACCAGCACCGGGAGGCCGTGGCCGGTGCCATGGCCGTGGCTGCGGCGGCCGCCCTCGCCGCTGATCCGGCGGGGCCGCCGAGTGCCGACGCCCTGCTCGACGGGGTGATCGCGCTGATACCGAGGAGCGCCGTCGCGGCGGGGCTGCGGCGGGCGCGGGACATGCTGGACTACGGCGACGCGACGACGGTCGCGGCCGTGCTCGGCTGCGGGCGGCGTACGACGGCGCACGACACGGTGCCGTTCGCGCTGTGGTCGGCGGCGCGCGCCCTCGGTGACTACCCGAAGGCGTTCTGGACCACCGCCCAGGTGGGCGGCGACATGGACACGACGTGCGCGATCGTCGGCGGAGTGGTGGCCTCCGGGAAGGCGGGGGCTCCGCCGGGGGAGTGGCTGGAGCGCACGGAGCGGCTGCCGGAGTGGGCGCCGTCGCTTTCGTAGCCGGCGGGGACCGCTGAGCGGAATCCCGCCATCGGGACCGGCCCGCTGCCCGGCGGCCGGACCGGCTCCCTCACTGTCGCCGCTCCGGGCGCCCGGCCGTCGTTGTCCTCCGGGTGTGGAGGGGAGGACAACGACGGTGGGGACGTTCAGCCGGCGGCCGGGCCCGCCGTGCCCGCCAGGGCCTCCAGGTCGCTCTTGCGTACCCGGATGACCACCGAGGCCGTGACGAGGGCCAGGATCGCCATCGCGGCGGCCGGCACGAAGGCCGTCGATATGCCGTGGGCGAGCACCTCGTTCCCCCACGGAGCCGGCAACTGGTGCGTCTTGGCGAACTCCGCCTTCTGCTCCGCCGTGCCGTTCGCCAGGAACTTCGGCAGCTGCTTGCTCGCCTCGTCCCTGCTCGCCGTCCCGAACACCGTGGTCAGGATCGACAGACCGAGCGAACCGCCCACCTGCTGTGTGGCGTTGAGCAGACCGGAGGCCGCCCCCGCCTCGTGCTGGGCGACGCCCGAGACCGCGGTGAGCGTCAGCGTCACGAAGTTCAGGCCCATCCCGAAGCCGAACACCAGCATGGGGCCGAGCACACCGCCCGCGTACGAGCTGTCGGGCTTGATCAACGTCTGCCAGCCGAGCCCGATCGTCACGAGCGTCGCGCCGACCATCATGAACGGCTTGGGGCCGAGCACCGGCAGGAACCGCTGCGACAGGCCGGCGCCGATCACGATCGCCACGGTCACCGGCAGGAAGGCCACGCCCGCCGAGATCGGCGTGTACCCCAGCACGTTCTGCACGAAGAGCACGATGTAGAAGAACATGCCGAACATCGCCGCGGCCAGGCTCAGCATGATCACGTACGTGCCCGAGCGGTTGCGGTCGGCGAACATCCGCAGCGGCGTGATCGGCTCCCTGGCCCGCCTCTCGATGAGGGCGAACGCCAGCAGCAGCACCACGGCCGCCGCGAAGGACCCGATCGTGACGCTGTCCCGCCAGCCGTCCTCGGAGGCGCGGATGAAGCCGTACACCAGCGACGCCATGCCCGCAGTCGACGTGAGGGCGCCCGCGATGTCGAAGCGGCCCGGATGGCGTTCGGACTCGCCTATGTACATGGGTGTGAGCACGGCGATCAGCACGCCGATGGGCACGTTGACGAAGAGGACCCAGCGCCAGTCGAGCCACTCCGTGAGCATGCCGCCGGTCAGCAGACCGATCGCGCCGCCTCCGGCCGAGACCGCGGCGAACACGCCGAACGCCCGGTTGCGCTCCGGGCCTTCCGCGAACGTGGTGGTGATCAGCGCGAGCGAGGTGGGCGACGCGATCGCGCCACCCACGCCCTGCAGGGCGCGCGCGGCCAGCAACTGCCAGGGCTCCTGGGCGAGTCCGCCGAGCAGCGAGGCGAAGGTGAACAGCAGGATGCCCGTCATGAACACCCGGCGCCGGCCGAGGATGTCACCGGCCCGCCCGCCGAGAAGCAGCAGGCCACCGAAGGTGAGGGTGTAGGCGCTGACGACCCATGTCAGGTCGGTCGTGCTGAACTTCAGCGCGTCTTGAATGTGCGGGAGCGCGATGTTCACAATCGTCGCGTCGAGTACCACCATGAGTTGGCAGGCCGCGATGACGGTGAGCGCGATGCCGGGACGCCCCTCCCGGCGGGCGGCTTTGGGCTTCTGGTCTTCGATCAATGGAGAGGTTGTCACGATGGGTCCCCCACGAATGCGTTAGTGAACGATCGCGTTCACTTTCCCGCCACACGGTAGTGAGTCCCCGTCAGTGAACGCAAGCGTTCACTGGCTTCGTTGCCGTGCTGCGCCGCCCGGATGCTCGCCCTATCCTCGGAATCCCCGCTTCCGCTGCTCAACGGAGACACACAGATGGGTACTTCGTCCTGGACGGCCGCCTCTCCCCGACCGGCCTCGCTCCGCCGGCGTGGTGCCGTGCTCGAACGCGCGATCCTCGACGCCGCGCTCGAGCAGCTCAGCACGGTCGGCTGGAAGGGTCTGACGATGGAGGGCGTCGCCGCCGGTGCGCAGACCGGCAAGGCGGCGGTCTACCGCCGCTGGCCGTCCAAGGAGGACCTCGTCGCGGACGCGCTCCAGGCCGGACTGCCGCGCTTCGACGAGGCGCCCGACCTCGGGACCCTGCGGGAGGACCTGCTGGCCCTGTGCCGACAGGCCCGCGACGCCATGTACTCACGCCCCGGATTCGCCCTGCGCTCAGTCATTCACGAATGCGACACCCAGGAGGCGGAGCGCTTCCAGGGCGTGATCTATGAGGGTGTCATCGAGCCGAGCGTCAGGCTCCTGCGCCAGGTCATCACGCATGGAATCGAACGGGGAGAGGTGCGGCCCGACGCCGCGAACGGATATGTCTTCGACGTCATGCCGGCGATGATGATGTACCGCACGAAGATTAGCGCTTGCGAATGGAATGACCAGGACATCGAGGAGATGGTCGACCGGCTGATGATCCCGCTGCTGCGTCCGGCGGGGGACTGATCCGGCTCCCGGGACGCCGCGACGGCCCGGCTGCGGGGGCGCTGCCGCCGTCCTTCCGGGCGGCCGTCGGCGCGTGTGGCGATGCCCCGGGAAACCGGGGTGTCGCACGGTGATCCCGGCGGCGTACGCTAAGTGCGCCATGCCGTACGAACCACCTACCCACACCGTCGAGCGCTCCCTCCGCGCAACGACCGGAGCGAAGGTCATCGCCGGTGTCGACGAGGTGGGGCGCGGTGCGTGGGCCGGTCCCGTCACCGTCTGCGCGGCGGTCACGGGTCTGCGCCGACCGCCCGAGGGCCTCACCGACTCCAAGCTGCTGACCGTCAAGCGGCGCACCGAACTCGCCGAGCTGCTGCGGACGTGGGTCACGGCCTACGCCCTCGGCCATGCCTCCCCCGAGGAGATCGACGACCTCGGGATGACGGCCGCCCTGCGGCTCGCGGCGGTACGCGCCCTCGAGGCGCTGCCCGTCCGCCCCGACGCGGTCATCCTCGACGGGAAGTACGACTACCTGGGCGCGCCCTGGAACGTCCGTACGGTGATCAAGGGCGACCGGTCGTGCGTGGCGGTCGCGGCGGCCTCGGTGATAGCCAAGGTTCACCGCGACAAAATGATGGCCGAACTGGGTATCGACCATGCAGACTTCGGTTTTGCGGCCAACGCCGGTTATCCGTCACCGGTGCACAAGGCCGCACTGGAGGAACGGGGCCCCACCCCGTACCACCGCTTGTCGTGGGCGTATCTTGATGCGCTGCCCCAGTGGCGGCACCTCAAGAAGGTCCGCAGCTGGGCGGACGGAAGCGTTCCGGAAATCGAGGGCCAGCTCGGCTTCGACTTCTGACCGGTTCCGGTCGCACTGACGTGCCACCCGCCGACGCCGGTCGCTTCGGCGTTTGATAAAAATCAGCTCATGCCTCTCATTCCCGAGGAGCCTCAGATTCACGAGAGTGCCCAGGGTCCCCGCGCCACGGCCGGCGGCCGTACCGCGCCGACCCCCCGTCCCGTACCGGGCCCCCGCCCCGCGGCCCCTGCCCGCCCCGGACGTCCGGGGCCCATCCGGCCGATGCCGGCCCAGCGCACCCCGCGCGAGCCGGCCAAGCCCGGACCGTCCGTTTCCGCCTCCACTCCGCAGATCCAGCTGATCCCGGCCTCCGCCGAGGGTGCGCTGGATGCCGCCGAGGAAGCCGTCGACCTGCTGCTGGAGTCCGGTCGCGCCCCTGGCGACGTGCTGGTGATCACCACCGGCGAGCCGCACCCGTGGGCCGCGCACGAACTGTCCTTCGGTGAGGCCGCCTACTGGGCGCAGCACGACGCCGGTGACGACGTCTTCTACGCCGACGCCTCGGCGGCCTCCCGTGCCGCCGCCCGACCGGTGGTCGTGGTCGCCGTCAACGGGGGTGCCGACGCCACTGTCGCCGCCACGCTTCCGCTGGCGCTCAGCCGGTCCGGGGCCCTGCTGATCGTCTGCGGCGACCCGAAGCAGATCAACTCGGTGCTGGGCGCGGGCGTCTGAGCGGTCCGGCTCGGCCCGGTCCGCTCGCGTCCCGCCCTTCGCGCCGGGGACCGAGCCGGGCAGCCGGTTCGGGCTTCGGCCACCGCGGCCGGTGAGTGCAGCGCCGACGGATCCCCGACCCGGCGCTCTCTTCGCCATGCCTTGCTGCGGTCGGGTTCCCGGTGTCGGTGGTCACTCACTGACGCATATCGGTCGGCGTTGACGCATGCCGTCAGGGCGGTGAGGCACGGGGGTGGGCAATGACGATGCCGATGGGGCAGTGCCGTCGTAGAGCGAACGGTTTCCTCAGGCTACTGGGGTGGGCGACTTCCTGCTCTTCCGGTGCGCGGCCGCTCGCGGACACGGGCGCCGCGAGCGGCCGCCGCCTCCAGGTGAGGACGCGCGAGCTGGTGGTGCGGAGGCCTTCCGCCGTCGTAGTCGCCGCTCCCGGCGGTGCTGCCACGGTGCCGTGCCGCTCAGCGGGCGGCGGCCCGGCGCATCAGGTCCGAGGAAGCGCCCCCGGTGCGAGGCTGGTGCAGCGGTATGCCCGCCGGATCGAACTCCTCGGGAGTCGACTCGGCGTTGGGGCGGCGGCCTCCGCGGTCCTCACCGAGAACCTGCCAGCCACCGCGCGTCAGCGTGATGTACGCACCACAGCGCAGCCCGTGCAACGTGCACGCGTCGCGCAGGCCCCACATCCACGCGCCGTCCTCCTCCGTCCACCGTGTGTCGCCCTCACGGCAGTAGAGCAGCACCGCCGTCCGCACCGGCGTCCGGCGTCGCAGGTCGTGGGGGATGACCCGGCGCAACTGGGCAAGCAGCGCGTTACGGAACACCCATCCGTCCGCAGGGGCGGGACGCCGGGTGAACGACGCGCTCGCGCAGAGTCGTTCCTCAGGATCCAGGACGGCCACCACGGCCGTGGAGGGTCGTGGCCGGTGCCGGGCGTGCAGCCCGCTGACGACTTCCCGGGGGTTGCGCAGCAGGGGGATCTCGGCGGCTGCCCATTCCGCCGGCTCGAGCAGCCGGGCCACGGGATGGGCGGAAACGGCGGACGGGGCGGCGGAACCTGCCAGGGATGCCGCCGAGGACGGAGCGAATCCGAAGGTCACGATCCTCCCTTCGGCTGACGCGCCCACAGTGCGGGCGGGGTGGGACTGGGGTCGCACACCGCGGCAGAGCCCTGCCGGATCACGGACGAGCCGTGCGGGGAGCGGACCTCAATTCTTCCCGTCGAACTGGGTTGCGGCAATGAGCAATTGGGCCCGCCGACCGGTTCTTGGTGATGTGTGGCCTATATCCCCTCTACCTCTCTGCTCAGTGTGTTCCCAGCGAAGGGGCGGGTCACTCCCGCACGGGAGGACCAGCGGCAACACCCTCTCCCTCCGGCGAGCGCCTTTCGGTGCGTGGTCCGTGGACCGTTCGCGAGCCGCTGGTCACGCTGGGTGAGGTGGCCGATTGTCAGTGCCATCGGGTTGCATGGGGGCATGGACGAACTCGAGCTCCGCGCTGAAGCCGACGCCATCCTCGCCGAGCTCGTCGGGGACCCGGGGGGCTCGGCCCGGTTGCGGGAGGACCAGTGGCAGGCGGTGGCGGCTCTGGTGCGGGAGCGCAGGCGTGCCCTGGTGGTGCAGCGCACCGGCTGGGGCAAGTCGGCGGTGTACTTCGTTGCCACCGCTCTGCTGCGCCGGCGCGGCTCCGGCCCGACGGTGATCGTCTCGCCGCTGCTGGCGCTCATGCGCAACCAGGTGGAGTCGGCGGCGCGGGCCGGTATCCGGGCGCGCACCATCAACTCGGCCAACCTGGAGGAGTGGGACACCATCCACGAGGAGATCGAGCGGGGCGAGACCGACGTTCTCCTCGTGAGCCCGGAGCGTCTCAATTCTGTTGATTTCCGCGATCAGGTGCTGCCCAAGCTCGCGGCCACGACCGGTCTGCTGGTGGTCGACGAGGCGCACTGCATCTCCGACTGGGGGCACGACTTCCGGCCGGACTACCGCCGGTTGCGGGCGATGCTCGCCGAGCTCGCCCCCGGCGTGCCGGTGCTGGCCACCACGGCGACGGCCAACGCGCGGGTCACCGCGGACGTGGCCGAGCAGTTGGGTACCGGCGCCGGTGAGGCCCTGGTGCTGCGCGGCCCGCTCGAGAGGGAGAGCCTGAGGCTCGGAGTGGTCCAGCTGCCGGACGCCGCGCACCGCCTGGCCTGGCTGGCCGAGCATCTCGACGAGCTGCCGGGCTCCGGGATCATCTACACGCTGACAGTGGCCGCGGCCGAGGAGGCGACCGCCTTCCTGCGGCAGCGCGGCTTCCGCGTGGCCTCCTACACGGGACGCACGGAGAACGCCGACCGGCTGCAGGCCGAGGCCGACCTGCTGGAGAACCGGGTCAAGGCGCTGGTGGCGACGTCGGCGCTGGGCATGGGCTTCGACAAGCCGGACCTGGGCTTCGTGGTGCACCTCGGCTCGCCGTCCTCGCCGATCGCCTACTACCAGCAGGTGGGACGCGCGGGGCGCGGCGTGGCCCACGCCGATGTACTGCTGCTGCCGGGCAAGGAGGACGAGGCCATCTGGCGCTACTTCGCCGATACGGCCTTCCCGCCCGAGGCGCAGGTCCGACAGACCCTCTCCGCCCTCGCCGGTGCGGGACGGCCGCTGTCCGTGCCCGCACTGGAGGCGTCGGTGGATCTACGGCGCAGTCGGCTGGAGACGATGCTGAAGGTGCTCGACGTGGACGGGGCGGTCAAGCGGGTGAAGGGAGGCTGGGTCTCCACCGGCGAGCAGTGGGTCTACGACTCCGAGCGGTACGCCTGGGTGGCGCGGCAGCGGGCTGCAGAGCAGCAGGCCATGCGCGATTACGTGAGCACGTCCCAGTGCCGGATGGAGTTCCTGCGCCGGCAGCTGGACGACGAGGGGGCGGCCCCGTGCGGGCGGTGCGACAACTGCGCAGGGCCCTGGGCGGATTCCGCTGTCTCGACGGAGACGTTGACCGGGGCGGTCAAGGAACTGGACCGCCCGGGGGCGGAGGTCGAGCCGCGCCGCATGTGGCCGACGGGGATGCCCGCACTGGGCATCGACCTCAAGGGGCGCATCCCGGCCACGGAGCAGTGCTCCACCGGGCGTGCCCTGGGGCGGCTCTCGGACATCGGCTGGGGCAACCGTCTGCGTCCGCTGCTGGCCGAGAACGCGCCCGACGGGCCGGTCCCCGACGACGTCCTGCGGGCGGCGGTGGCGGTCCTGGCCGACTGGGCGCGCTCTGCGGGCGGCTGGGCGCCGAACGCCCCGGATGCCTCCGCCCGGCCGGTGGGAGTCGTCGCCGTGCCGTCCTTGAGCCGCCCGCAACTGGTGGGTTCCCTCGCCCAGGGCATCGCGGACATCGGCCGCCTCCCCTTCCTGGGCACCCTGTCCTACACCGGGCCGAGTGGCGCGCACGCGGCACGCCGCAGCAACTCCGCCCAGCGGCTGAGGGCGCTGTCCGGCGCCTTGACCGTCCCTGAGGAACTGGCCGGTGCCCTGGCCGGCTCTCCCGGCCCCGTCCTGCTCGTGGACGACTACACCGATTCCGGCTGGACTCTCGCAGTCGCCGCCCGCCTCCTCCGCCGGGCAGGCAGCGAACAGGTCCTTCCGTTGGTCCTCGCTGTCGCAGGCTGAGCTTCCCCGGCCCGCGTCCACTCTCCCCGGCTGCGCCCGGTCGCAGCACGCTCAGCTTCCGGCAGAGTCTGCTTCAGCGTGTCTGACGGAGAGTGAACTGGAGTGCTCCGCGGGCGCCTGATTCGCGCCGACGGCGCATTGAAGCGCGCCACCGTACTTCGTACGGACGCGGTGCGTCCAGGCGTTGCCCGAGCCCGGCTCGACGCCGGCTGCTCCCGCACACGACTTGCCGACGCCTTGACGATTCGTTCCGCGAACGTTCAGCCAGCCGTCCGCGTCTGGGTTGTGTGTCGTCCTAGGGTCCCTGCGGACTCGAAAGAAGGGACCCATGGGCAGACTCCTCGCAGTCCGGGCTCGCGGCATCACCAAGTGTTTCGGTGACGTCGTCGCACTCGACGGAATCGACCTGGATGTGACACAGGGTCAGATCCACGGACTGGTCGGACCCAACGGCGCCGGCAAGACGACATTGCTCGGCCTCCTGCTGGGCCTGGCCGTCGCCGACAGCGGCCGCCTCGAGATCCTGGGTACGCCGGTCGGGCGGGCGTTCGCCGCTCCCGACGGTGTCGCCGGCTTCGTGGACGGGCCGGGTCTCTACCCCTCGCTCACCGCCAGGCAGAACCTCGCCGCACTGGCCGCTCTGCGCGGCCACGACGCCCGGACGACGGCGATCGACGACGTACTCGACCAGGTCGGACTCACCGATGTCGCCGACGACCGGGCCCGCGGCTTCTCCCTCGGCATGCGTCAGCGGCTCGGGCTCGCCGCCGCCCTGCTCACCAAGCCCCGGCTGCTCGTGCTCGACGAACCTTCCAACGGCCTGGACCCCGCCGGCAAAAGACACGTTCACGGCGTCCTCACCCGGCTCGCGGCGGACGGAACCAGCGTCGTGCTCTCGAGCCACCGCATGGACGACCTGGAGGCACTGTGCTCCGAGGTCACCATCATCGCCACCGGACGGGTCGTCTTCTCCGGTCCGCTGGGCAAGCTGGCCGCCGCAAACCGTGAACTCGACTACCGGCTGCGGACCTCCGACCCGCAGGCCGCCCGCCGGCTGGCTGCCGACACCGCCGGGATACGGGTCGTCGAGGACGCCGGAGCACGGCACGACGCGGAGGTGGTCGTGGTGCGCGCGCTGGTCCCCGCCCTCGACGAACTGGTGGTGGGGCTCGTGCACGCAGGCGTCGCGGTACGCGAACTCGCCCCGTTGGTGTCGCCGCTCGAAGCCGCGTTCCTCGCCCTCACCGAGCAGCAGGAGGCCGCCCGATGACCGCCACCATCGTCGATGACAACGTCGTCGTGGCCCGTGCCCCCCGCGTCTCGGTGGTGCGCGGCTACCGCTTCGAGCTGGTCAAGCTGGTCTCGCAATGGCGGATCCGCCTGCTGGTCCTCGCCTGCTGGATCGCGCCGGCGCTCTTCGTCGCCGGGGTGAGCCGGCAAAGCACGCTTCCCGCCGACACCCTCTTCGGTCGCTGGATGCACGCCACCGGGTGGGCGGGACCGCTGGTGATGCTCGGCTTCGCTGGTACCTGGGCGCTGCCGCTGCTGACCTCGGTGGTCGCCGGCGACGTGTTCGCCTCCGAGGACCGGCTCGGCACCTGGCGCCACCTGCTCGTGGCCGTCCGGTCGCCCAGGCGGATCTTCGCGGCGAAGGCGCTGGCCAGCCTCACCGTCATCCTGCTGCTCGTGGCCGGGCTGGCCTGTTCCAGCACGGTCGGCGGGATCGTGGCGGTCGGCAACCAGCCGCTCGTCGGCCTCGACGGCCACCTGCTCGCGCCGGGGGACGCCGCGGGCAAGGTCCTGCTCGCCTGGGTCTGCGCCCTCGCCCCGACCCTGGCCCTCGCCGCGATCGGACTGCTCGGCTCGGTCGCCCTGGGGCGGTCGCCGATGGGGCTGCTGCTGCCCCCGATCGTCGCGCTCGCGATGCAGGTCGCCCAGATGCTGCCGCTGCCCGTCGCCGTGCGCCTCGCCCTGCCCGGCTACGCCTTCATCTCCTGGAACGGTCTGTTCACCAACCCGGCGCAGGTCGGTCCGCTCCTGATCGGCATCGGGGTCAGCCTGGTGTGGGCCGTGCTCGCGACAGGGCTGGCGTACCTGCTGTTCCTGCGGCGCGACTTCACCAACCCGGCCTATGACGGTTCCGGGCGCCGCGCGGTCACCGCCGGACTGCTGCCGCTGGTCGGACTGACCGCCCTCACCGTCGCGGCGGTGGTGGTGGCGACCCCGTCGATGGGCTCCGGGATCGAGCAGGACAAGGTCCAGCGGTCGGTCGCTACGGCGTTCGCCCACCTCTACCGCATGCAGACCGAGCAGCTCCACCGGCCGGCCGTCACCGAGGCGCAACTGAAGGCCACGGCGGCGTGCAACAAGGGCGACGGCCAGGTCGCCCCCCAGGGTGCGGGCAACGACTGGCGTTGCGTCGTCACCTGGCACCTTCCCGGCGTCACGGCCGCAGGGACGGCCATCTACCAACTTGACGTCGCCTCAGACGGGCGGTTCGTGGCCGACGGCGACGGACCGAAGGAAGTGAACGGCTACTTCCTGGTCCGTACCCCCACCGGGGACGCCCCGAATCCCCTATGGCAGTTCGACGGCAACGTCGAGCTGCTCGACACCTCCTCGAAGGGATAGTTCCATGCAGGTAACACGGCAGCGTCGAATCAACGAGAAGGAGCAGCTCAGCCTTTTCGGTAGACGTGTCGGCCGCCGGACTGTGCTGGTGACGTCGGGCATCGCTGTCGCCCTCGCCGTCACGGGCACCGCTGTCGCCCAGACCCACCAGTTCGGCACCCAGCAGGTCGGCCAGGTCACCGCCAACGGCCAGGTCGTCTCCGCCGACCAGTACATCGCCCCGTACGGCAGCCGCACCGTCATCAACGACGGCAAGATCATGTCGTCCTCGGTCAGTCCGGACGGCACCCGTCTCGCGGCCTCGATCGCCGACGGCGATGCGGCGCTGGTCATCATGGACCTCAAGACCGGGCAGGTGAAGCAGAAGGTCGGCAGCAACAAGGCGGACGACCTTCGCATCAGCAGCGGCTCCGTCGGCCAGGAGGGTCCGACGTACTCGCCCGACGGCAAGCAGTTGTGGCTGGGCCAGAGCGACGGCTACACCAAGTTCACCGTGAACGCGGACGGCACCCTCTCCAACCCGACGACCATCTCCATACCGGCCGACGGCTCCAAGCACGCGCTGGTGGGTGCGGCGGTGTTCTCGGCCGACGGCTCCACCGTGTACTCCGCGGTCAACGGCCAGAACCGGGTGGTCGCCATCGACGCGGCGACGGGGACCATCAAGCAGAGCTGGGCCGTCGGCAACGCCCCCCGTGGCATCGCCCTGGTCGGCGACAAGCTCTACGTCAGCAACGAGGGCGGGCGTCCGGCCAAGGCCGGCGACACCACGATGAACTCCTACGGCACCCAGGTGCCGGCCAACCCGAACACCGGTGCCGCCACCACCGGCACGGTCAGCGTCATCAACGTGGCCGACCCGTCCGCCGCCGTCGGGTCCATCGACGTCGGTCTGCACCCGACCGCGGTGTACGCCAAGAAAGGGGCGGTGTTCGTCACCAACACCGCCGACAACAACGTGTCGGTCATCAACACCGCCAACGACAAGGTCGTCCAGACCATCTCCACGCAGCCGTGGCCGGAGGCATCGGTCGGCTACGAGCCCAACGCGGTGACGCTCACCGACGACGGTCACCTGCTGGTGACGCTCGGCCGCGCCAACGCGGTCGCCGTCTACCGCTACACCGCCCCGCAGCAGCCGGCCGGTTTCGTCGGACTCCTCCCGACGGACTACTTCCCCGCAGAGATCGCCACCGTGGGCAAGCAGGTCGTCGTCTCCAACACCCGTGGCATCGACGCCCGCCGCCCCACCACCAAGGCCGGGCACGGCACCCACGACACCACGTCGAGCCTGACGCAGTTCACGCTGCCGGACGACAGCGTCATCAGGTCCGAGACGGCGAAGGTCTTCAAGCAGAACGGCTGGACCCCCGGCTCGGTGAAGTCGACGAAGGGCAACAGCCACGCGAAGCCGGTGCCGGTTCCGGTGCGGCTCGGCGACCCCTCGACGATCAAGCACGTCTTCCTGCTCGTCAAGGAGAACCGGACCTATGACCAGGTCTTCGGTGACATGAAGCAGGGCAACGGCGACCCGACGCTCACGCAGTTCGGCGAGAATGTGACGCCGAACCAGCATGCGCTCGCGCAGCAGTTCGGGCTGTACGACAACTTCTACGACGTCGGCACCAACTCCGCCGAGGGCCACAACTGGCTGATGCAGTCCGACAACCCGGAGTACACCGAGTCGTCGGCCGGTGAGTACACGCGCAGCTACGACACCGAGGACGACGTTCTCGGCCACCAGAAGACCGGCTTCATCTGGACCGGTGCCCAGGCGGCCGGCAAGTCCGTCAAGGACTACGGCGAGTTCCAGTCGATCGAGAGCAAGCCGTCCGGCGCCACCTGGCAGAACCTGTACTGCGACGCCAAGAACATGGAGGCGACCGGGCAGAAGACCGCCTACCCCATTCAGACGGGTTCGGCGATCCCCTCGCTCAACAAGGTGTCGGTGCCCGGCTTCCCGCTGTTCGACCTCAGCGTTCCGGACGTCTACAAGGAACAGATCTGGAAGCAGGACTTCGAGAAGAACGGTCCGGCGAACCTGAACATGTTCTGGTTCTCCAACGACCACACGGGTGGTCCGCCGAGCCCGGCCGCCGAGGTCGCGGACAACGACCTCGCGGTCGGCAAGATGGTCGACGAGATCACGCACAGCAAGTACTGGAAGGACTCGGCGATCTTCGTCGTCGAGGACGACTCCCAGGCCGGCCTCGACCACGTCGACGGCCACCGTGCCCCGGTCCAGGTCATCAGCCCCTGGGCCAAGCACGGCACCGTCGACAACCACTACTACTCGCAGATCACAATGGTCCGCACCATCGAGCAGATCCTCGGGATCCACCCGATGAACCAGATGGACAGCGCGGCCACCCCGATGTTCGGGGCGTTCACCCAGAAGCCGAACTACACGCCGTTCAAGGCGCAGCCGAACCGGACCTCGCTGACCCTCGGCCTGAGCACCCAGCCCTCCTGCGGCCCGGACACCCCGGCCCCGCAGGACGCCAAGGCGGCGCCCGCGCAGACGTCGGTGACGGTGCCGCCGGCCGAGCAGAAGGTCGCGGCGCAGTGGAAGGCCTGGGAGTCGCGGCAGCGGCTGACCGGCACCAAGGCGGTGCCCGACTTCGCCAACCCCGAGCAGATGAACCGTCTCACGTGGTACGAGACGCACAACTGGTCGAAGCCGTACCCCGGTGACAGCAAGATCTACGCGCCGAACGACGTGCCCGGCGCCTACATCCCGTCGTCGGAGTCCGACGGCTGACACAGCTGTCCGCACCGAGGGGCCCCGGGCCGGCATCAACGCCGGCTCGGGGCCCCTTCCCTTGTGGTCCATGGCGTCCAGGCAACCCGATCGGTCGGACATCGTGCGAGCGAGCCGGGCTGCCTGTGGACAACTCCTGGCGTGCCCATGGTCATGGTTGTCCACAGGCCAACCGGAATTCCAAGAACCGCGAGATGGTCGCGGCATGACGAACCACGACGAAGCGGCCGGCCCCTCCGGCATCGGAGACATGCACGGATCCGCACACCACGGCGGCGAGCCCACCGCGTACACAGGACACGGCCGCCCGGCTGGAGGCCCGGCCGAAACCCAGGTCACGCTGCGCACCCCGGCCGAACTGGCCGACGCCCTGCCGTACCTGCTCGGGTACCGCCCGGAGGACAGCATCGTGCTGGTGGCACTGCACGACCGGGACGGGCGCGGGAGGTTCGGCGGGCGCGCACGGCTCGGCATCCCTGCCCAGCCCGGCGACTGGCCGTCCGCGGCACAGCAGTTGGCGCGCGGCCTGGTGACAGGGAGCGAGCGCAGAGGTGCCCGGCCGGAAAGCATGGTCGCCTATCTGGTCCAGGAACCGTCGAGCGGTGAGACCGGACGCGATGTCATGGAGCGCCTCCGGCCGCTGGCCCAGTCGCTGCGCACGGCCTGCGGCAGCCTCGACGCGCCGGTGGTGGAGGCCCTGTGCCTCTCCGACGGCCGCTTCTGGTCGTACGTGTGCCCCAGCCCCGGCTGCTGTCCCTCCGAGGGGCAGCCGCTGGGCCTGCCCGGCACCTCCGTCCTGGCCGCCGCCGCGACCTACGCGGGCCTTCAGGTGCGCGGCACGCTCAAGGAGTTCCGGGCGAGGCTCAGTCCCTGGGAGACGGCGGCCGCTCTCGATCAGGAAGCGGCGCTGGACGCCGCGAGCATGGCGCTCGTCCGGAGAATCCTGGACGACGGCACCCGCGACGGGGTCGCCGCCGAGACGCTCGCACTCGCCGAGCGGGTCATGGCACGGCTCGCCGCAGCCCCGCCGGCGTCCGCAGCCCCGGCGGCGGACCGGCGAGACGACGAGCTGCTCGGGCACGACGAGGCCGCGGCCCTGATCGTCGGCCTCCAGGACCGCATGACCCGCGACCGTGCGGCGGAGTGGATGGAGGGCGCGGAGGCCGCCGCGGCGCTGCGGCTGTGGCGCGCCCTGGCCCGTCGCTGTGTCGGCTCGTACGGCGAGCACGCCGCGGCGCCGCTGACGCTCGCCGGGTGGGTGGCCTGGTCGACCGGCGACGAGCTGGAGGCGCGGGAAGCCCTCGCCATGGCCCTGGGCGCGGACCCGGACTACCTCTTCGCCCGGCTCCTGCACCAGGCCTGCAACGAGGGCCTCGACCCGGAGACCGTCCGCCGCTGCCTGCGTGCGGAACGGGCGGGCCGCGAAGCGAAGCACGGGGCGCCCGCCACGATGCCGGATGACACGGCCGAGCTCTCGGCCGGTACCCCGCCTCCCGCCGCGTCCGGGGCGCCCACCCCGCGGCAGCCCTCCCGTGCCCCTGGCGCTCCCCGGCGGAGGCGCACGGTCCGCCCGGCGAGCGGCGGCAGCCGGCCGACCCGTGGTCCCGCCGAGGCGGCCAGGGCCCGTCATCGGCGTCCCGCCGACCTCCCACCTGGTGGCGAAGGGCAGCGGGCGACGGAGGAGACGACCGACCGGTCCGGTGCCCGCCGCCGTCCCGGCCGGTGTACGGAGGAGGGCGGCACATGAACCCGTCCTGCCGCGCGGCGTACCGCCGTTCGGTCGGCTTCCCCTCCCACGGGCGTGACCCCTGGCAGGCGCGATCCGTTCACCTGAGTGGCGGAACCCGTGCTCGGGTCGCGCCGCCGCACCGCTCACGACCCTCTCCGGAGCCGCCCACCCGGCTCCGGGCGCACCCCAGGCGTACCGAGCGCAGAGAAAGCCGCCCCATGCCCCTGCCCGCACCGTTCTCCGCCTCCGACGGCAACCGGCGTCCCCGCCACGGCCCCTCGGAGCCCCGGCCTTCCCGGGGCGCCCCACCGGCCGCGTCCAGGATGCCGGGCGGCACACCGGCACCCGTCCCGCCGCACGTCGACCGGCCCCGGGCATGCCCTCCGCCTCTGCCCGCTGCGCCGCGCCGAGTCGCCGACCTGCCGCCCGCCCACACCGCGCTGATCTGCGTCGCCCTGCCCGGCCTGGTGATCTCCACGGATCAGGGACAGCTGACGGGACAGGGCCTGGAGGGGTTCTACCGAGCGGGCCGGCGCGTGCTCTCCCGCTGCCAGGTGCGGGTGGCCGGACGGGAGCCGCTTCCCGTTCAGGCCCGCATGGTCGCGGCCGACCGGGCCCGCTTCGTGGGGACGGTGCACGCGTCCCCCGACGCGGGACCGGATCCGGACGTCGTCGTGGAGCGCGTTCGGTTCGCCGACGGCACCGAGCGGATCACCCTGCACAGCGCGGCCCCGCGCCCGCTGCGGCTGCCGTTGGAGGTGTCCCTCGGCACCGACTTCGCCGAACTGGGAGAGATCGCCTCGGGCAGTACCGGATCCGAAGTCCCCGCCACCGTCCATGATTCCGGGCTGCGCTGGTCCTGTCAGAAGGGCGACTGCGCGGTCACGGCCGCGCCGCCCCCCACGGACGCCCTCGCCTCGGCGGGGCTCCTGCGCTGGGAGCTGGAACTGCCGCCCGGCGGGACGCGGACCGTGGAACTGCGGCTGCGGCCGGACGGCGCGGCTCCGGTCAGAGCGGTGGGACACGGCGCGGCGAGCCCGCTCGCACAGGCGCGGGCCACCGGGGACGACCCCCGCGTCCAGCCGCTGCTGGACACCTGTGTCGAGGACCTCAGGGCCCTGCTGCTCCGGGACCCCGCGCACCCTTCCGACATCCAGCTGGCGGCCGGAGCGCCGTGGCGCTGCGGCCCGGCGCCCGCGGAATCCCTGGCGGCGGCCCGGATGACGCTGCCGCTCGGCACCCGGCTGGCCGCGGGCACGCTGCGGATCCTCGCCCGTACCCAGATCGGCGGCCCGGGCCTCCGCTCGGGCATGATCCCGGGGCCCCGCCGGGACGCGGGCGCGCATCTGCCACCGGGCTGCACGGGCACCGAGGCCACCCTGCTGTTCCCCGTGCTCCTCGCGGAAGCCTGGCGCTGGGGGCTTCCCGAGCAGGCGACGGAGGAGCTGCTGCCGGCGGCCGAGCACTGTCTGCGGTGGTTGCGCACCACCGTCGGTGACGGCGTCTACCTCCCCGACCCGCAGCCGACCGGGCCGCTGCGTTGCGAGACCCAGGCGTACGCCCACCGCGCCGCGGTGGTCGGCGCCGACCTGCTCGACGCATACGGGCGACCGGGCGGGGCCGAGCTGCGCGAATGGGCCGAGGAGCTGCGCGACGCGTTCTGCGAGGACTTCTGGATCGAGGACCGGTCGGGGGGCAGACCGGCGGCCGCCCGCATCCGCGACGGACGCCTCGTACCGCACCTCGGCGCGGGCGCCGCCCACCTCCTCGACACCGGGCTGCTCGGCTGCGGCACCCTGGCGCCCGGCCTGCTGGACAAGGTGCGCACCGAGCAGCTCGCGCGGTTGCTCGGCGGCCCCGCCATGGACTCCGGCTGGGGACTGCGCGGCCTGGCGGCCAGGGAGGCGGCGTACAACCCGTTCGGACACCGCGGAGGAGCGGTGCGCGTCCAGGAGACGGCAGTCGCCGTCGCGGGACTGGCCGCCGCCGGATACGAGAAGGAGGCGGGCGGCCTGCTCGGGGGGATGCTGACGGCGGCGGAGGCGTTCGGATACCGGCTGCCCGAGATGTTCGCCGGCGAGCCGAGGACGGAGGGGAGCGCGCCGCTTCCGCACCCGGCGGCCTGCCGGCCCGCCGCCACGGCGGCCGCCGCCGGGGTGCTGCTGCTCACCGCGCTCGTCGGAATCCGTCCCGACGCGCCCGCCGGGACGGTGACCCTGTGTCCGGTGCGCAGCGCCCCGCTCGGTGAGATCGTCCTGACCGGACTGAGGCTGGCCGGCGCCCCCTTCTCCGTGCGCGTGGGCCGGCTCGGCCTCGCCATGGTGGAGGAGGCCGCCGACGGGCTGCAGCTGGGGGTGTGATCTCGGATGACGTAGCGCGGCAGCACGGAGGCCGAGTGCCGATGAGACCTGTGTCGGACAGAAGTGGATCAGCCGCCGCGGTCGCGGAAGGGAGTGTTTATCGTCAGGCAGACGACTATGATCGCGGCATGCCCTACGACCCGTCAGCCTTCCCGCCCTTCGCCGTCACCGTGGATCTGGTCGTGCTGACCGTGCGCCGCCACGCCCTGTGTGCGCTGGCGGTGCGCAGGGGTGAGCCGCCCTTCCAGGGCCGGTGGGCACTGCCAGGCGGCTTCGTCCGGGCTGACGAGGACCTGGCGCAGGCCGCCGCACGCGAGCTGGCCGAGGAGACGGGGCTGCGGGCCCACGACCCGTCCGCGCCGGCTCAGGACAACGGCGCCCACCTTGAGCAGCTGGCCACGTACGGCGACCCGAAGCGCGATCCGCGGATGAGGGTGGTGAGCGTCGCCCATCTCGCGCTCGCCCCCGACCTGCCCGCGCCCCGGCCCGGCGGTGACGCCAGCAACGTACGCTGGGCGCCGGTCGAGGAGCTGCTGCAGCAGGGCGGGTACGGCCGCGCCGGCGAACCTGTGGCTCCGCTCGCCTTCGATCACGCGCAGATCCTCGCGGACGGTGTCGAGCGCGCTCGGTCCAAGATCGAGTACTCCTCGCTGGCCACTGCCTTCTGCCCTCCCGAGTTCACCGTCGGCGAGCTGCGCAGGGTCTACGAGGCCGTGTGGGGTGTGGCGCTCGATCCGCGCAACTTCCACCGCAAGGTGACGGGTACGCCCGGCTTCCTCGTCCCCACGGGCGGTACGACGACCCGCCAGGGCGGCCGCCCCGCACAGCTCTTCCGCGCGGGCGGCGCCACGCTGCTCAACCCGCCGATGCTGCGTCCTGAGGTCTGACCGGCGGCGTCACGGGGGTGAACGCGACCCACGACGGCTGCGGGAAGCCGGCCGCCGTCTGCGAGCTCCCCGGCGTCGTGGGTGTCGGTCGTGGACCTCCGGTCGCCGACACCAGCTCCGGACATATGTCCGATCGCGTTATGTCTGATCAATGGAAGAGCCTGTCTGTCCGCAAGGTTCCCGACAAATTGGGCATATCGCGCTATCTTGCTTCGAGTGATCCAGGCGATCGGATTGACCGGCACCCCCCGCAAGGACCTTCCGCCCGCCGTCGACGACGTGTCCTTCGAGGCTCACGCGGGCCATGTCACCGCGCTTCTGGGAGCCTCGGGTGCGGGCAAGACGACGGCGCTCCGGCTCATGCTCGAACTTCAATCGGGCCGCGGCATCACCTACTTCCGGGGCCGCCCGCTGCACCGCATCGCCCACCCCGCCCGTGAAGTGGGCGTGCTGCTCGGCGATGTCCCCGGTCATCCCGCGCGCACGGTCCGCGGGCAACTGCGCATGCTGTGCGCAGCCGCGGGCGTGCCGGCCCGGCGCGCCGACGAGGTCCTCGAGGCCGTGGGACTCGTCCGCCTGCGCGACGAGCGCCTGGGCAACCTCTCGCGCGGCATGGACCGTCGCCTGGGCCTCGCCTGCGCCCTGCTCGCCGACCCGCACGCGCTCGTCCTCGACGACCCCGCGGCCGGTCTCTCCGCCCGTGAGGGGCGCTGGCTGCACGGCGCCCTGCGCGCGCACGCCGCCCAGGGCGGCACCGTCCTGTTCACCACGGCCGACCCGAAGGAGGCGGCGCGCACCGCCGATCACGTCGTCACCCTCGACCGGGGCCGTCTCGTCGCCGACCAGCCGGCCGCGGACTTCGCCCGTACCCGGCTGCGCCCCCGCGTGGCCGTTCGCAGCCCGCACGCCGCCCGCCTGGGCGCCCTGCTCGCCAAGGAGGCCAGAACCGCGCAGCGTTCGGTGGAGATCGTGCAGGAGGACGGCAACCGGCTGTCGGTGTACGGCAGTACGTGTGCCGACATCGGCGAGGCCGCCTTCCGGCACGGCATTCTCGTTCACCAACTTGCCGACGAGATCGGTGACATGGGGCCGACCGTCGGTGTCGAGACCGCCGCGGCCCTGTCCGCCGGGACGCCCGAACCGGGCGACCTGCCCCCGCTGTCACCGCCCGTCGACGTCCGGTCCGTCCCGAGCCCGCTGCGTCCGCTGCGCTACGAACTGCGCCGTGCCGCCGGGATCGGCACCGGCTACGCCACCGCGGCCGCCGTCCTCGTCACCTCGGTTCTGCTCTCCGTCTTTCTCGCCCGGGCCGGGCACACTCCGCAGCACCGCCTGCTGGCCGCCTGGCCGCAACAGCTCCCGCTGCCGCCCGCGGCGCTCGGCGCCGGACTGCTGGGTGCCCACGCCTTCGGCGACGAGTTCCGACATCCCGCCCTGGCGGCGGCCCGCGGGACCGTCTCCCGCCGCCTGGGGCTGCTCGCCGCCAAACTCCTCGTCGCCGGGGCCACGGCGCTGGCCCTGGCCACCCTCGCCGCCGTCTGCGACCTGGTGTCGCTCCACATCCTCTACGGGCGGGAGGCCGCCCAGGTTCCCGCCGACTGGCTTCCGCTCGCGGCCAGTTGGTGCGGGCTGGTCGCAGGATGCGCCTGGGCCGGTGTGCTGGCCGCCGGTATCTTCCGGTCCACGACCGCGGGGCTCGCCGCCGTCCTCGCGGTGCCCGTCGTCGTCGTACCCCTGGTCGAGAAGGCGCTGGCGGGGCCGTCCGTGCGGACCGCGACGGGCCTCGCCGAGCGGATGCCCGCCCTGACGCTGCTGCGCTGGCCCTTCGGCGGGGACAGGTACCTGGCCGTGGCGGCGCGCATGATCGCCCAACCTGTGGGCGGGGCGCTGACCTTGTCCCTGTCCGCCCTGCTGTGCGCCTACCTGATCACAACCCTGCGCAGCAGAGTCCGATGACTACAGTCCGTGCCGATCCGGTCCCCCTGTGTCGCAACTCCCCTGAAAAGCGCCCATTTCTTTCCGATAAGGCGTCAATTGCGACGCTGTGAGCGATCACCCTTTCGTGTGCTTTTCACCAAAGACCTCAAGGGAGTTGGAGAGGGCGCCGACAAAGGATCCGTGAGTACCCTTGCGCACACCATGATGACCGCCGCCCGCTCAGCAGACTCCGGCCTGGCCGGACCGGGCGAACTCGACCGCTACCCCTACGCCGAGGCGCCCGCCGCCGACCGCGTCGGCGCCCCCTCGTGGGAGGGCGGGGAGCCGGAACTGGGCCGCGTCGGCCGACGCGCCGCGGGCAGCCGCGGACGCGGACTGCACGGCCAACTCGTCCAGCAGCTGGGCCAGATGATCGTCTCCGGGGACCTGGGTGCCGACCGCCCACTGGTGCCCGAGGAGATCGGGCAGCGTTTCGAGGTCTCCCGGACCGTGGTCCGTGAATCGCTGCGCGTCCTGGAGGCCAAGGGCCTGGTCAGCGCCCGCCCGAACGTCGGCACACGCGTACGCCCCGTCAGCGACTGGAACCTCCTGGACCCGGACATCATCGAGTGGCGTGCCTTCGGGCCGCAGCGCGACGACCAGCGCCGCGAGCTGAGCGAACTGCGCTGGACCATCGAGCCGCTCGCCGCGCGCCTGGCCGCCGGGCACGGGCGCGAGGAGGTGCAGCAGCGGCTCGGCGACATGGTCGAGATCATGGGCCACGCCATGGGGCAGGGCGACTCACTGACCTTCTCGCGTGCCGACGCGGAGTTCCACTCGCTGCTCATCCAGGTCGCCGGCAACCGCATGCTGGAGCACCTCTCGGGGATCGTCTCTGCCGCCCTCCAGGTCTCCGGCGGCCCGGTCACCGGGTGCGAGCGCCCGACCGAGACGGCACTGTCGCAGCACGCCCGCATCGTGGACGCCCTCGCCGCGGGTGACGGCGCGGCCGCCGAGGGCGCCATGCGGCAACTGCTCACCGTCCACCCCGAGGTCGAGCGCGTGGTGCCCGCGCCGCGCGAGCACTGACCGCACACCGTCGGCGATGCGACCAGGGGTGGGTGCCCGCATCGGGCGGCACCCGGCCGGCGCGGCCGCCGGCCGCGGAGAGCCGTACGCCCGCCGTCGGACTCCGTCGGATCCTCCCGGGACCCGGCGGAGCCCGACGGAGACCGGCGACCCCGCCCCGAGCCGGGGTGACTCAGCCGTCGGGGATCCGGCGCCGGTCTCGAGTGATCCGGTGGCGACCGGAGTCCTCGGAGCCGGCGGCGACGGATTCCCGGTGCCGGATACGGATTCCCTGTGTCAAACGCGGCTTCCGGGATACGCGGTGGTGGAGAACCGTCGACGGCCGAGCGTCGGCAGTGGCGTCGACCGATCACCTCTGCCCGTATCTGGACGTTTTTGAACGGTTACGGGGTGTGATCCGGGCCACGTAGATTGGGCGTAACGCTCTGCGGGGCTGCGCGATGACCTAAGAGGTGACAGCCGAGGAGGGAATACGGACGCCGTTCGCGGCGCTGTGCATCTTCCCGGCCCCCGCCCGCGCCGTCGGCCCATCCCCAAGCCGGCGGTCGGCTCCTGTCCGTTGTGGATGGGGCCGGAAGCCGTTTTCCAACGTTCCGAGAGGTTGTTCGTGTCGGCCAGCACATCCCGTACGCTCCCGCCGGAGATCGCCGAGTCCGTCTCTGTCATGGCTCTCATTGAGCGGGGAAAGGCTGAGGGGCAGATCGCCGGCGACGATGTGCGTCGGGCCTTCGAAGCTGACCAGATTCCGGCCACTCAGTGGAAGAACGTACTGCGCAGCCTCAACCAGATCCTCGAGGAAGAGGGTGTGACGCTGATGGTCAGTGCCGCAGAGCCCAAGCGCACCCGCAAGAGCGTCGCAGCGAAGAGTCCGGCCAAGCGCACCGCCACCAAGGCCGTCCCGGCGAAGGCGGTGACCACGAAGAAGGCCACCGCTCCCGCCGCCCCGGCGGTGCCGGTCGCCGACGATCCGGCTGAGGACGCGCCCGTCAAGAAGACCGCGGCCAAGAAGGCGGCGGCAGTGAAGAAGACGGTCGCGAAGAAGGCCGTCGCCAAGAAGACGGCGGCCAAGAAGACGACCGCCGCCAAGAAGGACGACGTCGAGCTGCTCGACGAGGACGTCCTCGAGGACACCCCCGTCAAGGCCGGCGAGGAGCCCGAGGGCGCGGAGAACGCAGGCTTCGTGCTCTCCGACGAGGACGAGGACGACGCGCCCGCGCAGCAGGTCGCCGCGGCCGGCGCCACCGCCGACCCGGTCAAGGACTACCTGAAGCAGATCGGCAAGGTCCCCCTGCTCAACGCCGAGCAGGAGGTCGAGCTCGCCAAGCGCATCGAGGCCGGCCTCTTCGCCGAGGACAAGCTGGCCAACGCCGACAAGCTCGCCCCCAAGCTCAAGCGTGAGCTCGAGATCATCGCGGAGGACGGCCGCCGCGCCAAGAACCACCTCCTGGAGGCCAACCTCCGTCTGGTGGTCTCCCTGGCCAAGCGCTACACAGGGCGCGGCATGCTCTTCCTGGACCTCATCCAGGAGGGCAACCTCGGTCTGATCCGCGCGGTCGAGAAGTTCGACTACACCAAGGGCTACAAGTTCTCCACGTACGCCACCTGGTGGATCCGTCAGGCGATCACCCGCGCCATGGCCGACCAGGCCCGCACCATCCGTATCCCGGTGCACATGGTCGAGGTCATCAACAAGCTCGCGCGCGTGCAGCGGCAGATGCTCCAGGACCTGGGCCGGGAGCCCACCCCGGAGGAGCTGGCCAAGGAGCTCGACATGACCCCGGAGAAGGTCATCGAGGTCCAGAAGTACGGCCGGGAGCCGATCTCGCTGCACACCCCGCTCGGCGAGGACGGCGACAGCGAGTTCGGTGACCTCATCGAGGACTCCGAGGCGGTCGTCCCGGCCGACGCGGTCAGCTTCACGCTGCTGCAGGAACAGCTGCACTCCGTGCTCGACACGCTCTCCGAGCGTGAGGCGGGCGTGGTCTCCATGCGTTTCGGTCTCACCGACGGTCAGCCGAAGACCCTCGACGAGATCGGCAAGGTGTACGGCGTCACCCGTGAGCGCATCCGCCAGATCGAGTCCAAGACGATGTCGAAGCTGCGTCACCCGTCGCGCTCGCAGGTACTGCGCGACTACCTCGACTAGCCCTCGGCCGTACGTCATCAGGGGCCGTCTCCTACGGGAGGCGGCCCCTTTGCGTGTGCGGGATGCGGCGAGCTGAATCACTGTGGGTGTTCTACGACCATCCGACAGTGAGGAGAGCGCATGCCTCGCCCCTACGTCCGATCCCTGGCGCTGGCGGCCGCAGCAGCCCTGATACAGCTGACGGCACCCGCGCCGGCGACGGCAGACAGCGTTGTCATCGGAGGGTCTCCGGTCGACATCTCACAGAGCCCGTGGACGGTCGCCCTGTCCAGCCGTGACCGGTTCGGAGGTACCCGGGCGGGGCAGTTCTGCGGAGGCGTGGTGGTGGGCCGCTCCATGGTCCTGACCGCCGCCCACTGTCTGAGCGCGGCCGTCCTCGGAGCGCCGCCCGGGCGGGTGCGGGATCTGAAGGTGATCGCGGATCGCACGGACCTCACGTCCAGCCAGGGCAAGGAGATCCCCGTGACGTCGACATGGGTCAATCCGCAGTACAACAGCTATACGAACACCGGGGACTTCGGTGTGCTCACCCTCGCCACCCCGCTGCCCGCCAGCTCGGTCATCCCCATGGCGCCCGCCGGGGATCCGGCCTATACGCCAGGCACGCCGGCGACGGTGTACGGCTGGGGGGACGTCACGGGGAATGCCACCTACACGAGCAGCCTGCGGGCCGCCAGCCTTCAGGTCCTGACGGATGTGACCTGTGAAAGGGCGTATCCGGGTGGTCTGGACGGCAGATACGTCGCGTCCTCCATGCTGTGCGCCGGAGCGCCCGAAGGCGGCCATGACGCCTGTCAGGGGGACAGTGGAGGGCCGCTGGTCGCCAATGGGCGCCTGATCGGGGTGGTGTCCTGGGGGAGCGGCTGTGGGCAGCCGGGGCGCCCTGGTGTCTACACACGGGTCTCGGAGGCCGTCAAGGCGCTGGGAGGCGGCCGCTGAGGGCGGCGCCACCGGGCGCAGCCTCGCGCCGCGGGAAAAGGCACGCCGGTGCGGGCTGTCGCCGGCACGGGGCGTGCGGTCGGTGCGCGTCACGAGGGCGCCGGCCCTTCGCGTCCTACGAGTACGGGCGGCCACTCCCCGGATGGGGTGGCCGCCCGTTCACCGGCGGCGCTGCCGGTGTCGGCTCGTCGGGGACGCGAAAGGTCAGCGTTCCTCTTCGGACGCGCTCGCGGGAACGGAGGTGAGCCGTTCCGTCTCGTCCTGTATCTCAGCGGCGATCTTCTTGAGTTCCGGCTCGAACTTGCGGCCGTGGTGGGCGCAGAAGAGCAGTTCTCCGCCGCTCAGGAGGACGACGCGCAGGTACGCCTGGGCGCCGCAACGGTCGCAGCGGTCAGCGGCCGTCAGCGGGCTCGCGGGGGTCAGAACAGTAGTCACGTCGCCTCTTCTCTAGCTCGACGAGCTGTCGTACCAGGGTCAACATCCAACCAGGCCGAAAACGTTCCCGCTCGCGGCTTCTCCTCGAAAAAATCTTTCCGAGCCGGCTGTCTGCTGCCGGTTGGCGGCGAATGTGCCGTATTACGTCTTTTGTGTCGTACGGGTTCGCGCTGTGTGTCGGTTGTCCGTCCTCCCGGCGGGTTGCCGGTTGTGGATGAGGACGTGCCCCGAGGCTAAATGGTTCATGCCTCGAAGGGAACGTGATATGTACTTCACCCCCACGAGGGATCGAACGTCCGTACGACTCTGGATTACTCTGAGGTGCCGACGAGGGATGCGTTACAACGGCTCTACCAGGCCTCGGTACCCTCGGAGCGGCGACCGAAGCCGACCCTCACCCCAGGGGGTCCCATCTGAAATTCAGCGAGGAGCGAACCGCGTGACCGCCGAGACGTCCGTGCCGTCCACTGCGCTGCTGACCGGAGCAGACCGGGACGGTTCCAACTACACCGCGCGGCACCTTCTCGTCCTCGAAGGCCTCGAGGCCGTGCGCAAGCGCCCCGGCATGTATATCGGCTCCACCGACAGCCGGGGCCTGATGCACTGCCTCTGGGAGATCATCGACAACTCCGTCGACGAGGCACTGGGCGGCTACTGCGACCACATCGAGGTGATCCTGCACGACGACGCCTCGGTGGAGGTACGGGACAACGGCCGGGGCATCCCGGTCGACGTCGAGCCCAAGACCCGCCTGTCCGGCGTCGAGGTCGTCATGACCAAGCTGCACGCCGGCGGCAAGTTCGGCGGTGGCTCCTACGCGGCGTCCGGCGGTCTGCACGGCGTCGGGGCGTCCGTGGTGAACGCCCTCTCCGCGCGTCTGGACGTCGAGGTCGACCGTGGCGGCCACACCCACCTGATCAGCTTCCGGCGCGGCGTGCCGGGCGTCTTCGCCGCCGACGGCCCGGACGCGAAGTTCGAGGCCAAGGGCGGCCTGCACAAGACCAAGAAGATCCCCAAGACCCGCACCGGCACGCGGGTGCGCTACTGGGCCGACCGCCAGATCTTCCTCAAGGACGCCAAGCTCTCCCTGGAGACGCTGCACCAGCGCGCCCGCCAGACCGCGTTCCTGGTACCCGGGCTCACCATCGTCGTCCGCGACGAATACGGGCTCGGAGAGGGCGGCAGCAAGGGCGAGGAGTCCTTCCGCTTCGACGGTGGCATCAGCGAGTTCTGCGAGTACCTGGCGAGCGACAAGCCGGTGTGCGACGTCCTCCGTTTCTCCGGACAGGGCACCTTCAAGGAGACGGTCCCCGTCCTCGACGACCACGGCCAGATGACGCCCACCGAGGTCACCCGGGAGCTCGGCGTCGACGTCGCGCTGCGCTGGGGCACCGGTTACGACACGACGCTCAGGTCGTTCGTGAACATCATCGCCACCCCCAAGGGCGGCACCCACGTCGCCGGCTTCGAGCAGGCCGTCACCCGGACGATGAACGAGGTCCTGCGCGCCAAGAAGATGCTGCGCGTCGCCGAGGACGACATCGTCAAGGACGACGCGCTCGAGGGGCTCACCGCGGTCGTCACGGTGCGTCTGGCCGAGCCGCAGTTCGAGGGGCAGACCAAGGAGGTCCTCGGGACGTCCGCGGCGCGCCGCATCGTGGCGAACGTGGTCTCCAAGGAGCTCAAGGCATTCCTGACGTCCACCAAGCGTGATGCCGCCCAGCAGGCCAGGGTCGTCCTGGAGAAGGCCGTCGCCGCCGCCCGCACGCGTATCGCGGCGCGCCAGCACAAGGACGCCCAGCGCCGCAAGACGGCCTTGGAGTCCTCCTCGCTGCCCGCCAAGCTCGCCGACTGCCGCAGCGACGACGTCGACCGCAGCGAGCTGTTCATCGTCGAGGGCGACTCCGCGCTCGGTACGGCGAAGCTCGCGCGGAACTCCGAGTTCCAGGCGCTCCTGCCGATCCGTGGCAAGATCCTGAACGTCCAGAAGTCGTCCGTCACGGACATGCTGAAGAACGCCGAGTGCGGAGCGATCATCCAGGTCATAGGAGCGGGGTCCGGCCGGACCTTCGACCTCGACGCGGCCCGCTACGGCAAGATCATCATGATGACCGACGCCGACGTGGACGGTTCCCACATCCGCACCCTGCTGCTGACCCTGTTCCACCGCTACATGCGGCCCATGGTCGAGGCGGGCCGGGTGTTCGCCGCGGTGCCGCCGCTGCACCGCATCGAGCTGATCCAGCCGAAGAAGGGCCAGGACAAGTACGTCTACACGTACTCGGACCGCGAACTGCGCGACAAGCTCCTGGAGTTCCAGAGCAAGGGCATCCGGTACAAGGACTCCATCCAGCGCTACAAGGGCCTCGGCGAGATGGACGCCGACCAGCTGGCCGAGACGACGATGGACCCGCGCCATCGCACCCTGCGCCGGATCAACCTCTCCGACCTGGAAGCCGCCGAACAGGTCTTCGACCTCCTGATGGGCAACGACGTGGCACCGCGCAAGGAGTTCATCTCCAGCTCCGCGGCGACACTGGACAGGTCCCGCATCGACGCGTAGCCGCTGCGGCGTCTGGGGCAAGTGGCCCGGCGGGCCGGGAGAGGCGCCTTCGCGTCCCTCCCGGCCGCATCCGTTTTCTGACCGGTGCCTGCCCGGGCTCTCCACCCCTGGGTGGAGCCGGGGCAGGCCCGAGGATCCACCCACCATCCACCCCGGCTCCGATCCACCGCCCCGCCGGCTTCCGTAGCGTCGAAGGCGTCGACGGCACCCGCCGCGACAGCGCCCTTCCTCGCCCACGGAGGCCACGATGTCCGGGCCCACCGACGCCCTGCTGATCACCGCCGCAGTCGTCCTGATCCTCGTGCGTCAGTTCCGAGCGCGCCGGATCTCGGCCGACCGCCGTTGGTGGGTCATGCCTGCCGTCCTGGCCTTCCTGGCCGTGCGCGAGCCCGACGTGCTCGACCCCCACCACCACGCCGAGTCCGCCCTCCTCATCGCGGCCGAGCTGCTCATCGGGCTGGCCACGGGCGCCGGTTGGGCCTGGACCACCCGCATATGGACCGAGCCGGACGGCACGGTCTGGAGCCGCGGCACCAAGGCAAGCGTCGCGGTGTGGATCGTCGGCATAGGCCTGCGCGTCGGTCTCTTCGCCATCGGCGCGGTCCTCGGCGTCCACCAGGACAGCTCCGCCCTGTTCCTCGCTCTCGCCGCCACCCTGCTGGTGCGCAGCGGGATCCTGGTCTGGCGGTCGCGTTCCCTCTCCACCGCCCAACTGCGGGGTCCGGCGTACGGTGACCGCGTGACCTCGCCCTCGAGGAAGGGGTCCATGTGACGGAGTACGTGTGGACACGCTGGCCCTCCCGAGAGGCCCTGTCCCGCGCCGGTGTCTCCGCCGCCCGGCGCGGGCTCGCCCGGATCGCACGGCTCGTCGCCCTCGGCATGCTCCTGTGGACGACGTTCACGGATGGCAGCCTGCGTTCGTGGGGCATCGCCGCGGCGGCGTTCGGAGTCCTGGTGTGCGCGGCAGGGGCGTGGGCCTTCTTCCGGGCCACCTTCCACCACCGGCTGTTGCCCTCGGTCGCCCTGCTCGTCGCGCTCCTCGGGATGGGTGCGACGGCGTACGTGGCGGATCTGCGCGTGCCCGCCATGGTCCTGTGGTGCGGCTGTGCCATCGGCGCCCTGGAGCGGCTGCCCCTCGCGGCCGCCGCACCCGCCGCCGGCCTCGGTCTGGGGGCGTACGCGGCCGCCACCGACGACGCCTGGCTGAACACGGCGGTCACCGTCGTCGGGATCGCGCTCGCCGGCTATGTCCTGCGCCTCGATGCCGAGGCACGCGGCAGCGCCCTGCGGCTGCTCGCCCAGGAGAGGGCCGCGCGGGCGGCCGAGGCGGAGTCGGCGGCCCTGGCGGAGCGGACGCGGATCGCACGGGAGATCCACGACGTACTGGCGCACAGCCTCTCGGCGCAGCTGGTGCATCTGGAGGCGGCCCGGTTGCTGATCGAGGCGGGGGCCGAACGGGAGACGATCCTGGAGCGGGTCGTGGCGGCGCGGGGGATGGCCCGGGACGGGCTTGCCGAGACCCGGCAGGCGCTCTCCGCGCTGCGCGGGGAGATGTCCCCGCTCGAGGACTTCCTCAGCGAGCTCGTCTCCGCGTCGGACGGTGCCGACATCACCTTCTCGGGTGAGCGTCGACCGCTGCCCGCCGAGGCCTCCCAGGCCGTCCGCAGGGTCGCTCAGGAGGCCCTGACCAACGTCCGCAAGCACGCTCCGGGCGCCAAGGTGCGCATACGGCTGGAGTACGCCGAGCACGAAGTGACGCTGGACGTCCGCGATTCGGGCGGTTCGCCGGGCGGGCTGGCCGGGTCGGGGGCCGGGTACGGTCTGCTGGGCATGCGGGAGCGTGCCGAGCTGCTGGGCGGCTCACTGCATGCAGGGGCCGGTGAGGAGGGATTCGTGGTGACGTTGAAGGTGCCCGTATGACGGGGGAGGAGAGCGCGGAGCCCGCCCGGGTGGTGGTGGCGGACGATCAGACGGTGGTGCGCGAGGGCATCGTGATGCTGCTCGGTCTGCTGCCCGGGATCGAGGTCGTCGGCGCCGCCGGGGACGGCGAGGAGGCGGTCCGGCTCGTCGCCGAGCTCGCCCCGGACGTGGTGCTGATGGACCTGCGCATGCCGCGCTGCGACGGCGTCGAGGCGACGCGGCGCATCCGTGCGGAGCACCCCGGAACCCAGGTCGTCGTGCTGACCACCTTCGGGGACGACGAGTCGCTGTTCCCGGCCATCAGAGCCGGGGCGCGTGGCTATCTCACCAAGGACGCGGGCGGCGACGAGATCGTACGGGCCGTGCGGAGCGTGCTGTCCGGGGAGGCGGGGCTGTCGCCGAGCATCCAACGGCGCCTGCTGGAGCGGCTGGCGGAGCCGGAGCGGGAACCCGTAGCGGCCTCCCGGCCGCCGGACGGGCTCACCGCACGGGAGACCGAGGTACTCGTACTGATCGCCGAGGGGCTGACCAACCAGGAGATCGCGCGCAGGCTGCACGTTTCCACGGCCACTGTGAAGACCCACATCAACAATCTCTTCGCCAAGACAGGGCTCAAGGACCGTGCGCGGGCGGTGGGTTACGCGTATGCGACGGGGCTGGTCCGGCCCCCCTCGCAGTGAGTCACCTGATGGGGTGAAGCGCGGGGAGAAGAAGGTCTGGGATCTTCCCGCTCTGTCCATGCTTGGGCATGAGGTCAAACCATGATCGTTCCCGCGGAGGCGGGGACGGTCCCGAGAGTTCGGTTGAGAAGTACCACGGCTGTGATCCGGCCTCGGCGGGCGCGGGAGCGGCCGGGCGGGCGGAGTACGACGACCCCTGGTACGACGCGCTGGCGTCCGGCTGGGGCGAGCTGGACGGGACGGGTGCCCCCGCCCCGGTCGTGCCCTCCGCGCGCCGGGAGGGCGAAGGCGCCGACCGCGTGGCCGACGTCTATCTGCAGGTGCAGCGCAGCGCGGCGTTCCGGGAGGTGCGCAGCCGGTACCGGAGGTTCGTGGTTCCGGGTCTTGTGGTCTTCTTCACCTGGTACGTGGGCTATGTGGTGACCGCACAGGCGGCTCCGGGGCTGATGGCGCGGCCGGTGGCGGGAGCCGTGAACGTGGCGATGCTGGCAGGGCTCGGGCAGTTCCTGACGACGTTCCTGTTGACGTGGGCGTACGCACGGCACGCGCGGTTGCGCAGGGACCGCGCCGCGCTCGATCTGCGCTGGGACACCCAGGAGTTGACTCGCCCGCTCAGGGGTGGCGAGCGGTGAGCGGTCACCATCAGATGCCGGCGCTGCTCCTGTTCGGCGTGTTCGTCGCGATCACCCTGGCGATCACCACCTGGGTGAGCCGTGACCGGCACGGATCGGCGGAGGAGTTCTACGCGGGCGGGCGGCTGTTCTCTCCGATGGAGAATGGTTTTGCCATCGCGGGCGACTACATGTCGGCGGCCTCCTTCCTCGGCGTCACGGGGCTCATCGCACTCTTCGGGTACGACGGGATTCTGTATGTGGTGGGCTTCCTCGTCGCCTGGCTGGTGGTGCTCTTCTTCGTCGCCGAACTGGTGCGCAACTGCGGGCGGTTCACGCTTGCCGACGTCGTCGCGGCACGGATGAGCGAGCGGAGGGTGCGGATCGCGGTGGGGACGTCCTCCGTGACGGTGTCCGTGCTGTACCTGGTGGCGCAGATGGTGGGCGCGGGCAGCCTCGTCGCGCTGCTCTTCGGGGGGACGAGCACGGCGGCGCGCGCCTGGACGGTGGTCGTCGTCGGCGCGCTCATGGTGATCTACGTGGCGCTGGGCGGAATGCGGGCCACCACCTGGATCCAGATCGTCAAGGCGGTCCTGCTGCTGGGCGGCACGGTCGCGCTGACCGCTGCGCTGCTGGCGCGGTTCCACGGGGACGTCGACGCGTTGCTCCGCACGGCGGCGGAGCGCAGCGGGCACGGGGACGCGTTCCTCGCCCCGGGGCTGAAGTACGGCGGGGACTGGACCGCCCGGATCGACTTCGTCAGCCTGGGCCTGGCGCTGGTGCTGGGCACTGCCGGGCTGCCGCACATCCTCTCCCGCTTCTACACCGTGCCGACCGCGCGTGCCGCCCGCCGTTCGGTCGTCTGGTCGGTCTGGCTCATCGGCGGTTTCTACCTGATGACGATCGTGCTGGGTTTCGGCGCGGCCGCCGTCGTCGGACCGGACGCCGTGCGCGCGTCGAACGAGGCCGGGAACACGGCGGTACCGCTGCTGGCGCAGCGACTGGGCGGCGGTGCGGACACCACCGGGGGGACGGTGCTGTTCGCCATGGTCGCCGCGATCGCCTTCGCCACGATCCTCGCCGTCGTCGCCGGCATCACCCTCGCCGCCTCGGCCGCCGTCGCCCACGACCTCTATCCCTCACTGCGGCGCCGTGGCCGCAAGGCCCGCAGCGAGGTCAAGGTGGCGCGGGCCGCCGCTGTCGGTGTCGGCGTGGTCGCGATCGCCCTCGGCCTGCTGGTCCGCGACCTCAATGTGGCGTTCCTGGTGGGACTCGCCTTCGCGGTCTCGGCGTCGGCGAACCTCCCGGTACTGATCTACACGCTCTTCTGGCGCGGCTTCACCACACGCGGGGCCGTCTGGGCGGTCTACGGCGGCCTCGTGCCCGCACTGGGGCTCGTGCTGCTGTCCCCGGTCGTCTCGGGAAGCCCCGGATCGCTGTTCCCGGCAGTCGACTTCCAGTACTTCCCCCTGCAGAACCCGGGCCTCGTCTCCGTCCCGCTCGGCTTCCTCGCGGGCTGGCTCGGCACGGTCACCTCGCCTGAGGGGCCGGACGAGACCAAGTACGCGGAGACCGAGGTGCGGTCACTGACGGGCGCCGGAGCGGTGTGATCGACGGGCGCCCCCGCCGACGTACCCGCGGGCCGGGGCGCCCATCGTGTTCGGAGCTGCAAGGACTGCTAAGGCGCCACCCATGCGTACCGGTGCTCGGGCCGCCCCGTGTCGCCGTACTTCAGGGACAGGCGCAGCCGGCCCGCCTGTTCAAGGTGCCGCAGATAACGCTGTGCGGTGGAGCGGCTCAGGCCCGTCCTGGCCGCCACCTCGTGCGCGGAGAGCGGCTGGCCGGCTCGGTGCAGCACCTCGCAGATGAGGTCCGTCGTCGGTTCGGAGTGGCCGCTGGGCAGCCTCGGTGAGGAGACCACGGGGGTGGTCCGCAGGGCACCGAAGATCCGGTCCACCTGCTCCTGGCCGGCCACGCCCCGGCCGCCTACGCGGTCGACGGTGCGGCGCAGCGCGGCGTAGGAGTCGAGGCGGGTGCGCAGGGCCGCGAACGTGAACGGTTTGACCAGGTAGTGCAGGGCGCCCAGACGCATGGCGGCCTGGACGGTCGCCACGTCGCCGGCCGCGGTGATCATGATGACGTCGGTGCCGTGGCCGCGTTCGCGCATGCGGTGCACCAGTTCGAGCCCCGTCTGGTCGGGCAGGTAGTGGTCGAGCAGGACCAGGTCGATCGGGGCGCGTTCCACCGCGGCGAGCGCCTGGGCGGCGCTGTGCGCGCGGGCGGCGACCCGGAAACCGGGAACCTTTCCCACGTACTTGGCGTTTATCTCGGCGACACGGAAGTCGTCGTCCACGACCAGGACGTCAATCATCGGGCCTCTTTCTCCCAAGGCCATGCGGGCGTTACGCCCGTGTTTCGGCTCCGCAGTTGTAGCGCGAGCAAAAAGAGCACAACAGACTCTTGCAAGCAGAAGTCGAGGTTGCGCCCAGAAGACTCCTGCCGTGGCCCGCGCCACACCTACCGTCCCGGGCCATGAGCGCAGACACCAGCCCCGCCATCGAGCTACGGGGCGCGAGCAAGACCTTCCGGACCCCGTCAGGGGGTCTGCACACGGCTGTCAGGAACCTGGACCTGACCGTCGGGCGCGGCGAGTTCGTCGCCGTCGTCGGACCCACCGGATGCGGCAAGTCGACGACCCTGACCCTGGTCAGCGGCTTGGAGGAGCCCACCGAGGGTGAGGTCATGGTGGCCGGCGAGCCGGTCTCGGGAGTCGGCGACAAGGTCGGTTTCGTCTTCCAGCAGGACGCCACGTTCCCCTGGCGCACGGTCCTGTCCAACGTCATGGCGGGTCCGCGCTTCCGCGGCGTGCCCAAGACGGAGGCCAGGCAGAAGGCCCGTGAGTGGCTGGCCCGGGTGGGGCTCGCGGCCTTCGAGGACCGCTACCCGCACCAGCTCTCCGGCGGCCAGCGCAAGCGTGTCGCCCTCGCCGCCACCTTCGTCAACGACCCCGAGATCCTGCTGATGGACGAGCCGTTCTCGGCGCTCGACGTGCAGACCCGGGCGCTGATGTCGGACGAGTTGCTGGAGCTGTGGGAGGGCACGGGCGCCTCCGTCGTCTTCGTCACCCACGATTTGGAGGAGTCGATCGCGCTGGCCGACAAGGTCGTCGTGATGACCGCCGGACCCGCCACCGTGAAGCAGGTCTTCGACATCGACCTGCCCCGGCCGCGCAAGGTCGAGTCGGTGCGCCTGGAGCCGCGGTTCATCGAGATCTACCGCGAGATCTGGGAGTCCCTGGGGGAAGAGGTCCGCATCACGCGCGAGAGGGGCGCCGCCCATGTCGCCTGAGGTCATCTCCGCGCCCACGCCCGTCGACACCTCCAAGCCCGACCGCGCCCACTCACGCGCGCGTGCCGCCCGCAGACGCAAGGCCGTCGTCCTGCTCGTCCGCGTGCTGCTCCTGGTCGCCGTGCTCGGCCTCTGGGAGGCGCTCTCCCGGAGCAAGGTCATCGACCCGTTCAACTTCTCGATGCCGTCGAAGATCTGGGACCAGATCTCCACCTGGGTGATGCACGGCACCGCGCAGGGAGCGCTCGGCGAACAGATCTGGGTCACGCTCCACGAGGCGCTGCTCGGCTGGATCATCGGCGTCATAGCCGGTGTCGTCTTCGGTATCGCGCTCGGGCGGATCGCCTTCCTCGCCGACATCCTCGGTCCCTACATCAAGGTGCTCAACTCCATTCCCAGGATCGTCCTCGCCCCGATCTTCGTGATCTGGTTCGGGCTCGGACCGTCCTCCAAGATCGCCTCCGCCGTCGTCCTGGTCTTCTTCCCGGTCTTCTTCAACGCCTTCCAGGGCGCCCGCGAGGTCGACCGCAACCTCGTCGCCAACGCCCGCATCCTGGGCGCCAGCGACCGCCGGGTGACACTCCAGGTCGTCATCCCGTCGGCCACCTCGTGGATCTTCACCAGCCTCCATGTCAGCTTCGGCTTCGCGCTCATCGGCGCCATCGTCGGCGAGTACATCGGTGCGACGAAGGGCATCGGCCTGCTCGTCGCCCAGTCCCAGGGCACCTTCAACGCGGCCGGTGTCTACGCCGCGATGGTCATCCTCGCGGTCGTCGCGCTGGTGGCCGAGGGGCTGCTCACCTTCGCCGAGCGCCGCATCTTCCGCTGGAAGCCGTCGGACTCCGGGCACTGACGTCCCCCGAAGGCTCTGGTCAACGACCCCGTCCCCCTGCAGTTTCCTCCCGCACCGCCCTCTCACAAGGACGTGAACCGCCATGCGCAAGTCCGCCAGAATCGCCGCCCTCGCCGCGGCCGGCCTGCTCGCCGCCACCTCGCTCACCGCCTGCGCCAACGACGCGGCCACCACCGCCTCGTCGGACTCCGGCAGCAAGGGCGACGGCAAGGGCGAGAAGGTCAAGATCATGGTGGGTGGCCTCGACAAGGTCATTTACCTGCCCGCCATGCTCACCCAGCGGCTCGGCTACTTCGACGCCGAGGGGCTCGACGTGGAACTGCTGAGCGAGCCGGCCGGCGTGCAGGCCGAGACGGCCCTCGTCTCCGGCCAGGTCCAGGGGGCCGTCGGCTTCTACGACCACACGCTCGACCTGCAGACCAAGGGCAAGGACGTCGAGTCCGTGGTGCAGTTCTCGCACGCGCCCGGCGAGGTGGAGATCGTCTCCAACAAGCGCGCCAAGGACATCACCTCGCCCAAGGACTTCAAGGGCAGGAAGCTCGGCGTCACCGGCCTCGGTTCCTCGACCGACTTCCTCACCAAGTACCTCGCGGTCAAGAACGGTGTGCAGGTCAGCGAGTTCAGCCCGGTCGCCGTCGGCGCCGGTCCGACGTTCATCTCCGCCCTCCAGCAGGGCTCCATCGACGCCGGCATGACCACGGACCCGACCGTCGCCACGGTCCTGCAGAAGAACCTCGGCCAAGTGCTCGTCGACATGCGGACACCGCAGGGGTCGCAGGAGGCACTGGGCGGCCCGTACCCGTCGTCGAGCCTGTACATGCAGACGGACTGGGTCAACAGTCACAAGGACACCGTCCAGAAGCTCGCCAACGCGTTCGTCAAGACCCTCAAGTGGATGTCCACACACTCCGCGAACGAGATCGCCGCCAAGATGCCGGCCGACTACTCGAAGGGCAACGAGACGCTCTACGCGAGTGCCATCAAGAGCACGCTGCCGATGTTCACCAAGGACGGCGTGATGCCCGAGGACGGCCCGCAGACCGTCGAGAAGGTCCTCAAGGCGTTCAACCCCAACATCAAGAACGCCACGATCGACCTCGGCAAGACGTACACCACGGAGTTCGTGAAGAAGGCCGCGGGCTGAGCCCGACGGCCGTGCCTCAGGCGCGGGTCGCCCACACGTAGCGGTGTTCGGGGCGGCCCGCGTCGCCGTATTTCAGGGTCAGCGTGGCCCGTCCCGTGCGCTCCAGGAGCTTCAGATAGCGCTGGGCGGTCTGGCGGCTCAGCCCGGTCCGCTCGGCGATCTCCTGGGCGGACAGCGGCCCCGAGGCGTCCAGCAGGGCACGGCGTACCAGATCCGCCGTCGTCGCAGAGTGCCCCTTGGGCAGCCCCGGCTCCGAACCCGCCGACAGGGCGCCGAAGATCCGGTCGACCTCTGCCTGTTCGGCCTCACCGCCGCCGTCGAGGGTGCGCCGCAACTCGGCGTACGCCTCCAGCTTGGCGCGCAGGCCCGCGAAGGCGAACGGCTTGACCAGGTACTGGAGCGCGCCGTGCCGCATCGCGGCCTGGACGGTCTGGATGTCGCGGGCCGCCGTCACCATGATCACATCGGTCTGGTGGCCGCGTCGGCGCATCTCCTGCACGACCGCGAGTCCCGTGTCGTCGGGCAGGTAGTGGTCCATCAGGACCAGGTCGAGGTGGGGCAGCGTCTCCATCTGCCGCAGCGCGTCGGCCGCGTTGTGCGCCTGGCCGGCCACCCGGAAGCCGGCGACCTTCTCCACATACGCGGCGTTGACCCGGGCGACCCGGGGGTCGTCGTCCACGACCAGTACGTCGATCGGCCGGGTCATCGCGACTCCTCCTCGGGGATCGGGGCGGGCGTGTCCGGGGCCGGCGCCGTGTCCGCCGGTGCCTGACGGGCGGGGACCAGGGCCCCGCGGTCTGCGGCGGCCGGCTCCGGTTCCTCGAGAGCCTCGGGGAGGACGACGACGAACTCCGCGCCTCCTCCCTCCGCCTCGGTCACCCGGGCGCTGCCTCCCTGGCGTTCGGCGAGACGGCGCACCAGGGACAGCCCGATGCCGCGCTTGCCGTGCGCCGGGGGCTGCTTGGTGGACCATCCGTCCGTGAAGACCAGCTCCCGGCGCTCGGCGGGTATTCCGGGACCTGTGTCACGCACCCTGAGGACAGCCGTGCGCCCCTCCGCACGCAGTTCGACCTCCACGCGCGCGTGCGGAGTGCCCGCCACGGCGTCGAGTGCGTTGTCGACCAGGTTCCCTACGATCGTGACCAGACCTCTGGGGTCGATCAACCGGTCCGGCAGCAGTGTCCGGTCGGCGATCCACAGGGCCACCCCGCGCTCGGCGGCGACCGTCGCCTTGCCCACCAACAGGGCCGCGAGCAGCGGATCGTGGATCTTCTCGGTGACCTGTTCCGCCGTGGCCCTGTGGTCGCCCACCACCTCGCCGACGAACTCCACGGCGTCCTCGTACATCTCCAGTTCCAGGAGTCCCAGAAGCGTGTGCATGCGGTTGGCGTGTTCGTGGTCCTGCGCGCGCAGGGCGTCGATCAGACCGCGTGTGGAGTCCAGTTCGCGGCCCAGCTGCTCCAGCTCGGTGCGGTCGCGCAGGGTGGCGACGGCGCCTCCGTCGTCGGTGGGCATGCGGTTGGCGACGAGGACCCGGTGCCCGCGCACGGTGAGCAGGTCGGTGCCCGTGACCCGTCCGGCCAGCACATCGGTCGTACGGCCCTCGCCGAGCGCGTCGTCGAGGGAGCGGCCGACGACCTCGTCGCCGATGCCCAGCAGGCGCTGCGCCTCGTCGTTGACCAGACGCACCCGGCCCTCGCGGTCCAGGGCGACGACGCCCTCCCTGATGCCGTGCAGCATCGCCTCGCGCTCGCTGAGCAGTGCCGAGATGTCCGAGAAGGCGAGATCACGGGTCTGCCGCTGGACCCTGCGCGAGATCAGGTACGCGGCCAGCGCGCCGATCGCCAGGGCCGCGCCCGCGTACGCGAACAGGCCCGGGATCGCGTGGATCAGCCGGGCCCGGACGCTGTCGTACTCGATGCCGACGGAGACCGCTCCGATGATCCTGCCGTGCGCGTCCCGCAGCGGCACCTTGCCGCGGGCCGAGCGGCCCAGGGTGCCGCTGTCGATCTGCATGATCTCCTTGCCGGCCAGGGCCTCGCTCGGGTCGGTGGAGACGATCTTGCCGATCTGCCAGGTGTCCGGGTGCGACCAGCGCACGCCCCTTGTGTTCATCACCACGACGTACTCGGCGTGACTGGCCTTGCGGATGCGCTCCGCCTCCTTCTGCACCGGCCCGTCGGGCGACGGCAACGCTCTCTGCAGATCCGTGGAGATCTGCGGCTGGGCCGCCGTGGTCTGCGCGATCGCGAGGGCCCGGCGCATCGCCTGGTCGTCCAGCAGACGGCTGAGCGGCGCCAGGAACAGCCCGGTGGCGAGCACGGCCACGCCCGCGGCGATCGCCACCTGCATCAGCAGGACCTGCGAGAACATCCGCCGCGGCAGACCGAGGCGCAGTCGTCGTGCAGGGGCAGAGGGGCTCATGGGTACGACGGTACGGGGACGGGTGCGCCGTGCCGTAGGGGGTGTGGCGTGGATCTCCTGTGCGGTGCGGGTGCGGCCCGTCACGGGGAGCCGCCCTCGTTCCGCGCGGGGCCCGCCGATCAGCAGTGCGCCGGGTGGGCGGCGACCGCGGTGCGCAGCTGGCGTACCGACACCACGTCCATCCGCGCCGGGGAACCCAGCACCGAGCCGCAGCTCTCCGGGCGCGGCGGCAGCGAGGCGCCCTGGGCCACGACGACGCGCCACAGGCGGCCGTCGGTGTGGGCGACGGTGACCTTCCAGCGGGGCGCCGCGCCGTCGGTGCGGAGGACGGTCAGGGCTCCCGCCGCGTACTCGTGGGCCGTCGTGCGCACCGCGAGCTCCGCGGCCTGCGCGGGCCGCTCCCAGGCGGAGCTGCCGCGGCATCCCTCGACCACGACCCGCCCTTCGCGCACGGCCTGGAGGACCTCCTTGACGTGGGCGGCCTGGGCCCGCCCGTACGCGTATCCGAACGGCAGGACTAGCACCGTGGGGGAGAAGCGGTGGCCGCCGAGGTGGGTGACCTCCCAGACGCCGTGGACGCCGGAGGTGGTCAGCTCGGCCGCGAGGGGCCGGCCGAGGAGGGCGCAGCAGCGGTCGCGCCTGCCGTTGGTGCAGACGAAGGCGAGCGGGTCGCCGGTGTGCGGCCGTCCCTGGAGAACCGAGTCGAAACTGTGCGGGTCGCCCGCGCCCAGGGCGGCGAGGTCCAGATCGAGCAGCTGTTCCGGCGCGGAGGTCGTGGCGGCGTGCAGCCAGACGTTTCCGGGCACGGTGTGTGCAACGTAGACCTGCCGTTCGGCGGGCGTACCGCAGTCGGCGTGCCGCCCGGGGCGGCGGATGAGGGCGATCCGCACGCCGGTGCCCTCCGCGGCTCCTTCCAGGGCGCGGCCGAGCGCCCGGTCCAGGTGGCTGGAGGTGAGCGCCTTGGGACCCCAAGGGCCGGGCTGCTCCAGGAGCAGCCAGGTCCTCGCGGTCGCCGCGGTACCCGCGAGGGGCTCGTCGAGGTCCCGGGACGCGGTCGTGCACGTACTCACAGAGGTGAGCCTAACCTGACTTGGCCGGCGGCGAACGCCGGGCTCACTCGGGGGGCGGCTGTGGCGGGCGGGCTCCCGCATAGCGCCCGCTGGGACGCATGCGCAGCGGGCGTTCCTCGTACTCCTCCAGGGTGTGGGCGATCCAGCCCGCGGTGCGTGCGACGGCGAAGACGGTCTCGCCTGCGGTGGCGTCCATGCCGGAAGAGGCCGTGAACACGGCCAGGGCCAGGTCGACGTTGGCGTGCAGGGGCGTGTGGCGGGCCGCGGTGGACTCGACGTCCCTGGCCGCCGCCAGCGCGGGTGCGGCGGACGGCAGGCCCTCGAGGGCCGCGAAAAGGGCACGCGCGCGAGGGTCCTCGCCGGGATACAGGCGGTGTCCGAGCCCGGGGATCCGGCGCCCGGCGCGCAGTTCGTCGGCGACCACGGGAACCGCGGTGCCCCGGTCCAGGACCTCGAGGAGCATCCGGTGCGCCAGGCTGCTGGCCGCGCCGTGCAGGGGGCCTTCCAGCGCGCCGAGTCCGGCCGAGACGGCGGCGTAGGCGCAAGCCCTCCAGTCCCCTGACGTCACCCAGTGCGGTGTCGGTGAGGCGTCGGGCAGTTCGCCATGGACCATCAGGTGCCAGACGTCCTCGAAGCCGCGGGCGCTCCGCCTTCACCGCGCGGACCGCACGGCTGCGCCGCCTGCCCGAGGACGTACGGGCCGCGCTTCCCGCCGTGGCGGCGGCGACCGGCCTGTCCGGTCCGCTGGCCGGCCTCGTACGGCGCTCTCGCTGCTCGGCGCGTCCAAGGGGTTCCGACCGGTGTACGACATCGACGCGGACCGGCGGCGAGAGGACACGCTCACAGCGAGCGCGGCCGTCCCCACGCTGGTGACGGCGCTGTACCGGCTGGGCAGGGGTCTCGAGCCCGTCGAGCCACGGGAGGACCTGCCGCACGCGGCCAACTACCTCTACATGCTGACGGGTTCCGAGCCGGACCCGGAGCGGGCCCGGGCGGTCGAGCAGTACTTGATATCAACCATTGACCATGGGTTCAATGCATCAACCTTCACGGCGCGGGTGATCGCATCGACGGGCGCGGACGTGGCCGCGGCCCTGGTCGGCGCCGTCGGCGCCCTGTCCGGCCCGCTGCACGGCGGTGCGCCGAGCCGCGCCCTGGACACCCTCGATGCGATCGGCACGCCCGACCGCATCGACTCCTGGATCCGTGAACAGGTCCTCGCCGGTACCCGGATCATGGGCTTCGGTCACCCCGTCTACCGGACGGAGGACCCGCGCTCGCGGATGCTGCGCGGCATCGCGGAGCGGTTCGGCGGGCCGCTCGTCGACTTCGCGATCGAGGTCGAGCGCCGTGTGGAGTCCATCCTGGCCGAACTGAAGCCCGGCCGGGACCTCCACACGAACGTGGAGTTCTACGCGGGCGTGGTGATGGAGCTCTGTGGCCTCCCGCGTGAGATGTTCACCCCCACCTTCGCGACGGGCCGAGTGGTCGGCTGGAGCGCCAACGTCCTGGAACAGGCGGAAGACCGGAAGATCATCCGGCCGGCGGCCCGGTACGTGGGCCCGGAACCGCCGGTGGCGGTGCCGGCGGTGGCATGAGGGCCGGAGAACCGTCGGGCCTCGATGCCGTTCGCATCGAGGCCACGGGTGGAAGGGTGGGGGAGCGCCCGTCACTCATGCATCGGGGATGTCCGCTTTCGCGTGGAGCAGCGTTTCGCGGCTGATGACGACGATCCGTTCATAGTCTGCCCGTGAGGCGTCGGGCGGCAGCTCCGCGTCAAGAGCATCCGTGGCCTCTGTGCCGATGACGGCGAAGTTGCCGTCGCTCAGCTCGAAGATGTCGGGGCAACTCTGCCCCGAGACGCTGCCGCGCTCCCGGGGCGAGGCGCCGACTCGACGCACGATCTTCAAGTCCGTTCCTAGCCTGGTCGAGGGACGGGCCGAGGGGTGCGTGGGACGCTGCACGGGCTGATGGCCTCCTTCGTCCGGTATAGCTCATGAGGGGGCCCGGAAGAACTCATGAGTGGCCGCCGCTCCTCGTGGGAAAGGCAGCCCTGCACAGGGAATGCGAAGCTTGCGGGGATGTTTCACCGCATCAGACTCGGGGAAGAGTACAGCCCGCGCCAGCCACGCGTCTTCCCATCGATACCGTGAGTTGACGTCCGTCACTCCTCTGGCAGTTCTCCCACCACCCACCACTGCTCCCCGTCCTCCTGCTCCCGGATCAGGGCGTCCATGTCGCGGACCAGGTCGTCCATCAACGCGCCCAGCCTGGCTTCCTCGGACGAGGCGGGCAGGCTCTCGCGATGGCGGCGCGTGGCCGCCCAGTACTCGCGGAAGATGTCGTTGCGGCAGATCATCCGAAGGTGCCCGTACAGCTCGTTGAGACTCAGCGCCCCGATTCGGTGGTAATACAGAGCGTTGACATAGAGGGCGTTGGCGAAGAGGTACTGGCGCTGCTTGTCCGGCGGGACGTCCGTGTCGTACGTGTGCAGGACGGCTGCCAGCGCGGGGTCGTCCATGGCCTTGCACAGCAACTCGAAGTGGAGCCGGTGTTGCTCCACGAGCGCTGCGCGTTTGTGCCGGCGCGAGCCCCAACCGGTCATGGAGCCGAAGGCGGCTGCCATCTTCGCCCTGGTGAGGGAGCCAAGCCCCCGTATGCCGGAGCTCTGTGTGACCATGTCAACCCCCGAATCAGGCGACCGTCCGCCGGTCGTCGGGTGCGGGTCGACTGGTGGGGACCGGCGAGCGATGGGCGGCGCGCTTGCCGTCTCCCAGGGTGCCGAGCGGCTCTGATCGGCCGGGAGGCGGAGAGGAGGCGCACGGAGGGAAGCGAGGGTCGCACGCTCCAGCGCCATGCCCAACGTCTGCCCCGCAAGTGCTGCTAACAATCGTTCACTTCGCGCGGTTTCCCCGCACTCGTATCCTGGGTCGGCATTCAATCCTCGTACGAGAGCCGACCCGTTGCGGCGTGAGCCGGTCCGCGAGCCGTCCCCGTACGGCCGCCGGTCCGCGCGCCGGCGGGCGCACGGGTGTGAAAAGGGGCGCACAGTGACCCAGTCGTCGAGTCCGCAGCAGATCCCGGTCGTCGTACTCGCCGGTTTTCTGGGCTCCGGCAAGACCACCCTGCTCAACCACCTCCTCCACCACAGCGGAGGCAGCCGCATCGGGGCCGTCGTCAACGATTTCGGGGCCATCGAGATCGACGCGATGGCCGTCGCCGGGGCGCTCGGGGACTCCACCGTCTCCCTCGGCAACGGATGCCTGTGCTGCGCCGTCGACGCGAGCGAACTCGACCTCTACCTCGACCGCCTCGCCCAGCCCTCCGCCGGCATCGACGTCATCGTCATCGAGGCCAGCGGACTCGCCGAACCGCGGGAACTGGTCCGCATGGTGCTGGCCAGCGAGCAGCCGCGCGTCGTCTACGGCGGGCTCGTCGAGGTCGTCGACGCCGTCGAGTTCGACGCCACCCGCGAGAGGCATCCCGAACTGGACCGCCATCTCGCCCTCGCCGACCTCGTCGTCGTCAACAAGACCGACCGGGCCGAGGACAGCGAGCGGGTCCTGCGGCTGGTGCGGTCGCTCGCCGACCGTGCCGCCGTCGTCCCGTCCGTCTACGGTCGCATCGACCCGGAGTTCCTCTTCGACTGCCGGCCGGCCGAGGAGCGCGTCGGGCAGCTGTCCTTCGACGACATCCCCCGACCGGACGAGCACGGGCACGACGATGCGCACCACGCCCATCTGCACACCGCGTACGACAGCCTGTCCTTCCGCTCCGACGTACCCATGAGCCCCCGTCGGCTGCTGGACTTCCTCGACAGCCGCCCCGAGGGCCTGTACCGGATCAAGGGGTACGTCGACTTCGGCCCGGCGGATCCGCACAACCGGTACGCCCTGCACGCGGTGGGGCGGTTCCTGCGGTTCTACCCGGAGCCGTGGGGGACAGGCGACGAGCGGCTCACCCAGCTCGTCCTCATCGGGTCGGGCATCGACACCGCCGCCCTCGACAAGGAACTCCAGGCGTGCACGGACGACGCCCCGCACGCCGACGAGCACAGCATGTGGGGCGTCCTCCGCTACGTCCAGGACAAGGAGGCCGAGGCCCCTCAGGGCCTCGGCGACCTCGAGGGCTGACCTACACCGGTCCCGCCACCGCCGCGACCGTCTTCGGAAGCGACACGCCCGAGCCGTCGCGCCGCGGGTCGATCTCGGGCAGCTCGGCCGGCATGCCGTTCTTCTGCGCCGCCCGGGCCGGGGTCGCGCCCGCCCACGCGAACGACAGGCAGTCCTCGCCCTTGAGGAACCGCTGGCAGCGCACGCCGCCCGTGGCGCGGCCCTTGCGCGGGTACTGGTCGAACGGCGTCATCTTGGCCGTTGTCTGCACCGAGTCGTCCAGCGTGCCGCGCGATCCGGCGACCGTGAAGACCACCGCGTCGGCCGCCGGGTCCACCGCCGTGAACGAGATCACCTTGGCGCCCTCGGTCAGCTTGATGCCCGCCATGCCGCCCGCCGGGCGGCCCTGCGGGCGGACCTGGGAGGCGGGGTAGCGCAGCAGCTGGGCGTCGTCCGTGATGAAGACCAGGTCCTCCTCGCCCGTGCGCAGCTCGACCGCGCCGACGATCCGGTCGCCCTCCCTGAGGGTGATGACCTCCAACTCCTCCTTGTTCGCCGGGTAGTCGGGGACCACGCGCTTGACCACGCCCTGTTCCGTGCCGAGCGCGAGACCCTGGGAGGACTCGTCCAGCGTCGTCAGGCACACCACCGTCTCGTCCTCCGTCAGGGAGACGAACTCCGAGACCGGCGCACCCCCGGACAGGCTCGCCCGCGTCGCCGTCTCCGGCAGCTGCGGAAGGTCGATCACGTTCACCCGCAGCAGTCGCCCGGCGGACGTCACCACGCCCACCTCACCGCGCGCCGTCGCCGGGACGACGGAGACGATCACGTCGTGCTTGGCGCGCCTGCCGTCGGTGTCCTCCTCGAAGGGGTCGTTGTTGGCCGTGCGCGCCAGCAGGCCCGTCGACGACATCAGCACCCGGCACGGGGCATCCTCGACCTGCAGCGGAACCGTCGGGGCCGGGACACCGGAGGACTCCAGCAGCACCGTGCGCCGGTCGGTGCCGAACTTCTTGGCCACCGCGGCCAGTTCGTTGGAGACCAGCTTGCGCAGCTCCGCGTCCGACTCCAGGATCCGGGTCAGCTCCTCGATCTCGGTGTTGAGCCGGTCCTTCTCCGCCTCCAGCTCGATGCGGTCGTACTTCGTCAGACGGCGCAGCGGCGTGTCGAGGATGTACTGCGTCTGGATCTCGCTCAGCGAGAAGCGCTCCATCAGGCGCTCCTTGGCCTGCGCGGAGTTGTCGCTGGAGCGGATCAGACGGATGACCTCGTCGATGTCCACCAGCGCCGTCAGCAGGCCCTCGACCAGGTGGAGGCGGTCGCGCTTCTTGCCGCGGCGGAACTCCGAGCGGCGGCGGACCACGTCGAAGCGGTGGTCCAGGTAGACCTCGAGGAGCTCCTTGAGGCCCAGCGTCAGCGGCTGGCCGTCGACCAGGGCCACGTTGTTGATGCCGAAGGACTCCTCCATGGGCGTCAGCTTGTAGAGCTGCTCCAGGATCGCCTCCGGCACGAAGCCGTTCTTGATCTCGATGACCAGGCGCAGGCCGTGCTCCCGGTCGGTGAGGTCCTTGACGTCGGCGATGCCCTGGAGCTTCTTCGAGCCCACCAGGTCCTTGATCTTTGCGATCACCTTCTCGGGGCCGACCGTGAAGGGAAGCTCGGTGACGACGAGCCCCTTGCGGCGCGCCGTCACGTCCTCCACGGAGACCGTGGCTCGCATCCTGAAGGTGCCGCGGCCCGTCTCGTACGCGTCCCGGATCCCGGGCAGCCCCACGATCCGGCCGCCGGTGGGCAGGTCCGGGCCCGGGACGTGCTTCATCAGAGCGTCCAGGTCCGCGTTCGGATACCTGATCAGATGGCGGGCGGCCGCGATCACCTCGCGCAGGTTGTGCGGCGGCATGTTCGTCGCCATGCCGACCGCGATGCCCGACGCGCCGTTCACCAGCAGGTTCGGGAAGGCGGCGGGCAGGGCCACCGGCTCCTGCTCCTGGCCGTCGTAGTTGGGCGCGAAGTCGACCGTGTCCTCGTCGATCGACTCGGTCATCAGACCTGAGGCCTCGGCCATCCGGCACTCGGTGTACCGCATGGCCGCCGGTGGGTCGTCGTTGCCCAGCGAGCCGAAGTTGCCGTGGCCGTCGACCAGCGGCACGCGCATCGAGAAGGGCTGGGCCATGCGCACCAGGGCGTCGTAGATCGACGCGTCGCCGTGCGGATGCAACTTACCCATGACCTCGCCGACGACGCGGGCGCACTTCACATAGCCGCGGTCGGGGCGCAGGCCCATCTCGTTCATCTGGTAGACGATCCGCCGGTGCACCGGCTTGAGGCCGTCGCGGGCGTCCGGCAGGGCCCTTGAGTAGATGACCGAGTACGCGTACTCGAGGAAGGAGCCCTGCATCTCGTCCACGACGTCGATGTCGAGGATCTTCTCCTCGTACGAGTCGTCGGGTGGCGGGGTCTTCGTGCTGCGGCGGGCCATCGCTGCCGGCTCCTTCACCGTCTGTGCTGGGCATGGAAACGAATCTGACGCCGACCATTGTGGACCGCCGCACCGACAACGGGGACCGGGGCCCATCCGTGGGGCCTTGAAACCGGCCCGTAGGCGATCACGAGCGTCCCGGCCCCCGACGCGTCAACGAGGAGCGTCCCCCACCCCACGTAATCATGGTCTCGCTCTCGGCGTACGCCGCCCGGGAACTTCGCCACCGGTCGGCACGCTTGCATACAGTGACAGCACCGGCAGGAAAACGCGGTTTCCGCGACAGCTTCCTCGATCGAAGGGACGTACATGCCCATGGGTCACACGGCCACAGCCGAGGCAGGCTCCGGGGGCCTGACAGCGACCGAGCACCGCTTGGCCAACGGCCTGCGCGTGGTGCTCTCCGAGGACCACCTGACCCCGGTCGCGGCGGTGTGCCTCTGGTACGACGTCGGCTCCCGCCACGAGGTTCAGGGGCGCACTGGTCTCGCCCACCTCTTCGAGCACCTGATGTTCCAGGGCTCCGCCCAGGTCAAGGGCAACGGCCACTTCGAGCTGGTGCAGGGAGCGGGCGGCTCGCTCAACGGCACCACCAGCTTCGAGCGCACCAACTACTTCGAGACCATGCCCGCCCACCAGCTGGAGCTCGCCCTCTGGCTGGAGGCCGACCGCATGGGCTCCCTGCTCGCCGCGCTCGACGACGAGTCCATGGAGAACCAGCGGGACGTCGTGAAGAACGAGCGCCGCCAGCGCTACGACAACGTCCCCTACGGCACCGCCTTCGAGAGGCTGACCGCGCTCGCCTACCCGGAGGGCCACCCCTACCACCACACGCCGATCGGGTCGATGGCCGACCTGGACGCGGCGACCCTGGAGGACGCACGCGCGTTCTTCCGCACCTACTACGCGCCGAACAACGCGGTGCTGTCCGTCGTCGGCGACATCGACCCCCAGCAGACCCTCGCCTGGATCGAGAAGTACTTCGGGTCCATCCCGTCCCACGACGGCAAGCCCCAGCCGCGCGACGGCTCGCTGCCCGAGATCATCGGCGAGCAACTGCGCGAGGTCGTCGAGGAGGAGGTTCCGGCGCGCGCCCTGATGGCCGCCTACCGGCTGCCGCACGACGGCACACGCGCGTGCGACGCGGCCGACCTGGCGCTCACGATCCTCGGCGGCGGCGAGTCGTCCCGCCTGTACAACCGGCTCGTGCGGCGTGACCGCACCGCCGTCGCCGCCGGCTTCGGCCTGCTGCGGCTCGCCGGTGCGCCCTCGCTGGGGTGGCTGGACGTGAAGACCTCCGGCGACGTCGAGGTGCCCGTCATCGAGGCCGCCATCGACGAGGAACTCGCCCGGTTCGCCGAGCGAGGCCCGACGGCCGAGGAAATGGAGCGTGCCCAGGCGCAGTTGGAGCGCGAGTGGCTGGACCGGCTCGGCACGGTCGCGGGCCGCGCCGACGAACTGTGCCGGTACGCCGTGCTGTTCGGTGACCCCCAGCTCGCCCTGACCGCCGTCAAGCGCGTGCTGGAGGTCACCGCCGAGGAGGTGCAGGAGATCGCCAAGGCCCGCCTGCGCCCCGACAACCGCGCGGTGCTCGTGTACGAACCGGTCGCGGCCGAGGCCGAGGCCCCGGAAGCAGCCGAGACCACCGACGAGACCGAGGAGTCGGCGAAGTGACCGAGCTCGCGACCATGGAGTTCCACCCGCAGCCCCAGCCCGGCGAGGCCCGGCCCTGGGCGTTCCCGGCGCCCGAGCGCGGCACGCTGGACAACGGCCTGACCGTGCTGCGCTGCCACCGCCCCGGTCAGCAGGTCGTCGCCGTCGAGGTGCTCCTCGACGCGCCCCTGGACGCCGAGCCGGCCAACCTGGACGGCGTCGCCACGATCATGGCGCGCGCCTTCTCCGAGGGCACCGACAAACACTCCGCCGAGGAGTTCGCCGCCGAGCTGGAGCGCTGCGGCGCCACCCTCGACTCGCACGCCGACCACCCCGGCGTCCGCCTCTCCCTTGAGGTGCCGGTCTCCCGCCTCCCCAAGGCGCTCGGACTGCTCGCCGACGCCCTGAGGTCGCCGGCGTTCGCGGACAGCGAGGTGGAGCGCCTGGTGCGCAACCGCCTCGACGAGATCCCGCACGAGATGGCCAACCCGGCCCGTCGCGCCGCCAAGGAGCTCTCCAAGGAGTTGTTCCCGGCGTCCTCGCGCATGTCGCGCCCGCGCCAGGGCACCGAGGAGACGGTCGCGAACATCGACGCCGCGGCCGTCCGCGCCTTCTACGAGCGTTTTGTGCGCCCCGCGACGTCCACCGCGGTCGTGGTCGGCGACCTCACCGGGATCGATCTGGACGAGCTCCTCGGTGACACCCTCGGCGCCTGGACGGGGGAGCCGTCCAAGCCGCGTCCCGTGCCCGCGGTGACCGCCGACGACACCGGCCGCGTGATCATCGTGGACCGTCCCGGCGCCGTCCAGACCCAGCTGCTCATCGGCCGTGTCGGGCCCGACCGTCACGACCGCGTGTGGCCCGCGCAGGTGCTCGGCACGTACTGCCTCGGCGGTACCCTCACCTCCCGCCTGGACCGCGTCCTGCGCGAGGAGAAGGGCTACACCTACGGGGTGCGGGCCTTCGGGCAGGTGCTGCGCTCCGCGCCCGACGGCACGGGCGCCGCGATGCTCGCCATCAGCGGCTCCGTCGACACGCCGAACACCGGCCCGGCGCTCGACGACCTGTGGAAGGTGCTGCGCACCCTCGCCGCCGAGGGCCTGACGGACGCCGAGCGCGACGTCGCCGTACAGAACCTGGTGGGGGTGGCACCGCTGAAGTTCGAGACGGCGGCGGCCGTCGCGAGCACGCTCGCCGACCAGGTCGAGCAGCACCTGCCGGACGACTACCAGTCGACGCTGTATCAGCAGCTCGCCGCCACGGGCACGGTGGAGGCCACCGCGGCCGTGGTGAACGCCTTCCCGGTGGACCGTCTGGTCACCGTGCTGGTGGGCGACGCCGCGCAGATCAAGGAGCCCGTCGAGGCGCTCGGCATCGGTGAAGTGAGCGTCGTCGCCGCCGAGTAGAGCGCACCGCACGCGCGCGTGCGCCGCGCCCGTCCCGGGGCCCTGGTGACTTTCCGTGTCACCAGGGCCCCGCCCCTTGGCGGGTTTGTCCGTATTGCCACAGAGGTTGCCTCTCTGCCCTGTGGGATGCGCTACAAACCCCGGTCTGCGTTTGCTGATTGAAAGATGGTCCCCTTAGCGTCATTCGGGCTGTCCGTCAGGCAGTGCGCCGCACCCGCGGCACCGGACAGTCATCGCCGAGTCCCCGCACGGCGCGAGCCAGGGGAGCCGGGGACCCAAAACCACAGTCCCTGGGGTGAATCGGGCGCGAGCCCGTAGGAGACCTTCCTGCTCCGAACCCGTCAGCTAACCCGGTAGGCGAGAGGGAAGGAAAGGACCAGCCACTTCATGGCGTTCACCTGCGCCACCGGGAAGCACCGTCGCCCGAGCCGTGTGAAGCGTACGACTGCGAACGCCGTCGGCGTGGCAGCGCTCACCACCACCGGTGTCATCGGCACCCTGGCCGCCCCGGCCCTCGCCGCCGGCGCCCCTGTCGAGCAGACCGGACTGCTCCAGGCCGTCACCCTCGGTGACTCGGTCGCCGAGAAGATCGGCGCCCAGGCCGCCGCCCAGAAGCAGGCCGCCGAACAGAAGCAGGCCGAGGAGGCCGCGCGCAGGAAGGCCGCCGAGAAGGCGCGCCAGGAGCGCGAGGCGAAGGAGCGGGCCGCACGCGAGGCCGAGCGCAGGCGTCTCAACGCGTTCGTGCCGCCGATCTCCAACTCCTTCGTGTCCACCGGTTACAGGACCGGCGGCTCCCTGTGGTCCTCCGGCTCCCACACCGGCATCGACTTCCACGCCGCCACGGGCACGCCCGTGCACGCCGTCGGCTCCGGCACCGTCGTCGAGACCGGCTGGGGCGGCGCGTACGGCAACCAGATCGTCATCAGGATGAACGACGGCACCTACACCCAGTACGGCCACCTGTCGTCCATCGGCGTCTTTGTGGGCCAGCGGGTCGTCCCCGGCCAGCAGATAGCCCTCGCCGGGTCCACCGGCAACAGCACCGGGCCGCACCTGCACTTCGAGGCCCGTACCACTCCCGAGTACGGCTCGGACATCGACCCCGTTGCCTACCTGCGCTCGCACGGCGTGAACGTCTGACGGCCCGCGCACGCGACAGGCGTGCCCGCACCCGACGGCCCCGGCTGATCAGCCGGGGCCGTCATCGGCTTTCGAACGCATGTGTGTCCAAAAAATATCCTCGGATTCCGACCCGCCGTCGGAAATTCCGGCCCACTGCAATAGAGTCGGTTGAACACGCGTCAATCGCGTACGTTTCACGGGGATTAAGGCGGAGGTCGGTCATGCGTATTCCGGCGCACTCGGTCTGCACGGCGATCCGTGATGACATCGTCGCGGGTGTCTACGAGCGCGGCAGCCGGCTCACCGAGGAACTCCTCGCGCGCCGCTACGGCGTCTCCCGCGTCCCCGTGCGCGAGGCGCTGCGCACCCTGGAGGCCGAGGGCTTCGTCGTCACCCGCCGGCACGCGGGCGCGTGCGTGGCGGAACCCACCGAGCAGGAGGCCGCCGACCTGCTGGAGATGCGGATGCTGCTGGAGCCGCTCGGGGCCGCGCGGGCCGCGCAGCGGCGTACCGAGGCCCACCTCAAGGTGCTGCGCGGCCTGGTCAGACTGGGCCAGGAGCGGGCCAGGAGGGGCCACAGCGAGGATCTGCGCTCCCTGGGCGGCTGGTTCCACGAGACGCTGGCGCAGGCCTGCGGGAGCCCCGCGCTGACCTCGACGCTCGCCCAGCTGCGGCACAAGATCACATGGATGTACGCGGTCGACGCACCGGTCAACCCCGTGGAGTCCTGGGCCGAGCACGGCGGCATCGTGGACGCCGTCGCGCGCGGGGACGGCGAGCGGGCCCGGGCGATCACGGCGCTGCACACGGAACGCTCCACGGCCGCCCACCGGCTCCGCTTTCCCGGCGGGACGGACCGCGCGGACCGTGTGAGGACTTCGCAACACCCCGTAAACATGTCGGCGCTCCGGTATTAACACCGGCGCCGTATACAAAGATGGATATTCGGCTGAGGCCCTCTTTTCGGCTGCCTGTTTTTCGCGCGCGTCCACGAATTCGACGTGTGCTGTTTCGGTATGTCGTGCGCGATGTTATTCGCGCTGACGAATGCGCCGTGGGCCGTTTTCATTGCGTGCGCCGTTCGTCCCCGTTCCCTGCGCCGCTCCTCGCCGTTTCCCGCACCGGGACTGTGGTCATCGCCGGCTGTCGCCTCCGGGACGGGAGCTTGCCCGGCACGACGACAGCCGCGCCGCCATGTAGGCGACGCGGCTGAAGCGGGGTGCTGCTGCCCGAAGGGTCAGACGGTCTCGGGAAGTTCCTCGAGGCCCTCGGCGACCAGCTTGGCCAGGCGGTCGAGCGCGGCGTCCGCGCCCTCCGCGTCGGAGGCCAGGACGATCTCCTCGCCGCCCTGGGCGCCGAGGCCCAGAACCGCCAGCATGGACGCGGCGTTGACGGGGGTGCCGCCCGCCTTGGCGATCGTCACCGGGATGCCGGAGGCCGTGGCTGCCCGGACGAAGATGGAGGCGGGGCGGGCGTGGAGACCCTCGGCCCAGCCGACGTTGACGCGGCGCTCAGCCATGTGTTGCTGCCCTTCAGGTGTATCAGGGTTGTCTAGACCAGTGTTCCATAGGTGAAGCGTGCCCGGAAGGGCGTCGTCCGTCCCCGGCGGGCCGGGACCGGTCCCCTCAGCCTGCCTCGCGCCGCCTACGGACGCGAGCCTTACTCTGGGGCCCATGCAGACCACGTCGGACCGGCACGAGTACCCCGCTCACTGGGAGGCCGACGTGGTGCTGCGCGACGGCGGCACCGCGCGCATCAGGCCCATCACCGTCGATGACGCCGAGCGCCTCGTCAGCTTCTACGAGCAGGTCTCGGACGAGTCGAAGTACTACCGCTTCTTCGCGCCGTACCCGCGCCTGTCCGCCAAGGACGTCCACCGCTTCACGCACCACGACTTTGTGGACAGGGTGGGACTCGCGGCCACGGTCGGCGGCGAGTTCATCGCAACCGTACGCTATGACCGCATCGGTACCGACGGCCTGCCCGCCTCCTCGCCTGCCGACGAGGCCGAGGTGGCCTTCCTCGTGCAGGACGCGCACCAGGGACGCGGCGTCGCCTCCGCCCTGCTCGAACACATCGCGGCGGTGGCCAGGGAGCGCGGCATCCGCCGGTTCGCCGCCGAGGTGCTGCCCGCCAACACCAGGATGATCAAGGTGTTCACGGACGCCGGGTACCAGCAGAAGCGCAGCTTCGAGGACGGTGTCGTACGCCTCGAGTTCGACCTGGAGCCCACCGACCGGTCGCTGGCCGTCCAGCGAGCCCGGGAGCAGCGGGCCGAGGCGCGGTCCGTGCAGCGGCTGCTCGCACCCGGCGCGGTCGCCGTGATCGGCGCCGGCCGCACGCCCGGGGGAGTGGGCCGCAGCGTTCTCGACCACCTCAGGGACGGCGGGTACACCGGCCGCCTGTACGCGGTGAACCGGGCGTTCGCCGCGGACCGGAAGGACCTCGACGGCGTCCCCGCCCACCGCTCGGTCCGCGACATCTCCGAGCCGGTCGACCTCGCCGTGGTGGCCGTGCCCGCCGAACACGTCCCCGAGGTCGTCACCGAGTGCGGCGAGCACGGGGTGCAGGGGCTCGTGGTGGTCTCCGCCGGGTACGCCGAGAGCGGGCCCGAGGGGCGGGAGCGGCAGCGGGAGCTGGTGCGGCAGGCGCGGTCGTACGGCATGCGGATCATCGGGCCGAACGCCTTCGGGATCATCAACACCTCGCCGCAGGTCCGGCTCAACGCCTCCCTCGCCCCCGAGATGCCCCGCCCCGGGCGCATAGGGCTGTTCGCCCAGTCGGGCGCCATCGGGATCGCCCTGCTGTCACGGCTGCATCGGCGCGGCGGAGGTGTGACCGGCGTCACGGGTGTCTCGACCTTCGTCTCCTCCGGCAACCGGGCGGACGTGTCCGGGAACGACGTCCTCCAGTACTGGTACGACGACCCGGACACCGACGTCGCCCTGATGTATCTGGAGACCATCGGCAACCCGCGCAAGTTCAACCGGCTCGCGCGGCGCACGGCGGCGTCCAAACCGCTCGTGGTGGTGCAGGGGGCGCGGCACGGGGGCGCGCCGCAGGGGCATGCGGTACGGGCCACACGCCTGCCGCACGCCACGGTGTCCGCGCTGCTGCGGCAGGCCGGGGTGATCCGCGTGGACACGATCACGGAACTGGTGGACGCGGGCCTGCTGCTGGCCCGCCAGCCGCTGCCCGCGGGGCCCCGGGTGGCGATCCTCGGGAACTCGGAGTCGCTGGGGCTGCTGACGTACGACGCCTGCCTCACGGAGGGACTGCGGCCCTCGCCGCCGCTCGATCTCACGACGGAGGCGTCGGCCGAGGACTTCCACCGGGCGCTGGTCGCCGCGCTGGCCGACGACTCCTGTGATGCCGTGGTCGTGACGGCGATACCGGCGGTGGGGGAGACGTCGCCGGGGGACGCGGAGTTGGCGGAGGCGTTGAGGTCCGCCGCCGCGGCGGCTCCCGCGAAGCCCGTGCTGGTGGTGCACGTGGAGCTCGGCGGGCTGGCAGAGGCCCTGTCCGCCGCCGCGAGCACGGGGCCCCAGGCCGGCACCGCGGGACGACCGCAGCAGGAGGCCGGGGACGCCGTACCACCGCCCGCGACCGAGGCGCCGCCGGACTCCCGGCTCATCCCCGCCTACCCCGCCGCCGAGCGCGCCGTCCGGGCCCTCGCCGAAGCCGTCAAGTACGCGCAGTGGCGGCGGGAGGCCGCCGAGCCCGGCAAGGTGCCCGAGTTCGACGATATCGACGAGAAGGGCGCCGCCCGGCTGATCGACGGCCTGCTCGCGCGCGGCCAGGGGCTCACCCTCGGCACGGACGAGACCTGCGACCTGCTCGCGCGCTACGGCATCCACGTCCGCCGGGCGCTGCCGGCTCCCACCCCCGAGGCCGCTCTCGAGGCCGCCCGCACGATCGGCTACCCGGTGGCGCTCAAGGCCACCGCCCCGCACCTGCGCCACCGCGCCGACCTGGGCGGCGTACGCCTCGACCTGGCCGACGAGGAGCAACTGCGGCGGGCGTACGCCGAGTTGACGTCCCTGTTCGGCAAGCCGGAGGAACTGCGGCCGGTCGTGCAGGGCATGGCGCCACGGGGCGTCGACACCTTCCTGCGGACGGTCATCGATCCCGCGGCCGGGGCCGTCCTGTCGTTCGGGCTCGCCGGGGCCGCCTCCCAGCTGCTCGACGACATGGCGCACCGACTGATTCCGGTCACCGACCGCGACGCCACCTCCCTGGTCCGGTCGATCCGGACCGCCCCACTCCTGTTCGGCTGGCGCGGCTCCGCTCCCGTGGACACGCCCGCCCTCGAAGAGCTGATGCTGCGCGTGTCACGGCTGGTCGACGACCATCCGGAGGTCGTCGCGGTCACCCTGGAGCCCGTCGTGGTCGCCCCGCGCGGCCTGAGCGTGCTCGGGGCCACCGTCCGGCTCGCTCCCCCGCCCGCCCGCGACGACCTGGGCCCGCGCAGGCTCCCGGTGTACTGAGCAGCGACGAGCGGTGCCTCGCAGTCAGTGCACCCCCGTAGGATGGACGGCATGGCCAAGACCAGTACGACGACCCAGGGGCTGCGCGCGGCGATCGAGCGCAGCGGCTACTACCCGGCGCTCGTGGCCGAGGCGGTGGAAGCCGCGGTGGGCGGCGAGCCCATCCGGTCGTACCTGGTCCACCAGGAGACCACCTTCGACGCCAACGAGGTGCGCCGGCACGTGACCGTGCTGGTCCTCACAGGCAACCGCTTCATCGTCAGCCACACCGACGAGCAGGCCGCGGACGACACCTCCCCGACGCCGTACGCGACGACGTCGACGGAATCCGTGAAGCTCGGCCGGATCGCCTCGGTCGTCCTCAGCCGTGTCGTCGCCAACCCGGAGTCGTACACCCCGGGCACGCTGCCCCGCGAGGTCGTCCTGACCATCGGCTGGGGCGCGGTCTCCCGTATCGATCTGGAACCCGCCGCCTGCGGCGACCCCAACTGCGAGGCCGACCACGGCTACACGGGCAGCTCGACGGCGGACGACCTGAGCCTGCGTGTCAGCGAGGCGGGGGACGGCCCGGAGACGGTGCGCCAGGCGCTCGCCTTCGCGCAGGCCCTCTCCGAGGCGACCGCGGACGACTCCCGCTGATGGCACTCCCCGCCTGGGCCGACCACCCGGAGCCGCTGGCCCTCGGCTCCGCGCCCGTCCCCGAGTACGGCTCGGGCTCGCTGGCCGATCTCCTGCCCACCCTGGCGGCGGGCATGGGGGTGCCCGGCCAGAATGCCGCCATCCCGGAACTGACCGCCGCCGACCGCAACTGCGTCTTCCTGATCGACGGGCTCGGCTGGGAGCAGCTGAAGGCGCACCCCGGCGAGGCGCCCTTCATGACCTCGCTCCTGGCGTCCTCCCGCGGCGGCACGGGGCGGCCCATCACCGCCGGCTACCCGGCGACCACGGCCACCTCGCTGGCCTCCGTCGGCACCGGCCTGCCCCCGGGCGCGCACGGCCTGCCCGGCTACACCGTGCGCGACCCGGACACCGGGGAGCTGATGAACCAGCTGCGCTGGCAGCCGTGGACCCCGCCGCAGGTCTGGCAGCCGTACCCCACCGTGTTCCAGCTCGCTCACGACGCCGGTGTGCACACCGCACAGGTGTCTTCCCCGGCGTTCGAGAACACCCCGCTGACGAAGGTCGCGCTCAGTGGCGGAACGTTCTGCGGGAAGCTGACCGGCGAGGACCGCATGGACCTGGCGGCCGAGCAACTGGCCGCCGGCGAACGCTCCTTGGTGTACACGTACTACTCCGAGCTGGACGGCGCCGGCCACCGATTCGGCGTCGACTCCGACACCTGGCGCGGCCAGCTCATGTACGTCGACCGGCTGGTCCAGCGCCTGGCCGAGCAGCTGCCGCCGCGCACCGCCCTGTACGTGACAGCCGACCACGGCATGCTCGACATCCCGTTCGACGAGCGGCACCGCATCGACTTCGACGAGGACTGGGAGCTGCGCGCCGGCGTCGCCCTGCTCGGCGGCGAGGGGCGCGCACGGCACGTCTACGCGCTGCCGGGAGCCGAGAACGACGTCCTGACCTGTTGGCGCGAGGTCCTCGGCGAGCAGTTCTGGGTGGCCTCGCGGGACGAGGCGATCGCGGCGGGCTGGTTCGGCCCCCACATCGACGACCGCGTGTACCCGCGCATCGGTGACGTGGTCGCGGCGGCCCGTGACGACGTGCTGATCATCGCCTCCGAGCGGGAGCCGAAGGAATCGGCCATGGTCGGCAACCACGGCTCGATGACGGCCGTGGAACAGCTGGTGCCCCTGCTCGAAGTGCGCACCTGACCTTCATGTGACCGCCACCCGAGCGTGGCGCGCGCCCGTGTGCCCAGTACGCTCGTGAAGATCCCCCATGCCCTCCGCCCCGCCCGAAAGGCCTCAATCTCCCATGCCCGAGCTGGTGTTCTTCTCCGGAACCATGGACTGCGGGAAGTCGACGCTGGCTCTCCAGATCGAGCACAACCGCTCCGCGCGCGGCCTCGTGGGCATGATCTTCACCCGGGACGACCGGGCGGGCGAGGGCAAGCTCTCCTCGCGCCTGGGCCTGGTCACCGACGCGGTGGAGGTGGGCGACGGACAGGACCTGTATGCCCACGTCGTCGACCATCTCTCCCAGGGCGGGCGAGCGGACTACGTGATCGCGGACGAGGCGCAGTTCCTGGCGCCGGAGCAGATAGACCAGCTGGCCCGGGTGGTCGACGACCTCGGTCTCGACGTCTACGCCTTCGGTATCACGACCGATTTCCGCACCAAGCTCTTCCCCGGATCCCAGCGCCTGGTGGAGTTGGCCGACCGGGTCGAGGTCCTCCAGGTGGAGGCGCTGTGCTGGTGCGGCGCCCGCGCGACGCACAACGCCCGCACGGTGGGCGGCGAGATGGTGGTCGAGGGTGCCCAGGTCGTCGTGGGCGACGTGACCCAGTCGGCGGACGAGATCGGTTACGAGGTGCTGTGCCGCCGCCACCACCGGCGCCGTATGACGGCGGCCGCCGCGCGCGCGGCGGCCCTCTCCCCCGACGTCCTGCCGGTGTCGTCCATCTGACGCCCCGGCGATTCACCCGTCAGGAGCCGGCTCGGTCGAGCGGGCTCACCACCGAGAACGTCGCTCCCTCCGGGTCCGCGACCGCGACCATACGGCCCAGGGCGGTGCTGCGACCGGGACTCACGACGTGTCCGCCCAGCTCGGTGACCCGCTCGGCGGCCGTGTCGGCGTCCTCGACCCGGAAGTGCGTCAACCAGTGCGGACCCCGGTCGCGGGGGAGGGCGTGCCCGACACCGTGGATGCCGGCGACCGGACGGCCCTCGATGTGCAGGGTGCGGTAGTCGGAGTCGGCGGTGGCCACCGGCTCCTCCTCGTAGCCGAAGACCGTCCGGTAGAACGTGGCGACGCTCGCCGTGTCGTAGGTCAGCAGCTCGTTCCAGGCAGGAGTGCCGGGGACGCCGGTCAGGCCGGTGCCGAGGTGTTCGGCCGCCTGCCAGATGCCGAACACCGCGCCCGTCGGGTCGCAGGCGATCGCCAGGCGCCCGGCCTCGGCGGCGTCCAGGGGACCGACCCCCACCGTGCCGCCGCAGCTGCGGACCGCCTCGGCGGTCGCGTCCACGTCGTCCGAGCCGAGGTACGGCGTCCAGGCGATCGGGAGATGGCGGTCCGGCGGCAGTTGGCCGATGCCCGCCACCTCGTAGCCGTGCAGCACGGCCCGCACATAGGGCCCGAGTTGCCGTGGTCCCGGACGGAACTCCCAGCCGAACAGCGCCCGGTAGAACTCCTGGGTCGCGGCCATCCCGTGCACCATCAGACTCACCCAGCACGGTACGCCGGGCGCCGGCCTCTCGTGCGCCGTGCCGGTCAGGCCCGCCGACCCCGGTGCCTCGATCATCGTCACTCTCTCCTCGGCCCTTCGTGGTGGCCGTTCAGCTTCCGCCCGGGTGCACCTGTGCCGGGTGGGCGCGGGTGCACGGTCCGCGTCGATGGTCGCACCACCGGTCGCACCACGGGCTCCGGCCGCGCCGTGCGGTACGGCCGCCGGCCACAGGGGCTCGATGGGACGGTGCTCGTGCGTCGCGGTGTGATCGCCGTGTGCGGTCCATCGGCTGTACAGCATGTGCCCGATCCCGTACAGCGGGTGATCGGACCTGTCCGGCGGAGCAGAGTAGCGGGACCTGGGCGAGAGGGCCACCCCGTGCGCGAGGATGGGGGCCATGAAGGCCATCATCTCCGCATCCGAACTCGCGAGCGAACTGGCGGGAGCGCGGCCGCCGACGCTCCTGGACATCCGCTGGCAGCTGAGCACCGCGACGGCGGCGGGCGCCGCTCCTTTCGACGGCCGTGCCGAGTACGCGGCCGGACACATTCCGGGGGCCGTCTTCGTCGACCTGGACACCGATCTCGCGGATCCGCCGGGGCCGGCCGGTCGGCATCCGCTGCCCGGCATCGAGCGTTTCGGTGCGGCGATGCGGGCCGCAGGCGTGTCCTCGGACCGGCCGGTGGTGGTGTACGACGGCGGGACGGGCTGGGCCGCCGCGCGCGCGTGGTGGCTGCTGCGCTTCACGGGTCACCCGGATGTGCGGGTGCTCGACGGCGGTCTGCCCGCCTGGGAGGGGTCCCTGGCCTCCGGGATCGAAACGGCGCCCGAGCCGGGCGACTTCCGGCCCGCACCGGGCGCGCTGCCGCTGCTCGACGCGGACGGCGCGGCGGCGCTCGCCCGGACGGGGCTGCTCCTGGACGCGCGGGCCGGTGAGCGCTACCGGGGCGAGGTCGAGCCGATCGACCCGGTGGGCGGGCACATTCCGGGCGCGGTGTCGGCGCCGACGGCGCAGAACCTGACCGAAACCGGCCACTTCCTGCCCCAGGAGGAACTCGCCGAGCGCTTCAAGGCGCTCGGCGTCACGGAGGGCACCGAGGTCGGCGTGTACTGCGGCTCGGGCGTCTCCGCGGCCCAGCAGGTGCTGGCGCTGACGCTCGCCGGCATCCCGGCCGCGCTGTACGTGGGGTCGTGGTCGGAGTGGTCGTCGGACAGCAACCGCCCCGTGGCGGTGGGCCCCGACCCGCAGTGAGCGTGGCGGTGGGGTGTACGCCACCTCGACGTCCACCCCACCCGTCAGAGCCTGTGTCCCGGTCCGGCTACTCCTGCTTCTTGCGGCGCGTACCGAACACGATTTCGTCCCAACTCGGGACCGCCGCTCTGCGACCCGGGCGGACACCGTCCGCCTCGGCCTGGCGGTCCGTCGCGCCGATCAGCCGGTCGCGGTGGCTGCCGACCGTGCGCGGCATGAGAACGTCCGCGTACGCGGATCCGGCCGAGGCCGCGGGCGCGGGCGGCTCCTCCGCCGCGGGTTCCTGTACGGGCTCCTCCGGCTCCTCGGCGGGCCGCTCGGGCACGACCAGGTCGCCGCGGAAGCTCGGCACCGCCTCCAGGAGGCTGGTGAGCGAGTCCCGTTCGCCGGTGCTCTCCTCCGCCGGCTCGGTCGCCTGCGACGGCAACGCGGGACGGTCACTCTGCCGCTCCGGGGCGCGGTCGAGCCGGCCCTCGCGGGGCAGACGGGCGATCCGTGGCACGAAGGGGTAGCTCGGCTCGGGGGCCGCGAGGTCGTCGGACTCGCCGATCAGCGCGCGCGCCTCGTCGTCGACGGCCTGGACGAGCCGGCGGGGCGGGTCGTAGGTCCAGGTCGCCGAGTGCGGTTCGCCCGCCACCCGGTAGACCAGGATCACCTCCCAGGTGCCGTCGTCGCGGCGCCAGGAGTCCCACTGGACGGTGTCCTTCTCGGCGCCGCGCAGCAGCAGCCGCTCCTGGACGGCCTCGCCGAGCTGGGGACCGGTGTTCTCGCCCGGCCGGCGCACGGGTGTCTTGCGTGCCCGCTCGGCCATGAAGGCACGCTCGGCCAGCACGGGGCCCTCGAAGCGGCGCACGCGGTCGACGGGGATGCCGGCGAGCTGGGCGACCTCCTCCGCGGACGCACCGGCACGTATACGGGCCTGGATGTCGCGGGGGCGGAGATGGCTCTCCACCTCGATCTCGATCTGGCCGAGGCGGGGACGATCGCCGCGCACGGCGGCGCGGAGCCGTTCGTCGATCGGAAGCGTGTACTCCGTGCTGTCCGCAGCCTTCAGCACCAGCCGTGTGCCGTCATTGGAGACGGCCACGACACGCAGTTCGGGCATGGGGACCTCCCGGGTGGTGCCTGCCGACGTCACGTGCGTCGCTGCTTCCGCTAGTCGAGTGTGGCCTGCCCGGGTGCAGCCTGCCACAACCTTGCCGAGTTGCCCGGCGTGTCGGGCACGGGCCCTGGATCGCCGTTATGGCACGGTTACCTATTCGCAACGCAAAGTGACCAACTCTGTCACCCTGTGCAACTAGCCCCCTCCCGGCGGTCCAGCAAGGCCCCGGACACCCTGGCGGGAGACCGGACCCAGGGCTCGCAACAGTACTCCATTCGGGCCACGCGCGTGGATCGGCACGCCGCCCAAGTTCTGGCAAGGGGTACGAGTTGGCCGTCCTCTGCGCCGTTTTCGTGGCCCTCAAACGTGGCGTACTTCATCTGACCGGCAGAAACGGAACGATTCACTTCGGGTGTCGCCGTCCTTCTGAGCATCCCTCAACTCGCGGTGCTCCGGACGAACGAGATCCTCTAGTCCCCCAGCACCCGGCGCAGATAGTCGTTGCCGAAGCGCCGGTCGGGGTCGAGGCGGTCCCTCAGTGCGGTGAACTCGCCGAAGCGCGGGTAGGCCTTGGCCAGGTACTCCGCGTCGCGCGTGTGCACCTTGCCCCAGTGGGGGCGCCCCTCGTGCGCCGTGAAGATGCGCTCGGCGGCGGTGAAGTACGCCTGATAGGGCGTGCCGCGGAACATGTGTACGGCGACGTAGGCGCTGTCCCGGCCGGACGCCGTGGACAGGGCGATGTCGTCGGCCGGGGCGGTGCGGACCTCGACGGGGAAGCTGACGCGCAGGTCCGACCGGTCGACCATGGTCTTCAGTTCGCGCAGCGTCTCGACCAGGGCCTCGCGCGGGACGGCGTACTCCATCTCCACGAACCGCACCCGGCGCGGGGAGGTGAAGACCTTGTAGGGGATGTCGGTGTACGTACGGGCCGACAGGGCGCGGCTCGATATCCGGGCGATCGCCGGGATCGTGGCGGGCACGGCCTGGCCGACCAGGTTGGCCACCTGGAAGACGCCGTTGGAGAGGAACTCGTCCTCGAACCAGCCGCTCACCTGCCCGATCGGCCGACGGGGTCCGAGACTGCGGTTGTTGCGCTTGGTGTTGGTGTTCCCGGTGTGCGGGAACCAGTAGAACTCGAAGTGCTCGTTCTCGGCCCACAGTTCGTCGAACTCGGCGAGGACCTTCTCGAACGGCATCGGTTCCTCGCGGGCGGTGAGCAGGAAGAGGGGCTCCACCGCGAAGGTGATCGCGGTGATGATCCCGAGCGCGCCCAGGCCGATGCGGGCGGCCGCGAAGACGTCCGGGTTCTCCCGCTCCGAACAGGTGAGCACCGAGCCGTCCGCCGTCACCAGTTCGAGCCCCTTGATCTGCGCGGCGATCGAGCCGGAGTCCCGGCCGGTGCCGTGCGTGCCGGTGCTGGTGGCGCCCGAGACGGTCTGCTCCATGATGTCGCCCATGTTCGTGAGGGACAGTCCTTCACGCGCGAGCGCCGTGTTGAGTCTCTTGAGGGGAGTGCCCGCCTCGACGGTGACCGTGCCGGCCGCACGGTCGATGCCGCGGATCCCGGCCAGCAGTTGAGGGTGGATCAGCACGCCGTCGGTCGCGGCGGTGGCCGTGAAGGAGTGCCCGGTGCCGACGGCCTTCACCCTGAGCCCGTCCTCGGCCGCCTTCCGCACGGCGGCGGAGAGCTCCTCGACCGAGGCGGGGGTGACCGCCCGTACGGGCCGGGCGGTGACGTTCCCCGCCCAGTTACGCCACGTGCCGTTCTTCCCGCTCACTGTGGTGCTCATGGGACCCTCCCCGCCGCGGATCCGGCCTGCCCGGCCGGTGACGCCCGTACGACCGTTCGACGAGAGCCGTTGTGATCACCGAGGGTGCGACGGACAGGCCCGCAACGAACAGCGCCATGATCGGAGACGGTAAGTTTCCGACCGGTAGGAAGGGGATCATACTCACGGCCCCGGCGCATGCGCCCAGCCATCGTCGGCGGTGGGCGGCCGGTCCTCCTGTCGGTGGCGGGTGGCAGGATCGGAGACATGCCCGACGCACTCGACGCCAGCCCGTACGACGCTCTGCTGCTCCTCTCGTTCGGAGGCCCGGAGGGCCCGGACGACGTGGTCCCGTTCCTGGAGAACGTGACCCGGGGACGGGGCATCCCCAAGGAGCGCCTGAAGGAGGTGGGGCAGCACTACTTCCTCTTCGGCGGGGTCAGCCCCATCAACAGCCAGAACCGCGCCCTGCTCGACGCCCTCCGCAAGGACTTCGCCGACCACGCCCTGGACCTGCCCGTCTACTGGGGCAATCGCAACTGGGCGCCCTACGTGACCGACACCCTGCGCGAGATGGTCGCCGACGGTCACCGCCGCATCCTCGTCCTCGCCACCAGCGCGTACGCCTCGTACTCCGGCTGCCGTCAGTACCGCGAGGACCTCGCGGGCGCCCTGGCCACCCTGGAGGCCGAGGGCCTGGAGCTGCCGCGGGTCGACAAGCTGCGGCACTACTTCAACCACCCGGGCTTCGTGGAGCCGATGATCGAGGGTGTCCTGAAGTCGCTGGCCGACCTCCCCGAGGACGTCCGGGCCGGGGCGCACATCGCCTTCACCACCCACTCCATCCCGACCTCCGCGGCGGACACCTCCGGTCCCGCCGAGGAGCACGGGGACGGCGGGGCGTACGTGCGGCAGCACCTCGACGTCGCGCGGCTGGTCGCCGACGCGGTGCGCGAGCGGACCGGCGTCGACCACCCCTGGCAGCTCGTCTACCAGTCGCGCTCGGGCGCCCCGCACATCCCGTGGCTGGAGCCGGACATCTGCGACCACCTGGAGCAGCTGCACGGCGCAGGGGTCCCGGCGGTCGTGATGGCACCCATCGGGTTCGTCTCGGACCACATGGAGGTGCTGTACGACCTCGACACGGAGGCCACGGCGAAGGCCGAGGAGCTGGGGCTGCCGGTGCGCCGCTCGGCCACCGTGGGCGCCGACCCGCGGTTCGCCGCCGCGATCCGTGACCTGATCGTCGAGCGCGCCGCGACCGAGCGCGGGCAGCAGGTGACCCCCTGCGCCCTCGGCGCCCTGGGCCCGAGCCACAACGTCTGCCCGGTCGGGTGCTGCCCGGCCCGCGCCCCCAAGCCCGCCGCGGCGGGCGCCGACAGCCCGTACGCATGAGGAGCACCGTGACCGAGCAGTCCGAACCGACCGAGCGGCTGAAGGCCGAACTCCTCGAGATCGCGCTGGAGGCCGCCACGCGCGCGGGCGCCTTCCTGCGCGACGGGCGCCCCGACGACCTCGGGGTGGCCGCCACCAAGTCCAGCGCCATCGACGTGGTCACCGAGATGGACATCGCCGCCGAGAAGCTGATCACCGGGCTGCTCGCCGACCGCCGGCCCGCCGACGGCCTGCTCGGCGAGGAGGGTGCCAGCGTCGAGGGCAGCAGCGGTGTCGAGTGGGTGATCGACCCGATCGACGGCACCGTCAACTACCTGTACGGACTCCCCAGTTGGGCGATCTCCATCGCGGCCCGCAAGGACGGGGAGACGCTCGTCGGGGTGGTCCACGTGCCCATGCGCCAGGAGACCTTCCGTGCCGTCCTGGACGGGGGCGCGTTCCTGAACGACCGCCCCGCGCGCGTGCGCCCCGCGCCCGCCCTGGGCCTCGCCCTGGTGGGCACCGGCTTCGGCTACCTCGCCGAGCGCAAGGCCCGGCAGGCGGAGGTGGTCCGCCGGATGATCCCCGAGGTGCGGGACATCCGCCGGGGCGGCTCCGCCGCGATCGACCTGTGCGACGTGGCGGCGGGCCGCCTGGACGCGTACTACGAGCGCGGCCTGAACCCCTGGGACTACGCGGCGGGCGACCTGATCGCCCGCGAGGCGGGCGCCCGGACCGGCGGCCGCCCCGGGGAGCCGGTCTCCCCGGAACTGACGATCGCGGCTCCACCGCCCCTCTTCGAACACCTCCAGACGCGGCTGGAGGAACTGGGGGCGTGGCACGACTGAGGACCTGACGCCCGGCCCCGCGCCTGCGCCTCAGGGCGGCGGTCGCCGCCGGGGTGCCCGGGCGCGGGCCGGACCTGGCCCTGGAGGCCCGAGGGACCACCTTCCGCGCCCCCGTGGGGCCGCGCAGGGTCCTCGTCTCGCAGCAGGCTCCGTACGCATGAAGCGGGGCCCCGGCCTGGATCTGCCGGGGCCCCGCCTGCTGCGAGCTGATCAGACGCGCGTCGCCGTGACTTCCACACCGTGCTCGGCGGCAAGGCGGTGCAGGTCGTCGAGCTCCGACTGTTCGACGTCCACGAGGAAGTCGTCGCCGGTTTCGCGGGCCCGCGTCAGGTCGGACTCGGTCGCCCGTATGCGCTGCAGAAGTCCTGCGGTGAATGCGTCCATGCTGCGCCCCCTCGTCCTGGGTCGTGGGTCGGTGGCACGGGGGTGTGCCGTATGGGAAGGGGCGATCACGTCTCCATTGGGTGCCCAGCGCAGCCCTGGCTGGGCGGCGACGGTGCCGGACACCCACGCCCGCTCTACGGGAAGTGGTGAGCAGCCGACCACGTGGTGGTGTGCCACATGCAGAGCGTGATCGCGGGGTGTAAAGCCGTCCTCCCCCCGCTGCCTTCCGCGGAAACCTCAACCGCGCGAGAAAATTTCGCATTCCCGGACCTGCGGATCCGCCCGCGGGCCGCTTCCCGCCGCCTTACAGCCGGTTTACGGTCGAAAAGGGCAGGATGGAGCCCACAACCCGTGACAGAAACTGCCCGTGGGCTGCCCGCAAACGGGTCACCCGGGTGGACAGAGGAAGGACAAGCGACGTGCGCGTACTCGTCGTCGAGGACGAGCAGCTGCTCGCCGATGCGGTGGCCACCGGACTGCGCCGGGAGGCCATGGCCGTCGACGTCGTGTACGACGGTGCGGCCGCCCTGGAGCGCATCGGCGTCAACGACTACGACGTGGTCGTCCTCGACCGTGACCTCCCGCTCGTGCACGGCGACGACGTCTGCCGCAAGATCGTCGAGCTCGGCATGCCCACGCGCGTGCTGATGCTTACCGCGTCCGGCGACGTCAGCGACCGCGTGGAGGGCCTGGAGATCGGCGCCGACGACTATCTCCCGAAGCCGTTCGCGTTCAGCGAGCTCATCGCGCGCGTGCGCGCCCTCGGCCGGCGTACGAGCGTCCCGCTGCCGCCCGTCCTGGAGCGCGCCGGGATCAAGCTCGACCCCAACCGCCGCGAGGTCTTCCGCGACGGGCGCGAGGTGCAGCTCGCCCCCAAGGAGTTCGCCGTCCTCGAGGTCCTCATGCGCAGCGAGGGCGCCGTCGTCTCGGCCGAGCAGCTGCTGGAGAAGGCCTGGGACGAGAACACCGATCCCTTCACCAACGTCGTACGCGTGACCGTGATGACCCTGCGCCGCAAGCTCGGCGAGCCGCCCGTCATCGTCACCGTTCCCGGCTCCGGATACCGGATCTGATGACCGTGGCCACGACACCCGCACCACCCACGGCACCGCCCAAGCCCACCTGGGACCCCCGCAGGCCGGAACTGCCGTTCCCCTGGTTGCGCCCGACCATCCGCATAAGGCTCACGCTGCTGTACGGCGGCATGTTCCTGATCGCCGGCATCCTGCTGCTGTCGATCATCTACCTGTTCGCGGCGCACGCCCTCAACGTGGGCAGCGAACTGCCGTTCAAGATCCTGCAGGGCCAGGTGGCCAGCGACACCTGCAACCTCCCGCAGCAGACCTCGGCGAGCGTACTCAACGACGCCCTGGACGCCTGCGTGAACGAGCAGCGCCAGCACGCCCTGGACAACCTGCTCAGCCAGTCGCTGCTGGCCCTGCTCGGCCTCGCCGTGATCGCCTTCGCCTTCGGGTACGCCATGGCCGGCCGTGTGCTCTCGCCGCTCGGCCGGATCACCCGCACCGCGCGCGCGGTGGCCGGCTCGGACCTGTCCCGCCGTATCGAGCTGGACGGCCCGGACGACGAGCTGAAGGAGCTCGCGGACACCTTCGACGACATGCTGGAGCGGCTGCAGCGCGCGTTCATGGCCCAGCAGCGGTTCGTCGGCAACGCCTCGCACGAGCTGCGCACCCCGCTCGCCATCAACCGCACGCTGCTCGAGGTACACCTGTCCGACCCCGGGGCACCCGCCGAACTGCAGCAGCTCGGCAAGACGCTGCTCGCCACCAACGAGCGCAGCGAACAGCTCGTGGAGGGCCTGTTGCTGCTCGCCCGCAGCGACAACCAGATCGTCGAGCGCAAGCCGGTCGACATCGCCGAGGTGGCCTCCCAGGCCATCGACCAGGTGCACGCCGAGGCGGAGGCCAAGGGCGTCGAGATCCGCGGCGAGCGCGCCCCCGTGGTCGTCCAGGGCAACGGCGTCCTGCTGGAGCGGATCGCCCTGAACCTCGTGCAGAACGCGGTGCGCTACAACATTCCGGAGAGCGGCTGGGTCGAGGTGACCACCCAGGCCCAGCACGGCCAGGCGGTACTCGTCGTCTCCAACACCGGCCCGGTGGTCCCCGCGTACGAGATCGACAACCTCTTCGAGCCCTTCACGCGGCTGCGCACGGAGCGCACGGGCAGCGACAAGGGCGTGGGCCTCGGCCTGTCCATCGCCAGGTCCGTCGCACGCGCCCACGGCGGCCACATCAGCGCACAGCCGCGCGAAGGGGGTGGGCTTGTGATGCGTGTCACCCTGCCGCTGTGACAGATGCCGGAGATCCCGCCCGACGTTCGCTTTGCGCGGAATTTTCGGGCACGGGTCCTGGTTTGGTCATGTGTGATCGATCACAAGGACATTTTTCCAGCCACCTACTCTCCGTGATGCTGTGAGTGCCCACAAAGCCGGAATATCCGGGTTTTCCGGTGCCTTGATCACGGGTAGTACGCGGTGAGATGCCTTTGAACTGTGCCACCGGGACCGTGTACGGTCCGCTTCGCCATCCAAGCCGATCACTCTTGAGGAGTCCGGTTGGGTGTCGATTGAGTAACAGACCTTGATGTGAGGCAAAATCTCCGCCTCGAGGCGGGCACAAGTCCGGCCTCTCACGCGTTACGTGCGCTGGAGACACCGCAGACACCCAGAGGGGGAGAGCGAAATGGCAACGGATTACGACACCCCACGCAAGACCGACGACGACGTCGACTCCGACAGCCTTGAAGAGCTGAAGGCCCGGCGGAACGACAAGTCCGCTTCCGCAGTAGACGTCGACGAGTTCGAGGCCGCCGAGGGCCTGGAGCTGCCGGGCGCCGACCTCTCCAACGAGGAGTTGGCCGTCCGGGTGCTCCCGAAGCAGCAGGACGAGTTCACCTGCATGAGCTGCTTCCTGGTGCACCACCGCAGCCAGCTGGCCCGGGAGAAGAACGGGCAGCCGATCTGCCGCGACTGCGACTGAGGCAGGGTCGGCCGTGACCGGCTCGACCCCTCCTTGGAAGCGCCGCTTCTCGCACAGGGGAGCGGAGCAGGAGCCCCACGAGGGCTCCCACGGCGCACGTGACGACGAGCGGGGCTCTTCCGGTGAGGGAACAGCCTCGCTCGAACCGCACGCCCCAGCGGCCCCCGTGGGGCCCCTGGTGCCGGCCGATGCTCCGGCACCTGCCGCACGACGCCGTGCGGTCGCCGTCCGCGAGGGAGTCCGTACAGGAGTCCGGGAGGGCGTCCGCAAGGGCGGCAGTGCGGCAAGAGCGGCTCTGGCGTATCTCGCCGACCGGATCATCGACATGGCCCCGCGCATCCCGGTACGGGACCTCGAGACACTGCGCAGGCAGTTCCCCGGCCTCGGGCCCGAGGAGATCGCCGACAAACTCGTCGCGGGAGCGGCAGGGGCGACGGCCACGGTCGGGGCCGGAGTGGGCGCCGCGGCGATGCTGCCGGTGCCGCCTGCCATGCCGACCGAGCTGGCCGCGGAGATCACCGGCGTCGCGGCGATCGAGCTGAAGCTGATCGCCGAACTGCACGAGGTGTACGGGCTGCGGCCGCCGGGCACCCTCGCTCAGCGCAGCACCCTGTATCTGAGGTCCTGGGCCGGCGAACGCGGGATCGACATGACCAACCCCGCCACGATCGACGCCGCCCTCGGCGGGCGCATGAAGCGGGAACTGCGGCAGCGGATCATGAAACGGATGGTGCGGGACCTGCCGAACCTGATGCCGTTCATGGTGGGAGCCGCGGTGGGCGCGGTCATGAACCGCCGCGACACCCGGAGGGTCGCGCAGCGGGTCCGCAAGGATTTGCGCAGGATGCAGGTGCCGTGGGAGGCGCTGCCGGAACTGCCGCCGCTGGAGAAGCCGCCGGGTCCCTCGCCGATCGAGGGCTGAGCGCCTCCTAGACCGTGCCCCGGCTCTCCGCCCGGGCCGCCTTGATCGCCGCCGCCAGCTTCTCCGGTTCCCTGGTCGACAGGTACAGGTACGGCGTCGGGTCGGCCGGATCAGTGACCTCCACCTTCAGCGCCGTCGGGATGTACGCGCGCAGCAGCATGAAAGCCCTCGTGTCCGCCTTGTACGTGCGCCAGGCGCGGGCCTCCTCCTGGTCCAGAACCTCCGCCTCGCCGAGCGCCGACACCGGGATCTTCGCCTCGCCCGCGATCAGCGCATCGCCGACCACACGGATACGGGGCGAGCCGTAGGAACTGGCCACGACCGCCGAGGCCGCGGTGCCGCCGACCAGTCCGCCGAGCAGCGGCAGCGTGCCGAACGGCAGCAGCACCAGGGCCATGGCGACACCGACCAGGAGGCACATCAGCCACCACGTGCGGGGCGCGGTCAGGCGTTCTTCGTACGGCGACGCGGAGAGCTGCATGGAGCCAAGCTTGGCACGGTGTCCGCGGCACGTTCACGCGCGGGTAAGGTCTGCGCCTGTGAGTGGTACTTCCTCCGGTCTGACGCCCCCCGCCGACGCGGTCGCGCCCGTACGGCACCCCGACGCCCCGGCGCCGGGCGAGCCGCTCGGCGCGCACTACGGGCAGTGCTTCGGGTGCGGGGGAGAGCAGCCGCACGGGCTGCGTCTCGAGGCGAGGGCCGGTGACGGGGTGTCCGTCACCGCCGAGTTCACCGTCCGGCCCGCCCACCAGGGCGCGCCCGGCCTCGCCCACGGCGGGGTCCTCGCCACCGCCCTCGACGAGACCCTGGGCTCCCTGAACTGGCTCCTGCGCACCATCGCGGTCACAGGACGGCTGGAGACAGACTTCGTACGGCCCGTGCCCGTGGGTACCGTGCTGTATCTGGAGGCCGAAGTGACGGCGGTGGCCGGGCGGAAGATCTACTCGAGGGCGACCGGGCGGATCGGCGGCCCCGAGGGGCCCGTCGCCGTCCGTGCCGAGGCCCTGTTCATCGAGGTGAAGGTGGACCACTTCACCGAGCACGGCCGCCCCCAGGAGATCCGGGCGGCCATGGACGACCCGGACCAGCTCCGGCGCGTACGAGCCTTCGAGGTGAACCCGTGAGCCGCGAACCTGTGAACGTGCTGATCCGGCGTGTTGACCCGGAGGTACCGCTTCCGGCGTACGAGCACCCCGGTGACGCGGGAGCCGATCTGCGCACCACCGTCGCCTGCGAACTCGCGCCCGGTGAACGGGCCGTTCTGCCCACCGGCGTGTCTGTGGCGCTGCCCGAGGGGTACGCGGCCTTCGTGCATCCGCGGTCCGGTCTCGCCGCACGCTGCGGTGTCGCCCTCGTCAATGCCCCGGGGACGGTGGATGCCGGGTACCGTGGGGAGATCAAGGTGATCGTGGTGAATCTCGACCCGCGCGAGTCCGTGCGGTTCGAGCGCTTCGACCGGATTGCCCAACTGGTCGTCCAGCAGGTCGAGAGGGTCCGCTTCCAGGAGGTCGCGGAGCTTCCCGACTCCGCGCGGGCCGAGGGGGGCTTCGGGTCCACCGGCGGTCATGCCGCCGTGGGCGGCACAACGGGTGGGAATCGATACGCTTCGGTCGTATCCGACCGGGAAGGACAGTGACGTGTTCGGACGTCGCAAGAAGAAGGGTGCCGCCGAGGACGCGGCCGGCGAGGCCGAGCAGGTCGTCGACGGTGTCGACACTGAGGCGGACGACGAGGTCGAGCGCGAGCGCGTGAGGCTGGAGCCCGAGCCCCGGCCCGACGGGCCCTGGGACGTGTCCGAGGTCCGGGAGCCCGGCGAGGGCCGGGTGGACCTGGGCGGGCTGTTCGTGCCCGGCGTCGAGGGCATGGAGCTGCGGGTCGAGGTCGCGGGCGACGCGATCGTCGCGGCGACCGTCGTGCTGCGCGACAGCGCCATCCAGCTCCAGGCGTTCGCCGCGCCCAAGCGCGAGGGCATCTGGGGCGAGGTGCGCGAGGAGATCGCCGGCGGCATCACCCAGCAGGGTGGCATCGTCGACGAGGTCGAGGGGCCGCTGGGCTGGGAGCTGCGCGCGCAGGTGCCGGTACAGCTGCCGGACGGCACGAGCGGGTTCCAGGTCGTGCGGTTCGTCGGCGTGGACGGTCCCCGCTGGTTCCTGCGCGGCGTGATCTCCGGGCAGGGCGCCGTGCAGCCGCAGGCCGCCGGCCTGCTCGAGCAGATCTTCCGCGACACGGTGGTGGTCCGCGGCGAGGGCCCCATGGCACCGCGCGACCCGATCGTCCTGAAGCTGCCGAACGACGCCCAGATGGTGCCCGAGGGCGTCCAGCAGGAGGAGGGCTCCCGCTTCTCCGGCGGTATGGGCCAGCTGCAGCGCGGCCCGGAGATCACCGAGGTCCGCTAGCAGCCGGGCACTGCCGCCGGGCAGGCACACCACGGGGCCGCATCCCTCGCCGAGGGGCGCGGCCCCACAGTCGTTTTCCCCATGTCGGACACGGGTCCGACGGGCGTATCAGGGTTGCGTCAAAGATGCCCCGCCCGCCGTTCCATGCCCCATATGACGTGATTATTGGCCGTAAGGTCGACGCAGCGTGCGCAGCTGCGGCGGGAAGACACCGGAAGACAATGGGGCCATGGGACGCGGCAAGCTTCGGATCTACCTCGGTGCGGCACCGGGCGTCGGCAAGACCTACGCCATGCTGTCCGAGGCACACCGGCGCGTCGAGCGGGGCACGGACTGCGTGGTCGGCTTCGTGGAGCACCACGGCCGGTCCCGGACCGAGGTGATGCTGCACGGACTGGAGCAGGTCCCGCGCAGGGAGCTGGCGTACCGCGGAAGCTCCTTCACCGAGATGGACGTGGACGCCGTGCTGCGCCGCGCCCCCGCCGTCGCCCTGGTGGACGAACTCGCCCACACCAATGTCCCCGGCTCCCGCAACGCCAAGCGCTGGCAGGACGTCGAGGACCTCCTGGCCGCCGGGATCGACGTCGTCTCCACCGTCAACATCCAGCACCTGGAGTCCCTCGGCGACGTGGTGGAGTCGATAACGGGCATACGGCAGCGCGAGACCGTCCCCGACGAGGTCGTGCGCCGCGCCGACCAGATAGAGCTCGTCGACATGTCTCCGCAGGCACTGCGCCGGCGCATGGCGCACGGCAACATCTATCAGCCCGACAAGATCGACGCCGCCCTGTCGAACTACTTCCGGCCCGGAAACCTGACCGCGCTGCGCGAGCTGGCCCTGCTGTGGGTGGCGGACCGGGTCGACGAATACCTGAACGAGTACCGCAGCCGGCACCAGGTGTCGGCGATCTGGGGCTCCCGCGAGCGGATCGTCGTCGGGCTCACCGGTGGCCCCGAGGGACGGACCCTGATCCGGCGCGCCGCCCGCCTCGCGGAGAAGGGCGCCGGCGGTGAGGTGATGGCCGTCTACATCGCCCGCAGCGACGGGCTCACCTCCGCCTCGCCCAAGGAACTCGCCGTCCAGCGCACCCTCGTCGAGGACCTGGGCGGCACCTTCCACCACGTGGTGGGCGACGACATCCCCGCGGCGCTGCTCGACTTCGCCCGCGGGGTGAACGCCACCCAGATCGTCCTCGGCTCCTCGCGCCGCAAGGCCTGGCAGTACGTCTTCGGACCCGGCGTCGGTGCCACGGTCGCCCGCGAGTCCGGGCCCGACCTCGACGTGCACATCGTCACCCACGAGGAGGTCGCCAAGGGCCGCGGTCTGCCGGTGGCCCGGGGGGCACGCCTCGGCCGTACGCGCATCCTCGCCGGCTGGCTGGTCGGCGTCCTCGGTCCGGTTGTCCTGGCGCTGCTGCTGAACACCGTCGACCTGGGCCTCGCCAACGACATGCTGCTGTTCCTGGCGCTGACCGTGGCGGCGGCGCTGCTCGGCGGGCTGCTGCCGGCGCTCGCCTCGGCTGCCTTCGGCTCCTTGCTGCTGAACTACTACTACACGCCTCCGCTGCACCGGCTGACGATCGCCGACCCCCGGAACATCGTCGCCATCGCGATCTTCGTCGCGGTCGCGGTGTCGGTGGCCTCGGTGGTGGACCTGGCCGCCCGGCGCACCCACCAGGCGGCCAGGCTGCGCGCCGAGTCCGAGATCCTCTCTTTCCTCGCGGGCAGCGTGCTGCGCGGCGAGTCCAGCCTGGAGGCGCTGCTGGAGCGGGTGCGGGAGACCTTCGGCATGGAGTCCGCCGCACTGCTGGAGCGGGAGAGCGACGTCGCGCCCTGGACCTGCGCGGGCAGCGTCGGCCCCGGCACCCCGGTCGGGCGGCCGGAGGACGCGGACGTGGACGTGCCCGCCGGGGAGCACATGGCGCTCGCGCTGTCCGGGCGCGTCCTGCCCGCCTCCGACCGCCGGGTGCTGGCAGCCTTCGCCGCGCAGGCCGCGGTGGTCCTGGACCGGCAGCGTCTGCAGAAGGAGGCCGAACAGGCCCGCACCCTCGCCGAGGGCAACCGCATCCGTACCGCCCTGCTGGCCGCCGTCAGCCATGACCTGCGCACCCCGCTCGCGGGCATCAAGGCATCGGTGACCTCCCTCAGGTCGGACGACGTGGAGTGGTCCGACGAGGACCGCGCGGAGCTGCTGGCGGCGATCGAGGAGGGCGCCGACCGGCTCGACCACCTGGTCGGCAACCTGCTCGACATGTCCCGCCTCCAGACCGGCACCGTCACCCCGCTGATCCGGGAGATCGACGTCGACGAGGTGGTCCCGATGGCGCTCGGCGGCGTGCCGGAGGACAGCGTGGAACTCGACGTCCCCGAGACGTTGCCGATGGTCGCCGTGGACGCCGGGCTGCTGGAGCGCACGGTGGCGAACCTCGTCGAGAACGCGGTCAAGTACAGCCCCCTCGGCTCGTCCGTCCTGATCGCCGCAAGCGCCCTCGCCGACCGGGTGGAGGTGCGCGTCGTCGACCGCGGCCCGGGCGTCCCCGACGAGGCGAAGGAACGCATCTTCGAGCCCTTCCAGCGCTACGGCGACGCCCCGCGCGGCGCCGGCGTCGGCCTCGGCCTCGCGGTCGCCCGTGGCTTCGCCGAGGCCATGGGCGGCACCCTGAACGCGGAGGACACTCCCGGCGGAGGGCTCACGATGGTCCTCACCCTGCGGGCCGTGAACGGCGCCCACCACCCCGTACGAGTCGCCGAACCGGAAAGGCAGACCACATGACCCGGGTGCTCGTGGTCGATGACGAGCCGCAGATCGTGCGCGCCCTCGTGATCAACCTGAAGGCGCGCAAGTACGACGTCGACGCGGCCACCGACGGCGCGACCGCGCTCCGGCTCGCCGCCGCCCGCCACCCCGACGTCGTGGTGCTGGACCTCGGGCTGCCCGACCTGGACGGCGTCGAGGTGATCAAGGGGCTGCGCGGCTGGACCCGGGTGCCGATCATCGTGCTGTCCGCCCGCCACTCCTCCGACGAGAAGGTCGAGGCGCTGGACGCGGGCGCCGACGACTACGTCACCAAGCCGTTCGGCATGGACGAGCTGCTGGCCCGCCTGCGCGCCGCGGTCCGCCGCGCGGAGCCGAACGGAGGCGGCGAGGACGACGTGATCGTGGAGACCGAGGGCTTCACGGTCGACCTGGCCGCGAAGAAGGTCAACCGGTCCGGGAAGGACGTACGCCTCACACCCACGGAGTGGCACCTGCTGGAGGTGCTGGTCCGCAACACCGGCCGCCTGGTCGGCCAGAAACAGCTGTTGCAGGAGGTGTGGGGGCCGTCGTACGGGACGGAGACGAACTACCTGCGCGTGTACATGGCCCAGCTGCGGCGGAAGCTGGAGACGGACCCGTCGCATCCCCAGCACTTCATAACGGAGCCTGGGATGGGGTACCGGTTCGAGAAGTGAGGCCGGAAGCCCGGCCGGGGCAGTGAGGGGCCGTGCCGCCGGTACATCCGTGTCGGCGCCCCCCGGTACGCTTTCTGTATGAGCGCTGTTCCTCGTTCCGAAAAGCCGGTGGGTCGCCTCCGGCGCATGCTGGACCGGCTCTCCTCGTCGCAGGAGGACCTGGAGTCCGAGGAACTACGGGAGGACGCCGAGACCGCGGGCTGTACGCGGATCGGCGACTGCCACGACCGACAGATCGTCACGGTTACTGGTACCTTGCGCACGGTCACGCTGCGCCCGCGGGCCGGTGTCCCGGCCCTGGAGGCCGAGCTGTTCGACGGTTCGGCCGCGCTGGACGTGGTGTGGCTCGGCAGGCGCTCGATCGTCGGGATAGAGCCGGGACGCAAGCTGATCGCGTCGGGCCGGATCTCGATGAGCCGGGGCCGCAGAGTGCTGTTCAACCCCAAGTACGAACTCAGACCGCTCGGACGGGAGTAGCCGGTGACGTCACTCGAGAAGCCGACCGAAGACGCCCAGCAGGATTCGCGGGCGGTGACCGAGGCCGCGCTCTTCGAGGCGTTCGGCGGGGTCCGCGGCATGGTCGAGACCGTGGTGCCCGGCCTGTTCTTCGTCACGATCTTCACCATCAACAAGAACCTGCACTGGTCGGCGATCGTCGCGCTCGCGGTGTCCCTGCTGCTGGTGGTGGTCCGCCTCGCCATGCGGGACACCGTGAAGCACGCGTTCAGCGGTGTCTTCGGCGTGGCGTTCGGCGTGGTCTTCGCGATGATGACCGGCAACGCGAAGGACTTCTACCTGCCGGGCATGCTCTACACGCTGGGCCTCGGCCTCGCGTACATCATCACCACGCTCGCCGGGGTGCCGCTGATCGGCCTGATCCTCGGCCCGGTCTTCAAGGAGAACCTCTCCTGGCGTACGCGCAACCCGGGCCGTAAGAAGGCCTACGCCAAGGCCAGCTGGGCCTGGGGGCTGATCCTGCTCGGCAAGTGCGCGATCCTGTTCCCCCTGTACTGGTGGGCGAACACCGCCCAGCTGGGCTGGGTCCTGATCGCGCTGAAGATCCCGCCGTTCCTGCTCGCCGTGTGGCTGACGTGGGTGTTCCTGGCGAAAGCGCCCGCGCCGATCGACGTGTTCGCGGAGATGGAGGCCGAAGAGGCTGCCGCCAAGAGCGAAGGGGCCGGGCGGCACCGTCGGGAGGCTTAGTCCCCCGGTGGCGGGGTGGCCGTCGGGGGCTGTCGCCCGCAGGCGCCCCGCTTCGGCCTGGGGGCTGTCGCCCGCAGGCCCCTGCTTCGGTCTGAACGGCTCGTCCTCGATCTCCTCCGAGCTCTTCGAGCAGGGGGCGCCCCGGCCGGGCCGGCGGTCGCCGGCCTCGGCTGCCGGGTGGCCCCACTCAAGGGGGCCGCTACCCAAGGGTGCTCCGCTGAAGGGTGTGGTGCGCCCGGAGATGCCAGGCGCACCCGAAGCCCGCAGCCTCGCGGCCTAGCCCGCCGCGTCCTCCCTGCGCACCGACAGCAGTTCCTCCAGCTGACCCTCGCGTGCCTGGGCCGCCACGAAGAGCAGTTCGTCGCCCGCCTCCAGGGAGTCCTCCCGGGACGGGGTCAGGACCCGGGTGCCGCGGATGATCGTCACCAGGGACGTGTCCTCGGGCCACTGCACATCGCCCACCTGCGTACCCGCCAGGGCCGACTCGGGCGGCAGGGTCAGCTCGACCAGGTTCGCGTCGCCGTGGCTGAAGCGGAGCAGACGGACCAGGTCGCCGACGCTCACCGCCTCCTCCACCAGCGCCGACATCAGGCGCGGGGTGGACACGGCCACGTCCACGCCCCACGCCTCGTTGAACAGCCACTCGTTCTTCGGGTTGTTGACCCGGGCGACGACGCGCGGGACGCCGTACTCCGTCTTCGCCAGCAGCGACACGACCAGGTTCACCTTGTCGTCGCCCGTCGCGGCGATGACCACGTTGCAGCGCTGGAGCGCCGCCTCGTCCAGGGATGTGATCTCACAGGCGTCGGCCAGCAGCCACTCCGCCTGCGGGACGCGCTCGACCGAGATCGCGGTCGGCGCCTTGTCGATGAGAAGGACCTCGTGGCCGTTCTCCAGCAGTTCGCCCGCGATCGAGCGACCGACCGCGCCGGCACCGGCAATGGCGACCCTCATCAGTGACCGCTCTCCTCTTCAGGGCCCTCGGCGAACGCCGTCTCGACCTTCTCGACGTCGTCCGTCCGCATCATCACGTGCACGAGGTCGCCCTCCTGCAGCACCGTCTGCGAGGTGGGCAGCATCGCCTCGCCCAGCCGGGTGAGGAACGCGACCCGGACGCCGGTCTCCTCCTGCAGCTTGCTGATCTTGTGGCCGACCCACTTCGCCGACGCGTGCACCTCGGCGAGCTGGACCCCGCCGGTGGGGTCGCGCCACAGCGGCTCCGCACCGGACGGCAGCAGACGCCGCAGCATCTGGTCCGCCGTCCAGCGGACCGTGGCCACGGTCGGGATGCCGAGCCGTTGGTAGACCTCGGCGCGGCGGGGGTCGTAGATCCGGGCCGCGACGTTCTCGATGCCGAACATCTCGCGGGCGACCCGCGCCGCGATGATGTTCGAGTTGTCGCCGCTCGAGACGGCGGCGAAGGCACCGGCCTCCTCGATGCCCGCCTCGCGCAGGGTGTCCTGGTCGAAGCCGACGCCGGTGACACGACGGCCGCCGAACCCGGAGCCCAGTCGTCGGAAGGCGGTGGGGTCCTGGTCGATCACTGCGACCGTGTGCCCCTGTTGCTCCAGGGTCTGGGCCAGAGCGGAACCCACTCTTCCGCAGCCCATGATGACGATGTGCACGACCGTCCTTCCGATGTCAATGGTTTATGACTCAGTCCAACCAGGTTCTCAGACCGCCGCCCAAGCTACACACGCGCGGTCCGTACAGGGGACCCCCGTGCACCATGCCGCGCCCGTCGTACGGGCAACCTCCCGGGCGGCAGCCGAAGGGGTTTTGTCATAGAGTCATGCCGAACCCCTCACCTGCGGAATCCGCAGCGCGCCCCCTCACGCATTTCACTCGTGAGGCAGATCTCCTCCCGCGGGTGGAGGGGCGCCCGAACGACCCCTTACGATCCTCTGTTGTGTCCAAACTGACCGACGTGCCCAAACGGATCCTGATCGGGCGCGCACTGCGCAGCGACCGGCTGGGGGAAACGCTCCTGCCGAAGCGCATCGCACTCCCCGTCTTCGCCTCCGACCCGCTCTCCTCCGTCGCGTACGCGCCCGGAGAAGTTCTGCTGGTCCTCTCCATCGCGGGCGTGTCGGCCTACCACTTCAGCCCCTGGATCGCCGTCGCCGTCGTCGTGCTCATGTTCACGGTGGTCGCCTCCTACCGGCAGAACGTGCACGCGTACCCCAGCGGCGGCGGCGACTACGAGGTGGCCACCACCAACCTCGGTCCCAAGGCCGGCCTCACCGTCGCCAGCGCCCTGCTCGTCGACTACGTCCTCACGGTCGCCGTGTCGATCTCGTCCGGCATCGAGAACCTGGGCTCGGCGATCCCGTTCGTCGTCGAGCACAAGGTGTTCTGCGCGGTCGCCGTGGTCGTGCTGCTCACACTGATGAACCTGCGCGGCGTCAAGGAGTCCGGCACGCTGTTCGCGATCCCGACCTACGTCTTCGTCGCGGGCGTCTTCATCATGATCGCGTGGGGTGCCTTCCGCGGGCTGGTCCTCGACGACACCATGCGGGCGCCCACGGCCGCGTACCAGATCAAGGCCGAGCACCAGGGCATAGCGGGCTTCGCGCTCGTCTTCCTCCTCCTGCGCGCCTTCTCCTCCGGCTGCGCCGCCCTCACCGGTGTGGAGGCGATCTCCAACGGCGTCCCGGCCTTCCGCAAGCCCAAGTCGAAGAACGCGGCGACCACGCTCGCGATGATGGGCCTGCTCGCCGTCACCATGTTCTGCGGCATCATCGTCCTCGCCATGACGACCAAGGTCCGCATGGCCGAGCACCCGGCCACCGACCTGCTCCACAACGGCAACCCGCTCGGCTCCGGATACGTCCAGAACCCGGTGATCTCGCAGGTCGCCGAGGCCGTCTTCGGCAAGGGCAGCTTCCTGTTCGTCGTCCTTGCGGCCGCCACCGCGCTGGTGCTGTTCCTCGCCGCGAACACCGCCTACAACGGCTTCCCGCTGCTCGGCTCGATCCTCGCCCAGGACCGCTACCTGCCGCGCCAGCTGCACACCCGCGGCGACCGCCTGGCCTTCTCCAACGGCATCGTGCTGCTGGCCGGCGCGGCGACACTGCTGATCTTCATCTACGGCGCCGACTCGACCCGGCTGATCCAGCTCTACATCGTGGGCGTGTTCGTCTCCTTCACGCTCAGCCAGACCGGCATGGTCAAGCACTGGAACCGGCACCTGGCCGTGGAGAAGGACCAGGCCAAGCGCCGCCACATGATCCGTTCGCGCGCCATCAACGCCTTCGGCGCCTTCTTCACCGGTCTGGTGCTGGTCGTCGTCCTGGTCACGAAGTTCACGCACGGCGCCTGGGTCGCCCTGCTCGGCATGTGCATCTTCTTCGCGACGATGACCGCGATCCGTCGCCACTACGACGGTGTGGCCGAGGAACTCGCCGCGCCCGAGGGCCCCAGCGACGACAGTGTGCGCCCCTCCCGGGTCCACTCGGTGGTCCTGATCTCCAAGATCCACCGACCCACGCTGCGCGCCCTCGCCTACGCCAAACTGCTGCGCTCCGACAGCCTGGAGGCACTCAGCGTCAACGTCGACCCGGCGGAGACGAAGGCGCTGAGGGAGGAGTGGGAGCGGCGCGGCATCGACGTGCCGCTGAAGGTCCTCGACTCGCCGTACCGGGAGATCACCCGCCCCGTGATCGAGTACGTCAAGGGCCTGCGCCGCGAGTCCCCGCGCGACGCCGTCTCGGTGATCATCCCCGAGTACGTGGTGGGCCACTGGTACGAGCATCTGCTGCACAACCAGAGCGCACTGCGGCTCAAGGGCCGGCTGCTGTTCACGCCGGGCGTCATGGTGACCTCGGTGCCGTACCAGCTGGCGTCCTCGGAGGCGGCCAAGCGGCGCGCCCGCAAGCGGCAGGAGTGGAACGCGCCGGGTGCGGTGCGGCGCGGACCGGCGCAGGAGCGGACGCGGGAGTCGTCGGCCTCTCAGGCGTCGCAGAGCTGAGGCCCGCCCCCGGACCATGGTGAACGGCCGGACGGCACCCACGTAGACTGGTGGGCTGTTGTCCGGCCGAACCGTCGACACGCCGTCGTCGTGTTCGCGCCCGTTTCCCGCATTTCTGGATCTGGAGTCGCCCCCCATGCAGGCAGAACCGAAGAAGTCGCTGGTGGGGGAGGAGTACGAGGTCGAGATCGGCCCCGTCGCCCACGGCGGCCACTGCATCGCCCGTACGGCCGCCGGTCAGGTCCTCTTCGTCCGGCACGCACTGCCCGGCGAGCGGGTCGTGGCCCGGGTGACCGAGGGGGAGGAGGGAGCCCGTTTCCTGCGCGCGGACGCCGTACGCGTGCTGGAGGCGTCGAAGGACCGCGTGGAGGCCCCCTGCCCCTACGCCGGCCCCGGCCGCTGCGGCGGCTGCGACTGGCAGCACGCCAAGCCGGGCGCACAGCGCCGGCTGAAGGCCGAGGTGATCGCCGAGCAGCTGCACCGGCTCGCGGGCCTCACGCCCGAGGAGGCGGGCTGGGACGGCACGGTGGTGCCGGCGGAGGGTGACAAGCTGCCGGCGGGCGAGGTGCCCCAGTGGCGTACGCGGGTGCAGTACGCGGTGGACGCGTCCGGCAGGGCGGGCCTGCGCCGGCACCGCTCGCACGAGGTGGAGCCGATCGACCACTGCCTGATCGCCGCCGAGGGCGTCAGTGAGCTGGGCATCGAAAAGCGGGACTGGACGGGGATGGACTCCGTCGAGGCGATCGCGGCGACGGGTTCCCAGGACCGCCAGGTCATCCTGACCCCGAAGCCTGGCGCGCGCCTGCCGCTGGTGGAACTGGACAAGCCGGTCTCCGTCCTGCGCGTCGACGAGAAGACGGGCGGCATCCACCGCGTCCACGGCCGCCCCTTCGTCCGCGAACGCGCCGACGGCCGTACGCACCGCGTCGGGGCCGGCGGCTTCTGGCAGGTCCACCCCAAGGCGGCGGACACCCTGGTCACGGCGGTGATGCAGGGCCTGCTGCCGCGCAAGGGCGACATGGCGCTCGACCTGTACTGCGGCGTCGGCCTCTTCGCGGGCGCGCTGGCCGACCGGGTCGGCGAGAAGGGCGCGGTGCTCGGCATCGAGTCGGGCAGGCGCGCGGTGGAGGACGCCCGGCACAACCTCGCCGACTTCCCGCGCGTCCGCATCGAACAGGGCAAGGTCGAATCGGTCCTGCCGCGCACGGGCATCACGGAGGTCGACCTGATCGTCCTCGACCCGCCGCGGGCGGGCGCGGGCCGCAGGGCGGTCGCCCACCTCTCCTCGCTGGGCGCACGCAGGATCGCCTACGTCGCCTGCGACCCGGCCGCCCTGGCACGGGACCTGGCGTACTTCCGGGAGGGCGGGTACCGGGTGCGGACGCTTCGGGCGTTCGATCTGTTTCCGATGACGTCGCACGTGGAGTGTGTGGCGATTCTGGAACCCGCTGCAAAGCGGCCCTGACCTGCAGCTTTCTCGGGTTTCTCAGGCGTGGCCGGGTGTGCTCGACCTGTTCCCCGAAGTGCATGACGTGAAGCGCGTCGTATGCCTCACGAACGACGCTGACCTGCCGTTTCGTGACGTCGTGCCGGGTCGACGGGTGAACGTTCACCGTTACGGCGCGGACGGCGGCACATCATCTCGACGCTGAGATGACGCTCCTTCTGATGTGCTGTCATGTTCGTCCCGCTCGTCATCGAAGACGAACAGTGGCTTGGTGCCGTGTGCGGGTGCTTCGGCGAGCGTGACGGCTTCTGCGAAAGCTTCGAGCGGGAACGGCCGGCCCTGGGGGATGCTCAGCACCCCATCGGCGACGAGACCGCGCACCTGGGCCAGCGCGCGCAGCGCGTCCTCCGGCGAGGCGCTGCCGAACCAGCGGTTCAGCCAGAAGCCACGGACTTTTTTGGTCTCGTAGATGACCGAGCGCGCCTGGAGAGGGATCGTCAGCGCTGCTGGGTCGGTCTTTCGGTGGGTGGAGAGCGCGCCGTATACGACCAGCTCTCCTCCGGGAGCCAGTGCCTGGGACACTTGGGCGCCGACGGGGCCCGCGACACAGTCGGCGGCCTACCGAACGCCGGTCGGTCCCGCGATCTCAGCGACGCGCTGCACCAGGTCCTCGTCCTCTGTGCAGATGACCTCGCCTCCACCGAGCGCTGTGATCTCCTCGACAGCAGCACGTCGGCGCACGACATCGATCGTACGAATCCCCAGATGCCGGGACAGCTGGATCACGAGCCGGCCCACTGTGGAGCCGGCGGCGGTCTGCAACAGCCATTCGCCCGGCTGTACGTCGAGTTCGCGCGTAACGAGGAGCAGCGCGGTCAATGGATTGACGGCGAGTTGACAGGCGGTGGAGTCGCTCAGATGGTCGGGGACCGACAGCAGCCTGCGCGTGTCGGCGACGAGGTATTCCTGCCAGGTGCCTGCCACAGGGGGTCCGGGTACAGCCGGGATCGCGGCGGCCACCACGCGCTCACCGACCTTCAGCCCTTCGGTTTGCGGGCCCAGGTCCGCGACACGGCCCACGCACTCCATGTAGCCCCCGACAGCGGGAAACTCCGGCGAGAAGCCGTAGCGGCCGCGCAGCACGTGCAGATCACTCGCGTGAACCGGGGTCGCCTTCACACGGATCAACGCCTGACCGGCGTCCGGCGTGGGAACAGGCCGGGATTCCAGCCGCAGGACATCGGTGGGCTCGCCGGCCGCTACGGCTACGAGCGCGCGCATGGATCGAGGGATGAGCGGCCTTCCGTCTCTCGGTCCGCGAGAAATTCGGCAAAGGCTTCAGGCGGCGATGCTGAGGTGGGCGCCCTGGCCGCTGGCGAGGCTGTGATCGGCATCGGACTCCTCCAACCCCTTACCGACTCAAACAAGGCGAGCATGTAAGTGCTCTGGGTTCATAGGTCTGCCGAGGCCCGTGCTCGTGCCTTGGACCCGCTCGCTGCAGCACGAGTTCGGACAGGCATCCGTCACTTCACGCTACGCCCGGCTTCGGGAAGGCTCTCGGCGGCGGAACATGACCACGGAGCAAATTCCCGGTGACGCCGATCCGAGACTTCGTATCAGCTGTTCGTGTCGGCGTCGCCGTCATTCGGCGGGTCTCTCTGTTTCCTGCCGCTCGGAGGGGAGCCGTCCCCGTGCTCTTCCAGCAACTCGAGGAGCGCCGCGTCCGCTCTTCTCTGATCTTCCTTCGTCAGCTCGACCGGTGCGTTGTTGTAGACGGTGTAGCGATCCGGATCGATGATGTTGGCCGCTCTCAAGGTGAACGTCAAAAGGGGGCGCCAACCCTTGCGGTGGCCGACCCGAACTTGTAGCTGGGCCTTGTAGTCACGGGCCTCCGGGAGGAATCCGGAAAACGGTGCGTCGAACTCGAGGAAGAGTTGTTGCGCTTCTCTGCCGGGCACGACGAATCCGGCGGGCAGCTTCGCCTCCTCGTCCGGCCCCGGTTGGAGCCGGGGCGGGGAGGACACCCACAGGAGGGGCAGATGAGAGGCGGGTTCATCAGGGAAGGTCAGGATGAGGTCCTGCACGACGATCGGTTTGGGACCGGTGTTGTGCAGGACGAGAGGCAGTCGTAGGCGTGCCGTGGAACCGTGGACGATCGCCGCGAAGGAATGAGGTTCCCACGCCTGCAGGCGTCCCTGTCGGGCGTTGAGCCACCAGAACGACGCGACGGTGAAGAGCAGTGCGCAGACTGATACCACACTGGCGCCGGTAAGCGATGAGGACGCGATCTGATCCGCCGCGACCATCAGCGGAACCACAGAGTCAGTCTGCCAGCCCCGCCGTGGGCTCGCTAACAGGACGAGTGGCCGCCGACAGTCTCCCGGAACGGGTCAGAGGCCGGCGAGGAATACGAGATACCAGGCGACCAGGGCCGCGCATGTCACGGCGGGGAGGAGCTTGGTCAGCCCGTCGCCCCTGCGTACGTGCATCGTCACGGCACCGGCGAGCAGCGCCAGCAGTCCGATGCCGGCCAGGCCGCCGCACAGCGGTACGACCGGGCCGAGGGCCACGCCTATGGCGCCCGCCAGCTCCAGCCCGCCGATGACCCGGTAGGCCGCGGTGGTGAAGCCGGCGTGGGCGGCCAGCTCGGGCATCGGACCCAGGGCCAGGATCTTGGCCACGCCCAGCAGGGCGAAGATCAACGCGATGAGACAGGTCAGCGAGGCGGAGAGGATCACGAGACGCCCTCGGGGGTGTGCGGACAAGGGGCCTGGCGGCGTTCGGCTCCCAGGCCGGCGAAGTAGGCGATCAGGTCGGGGTTGTCGACCGCGGAGGGGTTGAGGACCTGCTCGGCGGGGGCGCCCTGAAGGAGGCGCTTGACCGGGACCTCGAGTTTCTTGCCGGTCTTTGTGTGCGGGATGGCCGGCACGGCGAGGATCTCGTCGGGGACATGGCGGGGGGAGGCGCCGGCGCGGATCGCGTCGCGGATCTTCTCGCACAGGGCATCGTCCAGGACGTTCCCGTCCGTGAGGACGACGAAGAGCGGCATCCAGTAGCCGCCGTCGGGTTCCTCCGCGCCGATGACGAGGGCCTCGGTGATCTCGGGGAGTCGTTCGACGATGTCGTGGATGTCGGCGCTGCCCAGGCGTACGCCGTTGCGGTTGAGGGTGGCGTCGGAGCGGCCATGGACGATCACCGAGCCGTGGGAGGTGAGAGTGATCCAGTCGCCGTGCCGCCACACGCCCGGGTAGGCGCTGAAGTAGGCGTCGCGGTAGCGGCTGCCGTCGGGGTCGTTCCAGAAATACAGCGGCATGGAGGGCATGGGCCGGGTGACGACCAGTTCGCCGACCTGGTCGACGACCGGCCGTCCCGCGCCGTCGTACGCCGCGAGCGCCACGCCGAGGTTGGGAGCCGACAGTTCACCCGCCCACACCGGGGTGGTGGGGGCGCTGCCGGCGAAGCCGGAGACGACGTCCGTGCCGCCGCTGGTGGAGGCCAGCTGGACGCCTGCGCCGACGTGGTCGCGGACCCAGGGGTAGGCGGAGGCCGGCAGGGTGGAGCCGGTGCAGCCGATGACGCGGATCGCCGAAAGGTCGTGCACGGCGGGGTCGACGCCGAGCTTGGCCATGGCCAGCAGGTACTGGGGACTGGTGCCGAAGACGGTGACCTTGTGGCGGGCCGCCAGCTCCCACAGGACGTCCGGGCGCGCCACCGGAGCGGGGCTGCCGTCGTAGGTGCAGGTGGCGGCACCGGTCAGCAGGGTGGAGACGACCAGGTTCCACATCATCCAGTGGGTGGTGGTGTACCACAGCAGGCGGTCACCGACGCCGAGGTCGCACTGCAGGCCGAGGGTCTTGAGGTGTTCCAGCAGGACGCCTCCGTGGCCGTGGACGATGCCTTTGGGTAGCCCGGTGGTGCCGGAGGAGAAGACGATCCACAGCGGGTGGTCGAACGGCACCGGGGTGATGGTGAGGTACTCGGTGCGGCCGGCCGCGTCCTCCCAGGGAACCGTCAGCCTCGCGGCCCGGGACGCGGGCCACGCAAGACCCAGGTGGTCCACGAGAATCGTGGCCTTGAGCGTGGGCAGGGCGGCGGCCAGGTCGAGGGAGGCCGCGCGGCGGTCGTGCGCGGTGCCGTTGAAGAGGTAGCCGTCCGCGGTGATGAGCACCGTGGGTTCGAGCTGGGCGAAGCGGTCGGCTGCGGCTTTGGGCGCGTAGTCCTGGCCGCACACGGACCACACCGCGCCCAGGCTGGCGGTGGCGAGGAAGGCGATGACGGCGTGGGGGGTGTTGGGCAGGTAGCCGACCACCCGGTCGCCCGGTCCGACGCCCAGGTCGCGCAGGGTGGCCGCGACGGAGGCGACCTGGGCGCGGAGCTGCCGGCCCGTGATCTCGTAGGCGGCTCCGGTCTCGTCCAGTGCGGTGATCGCGGGGGCGTCCGGGTGCAGGTTGCGCAGTGCGTGGTGGGCGTAGTTGAGGGTGGCGCCCGGAAACCAGCGGGCGCCGGGCATGGTCTCCTCGGCCAGCACCCGCTCGTACGGAGTGGTGGCGTCGATGTCGAAGTACTCCCACGCCGCGGCCCAGAATCCTTCCAGGTCGGTGACGGACCAGCGGTGCAGGGCCTGGTAGTCGGTCGGGTCCGGAATCCCTTCGGCGCCCTGGTGCCGGGCGGCCCAGCGGGCAAAGTCCGCGATGCGGCTGCCGGCGGCCGCTTGGGGGTCGGGCGGCAGGAAGGGCTCCGGACAGGGCGTGGAGTGCGGGGTGGTCATGGTGTGGTGTTCCTCGTCAGGGTGCGGGCCGGGCTTCGGCGGGGCGGCGGGCCGTGTGCAGCAGGGGAGCCCAGGCGGCGGCGTCGGTGAAGTCGCCGGTGCCGGTGGGGACGGTGTCCATCACGACGCGGTCGGGGCGCAGCAGGACGGCGTCCGCCCGGCCGCGTGCCAGCCAGGCGGCCAGCGTGCCGTCGTCGTCCAAGTCGCCGACATGGATCACGGATGCGTCAAGGGCCGTGGCCACGCCCGTCATCCGTGCCGTGGGCGGCACGGCGGTCAGCACGGCGAAGGAGTCCCCGAGGATGTCGTCGAGGCGCTCTCGCCTGCCGTCGACGATCACCCAGGGTTGCGGGCAGAAGGTGCCGGCCAGTGAGCGGCCGGTCAGCCGGGGGCGGCGTCGTACCAGCGGATTGGCGGTCAGTGCGGGACTGAGGTCGCGGCTCACCGCCGCGGTCACACCGGGGATGCGGCAGGCCGCGCCCACCACGGCCCGGCGGATGGCCGCACCGCGGTCCTGTCCGCCGGTCATGGCCCAGCCGACGGCGACCGCGACACGGATCACGTGGCGGGCGTGCGGCTTGCGCTCCTGCTGGTAGGTGTCCAGCAGGCGGTCGTCCGCGCCCTGCTGAAGGACGCGGGCGAGTTTCCAGGTGAGGTTGCGGGCGTCGCGCAGGCCCGCGCACAGGCCCTGCCCGATGAAGGGCGGGGTGAGGTGGGCCGCGTCGCCCAGCAGGAAGACGCGCCCACCGCGCCACCGGTTGGCGAGGCGGGCCCGGAAGGTGTATCGCGCCTGCCGGATCACCTCGAAGTCGTCGCCCCCGTGGGCAGCGGACGGCAGGTCGACCCAGGGCGCGACCAGCTCGTGCAACCGCTCCAGCCCCTCCGGGCCGTCCAAGGGCTCACCCTCGGCCAGCCGGAACTCCCAGCGGTAGCGGTCCTCGCCGACTCGCATGAAGGTGGCCGGCCGGGTGGGGCAGCAGATCTGCTCGGCGCCTTCCCAGGTGCGCACCGGCAGGCTGGTGCGCACGTCGATCACCCGCCAGCTCTCCTCGAAGTGCAGGTCCTCCCACTTCGCGCCGATGGCGTCGCGGGTGATGCTGCCCGCGCCGTCGCAGCCGAGGACGGCATCGACCCACACGTGCTCGTCCTTGTCGCTGCCGTCGCGGCGGAAGGTGACCCGCACCGGACCTGAGGCAGCGGGCGATCCGTCGCTGTCCTGGGTGACAGACACAACCTCCACCCCGCCCCACAGCTCGCACTCGGGGCGTCGGGCCAGAGCGTCGCGCAGCAGCCGTTCCAGCTCCGGCTGGTCGAACATGCTGGTCTGCGGGAAGCCGTGGTGCCCGTGCAGGGACCGCGGGAACTCGGCGATCACGCGGCGCCGGGCGTCCAGCAGCCGCAACCCGGGCGCCGGACGGGCGAGGGCGGCGAACTCCTCGTGGACACCGACGCTCTGCAGGATCCGCCGGACCTCGTCGTCCACGACGACGGCACGCGGCAGCGGGTAGACGTCCCGGTGACGTTCGAGGAGCAGGCTGCGCACCCCGTAACGGGCGAGCAGGAGCGCGGCCGTGACTCCCACAGGCCCCGCCCCGATGATCACCACCGGTCTGCGGGGTGTGGCGCTCACGTCGCGGCCCTCACAGCCGTCCGCTGCTCGCCCAGGTCGATCCGCCCGTCGGGGGTGGCGATCGTGGCGGTGACGAGGTCACCGTCGCGCAGGTACAGGGGATTCTTGGCCTGGCCGTTGAAGAACGCCTTCCACTTCAGCGCGGGCGGCAGCAGCGCGGAGATCTTCTCGACCGGCTTGGGCGGGGCCTTCAGGGCGGTGCCGCCGGGTGTACCGGTCAGCAGCAGGTCGCCCGGGTCGAGGGTCTGGAAACGGGAGAGCAGGGTGAGCGCCTGCGCGGGCCGCACGATCATGTCGGCCAGGGTGCGGTCCTGACGCGTTACACCGTTCACCGACAGCCGCAGGCGCAGGTCGATCAGACGGTCGAAGTCCTCCGGCTCCAGCAGGGCCAGGTACGGACCCGTCGGCGTGAAGGTCGGGTAGGACTTGCTCTCGTAGAACTGGGTCTTGGTCAGCTGGACGTCGCGGGCGCTGACGTCGTTGGTGAGGACGAGCCCGGCGACGTACGAAGGAAGGTCCTGCTCCTCCACAACTGTGCCCACCGGGAGCGTCGCGCCCATGACGAGGCCGAGTTCGACTTCGTAGTCGAGGAAGTTCACGTGTGCCGGGCGGACGATCGTGTCGTGCGGACCGCTGACCGAGCCGGACGCCTTGCGGAAGAAGGTGGGCGGTATGTCGCCCGTGAAGCCCGAATCCTTGGCGTGGCTGCGGTAGTTGACCATCTGGGCGACCACCCGGCAGGGGGTGGTGACCGGGGGCAGCGCCACCAGGTCGGCGACAGGCGTGCCGCTCTCGCCGGAGGCGGCGGCCTCCCGGAGGGCGGCCCGGTCGGCGAGCAGTTCGGCGGTGGTGACCGCCTTGGTCTCGATGCGGACGGCACGCTCGGTGGGGGTCCCCCCTGCTCGAGCGGAGTCGAGAGCTTGGGGGAGGACGGCCCACCAGCCGTCGGGGGTGCGCAGCACGTTGGTGCTCATGAGCTCATCGCTTTCATCAGGCCCAGCAGGCGTGCGGGGTCGAGTTCGTTGTCGTCGCGCAGGGCCGTCATGACCTCGCGGAGCTTGGCGGGGGAGGGGCTGGTGCCCAGGAAGTCGCGGGTGACGGGCGGGCCCCACTGGGCGAGGCCGCTCGCCGACATCGGTGCCCAGCCTGGTTCCAGGTCGCAGGAGAACAGGTCACCGTCGGCGAAGTGCTCCAGCATGAAGCGGTCCGGGTCCCGCCAGTAGTCGAACAGCTGGCTGCCCTGGATGTGCCGGCCGATCCCCCAGCTGCGCTGGTAGCCGCGCTCGGCGAGGTACTCGCCGCCGGCGGCGATCGCGTCGAGGTCGGTGACCTGGTAGGCGGAGTGGACGTATCCGGTGCCCGGCCCGAGGTGCAGTGCGAGGGTGTGGTGGTCCACGGGGACGCTGCCCTGGTCGCAGCGGATGAACGCCATGGTCGGCCCGCGCTCGCGCTGCCCGTCCAGGAACAGGAAGTCGGACACGATCATGCCAAGGGTGTCCAGGTACCAGTCCAGCGTGCGGGTGAACGTCCGCGTCTCCAGCACCACATGGCCGAGGCGCTGGATGCGGGACGGCTCACGGGGCGGGCGCTGGGTGGTGTTCGTACGACGGCCTTCGATGCCGGTGTTGAGGATCAGCGGCTGCTGCCCGGGCAGCGCGGGCAGCGGTTCGGCGCAGTGCACCACCCGCACCGGGAGTCCCGAGGGATCGAACAGGGCGACCGACCGGCCGCCGCCGGGGACGTCGATGTCCCGGACGGTGTGTCCGACGGCGGCGGCGAGCCGGTCCACATCGGCCCGCTCGGCCGCGCGGAACGCCGGCCCGAGGAAGCGGGACGCCCGCCCACGCCGGATGACCATGCAGGGCGAGCCCGCGAACGTGCCGCGCAGCCACAGCTCGTGATCGGTGCGGGCGGCGATCGCGAAGCCGAAGTCACGGGCGAACACCTCGGCCCGGTCCAGGTCCGGCTTCTCGAACTCCAGCCAGGCCAGGTCCGCCACTTTGATCACGGGATTCCGGGCTCGTCCGGGGTGTTCACCGCGTAGGGCGCCCTGCTCGCTGTGGAGGTCTTGGTGGGGCGTCAGAGGACCGCCCTTGTTAACGGGGATGTGGGACATGGTGTCCTCCAAGCAACACTGCCGTAATGAGGAAATCATCAACTCTGCTGTTTCTCGTCGTCAATAGGGGCAGCCCAAATAATTGAGGATCTCATCAGTAATGGCAGTGTCATCGTCGCGGCGGTTACACTGGGCCGTATGCCGACGTCAGCCCCGCCCAAGAACCGCTTCGAGCGACGCCGTGCCGAGACCCGCCAGGCGCTCGTCCGCGCGGCCCGGCAGATCCTCGCGGAGACCGGAGACACGAGCGCGAGCATCCAGGCCATCGCCGAGCGCGCCGATGTCGGCTTCGGGTCCTTCTACAACCACTTCGAGTCGAAGACGGAGCTGTTCGACGCGGCGGTGACGGACGCCCTGGAGGAGTTCGGGCAGGTCATCGACGCGCGCGTGGAAGGCATCGACGACCCGGCCGAGCTGGTCGCGGCCGGCTTCCGGCTCACCGCCCGGATGGCCGACTCCCACCCGGAACTCATGCGGATCCTGCGCGACCGCGGCCTGTCCCACATCCACTCCGACCGCGGCCTCGCCCCACGCGCCCTGCGCGACCTGGAGATCGGCATCGCCTCGGGCCGCTTCACCTGCGGCAACGCGACCACCGCCCTGTCCGCCCTGGGCGGCACCCTGCTGTCCCTGGTGGCTCTCCGGCTGGACCGCCCGGACCTCGACGGCGACGAGACCGCCTCCGACCTGGCCGAGATGGTCCTGCGCATGCTCGGCCTCGCTGCGGACGACGCCCACGAGGTCACCCGTCGCTCGCTGCCCGAACTCGCCCGATGACCTCCTGCACCTGAAGCGCGGCCCTCTGTGGTGCTACGCCAGCGGCGACGAGGAACGCGGTTGCCGCGGCCTCACCCGTAGGGTCCGCCCACGGGCATGCGGCGTTCTCCTCGGCGAGGGCCAGCATGAGTGCCTCCAGCGCTTGGGCGAGGACAGGTGCTGCAAGGTGGTCCGCGAAGGCGCCTTCGCGCTGACCACGTCGTAGGGTTGCGACGGCTTCTGCGCGGGCCGGTGCCCAGGGTGGTGCGGATCGCGTCCTCTCCCAGGTGGCGCCGTCCCAAGGCGATGAGCATGCGGTAGTGGTCGCCCACCGTCCATGCCGCCAGCACCATCCGTGTCATCGCCTCGACCGGGTCGGCATCCGCGGTACGGGTTCCGGCGAACGCCTGCCGGAGTTCACGGCCTGCTTCCTGTGTCAGGTCGGCGATCAGCGCATGCCGGCTGGGGAAGTGTCCGTAGAGGGTGCGACGGGCGGCGCCGGCCGCCTGAGAGATGCTGTCGAGACTCGCGTCCGGGTCCTCCCGCAGTTTCCGCCGGGCGGTCGCGAGGATGCGTCGGCGGTTGGAGTGAGCATCCTTGCGCTGCACAGTACGGCCCGGGGTGTCGGTCGTCTGCATGGTTCTTTCTCTCCGCGGTTGCCGGAAAGCCGTGGGCGCCGGTGCTCCCTCACGCACCGGCGCCCACTCACCCCTGCCCAGGGTGGCTTGTCGTCCTGCTGACGGCGTCAGGGGACGAGGATGAGGCGGATCGGGTCGCCGATCTTGTTCTCCAGTCGGTGGACGGCGTCGGCGGCCTCGATGAGCGGGATGTGGTCGGTGATGGAGGGGGCCAGGTCGAGGCGGCCGGCCGCGGTCAGCTGCACCAGCTCGGAGACGGACTCGGGGAAGCCGCCGTAGTGGCCGCGCACCTGCTTCTGCAGGTAGTTGAAGGTCAGGCCCTCGGTGATGGTCAGTGGCCGGGGTGTGATGCCGACCAGGATCAGGGAGCCGCCCAGGCCGAGCACGGAGGCGGCCTGGTCGCGTACGGCGGGGACGCCGGCGCAGTCGAAGGCGAAGTCGAGGCCGCGTCCGCCGGTGGCTGCGCGGACCTGGTCGGCGAAGTCGGGGGCTGCCGGGTCGAGCGCGAGGTCCGCGCCGAAGGCCAGGGCGCGCTCGCGGGCGCTGGGCAGTGGGTCGATGGCGATGATCGGGGCGGCGCCGACCAGGCGGGCGAGGCGTACGTTGTGGGCGCCGACTCCGCCGACTCCCCAGACGCCGACGGACTGGGCGGCACGGACGCCCGCGGTGGCGACGACGGCGGCGTAGGGGGTGGAGACCGCGTCGGGGATGATCGCGGCCTGGTCGAAGGGGAGGCTGTCGGGGATGGGGATGAGGGTGTCCTCGCGGGCGATCACGTACTCGGCCCAGCCGCCGTCGTAGTCGATGCCGGCGGTGAGCATCTGGGTGCAGGGGCGGTGGCGCACGCATCCGGCGCACTTGCCGCAGGTCTTGCCGGCCTCCAGGGTGACGTGGGTGCCGACGGCCAAGCCGCGCTTGAGGTCGGGGCCGAGCGTGTGGATCACACCGGAGACCTCGTGGCCGACGGTGATGGTGTCGGAGGTGGCGAACAGCGGGACGAGGGAGCCGTCGAGCAGGTGGACGTCGGAGAGGCAGACGCCTGCGGCCTTGACCTCGATGAGGACCTCGCCCGGGCCCGGCACGGGGATCGGGACTTCCTCCACGGCGAACTTCTTGCTGTCCAGGTGGAAGCGTCCGGCGAGCATGGTGTCCATGGTGATCTGCTTTCTGTGAGCGGCACGGCCCGGTGGTTCGGGCCATGGGTGCCATGGGGTGTCTGAATGGCTGGTGGGGCCGGGAGGCGTGCGGGGAGGCAGGACGTCCGCACGCCTCCCGGCGGCTGGGGCCTGCGCCGGTCAGGCGAAGACGTCCTGCTGGTAGCGCTCGTCCGCTTCGAGCTGGGCGAGCCACTGCTGGGCCCTCTCGTCGTCGCTGCCGGTCTTCTGGCGGTGGATGGCGGCGAGTGCCTCGCGGACGGCGGGGGCCATGCGGCGGCCGTCACCGCAGACGTAGATGTACGCGCCGTCCTCGATGGCCTGCCACACCGTGTCGGCGGCATGGGCGATGGCGTTCTGCACAAAGCGGGCCGGGTGGCCGGTCACCGCGGAGAAGGCGGTGTGGATCTGCGCGATCCCGGCCTGCTCCCAGTCCTGCATCTCCTGCTTGTAGAAGTAGTCGTGCTCCGGGTGGCGGCAGCCGACGAAGACCTGCGACGCGCCTACCTGGGTGCCGTTCGCGTGCTGTGTCGCCCGCTCCTCCAGGAAGCCGCGCAGCGGCGCGATGCCGGTGCCGGGGCCGATGAGGATCAGCGGCGTGGCGGGGTCGGCGGGCGGGGCGAACGTCGGGGAGGGGACGCGGACGTAGCCGTAGACGACGTCTCCGGGCTCGAGGGCCGCGATGTAGGCGGAGCAGGTGCCGCGGTACTGGCCGTCGCCGGACAGGGCCGGGCCCTCCAGCAGGCCGACGGTCAGGCGCACGTGACGCGGGTTGGCCGACGGGGCGGAGGAGATGGAGTAGAAGCGCGGGCGGATGGGGCCCATCATCTCCAGGAAAACCGCCAGCGGCAGCTCGACGGCCGGGAAGCGCTCCAGCAGGCCCAGCACCGAGATGCGCTTGCCGAGGATCTCCTTCTGGTAGCGCTCCTCGGCCTCCTGGGTGTCGGCGGTGTACGCCTGGAGCTGCGGCCGGGTCCACGGGCACTCGGTGTACTCGGCGAGCGTCTGGATCTGGGACCGGGTGGCCACGTCCTGCAGCTCCAGGAACTCGGTGAGCAGGATGCCGGCGGTGACCGGCGTGCCGACCGGCAGGTGGGTACGGCCACCGGCCGGCTGGTCGAGCCGGAGCACCTGGTCGTACTCGACGCCGAGCCGCCTCAGTGCGCGCTCCACCAGGGCGAGTTCGTTCTTGGCGAAAACGGCCAGGTGGTTGCCGGTGTCGTAGGTGACGCCCTCGGGCAGCTCGAAGGTGATGGACTTCGCGGACGGGCGCGGCGGCTCGATACTGAAGTCCCACAGGCCGGTCGCGTCGGCCACGAGTTCCTCGTTGGCCACCACGGTGAGCGGGTACGCCTGCTCGGAGACGATGGCGGGGCGCACGTCGGACTCGGTGAGCAGTTGGACCTGGTAGCGCGGGCCGCTGGCCTGGGAGGTGTCGGCGGCGTACTCCTCGGCCAGAGTGGCCCACAGGTTGTCCATCCACCGCGTGGCCATGCCGTCGAAGTCACCGGCGGCGTCCGCGATGCCGCGCTCGACGATGGGGGTGGCGCCGGCGGCCAGCAGACCTTCCTCGACCCGCTTGGGGAATGCCTGGTAGGTGGCCACCCATTGGGTGTTGCCGGCGCCCAGCAGCGCGTACCGCACGTCCGCCAGCGAGCCCTCGGGCAGCCCGGCGGCGAGCAGGTCGTCGAAGCGCTGGGCGTTGTCGGGAGCCTTGCCGTTGTAGCTGGCGGCCACGACGGCGAGCAGGCCCTCGGAGGGCAGGTTGTCGCCCAGCTCGTCCAGGCTCACCAGCGTGGTGCCGAAGCCGGAGCGCTCGCCGCGGTCGGCGATGGTGCGGGCCAGGTCCTCGCACGAGCCGAGGCTGGAGCCGTAGGCGACGGTCAGGTTCACCCCGACGCCGCTGACCGCTGCCTGCGCCTGCGTGTCGCCGGTCTGCCGGTCCGCGGCGCCGAAGACGGTCCGCTCGTGCTCCTGACGGCGACGGACGATCAGCTCGAAGTTGCCGGGCTTGCGCGTCAACGCCTCCCGCACGTCCATCTTGTAGTCGCTGGTGTCCGAGAGCTTGAACTTCTGCAGCACCAGCGCCAGGGCCAGGCGGGCCTCGGTGAGCGCGAACTGCCGGCCGATGCAGGCACGCACACCGTTGCCGAACGGCTTGTAGGCGTGCGGGTGCTGCTGGGCGCGGTTCTCCGGCAGCCACCGGTCGATGTCGAACTCGTCGGGACGGTCCCACGCCTTGGGGTGGGTGTGCAGGGGACCCTCGAGGATGTTGACCCGCGTGCCCTTCTTGAGAAGGTAGCGGCCACCGATGACGGTGTCCTCCAGCGGGGCCTTGCCGAACGCCGGGATGGGAGCCCACAGGCGCAGGGTCTCGTCCAGGATCCGCGGGATGACGTCCAGCTGCATGATCGTGTCGTAGTCCGGGACGGTGTCACCGGGCAGCAGGCGGTCCACCTCGGCGTACGCCTGGGCCAGGACGTGCGGGTTGCGCATCAGCGAGTACGTGGCGAACGACAGCAGACCACTGGTGGTCTCGTGGCCGGCGATCAGGAACGTCAGCACCTGGTCGCGGACGTTGTCGTCGGCCAGCAGCTTGCCGGTTTCCGGGTCCGTGGCCTCCAGCATCAGGCCCAGAAGGTCCTCCTCACCGGTGCCCTTGCCCTCGCGGCGCTCCTTGATCACGCTCTCGACCAGGTCCTGCATCAGCCGGATGTTGTCGCGGTACTTCCGGTCGTCCGCCTTGCGGAGCCTGGTCATCATCGGCAGCTCCTGCGAGCGCCGCAACGACTCGATCAGCGCCTCCAGCAGCGCGTTGAGGAAGGGGTGCAGCTCCTCCTTGTCGAAGGACTTGAACCGGTAGCCGAACCCCGACAGGGCGATGGTGTCGAGCGTCAGGCGGGTGTAGTCGTCGGTGATGTTGACCGGCTGACCCTCCCGGCGCTCCCACTTGCCCGCCAGGTTCTGGGCGATCTCCAGCATCTGCCCGAAGTACGCCTTCATGGCCCGCTGGCTGAACGCCGGCAGCAGGACACGGTGTGCCATGCCCCATTCCTCTTCGTACTGGTGGGCCGTGAACAGGCCCGCCCCCGCGAAGTCCCGGACGTGGTGCAGCGGCGTCTTGTCGATCTGCTTGAAGAACCGCGTCTCGTCGCAGACCTCGGCCACCAGGTCCGGGTCGTAGACGAAGACCTGCTCGATGCCGGCGATGTCCATGCCGTAGATGCCCTCGGGGAACTGCTTGGACAGCTCACCGAAGTACTCCACCGGATTGCTGTCGGGGATCTGCGGCGTGTTGCCGAGGAGGGGGATCCCGCGCGGGGACCGGATGGGGTGAAGGTCGTTCGCGGAGTGCGTGGTCATGTCTTGCTCCTCTGCGGAGGGGGTGGAGGGGGATGGGCAAGGGCGCGCTGCGTAGGTCGATGCCGTGGCGCCGTACAGAAACATACGTCGTATGGAACTTGAACCATACGGGGTATGGAAAGTGGAGCGCAACCCCGGTAGCCCGGGTGAAGCTGTGGTGAAGCTCATTTCCGTACCGTGTACGGAACTGGTACCGTACGGGGTATGGAAAAGAAGGTGAGGCGTCCCCCGCGGGGAACGAGGAAGAGAGACGTGCCTCTGACGGAGGCCGGGATCTATGCCGCCGCCCTGCGGCTCATCGACGAGGACGGGGTCGAGGCGCTCACCATGCGCAAACTCGCCACCGCGCTCGACGCGAACCCGATGTCGCTGTACCACCACGTGCCGAACAAGGAAGCCGTGCTGCGCGGCGTGACGAGAATGGTCGGAGCGCAGTTCCGCACCGTGACCCTGGAGGACGCTCCCTGGCAGGAGCGGATCCGTCTGCTCGCCACGGACTTCCGGACGCTGGCGCACCGTCACCCTAAGCTGCTGGCGTACTCGTTCAGCCACCAGCCGGACTTCATCCAGCCCGACGACCCGTTCTGGACCGCCCTCACCGCCATCGTGGCCGCTGCCGGTGTGCCGCAGTCAGAGGTCTCGGAGATCGCCGCGCTGATGGTCGCCGTCGTCATCGGTGTCCTCACCGCAGAACTAAACGGCGCTCTCCATCAGTGGTCGACCCTCAAGTCCCACGGCCCTGAATCCGACGAAGACGGGGCCGCGGACGCAGACCCTGGCTCTACGAGTGCGGCCCCCGAAGGCCCTGACCAGGACCACATGTTCCGCCTCGTGATGGACACGCTGATCACGGGCCTGGAAAGCCGCCTCACCGCCGGTCGTGACGGCCGGCATGCCGGCCATTGAGCTAGTCAGCCTGAGACGCTGCGCCCCAGGCGCTGGCGCCTGAGGCGCGCCCGCAGTCGGGCGATCTCAGGCTGCGACACACGGGAGCCACCCCGTCACATCGGGTGAGACCGCCCGGCGGGGTGGTTCCACATCCAGCCTCTACACGGCAGCCGCATGCCGACGCTGAACCGTGAAATGACCATGGTCGTCGGCTTGTTCCTGGTCTCCCTCCTGAGGGGGAGACCGTCGGCCTCGTCGAGCTGCATCATCCGCGTTCACCGAGGCGGCTACGCCGCCGAGTGCTCCCGCCCGTGAGCGCGAAGTGTCGCCCCGTACCGGATGAGACCTACCCGATCTCTCGATCCGTTCTTTTCTCTCTTCCTCCATCCCCCATTCGCTGTCCGGAGGACTGCCCCCATGTCCCAGAACGCCACCGTCGCTGCTTGCGGCGCCGAGACCACAGCTGAGAATGTGCCCGACCTGTCGCACCGGCGTCGCTGGTGGATTCTGTTGGTCATTTCCCTGTCGATGCTGATGGGTGTCCTCGACGGCACCATCGTGAACATCGCCCTGCCGTCCGCCCAGCACGACCTGGGCTTCTCGGACGCCGACCGGCAGTGGGTGGTCACCGCCTATGCGCTGGCCTTCGGCAGCCTGCTGCTGCTCGGCGGCAGGGTCGCAGACCTCGTCGGGCAGAAGGTGACGTTCCTGGTGGGTCTGGCCGGCTTCGCGGCCGCTTCCATGGTGGCAGGCGCGGCGAACGGTTTCGCCATGCTCGTCATCGCGCGCGCCGTCCAGGGCCTGTTCGCCGCCCTGCTGGCCCCGTCGGCCCTGTCGGTCCTGATGACCACCTTCACCGATCCGCGCGAGCGGGCGAAAGCTTTCACTGTCGCGGGATCGGTCGCCGGTGCCGGCGGAGCCATCGGCCTGATCCTCGGCGGCGTGCTGACCCAGTACCTGGACTGGCGCTGGACCATGTACGTCAACGTGATCTTCGCGGTGGTGGCGTTCGTCGGTGGGGCAGCCCTGCTGCACCGCACCCCGCGTGACACGACCTCCAAGCTCGACGTCCCCGGCACTCTGCTGGCCTCCATCGGACTGTTCTGCCTGGTCTACGGGTTCTCGAACGCCGAAACGCACGGCTGGGGCTCGGTGGCGACCTGGGGCATGCTGGCAGTCGGCGCCGTACTGGTGGCCGTCTTCGCCCGGTGGCAGAGCAGGGCGGCGTCTCCGCTGCTGCCCCTGCGGGTCCTGCTGGACCGTAACCGCGGTGCCTCCTTCGCCGCCCTCTTCGTCACCGGCGCGGGCATGTTCGGCGTGTTCCTGTTCCTGACCTACTACCTGCAGCAGAGCCTCGGCTGCAGCGCTCTGGACACCGGCTTCGCCTTCCTGCCCCTGATCGTGGCCTCGTCGTCCGCCTCCGCGGCGGCGAACAACGTCCTGGTGGCGCGCGTAGGACCGACGCCGGTGGTCCCGCTGGGCATGGCCATTGCGGCCGCCGGGCTGATCTGGATGACCAAGCTGGACCTGAACAGCGGATACGTGACGCAGGTACTGCCCCAGCTGGTACTCGTCGGCATCGGGCTGGGCACGGTCATCGCGCCCGCCATGAGCCTGGCGACCTCCGGGGTGGCGGCCGCCGATGCCGGCGTTGCGTCGGCCGCTGTCAATACGCTTCAGCAGGTGGGCGGCTCCATTGGCATCGCCTTGCTCAGCACGATGGCCTCCGACGCCGCCACCGGCTACCTCTCCGGCCGCAATCCCAAGAACCCCGGCGTGCTGGCTCAGGCCGGCCTGGAGGGCTATTCCACGGCCTACTGGTGGTCGGCGGCCGTCTTCGTCACCGGCCTGGTCGTCACCGCCCTGCTCTACCGCCGGGGTGTGCCCCAGCAGAACGGGAACGCTGCATCCGTCGTGCACATGTAGTGGGACAAGCAGTGCTTTTAGGGCCCACCTTCGAGGGGGGCGAACAGGGTCTTTGCGGCTCCCCTCCCCTGCGCAATGGATGTCCCATCGTGGCTGCGACTCGGGTTCTATCAGCGGAAGGTGTACCAGGCGGAAGATCGAACAGATCCGCGTCTATTGCGCAGTCGTGAGGCCATGGTCGCGGCGGCCACCGCGTTGCTCACGGAAGGTGGGCTGGAGGCCGTGACACATCAAACGGTTGCGACTCGTGCCGGCGTGGGCAGGACAACCGTCTACCGGCACTGGCCGAGCCTTCTCGACCTCCGCCTGGCCGCGTTGGAGGCCGGCATGCCCCCTCTCCCTCCGGTACCCGAGGAGCTTCGGGCCGCTTCGGCAACGATCCGCGAGCGGAGCTCATCTACCGTCTAAACGTGCTCGCCGAGCGTTGGGACGACGAGCAATCGGGGGCCGTCCTTGCCGCGGTCCTCGGGAGCTCACGGCACGACGAAGGTATGCGCCGCCTTCGGGAGTCACTGCTGAACCAGATCGCCGACGCCCTGTGTCCCGCGGTTACCACAGCCGTCGAGCGCGGCCAGCTCCGGCTCGACGTCACCCCCGACCATTCGCCATGGCCACCGCCGGGCCGCTGTTCTTCGAGCGTTTCTTCGTCGGGCAGCCGCCCGTCCCAGTAGCCATCCATGAGTCGAGCAGTTCAGCAGGTTCGGCCAGCACTCCGGCTGACCCCAACTCGGCCGTCGTCCACCAGCGGGCTTGCGGGGCGAGCGCGAAGCGGACAAACGGCGGCCAGACTTCCGCTGCAGGGCGCACCACGACGACGTAAACGCCTTCAGGTGCGTCCCTGCGGCAGAGCCTGCCGATGAGCGGCGAGCTACGGAGCGCGGGAAGGTGGGCGATGCGACGCAGGTAGCGGGTTGCCGCGTGACGGCTGGTCTCACCGGGGCGGGTCGGCCGCGGAGTCGCGGCGAACATCCTGACCGAGGCCGGCATCGACCCGGCCGCCCTCGACGCCCCGACTGCGGATATCCACTCACCATGGCGGTGAACACCGAGGCGCAGACGTCCGTGTGCCTGCCTCGGGTCGCACCCTGACAGGACTCACCCTTCGGCGAGGAAGTGCGTCAGCAACGGGTCGAAGTCGCTGTGGCCGAGCTCGGCCCCCCGGGGCACCACTGCCTCCGTTTCCTGCAGGAACGCCTTGAATTCCTGCGCTGGGGCCTTGAGCAGGGCCGTACCGGACGGCGGGTTGAGAAGGATGTACAAATCGCGGCTGCCCTCCTCGCCGGTGGGCCATATGCGAACGTCTCCCTCGCCGGCGGGGCCCTCCAGACCGTCGATCAGCAAATCGCGCCCGGTGATCCATTCCACCGGCTCGTCGCTGTCGACATCGGTGGTGAATGCGGCATGGACCGCATAGGGATCACTCGGCTCGTACCGCAGGTTCATGATCATGGGCAAGGACGTCGCATGCATGCCGACAAGCTTCACAGGTAGCCTCTGGATCACAGTTCTCAATGACTTCACTGGTCATACTCCTGGTGCTTCGAGTCATCCGGGGAGGGCCACCGGAAGGGCTGTCGTCGGATTCAAAGGGGCTGCACAGAGACGCGGTTACTGCGAGGACCGGGGGCGGCACGGTGACACCCGCAGGAGCAGTTCTTCGTGCCGTCGCAAGGGCGCCCAGCCGACGGGAGCAGGCGAGGCCACCACTGCCGGCCGGGGCCATCACGGAGATGTGGCCAACGGTGGTTGCCGGACAAAGGGCGCCCTTGGTGTCAGCGATCGACGCTGTACCGGTCGTGGTTGTAGTGAACCGACTCGTCACGGTCCCCACCTCGACGCGGGCCGTGGTTGCCGGGGCCCGGTCACGCAGGGCAGAGCCGTCCTTGGACCGGAACGGCACGCTGTCCGAGTCCGAGGAGACGCACATGACCACACAGGTGCCCTGCTTATGGGTCGGTATCGATGCCGGCAAGGGCCACCACTGGTGGGTCGCCATCGACGACACCGGAACCACCATCGCAGGGCCGCCGGATACCGGCCCTTCTGGCCGCGTCACTCGTCGCAGGCCGATCGTCAGCGCAAGGGAGAGTCCACGGTGGGCGTCAGCAGGGTCTCGTCGAGGCCGACGATCTCTTTGATGTCGAAGCCCTCCATGTCCGCGCGGAATTCAGGACTCGACAGGTATGCCTCCAGCCGCTCCTGCACGTCCTCGGCGTCCTTGTAGGAAACGAGGGCGTACAGCCGGGGGGTGTCGCTTCCGGGCGCCGCGGGCACCGTCCAGACGCCGTGGGTGGTGATCCGGTGCTTGGCCATACCGGGAATGTGCTGGGCCCAGATCTTCTTGTAGGCGGAGAGCGCGTCGGAGCTGCGCAGGGTGTAGACGCGAAGCTGGTACTGGGGCATGACACTGGTTCCTTTACTTCTGAGCACGGATGGTCGGCGGTCAGCCTCGGGGGAGGAGGTGTGCCAGTTCGGCATCCCAGTCGATGAGTCCGGACTCGGTACCCCGTGGCACCAAAGCCTGGGTGTCCTGAAGGAAGGACGAGATGTCCTGCACGGGGACCTCGAGCAAGGCGGTGCCTCCGGAAGAACCGAGGGCGATGTAGATCGACTCGTCACCCCGCCCTGCGGCCGACCAGATCCGGACGTCCGCGTAACCTGCGGAACCCTCCAGACCGTCAGCCAGAAGATCCCGCCCCAGGACCCATTCGACCGGCTCGTCGCTGTGGACGAAAAAGGCGGCACGGACGACGTAGGGATCAGCAGGCTCGTACCGCAGCCGCATGCACAAGGGCTGTGTGTAGGTGCGCGAGACGACGAGCTGCGCGATCACCGCCCGAACCACGGTCCTCGAAGACTCCATGGGCATTCACTCCAAGGCACCCTCCTTGCCTCGGCTGCGCCCCGGCGCTCGTGGCGACAAGCACGCATCGAATCAGGAGGTGTTCAGCAGGGCCCGGGCGCCGGACAGCATCGGCGGACCGCGCGGGTCGTGGCGTCGCGGCAGTTGGGCGACGCGCGCCTGTGGCACGAGGTGGTGCCGCAGGCAGGTTCAGAGGGGAGCAGGGAGCAGGCCCTCGCTGGATCACCCGCCCGGGCGGCGGGCAGGGGACCGCTGATCCGTGACCAGCGGTCGCATCCCTGCCGCCGACAGGCATCAAGGCGAGGGGTACAGCCTCCGCTCAGGGGCACAGGCGGGACCCGTCCTATTGGTCACCGTGGTTCCGGTCGTAGTGGTCCCAGCCACCGTGGTTCCGGTCGTAGTGGTCCCAGCCGAAGTAGTCCCGGTCACCGCGATTCCAGGGATGGTGGTCCCAGCCCCGGCCGTCGCTCTCGTAGCGGTTCCAGTCGAGCCGGTAGGACCTGTCGGACTTCCATCCGCGCCGCTCATCGTCCCAGCGGTAGCAGCGACCGTCGCGGCTGTGCCAGAGGGAGCCGGCGACATGGTCGTCGTGGTGCCAGCCACGCTTTCCGTCCCAGCAGTAGCCCTGCTCGATCAGGTAACCCACGCCGTGGTCCCAGCGGTAGTCGGTGAGGTTGACCTCGGCCGACCGCTGGACGTGCACAGAGGCGGGAGTCGCGGCCGAAGCGGTGCCCCCGGCACCGACAACGGCGACACCCGCGACCGCCACGGAGGAAACGGCGACAGCAATCCGCTTCGTGAGCTTCTTCATGATCTTTCCTTCCGGTTGGTGCGATCTGCACCAACGGCTGCTTTTGCAGGCGATGTGAGGCGCCTGGCGTTGTGTGGCGTTGTCCGTCAAGCAGTTCCATACGTTGTATGGAATCGCCCTGCCAGGATAACCATACGACGTATGGAAATGGGGTGACGGTGACAGTGACTCGGGTCACCCGGACCACCTGGTCGAAGGAGACGCACCTGAACGCTTCTCAGTAACTGGAGCGTCGTTGCCGGGAGTTCATCTCCTTCCCCCTCGCCCTGCCGGCCCGAATACCAGCTCTCGATCACAAGGCATGCAGGCCGCATGCAGGGACTCAGCTCTGGCCCCATGCTGGAGAGGAGGGGGGTGTGACAACGGAGGAAGAAGTGGTGGAGATGCGGACCGTTGTCGACCTCACACGCTGCCAGGGCTATGCGCAGTGCGTGTTCCTCGCGCCGGAGGTGTTCGAGCTGCACGGCGAGGAGGGGCTGCTGTACGCCACGGCCGTGCCTGACGATCAGGTGGAGCATGTGCGCCAGGCCGCGGCCGCGTGTCCGGTGCAGGCGATCCTCCTGGGGGAAGAGGTGAGCACCGGTGCCCGGTGACCTGAAAGGCGGCCGCATCGTCATCGTCGGCGCCTCGCTGGCCGGGCTGAGAGCAGCCGAGGCGCTGCGCGAGGAAGGATTCACGGGTTCACTGACGGTGGTGGGGGACGAGCCCCATGCGCCCTACGACCGGCCGCCGCTGTCCAAGCAGGTGCTGCTGGGCCAGGCGGCGGCGGACACCCTCGAGCTGCCGATGCGGCGGGACCCGGACGCCGAGTGGCGCCTCGGCGTGCGCGCCACCGGTGTGGACCTGCTGGCGAAACAGGTGTCGCTCGAAGACGGTGAGTCCCTGCCCTACGACCGGCTGCTGATCGCGACCGGGACCCGCGCGCGGCCCTGGCCCAATCCGGAGGAAGGCGCCCTGGACGGGGTGTTCACCCTGCGCACGCGCGAGGACGGCGCGGGACTGGCCGAGCGGCTGGCCGCGAGGCCGGAGCGGGTGCTGGTGATCGGCGGCGGCTTCACCGGCTCGGAGATCGCCTCGGCCTGCCGGGAACTGGGCCTTGAGGTGACCGTCGCCGAACGCGGTCCCGCACCCCTGGTGGGCGCGCTCGGCGGCACCCTGTCGAAGCTCGCGGCCGTCATGCAGCGCAACCACGGCGTGGACCTGCGCACCGGGGTGACGGTCACCGCCCTGAACGGCAACGGCAGCTTCATCGGCGCGCAGCTGTCCGACGGCAGCCGCGTCGAGGCGGACGTGTGCGTCGTGGCCCTGGGGGCGATCCGCAATGTGGAGTGGCTGGCGGAGTCGGGGCTGGCGGCGGGCCCGCGCGGCATCGCCTGCGACGCTGGCTGCCGGGCTTTCAACATGTACGGGATCGTCACCGACGATGTCTTCGTGGCCGGCGACGTCTCCCGCTTCCCCCACCCGCTGTTCGGCTACCAGATGCTGTCGCTGGAGCACTGGGGCAACGCGGTCGAGCAGGCCCAGGTGGCGGCCCACAACATGGTCAACCCCGGACCGCTGCAGCGCCCGCACCTGGCCATCCCGGTCTTCTGGTCGACCCAGTTCGGGCTCAACATCAAGTCGGTGGGCGTGCCCACCTATTCCGACCACGTGGTCATCGCCCAGGGCTCCCTGGAGGCCCGCCGTCTGGCGATGGTCTACGGCTATCAGGGCCGGGTCACCGCAGCGGTCACCGTCGACATGGCCAAGGCGCTCGACTACTACCGGCACCTGATCGAGACCGCCGCTCCCTTCCCGCCGCCGCCCGGCGCGCAGGACCGCGCGATCGCGGCCGACATCACGATCCCCTCCGCCGTACCGGACCCCTCCGTGCTGTCCCACGGCCCGACCGTCGCACTCACCGGTCACCTTCCCGACCGTCGGCTGACGGTGGTGTAGCCCCCATCCCGCCCCACGAGGAGCCGCCATGGACTCCGCGACCTTGCTGGCACGGATCACCGACTACGCCAGCCGTCCCAACCCCTACCCGTTGTACGCAGAACTCCGCGAGGCCGGTCCCGTGGTGCCGCAGGCCGACGGCAGCTACCTGATCGGCACCTACCACCACATCGCCGCGCTGCTCCACGACCCACGGATGAGTGCCGACCCCCGCACCCGCGGCGAGGCGACCCACAAGCCGCCGTTCCTGCGGCTCGACGACCCCGAACACCACAGGCTGCGCACCCTGGCCATGCGGCCCTTCGGGCCCCCGCACAGCCCTGGCCGGGTCGACGGCATGCGCGGCGAGATCGACCGGATCACCAGGGAACTGCTGGAGCCGTTCGAGGCGGGCCGGCAGATCGACATCGTCGACGACTTCGCCTATCCGCTGCCCGTCACCGTGATCTGCCGCCTGCTCGGCGTGCCGCACGAGGACGAACCCCTCTTCCGGGCCTGGTCCGACGCGATCGTCGCCGCCGCCGACGTCAGGCCCGAAGACGACTCCACCGAGCCGGACAAGGCCGGCGACCAGGCACGGATGGAGATGGGCGGCTACCTGTTGAACCTGGCCGAGCAGCGCCGTGGCAAGCCGGGCGACGACATGCTCTCCGCCTTCGTCAACGAGCCGGACCCGGCTCTGCGGCTCACCGACGAGGAACTCGCGGAAACCGCCGTACTGCTCCTCATCGCCGGACACGAGACCACGGTCAACCTCATCACCAACGGCGCCCTCACCCTCCTGCGCCAGCCCGAGCAGCTGGACCGGCTGCGCCGGGAACCGGAGTTGCTCCCGCGTGCGGTGGAGGAGCTGCTGCGCTACGAGCCCCCGGTCCACATGCGCGAGCGCATCCCGCACGCCGACATCGACATCGCCGGCACCCTCGTCCCCGCAGGCGCGTCCGTCGTTCTGGTGCTGGCCTCGGGCAACCGCGACCCGATGCGGTTCCGCGACCCCGACCGGTTCGACCCCGCCCGCCCCGACAACCAGCACCTCGGCTTCGGCAGCGGCATCCACGCCTGCTATGGCGGACCCCTGGCTCGCGTCGAGGCGTACGCCGCGCTCGGCGCCCTGCTTCCGCATCTCGGCAGCGCCCGCCTGGTGGAAGACCCGCCCCCGTACCGACAGAACGCCATGCTCCGCGGCCCCCGCCACCTGCCCATCCATCTGTGAAGCAGGGGCCACGGCGTCCTCGTCAGGCTACGGCGGGAAGGGGGGCGCCGTACGCTGCCGCCGGCTTCGCCCGCGGAGAAGCCAAGCTGTGCGGGAGCTTCCCGTCCGTGCCGTCCCCCAGGCTTGCCTGCGCTGCAGCTAGGCGCTGAGTCGAAGGCACGGCGGCGGGGTGCTGAGCCCGATCATCCGGGCTTGCACATGTTCGTCCCACACTCCTGATCGTTCAATCAATTCCGACGAGGAGCTTGACGATGAAAGGACTATATCTGATTATTTCATCATAAGTGGGCAGAATATCGCATCCAGACACATGCCCCACGTGTGCCGCTCAACCGGACAACGCCGTTCACTACCGCTGCACACAGAGCCGCCGCGCCTCGTGCCGACGCTCTCTTCACCTCCGCACCGATGGGATGAACCGCGATGACGTACACCGACCAGACCGCCCTCGCCGAGCCGGCGTGCCCCCGTGAGGTGCCCGACGCCGCGATAGCGGTCGTCGACGCCGAGGGCACGGTGGTGGGGTGGACACAGGCAGCGCAGCAGCTTGTGGGGTATGCGGCCGGGGAGGTGGTGGGCCGGTCCGCCGTACACTTGCTGCCGCCGCCCGAGGAGGCCCCGAGGGCCTCGGAGTTCGCCGAACAGTGCCGTGCGCGGGGTGGCTGGTCGGGGACGGCAGCGATACGCCACCGCGGCGGCCGCACGCTCAGGGTGACGCTGCGGGTCTCGTTGTTGTGGGGGCAGGACGCGGGCAACCGGTGGCTGGTGTCCGTGACCGAGATAGGTTCCCTGTCCTCGGGGGCGACCGGAGGGCCGGTGCGGGAATCACTCCTTGCCCGAGCCCCGATCGGCATCGTCGTCTATGACACGCGGCTGCGCTGTGTCTGGGTGAACGACGCCATGGAGTGTCACGACGGCGTGCCTCGTCACCGACGCTTCGGGCGCGGCCTGAAGGACTCGCTGCCCGCCATCGAGGCCGAAGCCCTCGAGGTGGTGATGCGGCAGGTGCTGGAGAGTGGTACCACGACGGTGCACGAGTACCGGGCGTGGCCGCCTGCGGATCGGCGCCGTGAGCATGCGTTCTCGGCCTCGTTCTTCTGCCTCCAGGGCGCGGACGGCACGCCCCTGGGCGTGTGTTCCATGACCGTGGACGTGACCGGGAACAGGCGTGCGCGTGACCGCCTCGCCATCCTCAGCGAGGCCAGCACGCACATCGGAAGCACCCTAGACGTGATGCGGACCGGGCAGGAACTGGCCGAGCTGGCCGTACCGCTGCTGGCCGACCACGCCCTCGTCGATCTGGTGGAGTCTGTTCCGTTCGGCGTCGAGCCGTCGGCACGGATCGGCACAGGGAGTGGCCGTCCACAGTTGATGCGCCGCGCCGGTGTGGCCTCCGTCGACCTGGGTGTCCTGGAGCTGCCGTGGGTGCGTGAAGAGGTGGTCCACACCCACCCGGACTCGCCGTTCACCGCCGCCGTACGCACGGGCCGGTCCTACCTGGAGCCGGTGCTGGACACCCGTTCAGGTCCCTGGGTCGACCACGACCCGGTGCGGGCTCAGAAGGTGCGTGACAGCGGCGTCCACTCCTTGATGGTGGTACCCATCCGTGCGCGGCGCTGCGTGCTGGGACTGGCGCTGTTCGGCCGCTCCGTGGAGCAGACGCCGTTCCAGGAGGACGACCTGCTCCTCGCCGAGGAGTTGGTCACCCGCGCGGCGCTCTGCCTGGACAACGCGCTCCAGTACGCCCGTGAACGCACCGCCGCCCTCACGCTGCAACGCGACCTGCTGCCCCATCGGGTGCAGGGCGGTGCAGCCGTCGAGGTCGCCTCGCGATATGTGCCGGCCGACATGGACCACGGCGTGGGGGGTGACTGGTTCGACGTGATCGAGCTGTCCGGCGCCCGGGTGGCCCTCGTCGTCGGCGATGTCGTCGGACACGGCATCAACGCCGCGGCGACCATGGGCAGGCTGCGCACCGCCGTGCGCACCTTGGCCGACCTGGACCTTCCCCCTGACGAACTGCTGGCACACCTCGACGACACGGTCCGACGGTTGAACGACGAGGACACCGATGACTCCGGGCAGGCCACCACGGTGGTGGGCGCCACCTGTCTGTACGCCGTCTACGACCCGGTCACCCGGCGGTGCACGATGGCGCGGGCCGGGCATCCACCGGCCCTGATCGTCGGTGCACAGGGCGAGGTCACCGTCCCCGACCTGCCCGCCGGAGCCCCGCTCGGCCTCGGCCTCGGGCTGGTGCCCTTCCAGTCCGTGGAACTGGAACTGCCCGAGGGAAGTGTGCTCGCCCTCTACTCCGACGGGCTGGTGGAGTCCCGCGACGAAGACATCGACGTCGGCCTGCGCCGCCTGTGCACCGCCTTGGCCCAGCCGGGTGGGTCGCTGGAGGACATGTGCTCGCGAGCGATGCAGGGCCTGCGGGGCCACGCACCGGCCGACGATGTCACCTTGCTCCTTGCCCGGACTCGCGCGCTCGAGCCCGCTCAGGTCGCCTCCTGGGACCTGCCGAACGAACCGGTCACCGTCCCGACAGCCCGGCGCCTGGCCGCCCGTCAGCTCAGGGACTGGGGTCTGGAGCCGCTCGTGACGCCCGTGGAGTCGATCGTCAGCGAGCTGGTCACCAATGCCATCCGCCACGGCGACGGCCCGAGCCGCCTACGGCTCATCCAGCACCGGGTGCTGACGTGCGAGGTCTCCGACAGCAACAACGGCCAGCCACGCCCCCGCCATCCCCACACGCTCGACGAGCACGGCCGCGGCCTCCACCTGGTCGCACAGCTCTCGCGCCGATGGGGCTCCCGCTCCGCAACGGACGGCAAGGTCGTCTGGGCCGAACAGGACCTGCCCTCCACGGCCGGCGCCCGGTGACCCGTCGGCGAGCCGGGCGGCCGACAGCGAACGTCCGCGCATGTCGGTCTCCCGTAGCCGCGGACTCTCATAAGGAAGCCAGAGACATGGACCACCCAGTGAACGTTGAAAACGCCGCCTCGGCAGGTGCCTCCCCTGGAGCGATGAGCGACTCCGGTGCCCGTCCCGGCGGAAGCATCTCCGCCTTGGACGGCCTGGCGGCCGCGGTGCTCGACGATCGAGGCGTGGTGGTGGGGTGGACCGGGACAGCAGAGGATCTGACGGGGTTTCCCGCCGACGATGTCCACGGCCGCCCCGTGCGGGAACTGGTGGCCGACCTCCCGGACGACCTGAGCGGGGCCACGCACGCGCCGGCGTTCGGCCAGGTACGGCTGTGGCACCGGTGCGGCCACACCGTCGACGTCACTTTCCGGACCACAAGGCTGGGCACCTCGGCGGAGCTCCTCGTGCTGGCGGCGGCCACCCATCACGTCGCCGACCATCAGCACGGCGCGGCGCTCCTGCGGGCCCTGTCCGCACAGCACCGGATCACCATCGCTCTGCACGACACAGACCTCACCACCGTGCAGACGAATGCCACGCAGGACGCTCTCGACGGCCGTCCGGTACAGCCCGGCACCCGGCTGTGCGACGTGCTGTGCGCCGAGGACGCCGAGAACCTCGAGGCGGTACTGCGCCAGGTACTCGAGACGGGGGTTCCGGTGGTCCACAGGAGCCGGCAAGTGAGCCTGCGGCACCGTCCGGCGCGGCGGCACGCGCTGTCACTGTCCGCCTTCCGCCTGGAGGACGCGCGCGGACGTCCCACCGGGGTCGCAGCGCTCTACATCGACGACACTGAGCTGCGCGCCCGCCGGCAGCTGGATCTCGCCCGAGAGGTCGCCGAGCGGGTGGGGGGCTCCCTGGACGTCGTGCGCACCGCACAGGACCTTGCGGACGTACTCGTACCCGCTTTCGGTGAACTCGCCGCAGTCGACCTCGCGCAGTCCGTCTTCTACGGTGACGAGCCCGCCGAGCGGCTGGGCGGCGGAGATCTGCATCTGCGCAACGCGGGCCTGGCGCCCGCCACCGCAGCATGGCCCGCCGGCATCGAGCACGGCAACCTAGTCCCCCCGCTGTCCGACCACCCCCTCCTGCGCAGTTTCCAGCATGGCGAGACAGTCGTCTGCAGTCGGGACGACTTCGCCGCCCTGCTCGGCGGCCCGCACCTGGCCGAACACCTCATCCCGCACGACGCCCATGCGGTGATGGCGGCCCCCCTTTACGCCCGCGGCCTCACCCTCGGCGCCATCGTGATCTGGCGCACCGGCCTGTCCGAACCCTTCACCGAGGACGAGACGGATCTCATGCGTCAGATCGCTTCCCGGGGAGCACTCGCCATCGACAACGCCCGCCGCTACACGCGCGAGCACCGGGCGGCCATGGCCCTGCAACAGAGCCTGCTTCCTCCGGCCACGACCGACACACCGGCAGCCGAGACCGCCGGCGTCTACCGGCCCGCAAGTGGGGGAGCGGGCACCAACGGCGACTGGTACGACGCCATCGCCCTGCCTTCCCTCCAGCTAGCCCTCGTCGTCGGAGACGTGGTCGGCCACGGCATACGCGCAAGCGCCACCATGGGCCGCCTGCGCGCCGCCATCCAGACACTCGCAGACCTCGAACTGGAACCGGACGAGGTGCTCACCCGTATCGCGGACCTGGTCCAGCGCCTTGCGGCCGAAGCACCGTCCGACGAACACGACACCGTCGGCGCCACCTGCCTGTACGCGGTCTGCGACCCGGTCACCCGACGCTGCGCCATGGCCAGTGCCGGCCACCTGCCACCCGTCCTGGTCCGGCCCGACGGGACCGCCGAAGCCGTCGACATTGTCCCCGGACCACCACTCGCCGTCAGCGGCATGCCGTACGAGACCACCACGATCGACCTCGAGCCAGGCAGCGTTCTCGCCCTCTACACCGACGGCCTGGTCGATCGAGAGGCGGACGACGACACCGATGGCGGGCTCCGACGGCTGACCCATGCGCTCACCACCTCCCACCGCTCGAACCGCACTCTGGACGAGACCGGCCAGGCAATCGTCACCGACCTGGTGGACGAAGCACCGCGTGACGATGCGACCCTGCTGCTGGCACGCACCCGCGCCGTACCCGTGGAGAACACCGCTCACTGGCAGATCCCGGCCGATCCGGCGGCGGTCTCCCAGGCCCGGGAATGGGCGACCCGCCAACTCACCCTGTGGGGACTGGACGACCTGCTCTTCACCACCGAACTCATCGTCAGCGAGCTGGTCACCAACGCGATCCGCCACGGTCGCCCACCGGCGGAGCTGCGACTGATCCGTCACAACGTCCTGATCTGCGAGGTCACCGATTCCAGCAGCACCCAGCCCCGCCCGCGTCGCGCCCGAACCACCGACGAGGGAGGACGCGGCCTGTTCCTCGTCGCCCAACTCGCCGAGCGCTGGGGCTGCCGCCATGGCCAGAACCACAAGACCATCTGGTCCGAACAGCCCATCGGGCACGCTCACTGATCACGCCCCGAGCTCGGCGTCTCCAGTGAGCGGGCTGCAGCCTGCCATGCGAGTCGGTGAGCTGGTTCCGCCCCCAGCAGGAGGAAGGGCTGTCGGCCGTGACGCTCGTTTGACGCTCCGGATGCCCGCGCGCCATAGAGCGAGTCGAAAAACCGCGTCTGACCTGCCCTTTCTCGTGGCGGGCGCAGGCCGACATGTTTCCGATGACGGCGCACGTGGAGTGCGTGACTATTCTTGAGCCTGTTGCGAAGGGTGCCTGACCTGGGTTTTCGTCGAGGCCGGCGGCGGTGGGACCGCATGTCCCGAGCACGGCACCGCAAACCAGCGGCTCTCACCCTCGGTGTCGGCGCCGATCACCGGCACGGTGTGACGCCCGCTGACGCGCGGCGCGGCCTGCACCTCATGCACGAAGCTCTGCCGGATCCGGGGGACGGTGGCATGCTCGGCGTGCAGCGTCTTGACGGCGACCGGGATGACCGTCCATGACGGCCGACGAGAAGATCGCCTGCCGTCGGCCGCTGCCGGGCTGCGGCGCCGAACACCCGGTGCGGGACCACTACTTGGAAGCGCTGCTGACCAAACCGGGGGCACGGGAGCGCTCCGACGTCATGGGGAGCCGGAGTGGCGGTTGCCGCTGCGTGTCGTCGGCCGGAGATGAAGATCGAGTTCGTCCCTGTGTGGAGAAGGCTTCGGCTAGGCTGAGCGCCTCGAACTCGTGAGTGAGTAGCAACGGGGGTTGCCTCATGTCTGGTTGCGCCGGCTTGTTGTGCCTCGAAAGACCCTTGGGCTGGTCGAGCGGGAGCCGACGTGGCTTCTGACTTCTCCCGGCTGATGAAACAGGACTTCTCCGACCTGGAAGTCGCGGCCAGGGCCTGGCGCAACCTGTCGACGACCATGGACTCCCTCACGGACCGCCACCGTCGGCAGGTGACGGGACCACTGCACCAGTCCTGGAAGGGCGACGACGCCGACGCGGCCCTCTTCTATCTGGAGGACGTCGAATTACGGATCGGTGTGGTCGAGACGGAGGCCATGGCCATCGCCGAGGTCCTGGACACCACGAAGTTCTGGATGGAGCAGGCCCAGACGGACCTCCGCAACGCGGTGCGGCGTGCGGAAGAGGACCACTTCGAGGTCGACGGTGACGGTGAGGTCAGCGATCCGACGACCACCGGCCTGCCACGCCAGGACCCCGACGCACGGCAGATCATCGCGGACCGCAGTGCCCTGTTGGGAGAGCACCGCGCGGCCATCGACGAGGCCCTGACCGCCGCGCACAAGGCAAGCGATGACGGTGCGAAGGCCCTCGCTGAGCTGAACGGTGGCATCCTCACCGACCCGCTCAGCCATGACGCGGCAGCCGAATCCGCCCAGGACGTCAAGAACGCCATGAAGGCGGTGGGCGTCCAGCCTCCGCAGATCCCCGACGACGACCCGAAGGCCGCCGCCGAGTGGTGGAAGGCCCTCAGCCCCGAGGAGCGCCAGGCCTACACCACGCTCTACCCGAAGGAGATCGGCGCGACCGACGGTCTGCCGTCGAATGTACGCGACGACGCCAATCGCACGGCCCTCGCCCAGGAACTCAATCTGATCCAGGAGGGCAACTGGGACGAAGGGTTCCCGGGAGAGAGTGACGAAACAGTCAGCAGGCGCCTGCACAACCTCCAGGTGCTCAACGACCAGCTCGAAGCCGCGGACGCCGCGCCCAAGGGCAAGGAGTTGTACCTCCTCGGCTACGACTCAAAGGACGACGGGCGGGCCATCATAGCCATGGGCAACCCGGACACCGCCGACAACGTCGGTGTCCAAGTCCCGGCACCGCAACCACGATGGACTCCACACGTGGGCAATTGGAGCGCGTCAGCAAGCTGCAGGACTCGGCTGGGGAAGCAGATCCCACGGCGGATACCGCAATGGTGTACTGGTTGGGCTACGACGCCCCTGAGATTCCGATCAGCGAGGCCAACAACCTCGATGTCGCCGGCCCAGGCCGAGCCGAAGACGGCGCCCAGGACCTGAGGGACTTCACCCACGGCCTACGCGCCTCCCATGAGGGCGAGAGGGCAAACCTCACTGTGCTGGGCCACAGTTACGGATCCACCGCTGTAGGTGCGGCAGCAGCCGGAGACGACGGTTTGGACGCGGACAACATTGCTGTTGTCGGCAGCCCCGGCATGACCGTGGACAGAGCTGAAGAGCTCAATATTGACCCGAGCCATGTCTGTGTGGGTCTGGCTGAAGACGACCCTGTCAGAGATGCTCAAGACCTGAGCGTCGGTCATAACGTGACTTCCGACTACTTCGGCGCTACACGGTTCGAAACAGACACCAGCGGCCACAGCGGCTACTGGGATGAAAACAGTGAAGGCATGAGCAAAAGCCTGGCAAACCAAGGCCGGATCATCGCCGGCCGCCAGCCGAGCGCATACAGTCCTCCCCCCTCGATGCCGGCCCAACCACCCGGACACCTGTGATCACCCCCCGCTATTCAAAAGCGAGAACGATGCGTCACAAGCGCGCCCTCATAGCCGCCCTGGCAATCACGACCACCATCTTCACCGGAGCCTGCATGTCCCGGCAGACCGACGACATCAACAAACCCCTCCCTCGCAAGAGCAGGGCGGAATCTCTGGCATGGGCCAAGGAGTACACCTCGACCATGGCGCGCTATGCCGATGTCGAGATCTCCGGTGATCCCGAGCCGAGGAAGCGCTTCGACACTTGCGTAGGCCAGAAGGACGAAGTGGCCGAGGACGGGCGGTACACGCTCACCTATACCAGCTATGCCAGGCTCCCCGAAGAGCAGCACATCCCCGCCATCCGCAAGCTTCGTAAAGCGCTTGAGCAACACGGGGTCCGCATCACCAGTCACACCGAGCGCCCGACAACGCCTGAAGCCATCATGTACGGCAGAAGCGACAGTGAGGGCTACTCGCTCATCGCGGACTCGGTAAACCCTCCCGGCACTCTCCGGCTCTCCGTCTCCACCCCTTGCTTCCTCCCCCCGGGAGCCAAGCAGCAGCAATTCTGAGCTGAGCTTGTTCCAGGCCCCGGGTTCGGCTCGTGGCCTGCACCTGATCGTCGACGACATCGAGGCCGCCCGCGACGAGCTGACGCGGCACGGCGCCGACCCGAGCGATGTGTTCCGCGACGCCGGCGGCGGATTCCACCACGCCGGCACCGACGCCCGGGTGCCCGGTCCTGATCCGCAACGCGGCAGCTACGGCTCCTTCCTTTCGTTCAGTGACCCGGACGGCAACGACTGGCTCCTGCAGGAGGTCACCACACGGCTTCCGGGACGGCTGGATCCCGCGACCACCTCGTTCGCCTCGGCCGAGGACCTGGCGGGCGCCCTGCGGCGGGCCGCGGCGGCGCACGGCGAGCACGAGGCGCGCATCGGTGCGGAGGACCCGGACTGGCCGGACTGGTACGCGCGGTACATGGTGAGCGAGCAGGCCGGGACGGAACCGCCCACGTGAGCGGACGGATGGCTAAGTTCGAGACCGAGCAAGGGGTGTCTCTCCTGTGGGAGGAGTGGACGGGTTCGGGCGGCTCAGCCGGTCGGGACGAGCCTGAGGGCGGTGTCACGGGAGGCCACCACCGGGTTGACGCAACCGGCGCCGTAGCGGCCGCACTTGGCGCGGTAGGCGGCGCCGATGCGGTCGTTGACGTCGGTGTCGGTGTCGGTGTCGGTGTCGGTGTCGGTGTCGGTGACTGGGAAGCCATCGCCCGCGTCAAGGAACTGTCGGACGGCATCGGCGCCGACAGCGTGCTGGAGTGACCGACGAAGCTGACGTCCTTGTCAACGGCGTTGGACCCTCGTGGGCTCGCTGCGCTCGGTGACGATGTCGGTGGCGCCGAACTCCGGCAAGGCCCTTCACGGAGGCGGACCGCGCCTTCGAGCTGGCACTGACGCCGGGTGTTGTCGAGAAGGTCGTCGTGACCCTCGACGACTGGCCGACAACAAGAACGGCACTGTCCGCGCCGGCCGAAAGGCGGGCGCGGACAGCACCGCGTCACGGACGACCGGTCACCAGGTGTCCGGGGACGCCCGTCCGCCCCGCCGCGTGGTCATGCCGCCGGGCGCTTGACCGAGGCGAGATGGGCGAAGACCACCACGTTGGCCTCGTAGTCGTGGGCGCTGCGGTTGTAGTCGCCGCCGCAGGTGATCAGCCGGAGCTGAGGGGTCGGGGCGTCGGCGTACACCCGGTTGTCCGGGAAGCCGGCCTTCCTGAAGGTCTCGACCGAGTCGACCTTGAACCTGGCGACGGTGCCGTCCGCACGGGTGATGTCCACCTTGCTGCCCGGTTTGAGGGTGCGCAGCAGTACGAACACCGCCGGGCCGGTCTTGGTGTCGACGTGCCCCACCACGATCGACGTGCCCCGCTCGCCCGGCGAGGCGCCGCCCCGGTACCAGCCGACCAGGTTGGTGTTGTTGCCCGGCGGCGGGTCCAGGTGCCCGGAGGCCCCCAGGGAGAGTTCCGTGAACGGCGCGTCCACCCCGATCTGCGGAATCTCGATCCGCTTCGGTGCCGACCGCGGCAGCCCCTGCTTCTGAGGGCTCGCCGTCGCGTCCGGCCCCGGAGCCACCGGGGTGACGGCCGCGGGCGGGGCGGCGTCCACGGGCGGAGCGGCGTCCACGGGAGGGTCCAGATTGGCGGGCGAGACGGCGACCGCGGGCGGGGCCGCCGGCTTGGGGTCCGCCGGGGTGCCGGTCAGTGAGTTGTGGATGAGCAGAACGCCCAGCCCGACCGCCACGGCCGGCCACAGCAGTGCTCGGCCGGCCGTACGGCGGGGCGCGGTTCCGCTTTGCGGCCGATCCGGTGGGGTGGGCTGCGAGGGGGCCATCGGACAATGCCTCTTCATCGACGGGGGCGAGGGTCGGACTTCAGGGGCCGGCAGCGGCCGGCACAAGCGCCGCAGCCGCGGACGCCGTCACCCTTTCCGGGGCGACAGCGGCCGCGACCGCGCAGCAATCGGCGAGGGCCGCCGATCAGGCACCGGCGACACTCGACGCGCCCCGGCGCCGCAGCATGTACGCTCCCGCGCCGAGGCCGCCGAGGAGCAGCACCGAGCCCGCGGCCAGGCCGCTGCCGGACTCCGCCAGCCCGCCGCCACCGGCCTTCACCCCACCGCGGGGCTGCTTCGACGAGCCCTCCTGGCGCCCGCTGGCGCCCTCCTCGCTCCCGTTCGCGCCCTCCTCGCGCCCGCTCGCACGCTCCTCGCTCCCGTTCGCGCCCTCCTCCTCATCGCCCTTCGACCGCGAGCCGCCACGGGCGTGCTCGCCGCCCTGCTCGTCGTCCTGCGAGGACTGCTCGTCCTCGCCCGACCAGCCGCCCTCCTCCTGCTTGGCCATGGCGAGGGCGCCGCCACCGGCCTTCACCCCGCCGCGCGGCTGGTCCTTCGAACGACCGTTCTCCTTGCCCTTCGACGCTCCACCCTTGTCGTTGTTGCCCTCCTCGCTCTTTTCCTCGCCCTTGTACTCCTCGCTCTTGCCGCCGTGCTCCTCGCCCTTGGACTCCTCGCCCTTGGACTCCTCGCCCTTGGACTCCTCGCCGTTCTCCTCGCCCTTGGACTCCTCGCTCTTGCCGCCGTGCTCCTCGCCCTTGGACTCCTCGCCGTTCTCCTCGCCCTTGTACTCCTCGCTCTTGCCGCCGTACTCCTCGTCCTTGGATTCCTCGCCCTTGTGGTGGCCGTGCTCCTTGCCCTTGTGGCCGCCGTGCTCCTCGCCGTAGGAACCGCCGTCCGCGGCCCGAAGCTCGGGCGCCGACAGGGCGTACGCGGCGGGAGCTGAGAACACGACGGCAGCGGCGATCGCCGCGGAGGCGAACATGGTCCGGGTCGCTCGCATGAGAGGTAGTCCTTTCATCGCCACCACGAAGGCCGACACCACGCCGGCACGGGAAATCGCAGTGGTGACGTGATCACCTTCAACCCGAGGACCGCCTCTCACCACCGCAGAACACGGCAAGCGAGCTAGCTCGTACTCCCTCCGGGTGCCTGCGGGCCGAAAAGTAACCCGGTCGGCAGCACACCCGTCAGTACTAGTCCGACCACGAATGGACGCGGGGGAGCGTGCGTCCGGACATCGATGTGCCGCGCTCGTCCCGCCGATGACGCGACATCAGGTCTCCGCGCGACCGGGCCGCCGACGGCTCCGGGTGCGAAGACATGTTCGATGCATATCCAACTTGGCTGTGAGTTGCGTGACTTGAGCACGAGTCGCGCGTCACGCGACGCACCGTCAGGATCCTTGGGTCGTCGATTTCGGGGCGATGGCGCCGATCGGGTCGCGTCGGGTTACGGGCGGCGACGTCGGGGGCGGATCCCCCGGCGGGCCCGCCCATACTGGGCGGGCCGCGCTCCGGCCCGGGCGGACGCCGGCGACCGTGCCGAGGCGGATGCGGTGACCGCGGGGAGATCCTCGGGGCCTTGGTTGGAGGGGGGGCGCATCGTGATGGCGCGCACGCCCCTGGTTCGCCTGCGGAGGGCGCGCGTGCCCCCGGTCCACCCGCGGCGGGTCCGCATGGCGCCGCCCGGGTGACGGTACCCCTCGCTTGCTTTGTCTCTTGCGCAATCCGGGAACTGATGGGCGTCCGGAAGCGTCGATCATGATGGACGCGGACGACGAGACGACTGGCCGTGGAGGACGTCGATGGGTGTGGCCCTGACCAAGGGCGGCAACGTGTCGCTGAGCAAGCAGGCCCCCGGCCTGACTGCCGTGACGGTGGGACTGGGCTGGCAGACGGGCACGGGCTACGAGCCGGATGCCGGCGCACTGCTGTGCGACCGGAGCGGCAAGGTGCTGTCCGACGAGCACTTCGTCTTCCTCGACAACCCGAGCAGCCCGGACGGTACGGTCCGTCACTCCGGCAGCGGCGGCCCGGTCGATGGGGACGGCCAGCAGATCCACGTCGACCTCCTGGGAGTCCCGGGTGAGGTCACGAAGATCGTCTTCTTGGTGTCGCTCCACGACGCCCCGGCCCGCGGCCGGGCCTTCGAAGACCTCGGCGGCGCCCACATCCGGGTCGTCGACGAGGACGGCGGCGCCGAACTGGCCCGCTACGACCTCACGACCGCCGCTCTGTCCGCAGAAACCGCCCTGGTCTTCGGCGAGTTGTACCGGCACGGCGCGGAGTGGAAGTTCCGCGCCGTCGGCCAGGGCTACGCCTCCGGACTTGCGGGCATCGCCACCGACTACGGCGTGAACGTGCTGAAGGAGAGCGGGAGCCCGGCGCCACCCGTCACCGTCCCGGAGTCCGCGGCGAAGACCGGTCCGTCATTTCCGTCCGCGCCCGCCACCGTCCCGCAGTCGCAGCCGCAGGCGCCCACCGCGCCGCCGCAACCCCCAGGGAGTTCCCCCGTGACGTGCTTCTTCGACCCGACCCACGGCCCCGGCACGACGACGGTGACCTGGTCGCCGCAGTGGGGCGTGCCCCGGCAGATCCAGACCTGCGGCGGCTGTGCGCAGCGCGTGCAGACGACGGTGCCGCCGTTCTACACCCCGCCCCAGCAGGGCTACCCGCAGCCCGTGCAGCAGGGTTACCCGCAGCCTGTGCAGCAGGGTTACCCGCAGCCCGTGCAGCAGGGTTACCCGCAGCAGGGCCATCCTGACCAGTACACGGACCACCACCAGCACGGGGGCGGCCGCCGCTTCGGCACGGGCGCGCTCATCGGTGCGGGCGCTGCCGGACTGATCGGCGGTGCGCTGCTCAACGAGGCGTTCGACGACGACGAACCGGAGGTCGTGGTCAACAACTACTACGAGGAATGACGGTGCGGGCGGCGAACCGGAGGGGACCTCGGGTTCCGTGCCCCGCGCACGCCACCGATGGTCGCTCACACGGGCCTTGATGCGCCGGGTGTAGAAGGGGCGGGAGTACGTTTCGGTACGGGCACGCGGTGCGTCGGGTGCCCACCGGTTCCCCGGGTGCGAAGGAGCAGGGGGAGAGGGGCGAGAGATGGCCGAGTCCCGGCTGCGGCGCAAGTGGCTTCCCGTGCTGGTGCTGGCCCTCGCCCTGTACGTCATCGTCCGTGCCGCCGGCACTCCGCAGTCCAGCGCGCCGCCCCCGGCCGCTGCGTCCACCCCCGCCCCCACCCCGTCCTCCGCCTCCCCCTCGCGCAGTCCTTCCGCGTCGAAGAGCGCGTCGGCGTACGACCCGGCCGACTACGCCCCGCAGGTCCGGGCCCGGGCCCGCCAGGCGGGGGTCGACGCCCGGCTGCTGATGGCGATCCTCTACAACGAGGCCTACAAACCGCACGATCCGGCCCTGGAACGGGCCTGGCAGAAGTACAAGGCGGACGCCTCCTTCGGCATCGCCAACATGCACCGCGCCACCTTCGACGCGGTCAAACAGGGCCGGGACTTCGCCGGCCGTCGCTGGGAGGAACTGCCCGACGACCGGGACCTGGCCATCGAGTCCGCGGCCTGGTACCTGCACGACCTGGCCGCCCAACTGCCCGCCACCTGGCCCGCCTCCTACACCAAGGACGAGCTGCTGGCCCTCGGCTACAACGCCGGCGTGGGCAACATGCTCGCCTTCGCGCGCGGAGCGACCCCGGGCACCCAGGCCCGCTCCTACCTCGACCGCCTGCACGCCGACTGGACGAAGGCGGGCCAGGCGGTCGGCGCGTAGCGTTCTGTCACCCGTACGAGAGGTCGGAGCACGGGTCGTCGTCGGCGGAGCGGGCGTCGGCCGCCACCGAGGAGGGCAGCGCGGTGGGTGTGGGGGAGGCCGAGGGGGCGGCGGTGGCGTAGGACCGGCCGAGGACGACATCGATGCCTGCGCCGGTGAGGGGCTGCAGCTGTGCGGCGGGAAAGAGCCGGGCGACCGTTTCGGCCTGGGTCTTCAGGCCCGCGCCGTACTCGATGACGGTGGTGGCGTGGTCCTGGCTGCTCGCGTTGGTGGTACCGGTGACCGTGAAGCCGTGCCGGGTCAGGGTGGCCGCGGCGCGGGAGGCCAGGCCGCCGGTGGTGGTGCCGTTGTAGACCGCGACGTCGATACCGGCCCCGAAAACGTCCGCGCTCGGGCTCGGTGAGGCCGAGGCGGCGGCCTTGCCCTTCGTGCCGGCGGCGTTCTTGCCGTCGATCGTGCGGTCCGCCCTGAGCCCGGCCCACAGCTCAGATGCGTCCGGTTCGACGATCGCCACGCGCTCGCCGACGTACCGCCAGGGGATGGTGACGAACTTGGTGTTGTGCAGGTCGATGTCCTTCAACGACATCGCGAAGGAGATCAGCTTGTTAGCCGAGCCGAGTCCGGGATCGACGGTCAGGGACTTGGTGGCGGCTTCGGCGAGCGGCAGCAGGTTGGCCGGGGTGAGCCCGTCGCTCTTCACCTTCTTGATCAGACCGGCCACGAACGCCTGCTGACGCTTGATCCGGCCTATGTCCGACCCGTCGCCGATGCCGTGCCGGATGCGCACGTAGTCCAGGGCCTTCTGCCCCGACACGGTCTGCACGCCCTTCTTGAACAACAGCGCGCCCCGGGTGCTGAGGTCGGGGTTCAGATCGTTCTGGTACACGTTCTGCGGCACGCACACCTGCACCCCGCCGACCGCGTCCGTCAGGGCCGCGAAACCCTTGAAGTCGACGACGACCGTGTGGTCGACGCGCAGCCCGGTGAGGCTCTCGACGGTGTTCTGGGTGCAGGCGGGGTTGCCCTTGGCGGTCTCCCCGACCGAGTAGGCCGCGTTGAACATCGTGTTCGGCTGTGCCTTGGTCCACGTGCCGTCCGGGAGCCTGCACGGCGGGATGGTCACCAGTGTGTCGCGGGGGATCGAGACGGCGACGGCGTGCCGGTGGTCGGCGTGGATGTGCAGCAGGAAGGTGGTGTCGGAGCGGCCTATGTCGTTGCTGTCGCCGCCACCGAGCGCGGAGTTGCCGTCGGTGCGCGCGTCCGTGCCGATGACGAGGACGTTCTCGCCCTTCGACGCCCCGGCCTCCGGTCGGTTCTTGGACAGCCCCCCGGCGTCGAAGGTGTCGATGTCGCCGTTCAGTTTGAGGTAGATCCATCCCAGGCCGGCCGTACCGAGCACCACGACGGTGAGCGCGACGGCCAGGGCCATGCGAAGCGGGCCCCGCTTGCGGCGCCGTGCGGCACCGCCGCGGTGGCTCGGGGGCTCGCTGCCGCGGCGGTGGCTCGGGGGCTCGCTGCCGCGGCGGTGGCTCGGGGGCTCGCTCCCGTGGCGGTGGCGGGAGGGGGTGGCCTGGCGGCTCGTCGGCATGGCTGCGCCCTCATCCGTGAGACTCATACGGAGGGGACGACCGGCCCCACCTGATGGTTGTACAGTTGCGCAATGTAGCAATAATCTCAGGTGGTGCCACGCGCCCGGCGGGCACCTCGGTTCGAGGAAGAGAAGGGGTGGGCGGGGATGCTCCGCAACGGCCTGGAACCCTGGCACCTGCTGATCGTGGCGATCGTCATCATCCTGCTGTTCGGCTCCAGGAAGCTCCCGGACACCGCTCGCGCGCTGGGCAAGTCGATGCGCATCCTCAAGAGCGAGGCCAAGGCCATGAAGGAGGACGGCGACGCCGCAGGTTCCGCCTCGGCCGAGCCGTCCGCGCAGCGCCTGATCCAGGCGGCTCCCGGAGAGACGGCCTCGGCCCGCCCGGTGGGGGAGAGCGGCGCGGCCCACTGAACTCTCTTGGTAACGCCCGGAATTTGACGCAGCGTCAGATGCCTGAGGGGTCGAGCCGTGTCACACCAGCGCGTTCCCCAGCAGTTGCAGCAGATCCCCCGTGGCGTCCGCCGCCCCCAGCGCCGGCAGGGCGCCCAGCGCCAGTGTGGTCGCGGCCAGCGGCCACAGGTGCGGGGGAGGGCCCGCCTGGAGGGCGGCGATGCGGCGGGTGACCGCGCGGTCGGTGAAGGTCAACGCGCACGCCGGACCGCGTCGCCCGGCGCTGAGCGCGGCGCGCGCCAGGGCGCGGGCCGCGGTGCCACGGTCCCCGACCGCGTCGGCCGCCCGCTCGTCAGCCCACCGCTCCACCAGGAACGTCACCGTGGTGTGGACGGGCGCCAGCAGGGGATCGGCCGCCGCGGCGAGCGCCACGGCCGTCGACAGGAGCGCGTGCCGGTGGGTCAGATGCGCCCGCTCGTGCGCCAGCAGCACCCGGCGCTCCGCCGGTTCCAGTGCGCTGAGCATCGCCGAGGTGACCAGGATCCGGCCCGGCGTGCCGCCACCGCCGGGGATGGCGAACGCCCGCGGCACGGGTGAGGCGGCGACGACCAGTTCCGTCTCCGGTGGCTGTCCGGCGCACAGGGCCCGCAGCGTGCGGCGCGTCACGCGTTCCGCGCGGACGGCCCGGTACACGCGCAGGGCCACCCCTGCGAGAGTCAGGACGGCGGCGACGGCGATCGCCTCCGGGACCGGGTCCGGCAGTCGGTGGCCGTCCTCGCGGGCGTCCGCGGCGACCGGCGGCACCTGGCCCACCAGGGTGATCGCGAGCAGCAGCAGCGACCAGACGGTGGCGGCCGCGGTGAACACGGCGGAGGCCGTCAGTACCCGGGCCGCGAGCGCGGGTGCCACCCGACGGCCGACCAGCGGGCTGAGGGAGGCCAGCAGCAGCGACAGCAGGAGCGGAATGTAGACGTCGATCTTCATGCGCCATCGCCCTGGCGGAGGGGGCGCCCGCCGAGCAGGTCGCGCAGCGCCTGTTCCTCCTCGGGGCTGAGGCCGGAGACGAACTGCTGGAGAGTGGCGATGGGGTCAGGGCCGCGGTCCAGCGCCTCGTGCATCGCCTTGGCGGTCAGTTCGGCCGCGTTCTTCGCGGGACGGTACGCGCCGCGCCGCCCGTCCACGTCCCGCAGCACCAGCCCCTTGTCGTACAGCCGTTTGAGGATGGTGTGCACGGTGTTGTAGGCGAGGCCGCCGCCGATCTCGGCCTGGATCTCGGCCGGGGTGAGCGCCTCCTCGGTGGCCCACAGCGTCGCGAGCACCTCGCTCTCCAGCTCACCGCTGCTGCGTCGTTCCGCCCTGCCCCCAGGGCCTCTGCCGACCATGCCCGCAACCTTACAGCGCGTAGGGGGTTCGTCGGCGGTGGCGGAGTCGTGCCGCCCGCGCACCGCCACGGCCCGGTTCACTCCATCGGAGCAAGAGCGCCCACGAGCAGGCGGGGTGACCGCCGTTTTCGCGCTGCACCCCGTGGCCGCGCGCGTTAGCTTGTCCGTGTTTTACCTGCTTCTTTCCTGATTTCCATCGTCGACCCTACGGCTTGTAGGGTGTGATGCCCCTGCGGCCCGTAGGGGTGAGAGGTGGGTCATGGCCAACAGCTCGCGCACCACGCTCGCAGGCGTCCGCCGGCTCGCAGCGCCGTCGGTCGCCGGCATGTCGTGGCGGGACCGCGGCCAGGGCCTGATCGCCGCGGTCGCGGGCGCCTTCGCGCTGGCCCAGCTCGTCCTCGTACAGCCGGGCATGGGACTCGGCTGGGACGAGACGGTCTATGTCAGCCAGATCAGCGCCCACGCCCCCGCCGCGTACTTCAGCGCCCCCCGCGCGCGGGGCATATCGCTGCTGGTCGCCCCCGTCACCTGGTGGTCCTCCTCCACCGCACTGCTCAGGGTCTATCTGGCGGTGCTCTCCTCGGCCGCCCTGTTCGTCGCGCTGCGCGTCTGGCGCGGGCTGTTCCCGCCCCGCGTCCTCGCCCTCGGGGGCGCCCTGTTCGCGAGCCTGTGGGTGACCCTGTTCTACGGCCCGCAGGTCATGCCCAACTACTGGGTCGCGATCGGTGCCCTGGCCGGCACCGGCTTTTTCCTGCGCACCCACGCCGACAGCACCGACCGGGCGGCCCTGTGGGGACTCGCCGCGGCCGCGGCGCTGATGACGTGGATGCGGCCCACCGACGGTGCCTGGATCACCGCGCCGCTGCTGGCCCTGACGCTGTTCTTCCCCCGGTGGCGCAGGCTGCGGCTGCTGCTGGCCCTGGTGTGCGGGCTCGTCGCCGGCGCGGCCGAGTGGATCATCGAGGCCTACGTCGGCTACGGCAGCCTCCTGCACCGCCTCGCCGAGGGCTCCCGGATACAGGGCGGCCTGGGCTGGAGCATCGCCATAGGCGACCAGCTGCGCAGCCTCGGCGGGCGCGCCCTGTGCCGCCCGTGCGCCGGCCCGCTGCCCAACCCGGCGGTGACCGCCTGGTGGTTCGTGCTGCCCCTGCTCGCCGTGCTCGCGGCGGCCGTCGCGCTCAGGGCCCGCCGCCCGGCAGCCCCTTCCCGCACCCTCGTGCCCCTGGCGTGCGCGGCGACGTCGGCCTTCCCGTACCTCTTCCTCATCGGCTACGCCGCGCCCCGTTTCCTGCTCCCCTCCTACGCCCTGCTCGCGATCCCCGTCGCCGACGCTCTCCTGCACCTGGTCACCGGGCCCGACGGCCGGTGGCGCCCGGTCACCGCGACGCTGGTGGCGATCGGGCTCGCCGGGCATCTGGCGGTCCAATTCGCGGTGCTGCACCGCACGGTGGCCCGCACCACCGCCGACCACCAGGGCTGGTCCCGCACCGCAGCCGAACTGCACCGGCTCGGGGTCCGCCCGCCCTGCCTGCTCACCGGGAACGAGGCCGTCCCCATCGCCTTCTACGCCGGCTGTGCCTCCGCGGCCACCAGCGGCCACAACGCCAACACCACCGCCGCGGGCATCGCGAGCACCGCCGGGCGCATCCCCGTGGCCTACCTGGGCGCCCCCGACGGCCGCCCGCCGTCGTACACCCGCGGCTGGGAGGCGCACACCGTCGACGGCGTCCGCATCCTCGTCTCGCCCACGGCGAGGGGCGGACGCGGATGAGTCCTCCGGCGGCCACCGAGGCGGCGCCTGACACCAGAGTGGCGGCGACCGCCCGGACCGGGACCGCGATCCTGCGCCGCCGCGCCCACTGGCAGGCGGTTCTCACCCTCGCCGTGCTCGCCGCCGCGGCCCTGCTCGCCCTGCGCCACTGGCCGGTGATCGCGTCCGGCGCGGACCGGCTCACCGGTGCCGACCCCGGCTGGCTGCTGCTCGGGGCGACGGCCGCGACGGCGACCTGGGCGTGCTCGGCGCTCGCCCAGCAGGGCGCGGTGCCCGAGGCGCTGCCCGGCGGGCGGCTGGTGGCGGTGCAGTTCGCCGCGTCCGCCGCCAACCATCTGCTGCCCGCGGGCGTCGGCGCGGGCGCCGTCAACCTGCGCTTCCTGACCCGCTGCGGGCTGCCGGTGACCCGCTCGGCGACCGCGCTCGCCGTCAAGGCCACCGCCGGGGGCATGGCGCGCGGCGCGCTGATCGCCGCCCTCGCGCTCGCCGGGCCCGGGCTGTTGCGCCTGCCGCGCGCCTCCACGGTCCTGGCGGTGGTCGCCGTCCTGGTGGCCGCCTCACTCACGCTGCTGCTCATCGGGCCGGTGCGCCGTGCCGCCGGGGCCGTACTGGCGGACGTGCGGGCGGTGCACCGGCTGCCCGGGCGGGCGCTGGCCCTGTGGGGCGGCTCGCTCGCCTTCGCGTCACTGCACGCGCTGGTGGTGATCGCGGTGACCCGGTCCCTCGCCGTGCCGCTGCCGCCCGGGCGGGTGGCGCTGGCCTATTTCGTGGCGAGCAGCGCGGCGGTCCTGCTGCCGACCCCGGGCGGCATCGGCGGGCTGGACGCCGCCCTCGCCCTCGCCCTCTCGCTCAGCGGCGCACCCGGCTCAGCGGCGGCCTCCGTGGTCCTCGGCTACCGCCTGCTGACGGTCTGGCTGCCGCTGCTGCCAGGGCTGCTGGTGCTCGGCCTGCTGGTACGGCGCAGGGTGCTGTGACAGTGGTGCCCGCCGGGCGGCCGACCGGGGAGCCCGAGACGCATGGTCCGGGCGCTACGTGGGAGTGCCGGTCCGCTCGGGGGCGGTGTCCCGGCGGGTCGCCGTGGACGCCACCAGCAGGGGATACAGCCGAGTGGTCTCCAGGCGGTGGGCCAGGGCGTACGGGCGGCGGCTGAGGGGGATCATCGTGAGCGAGGCGACCAGGGCGCCGACCACGAACCCGGCCACCACGTCGTGCGGGTAGTGGGCGCCGACCCAGACCCGGGAGACCGCCATCGCACCGGCCGCCACGAGAGCGACGTACCCGATCCGGCGCGAGACGAAGAACAGGGCGACCGCGGCCCCTGCGGCTATCGCCGTGTGGTTGCTCGGGAACGACCAGTCGCCCGGCGCCGGACACGCCTCCAGCGTGACCACGTGCAGGCTCTGGCAGGGCCGGTCCTCGCGGACCAGCAGCTTCAGCACGGAGTTCACGGCGTAGGCCAGCACCACCAGCAGCGGCACCGCGAGGGCGAGCAGCGCCGCCCCGGAGCCGGTGCGGCGCGCACGCCACCAGGCGAGGACCATCAGCACGGCGAACACCCCGAGCCCGTACGTCGACCAGGCGGAGATCAGTGCGTCCAGCCACGAGGGGGTACGGCGGGCCAGGTCCACCACGTCCGTGTAGGCCCAGCCGTCGATCGGGGCACCGTCGAAGGCGTACGTCATCCGCGGACACCCTCCTTCGCGGCCCGGCGGGAGCGCAGGACCTCCAGGGCGACCGGGATCAGGGAGATCAGCACGATCACCGCGACCATCGGCAGCAGGTACTTGTCGACGTTCGGCACCGACGAGCCGAGCGCGTACCCGGCGAGGGTGAGGCCGAGGCTCCAGAGGAGGCCGCCGGCCACCTGCCAGACGGTGAAGGTCCGCACCGGCACCTGCAGCGCGCCCGCCATCGGGTTCAGCACCGTACGCACCACGGGCACGAAGCGGGCCAGGACGATCGCCTTCGCGTGTCCGTACCGCTCCAGGAGCTCCTCGGCGCGGCGCGCGCCCTCGTGCAGGCGGGCCGAGCGGCTGCGGGTCAGGAGCGCACCGCCCGCCTTGCGGCCGAGCAGATAACCGCACTGCGACCCGGCGAGCGCGCCCACGGCCGCAGCGACCAGCAGCGCGGGCAGCGACAGTTTCACCCCGTCCTGCCCCGAGCCGGTGCACAACAGGCCCGCCGTGAACAGCAGGGAGTCGCCGGGCAGGAAGAATCCGATCAGCAGGCCGGTCTCCGCGAACATCACCACACCCACGCCCAGCACCCCGAAAGCGGCGAGCAGGGACTGGGCGTCCAGCACGTTCACCGCTAGTTGTGATCCCAGGAACAAGGAGGTGGCCATCGGCGCGAGCCCTTCCGGTGCGGAGACCGGGCGCGACGCGGCGTCACCCGGCGGCTGACTACATTCGTGTAGACGTCTACGGAACTGTAGACGATGTTCGGGTGGCGAACGTTCCTTTCAGGGCGTCGCGAGTGAGATCTCCGTGGACTTGATCAGCGCGACGACCGAGGAGCCGGGCAGGAGGCCGAGGTCCTCCGCGCCGTCCTTGGTGATCGCGGCCGTGATCGTCCCGCCCACGATCGTGACCTTCACGGATGCCATGGCCCCGCCCGTGGTGACGCGGTCGACGGTACCGGGCAGTTGGTTACGGATGGAAACGCCCTCCAGCGCCGCGGTGGCCAGCGCCACCTCCGTGGACTTGACCAGGGCGTACACGGAGGCGCCCGGAGCGAGGTTCAGCTCGTCCACGGCCTCCGCGGTGACCGCCGCCGTGACGTCCTGCCCACCGTCCAACCTGACCTTGACGGCTGCCATGACCTCGCCCGGCGTGACGGACGTGACGGTGCCGGGAATCTGGTTGCGGATGCTCAGGTTCATGGGCGGCCCTCGCGGAATGTGGAGAATGGCTGATTCTGTCCTGGCCGGTCCCACGGTAGCGGGATGCGCGGGCCGTCTCCGGGCGGCGCGTCAGGCCGGATACGTCTCGGCCCGCGCCTGAGGCCGGATACGTCTCGGCCCGCGCCTCAGGCCGGATACGCCTGGTCCGCGCCTGAGGCCGGGTACGTCTCGGCCGCACCTCAGGCCGGATAGGCGTGCGTCTGTGCCGCCTTGACCGTGGCCCACACCGTGGCGCCCGGGTGCACGCCGAGTTCGGCGGCGGCGACAGTGGTCAGGTCCGCGGCCAGGGGCAGCTCACCGGTGAGGTCGGCGCGGATCTGGTCGCCGTGCGTCTGGAGCCCCGCCACCTCGCAGCGCCACAGGTTGCGCGCGCTGGAGCCGTCGGGCCGGTCCCGGTACAGGGTCACCGCACTCGGCCGGAACGCCACGAAGACGGGTCCGGACAGGTCCTCCGTAGTGGTGATCGAGCAACCGGCGTCGAGCCGTACGGTGTGCCCCTGCGCCGTCCCCCGGTACAGGTTGAGCCCGACGAGCTGGGCGATGTAGTCGGTGCGGGGACGGCGGGCGATGTCGGAGGGGGTGCCCTCCTGGACGACCCGGCCGTGCTCCACGACCACCAGTCGGTCGGCCAGGACCATCGCGTCCAGCGGATCGTGGGTGACCAGCACGGCCACCGCCTCGAACTCGTCCAGATGGCGGCGGAGTCCGCCCCGCACCTCCAGCCGGGTGCGGGCGTCGAGCGCGGCGAGCGGTTCGTCGAGCAGCAGCAGCCGGGGCCGGGTGGCCAGCGCCCGGGCGAGCGCGACACGCTGGGCCTGGCCGCCGGAGAGCCGGCGCGGCTTGGCGCCCGCGTGCTCGGCGAGCCCCATGCGCTCCAGCCACCCTGCGGCGACCGCCCTCGCCTCGGCCTTGGACGCGCCCCGGCAGCGTGGACCGAAGGCCACGTTGTCCAGTGCCGACAGGTGGGGGAAGAGCAGGTAGTCCTGGAAGACGACGCCGACGGGGCGCGCCTCGGGCGGAGTGCGCTCCAGCGCCGCCCCGTCGAGCCGCAGATGACCTCCGGAGAGCGGGACCAGCCCGGCCAGCGCGCGCAGGGCGGTGGTCTTCCCGGCGCCGTTGGGCCCGAGCAGCGCGACCACCTCCCCGGGCGCGGCGGCCAGCGCCACGTCGAGCCGGAAGGAACCGCGCTCGACGACGATCCGCGCGTCGAGGCCGTCGCCGCGTACGCCGGTGGCGGTGCTGCGGGGGGTGGTCCGGTCGGTGTGGGTCATGACGCCGTCATCCAGCGGTCCCGCAGTCCCGCCAGGACCGCGATCGACACCGCGAGGAGCACCAGGCTCAGCGCGATCGCCGCCGCCGGGTCGTTCTGCAGGGCCAGGTAGACGGCCAGCGGCATGGTCTGCGTGCGGCCCGGGAAGTTGCCCGCGAAGGTGATCGTCGCCCCGAACTCGCCGAGCGCCCGCGCCCACGCCAGCACCGCGCCGGCCGCGACGCCCGGTGCGATCAGCGGCAGCGTCACCCGGCGGAACGCGGTGAAGCGGGACGCGCCGAGTGTCGTCGCGGCCTCCTCGTAGCGCGGATCGGCGGCCCGCAGCGTGCCCTCGACGCTGATCACCAGGAACGGCATCGCCACGAACGCCTCGGCGACCACCACACCGGCCGTCGTGAACGGCAGCGTGATCCCGAACCAGGAGTCCAGCCACCGCCCCACCACGCCGTTGCGCCCGAGCGCCAGCAGCAGGGCCACGCCGCCCACCACCGGCGGCAGCACCAGCGGCAGGGTCACCAGAGCCCGCACGAATCCCCGGCCCGGGAAGTCCGTTCGGGCCAGCAGCCAGGCCAGCGGCACCCCGAGGACCAGGCTCACGGCGGTCGCCGCGGTGGCGCTCACCAGGGACAGCCGCAGCGCCTGCCACACCTCCGCGCTGGTCAACTGGTCCGGCAGGGTGTGCCAGGGCGCCCGCACGAGCAGCGCCACCAGCGGCAGCAGCAGGAACGCCAGGCCCACGAGCGCGGGCAGCAGCAGCGGCAGCGGAACGCCGGGCCGGCGGACACGTCCGCGCCGCGGTCCGCCCACCAGGGTGTCGGCCGCGGCGTCGGACGCGTCGATCCGGGTCACGGCTGCAGGAACCCGGCCTCGGTCAGCACCTTGCGGCCCTCGGCGGAGGTCACCAGCGCGATGAACTCCTTCGCCGCCTCGGCGTTGGGCGCGTCCTTGAGCAGGGCGATCGGATAGTCGTTGACGGCCTTGGCCGACTCGGGGAACTCCACGCCCTGCACCTTGTCACCCGCCGCCCTCACATCGGTCCGGTAGACGACCGCGGCGTCGGCCTCCTTCAACTCCACCTTGGTCAAGGCGCTCTTGACGTCCTGCTCGTACGACACCGGCGTCAGCTTCAGACCGCTCGCGGCCAGTGCCTTCTGTGCGGCGGCCCCGCACGGCACGGTCTTGTCGCACAGGACGACCTTCAGGCCGGACTTGGTGAGGTCCTTCAGGGAGGAGACCTTGTCCGGGTTGCCCGGCAGGGTGGCGATCTCCAGCTGGTTGCGCACGAAGGTGACCGGGGAGGTGGCCGTGTCCTTCTTGTCCGTCACGATCGCCATGGTCTTGGGGCTGGCCGCCGCGAAGACGTCCGCCGGGGCGCCGCCGGTGATGCTCGCGGCGAGGGTGTCGCTGCCGCCGAAGTTGAAGGACACCTTCGTGCCGGGGTGCTCCTTCTCGAACTGCTTGCCCAGGGTCGTGAAGCTCTCCTTGAGGGAGGCGGCAGCGAAGACGGTGACCGTGCCGGACGGCTTCGGCGACGGGGCCGCGGCGGACGCCGCCGTCTTGGGGGAGTCCGACGAGGAGGAGCAGGCGCTCAGGGCCAGCAGCGCGGCGGCCCCCGCACCGGCCACCTGCACCATCCGGCGGGTCCGGCGCGCGGAACGGGTCATCACGGGTCCACTCCCTCTGCTCGTCCGGGAGGGAGCAGGGACACCCTCCGATACGCCGATCATACCGGCGCAGATGCGACCCATAAGTGCTCCTTCTCATCGCGCAAGCCGGTCTGTCCGAGGATCGGGCTGGCGTGTGCGTCCGCATGGAGGTGTCGTCCGGCGACGGTCTCAGGCCGTGTCGATATGGACGTTCGTCGACTTCACCCGGGCGGTGGCCTCCATGCCGACCTCCAGGCCGAGTTCCTCCACGGCCTCCCGGGTCAGCAGGGAGACCAGGCGGTGCGGGCCCGCCTGGATCTCCACCTGGGCGGCCACGTCACCCAGCTTCACAGCGGTGACGATCCCCGGGAAGGCGTTGCGGACCGAGGTGTACGAGGGGGCGTCCTCCTCGCCGGCGCCGCCGCGCGCCAGCTCCACCGAGAACGCGGCCAGGTCCCTGCCGTCGATGACCCGCCGCCCGCTCTCGTCGCGCCGGGTCGCCACCCGCCCCGCGTCCGCCCACCGCCGCGCGGTGTCCGGGCTCACCCCGAGCAGCCGGGCGGCCTGGCCGATTGTGTAGGACTGCATGCGCGCCACGATAGGCGCTCGCGCCACCCCCTCCGCAACGCGTCCCACGGTGCCCCCGGCACGCCGGATCTGCGGAAACGGACATGATCGCGGGTGTCCGCATGGCAGGATCCCACCCCATGGACGTGTCCTGGACGGTGCGGAGCCTGCGCGCGGCGGTGTTCGCCGTCGTGTGCGTGCTGCTCGCCGTCGGCGGACACACGCTGGCCACCGGCGCGGTGCCGCCGGTGTGGGCGGACGCGGCGGGGTTCCTGCCCGTGTTCGCCGCCGGTGCGGCGCTCGCCGGGCGTGAGCGCTCGCTGCCCGGTATCGCCTTCGCGATGCTCCTGGTCCAGGGCGGGCTCCATCTCGCCTTCGACGCGGCCGGGCCGGCACAGATGCCGATGGGCATGCCGGGCATGCCGGGCATGGCGCACGGCATGCCCATGGCCGCCCCACCGCACGCCATGACCTCGCACGCCGTCGCCGCGCACCTGGCCGCCGCCCTGCTGGCCTCCTGGTGCCTGCGGCGCGGCGAGGCCGCCCTGTGGTCGCTGCTGCGCAAGGCCGCCGCCTTCGTCCCGCGCCTCGCCGTCCGGTGGCGTACGGCACCGCTGCCCGCGTACGTCAGGCCGCCGCGCCCGTACGCCCGCCGACACCGGCTCCCCGGACAGGCGCTGCTCCGCCACGCCCTCCACCGGCGCGGCCCGCCCCCGGCGGCCCCGTACACCGTCTGAACCCCCAACACCCGGCACTAGTACGGAGCTTGCCCACCCATGTCCCCGATGCGTACCACCCTGCGCCGCGCCACCACCGTCGCCGCGCTCGCCGCCGCCGGTGTCCTCACCGCGGCCGGCGCGGCCTTCGCCCATGTCACCGTCCACCCCGAGAGCTACGCCAAGGGCGCCACCGACGGTGTGCTGACCTTCCGGGTGCCCAACGAGGAGGACACCGCCGCGACCACCAAGGTGCAGGTCTTCCTGCCCACCGAGCATCCGATCCTGGGCGTGCTGGTCAGCCCGCAGGACGGCTGGACGGCGCAGGTGACCACCACCAAGCTCAAGACCCCGGTGAAGACGGACGACGGCACCATCACCGACGCGGTCTCCCAGATCACCTGGACCGGCGGCCGCATCCGGCACGGCCAGTACCAGGACTTCAACGTCGCCTTCGGTCAACTTCCCGAAAACGCCGACCAGTTGACGTTCAAGACGCTGCAGACCTACTCCGACGGAAATGTCGTCCGCTGGATCGAGGAGGCCCAGAAGGGGCAGGACGAGCCGGAGAACCCGGCGCCGGTGCTCCAGCTGACCGCCAAGGGCACGGCGGAGGGCGGCGGTTCCACCGCGGCTCCCGCGGGCACCGGGGAGAAGCCGAGTGCCACCACGACGAAGGCCGCGGCCACCAGTGACTCCACCGCCCGCGGGCTCGGCATCGCCGGTCTGGTCGTCGGTGTCCTGGCCCTTGCGGCCGCGGGCCTCGCGATCGCCCGCGGCCGCAGCGGCGCCTCCGCTTCCTCCAGCGGCGAGTGACCGGCCACCGCCCCGCCGGCGTCACCTGCCGTCGGCGGGGCGGGGGGCCCAGCGCTCCTCCACCTTCGCCAGCCGCCAGTACGTGAGGGCCGCCGCCCACACCACCACGAACAGCCCCACGATGACGAAGCCCACGTTGTCGAGGTCGAGCCCGGCGATCCAGCCCGTCACCGCGTCCCGCAGGTCCAGCTTGTCGTGGAGCACTCCGACCAGCTCGATCGTGCCGATCAGGAAGGCCACCGCGATCGACAGCCCGGTGATGGTGAGGTTGTAGAACACCTTGCGTACGGGGTTCGAAAAAGCCCACTGGTAGGCGAAGTTCATGAACGTGCCGTCGAGGGTGTCGAACAGGCTCATCCCGGCCGCGAACAGCAGCGGCAGGCACAGGATCGCGTACCAGGGCAGCCCGGCCGCCGCCCCGCTGCCCGCCATCACCATCAGCGTGACCTCGGTAGCGGTGTCGAAGCCCAGGCCGAACAGGAAGCCGAGCGGGAACATCTGTCCGGGGCGGCTGATGGACCGGGTGAAGCGGCCGAGGATCCGGTTCATGAAACCCCGGGAATCCAGGTGGGTTTCCAGCTCCTTCTCGTCGTACGTCCCCGCCCGCATCGCCCGGAACACCCGCAGGATGCCCATCAGCGCCACCAGGTTGAGGGCCGCGATGAGATAGAGGAACGAGCCGGAGATCGTCGTGCCCAGCACGCCGAGCACTTGGTGCGTACGGGAGTTCTCGTTCATCAGGCGCCCGGCCAGCTGGGTGCCCCCGGCGATCAGCGCGGCGAGCACCACCACCACGCTGGAGTGCCCGAGCGCGAACCAGAACCCGACCGACACCGGACGCTTGCCGTCCGCCATCAGCTTGCGGGTGGTGTTGTCGATGGCCGCGATGTGGTCGGCGTCGAAGGCGTGCCGCATGCCCAGCGTGTACGCGGTGACGCCGAGCCCGATGCCGAACGCCTTGGAGCCCATCTGGTAGTGCTCGGGCACCACCAGCAGGAACAGCACGCCGAACGCGGCCACGTGCAGAGCGGCGATCACCGCCAGCAGCCCGGCGGTCCGCAGGGTGTCCTCGCGTCGCCAGCGGAAGGAGGCGGCCTCGGGCAGGGCAGGGTCGGTCAGGGTCATACGGTCACGCTCCAGCACCTCGTGGATCACTTCGTGAGATGCCGTGGCCGGTCTCCTGGCTGACGGATCACCGCGCCCGCCCCTACCTTCCCGGCCGACGTGCAGCCAGTGGCGCCACCCGCTGGAGGCGGGCGGTGCGGGACGGGAACTCCCCGATCACAGTGGCGAGGGCCGCTCCGGCCTGAGTCCCTGGGGACTTTCACCGGTCTTCCCGAACACCACGGCCCGGCCACCTTAGGGCGGGGGCGGCGACGCCTGCAAGACTGCACAGTTGCGCAGGTATCCGGAGGTATCGAAGATCACACAGGGGCGCCTGGGAGAATGTGCGCATGCATCTCGTCCCCGCCGACCGCGCCGGCAGGCGCACCATCGACGGCCACCGGGTCTGCGAGGCCATCGAGGCCATCGGCGCCCCCGAGGCCGTGCGCACCTGGGCCGACCGCTTCTCGCTGCTGGCCGACCCCGGCCGGCTCGCCCTGCTGCTGGCCCTGCACCGGGCCGGGCCGCTCGCCGTCTCCGACCTGGCGGTGGCGACGGGCATGAACGACCCGGCCGTCTCGCAGGCGCTGCGGCTGCTGCGGACGGCCGAGGTGGTGGCGGGTGAGAAGGAGGGACGGATCGTCCGCTACCGGGTGATCGACCCCGTGGTGAACGAGCTGCTCAAGCAGGTGACCTGAGGGCGGATCGGTTCCTGCGGACGGCTCACTTCCCGTGCGGGGCCGGGTCCTTCTGCGGTGCCAGGTGGATGTCCTGGCTCGACAGCGTCAGCGGCGACTCGGTGAAGGCGCGCAACCGGACGCGGACGCCCTTCTTGGGCACGGTGAAGCCCTTGCCCGGCGCCTGGATCCGGTACGTGGCGGTGGCGTGGGCGCCGACGGACGGCGGGCCCTGGAGCACCTTCCACCAAAGGCTCTCGCCGTGGCCGGTCGTCACCATGAAGTGGGGCTGGACGGCGGAGCCGCCGGTGTTGTTCACACGGACGGTGAGCGTCCTGACGGTCGCGGCCTTCCGGGTGGAGCCGACGGCCTGCATGCGCAACGGCGGTTGTCCGGTCGCCGCGAGCGTCGCGGCCACCAGGGCCGGCGCCACCAGGGCCCCGGCCAGCACCGCGCGGGCCCTCCGCCGGCCGTGCAGCAGCCGGGGCTGCCACGCGGTGGCGAACGCGGAGGGCGGCGCGGTGACCGCCGCCGCCAGCCACAGCGGCGTCATCATCAGGTAGTAGCCGTCCTGCGAACGGGTCGCCAGGAAGAACGCGCACCAGGGCAGCACGGTCGCCGCCGGACCCAGCCGGCGCACGAACAGCACGAACAGGGCCAGCAGACCCGCCGCCAGCAGCATGCTCGCGTGCGAGTACCAGGACAGGCGGTCGCTGCCGTCGGTGTAGTAGAGGGAGATGCCGATCAGGCCCTGGCCGTGGATGGTCGCACCCTGGGTGAACGGCAGCACGATGCCCTCGATCCAGGTGCGCGGCTCGGTCACGATGAAGTACGCGTTGATCAGCAGCCACGTTCCGGAGGCGATGCCCACGATCCGCCCCACCGCGAGGGCCGCCTCGCGCGCCCCCAGCTCGCCGCGCCGCAGCGCGTAGACGCCGGCGAGCAGGAACGGCGTCAGGAACCACGGCAACTGCTGGCTGGCGCAGGCCGCGCCCAGGCAGGCCGCCCGCGCCCAGTCGGCCGGGCCGCCCGTGCCCATCCGCGTCCAGCGCACCACCACCGGGATCAGGAACGCCAGCGCGAGGACCGCCGGGTAGCCGAGCCGGGCGTACATCGGGATCAGGCCGAAGCCCAGGCAGACCATGGTGGCCGCCGAGCGCCACGGCGTCGGCAGCATCTTCCACATGACGATCGTGCCGAGGACGATCGCGGTGGTGGGCACCAGGACCTCGGGCAGCGCGTCGTGGCCGATCCACAACAGCGGCGCGGTGAGCATCGCGGTCAGCGGCGGATAGGCGTAGGTGTAGTCGTAACCGCCGTCCACCGTGGTGGTGTAGGCGACGGAGCTGTAGTGCCCGAACAGCCAGGGCCAGGCCTGCCCGTACACCGGGTTTCCGTGCCGCAGCTCGCGGGCGGCCTGGATCGTGAGGATCGACTCGTCGCTGTAGCCGTGCCGCAGGCCGGTCGCGCAGTAGACCAGCGTGATCCCCGTCACCAGCACCACGAGGTCCAGACGTGCCAGCGAGCGGCTGCTCCGCACCACCAGTGTCAGTACGCCCGTCACCAGGATCGACACATAACAGACGGAGATCACCGCGGCGATCAGCGGCTGATGGCCGGCGGCACTGTTCCACACGCCGCGCGTGCCGATGAACAGGCTGATGTTCGCGAGCAACGTGAGTATGCGGTGCCACTGCGCGGGGACCCGGTCCGGTTCGTCCTCGCCGCGTGCCACCAGCGGGCGCACCCAGCGGGTGCTTGTCGACGGCTTCACTTCTGCCAAGTGCACGCCAGGAACGTAGGTGGACAGCATGAACACCGAGCGCCCGGAGGTGAAGATTCCGGTGTGGCCCCGGTGGACGTCAGTAGACGTCCCGCACGTACCGCTTCTCCGTAGCGAGCTGCTTCACATACGCCGCCGCCTCCGCCTCGCTCAGGCCGCCGTGCAGGACGGCGACGTCCCGCAGCGCCTGGTCGACGTCCTTGGCCATGCGGGAGGCGTCCCCGCAGACGTAGAAGCGGGCGCCCTCCCGGAGCCAGTGCCACAGCTCGGGGCCGTGCTCGCGCATCCGGTCCTGGACGTAGACCTTGGCACGCTGGTCACGGGAGAAGGCGGTGTCGAGACGCGTGAGCACGCCGTCCTCCCGCAGCTTCGTCAGCTCCTCCTCGTAGTAGAAGTCGGTGGCGCGGTGCTGCTCGCCGAAGAACAGCCAGTTCGGCGCGGTGTGCCCGAGTTCGCGGCGTTCCTGGAGGAAACCGATGAAAGGGGCGACCCCGGTGCCCGGCCCGACCATCACCATCGGGGTCGAGCCGTCCGCCGGCGGCCGGAAGTGGGGCGAGCGCTGCACGAAGACCGGCACCGGCGCATCGGGCTCCGCGTCGGCGAGGAAGCCGCCGCACACCCCGGCGCGGGGCCGCCCGCGCAGACTCTCGTAGCGCACCACGGACACGGTCAGCGACACCCGGTGGGGGTCGACGAGCGGGCTGGAGGAGATCGAGTACAGCCGCGGCTGCAACCGCTTGAGCACTCCGGCCCATTCCTCGGCCGTGGCCCGTACCGCGTACTCGGCCGCGACGTCGACGGCCTGCCGGCCCCAGCACCAGCGCGCCAGGCCGTCCTTGTTGTCGGGGCGCAGCAGTTGTCGCAGCTCCCGGTCGTCCCGGGCGCGTTCGGCGACGAAGCGCAGCAGGTCCGGGGTGATCCGGGTGATGTCGAGATGCCTGAGCAGGGCTTCGGCGAAGGGCACCTCTCCGGCTCCCGCGACCTCGACGGCGGCGGCGCGGTCGATGCCCGTCACCTCCAGCCATTCCTCCACGAGCGCGCGGGAGTTGACCGGGCGCACCCCGAGCGCGTCCCCGGCCTCGTAGGTGAGGCCGGTCCCGCTGGTGTCGAAGGTGAACCGGCGCACCTCCTTGCCCGCTCCGGGCAGGCTGAGCAGCCGGTTGCCGACTAGGCGGGCGGTCGCCGGGGCGGGTTTGGCCGGCTTCGGCTGCACGGGGGCCGCCGCCGGGGCGCCGCCGAGCGCCGCGAGGACCGACTCGAGCCAGGCGTCCGCGGACGGCTCGTAGTCGGGTTCGCAGTCGGTGCGCGGAGCGAGGCGCACCCCGCCCAGCTCCTGCATGCGCGCGTCGAGGCGGCGCCCGTGTCCGCAGAAGTCGTCGTAGGACGAGTCGCCGAAGGCCAGCACGGCGAAGCGCACACCGTCCAGGCGCGGGGCCTCGTGGCCGGAGAGGGTGTCCCAGAAGCCGGAGCCGTTGTCGGGGGCGTCGCCGTCGCCGAACGTGCTCGTGATCAGCAGCAGATCGGCACCACGCGGGAGTCGGCCGACGTCGGCCTCGTCCATGCCGACCAGGGTGGCCCGGTGTCCGGTCGCGGTGAGCCGCTGGGCGGTGGCCGTGGCGAACTCCTCCGCGTTCCCGGTCTGCGAGGCCCACAGCACGACGACCTCACGGCCGGCCGGCTGCCGCTCCTCGGGCGCGCTGCCGGCCCGGGAGTACATGCCGGCGAGGACGCCGTTGACCCACAGGGCGTGCTCCGGGCTGAAGGGCGCGTCCGGCGGCAGCACGGGCACCCCGGGGGCGCCGGAGGCGAGGCCCGTGAGGAAGCCGGTGAGGTACTGGCGCTCCTGGGCGCTCAGGACCGGCGGAGGGGCGTGGGCGAGGCCGAAGGGGTCGGCGGCGGTCGGGGCGACGGGCACCGGGACCCGTGTGACCGCCGGGACGGGGGCCGCCGGAGGGCTCGCCGGCTCGGCCACCTTCGCCAGTGCCACCGCGCACACCTTGAACTCCGGCTGGAAGGAGACCGGGTCCACCGCGTCGCTGGTCACCGCGTTGACGCTCAGATACTCGCCGAACAGGTCGTTCCAGTGGAACGGGGCGAAACAACACCCGGGCCGCACCCGGTCCGTCACCACCGCCGGCAGCACGGCCCGCCCGCGCCGCGAGGCCACCTCCACCCGGTCGCCGTCCGCGATCCCGAGCGCGGCCGCGTCCTCGGGGTGCACCTCCACGAAGGGCCCCGGGTTGAGCTTGTTGAGCTTCTCGACCTTCCCCGTCTTGGTCAGCGTGTGCCACTGGTGCTGCACCCGCCCGGTGTTCAGCAGGAACGGGAAGTCGTCGTCCGGCAGTTCGGCGGGCGGCAGGTGGGGCCGCGCGTGGAACACCGCCCGGCCGCTCGGAGTGGGAAACCTCAGCCCGCCGTCGACGTACCGGATCGGATTGCGCGCCGGACCGTCCTCCCGGGCGGCCGGCCACTGCACGGGCCCGGTCCGCAGCCGGTCGTAGGTCACCCCGCGCAGGTCCCAGCCCGTCTTCGGGTTCCAGGCGCGCTTGATCTCCTCGAAAATCTCCTCGGCGCTGTCGTAGGAGAAGCCCTCCGCGTAGCCCATCTCCCGCGCGACCGCCGCGATCAGCCGCCAGTCGGCCATCGCCTCGCCCGGCGGGTCCACCGCGGGCCGGGCGAGGGTCAGCCCGCGCTCGCTGTTGACGAGGACGCCCTCTGCCTCGGCCCACAGCGCACCGGGAAGGACCACGTCGGCGTAGGCGTTGGTCTCGGTCTCGGCGAAGACGTCCTGGGCGACGACGAACTCGGCGGCCTCCAGGCCCTCGATTACCGTCTTCCGGTTGGCCACGGACGCCACGGGGTTGGTGCACATGATCCAGCAGGCCTTGATATCCCCGTCGGCCATCTTCTGGAACATCTCGACGGTCCCGCGCCCCACCCCGTCCGCACGCAACGTGCCCGGCTGGAGCCCCCACAGCTCCTCGACGAAGGCCCGCTCCTCCTCCACGAGCACCGACCGCTGACCCGGCAGCCCCGGCCCCATGTAGCCCATCTCGCGGCCTCCCATGGCGTTGGGCTGCCCGGTCAGGGAGAACGGGCCGCTGCCCGGACGGCAGATCGCGCCGGTCGCCAGGTGCAGGTTGACGAGCGCGTTGGTGTTCCAGGTGCCGTGCGTGGACTGGTTGAGCCCCATGGTCCAGCAGCTCGTCCACTCCTTCGCCTCGCCGATGAGCCGGGCCGCCCGGCGGAGGTCCTCCTCGGCCAGGCCCGTGATCTCGGCGACCGCGGCGGGCGTGTAGTCGGCGAGGAAGGCGGGCATCGCCTCCCAGCCCTCGGTGTGCCGGGCGATGAAGCCCTCGTCCGTGTGCCCGTTCTCGTGCAGCAGGTGCAGCAGCCCGTTGAGCAGGGCGAGATCGGTGCCGGGCCGGATCTGCAGGAAGAGGTCCGCCTTCGCGGCGGTCGCGGTGCGCCGGGGGTCGACGACGATCAGCTTGGCGCCCGCCTTGACCCGGTCCATCAGACGCAGGAACAGGATCGGATGGCAGTCGGCCATGTTCGAGCCGATGACCAGGAAGACATCCGCCTCGTCCAGGTCGTCGTACGATCCCGGCGGCCCGTCGGCGCCCAGCGAGAGCTTGTATCCGGCGCCCGCGCTCGCCATGCACAGCCGCGAGTTCGACTCGATCTGGTTGGTCCGTACGAAGCCCTTGGCCAGCTTGTTGGCGAGGTACTGCGCCTCGAGGCTCAGCTGGCCCGACACGTAGAACGCGACGGCGTCCGGACCGTGCTCGTCGACGATCTCCCGCAGTCGGCGGGCGGTCTCGCGCACGGCCGCGTCCACGGGAGCGGGCACCGGCTCCGCGCCCCGGTCGTCGCGCACGAGCGCCGTGGTCAGCCGGCCGGGCGCGGCCAGCATGTCCGCGGTGGTGGCGCCCTTGGTGCACAGCCGGCCGCGGTTGGCCGGGTGCTTCTTGTCGCCGGACGCCTTGACGACACGACGGCGGCCGTCTGGACCGGTCGCGACGTCGAGCACGATCCCGCAGCCGACGCCGCAGTACGAGCAGACGGTTCGTATCTGCTGCGTTCCGGGGCTCGTGGTCATGTCGACGACCGTACGAATTGCCCGTTACGCGGATGTCACGCGCCGCGATCTTGAGCCGTTACGCGCGCTGCACACCGGGCACGGGGCCGGTGTGAGGCGATCCCGGCGTGGTACTGGAGGGGCGCCGTCCGGCCCGAGTGACCGAAGGGGGTGTCGCGGTCCGTGTCGCTGTTGGGCCGAACGGGTGACCATGCGCAACAATTGCCCGGTGCAGACGATGAGTGCGAGCCGACACGGGGAGGGCCGGTGAACAGCCACGATGTCACCGACGAACAGTGGGAAGGGCTCGCTCAGGTGGTTCCGCTGCGGGGCCGGGACGCCTGGCCGTCAGCGGTCGACCACCGCGCGCTGCCCGAGGCGCAGACCGAGGCGCGCCGCCGCTTCGTCGTCCTGAGGGTCAATGTGTTCGCGGACGCCCGCGACGTCGCCGAGACCCTGATGGCGGGCGTACCGGTCCTGCTCGACCTCACCGGCGCCGAGACGGACGTCGCCAAGCGGGTCCTGGACTTCAGCACGGGCGTCGTCTTCGGCCTGTCCAGCGGGATGCACCGGGTGGACCGCAACGTGTTCCTGCTGACGCCGCGGGGCACGGAAGTGCGGGGACTGATGGAGGAGGCAGGGGTCCCGGGGGTCTGAGCCGGGGTGTGAGTCCCGGACGGGCCCGGCCGGTCGCTCGATCGTAGGAAGCCCGCGGGGCCGGAACGGTTCGCCGGTCGGCAGGAGACCTACGGTCCCGGATATGACCCTGTCACCTGCGCCACCCCTGCCCGCTGCCCCTGAGCAAGCCGCTGACGCCGACCCGCGTCCGGACCGGCCGTGCGTCACCGAACTGCGCCTGTCCGCCTTCGCCGGGCATCGCCGGGCCGCCTTTCCACTGGGCCCGTTGACGCTGTTCACCGGGCCGAGCGGTTCGGGCAAGTCACGCGCGTTGCAGGCGTACGGGGCCCTCGCGCGGCTCGGCGGCGGTGCGGAGCTGGCCGAGGTGTTCCCCGACCCGGTGGCCTGCGTCCCCGAGCGGGCGCGGCCCGACGCCCAGTGGCGGCGCGGCTTCCGGATCGGCTGCACGGCCGACGGCCCTCAGGGACCCGTCCGGCTCGACGTCGCCGTGCAGGCCGAGCCCGAACTGCGCATCGTCGGCGAACGGTTGACGTCCGGCGGTCTCGTCCTGCTGGAGACCGCACTGCGCGACCCGAGCCGCCCGGTGGTGCAGGCGGCCTGGCACACCGCCGGCGCCTCCCCGGTCACCCGGGGGCCGCTCCCCGACGACCGTCTCGGCACCGCGCTGCTGCCGCTGCGCGTCGCGGGCAAGACCGACGGCCAGCGCAGGGTGCTCGCCGCCGCCGAGCAGATGGTGGTCGCCCTGCGCTCGGGCTTCGCCTGCGACCCCAGCCCCCGCCGGATGCGTGCCCCCGTCCCACTGGGCGCGGGCCGGCTGCTGCCGGACTGCTCCAACCTCGCGGACGTCCTGTGGCGCACGCGCGCGGAGTGCGGCCGGCGGCACGCCCTGCTGACGGCGGCGGTCGCTGCCGGGTGCGCGGGGGAAGTCGTCGACCTGCTGGCGGAACCGCTCGGCGACGGCACGGTCCGCGCGCTGCTCGACCGGGGCGACGGACAGCGCACCCCGCTGAAGCTGCTGGGCGACGGCGAACTGCGGTACGTGGCCCTGGCCCTCGTCCTTCTCACCGGCCCGGGCGTCCTGGAGGTCGACCCGGTGGGGGAGGTGCCGGCGGCGCTGCAGACCCTCACGGTCCTGGCGGACGGCTTCGACCGCCGCATGGACCGGCTCCAGGCACGTGAACTGCTCCGGCTGGCGGCGCGGATGTGCGAGCGGGGCCACACCCGGCTGGTGGGCACGGTGAGCGAGACGTCCCTGACGGCGGGGGTGGACGGGGCGACGGTGGTAGACCTGAGCGCGTGACAGAGGAACCCGGGCAGCCCAAGGACCTGACCGTGGCGCGGCTGCAGCGCCGGCTCGCCGACTTCGCGGCCGCCCGCGCCTGGCAGCCGTACCACACCCCCAAGAACCTGGTGGCGGCGCTCAGCGTGGAGGCGTCCGAACTCGTCGAGATCTTCCAGTGGTTGACGCCGGAGGAGTCCGCGCGGGTCATGGAGGACCCGGACACGGCCCACCGGGTCACGGACGAGGTCGCGGACGTCCTGGCGTACCTGCTCCAGCTCTGCGAGGTACTGGGCATCGACGCGCTGGCGGCACTGGACGCGAAGATCGACCGCAACGAGGAGAGGTTTCCGGCGCCCGGGAAGGACTGATCACAGGAGGCCGGATCGTCACTCTCCGGAGTCATTGAGTTGTCCACATCCCCCTGGTTGTCCACAGATTTCGTACCAGCTCTGGCTTTTCGGCCCGACTGCACTCACTCTGGGTAGTGGACACCGGAGTGCGGGCAGACGTGCGGGAGCGTGCGTCGGACAGAGCGGGGGCAGGGCATGGATGCGGTGCGGCTCATCGTGGCGAGCAGGCGCGCCCTGGCGGGGAGCGAGGACGGGCCGAGGATCATGACGGAGGCGTGGCAGGCGTACGCCCTGGCACAGGCGATCGGCAGCCGCCTGGCCGTCTCGGGCCCACCCGAACTACGCGGCGAGGCACTGGGGTTGACGGAGCTGGCGGGCAGGGGATGCGGCGTGCTGGACACACCGCCCGTCGACATGGCCGATCTGCGTGCGGCCCAGCTCACCGAGCTGGGCGACGCCCGCAAGGCGCTTTTGGACCTCGGCTCCCTCCTCATGGAACTGGGCATGGCCCTGGTCGCGGTGGCGAGCGCGGCGGACGACGAGGGCACGTACTGGCAGTGCATGGAGGCGATAGACGCGGCGGACGAGTCGAGGGACCGGGTCAGGGAGATGCTGCGCAGACTGGCGGCGAGAGACGGCGAGATACGGGAGCGGGACCGGGCGGCGGGCTGAGTGACGGTGCCGTCCGCGCCGCGGCCCGGGCAGCAGCGCGGGGGCTCAGCCCCGGTCGCCGTCGCCGGTCTTCGGCCCCCGTAGCTCCGCCCCCAGTTCCGTCAGGTCCGCGGTGAGCGCCGCCATCAGCCTCTCCATCCGCTCCAGCAGCCCCTCGGGCTGCCCGGAGGCAGCCTCGTGCGGCACCCCGCCGGGGGACACGGCTTCCTGGGACATGTGCTGGGACATGAGACCTCCTCGGCCCTGACGCCCCCGGGCGCGGCCGCCGGCGACGGGTGCCGGGCGGTCCGGCTCCGCACCAGCAACGATCACCACCGGACACGGTCACCGATCATCCGCACATCGGCCCGTCGGATGGACGGATTTTCACCCGCCCGGGGCCGGAGGCGGCGGCGGGAGGGTTCGGTCGACCGGTGATCGACCGTGCAGGATGGAGGTATGGATCTTCGCATCTTCACCGAGCCCCAGCAGGGCGCCACCTACGACACCCTCCTCGCCGTCGCCAAGGCCACCGAGGACCTCGGCTTCGATGCCTTCTTCCGCTCCGACCACTATCTGAAGATGGGCAACGTGGACGGCCTCCCCGGCCCCACCGACGCCTGGATCACCTTGGCGGGCCTCGCCCGTGAGACCAAACGCATCCGCCTCGGCACGCTGATGACCGCCGCCACCTTCCGGCTTCCCGGCGTCCTCGCCATCCAGGTCGCCCAGGTCGACCAGATGTCCGGGGGACGCGTCGAACTGGGCCTGGGCGCGGGCTGGTTCGAGGAGGAGCACAGGGCGTACGGGATCCCCTTCCCGACGGAGAAGTTCGCCCGCCTCGAGGAGCAGCTGGAGATCGTCACCGGGCTGTGGGCGACCAAGACCGGCGAGACCTTCGACTTCCACGGAAAGTACTACGACCTGACCGACTCGCCCGCCCTGCCCAAGCCCGCCCAGGACAGGATCCCGGTGCTCATCGGGGGCCACGGCGCCACCCGCACCCCGCGGCTCGCCGCCCGGTACGCCGACGAGTTCAACATCCCGTTCGGGTCGATCGAGGACAGCGAGCGCCAGTTCGGCCGGGTCCGGGCCGCCGTGGAGGAGGCCGGACGGCACCCGGACGCCCTGACGTACTCGACGGCACTCGTGGTCTGCGTCGGCAAGGACGACCAGGAGGTGGCGCGTCGTGCCGCCGCGATCGGCCGCGAGGTCGACGAGCTGAAGGCCAACGGGCTGGCGGGCACCCCGGCCGAGGTCGTCGACAAGATCGGCCGGTACGCGGAGATCGGCGCCCGGCGTGTCTACCTCCAGATCCTCGACCTGGATGACCTGGACCACCTGGAGCTGATCTCCTCCCGGGTCCAGTCCCAGGTGAAGTAGCCCGGACGGGCCCCGGAGACGTGTGCGCCCCGCGCCTCGGGGTGGGGCGGCACGGTTCTAAATCCGGTGGTCCCCGGTGCCCCGGGACCGGGAGACTCAGGGCATGTTCCTGACCATCGGCACTACCGGCACGCCCGAACGCCCCGCGACCGACCTCGGCTTCCTGCTGCACAAGCACCCCGACACCGCGCAGGCGTTCTCCACCTCCTACGGCACGGCGCACGTCCTCTACCCCGAGGCGGACGCCGAGCGCTGCACGGCCGCGCTGCTGCTGGAGGTCGATGCGGTGGCGCTGGTGCGCAGGGGCAAGGGCAAGGGCCGCGGTGGCGCGCCCGACGCGGCGCTCGCGCAGTACGTCAACGACCGCCCCTACGCGGCGTCCTCCCTGCTCGCCGTGGCGCTGAGCAATGTGTTCTCCACCGCGATGAGGGGCGTGTGCAAGGCCCTGCCGGGGCGCGCCGAGCAGCCGCTGCCGTTGCGCGTCGAGATACCCGCGCTGCCGGCCCGCGGTGGACCCGACCTCGTACGGCGTCTCTTCGAGCCGCTCGGCTGGACGGTCACCGCCGAACCGGTCGCGCTGGACGTCGAGTTCCCGGAGTGGGGCGACTCCCGCTATGTGCGTCTCGTTCTGGAGTCCGACACCCTGACCCTGGCGCAGGCCCTGCGCCACCTGTACGTGCTGCTGCCCGTCCTCGACGACGCCAAGCACTACTGGGTCTCCCCCGAGGAGGTCGACAAGCTGCTGCGGGCCGGTGAGGGCTGGCTGCCCGGCCACCCGGAGCAGAAGCTGATCACCAGCCGCTACCTGGCGCGCCGCTGGTCGCTGACCCGGCAGGCGATGGAGCGGCTGGAGCTGGTGCGGCTCGCGGAGACGGACGACAGCGAGGTGGAGGAGATCGACAACGCGGTCCTGGACGACGACGCGGTCCTGGACGGCGACGCGGTCGAGGGGGCGGGCGACGCGGTCGAGGAGGAGACCGGGACGGAGGAGAAGCCGGTCCCGCTCGCCGTGCAGCGCAGGGAGGCCGTCGTCGCGGCGCTGAAGGAGTCCGCCGCCGCCCGGGTCCTGGACCTCGGCTGCGGGCAGGGCCAGTTGGTGCAGGCACTGCTGAAGGACGCGCGGTTCACCGAGATCGTCGGTGTCGACGTGTCGATGCGGGCGCTCACCATCGCCTCCCGGCGGCTGAAACTGGACCGCATGGGGGAGCGGCAGGCGTCCCGCGTCCGGCTCTTCCAGAGCTCGCTGGCGTACACCGACCGCCGGCTCAAGGGGTACGACGCCGCCGTGCTGAGCGAGGTGATCGAGCACGTCGACCTGCCCCGGCTGTCCGCCCTGGAGTACGCGGTGTTCGGCGCGGCCCGCCCGCGCACGGTCCTCGTGACGACGCCGAACGTCGAGTACAACGTGCGCTGGGAGAGCCTGCCTGCCGGCCACGTACGGCACGGCGACCACCGCTTCGAGTGGACGCGGAAGGAGTTCCGCGCCTGGGCGGGCCGGGTCGCCGAACGGCACGGATACACCGTCGGGTTCCGGCCCGTGGGCCCCGACGACCCCGAGGTGGGGCCGCCCACGCAGATGGCCGTGTTCACCCTGACCACCACGACCACCGCCACCACGACCACCGCCACCACGACCACCACGAAGGAGGGGGAGGCAGCATGACCGTGACCGAGACCAAGGGGCGCACCCTGCCCGTCACCGACCTCTCCCTCGTGGTGCTGATCGGCGCCTCCGGATCGGGCAAGTCCACCTTCGCCCGCAGGCACTTCAAGCCGACCGAGGTCATCTCCTCCGACTTCTGCCGCGGCCTGGTGTCCGACGACGAGAACGACCAGAGCGCCACCCGGGACGCCTTCGACGTCCTGCACTACATCGCCGGCAAGCGCCTCGCGGCCGGCCGTCGCACCGTCGTGGACGCGACGAGCGTGCAGCAGGACGCCCGCCGTCAGCTGATCGACCTGGCCAAGCAGTACGACGTCCTGCCCATCGCGATCGTGCTGGACGTACCGGAGGAGGTGTGCGCCGAGCGCAACGCGGCCCGCACCGACCGGGCGGACATGCCCCGCCGGGTCATCCAGCGCCACACCCGCGAACTGCGCCGTTCGCTCAGGCACCTGGAGCGCGAGGGCTTCCGCAAGGTGCACGTCCTGCGGGGCGTGGAGGAGGTCGAGAACGCGACCGTCGTCACCGAGAAGCGCTTCAACGACCTGACCCACCTCACCGGCCCCTTCGACATCATCGGCGACGTGCACGGCTGCTCCTCGGAACTGGAGGCGCTGCTCGGCAAGCTGGGCTACGTCGACGGGGTCCACCCCGAGGGCCGTACGGCGGTCTTCGTCGGCGACCTGGTGGACCGCGGCCCCGACAGCCCGGGCGTGCTGCGCCGCGTGATGTCGATGGTGAAGTCGGGCGACGCGTTGTGCGTGCCGGGCAACCACGAGAACAAGTACGGGCGGTACCTCAAGGGCCGCAACGTCCAGCACACCCACGGACTCGCCGAGACCGTCGCGCAGATGGAGGGCGAGAGCGAGGAGTTCAAGCAGGAGGTACGGGAGTTCATCGACGGCCTGGTCAGCCACTACGTCCTCGACGGCGGCAGGCTGGTCGTCTGCCACGCGGGTCTGCCCGAGAAGTACCACGGCCGCACCTCCGGCCGGGTCCGCTCGCACGCGCTGTACGGCGACACGACGGGGGAGACGGACGAGTTCGGGCTGCCGGTGCGCTACCCGTGGGCGGAGGACTACCGGGGCCGGGCGGCAGTGGTGTACGGCCACACGCCGGTCCCGCAGGCCACCTGGCTGAACAACACCATCTGCCTGGACACCGGCGCGGTGTTCGGCGGCAGGTTGACCGCGCTGCGCTGGCCCGAGCGGGAGCTGGTCGACGTACCGGCGGAGCGGGTCTGGTACGAGCCGGCCCGGCCGCTGGCCACCGAGGCGCCCGGCGGCCACGAGGGCCGTCCGCTGGACCTGGCGGACGTGCACGGCCGCAGGGTGGTGGAGACCCGGCACGCGGGCCGGGTCTCGGTCCGCGAGGAGAACGCGGCGGCGGCCCTGGAGGTCATGAGCCGCTTCGCGGTGGACCCACGCCTGCTGCCGTACCTGCCGCCGACCATGGCGCCCACGGCCACCTCGCGCGTCGAGGGCTACCTGGAGCACCCGGAGGAGGCCTTCGCGCAGTACCGGGAGGACGGGGTCGCACGGGTCGTGTGCGAGGAGAAGCACATGGGGTCGCGGGCGGTGGCCCTGGTGTGCCGGGACGCGGAGGCGGCGGGCAAGCGCTTCGGTGTCGCCGGCCCGACGGGTTCGCTCTACACGCGCACGGGCCGCCCGTTCTTCGACGACGAGTCGGTGACGGAGCAGATCCTCGGTCGGCTGCGCACGGCGATCGGCGCCGCGGGTCTGTGGGAGGAACTCGGGACGGACTGGCTGCTGCTGGACGCGGAGCTGATGCCGTGGTCGCTGAAGGCGTCGGGACTGCTGCGCGGTCAGTACGCGGCGGTGGGCGCCGCGTCCGGTGCCGCGTTCCCGGGCGCGCTGGCCGCGCTGGAGGGCGCGGCGGCCCGGGGCGTCGACGTCGCCGGCCTGCTGGACCGCCAGCGCGAACGTGCTGCCGACGCGGCGGCCTTCACGGCGGCCTACCGCCGCTACTGCTGGTCGACGGACGGTCTGGAAGGCGTCCGCCTGGCCCCGTTCCAGCTGCTGGCGGTGCAGGGCCGCAGTCTCGCGGCCGTGCCGCACGACGAGCAGCTGGCGCTGCTCGACCGCCTGGTCGAGCACGACGGAACCGGCCTGCTGCAGACGACTCGCCGTCTGTACGTCGACACCGGCGACCCGGAGTCGGTGCGGGCGGGGGTCGACTGGTGGCTGGAGATGACGGGCCGGGGTGGCGAGGGCATGGTCGTCAAGCCCGTCCAGGCGCTGGTCCGCAGCACGGCCGGCCGCCTGGTGCAGCCGGGCATCAAGTGCCGTGGCCGCGAGTACCTCCGGATCATCTACGGCCCGGAGTACACGCGCCCGGACAACCTCGCCCGGCTCCGCCAGAGGTTCCTGAACCACAAGCGCTCCCTGGCGATCCGCGAGTACGCCCTGGGCCTCGAGGCCCTGGACCGCCTGGCGGAGGGCGAACCGCTGTGGCGGGTGCACGAGGCGGTGTTCGCGGTGCTGGCCCTGGAGTCGGAGCCGGTGGACCCCCGCCTGTGAGACGCGACCGCCGCCGGCAAGGGGCGGCCGGGGCCGGGACCGGGGCACCAGCCCCGGCCCGTGCCGCGGGGCCCCGATCCAGCCGCCCCGAGTCGGTGTCGGCCGGAGTCGGTGTCGGCCGGAGTCGGTGTCGGCCGGAGTCGGTAGCGGTCGGAGTCGGTGTCGGCCGGAGTCGGTAGCGGTCGGAGTCGGTGTCGGTCGGAGTCGGTAGCGGTCCGAGTCGGTAGCGGTCCGAGTCGGTGCCGGCCGGAGTCGGTAGCGGTCCGAGTCGGGTGTCCGTCCGAGTCGGTGTCGGCCCGAATCGGGTCTCGGCCCGAATCGGGTCTCGGCCCGAGTCGGTGTCGGCCGGAATCGGGTATCGCTCCGAAACGGTATCGGTCCGATTCAGCGCGAACGAGGGGTGAACGCGTGCCCGAATGGTCAGGATGGAGGCATGGGATTCCACGTCGATTCCGAGGCCGGGCGGCTGCGGCGCGTCATTCTGCACCGGCCCGATCTCGAGCTCAAAAGGCTCACCCCGAGCAACAAGGACGCGCTCCTCTTCGACGACGTGCTGTGGGTACGGCGGGCGCGCGCGGAGCACGACGGGTTCGCCGACGTGCTGCGCGACCGCGGGGTGACCGTGCATCTCTTCGGTGACCTGCTCACCGAGGCCCTCGACATCCCGGCGGCCCGGTCCCTGGTCCTGGACCGTGTCTTCGACGAGAAGGAGTACGGTCCGCTCGCCACCGACCACCTCCGCGCCACCTTCGACGCCCTGCCCTCCGCGGAGCTCGCCGAGGCGCTCGTCGGCGGCATGACCAAGCGGGAGTTCCTCGACGCGCATCCGGAGCCGACCTCCGTGCGGTTCCATGTGATGGAACTCGACGACTTCCTCCTGTGGCCCCTCCCCAGTCACCTGTTCACACGCGACACCTCCGCCTGGATCTACGACGGGGTCTCCATCAACGCCATGCGCTGGCCCGCTCGTCAGCGCGAGACCGTGCACTTCGAGGCGATCTACCGGCACCACCCGCTGTTCCGTGACGAGGACTTCCACCTCTGGTCCGAGGGCCAGTCCGACTACCCGTCCACCATCGAGGGCGGCGACGTGCTCGTCATCGGCAACGGCGCGGTGCTCATCGGCATGAGCGAACGGACCACGCCCCAGGCCGTCGAGATGCTCGCGACCAAGCTCTTCGCCGCCGGGTCGGCCCGGACCATCGTCGCGCTCGACATGCCGAAGAGCCGCGCCTTCATGCACCTCGACACGGTGATGACCATGGTCGACGGCGACACGTTCACCCAGTACGCGGGGCTCGGCATGCTCCGCTCCTACACGATCGAGCCCGGCGCCGGGGACAAGGAGCTGAAGGTCACCGATCATCCGCCGGAGCACATGCACCGGGCGATCGCCGCCGCGCTGGGGCTCAGCGAGATCCGGGTGCTGACCGCCACGCAGGACGTGCACGCGGCCGAGCGGGAGCAGTGGGACGACGGGTGCAACGTCCTGGCGGTGGAGCCGGGGGTCGTCATCGCCTACGAGCGGAACTCCACCACCAACACGCATCTGCGCAAGCGGGGGATCGAAGTGATCGAGATCCCGGGGAGTGAGCTGGGGAGGGGACGGGGTGGCCCTCGGTGCATGAGCTGCCCGGTGGAGAGGGACCGCGTGGGTGGGTGAAAGAACCAGGCTCCGTATAGAAATGTGGGGCGTCGTATAGACTTCCATTCGTTCCCGTGTTCGTCCCCGTCCCCTCGTACTTCTGGAGCGCCCCCATGGCGACAGTCCCGACCGCCCTCGCCGGACGCCACTTCCTCAAGGAGCTGGACTTCAGCGCCGAGGAGTTCCGTGGTCTGATCGAGCTGGCCGCCGAGCTGAAGGCGGCCAAGAAGGCCGGGACCGAGACGCGGTACCTGACGGGGAAGAACATCGCGCTCGTCTTCGAGAAGACCTCGACGCGTACGCGCTGCGCGTTCGAGGTGGCCGCCGCCGACCAGGGTGCCCACACCACCTACCTGGACCCCGCGGGCTCCCAGATCGGGCACAAGGAGTCCGTCAAGGACACCGCGCGCGTCCTCGGCCGGATGTTCGACGCCATCGAGTACCGCGGACACGGTCAGGACATCGTCGAGGAGCTGGCCGCGCATGCCGGGGTCCCCGTCTACAACGGCCTCACCGACGAGTGGCACCCCACCCAGATGCTCGCCGACGTGCTCACCATGACCGAGCACTGCGACAAGCCGCTGACGGAGATCGCCTACGCCTACCTGGGGGACGCCCGCAACAACATGGGCAACTCCTACCTCGTCACCGGCGCCCTGCTCGGGATGGACGTCCGCATCGTCGGACCCCGGGTGCTGTGGCCGGACCAGGCCGTCGTCGAGGCGGCCCAGCGGCTCGCCGAGGACTCCGGCGCCCGGATCACGCTCACCGAGGACGTGAAGGAGGGCGTGCGCGGCGCCGACTTCGTCGCCACCGACGTGTGGGTGTCGATGGGTGAGCCCAAGGAGGTGTGGGACGAGCGCATCGAGCTGCTCGGCCCGTACGCGGTGACCATGGACGTGCTGCGGGCCACCGGCAACGACTCGGTGAGGTTCCTGCACTGCCTGCCGGCCTTCCACGACCTCGGCACCGCCGTCGGCCGCGAGATCCACGAGCGGCACGGCCTCACCGAGCTGGAGGTCACCGACGAGGTCTTCGAGTCCGGGCACTCCGTCGTCTTCGACGAGGCGGAGAACCGGATGCACACCATCAAGGCGGTCCTCGTCGCGACCCTCGCCTGACCGGATCCTTCGCCTGACCCGATCCTTCGCCTGACCGGATCCTTCGCCTGACCGGATCCTTCGCCTGACCGGCTGCGACGGCGGCCACAGCGCAAGTCCCGCACCCTCCCGTACGATCTCCGGCGGACCCGGAACCACCCGTTCCGTGCCCGTCGAGCGGCCCACCCGGTCGCGCCCCACCACTGAAAAGAGCACCACCCGTATGCCCGGCAGCCCTGCCAACCCGTTCCGCATCAAGTCCCCCGAGCTGCTCGTCGCCGAGGCCGGTACCGATCTCGCCGGGCACGGCCTCAAGCGCCACATGGGCCTGTTCCAGCTCGTCTGCTTCGGCATCGGCGCGATCGTCGGCACCGGCATCTTCGTCGGACTGTCCGACTCGGTCGCCCAGGCCGGGCCCGGCGTCGTCGTCTCCTTTGTGCTCGCCGCGCTGACCTGCGTGTTCACCGCGTTCGCCTTCGCCGAGCTGGGCGGCGCCATTCCGGTCTCCGGGTCGTCGTACTCCTTCGCCTACGCCGGGCTGGGCGAGGGGACGGCCTTCCTCGTCGGCTGGTGCCTGCTCCTGGAGTACGGCGTGTCCGTGTCGGCCGTCGCGGTCGGCTGGAGCCAGTACGTCAACGAGCTGCTGCACAGTCTCACCGGATGGGAGCTGCCCGCCGCGCTCTCCGCCGGACCCGGCGACGGCGGGATCGTCAACCTGCCGGCCGTGATCGTCATCGCCCTGGCCTGCGTCCTCCTCGTGCGCGGCGTGCGCGAGAGCGCACGGGCCACCGCCGCCATGGCCGTCCTCAAGCTCGCGATCCTGGTCGCCTTCTGCGCCATCGGGTTCACCGCCTTCAAGCACGGCAACCTGACGCCGTTCGCGCCGGCCGGCCTCGGCGGCATCGGCGCGGGCACCACGGCCGCCTTCTTCTCGTACATCGGCTTCGACGCGATCACCACCGCCGGTGAGGAGGCCCGGAACCCGCGGCGCGACATTCCCGTCGCGATCCTGGTCTGCATCGGACTGGTCACCCTGCTGTACTGCGCGGTCGCGCTCGCCGCGATCGGCGCCATCGGCGGGCCCGCGGTCGGCGGCCGGCCCGCCGCGCTGTCGTACGTCGTCAACCAGGTCACCGGCTCCACGGTCGGCGGCGGTGTCATCGCCTTCGGCGCGGTCGTCGCCATCGCCTCGGTCGTGCTCGCCGTGATGTACGGCCAGACCCGCATCCTCATGTCCATGGCGCGCGACGGGCTCATCCCGCGCATCTTCGAACGGGTCTCGCCGAGGACCTCGACGCCGGTCGGCGGCACCCTGATCGTCGCGATCGTCTTCGCGATCCCGGCGGCCTTCGCCTCGCTCGACTCGGTGGTCAACCTGTGCACCATCGGCACGCTCGCCACGATGGCGGTGGTCAATGTGGCCGTGATCGCGCTGCGCCGTCGTGAACCGGGCCTCGCCCGCAGCTTCCGCGTGCCGCTCTACCCGGTGATGCCGCTGCTCGGCGTCGGCTTCTGCCTGTACCTGATGTACGAGACGGGCTGGGCGACCTGGGCACAGTTCGCGGTGTTCCTCGCGGTCGGCTCCCTCGTGTACGCCCTCTACGGGCGCCGGCACTCCCGGCTCACGGCCGGGGCCGTCACAGCGGACGCCGCTGAGCGGGAACCACAGGCAGTCTGAACCACACCGCCTTGCCGGACTCGGTGGGGCGGTGCCCGCAGGACGAGCTGAGCGCGCGGATCAGCAACAGCCCCCGGCCGTGCTCCTGCCAGGGGTCGGGGGCCACCGGGAGCGGGTGGGTGAGGTGGCCGGGCGGCGCGGGGTCCGGGTCGTGCACCTCCACCGTGCAGCCGGTCGGCAGCAGCTCCACGACCAGCTCGATCGGCCCGTCCCCCGCGGTGTGCTCCACGGCGTTCGCGACCAGTTCCGCGGTCAGCAGCTCCGCGGTGTCGCTGTCGGCCGCGTGCTCCAGCTCCGCCAGCGCCGTACGGACCAGCGCGCGGGCGACGGGCACGGCGGCGGTGGTGTGCGGCAGGGCGATGCGCCAGGAGGCGAGTGCGGGGGATTCGTACAAGGCGGGTCCGTTCATGGCGCAGGCGGTCCTGCTTTCAACAAAGGGCATCGTACGGCGCGCCCCCTGCGGGGCGGTCGGCGGGATTCGCCGGGGCGTCGTCGACCCCGGCGCCGACTGCCTACCCGTACCGATGGCCCGTCGTGCATGCCGGCGCCTGCCGTTACCGGCCTGTCGAGAAGGTGTGACAGCCGGGCCGCCGAGCCCTCGTATCGCGCACTCATGACGACAGTCACGAATCAGTGATAACTTCATGACAGAGCAGCAGCGAGGACCGCCGCCCCCGTCCGAGGAGGCCGCACGTCATGAGTCCCTTCACCGGCTCCGCCGCCCGCACCTCCGACTGGCGCCATGTGCGGTGCGTCCACGACAACGGGGTCGCCACGGTCACCCTGGCCCGCCCCGGAAAAATCAACGCGCTCACCTTCGGCGCCTACGCCGACCTGCGCGACCTGCTCGCCGAACTGTCCCGGGAGAGGTCCGTACGCGCCCTGGTCCTGGGCGGCGAGGGACGCGGCTTCTGCTCGGGCGGAGACGTGGACGAGATCATCGGCGCCACGCTGTCCATGGACACGGCCCAGTTGCTGGACTTCAACCGGATGACCGGGCAGGTCGTACGGGCCCTGCGGGAGTGCCCGTTCCCGGTGATCGCGGCGGTGCACGGGGTGGCCGCGGGCGCGGGCGCCGTCCTCGCCCTGGCCGCCGACTTCCGCGTGGCGGACCCCACCGCGCGCTTCCAGTTCCTCTTCACCAGGGTCGGGCTCTCCGGCGGTGACATGGGGGCCGCGTATCTGCTGCCCCGGGTGGTCGGGCTCGGCCACGCGACCCGGCTGCTCATGCTGGGCGAGCCGGTGCGGGCGGCCGAGGCCGAGCGGATCGGCCTGATCAGCGAGCTGACGCAGGAGGGCGGCGCCGACGAGGCGGCAAAGGCGCTGGCCCGCCGCCTGGCCGACGGCCCGGCGCTGGCGTACGCCCAGACCAAGGCCCTCCTCACGGCCGAACTGGACATGCCGCTCGCGGCATCGGTGGAACTGGACGCGGCGACCCAGGCCCTGCTGATGAACAGCGAGGACTACGCGGAGTTCCACGCGGCCTTCTCGGAGAAACGGGCGCCCAAGTGGCGGGGGAGGTGACCATGACCGGCACCGGAGGGCGGCCGCTGCGCGTCGCCGTCATCGGCGGCGGCCCCGGTGGCCTCTACGCCGCCGCCCTGCTCAAGCGGCTCGACCCGGCCCGCGAGGTGACCGTCTGGGAGCGGAACGCGCCCGACGACACCTTCGGGTTCGGCGTCGTCCTGTCCGACGAGACCCTCGGCGGCATCGAGCACGCCGACCCCGTCGTGTACGCCGCGTTGAAGGACGAGTTCGTGCGGTGGGACGACATCGACATCGTGCACCGGGGCGTGCGCCACACCTCCGGCGGCCACGGTTTCGCCGCGCTCGGCAGGCGGCGGCTCCTCCGGATCCTGCACGAGCGCTGCCGCTCCCTCGGCGTCGACCTCCGCTTCCGCACCGAGGCCCCGTACCCGGCCTGGCTCACGGAGGCGTACGACCTCGTCATCGCCGCCGACGGAGTGCACAGCGGCACACGCGAGGCGTACGCCGAGGTGTTCCGGCCCTCGATCGAGGAGCACCGCTGCCGGTACATCTGGCTCGCCGCCGACTTCCCCTTCGACGCCTTCCGCTTCGAGATCGCCGAGACCGAGCACGGCGTGATGCAGCTCCACGGCTACCCGTATGCCCGCCCGTCGCCCGACCACCACCCCTCAACGAGGCCCTCCGGGCCGCAGAGTCAATTCGGTGCCTCGACGGTCATCGTGGAGATGCGCGAGGAGGTGTGGCACGCGGCCGGGTTCGCCGAGCTGGACACCGCCGAGACCATCGAGCGCTGCACCAAGATCTTCGCGGACGCCCTGCGCGGCCGGGCCCTGCGCTCCAACAACTCCACCTGGACCACCTTCCGCACGGTCGTCGCCGAGCACTGGTCCCACGGCAACCTGGTCCTGCTCGGCGACGCCGCGCACACCGCGCACTTCTCCATCGGCTCCGGTACGAAACTCGCGGTGGAGGACGCGCTCGCCCTGGTCGCCTGCCTGGAGGAACACCCTTCGCTGCCCGAGGCCCTGGCCGCCTACGAGGAGGAGCGGCGCCCGGTGGTCGCCTCCACGCAGCGCGCGGCCCGCGCCAGCCTGGAGTGGTTCGAGAACCTGAGGCTGTACCTCGACCAGCCGCCCCGCCAGTTCGCCTTCAACCTGCTCACCCGCAGCCGTCGCGTCACCCACGACAACCTGCGGCTGCGCGACCCCCGCTTCACCGAGGCGGTGGAGCGCGAGTTCGGCTGCCCGCCCGGCACACCCCCGATGTTCACCCCCTTCCGGTTGCGCGGCCTGACCCTGCGCAACCGGGTCGTGGTCTCGCCGATGGACATGTACTCGGCCGTGGACGGCGTCCCCGGCGACTTCCACCTCGTCCACCTGGGCGCACGGGCCCTCGGCGGCGCCGGGCTGGTGATGACCGAGATGGTGTGCGTGAGCCCCGAGGGCCGCATCACCCCGGGCTGCGCCGGCCTCTACACCGGACGGCAGGCCGAGGCGTGGCGGCGCGTCACCGACTTCGTGCACGGCCAGGCGCCGGGCACCGCGATCGGGGTGCAGCTCGGGCACAGCGGCCGCAAGGGCTCCACCAAGTTGATGTGGGAGGGCATGGACGAGCCGCTGGAGCAGGGCAACTGGCCGCTCGTGGCCGCCTCCCCGATCTCGTACAAACCGGGTGGCCAGACGCCCCGCGAGCTCTCCCGCGCCCAGCTGACCGACATCCGCGAGCAGTTCACCTCCGCCGCCGTCCGCGCCGCCCGCGCCGGCTTCGACCTGCTGGAACTGCACTGCGCCCACGGCTACCTGCTCTCCGGCTTCCTCTCACCGCTCACCAACCACCGCACCGACGCCTATGGCGGCTCGCTCGCCGGGCGGCTCCGCTTCCCGCTCGAGGTCTTCGACGCCGTGCGGGCGGTGTGGCCCGGGGAGCGGCCCATGACCGTACGGATCTCCGCGACCGACTGGGCCGAGGGCGGCACCACGGCCGAGGAGGCCGTCGAGATCGCCCGCGCGTTCGCCGCGCACGGCGCCGACGCGATCGACGTGTCGACGGGGCAGGTGGTGGCCGAGGAGAAGCCGGCGTTCGGGCGCTCGTACCAGACGCCGTACGCCGACCGGATCCGCCACGAGACGGGCGTACCGGTGATCGCGGTGGGCGCCATCTCGTCCTGGGACGACGTCAACTCGCTGATCCTGGCCGGGCGCACCGACCTGTGCGCCCTCGCCCGGCCGCACCTGTACGACCCGCACTGGACCCTGCACGCTGCGGCCGAACAGGGCTACGGCGGGCAGGGCGCGGTGTGGCCCGCGCCCTACCGGGCGGGCAGCAGGCGCCCCAACACCGGTCGCACCGACGCCCCCAAGCCCCGTCTGACGCTGGGAAGTTGAAAGACCTACGGCAGGTCCGCCACGCCCGCGAACACCGCCCCCGCCTCCCGCAGCCGCTCGTGCAGCGCCCGGAAGACCGCCGCCGAGCGGGCGCCCGGCCAGTTCGCGGGCAGCAGGCCGGCCGGCAGCCCGGGGTCGGCGTAGGGCAGATGGCGCCAGGAGTCCAGGGCGAGCAGATAGTCGCGGTACGCCTCCTCGGTCGGGGTGTCCTCGCGGGCCTCCCAGTCGCGCAGCACGCGCGCGTGGCGGTCGAGGAACGCCTCGTGCTGCTTGGCGATCGCGGCCAGGTCCCACCAGCGCCCCACCGCCTCCGCGGTCGGCGCGAAGCCGAGGTGGTCCCCGCGGAAGAGGTCCACGTACACGTCCAGGTGCAGCCGCTCCAGGGTGTGCCGGGTCTCCTCGTACAGGCGTGCGGGGGCGATCCACACCCCGGGGGCCGCGGTGCCGAAACCGAGCCCCGCCAGCCGGGAGCGCAGCAGGTGCCGCTTCTGCCGCTCCGACTCCGGCACGGAGAACACGGCAAGCACCCAGCCCTCGTCCTTCGGGGGCGCCGTCGCGTACACCCGGCGGTCGCCGTCCTCCAGTAGCTGCCGTGCGTCCGGCGACAGCGCGTACCCGGCCGCGCCCGTCGCCGTGCGCTCCGGCACGAGCAGTCCGCGCCGCTTCAGCCGCGACACCGACGACCGTACGGAGGGCGCGTCCACGCCGACCGCGGCGAGCAGCCGGATCAGCTCGGCCACGGGGACCGGGCCGGGGGTGAAGCGGCCGTAGGCGCCGTAGAACGTGACGATGAGGGACCTCGGGGCGTGCTGAGCGTGCTGATCGGACACGTTGATCACTTTAGATCGTCGGCGTCACTCATGATCACCTCGCGCGGGCATCGGGTCGGCGTCCGCGCGCAGCCGGAACCGCTGGAGCTTGCCCGTCGCCGTGCGCGGCAGCGCGTCCAGGAAGACGAACTCGCGCGGGCACTTGTACGGCGCCAGCTCCGACGTCAGGAAGGCGCGCAGCGCCTCCGGGTCGCGCCGCGCGCCCTGCCTGAGGACCGCATACGCCACCACGACCTGCCCGCGCACCTCGTCGGGCCGCCCGACGACCGCCGTCTCGACCACGTCCGGATGGCGCAGCAGGGCGTCCTCGACCTCGGGCCCGGCGATGTTGTACCCGGCGGAGATGATCATGTCGTCGGCGCGGGCCACATAGCGGAAGTAGCCGTCGGGCTCGCGGACGTAGGTGTCGCCGGTGATGTTCCAGCCGCCTCGGACGTACTCCCGTTGCCGTGGATCGGCGAGATAGCGGCAGCCGACCGGTCCGCGCACTGCGAGCAGTCCGGGCTCGCCGTCCGGTACGGGCACGCCGTCGGCGTCCTGCACGCGCGCGTGCCACCCCGGGACCGGAAGCCCCGTGGTTCCCGGCCGGATCCGGTCGTCCGCCGCCGAGATGAAGATGTGCAGCAGCTCGGTGGCGCCGATGCCGTTGACGATCCGCAGACCGGTGCGCTCGTGCCAGGCCCGCCAGGTGGCCTCGGGAAGGTTCTCGCCGGCCGACACACAGCGCCGCAGCGAGGTCGTGTCGTACGCGTCCAGCTCGTCGAGCATCGCCCGGTAGGCGGTCGGCGCGGTGAACAACACCGAGACCCGCTGCTCGGCGATCGCGGGCAACAGCTGCCTGGGGCCCGCCTGTTCGAGCAGTAAGGCGCTGGCGCCGGCCCGCAGCGGGAAGACGACGAGTCCGCCGAGCCCGAAGGTGAAGCCGAGCGGGGGACTGCCCGCGAAGACGTCGTCGGGGCGCGGGCGCAGGATGTGCCTCGAGAAGGTGTCCGCGATGGCGAGCAGGTCGCGGTGGAAGTGCATGCACCCCTTCGGGCGGCCCGTGGTGCCGGAGGTGAAGGCGATCAGCGCCACGTCGTCGGCCGCCGTGTCCACCGGTGCGTACGGCTCCTCGGGCACCGGCAGACGCAGCAGGTCGTCAGGGGCGTCGCCGCCGTACGGGGTGATGCGCAGCCCGGGAACGTCGGCCTTCACCAGGTCGTCCACCACGCGGACGTCGCACAGGGCGTGGCCGACCCGGGCGATGTCGCACATCGTGCGCAGCTCGTGCGGGCGCTGCTGGGCGAGCACGGTGACGGCGATCGCGCCCGCCTTCAGGACCGCCAGCCAGCAGGCGGCGAGCCAGGGGGTGGTGGGGCCGCGCAGCAGGACACGGTTGCCGGGGACGACTCCGAGACGGGAGGTGAGCGCGTGCGCGACGCGGTCGACACGGGTGCGGAGCTGTCCGTACGTCCACACGTCGCCGTCCGCCGTGTGGAACGCCGGGCGGTCGGGGGCGGTGCCCTCGAGCAGCTCGACCGCGGCGTTCAGCCGTTCGGGGTAGCACAGCTCGGGCAGGTCGAAGCGGAGCTCGGGCCACTGCTCGCGGGGCGGGAGATGGTCGCGGGCGAAGGTGTCGCGGTGGGCGGTGCGGACCGGTGGCGGAGCCTGGGCCGACGCGCGGCTCGCGGTGTCCGTGGCGCTCGCGGTGTCCGTGGCGGTCGCCGTGTCCGTGGCGGTCGCCGTGTCGGATGCGCTCGCTGTGTCCGTGGCGCTGGTGGCGTCCCTCGGGTCCATGGCGTCTCGCCCCCTTGTCGTGGTGGGCTCGCGCATCGAGCGTATCGTGTTGGTGACGACAGTCAACGGTCCGCGATACGTTCGGGTGAGCAGCCCACCCGGCCCCGAGGGGCCGTCAGGGAGAGGGGACCGGCCATGACCGCATTCTCGCTCGACCCCGCCCAGCTGGCCTGGCGTGCGGAGCTGCGCACCCTGGCCGAGCAACGGCTGCGTCCGCTCGCCGAGAAGGGCGAGCCCGGTCACGTGAACCGCGCCCTCGTCACCGAACTCGGCCGACTCGGTCTGCTCGACCGGCTGTTCACCTCCGGAGCGCTGGAACTGTGCCTGATGCGGGAGTCCCTGGCGTACGCCTGCACCGAGGCGGAGACGGCCCTCGCCCTGCAAGGGCTGGGCGCCCACCCCGTGCACGCCTACGGGACACCGGCCCAGCGCGCCCGCTGGCTGCCCGGCGTCCGGGCCGGCACCACGGTCGCCGCCTTCGCGCTGACCGAGCCGGACGCGGGGTCGGACGCGGCGGCGCTGTCCCTCGCGGCCGAGGCCGACGGCCCCTCCGGGTGGCGGCTCACCGGTGAGAAGTGCTGGATCTCCAACGCCCCGGAGGCCGACTTCTACACCGTCTTCGCCCGCACCGCCCCCGGCGCGGGCGCCCGCGGTGTGACCGCGTTCCTCGTCCCCGCCGACCGCCCCGGCCTGACCGGCACCCCCCTCGACATGCTCTCGCCGCACCCCATCGGCACGCTCGCCTTCGACGCGGTGCCCGTGACCGGGGGCGACCTGCTCGGCGAGGCCGACCGCGGCTTCCGGGTCGCCATGGGCACCCTCAACCTCTTCCGCCCCAGCGTCGGCGCGTTCGCGGTCGGCATGGCGCAGGCCGCCCTCGACGCGACCCTCGCCCACACCGCCGGAAGGGACGCCTTCGGCGGCCGGCTGAAGGACCTCCAGGCGGTCTCCCACCAGGTCGCCGAGATGGCCCTGCGCACCGAGGCGGCCCGCCTCATGGTCTACTCGGCCGCGACGGCGTACGACGAAGGCGCCCCGGACGTCCCCAAGCGCGCCGCCATGGCGAAGCTGCTCGCCACCGAGACCGCGCAGTACGTCGTCGACGCCGCCGTGCAACTGCACGGCGCCCGCGCGCTGCGCCGCGGCCACCTCCTCGAACACCTCTACCGCGAGGTGCGCGCACCCCGGATCTACGAGGGCGCGAGCGAGGTGCAACGCGGCATCGTCGCCAAGGAGTTGTACGCCACCGTGGAGGCCCCGTGACCAGTGAGCGCGTCAACCCGCCCGACCTCTCCCCGGCCAAGGGGTTCTCGCACGCGGTCGTCGCCACCGGCACCCGCGTGGTCTTCCTCGCGGGCCAGACCGCCCTCGACGGCGACGGCAAGGTGGTCGGCGACACGCTCCCCGAGCAGTTCGAGCGCGCCCTCGCCAACCTGCTCACCGCCCTGCGCGCCGCCGACGGCACCCCCGCCGACCTCGCCCGCGTCACCGTCTACGCCACCGACGTGGCCGACTACCGTGCGCACGCCCCCGAACTGGGCCGCATCTGGCGGCGGCTGGCGGGCCGTGACTACCCCGCGATGGCCGTCGTGGGGACCACGCGCCTGTGGGACGAGCAGGCGCTCGTGGAACTGGACGGCTTCGCGGTGCTCCCGTAGCCACGCCACGGGCATGACCTGTGCGTGCCTCGGGCGAGTCGAGGGGAGTCGTCACATGCCCGAGATCACGCTGACCGCAGGCCCCGTCGCCTATGAGGACACGGGCGGCGACGGCCCGGTCGTGGTCCTCCTGCACGGCCTGGTGCACGACCACACCGTCTGGCGCTAGGTGACCTCCCCAAAGCTCCCGGCTGCGCTCGAGCAGGGGGGCAGCGCGGCACACCGTTGCCGGACGAGATCGTGGACGGCTGGCTGCGGCCCCTGCGCACCGACAAGGCCATCCGCGCGACTTCGGGCACTACGGCACCCATCTCCGCAGGACCGAACTCCTGGAAGCCGATCAGGCATTGAAGACGTTCGACCGGCCTGTGCTTCTGGGCGACCGAGCAGGCGCCAGGTGGCGGGCGCCGCCCGACCGTCGGCGCGGACTCGCCACCGAAGGGGTGAGGATCACGGGCCGGGACGCGAGGGCCCGGTACCTATGGAATCCGCAATTCCGGGTATTTCAGGAGGTGCTTCCATGATCCTGCGCCAGGTCGTCGGGACGGTCCTCGTGCCGGCCGTCGGTGCGGCCCTGCTGCTGTCCGTCGCCCCCTCCGCGGGCGCACTCGCCGTCCGTTCGTCCGACGAGGTGACCGTCGATCCGACCGGACACCTGGCGCCCGACGGCACGATCACCCTCTCCGGCACCTACCGCTGCGTGGGTAGCGGGGGAGGCCCCGTCTTCGTCTCCGCCTCGGTCTCCCAGGCCGACCCCCACGTCAGCCACGGCGTCGGCAGCACCCTGGCGGTCTGCGACGGCCTCGGGCACCGCTGGACCGCATCCGAGACCCGCAAGGACGCTTACACCACGGGCCGCGCGCACGTCGAGGCCACACTGTTGGAACTGAGCGGCTCCGGACTCCCGCTGCCGCGCTTGCACGCGGTCCGCCGACAGGACGTGACCCTGACCGCGGGATGAGACCAGCCGGCCTGGCGACCTGCCGAATTGGGCAGTTCCGGATCGCTGACCTGCACGGAGTCGCCGGACCTGGAATCGGTCTCCGAGCTCGTCGTGCAAGCCGTGGCCCAAGGCACCGGACAGGAGTGCACCTCCCATCCGTGCCACCGCTCGGGCCGCGCCACGCGACGCCGCTCAAAGCCCTTGCCGCACAAGCGTGAGGACTCATCGGTCGCTGGGAGTAGGTCCTGCGGCGAGCGGCGTGACGATGAATGAGGGTCGGCGGCCGCCACTCACCAGGACCGGGTGTCCTGGTGGGCGGCGGCCGGCGAGGGCTGGAAGTGGCCGACCTGTTCGCCGAACGCCGGATTCGGCAGTCGGCGGCCGCGGCGGCGGTGGTTCAGCAGTCGCGGAACTCCGGCGACTGGTTGAGGATCTGCGAGCGCAGGGAGGTGAAGCGGGTGTGCGTTTCGCCGCCGCGCGCCTCGGGGTGGAAGGCGGCCACGCGGTGGCAGTTCTGGAAGGCGAGGGCGATGCCGAAGTGGCGTTCCAGGCTGCCCCGGATCGCGTCGCTGGACAGAGCGCGCAGCAGCTGGCCGCGCTCCTTCTCGGAGGGCGGCGGGGTTTGGTTGTCGGCGAACTCTGCAGGGCCGGACCGCAGTTCGTCCGCCAGGCGGGCGATGAGGTCGTAGGCGTACGGCAGGGACGTACGGACCGTTTCCACGAAGTCCTGCTCCTGCACCTCGCCGTTCTCGGCTTCGGCGAGCAGCTGCGGGGAGACGTCGAGTGACATGAAGGGGCGTCCTGTTCTGTTTCTGTCGTTCGGTGCTTGAGGGGGTGTGGGTCAGGCGAGGGCGGCCAGGGCTGTGGGGCCGTGCTGGAAGTCCGGATCGACCTGGGTGGCGAGGTCCTGGCCGGTGGCCTCATTGGCCCAGGCGGCGGCGTTGCGCAGGTGGAAGTCCACGGCGTGCTTCTGGAAGGCCGCCCAGTCCTTGGGGCGGGCGTCCACGGCCGCGCGCAGCCGGTCCAGGGTGCGGGTGTTGTGCAGCTCCAGCTCGCCGTGGCCGCGGCCCTGTTCCTGGGCACGTACGTAGGAGGACTGCTCGCAGTGGGCAAGCAGGTCCTCGCCGACGTGCTCCTTGAGGAAGAGCAGGTCGTCCTCGCCGGTGACCTTGTTGCCGACGACGGCGACCGGGATCCCGAACTCGGCCGCGTGGTCGCGGTACTGGCGATACACGGAGACGCTCTTGCGGGTCGGTTCCACGACCAGGAACGTCATGTCGAAGCGGGTGAACAGGCCAGAAGCGAAGGCGTCGGCGCCGGCGGTCATGTCGATGACGACGTACTCGCCGGGGCCGTCGACGAGGTGGTTGAGGTACAGCTCGACCGCGCCCAGTTTGGAGTGGTAGCAGGCCACGCCGAGATCGCTCTCGTCGAAGGCGCCGGTCACCATGAGCGGGACGCCTGCGACCTCCTGGACGTGGTGGCCGTGGATCTCGTCGTCGCCGAGCAGCCGCAGCAGCCGGGAGCCGCGTCCGGGCGGCGTCGTCTTCACCATCGCCTCGCGGGACGGGATCCGCGGGTTCGTGCCCCGCAGGTACTCCTTGATCTCGCCCGTGCGCGCGCTGAGCGGCGGCGCGGCGAAGACCTCGTCCTCGTCGAGGCCGAGAGCGTGGGCCAGGTGCTGGTTGATGTCGCCGTCGATCGCGACGACCGGCGCTCCGGAGCGCGCCAGGTGACGGGAGAAGAGGGCGGACAGGGTCGTCTTGCCGCTGCCGCCTTTGCCGACGAAGGCAACGCGCATGGCTTCAGCCGCTCCTATTGAAAATGGATGTCATGCGCATAGGCTGGTGGTACGGCGGGGCGGTGTCAAATCGCCGGCGTCCCAACTAGGGCGGCCCATTCGGCGAGTTGGGTCGCCCGTTGCGCAGACGGGGGATTTCTTTGACCCATACGGAGGAGACGGAAGATGAGCGATGCCGCAGACGGCCGTCAGGACCGCCCTCTCGCCCTTGTCGTCTGCGGCTCCTGCCATGCCGCCCCGACCGGGCGGCGTCGGCGTGCACGGGCGCGGCCCCGCGCGGTGGGCCTCGTGCGCCTCTGCCCGGAGCCCGGCTGACGGCCGTCCCCGCTCAAGGTGGGGCCACAACGCAACCAGTGACCGTCGGCAGGGACTTCGAGGCTGTCACGCGCTCACACCGGCACCTGTATTGGTCCGTCGCCCCTGCCGTGTTGCACCCAGCGGTCCTGGAGCACGCTCGTCTCGGCTGCGCCCTCCTCCCTGAAACGGCCGACCCGGCCGTCAGACCCTCGCAGCCGCACTGGCCGAGTCCTATCTCCTTGCCGGCCGCATCGAGTTCTTCGACCTGCGAGAGCCGGAGCAGGCTTCGGAGACCCTCCTGCGGGCTCTACAGGCCGCCGCCGAAGCGGACGATGCGCTGCTCGGCGCAGCCGTCCTCGCGCACATGGCCTTCATTCCGGGCTGGGCGGACGACCGGGAGGCAGCAGTCGAGCGCATGATGGCCGCCCGTGCCTATGCTCGCCGCGGACAGGCGTCAGCGGAGTTCTGGGCGTGGCTGGATGCCGTCGAAGCGGAATGCGAGACTCGCTGCGGAGATCCGCATGCGGCAGTGCGCTTGATCCGCCATGCCGAGGACACGGGCTTCGGACACGGTGGTCAGTGTGCGGGAGCGGTGCTCGGCTGCGGAGCATGCCGGGCGGCATCGCGCGGTCGTGGCAGTCCTTCGGGCGGCCGGGCTCGCTCCGTGGGGAGACCGTACGGGGCACGAGGGCATGCGCTCGGCATGCTCACGCGCTGACGGTGCTCCTCATACGGACCGGTCGCGCGCGCAGATTGATCGTGAAACCGGGCAGGTGCAGGTCAGACTGCGTTCCCGAGCCCGGTGGGTGGGCGTCCAGGCCCGTGGTGTCGGGGATCAGTTCGGCGGGAGGCGGTGTCGGTCGGCGGGCTGCATGAGGAGCGTCATGAAGGGCGGGCCGGCCGTGGTTGCGCCGAGCTGGGTGTGTCGGCTCTGCCCGGGCCTGCGGGCATCTGCCCCAGCCTGCCACTGAACGGCAGATGGCGGGCAGGTTCACCACGGTGTCGGCGCCGGCCGTTCGCCGGGGCCGCGGATGCTGCGTTCGTACCGGTGACTGCGGCCCTGAGATGTGCCTGCACGGTGGGGGGCAGCGTGGCGCCGTGGACAGTGCTCACCAGCGCACTTGCCAGGCGGTGCAGCTTGGTGTTGGTGGTCTGCGAGGTGGTGACCAGCACGTTCCAGGCCGCCTCGGGGCTCAGGCCGAAGGTGGCCATCAGGATGCCGCGGGCCAGGTCGATCGTCGGCCGGGTCCGCATGGCACGCCGCAGCTGACTGACCTCGCTGCGCAGGTCCTGGTCGGCGTCATGGCACGCATTCGTGTCGTGGCCACCCGGGCGCCTGCTGTCCTTGGCGTCCGGGGCGGGGTGTGCGAACAACTGGCGGGTACCGGTCAGCTCGAGCAGCCGGCCCACCGGGGGACTTGCGGCACGGATAGCTACGGTCTTGCCCTGGCGGAGAGCTCGCTGACGCAGTTCGAGCAGGAGGTTGAGGCCGGAGCAGTCGCAGAATCCGACCGCGCGCAGATCCAGGTCGATGGCGCTGCCCGAGCGGTGCAGGGCTTCGTGCATCTCGCTCCGGATGAGCGGTACGGCATCGAGGTCGAGTTCGCCCCGCACGGTCACGCTCGTGCGGTCGCCGTCCGCCACGATGTCGACCGTCGCCAGGCATGGCCAGTCGGCCGCGGGCCGGGTGTCGCTCTTGGGGCGTTGCGTGCCCTTCGCGCTGTGGGACCGCGCAGAGTGCGCAGGTTCCGACATGGCCCGTCTCCCCTGTCTGACCGCCTGTTGCGCGTCCAGACTCGCCTCCTCACCCGACATACGTCAACCAATACATGAAACCAGGTACGTGTTTACTGGTTCGTGAACGGCCATTCGGTAAAGTGCGAGCATGGATACCGCACCCGAGCCGCACACCGGATGGACGTTCCTGACCAACCACGCCCGGGTGCTGGCCGTCATCGCCGACAACCACAACGCCCGCATCCGTGACATCGCCGTGCACTGCCGGCTCACCGACCGCGCCGTTCAGAAGATCATTTCCGACCTCGAACAGGACGGTTACCTCTCCCACACCCGGGAAGGGCGTACCAACACCTACCGGATCGATCCCACCAAGGTGCTGCGCCACCCGGCCGAAGCAGGAGCCGGACTGACCGTGGCCGCACTGCTGTCCATGCTCGTGAAGGACGAGGCCGACCGCGCCCCGGCCCCAGTGGGCACAGCCGCCGGCCCGGCGCCTGATTACCCCGCACGACTGTGAAGACCCTGACGGACCACCCGAACAGCGTCGGGCTCCCGGGCGCCCGCCCGTATCTGGCGATACCGGCTGTCAGATACTCGTTTCACGATCAAAGGGCGGAGGAGGCGCCGAGGGTGTTTTCGGTGGACGTCGAACCGGGCGGGCTGGGGTGTGTGATCGCTCTACGCGGCGAGCTGGACTTCAACAGCGCCGTGCAGCTGCGCGAGGCGGTGGATGCGGTGCTCGCCGGGCCGCAGCCGCCGGAGGTGGTGGTGATCGACTGCTCCGCCCTGACGTTTTGCGACTCATCCGGCATCAACGCTCTGATCACAACGCACCAGCGGCTGGCGGCGTACAGGGGTGTGCTGCGGCTGGCGGCAGCCCCTGGCTCGGTGACGCGGGTGTTCGCGCTCACGGGTCTGGACCAGGTCATCGGCCTGTATGGCACGGTGGCGGATGCGTCGGCCGCCGAGGCAGGCGGGCCGGCGCCCCGCCCGGGGGACGGATCGTCTTCGCCGCAGGCGGCGAGTGAGAGGTAGCAGGGGCATGACCCGCTTTCAAGAGCAGCAGCCTGTCCAGGCCGCGCAGACCGGGCCTGCCCGGACCATGAACGCTGCGGCCGGGCAGGGCGCCGAAGAAGATCTTCTAGCCCTGTTCGGTCGGTCGACGGCCGTGTTCGCGTCGCTTGCGGGGCCCGCGCACATGGTGGAGGCCGCCAACGAGGCGTTCTTCGCCGCGATCGGCGGCGGCGAGCGGGCCCGTACCGGGGTGCCGCTGGGGCAGCTGATGCCCGAGCTGGCCGACCAGGGCTTTATCGCCCTGCTGGACCAGGTCTTCCGCACCGGGCAGCGGCACATCGGGCGCGACGCCCGCGTGATCCTCGGCAGTGGAGCCGCGGCCCGCGAGGCGTTTTTCGACTTCACCTATGAGCCGCGGCTGGATGCGGGCGGCAACGTCATCGGTGTGCGGGTCATCGGGGTGGAGACCACACAGGTCAAGCATGCCCAGCGGCTGACGGCCGAGCACCGTGCGCTGTTGGAGCAGATCGCCCGCCAGGCCCCCCTGGCCGAGGTACTGGAGGGTATGGCCCGCGCGATCGAGGACCTCGCTCCGGAAGAGGTCCTGGTCTCCGTGCTCCTCGCCGACGCCGACGGAAAGCATCTGCGGCACGGCGCCGCCCCGAGCCTGCCCGACTTCTACAACCAGGCCATCGACGGTATCGCTACGGGCGACGGGGTCGGCTCCTGCGGCACCGCCGCCCACCGGCGCAAGACGGTCATCGTCACCGACATCGCCACCGATCCGTTCTGGGACGACTTCCGTCACCTTGCCGAGGCCGCGCGGCTCGCGGCCTGCTGGTCCACGCCCATCCTGGCCAGGGACGGCTCGCTGCTGGGGACCTTCGCCATGTACCACCGCACCCCCCGGGCGCCCCAGGAGTCCGACCTCGCCCTGGCCCGGGTCTTCGCCGACACCGCCGCCCTGGCCATCGAACGCCACCACGCGGAAGAAGCCCGCCTGGCCGCTGAGGCAAGAGAGCAGGCCGCCCGCGCCGACCTCGCCTTCCTCCTCAAGGCCAGCACCGCCCTCAACGCCGGTCTGGATGACACCCAGACCCTGCAGCGCCTGGCCGCCTCCTGCACTCCCGTGCTGGCCCCGCTGTGCGCGGTCGACCTCATCGAGAAAGGGCGGGTGCGCCGCATCGCCACCGCCGCCCCCACTCAGGCCCAGCAGGACCTGCTCGCCGCGCACATTCCCGTCTACGACGCCGCCGACGACGCCGTCGCCCGCGTCCTCGCCACCGGGCTGAGCGAGGTTGCCCGCCGCACCCCCACCGGTCCCGGACCCTGGGACGAGCTGGGCGTCACCGGCTACCTGTGCATTCCGCTCCTGGAGCGGGGCCGCGCTTTTGGCGCCCTGACCCTGCTGTCCACCGGCGAGCACGCCTTCGACGGCCATACCATTGCCCTCGCCGAGGAACTCGCCCGCCGCGCCACCTCGGCCGCGCTCAACGCCCGCCAGTACACCCAGCGCGTCACCCTCACCCGCGACCTGCAGGCCGGCCTCCTCCTGCCCGAGGTCCCGGCCCTGCCCGGCGCCCAGGCCGCCGCCTACTACCACCCCGCCGGCGAGGGACTCGACATCGGCGGCGACTTCTACGACCTCTTTCCCCTCGACGACGGCAGCTGGGCGTTCATGCTCGGCGACGTCTGCGGACGCGGCGCCACCGCCGCGACCACCACCGCCCTGGTCCGCCACACCGCCCGCGCCGTCGCCCCCCTCCTGCCCGGCCCCGAAGCAGTCGTCCGCGCCGTCAACAAAGCCCTCCTGCAGCGACCCGACAGCCACGGCACCGGCTTCGTCACCCTCGTCTACGGCCACCTCACCCCCGCCGGTGAGAAGGGTCTCGACCTCACCTTCGTCCGTGCCGGCCACACCCTCCCCCTCCACCTCGACCAGCACGGCACCGCACATCTCGTCGACAGCCCCGGCAGCCTCATCGGCATCACCGACGACCCCCACCTGTCCACCCACCACCTGCACCTGGGGCCGACCGAAAGCCTGCTGCTCTACACCGACGGCATCACGGAAGCCTGCAACGACGACCGGGAGCAGTTCGGCGAGGAACGCCTCGTCCACGCCCTCAGCAGCTCCCCCGGGGCACCGCTGACCGCGCAGGAGGCCATCGACAGGCTCACTCGCGCCGTGCACGCCTTCACCGGCTCCCGCGGCATACACGACGACCAGGCCGCCCTCGTCCTCACCGCCACTCCGCCCGCCAGAAGCACGTCTGGAAGATCAGGTAAGTCCGTGGTGTGACAGCCTGGCCGAGACTCGGCCTCCGGGCTCTGGCCGTTCCAACTCAGCATGCGGCTTCCGGGCCCCGCCTGGCTGGGCTGGTCTTGTGGGAGTGCGAGGCGCGGTGGACGGCGATCAGGGCGTCGTCGCCCAGGCGGCCTCCGGTGTGGGCGAACAGGTCGCGGCACAGATGCCTGACCAGTGCGGCAGGTGGGCAGTGGGCCCAGTGGGCGGCACGCTGGGCCAGCGGGTAGAAGGTGCCGGAGGCGTCGCGGGCCTCGATCACGCCGTCGGTGTACAGCAGCAGGGTGTCGCCGGCGTCGAAGGGCACGGTCGTCTCGGCGTGAATGCTGGCTGAGAGGAGGCGGACGCCCAGGGGCGGTCCGGTCTCGGCCACGACCGGCCGGAGCTCCTGGCCCGGCCGCAGAAGCAGCGGCGGCGGATGCCCGCAGTTGGTCAGACGGGCAAGAGGTTCGTCCTCGGGCAGGTCCAGGAACGGCGCGGTGATGAAGCGCTCACCGGTCTCGTCGTCGGTGGCGGAGAAGTCGGCGAGGTAACGCTGGACATGGGCGTCCAGGGCGGCGGTGAGGTCGGGCAGGCTGGAGCGATGGGCGGTGGTGAGGCGGAAGGCGCTGAGCAGGAGGGCGGCTTCGCCGACCGCGGCCCGGCTCGCCCGGATGCTCCTCACCAGGCCCGGAAACCTCAAAGCCGAACAACACGAGCTCCTGGCCAAGCCAACCTCCGCCTGCCCCGAGATGACCCAACTGGCCGCCACTATTAGGGGCTTTGCACAGCTCTTGATGCCTCGCGCAGAAACTGCCGACGGGCTCTCGCGCTGGATCGTCCAGGTCCGCGCAGCCGATCTGCCTCATCTGCACGCCTTCACCGGGGGGTTGGACCGAGGCCGGGACGCCGTGATCGCCGCGCTCACGCTTCCGTACAGCAACGGCCCCACCGAGGGCGTCGACACCAAGACCAAGCGGATCGCGCGCCAGATGCACGGACGAGCAGGCTTCACCCTTCTTCGCCACCACATCCTCCTCGGATAGGGGCACTTTCCGTCACTACCGAATGTGAGACAGGGCCGCTCCTTTGACAGACCCACGATTGCCATGCCAGTCGAGTATGAGGACCGTGGCATCGTCCTTGAGGTTGCCATGGCAGGCATCGTGGACTGCGGCGGTCAGGCTGCGGACGGCTTCGCGGGGGTGCAGCATGCGGGTGTCGTGAACGACAGAGGCCAGGTCGACGGCTGCGGCACCGCGTTCCTGCATTCCGTCAGTGAGCAGAATCAGGCGGTCCCCGGGACAGAGTTGAAGTTCTTGTAGGCGGTACGAGGTGGGTGCCGCCACACCGAACGGGAGGTTGACGGCCAGTTTGACCTCATCGACGGTGCCATCGCGCAGCAGCAGTGGCCAGGGATGGCCGGCGTTGATGAGTTCACACAGGCCTGTTTTGAGGTCGATGCACAGCAACTGTCCGGTGGCCAGGCCTCGGCTGTGGCTTAGCAGGGCCTGGTGGGCGTGATGGGCTTGTTTGAGGGCGTCACAGCCGCTGCGGCGTGCTCTTCGCAGCGCGCCGACCAGCAAGGTAGCCAGGAGAGCGGAGTTGGTGTCGTGGCCCATGGCGTCGGTGATGGACAGGTGCAGGGTGTCGCGGTCGAGGGTGTAGTCGTAAGTGTCGCCACCGATGTCGTCCGCCGGCATCAGCCCGGCCGCCAGGGTGAACTGGGTCGCCTCGCAGCAGGGGGCCGAGGGAAGCAGTTGATGCTGGATTTCCGCGGCCAGACTGGTCTCGGTGGTGCGACGGCCCAGATGGTACAAGTCGGTGAAGCGGCGGTCCGTGACGATGATGTAGGCCAGCGCGTGTGCCGCGTCGCGGACCTGTCGTAGCACGGTGTCGTCGGCGGTCTGCAGGGTCACCTCCAAGACGCCGATGCAGTCGCCGCGGTTGGTGACCGGCGTGATAACGCGGCGTCCGCCCTGACCGTCCGGTTCCGCATGCTGGCGCTGGCTGCGCAGAACGCTGTCGTAGACACTGCCCCCCAGGTCGATCGGTTCAGCCTGGTCCGCGACGGCACCGTCGACTGCCGCAAGCCTCACTAGCCGCTGACCGACGAGGTCGACGAACAGGAAGGACACATCTTCCGCACCACATCGCTTTTGCAGGTCGCGTGCCACCACGTCGACGGACGCACCGGGCGGCGCCGCCTCCGCAGCAGCCAGCAACTCGCCCAGTTCCACATCTCCACCCTTCACGGCAACCTCCCATCAGCTGCCACCACTTTTTCCCCGAAATGTCGCGAGCCTCACCCATGTGCCCGACCCGGTCCCGCAACAGGTCAGGAGCCGGCGGCGAGCTCTCGCGCTGCCTGGCACCTTGGTCGCGGTCGTCGCGCGGCTGTTTCCCCTGGTCGGCCTGGGACAGTTGTTCGGCCCGGGACTACCTGCCCAATGCGGCCGTCGTCCCGCAGGGGGCGCCCTTCGGCGATGCCGCTGCTCAGGTCTTCCAACAGGACGACTCAGGTGGCGATCTGTTTGCCCACCGGCTCACCCCCTACCTCGAACGCCTCGCCTTTGCACGGCACGGTCGTGAGCGCATAGGCCGAACGAGTGAGGTCTTTTCCTGCAGATGCCTGTTCGGTGACTCGGCCGAACTCTGAGGGTGCGCCGTGTCGGTTGCACCGCCAGGCCGCCCAGCAGGCCGACCGTAATCTCCGCCGCACCGGATGGCAGGTGCGGGGTGGGCACCCCGACGCTCTCGGTGAGAGTTCAGGTACGGCGGCTGCCGCCTGCACGGCCGTCTCCAGTGCCGTCCACGGTCGAGAAGGGGCCGGTGTTTTGGCCGCGAGCTGGCAATCAATGCCATATCTGGTGCATCGGCCCCGCGCAGATGGGAGGTGCAGGGTTCCACTGCTTCTTGTGCGGGGCCGGTGCGTTATACACGTACCCAAGGATGTGTCCTATACGCCTGATCCCTCCCTGTTACCTGGCGGGGAAGGTGTCCTCTTGTGCGACGCGGGGCCCGGCCGTCCCCGGCCGGGCCCCGCGTCAACCTGCACAAGCGGCAGTGCTCCTCACGCTGCCGTCCTGCGTCTACCAGCGATACCAGCGGCCCTTGCGGCCTGTGCCATCCGCGGACCGGACGACGAAGCCCAGCAGCCACACGATCAGCACGATCACTGCGACCCACCACAGCGCCTTCAGGGCAAAGCCGGCGCCGAAGAGAATGAGAGCCAGCAGAAGAACCAGAAGCAGGGGAACCATCGTTATCAACCTCCTGGCAAGCGAATGCCCTTATCTCGTCTCTACAAGCACACAAAATATGAGTTGCTTCCACAGGATGAAGGGAATCTGCGCGCCGTGCACGATTCCCTCCTCCGCCGGTGGATGCACGGCAGGTGAGCAGCGGCGATCACTCAATGCGTTGCTCTGGCCCGGCCTGAGCTTGCCGGCGCCGTGAAGAGGCAGGCGCGCAGCCAGCCTCCTACCGCAAACCGGAGGAGGTGGGCCCATGGCTGTCGGCGAGAAGGCCTGGACCAAGGGGGAGCGGGCCGTCGGCAAGGTCGCCCAGGCGCCCAAGCGCCCTGCGGGCAACGAGAAGCTGGTCGCCAAAGGGTCGTGCAGCCGAGGCTGCGGCAATACCCGCGAGGCCGAGGAGTCACTCGCCGGCCCGCGCTGACCGCCTCATAAAGCATCTGTATGTGAGGGGTGAACGCCGCAGTCGTCCATCACACCTGCGCCAAGTGAGCTGCGTCTCAAGCCGGCACACGTTCGGGCCATGCTTGCGGCCGGCCCGATGGCATCTGGGCGCTCACCTCCTGCTTCGACCGGCCGTCACCCGCGTGTCTTCGAGGACACCGGCCAGCCCGAACCGTCACAGTTTCTGCCGACGCCCCTAAGTATCACATTTGTGCCACTGCGAGGACACGCAAAGCAGTTCCAGGCTGGGCCGGGCGTTGTGCGGTGGTGTGACCAGGCGTCTGCGCCCGGCCGCCTGCTGCTGTCAGCGGGTGGTGAGCATGCCTTCGCGCAGCCGGGCCAGGCAGCGCGAGAGGAGGCGGGAGATGTGCATCTGGGAGAAGCCGAGGCGTTCGGCGATCTGTGCTTGGGTGAGTTCTTCCACAAAGCGCATGTGGATGATCTGCCGGTCGCGTTCGTCCAGTGCGGCGATCATCGGGGCGAGTGCGTGGAAGTCCTCGACGAGCTCCAGGGCCTGGTCGTCGGTTCCGATGAAGTCCGCCAGGGCGGTTTCGCCGTCCTCGCTGCTGTTGATCGCGGCGTCCAGGGATGTGGAGTTGTAGCCGTTGGAGGCCAGGCGTGCTTCGATGACTTCGTCCTCGGGCAGGCTCATCAGCTCGGACAGTTCCTTGACCGTCGGCGTGCGCCCCAGGCGGCTGCGGAGTTCTTCGGTGGCGCGGGCGAGCTGGACGCGGGCTTCCTGCAGGCGGCGCGGAACGTGCACGGCCCAGGTGGTGTCGCGGAAGAACCGCTTGATCTCGCCGACGATGTAGGGGATGGCGAAGGAGGTGAACTCCACCTGGCGGGACAGCTCGAACCGGTCGATCGCCTTGATCAGGCCGATCATGCCGACCTGGACGATGTCCTCCATCTCCTCCGGACCACGGCTGCGGAACCGCCCCGCTGCGTAGCGGACCAGGGACATGTTCATCTCGATCAGCGTGTTCCGCGCGTACTGGTATTCGGCCGTACCCTCCTCCAGCACTGCCAACTGATCGAAGAACAGACGGGACAGGTCGCGGGCATTCTTGGGCGCAACAGTGGAGGGGTCGGCAACCTCCGGCAGATCGGCTGCACCCGTCTCCGTCTCCGTCTTCGCCGCAGTCACTGTCGCCATGATGCTTCCCTCCCTATTGCTGCACCCTGTCGGCCTGTCGCGGGCCGACCACGGCGCGCCTACCCCGGCATATGCAGCTCATTCCCCCAATGCACAACGGCCGCACCGCCTCCCCCGGAACCACCTTCGCCTCGGCGCCGACACCGGCACTCCTCAGCAAGCCCACCACCTCATTACCGGGGAAAATCGGACAAAGCGCATGTACTTCCGGTTGATGAGTAACTGATGGATAGCCCGATTCCAGCGCCCGGCGACACCTGTCAATCCGCTTTCGTTCCCAGGGTGGGCGTCCTGCTCAGGAACGCGTGGCGGTTTCGCTGTCGGGGGGACGGTGAAAACCTGGTCGAGGCCGACGATGCGCAGCACGCGCAGTGTGTTGGCGGGGACGGCAGCCACACATCATCGAAGGCCGGCCAGGAAGACCGCCCCGCACCTGTACCAGGCCCTATACGACGCACTGGCCGCCGGCGCACGTCGCATCCAGTTGGACTTCACCGGCGTCGCCTTCTGTGATTGCTCCGGGCCGAACCTGTGGGTACAGGCCTGCGAGTCAGGAGCTGGCCTCTCCCTGGTCGGCATCCTGATCCCACTTGTCGCACGGCTCTTTCACCTGACCGGCGCGGGCAAGCTGTTCGACCTGCGCTTCCCTGCCCGCGCAGCAGTGGTGCTACAAGGGGCGGCGTCCGATGATGCCGGAGCCTGGGCCGTCGAGCAGGGCGATGCGGGCGGTGATGCGCTTGCCCACCGGCGTGCGCTCCACTTCGAAGGCCTCCGCGACGGCCATCACGATCTCCAGGCCGTGCTGGCCCACCCGGCCGGGATCCGCCGCCCGGGCCATCGGCAACACCGGCTGCGAGTCCCACACCGCCACCTCGACCAGGTCGCCGACGATCCGGAGATCCATCAGTACCGGGCCCGGCGCGTACTTGCGGGCGTTGGTGACCAGCTCGCTCACCACCAACTGCGTCATATCCATCGCGCGGGCCGACACCGGCAGCCCGTGCTTGGCCTGCACATCGGCCAGGAACTGGACAGCCAGGTGACGGGCCTCGGCGATACAGGTACCGTCCCCGTCCAAGGCCACCGTGGTCTGGATCGGCTCAGCCTCCGGCGTGATGCCGCCCTCCTCCACAGGCGCTGATCCCATACAGTCCGTCCTCACCCTTCACGCCCCGCCGCGTACCCACCACCGGCAGCACCACGCCCTGGCTGCCCCACCTGGCCCAGCCGCTCAAAGGGCGGACCCGTACGATGGTCGTCCTGTCGGAACAGCCGGCCTGTAAGTATCTCCGACAGTGTGGAGGAAGCGTGACGGACACCGGTAAAGCGGAATGGTCCGACCGCCTGTCGGTCGAGAGCACCTCCACCGACGGCATCCACGTGCTCACCGTCGCGGGCGAAATCGACCACTAGTATCCGCAGGTCAGTTGGCATGTTGAGGTGTCGTGCCCCTTGCCTCCAAGGGGCACGACACCGCGCCGTTCAGATGTCCCGGAAGATCTCGATCTGCGCCCCCACCGAGTTCAGCCGCTCGGCCAGGTCCTCGTAGCCGCGGTTGATGACGTACACGTTGCGCAGTACGGACGTGCCCTCGGCCGCCATCATCGCCAGCAGGACGACCACGGCGGGGCGCAGCGCGGGCGGGCACATCATCTCGGCGGCGCGCCAGCGGGTCGGGCCCTCGACCAGCACCCGGTGCGGGTCGAGCAACTGCAGGCGCCCGCCCAGGCGGTTGAGGTCCGTCAGGTAGATGGCCCGGTTGTCGTAGACCCAGTCGTGGATCAGCGTCTTGCCCTGCGCGGAGGCCGCGATGGCCGCGAAGAACGGGACGTTGTCGATATTCAGGCCGGGGAACGGCATCGGGTGGATCTTGTCGATCGGCGCCTCCAGCTTGGAGGGCCGCACGGTCAGGTCCACCAGCCGCGTACGGCCGTTGTCGGCGGAGTACTCGGGCGTACGGTCGTGGTCGAGCCCCATCTCCTCCAGCACCGCGAGTTCGATCTCCAGGAACTCGATCGGCACCCGGCGCACCGTCAGTTCGGACTCGGTGACCACCGCGGCGGCCAGCAGGCTCATCGCCTCGACCGGGTCCTCGGAGGGGGAGTAGTCGACGTCGACGTCGATGTTCGGCACGCCGTGGACGGTGAGCGTGGTGGTGCCGATGCCCTCGACCTCGACGCCGAGCGCCTCGAGGAAGAAGCACAGGTCCTGGACCATGTAGTTGGAGGAGGCGTTGCGGATGACCGTGACGCCGTTGTGCCGCGCGGCGGCCAGCAGGGCGTTCTCGGTCACGGTGTCGCCGCGCTCGGTCAGGACGATCGCCCGGCCGGGGGAGACGGACCGGTCCACCACCGCGTGGTACAGCCCCTCCGTTGCGGTGACCTCGAGCCCGAAGCGGCGCAGCGCGATCATGTGCGGCTCGATGGTGCGCGTCCCGAGGTCGCAGCCGCCCGCGTACGGCAGCTTGAAGCGGTCGAGGCGGTGCAGCAGCGGACCGAGGAACATGATGATGGACCGCGTACGGCGGGCGGCCTCGGCGTCGATGGCGTCCAGGTCGAGGTCCGCGGGCGGGACGATCTCCAGATCGACCCCCTCGTTGATCCACCGGGTCCGCACACCGATCGAGCTGAGCACCTCCAGCAGGCGGTACACCTCCTCGATGCGGGCGACGCGCCGCAGCACCGTGCGCCCCTTGTTGAGCAGCGAGGCGCACAGCAGCGCCACGCAGGCGTTCTTACTCGTCTTGACGTCGATCGCGCCGGAGAGCCGGCGGCCGCCGACCACGCGCAGATGCATGGGGCCCGCGTAGCCCAGGGACACGATCTCGCTGTCCAGGGCGTCCCCGATGCGGGCGATCATCTCAAGGCTGAGGTTCTGGTTGCCCCGCTCGATGCGGTTGACGGCGCTCTGACTGGTACCGAGTGCCTCGGCGAGTTGCGCCTGGGTCAGGCCACGGTGCTGGCGTGCGACACGGATGAGCTTGCCGATACGTACGAGGTAGTCGTCTGACATGAGACTGAGGTTATCTCAGATATGAGATGCGGCACCTTGTGGGGTCCATTCGAGTGAAGGGAGCGGAGTGATGCCTGGTGACAGGGGGTGTGTCGCAGCGGGCTCCGGCCGCGCATGACCTACCCGGCCCCATGTACTAGAGTTATCTCGACATCGAGATATCTGCCGAGGCGTACCGCAGTGGCCGCTCTGGTAAGGGTTACCTAACTTAGCCTGACCTCAGCGGATCGGCCGAGAGCCGTGGCGGCAGGATCGTGGTGGTACGCGCACATCAATGAAGGAGACTGTCGTGTCGGCGAACAGCTTCGACGCCCGCAGCACGCTGCAGGTGGGCGACGAGTCGTACGAGATCTTCCGGCTGGACAAGGTGGAGGGCTCGGCCCGCCTGCCCTACAGCCTCAAGGTCCTGCTGGAGAACCTGCTCCGCACCGAGGACGGCGCGAACATCACCGCCGACCACATCCGCGCCCTCGGCAACTGGGACTCCCAGGCCCAGCCGTCGCAGGAGATCCAGTTCACGCCGGCCCGCGTGATCATGCAGGACTTCACCGGCGTGCCCTGTGTCGTGGACCTCGCCACCATGCGCGAGGCCGTCAAGGAGCTGGGCGGCGACCCGGCGAAGATCAACCCGCTGGCGCCGGCCGAGCTGGTCATCGACCACTCCGTCATCGCCGACAAGTTCGGCACGAACGACGCCTTCAAGATCAACGTCGAGCTGGAGTACGGCCGCAACAAGGAGCGCTACCAGTTCCTGCGCTGGGGCCAGACCGCCTTCGACGAGTTCAAGGTCGTCCCCCCGGGCACCGGCATCGTCCACCAGGTCAACATCGAGCACCTCGCCCGCGTGGTGATGGTCCGTGACGGCAAGGCCTACCCGGACACCCTGGTCGGCACCGACTCCCACACCACGATGGTCAACGGCCTCGGCGTCCTCGGCTGGGGCGTCGGCGGCATCGAGGCCGAGGCCGCCATGCTCGGCCAGCCGGTCTCCATGCTCATCCCGCGCGTCGTCGGCTTCAAGCTCACCGGTGAGCTCCAGCCCGGCACCACCGCCACCGACCTCGTGCTCACCATCACCGAGATGCTGCGCAAGCACGGTGTGGTCGGCAAGTTCGTCGAGTTCTACGGCGAGGGCGTGGCCGCCACCTCGCTCGCCAACCGCGCCACCATCGGCAACATGTCGCCGGAGTTCGGCTCCACCGCCGCGATCTTCCCGATCGACGACGAGACCCTGAACTACCTGCGCCTGACCGGCCGCTCCGACCAGCAGGTCGCGCTCGTGGAGGCCTACGCCAAGCAGCAGGGCCTGTGGCTGGACCCGAAGGCCGAGCCGGACTTCTCCGAGAAGCTCGAGCTGGACCTGTCCACGGTCGTCCCCTCGATCGCCGGCCCGAAGCGCCCGCAGGACCGCATCGTCCTCGCCGAGGCCGCCCAGCAGTTCGCCAAGGACGTCCTCAACTACGTCGAGGCGCCGGTCGCGCAGTCGCCGGAGGCCGCCGCCTCCCCGGTCGACGAGGCCAGCGCCGAGTCCTTCCCGGCCTCCGACGCCCCGGCCTACGGCCACGAGGAGAACGGCGCCGGCGCCCCGCAGCACGGCCAGGGCACCGGTGCCGTACCGTCCAACCCGGTTCAGGTCACCGCCCCCGACGGCACGACCTACGAGCTGGACCACGGTGCGGTGACGGTCGCGGCCATCACCTCCTGCACCAACACCTCCAACCCGTACGTCATGATCGGCGCGGCCCTGGTGGCCAAGAAGGCGGTCGAGAAGGGCCTGACCCGCAAGCCGTGGGTCAAGTCCACCCTCGCCCCGGGCTCGAAGGTCGTCACCGACTACTTCGAGAAGGCCGGCCTCACCCCGTACCTGGACAAGCTGGGCTTCAACCTCGTCGGCTACGGCTGCACCACCTGCATCGGCAACTCCGGCCCGCTGCCGGAGGAGGTCTCCAAGGCCGTCAACGACCACGACCTCGCGGTCACCTCGGTCCTCTCCGGCAACCGGAACTTCGAGGGCCGTATCAACCCCGACGTCAAGATGAACTACCTGGCGTCCCCGCCGCTGGTCGTCGCCTACGCCATCGCGGGCTCCATGAAGGTGGACATCACGAAGGACGCCCTGGGCACCGACCAGGACGGCAACCCGGTCTACCTGAAGGACATCTGGCCGACCGAGGCCGAGGTCAACGAGGTCGTCGCCAACGCCATCGGCGAGGACATGTTCTCCAAGTCCTACAGCGACGTCTTCGCGGGCGACGCCCAGTGGCAGTCCCTCCCGGTCCCGACCGGCAACACCTTCGAGTGGGACCCGGAGTCCACCTACGTCCGCAAGCCCCCGTACTTCGAGGGCATGGGCATGGAGCCGGAGCCGGTCTCCGACATCTCCGGCGCCCGCGTCCTGGCCAAGCTGGGCGACTCGGTCACCACCGACCACATCTCCCCGGCCGGCGCCATCAAGGCCGACACCCCGGCGGGCAAGTACCTCACCGAGCACGGCGTCGAGCGCCGCGACTTCAACTCCTACGGTTCCCGCCGCGGCAACCACGAGGTGATGATCCGCGGTACGTTCGCCAACATCCGGCTGCGCAACCAGATCGCACCGGGCACCGAGGGCGGCTACACCCGCGACTTCACGCAGGAGGGCGGCCCGGTCTCCTTCATCTACGACGCCTCGCAGAACTACCAGGCCGCCGGCATCCCGCTGGTCGTCCTGGCCGGCAAGGAGTACGGCTCCGGCTCGTCCCGCGACTGGGCGGCCAAGGGCACCGCGCTCCTCGGTGTCAAGGCCGTCATCGCCGAGTCGTACGAGCGCATCCACCGCTCGAACCTCATCGGCATGGGCGTCCTGCCGCTGCAGTTCCCCGAGGGCCAGAACGCCGAGTCCCTCGGCCTGACCGGCGAGGAGACCTTCTCCGTCTCCGGCGTGACCGAGCTGAACAACGGCACCACGCCGCGCACGGTCAAGGTCACCACCGACACCGGCGTCGAGTTCGACGCGGTCGTCCGCATCGACACTCCCGGTGAGGCGGACTACTACCGCAACGGCGGCATCATGCAGTACGTGCTGCGCAGCCTGATCCGCAAGTAGGCGATCCGGCACGGCAGTCGAGGGCCGCACCCCCGCCCGGGGGGTGCGGCCCTCCGCCGTCTTCGTACCGCCGCCCGCACGGGACATGAGTGCGCGAACCTGCCGTTCGCGTGACCGCAGTTACTGGTCCGGGCGGGTGCATGGTCACCGTGTGCGGTCGCCTCGGGCGTATCGGCTCCATGTCCCGCCGGTCTCCTTGAGGAGCCGGGTGGTGGTCTGGTCGGTGGCCGAGGGCGTCTGCGACGACGGGGGCGGGTAGTTCGAGGAGTTGCTGCCGGACGGCGGCGCCGCGCGCTGCGGCGGCCGGGACCCCGACCTCGTCGCCAAGGTGGCGTCAGGCGGGTTGCGGGGCGGGCGTTGCCGGAGCGGCGGCGGCCTTGCGGGTCTCGCGCAGCATCAGCAGGCCGTTGACCACCATCAGTGTCGCGGTCAGGCCGTGGACGCCGAGCGCGGTGGCCACGGAGCCGTGGTGAGCCAGCACGGTGGCCATGTCGCCGTACGCGGCGAGGGCCTCCACCAGCAGCACCCAGCCCAGCGCCCGGCGGTGGCCCGTCATCAGCAGGATGCCGAGGACCAGGGCCAGGACGACGTCGCGGATTCCCTTGATGACCAGGAAGCCGCCGCCGTCGCCGGACGGCCGGCTCGGCAGGCCGAAGCCCGGCGCCGTCGCCTCCGGGTTCAGGATGAACTCCATCCCGAACCAGAGGATGAAGAGGATGAAGGCGGCGACCAGGACGGTGTTGATCTTCTTCAGCGACACTGTTCTTCTCCTTGTGGGTCTTCGCCGGCCTGGTGAGCTTCATGGAGCTTTCCGAAGCCCTGTCGAGTTCACCCTGACGAGGCGAAGCTGTCGACATACAGGGGCGAACCAGTGCATCGGGGCGGCTTTGGTGTCAGGCGAGGGCGGCGACCAGCAGGGCGAAAGCGGCGATGATGACGGCGACGCGGACGTAGTGGAAGCGGTCCCAGCGGTTCATCTGCTCCTTCCAGTCGGCGGGCCGGTTGTCAGGGGTCCACGTCTTGCCCCGGTTGTTGATCGGGACGAGCAGCAGAATCGACATGATCACGCTGAGGATCAGCAGCGCGCCGGCGGTGACGACGAGGCCGGTGCCGTGGTGGTGCCATCCCGCGGCAGCCCAGACCGCGACAAGGATGAGCGAGCCGATGTACCAGACCGGCATCACGGCGCCGAGCATCCGGCCCCCGTGGGCGCGGCCGAGTTGGCCACTGTCCTCCGGGAGGGCGTTGAGGATCGGGTTGATGACGAAGGCGACGGAGAACTCCACCCCCACCATCACGCCGACGATCACGGTGGTGACGACCTCGAGTGTGCTGAGCATGATGACCCTCCCGGGATCTAGCATTGCTAGCCGATGGGGCAACGCTAGTACTACTGCCGCTTGCTTGTCTAGCGGTGCTAGGATCGAGTCATGTCGGTACAGGAACGCAAGGCACGCGAGCGGGCGGAGCGCGAGCGCCTCATCGTGGCGACGGCCCGCGAACTCGCCGAGCAGCAGGGCTGGGACGCCGTCACCACCCGCCGGCTCTCCGAGCGCATCGAATACAGCCAGCCCGTCCTCTACAGCCACTTCCGCGGCAAACGCGAGATCATCGGCGCCGTCGCCCTCGAGGGCGCCACGGAGCTGGCCGCGACCGTGCGCGCCGCGACCTCGGCCGCGCACGGCCCCCGCGCCCGGGTCTCCGCCCTCGCCCGCGCCTACCTCGACTTCGCGGAACGCAATCCGGCCGTCTACGACGCGATCTTCGAGCTCGACGGCGGCCTGGCGTACGCGCAGGAGGACACCCCGGAGCCGCTGAAGGACGCCTTCGCCGCGCTGCTGGAGACCCTCGGCGAGGTCGCCGGGGACGGCGTCGAACCGGGGCTGTTCACCGAGGTGTTCTGGGCGTCCCTGCACGGGATCGCGACCCTGACCCGGGCGGGACGGCTGCTGCCGCAGGACGCCGAGCGGAGGGTGGAGCTGCTGGTGGACCGCCTCGCCATGGTCTGACACACCGCCCCGGCGGTCACGCGGCCGGGGCCCTCGGGCCCCGCCGCTGCCTGCCTGCGGCACCGCGGCCCCTCGGCGTTCGTCCACCCCTACCGTGCAGGAACGCACGGAACGACCGGCCCCACTCAGAGTCCTCGACCGCCGCGGCGATCACGGCGGCCCACGGCGGCGGCGTCCGGGCGGAGAGTGTTCCGGGCCGTACGGAGTTCACGATCGAACTGCCTGCGGCCGAACCGTCGTCGACGGGAGACCCTAGATCCATCCTGCCTAGATCCATCCTGCCGCCTGCGCCACCGCGAACGGCGCAGGCACCAGGGTCGTCATGCTGAGCCACAGGTGCAGCGGTCGGCCCTCCTGCCACGGCATGAGGACGTCCACCACCAGCACCATCCCGAGGACGAAACCACCGCCCAGCACCGCGCCGAGCGTCATACCGACGGTCTGGTCCGGTGATGTGCCGCCGCAGCCGAAGCCGGTGACGCAGTGGAGCAGCGCGTACCTGTTCAGCAGCCACCGGACGCACACACCGGGAACGATCGCCAGCATGCCGATCAGGAGGTTCGCCACCGCGGCCGCCCACCAGGAGCCGGCGGTGGCCTTCTCGCGGCCACCGTCCGCACCGGAACCGTGCACAACCCGTCCTTCTCCCCGGTCATCGCGTTCGTACAGGTAGATGACCACGAGAGCACTCGGGTTGCCCCGTGCGCGCCCCGGAGCGGTGAACACCGCCCCCACGAGTGACGGTTGGGGTCGGCGGGGGATTGTCCGGGCCTCTGGGCGGACCGGGTGGCCGCTGTGCGTGCCACCCGGTCCGCGAGCCGGCCCGGCCCGGGGGGAGTAGGCCGGACCGGGGTCTGATGGCTTGTTATACCGATCGGCGCCGGCGACAACGTTGTCGGGATGGTCTGTACATGACTGTACCTCGGCAGCCGACAACGATGTCAAGGATCCTCCATGGGGTTCACTCTTAAGGGGACATCCCGGCACGTGTTCACCCTCGCACCGGCTGATCATCGCTGTTCGGCACGAAGGGGCGGGCCCCGGCGGGCCCGCCCCTCCTTCGGGCCGGTGTGCGTCAGGCCAGCAGCTCCACTTCCGCCAGCGACGACTCCGTCGTGAAGGTCAGGCGGTAGTGCGTGTACGTGCCTGGATGCGGGACGGAGAACACCCGCGTCTGCCGGTCCCAGGTGAAGGACTCGCTCGACCGCCGGTCCAGGGTCGTCCACGTCGTGCCGTCCTCGGACGCTTCGAGCGTCCAGCCCGTGGGGGCCTTGGTGTGGTTCGCCGGGGACGTCAGCGTGTACTGCACCGCCTTGGTGCCTTCCGTGACCGGCAGGTCCACGCTCGTCACGGCCGCCTCCGTCGCCGAGGTGTTGTCGAAGAGCGGACCGTCGCCCTTGAGCACGTCCGCCCGCGGTGAGGCCACCTTGTCGTCCCGTGTGATGGACGCCGGTGCCGCGTTCTTCCCGGTGCCCCAGGCCGACGGCCGCGGACCCATGTCGAACTCCAGCACACCGCCCCGGGAGAGCAGCGCGTGCGGCAGCGCTGTCGACGTCCACTCCTTGCCGTCGACCCGCAGGCCCTGCACGTAGACGTTCCGCCCGCTGTTCCCGGGGGCCTTGACGACCAGGTCCTTGCCGTTCTCCAGGTGCACGGTCGCCTTGGTGAACAGCGGGGATCCGATGGCGTACTCGCCGCTGCCCATCACCAGCGGGTAGAAGCCCAGCGCCGAGAAGACGTACCAGCCGGACTGCTCGCCGTTGTCCTCGTCGCCGTGGTAGCCCTGCCCGATCTCGCTGCCGGTGTAGAGGCGGGAGAGCACCTCGCGGACCTTCGCCTGTGCCTTCCAGGGCTGGCCCGCCGCGTCGTACATGTAGATCACGTGGTGCGCGGGCTGGTTGGAGTGCCCGTACATGCCCATCCGGACGTCACGGGCCTCCGTCATCTCGTGGATGACGCTGCCGTAGGAGCCCACGAACTGAGGTGAGGCCGTCTCCGGTGTCGCGAAGTACTCGTCCAGCTTGTCGGCCAGCTTCGCCCGGCCGCCGTACAGGTTGGCAAGGCCGCGGCTGTCCTGCGGGACCGTGAAGGCGAAGCCCCAGCCGTTGGTCTCCGTGTAGTCGTGGCCCCACACGCGCGGGTCGTACTTCGACGGGTCCAGCCGCCAGCCGCCCTGCGCGTCGCGGCCCTGGAAGAAGCCCACCCGCGAGTCGAAGAGGCCGACGTAGTCCCGGGCGCGGTTGAGGAAGTAGGCCGACTCCTCCTTGTAGCGCTGCTTGCTGGTCTTCTCGTACAGGGCCTGGCCCATCCTGGCGATGCCGTAGTCGTTGATGTAACCGTCCATCGCCCACGACAGGCCCTCGCGGGTGGCGGTACTGGTGTAGCCGAGGAAGGGTGAGGTGGCCATGCCCTTGCGGCCCACGCCGGACGACGGCGGCAGGACCGTCGCGTTCTTCACCGCCGCGTCGTAGGCGGCCTCGGCGTCGAACTTCACGCCCTTCACATAGGCGTCCGCGAACGCCACGTCCGACGAGGTGCCCGTCATCAGGTCCGCATAGCCGGGGGAGGACCAGCGGGAGGTCCAGCCGCCGTCCTTGTACTGCTGGACGAAGCCGTCGACCAGCTCGCCGGCCTGAGTCGGTGTCAGGAAGGAATATGCGGGCCAGGTCGTCCGATAGGTGTCCCAGAAGCCGTTGTTGACGTACACCTTGCCGTCGACGATCTTCGCCCCGGTGTGCGTGGCCGTGTCCGGGCCCGTCATCGGGGAGAACGGGGACGCGTACCGGTAGGCCGAGCCCACCTTCTCGAAGCCCGAGTTGGGGTAGAGGTACAGCCGGTACATCGACGAGTACAGCGTCGTGAGCTGGTCGGAGCTCGCGCCCTCGACCTCGATGGTGCCGAGCAGCTTGTCCCATGTCCCCTGGGCGCGTGCCCTGACGTCGTCGAACGAGGTGCCGTCCGGGATCTCCTGGCGCAGATTGTCCTTCGCCTGGTCGATGCTGATGAGGGAGGTGGCGAGGCGGAGGGTGACCGTGTGGTCGGCGCCCGGCTTGAAGCGCAGGTAGCCCTTCACGCCCGAGGCGGCCCCGTCCGTCACCGGCGCGTCGAAGACGCCGTACACGAACAGCCGCGTCGCGCCCGTCGACAGCCCGGACTTCACGTCCGAGTAGCCGGTCACGACGCCGCCCGCCTCGTCGAGGGTGAGCCCGGCCTGCTCGGTCACATTGTCGAAGATCACGCTCGCGTCGTCGCCCGGGTAGGTGAACCGCAGCACCGCCGCGTGGTCCGTCGGCGTCATCTCCGCCTTGAGGCCGCCCTCGAAGGTCACGCCGTAGTAGTAGGGGCGCGCGATCTCGTTCTCGTGCCGGAACGGCAGCGCCCGCGCGCTGCGCCCGGTGTCCGGAGTGCCGGACGCGGCCGACGGCATCACCTGGAACGTCTGCCGGTCACCCATCCACGGGCTCGGCTCGTGGCTCGCGCTGAACGCCTGGATCGTGGGCAGGTTGTCGGAGTTGTTGGCCCGGGCGTAGTCGTACAACCAGCTCAGCGAGCCGGCGTTGGTCACCGGCGTCCAGAAGTTGAAGCCGTGCGGCAGGGCGGTCGCCGGGAAGTCGTTGCCCCGGGAGAAGGAGCCGCTGGAGTTGGTGCCGCGGGTGGTCACCGCGTAGTCGGACAGGTGGGACTTGGGCTTGTCCGGCGGTACCGGCTTCAGCGTGAGGTCGTCCAGCCAGCCCCGGAAATTGGCCGGTCCCTTCGGCGAGTCGTACGCCACCAGGACCCGGTCCACGGTCTTGCCGGCCGCCACCGACCCGATCCGCGCGACCACGTTGTTCCACTGGTTGACGTACAGCACCTTGGCCGCACCCTGTCCCGCCGGGCTCAGCGGGAAGCCGTGCTGGTCCAGCGCGCCGAGGTCACTGAGGTGGGTACCGTCGGTGAAGGCCAGGTCGACCGAGACGTTGGTGGCGTCGTAGTCCCGGTCGCCGTTCGCCATCGCCGGGAAGATCCGGTACGACAACTGCGTGTCCCGCTCGACGCGTACGTTCACGTCGAAGACCTTGTTGTACGAGTACGCCCGCTCGTCGGACGTGTGCGTGCCCGCATAGCGCAGCGCCCGCCTGCCCGTGAAGCCCGCGCCCGCCTTGGCGGTGGGGGAGCCGAGGGGACCGCGGTCCACCAGTGTGCGCATGTCTTTCGGCGTGGGGTCGGTGCTGCTGCCCGTGGAGAACTGCACATCGGCGAGTTGCAGTATGCCGCCGCTGTGGTTCCTGGTGATGTCCAGCCGGAAGTGCGCGAACTCGGCCGGTTCGGCGAGGTCGTAGGACTTGGTCTGGAAGCGCTTGTCGAACGACTCGCCGGTGCGGGTGTCCAGCGTCTTCCAGTCCTTGCCGTCGGTGGACCCCTGAAGGGTCCAGTCGGCCGGGTCCCGCTCGGCGTGGTCGTTGGCCGAGGTCAGCGCGTATGTGACCACCTTGACCGGCGCGTCCAGGTCGAACTCGACCCAGCCCGTCGGCGCGAACGTCAGCCACTTGGTACCCGAGTCGCCGTCGATCAGGTTGTCCGCTATCTCCCCGCCGTCCGTGTTCTCGGAGTCGGCCCGGACATCGATGACCTCATCGGTCACATTGCCCGGAATGCCCGTTGCGTACCCTCCGTCCACGCCGGACGCCCGCTTGGTGCCGTCCGCCGTCGTGTCCACGGTGTTCAGCCACGTGGGCGCCGGATCCCCCGGCTCGAAGGAGGAGGCGAACTCGTGGTCCGCGGCCGCCGCTTCGCCGGGCAGGGCCACCGCCGCGCCCTGGGCCGCCACCAGCAACGCGAAGGCGGCCGTTGCCACGACCGCCGTAGGAGCCCATCTGTGCCGAGATCTGTGCTGCATGCGCGAGCACCCTCCCTGCGCCTGTTGAGAATGGACAACGTTGTCACTTCGCTTGCGCAAGGACCAGTAGGTGGTCAAGTGGTCAGCGATGTCAAGGGCGTTGGCTGTGGCATTCGGGCTCAATGCAATGGGTATCGCGTTCGAGAGCTGTGCGAGCATCCCGTATTTCCGCGAGGTCTCAACTCGGATACGCACGGCGGCAACCTTGCTTGCGATATTGCTCCGCCGACGGAGAGTGGACTATACCTGTCGGCGTCCGGGCAGCCGTCACCTTGCCGTACGACGGCTGTGGACAGGCACGACCGGGGACAAGCGGGAGGCGGCGGACCGTCTCGAGAAAGAACCACCGCGCACCGTCCCCCTGAATCGCTCATGCACGACCCCAGCTTCACCATCACCGCGGTGCCGGGGAGGAGCCGGTGCACCGCCTGAGTCCTGGAGAAGGCGAGGACTTGAGCATGGGATCCACTTCCGGCGAGCACACCACCCCCGAAGGCATCGGCACCACCAGCCTCGAAGGCACCGGCACCACCACCCCCGAAGGCGTCGGGCGCCGCAGCCTGATCAAGCGTTCCGTGGCGCTGGGCCTGGTCTCCGTCCCCACGATGAGCTTCCTGTCCGCCTGCGCCAGCAGCGGAGGCGGTGGCCAGGAGAAGGCCAAGGCGGGCAAGAAGACCAAGCAGAACCCGCTCGGCGTCAACGACTCGGCCCAGATGGAGTTCGTGCTCTTCGACGGCGGCTTCGGCAAGGAGTACGCCCAGGACGCGGTCAAGATCTACCAGAAGGACTTCCCGAAGGCGAAGGTGAAGTTCTCGGCCACCCAGAAGATCCAGTCCACCCTCCAGCCGCGCTTCAACCAGGGCAACCCGCCGGACCTCATCGACAACTCCGGTGCCGAGCAGATGGACATGGGCGTCCTCGTCAGCCGCAACCAGCTCGCCGACCTCACCCCGCTCCTCGACGCCCCCTCCTACGACGACCCGTCGAAGAAGGTCCGCGACACACTGCGTCCCGGCATCGTCGAGATGGGCCAGTTCGACGGCAGCCCCGTGTGGATCATGTACTACGCCTACACGGTCTACGGCGTCTGGTACTCGCAGAAGCTCCTCGACTCGCTCGACGAGAAGTACCCCGAGACCTGGGACGAGATGCTCAAGGTCTGCGAGAAGGCCAAGAAGAAGGGCATCGCGGGCTGGACCTACGCCGGCAAGTACCCGTACTACATCCCCTTCTCCCTGTACCCGATGATCGGCAAGGTCGGTGGCCGAGAGGTCCTCGACGCCATCGACAACCTGGAGCCGAACGCCTGGAAGCACCCGGCCGTCAAGGCCTGCTTCGAGGCGTACTACGAGCTCTACAAGAAGGGCTACATCCTCAAGGGCACGCCGGGCCTGGACCACATCCAGTCGCAGACCGCCTGGGCCCAGGGCAAGGCGCTGTTCATCCCGAACGGCTCCTGGGTGGAGAACGAGTCCGCCAACGTCATCCCGGCCGACTTCGACCTCGCCGTCTCCGCGCCCTCCGGCATCGACTCCTCCGACAAGATGCCCTTCGGCACCATCTGGGCCTCCGGCGGTGAGCCCTTCATCGTCCCCGCCAAGGCACAGAACCCCCAGGGAGGCATGGAGCAGCTGCGCATCATGCTCAGCGAGGCGTCCTCGAAGAACTTCACCACCAAGGTCAAGTCGTTGACGGCGTTCAACGGCGGCACCACCGGCATCAGCCTCACCCCGGGCCTGAAGTCGGGTGTGGCAGCGCTGGAGAAGGCCGGCAGCAACGTCCTGAACCCGCGGCTGCAGGACTGGTACGTGCAGCTGGAGAAGGAGAAGATCGGTGTGTCCGGTCTCGGCGAGATGATGGCGGGCCGTATCACCCCGGCCGAGGCCATCAAGCGGATCCAGGGTTTCGCCGACCAGACCGCCAAGGACACGTCGATCAAGCACTACAAGCACCAGTGAGGGTCCGTCAGGGACAGGTCCGTCAGCGGCAGGTCCGTCAGCGGCAGCGGAGGCGGCCGCCCGCACGGCCGGATCGGGGTCGGTAGCCATGCATCACGGCAAGTACCGGTTCATCGTGGGGTTCCTGACCGTTCCCCTCGGCCTGTACGCGCTCTTCGTCGTCTGGCCGTTCATCCAGTCCATCTACTACTCGTTCACGGACTGGTCCGGCCTGAGCCCCGAGTTCAAGATGGTGGGCTTCGACAACTACACCCGGCTGGTCCACGACGACATCTTCTGGAAGTCGCTGTGGCACAGCCTGCTGTTCGCGCTGGTGCTGCCCCCGGTGACGATCGGTCTCGCGCTGTTCCTCGCCTTCATGATCAATGTGGGCGGGCGGCGGCGGAAGGGCGGGCCGGTGATCTCCGGGGTCCGCGGCTCGTCCTTCTACAAGATCGTCTACTTCTTCCCGCAGGTGCTCTCCATCGCGATCGTCGCCCTGCTGTTCGCTTTCGCGTACAACCCGGACAGCGGCGCCGTCAACTCGCTGCTGCGCGGCGTCGGGCTCGGGAGCGTCCAGCCGCTGTGGCTGGGCGATCCGGGCCTCGCCCTGTGGTGTGTGATGGCGGTCCTCGTCTGGTCCACGGTCGGCTTCTTCGTGGTCCTGTTCTCCGCGGGCATGACCTCCATCCCGGCGGACCTGTACGAGGCGGCGCTCCTGGACGGGGCGAACCGCACCACCACCTTCTTCCGGATCACCCTGCCGCTGCTGTGGGACACCGTGCAGTCCGGCTGGGTGTACATGGGCATCCTCGCCCTGGGCGCCGAGTCGTTCGCGGTCGTACAGATCATGACGACCGGGCCCGGCGGGCCGGACTACTCGACCACCGTCATGGTGCTGTACGTCTACCAGAAGGCCTTCCGCGACGGTCAGGCCGCCTACGCAACCACGATCGGTGTCGCCCTGCTCGTCGTGACGCTGCTGTTCGCGGCGGTCGTGATGCGGCTGGGCCGGCGCGAGCGGCTGGAGTACTGACGATGGAGACCGCCGAGACCCCGGCCCCGATCCCGGCCGAGCCGCACGTCACCCTCGAAAAGGCGGACGCCCCGGTCGGCGGGCCGCCCCGGGGGAAGCGGGAAGGCGCCGTCCTCAACGTCTTCTCGCACGGCATGCTGATCCTGTGGGCGTTCATGGTCGTCATGCCGCTGCTGTGGGCGGTGATGACCTCCTTCAAGGACGACCGCTCGATCTTCGACTCGCCCTGGTCGCTGCCGGACAAGCTGCACTTCGAGAACTGGGCGCGGGCCTGGACCGACGCCAACATGAGCGACTACTTCCTCAACACCGTCCTGGTGGTCGGCGGTTCGCTCATCGGGACCCTGGTGCTCGGCTCGATGGCTGCGTACGTCCTCGCCCGCTTCGACTTCCCGGGCAACCGGTTCATCTACTACCTGTTCATCGGAGGCATGAGCTTCCCGATCATGCTGGCGCTGGTCCCGCTGTTCTACGTCGTGAACAACATGGGGCTGCTGAACACGATCCACGGGCTGATCCTCGTCTACATCGCCTACTCGCTGCCCTTCACGGTGTTCTTCCTGACCGCGTTCTTCCGCTCGCTGCCCACCTCGGTGGCCGAGGCCGCGTTCGTGGACGGGGCCTCGCACTCCCGTACGTTCTTCCAGATCATGCTGCCGATGGCCAAGCCGGGCCTGATCAGCGTGGGGATCTTCAACTTCCTGGGCCAGTGGAACCAGTACATGCTCCCGACGGTCCTGAACACCGACCCCGACAAGCGCGTCCTCACCCAGGGCCTGGTCCAGCTGGCGGCCAGCCAGGGGTACAAGGGCGACTGGTCCGGACTCTTCGCCGGCCTGGTGATGGCGATGCTGCCGGTCCTCGCGGCGTACATCGTCTTCCAGAGGCAGGTGGTCCAGGGCCTGACGGCGGGCGCCCTGAAATAGTGATCGACTTCCACTGTCCCGGCCTGCCGGCGTCTTCCCCGTGAACCGGGGGCGGCGCCGGTGCGTCCGTCCGCCCTCTTTTTGATCTCTCCCGATTTCCGTCAAGGACTTGACTGCGGTAACCCGTTCAGCGGAGCTTGGAGTTCACAACTTGTACGTGACTCGGATTCCGCTGCTGTGATCCGGGTCACACGGGCGGCGCCGTGGCCGCCGCGCTGAGGGCAGGAGTGAATGAGTCGATGGAGACTCCGGGATCGCAGTCGTCGCTGCATCGGGCAAATCTGGAGCGTGTCGTCCGTGCGGTGCGCCTGGCCGGTTCGCTGACGCAGGCCGAGATCGCGAGGACGACGGGTCTGTCCGCGGCGACCGTCTCCAACATCGTGCGGGAGCTGAAGGACGGCGGAACCGTCGAGGTCACGCCCACTTCGGCGGGTGGCCGCAGGGCCCGCAGCGTCTCTCTCAGCGGTGAAGCCGGCATCGTGATCGGCGTCGACTTCGGGCACACCCATTTGCGCGTCGCGATCGGGAACCTGGCCCATCAGGTGCTCGCCGAGGAGTCCGAGCCCCTGGACGTGGACGCCTCCGCCGCGCAGGGCTTCGACCGGGCGGAAGAGCTGGTCAGCAGGCTGATCGAGGCGACCGGAGTGAGCCGGTCCAAGATCGCGGGTGTGGGGCTCGGCGTGCCCGGACCCATTGACGTCGAGTCGGGCACGCTCGGCTCCACCGCCATCCTGCCGGGCTGGACCGGCACCAAACCCGCCGAGGAGCTGCGGGGGCGGCTCGGCGTGCCGGTGCACGTGGACAACGACGCCAACCTCGGCGCCCTCGGCGAGCTGGTCTGGGGCAGCGGCCGAGGGGTCAAGGACCTGGCGTACATCAAGGTGGCGAGCGGTGTCGGCGCCGGACTGGTGATTGACGGCAAGATCTACCGCGGGCCTGGCGGCACAGCGGGAGAAATCGGGCATATTACTCTCGATGAATCCGGTCCCGTCTGCCGCTGCGGCAACCGGGGCTGTCTGGAGACGTTCGCGTCGGCGCGGTACGTGCTTCCGCTGCTGCAGCCCAGCCACGGCGCCGACCTGACCATGGAAGGCGTGGTGAGGCTGGCGCGGGACGGTGATCCGGGCTGTCGTCGGGTGATCGCGGATGTCGGCCGCCACATCGGCAGTGGAGTCGCCAACCTGTGCAATCTGCTCAACCCGAGCCGCGTGGTCCTGGGCGGTGATCTCGCCGAGGCCGGTGAGCTGGTCCTCGGGCCCATCAGGGAGTCGGTCGGCCGGTACGCGATCCCCAGTGCCGCACGCCAACTCTCGGTGCTGCCGGGGGCGCTCGGCGGCCGCGCGGAGGTCCTCGGCGCGCTCGCTCTCGCACTCAGCGAAATGGGTGATTCAACCCTTTTGGACGGCAGCCTGCCTGCTGCGACGCCTGTCTTCACTTAGATAACGGATGGCACCGTTGCCATCTCGTTAAGGATTTACTTCTTGACGTCGCACGTGTGGCCGAGTTGACTTCCAGCCACCTCGGCCGCAACGACGCGGCCTCGTCAGGGAGGTTTCTAGAAGTGAACACGCGTATGCGTCGTGCGGCCTTCGCCGTTGCTGCTGGTGCCATGGCCGTTTCGCTCGCCGCCTGTGGCAGCGCCAAGGAGTCCGGCAAGAGCTCGTCCCCGTCCTCGAACGCCAAGAAGGGCGACGCCATCAAGGTGGGTCTGCTTCTCCCCGAGAACCAGACGGCGCGTTACGAGAAGCTCGACCGTCCCTTGATCGAGAAGAAGGTCAAGGAGCTGACGAACGGCAAGGGCGAGGTCGTCTACGCCAACGCCAAGCAGGACGCGACCCTGCAGAACCAGCAGGTCGACACCATGATCACCAACAAGGTCGACGTGCTGATCGTGGACGCGGTGGACTCCGCGGCCATCAAGAACTCCGTGCAGAAGGCCAAGGACGCGGGCATCCCGGTCGTCGCCTACGACCGCCTGGCGCAGGGCCCGATCAGCGGTTACACCTCGTTCGACAACGAGACGGTCGGCAAGACCCAGGGCCAGGCCCTCCTCACGGCCCTCGGCGCCAAGGCGAAGTCCGGCAAGATCGTCATGATGAACGGCTCCGTCACCGACCCGAACGCCGCGCAGTTCAAGAAGGGCGCCCACGAGGTGCTCGACGGCAAGGTGAACATCGGCAAGGAGTACGACACCAAGGACTGGAAGCCGGAGAACGCCAACGCCAACATGGAGGCGGCGATCTCCGCCCTCGGCAAGCAGAACATCGTCGGTGTCTACTCCGCCAACGACGGCATGGCCGGCGGTATCATCACCGCCCTCAAGGCCGCCGGCATCAAGGCCCCGGTCACCGGTCAGGACGCCGAACTCGCCGGTGTGCAGCGCATCATCACCGGTGAGCAGTACATGAGCGTCTACAAGCCGTACCCGCAGGAGGCCGACGTCGCCGCGGAGATGGCTGTCGCCCTCGCCCAGGGCAAGCCCGTCGACTCGATAGCGAAGGACAAGGTCGACAGCCCGACCACCAAGCAGGTGCCCTCCGTCATCGTCCCGGTCGTCGCCCTGACGAAGGACAACATCAAGGACACCGTCGTCAAGGACGGCCTGTGGACCGCCGCGGACATCTGCACCGGGCAGTACAAGTCGGCCTGCGACAAGATCGGCCTGAAGTAACCGGCCTCAAGCCCCTTTCCCGCCACGGGAATTCGTCCTTGAATTCCCGTGAGGGACTGGCGCACTGAAGCTCCTCCGGCGCCCCGCCTTCACCAGCCCCGCAAGCTCGTCGCGGGGCGCCGGACGGAACACCCCCCAAACTTCTGCACAACCTCCCGCCGGGTCAGGCGGCGAAGGAGATGGTTCACGTGTCCGCTACGCCCGTGCTGGCGTTGCGCGGGGTCTCCAAGCGGTTCGGTGCCGTTCAGGCGCTCACCGACGTAGAGCTTGAGGTCCACGCCGGTGAGGTGGTCGCCCTGGTCGGCGACAACGGCGCCGGAAAATCCACGCTGGTCAAGACGATCGCCGGCGTGCACCCCATCGATGAGGGCGTCATCGAGTGGGAAGGCAAGACCGTCCACATCGGCAAGCCGAACGACGCCCAGAACCTGGGTATCGCGACGGTCTACCAGGACCTCGCGCTGTGCGACAACATCGACGTCGTCGGCAACCTCTACCTGGGCCGGGAGATCCGCCGCCGCGGCGTCCTGGACGAGGTGGAGATGGAGCGGCGCTCGCGCGAGCTGCTGGACCAGCTGTCCATCCGCATCCCCAGCGTCCGCATCCCGATCGCCTCGCTCTCGGGCGGTCAGCGCCAGGTCGTGGCCATCGCCCGTTCCATGCTCGGCGAGCCCAAGCTGGTGATCCTCGACGAGCCCACCGCCGCCCTCGGCGTCGAGCAGACCGCGCAGGTCCTCGACCTGGTGGAGCGGCTGCGGGAGCGCGGTCACGCCGTGATCCTCATCAGCCACAACATGGCTGACGTGAAGGCCGTCGCCGACAAGGTGGCGGTGCTGCGTCTGGGGCGCAACAACGGCGTCTTCGAGGTCAAGACGACCTCGCAGGAAGAGATCATCTCCGCCATCACCGGCGCCACGGACAACGCCGTGACCCGTCGTGCGGCGCGCAGCAATGGGGAGATCAAGAAGTGAGCATCGACAAGACCTCCACGCCCCCCGAGGACACCGTCGTGGAGAACCCCGAGGCGGCGGCGAAGGCGGTCACCGCCGTCGACCCCCGTCTGCTGGTGCGCGAGCAGGGCTTCGCGGGCTACGTCACCGAGTTCAAGCGGAAGATGAAGGCCGGCGACCTGGGCGCCATCCCGGTCGTCGTCGGTCTGGCGATCATCTGGATCATCTTCCAGAGCCTGAACTCCAACTTCCTCACCGCCGGCAACCTCTCCGACATCTCCGTCGCCATGGTCGGCACGGGCATGATCGCCGTCGGCATCGTCTTCGTGCTGCTGCTCGGCGAGATCGACCTGTCGGTCGGCTCGGTCTCCGGTGTCGCGGGCGCCACCTTCGCCGTGCTGAACATCACCCACGGCATGAGCGAGTGGCTCGCCTTCGTGCTGGCCATCCTCACCGGCACGGTCGCCGGCGCGATCCACGGCTTCGTCTTCGCGAAGATCGGCGTGCCGGCGTTCGCGGTCACGCTGGCCGGTCTGCTGTTCTGGAACGGCTTCATGCTCCAGATCCTCGGCGACAGCGGCACGATCAACCTGAACAGCGACGGCCTCGTCGCCAAGCTGACGACGTACTACTTCTCCGACGTGGCCGCCGCCTACGGGCTCGCGCTCGCGGTGACCGTGCTGTACTTCCTCAGCTCCTACTTCGGCAACAAGCGGCGCGAGGCCGCGGGTGTGCCGTCCCGGCCGCTGAGCGAGACGATCCTGCGCACGGCGCTGCTGGCGGTCCTCGCGTTCGCCGTGGCCGTCGTCTACAACCAGTACAAGGGCCTGCCGCTCGCCGTGGTCATCTTCATCGGTGTGCTGCTCATCACGGACTTCGTGCTGCGCCGCACCGCGTACGGCCGGAAGGTGTTCGCGCTCGGCGGCAGCGTGGAGGCGTCCCGCCGCGCCGGTATCAACGTGGCCACGGTCCGCATCTCGGTCTTCGCCATCTCCGGTACCTTCGCCGCGATCGGCGGTCTGTTCATCGCGTCGAAGATCGCGTCCGCCAACCAGGGCGCCGGTGGCGGTGACCTGCTGATGAACGCCATCGCCGCCGCGGTGATCGGTGGTACGTCGCTCTTCGGCGGACGTGGCCGCACCTGGAACGCGCTGCTCGGTGTGCTGGTGATCGTCTCGATCCAGTACGGCCTCGCCCTGGAGGGCATCGCCTCGCCGGTGCAGTACATGATCACCGGTGGTGTTCTGCTCGCCACGGTCGTCATCGACGCCGTGACCCGCAAGACCCAGAAGACGGCCGGCCGCGCGTAGCCGCAGCCGAACCTTCAGGTCACTGTGCCCGGCGCCAACGGCGGTGCCGGGCACAGTCCTGTGCCCGGCACCGTGTTTCGGCGGACACGTCGGGGGGATCCGTGGGGCCATCGGTGATCCCTCACAGGCGGAACATTAGACTCGACAGGCCCGGCGAATGCTCGACACAGCTCTACTGCAAGGAGGCACGGGTGCCGCTGCTGACCCGCATCAGGGGACCGCGCGATCTGGACCGGCTCAGCCTGGAGGAGCTGGACCAGCTGGCAGAGGAGATCCGGACCTTCCTCGTCGACGCCGTCTCCAAGACCGGCGGCCACCTCGGTCCGAACCTCGGTGTGGTCGAGCTCACCATCGCCCTGCACCGCGTCTTCGACTCCCCGAAGGACAAGGTGCTGTGGGACACCGGCCACCAGGCCTATGTCCACAAGCTGCTCACCGGCCGTCAGGACTTCTCCAAGCTGCGCAGCAAGGGCGGTCTGTCCGGCTACCCCTCGCGCGCCGAGTCCGACCACGACGTCATCGAGAACTCGCACGCCTCCACCGTCCTCGGCTGGGCCGACGGCCTGGCCAAGGCCAACCAGTTGCTCAAGCGCGACAGCCACGTCGTGGCGGTCATCGGTGACGGCGCCCTCACCGGCGGCATGGCCTGGGAGGCGCTGAACAACATCGCCGACGCCAAGGACCGCCCGCTGGTCATCGTCGTCAACGACAACGAGCGCTCCTACGCGCCCACCATCGGCGGCCTCGCCAACCACCTGGCCACGCTGCGCACCACCGACGGCTACGAGAAGTTCCTGGCCCGCACCAAGGAGGTCCTGGAACGCACGCCCGTCGTCGGCAAGCCGCTCTACGAGACCCTGCACGGGGCCAAGAAGGGCCTGAAGGACTTCATCGCCCCGCAGGGCATGTTCGAGGACCTGGGCCTGAAGTACGTCGGCCCGATCGACGGGCACGACATCGAGGCCCTGGAGTCCGCCCTGGCCCGCGCCAAGCGGTTCGGCGGCCCGGTCATCGTGCACTGCCTCACCGAGAAGGGCCGCGGCTACAAGCCCGCCGAGCAGGACGAGGCCGACCGCTTCCACGGCATCGGCCCCATCCACCCCGACACCGGTCTGCCCATCAAGGCGGCCGCCGCCAGCTGGACCTCCGTCTTCGGCGACGAGATGGTCAGGCTCGGCCGGGAGCGCGACGACATCGTCGCCATCACGGCCGCGATGCTCCAGCCGGTGGGCCTGAAGAAGTTCGCGGACGCCTTCCCGAGCCGGATCTACGACGTCGGCATCGCCGAGCAGCACGGCGCGGTCTCCGCGGCCGGCCTCGCCACCGGCGGTCTGCACCCCGTCTTCGCGGTGTACGCGACCTTCCTCAACCGCGCCTTCGACCAGGTGCTCATGGACGTCGCCCTGCACAAGTGCGGTGTGACGTTCGTGCTCGACCGGGCGGGCATCACGGGCGACGACGGCGCCTCCCACAACGGCATGTGGGACATGTCGATGCTCCAGGTGGTCCCGGGTCTGAGGATCGCCGCCCCGCGCGACGCCGAGCAGTTGCGGGCCCAGCTGCGCGAGGCCGTCGACGTGGACGACGCGCCGACCGTGCTGCGCTACTCCAAGGGCGTCGTCGGCCCGGCCGTCCCCGCCGTCGGCAAGGTCGGCGGCATGGACGTGCTGCGCAAGGCAGAGGCCCCCGTGCCGGACGTCCTGCTGGTGTCCGTCGGCGCGCTCGCCCCCATGTGCCTGGAGATCGCCGACCTCCTCGACAAGCAGGGCATCTCCACCACCGTCGTCGACCCGCGCTGGGTCAAGCCCGTCGACGAGGCGCTGGCCCCGCTCGCCGAGCGGCACCGTGTGGTCGTCACCGTCGAGGACAACTCCCGCGTCGGTGGTGTGGGTTCGGCGATCGCGCAGGCGCTGCGCGACGCGGGTGTGGACGTGCCGCTGCGCGACTTCGGCGTCCCGCCGCGCTTCCTCGACCACGCCTCCCGCAAGGAGGTCCTCGCGGAGATCGGCCTGACCGCGCCGGACATCGCCCGCCAGGTCACCGGGCTGGTCTCCAAGCTGGACGGCGGCCTCCCCCACTCTCGGCTTCGCTCGAGCGGGGGGACCCCCACCGACCGTACGGGCACCGCCCAGGCCGTGGACTCGGTGGAGCCCGCCCGCGACTGAGACGACCCGCCGCACGCGCCCGGGCCGGTTTCTCCATCCTTTACGGTGGCGAAACCGGCCCGTTTGCGTGAATCTGCCTGTGCCGGGGCACACGGAGTACGCCCCCTCTCGATCATGTCGGGGACGGCGAGCGCGGGAGGTACGCCATGAGCAGGACTCTCTTCCGGACCAAGAACGTCGAGCAGTCGATCCAGGACACCGAGGAGCCGGAGCACGCGCTCAGAAAGACCCTGTCCGCCCTCGACCTGACCGTGTTCGGCGTCGGGGTCATCATCGGCACCGGCATCTTCGTGCTCACCGGCAAGGTCGCCAAGCAGAACGCGGGCCCCGCCGTCTCCCTGTCCTTCGTCGTGGCCGGCGTCGTCTGCGCGCTCGCCGCACTCTGCTACGCGGAGTTCGCCTCCACGGTGCCGGTCGCCGGATCCGCGTACACGTTCTCCTACGCCACGCTGGGCGAGCTGCCCGCCTGGATCATCGGCTGGGACCTGGTCCTGGAGTTCGCGCTCGGCACGGCGGTGGTCGCCGTCGGCTGGTCCGGGTACATCCGCTCCCTGATGGACAACGCGGGCTGGCACCTGCCCGCCTATCTCGGCGGACGCGAGGGGGCGCACGGATTCGGCTTCGACATCCTCGCCGCCGCGCTCGTCCTCCTCCTCACCGCGATCCTCGTCCTCGGGATGAAGCTGTCGGCCCGGGTCACCCAGCTCGTCGTCGCCATCAAGGTGGCCGTGGTGCTGATCGTGATCATCGGGGGAGCCTTCTTCGTCAACAGCGCCAACTACAAGCCGTTCGTGCCCGAGCCGCAGGCGGTGCCGGCGGGTGGCAGCCTCAAGGCGCCGCTCATCCAGCTGATGGTGGGCTGGGCACCGTCCAACTTCGGCGTGATGGGCATCTTCACCGCCGCGTCCGTCGTCTTCTTCGCCTTCATCGGCTTCGACATCGTGGCGACCACCGCCGAGGAGACCCGCAACCCGCAGCGCGACATGCCGCGCGGCATCCTCGGCTCCCTGTTCATCTGCACTGCGCTGTACGTGGCGGTGTCGATCGTCGTCACCGGCATGGAGCACTACAGCAGGCTGTCCGTGGACGCCCCGCTCGCCGACGCGTTCAAGGCCATCGGGCACCCCTGGTTCGCGGGTGTGATCAGCTTCGGTGCCGCCGTCGGCCTGACCACCGTCTGTCTGATCCTGCTGCTCGGCCAGACCCGGGTCTTCTTCGCGATGAGCCGCGACGGGTTGCTGCCACGCTTCTTCTCCCGCGTCCACCCGCGCTTCAAGACCCCGCACCGGCCGACCATCCTGCTCGGCGTGGTCATCGCCGTCGTCGCGGGCTTCACCAGCCTCAGCGAACTGGCCGAACTCGTGAACATCGGCACGCTGTTCGCATTCATCGTCGTCGCGATCGGCGTGGTCATCCTCCGCCGCACCCGCCCCGACCTGCCACGCGCCTTCCGCACCCCGTTCGTCCCCGTGGTGCCGATCCTGTCGGTGTGCGCCTCGCTGTGGCTGATGCTGAACCTGCCCGCCGAGACCTGGCTACGGTTCGCGGTCTGGCTGGTCATCGGGTTCGTCGTGTACTTCCTCTACGGCCGCTCGCACAGCCGTGTGGGCCGTGCCGAGCAGTCCGCCGCGGGCGGGGTGAGCGGGCCGCCCGGAGGCGGCACGCGGTGACCGCCGCGTTCCGCACGGGGATTCAGCGCACCGTACGCGGGCCCGTCACCTCCGCGCCGAGAACCGTCACCCGGCGCCGTAGCTCCCGGTCCGCCGTGACGACCAGGACCGGGCGGTCCCCGGCCTCGGCGACCAGTTCGACGATACGGTCGTCCCCGCTGCCGGGGGCCGCGTCCACCCGGATGCCGGGCACGGGCTCCACGCCGCGCGCCGCGCCCTCCACGACCAGCACCAGCTCCAGCGGCCCGGGAAAGCCGGGCAGCCCGTCGGCGGCGAACGGCACGAGACGGTCCCGCAGCCGGTCGGCGGCGCCCCGCCGGTCCCGCCACCAGCCGTCGGGCACCGACCCGACGACGTTCGCGCCATCGACGATCACCAGGAGCGGGACACTCATGCCCCCAGCGTCCCACGAGCCTGTCCGGCCGCGCGAGGGACGCCACGGCGGATCCGACCGGCCCCGACGCCACCGGCCTTGCGCACACGACGTGAAAGGGCCTCCGCCTTGCGCGGAGGCCCTTTCACGGTGCTGCGGCCGTTACGCCGGAACCGACGCCACGCCCGGCTCGAGGAACGTCTTGCCGTTCACGCGCTCCGAGACGCCCTCGCGGTCCAGGTACGGCGTGATGCCGCCCAGGTGGAAGGGCCAGCCGGCGCCCGTGATCAGGCAGAGGTCGATGTCCTGGGCCTCGGCGACGACGCCCTCCTCGAGCATGAGCCCGATCTCCTGCGCCACGGCGTCCAGGACGCGGGCGCGGACCTGCTCCTCCGTCAGGACCGTGTCGCCCTGCTTCAGCAGCGCGGCGACCTCCGGGTCAAGCTCGGGCTTGCCGCTGTCGTAGACGTAGAAGCCGCGCTTGCCCGCCTCGACGACCGCCTTGAGGTTCGGGGAGACCGTGAAGCGGTCCGGGAACGCCTTGTTGAGGGTCTCGGAGACGTGCAGGCCGATCGCAGGGCCGACCAGCTCCAGCAGGACCAGCGGGGACATCGGCAGACCCAGCGGCTCCACCGCCTTCTCCGCCACCTCGACCGGGGTGCCCTCGTCGATGACGTTCTGGATCTCGCCCATGAAGCGGGTCAGGATGCGGTTCACGACGAACGCCGGGGCGTCCTTGACCAGAACCGCCGTCTTCTTCAGCTTCTTGGCCACCGCGAAGGCGGTCGCCAGCGAGGCGTCGTCCGTCTTCTCGCCGCGAACGATCTCGAGCAGCGGCAGCACCGCCACCGGGTTGAAGAAGTGGAAGCCGACGACCCGCTCGGGGTGCTTCAGCTTCGAGGCCATCTCCGACACGGACAGGGACGAGGTGTTGGTGGCGAGGATCGCGTGCGCCGGGGCGACCGCCTCGACCTCCGCGAACACCTTCTGCTTGACGCCCATCTCCTCGAACACGGCCTCGATGACGAAGTCCGCGTCCGCGAATCCCTCGGCCTTGTCGAGGACGCCGGTCACCAGCGCCTTGAGTCGGTTGGCCTTGTCCTGGTTGATCCGGCCCTTGCCGAGCAGCTTGTCGATCTCGGCGTGGACGTAGCCCACGCCCTTGTCGATGCGCTCCTGGTCGATGTCCGTCAGGACGACCGGGACCTCGAGGCGGCGCAGGAAGAGCAGAGCGAGCTGCGACGCCATCAGACCGGCGCCGACGACACCGACCTTGGTGACCGGGCGCGCCAGGCTCTTGTCGGGGGCGCCCGCCGGGCGCTTGCCGCGCTTCTGGACGAGGTTGAACGCGTAGATGCCGGCGCGCAGTTCGCCGCCCATGATCAGGTCCGCGAGGGCCTGGTCCTCGGCGTCGTAGCCCTGCTGCAGGTCGCCGTTCTTCGCGGCGGCGATGATGTCGAGGGCGCGGTAGGCGGCCGGGGCCGCGCCGTGCACCTTGCCGTCCGCGATCAAGCGGCCCTTGGCGACGGCCTGGTCCCAGGCCTCGCCGCGGTCGATGACCGGGCGCTCGACGACGATCTCGCCCTTGAGGACGGCCGCCGTCCAGGTCAGGGACTGCTCCAGGAAGTCGGCGCCTTCGAAGAGGGCGTCGGCGATCCCGAGCTCGTAGACCTGCCGGCCCTTGAGCTGCTTGTTCTGGTTGAGGCTGTTCTCGATGATGACCGAGACGGCCTTGTCGGCGCCGATCAGGTTCGGCAGCAGCGCGCAGCCGCCCCAGCCGGGGACCAGACCGAGGAAGACCTCGGGGAGGGAGAACGCCGGGAGGGCCGCGGACACCGTGCGGTAGGTGCAGTGCAGGCCGACCTCGACGCCGCCGCCCATCGCCGCGCCGTTGTAGTACGCGAAGGTGGGCACGGCCAGCTTCGACAGGCGCTTGAAGACCTCGTGGCCGCCCTTGCCGATGGCCAGCGCGTCCTCGTGCCTCTTCAGCAGCTCGACACCCTTGAGGTCGGCGCCGACCGCGAAGATGAACGGCTTGCCGGTGATGCCGACGCCGACGATCTCGCCGTCCGCGGCCTCCTTCTCGACCTGGTCGATCGCGGTGTTGAGGTTCGCGAGCGAGGCCGGGCCGAAGGTGGTCGGCTTGGTGTGGTCGTGACCGTTGTCGAGGGTGATCAGGGCGAACCGGCCCACACCGAACGGCAGGTCGAAGTGGCGCACGTGCGCCTGCGTGACGACCTCGTCCGGGAACAGCTCGGCCGCGCCCTTCAACAGCTCAGCGGTGGTGCTCACTTGTCGCCTCCGTCGAAGTGCGGGTTCTCCCAGATGACCGTCGCGCCCATGCCGAAGCCGACGCACATGGTGGTGAGGCCGTAGCGGACCTGCGGCTGCTCCTCGAACTGGCGGGCCAGCTGCGTCATCAGCCGGACGCCGGAGGAGGCCAGCGGGTGGCCGAAGGCGATCGCGCCGCCGTACTGGTTCACGCGCTCGTCGTCGTCCGCGATGCCGTAGTGGTCGAGGAAGGCCAGGACCTGGACGGCGAAGGCCTCGTTGATCTCGAACAGGCCGATGTCGGAGATGGACAGGCCCGCCTTGGCGAGGGCCTTCTCCGTGGCCGGGATCGGGCCGTAGCCCATGACCTCCGGCTCGACGCCCGCGAAGGCGTAGGAGACGAGACGCATCTTGACCGGCAGGCCGTTCTCACGGGCGAAGTCCTCGCTCGCGATGATCGAGGCGGTGGCGCCGTCGTTCAGACCGGCCGCGTTGCCCGCGGTGACCCGGCCGTGCACGCGGAACGGCGTCTTCAGGCCGGCCAGGTTCTCCAGCGTGGTGCCCGGGCGCATCGGCTCGTCGGCGGTGACCAGGCCCCAGCCGGTCTCGCCGCCCTCGGGGTTCGTGCGACGTACGGAGATCGGCACCAGGTCGGCCTGGATCTTGCCGTTGGCGTACGCCTTTGCGGCCTTCTCCTGGGAGCGCACCGCGTACTCGTCGGCGCGCAGCTTGGTGATGTGCGGGTAGCGGTCGTGGAGGTTCTCCGCGGTCATGCCCATGAACAGCGCGGACTCGTCGACCAGCTTCTCGCTCACGAACCGCGGGTTCGGGTCGACGCCCTCGCCCATCGGGTGGCGGCCCATGTGCTCGACACCGCCCGCGATGACGGCGTCGTAGGCGCCGAACGCGATCGAGCCGGCCGTGGTCGTCACGGCCGTCATCGCGCCCGCGCACATACGGTCGATGGAGTAGCCAGGCACCGACTGGGGGAGACCGGCCAGGATGCCCGCGGTGCGGCCGAGGGTCAGGCCCTGGTCACCGATCTGCGTGGTCGCGGCGATGGCGACCTCGTCGATCTTCTTCGGGTCGAGACCCGGGTTGCGGCGCAGCAGCTCCCGGATCGCCTTCACGACGAGGTCGTCGGCGCGGGTCTCGTGGTAGATGCCCTTCGGGCCCGCCTTGCCGAACGGGGTGCGGACGCCGTCGACGAAGACGACGTCCCTGACGGTACGAGGCACGATGGCTCTCCTCCAGGGTGCGGGATGGCACTGCTGCGACACGCTGAGCGCGCGCTCAGCACCATGCTACTTGTGGGTAACCAAGCTGCCCAGTCCCGCACGCCCAAGCGGTGAAGGTCACACCTTCGGCGTAGCGACGGAGCCCCCGCGGGGTCGGCCAAGGGCTCGGAACGGGAGGCGGTGGCCGCCTCCCCGCAAGCGGCGCGGGCCGCTCCCCGCAAGGGGCCGCATCGCCGCAAAGAGGCGGGTCGCGGCGGCATGGGGCCCCTGTATCGGCATGCGACTGCGCCGCATCGCATCGACTTCGGGCCGCGCCGCGTCGGCATCGCTGGGGGTGACGCCATGCGGCTCCACGGTGTCGGCATGTGGCTGCGTGGCATCGTGATGGGCCCCGTCGTGTCGGCATGCGGCTGCGCCGCGTCGGGCATCGGTTGCGGGTGTCGCCATGCGGTTCCGCCGTATCCGCGTGGCTCCAGCCCTATCGGCGTACGGCTGCGCCGCGTCGGCATGGAACCCGCCATGTCGCACGCGGCTCCGCCGCGCGGGCGCCCCAATCGAAGATGCCCCCACCGAGGACGCCCCCCACCGAAGCTGCCTCCACCGAAGACGCCCCCCACCGAGGACGCTTCACCGAAGACGCCCCCCACCCGCCATACGGCAAAGCCGCTGCGGCGGCTAGGCGTCCTTCACGGACAGGGCCTTCACCAGTACCGGAGTGACCTGTTCAACCTGCCAAGCCCTCGCCCCGTACCCGGCCAGCGCGGAGGCCACGGACTCCGCGTCCACCGGCTTCGGCGGCTCCCAGCACAGGCGCCGCACGGTGTCCGGGGAGATCAGGTTCTCCTGGGGCATGGTGAGCTCCTCGGCCAAGGTCGACACCGCGGCCCGCGCAGCGGACAGCCGGGCGGCCGCCGCCGGATCCTTGTCGGCCCAGGCCCGCGGCGGCGGCGGACCCGTGACCGGCTGCCCCGGCTGCGGCAGCTCCGCCTCCGGCAGCGCCTTGGCGCGATCGATCGCGGCCTGCCACTGCTCCAGCTGGCGCCGCCCCATGCGGTGCCCGAAGCCGTTCAGCGCGGCCAGGGCGTGCACGTTCGGAGGCAGGGCGAGGGCCGCCTCGACGATCGCGGCGTCCCCGAGCACCTTGCCCGGCGAGACGTCCCGGCGCTGCGCGATCCGGTCCCGGGCCTGCCACAGCTCCCGGACGGCCGCCATCTGCCGGCGGCGGCGCACCTTGTGCATCCCGGACGTACGGCGCCAGGGGTCCTTGCGCGGCTCGGGCGGCGGCGCGGAGGCGATCGCGTCGAACTCCTGCCGGGCCCACTCCAGCTTCCCCTGCCGCTCGAGTTCCTTCTCCAGGGCGTCCCGCAGGTCCACGAGCAGTTCGACGTCGAGGGCGGCGTAGCGCAGCCAGGGCTCGGGCAGGGGCCGCGTCGACCAGTCGACGGCGGAGTGGCCCTTCTCCAGGATGAAGCTGAGGACGCTCTCCACCATGGCGCCGAGTCCCACCCGTGGGAACCCGGCGAGGCGTCCGGCCAGCTCGGTGTCGAACAGACGGGTGGGCACCATGCCTATCTCGCGCAGGCAGGGCAGGTCCTGGGTGGCGGCGTGCAGCACCCACTCGGCGTCGGAGATCGCCTCGCCCAGGGCCGACAGGTCGGGGCAGGCCACCGGGTCGATCAGGGCGGTGCCCGCGCCCTCGCGGCGCAGCTGCACGAGGTAGGCGCGCTGGCCGTACCGGTAGCCGGACGCGCGCTCGGCATCGACCGCGACGGGGCCGGTGCCGGCGGCGAAGGCGGCGATCACCTCAGCGAGGGAGGCGTCGTCGGCGATCACGGGCGGAATACCGTCTCGCGGCTCGAGCAACGGGATCGGCGCCGTTTCGACGTCGTCCGGAGGGGCGCCTCCGGTGGTTCGCAGTGGGCTGTCTGCTGCGGTCTCTTGGGCGTCGGTCACCTGTCAAGGGTATCTGTGTGTCGACTACGCCCGCCGACGGAACGTTCCGTCGGCGGGCGATGGGGGGTCGTAAATCAGTCATGTGTCACATGGGGCGTTCGTGTCCGCACGAGGGCGCGGTGCCGGTGTGCGGAGCGGGACGGCGGGCGTCCCGGGGCGTGCGGTCCAGGTCCCCGGACGCGGCTCGGTGCGGATGCGGACCGGGGCGGGCGGAGGAGGAGGTTCGGGAGTCGGGGAGTCGGCGGGTCTGGTGGTCAGGGGAGGGGGAAGGCGGTCAGTGGATGATGCCGGTCCGCAGGGCCACCGCCACCATCCCGGCACGGTCGCCGGTTCCGAGCTTGCGGGCGATGCGGGCCAGATGGCTCTTCACGGTCAGTGCGGACAGGCCCATCGAGACGCCGATCGCCTTGTTCGACTGCCCTTCAGCGACCAGACGCAGCACCTCCACCTCGCGGCCGGACAGCTCGCGGTAGCCGCCCGGGTGGCTCGGGGCACCCGGGGGGCGGCGGTGCAGGCGCGCGGCGGCGGCGCCGATGGGGGCGGCACCGGGTCGGGTGGGGAGCCCGATGTTGGTGCGGGTGCCGGTGACGACATAGCCCTTGACTCCGCCCGCGAGGGCGTTGCGCACCGCGCCGATGTCGTCGGCCGCGGACAGGGCCAGACCGTTGGGCCAGCCCGCGGCCCGGGTCTCCGACAGGAGGGTGAGACCGGAGCCGTCGGGGAGGTGGACGTCGGCGACGCAGATGTCGCGCGGGTTGCCGATACGGGGACGGGCCTCTGCGATGGACGACGCCTCGATGACGTCGCGCACTCCGAGCGCCCAGAGATGGCGGGTGACGGTGGAACGAACGCGCGGGTCGGCCACGACGACCATGGCGGTCGGCTTGTTGGGGCGGTAGGCGACCAGGCTTGCGGGCTGCTCGAGGAGAACGGACACCAGGCCTCCTGGATGGGTGCGGGGACGGGGCCGGCTCGGGGAAGCGGCCGGGACGAACCGTGTTTCAAGGTCACAGTCGTCTTCGGCACCAAACTCGTGCTCCTTTAGAGAATGATCACGATTTGGTGAGTAACAATCCGTGCAATTCGGACGCGCGAGCGATCATTCGGGGATCGAGTCGGTTCGGTCCATGGTCAATACGAGGCTGAAAGTGGCCGTATCGACAAAGAGATGGCAAGGAAGGTCAAGGCGACATTGACAGCGCCGATGACATCGACAGCGCCAGTGACATCGACAGCGCCGGTGGAGGCGCCGGGGTCAGCGGGGCTGCGGCCCGCGACGCTGCGGCAGCGTCACCACCGAGGCGTCGCCCGGCCCCGCCGGGGGCAGGCCCGCCACCTGGCACAGCAGGTCGCACCAGGAGGCCAGGTGCGCCGCGGTGTCCGGGACGCCTCCGATGCCCTCCCGGGGCGTCCACGAAGCACGGATCTCGATCTGGGAGACGGCAGGGCGGGTGGCGAGACCGCCGAAGTAGTGCGAGCTCGCGCGCGTGACGGTCCCGCTCGGCTCGCCGTACGCCAGCCCGCGGGCCTGGAGCGCGCCGGTCAGCCAGGACCAGCACACGTCGGGCAGCAGCGGGTCCGTCGCCATCTCCGGCTCCAGTTCCGCGCGCACCAGCGTCACCAGGCGGAAGGAGCCCTGCCAGGCCTCGTGTCCCGCCGGGTCGTGCAGGAGGACGAGGCGCCCGTCGGCGAGGTCCTCCTCGTCGGCGACCACGGCGGCCTCCAGCGCGTACGTGTGCGGGGCGAGCCGCTGCGGCGGGCGCGACGGCTCGATCTCGATCTCCGGCCGCAGGCGTGCGGCCTTCAGGGCGTCGACCGCGGCGCGGAAGGGCAGGGGAGCGGTGTCCATCGCATCGCCCTCCCCCTTCGCGTCGTCCATTCCGTCGGCGCCGTCCGTCGGTCGTTCCTGAGCCGCAGCCATGCGGGGAAGATTAAGGGGAAGAAAGCGCGTCCGCTTGGAGAGACACCCGTTGCCGCCGGGGCTTCGGCTGCCGTGCGCGGGTTCGTCTTGGCTGGTTCCTGTCGTACGGCCGGTCGGGTCCTTCGACGTGTGGCGCGCCGACGCGGCTCAGCCGCGCACGGACACGGTCCCGCGCCCCCCGAGGGCGCTCCCGCCCCGAGGCCGAATCGCTCCGGTGGCGTGCGAGACTTTTTGCGTGAGTGTCAATGACCGCCCCGCCACGGGCCAGCCGACAGCGACGTACGACTCCGCCTTTCTCAGGGCGTGCCGGCGCGAGCCCGTGCCGCACACGCCGGTGTGGTTCATGCGGCAGGCCGGGCGCTCGCTGCCCGAGTACCGCAAGGTGCGTGAGGGCATCCCCATGCTCGAGTCCTGCATGCGGCCCGAGCTGGTCACCGAGATCACCCTCCAGCCGGTCCGCCGGCACGGCGTCGACGCGGCGATCTACTTCAGCGACATCGTCGTGCCCCTGAAGGCGATCGGCGTCGACCTCGACATCAAGCCGGGCGTCGGCCCGGTCGTCGAGCATCCGATCCGCACCCGCGCAGACCTCGCCCGGCTGCGCGACCTGACCCCCGAGGACGTCTCCTACGTCACCGAGGCGATCAAGCTGCTCACCGCGGAGCTGGGCGAGACCCCGCTGATCGGTTTCGCCGGCGCGCCCTTCACCCTCGCGAGCTACCTCATCGAGGGCGGCCCGTCCCGTACGTACGAGCACACCAAGGCGCTCATGCACGGCGACCCGCAGCTGTGGTCCGACCTGGTGGACCGGCTCGCGGACATCACGGCCGCCTTCCTGAAGGTCCAGATCGAGGCCGGCGCCTCGGCCGTCCAGCTCTTCGACTCCTGGGCCGGCGCCCTGGCCCCCGTCGACTACCGCCGCTCGGTGCTGCCCGCCTCGGCCAAGGTCTTCCGGGCCGTCGAGGGCTACGGCGTCCCCCGCATCCACTTCGGTGTCGGCACCGGTGAGCTGCTCGGGCTGATGGGGGAGGCCGGGGCGGACGTCGTCGGCGTCGACTGGCGCGTCCCGCTGGACGAGGCGGCCCGCCGCGTCGGCCCCGGCAAGGCCCTCCAGGGCAACCTGGACCCGGCGGTGCTCTTCGCCCCGCGCGAGGCCGTCGAGGCCAAGACCCGCGAGGTCCTGGACGCCGCTGTCGGCCTTGAGGGCCATGTCTTCAACCTCGGCCACGGAGTCCTGCCGTCCACCGACCCGGACAGCCTCACCCGGCTCGTGGAGTACGTCCACACGCAGACGGCCCGCTGACCGGGGCCGGCGAACGAATGGCGACCCGCGCCGAGGGCGCCGCGCACAGCGGCACCGGCGCGGGCCCCCTCAGTCGCCGGAGGACTCGTCCCCGGCCCCTTCGGGCTCCTGGAACTGCGGTGCGAGACGGCCGCGGTCGTCCTCGGCCCGCGTGGTGAACACCTCCGCGAACGTGCCCTCGTCGGCCGCATGACGGGCGTCCGCGGTCTCTTCCCACGAGGTCGCACCAGCGGCCTGTTCCTCTTGGGGCTCCGTGGTCTCCGTGCGTTCGGGCCGGCCGCGTGCTCCCGCGTCGCCCGTGTCTCCGGCATCGCTGCGCAGGCCCGGGGCCGGGACGACGTGCTCCGTCCGCCGGTCGGACAGCAGACCTCCTCCAGCCGGACGGGCGGCCGTGACGACCGCGGCTCAGTCGGAACCCTCTTCGGTTTCCTCGCGTGCGTCGGTGGCCTTGGTCGGGGGACCACCGGACGTGTCGGGCTTCGACCGCCCCTGCTCCTCCGGGTGGACGTCCGGCTCCCCGGTCTCCCGCTCGAGCGGTGACTGCCGCTCGCGTTCACGTTCGCGTGGGTCGCCCATGATGACTCCCGATGACGTGCGTTTCGGGCATATCGGGTTCCGTGGAGTGTGCGGGCGAAACGCCGCGCGGCGCGGCCCCGCCGTCGTCACCAGGTGTGGCGTGCCTGCCTGCCCCACAGCAGGCCGCGCGGTTCGGGTGGCGGCGGGGTGCCCTGGCGCAGGGGGAAGGCCAGGAGCATGCCCGCGATGAAGCCGACCACATGGGCCGCGTAGGCCACGGTCCCGGCCGAGGAGACACCGTTCCCGGACGAGTAGACCGCCTGCAGCCCGAACCAGAAGCCGAGCACGATCCACGCGGGCAGCCGCAGTGGCAGGAACAGCAGGAACGGCACGAGGATCCAGACCCGCGCACGGGGATAGAGCACCAGGTACGCCCCGAGCACGCCCGCGATGGCGCCCGACGCGCCGATCAGCGGGTCGCTCGAGCCCGCGTTGAGGTACGCGTAGCCGTACCCCGCCGCATATCCGCACGCCACGTAGAACAGCGCGAAGCGGATGTGGCCCAGGCGGTCCTCGATGTTGTTGCCGAAGATCAGCAGGAAGAGCATGTTGCCCAGCAGATGCAGCCAGCTGCCGTGCAGGAACATCGCGGTGAACACCGACGCCGGCGGCGACTTGTCGTAGTCCGGCGGGGCCACCACACAGCCGGGGCCGTGCGGGCCGACCCCGACGGCGCCGGTGGGCACGAGCCTCGGCAGCTGGTCGTGGATCAACTCGCGCGGCACTGCGGCGTAGTGGTCCAGGAACGCCTGGAGGTGGCAGAACTGGGCCAGGTCGCTCTGCCCCGCCACGGAGCCCGCCAGGCCGGGGGTGAACAGGAAGACGACGACATTGGCCGCGATCAGCGCGTACGTCACATAGGGCGTACGGCGCACCGGGTTCACATCATGGACGGGGATGACCACAAGGAAGTACTGCCCTGGATCGGCCGGGTGAATCGGTGAACGCGGCGCTCCGCGGCTGCGTATGTCTCCTCAACCGCCCGCGGTGCGGGGAAGGCGTGTCGCGGGGACGACGTGAGGAACAGGCGATGAACGACCGAGTTACTCCTCCGATACACGCCCTGCCCGACGGCGAGGCCGAGCTCGCGCTGGTGATCCAGCTGCCCTGGGAGGACGTCGCGCGGCTCGGCCAGGAGGCCGCCCGGCTCGCGACCCAGATGCAGCGGCCCGTGACCCTCGACGAGGCGGTCAGCCACCGGCTGCGGTCCTCGCGGGGCGCTGCCGCGCATGCGAAGCCGATGGCTCAGCCACAGCCGCCCGCGGTGGCCTCCAGCGCGTCTGTGTCCTCGTTGCCGTCACGGCCGCCGGGGGAGCAGGCCCGGCAGGCCATCGAGAGGATCAACGGGGTCGGGCAGCACGAGACGGCTTGATTCGGGGCTCGCCGTGGGGGCTGCGATCGTCGGCCGGGTGCCGGTTGTCCTCGGCTGGTCGCGCAGTTCCCGCGCCCCTGGAGGGACGCCTTCCCTCACCCGGCGTTTCTCCGAACCGCCGCCGTCGCCTTGCGGGCCGCCACCAGGATCGGATCCCACACCGGTGAGAACGGCGGGGCGTAGCCCAGGTCCAGGGCCGTCATCTCCTCCACCGTCATCCGCGCGGTCAGCGCCACCGCCGCGATGTCCACGCGTTTCGCCGCGCCCTCCCGGCCGACGATCTGGACGCCCAGCAGGCGGCCCGTGCGGCGTTCGGCGAGCATCTTGACCGTCATGAGGGCCGCGTTCGGGTAGTAGCCCGCGCGGCTCGTCGACTCGATCGTGACCGTCTCGTACCGCAGCCCGGCCCGCCGCGCGTCCTTCTCGCGCAGCCCGGTGCGGGCGATCTCCAGGTCGCACACCTTGCTCACGGCCGTGCCGACGACGCCGGGGAACGTGGCGTAGCCGCCGCCGACGTTGGTGCCGATGACCTGCCCGTGCTTGTTGGCGTGCGTGCCCAGCGGAATGTGCCGCTCACGGCCGGAGACCAGGTCGAGGACCTCGACGCAGTCGCCGCCGGCCCAGATGTTCTCGTGACCCCGCACCCGCATCGCGAGGTCGGTGAGCAGCCCGCCGTGGTCGCCGAGCGGCAGCCCCGCGTCCCGCGCCAGGGCCGTCTCGGGCCGTACGCCGATCCCGAGGACCACCACGTCCGCCGGGTACTCGGCGTCCTGCGTGCCGACCGCGCGGACCCCGCCGTCGTCATCGGTGAGGATCTTGGTGACCTCGGCGTTGTCCACCATGGTGATGCCGAGGCCCTCCATGGCCCGGTGCACCAGCCGGCCCATGTCCGCATCGAGCGTGCTCATGGGTTCGCTGCCGCGGTTGACGACGGTGACCTCGTAGCCGCGGTTGATCATCGCCTCGGCCATCTCCACGCCGATGTAGCCCGCGCCGACGACCACCGCCCGGCGCCCCTTGGTGGCGGCAAGGGCGTCCAGGAGCGCCTGGCCGTCGTCCAGGGTCTGCACCCCGTGCACCCCGGGCGAGTCGGCGCCGGGCAGGTCGGGGCGGACCGGGCGGGCCCCGGTCGCGATCACCAGCTTGTCGTACGACGTCCACTCCTCGGCCCCGGAGTCGACGTTCCGGGCGCGGACCCGGCAGCCCGCCACGTCGATCTCCGTGACCTCCGTCCGCATGCGCAGGTCGATGCCGCGCGCCCGGTGCTCCTCGGGTGTACGGGCGATCAGTTCGTCCCGGCCGGCGACGTCGCCACCCACCCAGTACGGGATGCCGCAGGCCGAGAACGAGGAGAAGTGGCCGCGTTCGAACGCCACGATCTCCAGTTCGTCGGGGCCCTTGAGGCGGCGCGCCTGCGATGCGGCGGACATGCCCGCCGCATCGCCGCCGATGACGACCAGGCGCTCCCGCGGACGGCTCGTACGGCTCATGTTCATGCGAACACGCTACGGGCAGGGGGCATCTCAGTCCTGCCCGCCCCGGTTTTCGTGCTCCGGCGCCGTCCGGGCCACGGGCAGCGGGCCGAGGGCGGGCGCCGCCGGCACCGGGTCAGGGCGGCGCGGCAGTCGGGGGCGCACCACCCGGGTCCAGAGCAGCACCAGGACGGCCGCGAGCAGCAGGAAGGGGAGGGCGGCGCCGATCGCCAGGGCGATCCACCGCAGGAGCGTGACGAAGACGTGCCAGCCGCCCGCCAGGGCGTCCAGGAAACCGGGCCGGTCGTCCTTTGCCGCCTTCTGAACCGGGGTCTCGGACAGCGAGAGCGTGATGGTGGCCAGGCTGGTGCGGTCCTTCAGGGACGCCTGACGGGCGAGCAGGGCCTCCAGGTCGGCCTCGCGGGAGCTCAACTCCCCTTCCAGGGCGACCACGTCACCGAGCTTCGTCGCCCGGTCCATCAGCTCCCGCACCCGGGCCACGCTGGCGCGCTGCGACCTGATGCGGCTCTCCACGTCGACGACCTGGTCGGTGACGTCCTCGGCCTTGGCGGTGCGCTCGACGAGTTTTCCCGCGCCCTGGAGCGCGGTGAGCACCTGGTCGTACTTCTCGGTGGGGACGCGCAGCACGAGCCGGGTGCGTTCGTCGCCCTCCAGGTCGCGGGTGGTGCTCTCGTCGCCGACGAACCCGCCCGCGTTCTCGACGGTGGCGCGCGCTTCGTCGAGGGCCTTGGGCACGTCCTCGACCTGCACGGTCAGCGATGCCGTACGGATGACGGCGTTCGTGGTGAGCTTCGGCGTGCTGCCGCGTGCCGTAGAGCCGCCGCCCGTGCCGCTGTCGGCGGCGCCCTGTCGCTGCGCGCCCTTGGCGGGGCCGGCCTTGCTGTCGCTCGACGCGCCGGTGTCGTCGGCGCTGCAGCCCGCGAGCGCGAGCGCGGCGGCGAGGAGCGTCGCGGCCAGCACCCGCACCGGGCGTGGGGAGCGTGGAGTGTGCATCGGTCGAACCCCCGGAAGTCGTCGTGACGGACACTTCTTCGACTCCGGGCCCCCGCGGAACGTTGGCCGGATGCGGTCCCGATGCGGTCACGGTCGGGACTCGGCGGGGACACCGGGCGCCCTCCGGGGTGTCAGCGGGGTCTGAGAGGCTGGGGACATGAGCGCAGTGGAGGCCCGCGGGGGCGCGGGGCATGTCGTCGTCATCGGGGGCGGGATCGCGGGCCTGGCCGCCGCCCACCGGCTGCTGGACCGTGGCGCACGGGTCACGGTCCTGGAGGCGTCCGACCGGGTCGGCGGCAAGCTGCTGCCCGGCGACATCGCGGGCGTGCGGGTCGACCTCGGGGCCGAGTCGATGCTGGCCCGGCGGCCGGAGGCGGTGGCGCTCGCCCGGGAGGCGGGACTCACGGACCGCCTCCAGCCGCCCGCCACGGCGACCGCCTCGATCTGGACCCGCGGCGCGCTGCGGCCCATGCCGAAGGGGCACGTCATGGGCGTCCCCGGCACGGCCTCCGCACTGTCCGGCGTCCTGTCCGACGAGGGCCTGGCCCGGATCGAGCGCGACGCGGAGCTGCCGCGCACGGAGATCGGCGACGACGTGGCGGTGGGGGAGTACGTGGCGGCGCGCCTCGGCCGCGAGGTCGTCGACCGCCTGGTGGAGCCGCTCCTCGGCGGGGTGTACGCGGGCGACGCGTACCGCATCTCCCTGCGCTCGGCGGTCCCGCAGCTCTTCGAGGCCGCCAAGGCGCACGACTCGCTGACGGAAGCGGTCCGCGAGATCCAGGCGAAGGCCGCCGCGGCGCAGCAGACCGGGCCGGTCTTCATGGGGATCGAGGGAGGCGTCGGCCAACTGCCGCTCGCGGTCGCCGAGTCGGTGCGCTCGCGGGGCGGTGAGATCCGGCTGAGGACCGCGGCGGACGGACTGCGCCGCACGTTGGAGGGGTGGGAGGTCGTCGTGGGGGACCGTGCGGAGAGGGCGGACGCGGTGGTGATCGCGGCGCCCGCCGCCGTGGCCGCCCGGCTGCTGGCCGCCGAGTGCCCGGGAGCGGCCGCCGAACTGCGCACCGTCGAGTACGCCTCCATGGCTCTGGTCACCCTCGCCTACCGCCGCGCCGACGTCACCCTCCCCGAGGGCAGCGGCTTCCTCGTGCCGCCCGTCGACGGACGCACGATCAAGGCGTCGACGTTCGCCTCCCGGAAGTGGGGCTGGATCGCCGAGGAGGACCCGGACGTGCTGGTGCTGAGGACGTCCGTGGGGCGGTACGGCGAGACGGAGATCCTGCGCCGCGAGGACGCCGACCTCGTGGCCGTCTCGCGGCACGACCTGCGCGAGGCGACCGGCCTGGACGCCGCCCCGATCGAGACGCGCGTCACCCGCTGGACCGACGGCCTGCCCCAGTACCCGGTCGGTCACCACGCGCGCGTGGCCCGCATCCGCGCGCACGTGGCGAAGCTGCCGGCGCTCGCGGTGTGCGGCGCGGTGTACGACGGGGTCGGCATCCCGGCGTGCATCGCGAGCGCGTACGCGGCCGTCGATCAGCTGGGCGGTGACCTGCGCGGTGTCGAGGAGCTCACCGCCAACCCGGTGCAGAGCCTGCACGGCGGAGCGGGAGAATAGGTGCATGAGTGACGACGCCCCCACCACCGAGTCCGGCAGGATCCCGAACAAGGGCAAGCTGGCCAAGGACCTCAACGAGGTCATCCGCTACACGCTGTGGTCCGTCTTCAAGCTGAAGGACGTGCTGCCCGAGGACCGCGCCGGGTACGCCGACGAGGTCCAGGAGCTGTTCGACCAGCTCGCAGCCAAGGACGTGACCATCCGCGGCACGTACGACGTGTCCGGCCTGCGCGCCGACGCCGACCTCATGATCTGGTGGCACGCCGAGACGAGCGACCAGCTCCAGGAGGCGTACAACCTCTTCCGCCGCACGAAACTGGGCCGCGCGCTCACCCCGGTGTGGTCGAACATGGCGCTGCACCGCCCGGCCGAGTTCAACCGCTCGCACATCCCGGCGTTCCTCGCCGACGAGACGCCGCGCAACTACGTCAGCGTCTACCCGTTCGTGCGTTCCTACGACTGGTATCTGCTGCCGGACGAGGACCGCCGCCGCATGCTCGCGGACCACGGCAAGATGGCCCGCGGCTACCCGGACGTGCGGGCCAACACGGTCGCGTCGTTCTCCCTCGGCGACTACGAGTGGATCCTGGCCTTCGAGGCCGACGAGCTCTACCGCATCGTCGACCTCATGCGCCACCTGCGCGGCTCGGAGGCACGGATGCACGTCCGCGAGGAAGTGCCCTTCTTCACCGGGCGCAGGAAGTCGGTCGCTGAGCTGGTGGCCGGGCTCGCCTGACGGGAGACGGTGCCCCGTCGTCCGGCCGGGGGTCTGGGGGTCGTCCCCCGGATGATGCAGCACCGGGCGCAGGAAGTCGGTCGCGGAGCTGGTGGCCGGGCTCGCCTGAGCGCATTCCGACGGGGGGCGCGGCCTGCCGCGCCCCCGCCGGTGGATCACGGCGGTGGGCTCGACGCGGCCGGCGGCAGTGTGTACGTCGGCGAGGGGGTCACCGGGACCGGTGTGCCGGGGTCTTCCGTGGGCCCGGGCGGCGCGGGGGAGTGGGTGAGCGGGGGCGGGCTCGAGGTGGCCGCGTCCTGCGCCAGCGCGTCGAAGTCGACGTAACCGGTGGCCTCCAGGACCTTGATGTGGTCCAGGACCGTCGCGTTCGCGTCGTCGGCGAGGGCGCGCACGAGCGAGTTGCGGGTCGTGGCGCGGACCTGGGCGACGACGGTGAAGACCTTGCCGTGGGCCCGGCGGAGCAGGTTGGCGAAGTCGCGGTCGTACTCCTCGCCCTGGGCGGCGTCCAGGGTGTCGAGCCACTGGCGCTGCTGGGCGTTCGGCTGATTGGGCAGGGCGAGGCCGAGCCGCGCGGCGACGTCGCGGACCCGGGCGTCCAGGAAGGTGTGGCCCTGCACCAAGTGCTCGCCCGCGGTGCGGACGGCCTCGGTGGTGCCCTTCTGCTCGGCCTGCTGTCCCGCGGGCAGCTCCCACAGCCCGGCCAGCCGTACCTTGGTGACGAAGTCGCGGTCCAGCCCGGACAGCGGACCGTACTGGGTCGATACGGACTCGGCGTTCAGAGTGTCCACGCCGGTGCCGGCGCGGTCCGCGTAGGACCAGACCGGGAAGACCAGCGCGGCGAGGGTCCCCGCGAGCAAGATGATGAGGATCCCGGTGCCGCTGAGGATGCCGCGGCCTCGGACGGGTCTGGATCTCATGGTGCCTCCTGCTTGCGGCACCGCACGCTAGTGCGCTTCGGGTGCGAGTTGGCATATTACTGCGCCGTATACGCCAACTGCCGTACCAGACAAAGCGGATGGAAACCAGGCATCGCGCACCGAATACCGCAGTCGCAAGACCGGGCATTGCCGGACGAACCGCGCAAGCAACCGCTCTCCCTCAAGGGCGCGACTGTTGTGTTAACCACGGCACATTCCCCGCGGACGACCTCCTGAACGCCCGCCGGAGTGCTACGCGGCGGGCGGACGCGGGCAGCGCCCCGCGGCAAGGCCCCTCAGTTCCGCAGCAGGACCCGGCGCGTGGCGCGGAGCGCACGGGCGGCGGGATGCCGGGACGGCGGCGTGGGGCCCGAACGCTCCAGCCACCACGCGCGCAGCCGGCGCCGCGCCTCGTTGTCCTCCGGCCGCCCGGTGAGCAGCAGGTGCTCGGCGAAGTCGAGGGCGTCGCGCCGGTAGCCGCCGGCCATCGGGTGCCGCTGGGCGTAGCCGAGGAAGGCGGACCGGTACCCCTCCCCGAGGATGCCGGGCAGCTCGGGCGCGACCTTGGCCACGACACCGGCCCGCTTGGCGGCGAGGGCCCGCGCCTGCACCCCGAGCCGCACCCGGTCGAACCCCTCGGGAACGGGAGTGCCGGCGACGAGGCAGGACAGCAGCGCGGCCTGGGCGAGCCCGAGCCGCTGCCGGTCCGCTTCCGTGTCGGCACCCGGGAGCCCGCTCGCTGCCGTTGCCAGGGACGTACGCGTCCCCGGGCCGGGCGCCGCCTTCTCGACCGTCTCCCGGATGACGGCCAACTCCCGCTCCAGCTCCGCCGGTTCGGGGAAGTTCTCGTCGCGTTCCAGCAGGACGCCCGGTGGCGCGGTACGGGACGCCAGGTCCGCCAGGATGTCCAGGACGGGTGGTGGGACCGGGTGGGCGTGGCTGTCGTGCCAGACGCCGTCGCGTTCGTAGCCGCCCGCGACATGGACGTACGCGATCGCCTCGACGGGCAGTTCGTCGAGCGCCTTCGCCGGGTCCTCGCCCCGGTTGACGTGGTTGGTGTGGAGGTTGGCGACGTCGATCAGCAGCCGCACGCCGGTGCGCTCCACCAGTTCGTACAGGAACTGCCCCTCCGTCATCTCCTCGCCCGGCCAGGAGATCAGCGCCGCGATGTTCTCCACGGCGAGCGGCACGGGCAGCGCGTCCTGTGCGATCCGGACGTTCTCGCACAGGACCGTCAGCGCGTCCCGGGTGCGCGGCACCGGCAGCAGGTGCCCGGCCTCCAGCAGCGGCGACGCCGTCCGCGGTCCGCCCGCCCGTACGAACGCGATGTGCTCGGTGACGAGCGGCGCGCCCAGGGCCTCGGCCCGCTCGGCGAGCGCGGCCAGCCGGGCCTCGTCGGGGCGGTCCGCGCCGCCGAGGCCGAGGGACACACCGTGCGGGACGACGGTGACGCCGCGCTCGCGCAGCCGCAGCAGTGACTCGGGGAGGTGCCCGGGGCACACGTTCTCGGCCACGACCTCCACCCAGTCGAGGCCCGGCATGCGCTCCACCGCGTCGGCGATCTCCGGCCGCCACCCGATGCCCGTTCCCAGTCGCTCCATCGTCCCCTCCCTCGCCCGGCCCGCCCGTACCCGTGGACCGCCCGCTGCCGCGGTGACGGAGTCATGGCCCCGGCTGTCGGCGCTGAACCCCTGACCGGGGACGTTCAGAGCAACATTTGAGGTTCCGCCGGACCCGCTACGGCTGCCGCGCGACCGCCCACGCGCCGGGGTCCCGGCCGAGCAGGCGCAGGGTCGCGGTGAGCGGATCCGCGCCCGGCGGTACGGCGAGCGGCGGCGCGAAGGCGAAGCCCGGTCCGCGTCCCACCGGGTTCGTCGGCACGAGCAGGGCGACACCGAGGGCGGCCTCGAGCACGGCGGCGGGCAGCGCCGGTGTCGTACCCAGAGCGGCGGCCACGTCCCACGCGTGCACCACGTAGTCGACCAGGTGGAACCCGAGGGCCACCCGTCCGGGCACCACGCGCCCCAGCTCGGGCAGCGCGAACTCCCGCCCGACGACGTCCGGTTCGGCGAAGGCGGCCAGCACGCTCATGGCGGCGACGCGGTAGGTGGTCGACGGGTCGCGCATGTCCTCGGGCTCCCGCCAGTGCGCCCTCTCGCTCCCGGCACCCCGCGCGGCGGCCGCGAACCCGTGGTGCTGGGCGGCCATGTGCGCCACGAGACTCCGCAGGGTCCATTGCGCGCACGGGGTGTCGCGCTCCCAGTCCTGCTCCCGGGCCAGCTCCACCAGCCGTACCGACTCCTGCACCGCGATCCGGTCGAGCTCGACGAGTTCGGCTTCGTTCGCTCCGGTGATGTCCATGGCGCCGAGGATAAAACTGTGCGAACGATCGTGCTACTAGTTTCCGACGATCGTATCCGGTCATAAATCTCCTAAGGTTCACGGGACTTGAGGCACGACCGACGGACCCGCAGCGGCGGCCCGCAACCGCGACGCGATGGCGATCCGGGCGCGGCGATAGGCGGTGCCGTCGTCGTGCAGCACGGAGACGACGTTGGCGGTCTCCATCAACGCGATGAGCTCGAAGGCGAGTTGCGGCGCGTCGGTGTCGGCACGCAGCTCACGGGTGTCGTCGCGGGCCTCGGTGATCGTGCGCTCGATGTGGGCGGTCCAGTCCCGCTGGGCCCGGACGATCGCGTCGTGGACGGGCCCCGAGCGGGCGTCGTACTCGGCGATCACGCCGTAGAAGAAGCAGCCGCCGGGAAAGACGCGGCCCTCGGAGTAGTCGAGCCACAGCTCGCACAGCCGCCACAACCGGGCGAGCCCGACGGGGGTGTCGGCGGCGGGACGTACGACCTGCTCGACGTAGATGCGGGACGCCTCCCGGACCGTGGCGAGCTGCAGCTCCTGCTTGGACCCGAAGAGGGCGAACACGCCGCTCTTGCTCAGCTGCAGTTCGGTCGCGATGCGGCCCACGGACAGCGCGTCCAGCCCTTCGACGGAGGCGATGTCGACGGTCCGCCGCAACACCAGCTGCCGGGTCCGGTTCCCGCGTTCGACCCTGCCGTCGAGCCGGGTGCCGGACATGGCGACCTCCTGGGATGCGTGCGCGGGCGTACGGAAAGTGTGTGCGGAAGAGGGTAGCCGGGACGCTCCCACGTACGGGAAGCGCAGGTGCAGGAGTGACTCGCCGGGCCTGATCACGCTTCGCGGCCGAGTCCGCACCCACCCTGGAGGGCCGTTGCCCGCAGTTCCCTCACCAAGGCGCGCACGACTGCCGAGCCGGCCAGTTCGGAGGTGGTGACACAGCCGACCCGGCGTGTCGGGCGGTCGGGTCCGAGATCGGTGATCTCTACCGAGTTCGGTGCTCCGACCAGCGAGAGCGCGGGGCGGGACCGCACCGAAGCCCTGTCCGGCCACTCTGGTCAGCGGTTCTGAGCGGGAGAAGGACGAGCCGTGCCGTCCACGGCGCGGGGGCTCGCGGCGCCGCCTCCCGGTCAGTCGCCCCGCAGCGCCGGATGGTCCGCCACCACCGTGCAGCTGCCCGGGGCGATCTCCGTGAAGCCCGCGTCGCGTACCAACGGCAGGCCGGACGTGGTCAGTTCCTGCCAGCGCGACGGGGGAGCCGTGCGGACGGCGAGGGGGAAGCCGGCGTCGCGCCAGGCCGCTCGCTCCTCCTCCGGCAGGGCCCACCAGGCCAGTTGGGCGCCGTGGCCCGCCTGGGCCATCGCCTTGCCCGCCGACATCCCCAGGTCCGGGTTCAGCCACAGCACGGGAGCCGTCGGGTCGGCCTCCACCGGCGGCTCCGGGTCCTCCAGGTCCGTGCCGGAGACCTGCAGTCGGGCCAGATCCTTCGGCCAGCCGTCCAGCGGGACGGGAGGGAAGACCCGGACCTCCGCCGACTTGCCGGTGACCGTGATACCCGGCAGCGCCTCGGCCCGCCGCCACTCCGCGCCGCGCGCCCGCCGCACCACCTTGCGGATCCGCGCGTCCTGCCAGTCCCGCATCGCCCGCGCCCACTCACCCTCGCCCAGCGACCGCTCGTCGCTCAGGATCACGAGCACGGCACGCGCCGCCGTCTGAAGCGCGTCCGTGCGGGCCGGGGGAGCGGTGCGCTCGATCCGCACGACGAGCGGCAGCACGAACTGCGGCGCCTCGTCGCGCGCGATGCGCTCGGAACGGAACGGGCTGTCCTGGCGGGTCTGGTCACTGCTCACGGCGTCCAGTCTGCCAGGCGGAAGATCGGGGGATTCCGGTGGCGGGTGGGGGCCTGCCGGCTCACCCGGAGCAGGCCGTGCGCTGGGCCTCCTGCCATTCGCAGACGGGGCACAGCGTGATCCCCTTGTACGACTCCGGGTACTCCGTCGGCCGGCGGCACAGCACGCACTCGGCGAACGGCGGGCCGCCCGCCTCGGGCGCCGGGTCCGGGGTCCCCGTGTCGCAGTAGGCGGCCATGTCTCGGTCATCGCTCATGCCCCCAGCGTAGGCACACCCGGCGCGATCCCTACCGGCGCCGGCCCGCGGCCCCGATCAGTTCGGAGACCTTGACGAACCGGTACCCCTGCTTGCGCAGCTCGGGCACCACCGCCCGCACCGCCTCCTCCGTCACCGGCGCCGCGCTGCGGGTGCAGTGCATGACCACCACCGAGCCCGACCGCACCCCCTCCAGCACCTGCCGCGCGACCCGGCTCGCGTCCGTGGCGAACGCGTCCCCGCTCACCACGTCCCACTGGACGACCGTGACCCCGAGGGGACCGATCGCGCGCAGGGCCCGGTCGTCGTAGCAGCCGCCGGGGAAGCGGAAGTACGGCATCACATGGGGCACGCCCGCCTTGCGGATCGCCGTGAAGGCGCGCTCCACGTCCGGGCGCAGCTGCTTCTCGGGCAGGACCGGCAGGCCGAAGCAGCTCCGGGTGAAGGAGTAGTGGCTGTAGGAGTGGTTCCCGACCTCGAAGAGCGGGTCCTCACCGATGTCCCGCGCCTCGTCGGGGTACTGGTCCGCCCAGCGCCCCGTCATGAAGACGGTCGCCGGAACCTCCAGGTCCCGCAGCGTGTCGATCAGATCGGGGTTGTCGAACGCCTCGCCGTTCTCCGCCCGGTCCCCCTGATCGGCGGTCATGTCGGCATCGAAGGTGAGGGCGACGGTCTTGTCGCGCGTCGCACCCTTCTGGAAGACGGGTGCGAGTCCACCGGGTCCCGGCGCGGGCCTGGGCGGCGTGCCGTCGGCCGCCGAGGAGGAGCCGGGGTGGTCGGTGGCGCCCAGGGCGGGGTGCCGGGGGGCGTGGTCGGCTCCGCAGGTGGCGAACGCGGCGCCGAGGGCACAGAGGGCGGCAAGGCAGGCGATACGCCGCACAAGAGGGATCACCGTACGAACGTAAGGCGACGGATACCGTCAAAAGCGGATGTATCGGGCGATCCCGGTCGTAGTGGTCCCTCGTGTCACCCGCCCGGCCGGGACCGCGGCCGGACCGCGCCCTGCGCCAGCAGTTCCCGGTACTCGTCCACGTCGAACTCCGCCGCCGGGTACTGAGGATCCAGCTCGCGCAGGTGTTCCAGCAGGAGCCTGCTGACGGCCCAGTTGCGGTACCACTTGTGGTCGGCCGGGACCAGGTACCAGGGCGCGGCCAGGGTGGTGCAGCGGGTCAGGGCCGTCTCGTACGCCCGCTGGTAGGCCGGCCACAGGGCCCGTTCGTCGAGGTCGCCGGGGGCGAACTTCCACCGCTTGCGCGGCGTGTCGAGACGTTTGAGCAGGCGGCGCCGCTGTTCCTCGTAGGAGATGTGCAGGAAGCACTTGATGATCGTCACCCCGTCGTCCGTGAGGGACGTCTCGAACCCGTTGATCCGGTCGTAGCGGCTCTCGATCTCGTCGTACGGGGCCAGCGAGCGGACCTTGGCGATCAGCACGTCCTCGTAGTGCGAACGGTCGAAGATGCCGATCTCGCCGGGTCGCGGGAGCGCCTTCACCACACGCCAGAGGAAGTCGTGCCGCTGCTCCTCGGGCGTCGGCGCCTTGAAGGCGTGGATGCGGCAGCCCGCCGGGTCGCACACGCCGATGACGTGCTTGACCGTGCCGCCCTTGCCGCTGGTGTCCATGCCCTGGAGCACCAGCAGGATCCGGCGGCGGTCCCCGGCGGTCGCCCCGGCCCACAGGCGTTCCTGAAGGCCGGCCAGGTCCTTGCCCGTACGGGCGGTGGCCGCGAGTCCGGCGGCCTTGTCGCCGGGGGCGCCGGGCGTCGCCCCGGCGTCGTGGGCGCTCAGGTCGACGGGCTCGCCGACGGGGAGGCGGAGCAGGTCACGCAGGGGGGCACCGTCGTGGGCGCCGCCTACCGCCGGCTGCGTCTCCTCCTCGCGCTTCTTCGCCATGGCGCACCCTCGGGGGGACGGCCGCACGCATCCGGGCCCTAGAACGGCGGCGTCACCGCGTTCTCGGAGGACGACAGTGCGCGGGTCGCCTCCTCCGGGAGGTCGCGGGTCGCCTCCTCCGGGAGGTCGGACGTGGGCTCGCTCGCCGGCGGGGGAGCGAGAGCGTCCTCGGCCTCCGGTGTCCGGGCGGCCGCGGCGTCGTCCGGCGCCGCCTGCCCGGCCGTGACCGCCGGTGGTGCCTGTGTGGCCGTCGGCGAGGGGGCGGGGGCGCCGCCTGCCGCCGGCTGCGTCTCGTGCTGCTGTGCCGCCCGCTCCAGGAACCTGAGCAGTTCCACCGGGAACGGCAGCACCAGCGTCGAGTTCTTCTCGGCCGCGACCGCCACCACCGTCTGCAGCAGCCGCAGCTGGAGCGCGGCGGGCTGGGCGGACATCACTCCGGCGGCCTCCGCCAGCTTCTTGGAGGCCTGGAGCTCCGCGTCCGCGTTGATGATGCGCGCCCGGCGTTCGCGGTCGGCCTCGGCCTGCCGGGCCATCGACCGCTTCATCGCGTCCGGCAGCGACACGTCCTTGATCTCGACGCGGTCGATCTGCACTCCCCACCCCACGGCCGGACTGTCGATCATCAGCTCCAGGCCCTGGTTGAGCTTCTCGCGGTTGGACAGCAGGTCGTCCAGATCACTCTTGCCGATGATCGAGCGAAGCGAGGTCTGCGCCATCTGCGACACCGCGAATCGGTAGTCCTCGACCCGGATCAGCGCGTTCGCCGGATCGACCACCTTGAAGTAGACCACGGCGTCCACGCGCACGGTCACGTTGTCCCGGGTGATGCCCTCCTGTGCGGGGATCGGCAGCGTCACGATCTGCATGTTGACTTTCTGCAACCGGTCCATCACGGGAACGATCAGGGTGAAGCCCGGCGGCCGGGGAGAGCCGAGGAGCCGCCCGAAGCGGAAGACCACCCCGCGCTCGTACTGCTTGACGACCCGTGCCGCCGAGGCGAGGCCCACGAGTCCCGCGACGCCGGCCCCCACAAGGGCACCCACCAGCTCCTGGAGCATGACGACCCCCTCGTCGAGAGGCCTGGTATGTGTGCACTTGCCACGATAGTTCCGCCGGAGCCCACCAGGCGAGGGACAACCGAGGGCCACCGGTGCACAACCGAGGGCCCGCCGATGCACCACCGGCGGGCCCAAGGGGGTCGGGGGCCGAGCGGCCCCGGGTCGTCAGGTGCCGGACGCCATCTCCAGCGGCTCCGTGCCGGACGTCATCCGCACCGGCTCGGTCCCGGGCACGCTGTGCCGCTCCGCCCAGTTGTCCAGGGCCGTACGGCAGGCGTGGTCCAGGTGGTGCAATCCGGAGAGGTCCAGCTCCACGGGCCGGTCCTGCGGGAGGGCCTCCAGACTGTCGAGGATCTTCGGCAGCCGCAGGAACGTCGCATTGCCCGAAAGGTAGGCCTGGATGGGGCCGGCGCCCTTGTCGATGACCTCCAGCTTGACCTTCGACGCCTCCCAGGCGGTCTTGACGACCGACAGGGCCAGACCGATCAGCACGCCCTCGAACATGTTCACCGCGACGATCGAGACCGCCGTGACCACGAGGATCAGCGCCTCGCCCCGGTGCGACCGCCACAGCGACGCGACCTGCCGGAACGGGATCAGCTTCCAGCCGGCGTGGACCAGAATGCCGGCGAGGGCGGGAACGGGGATCAGCGCCAGGGCCCACGGCATCGCGGCGGCGAACAGCAGCAGCCACACGCCGTGCAGGACGCGGGATGCCTTGGTCTTCGCGCCCGCGTTGACATTGGCCGAGCTGCGCACGATCACCGCGGTCATCGGCAGGGCGCCGAGCAGACCGCACACCGTGTTGCCCGCGCCCTGGGCGATCATCTCCTTGTTGTACTCGGTGCGTGGACCGTCGTGCAGCCGGTCCACCGCCGCCGCGCTGAACAGGCTCTCCGCCGAGGCGATCAGCGTGAACGCGAGGATGGTGCCCCAGATGGCCGGGGAGGCCAGCTCACCCAGGGCCTCGGCCCCGGGCGGCCGGATGACGCCGAGCAGACCCTCCACCTTCACCGTGGCCACCGGCAGGCCGAAGGCGAGCGTGGCGACCGTGGCCAGCACGACCGCCGCGAGGGCACCGGGCACGGCCTGCGCGGCCTTGGGCATCCTCTTCCACAGCAGGATGACGGCGATGGTGCCCGCGCCGATCGCGAGCGAGGTCAGGGCCGCCGTGCTGCTCAGGACGTCGACGAAAGCTCCCGGCAGCCCCGCGATCTTGCCGACGCCGGTCTTGGGGGCCTTCAGTCCCGCCGCCGCGTATATCTGGCCGGCGATGATCACGAGCCCGATGCCGCAGAGCATGCCCTCGACAACGGAGACGGATATCGCCCGGAACCAGCGGCCCACCTTGAGAAAGCCCATGGCGAGCTGGAGCAGGCCGGCCACCAGCACGATCACGCCGAGCGCCGGCACACCGAACTCGCTGACGGCCTCGAAGACCAGCACGGTCAGGCCGGCGGCCGGCCCTGACACCTGAAGGCTGCTGCCGGGCATGAACCCCGTGACGAGCCCGCCCACGATGCCGGTGACAAGTCCGAGCTCTGCCGGGACGCCGGAGGCGACCGCCACGCCGACGCACAGCGGCACGGCGACCAGGAAGACGACTATGGAGGCGGCGAAGTCCTGCCTCAGGTAGGGAAACTTGGTCATCGGGCCGCTCACAGAGCCTCGAACGTGTCGGTCTCGGTGCGGTGTTCGTGCACCGATCCGGTGTGGACCTCGTAGTACCAGCCGTGCAGGCGCAGCTGACCCGACTTCAGGCGCTGCTCGATGCACGGGTACGAGCGCAGGCGCAGCAACTGCGCGAGCACGTGGTTCTGCACGGCCTCCGCGACCGTCGGGTCGTCCGCGGCGGACGACCGCGGCTCGGGCGCGGCGTGCGCGAGCCAGTCGCGCACGGCCGGTACGGCGGTCAGGTCGTCGCCGCGCACCAGCGCGCCGACGGCTCCGCAGTGGGAGTGGCCGCAGACCACGACGTCCTGGACGCCGAGGACTTCCACGGCGTACTCGATGGTGGCCGCCTCGCTGGTGGGGTGCTCGGAGGCGTACGGGGGCACGATGTTGCCCGCGGTGCGCAGTTCGAACAGTTCACCGGGCCGGGCTCCGGTGATCAGCGCGGGCACGACCCGGGAGTCGGAGCAGGTGATGAACAACACCTGCGGGGACTGGCCCGCGGCCAGCCGTGCGAACTGCTCCGGGCGCTGACCGTGCGCACGGGCGTTGTCGATGAGGGGCTGCATTGTCAGTTCCTCCTGGCGCGCCCTGGATGGCGCGTCGGTGTACGAAACATGGCAGATGCGGGTACGGCGACACGACCCACGTCGACGCGCTCGGCCAACGTGGCGTGGTGAGGGGAGGTCGTGTCAGCCCGTACCGGGTGAAGGGCTCAGCAGCGGAACACCTGGAGTGCCGCGGCGGTGTGAGCGGTCGAGGATCTGGATATGCGCAGCGCGCCGGGAGAGGCGGCCGGTGGCCGCACGGCCGTGACGTCGCGTGCCAGCGCTACGAGAGCGGGGGCCTCCGGAGTGGAGTCCGCCGCCGCGCGGTGCCGGTCACGGGTACGCAGCGGGCCGGTGGGGCCGGCCGGTCGGCCGTGGTCGCCGCAGGTGACGACCTCGTCCGTCTCGTCGGCGCGCTTGACGGTGACCGCCTCCGGCGCTTCGACGGCCCTCACATGGGCCTGGTGCGCGGAGGCGGCGAAGGACGCGGTGGGTGCGAAGAGCTGCAGGGCGAGCAGGACGGCGGAGAGGATCGTGAGCACGAACCGGACCGTCGCACCGCGTACCATGCGCCTCCTTCCCCTTGCCAGCGTCCGCCGAAGGTGTCTGGCCAACACGCTAACCCGGCAACCGCCTTTGCAGGGTTAACTTTACGTTTCAGGTAAAGGAAAGCCCAAAAATCGAGGTGGGCGTGGCCTGAAGTCGTCGCTGGCGCACGTCAGTTTGAGTCTGCTATGCGTGAACGGGCCTGTGGTGCTACTGGTCCTGAACGAGGCTCGCGGCGTCCCGTGCGAGCGCGGTGAGGCGGGAGATGGCGCGGAAGTACTTCTTTCGGTAACCGCCCTTCAGCATCTCCTCGCTGAACAGCTTGTCGAACGGCAGCCCGGAGGCGAGCACCGGCACCTCGCGGTCGTAGAGCCGGTCCGCGAGCACGACGAGCCGCAGCGCCGTCGACTGGTCGGGCACCGGCCGGACGTCCGTCAGGCACACCGCCTTCAGCCCGTCGGTCAGCGCGCCGTACCGGCTGGGGTGCACCCGCGCGAGGTGGTCGAGCAGCTCGGGGAAGGCGTCGAGCGAGGCGCCCGCGGTGGCGTACGCCGCCTTCGTCACCTGCGCGTCGGTGTACGGCGCCGGCGCCTCGGGCAGCCCGCGGTGGCGGTAGTCCTCGCCGTCGATGCGCAGCGTGCGGAAGTGGGCGGACAGCCCCTGGATCTCGCGCAGGAAGTCGGCCGCGGCGAAGCGGCCCTCGCCGAGCTTGCCCGGCAGGGTGTTGGAGGTGGCGGCGAGCGCCACGCCCGCCTCGACGAGCTTGCCGAGCAGGGTGGAGACGAGGACGGTGTCGCCGGGGTCGTCCAGCTCGAACTCGTCGATGCACAGCAGGCGGTGGCCGGAGAGTGTCCGCACGGTCTGCTGGAAGCCGAGCGCGCCGACCAGGTTCGTCAGCTCCACGAAGGTGCCGAAGGCCTTGAGTGAGGGCTCGGCCGGGGTGGCGTGCCACAGGGAGGCGAGCAGGTGGGTCTTGCCGACGCCGTAGCCGCCGTCGAGGTAGACACCGCGGGGGCCCGCGGGCGTCTTGGGGGCCTTGCTCCTGCCGAACCCGAGGAACCCCCGCCTGCCGGTGGACTGCGCCCCGCCGAGCCCGGTCGCGAAGCCCTCGAGGACACGGACGGCCTCGCTCTGGCTGGGCTGGTTCGGGTCCGGGACGTACGTCGAGAAGCGGACCGAGTCGAAGCGCGGCGGAGGCACCATCTCGGCGACGAGCCGGTCGGCGGGGACGTGCGGCTCGCGTGCGCACAGGGACAGCGGGGCCGCGTCGGCTATCGGTTCGGTCCGGGAGGCGGCGGTGGAGGACGACACGCTTCCCCACTGTACGTGTCGTGCCAGACTGCACGACATGCGACGCCTGTTCCCTGTGACCGACGAAACAGACGAAACGGCGGCCCGGCCGGGTGCTCCGGCCCTGGAAACCGGGCAGGCGCCGGGCGCGGGCGCGGCGGGCGGCTCCGTCGACCGCGAGTGGTCGCTGGAGGAGCTCGCCGCGGCCTACGCCTACCCGGAGCCCCCGCCCGGCGGCCGGGAGCCCTGGCTGCGCGCCAACATGGTCTCCACGCTGGACGGTGCGGCCCAGCACGAAGGGCGGTCCCACCCGATCTCCAGCGCTGCCGACATGCGGATCTTCGGCACGCTGCGGGGGCTCGCGGACGTGGTGATCGTGGGTGCCGAAACGGTACGGCAGGAGGGGTACCGTCCGGCACGCGAGCGTGAGGCCTTCGCGGCGATGCGGGAGGCGGCCGGACAGGGCCCGGTGCCCGCCATCGCCGTGGTCAGCTCCAGCCTGGAGCTGGACTTCTCCTGGCCGCTGTTCACCTCGCCGCTGGTGCCCACGCTCGTGCTCACCGGGGCCGCGGCGGCCCCGGACCGGGTGGCGGCGGCCGAGAAGGCGGGCGCCCGGGTGGTGATCGCCGGGGACGGCATGGGTGTGGACCCGGTGCGCGCCGTACGCGCCCTCGCGGAGCTCGGCATGACGCGGCTGCTCACCGAGGGCGGGCCACGTCTGCTGGGCCAGCTGGTCGTCTCCGGGGTGCTGGACGAGCTGTGCCTGACCGTCTCCCCGATGCTCACGGCGGGCGACGCGCAGCGGATCGCCGGAGGCCCCTCGCTCACGGTGCCCAAGCGCTTCGCGCTGGCGTCGTTGCTGGAGGAGGAGGGGTTCCTGTTCAGCCGGTACCGCCGGACCTGAAGGCGGGAGCGCACGGGGCGTTTGATGGCGGAAGCTCCCGATGTGCGGGGACAGCGCGGAATCACCCGTTCCGTTCAATGTTCGGTGGGCACACTAGTTCTCGCGGATCCCGTGCCGGTGCCGGGGCAGGATGGTTTCCGCAAGGGCCGTGACGGCCCACCGGGAAAGGCCCGCGGTCCATGGAGGAGAAGGGCGCCTGTCGTGTTCACGAGCGTACTGATGATCGAGAAGGCCCTCACGTCCGCCGACGTGGAATTCGTCACCACTTTGCACGGTGACGAGCCGGTCTCCTTCCACGTCCTGCTGCAGCCCCGCGGCGACCAGGCGGACCGCCTGCTGCGGGCCATCGACGACATCGCCCTGGGCGAGCTGGACGAGGCGGCGCACGAACGGGAGACACCGGAGGGCAAGGACGCCGCCGAGCTGGGGCGGCAGGCCCTGGAGGTGTCCCTGGCCGCGCTGCGTGCGGCGGGCGGCGCGGCGGAGGGGCGCCTCATCGAGGACCACCCGCTGGACGCGCTCAAGGACCTGGTCGGCGAGGTCGGCGCGGACGAGGTGATCGTGCTGACCGACCCGCACTACGTGGAGGAGTTCTTCCACCGCGACTGGGCGTCCAGGGCACGGCACAAGGTGGGCGTGCCGGTGCTCAAGCTGTTCTCGCACAGCAAGGCGTGAGCGTCACCGGGACCCGGTCGTGACGCACTAGGGTGTGTCGCTGAACGTCCGCCGTACCAGCACTCAGGAGACACGCATGGCACCCGGCCTCCCCACCGCCATGGACCGACCGCACTTCATCGGCATCGGCGGCGCCGGAATGTCGGGCATCGCGAAGATCCTCGCGCAGCGCGGGGCCAGGGTGGCGGGCAGCGACGCCAAGGACTCGCCGACCGCCGAGGCCCTGCGCGCGCTGGGCGCGACGGTGCACATCGGGCACGCGGCCGGGCACCTCGCCGACGACGCGAGCTGTGTCGTCGTCTCCTCGGCGATCCGGGAGGACAACCCGGAGCTGGCTCGCGCGGCCGAGCTGGGCATCCCGGTGGTCCACCGCTCCGACGCCCTCGCGGCCCTGATGGAGGGCCTGCGCCCGATCGCGGTCGCCGGCACCCACGGCAAGACGACCACGACGTCGATGCTCGCGGTGTCCCTCACCGAGCTGGGCCTGAAGCCGTCGTACGCGATCGGCGGCGACCTGGACGCCCCCGGCTCGAACGCCCTGCACGGCGAGGGCGACATCTTCGTGGCGGAGGCGGACGAATCGGACCGCAGCTTCCACAAGTACGCCCCCGAGGTCGCCATCGTCCTCAACGTCGAACTCGACCACCACGCGAACTACGCGTCGATGGAGGAGATCTACGAGTCCTTCGAGACGTTCGTGGACCGCATCGCCGAGGGCGGCACGCTGGTGATCTCGGCGGACCACGAAGGTGCACGCGAGCTGACGCGGCGCGTCACGGCGCGCGACGTGACGGTGGTGACGTACGGAGGGGCTCAGGACGCCGACGTACGGGTCCTGTCGGTCGTCCCGCAGGGCCTGAAGAGCCAGGTCACGGTCCTCCTCGACGGTCAGGAGCTCACCTTCGCGGTCTCCGTCCCCGGCCGCCACTACGCGCACAACGCGGTCGCGGCCCTGGCCGCGGGCGTGGCGCTCGGCATCCCGGCGGCGGAGCTGGCCCCGGCCCTGGCCGCGTACACGGGGGTGAAGCGCCGCCTGCAGCTGAAGGGCGAGCAGGCCGGCGTCCAGGTCGTCGACTCCTACGCCCACCACCCCACCGAGATGACGGCGGACCTGGAGGCGATGCGGGCGGCGGCCGGCGAGTCCCGCATCCTGGTGGTCTTCCAGCCCCACCTGTTCTCCCGCACCCAGGAACTGGGCAAGGAGATGGGCCGGGCGCTGGGGCTCGCGGACGCCTCCGTGGTCCTCGACATCTACCCCGCCCGCGAGGACCCGATCCCGGGCGTGACCAGCGAGCTGATCATCGAGGCGGCGCGGGCGGCGGGCGCGGACGTGCAGGCCGTCCACGACAAGGCGGAGGTCCCCGCGGTCGTCGCGGGAATGGCGAAGCCGGGTGATCTCGTTATCACCATGGGGGCGGGCGACGTCACGGACCTCGGCCCGCGGATCCTGGACCGTCTCGCACAGAGTTAAGGGGTTGGCCTTCATGTCGTACGACGTCGACAAGCCGGACGAGCAGTGGCGCGCGGAGCTGACCCCGGCGGAGTACGCGGTCCTGCGCCAGGCCGGCACCGAGCCCGCCTTCACCGGTGAGTACACGGACACCAAGACCAAGGGTGTGTACTCCTGCCGCGCCTGCGGCGCCGAGCTGTTCACCTCGGACACGAAGTTCGAGTCCCACTGCGGCTGGCCGTCCTTCTACGACCCGAAGGACACCGACGCGGTGGAGCTCCTGGAGGACCGCTCCCACGGGATGGTCCGCACGGAGGTGCGGTGTGCCCGCTGCGGCTCGCATCTCGGGCACGTCTTCGAGGGCGAGGGGTACCCGACGCCGACGGATCAGCGGTACTGCATCAACTCGATCTCCCTGCGCCTGGTCCCTGACGAGGGTTGATCTCACGGGTCGACGGCAAGGGGTCGTCTTCGCCCGTTGAGCCGTCGGTACAAGGATGACCGACCGGGCCGGTGGTCAAGGGGGGCGGGGGTGGTGGCCCCAGCGGTCCCGTCCCTCCGCTTCGGCTGCCGAGGGACGGCGGTGTTTCCGGGGGCGCTCGTCGTCCCCGGCTCCGTTCTCCTCGCTGTCGAGCCTCGTCGCGCTCTCGGCCTCCTCCGGCGCGATTCTCGTCACCATCTCGGCGAGCTGTCGGCACGCCTGTTCGATCTCCATCCGGTTCTGTCTCTGCTCGCTGATCGTCGCACTGAGGAGCAGCGCCGTCAGCGCCACCGAGCCGTTGAAGGCCTGGAGCGTGATCATGCCGATGAGCAGGTGCTGACCCGCGAAGGGGCCCGTTCTGCGCGCCGCGGCGAGGATGGCGAACGTCGAGACGGCCAGTGCGCAGGGTGCGGCCCCGGCCCGCTGGAAGCGGAAGGCCGCCCAGATCAGCACCGGCAGACCGAGGAAGAGCAGCGGTACGCGACCGGCCTCGAGGAACCCGACGCCGATGGTGGTCACCAGCAGCAGCGATGCCTCCAGCCACCGGGACGGCGGCACGTCCCTCGGCCGGCGCGCGGAGCGCAGCACCAGCAGGACCGGCGCGACCAGCAGCACCCCCATCGCGTCGCCGGTCCACCAGACCGACCACGTCGGCCAGAACGCCCCGGTGGACAGCGCACCGGCGAGCAGCAGGGTGCAGCCGCCCACCGTCGCGCTGAGGAGCATGCCGGTGAAGGCCCCGAGGAACACCAGCGCCAGCGCGTCGCGCAGCCGGTCCATCTCGGTGCGGAACCCGGCGCGACGCAGCAGCGCGTACGAGCACAGCGGCGCGAGCGTGTTCCCGGCCACGATCGCGAGCACGGCGGGGATCGACGGCCCCAGAGAGACGTTGATCGCAAACGCGCCCAGTGCGATCCCCGGCCACACCCGGGGACCGAGGAGCAGCAGCCCGGCGACCGCGATCCCGGTCGGCGGCCACAGCGGGGTGACCTGGCCGCGCACCAGTTGCTGGAGCAGCCCCAGCCTGCCCGAGGCGTAGTACAGCGCGGCGATGACGCAGATCTCCAGGGCGGTCACTGCACCGCGCCGGAGTCTTTCGTGCCGCGCGACGGACATCGGGTGTCCTCCCATCGGCTCGCCCCCCGTAGTCCATCGTCCGTCGGCGGCTCGCGATCCACCATGCGGTGACCGACCGAAGCGGGGTGCGCCTGCTTCCGGGTGTTCCTCAGGGCGCCGGGGTGCGCACGGCGAGGATGGCCATGTCGTCGTGGCCGTCGCTGGGGCCGTGGTCGGCGAGGGCGTGGACGAAGTCCTCCAGGGGCAGGCCCGCATGGGCGGTGGCGAGACCGGCGAGCTCGTCCAGGCACTCGTCGATGGGCCGGCGGGGGTGTTCGACCAGACCGTCGGTGAAGAGGACCACGGTGCTGCCCGGTGGCAGTGGGTGGATGTGGTCGGGGCGGGCCTGCCCGGTGTCGACCCCGAGGGGCAGTCCGGGCTCGGCGAACAGGTACTCCGCTTTCCGGCCGGGGGCGATCACCAGGGGTGGGACGTGGCCGGCGGCGCTCCAGTGCAGTCGCCACCCCGGACCGTCGGGTTCGATGCGCGCCAGGGTCGTGGTGGTGACGGGGGTGTCGGTGATGCCCTGCACGGTGCGGTCGAGCTGGGCGAGGATCGCGCTCGGCGGAGTGCACCGGTCGAAGAGCAGGGCGCGCAGCATGTTGCGGGTGGAGGCCATGGCAGCGGCTGCCTCCAGATCGTGGCCCACCACGTCGCCGATGACGACCGCCACCGCGTCGTCGGGCAGCAGGATGGCGTCGTACCAGTCGCCGCCGAGCCGGCTCGGCTCGGCGGCGGGCCGGTAGATGGCGGCGGCGGTGAACGGCCGCAGATCGGGCAGGGCCGGCAGCAGAAGCCGCTGGAACTTCTCGGATGTGTTGCGCACCTGCTCGAACAGGCGGACGTTCTCGAGCGCGATGCCGGCGGCGCCGGCCAGGGCGACGACGATGTTCTCGTCATGGACGTCGAAGGGCCGACCGTCGCGCCGCTCGGACAGGTAGAGGTCGCCGTAGATCTCGCCGCGCACGGTGATGGCCACGCCGAGCAGGGTGTGCAGGCTCGGGTGGTCCGGCGGGAAGCCGGCGGAGGACGGGTGCGCCGGGATGTCGTCGACCCGCAGGGGTTCGGGGTGGCTGATCAGGTGCCCGAGGAGGCCCCGGCCCTCGGGCAGGCCGACCTCGGCCACCAGGTGGGCGTACTCCTGCTCGGACAGGCCGACGGCGATGAACTCGCTCAGCGACTCACCGGACTCGTCGAGGATTCCCAGTGCCCCGTAGCGGGCACCCACCAGCTCCATGGCGGTGGTCACGATGCGGTTCAGCACCCCGGGCAGCTCCACCTCCCGGCTGATCGCCACCACGGCGTCCAGCAGCCCCTGCAGCCGGTCCATGGCCGCGACCAGGGCACGCAACTGCTCGTCGATCCGGGCCAGCTCGTCGCGCAGCCGCAGACGCAGGTCGTAGGTGTGCGCCTGCCGTGGTGGCCGCCTCGGTCCGGTCATGACGGACGCCCTTGCGGCCACTCACACGGACGGTACACACCGGCCTCCTGGCACGACCGTGATCGAACGGGACGGCACCATGGCACGCCCCGGCAGTGCAAACCACCTGTATCACCGCAAAAGCTACATGTTGTCGCCCTCGCCCGAAAGGCCGGCCGCCCAGGGTGCCGCCGGGGCGGGCCGCGCGGGCCGGGAGTCCGGGGGCCGGTGTCCAGGTCCGCGTGGCGGAGATCATCACAATGCGGCAGCAACAGCCGACTACCGGCGGTCACTCACTTGACCACAGGCGGTCACCCGCGATTGGCTCCGGCACAGCGCGAGCCACCGAGCCGATCGTCCCCGGCTCACTCCGCTCTTCCCGTACGACCGCCGTCCTCTGGCTCGGCTGCACAGCGAGGTGCCGCACCCCCATGAAGACCCCTCCCCCTCCGCACAGCTCCCGCAGAGCCCCGCTCGGCACCGCCCTGACCGCCGCCCTCGCCGCCTGCCTGCTGCTGGCCGGCTGCTCCGGCTTCGGCGGTGCCGGATCCGACGCCGACGCGAAGGCGTCCGGCCCCGGCCGGCTCAAGGTCGCCCTGGTCACCCACGGAGCCAAGGACGACGCCTTCTGGGAGCTGGTGCGCAAGGGCGCCGAGGCGGCCGCGGCCAAGGACGGCGCCGAGTTGACGTATGCGGGAGACCCGGACCCGGCGGGACAGGCGGAGTTGGTGCGGGACGCGGTCAAGGACCGGGTCGACGGCATCGCGCTGACACTGGCCAAGCCGGACGCGATGAAGGGCGCGATCGCCGACGCCAGGGCGGCGGGCATCCCGGTCGTGGGGCTCAACTCCGGGATCGACGCCTGGCGTTCCGAGGGCGTACTGGAGTACTTCGGCCAGGACGAGCGCGTCGCGGGCCGCGCCGTCGGCGACAAGCTGGACGACCTCCACGCCCAGCACGCCCTGTGCGTCATCCACGAGCGCGGCAACGTCGCGCTGGAAGCGCGCTGCGCCGGGGTGAAGAAGGCCTTCGGCGGCCGGACCGACCTGCTCTACGTGGACGGCACCGACATGAACGCCGTGACCGGCGCCGTCGCCGCCCAGCTGCGGCAGGACCCGACCATCGACGAAGTGGTCACGCTGGGCGCGCAGTTCGCGCTCGCCGCGGTCAAGTCGGTGCAGCAGGCGGGCAGCAAGGCGCGCGTCGCCACCTTCGACCTCAACACCGACCTGGTCAAGGTCGTGCAGAACGGGAACGTGCAGTTCGCCGTGGACCAACAGCCCTACCTCCAGGGCTACCTCGCCGTGGACTCGCTGTGGCTCTACAAGACCAACGGCAACGTCAGCGGCGGCGGCACCGCGCCGGTGCTCACCGGTCCGGCCTTCGTCACCAAGGCGAACATCACCTCGGTGGCGAAGTACGCGGCGGGAGGTACCCGCTGAGCGGCCACCCGGTGCCCCAAGCAGGCGCTGGTCCCAAGAAACGCCGAAACGATACGGTCCCTGTCGGTGCGCCAGGTCACACGGACGGATAACATCCTGCGCACCCCTGTGTCGCACCGGACACGCGCTCACCCCTCGCGTCCGTCCCCCTTCCCCGTACCCATGGACCGCTCTAGGACCACGATGTCTCGACGGACACCGACACCTATCCGGCGCCGTCTCGGCTCCATACGCCTCTCCCTGATCCTCCTGGCCCTGGTCCCCAGCGTCACGCTCGCCGCCGTCTGGGGTGTGACCACCACCCAGATGTTCTCGGAGGGGCTGCGGCTGCGCGCGCAGACGGAACTGAGCCGGTCCACCGGCGCCATGGGCACCGAGGCGGCGCTCGCCCTGCAGCGGGAGCGGCAGCTGTCCGCCGCGTGGCTGGCCTCCCCGCACGGCTCCCGGGCCGCCCTGGACGCGCAACGCAGGGCGACGGACGCGGCGGTGGCGCAGCTCACCGGGCAGGCCGACGCCATCAAGCGGGCGCCCTCGCGCATCAAGGACCCGATGTACTCCGTCGTCGCCTCGGTGGGCAGCCTGGAGTACTACCGCGACCAGGTGGACCGTCCCACGGACATCACCGCCCAGCAGGCGCTGGACCAGTACACCGCGATCATCGGCCGGCAGATCCAGGCCTTCCAGGAGCTCTCCCAGGTCGACGACGGCGACCTCACCTCCCAGGCGGGCCCGCTGGTCGCGCTGGAGAACGCCGCGGAGCTGGCCTCCCAGGAGGACGCGGAGCTCACCCTGGCCTGGCCGTCGCGCCACATGGACGACGCGTCGTGGGACCGGTTCATGCAACTGGTCCACGCCCGCCGCTGGCTGGTCCAGGAGCAGATCGTGCCCTCGCTCCAAGGGAGCATGAAGACACAGGCCGAGCGCATCCTCCAGTCGCCCGAGTGGGCGACCCTGCAGAACGTCGAGGACCAGGTGCTCGCGGCCCGGACGGCGTCCGGCGCGCGCGGGATCGCACTGCCGGACGCCCGGCAGCGGTGGAGCACCGCGATGAACACCCTCGCCGACCAGTACACGGCGCTGATCCGGCAGCAGACGGCGCAGCTCCTCGACCGCAGTGGCGCCACGGCGCACGGTCTGCTGGTCAAGGCCGGCTCGCTGAGCGCGGGAGGGCTCGCCGCCCTCCTGCTGTGCGTCGGCATGTCCTGGCGTATCACCCGCTCCCTGTCCCGGCGGCTGCGCGGGCTCAGGCTCGCCACGCTCTCCCTGGCCGAGGAGCGGCTGCCCGACGTGGTGGCCCGCCTCGAGCGGGGCGAGAAGGTCGACGTGGAGTCCGCCACGCCACCGCTCGACTACGGACGCGACGAACTCGGCCAGGTGGCACAGGCGTTCAACACCGCCCAGCGCACCGCCGTGCACACCGCCGTCGAACTCGCCGAGACCCGGCGCGGTTTCCAGAAGGTGATCCTCGGCATCGCCCGGCAGAGCCAGAACCTGGTCAACCTGCAGCTCAGCAAGCTGGACGCGCTGGAGAGACAGCACCAGGACCCGGACGTCCTCAAGGGGCTGTACGAACTGGACTCCACGGCGAGCCAGTTGCGCCGCTACGAGGAGAACCTCGTCATCATCAGCGGCGAGCAGCCCCGGCGCAGCTGGACCGAACCGGTCGCGCTGATCGACATCGTGCGCAGCGCCGTCGGCGAGGTCGCCGAGTACCAGCGGGTCGAGGTGCACACCGACGAGGACGTGTACCTGTCCCCGCCCGCGGTGGCCGACCTGATCCACCTGCTGGCCGAGCTCATCGACAACGCGACCGTGTACTCGCCCGCCCCGAGCCCCGTCGAGGTGCGGGCCGCACTGGTCGCCAAGGGCCTCGCCATCGAGATCGAGGACCGCGGCCTCGGCATGTCCGAGGACGACTACGCCCAGCTCAACGCCCAGTTGGCGGTGGCCCCGCAGTTCGACGTGGTGGCCCTCGCCGACGACCTCAGGCTCGGCATGTTCGTGATCGCCCGCCTCGCCACCCGGCACGGCATCGCCGTGACGCTGCGCCCGTCGCCGTACGGCGGGACCACGGCGATCGTGCTCGTCCCGCACGACATCGTGGTGCGCGAGGCACCCGGAACCTCACAGGCGACCGACGCCGAGCCCGCCCGGGAACCCCGGCACGCCCGCCCGGCGGCCCGCACCACCGGGACCGCTCCCGCGGCCGACGCCCGGCGCCGGGAGCCCACCCGGAGGGAAGACGCCGTGCACAGCGATGAGGCCGGGCGCTCCGGAGGGCTTCCCCCGCTGCCGCGCCGGGTGCCGCAGACCAGCCTGGCCGCCGAGCTGCTCGAGGAGGCCGCGCCCGCCGAGGGGGACGGTGTGCTCGACGAGTTCACCGCCGAACGCGCCGCCTCCTCCCTCGCCGGCTTCCAGCGCGGCACGCTGCGGGCGCGTGACGAGGGCGCCCTGGAGCAGTACGACCAGGAGGAGCCCGCCGTGGCCGACGCACCCGGGGCCGCACCGAAGTCCACACCGCTCGCCGACCGCTCGTGAAGGACACCGACATGACACGCTCCCCTGCCACGCACAGCCAGCTCGACCAGTTGCTCACCTCACTCGTGGACCGGGTCGCCGGGGTCGCCCACGCGGTGGTGCTCTCCGAGGACGGACTGGTCGTCAGCCACTCCACCGGATTCGTCCGCGACGACGCCGAACGGCTCGCGGCGACCGCGTCCGGCCTGATGAGCCTCAGCAAGGGCGTCAGCATGGACTTCCGTGGCGGCCCGGTGCGCCAGGCACTCATCGAGATGGCCCACAGCTATCTGATCCTCACCCAGGCCGGGCCCGGCGCCCACCTCGCCGTCCTCACCGGCCCGGGCGCCGACGTGGGGGTGGTGGCGTACCAGATGAACATGCTGGTGAAGAAGATCGGTGAGCACCTGAGCGCGGCACCGCGTGCGGGCGTCGGCGCGTCCGACAGCGGCGAGTGAGGTGAGCGGAGGCGACGCGGCGGGCCGGCTGGTCAGGCCGTTCACGCTGACCGGCGGACGGACCCGGCCCAGCCGCGCCGACTTCACCCTCATCACGACGGTGACGGCGGTGGACCCGCCGCCCGCGTGGGCGCCGCGGCTCCAGCCCGAGCACGCGCGGATCCTGAAGCGGTGCGCGGAGCCGATCGCTGTGGCGGAGCTCGCGGCCCATCTCGATCTGCCGGTGAGCGTGGTCGTGATCATGCTGTGCGATCTGCTGGAGGCGGGCCGGATCACCATCCGCCCGCCGCACCCCGTCTCCCGGACTCCGGACCTTCAACTGCTGCAGAAAGTGAGGGACGGCCTTGGCCGGCTCTGACACCGCCACCCCTCCGGCGCCGGCCCCCGACACGGTGAAGATCCTCATCGCCGGGGGCTTCGGCGTCGGCAAGACCACCATGGTCGGGTCGGTCAGCGAGATCGTCCCGCTGCGCACCGAGGAACCGCTCACCACCGCCGGGCTGGACGTCGACGACCTCGCCGGCATCGAGGAGAAACGGGCCACCACCGTGGCCCTGGACTTCGGCCGCATCACGATCGGCCGGGACCTCGTGCTGTACCTCTTCGGCACGCCCGGTCAGCAGCGGTTCTGGTTCATGTGGAACGACCTGGCGATCGGCGCGCTCGGCGCCGTGGTGCTCATCGACGTCCGCCGCCCGGAGTCCAGCTTCGCCGCCATCGACTTCTTCGAACGCCGCGGCATCCCCTTCGTCGTCGCCGTCAACGGCTTCCACGGGCAGCACCCCTACCCGCCCGAGGAGATCCGGGAGGCCCTGGCGCTGCCCGAGCACGTCCAGGTGCTGCTGTGCGACGCGCGGGAGCGCGAGTCGTGCCGGGACGTCCTCATCGCCCTGATCGACCAGTTGATCGCCTCGGTGGTGTGACTGGGCCTGGCCGAGGGCCCCGACGCTCCGTCAGTCCAGCGCGTCCGACAGGCGTACGAAGGTGCGACCGTTCGCCAGCAGCCGCGGTACCGCGGCGGCGATGCCCCGGGCGGTGCCGCCCTCGGGGTGGTTCATGTGGCAGATGACGATGGAGCCGCCGGGCGCGGACCCGACCGTGGTGCGCACCTGCTCGGGGGTGAAGGTGGCGCCGCCGTCTCCGTTGACCGAGAAGCTCGCGAAGCGTTCCCCGAGGTCGGTGACGATCCGTGCCGCGACGTCGTCGCAGTAAGCGGTGCCGGACCGGAAGAAGCGCGGCGGGGCGCCCAGCAGCCGGGTGAGCTCGGCCCGGTTGCCGGCGATCTCGTCGTAGACCTCTCCGGCGTCCCGGGTGCCGGGGATGCCGTAGGCGGAGCGCCCGGTGACGGACAGCGGGCGGTGCCGGGTGCCGTGGTTGGCGATCTCGAACAGCGGCTCGGCGGCCAGCCGGCGGAAGAGGGCCGGGTTGGCGTCGATCCAGCGGGAGTTGATGAAGAGGGTCGCCGGTACCTCCCGGCTGCGCAGGAAGTCGATCAGGGCCTTGTCGTAGCCGTCGCCGCCCGGGCCGCCGCAGGCGTCGAAGGTCAGCGCGATCTCACGCTTGCCCTTCGGCAGCGTGTGCACCACCCCCGGGGCCTGGAAGCCCCAGGTGTGCGGCACGGCATGACCGTAGCGGGCCACGATCTCGGCACGGGTCACCGCCGTCGCCGTCGCCGTCGCCGAAGGGGTGGGCGCCGGGGTGGCCGTGGCGTTCGGTGCGGGCGCGCCGGGCGGGCCGGACGTGGGCGTCCCGCCGCTCGTCGCGCTCTTCCGGCCCGCGCATCCGGCGAGCACGCTGGACGCCATGGCGGCCAGCACGGCCCGGCGACCGGTCGTCATCCACACTCCCAGCTGGTCGAAAGGTCGGCGACGGACAGCCGCCGCACCACCGCAACCGTACGGGGCGGAAGATCCACGACCGGAAAGGCACCGGTAAGGGTTCCCCAACAATCCGGTCACACCGCCCGGTGGCACCATGCGGCGTCGTACCCTTGACCGGCCGCGCAGACGTCGCCTGCCGTGGCATCAGCTCCGACGCCGGGACCGGGAGGAGGCGAGATGGACAGTAGTCCGGGCCATAGTCGGCCCCGTTCCGCGTTGTCCTGGTCGTCCTTCCGCGGCCCGGGGCAGCACGTGCTTCCCCGCTGACCGCCCGGCGACTCGAGCCGGTGCCGCACGCGGCCCCGCCGGGCCGCGTGTTGTCGTGTGCGCACCAGCGGGAAGGCGGCTGCCACGGGCCGCCCGGTGCCCCGCCCCGACGGGGCGAGGGGGTGTTCCTCATGGCTTCCCACACGCTGCTCATGTCCACCGGCGCCCGGCTGCGTGACCGCCGCGTCCGTCTGGAGCGACGCGCCACCGCCTCCAAGGCGGTCCGCGGCTCCCTGGTCTCCCTGGCCGGACTGGTCGGCGGACCCGTCACCAACCAGGCCGGCGAGGAGGTCGGCCGCCTCGTGGACGTCGTCGCCCGGCTCTACGGGGCGGAGTCGTACCCGCCCGTCACCGGGCTGATCCTGCGCATCGGGCGGCGGCGCACCTTCCTGGCCGCCGACGCCATCGGCAAGGTGCACGCCGGACACGTGCGGCTGCGCGCCGCCCGAGTGGACCTGCGGGACTTCTCCCGCCGCCCCGGCGAGGCGCTGCTGGCCAGGGACGTCCTCGACCACCAACTGGTCGACGTGGACGGGGTCCAGGTGACGCGCGCCGCCGACCTGTACCTGGCGCCGCTCGTCGACCGCGTCGTCCTGGTCGGGGTGGACGTCTCGCTGCCCACCCTGCTGCGCCGGCTGGGCCCGCGCCGCTGGCAGGCCCGGCCGACTCCCGAGCGGGTCCTGGACTGGCAGGCGGTGGCCCCGTTCGCCGAGGAGGCCACGGAGGGGCCGCCCGAGGTGCGGTTGCGCGCCTCCCGGACCGCGCTGCACCGGCTGCGCCCGGCCGACCTCGCCGACATCCTCGAGGACCTCGGCCGCGCCGAACGGCAGCAACTGCTGGGCTGGCTCGAGCCCGAACAGGCCGCCGACGCACTGGAGGAGATGGAACCGGCCGAGCTGGAGGCCCTGCTGCGGGAGGCGCAGCCCGAGCACGCCGCCCGGCTGGTGGACGAGATGGAGCCGGACGAGGCGGCCGACGCGCTGCGCGACCTCACCCCGGAGGAACGCGAGTCACTGCTCACCCGTATGCCGGACGACCGGTCCGCGGAGCTGCGCCGGCTGCTGGCGCACCGGGAGGGCACCGCGGGCGGCGCCATGACCACCCTGCTGATCACCGTTCACCGGGACGCGACCGTGGCCCAGGTGCGGGCCCGGCTGGCCGAGCAGGCCGAGCACCGTACCGAGATCGACGCCGTCGCCGTCGTGGACGACGAGGGCCGGCTGCTGTGCGACATGGCGCTGTTCGACCTGGCGGTGGCCGAGGACGCGGCCCCGGTGGCCGATCTGGTGGCCTGGCGGGCCCAGTTCGGTCCTCCGGTCACCGTGCGCGCGGACACACCGCTGTCCGAGGCCGCCGACCAGCTGGTCGCCGCCCGCGCCTCCTCGCTGCTGGTGGTCGACGACACCGACCGTCCCCTCGGCCGGATCCTGGCCGACGACCTGCTCGACGCCCTGCTGCCCGAACGCGGGCGCGTGCACTTCAGGAGGTTCCTCCAGTGACCCGCGACCTTCACACGCCCCCGACGACCACGGCACCGGGCACCACCGGCGCGCCCGCCGCCCGCCCCACGGGATGGCGCCGCCTGACCATGGTCGCCGCGATCGCGGGCCCCGGGCTGGTCGCGGCCAACGCCGGCAACGACGCGGCCGGGATCGCCACCTATGCCTCGGCCGGCTCCCAGTTCGCCTACGGCACCCTGTTCTTCATGGTCCTGGTGACCGTCGCCCTGGTGATGGTGCAGGAGATGGCCGTCCGCCTCGGCGCGTACACCGGCAAGGGCCTCGGCGCCCTGATCCGCGAACAGTTCAGCCTGCGCCTGACCGCGCTCGCGGTGTTCTGCCTGCTACTGGCCAACACCGGTCTGGTCGTCAGCGAGTTCGCGGGCATCGGCGCCGCCTTCGAACTGCTGGGGGTGCCCAAGTGGGCGGTCATCCCGCCGGCCGCGATCCTGCTGTGGGCGCTGGTGCTGTTCGGCTCCTACCACTGGGCCGAACGCATCTTCCTGATCATGTCGCTGGCGTTCTTCGCCTATCCGGTCGCGATGATCCTCGGCCACCCCGACTGGGCGGCGGTCGGCCGCCACCTCGTCGTCCCGCACGTCGAGCCGAGCAAGGACTTCATCCTGCTCGCGGTCGCCCTGATCGGCACCACGGTCAGCCCCTACATGCAGTTCTACGCCGCCGCCGGTGTCGTCGACCGCGGCGCCAAACCCGCCGACTACCCGCTGATCCGCGCCGACGCCGTCCTCGGCGCGGTGTTCGCCTGTGTCATCAGCCTGACCATCATCATCGCCACCGCCGCCGCGATCGGCGGCACCGGTCCGCTGAACTCCGCCGCCCAGGCCGCCGAGGCGCTGAAACCCGTCGCGGGACAGAACGCTGAACTGTTGTTCGCGCTGGGCCTGATCGGTGCCTCCGCGCTCGCCGGAGCCGTCGTCCCGCTGTCGGCCAGCTACGCCATCGGTGAGGCCGCCGGCGTGGAACGCTCCGTCTCGCGCAGCTTCCGCGACGCCCCGCTCTTCCTCGGCCTGTTCACCGCCCAGATCGTCCTGGGCGCCACCCTGGCCATGACCCCGATCGACGTCATCCGGCTGCTGATCGGCACGCAGGTCCTGCAGGGCCTGATCAGCCCGGTCGTCCTGGTCTACCTGCTGGTGCTGACCAACCGCCGCACCGTGCTCGGACCGGCCGCCAACGGACCCCGCTACCGCATCGCCGCCACCGCGGTGGTCGTCGGCGTGGCCACCATGTCCACGATCCTGCTCGGGCAGACCGTCCTCGGCTGGTTCGGCCTCGCCTGAGTCCCCCCCGTGAGCAAGTCAGTCCCGCTGCCGGCGGATGCGCTGGGCCACCTCGTTGTCCTCCGTCTCCCACCAGGGGCGTACGCGGTCCTCGTCGGCCGTCTGCCCGGGGGCGGGGGCCGCGGGGACCAGCTCCGTCTCCAGCCGGCGGTCCAGCGCGACGGTCCGGGCGCGCTCCGTGCGCGCCCACTGCACCAGGATCGCGAGCAGGAAGGGCAGCGCCACCAGCTCCGCGATGCTGATCATCGCGCCGCCGCCGAGCTGCTGGTCGTGGTGCACGTCCGGATCCCACGGCGGGGCGTGGTGCACGTACCAGGCGCCGGCGATCAGCGTGCCGTGGGTCATCACCACGATCCCCGGTACCGCGTCGACGATCCCGTCCACGAACACCAGCGCCGCGCGCACCGGGTGCGTGCACCAGGCGGGCAGCGCCCCCTCGTGGGTGAGGACCGGCACGACGAACAGCGTCCCGGCGAGCAGCAGGTGGAGATACATCAGCTCGTGCAGCCAGCCGAGGCGCAGCGCGGTCGCGAAGTACGGCGTGAAGTACACCGTCAGCTCGGTGGCGAGCACCAGGGCCGTGCTGACCAGGGGGAAGGTGAGCAGCCGCACCACCCGCCCGGCCATCGCCCGCCGCACCCGCCCCGAGGCACGCTCGGGCAGGGCGCGGACCGCCAGATGCAGCGGGTCGCCCAGCGCCAGGCCGAGGGGAGCGATCAGGTCGAGCAGGACGTTCTGCACCGCGGCGGGCCAGAACAGCGCGTGGTCGTACACCGCGAGCGCGGACATGGTCGCCACGACGAGCGTGCCGAGGCCCAGCAGCGCGAAAGCCGCGGTGCGGGCCGCGGGCCAGGGCTCGCCCCGGCGTCTCAGTCTCAGGACGCCCCAGCCGTAGAGCGTGCCGAGGAGGAGGACCAGGAGGAGCGCCGGGACGTCGAGGTGCCACGAGGACAGCAGCCGCCCCGTGCTGAGCTGCGGCAGGCTCGCCGTCGTCATGGCCATCTCGTTCAGCGGCATGCCGGTCATGCTCTCCCTCGCCTGCGGATTTGCGCAAACCCGCAAGTCAAGGATTCACCTTCGGCCCGCCCCCGTCGGCTCCCTCAGGTCCGTCCCGCACGCCACAGCGCCGCAACACACGCCGTCTACACTCTCCCCGCAACGGCCCGTGCGTCGGCCGACTTGAGGCCGCTCTCCGCCACACCCGAAGGGCATTCGGCGTTTTGATACGGATAGATTCAGTCACGAAGCGGTATCCGGACGGCACGGTGGCGGTCGACAGGCTGTCTCTGGAGATACCGGACCACTCGATCACCGTCCTCGTCGGCCCCTCGGGCTGCGGCAAGACCACGACCCTGCGCATGATCAACCGGATGGTCGAGCCGAGCGAGGGCACGATCACCCTCGACGGCGTCGACATCGGCGAGCAGCCGGTCAACGTCCTGCGCCGGTCCATGGGCTACGTGATCCAGAACGCCGGGCTCTTCCCGCACCGCACCATCGTCGACAACATCGCCACCGTGCCCCGACTGCTCGGCTGGAGCAAGAACCGCGCCCGCGACCGGGCCCGGGAGCTGATGGAACGGGTCGGGCTCGACGCCTCCCTCGCCAAGCGGTACCCCTACCAGCTCTCCGGCGGACAGCAGCAGCGCGTCGGCGTGGCCCGGGCACTCGCCGCCGATCCGCCGGTGCTGCTGATGGACGAGCCGTTCTCCGCCGTCGACCCGATCGTGCGCAAGGGCCTGCAGGAGGAACTGCTCCGGATCCAGGACGAGTTGGGCAAGACGATCGTCTTCGTCACCCATGACATCGACGAGGCGATCCGGCTCGGCACCATGGTCGCCGTTCTGCGCACCGGCGGCCGGCTCGCCCAGTTCGCACCGCCCGCCGAACTGCTGTCGTCCCCCGCCGACGCCTTCGTGGAGGACTTCCTCGGCACGGACCGCGGCATCCGGCGGCTGTCGTTCTTCACCTCCGAGACCCTTCAGCTGCTCAAGACCCCGATCGTCGCCGTCGACTCCACCGCCGGGCAGATCGCCTCCCACGCCACGCCCGAGGTGCCGTACCTGCTGGTCACCGACCTCGACGGCCGACCGCTCGGCTGGAGCGAGCCGGGCGAACTGACCGCCGGGGACATCGCGCCGGAGAGGCTGCTGCCGTACGGGCGGCCGTTCGCCCACGGCAAGGACTCGCTGCGGGCCGCGCTCGACGGCGCCGTGCTCTCGCCCACCGGGTGGGCCGTCGCGGTGGACGACAGCGGCCGGGTGGTCGGCGTGGTCTCGCAGGCCACCATCGCCGAGGCGATCCGCAGCGCCCACGCCGAGGGCCTCAGCGACACGAAGGTCGCCGGATGAACGGGTTCTTCGACATCCCGAGCGACCTCCAGCACAGCTGGCTGGGGCTGATCGGACTGCACCTGAGGGAGGCCCTGCTGCCGGTCCTCGCCGGTCTGGTCGCCGCGCTGCCGATCGCCCAGCTGTGCGTCCGCTTCCGCTGGCTGTACCCGCCCGTCCTCGGTGTGACGACGGTCCTGTACGCCATCCCGTCGCTGGCGTTCTTCGTCGTGCTCATCGACTACACCGGTCAGACCGAGCTCACCGTGATGATCCCGCTCGCCGTCTACAGCCTGGTGGTCCTGGTCCCGGCGATCGTCGACGGTGTCCGGTCGGTGCCGCAGGAGACGCTGGCGGCGGCCACCGCCATGGGCATCGGGCCCGTACGGCGCTATCTGCAGGTGCAGTTGCCGATCGCCGCGCCCGCCATCCTGGCCGGCCTCAGGGTCGCGACCGTCTCCAGCATCAGCCTGGTCAGCGTCGGCGCCCTCATCGGCAACCAGGGCGCGCTCGGCAATCTCCTCGCCGACGCGATGTTCTACCACCGGCCCGTCCTCGCGGTGAACTCCGTGGTCACCACGGCCGTCCTCGCGATCCTCGTCGACGCCCTCCTCGTTCTGGTACGCGTCCTGCTGACGCCGTGGATGCCACGCGGCACCGGCAGGAGGCGCAAGGCCACCGCACGACCCGAACCGTCCGCACTCGCCCTTAAGGACGCGCCCCGGTGAACGTCCTCAACTTCGTCAACGCGTTCTTCAGCGACAGCGCCCACTGGCACGGCTACGACGGCATTCCGCAACGACTGCTCGAACACGTCCAGTACTCCCTGACGGCCCTTGCCGTCGCCGCCGCCATCGGGCTGCCGGTGGGTCTGCTCACCGGCCACACCGGGCGCGGCGGCAACGTCCTCGCGTTCGTCGCCACCGCCGCCCGCGCACTGCCCAGCTTCGGTCTGCTGGTCCTGATGTTCGTGCTGCTCGGCCTCGGGCTGCTGCCGGTCATGATCCCGCTGGTGGTGCTGGCCGTGCCGCCGATCCTGGTGACCACGTACGAGGCCGTGCGCTCCGTCGACCCCTCACCGGTGGACGCCGCGCGGGGCATGGGCATGAGCGAGCCCAGGATCCTGTTCCAGGTCGAGGTGCCCGTGGCGCTGCCGCTGATCCTCAGCGGTCTGCGCTCGGCGGCCATCCAGATCGTCTCGACGGCCACGATCGCCGCGTACGTCAGCCTCGGCGGCCTCGGCCGCTACATCGTGGACGGGCTCTACCAGCGGGACTACGAGAAGGTCGTGGGCGGGGCCACCCTGGTGGCCGTGCTGGCGCTCGCCACGCTCACGGTGTTCTGGGCGGTGTCGCGGACCGCGGTGTCGCCGGGAGTGCGCAGGAGCGCCTGAACGACACGCGGCAACTGCCCGCTCATCGAGGCCGATCGGTGACCCGGCTGCTCTTGACTGACCGAGAACGAGCTGGATTGGATCAGTGGAGTGCGGTACACCGCACCAGCACAACACAACACAACACAGCACAGCACGCCCAGCCCCAACCCATCGGCCCGGAACGGGAACCGTGACTTCTACAGCGAACGCCAGCACGTCCAGCAGGAGACTCCCCGGCGCGGCCACCGTCGCCCTCGCCGCCACGGCGGCACTGCTCGCGGGGTGTTCCTCGTCCTCCGACACCAAGTCCGACAACCCGCTCCAGGGCGGCAAGGCGAGCGGCGACTCGGTCGTCGTCGGCTCCAACAACTTCTCCGAGAGCATCCTGCTCGCCGACGTCTACGGCGAGGCCCTGAAGGCCAAGGGCGTCAAGGTCACCTACAAGCCCAACATCGGCAGCCGCGAGACGACGTACGGCCTGCTGAAGAACGGCTCGATCACCGTCCTGCCCGAGTACAACGGCGCGCTGCTGGCCTACCTCGACAAGAACGCGGCCCCGAAGACGGTCGCCGCCACCACGGCCGCCATCAACGCCAAGCTGGACTCCAAGCTGACGCTCCTGGAACCGGCGCCCGCGCAGGACAAGGACTCCGTCACCGTCAACCAGGACACGGCGAAGAAGTACAACCTCACCGAGAAGTCCTCCATCGCCGACCTCAAGGACGTCGCCAAGGACCTGGTGATCGGCGCCTCGCCGGAGTTCCAGACCCGGCAGCAGGGCCTGCTCGGCCTGAAGAGCGTCTACGGTCTGGAGTTCAAGTCCTTCAAAGCGCTGGACGCGGGCGGCCCGCTCACCCAGGCGGCGCTGAAGAAGAACACCGTGCAGGCGGCCGACATCTTCACCACGGACCCGACCATCACCAAGGAGAAGTTCGTCGTCCTTCAGGACCCCAAGAACCTCTTCGGGTTCGAGAACGTGCAGCCGCTCGTCTACAAGAGCGGGCTCGACCAGAAGGGCGTCGACGCGCTCAACGCGGTCTCGGCCAAGCTCGACACGGCGGCCCTGCTCGATATGGACACCCAGGTGCAGCTCCAGAAGAAGGACCCGCTCGACGTCGCCAAGGCCTGGCTGAAGTCGGTCGGCCTGGACTGACGTCCACGCCGCGGACACCACCGCGGGACGGGTCGACGCGGGTGCCCGCGCCCTTCGGGGCGACGGGCGCCCGCGTCGTCGCGAGGACCGCCCCCTGACGGCGGACGTGACGACGACGGCCGAACTCCTCGCCGTGCTCGTGGAGTCGTAGCCGCACGGCCTCGACGAGGAGCACGGGGCCGTGGGCTACGGCTCGACGGGGGGCGCTGGGCCATGGGCTACGGCTTGCGGGCGATCGCCCCGTACATCGCGATGTCCTCGTCCCGAATGCCCTGTTCCTCCGTGCCGTCCGGGTGCCACTTGTGCACCTGGACGATCCCCGGCTCGACCAACTGAAGCCCCTCGAAGAACTCGTGGGCCTCCTCGATGGTCCGCAGCCGCATCGGCATGTTGCGGGCCGCGTACTCCCGTGCCACCCGGCCCACCTCCTCGGGCGCGAACTCGGCGGTCCCGATGGTCATCGCCAGGTAGCTTCCGGACGGCAGCGGTTCGAGCAGCCGCCGTACGATCCCCACCGCGTCGTCCTCGTCCAGGATGAAGTGGACGATCGCGATGACCGTGAGGGCGACCGGCCTGCCGAGATCAAGGGTCTCCCGGAACTCGGGGGCGCCCAGGATCGCCTCGGGGTCGCGGAAGTCGGCCTCGATGTACGACGTCTTCCCCTCCGGCGCGCTGGCCAGCAGCCCCTGGGACAGGGTGAGCACGATGGGATCGTTGTCGACGTACACCACCCGCGACTGGGGCGCCACCGACTGGGCGATCTCGTGCAGGTTGGGGGAGGTGGGGATGCCGGTGCCGATGTCCAGGAACTGGCGTATGCCCGCCTCCTCGGCGAGCCAGCGCACCGCCCGGTTCATCCAGTCCCGGTTGGCACGCATGTGGATGGGCAGGGCGGGCCACTCCCGTGCCATGGCGTCGCCCGCCTCCTTGTCGGCGGGGTAGTAGTCCTTGCCGCCCAGGATGTAGTCGTAGATGCGCGCCGAGTGCGCGCTCTCGGTGTCGATGCGGTCGGCCGGCCATCCGTTGTCGGGCAACGCCGTCTCCTGTTCCAAGTCTCGGTCGTGGGGTCTTGGTCGTGGGGTCTCGGTCGTGGGGTCTCGGTCATGGGTGGAGAGGAAGGCTCTGCTGAGGTCGCAGAGACAGACACACAGGGCGCAGAGATAAAAGAGGATCGGCAGCGGCGGGCGGCCGCGCGTCACAGCAGGAAGTCGGCCTCGCCCGCCTTCACGCTCGCCAGGAAGCCCGCCATCTCGGTGCGGCTGAGCACCAGCGCCGGGCCGTCGGGGTCCGTGGACTGCCGCAGGGCCACGCTGCCGTCGGCCAGTTTCTTCGCCTCCACGCAGGCGCCGCCCGCGTCGTCGCTCCAGGGCTTGGACCAGCCGCGGGCGCCGAGGGCGTGGGACGGCATACAGGTGCGTATCGGGTCCTGCACTTTTCACAACTCCTTGCGGATCGCGCCGAGGACGGCCTCGGTCTTCTTCGCGGGCGCGGACTGTGCGCCCAACCGGTCCAGGGCCTCGCGGTAGACCACGACGTCGTCCGCCTTGTCCAGGTAGACGGCGCCCACCAGACCGCTCAGATAGACGATGTCCGGCAGCTCGGGCGCCCGGAACCGGAAGAGGTGGAACGCACCGGCGCGCATGGCCGGGTGCGGGCCGTTGCCGAACGGCATGACCTGCAAGGTGACATGGGGGAGGGCGTTCATCGCGATCAGATGGTCGATCTGGGCGCGCATCACCTTCGGGCCGCCGACCGGCCAGCGCAGCACCGTCTCGTCCATCACCACCCACACGCGCGGCGGCGAGGGCCGCGACAGCAGTTCCTGGCGCCGCATGCGCAGTGCCACCCGGCGCTCGGTCGCCTCGGTGGGGGCGTGCGGGTTGCCGGCGCTCAGCAGGGCGCGCGCGTAGTCCTCCGTCTGGAGCAGGCCGGGCACGAACTCGGCCTCGTACGCGCGGATCTGCAGGGCCGCCTGCTCCAGGCTGAGGTACGCGGCGAACCAGTCGGGCAGCACATCGCGGTAGGTGTGCCACCAGCCGCGCTTGTTGGCCTCGCGGACCGACTTCAGGAACGTGTCGATCTCCTGCTGGTCCGTGACGCCGTACGTCTGCAGCAGTTTCTCGACGTCCGCGATCCGCAGCCGGGCCACCTTGGCGGCCTCCATGCGGCGGATCGTGGAGTGGCTGACCCCGATCGCCTCGGCGGCCTGCTCGTACGTCAGACCGGCCCGTGTGCGCAGCTCTTCCAACTGCCGACCGAGGATCATGCGCAGCACGGTGGGGGCGCCGCCCCAGTCGGTTTCCGCGGTCACGCCTACCCCCTCGCACGGGATGCACGGTCGCAGTCTGTCACGATCTTCCGCCGACCGGAGCAGGATGCACCTCACGAATTGCAATTTTCAACTTGCCGGTTGCGGGGCGTTGTTGCCGGATGCCACAGTGTTCATACCGCCCGAAGACGGTGAACCATGGGGTCGAACAGCTCAGTTGGGGGAGACGGGGCTGCTTCGGCGCCTGCGGCGCGAGGTGCGGATCGCGCCGTGGCCGGAAGGCGGTGGGTACCGGCAAGGTCCCCAGGCAGACGAAAGGCGAACGGCGATGGCTCCGCCCTCCCTCCCCCAGTCCGTGGGCCGCCTGCCCGCGGGCGCGGCACAACCGAGAACCGGTGTCTTCGACCTCCCGGCGGTCCCCGCCGCCGTAGGCCTGGCCCGCACAAGCGTCCGGCGGCTGCTCGGCCGCTGGGGCACCGGGGACCGCACGACCGACGACGCCGTGCTGGTGACCTCCGAGCTGGTCACCAATGCGGTCAAGCACAGTGCCGGCGACCGGATCGTCTGCCGGATCCTCACCGACGGCCACCGGCTGCGCATCGAGGTCGAGGACGAGAACCGCGGCGGCACGCTCCCGACCCGGCGCCGGCCCGGGCCGGACGACCAGGGCGGCCGCGGGCTGATGCTGGTCGGCATGCTCAGCGGCGGCTGGGGCGTGCGGGACGCCCCGGACGGCTCCGGCCGCATCGTCTGGGCCGACCTGGCACCGGAACCCGGCGAGACCGTCGCCACCGACCCGCTCCCGCACCAGCACACCCTCAGGCCCGACCCCCACCCGGCCGCCCAAGCCGACGGGGCGCGCCGGTGCTGAGAGGTCGATCGCGCGGAGGCCCGGCGAAGGCGGGCTGAGCACGGTCGGCCTCCCGGCACCGGCTCAGGCGCCCCGGAGGCAAATGATCAACAAGGATCCACATCGCATGGAACGACCGCCCGTCTTCGACCCGCTGTCCCGTCCGGTTCCTTCCTCGTCCCCGCAGATGTCCCTCCCGCCCGAGCCGCCCGACCGCCTGCCCGTCCCCAGGGAGCTGACCGCACCCCTCGGGTACGACGCCGTGGGCATCCCCGGGGCCCACGGCGAACGGATCATGAAAGGCCTGCCCCGCGTAGGCTGCGTCTTCGCCGACGACCTGCGCTGGTGGTGGATCGTTCCCGCGGGCTCCGACATAGGAGTCACCTGGCCGCCGACGACGAGCTACGCCGTCGACGCGCGCGTGGGGCCGGGCGCGGCTGCGGACGCACGCCGCCGTGACCCCTCCTGGAGCGGCCCTCGCCCCGGCCGGCCCCGGCTGATCCACCGACCCGACGGTGACTCTCCGTATACGCCGCCCATACCGCTGTACTTCCTCGCCTGCCGCCTGGCCGGCAGCACCCCGCACTGGTCGCTGGGTGTGGGCGCCTGAGGCCGTTCCGGGCCTCAGGCGCCCCGGCTCGGGATGAAACCCGGCGTTCGGTGGCGCATCCTTGCAAGGGTGCGATCGGGGTACCCGGAGGCCCTGAGCGAACGACGCAGGAGGTGCCCGGCGCCGGGCTCAGGCGCCCCGAAGGCGGAGTCGTGGAAAACGTACCGGGCGGTGTGGTCATGGAGAAGAACGAGACACGTGGCAAGGGGGAAGTAACCAGTCACGCGGTGTTCGGCGCACCGTGCTGGGTGAGTCTGGCCACCCGCGACCTGGAGGGCGCGGAGGAGTTCTACCAGGCCGTCCTGGGCTGGAAATGGCGGCCCAACAGCCTCGGCGACCGGTTCCGCGTGGCGCTCGCGGACGGGGTGCCCGTCGCCGGGATCGCCGCCGTCGCCTCGATGTGGCAGATGGCCGTGGCCTGGACCGTGTACTTCGCGGTCGACAGCGCCGACGACGCCGCGGCCCGCTGCCGGGAGCGCGGCGGGACGACGGCCGTGGGACCGCTCGCGCTCCCGCCGGGCCGAGCGGCCCTGCTCGCGGACCGCGACGGGGCCGTGTTCGGCATCTGGGAGGGTCCGCTCATCACGGACTGGGAGGAGTGGCGCGCCGCCGCGCCCACCTTCATAAGGCTGCACACGCGCGACGCCTTCGACGCCGCCATCTTCTACGGCGAGGTCCTGGAGTGGGCCGCCGCGCGCCCCGGCTGCTGCGAGGTGCACTACGACGGCGACGAGGTCGTGCTGCGCAGCAGCGGAGCGGTGATCGCGCGGATCCACTCGGGGGCGGTGGAGGCGGCGCCCGATCCCACGATCCGCCCGCACTGGCAGATCCACTTCACGGTCGACGACGTCACCGCCTGCGTCCTTGCGGCCCGCGCGCACGGCGGGTCCGTGCTGCAGTGGGAGGAGGGCACCGGCGAGGCGGTGCTGGCCGACCCGGACGGCGCGCGCTTCACGGTGACCGCGAGGCAGCGGGAACGCTGACCGGCGGCCGTGCGGGGACGCCGGCCCGTGGTACGGCCTCGGCGGGCGGGATCCGGAGGGGAGCCCCGTTGGTGTGGGGTCGGGGCGATCGCCGGCCCGCCGAGGGGCACGAGGGGTCAGGACGCGGCCGAGTCGGCGGTGCGGGCCCGATCGCGACGGCGGCGCAGCACGCCCCGGCGCGGCTCCTGGTCCGGCAGCCAGCCGAAGGCCAGACAGCTGCCCAGCGCGCCCAGCAGCAGGCCGATCAGGAAGCCGCCCAGGTTGGACGTGAGCCAGGTGCCCAGCGACGTCAGGATGCCGATGAGCGAGTAGAACAGGCGCTGGGTGGGGTTGAAGAGGACCAGCAGACCGCACAGCACCATCACGGTCGGCAGCAGATACCCCGCGACGCCCTGCATGCCGATGTGCATGACCACCTTCAGCGACGCCTTCTCGGTGAGGAGGATCTCCGCCCCGCCCAGGGCGAGCAGCAGCCCGCCCCAGAAGGGCCGGTTCGCCCGCCACCGCCGGAAGGCGGCCCTCGGTCCCCTCGTCATGAGGGGCAGTCCGAGTCGCTGAAGCTGAGCTTGAGCCCCGGGAGCTTGAAGGTGCCCGCCGTGGTGGCGTAGTTGGTCTGCCGCAGGTTGGCGATGTGCACGGTGTCGGACTGCTGGCTGAAGACACCGTGGGGGCCCTTCACCCCTGCCTTGTTCAGCGTGCCGGCGTCGTTGCCGATCTCGATGTTGGTGAAGTCGGCGTCGCCGGTCAGCTGGGTCGAGTCGGTGGTCAGATCGCTGGCGACGACCTTGTCCTTGCCGCCGCCCGCGGTGATCTTCAGATAGGAGCCGCCGAGGTCGACGCTCTGGCACAGCTTGGTGAGCGTCGCGTTCTTGATCACGGAGGTGACGACCGCCACCTCGTCACCGACGGTCTCTCTCAGCGGGTTGTCCTTGTCCAGCGTGTCGAGGCCGCCGAACTGCTCGAAGCCGGTGCCGTTCAGGTCGGTGGCGGTGACCGTGAAGGCCATGCCGGAGATCGCGAACTGCACGCCCAGTGCTCCCTGGGCGGTCATGATCGCAAGTCCCGCGGCGATCGCGGTGGCAGGCACCGCCATCACCGCGGCGCGGCGCAGGCGGACCCGCCCGCGTCTTGCGGAGGGCCCCTCGGCGGCGGAACCGCTTTCCGGGGGCTCGGGGGTGGAACCGGGGGACGCCGTGGCGTCCGAGGACGAGGCCATGTCTGCTCCTGGGCATGGTCAATGCGAGTAGGGCTTCACTGGCACGGTGTCCTGGCGCGGACAGCGGCTGCCGCGCACGCCTCCTCGCACCTCCCGGCGTGTGCAAGGGCTTGCTCGTGGTTGCGGCAGTGGCCACCAACGAAGTTACCGGGGGTTACATCCAAGGGTCAAGGGAGTTGTGGCAGAAGCGTGTTGATTGTGTGGCGCCGGTGATCGGCCCGGTGACCGGCGCAGTCGCCGGCACATCCGGTGCGGTGGCCGCGGCCTGCGCCCTCGAGTCCCGGCACTCCAACTTCTGTGTGACGTATTGACGTTGACGGACGATCAGGTCTACAACATCCCGTGTTTTCGCGGATCCGTGGCGCCGGATCCGTCGCACGGCGCACGTCGCCCTCCCGGCCCCTGCCTTCCGGGGCCTGTGGTGACGCCTCCGCACACGCGGTGCGCCGCACGGATCCTTCACATCCACCAGCGATCCGGTCATCCCTCCGCGTCACCCGGCACGTCCGCTTTCCCCCTGTCCACGGACCGTCCCCGGTGGCCCGGCCGCCGCTGCCGTCCCGTCACGTACGGAGAAGGCGTGACGGGACGGCAGCGGACCCACCACCCGCACAGCCCCCCACTTCGGAAAGAGGCACCCCATGCGTACCTCCCGATCCCTGCTCGCCGTCGCCGGCGCCGCCGCGGCCCTCGCCGTGGCCACGTCGTCCCCCGCGTCCGCGGACGGCGCGGTGCTCACCACCGGCGGCGCGGGCGGCACCGCCGTCGCCGTCGGCGACGTCCTCAACGCGTCGCTCGCGAGCGGCACCACGGCCACGCTCTACTCCAGCGCCACCGGCACCAGCGGTGTCTCCTGCACCTCGTCGACGTTCACCGCCACCGTCACCGACAACCCGGCGGCCCCCGGCACCGCCACCGAGTCGCTCACCGGCCACAGCTTCGACAGCAGCAGCTGCACCAGCAACGTCACCGGCGTCCTCGGCGTCAGCGGCATCACCGTCGACAACCTGCCCTACACGACCACGGTCGCCTCCGACGGCACCGTCACCGTCACCCCGGCCGCCGGCTCCACCATCCAGACCACGGTCAAGCTGCGCACCCTGCTCGGCTCCATCACCTGCGTCTACCAGGCGCCGAGCCTGACCGGCACGGCGAGCAACACCGACAACAGCATCGCCTTCACCAGCCAGCACTTCACCAAGACCTCCGGTTCGTCGCTGTGCTTCGCCAACGGCTACTTCACCGCGAAGTACGCCCCGGTCACCGACACCAGCCAGGCCGGAAGCCCGGTCGTCTCCGTCAACTGACGGCCCACGGCCGCCTCCGGTCTCCGGTGGGACCGGGGGCGGCCGTCTCATCCGCGCCGGCGGCGCAGCACGGCGAACGCGGCGCCCCCCACGAGCAGCGCGACCGCCGCGGCGCCGGCCGCCGGCAACAGCACCGAGGGGCCACCGTCCTTGCGGGGCGCTGTGGCCGCAGCCGGAGTGCCGGGTACGGTCGTCGCCGGGGCACCGGACGCGGTGGTCGCCGGGACGCTGGACGCGGCGGGCGCCGGGGCACCGGGCGCGGTGGTCGCCGGGGCGCTCGGCGGCGGTGTCGGCGTGCCGCTCGGCCTGCCCCCGTCCGCGCCGGTGCCCGAGGCGCCGGACGCGGCGAACACCACGTCGGAGCACGAGTAGTAGGTGTCCGTCGTGCTCGAGTTCTGCCAGATCGTGAACAGGACGTGGCGCCCCGAGCGGTCCGCCGGAAGCGTCGCCCTGATCCGGTAGGCACCGTTCCGCAGCGGCGGGTCCGTGACCTCCGCGAACGGCTTCGCCGGGAGATCGGACCAGGTCAGCGGCTTCGTGGGAGTGTAGCCGCGTGTGGTCAGGAACAGTTTGAACGTGCCCGTGTGCGGGATCGTCGAGCTGTACGTCATCGTCAGCGTGGCCCCGGGCGTGAGCCGGGTCGACGGCCAGTCGGAGCGCGCCAGGTCCAGGCCCTTGTACGCGGGCAGCCCTCCGCTGCACAGCCGGCCGTCGGGGATCAGCTGCCGGTCCCTGCCGTTCACGTCCGCCACCCGCAGGTTGTCCCAGGCCGTGAACGGGGCGCCGTTCGCCGCGATCGCCGCCCGGCACGCGGCGGTCCGCGCCCGTTCGCCGCCCTCCGGCGAGCACGCGACCACCCGGCTGACCGGATCCGTGGGCGCGCCGTGGGCGAGGGCCGGGGTCGCGGGCAGCAGCGTGGCCGCCACGGCGACGGCGGCCGCGGCGACGGGACGGTGAGCGGGCATCGGGGGTCTCCATGCGCGTCGGGTCCGGCGGGCGCGGGGTGCGCACCGAGGAGTACGGGGATGCGACGGCGCCTGTTCAGACGTACGGCGCCTCGTGCCGGCCCGACCGGCGGCGCGCGGGAGGGCGGACGCGCCGGTTAGCGTAGGCGCATGGCAACGGAGAGCGTCGCAGGGGCGGTTGACGTGAAATGTCCGGGCTGCGGCTCGGCCGCAGTGCGGGCGGTCCCCGAGGTCTGCGCCGATCACGCGTCCATGCGCGAAGGACTCGCCGACCGGCTGGCGCGGTCGCCGGGCGCGCCGTCACGGTTCGACAGTTGTGTGCACTTCCTGGAGGGCATGCTGATGGTCGGCGTCGGTGCCGCCCTCGCCTACAGCGGCGTCGCCCACCACCAGCCGCTCTACACCGCCGGCGGATCGCTCCTCGCCGTCCTGCTGCTGGTCGGGACGGTCGTCGTGGTCCGGCGCGAGGCCCGCGAACGCGGGTTCGTCACCGCCGGCGAGGCCCGCGCCGAGGCACTGTGGCGACCGGCGTACCACTGCGCCGGGTGCGCGTCGGTGTTCTGCCCCGGCGGCACTCCGTGGCAGGGTCTGCTGACGCCGGAGCAGTTCAAGAAGTTCGTGTGGACCGGGGCCGGCTACGACAAGCAGCTCGAGGAGCGGTTCGCGGACGTGGACCTGCCGCCCGGGATCCCCGTCGGCCCCTGAGGAGCCCGAGACCATGCCTGACGCCCCCGTGATCCTCGCCGACGAGCCGGGTTCCTTCCCGCACGGTGTGCTCTCGGCACGGCATCCCGCGCTGATCCGCGCGGTGCGGGACGCCTTCCCGTACGGACCCGACCGGCGGCACGCCCTGGAGGCGCTGCTGACCAGCGCCACCGAGGGCGTCATCGAGCCCCTCGGCACGGAGGACGACGTGCGGTGGGCGCAGTGGGGCGCCCGGGAGTACCTGGGCCGGTCCTGGTTCGAGGTGCCCTTCCTGTGGTCCGAGAGCTACTTCTACCGCCACCTCCTCCAGGCGGTCGGGTACTTCGGCCCTGGCCCCTGGCAGGGCATCGACCCGTTCCGCCCCTTCAAACTCGCCGAACTCGACTCCGTGGAGACCGACGAGGAACTGGCGGCCCTGGACCGGCTGGCCGGCGAGCCGGCCGACGCGCGGGCGCGGGCACTGCTGCACGGCTCGCTGTGGGGCAACCGCGCGGACCTCGGTTTCCGTCTGTCCGCACCCGACGCCTCGACGGCGGCGTCCGGGCTCGTGGCCGACGACAGCGACGTGTTGTGGTCCCTGCTGCCCTGCGACACGGTGTGCCTGGTCGCCGACAACGCGGGCCGCGAACTGATCCCGGACCTCCTCCTGCTGGACCATCTGCTGACCCGGCGCCGGGTACGGCGGGCCCTGTTGCACGTGAAGGTGTATCCCTACTACATCTCCGACGCCACCACGGCGGACGTCGTGGACGCCGTACGCCGCCTCACCGCCGCCCAGGGCGAGGCGGCGGCGGCCGGGGAGCGCCTGTGGACCGCTCTGGCCGAGGGGCGCCTGGAGGTCCGGGCGCACCCGTTCTCCTGCGCCCCGCTGCCGTACGCCGACATGCCCGACGACCTGCGCGCGCAGTTCGCCGAGGCGGACCTGACGATCCTCAAGGGCGACCTCAACTACCGCCGCCTGGTGGGGGACCGGCTCCACCCGCCGACGACTCCGTTCGCGGACACCACGGCGTACTTCCCCGGCCCGGTCGCGGCGCTGCGCACCCTGAAGTCCGACGTGATCGTGGGCCTCACCGCGGCGACCGAGGCGTCGCTGGTCGCCGCGGAGGGACAGCGCTGGCGTACGAGCGGCACGCACGCGCTGATCCAGGTCAGGCGGTGATCCGGGTGAGGCGGTGATCCGGGCAGACGTCGGTCACCGCTTCGCATGGGCGGCGATCGCGGGCTTCATGAAGCGGTTGACCGGGGTTTCGACGAACCGGTAGGAGATCATGGAGACGGTGAGGCACAGCGCGTAGAAGGCGGCGATGAACAGCACGCCCCCGATGACGGAGTTGCCCCACGGGTGCACGTAGCGTTGGCAGATCAGGATCAGCGCCCACTGGTACATGTAGATGCCGAAGGTGTACTTGCCGTAGGCCGAGATGCGCGTGACGGCACGGCTCTCCTTGGCACCGGGGGTGTTCCAGCGGGCGATCTCCCTTGCCGCCAGGGCGCCGATGAGCAGGACAATCGGAATGATTGTCAACGCCGTCAGGTCCAACAGGATCGGGGCCCACAGCTCCTCGACCACCACCGCGAGCACGAGCAGCGCGGTCGGCAGAAGGGCGTTCCGCGTCCACCTGCCGCGGAGCACCAGCAGGCAGATCACCACCCCGCACAGCGCCTCCAGGACGCGTGTGAGCGGGAAGACGTAGACGAGCCAGTACTTCCACTCGGAGACCTGGACGAGGTGGCCGCGCTCGGTGAAGGCCGCGTTCGCGAACCTGGCGCCGTCCGGCAGGAGTTGCAGCACGACCGGCAAGAGCACCACGACCGCGACCAGACCGGCCAGCAGGCGGAACAGGAACCGGTCGCCCTGGCGGGACAGGAACCGGTACACGGTCGGGAACACCGCATACAGGACGAGTTCGGTCGTCAGGGTCCAGGCGGGGGCGTTGGCGGCCCAGTAGATGCCGTGGTCCGGGAACCAGCTCTGCTCGAGGGTGAGTGTGGCGAACAGGCCTGTGGCCGGGAAAGTGGCGGCGAAGGCGCACACGATCACGGCCCAGGTGATGAAGTGGACCGGCAGGATGCGCAGCAGCCGGCGAGCCCGGAAGCCGCGGCCCGGTGGGCGCTCCGCGGATATCCAGGTCAGGATGAAGCCGCTGAGGACGATGAAGAACGACACCGCGTTGAAGCCGGCCGGATTGAAGATGCGGTAGTACGTCTCCTGCACCGTGGGGTCCCTGAAGACGCGTTCGAAGGACAGATGCGAGGCCAGGATGCAGAAGGACGGCAGCAGACGGGCGGCGGCGATGAAGGTGAGCTGTCTCGCCGCCGGGCGCACCGGTGACTTCTCCGCACGGACAGGGATGTCGCCAGGAGTGGATGTCAACGCATGGGTAGTCACCCCCGCACCTTCGCACCCTCACACTCAGTGTGAAGGTCAAGCCGATTCCGGGGGTGAGGCTCGTCACTGTCGGGTAGGGCTCGCCTGCGCGTAACGGCTGTCGGGGCGCGCCAGGCGCAGGTGGCCGCGCAGCGTCGTCGCATCGTACGCGGTGCGGAACGCTCCGCGCCGCTGGAGTTCGGGTACCAGTCCACGAGTGATCTGCCGCAGGTCGTGCGGCAGCGTACCGGGCCGCAGCCGAAAGCCGTCGAGCCCTGCTTCGCGCCAGTCCAGCAGCAGGTCGGCGAGTTCGTCGGGGGTGCCGACGAACACCTCCGCGTCGGATGCCGGTTCCGCTCCGTCCAGGCCGTCGAGACGTGCCTTGCGGCGCGCGGCGGCGCCCGGCTCGGCGTCCAGGAAGACGAGGACCTCCGCGAACCGGAGCAGCGGCCAGGCGCGCGTGTCGCGGCCGACGCGACCGGCGGCCGTTTCCACTTGGTCGAGGATCGCCGCGGCTTCCTCGCGGTCGTGCGGAGTGACCCACACGACGTCGACGGAGCGTGCCGCGAACTCATAGGGCACCGAGGCGTGCGCCAGGCTCATCACCGGCGGCTGCCCCTGCGGCGGGCGCGGGATGATGGCGGGGCCCCGGACACTGAAGTGCGCACCTGTGAAGTCGATGTGGTGCACCTTGCCGCGGTCGATGAAGCGGCCGGTGGCCACGTCACGGATCTCCGCGTCGTCCTCCCAGCTGTCCCACAGCCGCCGGGCGACCTCCACCGCGTCGGCTGCCTCGTCGAACAGCGGGCTCAGCCGCTCGCCGATCCGCTCCGGGTGGCGCGCGTCGTCGTCGGTGAGCTGCGGTGTCGTACGGCGGCCGAAGTGGGCGGCGTCGGCGGCGCGCGAGGCGATCTGCGGGCGCCAGCCGGCCCGGCCCGTGCTCGCGTGGTCGAGGGTGGCGATGCCGGTGGACACGTGGAACGGCTCGGTGTGGGTGACGTTCGCGGTCGGGACCAGGCCGATGTGTGTGGTCAAAGGCGCGACGCGGGCCGCGAGCAGCACCGCGTCCAGGCTTCCGCGCACCTGGTCGGTGCGGTCGTCGGGCCGATGGAAGGCGGCCGACTGCACACCGAGCGCGTCCTCGAAGGTGACGAAGTCGAGCAGGCCGCGCTCGGCCTCGGTGACCAGGTCCGCCCAGTAGTCGGCGGCGAAGAGCGCGCCGGGCCGGGCGTCCTCGGCCCGCCAGGCCGCCGGGTGCCAGCCGGCGGCCTCGAGGGCGACGGCGAGGTGCAGCGGGGGTGCGGTCACGAGGTTTCCTCCTTGGCAGTGGTGTCCGCGGTGCCGCGCGGCAGGCCCAGGTGGTCGCGCAGGGTCAGGCCCGTGTAGTCCCGCCGGAAGACGCCCTTCTCCTGGAGCAGCGGCACGACCCGGTCCACGAAGTCGTCCAGGCCCCCGGGGGTCAGATGCGGTACGAGGACGAAGCCGTCGGCGCCGTCGGTCTGCACGAAGTGGTCGATCGCGTCGGCGACGGTGCGCGGGGCGCCGACGAAGGTCTGCCCGCCGGAGACCTCGATGACCAGTTCACGGATGCTCAGTCCACGTTGCTCGGCGAGGGACCGCCAGCGCCGCGCGATCTCGGCGCGGTCCCTGCGGAACAGTGAATGACCTTTCAGCATCAGCGAGTCGGGCTCGGGCTCGATGTCCGGCAGTGGGCCGTCGGGGTCGTAACCGGACAGGTCACGGCCCCAGACGGCCTCCAGGTGTGCGATCGCGGTCTGCGGGCTCACCTGGGCGCGGGTGATCTCGTCGGCGTACGCGGCGGCCTCCGCGTCGCTGTCGGCCACCACCACGGTGGCCGTCGGCAGGATCTTCAGCTGGTCCGGGCTGCGGCCGTACCGGGCCAGCCGTGCCTTGACGTCCCGGTAGAAGGTGCGGGCCTGGTCGAGCCGGTTGTACTTGCTGAAGACGACGTCGGCCTCGGCGGCGGCGAACTCCCGGCCCGGGTCGGACTCGCCCGCCTGGATGATCACCGGGTGCCCCTGCGGCGGACGCGGGGTCGTGAAACGGCCGGAGATGTCGAAGTGCCGGCCGTGGTGCTCGAAGTGGCCGGCGCCGGGCCGGACGAACGCGCCGGCCGTAGCGTCGGCGCGCACATCGCCGTCGGCCCAGCTGTCCCACAGCTCTCGCGCGGTCGCCAGGAACTCCGCCGCGCGCCCGTACCGGTCGGCCTCGGCGAGGAACCCGCCACGCCGGAAGTTCTCCCCGGTGAAGGCGTCGAAGCTGGTGACCACGTTCCAGGCGGAGCGCCCGCCGCTGAGGTGGTCGAGGGTGGCCAGCCGGCGCGCCACCTCGTAGGGCTCGTTGAAGGTGGCGTTGACGGTGGCGGCGAGCCCGAGCCGTGTGGTGACCGCGGCCAGGGCGCTCAGCTGGGTGAGGTTCTCGGGCCGACCGACCACGTCCAGGTCGTACAACTGTCCCTTGTGCTCGCGCAGTCTGAGGCCCTCGGCCAGGAAGAAGAAGTCGAAACGGCCGCGCTCAGCGGTCCGCGCGAGACGCCGGAAGGAGTCGAAGGCGATCTGGCTCTCCGAGCGCGGGTCCGACCAGACGGTCACATTGTGGATGCCGGGCAACTGGGCCGCGAGGTGCACCTGCTTCCGTCCGGCGGTGGCCGGACCGCTCATGAGGCCGGAAGCACGGTCGCGGGGGCCGGGGAGACGTACCGCACTGTGTTCTCGAAGCTGACGCCGTGGCTCTTGACGTCGATGCCGACGCGGTCGCCGTCGGCGATCCGGAAGCCGTCGTGGAAGCTGGCCTCGTCGGCGCCCAGCAGCACGTAGTTGACCAGGCCGGGCCGCCGGACCGCCGGGAAGGAGAACAGGTGCTCCGCCATGTCCCGGATCCGGAAGTACAGCGCGTCGCCGCCGCAGTCGAAGCTGCCCTCCCAGGCCGTCGCGCCGTCCCGCACGATGGTGACGAGACCGGTCGCCGAGCGCGGCGGCGCGCCGAGGAACAGCCAGGGCGCGAGCGCGGTGTCGCACAGCTTGCAGTACGGGTTGTAGCCGGGGTCCTTGCGATGCAGGCCGATGTCGCACAGGTCGTTGCCGAACGTGTAGCCGGCGTAGTGGGGCGTTCCGTCGGCGTCGTTGACGTAGACGAGCGCGACCTCCGGCTCCTCGATGAGAGCGACCGGGCGGGCGGGCACGGTCAGCGGCTCGCCGGGCAGCCGAACCCAGTCGCCGAAGCCCTTGAAGAACCACTTGGGCGGCGTGAACTCGCCGTCCTCCGGCTGGCTCCGCCCGCCCCACTTCTTCCTGTGCGTGCCCATGAAGCCGCTCAGCAGGGCCGCGCCGGACGCCTGGGGCAGCAGCGGCACCAGCGGGCGCACGGCCGGGTCGCCGGCGGGGACGACGACCGTCTCGGCGCCCTCGGTCACAGCAGCTCGGACGGCGTCCGCGGAGCCGTCGGTGGCGGTGAACGCCGCGGCCAGGGCGCCGTCGACCACCCGGTACAGCGTCTGCGGTTCGCCCGGTTCGGGCCGGCCGAAGGTGACGTAGCGGCCGTCTTCGTAGGTGACCTCGGTGAGCACGGGCGGCAGGGACTGGGACATGGGGAACGCCTCCAAGTACGGGGTCAGGATCGGGGGTCGATCAGGTCGGCCAGGGCCTCGCCGAGATGGTCGAGGCCCTCGCGGATCCAGGGCAGGGCGAGTGGGTCGGGCGCGGTCAGCGCGGCGGTGCGCTGCTCGTCGGTGTCGCCGTACAGGCGGCTGGTGGCGGCGCGGATCCGCAGCGCGCCCTCCGGCTCGCCGAAGGCGCTCGCCGGCAGTACGCCGACGCCGTGCCGCTCCACGAGGAGCCGGACCAGGTCGTCGCCGCCGGTGACGCCGTGCGCCTCGGTGAGGCGGGCGCGCAACGGCTCGAAGTCCGGGTACAGGTAGCAGGTGGCGGTCACCGGCGCGAGCTGGGCACCGACCGCGGTGAAGCGGCCGGCCGCCGCGCGGGCCACCGTCGCGTGCAACTCGCGGCTCGCCGCGATCCGCTCGGTGATCTCCGGCGGCTCGGTGAAGGCCCAGGCCGCGGCCGTCTGCACCGGGGCAGGGGGGCTGGACCAGATCTGGCTGGCGACGGAGAGCAGAGCGGTGCGCAGCTCGTGCCCGGCCGGGCTGTCGGGCAGCCGGGCCACGCCGGTGCGCCAGCCGCCCACCGCCAGGTTCTTGGTGAGGCCCGTGGTGACGACAGTGCGCTCTGGGGCGTACGCCGTCGGGGAGACGGCAGGCCGCCCGGGGTCGTGGACCAGATCGCGGTAGATCTCGTCGGAGACCACGACGAGGTCCAGGTCGCGGGCCGTCTCGGCCAGGCGCCGCACCGTCTCGGCCGAGGCGACGGTGCCGGTCGGGTTGTCCGGCACCGTCACGACCACGGCGCGCGGGTGCTGCCCGGCGGCGCGCCCGGCGGTGACCGCCTCACGCAGCCGCTCGGGGTCCGGGACACCGCCCTCGCCCGGCAGGATCGGCACCGGCAGCACCCGCCCGCCCGCGAGCCGGGTCTGCGCCGCGTAGCTGACCCAGCCGGGTACGGGCACCACCACGTCGCCGCCGATCGCCAGGACCAGCGCGTACAGCAGCGCCTTGCTGCCCGGACCGGCCACCACCAGTCCGGGGTCGGTGGCCAGGCCGCGGCGCTGCCAGTAGCCGGCGGCCGCCTCGCGCAGCGCGGGGCCGCCGGCCACCGGACCGTAGGCGTTCTCCCCGGCCGCGGCGGCCAGACGCTCGCGCAGAGCGGGGAGCACGGGCAGGCCGATCTCGCCACTGGTCATGGGCAGCACGCGCTGTCCCGAGCGGCGCCGCTCCTCGAGGGCGGCGTCGGCTGCGAGCGTCGCCGACATGGGGACTGCCGCGGCCCGCCGCGGGGCCGCCGGCGGGGAGACGGGCATGCGGCTCACCCCGTCCCGTACCGCCGGCGCAGCTCCGCCTTGCGGACCTTGCCGGTCAGCGTCTTGGGCAGCGCGGACACCAGCTCGACGCGGTCCGGCAGGAAGCGTTCGTCGTGCCCCGCCTTCCGGAGCCGGTCGCGGACCTCGTCCAGCGTCGGGCCCCGCTCGCCGCGCGGCACCACGACCGCGCAGATGACGGCGTCGTCGCCGGCGGTCGCGGGCGGCAGGCCGACCAGCGCGGCCTCGACGGCCCTGGGGTGGCTGCCGATGACCGCCTCCAGTTCCGTCATGGGGGCGACCCGCCCGTCGCGGACGACGGCGTCGCGGGCCCGGCCGACGATGCGGATGCCGCCGCGGCCGTCGTCCCGAGCCAGGTCACCGGTGTCGAACCAGCCGTCCGCGTCGAACTCGGCGGCGAAGACCTCCTCACGCCGGTAGTAGCCGAGTGCGAGCGAGGCTCCACGTACCTTGAGCCGGCCCGTGCCGTCGGCGCCGGGCGCCTCGATCCGGATCTGCATGGCGTCGATGGCGCGGCCGTTGCTGTGCGCGGCCCAGTCCTCGGGGTCGGCGGGGCGGGTCATGGTGACCGGTCCGTTCTCGGACATGCCCCACAGCGAGTACGTCCGCGCGCCCAGCGTCGCGTGCACCTCGTCGGCGAGCTCCTTGAGGACCTGGGCCGAGCCGATGACCACGTGCCGCAGCGTGCTCGTGTCCCGCTTGGCGGCCCGCTGCGAGGCGGCGACGTCGGCGAGCGTGGCCGGCGGCCCGTACAGCAGGGTGGCGCCGTAGCGCTCCACCAGGTCCAGCAGCATCTCGTTGCGGCGCACGTCCTGGAAGGCGACGGTGCCGCCGAGCATGACGCCCGCGAGGACGCCCTGCGCGAAGCCGGAGTAGTGCACGAGCGGCGTGGACACCGCGGCCACCCAGTCGTCGCCGAGCCCGAAGGCGTCGACGTAGCCGCGCACGGCCGAGTGGACCGTGTTCTGGCTGTGCAGGACGCCTTTCGACTCTCCGGTGGTGCCCGAGGTGAACAGCACCACGAACGGCTCGTCGGCACCCAGCGCCAGGCCGTCCAGCTGCGCCGCGCCGGCCTCCTCCCGTGCCTCGGCCACGAAGTGGTGGTGGAAGGAGAGCGCGCCGTCCGGCACCGGGCCGTCCACCACCGCGACGTGGGCGAGCGTGGGCAGCTCGGTCCGCAGCCCGGTGACAATCTCCGCCAGCGGCGTGCCCGACCACTCCGGGAGCGTGACGGCCACCCGGGCCTCGGTCAGTCCGAGGCGGTGGCGCAGCTCCTCCTCCGGACAGATCGGTGAGATCGGGCAGATGACCGCGCCGACGCGCATGCACGCGAACATCAGCGGCACCATCTCCCACCGGTTGGGCAGTTGTACGGCGACGACGTCGCCCCTGCGCACGCCGAGCCGGAGCAACGCGAGCGCGAACCGGTCGGTGAGCCGGGCCAGTTCGGCGTAGTCCAGGGTGTCGGTGCGCGCCTCGGCGATGCGGCGGGCGGCGATCGCCAGCCGGTGCGGGCGCTCACGCGCCTGGCGGCGCAGGTCGTCGAGGAAGGTCTCCTCGCGCCACCAGCCGCGGCGCCGGTACTCGACGGCGCGCTCCCTGGGCACGGCTGCGGCTGCGGCTGCGGCCGTGCCGGGGCGCCGGGCCTCGGCCGGGGCGGTCATCGGCGGTCCTTCCGGCGGGCCGCGAGCAGCTCCGGGAGCGGGTCGCCCGCCCGGCCGGCCGCGATCTCCAGCAGATCCCGGGTGTTCTGCCGGACTCGGTCGCCGACCCAGTCGAACACCCAGGCCTTGCGGGCCTCGGCCGCCAGCTCGAAGGGCACCACCCGGGTGACGGCCAAGGCGGCGGACGCGGCCCCGCCGATGTTGGCGATCACGCCCGGGACCAGTATGCCGCCCGCGGCGGCGACCTTCTCCTTGGCCTGTGCGCTGGAGGCGAGGTTGGCGCCCTCGACGACCAGCCCGGCGCGCAGGCGGTGGGTGTTGTCGGCGGTGAGCGCGTACTTCTGTGCCGCGAGGACCAGCAGGTCGGCGTCGACGTCGAGCCAGGCGTCCGGCTCGGCGGAGAGCGTGACGTGCTGCGGCAGCCGGGAACGGTCGATCCGCCCGAACTCGTCGGTGACGGCGATCAGGTCGGCCACCGGCAGCCGGTCCGCGCTGATGGTGCCCTCCACGTCGGCGACGCCCACGATGACGTGCCCGCGGTCCTCGAGGAACCTGGCTGCCGCGCGGCCCACCGTGCCGAAGCCCTGCACCACCACCCGGGCGGGTTCGGTGCGGCCGCGCGCCTCCAGGGCGGTGACCGCGGCGACCCCGACGCCGTGGCCGGTCACGTCGATCAGGGGCTCGTAGTAGGTGCGCCAGTCGATCGGCATGTCGGGCGCGCCCAGCCGATGGCGCGGGTCGTAGCCGGCCTCGGCGAAGAAGACGGCGCGGTCGGCGGAGGTGACGCCCATGTCGATGCCGAGGTGGATGCCTCCGTGCAGCAGGGGCTTGACCGTGCGGCCGAAGGTGCGGAAGGTCTCCTCGCGGTTGCTGCCGTCGGAGACGATGCCGCCCTTGGCGCCGCCGATGCGCAGCCCCGCGAGCGTGAACTTGTCGGTCATGTCGCGGGCCAGCCCGCGGACTTCCTCCTCGGTGACTCCCGGGGTCATCCGCACGCCGCCCATGGCCAGGCCGTCGACGAGCGTGTCGACGACCACCCAGCCTTTGATGGTGCCGCCGCTGCCGTTCAGGTGGACGGTGAACGCGGGCTCCTGGGTTTCTTCCACAAAACTCATGTCAACTCTCAGGTCCTCGTGAGGGGGTGGATCGACGGCGGTCACCGGTAGAGCTGCGTGAAGCCCCGCAGGATCTCCAAGCCGTCGCTGCGGAACTCCAGATGTGCCTGGGAACCGAAGATGCGTCCGTCGTCGGAGCGCAGGAACTCCACGGGCGCCTGCGCGGAGCGGCCTATGGAGCGGAAGCCCGCCGGGGCTTCCTGGAGGTAGAGGGTGTGCCGGTGGAACACCGTCACGGTCGGTTTGACGTAGGTGAACAGCGGTTCTTCCTTGTCGACCTGGACCTCGTAGCCGCCGACCCGCTGTGGTCCCTCCGCGAGCCGGCCGCCGGACGAGACGGCCAGGATCTGCATGCCTCCGCAGATGCCGAACACCGGTACACCGGAGGTCATGACGAGGTCGACGAGCGGCTTGTAGTGGTCCTGGTCGTAGGCCCGCACCTTGGTGCCGCTCAGCACGATCGCCTGGTAGCGGCCGTCGAGGCGGGAGGGGACGGACGCCGCGTCGACGGCGTCGGTGGCCGAGCCCAGCTCCTCGAAGCGTCGGCGCAGCTGGGGCAGGGACAGTGTTCCGTTGTTGACGACCAGGACACGGGGCTGCGCCACGTGCGTACTCCTCACGTTCGCGTGATGACGGTGCCGGTGCGGGCGGCGAGCAGGTCGGTGACGGGCGCGCTGCCGATGACGACCCGTTCCACGCCGCGTTCCAGGGCCTCGTCGGCGGCCCGGAGCTTCTTGCGCATGCCGCCGGTGGCGCCCTTGTCGCGGAACGCGGCGGCGTCCTCGGCGCTGATCTCGCGGACCGGCCGGCCGTCGATCAGCAGGTGCGTGACGTCGGTGACGAGCACCAGGTCGGGTGCGCCGACGGCACCGGCGAGGGCGGCGGCGGCCCGGTCGGCGTCGGTGTTCACCTCTTGCCCCGAGGGGTTGCGGGCCAGCGGCGTGACGAGCCGGGCCCGGCCGGGCCCGAGGTCCTTCAGCAGGGTCGGGTCCGCGCCCGTGACCGGGCCGACCAGGTTCTCCAGCTCCACCAGCTGTTTGCCCTGCCACCACCAGCGCTCGGCCTCGCCGGCGGTGAGCAGTCCGTCGCTGCCGAGCAGCCGCTCGGCCGACAGTCCGCGCTGTTCCAGCCGCTGGAGAACCTCAGCGCCGAGCCGGGCGCTGACGGTCTTGATGTCGTCGATGACCTCGGGCGTGGTCCAGCGGCTCTGGTTGCCGTACCGGTCGCGCAGGATCGCCGACGGCTCGCGGTAGCGGGCGTTGAGCTCCTTCAGCGGCTTGGACCAGCCGTGCACCAGGACCAGCGGGCGCCGCCGGCCCAGCCGGGCCAGGTCGTCCCACCAGGCCCCGTCGAGATCGTCGACGGTGCTCCCGCCCAGCTTGACCACGGCCGGAGTCTCGTGCGGATGGGGTGTCGTACTCATGCGGGCATCACCGGATGCATCGTCAGGCCCGTCTCCTCGGGCAGCCCGAACCGAAGGTTCACCGCCTGCACGGCCTGTCCGGCCGCGCCCTTGACCAGGTTGTCCAGGGCGGCGAGGACGACGATCCGGCCGCCCTCCTCGTCGTGCAGCACGGTCACGTCGCAGTAGTTGGAGCCGAGCACCGCCTGCGGGTCGGGCACCGGGATCAGCGTCTCGGTGTGCCTGCGGACCCGCACGAACCGGTGCTCCTTGTAGAAGCGCAGGTACGCCCGTTGCAGCGTGCGCTGGTCGACCTCGCCGTCGGTGAAGACGTAGCTGCTGGTGAGCAGTCCGCGCACATGCGAGACGCCGTACGCCGACATGCTCAGCGAGTCGACCGAGCCGGGCTTGCTTCGCTCCAGGAAGTCGCTGACCTCCGCCGCGTGCCGGTGACCGGTGGGCGCGTACGGTGCGATGGCGCCGTTGCGCAAGGGATGCAGGTCCGCGGTGCGCAGCTGGAGGCCGCCGCCGCTGGAGCCGCTCTTGCCGTCCACCACCACGGTCTTCAGATCGAGGCCGAGCCCAAGGGTGAGCGGAGCGAGGCCGAGCGTGATCGCGGTGGCGTAGCAGCCCGGCAGCGATATCAGTGCCGCGTCGGCCAACTGGTCGCCCACCAGCTCCGGCACGCCGTAGACGAACCGGTCGGCCAGATCGGTGCGCCGCTGGACCTTCGGGTACCAGCGGGCGTGCCGCTCCGGGGTGCGGATGCGGAAGGCACCGCTCAGGTCGACGACGGCCGGCACGCGGTCGGCGAGCAGGGCGGCCAGCTCGGCGGAGACCGGGGCGGGCGTGGCCAACAGGAGGACGTCGACCTGGTCCGCGACGTCCTCGGTGACCGGCTGCACGGTCAGACCGGTCTCGATGCGCAGACCCGGGTGCAGCTCGGCCGGGCGCCTGCCGATGTTCGAGGAGCCGCCGAGGAAGGTCAGCTCCAGGTCGGGATGCTGGGTGATCAATCGGATGAGTTCGCCGCCGGCCAGCCCTGAGGCGCCGACGACTCCTGCGCGGATCATGCGAGCAGCTCCTGCACATAGCGGCCGATGGCCGAGGGGACGTCCGCGCCGGTGGCCGAGGCCACGGCCCGGAAGCCGGGGGCGTGGTTGACCTCGTTGACGACGTAGCCGTCGGCGGTGCGGAACAGGTCGACGCCGTAGATGCCGGGTCCCAGCTCGGCCGTGACCGCGTCGACGATCTTGACGAGGTCGGGGTCGTGGGCGAGGGCGCGGGTGTCGTTGCCGAGCGCGGCGTTGTTGCGCCAGTCGGTGCCGCCGCTGGCGAACTCCGCGGCACCGACCAGTTCGTCGCCGACGACCAGGCAGCGCACCGAGGTGCCGCCCAGATACGGCTCGACCAGGCAGGCCTGCTCGAAGGCGTGGCCGAGGTCCTCGACGTAGTCGTACACGGACTGCGCGGTGTCGGCGTGCCGGATCAGCGTGACCCGCTTGCCCATGCCGCCGAAGACCGGCTTGAGGACCACCGGCAGCTCCAGTTCGGCAAGTGCCTGCTCGAAGTCCTTGCGGGACAGCACGAGCCGGAAGTCCGGCACGGGGACGCCGGCGGTGCGCAGGACGGTGCGCAGCGCGGCCTTGTTCTCGCAGGCGTGGATGGCGCGGGCGGTGTTGACGGTGCGTGCTCCGGCGGCCTCGGCCAGGCTCGCGACCAGGCCGCCGCGGGTGTAGCTGCGGCTGCGCACCAGCAGCACGTCATAGTCCTGCACCGACGGGGCGTCCGGGTGGCCGAGGCACAGGGACTCGTCGTTGACCCAATCGATGGCCAGCCCCAACTCGTCGGCGCGCTCGATCAGTTGGCGTTCCTCCCAGCTGATCCGGTCGGCGACGACGGCGACTGCGCGGCCCATCTCACTGGCCCCAGTCGCGCAGCTGAACCTGGACCATCTGCAGGGTCAGCCGCCCGTCCGCGACATCCTCGACGCGCAGGGTGAGCATGCACTCGGGGCACGACAGGGTCTCGCCCTGGACGACCGGCGGGACGGTCAGGTCGGTCTCGCACTCCGGGCAGGAGCCGGTGAGGGTGGCGATGGACATGGTGGAGCTCCGTTCTTGTACGGGAACAGGTAGGTCTGTAGGGCGTTCAGACGGATTTCAGGCGGCTTGGAAGTCGATCGCGGCCTTGCGGATCGCGTCCCGGTCCAGGAGCGGACCGCCGGCCTGCTCCTGGCGGTCGACGAGCCAGAGCGTGAAGGCGTCGACGTCGACGAAGATCCCGGAGTCGGCCAGTGCCCACTTGACGAGGGCCGGGGTCAGCCGGGTCCGTACCCGCAGCTCTCGGGCGTTGCCGACGAGTTCGGCGGGCAGTGTTTCGTAGGCTTCCGGGTGGCTGAGTTGGCCGGGCAGCTCGTAGGCGAAGGCGTGCGGCGTGGTCGGGCCGGACTGGAAGGCCTCGCCGAGGCCGGAACCCCTCAGCGCGATGCGGGACAGCTCGGTGAGGTGGGTGAGGTCGAAGCGGGTGTCGCCGTGCACCACCCGCAGCGAGGTGAGCAACTCGGCCAGCGGGGCGTTGCCGCCGCGCTCGCCGATGCCGCCGACGGTCGCCGAGATCCAGCTCGCCCCGGCGCGGACGGCGGCGAGCGAGTTGGCGACGGCCATGCCCAGCATGTTGTGCGAGTGAATCTCGATCTCGGAGCCGTCGATCGCGGTGAGGTCCGCGATCACCGTCTCCATCTGCCAGGGTGAGAGGTAGGCGACGGTCTCGGCCAGTCGGAACCTGTCGGCCCCGGCCTCGAAGCCGGCGGTCACATACGGGACGAGTCGCTCCTTGGGGGTGCGGGCGCCGTCCTCGCCGCTGAAGGTGACGTGGAAGCCGCGCTCCTTGGCCTGCGAGATCGCCGAACGGGCCAGCGTGTGCAGGAACTTCGCGCTCGGCGAGCCCAGCTTCAGCTTCGCGTGCTGCTCCGAGGTGGGGATGGAGTACATGATGTGGCGTACGCCCAGGCGTTCGGCCTCGTCGAGAGCCCGGGCCACCTGCTGCCGGTCCCGCACCACGAGGAGCGTCATGCTGCGCTCGGGGCCGATCGTCGCGTGGACGGCCTCGACCAGGGGGGCGTCCTTGGAGTCCGGGCCGGAGACCATGCCCACCTCGACCAGTTCGACGCCGGTTCGCACCAGCAGGTCGGCGATGGCCGAAGCGTCCTTCGGACCGAACTCGACGCCCGCCATGTGCGCGGAGTCGCGCAGGGTCGCGTCGGATATCCGCGGCGGGATCGGGAGTTCCTCGTGGTTTTCCGCTCCTGCCATTTCAGTTCACTCCTTGTTCCAGAAGGGAATCAACGTCCATGCTTCCGGACGAGTCAGGTGAGCCGCAAGCCGGAAATGGATGCGGCCGGTGCTGAGTAACAGCCTCCTTGTCCGTGCCGGTTCACGGCAACGGGTTCCGTGTCAGAAAGCTGTTGAAGAGTGTCAAGGAATGTCAGGAAGGACAGGCCGTGCAAGAACGGTGTGGGTCGTGGGAAAAAGAGGCACGAATTCGGGGGCCGTGCATTCGTACTGCGCCTACGGTGCCGTTCATGGACCTTCTCTCACTGCCCCGGCTCGGGCTCGTCGTCCCGCCGGAGAATCCCACCGCGGAGCCGGAGTTCACCACCCTGCTCGGCCACCGTGTGAACGTCTACACGGCCCGCTTCCCCCTGACACCCGGGCTGGGGCTCAAAGACATGCTCAAGTCCTACAACCGGGTCCTGCCCGACACGCTCGGCCGGTTCGGCCGGATGCGGCTGGACGCGGCCGTGGTGGCCTGCAGCGCCTCCCACTACCTGCTGGGACCGGACGGCGATCGCGTCTTCTGCGCGGAGCTGTCCGAGCGCGCAGGTTTCCCGGTGCGGTCCGCGACGCAGGCGATCCTGGCCGCGTGCGAGGCCCTGGGCGTGCGCCGGCTGACCCTCGTCTCGCCGTACGAGCCGTGGCTCACCGACGTCTCGCGGGACTTCTGGGAGCGGGCCGGCCTCGTGGTCGACGGTGTCGTGCTGGTCCCGGCGCGCTCGGCGCCCGGCGGCGACCGGCACTACGACCCGTACCGGGTGACGACGTCGGCGATACTCGAGCGCATCGAGGAGAGCGAACTCCCGGACGGCACTGCTCTGCTGTTCACCGGCACGGGAATGGGTACCCTCGCCGCGCTCCGCGAACTGGCCCGTCGTGAGCCCGGCCGCACACTGCTCACGTCCAACCTGGCGTCGGTCTGGTGGGCCAGGCGCACACTGCTCGGCACTGCTGCGGGTGATGAGCACCCGCTGCTGCGGCGGCTGGACAAGGCGGCGGTGTGACGAGTGGAGGGCCCCGGCGTACGCCCGTGGCGCGCGCCCGGGCCCTCCACTGCCGGCCCGGCTTTCAGGCTCAGCTGCGGCCCACGTCTGGGAGCGAACGGCTCATGAGGCCTCAGGTACCTCTGACGTTTCCGACGCCGGGTGCCCTTCGCCGTATCCCATCCGGTAACCGATGCCGCGGACTGTGGTGATCCACCGGCTGCAGCCGAGTTTCGCCCGCAAGCTGCTCACATGTGTGTCAATGGTGCGGCTGGTGCAGGCCCAGTCGGTGCCCCACACCTTCGCCATCAATTCCTTTCGGGACACGACCGTCTCTGGACTCAAGGCCAACGTGTAGAGCAGCTCGAATTCCTTGGACGTGACAGGAATCAGCCGGTCGTGCAGCCGCACTTCCCGTCTGCGTGGATCTATGTGCAGCGGACGCAGGGAGATGACGTCCGCCGCGGCCGTCTTGCGACGAGAACGGCGCAGCACGGCCTCGATCCGCGCGCCGATCTCCCTGAAACCCCAGGTCCTCACCACGCAGTCGTCCGCGCCGGCGCGCAGCGCGAGGACCCGCTCCAGTTCATTGTCGAGTTCGGTCACGGCGATCAGCGGGGTGTCCCCACCGCCGCGCATCGATCGGCACACCTCCAGTCCGTCGATGTCCGCGAGCTCCAGCGAGAGCAACACCAGATCCGCGTCACGGTACCCGCGAAGCGCCCGCGCCCCGCTGTGCACGCTCCGCGTGGTGTAGCCCTGTCTGCGCAGGTCACGCTCCATGGCCTCGGCCGCCGATGCGTCGTGCTCCACCACGAGTACGTTCGTCATTCCTGCCGTTCCCCTGTCATCGGCTCCCCTCTGGCTCCTTCGGCCGGCGTCAGCTCGCGGCCCCGCTCAGCTGAGCTGCGGCGGCCGCCGACGACACGGCGTCGCGGCCTGATGCGCCGTCGAGGTACTGGTAGACGTACGCGGCCGAGGCCATCGTCATGTGGTGGTGCCAGCCCGGGAAGGAGCGGCCCTCGAAATCCAGGACCCCGAAGCGGTCCTGCAGGGCCTTGACCGCCGACAGAGCGGCGGTCCGGCCTCGCACCAGGGACAGCACCTCGTCCACCGGCCGGTCGGTGAGGCTGGTGATCCAGTACCGGGCGGGCACCCGGCCGTCCGAGGCGGGCCGCTCCAGGATGCGGTAGGTGCGCGCCGCACCGTCGGCCCCCACCGCGAGTTGCGGCAGTCGGACCGTGTCGGCGTAAGCGTAGATCGGCACTGCTTTGGCGCCACCCTCCCGGGTGTGTTGCACCATCACATGCGGCTGCCGCGCGTGCCGTATCCCCATCACCGCGCCCACCGTGCTGACGGTCGGCGTGTGCTGTCCGACGAGCACGACCTGCCCGGGGTCGACCTCGCACACCACATCCAGCCGTTCCCGGGCCAGTCCTGCCAGCACGCCGGCCGCGTCGTCGCACCGGGTCAGATCGAGGACCCAGGGCAGTCCGGCCACATGCGGCAGCGTGACCGCGTCCGCGGCATGGTCAAGGACATAGGCGCCGACCGGGCGCTCCCTCTCCTCCTCCGGTATCCGGCTGCGCCGCCTGCGCTGCGGGTCCCAGTCCCAGGGGCCGCTGAGCACCAGGCTCCAGTCGACCGGGAAGGAGTGGGACTCGCCCGCCAGGTAGAGTCCCAGCGCCCGCTGGCAGTTGACCTCCCTTCCGGTGACGGGGTCCAGGCGGCGGTGCACGCCGACGGAGTGCTTGCCGGTCTTCGGGATGATGAGTTCGGCGACCGTCCAGGCGTACGGCGCCGCACTCGCCGCGACACGCAGGGCGAGTCTGCGGCGCACCGGCCTCCAGTCCCAGGGACTGGCGTTGATGAACTGGTGCAGCCCCTGTATCGCCGACGCGGGTAAGGCCTCCGAACGTGCCATATGGCGCGGGGTCTTCTTGCCGGAACCGTGGATCAGGGCCCATAGATACGCGCGGGCCCAACGACGCTGCTCCACTCGGTGAAGCGACCGGAAGACATCCTCCGTAAACCTGTGGAACCGAGCTCCCTCGGTCGCGGCCGTGCGCGCCTCACTCGTTGGCATAAACGCTACGTCCCCTCGTTTCCCGTAACGCTCGAACAGGTGTCAGTGCATCGTGCATCTGCACGGCTCACAAAATACCGTTGCCTTCGCAAGTTCAAAGAGCAGGCACGGATACTTCATGACTTCGCGCTCTGAGCAGGGGGAACGGCCGCGAGTGAGGTGGATGGGCGCTGCCGGAGAGCGAAGCGGAAGCGGGCGCTCAGTCCGGAAACACTGATCGGCGCACCATGGGGAATGGGCAGTCGGGGGCCTGGCCAATGAAGTGTCAAAATCTTATTAACAATCATCGGTGGCTGAAAAGGGACGACCGCCGAAGGCCGGGGGATACCTTCGGCGGTCGGCTCGGTGGCCGGCGGCGGGGCCGTCAGCGGCGGTCCACCGCCAGGGTGTCGAGCCAGTTGCCGATCAGGCCATGGACGGCGTCCGGCTGGTCGAGGTGGACGTTGTGGCCCGCGCCGTCGAGTACTGCGTAGGTCGCGCGCGGGTAGTGGTCCAGAAGATCGAGCTGGTCCCGCCAGCCCACCATGTGGTCCTGACGGCCCGTGACCACAAGGTGTACGCCGTCGTGCGTACCGAAGCGGGACTCCGGCGTCCGGGCGAACGTGTAGGCCTTGAGCAGCGCCGCGGCGTCCCCGCGGTGGTGAGCGCGGATGCCGGGCAGCACATGGTCGCGGAAGGCGCTCCAGCCCGCGTCGTCCTGGTACAGCGCGATACCGGTGAACACCTCGCGGTCGGCCGGGTCGAGCGAGGCCAGCAGCGCCTCGTCCCGGGTGAGCACCTGCCGCTCGGGCAGCACCCGCTGACCGCTCGGCTTGACCAGCGGAGCGATCAGCGCCGTGCCCAGGACCTGTTTGCCGCGCTCGGCGACCAGGTGGCGGGCGAGCTGGCCGCCGTAGGAGATGCCCACGACCGCGAACGGCTCGTCGCCGACGACCTTGTCCACGAACCGAAGTACCGCCTCTCCCATCGCCTCGGCCGTGACCGGCCCGTCCAGACGCGGTGAGCGGCCGGAGCCGGGGAGGTCCACGTAAAGCCGCCGCCAGCCGCGGCGCACGGCGAACACGGGCTCCAGAGGCAGCAGAAGCCGGTGGTCGATGGTGTAGCCGTGCAGCAGTACTACGGGGGTGCCGGAGCCGAACTCGACGTGGTGCAGCAGCTGCTGTGCGGGCTGCTGCGTCTCGCTCTCCGCGGTGGTCTCGGTTGATCCAGTCTTTTCGGTCATGACTCCACAGTCCGATGCTGACACTGATGTGAGGGGCGAAGTGCCCAGGTGGGACGGCAGGACGGGCCTGCCGGTAGGGAGGGTGGAATCGGGAAGACCTCAGGCGGCCCGTCCGGCGCGCACCGTGTCGAGGTATGCGGCGACGGCGTCACGGTTGCGCACCAGGAATCGGATGCGCTCGGTCAGCCGGTTTCGTTCCTGTTCCAGCGCGGCGATGATCTCCGGTGAGGCGTCGGGGACGTCGATGGTGCCCGGCTCGTCCAAACAGGGCAGTATCTGGCGGATGATCCGGGTCGGCAGGCCCGCCTCGAGCAGCCGGCGGATCTGCCGGACGCGGTCCACGTTCCGTTCGTCGTAGCAGCGCCAGCCGTTGGGGTCGCGCCGGGAGGCGATCAGCCCCTGGTCCTCGTAGTAGCGCAGCAGTCTGCGGGAGGTCTGGGTCTGCTCCGACAGCTCTCCGATGCGCATGCGAGCTCCTCGTCGCCTCTTGTCTTCCCTTTCTGGACGTCGTCCGGTCCGGCCTACGACACCGGCCTCTTGGCGGGGAAGCCGTGGCTGCGGGCGAGGAGGATGACGGCGATCACCGGGAGCATGAGCAGCAGCACGCTCCACGGCAAGGAGTCGCTGCCGCTCAGATCGAGCAGTACGCCGCCGATGACTCCGCCGCCGGCCATGGCGACGTTCCACAGCGTGACGAGCATCGCCTGAGCCGCGTCGGCCGCCGACTCGCCGCCCGCGTCACCGGCCGCGGTCTGCAGCAGGGTCGGAACCCCGCCCCATCCCAGGCCCCACAGCACGGCGGCGACATAGACGAGCGCGGTGTGGTCGGCGAGCACGGCCAGCGCCGCGGCGGCCACCGCGACCAGCAGCGAGCTGGCGATGGTCAGCACGCGCAGCCGGTGATGGATCTGTGCGCCGACGATCCAGATGCTCAGCAGCGAGGCGGCGCCGAACACGAGGAGCACCAAGTCGGTGTTGCCCCCGATGCCCAGGTCGTCGAGGAACGTGGCGATGTACGCGTAGATGATGGTGTGCGCCAGGACGAAGACCAGCGTGACGAACAGCACCGGGGCCACGCCCGGGACGCGCAGCGCGTGCAGCATCTTCGGCCGCTCGCCGCGCTCCTGGCCCGGGAAGTCCGGGACGGCGGCGGCGATCCAGGCCAGCAGCAGGACGGTCAGTGCCGTCATCGCGAGGAATGCCACGCGCCAGCCGGACACCTTGCCGAGGAAGGTGCCGGCGGGCACGCCGAGCGAGAGCGCGACGGGGATGCCCGCCATCGCGATGGCGATCGCCCGGCCCTGGAGATGGGCCGGGGCCAGTCGGCGGGCGTACCCGGCGAGCAGCGCCCAGGCCACACCCGCCGCGACGCCGGCGACGAAGCGCGCCGCCATGGTCAGCCCGTAGACGGAGGACAGTGCGGTGACGGTGTTGGCGACGGCGAAGCCCGCCATGGCGGTCAGCAGCAGCCGCTTGCGGCGCCAGCCCGCGGTGGCCGCGGTCAGCGGGATGGCGGTGAGCGCGGTGCCGATCGCGTAGATCGTGACCGTCTGCCCGGTTGCGGATTCGCTCACGTGCAGGTCATGGCTCATCGCCGGGAGGAGGCCGGCGGGCAGGGTCTCGGTGAGACTGGTGATGAAGACGGCGGTCGCGAGGGCCAGCAGGGCGAACATGGGCAGCTTCTGCGGTTCCTCGGCGACGCCCTGCCGACGCGCTGCGACGCCGGGCTCGGCGGCCGAACCGGCCGCGGTGTCGGGTGTGGTGCTCATGGATGTGCTCCAGGGGCGTAGGGGACGGGTGGGTGGACCCTCGGGTCAGGGCCGCTGCGGTGTCATGGCCGGCCGAGTCCGCCGTCGACCGGGAGGCGGACTCCGGTGGTGAAGGTGGCGTCGGTGGCCAGGAAGAGCGCTGCGCGCGCCACCTCCTCAGCGGCGCCGAGGCGGCCCAACGGCGGCAGCAACGCACCGTTGCCGTCCGGCGCCCCGATACAACCCGGCGCCACGGCGTTGACGCGGATGCGGCGGGAGAGAAGTTCGGCGGCCAGCGTGTGCACGGCGGTGGACGGCGGGCCGGGCGCCGTCAGGACGACCGAGCCACCGTCGCTGAGGAGCGGCAGCAGTGGCCGAACGGTGTCCACTGAGTCGGCGAACAGCAGGTCGACAGCGCCACCAGGGCCGAGGCAGGCCGACACGTCGGCCGGTGCGACGATCCGGGCGGTGGAGCCCAGTTCGGTGCACAACCAGCGGCGCTCCTCGGTGGTGCGGGCGGTCAGCACGACGTGGGCGCCGCCCTCCACCAGCCGTTTGGCGATGGCCAGCGCAATCTCGGTGGCCTCTCCGAGGACAACGGCCGTCCGGCCCGCGTACTTGGTCATGCTGCCGTTCCCTCCCCGCGTCTGTCTCCCGGGTCGGTCGCGTGGTACCGCCCGGCGGACACGACTGTGCGCCGGGCTGCTTCGGGAAACCTTCGGAACCGCTGACGGTCGGCTTGCGGTCGGGGGAACGGGGCCGTCAGCGGCTCGGTGGCCGTCCTGTCGGAACGGTTTCCGTGACGTACAGTGACGCCCATGCGGTTTGGGGTGTTGGGCCCACTGGCGGTGTGGGACGACGAGGGGGTGGCCGTCAGGGTTCCAGAGGCGAAGGTCCGGGCGCTGCTCGCCGATCTGCTGGTGCATGACGGCGGCCCGGTCTCCGCGGATCGCCTCATCCATGACCTGTGGGGCGACCGGCCGCCGGGCCGGGCCGCGGGCGCGTTGCAGGCCAAGGTGTCGCAGCTGCGCCGGGCCCTGGGCCGGGACCGCGTGCTGCACCAGCCGTCCGGCTACCGGCTGCGGCTCGACGGCGACGAGGTGGACGCCGCCCGGTTCCGCGCCCTGGTGGAGCGAGCCCGCGGCGCTGCAGCCCCCGGTGACCGGGCCGCGCTGCTCACCGAGGCGCTCGAGCTGTGGCGCGGTCCCGCCTACGCCGACTTCGCCGACCGGGAGTTCGTCCGCGGGGCCGCGCAACGCCTCGCCGAGCAGCGGCTGTCCGTACTGGAGGAGCAGGCCGAAGCCCGTCTGGCGGCCGGCGACCATGTCCTGCTCGCCGGGGAACTCGCCGACCTGGTGAACCGGCATCCGCTGCGCGAACGGCTGCGCGCGCTGCAGATGCGGGCGCTGTACGCGACGGGCCGCCAGAGTGAGGCGCTCGAGGCGTACGAGGATCTACGCGCACGTCTTCTCGCCGATCTGGGCGTCGACCCGAGCCCCGAACTCGCCGCACTGCACCAGGCGGTGCTCCGCCAGGACCCGGAGCTGAAGCCGGCGCCGCACAACGCCACCCGCTCTCGTCCTCGTACGGAGCCGGACGCCGGCAGCCCCCGGCCCGCCACGGAGGCGGACGCGCGCACCACGCCGGCCCCCGCCAACCTGCCCACCTCCCTCACCCCCCTGATCGGCCGCGACAAAGCCTTGGCCCGGCTCTCCGAACTCCTCCACGCAGCACGCCTGGTGACCCTGACCGGCCCCGGCGGAGTGGGCAAGACCCGGCTGGCCGTGGCAGCGGCCGACGCCGTCCACGGCGGATCCGTCGTGAACCTGGCCGACGGGACCTGGTTCGTCGAGTTCTCCGGCATCCGCGACGGGACCGCCGCCGACCTCGCCCAGATCGTCGCCACCACCCTCGGCATCAGCGACCACACACCCTCCGCCGTGCCGGTCCACGGCACCGGCACCCCGTCGCCCGCCCACCACCTCGCCACCGTGCTGCGCGACCGCCGCACCCTGCTCGTGCTGGACAACTGCGAGCACGTCGTCGACGCCGCCGCCGACCTCGCCGGCCTGCTCCTGCGCACCGCGCCCGGGCTGCGCATACTGGCCACCAGCCAGGAGCCGCTGGGCCTGCCGGGCGAGGAAGTGTTTCCGGTCGAGCCGCTGCCCACCACGGACGCGGTACGGCTGTTCACGCAGCGAGTCGCCGCTGCGGCACCCGGCTGCCCGCTCGCCTCCGGCGCCTGTGACGCCTCCGACCGCGCCGCCGTCACCGAGATCTGCCGCCGCCTGGACGGCATCCCGCTGGCCCTGGAACTGGCCGCGACCCGGGTACGCGCCCTCGGCGTGCGCGAGTTGGCGGCCCGACTCGGCGACCGGTTCCAGCTCCTGACCTCCGGACGGCGCGGCGCGCCGGCGCGCCAGCAGACCCTGCGCGCGATGATCGACTGGAGCTGGGAGCTGCTCAGCGCGCCGGAGCGCATCGTGCTGCGCCGCCTGGCCGCTTTCAGCGACGGCTGCGACCTGCAGGCGGCCGAGGCGGTATGCGCGGGCGACGGCGTCGCCGGCGCCGAGGTGCCTGCCCTGGTGTCCCGGCTCGTCGACCGGTCCTTGGTGGTCGTCGTTGCCGGGCCTACCGGTCCGCGCTACCGGCTGCTGGAGTCCGTCGCCGCGTACGCGACCGGGCGGCTGCACGAGATGGAGGATTTCGCCGGCGTTCGTGACCGGCACCTGCGCCACTACCTCGCGCTCGCCGAACGGGCCGAAGGCGAACTGCGCGGTGCCGAGCAGCGGTCCTGGCTTGCCCGGCTCGATGCTGAGTCCGGCAACCTGCGGGCGGCCCTTGACGAGGCGGTGCGCCGGGCCGCAGCCGGGGCGCCGGCCGAGGCGGCACGCCTGGCCACCGCTCTGGCCTGGTGGTGGCTGCTGCGCGGACGGCTTGTCCAGGCACGCCGCAGTCTGCGCGCGGTCCTGGACGCCACCACGGCCGCCGAAGCGGAATCCGATCACGCCGAACTGACCCTGCTGCATGCCGCTTTCGCCCTGCTCACCGGTGATCACAACGCGGCTACCGGCGCGCCGAACGGCGACGCCGTCCCCGACCCGGAACGCCGTGCGCGAGCGCTGTGGCTGTGCGCGTACGGTCTGTTCAGCGCGGGAGCGGCCGCCGACAGCGGTGAGTTGAACGACCGGGCGCTGAAGCTGTTCACCGCCGCGGGCGACCAGTGGGGCACCGCTGCTGCGCTCGGCCTGCGGGCCGCGCTCGCGCTCATTCGTGGCGACCTCGACAGGGTGGGCCGCGATGGACGGCGCAGCGCCGGGCTCTTCCGCACGGTGGGCGACCGCTGGGGAGAACTGCAGACCGTGTCGCCGCTCGCAGCGCTCGCCGAGATCAAAGGCGAATACGAGGAGGCCACGCGCCGCCAGTACGAGGGGCTGCGCATCGCGCGCGAACTGGGTCTGGCGGCTGAGGAGTCGGCCCGGCTGTCCGGTCTGGGCCGCCTGGCGCTGCTGGCCCGCGACTTCGACCGGGCCCGCGACCTGCACGAACAGGCCCGGCGCAGCGCCGCCGAACAGGGCTACAAGTACGGCGAGATCCACGCCGAGATGGGCCTGGCACTCGGTGCCCGCCGCTCAGGCGACCTCGATGCCGCCGAGGTGCACCTGCGGCACCTGCGCGACGGCTACGCGGACGTATCCTCGCAGGCGGGTGACCACCTGCTGCTGGCCGAGTTCGGTTTCGTCGCCGAACTGCGGGGCGACGCCGAGAGCGCCGCGGCGCATCACCTGCGCGGCCTGGACGTGGCCCGCGCACTCGGTGAACCCCGCGCCCTCGCGCTGTCCCTGGAGGGCCTGGCGGGCGCGATGGCCCTGCACGGCACCGAGTCGGCCGCCGGCTGCGCAGCCCTGCTGCTCGGCGCCGCCGACCGAGCCCGCCGCAGCGTCGGCGCACCCCTGCCTCCGGCCGAACGCACCGACGTCGACCGCATCACCCACGCGGCCCGTACCACCCTGGGCGACGCGGACTTCGCACAGGCCTTCGACCACGGCACCCGCCTGTCCCCCGAGGAGGCGCTGCGTCAAGCAACCACGCCCCTTAGAGCCCCGAACACAATGGGCGCCCGGCTCGCGACGCCTGGCACGCACGCTCGCCGCGTTACCGAAAGGCCCCAGTAGCTCCGCTACGAGGACCTTCCGGCGCCTTGCGATCGCATGCACCAGACGCCGCGAGCTGATCGGACTCCCATTTTGTTCGGGGCTCTTGGCCGACTCCTGCAAGGGGCCCGCGACTGACCTTGCCCGGGCGAAGCCGAGAGCTCGGGGGAGCGTGATCGCACGGCGCCGGAAGGCCGTCGTGGCGGAGCTGCTCGGGCATTTCGGCAACGCGGCTGAGGGTGCCCGCACGCCGTTCAGGCAGTGGGGGAGTGGGGGCCGGGCGTCGCGAGTGAGCCGGGCGCCCATTGTGTTCGGGGCTCTCGGTCCGTCGGCGACTTCCCAGGGCAGGGGCGGCGGGGCGAGACCGGGACCGGCGCACCCCACAGGGAACCGCACCCCCGATTCACGCGTTGGTGTGATCACATCCCACCGAACGGATGCCTCCCCCACCCCACGGGCAGGACCCGGCCATGACGCAGCCGTTCGACCTCCCGCACTTCTACATGCCGTACCCCGCCCGGCTGAACCCGCATGTCGACGAGGCCCGCGCCCACTCCACGGAGTGGGCTCGCGCCATGGGCATGCTGGAGGGCTCCGGCATCTGGGAGCAGTCCGACCTCGACGCGCACGACTACGGGCTGCTGTGCGCGTACACCCACCCCGACTGCGACGCCGCGGCCCTCTCCCTGATCACCGACTGGTACGTGTGGGTGTTCTTCTTCGACGACCACTTCCTGGAGACCTTCAAGCGCACCCAGGACCGCGAGGGCGGCAAGGCCTACCTGGACCGCCTCCCGCTGTTCATGCCCCTGGACCTCGGCACCGCGGTCCCGGCCCCGGAGAACCCGGTGGAAGCGGGCCTCGCCGACCTGTGGGCACGCACGGTGCCGTCCAGGTCCCCCGACTGGCGCCGGCGGTTCGCCGTCGCCACCGAGCATCTGCTCAACGAATCCCTGTGGGAGCTGTCCAACATCAACGAAGGGCGGATCGCCAACCCGGTCGAGTACATCGAGATGCGCCGCAAGGTGGGCGGCGCCCCCTGGTCCGCGGGACTCGTCGAGTACGCCACCGCCGAGGTACCCGACCGTGTCGCGACGTCCCGCCCGCTGCGCGTGCTCATGGAGACGTTCGCCGACGCGGTCCACCTGCGCAACGACCTCTTCTCCTACCAGCGCGAGGTCGAGGAGGAGGGCGAGAACAGCAACGGCGTCCTCGTCCTGGAGACCTTCTTCGGCTGCGGCACACAGGAGGCGGCCGACGCCGTCAACGACATCCTCACCTCACGTCTGCACCAGTTCGAGCACACCGCGTTCACCGAGGTTCCCGCCCTGGCCCTGGACAGGGGTCTCACCCCGGACGAGCTCGCCGCCGTCGCCGCGTACGCGAAGGGACTGCAGGACTGGCAGTCCGGCGGCCACGAATGGCACATGCGCTCCAGCCGCTACATGAACGAGAACGCCCGCTCCCGGCAGCGCCCCTTCGGGCTCTCCGGCCTCGGCACGTCCGCCGCCGACGTGCGCGCGGTGCTCGCCGACGCGAGGGCCATGGGGGCACCTCCCGCGCCCTTCAGGCAGTGGGGGAGGCTGCGTGCGTACACCCACCTTCCCTTCCAGCAGGTGGGGCCTTCGCTGATCCCCGACCTCCACATGCCCTACGAGGTGGAGCTCAGCCCGCACCTGGACGGCGCCCGCAGCCGCCTCACCCCCTGGATGCACCGGATGGGCATGCTCCAGGAGGGCGTCTGGGACGAGGACAAGCTGGCCGCGTACGACCTGCCCCTGTGCGCGTCAGGACTGGACCCGGACGCGACCCCCGAGGCGCTGGACCTCAGCTCCCAGTGGCTGTCCTGGGGCACCTACGGCGACGACTACTACCCTCTCGTCTTCGGCCACCGCCGCGACCTCGCCGCGGCCAGGCTGTGCACCGAGCGGCTGTCGTCGTGCATGCCCCTCGACGGTGGGGAGTTCCCCGTCCCCGCGAACGGGATGGAGCGCGGCCTGATCGACCTGTGGGCGCGCACCACGGCCGGGATGACCCCGGAGCAGCGGCGATCGTTGCGCGCCGCCGTCGACGACATGACCGAGAGCTGGGTGTGGGAGCTGTCCAACCAGCTCCAGAACCGCATCCCGGACCCCGTCGACTACCTGGAGATGCGCCGCGCCACCTTCGGCGCCGACCTCACCAAGAACCTCTGCCGCATGGGCCACAGCCCCGCGGTCCCGCCCGAGGTGTACCGCAGCGGTACGGTCCGCGCACTGGAGAACGCGGCCATCGACTACGCGATGCTCGTCAACGACGTCTTCTCGTACCAGAAGGAGATCGAGTACGAGGGCGAGATCCACAACGCGCTCCTCGTGGCGCAGAACTTCTTCGGCTGCGACTACCCGACGGCGGTGCGCATCGTGGGCGACCTGATGAACCGGCGCATGGAGCAGTTCCAGCACGTGGCCGCCCGCGAACTGCCCGTGCTGTTCGACGACTTCGCACTCTCCCAGGAGGCGCGCGAGGTCATGGACAGCTATGTGGCCGACCTGCGGAACTACATGGCGGCCGTCCTGAACTGGCACCGCGACTGCCACCGCTACGGTGCCGACGACCTGGCCCGCCGCTTCCACGGCTTCGTCCCGGACCTGGCTTCGGCCGTCACCCTGCGGGCGGCGCCGGTGGCACGCTGACCGCCCCGGGCACGGCGCCGGGTGCGGCGGACACGACGGCCACCTGGGCCGACGGGCCCGCCGCTCCCGGACCGGAGGTCAGGCGAGCCGGACCTTCTCGCGACGGCCGGCGTGCTCCACCGCGGCTTGCGCCAGCGCCCGCACGACGGGGTGCGGGCGCGAGCCGTCGCCCGCGAGTTCCGGCTGGAAGAGGGTGGCCAGGAAGAAGGGGTGGCCGGGCAGTTCCGCGACCCTCACCTGTCCGTCCTCGTCGTGTCCGCTGAACCGCAGCCCGTGCGCGTGCAGCGTGTCCAGGTGCCGGGAGGGGCCGTACGAGCAGAAGTACCGTTCGACGGTCCGCTGCGAGCCGATCACATGGTGCGCCAGCGTGCCGGGGACGACACGGACCGCGGCCTCGTGGCCCACCAGGGAGCAGGCCAGCGGCTCGATGAGGAGGTCGTCGGCATCCGGGTCGTTCTCCGCGTGCGCGACCCGGGTCAGACCGCACACGGTGCGGGCGTACTCCAGGAGCGCGTGCTGGAAGCCGCCGCACGTGCCGAGGAACGGGATCCCCTCCTCCCGTGCGGTGCGGATCGCCGCGAGCACCCCGGCCTCGCTCCGGTACGGGCTGCCCGGCAGCACCCACACCGCGTCGAAGCCGCGCACGGCGCCCTCGTCCGCGGCCTCCTCGGACGGGATCCAGTAGGCGTCGAGGACGAGCCGGTCGCGCTCGGCGAGCGCCTCCAGCAGCAGAGGAACGCGGGTGTGCGAGACCACGGCGGGGGAGCGGTCGCCGACCAGGGCGAGACGGGCGGTGTGCGTCGCGTCGGATGTCATGCCGACCATGCTCGACCCGCCGCATGGTTCACGTCCAACGATGATCGCTGCACTCTCCATAAGCGATGCTGATGTCATGCGGCATGCTGAGGCGCATGGACCCGCACCTCCTGCGCACCTACGTCACCGTGGCCCGGCTCGCGTCCTTCTCAGAGGCCGCCCGCGAACTCGGCTACACGCAGTCCGCCGTGTCGCAGCACATCGCCACGCTCGAACAGGACCTCGGGGCGCCGCTGCTGACCCGGCGTCCGGTCGCCCCCACCACGGCGGGCGAACGGCTCCTCGAACACGCCGGTCCGCTGCTGCTGCGCCTCGATGCGGCCAGGGCCGATGTCACGCGGATGGCGGCCGCACCCACGCTCGGGGTGACGCTCGCGGCCACGCCGACCGCGCTAGGGCCGCGCGTCCTCGCCGCACTGCCCGCCGCGGGCGTCACCCTGAGGGTGCTCACCCGGGACGAGATACCCGCAGCGGTCGCCACCGGCGGCGCGGACCTCGGCCTCGTGGACGGCCTGGCCGCGCCCAGCGATCCGCTGCGGCTGCCCGACGTGGCGCCGCTCGTGACCGAGAGCGCCGGCGAGGAGCCCGTCTGCGTTCTGCTGCCACGCAGCCATCCGCTCGCCGGCCGCGCCGGGGTCCGGCTCGGCGACCTGGCAGACGCGCGCTGGCTGGACGCCCCCGACGCGGGCCTGCCGCTGGCTCAACTGCGGGCCGTGGCCGGTGGCACGGGCTTCCGGCCGGCCCTGCGCCAGGAGGGCACCGATCTGCGCACGCTGATGGCGCTTGCGGCCGCAGGCCACGGCCTCGCAGTGCTGCCGCGCTCGGCGGCCACCGGAGTACCGGGCACGGTCGCCGTGCCGCTCACGGCGCCCCGCGTGGTCCACCGCACGGAACTCGTACACGGCCGGGGCCTGCGCGGAGCCGCGGCGACACTGGCCGCACGGCTGCTGCCCGCTCCGCAGGCCATGGGGTGATCCGGTGCGCGGGCGGGTGCCCCCGTGCGCGGGCCGTCATGGTCGCAATGGGCTCGCGTCCGCCCCTGCGGAGGGGCAGGATGCTGCCCGTGGACCCTGGGAGGACCCGGACCAGCGGAGGTTATGGATGACCGGCACGCCCGTACCGCCCGACAGGGACGGTCCCGCGCCCTTCACCGCCGAGGACTACGCGGCCCGGATGCGGCGTGCCGCGGACGCCGCCGCCGAGGCCGGGCTCGACGGGGTCCTGGTCGCGCCCGGACCCGACCTGGTGTGGCTGACGGGATACCGCCCGGTGGAGACCGAACGCCTCACCCTGCTGGTGCTGCGCGCCGGGCACGACCCCGTCCTCGTCGTGCCCACCCTGGAGGCGCCCGACGCCGCCCAGGCGCCCGGCGGGAGCGCCCTGACGCTGCGCGACTGGACCGACGGCAAGGACCCCTACGAGGCGGCCGCCTCCCTGCTGACCGCCGACGGCCGCTACGGCATCAGCGACAACGCCTGGGCCCTGCACCTGCTCGGCCTGCGCGAACGGCTTCCCGACGCCGGCCACGTCGCGCTCACCCGCGCCCTGCCGATGCTGCGGGCCGTCAAGGACGCCGCGGAACTCGACCGGCTGGCCGCCGCGGGCGCCGCCGCGGACGCGACGTACGAGGAGATCCGGAAGGTCCCCTTCGCCGGTCGCCGGGAGCGCGAGGTCGCCGGGGACCTCGCCGATCTGCTGCGGCACTTCGGCCATTCCCAGGTCGACTTCACCATCGTCGCCTCGGGCCCCAACGGCGCCAACCCGCACCACGAGGCCGGCGAGCGCGTCATCGAGCGCGGCGACATGGTCGTCCTCGACTTCGGCGGGCTCAAGCACGGCTACGGCTCCGACACCACCCGCACGGTCCACGTCGGCGACCCCACCGAGGAGGAGCGCCGGGTGCACGACCTGGTGCGCGCCGCCCAGGAGGCGGGCTTCCGCGCGGTCAGGCCCGGCGCGGCCTGCCAGGACGTCGACCGGGCGGCCCGCGCGGTCATCGCCGACGCCGGGTACGGGGAGTACTTCATCCACCGCACCGGGCACGGCATCGGCGTCACCACGCACGAGCCGCCGTACATGATCGAGGGGGAGGAGCAGCCCCTCGTCCCCGGCATGTGCTTCTCGGTGGAGCCCGGTGTGTATCTGCCGGGCCGCTTCGGGGTCCGCATCGAGGACATCGTGACGGTGACCGAGGACGGCGGACGCCGCCTGAACAACACGCCCCGTGAGATGGCGATGGTCGACTGAAGGAGGGAAGGACGCAGTGGCCGCCCCCGGCGCGACATCGAGGACGCGACGGCCGGCCGACCCGCCGGCACAACCCGCACCAGGCCCACCGAGACGACAACGGCGCGATCATGACCCAGGCACCGACACCGACGGCGGAAACCGTACGCCGACTGGTCCGCACCCTGCTCCACGACGGCGACGGCCCTGACGTGACGCCCGTCGCCGAGGGTGGGCACGCCACCTGGTGGGTTGGCACGCGGCATGTGCTGCGGCTGGCCGCCGACCGGGACGCCACCGCCCGCCAGCGCCGTGAACTGCGGCTGCGGGCCCTGGTGCGGCCGCACATCGGGACAGCGGTGCCGATGAGCGTGGCGCACGGGGAGTGGGCCGCCGGCCTCGGCTACACCCTCGACGCCCGGCTGCCCGGCTCGACCGGAACGGTACGGGACGTCTCGGCGGTCGGCGAGGCGGACCTGGCGGCACTGCTCTCGGGGCTGCGCGAGGTACCCGTACGGCAGGCCGAGTCGCTCGGCGTGCCGCGCGTCCCGCCCCGCTCGCTGGAGGCCGTGCGAACCGCCGCCGCGCACGCCGCGCAGCGCCTCGCCGAGCGGGACGAGTTCGACCCCGCCCGGCTCGCCCAGTTCGCCGCCCCGGCCGCCCGCCAGCTGGCCCCCCAGCCCGGCGCGGCCGTCCTGGTGCACCGCAACCTGCGGGACGACCATCTCGTCGTCAGCGACGACGGTCGGGTGCGCGGCGTCCTGGGCTGGGACGACGCGGTGATCGGCGACCCGGCCGAGGACATCGCAGGACTCGCCGCGGCCGTCGGCGCCCCCGCCGCGGTGCGCGCCGCCACCCTCGCCGGCTACGGCGCCCGCCCCTGTCTGCGAGGCCTGTGGCTGGCCCGTTGCGATGCGCTCGTCGCGCTGGCCGGCGGACTTCAGGGTCGAGGCGACACCCCCCTGCCGGACCTCCGGGCCCGCCTGCGCCGCGCCTGGGAGCCGATCCTGCTGGAACGCGTCACGGAACTGCCGGGGGACGAGACGCCGTAGGCGTCGGCGGGGCGTCCGGCCGCGCGGGAGCGGAGGCCCGTTCCGCCACCGCGCCCAGCGGGCGCCACCGAACCGGCGCCCGCGGGCGGCCGGGCCCAGGCGCCGTCACGTCGACGCGTGCGTACACGCCTGCGCGAGCGTGTGCGCCGCACCTCACTCCTGCGTCAGCACCACGCACGACTCGCCCGGCACGGTCACCATCCCGTCCTCGTCCGGCGGCTGAACCGGCTCCCAGGCGGCCAGCACGCGCGCGTTGCGGAGGCCCAGGGGGATGCGCGACGGCTCCTTGGCGAGGTTGACGGCGACCCGGACGTCCCCGCGACGGAAGGCGAACCAGCGCGTGTCCTCGTCGTAGGTGACCTTCACATCGCAGAGGTCGGGGTCCGACAGATCGGGCTGGCCGCGGCGCAGGGCGACCAGCTCCCGGTACCAGGCCAGCACGCGCGCGTGGGGATCGCGTTCCGGCTCTGACCAGTCAAGGCACGAGCGGTCGCGGGTCGCCGGGTCCTGGGGGTCGGGCACGTCCTCCTCCGCCCAGCCGTGCGCCGCGAACTCCCGTCGCCTGCCGCGTCGTACGGCGTCGGCGAGGTCGGGATCGGTGTGGTCGGTGAAGAACTGCCAGGGCGTGCCCGCGGCCCACTCCTCGCCCATGAACAGCATCGGCGTGAAGGGGGCCGTGAGCATCAGCGTCGCCGCGCACGCCAGGAGGCCGGGGGAGAGGGACGCCGACAGCCGGTCGCCCTGGGCGCGGTTGCCGACCTGGTCGTGGGTCTGGGAGTAGCCGAGCAGGCGGTGCGCGGACACCCGGCTGCGGTCCAGCGGACGGCCGTGCCGCCGGCCCCGGAACGTCGAGTACGTGCCGTCGTGGAAGAAACCGGCCGTCAGGGTTTTGGCGAGGGCCGCGAAGGGCGCGCGGGCGAAGTCCTCGTAGTAACCCTGCGACTCGCCGGTCAGCGCGGTGTGCAGCGCGTGATGGAAGTCGTCGTTCCACTGCGCGTGGACGCCGAGGCCGTTCTCCGCGCGGGGGGTGATGAGCCGTGGGTCGGCCAGGTCCGACTCGGCGATCAGGAACAGCGGCCGGTCCACCTCGGCGGCCAGGGCGTCCACCGCCTGCGACAGCTCCTCCAGGAAGTGGATCGCGCGCGTGTCGTGCAGCGCGTGCACCGCGTCCAGACGCAGGCCGTCGATCCGGTAGTCGCGCAGCCAGGCCAGCGCGCTGCCGATCAGATACGCGCGCACCTCGTCCGAGCCGGGCGCGTCCAGGTTCACCGCGGAGCCCCAGGGCGTGTGGTGGGTGTCGGTGAAGTACGGGCCGAAGGCGGGGAGGTGGTTGCCGGAGGGGCCGAGGTGGTTGTGGACCACGTCCAGCACGACGCCGAGGCCGAGTTCGTGCGCCCGGTCGACGAACCGTTTCAGCGCCGCGGGCCCGCCGTACGGCTCGTGCACCGCCCACAGCGAGACGCCCTCGTAACCCCAGCCGTGCCGCCCCGGGAACGGGCACAACGGCATCAACTCGACGTGTGAGACGCCCAGTTCCACCAGGTGCTCGAGCCGCTCGGCCGCCGCGTCCAGCGTGCCCTCACGGGTGTACGTGCCCACGTGCAGCTCGTACAGCACCGCGCCCGGCAGCCCGCGCCCCGGCCACGCGGCACGCCACGCGTAGCGTCCGTGGTCGACCACCGCGCTCTGCCCGTCGGGCCCGTCCGGCTGGCGCCGCGAGCGCGGATCGGGCAGCACGGGGCCGTCGTCCAGCGCGAAGCCGTAACGCGTGCCGTCCTCGGCCTCCGCCTCGCCCGCCCACCACCCGGCGCGCTCAGGATCGCGCTCCAACGCGCGCGTGGCACCGCCGCAGTGGAGCGTGACCCGGCCGGCCTGCGGCGCCCACACCTCGAACCGCACTGACGTTCCCCCTCGTCTGCCCATCGTGATGTAGTCCGTCCATGGTGCGTCAAAAAGCGATCACTTCGCCGCCGGATCGACCCTTTCGTCACACGGAACGACCCTGACGGCGGCTTGGGCCACTCTTTGCGTCTTCTGGACACCTCCGGGCCGACTGACCGACAATCACGTCCGTGACGTCGTCCTACGAGTTCCACACGTACCCCGCGCGGCTCTCGGACGCCGAACGCGACAGGGCGCTGAAGGTGCTCCGCGACGGCGTCGCCCTGGGGCGTCTGTCGCACGACACCTTCCTCCGGCGCATGGAGTTGGCCCTGGTCGCCCGGCAGCCGCACGAGCTGGCCGCGCTCACCGCCGATCTGCCCACCGAGAAGCGCTGGTCGCGGATCGTGTTCGAGACCGTGGAGGCGGTCTCCGGGTTCACCGTACGGCTGCGGCGGGCCTGGCAGGCCGAGCGGCTGCCCAAGCTGCTGCTGCCCCACCCGGACCGGCCCTACCCGCTGCGGATCGGCCGCGACCCCGCGAGCGGCCTCAGGCTCAGCCACGAGACGGTCTCCCGTGTGCACGCCGAACTCAGCCGCCAGGGCGGCCTGTGGATACTGCGCGACCTCGGCTCCACGAACGGCACGACCGTCAACGGCCGCAGGGTGATCGGCGCCGCGGTCGTCCGCGAGGGCGACCAGGTCGGCTTCGGGAGGATGACGTTCCGCCTGGCGTCGGAGTAGGGCGCCCTCCCCGCGCGGACCGGCCTGCCGGGCCGGAGCGGGGCCACGGCGCGCGGTCTGCCGCCCGGAGCGGGGCGAGGGCGCGGTCTGCCGCGCCGAGCGCGTTACGCCGTCGGAGTGCCGTCCCTCCGCCACCCCACCTTCGGTACGCCCCACGGTGTTGACGTACCTGCCCAGCCGTGACTGACTGTGCGTACGCCATGTACAGCAGGTGAATCGACGGCACCACATAGGGGAGGTGTGCCCTGCCGCCCCTCCTCCGCTACCCGACCGTGGACGAACTCGGCGCCCGTGCCGCCGCGCTGGCCGCCGGTCACCCGCGCGACGCCCGGCTCCGCCGCGTGGGCGCGTCCCGCGGCGGCACGCCCCTGTGGCTCCTGTCCGTCGGCCACGGCAGCCGCCACGCCCTCGTCGTCGCCGGACCGCACGCCAACGAGCCCGTCGGCGGCGCCACCGCCCTGCGCCTGGCCGAACGGGCGTTGGCCGACCCCCGGCTCGGCCGGGACGCCGACACCACCTGGAACCTGCTGCTGTGCCTCGACCCCGACGGCGCCCGGCGCAACGAGGGCTGGCTGTCCGGCCCGTACACCCTCGGCCGGTACTTCCGGAACTTCTTCCGCCCCGGCTTCCTCGAACAGCCCGAGTGGCTGCCCGACGGCGCCGAGCACGCCGCCCTGCCCGAGACCCGCGCCCTGCTCGACCTCCAGGACGAACTGCGGCCCTTCTTCCAGTGCTCCCTGCACGGCGTCGATGTCGGCGGCGGCTTCGTCGAACTGACCCACGACCTGCCCGGCATGGCCCAGCGGCTCGCCCACGCCGCGGCCCGGTTCGGCATCCCGCGGGAGCTCGGCCCGTACGACACCCTGTACTGGCCGCTCCTCGGGCCCGCCGTGTACCGCATCCCGCCCCCGCGCCGCGGCGACCTCGCCGCGGCGATCACGGAGGCAGCGGTCGAGTCGACCTGGTTCCACCCGCACCGCTACGGCACCGTCACCGCGGTCGTGGAGGCGCCCATGTGGGGCGTGGCGGCCGTGGAGGACCCCTCACCGCTCGCCGACCCCGACGCGGTCCTGCGGACCGTCAGCGGCACGCTGCGCCGCGACACGCGCCTTCTGGAGGGGCTGCTGGCCCGCGTCCGCCCCCACCTGGACGCCGTGCCGGACGCGGCCCGGCTGCTCGCCCCGGTGGACGACTATTTACTGGTTGGACCCGGACTCGCCGACTCCTGGGACCCCGACCTGTACGGCGCCGGTCAGCGGCCGCTGCCGCCGCTGGACACCGCACGGCTGACCGCTCTCGGCATCTCGGGCCGCCGGGTCGCGCTGCGCACCGCGGGGCTGCTGCACCAGCTCGCCAGGGCCGCCGGGCGCGCGGCGGCGGATGCGCTGCCCGAACTTGACCGGCTGATCGACGCCTGGTGCGCCGACTACCACGACGGCTACGGCGCACGCTGGATCCCCGTGGCACGCCAGGCCGAGTACCAGGCGCGCGTGGTGCTCGCCGCCTTCGAACTCGCCGGGCAGTACACGGCCGTACGCTCCCATTCGGGTGAGAAGGACTGGGGTTCGGCGCCCGCGGTGCCGATGCACAGGGAATGAACAAGACGATCCTGGCCCTGCGCGGCGCCCTGCTCGCCGCGACCGCCTTGCTCATCGCGACACCGGCCCAGGCCGTGCCCCGGCCGGCCACCAGCGGGAACTGGCTCTATCTGACGGTCACCAAGGGTGACGCCCGTTCCCGGGACGTCCGCGGCACGCTCCTGATCTGCGACCCGCCCCAGGGACACACACGGGCCGCCCAGGCCTGCGACCAACTGGCCGCCGTGCAGGGGGACATCCGCCGCATCCCCCCCGAGCGGTCCTACTGCACGATGCTCTACGCCCCCGTGACCGTCTCCGCGCGCGGCGAGTGGAACGGCCACAAGGTGGAATACACCCACACCTTCGCGAACAGTTGCGACCTGAGCGCGAAGACCGGCGCGGTGTTCGCACTGTCGGACCAGACGCCGGCCCGCACCGTGCCGGGCGGTCGCCACGCACCCGGGGCCGTCACCGGCGCCCCACGCACGTGGGGAAGGAGCTGACGACCCCACGCGCGCGTGCGCGGAGGCGCGGGCTCATCGCTGGTGCAGCCCGTGCCCCGCGAGGGTGAGGAACGCTTCGGACGGCGCACAGGGGCACGGCGTCAACGCCCGCCGACCCGCTCCAGCAGCGCCACCGGCAGCCGCGCGAACAGGTCCGCCACTCGCGTGTGCCCCTCGTACTCCCGCTCCGGTGCCAGCGCGTCGGCCCAGCGGCCGGGCGGCAGTGGGAGGGACGTGTCGCGCCAGCCGCCCGCCTCCGCCAGCCGCAGCGACAGTCGCGTGACCGCCGTGAGCACCTCACCCGAGCGCACGAAGGCCACGCAGTGCGCGGCACCCGGGCCCTCGGCCGCCAGCGGCGCGTACGTCGCCGAGGCGCCGAAGACCTCCGGGCGCCGCCGGCGCAGGAGCAGCGCGGCTCTGGTGAGGTCCGCCTTGTCCGAGGCCGTCTGCTGCGGTGCGAACGGCTGCCGGTTGTCCGGGTCGACCAGCGCACGGTACTCGCCCTCGGTGCCCTGGTAGACGTCGGGCACGCCCGGCATCGTCAGCTGGACCAGCGCGGTCCCCAGGACGTTCGCCAGGATGTGCGGTGCCAGCTCGTCCCTCAGGGCCGTCACGAGCCGTCCCGGCGCCCCGCACGGACCTCCCGAGACGAAAGCCGCCACCGCCTCCTCGTAGGCCGGGTCCTGTTCGGTCCACGAGGTGTGCAGCCCCGCCTCCCGCACATGCTTGAGCAGCGCCCCCTTCAGGCGCTCCTCGTCCGCCTGACCGAGCCCGAACAGCGTCTGCCAGGCCGCCCAGGCCAGCTGCGGGTCGGGCGCGTCGCCGTCCGCGCGGGTCGCCTCGGCCAGTACGTCGTCCCAGCGTTGCGGGCACTGCGTGAGCACCGAGATCGCCGCCCGCACGTCCGCGCTGCGCTTGGTGTCGTGCGTCGACAGCGCGGTCCCGGTGACGGGCCAGTCGCGCTGCACGCGCGCGCAGTACGCGTGGAAGTCCTCCGGGGCGACGGCCGGTGCGCCGGGCTCGCCGCCCACCTCGTTCGCCGACAGCAGCGGCACGTAGCGGTAGAACGCCGTGTCCTCCACGGACTTGGCGCGCAGCGCCGACGCCGTCTGCGCGAACCGGGCCCGGAACTCCTCGAGGTCGGGCCCCTCGCCGGCCCGCCCCAGCACCAGGTCGCGCACGACGGTCACCGCGTGCGCCTCCTCGGGCACCGTGAACGCGGCCCGGGCCTCGGCGGCGGCCGCCTCGGTGACCACCTCGGCGGCGTCCTGGGAGGCGTACGGCCGGTACACCTCCATGCGGACCAGGAGTTCCCGCAGCGCGGTGTGCAGCGCCCAGGGCGCGTGGTCGCGCAGCGCCGGGTCCGGGGACGTGGCGCACAGCCGGCCCGCCACGCGGGTGAGGCGCTCCACCTCGGTCGCCAGTTCGTGCGTGACCACCTCGTAGGCGGCGCGCCGCACCGTCGAGGCCCACTGGCCGCCGCGGTCGCCGCGCGGGATGGCGAAGAGCCGGTAGTGGCCGAGCAGCTCTTCGGCGCCCTCGGGGTCCGTGAAGAGTCCGTCCACGTGCCGCAGCGCGTCGTACCCGGTGGTGCCCGCGACCGGCCAGGCGGTGGGCAGGTGCTCGCCGTCGGCGAGGATCTTCTCGACGACCGTCCAGCGCCCGCCGGTGGCCGTATCGAGCCGGCGCAGATACACCTCCGGGTCCGCGAGACCGTCCGGATGGTCGATGCGCAGACCGTCGACGACGCCTTCGTCGAGCAGCCGCAGCAGCGTGCCGTGGGTCGCGGCGAAGACCTCCGGGTCCTCCACGCGCACCCCGATCAGCTCGGAGATGCTGAAGAACCGCCGGTAGTTCAGCTCGGTACGGGCCAGCCGCCACCACACCGGGCGGTACCACTGGGCGTCGATCAGCTGGGGCAGCGGCAGTCTCCCGGTGCCCTCGCGCAACGGGAAGACGTGCTCGTGGTAGCGCAGCACGTCTCCGTCGACCTTGAGGTCCTCGATCACCTCGCCGAGCCGGCCCCCCAGGACCGGCACCAGCAGCTGTCCGCCCTGCGCGTCCCAGTCGATGTCGAACCAGCGGGCGTACGGCGACGCCGGGCCCTCGCGCAGCACCTCCCACAGGGCCCGGTTGTGGCGGGGGAAGGCGGCCATGTGGTTGGGCACGATGTCCACGACCAGGCCCAGCCCGTGCTCCCGCGCCGTGCGCGCCAGGGAGCGCAGCCCCGCCTCGCCGCCGAGCTCGTCCCGCACGCGCGCGTGGTCGACGACGTCGTAGCCGTGCGCCGAGCCCGGGACGGCCTGAAGGATCGGCGACAGATGCAGGTGCGAGACGCCGAGGGCGGCCAGGTACGGCACGGCCGCCTCCGCCGCACCGAACGGGAACCGCGGCTGCAACTGCAACCGGTACGTGGCCGTGGGCACCGTCGGGCCGGGACGCTCAGGTGTCATGGAAAGCTACGTACCCGCCCCGCCGCCTTTCGTGTCATCGACGCGCCGCCGACCCGGCCGCCCACGGAAAACGTCCGCCACGCGCGCGTGCCCCGCGACCGGACCACCGGCTAGTCCGGCCGCTGCAGCACCACCAGGCTCCGGTCCACGAGAGTCAGCCGGCCCCCGGCCTCGATCTTCGTACCGGTGCCCGGCGGCAGCCCCTCCGGGACGGCCGTGTCGACGACCACCTGCCACTGGCGCCCGTGGTTGACCGGCACCACGAACTCGAGCGTCCTCGGCGAGGGATTGAACATCAGCAGGAACGAGTCGTCCGTGATCCGCTCCCCGCGCTGCCCCGGCTCCGAGATCGCGTTGCCGTTGAGGAACACCGTCAGCGCGCTCGCCTGCCCCGACGTCCAGTCCCGCTGGGTCATCTCCTCACCCTCCGGGGTGAACCACGCGATGTCGGACAGTTCGTCGTGCGTGCCCTGCACCGGGCGGCCGTGGAAGAAACGGCGCCGGCGGAAGACCGGGTGGTCACGACGCAGCCACACCATCGCGCGCGTGAACTCCAGCAGATCGCTGCCGTCCTGCGGCCACTGGACCCAGGAGAGCTCGCTGTCCTGGCAGTACGCGTTGTTGTTGCCGTTCTGCGTGCGCGCGAACTCGTCGCCGTGGCTGAGCATCGGCACGCCCTGGGAGAGCATCAGCGTGGCGATGAAGTTCCGCATCTGCCGGGCCCGCAGCTCGAGCACCGCCGGGTCGTCGGTCTCGCCCTCGGCGCCGCAGTTCCAGGACCGGTTGAAGCTCTCGCCGTCGCGGTTGTCCTCGCCGTTGGCCTCGTTGTGCTTCTCGTTGTACGAGACCAGGTCGTGCAGCGTGAAGCCGTCGTGGCAGGTCACGAAGTTGATGGAGGCCAGGGGGCGGCGTCCGTCGTCCTGGTAGAGGTCCGAGGAGCCGGTCAGCCGGGAGGCGAACTCCGCCAGGGTGCGCGGCTCGCCGCGCCACAGGTCGCGCACGGTGTCGCGGTACTTGCCGTTCCACTCGGTCCACATGGGCGGGAAGTTGCCCACCTGGTAGCCGCCCTCGCCGACGTCCCACGGCTCGGCGATCAGCTTCACCTGGGAGACCACCGGGTCCTGCTGCACCAGGTCGAAGAACGACGACAACCGGTCCACCTCGTGGAACTGCCGTGCGAGGGTGGCCGCCAGGTCGAAACGGAAGCCGTCCACGTGCATCTCGGTGACCCAGTAGCGCAGCGAGTCCATGATCAGCTGGAGGACGTGGGGCGAGCGCATCAGCAGGGAGTTGCCCGTCCCGGTGGTGTCCATGTAGTACCGGGGATCGTCCGCCAGCCGGTAGTACGAGGGGTTGTCGATGCCCCGGAAGGACAGCGTCGGGCCCAGGTGGTTGCCCTCGGCGGTGTGGTTGTAGACGACGTCCAGGATGACCTCGATACCGGCCTCGTGCAGCGCCTTCACCGCCGACTTGAACTCCAGGACCTGCTGGCCGCGGTCGCCCCAGGAGGCGTACGCGTTGTGCGGGGCGAAGAAACCGATCGTGTTGTAGCCCCAGTAGTTGCTCAGGCCCATGTCCGCCAGACGATGGTCGTTGACGAACTGGTGTACGGGCATCAGCTCCAGCGCGGTGACGCCCAACTCGGTCAGATGTTCGATGATGGCCGGGTGGGCGAGCGCGGCGTACGTGCCGCGCAGCTCGTCCGGAAGCGCCGGGTGGCGCATCGTCAGGCCCTTCACATGGGCCTCGTAGATCACCGTACGGTGGTACTCGGTGCGCGGCCTGCGGTCGTCGCCCCAGTCGAAGTACGGGTTGATCACCACGGACGCCATGGTGTACGGCGCCGAGTCCAGGTCGTTGCGCTTGTCGGGGGACCCGAACGGGTAGCCGTACACCTCCTCGCCCCACCTCACCGCGCCGCTGATCGCACGCGCGTACGGGTCGAGCAGCAGCTTCGCCGAGTTGCAGCGCAGCCCCCGCTCGGGGGCGTACGGACCGTGTACCCGGAACCCGTACCGCTGCCCGGGCATGACACCCGGCAGGTACGCGTGGCGGACGAACGCGTCCGTCTCCCGCAGCTCGACCGCCGTCTCCGAGCCGTCGTCGTGCAGCAGACACAGCTCGATCCGGTCGGCGGCCTCCGAAAAGACCGCGAAGTTGGTCCCGGCACCGTCATAGGTGGCGCCGAGCGGATACGCCTCTCCAGGCCAGACCTGCATGAATTCGACTCTCCCAGCTTTGCCGGCCCTCTGGGGGCGCCTTGCGGCCGAGTTCCCGAAAGTGACTGCTCCCCCTTCTGAGCGAGCGGGAATCCTGACTCATCCTGCTCGGTCCCTCATCGAGTGACGAGTATGGCGCGAATCGTCCGCGGCGCCCTCCTGTCCGTCCGACGATGGAACCTTCTCTCACCCGCATCCCTCTTAACGGCCGACCAGCGCACACCCGGCGCGCGCGCTGACCACCGCGCGCCGTGGTGTGCCGAACCAGTGGGGCTCGAGCCACTCCCGCACCACAGGGGGAGTAGGGGGAAATGTGCGCAGGACAGTGCGCCGCCACCTGGGCAAGGTGGTGGCGGGTGCGGCCATCGCGGTGACAGGGACCGCCGTGATGGTCGGGATCACGCTGCCGGGCTCGGCGGGGGCCGAGGAGTCCGGTGGCAAGGGCGGCGGAGTCGCCGCCCGCCGGCAGGACCCGTCAGTGGGGCCCGGCGTCGTCGAGCGGGCTCCCGCCGAGGGGGCGACCGGCAAGGGCGACGACCCGCTGACCGACGACGAGGTGCGGCGCGCCGAGCGCATCGCGCTGAGCGGCCCGCAGCTCGCCGCCGGACAGAACGTCGAGGGCAGGAAGGGTCCACAACGCCTCGCCGTCGACATCGCCGAGCCGGACGCGGACGAACTGGACGACCCGGACGCGCCCCGACGCGCGGAGGTCACGCTCTACGACTACAAGAGCGACGCTCTTGTCACCAAGACCGTCGACCTGCGCTCCGGGAAGGTGGAGGGGACGGGCACCCGGCACGGTGTGCAGCCGCCCCTCACCCGCGAGGAGAACGCCGAGGCGGCCCGGCTGCTCATCGCCGACCCGCTCGGCGCGGGGCTGAAGGCCGACTACAAGGACGCCACCGGCAAGGACCTCACCTCGCCCGGTCAGCTGATGCTCACCGGCATCGTCTACCGGGCGGTCCCGGGCGCCCAGCCCGCGGTCCTCGACCAGTGCGGCAGGCACCGCTGTGTGCGGCTCCTCCCGAAGATCCCGAACGGCTCCTGGATCGACAGCCGTTCCTTCGTGATCGACCTGAGCGCCCGAAAGGTCGGCAGGCTCGGCTGAACCACGCGGCCACCGCCTTCCGAGGGAACGCTTTCCGGGCCGCGGGCCGCGGGTCGCGGACCTGGGACTGGGACCCGGGACCCCGGATCTCCCGATCGCGGGCGCGGGCGCGGTGCCTCGCTTCCCCTCGCCCTTCGCTCTTCGCTCTTCTCGCTTCGTGCAACAGGAGTCTCTTCGTCATGCGCGTGAACAGAAACAGCCGTGCCCGTCGCCAGTCGCTCCGCCGGCGGGCGATGGCCGGCCTGCTGACCGCCGGGCTCGCCCTCGGCGGCACGGCGGCCACCCCGGCCTTCGCCCGGCCCGAGACCGCCGCCGCGCCGGCCGCCGAGTGCGGCGCCGCCTACCGGATCGAGCAGAAGCTCTCCACCGGCACCATCTGGCGGATGTGCCGGCGCTACGACAAATACGCCGGCCTGGTGCTGGAGCACGTCTCCTACCAGCCCCCGGGCGAGAGCCGCCCGATCAAGGTCCTGAACAGCGCCCGGCTCGCCCAGATCGACGTCCCCTACGACGACGGCTCGGTCGAGTACAGCGACCTGACCGGCGCCGGGTTCGCGCAGGGCCTGATGAACATGGCGCCCGCCGAGTGCCCCGGGGGCACCATCAAGACGGTGAAGGTGCCGGACGCCTTGGACCCGGGCCACCCGAACGTGAACGGCGTGTGCACCACGACCCGTTCGCGCGGACACGCCTACCGCATGCAGAGCGACGACGGGAACAAGGTCTACCAGGCCCAGGGCAAGGACCTGTTGGTCTACACCGTCAACAAGGTCGGCTGGTACGAGTACATCACCGAGTGGCGCTTCCAGGACGACGGCACGGTCAACATGAACGTCGGCGCCACCGGCAGCCTCTCGCCGTACGACTACGACGCGGGTGACGGCCGCGGCTGGCCGATAGGCAACGGCGCCCGCTCCTACGCCACCAGCCACAGCCACAACGTCTTCTGGCGGCTCGACTTCGGCCTCGACGGCTCCTCCAGGAACAGGATCGAGCAGTACGACTCCGTGGTCAGCCCGCCCGCACGGGGCGCCCAGGCGCCCAGCAACAAGACGACCCGCACCACCGTCACCAAGGAACTCGCGGGCGACGCCAAGAACATGCGCTGGTGGCGGGTCGTCAGCGACACGGGCAAGAACAAGGACGGCCACGCGCGCTCGTACGAGATCGTCCCCGGCGCGTCCACCAAATACCTCGGCCACGACTTCACCAAGCACGACATCTACTTCACCGAGTACAACCCCTGCGAGCAGTTCGCCAGTGACAACGTGGGCAACTGCGGCACGGGGGCGGCCAACACGGTCGACAAGTGGGTCAACGGCCAGACTCTCACTCACCCGGTGGTGTGGGTGAACGTCGGCTTCCATCATGTCGCGCGCGACGAGGACCAACAGCCCATGCCGGTCCACTGGCAGGGCTTCTCCATCGCTCCGCGCGACGTCACGGCTATGAATCCTCTCACGCCGCCCGCTCTCGCCGACCGGAACGGACGGCCCCGAAACGGTAGTTGAGAAACGACCCTGTCCATCCGGCTGCACCGTGCCGCACTCCCGGAGTAGTCTTCCTTGATCGTTGGCCGGGGCCTTGCCCCTGGGGAGGCTCGGGGGAGCGGAAGGCGGTGCGCGGGTGGGCTCGGGAGGGCTGGAGCTGCCCCCTGGTGACGAGGGTCACGAGGGGAACTCCGCGGATGTCCCGCCCGGCGCGGTGTCCCTTGCACGGCCGATGGAGATGGGATCCATCGGACCGGAACTGGACTGGGACGCCGACGCGTGGCGCGAGGTGCGGACCCGCGCCCAGCGGGCCGGGCGGGCCTACATCTGGCTGAACCTGGTGGAGCAGCGGCTGCGCGCGGTCGTGGCCGCCGTTCTCCGCCCCATCTACGAACCGGTCCACGGCGACGACTGGGTGGTCGCCGCCGCCGGACCGGCCGGCCAGGAGTGGGTGCAGCGGGCGGTCGCGGTACGCGAGGTCAGCCGCCGCAAGGGGTATCTGCTCGATCCCGCCGACGACAACGTGCTCAGCTTTCTGACGCTGCCGCAGCTGCGCGAGCTGATGGTGCAGCACTGGCCGTGCTTCGAGCCGTACATAGACGAGCGCCGCGACGTGGAACTCGCCCTGGACGAGCTGGAAGTGACCCGGAACGTGGTCTCCCGCAACCGGGCCCTGTCCCAGGCGGTCCTCGCGCAGGCCGAGCGCGCTTCCGCCAATCTCCTGGAGATCCTCGGCGCGGGCGGCGACGTGCCCTCCGCCCGCCGGCTGCCCGTCGACGCGGTCGAGGACCTGGTGGGCGACCGGTACGCGGACGTGGTCGCCGTCCACCCCGACCGGGTACGGCTGCTGCGGCAGTTCCCCGCCGAGGACATCTTCGGCGGTGCCCGCCGCCTGGACGCCATCGGCATCGGCCTCAACCTGCTGGTGCAGAACTTCTCCGGGCGGCGGCTGGTGCGGCTCGCCGAGTCCGGCTGCCGGGTGCGGCTGCTGTTCCTCAACCCGGCCTCCAGCGCGGTCAAACGGCGCGAGCGGGAGCTCGGCATCAGGAAGGGCGAGCTGAGCCGCGCGGTCGAGATGAACATCCTGCACATGCGCCGGGTGCGCTCGAAGCTGCGCGACCCGGGCGCCTTCGAGATCCAGGTCTTCGACGAAACCCCTCGTTTCACCGCGTACCTGGTGAACGGGGACGGCTCGGACGGCATCGCGGTCGTGCAGTCCTATCTGCGGCGCACCCGCGGTATGGAGGCGCCGGTGCTGGTGCTGCGCGGCGGCAGCCGGGTCGTCAGGTCGGACGACGTCGAGGAGAACGGGCTCTTCCCCACCTACCGCGAGGAGTTCGAACTGGCTTGGGCTGATTCGCGCCCCGTGTCCTGAACTGTCCGATGATGCCGGCCAGAAGCGGAATCCCGCCCTCGGATTGTCAGTGGCGCATGCGAAGGTGAAGGCCACTGGGGGAAAGCACCACCACGAAGGGGGGCCGCCATGGCCTGGCACCGGGAGCTGCTGATCGGCTTCGACCTCGAGACGACCGGGACGGATCCGTATGAGGCGCGCATCGTCACGGGGGCGGTGATCGAGGTCAAGGACGGGGAGCCGCTCGGCCGCCGCGACTGGCTGGCGGATCCGGGCGTGGAGATCCCGGCCGACGCGGTCGCGGTGCACGGGATCAGCAACGAGCGGGCGATGGCCGAGGGCCGCCCTGCTGACCGGGTCGCGGACGCGATCGCCGAGGTCCTGGTGGCGTACTGGAGGACGGGAGTCCCGGTCGTCGCCTACAACGCGGCCTTCGACCTGACCCTGCTCTCCGCCGAGCTGCGACGGCACGGACTGCCGTCCCTGCGCGACCGTCTGGGCGGCCTCGCCCCGGCCCCGGTCATCGACCCGTACACGATCGACCGCTGGGCCGACCGCTACCGCCGAGGCAAGCGCAACCTGGAAGCGGTCTGCGCGGAGTACGGGGTGGCGCTGGAGTCCGCGCACAACGCGGGCGCGGACGCGCTGGCCGCCGCCCGGCTGGCCGCGGCGATAGCCGGCCGCCACCCGAAGGTCGCAGCCCTCGGCCCGGCGGAGCTGCACCGCCGCCAGATCGAGTGGTACGCGGACTGGGCGGCGGACTTCCAGGAGTTCCTGCGTGCCAAGGGCGACGCGGAGGCGGTGGTGGACGGTACGTGGCCGCTGCGGGAGGCGGTGGACGGGAGGGTCTGAGACGGGCGGGGCGTGCGCGTTCAGGAACCGGTGGGTGCCGCGGTCCCGCGCATGGCGTCCTTCTCGGTTCCGGCGTGATGCGCGGGGGCGGGGCCGTGCGCCGGGTCCGGTGCGGCCGTACGGTGGGCGCGCTCGACGGACTGGCCCCAGTAGGTTCCGGCGACCATCAGGGCCGCGCCGAGGCCGGTGAGCGGGGTGAGGTGGTCGCCACCGAGGACGACGCCCACGGCCACGGCCCACACGGGCTCCGTGCCGAGCAGCAGGCCGGCGCGGCTGGCGGAGGTGCGCTGGACGGCCCAGGTCTGCGCGAGGAAGGCGAACACGCTGCAGAACAGGGCGAGATACAGCAGCTGAACCCAGGTCGCGGTGCCGGCGCGGGCGAAGCCGGGCAGGGCGGTGGCGGCCGTGGGGAGGAACAGCGCCGTGCCGATGAGGGTCTGCAGCGCCGTCAGGTGCAGGGGACGCACCGCGCGGCCCGCCGTGAGCCGGCCGACCAGGGCCACGTGCACGGCCCGGACGACGGCGGCGGCGAGCATCAGCAGGTCGCCGAGTCCGGGCGCGTGGAAGCCGTTGCCGGACATCAGCAGCCCCACGGCCAGGACGCACACACCCGCGGCGGCGTGGAAGGAGGGCGGCAGCCCGCCGGGGTGACCGGAGCGGTCGAGCAACGGGGTGAGCACGATGGTCAGGCTGATGATCAGCCCCGCGTTGGCGGCGCTGGTGTGGGCGACTCCGTACGTCTCCACGACCAGCACCGCGGCCTGGGTCAGCCCCAGCGGCACTCCGGCCCGTACCTCGTCCCGTGTCCACCGGCGCCGTCCACGGCGGGCGGTGACCAGGACCAGGCAGGCCAGTGCGGAGAGCGCGTAACGGGCGAACAGGACCGCGAGGACGGGCAGCGCGGCCACCGCCGTCTGGGCGGAGAGATAACTGGAACCCCAGACGAGCGCGACGAGGAGGAGTACCGCATCGGTACGGCGGGCGTCGAACACCCGCCCACGGTGCACCGCGCACCACCCTGAAGCCCAGCACCAGTTTCTAAAACGATCTTTTAGTCTGCCTGCACAGTGCCCCTACACTGCGGGAATGGACGAACGTCAGTTGCGGATCCTGCGGGAGCTGGGCGAACTCGGCAGTGTCACCGCGGTGGCCGAGGCGCTGCTGGTGACGCCGTCGGCCATCTCCCAGCAACTGCGGCTGCTGCAGCGTTCGATCCCGGTTCCGCTGACCGAGCGGCACGGGCGGCGGCTGGTGCTCACCGACGCCGGGCAGGCCCTCGCGGGCGCGGCGGCGGAGGTGGAGACGGCGCTGGCGCGGGCCCGGGGCGCCGTCGAGGAGTTCGTCGGGAGGGCGGACGGCGAGGTGTCGGTGGCGGCGTTCCACAGCGCCGGCTCGGCGTTCTTCCCGCCGCTGCTGCGGGCCTTCGACGGACCCGGTTCACCCCGGCTGGCGCTCGCCGACGAGGACGTGCCGCAGGAGGACTTCCCCCGGCTGACGAGGGAGTACGACCTCGTGCTCGCCCACCGCCTCGATCACGCCCCGCCGTGGCCGGGCACGGTGACCGTCACCACCCTGCTGCGCGAACCGCTCGACGTGGCGCTGCCCGCCGGCCATCCGCTGGCCGGCAAGCGGCGGCTCACCCCGCGGGATGTGGCCGACGAGTCGTGGATCACCGTGCACGACGGGTTCCCCGTCATGGCCACCATCGAAGCCGTCGCCGCCGCGGCCGGGCGCCGCCTGCGGCTGGTCCATCGCATCAACGAGTTCGCGGTGGTCGCCGAGGCCGTGGCCGCAGGGGGCGGTATCGCCCTGATGCCGCGCTGGACGATGCGCCCGCACCCGGCGCTGGTCCTCCGGCCCATCGACGGCGTCCAGGCCAGGCGGCACATCGACGCCCTGTGCCGCCCCGAACGCACGGCCCGCACAGCGGTCCGCACGGTGCTGGCCGAACTGCGCCGCGCCGCGGGGACGATCAAGGACCGGGACGGGCGGGAGCCGGTGCCCGCCACGGCTTGACGGCGGCGCGGAGCGGGTCGGTGAACCGAACCGAAGGCTCTCAGAACGGATACCAGCGCACCGTCTCGTCCCCGTCCCGCAACGACGCCACTCGGCGCTCGAACTCGGCGAGGGCCTTGGGGTTGCTGGGCGCGTGCTGGGCGACCCAGGCGCAGCTGGCCGTCTCCCGGGCACCGCGCAGCACCGAGCAGCCCTCCCACGCGCGCACGTCCCAGCCGTAGGCGGCGGTGAAGGAGTCGTACGCCTCGGCCGGCAGACCGTAGCGGTCGCGGGAGAGCGCCATGACCACCAGGTCGTGCTCGCGCAGATCGGCGGAGAAGGTTTCCAGGTCGACCAGGACCGGGCCGTCCGGGCCGATGTGCACATTGCGCGGCAGCGCGTCGCCGTGGATCGGTCCGGGCGCCAGATGCGGGGTGAGCGCGGCCGCCGCGGCGGCGAACCCGTCGCGTCGCTCGCGCAGATAGGCCGCGTCCGCCGGGTCGATCGCGTCACCCGCGAGCCGCAGCCAGCGTTCCACACCGCCCAGCAGATCGCGGGGCGGCAGGGTGAAGGCGGGGGCGGGGAGGGCGTGCACGATCCGCAGCAGTTCGGCCAGGTCGCGCGGTTCGGCGGGGCGTACGGGATCGGGCAGCCGGTGCCATACGGTCACGGGATGCCCGTCGACGAGCAGAGGTTCGGGCCGGGCGGCCCGCACCGCCGGGACATCCGCTCCGGCCAGCCAGACGGCGATGTCCAGCTCCCGCCGCGCCCGGTCCAGCAGCTCGGCGTCGCGGCCCACCTTGACCACCAGATCCCCTACGGCGAACACCGCGTTCTCACCCAGGGCGAGGAGCCGCGCGTCCCGCGCCGCACCCGGCAGTACCCCCGCCGCGTCCAGCACATCCCGCGCCCGCGTCTCGTCCATCGTCCGCCTCCGTGTCCTCCACCGGTTCCTTGAGGTCTGCCAGTGTCGCATTCACGCAGGTCGGAACGGCCACCGGCCGGGGCGCGGACGAACCCGCGGGCAAGTGGCCCAGGCCACACCGGCGTCGGCGATGTGAGATCCCCGCACGGGGAGGGCCGCCGGCTGCCCACAAGGGGAGGGCCCGTCGGCTCCCCGGTCGCCGACGGGCCCTCGCTCAGGCGGGTTCACACCCCCAGTGGCTCGTTCTCGTCCCGTACCGCCGCTGCCACCGCCTGCGGTGTCTCCTCGTGTGTGAGGTCCGGCAGCCGGTGCAGCCACTTCGGCAGGTACCAGTTGCGCTCGCCCAGCAGCGCCATCACCGCCGGGAGCAGCACGCCCCGGATGACGGTCGCGTCGATGAGGACCGCGGCGGCCAGGCCCACGCCCATCTGCTTCATGGACTGCATGGACAGCGTGCCGAAGATCGCGAAGACGGCGACCATGATGACCGCGGCGCTGGTGACGACCCCGGCCGTGGTCACCACACCATGAGTGATCGCGTCCTTCGTCGTCCTGCCCCGCAGACGGGCCTCGCGGATCCGGGACACCACGAACACGTGGTAGTCCATCGACAGGCCGAACAGGATGACGAAGAGGAACAGCGGCAGCCAGGTGACGATGGCGCCCACACCGTGCGCGCCCACCAGCGACGCGCCCCAGCCGTGCTGGAAGACGGCGACCAGGATGCCGTAGGCCGCGCCGACCGAGAGCAGGTTCAGGACGATCGAGGTGATCGCGATCGTCAGCGAGCGGAACGACAGGAGCATCAGCAGGAAGGCGAAGACCACGACGAACGCGAAGACCGGGACCACCGAGCCGACGAGCTGGTCGTTGAAGTCGTGCGAGCCCGCGACCTGACCGGTGATCGGCGCCTGCACGCCCTCCACCTTGCCGAGCGTGTCGGGCCGTACCTTGTCGCGCAGCAGCTCCAGGTTCGCGCCCGCCTTGTCCAGGTCGGAGCCGCCGACGAGCGGCACGGAGATCACGGCCACGTTCTGCCCGTCGTGCAGTCTGACGTCGACCGGGCCGCGTGAGGCGCCCGATGCGATCGCCTCCGTGCGGAAGCCGGCGATCGCGGACTTCACCTCGGGCGCGTTGATGTCCTTCGCCTTGACGACGACCTGGGCCGGCTCGGAGCCGCCGGGGAAGGCCTCGTTGACCCGGTTGTAGGTGGCCACGATGGGCAGCTTGTTACCGAACTCCTGGTCCAGGGTGAGGTTCTGCGTCTTCATGCCGAGCGCGGGCGCTGCGATCGCCAGCAGCGCACCGGCCGCGACCACCAGGGAGACGGCGGGCCGGGCGAGGACCACCTTCAGGACGGCACTCCACAGCCGGCTGCCCTCGTCGGCGCTGCGACCGGTCCGCGCGCGCCGCTTGTCCGGGTGCAGGAACGGGATACGGCCCTTCTCGACCCGCTTGCCCAGCAGCGACAGCAGCGCGGGCAGCACGGTCACCGAGCCGACCATGGCGACCGCCACCACCATCAGCGAGGCCAGGCCCATCGCCTCGAACGTGGCGAGTCCGGTGAACAGCATGCCCGCCATCGCCACGCACACCGTGACACCGGAGACGATCACGGCACGCCCGCTGGTCGCGGCGGCGATGCGCAGCGCGGTCTCCGCATCGCGTCCGGCCGCGCGCTCCTCCCGCTCGCGGCGCAGGTAGAACAGGCAGTAGTCGACACCGACGGCCATGCCGACCAGCAGCATCACGGAGTTCGCGGTGTCGTTCATCGCCTGCAGATGGCTGACGACGCCCATCAGGCCCATCGTCGCCATGATCGCGGTGATGGCGAGCGCCACCGGCAGCAGCGCCGCGACCAGCGCCCCGAACGCGATCAGCAGGATGCCGAGCGCCACCGGCACCGCGGAGTACTCGGCCTGCTTGAAGTCGTTGCCGAACGCGTCGGAGAACGTCTTGCGCATGCTGGCGGCGCCGATCTCCTCGATCCGCAGCTGCGGGTGGTCCTTCTGGACCCCGGCGACGGCCTTGAGCACCGGCTCGACACGGTCACCGGCGGTGTCCGCGTCGCCGCGCATGTCGAACTGCACCAGGGCGCTGCGGCCGTCCTTGGAGATGGTCTTCGTGTCGTACGGGGAGGTCACGTCCGTCACCCGGCCGGTGCCGTCGACGGCCCGCACGACCGCGGTGACCGCGGCGCGGAACCGCGGGTCGGTGGCCGTGGTGGCGCCGTCCTTCGCCTGGATCAGCACGCTCTCGCCGGCCGGCTGCTTGATCCCCGCATCCTCGATGATCTTCGCGGCGGTGTGTGTCTCCCCTTTGAGCTCGTCGCTGTCCTTGATGTCGACGCGCCCGGCGGCCGAACCGACGGCCATGGCCAGCACGACGAACAGCACCCAGATGCCGACCGCAGCCCATCGGTGCCGAGCGCTCCAGCCGCCGGCCCGGGCGGCGATGCCCCGCACCCGCGTATCTCCGTTCCCCATGACGGGCTGCCCCCTCCGTGCGGGTGACGGCCCCCTGCCGCCACCGTTCGCTTCGAAGGTAGGGGCGGCGTAAGCGCGACTCGTCGTGCTGCCCGGTGAACCGTGAGCGCCCCGGCTCATCCCCTCGGACCGGCCCGCCTCACCATCCGGGAGGACAGCGGCCCCTTACAACTGTCCGGGCTCCTCGGGGGCCGGGATCAGGGTCCGGGCGCCCGCCCGGGGATCCGCTCTAGGGTGTGAGCATGACGACGACGTACGCGGCGCTGCTGCGGGGGATCAACGTGGGCGGCAACCGGAAGCTGCCGATGGCGGGGCTGCGGGAGCTGCTGACCGGGCTCGGTCACACCGGGGTGGCCACGTATCTGCAGAGCGGCAACGCGGTCTTCACCGCCGACCACGGTGACGAGGAGTCCCTGGCGGCGGAGCTCGAGGAGGCGATCGAGAAGGACTTCGGTTTCCGGGTCGACGTGCTCGTACGCGACCACGCGTACCTGAAGGCCGTACGCGAGGCATGCCCGTTCCCGGCCGACGAGCTGGAGGGCAGGCAGCTGCACGTCACGTACTTCTCGGGGCCGGTGGGGGCCGAACGGTTCGCGGAGATCGACCCGGCCGCGTACCTGCCGGAGGAGTTCCGGCTGGGCGACCGCGAGCTCTACCTCTACGTCCCCGACGGTCTCGGCCGGTCCAAGCTCGCCGAACAGCTGTCGAGGCCCCGGCTGAACAAGGGGCTGATCGCCACCACCCGCAACTGGAACACGGTCGTCAAACTGGAGGAGCTGACCCGTGCCTGAGCGCGGCCGGGCCGTCGAGGCGGCGATCGAGCGCGAACTGCGTCTTCTGGACCCGGAGGTCAGCCGCTCACCCGAAGAGGTCGGGGCGCTGCTGCACCCCGACTTCCACGAGTTCGGCGTCTCCGGGCGGCGCTGGGACCGGGCCTCCGTCATCGCGATGCTGGCCTCGACGACCGATGCGGGGGCACGGCCGTCCGTCACCTCCCCCATCACGGGCGTCCAGCTCGCGCCGGACCTGGTGCACCTCACCTTCGACACGGAGAACGACGGCCGTCACGCGCACCGCAGTTCGCTGTGGCGGCGTACCGAGGACGGCTGGCAGCTGTACTTCCACCAGGGGACGCCGTTCGCCCCCGGGACGAAGTGACGCAGAGATCCACGGAGTTCCACACCCGGGGGCAAAGGGCAACGAGCGGGTGTGCGAGGCTCGTCGGCATGCGCTACATCATCATCGGAGCAGGGGCCGTCGGCGGAGCGGTCGGGGCGCGGCTCGCCGAGGCCGGCCACGAGGTGGTCCTGGTCGCGCGGGGTGCGCAGTACACGGCGCTGCGCGAGCGCGGACTGCACTTCCTCGCCCCGGACGGCGAGCACACCCACCGGCTGCCGGTCGTCGACGCGCCTTCGGCGCTGGGCGAGTTGCGCACGGACGACGTCCTCGTGCTGGCCGTCAAGACCCAGGACAGCGAGGCGGCGCTGGACATCTGGGGCCCGGCTCCGGTGCGGGGCGGCGGTACGGCCGCCGAGCGGCTTCCGCTGGTGTGCGCGCAGAACGGCGTGGAGAGCCAGCGGCTCGCCCTGCGCCGCTTCCGCCATGTCTACGGCGTCTGCGTGTGGCTCCCGGCCACCTTCGTCGAACCCGGCGTCGTCTCCGCCGCCGGCACCCCGCTCACCGGCATCCTGCACCTCGGCCGGTATCCGCACGGCACCGACGACACCGCCCGCCGGATCGCCGCCGACCTGGAGAAGGCCCGGTTCGAGGCCCCGGTCGTGCCGGACGTGACGCGCTGGCAGTACGCCAAGCTGCTGAGCAACCTCGCCAACGCGGTGGAGGCGGTCAGCGGGCCGCTCACCGGACAGGAGGCGGAGTCGCTGTACGCGCGGGTGCGGGCCGAGGGCGAGGCGGTGCTCCAGGCGGCCGGCATCCCGTACGCGAGCGGCGCGGAGCAGAAGGAGGTGCGCGGCGACAAGGTGCGCCTGGTGCCGCTCGCGGGGGCCCAGCGCGGTGGCGGTTCCTCCTGGCAGTCCCTCACCCGCGGCACCGGCACCATCGAGGCCGACCACCTCAACGGCGAGATCGTCCTCCTGGGCCGGCTGCACGGTGTGCCGACCCCGCTCAACGAACTGCTGCAACGGCTCGCCACCAGGTTCGCGCGGGAGCGCCGGGCGCCCGGGTCGCTGCCGGTCGCGGAGCTGGTGCGACTCGCCGACGAGGCCGTGGCGCACGCCGCCGGATAGGCTGCCGCGTTCCACCCCCCCTTGCGCTCAAGCGGCGCTGCGGCCTCTTGCCGCATGCGCCCGGATGATGTCCGCGTACCGGCGCCCACTGCCCTTCACTGTGCGCTTCTGCGTCCTGTAGTCGACGTGCACCAGTCCGAAGCGCTTGTCGTAGCCGTACGCCCACTCGAAGTTGTCCAGCAGCGACCAGGCGAAGTAGCCCGCGAGCGGGGCGCCCTGACGGACTGCCGATGCGCAGGCCGCCAGGTGCTGCTCCAGATACTCCGTGCGCTCGGGGTCGTGGATGGTTCCATCGGGGCGTACGACGTCGGGGTAGGCGGAGCCGTTCTCCGTGACATACAGCTTGCGGGCGCCGTAGTCGTGCGTCAGGCGGAGCAGGAGGCGCTCCATGCCGGAGGCGTCGACCTCCCAGTCCATGCCGGTGCGGGGCACGCCGAGGCGGGGAACCGTGCGGGCCCGTGGGGCCGGCCCGGTGGGGTCGTCGGCAACGGTGGCCGGCATGTAGTAGTTGAGGCCCAGCCAGTCGAGCGGCTGCGCGATGGTCTTCAAGTCGCCCGGCTGCTCGGGAAGTTCGACGCCGTACACCTCTCGCATGTCGGCCGGGAAGCCGCGGCCGTGCACCGGGTCCAGCCACCAGCGGTTGGTGTGCCCGTCCATGCGGCGGGCGGCGTCGAGGTCCTCCGGCCGGTCGGTGGCGGCGTGGACGGTGGAGAGGTTGTTGACGATGCCCACCTGCGCGCCAGGCGCTGCCGCGCGGATCGCCTGCGCGGCCAGACCGTGACCGAGGAGGAGGTGGTAGGAGGCGCGGACGGCGGCCGTGAGGTCGGTCAGTCCGGGGGCCATCCTGCCCTCCAGGTGGCCGATCCACGCAGAGCACAGAGGCTCGTTGAGCGTGGTCCAGTGACGGACGCGGTCGCCGAGGCGTTCGGCGACGACCGCCGCGTACGAGGCCAGGTGATGGGCGGTGTCGCGGACCGGCCAGCCGCCCCGGTCCTGGAGCACCTGCGGCAGGTCCCAGTGGTACAGGGTGACGGACGGAGTGATGCCCGCCTCCAGCAGGCCGTCGATCAACGCGTCGTAGAAGTCGAGCCCCTTGGCGTTGACCGCACCGTCGCCGCCCGGCACCACGCGCGGCCAGGCGAGGGACAGCCGGTAGGCGTTGGTGCCGAGTCGGCGCATCAGGCCGATGTCCTCGCGCCAGCGGTGGTAGTGGTCGCAGGCGACGTCTCCGTGGTCACCGTTGTCGATCTTTCCGGGAGTGTGCGAGAACGTGTCCCAGATCGAGGGGGAGCGGCCGTCCTCGGCGACGGCCCCCTCGATCTGGTAGGCCGACGTGGCCGTGCCCCACAGGAAGTCCTCGGGGAGTGCGGCGAGGTCGATGGTCACGGAGTTCCTTTCGGAGGCAGGCGAGTTGGTCACTTGACGGCTCCCGCGGTGAGCCCGGCGACGAGGTAGCGCTGCAGAAGCAGGAACCCGGCGACCACGGGGAGGCTGACGACGAGCGAGGCGGCCATGATCTGGTTCCAGTAGACGTTGTAGAGGGTGGAGTAGCCCTGGAGGCCGACGGCGAGCGTGCGGGTGTTGTCGTTGGTCATCACCGACGCGAACAGCACCTCGCCCCAGGCGGTCATGAAGGCGTAGACGGCGACCGCGACGATGCCGGGGATCGCGGCCGGCACGACGACCCTGAACAGGGCCCCCAGTGGGCCGCAGCCGTCCACCAGCGCGGCCTCGTCCAGTTCGCGCGGCACCGAGTCGAAGTACCCGATCAGCATCCAGATCGAGAACGGCAGCGAGAAGGTGAGATACGTCAGGACGAGCCCGCCGCGCGAGCCGAACAGGGCGATGCCGGTGGCGTTGCCGATGTTGACGTAGATGAGGAACAGCGGCAGCAGGAAGAGGATGCCCGGGAACATCTGGGTGGACAGCACGGTGACCGTGAAGACGCGCTTGCCCCGGAAGTCGTAACGGCTGACCGCGTAGGCCGCGAACACCGCGATCACCACCGAGCAGACGGTCGCCGCACCCGCCACGGTCAGGGAGTTCATGAAGTACCGCGCGAGCGGGATCGTCGACCAGATGTCGATGTACGGGCGGATGGTCAGGTGGCTCGGAAGCCAGCGGAACTTCCCGGAGACGTCGGCCAGGGGCTTCAGCGAGCTGGAGACCATCGCGTAGACCGGTACCAGCACGAATCCGGTGAGCAGGGTGAGGAAGATGCGCTTGGACCAGAGGAAGGACCGGGGCGGAGCCATCGGCGAGCGGGGCGCCTGGGACGTGCTAGACATCGGCCGTCTTCCTTCCTCGGGAGGTCAGCAGGAGGTAGACGCCCGTCACCACGAACAGGAAGAGCAGCAGCAGGACGGACATGGCGGAGCCGGTGCCGAAGTTCCAGGTGACGAAGGACGCCTGGTAGATGTGGACCGAGATGAGGTCCGCGGCCTCGGGGGCGGACTTGCCGAACAGGACGTACGGCGTGTTGAAGTCGTTGAACGTCCACAGGAACAGCACCAGGACCAGGACCTGGTTGACCGGGCGCAGCGACGGCAGGGTGATGCGGCGGATCTGCTGCCACATCCCGGCCCCGTCGAGGGCGGCCGCCTCGTACAGCTCGCCCGGGATGTTCTGCAGGCCGGCCATGACGATGAGGAAGGCGAACGGCCAGCCCTTCCACACCGACACGGTGAGCAGCGCGACGAAGCTGTTGTCGCCGATGAGCCAGAAGGACGGCTTGTCGGTGAGGTGCAGCTGGTCGTGCAGGACGTGGTTCACCAGGCCGTTGTCGTGCTGGAACATGAACACCCAGGTGATCACGGCCGCGTACACGGGCAGCGCGTACGGCACCAGGAACAGTGCCCGCAGCAGGCCGCGGCCGCGGAACGTGCCCTGCATGAAGATCGCGGCCGCCGTGCCGATGAGCCAGCACAGGCCGACCGACAGCAGGGTGAAGACGACGGTGACGAGGAAGGAGTGCAGGAGGGCCTCGCCGACCGGGGCGTCGAAGTCGACTGACACCTTGTAGTTGGAGAGTCCCGCCCAGGGGGCGGTGCCCCAGTCGCGGATGTAGAACTGCGTGAGCTCCTTGAAGCTCATCACGATGCCGATCACCATCGGCACCAGGTGGACCAGGAGTTCCAGGAGCAGGGCGGGCAGGAGCAGCAGGTACGGCAGCCCGATGCGGCGGATCCTCCCGGGGCGGCGGGGCGTCCGCTTCGCCGCCCCGGGAGGACGCTTGTACACGGCAGCCTCTGCGGGAGCAGTGGTCGTCATCGTGCTCACTTCGCCGGCATCTGCTGCTGGGCCTTCTCGAGTTCGGCCTTCACCGAGTCCGTGGTCACCGCGCGTCCGGCGGCCGCGTCGGCGAACAGGTCCTTGATGGCGGTACCGACCGCCGTCTCGAACTGGGACTCGTCTGCCACCTGCGGAAGCGCGACGGCGCTCTTGGCGAGGGTGTCCTTCAGGACCGCGTTCGCCGGAGTGTTGAAGGCGGAGTCCGCCTGGGCGGTCTTCACCGGCGGGATCGAGCTGTACTCGGTGTTGAGGATCTTCTGTTCGGCGTCGCCGGTCATGAACTTCACGAACTTCATGGCGCCGTCGAGGTTGTGGGTGTTCTTGAAGACGGCCAGGTTGATGCCCGCGACCATGGAGTCGACCTGCTTGCCGGTCCCCGGGACGCCGGACTGCACGGGCACGGGCGCTATGCCGTACGCGTCCGCGCTCATGCCCTGCGATGCGAGGTTGGCGGACGCGGACTGCCACAGCAGCATCGCGTTCGTGCCCTTGGCGAAGTCGCTCACCGACTGGTTCTGGGCGTACTCGGCGTTGCCCGGTGCGATGATCTTGTCCGTCGCCATCAGGTCGACGTACTGCTTGACCGCGGCGACCACCCCGTCGCCTGTGAAGTCGGGCTTGCCGTCGGCGGTGAAGAAGTCCGCGCCGTGCTGCTTGGCGAAGACGAAGGCGTGGTGGATGTTCTCCGAGGGGTTCGCACCCTCGGCGCCGAGGCCCCACTTGCCGCCCTTGGACAGCTTCTTGCCGTCGGCGATGAGCTCGTCCCAGGTGGCCGGCGGCTGCGAGATGCCCGCGTCGGCGAACATCTTCTTGTTGTAGTAGAGGGCGTACGCCATCGAGTACAGCGGCACCGCGGCCGGATCCTTGCCCGGTGCCCCGGTCGAGCCGAGGGCCGAGTCGACGAAGCGGTCCTTGCCACCGATCTCGGCGAAGTTCTTGGCGTCCCACGGGAGCAGTGCCCCCGTGGCCTGCAGGGAGGCGCTCCAGGTGTTGCCGATGTTGAGGACGTCGGGACCCTGCCCTGAGGTGGTCGCGGTGAGGATCCGGTTCAGGAGGTCGGACCAGGGGACGACCTCCAGCTTCACCTTGATGCCCGTCTGCTTCTCGAACTTGTCGAGTTCGGGCTGGAGGACCTTCTTGTCGACCTCGATGCTGGCGCCCTGGTTGGAGGCCCAGTAGGTGAGCGTCTTCGGTGAGTCGTCGGACCCGCCGCCCGTCGACGAGCCGCCGCCGCAGGCGGTCACGGCGGTCAGCAGGGAAACGGTGACCGCACCGGCGGCCGCGGCTCGGATTCTGCGCATGGCTCAGACGTCCCTTTCCGGAGGGAGACCCACGAGCGCGTTTCTTTCCGAACGACGCGCCGGGGCTTAATTTAGAGGGTGAGTTAAGACGCGAAGGAAGGTCGCGTCAAGGGATCGCGCGGAGGTATCTTGCAGGTCGGCAGAGTCGGAAGGGGCCCACATGGCGGCGCGGAACGGGCGGACGGTGCGCGACCTGCGGCGGGGCAATCGCACCGCCGTACTACAACGGTTGTATTTCGACGGGCCGATGAGCCGCTTCGAACTGGGCCCGGCCACCGGACTCAGTTCCGGCTCCATCAGCAACGTGGTCGCGGAACTGGTCGCCGACGGCCTGGTGGAGGAGGCCGGCACCGTCGAGTCCGACGGCGGCCGGCCCCGCACCCTGCTCCGCGTCACCCCCGCCAGCGGCCACATGATCGGCATCGACGTCGGCGAGACCCGCGTACGGGTAGAGCTCTTCGACCTCACCCTCACCGAGCTCGCGCGCGCCGAACGGCCCCTGGAGCATCACGGCTACGACGTCGAGATCATCGTCGGCCACATCCGCGACGGCATCGCCGAGGTCCTCGCCGAGACGGACATCGCCCCCGAGCGGCTTCTGGGCGTCGGCATCGGCGTCCCCGGCATCGTGGCGCACACCCCTGAACAGGGGGCCGTGGTCCACGGGCAGACGATCGGCTGGGACGCCGTCCCGCTGGAATCCCTGCTGCGCTCGACGTGCGGACTCCCCGACTCCGTCCCGTACTTCATCGACAACGGCGCCCGGACGCTCGGCCAGGCCGAGATGTGGTTCGGCGCCGGCCGGGGAGCCCGCACCGCGGTCGTCGTCCTCTTCGGCTCCGGGGTCGGCGCCTGTCTGGTCACGGAGGAGGTGGAGCAGGGCCGGTCCGTCGAGTGGGGGCATCTGACCGTACGGGTCAGGGGGCGCCGCTGCCGCTGCGGCGCCCTGGGCTGCCTGGACGCGTACGCGGGCGCCGAGGCGCTCATCGACCGCTGGCGGGAGGAGGGCGGACGCCCACCGGAGGGCAGCGACGAGGAGACCGCATTGACCGCGATGGTCGCCGCGGCCTACCCGCCCGAGGGCACCGGCACCGACCCGGTGGCACTCGCCGTCCTGGAGGAGGCCGCCGAGTACGTGGGCGCCGGCCTGTCCGACCTGATCAACCTCTTCCAGCCCGAGCGCATCCTCATCGGCGGCTGGGCAGGGCTTCAGCTCGGCACCCGCCTCCTGCCGGCCGTACGCCGGTACGCCGCCTCGTACGCCCTGCGCCATCCGGCCGAACGCGTCTCCATCGACCTCGGCAAGCTCGGCCCGGACGCGGTCACGGTGGGCGCCGCCATCCTGCCCCTCGCCGACTTCTTCGCACACGGCGGGCAGCGTGGCGCGCACGGTCGCGGACGTCACGGCGAGCGCGCGTGATCCGGCCGGGGTGCGTGTCGCGTTTGTTCAAGAGGAGCGCGGCGGCCGTTCCTAGCGTGGAGGCATGAGCGATGCCTACCACAACGTGCACCCCTACCTCGTCGAATGCGCCGCCGAGGCCGCCCGCGTCGCCCGGGGCGTCCGGGCGGAGCTGCTGTCCGAGCCGACCCACTGCACCGGCTGGGACGTCCGTGCCCTGGTGAACCACTGGGTCCTGTACACCTCGCACGGACTCGAACACCGCGCCCTGCGCAAGCAGCTGCCCGAGGAACTGACCGCACGCGACTTCACCGCGGACCCCGGCTGGGCGCGCGGCTACGCCGAGCAGCTCGACCGCGCGGTCGCCGCCTGGGACGACCCCGCCGTGTGGGAGGGAGAGATCGACCTGGGCATGGCGAAGATGCCCGCGGACGAACTGGCGCGGATGCTCGTCAAGGAGCTGGCCGTCCACGGATGGGACGTCGCCACGGCCACCGGCCAGGAGTACCGGATCTCCGAGGGCGCCGCACGGCTCGTCCTGGACGTCGTCGAGACCCACGGCGACCTCTACCGCCAGTACGACGGTTTCGCCGACCCCGTGCCCGTCCCCGACGACGCGCCCGTCTTCGAGCGAGCCCTGGCGGCGAGCGGACGCAATCCGCGGCAGACCCCGGTGGGCGAAATGGACCACTGAGAAGGCCGGTGATTGGACCAGGGATCTGCGCCAATCGGCGACTAGCGTCGGCGGCATGCCGAACACCTCTCCCGTCCGCGTCGACGCCTACTTCGACCCCGCCTGCCCCTTCGCCTGGATCACCTCCCGCTGGCTGCTGGAGGTCGAGCGTGAACGCCCGCTCGACCTCCGCTTCCACGTGATGAGCCTGTACCTGCACAACGTGGGCAACGAACTGCCCGACTGGTACCGCACGCTGGTCGACAAGTCGATCGGCCCGGTGCGTGTCGCCGTCGCCGCCGCGGAACGGCACGGCGAGAAGGTGCTGCGTGATCTGTACACCGCGCTCGGGACCCGTATCCACGAGCGCGAGACGGAGGACTTCGACGCGGTGATCTCCGAGTCCCTCGCCGAGCTCGGACTGCCGGCCGACCTCGCCGCCGCCGCCCACGACCCCGCGTACGACGAGGCCGTACGCCGCAGCCACGACGCCGGCGCGGAGCCCGGCTCGGGCGGCTATGTGGGAACCCCCACCGTCCATGTGGACGGAACGGTGTGGTTCGGCCCGGTGCTGCGGGCCATCCCCCGGGGCACCGCGGCGGCGGAACTCTTCGACAGCTTCCGGGTTCTGGCCACACACCCGGACTTCTTCGAGCTGAAGAGGACCAGGACGGGGGCACTCCGCTTCGACTGACCGAAAAGCTAGGCCCCGAGCGCCGTCAGTGCCGGAAGCCGGGCCTCGTCGTAGCGGTCGAGTACGACCCGTGCCACCTCCGGCGCGGGTCCCAGCACCTCGGCCAGGACGTCCGCCCCGGCCGCGCCCCGCGCGATGCGGTCCGGCAGGAAGCCGGGCGCCAGGACGTACGGCGCCACGGCCACCCGGGCGCAGCCCAGCGCGCGCAGTTCGCGCACCGCGTCCTCGGTGCGCGGAAGGGATGCGGAGGCGAACGCAGGCCGCACGGCGCACCAACCGGTGTGCCGCCACTCCCGCGCGATGTCAGCGATCACTGCGATCGCCTCCGGGTCGGTGGACCCCGCCGAGGCCAGCACGACCCCGGTCGAGGACTTGTCGGCGGGGGTCAGGCCCGCCTCGTACAGACGCCGTTCCAGGGCGGCGAGCAGCAGCGGCGACGGTCCCAGGACGTCCGCCTGCCGGATCCTCAGCCGTGGCGGCGCCTCCCGCAGGACCGCCGGGATGTCGGCCTTGGCGTGGAACGCTCGGGTCAGCAGGAGGGGGAGTGCCACCACGTCCCGGACGTCCTGAGCCGCCAGGGATTCCAGCACCCCGTGTACGGACGGGACGTTGAAGTCCAGGAAGCCGGTCTCCACGCGCAGCCCGGGCCGGAGCGACCGCACCCGCCGTACGAGGGCGTGCACGGTCGCGGCGTGCCGCGCATCGCGGCTGCCGTGGGCGATCACGAGGAGGACCGGGTTGTGCATGCGGCGGCTCAGCCCTTCACCAGCAGACCGCGGCTGCGCAGCACCCACCGCTCCAGCGGGCTGAAGATCAGCAGGTCGATGGCGATGCCGACGAACAGGATCAGGATGATGGCCTCGAACACCATGGACATGGAACTCGCGTTGCGGCCGTTCTCCAGCAGCGCGCCCAGGCCGATGCCGAGGTCGGGCGACGAGGCGATGATCTCCGCCGCCATCAGCGAGCGCCAGGAGAACGCCCAGCCCTGCTTCAGCCCCGCCAGGTAGCCCGGCAGCGCGGCCGGCAGCACGATGTGCCAGGCGCCCCTCAGACCGGTCGCGCCCATCGTGCGGCCCGCGCGCAGGAACAGCGGCGGCACCTGGTCGATGCCGGAGACCAGGCCGTTGGCGATGGACGGGACCGCGCCGAGCAGGATCACCGCGTACATCATCGAGTTGTTCAGGCCCAGCCAGATCACCGCCGGCGGCACCCACGCCACCGACGGCAGCGACTGCAGACCGGACAGGACCGGTCCGATGGCCGCGCGCACGAACTTCACCCGCGCCACCAGCAGGCCCAGCGGGGTGCCGATCGCCAGCGCGAACAGGAAGCCCAGCAGACCGCGCGAGACGCTCGTCCAGATGTAGCCGAGCAGCGTGCCCTGCAGCCAGGCGTCCTTGAACTCGCCCGCCACGGCTCCGGGGGAGGGCAGCTTGGTCGGGTCGTCGACGACCTTGAAGGAGATCAGCGCCTGCCACACCACCAGGACCAGCGCGATGCCCACGAGCGGCGGGAGGATCTTGTTGACGAAGGTCTGCCGGAAGGGCGTACGGCCGGTGACCGTGGTCTCCAGCGCGTCGAGACCGGCCTCCACACCGCCCAGTTCGGCGCCTGCCGTCGTCTTGGTCTCAGTGCTGGCCATGGCGGCGGATCTCCCCACGCAGTACTTCGGTGATCTCGAGGGACAGCTCGGCGACGGGCGCGTCCTCGATACGGCGAGGCTGCGGAATGCCGACCGTCCACTCGCGGGCCACGCGCCCCGGGCGGGAGGACAGCAGCACCACGCGCTGCGCGAGCCGCACCGCCTCGCGGACGTTGTGCGTGACGAACAGGACCGACACACCCGTCTCCTGCCAGATACGGGTCAGCTCGTCGTGCAGCAGGTCCCTGGTGATGGCGTCCAGCGCGGCGAACGGCTCGTCCATCAGCAGCAGCCGGCTGTCCTGCGCCAGCGCGCGGGCCATGGCGACCCGCTGACGCATACCGCCGGACAGCTCGTGCACCCGCTTGCCGTACGAGCCCTTCAGCCGGACGAGTTCCAGCAGCTCCTCGGCGCGCCCGCGCCGGTCGCCCTTCGCAACGCCCCGGAGCTTCAGGGCGAGTTCGATGTTCTTGCCCGCGGTCAGCCACGGGAACAGCGCGTGCTCCTGGAACATCAGGGCCGGGCGGCCGTCCGTCGTGATGGAACCGCCGGTCGGCTTGTCCAGGCCCGCCACCAGGTTCAGCAGCGTCGACTTGCCGCAGCCCGAGGCCCCCAGGAGGGTGACGAACTCGCCCGGCGCGACATCGAGGCTGATGTCGTCCAGCACGAGCTGCTGCCCGCCCGGCACCGGGAAGGACTTCGAGACGTGCTCAAGGCGTGCCGCCTGGTCGACGGACTCGGCGGCCGCGGCGAGGGTCGTGGCCATGGTCGTCACCTCCTGGGAACTCATCGGCTGCAGGCTTTACTTGACGCCGAGACCGGCGTCGCTGACGGTCGGCTCACCCTCGGCCTTGAGGACCTTGTTCAGCAGGGTGAGGTCGTAGATGCCGTCCAGCTTCGGGTTCTTCAGCAGACCCGCCTTGACCGCGTGCTGCGCCTCGGTGTTCAGGGTCGCGGCCAGCGGGTCGTCGGTGAACTGGATGGACTTCCACGCCGGGTCGAGGACCTTCGCCGGGAGCGCCTTGCCCGAGTCGACCGCCAGCTGCTGGTTCGCCGCCGCCTTCGCCGCGTCCGGGTTGGCCTTGATCCACTTGTTGGTCTCGACGGACGCCTTCAGCACGGCCTCGACGGCCTTCGGGTGCTCCTTGAGGAACTTCTGCGACACGATGATGTTCGTGATCACGAACTTCTTGTCCGGCCACAGCGAGGACTCGTCAAGCAGCACCTTGCCGCCCTCGGCGACCAGCTTGGACGCGGTCGGCTCCGGCACCCAGGCGCCGTCGACGGAGCCGGACTTGAAGGCGTCCGGGGTGACCTTGTTGTCGGTGCGGACCACCGACACATCGCCCTTGCCGCTCTGCGCGTCGACCTTCCAGCCCTGCTCCGCGATCCAGTTGAGGAACGCCACGTCCTGCGTGTTGCCGAGCTGCGGGGTGGCGATCTTCTTGCCCTTGACGTCCGCCAGGGACTTGATCTTCTTCGGGTCGACCACGAGCTTCACGCCGCCGGACGCCGAACCGCCGATGATGCGCAGGCTCTTGCCGTCGGACTTGGTGTAGCCGTTGATCGCAGGGGAGGGGCCGATCCAGCCGATGTCGATGGAACCGGAGTTCAGCGCCTCGATCTCGGAGGGGCCCGCGTTGAAGATCTGGTACTTGGCCTGGGTGGCGCCGAGCGCCTTCTGGAAGAAGCCCTTCTGGACGCCCACGAGCGCGGTGCCGTGGGTGAGGTTGCCGAAGTAGCCGATCTTGACGGAGTCGAGGCCGTCGATCTTCTGGGCGCCGGCGGCGACCTTCTGGTCCGAGGGGGTGCTGGTCGACTTGGAGCCGTAACCGCAGGCGGCGAGCGTGAGGAGCGGAAGAGCGGCGACCACGGCTATGCCGCGGCGGAGGAGTGTCGAGCGGTTGGCAGGCACGGGAGGTGTTCCTCTCGTTGGCCCGGCGGTCACGTTCTTTCGGGTCGTGGCCGGGAGGTCGGCAAGGGTCTTCGTCGCTTCCGGGACGTCGGGTGGGGGGACGGGGCGCGCAGGCAGTGCGCGTACGTCATCGCGCACATCGCGCCACTCCGCCCTGCCCGCTGCCGAGGGCGCCGCTGCCGACACGGCCGCCCTCCTTGGCGAACGTCGAGTAGAAGCAGGTGGTGGTCATGATCAGAAGTCCCACCCGTCGTCGTCGGCCTCGTCCTTGACCGGCTCGGGCGCGGCGAACGACTCGCCGACCATGCCCGCGGTCAGCGTGGTGCCGTCGGACGGGTCGATCAGGATGAACGAACCCGTGCGGCGCGAGTCCGCGTAGGAGTCCACCGGCAACGGCTCGGCGGTACGGATCTTCACGCGGCCGATGTCGTTGGCGACGAGCTGCCCCGGGTGCGGGTGCAGGGACAGGTCGTCGAGCGTGAGCCGGGACGGGATGTCCTTGACGATCGCCTTGACCGTGCGGGTGCCGTGCTTGAGCAGCACCCGGTGGCCGACCGTCAGCGGCAGGTCGGCGACGTGGCAGACGGTCGCCTCGATGTCCTGGATGGTCGGCGGTGCGTCCTTGCTGGGCACGATCAGGTCGCCGCGCGAGATGTCGATGTCGTCCTCGAGGAGCAGCGTCACCGACTGCGGCGTCCAGGCCACGTCGACCGGCTCGCCCAGCAGGTCGATGCCGGAGACCTTCGTCGTACGGCCGGAGGGCAGGACGGTGACCTGGTCGCCGACCCGGAAGGAGCCGGCCGCGATCTGACCGGCGTAGCCGCGGTAGTCGGGGTGCTCGGTGGTCTGCGGGCGGATCACGTACTGCACGGGCAGCCGCGCGTGGCAGTGCGCCAGGTCGTGGCTGACCGGGACGGTCTCCAGGTGCTCCAGGACGGTCGGGCCGCCGTACCAGTCCATGTGGGCGGACGGCTCCACCACGTTGTCGCCCTCGAGCGCCGAGATCGGGATCGCGGTGACCTCCGGGACGCCCAGCTCGGTCGCGTACGCGGTGAACTCCTCGGCGATCTTCGCGAAGACGGACTCCTGGTAGTCGACCAGGTCCATCTTGTTGACGGCGAGGACCACGTGCGGGACGCGCAGCAGGGCGGCGATCGCGGCGTGGCGGCGGGTCTGCTCGACGACTCCGTTGCGGGCGTCGACCAGGATGACGGTCAGCTCGGCCGTGGAGGCGCCGGTGACCATGTTGCGGGTGTACTGCACATGGCCGGGGGTGTCGGCGAGGATGAACCGGCGGCGGGGCGTGGCGAAGTAGCGGTACGCCACGTCGATGGTGATGCCCTGCTCGCGCTCGGCGCGCAGACCGTCCGTCAGCAGCGCCAGGTCCGGGCCCTCCTGGCCGCGGCTGGCCGAAGCCCGCTCCACGGCCTCCAGTTGGTCCGCGAGGACCGACTTCGAGTCGTGCAGCAGCCGTCCGACGAGGGTGGACTTGCCGTCGTCGACCGAACCGGCGGTGGCGAACCGCAGGAGCGTGGTGGCGGAGAGTTCCGTGGTGGTGGTCATGGCTAGAAGTACCCCTCGCGCTTGCGGTCCTCCATGGCGGCCTCCGAGAGCTTGTCGTCGGCCCGGGTCGCGCCCCGCTCGGTCAGCCGGGAGGCGGCGATCTCGGTGATGACCTGCTCCAGGGTCACCGCGTCGGAGTCGACGGCACCGGTGCAGGACATGTCGCCGACGGTGCGGTAGCGCACGAGGCGCTTCTCGACCGTCTCGCCGTCCTTGGGGCCGCCCCACTCACCGGCGGTCAGCCACATGCCGCCCCGCTGGAACACCTCGCGCTCGTGGGCGAAGTAGATCTCGGGCAGCTCGATGCCCTCCCGGGCGATGTACTGCCACACGTCCAGCTCGGTCCAGTTCGACAGCGGGAACACACGCACGTGCTCACCGGGCGCGTGCCGCCCGTTGTACAGCTGCCACAGCTCGGGGCGCTGACGGCGCGGGTCCCACTGCGAGAACTCGTCCCGCAGCGAGAACACCCGCTCCTTGGCGCGCGCCTTCTCCTCGTCGCGCCGCCCGCCGCCGAAGACGGCGTCGAACCGCTCGGACTGGATCTTCTCCGTCAGCGGCAGCGTCTGCAACGGGTTGCGGGTGCCGTCCGGGCGCTCCTTGAGCACACCGCGGTCGATGTACTCCTGCACGGAGGCGACGTGCAGCCGCAGGTTGTGCTTCGCCACCGTGCGGTCGCGGTACTCGATGACCTCGGGGAAGTTGTGCCCGGTGTCCACGTGCAGCAGCGCGAACGGCACCGGCGCGGGCGCGAACGCCTTCAGCGCCAGGTGCAGCATGACGATGGAGTCCTTGCCGCCGGAGAAGAGGATCACCGGGTTCTCGAACTCGCCCGCCACCTCGCGGAAGATGTGCACCGCCTCGGACTCGAGGGCGTCCAGGTGGGAGAGGGCGTACGGGCTGCTGTCCGTGCCCCCCTGGATACCGGCGACGGTCGTCATGCCAGTCCCCTTTCGCTGAGCAGCGCGTACACGGACGCCGCGGACTCCTGCACGGTCTGGTGCTGCGACTCGATCCGCAGATCCGGCGACTCCGGCTCCTCGTACGGGTCGTCGACGCCCGTCAGGCCCTTCAGCTCGCCGGCGGCCTGCTTGGCGTACAGGCCCTTCACATCGCGCACCGAGCACACATCGACCGGGGTGGCCACGTGCACCTCGAGGTACGCCGTGCCGTTCTGCTGGTGGCGCTTGCGCACCGCCTCCCGGCTGTCCGCGTACGGCGCGATGACCGGGACGAGGGCCTTGACGCCGTTGCTGGCCAGCAGTTCGGCGACGAAGCCGATGCGCTGCACGTTGGTGTGCCGGTCCTCCCGGCTGAAGCCGAGGCCCGCGGAGAGGAACTCGCGGATCTCGTCGCCGTCGAGCACCTCGACCCGGTGGCCCTCCTCGCGCAGCCGGCCCGCCAGCTCGTGGGCGATGGTGGTCTTGCCCGCGCTCGGCAGACCCGTGAGCCAGACGGTGGCTCCGCTCGTCACGTGTGTCTCCTGAATCTCTGTCATGGTCAGCCGTGCAGCCCGCATTCGGTCTTGGCGCGGCCCGCCCAGCGGCCGGCGCGTGCGTCCTCGCCCTGAAGGACCCGGCGGGTGCAGGGCGCGCAGCCGACGGAGGCGTAGCCGTCCATCAGCAGGGGGTTGGTCAGCACGCCGTGCTCGGCGACGTAGGCGTCCACGTCGTCCTGCGTCCAGCGGGCGATCGGCGAGATCTTGACCTTCCGCCGCTTCTCGTCCCAGCCGACGACCGGGGTGTTCGCGCGGGTGGGGGACTCGTCGCGGCGCAGGCCGGTCGCCCAGGCGTCGTAGCCCTTGAGGCCCTCTTCCAGCGGCTGGACCTTGCGCAGCTTGCAGCACAGGTCGGGGTCGCGGTCGTGCAGCTTCGGGCCGTACTCGGCGTCCTGCTCGGCGACCGTCTGGCGCGGGGTGAGCGTGATGACGTTGACGTCCATCACGGCGTCCACCGCGTCGCGGGTGCCGATGGTCTCCGGGAAGTGGTAGCCGGTGTCGAGGAACACCACGTCGACGCCGGGCATCGCGCGGGAGGCGAGGTGGGCGACCACCGCGTCCTCCATGGACGAGGTCACGCAGAAGCGCTTGCCGAAGGTGTCGGCCGCCCACTGGAGGATCTCCAGTGCGGAGGCGTCCTCCAGGTCGCGGCCGGCCTGCTCGGCGAGCGCCTTCAGCTCCTCGGCCGTCCGTTCCGTCTGAGTCGTGCTCATATCTCGTCCCCTCCGCTGTCGGCTCGCTGAAGGCTGCCCTTTTGCGGGGCGTTCGCCTCCGGAGCGCCAAAGTCGGTGTCGAGCGGCCGACCGTGCTCAGCCCCTCCTTCGTCGGGGCCTCCGCGCGCTCGGCCGCTCGATACCGACGCGCTCCTTCGGCTCACGCCCTGGGCGAGCAGCCCGAGGAACTTCAACTGGAAGGCTCGATTGCACGCCGCGCATTCCCACGCGCCGTGGCCCGCTTCGCTCGGACGCAGGTCCTCATCGCCGCAGTAGGGGCAGTAGAAGGGCGCGGCACGCTCGCTCACGACAACGCCTCCCCTTCTTTTGCGGCTCGGTTCGCCTCCGGGGCGCTGTGAGTCGGTGTCGAGAGGACGACCATGCTCAGCCCTTCGGGCCTCCGCGTGGTCGTCCTCTCGACACCGACGCGCCCCTGCGGCTCACTCGCCCGGCTCACGACAACGCCTCCTCGGAAGCGCGGGCGGCCCAGGTCGCGAACCGCTCGCCGTCCTCGCGCTCCGCCTGGTAGCGCGTGAGGACCCGCTCGATGTAGTCCGGCAGCTCCTCCGCGGTGACCTTCAGACCGCGGACCTTGCGGCCGAACCCGGCCTCGAGGCCGAGCGCGCCGCCCAGGTGCACCTGGTAGCCCTCGACCTGCTCGCCCTTGTCGTCGAGGACCAGCTGGCCCTTGAGACCGATGTCCGCCACCTGGATACGGGCACAGGCGTTCGGGCAGCCGTTGAGGTTGATGGTGATCGGCTCGTCGAAGTCCGGCAGGCGCCGCTCCAGTTCGTCGATGAGCGAGGAACCGCGCTGCTTGGTCTCGACGATGGCGAGCTTGCAGAACTCGATGCCGGTGCAGGCCATGGTGCCGCGCCGGAACGTGGACGGCTTGGCGGTGAGGTCGAGCGCCTCCAGGCCGTCGACCAGGGAGTCGACCTGCCCCTCCTCGACATCGAGGATGATCATCTTCTGCTCGACGGTGGTGCGGACGCGGCCCGACCCGTGGGCCTCCGCGAGGTCGGCGATCTTCGTGAGCGTGGTGCCGTCGACGCGGCCGACGCGCGGGGCGAAACCGACGTAGTAGCGGCCGTCCTTCTGGCGGTGGACGCCGACGTGGTCGCGCCACTGCTGGACGGGCTGCTCGGGAGCGGGGCCGTCGACCAGCTTCCGCTTGAGGTACTCGTCCTCCAGTACCTGGCGGAACTTCTCCGCGCCCCAGTCGGCGACGAGGAACTTCAGACGGGCCCGGTTGCGCAGGCGCCGGTAGCCGTAGTCACGGAAGATCGACAGGACGCCCTCGTAGACGTCCGGGACCTCCTCCAGCGGCACCCACGCGCCCAGTCGTACGCCCAGCTTGGGGTTGGTGGACAGACCGCCACCGACCCACACGTCGAAGCCCGGCCCGTGCTCGGGGTGCCGTACACCGACGAACGCCACGTCGTTGATCTCGTGGACCACGTCGAGGAGCGGCGAGCCCGAGATGGCGGTCTTGAACTTCCGGGGGAGGTTCGAGTACGCCTTGTTGTTCAGGACGCGGCGCTTCATCTCCTCCAGCGCCGGGGTGGCGTCGATGATCTCGTCCTCGGCGATGCCGGCGACCGGGGAGCCGATCATCACACGGGGAGTGTCACCGCAGGCGGTGACCGTGGACAGGCCGACGGCCTCCAGGCGGTTCCAGATCTCGGGCACGTCCTCGACCTGGATCCAGTGGTACTGGACGTTCTGCCGGTCGGTGATGTCGGCGGTGCCGCGCGCGAACTCCTGCGAGATCTCGCCGATGACGCGCAGCTGCCGGGTGGTGAGCGCCCCGCCGTCGATGCGGACCCGCATCATGAAGTACTTGTCGTCCAGCTCCTCCGGCTCCAGGATCGCGGTCTTGCCGCCGTCGATCCCGGGCTTGCGCTGGGTGTACAGGCCCCACCAGCGCATGCGGCCGCGCAGGTCGTTGGGGTCGATGGAGTCGAAGCCCGCCTTGGAGTAGATCGTCTCAATGCGTGTCCGCACATTGAGACCGTCGTCGTCCTTCTTGAACTGCTCGTTGCCGTTGAGCGGGGTGAAGTGACCTGCGGCCCACTGACCCTCGCCACGGTGACGGCTCACCTTGCGGCGGGGCGTGGCGGGATTCTGCGGGGTGGCGGCCATGGTGGATACGTCCTTCGGGACAGCGATCGGGCGGGGTCGGCGCGTAGCGCCCTCGGTGAGGGGTGGTGGTCGGGTGGCGGGAGGGCGGCTCTGACCTGCGCGCGCGGGCGCACGAGAATGATGTGCGCGTCCTTGCGCGAGGGTGGAAAAGGGGGAAACCGGACTGGCTGGAGGCTGTCAGCTCGCCGGACAGATGGCGCTGGACATGCGGCCGAGATCGACGTGCCGTCGACTCACCAAGGCAATTCCAGTTCCAGACATGACGGAAGCGTGTCATGGCGATCTGGACACAGTCCAGCTTCGTCCATCATGTGGACACCCTTGTCCCGTCATGTGGGACAAGGGTGTCCTCGGTCACATCGGCCGGACGCGTTTGCGTCCGCGCAGGTCAGAGCGCGTGCGCCCCTGGCCAAGGACCCGGCGCGGCAACTTCCGCCTGCTCCTCGACCGTGGTGTCGAACAGCCGGAACCCGCGGCGGCGGTAGTTCTCCATCGCGTGCTCCCCGTCCAGGCTGCACGTATGCAGCCACACCCGCTTCGTCGGTGTCCGCTGCGGCCAGCGGTCCGCGAGGTCCCAGGCGCGCGCGGTCCCGTACGACAGCAGGTGCCCGCCGATCCGCCGCCCCCGGAAGGCCGGCAGCAGCCCGAAGTAGACGATCTCCACGACCCCGTCGTCCTGCGGCTCCAGCTCGACGTATCCCGCGGGCGTGCCCCGGTCGTAGGCGACCCAGGTCTCCACGCCCGGTCGGTCCAGGTGCTCCTGCCAGCGCGCGTACGTCCAGCCGAGCCGGTCGATCCAGCGGATGTCCCCACCGACCGACGCGTACAGGAACCGGCTGAACTCCGGCGACGGCACCTCGGCGCGGACGATCCGGACATCGCCCTCGGGGGTCGCGGCGGGCAGCAGATCGCTCGGGGACGTCTGCTCCAGGGACCACGTGGTCACGGTCATGCTGCTCATGCGGTCAGGGAATCACGACCGCGAGCGGTACGACAAAGGGCCCCGGCACCCCGGCCGGTCGGTCGGCGCGCTAGTTCAGGGCGTCGTCGACCGCGTCCAGGGGCACCGCGTACAGCACCCTCCCGTCGGCCGGTCCCGATCCGTCGTCGCTCACCGCGCCCTCCGTGAGCGTCCACAACTCGCCCGTCTCCCGCCAGTAGGACAGGGACGCGGTGTGCCGGCCCCAGCAGGCGTGGGTCCCGTCGGCCGCACAGGTGGCCGTCTGCGCGCCGGAGGTGGTCTGTCGCCACAGCGTGCCGTGCCGGCCGCCGACCGAGGGCGCGCGGTCGACGTACCAGTCGGTCCGCGTCGCCCCGTCGCGCCGGTGCGACAGGACGCCCTGCACCCCGGCCGCCGCCGTCTCGTAGGCCTCCGTCGCCCTGACGTCGCCGTGGGCGTCCGTGGCGAGCAGGCCCGCGCGGCCGGGCGCGGTGCTGAACGCGTACCGCCACACCCGGGCCGCCCGCCCGCTGCCCCCGGGGCGCGGTGACTCGCTCGCCACCAGGCTGGCCGGGACGGTGGTGCGGTCGAGGGAGAGCGTGGTGAAGCAGGGCACCCCGTGGTCGTCGGCCGCCGAACAGGGGCCGCCGGTCAGCCGGTAGGAGCCGACCGTCGGCAGCACGTACTGGTAGCCGTCCGCCGCGTAGCCGCCGTCGACCCGTCCGATCACGGTGCTGTCGACGTTCGCTCGCAGGATCCGGTGCAGGTCGAACACCAGCAGCGAGTCGCGTGCGGTGACGAACAGTTTGTCCCGGTACCACACCATGCCGGACAGGCCGGTGCGGACGGCGGTGAAGTCCTGGCCCTCGGCGCGCGGGGCCACCAGCAGGACCCAGCGGTAGGCGAGGCGGTAGGGGTCGTCGGCGTCGACGAAGGCGACCCTGGCGAGGCCCTGCTCGGCTGCCTGGCCATCGGGGCGGTCCTGGTGCGTCCAGCCGGACAGGATGACCCGGTCCGGGCCCCACAGGCCGTCGGCCTCGGCGTCCCCCGAGGTGGTCACGGACCGCGGCACCCACTGGGGGGTCGTCGCGTCGCCCTGGTCCCAGCAGTACGCGCGCGTGGCGGTCGGCCGTACGGGCAGCGCGGCGGTCTCGGCGGCGTCGCACGCGGACATGTCGCGCATGGTGCGGTCGGCTGAGGAGAGCACGCCGTGGACGTCGACGGCGCCGCCCATCGCGCGGGTGAGCGTGTCGAGGGCGCGGTGGTCGGTGAGGTCCTCGTGGAGGCGGAGCTTCGCGGTCTCGGCCGCCGAGGTGACGCGGGTCAGGTTCCCGGGGTTGTCGCCGCCCGCGGCCTGCGAGGTGCTGATCAGCGTGGCGGCGGCGGTCAGCGCCAGCGCGGTGCCGGCCAGCGTCGCCCGCAGCGCACGCCCCCGGCGCCTGCGGCGGTGCCTGCCACGGTGCTTCATACAACCTCCCGGCGTAGGCCAACTGCTCCTCCTGGTCCGTACGTTGACGTCAGGAGCGGGTGGGGTGGCCTGTAAGGAAGGATGCTACGGCAGACGGATGGGGGACCGGCCGAAGACCCGGGAAAAGCAGGGTTATCCCCACGTTCGGGTGCGCCGAACTCTCACCACCCCAGGCGCCGTCGAGTGCGGCAGCAGGTCGTTCGGGTCGTCCGGGGTGAGCAGGTCCACCTCCGCCGACTCGCGGAAACGATACGGCCGGTGTTCCAGGAACGCCCCCAGGTACCGCCGTACCCGGGACATCTCGGCGCGGACCGTGACCGTGCGGGCCGGGTCGCCGAACAGGTCGGACGCCAGGGCCCCGGCTGTGCGGCCCTCGCGGTGCAGGGCCAGCAGGTACAGCAGTTCCGCGTGCCGGGGGCTGAGTTCATGGGTCCAGGAGCCCGTGTCCCCGAAGACCGTCACCGACCAGCGGCGCGGCTGTGAGACGTCCAGGACGATCCGCGTCACCTGTGCGGCGGGCGCGTCCGCGGCGCGGATCAGCCAGCCGCCCGGCAGCGGCTCCACGGTGCAGGGGCCCAGCGCCGGCAGCACGCAGCGGCCGGGCCCGAGCGACGCGGGCAGCGCCACCCGGCCGGTGTACGGCATCCCCGTCACCGCCGCCGTCCAGCCGTCCCTGTCCACGGCCACCGCCCGGCCGCCGAGCCGCGCGAGCAGCGGGGCCGCCACCGCGCGCAGCCTCTCGAGCGTGCTCAGATGCGTCTCCCGCAGCCTGGCCTCCGCGAGCCGGGCCACCGACTCCACCCACGCGAGCGTCGCCGGATGCATCGTCTCCAGCGGGCCGCTCACGTCCACCACCCCGATCAGCCGGCCGTCGCGCGGGTCCGTGATCGGGGCGCCGGTGCAGGTCCAGGTGGCGTGGGAGCGTACGAAGTGCTCGGATGCGAACACCTGTACGGGCCGCCGGGTCACCGCCGGGGTCCCCACGCCGTTGGTGCCGACGACCCCCTCGCCCCAGTCCGCGCCCGGCTCGAAGCCCAGCCCGTCCGCCTTGCGCAACACCGGCGCGCTGCCCTCGCGCCACAGGATCCGCCCGTCCGCGTCCGCGACGACCATGATGTGGTGCGCGACGTCCGCCACCGACAGCAGGCCCTCGCGCAGCACCGGAAGCACCTGCCGCAGCGGGGAGTCCTGGCGGCGGCGCTCGATCTCGTCACGGCCCAGCGGATCGGCACGGACGTCGTGGTCGGGGTCGACCCCGCGGCGCATCATCCGCCCCCAGGACGCCTCGATCACCGGACGCGGCGGGACCGGAGCGCGCTGCCCCGCGAGCGTCGCGCTGCGCACCTCGCTCAGCAGGCGCGCCGCCTGCCCGACGTCCAGGGCGGCGAGCCGCGGGACCTCTCTGGCCGAGTACGCCACTGGAAACCTCCCCCAAGGCCGTCCGTCCCCGTCGGCGGATTCCGGCCGGAGGCGTCCCCGGCCCGCGTCGACGGTGGTTCTCATACTGCCGTCTACGGCCGGCGGAGGGGGGAAGTCCGGCCAGAGCGGGCGCGGGGGAGTGCGGCCGCAGCGGGCGCGGGTTGCAACCCTTTGCAACCCTGGCGAAGGGCCAAGCTGTGGTTGAAACTTGTGCAACGCCGCTCAGACGGCGTCCGCGCTCCTTGAACGGGGCCGGCAGGCGGGGGTGGTGCCGAGTCGGCGCAGCACCACCCCCGCCGCCATCGATCCCTACGGCAGCAGCACCTCAGGCGACCGGCCGCGCCCGCTCCACCACCGTGGCCAGATCCAGGGTGTGCGGCAGAGTGCCGAACGCCGCGCCCCAGTCGCCGCCCAGGCGCGAGGCACAGAAGGCGTCCGCGACCTCCGGGGGCGCGTATTGCACAAGGAGCGCCCCTTGGAGCACCAGTGCGATCCGCTCCACCAGGCGGCGCGCCCGGGCCTCGATGCCCTCCAGGTCGGCGAGCTCGGTGAGCAGGTTCTTGATCGCGCCGTCCAGACGGTGGTCCGCACCGCGCGCCCGGCCTACTTCCTGGAGGAAGGCCTCCAGGGCGTGCGGCTCTCGCTGGAGCGCGCGCAGCACGTCGAGCGCCTGCACGTTCCCCGCGCCCTCCCAGATGGAGTTGAGCGGCGACTCGCGCAGCAGCCGGGGCATGCCGGACTCCTCGACGTAGCCGTTGCCGCCGAGGCACTCGGCGGCCTCCGTCACCACCGGAGTGCACCGCTTGGTCACCCAGTACTTGGCGGCCGGCACCGCGAGCCTGAGCAACGCCCGCTCCCGCTCGCTCCCGTCGTCGTACGCCGCCGCCAGCCGCAGCCCCAGCACCGTCGCCGCCTCCGACTCCAGGGCCAGATCCGCCAGCACGTTGCGCATCAGCGGCTTGCCCAGGAGCCGCCCGCCGAACGCCTCCCGATAGGTGCAGTGGTGGATCGCCTGCACCACCGCCTGCCGCATCAGCGAAGCCGAGCCGAGGACGCAGTCGAGCCGGGTCGCCGCCACCATCTCGATGATGGTGCGCACCCCGCGCCCCTCCTCACCGACCCGGCGCGCCCAGGTGCCGTCGAACTCGACCTCGCTGGAGGCGTTGGACCGGTTGCCGAGCTTGTCCTTCAGCCGCTGGATCATGAACACGTTCCGGGTGCCGTCCTCGAGCACCCGCGGCACCAGGAAGCAGGTCAGCCCCCCCGGGGCCTGCGCCAGCACCAGGAACCCGTCCGACATGGGCGCCGAGCAGAACCACTTGTGGCCCCTCAGCTCGTACGTGCCGTCCTCGGCGAGCGGCCGGGCCGTCGTCGTGTTGGCGCGTACGTCGCTGCCGCCCTGCTTCTCCGTCATGCCCATCCCGAAGATCACGCCGGCCTTCTCGGCAGCCGGGCGCAGCCCCCGGTCGTAGACCAGGGAGGTCAGCCGGGGCTCCCACTCGGCGGCGAGGACGGGATCCGTGCGCAGCGCGGGCACGGCGGCGTGCGTCATCGACAGCGGGCATCCGTGGCCCGCCTCCACCTGGCTCCAGATCACGAACGACGCCGCCCGGCGCACATGTCCGCCCGGCCGGGTCCAGGCCGCGGTCAGCCCCGCGGCGACGCCCTTGCCGAGGAGCCGGTGCCAGGACGGGTGGAACTCCACCTCGTCGATGCGGTTGCCGTAGCGGTCGTGCGTGCGCAGTTTGGGCGGATTCTCGTTGGCCTGTGCCCCCCACTCCTGCACCTGCGCGGAGCCCGCGCTGAGCCCGAGCCCCGACAGCTCGGCGCGCACCTCGTCCAGGAGCGCGGGGTCGAGATGCCGCTCGACGGCCTCCACGAGGGCACGGTCAGCGGCGAAGACGTCATATCCGACCAGCGGCGGAGCCTGATTGGTCACGGTGTGCGTGCTGGCTGCCATGGCCTTGAAACTACCCCTCGGTACGCGATCGGTCACCCGTATCGCCGAGAGGATGCGCCACACCGGGGGCCGCCCCACTGCGGGGTGAGCAGCGGCCCGGGCGGCGGATACCGTTAAGGCGTGCAGCCAGCAGCAAGTGAAACCTCCGAGCGGCCGCCCGGCCGTCTCCACCGGGCGCGTGCCCTCTACCGGAACGTCTCCAAGCGCAGGACCGCCTGGCTGCTGCTGAAGGACATCGTCAACTCGTGCATGGAGTACCGCGTCCTGGGGCTGGCCGCCGAGGCGGCCTTCTTCACCCTGCTCTCCGTGCCGCCGCTGCTGTTGTGCCTGGTCGGACTGCTCGGCTACGTCGACCACTGGACCGGGACCGACACCATCCAGAGCCTGCAGAACAACATCCTGGAAGCGTCCCGCACGGTGCTGTCCGACCGGGGCGTCAAGGAGATCGCCCAGCCGATCCTGCACGACGTGCTCAAGGCCGGCCGGCCCGACGTCGTCTCCATCGGCTTCCTCTTCGCCCTGTGGTCCGGCTCCCGCGCGGTGAACGTCTTCATCGACACGATCACGGTGATGTACGGGCTCGACGGCACCCGTGGCATCGTGAAGACCCGGCTGCTGGCGTTCGTGCTGTTCATCGTGGCGCTGCTGATCGGCTCGGTGGCGCTGCCGCTGATGGTGGCGGGTCCGGACGCGGTGGTGAACGTCGTGCCCTGGTCGACGACCGTGGTGCAGGTCCTGTACTGGCCGGTGGTCATCGTCCTGTCGATCGTGTTCCTGACCACGCTCTACCACGTGTCCGTCCCCGTGCGCTCACCCTGGGTGGAAGACGTGCCGGGAGCCCTGGTCGCCCTCGCGATGTGGGTGCTGGGCAGCTTCCTGCTGCGCATCTACCTGACGCACACGGTCGAGGGCCCCACGATCTACGGTTCGCTGGCCGCCCCCGTGGCCGTGCTGCTGTGGATCGGCGTGTCCGCCTTCGCCGTCCTGGTGGGCGCCGCCGTCAACGCCGCGATCGACCGCGTGTGGCCCGCCGCGGCGACGGCGGCGGCCCGCGAGGCGAACGAGCGGCTGCGCGCGGAGCAGGCCGCCGAGTACGTGGCCCGCGCCGCCGCGACCCGCGCACCCGACCCCGACGACCCGGACATGCCCTCGGAGTTCCCGGAACGCTGGTCCCGCTTCCTGCCCCCGGAGGACGTCACCTCCCGCCTGCGCACGCAGGTGCGCAGCAGCCAGATCCACCAGCAGAAGAGGGAGGGACCGGCGGACTGAGCGCAGGCATAGCCTGAGGGGCGTGGCTGTCGAACGAGGCTTCGCGACCGCCGGGTACGCCGAGCGGGCGTCCCGGCTCCCGGGCGCCGTCGTGTGGACCAACCTGCCCTCCGCCGCCGGATGGCCGGTGCTGCCCGACGGCTGCATGGACCTGCTGTGGACCGAGGGCAGGCTCCTGGTCGCCGGCCCGGACACGCGCGCGTACCGCCCCGAGGGCCCGCCCGTCCGCTGGGCCGGCGTCCGTTTCCACCCCGGCACCGCACCCGCCCACCTGGGCGTCCCCGCCCATGAACTGCGTGACCGGCGTGTCGAGCTGGCCGACCTGTGGCCCGCGGCCGAGGTGCGCCGGCTGACCGGCCGCGTGGACGCCGCCGCCGACCCCGCCACGGCGCTCGAGGAGATCGCCCTGGAGCGCGCCGTCCGCTCCTCGGACCCCGACCCGCTGCTCGGCGCGCTGGTCGCGGCACTCGGCTCGGGCCGTCCGGTCGCCGCCACCGCCGACGCACTCGGCCTGAGCGCACGCCAGTTGCACCGCCGCTCGCTCGCCGCGTTCGGCTACGGGCCGAAGACCCTGGCCCGCGTGCTGCGGCTGCAGCGCGCCCTGGCGCTGGCCCGCTCGGGGGTGCCGTTCGCCGAGACCGCGGCCCGCGCGGGCTTCGCCGACCAGGCGCATCTGGCCAGGGACGTGCGGGAGCTGGCGGGGATGCCGCTCAGGGACCTACTCGCGCGGCGGTAGGTCCGCGAACAGGTCCACCCCGTTGCCGTCGGGGTCGTGCACGACCGCGTACCGCATCCCCCACACCGCGTCCCACGGCTTGAGCTCGCCGTGGTGTCCGGCACCCACCAGGTCCTCGTAGAGGCCGTCCACCTCGGCGGGGGAGTCGCACCGGAAGGCGAGCGAGACGCGTCCGCCGCCGACGGGCGGACGCCACCCGGGGTGGAAGGAGCGCACGGTCTCCTCGGGGTCCAGCGCGAACCGCAGCCCACCGGGCAGTTCCGCCTCGACGTGCGGCAGCTCCTCGGCACCCTCGGGGAAGACGAGCCCCAGGCGACGGTAGAAGGCGAGGGAGGCGGCCAGGTCGGAGACGACGAGGCCGACCACATCGAATCGTGGAGTCATGCGGCCACGCTAGGCGGGCGAACGGGGGCGGGTCTTGAAGGAATCGGACAGGTCCCGGGGGCCGAAAGTTTCGGTGCCCGTCTGCTGTGGGGACGGCCCCGCCACACGCCTAGGCTCGGTGCCATGCCTTTCCGCGTCCTCGTGTACTCCCGCACCACCGCCTACCGCCACGACTCCATCCCCGATGCCGTCGCCGCCGTACGCGACCTCGGGGCCGCGCACGGGTTCGAGGTCGACGCCACCGAGGACCCGGGGGTCTTCGAGTCGCCCCTCGGCGCGTACGGCGCGGTCGTCTTCCTCTCCACCAGCGGTGAGGTGCTGACCCCGGCGGGGCGGGAACAGCTGACGGCGTACCTGCGGGACGGCGGCGGTTTCGTCGGCGTGCACGCGGCCGCGTGCACCGAGTACGACTGGCCGTACTACGGCGAACTCCTGGGCGCCTGGTTCGACCGGCACCCCGCGTACCAGCCGGGCAAGGCCGTCGTCGAGGACCGCGGTCATCCGGCGACGCGGCACCTGCCCGCCGTCTGGGAGTTCACGGACGAGTGGTACGACTTCCGTACCAATCCGCGTGATTCGGTCCGGGTGCTGGTCTCCGCCGACGAGTCGTCCTACGAGGGCGGCGGGATGGGCGCCGACCATCCGCTCGCCTGGTGCCGCGAGCAGGGCGCGGGCCGGGTCTTCTACACGGCGCTCGGACACGCCTCGGAGGCTTACCAGGACCCCGACTTCCGCGCCCACCTCCTGGGCGGCATCCGCTGGGCGGCCGGGTGGGAGGCGTAGGCCGCCGGGCGTGCCCGCGCGGACTCGCGCCCCAGTGTCAGTGCCCCGCTCTAGGGTGGCGCCGAGTCGAGAGGTCCGACGCCGGGAGGGGCTGCTGTGGGCGCGAGCGAGTGGGACTACGTCACTCCCTACGAGGGCACGGTCGAGAAGTCGCTGGAGGCCCTGCAAGTGTGAAGGGCGACGTGCCGTCGCAAGTCAGCGGGGCGGTGGCGCCGTGCTGGCCCGCTCCACCAGGCGGGTCGACAGTTCGGTGCGGGTGCCCTCCGGTCGGGCGCCGGCCATCATGCGCACCAGCAGCCGGAGCGCCGTCGCGGCCATCTCCCCGAGCGGCTGCCGAACGGTCGTCAGCGGGGGTGTCGCCCAGCGCGCCTCCGGCAGGTCGTCGAAGCCGACGACGCTGACGTCGTCCGGCACCCGCAGCCCCCGCTCCGCGAGCGCCGCGCACACCCCGAGCGCCATCCGGTCCGAGCAGGCGAAGACGGCCGTGGGCGGCTCGGGCAGGTCCAGCAGTTGCAGGGTGCGCCGGTGGGCGGTCGCCTCGTCGAAGTTGCCGTGGCGCACGTACTCGGGCCGGTGGGCGATGCCAGCCGCGGACAGCGCCGAGCGGTACCCGGCGACCCGTGCGCCGCTGCACAGCTTGCGCCGGTAGCCGCCGATGACCGCGATCCGTTCGTGCCCGAGGTTCAGCAGGTGCTCGGTGGCGGCCACCCCGCCCTGCCAGTTGGCGGCGCCCACCGACACCACGCCCGGCGGCGGCTCCAGCACCGGGTCGATGAGGACGTACGGAATGCGGTGCTGGTCCAGCCAGGCGTACTGGGACGGGGTCAGCTCGGCCAGGTTGAACAGGACGCCGGCGGAGCCGCGCGCCGACAGCTTGTCGAGCCAGCCGCGCTCCGGGCGCCCGTCCCGGGCGCGGTTCAGGCCCGTGGAGACCACCACCTCCAGGCCCGCGTCGTGTGCGGCCTCCGTCACGCCGTGCAGGATCGCCCCCGACCAGGAGCTCTCCAGCGAGTGCACCACCAGGTCGACGAGGGCGGGCGGCTTGTTGGCCTCGAAGCGGGGTCTTCTGACGTAACCGAGCCGGTCCAGGGCCTCGGTGACGCGGCGGCGGGTCTCGGGTGCCACGTCCTCGCGGCCGTTGACCACCTTGGACGCCGTCGGCACGGAGACACCGGCCTCGCGTGCGACGACCGCGAGGGTCGGTCCGGCCGCGCCTGCGGTACGCACCATCGGCCCACCTCTCCGGCCCCGTCCCGGGGGCCCTGGAACTCCGTTGACGGCAACCACTCATGGCAAGCGCTTTCTACATTAAGGCCGTGGTGAGTTGCCGTGGAAGACACCGGATGCGCGGCGTCGCGAACGGGGGAAGTCATCTGATGTGGGCAGCCCCCGCGGTGAGAAGAGGCCGGATGGACCCTGTGGACGACGTGACCTTGAACCCGGCGCACCCTGCGGACCCCGTGGTCCGCACCCCCTACGGGGCCGTGCGCGGCCGTTACGAGCACGGGGTCGCCGTCTTCCGCGGCATCCCGTACGCCGCCCCGCCCTTCGGACCCCACCGCTTCCGCCCGCCGGTGCCGCCCGAGCCGTGGGACGGGGTGCGCGACGCGGGCGCGTTCGGGCCGACGCCGCCGAAACCGCCGTACTCGGAGGCTTTCGCCCGCTATCTGTCCGACCCGGTGGTCGCCGGGGACGACTGCCTGAACCTCAACGTGTGGACGCCGGACCCGGCTGCCGGGGCGCGGCTGCCGGTGATGGTGTGGATCCACGGCGGCGCCCTGACCCGTGGATCGTCGGCCGTGCCCGTGTACGACGGCAGCGCCTTCGCCCGTGACGGCGTGGTCCTCGTCACCTTCAACTACCGCCTGGGAGTGGAGGGTTACGGCCTCTTCCCGGATGCTCCGCCCAACCCCGGGCTGCGCGACCAGCTCGCCGCGCTGGAGTGGGTGCACGAGGCCGTCGCGGAGTTCGGCGGCGACCCGGACCGGGTGACCGTCTTCGGCGAGTCGGCGGGCGCGATCAGCATCGGCGCGCTGCTGGCGAGCCCCCGAGCCCGGGGGCTGTTCGGGCGGGCCGTGCTGCAGAGCGGGCCGCCGGAGGCCACCGAACGGGAGAAGGTACGGCGCCTGGTGCGGCGCATGGCCGCGAGGCTGAAGGTGCCGGCGACGGCGGCGGCGTTCGCCTCGGTGGACCGTACGGTGCTGGCCGAGGCGCAGGCGGAGGTGGGCCGCCGGGCGAGCCCGATCCTCGGCGGCCCCGCCTTCGGGATCGTCGTGGACGGCGACCTGGTACCGCGCGACCCGCTGGAGGCGCTGCTGGACGGCGCCGCCCGCGAGGTACCCCTGCTGATGGGCTGGACCAGCGAGGAGTACCGCCTCTGGCTGGCCCCCACGGGCCTGACCGAACGGATCGACCGCCTGGGCCCGGTCGCCGTGGCCGGCGCGATGGCCCGCTGCCACTGCGGCCCCGAGGTCCCGCGCGGCTATCGCACCGCCCACCCCGACGCGCCCGTCTCCGACCTGGTGGGCCAGATGGTGACGGACCACCTGCTCCGCCACCCCCTGCACCGCCTGGCCGACGCCCGCGCCGGCCACGTGCCCACATATGTCTACGAGTTCGCCTGGCGCTCCAACCTTCCCGGCCTGGGCGCCTGCCACGCCCTGGAGCTGGGCTTCGTCTTCGACAGCGCGGAGGTCCCGGAGTCGGCGAAACTGGCGGGGCCGAATGCCCCGCGCGCACTGGCCCGCGAGATGCACGGGGCATGGGTGCGTTTCGCGACGGACGGCGACCCGGGCTGGCCGGAGTGGGATCCCAGGCACCCGGTACGGATCTTCGGCGGGGACGGGGAGCCGGTCGTGTACGGCCCCCGCGACCCGCAGATGACGCTGTGGGATGCGGCCCGCACCCGACCGGAGCCGACCGTCGCACAGGGAAACGGGGCGGTGCGGCGGGGCGCGGTGCCGCAATCGGTGGTACGGCGACTGCGGCGTCCGGGCGGGGCGGGGCGGCAGTGACGGTTCAACGGGCTCGATGGATGGACCGAGGTGTCGGTCACCTCGGTCAGCGAGGCCACAGACGGGTGTCTTGTTCACGCGGGGCTGTTCCCGCGATTCTGTTCACGCGGGTTCCCGCGATTCTGTTCACGCGAGTCTGTTCACGCGGGTTCACGCCTTGGCCCCCAACGCCCCCGCGATCCCCCCGATCGCCTCCGGCCCCACCCGGCAGCAACCCCCGATCAGCCGCGCCCCGGCCTCGCGCCAACCGGTCACCTCCGACGTCGTGAACGTCGAGCGGCCGTCCCAGGCGCGGGCCCCGGCGTCCCAGGACTCACCGCTGTTGGGGTAGACCACCACCGGCTTGCCGGTGACCCGTGCCGCCGTCGCGACCGCGCCGTCCACGTCGTCGGGCGCGCAGCAGTTCACGCCCACCGCGATCACCTCGTCCGCCTCGGCGGCAAGGGCGAACGCCTCCTGAAGGGGCTGGCCCGCGCGCGTGCGGTCGCCGGAGACGGTGTACGACAGCCAGGCGGGGACGCCCAGGCCGCGCACCGCCCGCAGGAGTGCGGTGGCCTCGTCCGTGTCCGGGATCGTCTCCAGCGCCAGGACGTCCGGGCCGGCCGCCGCCAGCACCTCGAGGCGCGGGCGGTGGAAGGCCTCCAGTTCGGCGACCGTGAGGCCGTAGCGGCCCCGGTACTCGGAGCCGTCCGCGAGCATCGCCCCGTACGGGCCCACGGACGCCGCCACCCACAGCGGACGCGTGACGCCCTTCTCCCGTGCCTGTGCTGCCGCCTCGCGGGCCAGTTCGACGCTGAGGGAGAGGAGTGCGGCCGCTCGGTCGCGGTCGATGCCGCGCTTCGCGAAGCCCTCGAACGTCGCCTGGTAGCTGGACGTGATCGCCACGTCCGCGCCCGCCTCGTAGTACGCGAGGTGCGCCTCCGTGATCGCCTGCGGCTGCTCCGCCAGCAGCCGCGCCGACCACAGCTCGTCGCTCAGGTCGTGCCCGGCCGACTCGAGCTGGTTCGACATGCCGCCGTCCAGGACGAGGGTTCCGGCGGCCAGCGCCTCGGCGAGGGCGGGAGTGGTGTTGCTGGTCATGACATGACGCTAGTCGAAGGGCGGGCGGACGCCCGGGGCCGTCCAGCACGTGGGCATCCCGGGCGTCCGTCCCGCACCCGTCAGGCCACGCGGATGCCCACGATGCAGGTGTCGTCGTCCGTGTCCGACTTGCTGTAGGTGAGCAGGCGGTCCAGCTGCTGGTCCAGCGTGGGCGACACCGTGCGCGCGGCCGTCAGCAGCTGTGCCAGCGACTCCTCCACGGAACGGTCACGGCGTTCGATCAGCCCGTCCGTGTACATCAGCAGGGTGTCGTCGACGGCCAGCTGGACCTCGTGCTCCTCGTACGTCGCCTCGGGCACGGCGCCCAGCAGCAACCCCTTGACCAGGGGCAGCGGCGCTGCCTCGGCGCCACGCACCAGCACCGGCGGGAGATGGCCCGCCCTGGCCCACCGCAGGGTGTGGCGAGCCGGGTCGTACAGGGCGCAGACCGCCGTGGCGGTGACCGCGCCGGTCAGATGGTGGGCCACCATGTTGAGCCAGGACAGCAACTGGCCGGGGCCGGCGCCCGTCACGGCGAGTCCCCGCAGCGCGTTGCGCAGCACGACCATGCTGGTGGCCGCCTCTATGCCGTGTCCGGCGACGTCGCCCACGCACAGCAGCACCAGCTCGGACGGCAGCACGACCGCGTCGTACCAGTCGCCGCCGACCAGCTGTTCCGTCTCCGCGGGCCGGTAGCGTACGGCCACCTGCAGGCCGGGAGCCTCCAGCGGCGCCTGCGCCGGGGGCATGATGGCGTGCTGGAGCTGGAGGGTGAGCCGGTTGCGTTCGCTCGCCTGCTGCTCGGTGTGGGCGAGCTGGTCACGGGTGGCGGCGAGCGCGACCTCCGTCCAGTGGTGGGCGGAGATGTCCTGGTAGGCGCCGCGGACGACGGACAGCCTGCCGTCGGAGTCGAGCACCGGCTCGGCCACCACGCGGATGTGGCGCGTCACCCCGTCGGGGCGCTGCAGACGGAAGGCCGTGGACGCCGGACGCCGGTGGTGGAGCAGGGTGCGCAGGAACCTGCGGATGGCGACGGCGTCGTCGGGATGGGCGTGCGCGGTCAGGTCCTCCAGCGACACGGGGGCGCTGGAGGTGGGTTTGCCGTAGAGGCTGTACAGCTGCCCGTTCCAGGTGATCTCGCCGGTGAGCAGGTTCTCCTCGAAGCCGCCGATCCGGCCGAGGCGCTGGGCGTGCTGGAGCAGGCTCGCCAGGCGTGCCGTCTCGTCCTCGATACGCCAGATCAGCAGCACGTTGCCGGCGTGCCGGGTGATGTTGATGTCGGCGACCGCGGCCAGGGGGACGTCGTCGACCAGGGCGGTGAGCCTCATGCGGTGGGCGCGGAACGGCTCCCCGGTGGCGTAGACGCGCTCGATCCGTTCGAACAGCTCACTCTCGCCGGCGGCCAGCGGGTACGCCTCCAGCAGCAGGGCACCGCTCACGACGCCGCGCGGCCGGCCGGCGGGGTCGAGGAAACGGCTGTTCACATGCTGGATGCGGAAGTCGACGAGCTCCCCGCTGCCGTCCAGGTGCGGCACGAGCACGAGGGCGGGGTCGTGGAGCCCGTCGGCCAGGTCCATCAGCTCGGCGACGTGCGGCAGGACCCCGGGCCTCGGGACGCCGTCCGGATGCTGGAGGGCGTAGGTCTCCAGAGTGTGGGCGCACAGCTCGGCCAGGGCCTCCACCTGACGGACGATCTGCGGTGGCTGCGGCCCCAGCGGCGCGGGCCAGACGATCTCCAGTACGCCGTGGATCCGCCCGCCGGTGCCGGCCGGAACGGCGACCCTGCCGCCGTCCGGGTACAGGTGCTGACCGATGGAGGGCAGGCCCGTCTCGGACAGGGAGCCCATCCACTGCCCCGCGCGCTCGGCCAGACCGCGGCGCGCCACGGTCGCCACGCCCGGGGGGACATAGCGCCAGCGGCCCGCCTCCACGGACGAGAACCCCGCACTGCCGGCCAGGCTGAGGGAACCGTCGGAGCCCACGGCCCAGATGGCCACGGCCACCGCGCCGAGCGGCGTCAGGGCGTGCTCCAGCAGGGAGTCGGCGACGGCCTGGGTGTCGTGGGCGGCCAGCGCACCGGCCTCGGCGGCCCGCAGCCGTACGACGGAGGACCGGTTCCCCGGCGAACCGCCCGCCCCGGCGGAGGCCGCCGAGCCCGCGGAGTCCGCCGTGGCCGCGAGGAACGCGGCGGCCACCTCGGAGAGCCGGTCTCGCGACGCCTGGTTGATGACCTCGACGGCGAACTCCAGCGGGGTCGCTCCCGCCTGCTTGGCCAGCTCGGCGAGTTGCCTCGCGGCCTGCGCCGGCCCGCACCCGAGCCGCTCCACCAGGATGCCCTTGGCCAGTTCGACCAGGGCACGCCCGTCCGCCTCGGCCTGCGCCGCCCGCACCTCGCGCCGCAGCCGCTCCACGGTCGCCGCGAGCCTGCCGACGGGGGTCGTCTGCCCGCGCCCGTCCTCGTCGGCGGCCTCGGCCTCACCCGGGTGACCGCCGACCGGAACGCGGCCGGCCAGGGCCTCGGCCATGGCCCCGGTACCAGCCGCCGTCGGACCGAGCGGCTCGGCGGCTACAGCGGTCCGGCCGAGCGGCTCGGCAGCGGCCGGGCTCTCGTCCCGCGGCTCGGCGGCGGCCGGGTTCGCGTCCGGCGGCTCGGTGGTGGCCTGTTCACCGGCCGGAGCGCGTACGCCCCCCGGCTCGGGCGGTTGCTGGGGATTGCTCACGGTTGGCCTGTTCCTCGGCTGGGACGGCGCCGGTCGGCGCCCGGTCGGCTGGTGCGCACGGCGGGTGCGTCCCTTCCTCAGGCGGGCAGCCAGCGTCGGACGCGGGCGATGAGGTCGTTGGTGTCGACGGGTTTGGTCACGTAGTCGTTCGCGCCGGAGGCGAGGCTCTTCTCCTGGTCGCCCGGCATCGCCTTCGCGGTGACGGCGATGATCGGCAGGTCCGCGTACTGCGGCATGGTGCGGATCTCGGCGGTGGCGGCGTACCCGTCCATCTCCGGCATCATCACGTCCATCAGGACCAGCGCGACGTCCGGGTGGGCGAGCAGCATCTCGATGCCCTTGCGGCCGTTGTCCGCGTGCAGGACCTGGAAACCGTGGAGTTCGAGGATGCCGCTGAGCGCGAAGAGGTTGCGCGCGTCGTCGTCGACCACGAGCACCTTGCGACCGAGGAAGGTGTCGTCCACGGGCTGCGCGGCCGCGTACTGGGGTTCCTCGGCGCGGACCAGCGACAGGACGTCTCCGGGTTCCTCGGCGGACAGGTGCAGCGTGATGCGTTCGCGCAGTTCGTCCAGGCTGGACAGGAAGTCCAGCGGCCGGCCCGCCGCACGGGACCGGAAGGACTGCTCCTGGGCCAGGTCCACGCGGTGCCCCGTGTGGACGAGCACCGGCACACTGGCCAGCGCGGAGTCGCCCTGCATGGCGTCCAGGAAGCGCGCGCCCTCGTCGTCCGGCATGCCGAGTTCGAGGACGACACAGTGGCAGGGCTCCGCGGCCAGCGCGCTCGCCGCCTCCTGCGCCCCTGCGGCGGTGATGATGTCGATCGCCCCGCGCGGATCGCCGCCGTCCTGCGCGATGTCCGCGACCGCGCTCTCCGCGACGAGGGTGAGCAGACCGCGCGGGCGTTCCTCGACGACCAGCAGGCGACGTCTGCGCTGCCCGGGCGCCTGCTTCGGGCCGGCGGCCGCGACCGGCGCCGACACCACCTCGGAGGGAACCGTCTCCTGCGGTTGCTCCGACCGTCGGCCGCCGCCGTTCGCGAGTTCCTCGAAGTCGGCGCGTGCGACGGGCAGATAGAGCGTGAACGTGCTGCCCTGACCGGGTGTGCTGTCGACCGTGACGGCACCGCCGAGCAGATGGGCGATCTCCCGTGTGATCGACAGGCCGAGGCCGGTGCCGCCGTACTTGCGGCTCGTCGTCCCGTCCGCCTGCTGGAACGCCCCGAAGATCGTCTCCAGTTGCCGCTGCGGGATGCCGATGCCGGTGTCCTTCACCCGGAAGGCCACGACGGGACCACCGCGGTGGACGCCCGCGGGCACCTCCCGGTCGGCGGCGGGTTCGATGCGCAGCTCGACGCTTCCCTGCTCGGTGAACTTGACCGCGTTCGACAGCAGGTTGCGCAGAATCTGACGCAGCCGGGAGTCGTCGGTGAGCAGGTCGGCGGGTGTCCCCGGGGCGGTGGTCACCGTGAAGTCCAGGCTCTTCTGCGTCGTCATCGGCCGGAACGTCGCCTCGACGTACTCCAGCAGCTTCCGCAGCGGGACGCGCTCGGGGGTGACGTCCATCTTGCCGGCCTCGACCTTCGACAGATCGAGGATGTCGTTGATCAGCTGGAGCAGGTCCGAGCCCGCCGAGTGGATGATGCCCGCGTACTCGACCTGCTTGGGGGTGAGGTTGCGCGAGGGGTTCTGTGCCAGCAGCTGGGCGAGGATCAGCAGGCTGTTCAGCGGCGTGCGCAGCTCGTGGCTCATGTTCGCCAGGAACTCCGACTTGTACTTGGAGGCGAGCGCCAGCTCCTGGGCGCGGGTCTCCAGCTCCTGCCGTGCCTGCTCGATCTGGAGGTTCTTGGCCTCGATGTCGCGGTTCCGTTCGGCCAGCAGGGACGCCTTCTCCTCCAGCTCGGCGTTGGAGCGCTGCAGTTCCTCCTGCTGGACCTGCAACTCCTCCGAGCGCGCCTGCAGTTCGGCGGTCAGTCGCTGGGACTCCTCGAGGAGTTCGTCGGTGCGGGCGTTGGCCACGATGGTGTTGAGGTTGACGCCGATGGTCGGCATCAGCTGTGCCAGGAAGTCCTGGTGGATCTGGGTGAACCTGGTCACGGAGGCCAGCTCGATGACGCCGAGGACCTGGTCCTCGACCACGATGGGCAGCACCGTCAGGGCGCTCGGCACCGTCCGCCCGAGCCCCGAGGAGATGGTCACATAGCCCGGCGGCAGCTCCTCCACGCCGATGGGGCGCCGGTTGCGCGCGGCCTGTCCGACCAGCGAGCGGCCGAAGGGGATGCGGACGGGCCGCTCCTCGTCGTCGGGGTAGCCGTACGAGCCCACCAGCCGCAGTTCCGGGCCGCGCTCGGTGTCCTCCGCGAGGTAGAAGGCGCCGTACTGGGCCCCGACCAGCGGCGTCAGCTCGTCCATGATCAGCTCGGCGACGACGGGCAGTTCCCGGTGACCCTGCATCAGGCCGGAGATCCGGGCCAGGTTGGTCTTCAGCCAGTCCTGCTCCTGGTTGGCCCGCGTGGTCTCGCGCAGGGACTCGACCATGGAGTTGATGTTGTCCTTGAGCTCGGCGACCTCGCCCGACGCCTCCACGGTGATGGAGCGGGTCAGGTCGCCCTCGGCGACGGCGCTTGCGACCTCGGCGATCGCGCGGACCTGCCGGGTCAGGTTCCCGGCCAGTTCGTTGACGTTCTCCGTCAGCCGCTTCCAGGTGCCCTCGACGCCCTCCACCTCGGCCTGGCCGCCGAGCCGGCCCTCGCTGCCGACCTCGCGGGCGACGCGGGTGACCTCGGCGGCGAACGACGACAGCTGGTCGACCATCGTGTTGATGGTGGTCTTGAGCTCCAGGATCTCGCCCCGGGCGTCGACGTCGATCTTCTTCGACAGGTCGCCGCCCGCCACCGCCGTCGTCACCAGGGCGATGTTGCGCACCTGGCCGGTGAGGTTGTTGGCCATCGAGTTGACGTTGTCCGTGAGGTCCTTCCACGTGCCCGCCACGTTCGGCACGTTCGCCTGACCCCCGAGGCGTCCCTCCGTGCCGACCTCGCGGGCGACGCGGGTGACCTCGTCGGCGAACGCGGACAACGTGTCGACCATCGTGTTGATGACGTCCGCCAGGGCCGCGACCTCGCCCTTGGCCTCGACCGTGATCTTCTGCGACAGGTCGCCGCGTGCCACGGCCGTGGCGACCTGGGCGATCGAGCGGACCTGGCCGGTCAGGTTGGACGCCATCACGTTGACGTTGTCCGTCAGGTCCTTCCAGGTCCCCGACGCACCCCGGACGATGGCCTGGCCGCCGAGGTTCCCCTCGGTGCCGACCTCGCGGGCGACGCGGGTGACCTCGTCGGCGAAGGCGGAGAGCTGGTCGACCATCGTGTTGATGGTGTTCTTCAGTTCGAGGATCTCGCCGCGGGCGTCGACGGTGATCTTCTGGGAGAGGTCGCCCTGCGCGACCGCGGTGGCCACCTGGGCGACGTTGCGGACCTGAGAGGTGAGGTTGCCCGCCATGAAGTTGACGGAGTCGGTCAGGTCGCGCCAGGTGCCCTTGACGCCCTTGACGTCCGCCTGGCCGCCCAGCCTGCCCTCGGTGCCCACTTCGCGGGCGACGCGGGTGACCTCGTCGGCGAAGGCGGAGAGCTGGTCGACCATCGTGTTGATGGTGTTCTTCAGTTCGAGGATCTCGCCGCGGGCGTCGACGGTGATCTTCTGGGAGAGGTCGCCCTGGGCGACCGCGGTCGTCACCTGGGCGATGTTGCGGACCTGAGAGGTGAGGTTGCCCGCCATGAAGTTGACGGAGTCGGTCAGGTCGCGCCACACACCGCCGACACCGGGCACCTGAGCCTGGCCACCCAGCCTGCCCTCGCTGCCGACCTCGCGGGCGACGCGGGTGACCTCGTCGGCGAAGGCGGAGAGCTGGTCGACCATCGTGTTGACGGTCTCCTTCAGCTGCAGGATCTCGCCGCGCGCCGGCACGTCGATCTTCTGTGACAGATCGCCCTTGGCCACCGCGGTCGCCACCTGGGCGATGTCACGGACCTGCGTGGTGAGGTTGCCCGCCATGGCGTTGACCGAGTCGGTCAGATCGGCCCAGGTGCCCGAGACCCCCGGCACCTCCGCCTGACCGCCGAGCGTGCCCTCGGTGCCCACCTCGCGCGCAACGCGCGTCACTTCCGAGGTGAACACGGACAACTGGTCCACCATGCCGTTGAAGACGGTGGCGATGTCGCCGAGCAGACCCTCCCCGTCGGACGGCAGCCGTGTGCCGAAGTCGCCGTCCCGTACGGCGGTCAGCCCAGCCAGGAGCTGCCGCAGCTCCCGCTCACCCGGGCCCCGATCCACAACCTCGGTCGTCTTGCTGGTCATGCGCACCTCGTTCCGCTCCCCAAGAGTCCTCACCCCGAGGACTCGGAACCGCGCCGGGCCCCGCCCCATCGCCGCATTTCCGCAGTTCACGGATCTGTGCGATGAGAAAATCCGTCGCAGGTTAACTCACTTGGCCTGCGGCGAACAAAGCGTCGCGGAAACATCTCAGCTCGCCGAAAAAAGGCCCGCGAGGAAGGCATGCGCAAGCCACTCCGGGGTACTCAGCGGAGTTTTCGCACCGGTGACCGACAGGGTGACCGACGATCTCGCATGTCCAGTATGTGAACAGATCGCCCACCATGTGGAATGCCGGGCTACGATCCAGCCCCTCCCGGGCCCTCCGTGCGCGAAGTGGCCCGGGCGGCACGCTCAGGAGGCAGCGCCCGGGTCGCCTGACCCTCCGCCGGATCGGCCCGGAAGCCGAGGTGCCGGAAGCACCGCCAGGGGCCTGTCAGGCCGGATCGTGCCGGACAGGCCCCTGGCCCGGAGGGCTCAGCGTTTGAGCGTGAAGGTGAAGTCGCCGGAGAGCCTGCCGCTCAGCCGGACCGCCGAAACGAGCTTCCCCTCCGTGATCAGTCTCTCGACCTCGGCCCGCGAAAGACCACAGCCTTCAGCGATCAGCCGCACCGGCCGGACGGGGATCCGCGCCGCGAAGCGGATCGAGACGTCGATCACCTCGCGGTCCAGGTGATCCGATCCGCCGGTGTCGAGGCGCCAGGCGTTGTCCCAGTCGAGGGCGATGCGATTACGGCGCCGCACGACCGGATCCTGGAGCAGCTCGGCTGCCAGGCCGGGGTCGTTGTCATGCAGCCGGTCCAGCAGCTCAGGTCGTACGGAGCGCACATTCACCCGCTCCAGGACCGAGAGCTTCGCGGTTTCCCCGCAAGCGGTACAGAGCACGAGGAGCCAGGCGTCGAGGAGCTTGTGGTTCGCGTTGACGCGGAATTTGCCGTGGGCCCGGAAGCGCCCGGACGCGCACGCGTGACAGCGGCGGAGTACGAGCGGCAGGCAGGTGGGCACGACCACCCAGTTATTGAGCACAGAAGTACACCGGTTTCAGTGAGAAGTCCGCAGCAAAAAGAAGCGCGGCGCACAGGCGCGACGCGCGACCAATCAGCGCTCGGGAGGTCTCACAGGGTGTACAACGGCACGTCCTTGACTAGACGACTTGGCTCGGCAGCACGGTAATGGCGCACAGCGGCGCTGTTCCACTGGTTTTCTGGCCCTGTGCTGCCCCGGCGCTCGCGGTCGGCCCGTTGGTCCTTCGGCTCGGGGATGGCGTGGTCGACGACTCGCCCACGCAGGTAGCGGCCGTTGCGGCGGGAGCTGCACGCCTTGTCGCCGCGGAGGTGACCGGGGCGGGTCGGGGATGCCCGCCGCCCGGGCGGGCGACGCGGACAAGGACCCCGTCGATCACCTTGCGGTCGCTCTTGACGCCCGCCTCGCCGGCCCGCCTTGGGTGAATGCGGCTTCAGCCGGGCCACTTGCCGTTCGTCACGAGTCCCGCTTCCAGTCCTGGACGAGGAGCCCGAGCAGCACCTCGTCGAGGAACTCGCCCATCACCCAGGCCGAGGAGCGCAGCACACCCTCGCGGACGAAGCCGTTGCGCTCGGCGGCGCGCAGCATCGCGTCGTTGTCCGACAGCGTCTCGATCTGCAGCCGGTGCAGGCCACGCACGACGAAACCGTAGTGGCACAGCACCGCGACCACGTCGGTGCCGTAGCCCTTGCCGCGCGAGGACGGCAGCAGCCCCAGCCCGATGTGCGCGGACCGGTTGTGATTGTCGATGCCCCACAGCGTCGCGGTGCCGACGAGCGTGCCGCCGTCCAGCTCCACCACGGAGAACTGGACGAGCCGCTGCTCCTGGTCGTCCACCACGAGCCGCGGGTCCTTCGAGCCCGGCGCGATCGGCCGCCACGGCCCGCTCTCCGCCCGCGAGGAGTTGACCACGTCGTCGTAGAGCTCGGCCCGCAGGACCGGGATGTCGTCCTCGTGCCGAGCCCTCAGCCCGACCTTGTCGCCCTTCAGCATGCAGGCTTCCTATCCGACCGGGCCGGCCCGCGGCAAACGAATGGGAGGCCGGCGCAGTCGGTGCGGCGGCGCCGGCCCATGAGCCGGGACAGTGGGCCCTGGACTCAGTGGAGGCAGAGGCAGAACGGATGGCCGGCCGGGTCCGCGTAGATCCGCCAGTTGGCACCCGGGCGGAGCTGGTCCGTCCGCTCCAGCACGGTCGCACCGAGGGCGAGCGCCCGCTTCTCCTCTCCCTCGAGATCGTCCACGTCGAAGTCCAGGTGGAGCTGTTGCGGGCGCTCCTGGCCGGGCCATTCGGGCGGTCGGTAGCCGTCCACGCGCTGGCAGGCCAGTGGCGTCCCCTCGAACCCGTGCACCTCGACCCAGTCGGTCTCCTCCGGGTCCGTGACCACCCGGCCACCGAGCAGATTCGCGTAGAACTCCGCAAGCCGTACCGGGTCGGCGCAGTCCAGCGCGACCGCCTGCAGCTTTCGAATCACTTCCGACACCCCTCGCTCTTCGGCCGCTTCCGCGACGCCCCGTACGGGAGGGGGCGTACCCGCCACCGCGGCGGGCATGCGCGGCGGCACGCCGGACCGCGGCCGGGCCTCACCGGGGCGCTCGAACAGATGCGGTCGGTACCGGTGGAACTGGCCACCAGTACCGAGGGCACCCGTCCCCCCGTCATCGAGCCGCGTGCCGTCCGCCCTGGCGTCCGCCGCCCTCTCGTGTGCTCGCTCGGGCGCCGCGGCTGCGCTCGCGGAGGATCGCCGGGACCAGCAGCCCCGCCACCATCGCCACCCCCAGCGCGTACCCCGGCCACCACGCCAGTGAGCCGCCCTCCGAGGTGTTCGCGGCCCGCGGGTCGTCCGGCGCGCCGGACGCGGTCAGCGCCTGGGCGGACCGGGTGGCGCCGACGGCGGTCAGGACGACGTCGTTGCCGTCGCCGCCCTGGTAGCTGATGCGGTAGGTGGTGTCGGCGAGTCTCACCTCCGTCCCTTCCGGCAGGTCCGTGAACGTGCCGACGGTCTTCGTGCGGCCCTGGTGGTCCAGGACGGTGATCTGCCGGGCCGACGGTGATCCGGCGTCCGACAGGTCGAGCTCACCGGCCAGCCGGACCTCGCCCGCCACTTTCAAAGGGGCGTCACGAAGCACCAGTTGACCGCCGGCGTGCTGCGTGTAGTCACCCGTCACCGTGAGCCCGCCCGTCGATGTGCCGTCGTTCGTCACCGACCCGCGTACCGTGCCCCGACCCGTCAGCGTGGTCGCCAAACGCAGGCCCGCCGGGCCCGGGTCGAGCCGTGCGCCCGTCGTCGTGAGCCGGATCGCGCGGCTGTGGGCGAGTGTTGCGCCGCCGCGCAGGGCCAGGGTGCCCTGGGTGACGGTCGTCGTGCCCGTGTAGGTGACCGCGTCCCCGGTCAGCGTGGTCGTCGCGGCACCCGACTGCACCAGCGAGCCGCTGCCGCCGATCCCGGACAGCGACACGGGCGTCGAGGTGTTGCGGACGACCAGCGTGCCGTCGTCCACGATCCGTGTCCGCGCGGTGCCGGTCATCAGTGAACCGTCCCCACCCGGCTTCCCCGAGCCCAGCCGCAGCACCGCCCCCTTCTCGACGGTCGTCGACCCGTCGTAGTACTGGCGGGCGGCGAAGGTGACGTCGTTGCCGCGCGTCCCCGCGATGACGACGTCCCCGGCGCCCGGCGCGGCCAGCGTGTCGTGGTACCGGCCGCCGCCGATGGGGGCGCCCAGCGTCACCGGGCCGTTGTAGTCGAAGGTGAGCAGCGAGCGTCGGCCGCTCGCCTCGTGCAGGTTGATGTAGACGGTGTCCTTCGTGCCCGGCATGAAGATCCGGTGCGTGGTGCCGTCGCCCCACTGGACGTTTGCGCCCTCGATGTTGGTGCCGCGTTTGTTCACCTGGTGGGGCAGCAGTCGCCAGTTGAGGTCGGGGTCGCTGAGCGAGGGGTTCGTGTCGCCGCCCTCGTCGCTGTGGCTGTACTGGCCGGTGAGGACCACCTTGCTGCCCGGCCGTGAGTGGAGGTTGACATCGCTGCCGTACTCCCGCTGGTAGAAGTCCTGGCGCAAAGTGATCGTCTGGTTCAGCGGGGTGTCGATGATCCAGGAGCCCTGGTTGAGGATCGCCCGGGCGTTCGGCAGCGCGACGGGGAACTCGGGGCGGCCGGCCGCCGTGCCGGTGCCGTTGTCGATGACACCGGAGAACGGGTGCGTTCCGGCCAGGTCGAGGGTGCCCCACATGTTCCGGGGCTGGGTGACCAGGCCCGCGCCGCTGATGGTGCCGAGGTTGAAGGTCCGGGTCAGGGACAGGCGCAGAGTGCCGTCCACCCGGATGTTCAGTTGATTGAGCTGGTAACCAGGGGTGTTGTACGGGAAGTGGCCGATCAGGCCGCTGCCGCCGCCCGTGCCGTACTGCAGCGTGGCACCGCGCTCCACCGTGACCGCGGGCGGGTCGGGGTTCGTCACCGTGGTGTACGGGTGGTTGCCGCCCTGGGTCGTGACGCGCTGCCGTCGCCGGGAGGTGGGCAGGGTGAAGTCGCTGTCCTTCGTGAGGATCAGCGTTCCGCTGCCGCGCACGGTGAGCGTGCCCTCGCCGCGGAACACCCCGCCGTAGGTGGTCGTCCCGCCCGGCACGGTCACCACCGTGTCACCGGCGAGCGTCACGTCCCGGCCGGCGAGCACGTCCGCGGTGACGTCCCGCGGCCCGGACGCGGAGGCGGGGGGAGCGGTCAGTGTGAGAGCGATCGCGACGAGGACGCCGACGGCCGCTGCGGTTCTTCGGGTATGGCTGTGCACGGATGGGGGACGCCTGGACGGGGCTGTCGATAACAGAAAACGGCAAGCGGTTTCGGGCTCGTCGCTTCGGACCCGTTGACCTCCCGGTACCACACCTTTACCTTCACGTTCGGAATGACAGATGCAGTGCGAGATTTCGAACGCCGCACGTGCACTGCACCGCATCCCCGTTCCCCGTTTCCCCCCACCCGGAGAGGCGAGTCCGCATGAGCCGCGACCCCGACCTGCCCGAAGCCCCGAACCGCAGACTGATGTTGAAGAGCGCCCTGGCCGCGGGCGCCCTGACCGCGGTCTCCGGTGTGGCCGAGGCGGCCACCCCGGCCACCCCGACCACTCACGCCACACCGGCCGCACCCGCCGAAGCGCCGAAAGCAGCCCCGTACGTGAACCCGCTCGTCAAGCAGCGCGCCGACCCCCACATCCACCGCCACACCGACGGCTTCTACTACTTCACGGCCACCGTCCCCGAGTACGACCGGATCATCCTGCGCCGCTCCCGCACGATCAACGGCCTCACCACGGCCGCCGAGTCCGTCATCTGGCGGGCCCATCCCACCGGCGACATGGCCGCGCACATCTGGGCGCCCGAGCTGCACCGCATCGGCGGCAAGTGGTACATCTACTTCGCCTCCGCGCCCTCCGAGGACGTGTGGAAGATCCGCATCTGGGTGCTGGAGAACAGCAACCCCAACCCGTTCAAGGGCACCTGGGTGGAGAAGGGGCAGATCAAGACCGCCTGGGAGACCTTCTCGCTCGACGCCACCACCTTCACCCTTCCCCAAGCTCTCGACTCCGCTCGAGCAGGGGAGACCCCAACCGGCACCCGCTACCTCGCCTGGGCCCAGCACGAGCCCGGCATGGACAACAACACCGCTGTCTGGCTGTCCGCGATGGTGAACCCCTGGACGCTGACAGGACCTCAGATCCGGCTGTCCACACCCGAGTACGACTGGGAGTGCGTCGGCTTCAAGGTCAACGAAGGCCCCTACGTGCTCCAGCGCAACGGCCGCGTCTTCCTGACCTACTCCGCGAGCGCCACCGACCACCACTACTGCATCGGCCTGCTCACCGCCGACGCCGACAGCGACCTCATGGACCCCGCGAGCTGGTCCAAGTCCCCGACGCCCGTCTTCACCAGCAACGACACCACCAAGCAGTACGGCCCGGGCCACAACTGCTTCACCGTCGCCGAGGACGGCCGCACCGACGTACTCGTCTACCACGCCCGCCAGTACAAGGAGATCACCGGCGATCCCCTGAACGACCCCAACCGCCACACCCGCGTCCAGAAGCTCGGCTGGAAGCCGGACGGCACGCCCGACTTCGGCGTCCCGGTCGCCGACACCGCGACGACGGGAGGCGCATGAGATGAGGCGCGCGTACGCGATCCTCCTGGCCTGCTGCCTGGCGCTGGCCGGCGCCCTCGCCACCGCCGGTTCCGCCCGGGCGGCGGCCCAGACCGTCACCAACGGCGTCCAGTTCACGGACACGTCGGGCAACCCCCTGCACGCGCACGGCGGCGGAGTCATCAAGGTCGGCGGCTACTACTACTGGTTCGGCGAGGACCGCAACTCCGACAACACCTTCAAGTCGGTGGACGCCTACCGCTCCACCGACCTGAAGAACTGGGAGTTCCGCGGCCAGGTCCTGACCCGGTCGAGCGCCTCCGAGCTCCGGACGGCGTACATCGAGCGGCCGAAGGTCATGTACAACGCGGCCACCGGCACGTTCGTGATGTGGATGCACAAGGAGAACGGCACGGACTACAGCGAGGCCCGCGCCGCCGTCGCCGTCTCGAGCACGGTCGACGGCGCCTACACCTACCGCGGCAGCTTCCGCCCGCTCGGCCAGTACATGTCCCGCGACCTGACGACGTTCGTCGACACCGACGGCACCGGCTACATGGTCTCGGCCGCCAACGAGAACTACGACCTGCACATCTACAAGCTCACCGCCGACTACACCGGCATCGCGAGCCTGGTCGCCAACCCCTGGCCGGGCGGCCACCGCGAGGCCCCCGCGCTGTTCAAGCGGGGCGGCGTCTACTTCATGCTGACCTCCGGCGCCACCGGCTGGAGCCCCAACCAGCAGCAGTACGCCACCGCCACCGGCCTCGCCGGGCCCTGGACGGCCATGACGAACGTCGGCGACTCCACGGCCTACGGCTCGCAGACCGCGTACGTCCTCCCGGTCCAGGGCACGTCCGGCACCTCATACCTCTACATGGGCGACCGCTGGGGCGACTCCTTCGGCGGCACGGTCGACGACTCGCGGTACGTCTGGCTGCCGCTGACCTTCCCCACCTCCACCTCGATGTCCATGTCCTGGTACCCGGAGATCACCGTCGACACGGCCGCCGGGACGATCGGCGGCACCAGCGCCACGTACAACACGCTGATCGCCCGGCACAGCGGCAGATGCGCCGACGTGACCGGCCAGTCGCTGTGGCAGGGCGCCCAGATCAAGCAGTACGACTGCAACGGCGGCACCAACCAGAGGTTCTGGTTCAAGTCCGTCGGCAGCGGCTACTACCAGCTGATGGCGCGTCACAGCTCCCTGTGCGTGCAGGAGAACCCGAGCAACGTCACCCAGGAGAACTGCAACGCCTCCGCGACCGGCCAGCAGTGGTCGGTGACCACCACGGGCTCCTACGTGACCATCAAGTCCCGGGCGACCGGCGAGTGCCTGGACGTGTCCGGCGCGTCCACCGCCGACTCCGCAGCGATCATCACCTACACCTGCAACAGAGGCACCAACCAGCAGTGGACGCGCGGAACATGACCACCCTCCGGACGGCTCAGGCCAGCAGGTCGATCGCGTCGACCGCCGTACCCGCGCTGAGGTAGCCCGTCGTCCCCGAGCCGCTCACCACGTTGATCTTCAGCACGTTGTACCGGCTGGTGTCCGTGAGCCAGGCACTGGCCGGAACGCTGTAGGTGAACGTGTGGTTGTTGCCCCGGTAGGAGCCCACGGTCAGCGACCGCGTGCTCGGCTGGGTGGGCGGCGAGGGGATCGACGAGGTCCAGTTGTTGACGGTGATCTGCGGCCGGCCGTTCGCGTAGGCCGTCGTCACGCCGATCCGCAGGGTGTGCGCGGCGGCGGCCTGCGCCGCGGTGAGCTTGAAGTAGACGATCAGTCCGCTGTTGACGTCCTTCCACAGGTAGCAGGGGAAGGCCGACGTCTCGCTGCCGCTGCCGATCACCACGTTGCCGGTCCACGACGCGGCCCGCACGTCGGACGGGTGGGCGTACGTCATCAGGTCCGCGTTCTTGAACCCGCTCGGCGTGCCGTCCCAGGTGCCGATCCGCCAGATCGCACTCGCGTTGCCCGGGTCGTTCGACGAGGGGATGGTGATCGTGTTGAGGGTCGTCGTCGCACCGGCCGAGACCGTCACCGAGCCGGTGTACACGGCGAGTTCGCCCTTGTGGACGGTCAGCGTGTACGTCCCCGGCAGGACCCGCGAGATCGAGAACCAGCCGTCGGAGGACCGGGCCGAACCCCAGTACTGGGCCGAGGAGTTGGCAAGCCCCACGGTGTAGGCGTACGACGTGTCCCGCCCCGCGATGCCGACGCCCGCGACCCGGCCCCGGCCGCTGTCGGGGACGTACCCGGAGATGCCGAGCGAGTCGGCCCACGGGGTGGTGAGGTTGTCGTGGTACAGCGACGACGACGGCGCCCCGCCGTCCGTGAAGGCGATGACGTACGGGCCCTGGAGGCCATGGCGCTCCGCCTCGGTCTGGTTCTCGCCGTAGTGGAGGATCTCGTACAGGCCGCCGCCGTCCGCGCTCTGATGCCGCAGCAGGGAGCGGTAGAACGGGCCGCCGGAGGCCTTCTCGTGGTTGCTGCGCACGATCCACAGGCCGACGCCGCCGGCGGTCCAGCCGATGTAGTCGTAGTCGATGACGCGGCGCTTGGAGTAGTGCTTCGAGCGGGTCTGGCCGTCGGACTTCTCGAAGACGTCCGAGGCCTCGATGGTGGTGGGCGCGTAGGTGTAGGAGTCGGGCTCGTCGTTGAGGAACCTGCCCGCCTTGACGCGCACGATGTACCGGGTCGCGGTGACGGACGAGTCCGCCTTGTTGGTCCACAGGTAGATGTTGTTCTCGCCGCTGCGGGCGGCGTAGTAGTGCCGCAGCGTGCCGTAAGCGACGGAGGTCAGGATCGTCGAGCCGGACTGCTTGATGGTGACCGTGGAGGTGCCGAGGCCGGACTCGATGTGGGAGTTCTTGCCGCCGTAGCCCTGGTACTCGGTGCCCCGGTAGACCAGCGAGGTCAGGTCGCCGTTGGTCTTGCTGACCTTGAAGACGAGGTTGGCGCCGGTGTCGACGACGTAGTTCGAGCCGTCGTCGCTCCAGCCGAAGCCGGCGGCCGACGCCTGCGGTGCGAGCGGGCCGGCGAGGGCCGCGGCGCCGGCGGCGGCCGCGGAGCCCAGCACGAAGGTACGGCGACGGACCGGTCCGGGATCGGTTCCGGACATGGGGGATGCCTCCTTCGGAGGTGGGGGGCGGTGTGGTGCGGGTGTCTCGCAGGGTGACAGTTGAATCGATTTCGCGAAAGGGCTTTCGCGGTAAGGGAGTCGACTGTCGTGCGAATTCGCGCCGACTACTAGAAAGCGCTTGCCGAAAGGGGGTACGGTCCAGCCCCCAGGGTCCTGTCGTCCCGTGGGAGGAGCCGCAATGAGACGCTTCACCCTCGCGCTGCTGGTGGCGCTGACCGCCGTCTCCGTGCTCCAGGCCGCACCGGCCCAGGCCCACGGCCGTGCACCGGGCGGCCTCGGCATCGAGAACTGCTCGGCGACCGCCTGCCACTTCGACGTGCCGCCCGGCGACTACGACGTGAGCGTGGAACTCGGCGGTGCGGACGCCTCCAGCACCGCCGTCACGGGTGAGGCCCGGCGCTCCCTGCTGCCGGAGACGGCCGTCGACGCCGGGCGCCGCGTCCACCGCGGCTTCACCGTGAACGTCCGTACGCCGGAAGGCGAACCCACCGGCCCGGACGGCTCCCCGGGCCTCGACCTGACGATCGGCGGCCCGGCCCCGGCCCTCGCGGACATCCGCGTGACCCCGGCCGGCCACTTTCGCCACATCTACCTCATCGGCGACTCGACGGTGTGCGACCAGCCCGCCGACCCGTACTCGGGCTGGGGCCAGCAGCTTCCGCAGTACCTCCGCAGGGGGCTCGCCGTCGCCAACTACGCCGACTCCGGCGAGAGTACGGTCACCTACCTCGCCGATCCCCGACTCTGGGCGACCGTCCAGCCGTTGATCCGCCCGCACGACCTGGTCCTCATCCAACTCGCCCACAACGACAAGCAGACCGACGAGTCGACGTACCGGACGAACCTGGAGACCCTCGTCACGGGCGTGCGCGACGAGGGGGGTGAGCCGGTGCTGGTGACACCGATCGTCCGCCGCTGGTTCAATGCTGACGGTACGCTGAACAACACCACCGCGCTGCTGGTGAACGGCCTCGGCGTGGACCACCCCGCGGTGATCCGCTCGGTGGCCGCCGCCGAGCACGTCCCGCTGATCGACCTGACGGCCAGGACCAAGGCGCTGGTGGAGTCTCTGGGCGTCGAGGGCTCCAAGTCGATCTACCTGTACAACGAGAAGCGGGACAACACGCATACGTCCGTCCATGGCGCGACTGTGTACGCGGGTCTGGTGCGCGACGAGTTGGTGGCGCAAGATCTGATACCGGAGGGTCTTTCACGTTAGGCCCCCACCCGAACGGGGAACTCGCCGACAGTCCCCGACCGAAAGCCCCTGGGGCGTCCCGACCGGAACCGGGGCGCCCCAGGTCTGTGCCTCGGGTCCGCCCCTGACGGGCGGCCCGGATGCCAAAGGGCCGCTACAGTGCGCCACATGGGGGAACACGACAGACCGCTGCCCCGGGCCGACGTGGTGCTGCGCGGGCGGGGGACGACCGCGCGGCTGCGCGCCGGAGACCTGCTGCTCGAGGGGGGCGGGGTCCGGCGGCGGATCCCGTTGGAGGCCGTCGAGCGGGTGGAAGCCGGAGGCCCACGCGGGGCGACCCTGGTTCTGATACTGACGTCCGGCGGTTCGCGCCCGCAGACGTACGAGGTGCACAGTGGCAGCCCGCCGGCGGTGCGCGCCTTCGCCGCGACGGTCGCGGAGGCCATGCCGGTCAGGGACGCGGATGAACGCCGCGGTGACGGCTCACGGCTGGTCGGAGTGGAACCGCTGCCGGACAAGCCGAAGCTCCTGGACTCATTCCCGCGGGGACTCCTGATCGGGGCCGGGGTCTGGTTACCGGTGCTCGTGGTGATCCTCGTCCGAGTGGAGGACAAGGAGCGCGATGGCGTGCTGTGGATGGTCGCGCCGCTGTTGTCGTTGCCGGGCGCCATGGCCGTGCACGCGCTCTGGACGGGCATCCGTGATGCCCTCGTGCTGCCGAGGCGCGGCATCACCGTGGTGGGACGGCTGGTGGACACGGAGGTCGATTCCGAGGGGAATCCATCGACGTACGTCTACGAGTTCACCGGCGTGGACGGCAGAGTCCACCTGCATCGGGGGTCGTTCGGCGGCGAGGAGTCCATCGAGATCACGTACGATCCCGCGCGCCCTGCCCGCTCACGGGTGCACGGGCATGCGGCGGCCTCCGCCGTCTGGACGTTCTTCTGTGTCGTGCTGGGGGTCCCGATGTTCGTGGCCGGAGCGACGATGAGCCTCGTCCCCCTGCTGGATCTGCTGCCCCGCTTCTGAGCTCTGCCGCCCGGCAACGGCGTCACACTTCGGCGGGCACCGAAACGACAGGCCCCTAGCGTGCCGTCATGAGTCGAACCGCGCCCACCTCGCCGACCATGAACTACGCCCGCGACGTCGAGGACCTCGCATGACCCCCTTCGCCGCACTCCACCACACCGCGCCCCCCCTCTTCCTCCCCAACGCCTGGGACCACGCCTCCGCGGCCGCCCTCGCCGCCGCGGGGTTCTACGCGATCGGCACCACCAGCCTCGGTGTCGCCGCGGCCGCGGGGCTGCCCGACGGGGCGGCGGCGACACGCGAGGCGACCCTGCGCCTCGCCCGCCGGCTCGGCGGGGAACCCTTCCTCCTGACGGTCGACGCCGAGGGCGGCTTCAGCGACGACCCCGAGCAGGTCGCGGAGTTGGCCCGCGAGCTGCACGCCGCGGGAGCCGTCGGCGTCAACCTGGAGGACGGGCTCGGGCCCGTCGGGGTGCATGCCGCGAAGGTCGCCGCCGTGAAGTCCGCCGTGCCGGACCTCTTCGTGAACGCCCGGACCGACACGTACTGGCTCGGCGACGGGGACCGGGCGGACACGCTGCGCCGCCTGGACGCGTACCAGGAGGCGGGAGCGGACGGAGTGTTCGTGCCGGGAATCGCCGATCCCGAGGGGATCACCGACCTCGTGAAGCACGTGGAGGTCCCGCTCAACGTCCTTCACTCACCGACCGGTCCCGCCCTTCCCGCCCTCGCAGACCTCGGCGTACGCCGCGTCAGCCTCGGCTCGCTCCTCTACCGGCGCGCCCTCGGCGCTGCCCTGGAGACGGCGGTCGACATCGCGGCCGGGCGCGCTCCGGGGGGCACTGCGCCGTCGTACGACGACGTCCAGGCGCTCTGCGGCCCACGCTCCGGCCGGTAGCGACCGAAGCACCGCACAGGCCCGGCACGGCCGCCGCCGACGGCGCGCGGGTCACCGCGTCCGGTGCGTCCGGGCCTCGGAGGCCAGATGGCGGCCGATCTCCACCCGGGAGGTGATCTTCAACTTGCGGAACACGCTGCGCAGATGGAAGTTGACCGTGTGGACGGAGCAGTGCACCCGCGAGGCGATCTGCCGGTTCGTCAGGCCGGCTGCGGCCAGCCGTGCCACCTGCTGCTCCCGCCCGCTGAGGGCCTCCCAGCCCGACTCCTGCCCGCCGTCGTCCCGCTCGGGCTGCGCGGCCGGTATCACGTGCCAGCTGCCGCGGTGCCGTCCCGGCTCGCTCTGCCACGCCGGTGGAGGACCGGCCCGGTCTTCCAGGCTCGCGGCGAGATCGCTCGCCGCACGTGCCCTCGCCCAGGCGTGCCGGTGCTGCGTCGCCGCCCTCGCCAGGGCCACCGGGTCGCGGTCGAGCACGCCCCGGACGTGCTCGGCCGACAGGGCCGCCCGGACCGGCTGCCGGGCGCGTACGTCCTCGGTGACGGCGCCGATGTGCCGGGCCAGACCGCGCTGACCGGCGTCCACCGCGATCCGGGCCGCCCACGCCGCGGCGCCGGGCACCGTCGCGAACAGCCGTACCAGCGGGGCGCGTGGGTCGCGGGCCAGCCGGGTGAGCCGGTGCACGGCCCGTTTCGGGCCGCCGTCGCACTCCTCCCACAGCAGTTCCGCCCACGGCACCTCGGGTGCGTGCCGGGCGTCCCACACCGCGGCGCCCCGCTCCGGCAGAAGCCGCCGGCAGGCCTCAAGCCGGGCCTGCGCGGTGGGCAGGTCGCCGGCGTACACGGCGGCGACGCTCAACTGCGCCAGCAGCAGCGGCGCGTGCAGGCGCTCCCCCCGCTCCGGAGTCGCGGCCGCCGCGACGTCATTGACCTGCCTGTTCAGCGGAGACCACAGGCCGCGCTGGATCAGCACCTTGGCCTGCACCCGGGCAAGCGCGGCCTCGATGCCCGGGTAGGGCGCCCGGTCCCACCGCGCGCGGACCCGCTCGGCCAGCGTCTCCGCCTCCGCGTCCTCACCGGCGTCCGCCAGCCGCGCAGCCGCCTCGACCAGCAGGTGCATGCTCCAGAACGGGGAGGGCACCAGGTCGGCGTGGTGCGCCACCAGACGTGACCAGTGGAGCGCCTCCTCCATGTCCCCGGCCCGCGCCCGGCAGTCCGCCATCACCGAGGCCGCCGCGATCGCCGCCGGATCCTGGTCGATGTCCCCGGCGACCGCCCGCAGCCGCCGCCGGGCGGAAGCCTCCGCCGAGTGCGGGTGCAGCAACGCGCCGGAGAGCACCTCGGCCACGGCCGCACTTCCGGCGACGGACGGCGCCACCGCGCCCTGCGGCAGCGCCGTCACGGTGGCCACGCTGTCGGCCGGCCGGCCCGCGATGAAGAGCAGCTCGGACAGCAGGCAGCGCAGCCAGCCGGCCGACGAACCCGACGGGGTCAGTTGCAACAGTGCTTCGGTGAGCTGCACCGCGTGCGTGACCGAGGACTCCTGGGCGATGCTGCGCAAAGTCTCGATCGGAACGTCCGCGAGGTCCTGGAGCAGTTCCACGACCCGTCCCACCACGGCCGTCGCGTCATCCCTGGTCATGACGGTCCCCATGCCGCTTTCCCCCGTCTCCCATCGGCTGTGTTTCAGCTCTGTTAGACGTGAGGAGCTTATCGTAGCGGGAGCATGACAGATCGCGATCAAGGTGGCCTGGTCACGCTTTTCGTATGCTGTTCACACAGTCTGGCCGAGATGGATTCGGCGGGCCGCCCGGATACCCGATTCCACCGCCCCCTCGATCCAGGCAGGCCACTGCGAGCAGTGTTCACCGGCGAAATGGATACGGCCCTCGGAGCGATTGATATCGGCCGCCAGAGAGGTCTGCTGTTCCGGTTCGAACAGGGCATAAGCGCCCATTGCGTAGGGATCCTGGTACCAGGAGTGGCTGATTCCCGCCTCAAACTCGTCCAGTATTTCCGGATGGATGTGGGAGACGTCGCGCAGCGCCCGTTCCACCCGCTGGTCAGGGCTCATCGCCGACCACTGAAGGGCGTCCTGCCCCCAGGTGTAACTGGCCAGCAGCACGGTACGCGACGTGGGCGAGTCGGGGTGGGCCGGGTAAATGACGCGGCGCACCGGAAGGTCGGTCACGGTGGTGCCGCCGCGAATCCCGTCGGTCTCCTCCCAGAACGGGCGGCGCACCTGGAAGAAGATCTTCGTCGCGGCATCGTAGTGGAGTTGCCGTACGGCCTTCTGTTTCCCGTGCGAGAACGAGGGATTCACCTCGAGCCCGCGCAGTACGGAGAACGGAAGCGTGCAAATGGCCTCGTCACCGGTGAAGGAGACGCGGTCGCCGCCCACCCGGGCCCGCACCGTCACCGAAGCGCCGTCCTGTTCCAGCGCGACGACCTCCACTCCGAAGCGGATGTGGGACGCGAGCCGTTCGTAAAAAGCCATCGGCAACCGGTCCATTCCGCCGACGACTTCCTGCACGTCGTCGTACGCCTCTCCGATCACCTCCCGGAACTCCTGCATGACGGCCGTGTTGAGGGTGGACTCGGAGAACGACATCACGGCGTAGCGTTCGATCGCGCCCTCCGACCAGCCCCGCGCCTTGAGGAAGCCACGGATCGAGTACGCGTCGTACTTGGCGGCCAGCGCCTCCAACGCCTCCTTGCCCTCACGCTGGTAGAGGTCCCGTATCTCCTCGGTGGCCTCCCGCCACATCTCCTCGCGGGTGCGGTTCGCCTCGTACGAGGCCAGCGGGAACGGCAGCAGCCGCGGGTCGGCCTCGGCCTCCTCCAGGGTGAGCCGGCGGCCCCCGACGTACGCGAGCGTCCTCGGGTTGCGCGCGGTGCCGGGCCGCAGGGCGACGCCGAACTCCCGGCAGTAGCCCAGGGTCAGCGCGTGCACGCGCGGGATGCGCATGGCGCCGAACTCGGCGTACAGGCCCGGTGCGAGGTCCCGCACGGTGTGGATGCGACCGCCGACGCGGGCGCGGGCCTCCAGGATCAGCGGTTCGTGCCCGCGGCGCAGCAGTTCGTAGCCGGCCACCAGGCCCGCCATGCCCGCTCCGATGACCAGGACGCGCCGACGCGGGCGGGTCGCGTCGGGCAGTCCGTCGGCGGGGACGGCGCCCAGAGCGGCGGAGGTGCTCCGCTCGGGCAGCGGTTCGGTGGATTCCCAGGGAGTCGTGGTCCTCATGAAGGGCTGCTCTCCGGAGTCTCGCACTGCTTCTTTACGGGAAGAGGTGCCGGGGCGGGCTGCGCGCGCCGCTCGGCCAGGGTGCTGACGGCGGTCAGCAGCAGGGTGAACGCCACCCCGGTGAGGATGGCGGCGCTGGGCGTGGACCGGTCGAGCATCACCGCGGCGAAGACCGCCGACAGCGAGTAGCCGATGCCCTGGACGGCGTACATCACCGAGTAGCCCGCGGTGTGGGCGCTGCTCGGCAGCGCCTCGCGCAGCGAGAGGTTGCGGGTCACCATGACCACGGCCTGCAGGACGCCCGCCGCGAGGAAGCCCAGGACGATACCGGTCAGGCCCGGTACGAGCGCCACGACGGTGATGCCGGCGGCGGTGCCGACCAGACAGACCAGACTGTGCGTCCTGGCCGTGCCCGGCCAGGACCTGAGCCCGTAGACGAAGGCGCCGAGGGCCGACAGACCCGCGAACACCGTCAGCAGCACACCGGCCAGGCCGACCGGCAGGTCGCGGTACTGCAACAGCGGGGTCAGAACCAGTTCGGAGACGGCCATCAGGGACATCGCCGCCGCACTGGTGACGTAGATGGGCCAGCCGGACAGCACCAGGGAGGTGGGCGCTCGTTCACCGCCCTCGGCCGCGTCCGCCTCCACCGCCTTGGCGGAGCGGAGTGTGAACACCATCGCCGTGCCGAGCACGAGACACAGCGCGCACACCGCCATCGGCACGCCCGGACCGGCCTGAAGGGCGAGCAGCACCACCAGGCCGGGCGCTGCGAGCCACACCAGTTCCGTGAGGATGGAGTCCGCGCTGAACGCCCGGGCGACGTCCTTGTCGTCCACCACGGAGGTCAGCAGCGTACGCAGAGCGCCGGGGCTCGCCGCGGGCGCCCCGCCGGCCACGAACGAGGCGGCGGCGAGGACGGGCAGCGCCGCGTCGGGCCACAGGGCGAGCGCGGTGAACGCCGCCGCTCCGACACCGAGCCCCGTCGACAGGTGCAGGCGCAGCCGGCGCGGATGCAGGAACGTGCCCAGGGCCCAGGCGCCCACCACTTCACCCGCGATGAAGAACGCGGCGAGCACGCTGCCCGTCGAGTAGCCACCGGTGGCCCCGTGGCCGAGGAAGACCATGGCCAGCGGCGCCATCGCGACGGGCAGCCGGGTCATGGACGCGGTGAAGGCCCAGGCGCCGGTCTGCCGGGTGAGGATCGTGCGGTAACTCATGGGCGGCTCTCACTTCAGGGCGTACGAGGCGGGCGCGGGGGACGAGGCCGGGTGCGGAACGGGACGCGGCAGCAACTCCTCCAGGGTTTGTGCGAGGACACCGAACCCGTCCGTGCTGAGCACCGATTCGGGGTGGAACTGGAAGGAACGCAGTCCGGGCGCGCGCAGGGCGTGCACCTCGTCCGTCGCCTCGTCCCGGCAGACGTCGACGCAGCGGTCCAGGATCCCGGGCGGCAGGGTGCCGGTGCCGGCGCGGGCGGCGAAGGTGTTGTAGAAGCCGACCCGCACCCGCCGGCCGAACAGGTCGATCTCGCGCCGCAGCCCCTGGTTCGGGCGCTCGCGCCGGATCAGTTCCAGCCCCAGGAGCCCGCTGAGCACCTGGTGCCCGAGGCAGACGGCGAGCAACGGCCGCCGGTGCGCCAGCACCTCGCGCAGGGTCGCACGCAACGCTGCGATCTTCGGATGGGCGAGGTCACGGGGATCACCGGGACCGGGGCCGGCCAGCACCAGGTCGTACGCGGCCGGATCGACGGCCTCGTCGTACCGGCGTACCGTCACCTCCGGTCCCAGCGTACGGATCTGGTGCGCCAGCATGGCGGTGAAGCTGTCCTCCGCGTCGATCACCAGGATCCGGTGGCCGGAGAGGGCGGCCGGGGGACCGTCCTCGCCCTGTCCGGCCAGCCAGAACCGTGCCAGCCCCGTGTTCCGGTCCGCCAGCGCCCGGCGTACCGCGGGCTCGTCCGCCAGCGGCCGGCGGCCGGCCCCGCGCGCGGCGGCCCCGGGTGGCGGGCCCTGCAGCGCGCGCAGCAGGCCGGCCGCCTTGGCCCGGGTCTCCGCCGCCTCCGCGGCCGGGTCGGAGTGCCGTACGACGGTGGCGCCGACGCCGAGGCTCAGGCCGCCCGATCGGTCGATGTGCGCGGTACGGATGAGGATCGCGGAATCCAGCTCCGGCAGGCCCCGCGGGCCGGTGCCGATCAGGGCCAGCGCGCCGCTGTAATAGCCGCGGCCCTGCGGCTCGTAGCGGGCGATGGCCCGGCAGGCGCTCTCCAGCGGTGAGCCGGTGACGGTCGGGGCGAACAGTGTGCGCCGCAGCACCTCGTGCACGGGCAGCGTGGAGCGGCCCTCGATGAAGTACTCGGTGTGCGCGAGATGCGCCATCTCCTTCAGCCGCGGTCCGACGACCCGGCCGCCGCCCTCGCACACCGAGGCCATCATCTTCAGTTCCTCGTCGACCACCATGTACAGCTCGTCCGACTCCTTGGTGTCGGCGAGGAACTCCAGCGTTCCGGCGAGGCTCGGACCGTCCTCGGGGAACCGGTAGGTGCCGCTGATCGGATTCATGACGGCCGTACCGTCGCGCAGGCTGATGTGGCGCTCGGGGCTGGCGCCCACGAAGGTGTGCTCCCCCGTGTACACCGCGAACGTCCAGTGGGCGCCGCCCTCCTGGAGCAGCAGCCGGTGCAGCAGGGCGCAGGCGAGCCGGGGGGAGTAGCCGTCGATGCGGGCGGTGAAGGAGCGCTTGACGACGAAGTTGGCGCCCTCGCCGCGCCCTATCTCCTCCGCGATCAGCCGGCGGACGGTGTCGGCGTACGCGTCGTCGTCGACGTCGAACCCGGCGTCCGTCAACGTGATCGGCTCGTCGGGGAGCCGGCGCAGCGCCTCCTGAAGGGGCAGCGTCCACTGCTCGTCCACGGCCAGCGCGAGCAGCGGCGCGTGGTCCTCCGGGAACGCGAAGCCCCGCTCGCCGATCTGGCGGTACGGCAGCACCGCGAGCGTCTGGTGACGGCCTCCTCGGGGGTCGGGTGCGGGCAGTCGGTCCAGGCTCCGCAGTTCGGTGACGTCGCCGGTGAGCACCTCGACGACTCCGGGCGCGGACTCCGGACGGTGGAGCAGCGCGAAGGGACGGACGTCCGGCCCCTGCCACAGGGTCTCAAGCGGCCTCACTGCGCACCCTCCCCGCGCAGCAGGTCCTCGACGACCTGCTTGGTGGTCGGTGTCGCCGCGCAGGCGTGACCCGCGTACGACACGGCCAGGCGGTGGTCCTCGGCGCTGAAGTCGGCCACCGCGTCGGTCACCAGGAACGGCTGGATGTCGTGGCTGAAGGCGTCCACGGCGGTGATCAGACAGCCGAGGTGAGCGTAGACACCGCAGACGATGAGCTGGTCGCGGCCCGCGGCGCGCAACAGGTCCAGGAGCGCGGTCCGCTGGAAGGCGCTGTAGCGCCACTTGGTCAGCACCCGGTCCGCCGCGGCCGGTGCGAGCTCGTCGACGACGAGCCGGTCCTCGGGGGCGGCGGCCATGCCGGGGCCCCAGAACGCGCCGAGCAGCCCGCGCTGTTCCTCGGTCATGCCGCCGGGCTGAGCCGTGTAGAAGACGGGCACGCCGACCGATGCACACGTCTGACGCAGCAGCACGGCGTTGGGCAGCGCCACCGACAGCGGCGGGACGTCCTGGCGGAACGGGCGCAGGAAGTACCGCTGCATGTCGTGGACGAGCAGCGCGGCACGGCGCGGGTCGGGACGCCAACCGGTGCGGTCGGCTCCGGTGAGCGCCTCCACGGGCAGGTCGTAAGGGGCGATGGGGGCGATCGAGGTCATCGGACGTCCTCCTCGGTCCCGGGCGCACCGGCGCACCGCCACGCCTCCACGGCGACCAGCGCCTGGGCGCGGTTGAGGCGGGGATCGCACAGTGTCGTGTAGGCGGCGGGGTCGTCGGGCCGTACCTCCGAGGCGTGCCACAGGCATTCGGCGACCGGTTCGGGGGTCGCCTCCAGGTGCAGGCCGCCGGCCACGCCGCCCGCCGCCTGGACGGCGGCGCAGAACGCCCGTATCTCGGCCACGGCCGTCGCGACGACGCGGGTCTTCAGACCGTCCGGCGCGGTGATCGTGTTGGCGTGCAGCGGGTCGCACAGCCACAGCACCGGGTGGCCCGCTGCACGTACGGCGGCGACGAGTCCGGGCAGCCGGCGGGCCGCCTGGCCGGGCCCCATGCGGGCGATCAGGGTCAGCCGGCCCGGCGTGCGGTGCGGGTCGAGCAGGGCGCACAGCCGCAGCAGCGCGGCGGTGGTCATGGTGGGGCCGACCTTGCACGCCACGGGGTTGGCCACCTCCGCGAGCAGCCGCACGTGGGCGCCCTCAGGGTCACGGGTGCGGTCGCCCACCCAGGGCCAGTGGGTGGAGGTCAGCAGCAGCCGGCCGTCCGGGGTCCGGCGGGCGAGCGGCAGTTCGTAGTCGAGCACCAGGGCCTCGTGGCTGGTCCAGATCCTGCGGTACGGCTCGCCCGGCGCGGTGTGCTCACGCAGGAACTCCACCGCGGTGCGGGCCGCCGCGTAGCAGGTGAGCAGCCGGCCGGGGTCCGGTCTGCGGGCCGCCGGGTCGGGGTCGGGGGCGTTGACCATCAGGCCGCGGAACGACGGCAGGGCGACGCCGTCGACCACTTCGGTCGCCCGGGACCGCGGCTTGGCGAACTGGCCGGCGATGCGTCCGACCGTCACGGTCTCGCGGCCCGTCGCAGCGGTCAGCGCGGACGCCAGGGTGCGCAGCAACTCCGCCTTGGCCGAGAGCCGTTCGGGTACACAGTGTCCGGGATCCTCGGCACAGTCCCCGGCCTGGACGACACCGAGGGCGCCGGAGGCCGCCTCGGCGAGCAGTGCGCCGAACGTGTCGACCTCGTCCTCGTCGACAAGTCCGGGGAGATCGGTCAGGGTCTTCACGGCGGGTTCCGCCGTCTCGTGCCACTCCGGCTGCTGGTGGGCCGGGAACCGCCGCCAGTGCCGGATCTCGTCGTCCGGCAGGGGCCTCAGGCCGACGCCGGAACCGGCGAGCGCCTGTCCATTCACCTCATGGTCTCCTCGATCGACCGGGCGGAATACGCACCGGAAGCCTACGGAGAGGTGATCCGAAAAGCACCTACTCACTTGGGTAGGTGGGCGGTGATCCGCCTTTCTCCCCACCTACTCGGTCGGGTAGTTGCTGGAATTCGAAAGGCCCCTGGATCCTGTCCTTCGGTGTCGGTCGCTCACAAGGCGGAACCTTACCCGGAGGCAAGCACGACAATGGCCAAAATCATCATCGGAAACCAGTTGACCGAGGAGACCGTCGAAGGCGACCGCGCTCTCCCGGCCGAGTACCTCACCTACCTCGCCGCGGTGACCCACCGCCTGGCCTGGTGTGCGGGGGCGAACGACATCATCGTGCTGCCCACCGAACCGGACCCGGAATTCCTCTCGTACGTGTGGCGGAGACTCGGCATCGAGGATTCCCGTCCGGTTGTGCTGGTGCCGCCGCCGGGCCGCCAGGGAAGTGCGCTGCTCTACGACGACCGGCTGCACCATCCGGAATTCGTCGGGCAATTGAAGAAGCTCGCGGCCGAACGCGGCGCCGACCGGCTCCTTCCCTTCTACGTGGATGCCGCGATAACAGGCCTCGCGGAATCCCTGGAACTGAAGGATCCACTGCCCGCGGCAGCCTTCCTGCGAGCCGGCGGGAACGAACTCGTCAACAGCAAGACGTTCTTCCGTACGCTGGCCGCCGGGATCGGCATACCCGTGCCCCACGGCCGCACCGTCGCCTCCGTCGACGAGGCGGCGGAGTTCGTCCGGCCGCTGCTGCGCGCAGGGCAGCCGGTGATCGTCAAACAGGACGTGCACGGCGGCGGATACGGCAACGAGATCCTGACTCCGGCCGAGGGCCTTCAGGGGTACGGCGCCGAGCGCGTCACCGTGCTCGACCCCCTGGACGACACCGCCCTGCTCCGGCATCTGACCGGCGCGTGGGACCGCTACAGCCACGACGGCCGCCGCCGGGTCGTCGTGGAGGGGTACATCGACGGCTCCGTCCCCATCTACATCGAGCTGTACATCACCGACGAGGACGTCACCACCGTCGGCTACGGCGAGATGCGCATGGCGCCCGTCAACAACGGCCTGGTCATCCCGCCGCCCTCGGCGGACCTGCCGTCCTTCCCGGGCTTCCTGGACCACGCCCGGCGCATCGGCGACACCGTGCGGGCCCTCGGGTACCGGGGACCGATGAGCATCGACGCGATCGTCGTCCCCACCGGTGAGATCCTCTTCAACGAGTTCAACGGACGCGTCGGCGGCTCCACGCACATCCACCGTATCGGCGCCCATCTGCTGGGCCCCGAGCACTGGCGCGACCGTGCCCTCATCGCCCGCAGCCGCTGCGGCTGGGACTCCCTGGCCCGGGCGGTGGCGACCCTCGAGGAGCAGGGCCTCGCCTTCGACCCGGCGACCCGGACCGGGGTCGTCATCGCCGGCGACAGCCACGGCACGCCCGGCCCCTCCGGCCAGTGCCTCATCGTGGCCCCCGGCCTGCCCGAGGCACAGGCCATGGAGACCCGGCTGATCCGGGTCCTGGGCCTGGAGGACGACTGATGCGGACGGCCCTGGTGACCGGGGGTGGTTCCGGCATAGGACGGGCCACGGCCGTCGCCCTCGCGGCCCAGGGGGCGAAGGTGGTCGTGGCCGGCCGCCGGGCACACACGCTCATCGAAACCGTCAAGGCGATCGAGGAGAACGGCGGCACCGCCTCCCACGTCCTCGCCGACATCACGGTCCCCGATGAGGCGGCCCGCGCGGCCGGTGCGGCCGTCGACCGCTACGGCAGCCTGGACACCGCGGTCAACTGTGCCGGGCTGCCGTCCTGGGGCCTGACGGCCGACATGACCCCCGCCGAGTGGGAGGAGGTCGTCTCCGTCAACGTCAACGGCACCTGGCTGTGCATGAAGTACGAGATCGAGCACATGCTCCGCCAGGGCGGCGGCGCCATCGTCAACGTCTCGTCACGGATCGGGCCGCACATGCGCGTGACCCACCAGTCCGCGTACGCGGCCAGCAAGTCCGCGCTCAGCACGCTCACCCGCTCCGCGGCCCGCGAGTACATCCCGCACGGCATCCGCATCAACGCGGTCAGCCCCGGCCCCACCGACACCGCGATGGCCCTCTGGCCCGGTGAGACCCCCGCCGACCGGGACGACCGGGTGGCCCGCGACATCCCCGCCGGCCGCCTGGCCCGCCCCGAGGAGATCGCCGCCGCGGTGCTGTGGCTGGCCTCGCCCGCCGCGGCCTTCGTCGTGGGCCACGACCTGGTGATCGACGGCGGACTGAGCGCCTAGCCCGGACAAGAGAGGACGACCATCCATGTCCGCACTCCGTGTGGCCGTCGTCGACGGCTACTCCACCGGGGCGCAGCTCGTGAAGGAACTGCTCGACCGCGGCGCCGAGGTGCTGCACGTGCGCAGCGGCCCCACCCTCGCCCCGTACTACGTTCCCACCTTCCATCCCGCCGACTACGCCGAGGACCTCGGCTACGACCCCGACCCGGAGGCGGTCGCGGCCCGTCTCACCGAGCGCGGCGTGCGGCACGTCGTCGCCGGCACCGAGACCGGCGTCATCCTGGCCGACCGGCTGGCGCAGCTGGCCGGGCTGCCGGGCAACGACGTCGGCCTGGCGCCCGCCCGGCGCAGCAAGTTCCGTATGGCCGAGGTGCTGCGCGCGGCCGGCCTGGACGCCCCGCTCAGCACGCTGGTGACGACCGCCGACGAGGCAGCCCGGTGGTTCTCCGGCAGCGGACTGGACGCCGTGGTGGTCAAGCCGGTGGACAGCGCCGGCTCCGACCACGTCCGCATCTGCCGTACGGCTGCCGAGGCGCGGCGGGCCGCCGCAGCCGTGCTGGACACCGCGAACCTCTTCGGCCACCGCAACGACACCGCCCTGGTCCAGGAGTTCCTTCAGGGACCGGAGTACTACGTCAACACGGTCTCCGTGGAGGGCCGGCACATCGAGGTGGAGACCTGGCGGTACACCAAGGACCGCACCCCCGAGGGCGCGCCGGTCTTCGACTTCGAGGAACCCGCCGACCCCGGGGCACCGGAGATCCGCGACCTGCACGCCTACCTGTGGCGGGCGCTGACCGCGCTCGGCATCCGCACCGGCGCCGCCCACAGCGAGGTGGTGCTCACCGCCCGCGGTCCCGTGCTGATCGACCCTGGCGCCCGGCTGGGCGGGGGAGTGCTGCCCTGGGTCTCCGCGAAGCTCGCGGGCCACTCCCACGCCGGTCTGCTCGCCGCCGCGATCGCCAACCCGGCGGAGCTGTCAGCGGCCCGGCTGCCGCTGCGCTGGGAGCAGCCCGTCCGCTACGTCTCCCTGATCAACCACTTCCCCGGCACGGTCCGCGACCTTCAGTGGACGTCCCGCTTCAACGACCTGCCCACCGCGGTGGCCGTCGCCGCCGTCGCCCGTCCCGGCGACGTACTGCCCCGCACCCGGGACCTGTTGACCTCACCCGGCTTCGTCTACCTCAGCGCCGCCACCCGGGAGCGGATCGAGGCGGACTACCGGACGATCCGCACCTGGGAGAGCAGCCCTCTGTACACGTCATGACGCAAGGAGGCGAGGAGGCGGCATGGGGACGCTTGTGATCAGCAATCTGGGCAGGCTCATCACCGGCCATCCGGACGACGTCGGGGTCCTCGGCCCACCGGCGGCCTTCCAACCGCCCTACCTGCGCTATCTCCAGGCGCAGGCCCACCGCACCGTGTGGTTCGCCCGTCCCGGTGACGTGCTGCTCGTCCCGACCCCCGTCGACGGCGCGTTCCTGCGCCATGCCACGGCACTGCGCGGCTTCACGCCCGACGACCTGGACGTGCTGGTGCACGAGCCGGGCGCCGCCTTCGCGGACCGGCTGCGGGAGGCGGTGCGGCGCCGGGGCGTGGACCGGGCCTGGCCGTACTACCACGACCGTACGGCGGCCGCGCTGATCCGTGGACTCGGCCTGCCCGTCGGGGGATTCGCGGCTCAGGGCGGCGCCGAGCTGCTCAACAGCAAGGTGGTGTTCCGCGCACTCGCCGCGGGCGCGGGCGTCCCGGTCGCCGAGGGCAGGGTGCCCGTCTCCCGGGCCGACGCCGAGGAGTTCGTCCGGACACTGCTGGCGGACGGGCGCAGCGCCGTCGTGAAGCAGGACTTCCATGTCGGTGGGCTGGGCAACGAGATCGCGAGCCCGGCACCGGGCCTCCTCCCGATCGGCGCCAACCGGGTCGAGACCTGCACGGACGAGGAGGCCGTGGCGCGGTTCGTCGCCCGTCGGTGGGGTCCCGACGACGCACCGGGCCGCCCCCCGATCGTCGTCGAGCACTACGTCCCCGGCTGCAGGTCGGTCTACGCCGGCTACCGGATCGGCGAGAGGGGGGTGTCCCTGTACGGGCACGGCGAGATGCGCATGACGCCCGTCATCAACGGGCTGATCACACCGAGTCCTTCGGCCGGTACGGCGGAGTTCGCCCGCTTCCTTCGCCACGCCGAGCGGCTGGCCGGTGCTGTGCGCGCCCTGGGCTACCGCGGGCAGCTCAGCGTGGACGGCGTGCTGACGCCCGACGGCGACACGTTCCTCACGGAGATCAACGCCCGCTCCGGCGGTGCCACGCACGACCACTGCATCCTGCGCACACTGGTCGGCCGGGACGACCGGGTGCTTCTGGACCGCCGTCGCTGCGACTTCCCGCCCCTGGGCCCGCTGTTGGCGGAGCTGCACACGCAGGGCCTGGCCTTCGACCCGGTGAGCCGCACGGGTGTGGTCGTCACGGTCCACGACGGCGGCACCGGCTCGGAGACCGGCGAGTTCGCCGTGATCGCGGAGGACCTGGCGGCCGCCGAACAGGCGGAGAAGGCGGTCGAGGCCCTGCTGCGCGAGCGGGACGGTGACGCGGCGGCGGGGAGTGCGGAGCAGGGCACGGACACCGACACCGATACCGACACCGACACGGACACGGCGACGGGGGACACGGCATGAGGATCGGCATCTCCACCTTCGTGACGGACGAGGGCATCGGCCCGGTCGACCTCGGCAGGGCGCTGGAGGAGCGCGGATTCGAGTCGCTGTTCGTCGCTGAGCACACGCACATCCCGGTCAAGCGGGAGACCCCGTACGTCCCCAACCGCGAGATGTACTGGCCGGCGTACGGCGAGCTGCCCAGGATCTACTACCGGACCATTGATCCCTTCGTCACGCTCACCGCCGTGGCCACCGTGACCCGGCGCCTGCTGGTGGCCACCGGCGTCGCTCTCGTCGTCGAGCGGGAACCGATCAACCTGGCCAAACAGGTGGCCTCCCTGGATCTGCTCTCGGGCGGACGGCTGCTCGTCGGCGTGGGCGCCGGCTGGAACCGCGAGGAGATGCGCAACCTCGGCACCGACCCGCGCATCCGCATGGCCCTGATGCGTGAGCGCGTCCTCGCGATGAGGGAGATCTGGATGCGGGAAGAGGCCGAGTTCCACGGCGAGTTCGTGGACTTCGACCCCATCAGGTCCTGGCCGAAGCCGGTGCAGCGGCCGCATCCGCCGGTCCTGGTCGGCGGTGACGGGCCCGGTGTCCTCGACCGTGTCCTGGAGTACGGCGACGGCTGGGTGCCGATCCTCGGCAAGTCGGTCCACGCACTGGCCGCCCGGATCGCGGAACTCGCCGTGCGCGCCGAGGAAGCGGGCCGCGCCCCCGTTCCCGTGACCGTCTACGGCGTACCGCCCGACCGCGAGGTGCTGGCCGGCCTCGCCGAGGCGGGCGCCGACCGGGCGCTGCTGCAGCTGCCGACCGCACCCCGGGACGAGTCGCTGCGCGAACTCGACCGGTTCGCCGCGTTGAAGGACAACCTCTGAAACGGGTTGCGACGGAGAGGAAGAAGACTGATGCTTCCACCGGTCGACTACAGCCGACGCCTCTTCGCGGGATACGCCCGCGGACGCGCGCTGACCGAACGGACCGCGGCCGTGTGGCGGGCGGCGTTCACCCGCCATGCTCCCCCGGAACGCCCGCTCACCGTCCTCGACCTGGGCTGCGGGGTGGGCCGCTTCACCCCGCTGCTCGCCGAACTGTTCGGTGGCCCGGTGTACGGGGTGGAGCCCGCCGACCGGATGCGCGCGGTCGCCGAGACCGACAACGCGCACCCCGCCGTCACCTATCTGGCCGGCGACGCGGGTGCCGTACCGCTCGGCGCGGACACCTGCGATCTGGCGCTGCTCTTCCTGGTCTTCCATCACGTGCCGGACCGGGCCGCGGCCACCGCCGAACTCGCCCGCGTGCTGCGTCCCGGCGGCAGGGTCCTGTTGCAGAGCAGCTTCTCGGGCCGTCTGGAGGAGCGGACGTGGTTCCGCTACTTCCCCCGCGCCCGCGAGGTCGAGGACGCGATGTTCCCGACGTACGAGGAGGTCGTCGCGGTGTTCACGGCCGCGGGGTTCGCACTCGACGGCGTCGACCGCGTCGAGTGCGAGGTCGCGCCGTCCCTCGCGGCGTACGCGGACAAGCTGCGGCATCGCGCCGTCCCGACCTTCGAGTACCTCGACGAGGAAGAGATCCGGGCCGGCTTCGCGGCCCTCGACGCGGACGTCACCCGGGCCGGTGACACGGGTCCCGTCCGGGAACCGGCCGACCTCATGGTGTTCCGCCTGGCATGAGGTGTTCCGCGCCCCGGGCGGCGCGGGCGGGGCGAGCAGCCCTGCCTCCGCCCGCGCCTGCCTCCGCCCGCGCCTGCCTCGACGCCGTGCGCCGCAGCGTCCGCCGGGACCCGGACCCGGCCGTCAGGCCACCGGCAGCATGTCCTCCCGCCCGGGTGCGGGCACCAGCGGCGCCGGGGCCGTCGTGGCGGCGGCGATCACCTTGCGGTACACCGCCTCGTACCCGGCCGCCATGGTCTCCGGCTGGAAGCGCTCGATGACATGGTTGCGGCAGTCCCGCGAGTCGATCCCGCCCACCGCCTCGATGGCGTCCGGAAGTTCGGCGGCGTTGTCGCGGACCAGGCCGGTGACGCCGTCGAGCACGACCTCCGGCACCGAGCCGCGGCGCAGGGTGACCACCGGCGTGCCGCACACCATCGCCTCGATCATCACCATTCCGAACGGCTCCTCCCACTGCAGCGGGAAGAGCAGGCAGCGCGCCCGGGCCAGCAGGTGCTTCTTGCGCTCGCCCGTCACCTCGCCGAGCCACTCCACGCCCCGGCCCAGGCGAGGCTTGATCTCGGCCTCGAAGTAGGCGTGTTCGGCGGGCTCGCTGCACTTGGCGGCCAGCTTGATCTCACGGCCCGCCGCGAGGGCGGCGTCGATGGCCAGGTGCATGCCCTTGTCGGGGGTGCAGCGGCCCAGGAAGAAGACCCAGTCCTCCTTGTCCCTCCGGTAGGGGAAGTCGCGGGCGCGCAGGGCGTTGTGCACCGTGCCGGCCCAGTTGAGGTCGGGTGCCTGCGAGCGCTGCGACTCCGAGATGGCGACGAGGTGCACGCTGTCGCCCAACTGCCGGTAGTAGTCGCCGGGTTCGCCGTCCAGCGGGCCGTGCGTGGTGACCACGGTGGGCACGCTCCGGCCACGGGCCAGCAGCGGTCCTGCGAGGGTGTGGTCGTGGACGACGTCGACGTCGAGGTCGTCCAGCAGGCGTCCGACGGCCGCGGTGTGCCACACCTCGGGCAGCGGTTCGCCGAGGCGGGGGCCCTGGGGCACGTCGTAGGTGCGCAGCATGCGGTGGGCGCGGGTGCCGTTGCGGCCCGCCGCGATCAGGGTGACGTCGTGGCCGCGGGCGACCAGCGCGTCGGTGAGGTCGGCGCACATCGCCTCGATGCCCCCGTAGCCGCGCGGCGGGAGCTCGAACCACGGCGGCGCGACCATGGCGATACGAAGCGGCCGGTTGCTCACGTACGGCTCCTTTCGTCATGTGTGGGCCTCGGGGGCGTGCCCCAGCGGCTCACGGTCGCGCCCAGGCCTCCGCGCACGGCACGGCGACGCCTCGCCATGGCGCGCCATGTCATGCCCGGATGCGCGGGCGGCGGATGTGGGTGTCACCGGCCGCGGGCAGCGTCGACCGCGGCGGTTCGCGAGGAGGGAAAGTCTCCGGGGGAGTGTGAGGAGGGAAAGTCTCCGGGGGAGTGTGAGGAGGGAAAGTCTCCGGGCGAGTGGGCAGGAACGCTGCGGAGCGTCAGCGCGGCGGGTCCACCGCCGTGCAGGCGCACCGCTCCTGGGTCACCGTCACGCCCGACGGCAGCCCGGTGACCTCGGCGGTGCCGTCCTCGGTGACCGTCACGCCGACCCGTGCCGTGCCCACCGGTACGTCGGTCAGGCGCAGGGCGCCGAAGCGGGCGGGCAGGTGCGGGTCGAGGCGGACCACGCCGTGCGGGACGCACACCTCGGCGCCCAGCAGCACGCGCAGCAGGTGCAGGGGCGTGGCGGACGCCCAGGCCTGCGGTGAGCAGGCGGCCGGGTACGGCACCGGCCGGCCGTACTCGGTGCGGTCGAAGCCGCACAGCAGCTCCGGCAGCCTCCCGCCGAAGGCCGCCGCGGCGTCCAGGACGGCCTCGGCGACGCGCCGGGCGTGGTCGGTGAAGCCGTAGCGCATGAGCCCGGCGGCGACGATGCCGCTGTCGTGCGGCCACACCGAGCCGTTGTGGTAGCTCATCGGGTTGTACGCGGCCATGGAGGTGGCCAGGGTGCGCACCCCCCAGCCGCTGAACATCTCGCGCGACAGCAGCCGTTCGGCGACCGCGTGCGCCCTGTCGACGTCGACGATGCCGGTCCACAGGCAGTGCCCCATGTTGGAGACGAGCGCGTCCACCGGCTGCTTCTCGCCGTCCAGTGCCTCGGCGTACCAGCCCTGCTCCGGCAGCCAGAACCGTTCGTTGAAGCGCTCCTTGAGCTGCCGCGCCCGCTTGTGCCAGTGCCCGGCCGCGTCCGGGTCGTCGAACCGCTCGGCGAGCAGCGCCCGTGCCCGATAGGCGCCGTAGACGTAACCCTGGACCTCGGCGAGCGCGATGGGGGGCTCCGCGATCCTGCCGTCGGCACTGTTCACGCCGTCCCAGGAGTCCTTCCAGCCCTGGTTGGCCAGGCCCCGGTCGGTCGCCCGCCGGTACTCGACGAACCCGTCGCCGTCCCGGTCACCGTACTCGTCGATCCAGGTCAACGCCCGGTCGGCATGCGGCAGCAGCGCGCGTACGGCATCCGGTTCGACGCCCCAGCGGCACAGCTCCCCGAGCAGCATCACGAACAGGGGAGTGGCGTCGACGGTGCCGTAGTAGACCGTGCCGCCGAGCGCGAGTGACGCCTCGACACCGAACCGCAGCTCGTGCGGGATGCGGCCGGGCTCCTCCTCGGTCACCGGGTCGGTCTTCGTGCCCTGGTGGCGGGCGAGCGTCTGGGCGGTGCCGAGGGCGAGCTGGGGGTCGAGGGGCAGCGACATCAGCGCCGTGAGGATCGAGTCCCGCCCGAACAGCGCCATGAACCAGGGCGCGCCGGCCGCCACGACGGGTGTGTCGGGCCGCTCGGGGTCGAAGATCCTGAGCGCCCCCAGGTCCTGGCGGCTGCGGCGCAGGGTCAGCGCCAGCGATTCGTCGCCCACCCGGATCCGCGGCCCCGACGCCCGCCACTCGGTGGTCCGCACCGAGGGCCCGGCCTGCTCCACCGGCCGCTCCAGCGGGAACGACGTCGGCGTCTCCACCCCGTCGATCACCGGAGTGACCAGCACCGACGACCGCCAGGTGCCGCGCGGCGGGACGACCGCCCGGAAGGTGAGCTGCCCGGGCGAGCTGATCGCTCCCTCGGCGACGATTCGCACCCCGCGGCTCTCCCCGCGCCACTGCCGGGTCAGGGCGAGGACCCCGTCGCCGTAGTCGACGCCGTACTGGCCGCGCGGCCGGACCCGCCCCTCCTTCACCTCGAACAGGTCGGCGAAGTCGGCCTCGACGCGCAGTGTGAGCACACAGGCGGCGGCCTCGTTGCCGAGGTTGCGCAGCACCAGGTCCTCGCGCATGCCCGCGCCCACGAAGCGGCGCCGCTCGAGCAGGACGGTGGCCTCGCTGTACCCGGGACGCGGCCGGGCCCGCCCCAGGAACAGGGCCTCGTACGGCTCCTGCGCGATGACGGAGAGCGGGTCGATCTCCTCGTCGTCCAGGCGCAGTTGCCACACGGACAGGATGCGGGTGTCGCGGTGGAAGAGCCCGTGGGGCGTGCCCGGCACGAGATCCCCGCCCCGCTCGGACAGGCAGAAGGACGACCCTTCGATCAGGGTCACGGAGTCCCCACCGCTCTGCGTGGCTTCCCCGGCGAACGTCCAGCCCTCGCCCATCGATCACCGTCCTCGTGAGAAGTCCTCGTGAGAAAGACGATTCGACCGGGTTTTCTTATACGACGAAGCTCAACTTTCCTGCAAGTCCGCATACGGCTTCCGCGGTGCGCCCGGCCCACGTCCCGAGCGGCCGAACCCAGCGGCCGAACCCGCAGGCCCCTTCCCGTAATGGTTTGACGAAGTCCTGTCGGATGTCTTGACACCCCCGGCCGACTGCGGCGAGGCTCTCGCCCGAAAGGTGATCGTCCGAGCGTGACTGCACGTCAGGCTCCCGTGGCTTCTTTTCCGTGCCTGCCGCTGCCGCCCCAGGGCGCCGCAGGTTCTTCCTCCCCCGTCCGCGGTTTCGCGCGTCCGCACGCCGTCTCGCACCGCACCCGCACAGGAAGGTCCCCGCACATGTTCCGCTCCGTCCGCAGGGCCGCACACCGCACCACCCGGCTCACCCGCACCGTCATCGCGGCGGCGGTCGCCCTCAGCAGCGGTGCCCTCATCGGACTGGCCACCGTCCCGGCATCGGGCGCCGACAGACCGGCCGCCTCCCTCAACCCCAGCCAGTTCAACGGCGTGAACTGGGCCGACCCCCGCGACAACTACGCCAACGACCCCGTGGTCCTGTCCGGGCTGAGCCTGTCCGACGACTACGCCACCACGTACGCCAAGGCCGGCGGCGTCATCAAGGGATTCCGCAAGAACCTCCAGGCCGACACGGTGCGCCTGCCGATCAACCCCTACACCGTGAACGGCTCGTACTGGAGCTCCTACCGCGCCGTCATCGACGCCGCCACCGCCCACGGCTTCAAGGTCATACTCAGCTACTGGGAGGGCACCGGGGCCCAGAAGGACGGCTTCGTCGACAACCTGCCGGACTTCTGGCGCATGTGGGGCACCGTCACCAGCGCCTACCAGCGCAACCCGCTGGTCTACTTCGAGCCGATGAACGAGCCGCACGGCTACACCGCGGGGGCGTGGGCCGACCTGGCGGCGCAGTGGATCGGCACCTACCCGTCCGTCCCCAGGAACAGGATCTTCGTCAGCGGCAGCGGCTACAACGACAGCGTCGTCAGCGTCTGCGCGGACCACCGCCTCGACGGCACGTACCTGTCCCTGCACCACTACGGCTTCTGGAAGCAGAGCGCCACCTACTCGGAGTGGGTCGGCGACCTCAAGGCGCGCATCGGCTCGTGTGCCTCCCGCACGGTCGCGGACGAGTTCGGCGCGCCCATGACCACCGGCCTGGACTACAACCAGCCCGCCTCGGCGAGCACCGACCCGAACTCGGTCGCCTTCATCCAGGCCGACACGGACGTCTTCCGCGAGCTCCACATGGGATCGGTCTACTGGCCGGGCCTGCGCACCGGCGACATCTACAGCATCCAGACCCTGACCGGCAGCGGCACCCGCCTGGGCCTCGCCACCACCAACGCCTCCGGCGCGGACCGCCTGGCCTGGGCGTGGGGCAAGGGGCACCCGGCGACCGAGAACTGACGCGAGAACTGATCGAGAACCAGCGGGGCCAGTGTGTGAGCGCCACGTGCAGGGCATCCACGGCCTTGTCCCAGGACGCCTGTACGACACACGTGGCGCTCGGAAGCCGCCGGTCGCCTCCAGGGCGCGGCAACCGCGCGAAGGCGGCCGACGCTCCCCCCCGGCGCGTCCGGCGACGGCGGCCGCGATGTGGTCGGTCATCAAGCCGCCTGCCGGCAGGGCGATGCGGGTGCGCAGGTCCTGCACATTCCCGACGTGCGGACAGAGGCCGGCGTCCTTCACGCCGAAGTGGCGTGCCACGCGCTACACGGCCGCCAGGAGTGCCCAGGCGGTCGTGCCATGCCGCGTGTGATGCACTCCGCAGCGCTGGGTCAGCGTCTCCACCATCCACAGGCCCCTGCCGCTCTCCGCCATGTTGCCGTCGCGGGTGGGCCGTGCGTTCGGCCGTCGCCACCGCCCGCTGTCGACGACTTCTATCCGCAGCTCGGAGGGGCCGCGGAAAAGGCGCAAGGTGAGTTCGGAGGCACCGCTGTGCACAACGGTGTTGGTGACGAACTCCGAGATGACGACGTCTGCCGACTCGGCCGTCGCTTCCCCGACGCCCCATGCCGCCAGCCGGCTGCGTGCGAAGGCCCTGGCCCGCGCCGGCGTACGCCGCTCGGCGGGCCAGGTGCAGCACGCGGTCGCCGACGCCCTGGCGTCCTCGGGGCGGGGCGGGGGAGTGGGCAGGGATGACCCGCCGCCGCGGTTCGGCAGTCGGTCAAGCGTGGGCATCACTCTCACCTCCCTGGCGCACCGGCCCTGGACGCCGGTGGAGAGGTTCCCTGCACGACAAGGACCTCCAACGTGCGCGGGCCGTGCACGCCTTCGACCCGCTCGAGTTCGATGTCACTGGTCGCCGACGGGCCTGAGACGAACGTCAGCGGCCGTGTCGGGTCCAGCCCGGCGAGTGCTTCGGGCACGGATGCCACGACCTGCTCGGTGCGCACGATGCACAGGTGGTAGTCGGGCAGCAGGGTCAGCGCGCGCCGTCCCTGGCCCGCGCCGCCGTCCAGCACGAGCGTTCCGGTCGAGGCGATGGCGGAGGCCACCGTGGTGACCACCCCACCGGTGCGCTCCAGGTCGGCCACCGGAAGCCGGGGAGTGTCGCTGAGCACCCGGTCCGGATCCAGCGCGGAGCGCCACGGGCCGGGGAAGCCCTCGGGGACCACCACGCAGTCGGCTCCGCGTGCGGCGACGGCCTGACGCACGGCCCCGGCGACCTCGTCCGGGGCCACCCGCCGCACAACGGCCCCGTAGTCGCCCAGCCGCTCGGCCAGGAGGTCCACCGCGGCGGACGACCCGGGCGGCGGCATGCCGCCAAGGGAGTAGTCCCGCGGCACGGGGACGTCCTCGGGGCGTTCACCGGCCGGGACGTCCGCCAGTGCCCGGCGGATGCGGTCCAGCACCTCGGTGCGTGCGTTCATGGGGGTCTCCTCACGTACGGAGCGGCCTGGAGGCCGGCAGTCAGCGGTCTTCGCCCAACGGGGCGGGACGCGCGGGTCCTTGGTCCTCGGACCGGGAATGTCGGTGGGTCCTCCTCCACCAGGCCCGGAAGCTCTCGGCGGCCGGGGCCGGCGCGTCACGGGCGTCGGTCCACCCGGCCGCCGGGCCGGGCAGGCGGCCCACCTTTCCGCCGCGGGTGACCAGCCGCCCGGCCACGGAGGCCGTGCGCTGCGCGGCCGCCAGGCGGGACGGACCGGAGAACACCCAGCGTGCGGCCGCCATCGCCATCCGTTCCGGCTTCGGCAGCAGCCGCCCGCGTTGCTCGTCGACGACCCGGGCCCGCAGATGGACCAGCACCTCCGGGATGTCGATCTTGACGGGGCAGACCTCATAACAGGCGCCGCACAAGGTGGAGGCGTACGGCAGCGAACGGTCCACCGCCGAGGCCGTGCCCCTCAGTTGCGGGCTGAGCACGGCACCGATCGGGCCGGGGTAGACGGACCCGTAGGCGTGACCGCCCACGCGCTCGTAGACGGGGCAGACGTTCAGGCAGGCCGAGCAGCGGATGCAGTTCAGTACCTGCCGGCCGATCGGGTCGGCGAGTGCGTCGGTCCGGCCGCCGTCCACAAGCACCAGATGGAAGGTGCGCGGTCCGTCGTCGGCAGTCGCTCCGGTCCAGGTGGAGGTGTACGGGTTCATCCGCTCCCCGGTGGAGGAGCGGGGCAGCAACTGCAGGAAGATCTCGAGGTCCTGCCAGGTGGGGACGACTTTCTCGATGCCGGCCACCGAAATCAGCGTCTCCGGCAGGGTCAGGCACATCCGCCCGTTGCCCTCCGATTCGACCACGACCGCGGTTCCTGTCTCGGCGACGAGGAAGTTCACGCCCGAGACGGCCACCTTCGCCCGCAGGAACTTCTCCCGCAGGTGCGACCGGGCGGCCGCTGCCAGCCGCTTGGGGTCGTCGGTCAGATCGGCGGGTGCGGCGGTGCCGTGCGTGCCCATCGTCTGAAGGAAGATCTCCCGGATCTCCGCACGGTTGCGATGGATCGCGGGCACCAGGATGTGCGAGGGGCGGTCCTCACCGAGCTGGACGATCAGTTCGGCCAGATCCGTCTCGTATGCCGCGATACCCGCCTCGGCCAGCGCGGCGTTGAGGCCGATCTCCTGGGTGACCATCGACTTGACCTTGAGGACCTCCCGTTCACCGGTCGCGCGTACCAGGTCGACGACGATCTGCGAGGCCTCCTCGGCGTCCCGCGCCCAGTGCACCTGCCCGCCGGCCGCCGTGACCCGCTCCTCCACCTGCAGCAGATAGCGGTCCAGATGGCGCAGCGTGCGCTCCTTCACGGCCCGCCCCGCCTCGCGGAGCTCCTCCCAGTCGGCCAACTCGCCCACCGCCTCGGCCCGCTTGCCGCGGATGACGGCGGTGGCGTGCGCGAGATTCCCCCGCAACCGGGTGTCGGCCAGGGCAGTGCGGGCGGCGTCGGGGAACGCCGGCATGCCCAGGAACGTCGTGTCCTTCACCGGGCCTCCCTCCCTTCGGGGTTGTCGCAGGACGCGGGCACGGGCGCGTGCGGCGCAGGCGCGCCGGCCGGTGCCGCCGCGGTCTCGGTGGCGGCCAGGATCTCCGCGAGGTGCAGGGTGCGGACCCCCGTGCGCAGTCGGGACAGCAGCCCGCCGATGTGCATCAGGCAGGAGTTGTCGCCCGCGCACACCACCTCAGCGCCGGTGTCGAGCACGTGCCGTACCTTGTCCGCGCCCATCGCCACGGAGGTGTCGGCGTTCTTCAGCGCGAACGTGCCGCCGAAGCCGCAGCACTCCTCGGCTGCCGGGAGTTCGACCAGATCGATGCCGCGGACAGCGCGCAGCAGAGTGAGCGGCCGGTCGCCCACGCCGAGCACCCGCAGCGAGTGGCAGGTCGGGTGATAGGTGACCCGATGCGGGAAGTACGCCCCGACATCCGTCACCCCGAGCACGTCGACCAGGAACTCCGACAGCTCATACACCCGCGGCATGCCCTGGACGGCCGCCGCGAGCCGGGCATCGCCCGCCGCCTGGGCCACCCGCCCGTGGTACTCGCGCACCATGGCCGCGCACGAACCCGACGGGGTGACCACCGCGTCGTATCCGGCGAACACCTCGGTGAAGCGCTGCACAAGGGGCACGCACTCGCGCTGGTAGCCGGTGTTGAAGTGCATCTGGCCGCAGCAGGTCTGTCCCTCGGGGAAGTCCACTTCGCAGCCCAGACGCTGAAGCACAGTCACCACCGCCCGTCCGGTCGCGGGGAAGAGGGTGTCGTTGAAACAGGTGATGAACAGGGCGATCCGCATGTTTTCCTCCTCTGCGCGGCGGCGCGTTACGGCAGCATCCACGCCAGGACGTTGGACTGCAGGAAGACCAGCAGGCACAGAGCCAGCAGGAGCAACAGGCTCCATCGGATGGCCGCTCTGAACAGCTCCGCCTCGCGGCCCATCAGCCCCACGGCGGTGGCCGCGATGGTGAGGTTCTGCGGACTGATCATCTTGCCGACGACGCCGCCGGAGGTGTTGGCGGCCACCAGCAGGGTCGGATCGAGGCCGGCCTTGGTGGCGGCGGTCTGCTGCAGCGTCGCGAACAGCGCGTTGGCCGAGGTGTCCGATCCGGTCACCGCCGTACCGAGCCAGCCGAGGACCGGCGACAGGAAAGCGAAGGCCGTACCCGCACCGGCGATCCAGGTGCCGATGGTGATGGTCTGGCCCGACAGGTTCATCACGTACGCCAGCGCCAGGACGGCTGCCACGGTCAGCATCGCCCAGCGGAGTCTGGCGGCCGTGGCGGCGAACTCACGGCCCGCACGCGCCGGGCTCACCCGGTACAGCAGGGCGACCACGACGCCCGACAGGACGAGCAGGGTGCCGGGGGAGGAGAGCCAGGGGAAGGTGTAGACCGTGGCGGACGACGGCTTCCCGGCGGCGGTGAGGACCTGCCCGTCGAGTCCGGGCCAGGCGATCTTGAGGTCGGTGGAGGCGAGGAACTCCTTGACCGGGGCGACCAGCTTGGCCACCGAGAAGATCGCGATGATGATCAGATAGGGGGCGAAGGCCATCGCGATCCGCGCGGCGTCCGGGTGCTCCGCTCCCGCCCGGCCGGGTGCGGGGAGGGCGCGGGTGGTGGCGGTGCCCCCGGTTCCCGGCCGGCCGGGAACCGCGGCCGGTCCGCCCGTGGCGTCGGCGGGCGAGCCAGGGCCGCGCGCCGCGCTCTCCGCGTCGCCGCCCTCGGCCTGGGCGCGCAGATCGGCGCTCGCCCGAGCCCCGCCCTGCGGCCGCCAGACACGCAGGAAGAGGACGGCGGCGACCAGGCCGGCGAGCGAGGCGACGATGTCGGTCAGCTCCACGGACAGGTAATTGGAGCTGACGAACTGGGCCAGCCCGAACACCGCACCGCACACCAGCGCCGCCGGCCAGGTCTGCCGCACGCCGCGCCGACCGTCGACCAGAGCCACCAGCAGCAGCGGCACGAACAGCGCGAGCAGCGGCGTCTGGCGTCCCGCATAGGCGCCGATGTCCGTGTAGGGGATCTTGGTGAGGTTGCCGGCGGTGATGATCGGGATCGCGATCGCGCCGAAGGCGACCGGGGCCGTGTTGGCGACCAGGACCGTCACGGCCGCCCGCATGGGGGCGAAGCCGAGCCCCATGAGCATCACTCCGGTGATCGCCACCGGGGCGCCGAATCCCGCCAGTGCCTCGAGGAGCCCTCCGAAACAGAAGGCGATGATGATCGCCTGAATGCGGGGGTCGTCGCTGATCAGGCCGAACGCTCGGCGCAGGTCCTCGAACCGGCCGCTGACTTCGGTCAGCTGATACACCCAGATCGCCGCCAGCACGATCCACATGATCGGAAACAGCCCGAAGGCCGCTCCCTCGCTCGCCGACAGCAGGGCGAGATCTCCGGGCATGCGGTAGCCGAACACCGCGACGGCCACGGCCACGGCGAGCGACGCCAGGCCCGCCCAGTGGGCCTTCCATCGCGCGCCTCCGAGCAGCGCGAACAGCGTGAGCAGGGGGAGTGCCGAGACGAGCGAGGACGCCGCGAGGCTGTCGGCGACCGGGGAGAGATCAGGCTGGAACATGCAGCACCTCACATGCGGCCTTGGTCGGACCGCCTTTGGTCAGACCATGCTTTGGACTTCCACGCTAAGCAGCGGTTTCCGGCCATGTCTAGATGTCGATCCAGGAAATTTACTTTGGTCAGACCAAATACTGGGCGCGCCAAGCTATGATCGGAAGCGGACGCGGCTGAGCATGCGAGCCGCCAACGCGCTGAGAGGGCATTCCATGGCTGAGACGACCGCGGCGTGGGAGCCGGTGCCGCGCTCCCGCACCTTCGAGCTCGTCCTCGCGCGGATCGAGGAGCAGATCCTCTCGGGCAACCTCCGTGTCGGCGACCGCCTCCCACCCGAGCGCGAGCTGGTCGATCTCCTGGGCGTCAGCCGTGCCGCCGTCCGCGAGGCGCTGCGTGTCCTGGAGGCTCAGGGCGTCCTGCGCTCGCGCGTGGGCACCGGCCCCACCTCGGGCAGCATCATCGCCGCCATGCCCAGCCACGGCCTCACGCAGTTGCTGCGCCTGCACATCGCGCTTGCCAACTTCCCCCTGGGCGACGTCGTCGAGGCCCGTGCCACCCTCGAGCGCAGCAGTGCCCGCCTCGCCGCCACCAAGGCCACCGAGGAGGACCTTGCCCGAATGCGCGAGCCGCTGGAGCGCATGGACGCGATCGGCCTGTCGCGAGAAGAGTTCAACGACTACGACACCGATTTCCACGCCGCCATCGCCGAAGCCGGCGGCAACCGGCTCATGACCGACATGACCGTCGCCGTGCGCAGCGCCGTCCGCCGCACCCTCCTGACCGCCTTCCACAAGATCGACGACTGGGAGGAGGTCGCCGCGCGGCTGCGCGCCGAGCACCACGCGGTGTACGACGCCATCGCGGCGGGAGACGCGGAAGCGGCCGGCGACCTGGTGGAGGCGCACGTGCGCGGCTTCCACCACGACATCGTCCGCGCGGTCGTGGAGGACCCGGAAGGCGGTATCACCGGGGTGTGGTGAGGGCGCTGCGCCTACGGACCCGGGCACGGGCTCGTGGCCGCGTCTGCGGTTCCTGTGATCAGGTGCCGGTGACGTCGGCGGCGGCCAGTGCGCCGATCAGAAGCCTCGCGAACTCCTCCGGGTGCTCCGCCATGCCCACATGGCCGCCCGGGAACTCCGTGAACGCCGCGCCGGTCAACTCGGCCGCCGACGTGGCCGTGCGGTGGAGGAGCCCATGGCGGGAGTCGACTCCGGCGCCGAGGGTGAGACGTGCGGAGACGGCTTTCAGGGCGGCCAGGTTCGGTGCGTACGCCGTGAACGAGGGCAGGACGTGGGTGAGGAAGATGCCCATGGGGTTGGCCGACTCCTCGCCGGGGGAGGGTGGTTCCGCCTCGGTGACGGCGACCGCGGGCCCGCCCTGCAGCCCCGCTGCCAGCCGGGCCGCGGCGGCCTTCAGCCCCGCCGTCCGATAGGTCTCGCCCACCTCCGCGAACATCGCCCGCTGCCGGGCCGCGTCCGGGAGCACCTCCACGACGGGCGGCTCGTGCGCCACCACGTGCCGCAGCCGGTCGGGGTGGCGGGCGAGCAGGTCGAGTGCCGCGATGCCGCCGGAGCTGAAGCCGATGACGTACGCCGACTCGTCCGGGCGCAGGACGGTTTCGAGAACCCGTCGCGCTCCGTCACTCCACGCCTGGACCCGCTGCTCCGCTACGGGCAGTCCGAGTCGTCCGTGGGCGAGTCCGAGCGGGTCGTACGTGACGACGGTGAAGAGGTCGGCGAGGTGGTCCGTCATGCGGTCGAGCCCCATGGGGTGCCCGGCGCCACCGGGGACGACGAGCAGCACGGGGCCGGTGCCGCGCACGTCGTAATGGAGGTCAGTATGGAGGTCAGTCATGGTCCTTGGTCTCCTCACGGGGCCAGTTCTCCAATGCGACATGCAGGGCGTCGACGGCCTTGCTCCAGGACGCCTCCACGTCGCGGGGAGCACCGAATCCGCCGGTCGCCTCCAGGGCGCAGTAACCGTGGAAGGTGCTGCGCAACAGGCGCACGGCGTCGGTGAGATCGGGCTCGTCAAGGCCGTAGGCGCGCAGCATGCCGTAGGTGATCTCGGCGGTGCGCTGCATGGCCGGGGAGTCGGCCACGAGCGACTGGTCGATGCGGATCTGGGTGGCCGCGTACCGTCCCGGGTGCCGGTGGGCGTACTCCCGGTAGGCGCCGGCGAAGGCGGCCAGCGCCTCCTTGCCGGCGCGCCCGGCGACGGCGGCGGCGATGTCGTCGATCATCTCGCCGCCGGCGAGGAGTGCGACGCGGGTGCGCAGGTCCTGAAGGTTCCTGACGTGCGAGTACAGGCTGGCGTCCTTCACGCCGAAGTGGCGGGCCAGCGCGGAGACGGTGACGTTCTCGAAGCCGACCTCGTCCGCGAGGTCGGCTGCCGCCGCGACGATCCGCTCGACGGTGAGTCCGGCACGGGGCATGGCAAGTCCTTAAACCTAGGGGGCCTAGGTACCAGCCTAGCCTAGGTAGGGGCCACTCGCGCGCGGATTGCGGTGCCAGGCCGAACGTCACTGGTCGCTCGCGCGGCATGGTGTTGTGATGGGTGGGTGGAACGGCGTGGACGTGCCGGCGGGGGCTGCGGGGGCGACGCGTGGTGCGCCGTCCGCTCCGGCGGTCCGACCGCTGCCGCCTCGTCGCATCGTGGAGGAGGCTGATGTCATGCTGCACCGCCGCACGGTCGGTGACGTGATGACCGAGGAGGTGGTCACCCTGCGCCCCGACGCATCGTTCCACGAGGTCGCCGCCCTGCTGGACGCGAACGACATCGCCGCGGCACCGGTCGTCGACGAGGACGGCGCTCCCATCGGTGTCGTGTCCGCCTCCGACGTGCTGCGGCACGAGACCGGGATGCCGGACCCGCGGGGGCGGGACGGGGACGACGAACGTGCCTGGGGAAAGGCGCGGGCCCGGACGGCGGGCGCGCTCATGAGCAGTCCCGTTCACACCGCCCGCGCCGACTGGACGATCCCCCGGGCCGCGCGGGAACTCCGCAGGCGGCACGTGAAGCAACTGCCGGTCGTCGACGACAACGGCCTGCTCGCCGGCATCGTCAGCCGCAGCGACCTGCTGGACGCCTTCATTCGCCCCGATGTCGAGATTCGCAGCGAGGTCGAGCAGGATGTCCTGGGACGCATCCTCGGCCTGGACGAGGGGACCATCGCGGTCGAGGTCCGGGAGGGTGCCGTCACCCTGCGGGGCCAGGTGCCGGAGCCGCGCCTCGGACCGGTGATGGTGGGGCTGTGCCAGGGCGTCGACGGTGTCGTAGACGTGGACGCCCGTCTCGTCACCGCCCGGGCGCGTTAGGGTCCCTGCGGTCGGCGTGGGCGCTGCGTCATTCGCCTCTGGCGAACTCTATGAACTCCGACCAGGCGGTGGGGGAGAGGGTGAGCTGAGGGCCGGTGGCGTTCTTCGAGTCGCGGACGTGGATGGTGGTGGGGCGGGTGGCTACTTCGACGCAGTCGCCGTCACCGCTGCTGCTGTAGCTGCTCTTGAACCAGGCCAGTTCGGTGGTGCTCATAGCGCTCCTCGCATCCGCTCCAGCAGGCTCCGGGAGTCGCCCGGGGAAAGAGCCTGTGAGCGCAGTTTCGCATAACGCATGTGGAGCACACTGATCGATTTCGGGTCGGCGACGAACTGGCCGCTTCGCTGCCCTTCGCAATACCCGAACCATTCGTTCTCTGGGGTCTCGAGCAACTGGATCGGGCCCGCCATGCCCGCGTGGGCCCCCAGGCCCATAGGCAGCAACTGCGCCTCCACGTTTCGGCGTTTCGTGATCTCCAGGATGTGGTCGATGAGTTCACGAGTGACGTCCCGACCGCCGGTCTCCCGTTGGATGACGTACTCCTCGATGATGAAGCTGTACGCAGTGTTGGGCCGCTCGACAAGCAGGCGCTGGCGCTCCTCGCGGGCGGCGAGCTGAGCCTCGATCTGCGAGTCGGTCAGCACAGGCACCTGCTCGTCGAACAGTGTGCGCGCATACGCCTCCGTCTGCAGAAGCCCCGGCACCAACCGGCACTCGTACGTGTACAGACTGATCGCCTGCTCCTCCAGATCCGCCCACTTGCGGAACCACGACGCCAGCCCTGCCTCGCGCCCCACATGCTTGTAGACCCCGCGCAGCGCCCCGAACGCGTCCAGCACCTCTTCCGCCCGCTCGACGAAGGCGCGGGGCGGGAAGCGTCGGCCCTGTTCGATGGACGCCACCGTCGCCGGTTGGTAGCCGACGAGTGGCGCGTACTCCTCCTGCGTGTAGCCCGCCCGCTTGCGGAACGCCTTGTGTGCCGCCCCGAACGCCTTCATGCTGTCGGACGGTTCGGGCTCGCTCGTGGTCGTGGTCGTGCTGCTGATGGTGCTTTCGGTCATCGGCGTAACCCCCCGTGCACTGGTGACAACCCCGCAAGTGCCCCCAGAGTCACGCACCGTGACTCCCACTGTCCACGCCGTGAACTCGTACGGTGCGCAGCGTACGAGTGCCGTGCCTGGTCATGTCCCTGTGACCTGCGGAACCGTCGGACCATGCACGCAGATCCCCAGCTTCAAGCGCCTGTCACCGTACGTACGTTCACCCAGCTGTTCAGCTCGACACCGAGAGGTGCCCGGCTCGCGCGGCGGCTCGTCGCGCACCGCTTGGACGCGTGGGGGTTCCCCTACGACAGCGACGCCGGCCGGAACGTGGCCCTCGTCGTCGCCGAACTCGCCGCCAACGCCGTCCGGCACGGCCGCGTCCCCGGTCGTGACTTCCGGGTCCGGCTGCTGTGGCAGGGCACGGGTGTCGTACGTGTCGAGGTGGCCGACGCGCGGAGCGAACGGCTGCCCGTGCTGCGGGAACCGGACGGCGAAGGCGGGTACGGGCTCAGGCTCGTGGCCGCGGTCTGCGAGCGGTGGGGCACGGAACCGCGGCCGGGTTGCCCGTACAAGGTGGTCTGGGCGGAGGTGAGCGTCAGGCGTTCGGGTTGAGGCCGTTGGACTGGCCCGTGCAGGCGGAACCCGATGCCGTTCGACGGCACGCCGTCGGCCGACCGTCGCCCATGGCCGCCCCAACGGAAAGGTCGCCGTGTCGCAGCCGGCACGAGTGTGGTGAGACGGCTCCGGGCGGCGGCCCGGTCGGCGTACGGTGGTACGTCTTGATCGTTCGTCGCACTCGACCGTGTGCGTGCAGGGGGGAGCCGCCGGTGCGGGAGGCCAAAGGTGTCGGATCGCCGGGACGGAACCGGGACTTCGGGATCTTCTGGACCGCGCAGACCCTCTCGGTCCTCGGTGACTCCTTCGCCCTGATCGCGCTGCCGCTGCTGGTGCTGGAGGCGACCGGGTCCGTCGCTCGGATGGGGCTGTTGACGGCGGTCGCAGGCGCGGCCTCCGTGCTGGCCGGGGTGTTCGCCGGTGTGGTGGTGGACCGGTTGGACCGCAGGAAGCTGCTGATCGCCTGCGACCTGGTGCGGATGGTGCTGTACGGCCTGGTTCCCCTGGTGTGGCTCACCGGACCGCGGGTCTGGCTGCTGTACGCGGTGCTGCCGCTGTGCGAGGCCGTCGGAATGGTGTTCTCGGTCGCGTACGTCACCGTGGTGCGGGGCCTGGTCGACGGCGAGCGGATCACCGCCGCGAACGGCCGGCTGAACGCGACGGCCGCGGCGGCGGGGGTGGTCGGCCCGCTCGGCGCGGGTGTCGTGGCCGCGTGGACGGGGCCGGCCGGGGCCGTCGCGGTGGACGCGGTCAGCTTCGGCGTGTCGGCGGTCTGCCTGACCCTTGTACGGCTCCGGCAGTCCCCGCCGCCCGACCCGGCAACCACCCGACGAGGACTGTGGAAGGACCTGCCGGCGGGGGCGTCCTTCCTGTGGCGCCACCCGGTGCTGCGCGCCCTGACCGTGCTCCTGTCCCTGTTCAGCTTTCTGGAGCTGGGCCTCAACGACGTGCTCATCTACCACCTCAAGCACGACCTCGGGCAGAGCGACGGCACCGTCGGCACCGTCCTCGCGGTCGGCGCCCTCGGCACCATCGCCGGGGCCCTGCTGGTGGCACGGGTACGGCAGGGACTCGGTTTCGGGCCCACCTGGATCGGGGCCGTGACCGTCTGCGGTTGCGCGCTCGCCGGCATCGGCTGGGCCCGTCACGTACCGGCCGTCGCCTTCCTCATGGCGGCGTTCCTCGCATGCGTCAGCATCGCAGGGACCTGCTCCATGTCCCTGCGCCAGCAGGTGACGCCCGAGCACCTGCTGGGCCGGGTCACCTCCGCGTTCTGGACGATCCACTACGCGGCGGCCCCGGTCGGCGCGGCCGTCCTCACCTGGGGGGCCCAGCACCACGGCACGGCGGCGGTGGGGGTGGTGGCCGGGTCGTGCTGCGTGGGCATCGCGGCCCTGGCCCTGCTCACACCCGTACGGACCCGCCGGCCGGAGACGGCCGTCGAAGCCGGCTGAGCGGCTCCGGCGTCGTCAGAGCCTGTGTCACTCACCCGCAGGCTCTCACCCGTTCACCCCCGTGTAGTGCCCCAGGCTCCACCGCCACAGCAGCCGCGACCCCAGATACGCCAGCAGCCCGAGCAGCGGTGAGGCCGCCGCCAGCCAGTACGGGGCGCCCGTGTCGTGGCCGTGGCCGGTCAGCACGGCCGCCGGGAAGTACGCGACGAACGCGAGCGGCAGGCCGAAGGTCAGGAAGCCGCCCACCGCCTTCGGCAGCACGTTCAGCGGATAGCTGCCGAACGTACCGAGCAGTTCTTCCAGCCAGCGGCCCCAGTAGTCGGCGGCCGGGAACCGCAGTGACGCACAGGCCACCGCCGTGAACAGGGCCGCCTCCAGGAGCATGCCGCCGACGAGCGAGAGGATCAGGTACGTGATCCTGCCCGCCGTCCAGTCCAGGTGGCTGCGGCCGAGCGCGCCCGCCATCAGGGCCGCCGCCACCGTCAGGTCACCGATGGCGTTGGTGGGGAAGAACTGCAGCTGGACCTGGCGGTACACGGGCATGGGGCGCAGCAGGTACGCGTCGATCCTGCCCTCCTGGATGTGCCGGCCCAGTCCGTGCACCCGGCCCAGGAACAGCACGAACAGGCCGTGCGCCAGCATCCTCGTCGCCGGGATGAGGAGCACGTCCGAACTGTCCCAGCCGCCCATGCCGGTGAACCGGGTCAGCAGCACCGTCGCGAACACGATCACCGACACCTGCCAGACGGCACCGATGGCGATCATCATCAGGAACTCGGTGCGGTACTCCAGCTGGGCACGGAAGTTGAGACGGGTGATCCGCCATGCGATGCGCAACGCCTTCACCGACACGGTCAGCCTCCCTGGGAGATGACACGCCGGGCGGCCCGCCGCCACAGCAGCCGGGTGAACAAGGACAGGGCCACCACCCACCCCGCCTGGACGGCGAGTTGCGCTCCCGCGTCGGACAGCGGGATGCGGCCCACGTACAGGGACAGCGGCACGCTCAGCGTCGCCTGGAACGGGAGGAAACCGCTCATCGTGACGAACCAGTGCGGGAAGAACCACAGCGGCGCGTACACCCCGGACAGCAGGTTCTGCGCGAAGAGGAGGATCAGCATCGCCGCGGTGTTGCGCAACGTCCAGAAGCACAGCTGGTCGATCAGGAGCGTGACGTAGTGCAGGACCCACTGGCCGAGCAGCAGGCTCAGCGCGAACACCCCGGCCACGGACGCCGACTCGGGGGGCTTCACCACTCCGGCCGCGAGACACACCGCGTATCCGGCCAGGGCCCACACCAGACCGTACAGCTGCTCGCCCAGCGCCCGCAGAGCGTAGTAGCGCTGGGGCGGCAGCGGGCGCAGGTACCAGTACACGATCGTGCCGAAGTGCATGTGCTGGAGCACCGAGTCCCGGCCCGCGTACTGGTCCAGCTCCCGCAGCCGGGAAGCGAGGACCGCGAGCACGGCGTAGGTGACCGCCTGGTCGCGGTCCAGTCCGGCGGTCGTGCCGGTCGCCTGGTACAGGCCGCGCCACAGCGACGCCACGAGCACGACCTGCACGGTCAGCCGCAGCAGGGCGGCCGTGATGCGCGGCGGGGTGAGCAGCTCGCCGAGCGGGGTGACCCGGGCGGCGCGCCAGGCGTACAGGACGGCCATCAGACCCCCTCCGCCTGGAACTCCGCCGGGGAGACCGCCTGGACGTAGGCCGCGCGCATCACGTCCTCCAGGTCCGCCTCGTCGATCCTCAGGTCCGTGACCTCGTACCGCTCGATGATCTGCTTCAGCGCCTGGTGGACCGTCGGCGCGCCCGAGCCGTCCGGGCCGAACACCACCTGTGGCCCGTCCCGCCGCTGCACTGCGATCCCCGGCAGCGGCTCGACCGCCGCGTGCGGATCGGCGAGGGTCGCCCGCACCTGCCACGTCGAGCCGAACCTGCGGCGGATCTCGTCCAGGGTGCCGTCCAGCACCAGTCGCCCGTGGTTGACCAGCACCACCCGCTCGGCCAGCCGTTCGACCTCCGTCATGTCGTGCGTCGTCAGCAGCACGGTCCGGCCGCGTTCCTCCACCTGGTGCCGCAGGAACTCCCGCACCTGCTCCTTGACCACCACGTCCATGCCGATCGTCGGCTCGTCGAGGAACACCACCGGCGGGTCGTGCAGCAGCGCCGCCGCCAGGTCGCAGCGCACCCGCTGGCCGAGCGAGAGATGCCGTACGCGCGTGTCCCAGAAGGAGGACAGTTCCAGCAGCTCGTCGAACTCCTTGAGGCGCGCCGCATGGTCGGCCTTCGGCACCTCGTAGATGTCGCGCAGGATCGCGAACGACTCGCGCACAGGCAGGTCCCACCACAGCTGGGTGCGCTGCCCGAACACCGCCCCGATGTTGCGCGCGTTGCGCTCCCGCTCCTCGTACGGCACCACGCCCGCGACCCGGGCCTCGCCGGACGTGGGGGTGAGGATGCCGGTCAGCATCTTGATGGTGGTGGACTTGCCTGCGCCGTTCGGGCCGAGCAGGGCGAGCAGTTCGCCCGGCGCCACGTCGAACGTGATGTCCGTGACGGCGTGTTTGGTCACCTTCTCCGGGTTGACCAGGGAACGCAGGGCGCCCGCGAAACCGGGGCGGCGGACGGTGGTGAGGAAGGTGCGGGTCAGTCCGCGGACCTCGATGCTCCCGCTCACTCGACGAACCTCCGGGTCAGTTGGATCAGCCGTACGGTCGCCGCGAGCGAGGCGGCCGACAACGCTGTCAGCAGCCACGGAACGGCATGGATGCCAGAGGCTTTGATGCCCAGTCCCAGCAGTGGCGGCGCTGCCACTCCGCCCACCATCGACGCGGCGATGACCCAGGCTCCCGCTCTCTTCGCCTGGGGGAGAGCCCGGTTCAGCCAGGGCAGGCCGGTGGGGAAGACGGGCGCAATGAACAAGCCAACACCCGCATAGGCCACCGGCGCCACACCTTTTACGAGCGACAGCAGCAGACACGCCGTCATCCCGGCCGCGCACACGGTGAGGATGCGCTCGGGGGCGTACCTCAGCGTGAGCGGGACGACGAGGAAGCGGCCCGCCGTCATCAAGCGCCTGGAGCATGCCGATGAGGACGAAACCGACGCAGGACGCGGCCGCGGCCGGACGACTGAACAGCCGTCCGGCCGCGGAGGTCCTCAGGACCGTGTGCGTCAACTGACCTCCGAGAACAGGAAGGAGAACTCCGCGGGCTCGGCCCGCAGGAAGTACTGCGGCAGCGGGCCCGGACCGCAGGACTGTGAACCGATGCCGTGCTGGCCGTGGTCGAGGTTGACCCACACCGTGTCGCCGGGCGTGAGGTCGGTGCGGTGCCGCGCGGCGTCCAGCTGCTCCGTCGTCCAGCGCCGGGCGGTGAAGAAGAACTCCGGGTCGCCCTCGACGCGCAGCCCCCCGATCTCCGCCCAGCGGACGTCGGCGCGGGCGCCGTTCTCCTGCGGGCGCACGTACGGCGTCTGCAGCGCCTCGACCGTGGACTCCCAACGGCCCAGCTGAGCGGCCGCCCTGGTGTCCGGGTACGCCTCGCCGGGGCCGCCGCCGAACCAGGTGACCCGGTCCGCCGCGCCGGACAGTCCGAACCGGATGCCGAGCCGGGGCAGCGGCACCGTCCAGTCGCCCTCGGGTGTGACGGACACGGCCAGCCGCAGCCTCTCCCCGTCCGACGACCAGCGGTACACGGTGGCGAGGCCCACCTCCCAGGCGGCGGGCGCCACCCGGGTCCGCACGGTCAGGGCCCCGTCTTCGAGCTCCACCGCGTCCAGACGGTGCCGCATGCGGTGCAGGCCCAGCTTGCGCCACATGAGGCCGTAACGCAGGTCGGTCTGCCACTCGGCGCCGTCGTCGTTGTCGGTGGTGGCCCGCCAGACGTCCAGGCGCAGGCCGGTCACGTCCACGCCGCCGACGGCCGTCAGCGCGCCCGTGCGGGCGTCGAAGGTGCCCGGACCGAGCGTGATCCGGCCGTCGGTGAGCACGGGAGCCGCGCCCGCGGCGACCGCGACCGGCAGGCGCCCGGACACCGGGAACTGGCCCCACGCCACCTGGTGGCCCTTCGCCCCCCACGCGGTGTCCGCGGCCAGCACCGCCCGCACCGTCCACTGCGTCTCACCGCCGCGCACCTCGGGCGGCTCGGGCAGCTTGACCTCCGCCGACTCTCCGGCCGCGAGCACCGGCACCGACAGCGAGCCCGACTCCACGGCCTCGCCGTCGACCTGGAACGACCACTCGAAGGCGAGCGCGGACAGGTCCGCGAAGTCGTGGACGTTGCGGATCCGCACCGTACGGCCGTCGCCCTCGATGCGGACCGGCTCGATCACCTTCTTGAACTCCACGAGGCCCGGCGACGGCTCACGGTCCGGGAACAGCAGACCGTCGCAGACGAAGTTCCCGTCGTGCAGCTCCTCCCCGAAGTCGCCGCCGTAGGCGTAGCCCAGCTCAGGGTGCTTGATGCCGTGGTCGATCCACTCCCAGATGAAGCCGCCCTGGAGGCGGTCGTAGGACTCGAACAGCCGCTGGTAGTCGGCGATGCCACCGGGGCCGTTGCCCATGGCGTGCCCGTACTCGCAGAGGATGAAGGGCAGCTCGCGGCGCTTGTGGGTGCCCCCGTCCAGTCGGCGGCCGATCTGCTCCACCTCGGCGTGGCCTGCGTACATCCGCGAGTACACGTCCGTGTCACGGCAGTTGATGTCGCCCTCGTAGTGCACCAGCCGTGAGGAGTCACGCCCGTGGATCCACTCGGCCATCGCCGTCAGCCCGCGCCCGGTGCCGGCCTCGTTGCCGAGGGACCAGATCACGACTGACGGGTGGTTCTTGTCGCGCTCGACCATACGGGCGGCGCGGTCGAGCAGCGCCGGGGTCCAGCGGTCGTCGTCGACCGGGTTGTCGCGCCAGGCCTGCTCGACGAAGCCGTGGGTCTCCAGGTCGCACTCGTCGACGACCCACAGGCCGTACTCGTCGCACAGGTCCAGGAAGGCCGGGTGCGGCGGGTAGTGGGAGGTGCGGACGGCGTTGATGTTGTGCCGCTTCATCAGCAGCACGTCCTCGCGCATCGTCTCCAGGTCGAGCGCGCGGCCCTTCTCCGGGTGCCACTCGTGCCGGTTGACGCCCTTGAAGAGGACCGGCCTGCCGTTGACCTTGATCAGGCCGTCCTCGAGGACGACGGTCCGGAACCCGATCCTGAGCGGCACGCGCTCGCCCTCGGTGGCCAGCACCCCGTCGTACAGCGTCGGTGTCTCCGCGGTCCACGGCTCGACGGGCACGGTCACGGACTCACCGGTGGCGACATCGATGCCGAGGGCGGGCACGGTGACCCGGCCGTCGACGTCCGAGTCGACCTTCAGCGTGCCCTCGCCGGTCGTGTGGTCGTAGGAGGCGTGCACGAAGAAGTCCAGGACAGCGCCGGCCGGACGGTGCAGCAGTGTGACGTCCCGGAAGATGCCGGGCAGCCACCACTGGTCCTGGTCCTCCAGGTACGAGCCCGCCGACCACTGGTGGACCCGGACCGCCAGCACGTTGCCGGCCGGCTTGAGCAGATGCCCTACGGCGAACTCGTGCGGCAGCCGCGAGCCCTTGAACTCACCGATGTCCGTGCCGTTCAGCCAGACCCGGGCACACGACTCGACACCGTCGAAGCGGAGCACCGCCCCGCCGTCCGACGGCCAGTCGGACGGCAGGTCGAAGAAGCGCAGATGGTCACCGGTCGGGTTCTCGGTCGGCACGCGCGGCGGGTCGACCGGGAAGGGGTAGAGGTGGTTGGTGTAGATGGGGGAGCCGTGCCCCTGGAGGACCCAGTGACCGGGGACCGAGACCTCCGCCCAGTCCCCCGCGTCGAATCCGGGCTCGGCGAACGCGTCGTCCTCGGCGTCCGCCGTGGCCGACAGCCGGAAGCGCCAGCTGCCGTTGAGAGAGAGGGACGCGGCGTCCGAGGACGCGTACCGGGCGCGCGGCGGCAGGGTGCCGCTGCCCGGGGAGACGTCCTCGACGTAGTCGACGGGGGAATGGGTGCGGAAAGACATCGGTCTCCAGGTCGTGAGAAGAAGGTGTCAGCCCTTGATGCCGGTCTGTGCGATGCCCTGCACCAGCCAGCGCTGCAGGAACAGGAACACGAACACCAGCGGCAGGATGGAAATGGCCGTGGCCATGAAAATCAGATGGAAGTTGACGGTCTGGTTGGTCATGAACGACGAGAGCGCGACCTGCACGGTCCAGGCGCTCGGGTCCTGACCGATGACCAGCGGCCACAGGAAGGCGTTCCAGCCGCTGATGAAGGTGATGGTGGCGATCGCCGTGAAGAAGTTCAGCGAGTTGGGTACGACGATCCGCCAGTACGCGCCCCAGTAACCGAGTCCGTCCACGCGTGCCGCCTCCTCCAGTTCCTTCGGGAATCCGAGGAAGTACTGCCGGAAGAGGAAGCAGGTGAAACCGCTGAACAGGCCCGGGATGATCATGCCGCGGTAGGTGTCCACCCAGCCGAGGGAGGAGACCAGCACGAAGCTGGGCACGAAGGTGACGGCCGTGGGGACCATCAGGGTCGCCAGAACGGCGTAGAAGACCTTGTTCGCGTGCTTGTAGGGGATGCGGGCGAGGCCGTATCCCGCCATGGAGCAGAACAGGAGGGTGCCGATCGTGCTCAGCACGGCGATCACCGTGGAGTTCCACAAGGAGCGGCCGAACTCGACGGTGGGGTCGTTGAAGAGCTCGGAGATGTTGCCCCACTGGAAGGAGGGCAGCAGTTTCCAGTTCTCGCCCGTGATCTCCGGGTCGGTGGACAGGGAGTTGCGGACGATCAGATAGAAGGGGATCAGGAAGAGGACGGCGGCGAGGCTGACGGCGATGTACAGGCCGGTGTTGCCGAGGAGGCCCCCGCGCTTCCTGCGGTTCCTGCCGACGTGCGGTGTGGTGGCGGTCACTTCTCCCCCCCTCCTCCGAAGCCCATGATCTTGCCCTGAGCCAGCGTGACGACACAGATCAGCAGCGACAGAATGACCGCGCCCGCACTGCCGGCGCCGTAGTCCTGGCTCGTGCCGAGAGCCGCTTTGTAGAGCACCATGAGCGGTGTCTGGGCCCAGGTCGCCTTCTGCCCGATGAGGTTGAAGAACTCGTCGAACGCCTGGTAGGCGGCGATGAGCAGCAGCAGGATCACCGCGGTCGAGGTGGCCCGCAGCTGCGGAAGGGTGATGTGGCGGAAGGTCTGCCAGCCCCGCTTGGCGCCGTCGATGGCGGCGGCCTCGTACAGCTCCGGCGGGATGTTCTGCAGCGCCGCCAGGAACAGGATCATGTAGAAGCCGGCCTGGATCCACAGCCGCAGGGTCACGATGACCAGCCAGTACCAGGGCGGGCTCGGGTCAACCAGCCAGGCGATGTTGTCGACGCCGAACCAGCTCAGGACGGTGTTGGCCAGTCCGAAGCGGACGCCGCTGAAGATGGACATCTTCCAGATCAGGGCGGCGGCGACGTAGGACACGGCGGTCGGCAGGAAGAACACCGACCGGAAGAACGCCCGCATGAACCGCAACCGGTTCACCAGCAGCGCCAGACCCAGCGACAGCGCCCAGGTGGTCGGCACGATGAACGCGGCGAACACCGTGAACGTCAGGAGCGAGCCGGGGAAGTCGCTGTTGGTGAGGATCTGCTTGTAGTTGTCGAAGCCGATGAAATGGCTCGGCGTGACGGTGTAGCGCGCGTCGAAGAAGCTGAGCCAGACGGACCAGATGATCGGCACGAAGACGAAGATCGCCAGGCCGATGAGGAACGGCCCGGTGAAGAGCCAGAAGTTGAGCGTCGGATTGCCCCGCAGGCCCCGCCGCGACCGGGCCGGGGAGGCCTTGGCCGGGGCGGGCTGGGCGACCCCGCGTGTGGTGGTGGTCGACATGGTCGTGGTCTTCCCGGCGGCCTATCCGAAGAGCTTCTTGAGCTCGACGTTGACCTTCTTGTCGCAGGTGTCGAGCGCGGCCTCGGGGTTGCCGTTCTTGCGGACGCAAGACGCGAGCACCTCGCTGAAGGCGTTCTGCATGGTCTGGTCGAAGCCGATGTTGTCGAAGTGGCCGTAGTCGGTGAAGAGCTTGATGCCCTCAGCCGGCAGACCGGACTTGAGCTTGGTGGCCTGGTTGGCTATCGAGGTGCGCGGCGGGATGTGGAAGCCGTACGAGGTGGCCCAGTCCTCCTGGTACTGCTTCTGGTCGATCCAGAGCCACTTGACGTACTCCTTGGCCGCGTCGACGTTCTTGCCCTTGGCGTTGACGAACATCGACCAGCCGCCGTTGTAGACCGACTGCTTGCCCGCGCTGCCGATCTTCGGGAACGGGAAGATGCCGAGGTCGTCGCCGAGGGCCTGCTGCATGGCCGGCATGGACCACATGCCGCCCCACTGGATGGCGCACAGGCCCTGGTTGAGCGAGGACGGGTCCCAGAAGTCGGTCGGGGCGCCCAGCAGCACATTGCCGCTGGTGAACAGGGTCCGCAGCTTCTTCAGCCCCTCGACGACGCCGTCCGTGTGGTAAGCGATCTTGTTGCTGGCGTCGAGGGTGTCGGCCCCGGCCGACCAGATCAGGTTGTTCTGGATCGCGGTGAAGTCGTTGCCCAGGAAGAGGCCCTTGACCTTGCCCGTGGTGAGCTTGGCGGCGGCCTCGATCAGTTCGTCGAGGGTGGTGGGGACGTCGACCTTGGCCTTCTCCAGCATCGACTTGCGGTAGTAGAAGAACTGCGGGTCGTCGATCATCCGGATCCCGTAGATCTTCCCGTCGACCGTGTGGGACTTGATGTCGTTCGGGTTGAAGTCGTCCTTGACCGGGTCGATGATGTCGCTCAGGTCCGCCACCTGGCCGCTCTTGACGAGCTGCAACTGCGGGTGGAACTCGAAGACGTCGGGCGCCTTGCTGCTGAGCAGGGCCGCGAAGAGCGCCGACTCGAAGTTGTTGCCGGTGATCCAGCTCGTGCTGACGTCGGCCTTCTTGTACGCGGCGGCGTACCGCTTGATGGCCTGCTCCGTCCCCGCCTCGCCGTACGCGTGGAAGTACTGGACCAGCTGCTTGCCCGAACCTGACCCGCCGGACCCGCCCCGGCCGTTGTTGCTGCCACACGCGGCAAGGGTGCCCGCGGCGGCCATGCCCGCGGCGGCCCGGAGGATTGATCGGCGGGACCAGTTGCTGTTGCTCGTTGCCGACATGCTGACGTCCTTGTCTCGAAGCGCGGCTGCGGCTCTTGCGGCTCAGCGCGAGGTGGTTCGAAGGAGGTGCGGTGCGGGACGTTAGATCTTCGGCTAAGGCTTCGGCAAGGGGTTGGACGAAGTCTGTGCGAAACGTTGTGTCCGGTTCGGAATGACGAACAAGGGGGTGGACCCGGGTGAGGGCCGCCGGGTCAGGGGTGTCGGCGGGCCCTCGGTTCCGGGGGTTTTACTGCCTGGACCAGGCCTCGTTGGGGCCGCCGTTGCAGCTGTACAGGATCACCTTGCCGCCGTCGGCGGTCGCCTGACCGCTGACGTCCAGGCACTTGCCGGACGCCTCGTTGACGATCTGGCCGTTCGCGTTGAGCAGCCACCGCTGGGTGGCGTCACCGGTGTGGTCGGCGGCGGTGGTGAGCCCCGAACTTCCGGCGGTCAGATAGCCGTTCCCGCCCTTCAGGGTGCCGTCCGCGTCGTACGACCAGGACTGCTCGGTCGCGCCCGTGCAGGTGTCGATCGCGGCACCCGAGGCGCCCGCCGTCAGGCACTTGCCGGACTGCGCGCCCTTCCAGGCGCCCGTGACGGCCGTCGTGGCGTGCCCGCGCTGGTCGAGGACGAAGGTCGTGATCGAGCGCGCGGCGAGGGTGGTGGAGACCGTGGAGCCGGTCACGGCCGGCTTGCCGACGGAGGCCCAGTTCTCCGTGGCCGAGGTCCTGACCGCCTTCTCGGCCCGCACCGGCGCCCTGCTGTTGAAGTGCAGGTCCAGCGCCGTGTCGGTGGTGTTGTGGTTGTTGACCACGACCACCCACTTGCCCTTGTCGTCGTACGTCGTGACCTCGACCCCGCTCGGTGCGCCGGTCACGTTGTGCGCGACCGCGCCCGGCCTGACGAACTTGCTGTACTGGCCGAGCGCGTAGTACCGCTTGGTGAAGTACAGCTTCTGGTTGCCGTTCGTCGCGTAGTCGGGGTCGTAGTAGATCAGGCCGTCGTTCCAGCCCTGGTCGTTCCTCGTGTAGGGGTCGGTGCCGTAGCCGCTGGCCAGGGCCACCCACCACTGGAACGCCGAGTCGTGCGCGGTCGCGAAGTCCTTGTAGATGATCCGCGACATCAGCAGGGCGTTGTCGATCGTCGGGTCGTACTCCTGGTTCCAGCCCGTGGAGCCCTTGCCGAAGCAGCAGATCTCCGTGGCCCAGGGCTGTTTGCCCACGGCCTTCGACGTCTCGTAGATGTTGGCGAGCTGCCCGTCGTCGGGGTTGTTGTAGGTGTGATGGGCCAGCTCGGAGACGTACTGGGCGGTGCCGGGCTGCGAGATCCACTGCGGGAGTTCGCTGGTGAACTGCGTGGTCTTGCTGGACTCGTCCGCGATGATGCCGGTCTTCTGGTGCCGTGCCTTCTGTTCGGCGCCCAGAGCCCGCACGATGTCGTCGCGCTGGTCGACGGGTACCGGCATGCCTTCCTGGCCGCAGTCGGCGAAGCTGTTGTCCGGCTCGTTGAAGGGGCTGATGTAGTCGAACTTCGCGCCCTGCCGTGCGAAGTGGTCCGTCACGTCGGCTATGTACTTCGCGAAGTCGGCCTCGTTCTCCGCCTTCAGCCGGCCGCCGCAGCTCTTCCCGTTGGTCGTCCACTGGGCGGGGGCGCTGTTGACGAAGCCGATCAGGTCCTTCACGCCGTATGTCGCGGCGTACTTCAGGAACGTCCGTCCGCCGTCGTCCCTGCTCCAGTCATAGGTGCCGTCGGCGTTCAGGAAGTCCTCGGCGGCGCGGGCCGGGGTGGTGACCGCGACGCCGCCACCGCCGATGTTGTAGCGGTACGAGCTGAGGTCCAGGCCGTCCTTCGAGAAGAGCAGCTTCGCGACCCGGGCCTGGACGGAGGGTGAGAAGTGCTGGAGGTCGTTGACCCACCAGGCACCGGAGGCGCCGATGTTGTCGATGGTCTGAGCCGCGTGGGGGGAGACCTCGGCCGTCGGGGGGTCGGCGGCCCCGGCGGGCGGGGCGGAGATCAGGGCCCCCGTGACAGCGAGTGCGGCCGCGGCTGTCGCGAGGACGGATCTGTCGATGGTTCTGCCGGCGGAGCGTTTCGTGCGCGTCAACGGTGCATCCCTTCCGTCTCATGAAGGTGTTGCGGTACGGCTCCTTGTGGGGGTGGCGCTTCTCTTGGCGGGCCTCTGGCTGACCGACTGGAGTGCTCCTTCGAGGGCGAAGGTCGCGGCTCCGAGGCACACCGGGTCCGTGGGGATGGGGGACAGGACGATCTCGGTGGCGGCGAACGGCCGCTTCAGCGCATGCCGGGCGACGGCCTCGCGCACCTCGTTCAGCAGCGGCTCGCCGAGCGTGGCCGCGACCCAACTGCTGAGCACGACCACTTCGGGGTTGAACACGTTGACCAGGTTGGAGATCCCGGCGCCGAGGTAGCGGGCGGTGTCGCGGACGACCGCCAGCGCGACCGGGTCCTGCGCGGCGACCCCTCGGGCGAGGGCGTCGATCGTGGCGGTCTGGTCCTCGGGATGCAGCAGGGGGCTGCTCGGGCTCAGCTCCCGCAGGTTCAGCATGATCCCGGGGGCCCCGACGTACGTCTCCACACAGCCGTGGTTGCCGCAGTGGCACAGCCGCCCGTCCAGTACCAGCGTCGTGTGGCCCCACTCGCCGGCGCTGTTGCTGACGCCGCGGTGCAGGCCGCCGCCCAGCGCCAGGCCGGCGCCCACGCCCGTGCCCAGATTGACGACCACGGCGTCACCGCGTCCACGCGCCGCGCCGAACCACAGCTCGGCGACCGCGCAGGCGCGCAGCGGGTTGTCCAGGTAGAGGGGGTAGGCGATGTGCTCGGAGAGCAGGTCGAGCAGCGGCACGTCGTGCCAGTCCCAGTTCGGGGCGTACTCCGACACGCCCCGGTCGCGGTCGACCTGGCCCGGGACGCTGACGCCGACGCCGAGGACGCGGGCGCCCTCCACCCCGGCCTGGGTGACGACCGAGCCGACCGCCGCGGCGACATGGGCGACGACCTGCTCGGGGCGGTTCTCGCCGGGGCGCATGTCCTCGTCGGCGCGGGCGAGCATGTCCAGCGCCAGGTCGAACAGCTCGACCCGGACGTACGTCTCCGCGATGTCGACGCCGATCAACGCGCCACCCGACGCGTTGACCGCGACCAGGCCGCGCGGTCGCCCGCCCGCCGAGTCCTCGAAGCCGACCTCGGTCAGCATTCCGAGGTCCAGCAGCTCACCGACGAGGGTGGCGACCGTGGCCAGACTCAGCCCCGTCGCCGCCGCCAGCTCCTGACGGGACGTGGGGGAGTGGGCGATGATCTGGCGCAGCACCTCGTAACGGTTCGCTGTGCGAATATCGCGTGAGGTGCGCTTGACCGGCACGTCCCCCATCCTCCCCAGGTCATGGCGAGGCCTCGTGCCTCGGTGCGGCAGGAGCCTATGCCGGAGCCGGACTTTCTACAAGGGGTTAGGAAAGGGGCTTTATGAAGTCGGCCGCCCCGCTGTGTCAGAAGCCGAGCACCTCCCGCACGAACGCGTTCCGGAACTTGCCCGCCGGGTCCAGCTCCGCCGCCAGCGCAGTGAAGTCGGCCAGCCGCGGGTAGCGCTCGCGGAGCACCTGCGGAGGCACGGTGAAGATCTTGCCCCAGTGCGGCCGCGCCTCCAAACCGTCCAGCGCCTCCTCGACCCGCCGCACCACGGGCAGCACGGCCGCCGTGTCCTCGACCCAGGTGAAGTGCAGCGCCACGGTGTCCCGCCCGTACGCCGGACTCAGCCACTGCGCGTCGGCGGCCACCGTCCGCACCTCGCAGGTCTGGAGCACGGGCGCGACCGTCGCCCGGATCGCGTCGAGGGCGTGCAGTGCGGCCGACGCGTACGGGCGCGGCAGCAGGTACTCGGACTGCAGCTCGGCGCCGCTGCTCGGGGTGAAGTCCGCCCGGAAGTGCGGCAGCCGCTCGTGCCAGGGGCCCGGAACGCCGAACTGCCCGGTGCAGTTCACCGCGGGCATGCCCGGCACCGGGTGCATCGCCCCGGTGGCGGGGGCGGCCCACGGGAAGTCGGGCAGCGGCTGGTCCGTGCGGCGCTTGAGCCACACCTGCCTGAAGCCCGGGGCGCGCCAGTCGGTGAACAGGCTGACGCTGTACGCGGTCGCCGCCACGGTCTCGTAGTCGAGGCCCTCCAGGGGCAGCTCGGTGAAGACATGCTGTTCGACCTCGTACGACGGCTCCAGGTCGAGGGTGAGGGCCGTGACCACGCCGAGCGCGCCGAGGGAGGTCACGGCACCGTCGAAGCGGGGCTCGCCCCGGGAGATCCGCACCGTCGACCCGTCCGCGGTGACCAGCTCCACCTCGCGCACGGCCGAGGCGAGCGAGCCGTTGGCGACGCCCGAGCCGTGGGTGCCGGTTGCCACCGAGCCCGCCACCGAGATGTGCGGCAGGGAAGCCATGTTGTGCAGCGCGAGCCCGTGCGCGTGGACCACCCGGGCGAGCTCGGCGTACCGGACGCCACCGCCGACGCGCACCGTGCGGGCCGCCGTGTCCACGTCGACCTCGTCCGGCAGGGCGGCGAGGGAGAGCAGGACGCCGTCGGCGCCCGGTTCGGCGATCTCGTTGAACGAGTGCCCGCTGCCGAGCACCCGCACGGCCGCGCTGTCCGCGACGAGCGAGCGCAGCGCCTGAAGTGAGTGCGGGCGGTGCAGTTCCTTGGCGGCGTAGGTGATGTTGCCGGCCCAGTTGGTCACGGTCTCGGTCATGCTGTCGTCCCTCCCCGGGGAATCCAGTGGCTACCGGAATCCCAGCCGAAGGACAGCGGGTGATCAAGCCCGTTCGCGTGCTGAATCCGCCCGTTTCCTGTGGCCCGGGGAAGAAGATCAGGCCCCGCCCCCCCCGTGGGGCGGCGGCGCGGGCCGGGAGGGGCGCGAGGGTCGGACAGTGCAGTGGTTTCGGCAGGCTGGTGCCGTGCTCAGCGCGGCCGGCCGCCGTCTCGGTGCCATCCTGGGAGTGGAAGAGCGCGGCCGTTTTTCCTGTGCGCAGGGAGCATGACGCCGATCGGGGCACCGCCCGCCTGGGCGCCTGCATGTGCGGCGATGGGATGAGTCGATGTCCAGCGAAGGCGACGCAGGTATCGGGGGCGCAGCGAACCATGGCGGCTCGTCGACCCGGCGGCGGCATGAAGGCCACGGCCCGGGAGGCCGGGGAGAACCGCCGAGCGGGCTGGAGCAGGTTCGCACGGTGGCGGGCGCGGCGCTGGCCGCTGCCTACCTGGTGGGGTCGGAGAGGGAGGAGCTGCGGCTCGCCGACGCCGCCGGGGGGTCTGTCGGCCGGTACGGGCTCCCGATGGCCTGCCCTCTCTCGGCTCGCGCTCTCGTTGCTGATGCCGTCCGTTCGAATCGGCCCTTGTGGCTGGACGCCGCACAGGTCGCCTCCTACGGCGGGGCGGCCGCGGGTTCGCCGGGAGTCCGCGTTTCGCTGGGCGTGGTGCCGCTGAGTGCGGTGCCGCCAGGAGAGGGCGGTGTGGCGCCGGGGTGCCTGGTCGTGGTGGGGCAGGGCCCGGAGGCGTTCGACGTGGAGCGGCGCATCCTGGTGGAGCTGTATGCCGAGCAGGTGTCGGCAGCCATGGACGCGGGGCGTGTCCGAGCCCTCCACATCGCGGCGCGCACAGCGCGCCCACGGCTTGGCCTGATCGGTGCACGCCCCCTCAAGGTCCCGGAGTGCTGGACGATCCGTTCGCAGTCCCGGGCACGGCGACGTGCGTGCACGTGCGGCGCTCGTCGCCATGTGTCCCCGTCAGGCCCGTTACGCCGGCCACCTCGACGGACACCGTTTCCGCGTTCATGACCATCCAGGCACTCAACAGGTCGGCCCTGTGCCTCGGCAGCCACCCGTGCACGATGGTGAGACGCCGGCCATGGTAGCGCGTCAGCCTGTCGAAGAAGTCGCAGACGTGCGCGCCGTCGTAGGGGTCGGCCGTCGGGAGGAAGAACATCGCACCGCGACCGGAGACGGCGAAGAGGAAGAGAGCGTCGACCTCGTGCGTGGTACCGGCCCCCATGCCGAGCGGAGCCCGGAGGGACCGATCCATCCGCATCCAGCCGGTCCACAAGGTCTCCGCGCCGGACGTCCGAGGGTGAGCGGGCGTCCCGGGACCATCGGCTGCGGACAGGTGGTCGGTCGGCATGGGATGGGAGCTGCGGAGCCTGTCCAGAAGGGACGCGTCGACGACGAGCCCCCACCGGATCAGGTAGTTGCGGATCGTGGAGGTGCTGAGCGTGATGTGGAAGTTGTGGCGGATCAGCTCCGCAAGCGCCTGACGCGACCAGAGGCTGTGGCGCAGGCCGGCCTCTTCGGGAGTGCGCGTCGCCAGGGTCCTGACCGTCCACAGTTGCTGCGCACAGGACAAGGCAAGCTTGTCACCGGGTCGCCGGCCGCGCCGACGGGGGCGCAGGGCGTCGTCGCCATCCCGGCGGTACGCCCCCACCCAGGCCGACACGGTCTGCCGCGACACCCCGAACAGCCGCGCTGCCTCCGACTGCGGCACTCCGGACTCCACTGCGGCGACCACGCGCCGACGCAGGTCCTCGAGTCCCTCGGCTGACAACTTGCGCGCATCCTTCGGATACATCTCTCCCCGTCCCCCTTGCAACTGTTCCCCGCGTGCCTGGTGACCGCCCCTCAGCGGACATCGACCGGGATCCGTACGACGGTCTCGTCGAGCTCGGATGTCCGCACCGTCAGCGACAGTTGCCAGTGCCCGGGAAACGGCAGGGAGGCGGTGGAGAGGTAGTGCCCGGTTCCGCCGTCCTGAAGGTCCGCGGTGATCGGCCCGAGCGACCGCTCGGGGAGGCTGAACCGTGCGTGAAGCTCGGCCACGCTCCTCGGCAGCCCCCTGGTGTCCAGCACCGACAGATGGAGCTCGTTGGTCCCGACAGCCGCGGGGCCGATCTCCACGGCCAGCAGGCCACGGCCGTCGGCTCCGCCCGTGTCGAACTGGACGACCTGGCCGAACGGCTGGGGCGGGGATGCTCCGGCCGCAGCCGTCCTGGCCGCAGCCTGCTCGGCCCGGGCGGGCTCGCTGTTCACCAGAAAGGCGGTGAGGCCCAGCAGCACCGCGGCGATCCCCGCTTCGACCGCGATCAGCCGCCCGAACCGGCGTACTTGCTCCTCACCGGGCCATCGCTGTGCGCGCCGCCGGGTCGAGACCGCTGTCGGCAGGGCGGTGCAGTGGTGCTGCACCCATCGGCGGGCACCGGCCCCGAGCGCGATCAGCACCGCGGCCAGACACAGCTTGCCGATGAGGATCCGGCCGTACACGGTGCCGTAGAGCGCCGGGGGCGTGCCCACCTCTCGCCAGGCCTGGAAGACTCCGGTGACCGCCAGGAGCAGCACGCACACCAGGGCCGTGCGGGAGAACCGCGGTATGGCCGACTCCATGGCCGGCAGGTCCCCCGACCGCAGCAGCACGGCACCGAGCACCACCAGGCCGCCGATCCACACGCCCATCGCGGTGAGGTGGACCACGTCGGACACCAGGGCCACGGCGACCAGGGAGCCGGCGGCGCTGTGCGTAGCCAGGCTCCAGGTCACGGCGAGCGCGCACCCGGCGGCGAGCACGATGGCTGCGCGCCACGCAAGGACACCTCTGTTGGGCTCACTGTCGGCGCGATGGCGGCGCAGCAGGAGCACCAGCCCCACCCCCGTCGCCACCAGCAGCGCCGTCCGTGCGGCGAGCACCAGGCCCATGCGGGTGCCCAGCGTCGCCGTGATCAGTGAGGGCTCCAGTGCCCTGGCCGGTGCGGTACCCGCCGCATATGGCTCGTACAGCAGGAAGGTGAGTCCGGTGGTCGCCAGTACGGCGTACCAGCCGGACCACAGCAGCCTGCGGGCGCCGCGCCGGCGGACCGCTCCGGGCCAGCAGACCGCCGTGAAGAACGCCGTGCCCACCAGCAGGGCGATACCCGCGAAGGACAGCCAGCGTACGGCGTCGTAGAGCACCACCACCCAGCTGCTGCTCCGGGGTGTGGAGGCGGCGCTTGCGGGGCCGCCGCCCTGCGTGGGCTCGCCGATGCTGAAAGTGAAGGCACCCTGCACGGGATGGGTGTCGGCGGACACCACGTGCCAGCCGAGGGTGTAGGTGCCGTCACTCAGCACATCCGGTATCGGCAACGTCACCGCGTCCGGATTCCCGTGCGGATGTGCCGGCCGCCCGGTCCTGATGGTGTCGCCGTCCGGGCCGAGCAGCCGGAAACCGGCGAGGCCGAGGTCCACGGTCTCGCTGAACGTGAGCGATACCTCGTGCGGCGTGCCGTCGAGCACCTGCCGGTTCGCCGGTGCCGTGGACAACAGCACGGCGTGGGCCGAGGCGGGTGTCTGACCGCCGGCCACGGACAGCAGGGTCAGCAGGAAGACGAACAAGGGGTAGGCGGAAGTACGGAGCGTCGCTCGGTGCATCGTTTCTCTCGGACTCTCGAAACCGGAGGGCGTGCGATCGGGAGGGGACGCGATGCCGGCGGCCCTGAGACCAGGGCCGCCGGCGTCCGGTGCGCTCAGACGCGTGACTTGACCTTCGCGGGCTTCTCGGCCGGCCCGCGTTGCTGCGGTACGGCCTTCCGTCGCCTCGACGACAGTGACCAGCCGATGGCCGCGACGCCGGCGGCCAGGCCCGCTGAGCCCAGCACCCGGCCGAGGGTGTCGGGGCGGGCCGCGGGCACGGCTGGAGCGGCAGCCTGCCGGACGGTCAGTACGGGCGCCGGGTGCTCCGGTTCGGGCGCTCCCTGCTGCGGGACGTCGATCCAGCGCACCACGGTGCCGTCGGAGTAGGTCTGCAGCGCCTTGAAGACCAGCGAGTCGGTGTTCGTCGGCAGCGGGCCGACGGAGACCGGGAACTCCTGGAACTGGCCGGGCTCGATCCTGCCGCCCTTCCAGACGATCGAGGTGACCGCCACGGTGACCTCGCCGTCATCGGTCTTGAGCGGTGTGGCGAGCTTTTGCTTGTGTACCGTCGCGGTCCACCCGGGGACGGGCTGGACTGCGACGGACGCCAGCGGATGGTCGGCCGGGAAGGCCACCTCCACCTGTACCGTCGAGGCGTTGTCCCGCTCGTTCGGCACACGGAAGGCTTCCTTGGCGTAACCGCCTGGCTCAGACGTCTTCGGCTGGATCGTGACGTGGGCAGCTGCGGCAGGAGCGAGGATCAGGACCGCGGCGGCACCGGCCAGCGCCGCGGCGGGCAGTCGGTGGCTGAGGAGCGGTCGGCGGAATCGGGAGGGCAAACGAGGGCTCCTTTCAGGTGGAGTGAGGTCCGTTCGCCGACGTGCGCACGGACCGGGGGCGGCATCTCAGCCCTGCAGCGGCAGCTTCGGCAGGGTGACGGTCGCCGGGTCGACCTGGATGATCGAGACCAGACCGGCCATTCCGTCCGCGTTCTCCGAGTGCGAGAAGATGTGGCAGTGGATCATCCACTTGCCGACCTTGGTGGGGGTCCAGACGATGTCGTACGTCTGGCCCACTCCCACGTTCAGCGTGTCCATCTGCTGCGGGGCCGGAAGTTTCCGCCCGTCCTGGGCGACCAGGGTGAAGTAACCGCCGTGCAGGTGGATCGGATGGATCATCTCGGGTCCGGTGCCGATCAGACGGATGTGCACCTTTTCTCCGACGCGCGCCGACAGCTGCGCGGTGGCGGGGAAGCTCTTGCCGTTGAAGACGAAGCCCAGCGGTCCGTCACCGATCATGATCCGGTAGTCGCGGTCGGCGGGGATGTCTCCGGAGTTCGGCACCACTTCCAGCGCTCCGTAGAGGCCCTTCCCCTCCTGTTCGCCGCCCATGTGCGAGTGGTACCAATGGGTGCCGGGGCTGACCGCGGTCCATTCGTAGGTGTGGGTCTCGCCCGGCTCGATGGGTGCCTGGGTCAGGTCGGGGACACCGTCCTGGTCGTTGGGCAGGTCCATGCCGTGCCAGTGCACCGACGTCGCCTCGGACAGGTCGTTCTTCACGACGATGCGGACCCGGTCTCCCTCGTTGACCCGGATCACCGGGCCCGGCACGAGGCCGTTGAAGGCGTAGGCCTGCCTCACGTGCCCGGGGGAGGTCTCCCAGGAGACGGGCGCCGCCGTCAGATGGAACACCTTGACGCCGTCGACGACGTCGTACGGCGCCAACTGGGTGCCGTCGCCCAGATCCTGGCCTGATGCGGCCGGCTGTATGTCGGCGGGGCGCGGCGCGGTTTCCCCGGTGCTCGCGCCGCCCGCCTTGACGGCGTGCTGCACGGCAGTGGGGGCGATCACCGCCAGCAGGAAGGCGATGGAGACCGCCAGGACGCGGCCGGCTCTCCGTCGCGGGGCTGGAAGCATGTCTGCGGGAGGCTGCGGGGATCTGTCCTCAGAACTCATGGGAATCTCGTTTCGACAGGGCGAGGGTTTGGGGAGCCGCCGCAGCGGCTCCCCAAACCATGCGGAGGGCGCTACGGGCAGTCGGTTCCGTAGGTGATCGGGTTACGCTGACGGCAGGTCAGCTGGTCGTTGACGGCGTTGCCGGGCACGTGCTGTGACCAGCCGTTGTAGACCAGTGGGATGGGCAGGACGCCGGTGCCGCCGATGCCCGAGTCGCCGACGATCGTGTCGTCCATCGCGGTGTTCTCGGACGGGTCGAGGACCATGTGGCCCACGACCTTGGCGTCGGAGATGTCGCCGTCCCCGTTGGGGTCAATGTCGACGATCTCCATCGCGTTGGAGAACTTGCTGGCGACGTAGGCGTAGTAGCCGCCGCCCTTCTTGGCACCGAAGTTGATGCCGTGGCAACCGGAGTCGCAGGGGAGGTACTTGATGACCTGGTCCGTCTTGGTGTCGATCACGGAGATGTTGCTGGTGAGCGTGTTCGCCACCAGGACCGCCTTGCCGTCCGGGCTGACCGGGAGCTGGATCGGCAGACCGCCGAAGGGACCGATCGCGCCCTTCACCGGGTCGTAGTTCTTCCAGAGGTCGATCTCCTTGTGGTGCACGGTGGACGAGCCGTCCTCGCACGCGTCCGCCTTGAGCGAGATGCAGGAGACCGTGTTGCTGAGAAAGTTGGCCACGTACGCCTTCGAGGCGTCCGGCATCATGCCGGTCGCCAGCGGCAGTTCGCCGCCGACGTCCTTGTGGAAGGTGCCGCTCGGGATGTCGACGATGGAGGTGTCGTTGGTGTTGGTGTTCGGCGTGACCATGGTCTTGGCGTCGGCGCTCATCCAGTGCGCGTGCGGGTTGGCGATCGGCTCGCCCGGGGACTGGACGGGGATGCGCCGGTCGATCCCGGTGCCGCCCGGAGCCACCTCCATCACGGCCCCACCGCCGTTGAGGGAGACGTGCAACTGGTCCGTGTCGGTCCGCGACATGACGTGCGCCGGGTCGGGACCGACCTCCACCTGCCGGACGTACTGACCGGTCTTCCGGTCGAAGACGTCGAGCTTATTGCCGAACCACTCGGTCTGATAGATGTACTTCTCGTCGCGGTCCGTCCACATGTTGTGGGGGTTGTTCATGTTGATCTGGGGCAGCGACACCTTGCGGTCCACGGTCCAGTTCTCGACGTTGACCTTGGTGGCCGTACCAGGCTTGGTCTTGCCGGCCAACCGCTCGAACTCGGTGTCGACCCAGACCTCGCCGACACCCGGCGTGCTGGGCCGCTGGGTGAGGGCCGGAAGGGTCTTCGGCGTGTTGAACTTGTTCTTCAGGTAGGCGTCGAGGCTGGGCACGAGCTCCTGCTTGCCGTCGGAGCCGTACATCAGGATCGGCGCCGGCGGGAACGACGGGTTCCAGGTCTTGGCCTCGGTGTTGCTGTACCGCTGCCAGTTGCCGGGTGTGGTGATGTTGAAGAACTTGTCCACCAGCTCCGCGATGACATCGGCGTCGGAGGGCACGTTCAGGGCACGGCCGTTGACCCGCAGCTTCTGACCGAAGTCCAGTCCCGGAGTGAGCGGGTCGTCGACCACGATGGCACCCAGCATCATCGGGTGGATCTTGCAGGCGAAGGCGTACAGGCCGGGCTTGGTCAGCTGGACGCTCGTCTGACCGACCCAGGCACCCGGCTGGTCGAAGGGGAAGCCCTTCGCACCGTCCGGCCAGATGAGGCTCGACACCGTGTGGGCCGACATGGCCGCAGGCGCCGAGATGTCGAAGTTGGCGGTCACCGGCAGGGTGATGTCGTTGGTGGCCGCCCACTTCTGGATGTCCGACAGCAAAGGAAGCAGGTCGGCGCTGACCGGGAGGCTGGACAGCGAGGTCGGGGCGTTGGCCGGCTGGGCTGCCATCTCCTTGCCGAGTTCGTCCAGCAGCGACGTCGCCTTCGCGACACGGGGGTCACCGGACGGCAGAATCGTCGCGATCGACGACTTCAGGCTGTCGAGGCCGAGCAGTTTCAGCGGGTCGACACCGAGCTGGCCGACGTTGGGAGCCGAGGCCGTGTTGAAGGTGAAGTCCTGCAGCCCCTGGAGGTCACCGTTCAGCAGGTTGAGGGCGTCGGTGCCCGACAGCGCACCGGTGCCGAGCGCACCGCCGAGCAGGCTGGAGGTGGTATTGGTCACGGTGGAGGTCGTGCCGCCGAGCAGGCCACCGCTGGTCGAGGTGGGTGTGGCGGCCGAGGCGCTGCTGAGCGGCACCCGCGGCAGCTCTGCCACAGCCAGCGACTTGGTGCCGAACAGGCTGAGGTTGGTGTTGTACCACGAGCCCGCTGTGTCGTTGAGGTGGAAGGAGACGGGCAGCGGTCCCGCGCCCACCGGGGCGCCCCCGCCACTGGAGGTGGGCGCCGGCGACGTCGCAGTGCTGCTGGAGGACGGCGACGGGGTCGGCGACGCGCTTCCGCTCGGGGTGGGCGAAGCCGTCGGCGACGCCGTGGCACTGGAAGTGGGCGAGGGCGAGGAGCTGCTTCCGCCAACCACCACGGTGCCTTGCATGTCCGGGTGGAAGCGGCAGTGGTAGCTGAACGTACCCGGCGACGAGAACGTGAAGGAGTACTTCGCGCCGGGGGCCAGGTCGGGCGAGTTGAGATCGCCCCCGGTGACACTGTGCGTAACCCCGTTGGTCTCGTCGTTCGACCAGGTCACCGAATCGCCGACCTGCACGTCGAGCGTCGGCGGGTTGTACTGAAGGTTCTTCAACGACACCGAGTACGTCGCCGCCGAGGCCGGCGGGGCGGTCAGCCCGACACCGAGCAGGCTCAGCGACAGCGCCGCGACCGCCGCCGTGGCGCGCGGCCTCCCGCGCTGGACGTGCCGGCGTCTGCCGGACGAGAACATGCGCTGCAAGCGCATCGTCATCCCTTTCATCCGTTACCTGCACACACCGGCAAGCCACTCCGGACGGCACATTGTTTTTCGTGCCTAATTGCGCGGTGTTTGCAGACAGTGAATCCGTCACCTGAACCGCGACATCCTCCTGGAAACCTGGGTCGCCGTCAGAAGTGGTAGGGAGGAATCTCTTCAGGTTTTATGTCCACCCGGTCTCTGCATGATTAAGGCGAAGTCAACTTGAGATCATCGTCTTGGGTCGGTGCGTGTGATGGAAGAAGTCGACGTCGGCTTCGGGGATTTCGGCAAGTAAAGGTGCGACAGGGTGGCGCATGTATGAGTGGGTATCCTTCCAGGTCAGATGGCTTACCGCTGCCGCACTGATGTCGCGTATTTATTTATCCCTTACGGCGCGACTGGAGTTGTGGTACTTTCACTGAAAGGTTCGTCCGGTGTGGCAGGAGGCTCGTTTCGACTCGGTCCCTGAACGCAGATCCCGGCCCTTCGTCCGCCTCTCGGCTCATCGAAAATCGCTGGCCGGCGACTTTAAAGAATTAATTCGACTTTATTTTCCTTGGGTCTCCCGCAACTCCCGTCCGACAAGAAAGCGAGAGCGCGCATATGCAGGTGAGCGAGACGGACTCTCCCGTTGAAAGCCGGCCGGTGACGGAGGCGACCGCCCGCCCCCGGAGGCCAAGGACGCGGAGCGGCAGCCGCGAACACGCGCACGGGCGTAGGCGGTGGGTGCCGTGGCTGCTCGGTGTGACCGCACTCGCGGTGACCGGAGCCGTCGTCGCGGCGGTCAGCACTGCCGGAGCGCGCACGTCGCCGACCGCTCAGGATCAGCGGCGGAACCCGCTCGCGCCGACCCGGCACAGAGTTGTCTATGAAGTGACCGGCGAAGGCGGCAAGTCACCCGAGATCACCTATGCGACCGACGGCGTCAACACCACCGGGAAGGTGGACGGCGCCACCCTCCCCTGGCGCAAGGAGCTCGATGTCACGGTGGGTCCGGGAGCTGCCGTCGCGCAGGTGATGGCGTTCAACGGCCAGTCTTCCTCGATCTCCTGCTCAGTGAGCGTCGACGGACATGTCGTCACCGAGAGAACCGCGCCGGGCAAATACTCGAGCGTATCGTGCTCCACGATCATCAAGTGACCCCCGCAGTGGCCCACGGGGCCTGAAGAGGAGGGCGGCGCCAGGAGCGCCGCCCTCGAGACGCGTCCGGATCACCATCTGCCGCCGAGTTCGGCGCGGTTGATCCAGGGAATGTCCCGCCGCTCCAGGAACCAGTCGGCGGCACCGGAGCGAGGGCCGCGGGCACCGGTGACCGGTAGCGGGTCATGATGCAGCGAGGCCGGATCCGCACCCTGCGCAACCAGCAGCCGCACCATCTCGGCGACCATCTCCGGTGGCCCGCTGAGGTACCCGTCGTACCCGGCCCAACTGCCGCGCTCAACCAGTCGCGCACGCAGCAGCCGAGCGGCCGGGGCGGCGATGACGACCTCGAGCCACGGCCACCGCCCGGCCATCGTCCGGATCGCGGGCAGATCGTGGAGGTCCGCCTCCGATCGGGCACCGACGAAGACCACTGCGCGCCGCTGCGGTTGGGAAACCGCCTGGTGCTCCAGAAGGGACCGCGTCTGCGCCCAGCCCGTACCGCCCGCCACCGCCAGCAGGGGCCGGGTCGCGCCGGGATCGAGCCGGACATCACCGGTGGGCGCGCCCAACCGGACCCGCTCACCTGGCGCGACGCGGTCCACCAGCGCGGTGCTGAGCCGACCGCCCGGCACCTTCCGGACGTGGATCTCCATGGTCCCGTCGGCGCGCGGTGCGTTGGCAATCGAGTACGGCCGCCACACCCGGGGCACCCGTTCGCTGCAGAGGCTCAGGTTCCGGCCAGGCGTGAAGGGGTAGGGCCGGTCGGGTGCCAGAGTGAGCACGGCGACATCCGGCACGGGCCGGTGGTGTGCCACCACGCGCGCCTCCCACCAGGCCGGGCTCTCGGCATCGGCCTGGCGGGCGGCGTCGATCATGGTGTTGGCCATCACGCTGTACCCCTCCGCCCAGGCCTTCTCCACCTCTGCCGTCCACTCGCCCCCGGAGAAGTACCGCAAGGCGGCGATGAGACTTGCTCCGACCGCGGGATAGTGCTCGGGCCTCACCTGGAACCTGCGGTGGTCCCGACCGAGGGTGCGCAGATACCCGGTCAGCCGCTCGGGGCTGTCCAGACGCAGGACGAGCTGGGTGAGCGCTGCGAAGAGCCGGTCGCGTTGCTCCCCCATCTCCTCGGGGAACATCTCCCGCATGTGCGGGTTGTGGGAGAACAGGTGGGCGTAGAAGTACAGGGCCACCTGCTCCGCCCGCCGCTCCACGACGGCGAAGCTGCGGCGGAGGGCATCAGGGTCGAAGGCCACCGGCCGCTCCTCAGCCGCTGTGGGTGGACCCGGCCGTGCCGGCGGCCGTCTCGGCCATCGCCTCACTCATGGTGGTGGTGATCACCCCGTACAGAGCGGTCCACGACTCCTCGATCTCCGGCGTCCAGGCCTCGCCCGCAAAGTGCCTGAGGGTGGCGAGCAGGCTGGCGCCGACGGCCGGGAAGTGCTCGGGCAGCGCGCCGTAGCCCACGTGCCGGGCTCCCAGGCCTCGCAGCATGCGGACGACCACCTCGGTGTCCTGGAGGTTGGCCACCAGGCCGCCCAAGGCGTTCCAGAGTCGGTCCTCCTGCTCCTCCATGTGCCGCGCGAACAGGCCCCTGACGCCCGGGTTGTTGTCGAAGAGGTGCTCGTAGAAGTACTTGGTGATCTTGGTGCCGTGGGGTTCGACGACTGCGAAGCTGCCGGTGATGAGAGCGGGGTCGAAAGTCATGCCGCGACCGTAGGCAGGCACTGTTACCGCTTCGTGCCCGATCGATGGTCCGTGCTTGTCGGATTCCTCAACCTGCAACCAGGATCACTGAGAGATAGCTGCCCCATACATTGACATGCCTGCAACACGGTTGAGACAAGGACAGCCGACTCCGGCGGGGCTTCGCCCGTGCGCCCCGCGGGGCTTCGCCCCGCACCCGCCGGGCGTACTGTCCGGGCGTGGCGGGTGCTCCCTGCGATCGCCTCCCCTCCGACGTCGCTGGACCACAAATCCGGCGCAAGGTGCCAGAAGCGGGCAACGCGCGCGTCGTGCGGGGACCCGGCACGTCCGGCCGTCCGGCGGAGGCATACCGTGAGGAGTCGAGCAACACACGCCGGGAACGAGGAGAACGGGATGGGTGACAGTCGCACCGCGCTGGTCGAGGACCTGATGGAGCGTTTCCCGCACGTGCCGCGGGAGGCCGTCTTCAAGGAGGACCTGCTGCGGGGTGGAGTCGCCTTCGACCAGTCGGCGCTCAGCGATACCGCCAACGAGGCCGCCGGCGACGTCAAGCCGAAGTCGTACTTCATCTTCTCCTTCGACCACGGCACCCTGCCGGAGCTGGGCGAGGCCGCGCTGCGCCGCCCGCCCGAGGAGATCATTCTCACCGGCGGCCCCTACGACCTGCGGCGGACCGTGGTGTCCGTACGGGTGAACCCCGCCTCGCCGTACCGGGTCGCCGCCGACGACGAGGGCCTGCTCGGGCTGTACCTCGACGGCAGGCGGATCGCGGACGTCGGCGTGCCGCCCATGCCGGAGTACTACCGGCACACCCTCTCCAACGGGAAGTCCGTGATGGAGGTCGCCCCCACGATCCAGTGGGGCTACCTGATCTATCTGACCGTCTTCCGGGTCTGCCAGTACTTCGGCGCCAAGGAGGAGTGCCAGTACTGCGACATCAACCACAACTGGCGCCAGCACAAGGCGGCCGGGCGGCCGTACACGGGCGTCAAGGACGTCGAGGAGGTACTGGAGGCGCTCGAGATCATCGACCGCTACGACACCCAGAAGGCGTCCACGGCCTACACCCTCACCGGCGGCGCGATCACCTCCAAGGTGGCCGGCCGTGACGAGGCCGACTTCTACGGGCATTACGCCAAGGCCATCGAGGAGCGCTTCCCGGGCCGCTGGATCGGCAAGGTCGTCGCGCAGGCGCTGCCGAAGGACGACGTGCAGCGCTTCAAGGACTACGGCGTCCAGATCTACCACCCCAACTTCGAGGTGTGGGACCGCCGCCTGTTCGAGCTCTACTGCCCCGGCAAGGAGCGGTACGTCGGCCGGGACGAGTGGCATCGGCGCATCCTCGACTCGGCGGAGGTCTTCGGCGCGCGCAACGTGATCCCCAACTTCGTCGCGGGCGTGGAGATGGCCGAGCCCTTCGGCTTCACCACGGTCGACGAGGCCATCGCCTCCACCACCGAGGGTCTGCGCTTCTTCATGTCTCACGGCATCACGCCCCGCTTCACCACCTGGTGCCCGGAGCCCACGACCCCGCTCGGCAAGGCCAATCCCCAGGGCGCGCCGCTGGAATACCACATCCGGCTCCTTGAGGCCTACCGTGCCACCATGGACGACTTCGGCCTCTCCTCGCCCCCCGGCTACGGCCCGCCCGGCCCGGGCCGCGCGGTGTTCTCCGTCAGTTCGTTCATGGACAGTCTCCCGGCGGACGAAGCCGTGGGCGAAGGGGCCGAAGAACCGACACATGCGTAACGATGTGATCACGGGCCCCGCGCGCTGAGTCGCCGCGGGGCCCTGGTCCGTACAACTGCACAGCGCGCAACCACCGGCACGGCATTTGAATACGCCGCTTGTCAGTTGTGTGGGAGCCGTGAAAGGCTCTGGGCCTGTCGTTGAGACGGCCCTCAACTCCCTTGGTTCTCGGGTGAGTTGACTATTGCTTGTGGAAGCAGTTGACGCAGGAGCCCCCCATGCCCGACCTGCCGACCCCTCAGGACGCCGCCGAGGCCGCGCTGTTCTCGGAGTGCTGGGACGCGGTCCTGTCGTACGCCGACCTGTGCACGTCCGGTTCGGCCGTCGGCAGGCAGCTGGCCACCGAGGCCTTCTCCCACGGCATCCAGGAGGTCCGCGCGGGCGAGGCCCAGGGGAAGGCCACCGGGCGCCGGGTACCACGCCTGCCCCGGATCCCCCTGCTGCTGACCGCGGTGCGCACCACCGCCGCCGCCTGGGAGACGGAGGGCAGGGGACACCACCTCGACCCCGAACTGCGGCTGTGGCTCAACTCCGGCAACGCCGCGCGCTACACCGGTCCGCCCCTCCAGCGCCCGCTCGCCCTGCGCGGTCTGAAGGACATGCAGGAGCCGGACGCGGCCCTGCTGTGGCTCGCGGAGGTCGAGGCGCTGCCGCTGCCCGACGTGGCCCGCCGGCTCGGCCTGGACCCGGCGTCCGCCGCCGAGGAACTCGCTCAGGTACGGGCCCTGTTCCGGGACCGCTGCCAGCGCAACCACCTCGACACGCCCATGGGCCCCGACTGCCGCAGCTACGCCCGGCTGCTCGACGCGGTCACCCGCTCCTCGGGCGCGGAGACGCCCGAAGACCTCTCCCGGCACCTCGCGACCTGCGTGGAGTGCGCGGAGGCGGCAGCCTGCCTCAGGCTGCACGGCGGCGGCACTCCCGCCGCACTCGCGAGCGGGGTGATCGGCTGGGGCGGGCTCGCCTATCTGGAGCGGCGCCGCCGGGCGGCGGAGGCCGGACTGACCGGCGGGCGCGCGGACGCGGGCACGGACCGGGGCATCACCGTGGGGGCCCAGGCGCGGCCGCGGATCGGCCGCACCGGGATCCTCGCCGCCGCCGTGGTCGTGTCCGCGCTCGCGCTCACCGTCTCGCTGCTGCAACTGGGCAGCTCGGACGGGGACGACACCACCGTGGGCAGCGCCGTGACCGGCCAGTCGGTCACCGTGCCGGGGCTGCCCTCGTCGCCCCGCGGCCCGTCCGCCGGCGACGGCACGCCCGGCGCCCCCGCCACCTCCCGTCCGGCCGGCTCCCACAGCGCGACGAGGAGCGGGGACTCCGACACCGAACCGCAAGGCACGTCGACGAGCCCGGTCGACGACGCGTCCACCGCCTCCGGCCCCGACAAGGCCGCCCCGCCGACGTGCCGGGTGAAGTACGAGGTGGTCAACCAGTGGCCGGACGGCTTCCAGGCCACCGTCACGGTGACCTCGACCAGGGCGCTCACCGACTGGCGCATCGACTGGACATTCCAGGACGGCCAGCGCATCACCCAGATGTGGGACGGCACCTACGCCCAGCAGGGCCCCGAGGTCACCGCGAAGGCCGCCGACTACAACAAGCAGGTCGCCGCGAACGGCACGTTCGCCATCGGCTTCCTCTCCTCCTGGCACGGCGGCAACGCACAGCCGCGTGCCTTCACGGTGAACGGGGCGCGCTGCACCACGGTGAGCTGAGCCCGCCGGGAAAAGAAGGCGTTGACCGGCCGCTGAGGCGGCGGGCCAAGGTGGCGGCAACGACGAGCGGCACGTCGCTCCTCAACAGATCCGGACGGTGGATCCGGGTTCGGTACTCGACTCCGCGGAGCGCCTCTCAGCGCACCTTGGACTCCACGTAGGCCGCGAGCCGCCCGAGGGTGTCGAAGGTGTCACCGACGATCTCTTCGATCTCGATCTCGACCCCGAACCGTTTCTGCAGTGCGACGATGAGCTTGACGACGGTGAGCGAGTCGAGCTCAGGAAGACTGCCGTACAGCCCCGTCTCCGGCCCGAGGTCATCGGCCTGGTCCTCGATGTTCAGCGTGACCACCACGACGGCCTTGACGTCCTCGAAAATCGCCTGCGAGATCTCTGGCGAGCGAGTCATATGGCTTCTCCTCATCGGTCGTGCAGACCTGGCGGCCTGCGATCTGCACCAACACCTCCGTCGGTGTCGGACGGCCGAGGAACGCTGTGGGACTGGCCGTCATCCCGTGGGCGGCGGGCCTGAAAGACCGTCACAAGGTCGCCGATCGCGGCACGCGGAAGGCAGACATCACGTGCGAGCAGGTCGAGCGGGGTGCACAAGCATCCGAAGGAGTCCGACCGGATGCCGCCGATGTGGAGCGTGCCGTCGGCGATCGCGAACCGGCTGCTCGTGGGATGCGCGTAGGCGCCTGAGTTCATGCGGGGTCCTGAGGGCGGGAGGCGGTGAGCTCGTGGCGAAGGAATGCCCGGTCGAACTTGCCGTTCGGCGTTCGGGGCAGGTCGCTGAGGACCACCACCTCGGCGGGCACCATGTAGCCGGGTAGTTCCTGCCGCAGGCGTGCGGTCACCGCGGCCGGGTCGAAGCCGGCGGGATCGCAGGGTGTCACGACGAGGACGATCCGGTGGCCAAGTGCCTCGTCCTCGAGGCCGAGCGCGACGGCATCGTGGACCAGGCCGGTCTCGTACGCCACTTCCTCGATCTCTTGCGGGCTGACCCGATATCCCCGTGTCTTGATCATGTCGTCACGCCGTCCGACGAAGTACAGGAAGCCCTCCTCGTCGCGGACGACGACATCGCCGGACCAGACCGCCAACTCGGGCGTACACAGCTCGACCGGACGGTTCGGCGGCGGCCGGAACCGCTCGGCCGTGCGCTCCGCGTCATTCCAATAACCCAACGAAACAAGCGGACCTCGGTGTACCAGCTCACCCGGCTCTCCCGGACCGCACAGGCCGCCGTCCTCCCGGACCACGAGGATCTCGGCGTTCGGGATGGCCTTGCCGATCGAATCGGGCCGCCGGTCGACCTCCCGGGGATCGAGGTAGGTGGAGCGGAACGCCTCCGTGAGGCCGTACATCAGGTAGGGCGTTGCGTTCGGGAAGATCGCTCGCAGTCGTTGCAGGGTGACGCCGGGGAGTCGCCCCCCGGTGTTCGCGAAGTAGCGCACCTCGGCCACGGCCTCGGACGGCCACGTCTGGGCTGCGAGCTGGATCCACAGCGGCGGTATGCCCACCAGCCCGGTGATGCGGTACTTCGCGCACGGCCGGACGACATCCCCCGGCAGCAGGTAGTTGGCGAGCACCACCTGGGCGCCGACGCAGAAGCCGGTCGTCAATTGGCTCAGTCCGGCGTCGAAGCTCAGCGGGAGAACGGCCAGGATTCGGTCCTCTGCCGTGTTGTTCAGGTAACTGCTGACGCTCTCCGCGCCGACGACCAGGTTGCGGTGCGACAGCACGACGCCCTTCGGGGCCCCGGTGCTCCCCGACGTGTAGAGGATCGCGGCCACATCCGTGTCGACGCCGCCCGTCGGAGGAGACAGGGCCTGGCTCGAACGCTCGGCGACCTTCGACCAGGGGAGCACGCGGTAAGGGGCTTCCCCGTCCTCAACAAGCGAGTCGCCCAGCACGAGGACGTGGGAGAGTGACTTGCAGGCGGCGAGTTCGGCGCGCAGGGTCCGCAGCCGGTCCGTGGAGGTCACCAGTACCCGCACGGCGCAGTCGTCGAGGATGTGCCTCACTTGCCCGGGCCGCAGCATGGGATTCACCGGGACGAACACGCCACCGGCCCGCGAGCAGGCGAGCAGCGCCACGACGGTCTCGATCCGCTTGTCGAGGTAGATCGCGACGCGCTCGCCACCGTCGAGGCCGAGGTCGCGCAGGCCGGCGGCCGCGAGCTCCGTCCGCTCGTGCAGATCGGAGTAGGAGATCGTGGTCGTCCGTGTGGTCAGGGCGGGCGCGCCGGAGTTGCGTTGGGCGGACCTCGCAACGAGGTCCGGCAATCGGGTGATCATCTCGGCGGATTCCTTTCTGCCGCTTGTGCCTGGCAGCCGACGATTCCCAGCCCTCTGCCCCGCGCCGGCTCGTCTCCTAGGGCAGGGCCGGGATCGCCTGGGCGCCAGACGCGGGGGTTCGACAGCTCGCGGTGACCAGGGCCCCGGAGATGACCGCGAACGGTCGCATGAGGGACGTGGTCACCCGGCGTTCACCTCGACGGTCGGCGAGCAGTCGGCCAGGCGCACCGGGTCGACCATCCCGACCAGGACTTCACGCGGTCCGGTGAAGGGCTCCCTGCTGTGTGCGCTGCGAATGTTGTCGACGAGCATCAGATCGCCTGCCTGCCAGGGCTCCCGCGTGGTTTCGGCCTTGTACACCTCGTTGAGCAGCTGCACGACGTCCTCGCCTATCGGGTCGCCGCCCCCGAAGCGGGTGGTGAACGGCAGCCCCTCGGCGCCGTAGGTGTCGACCAGGAACTCGTGCACCTCGGGATCGAGCGTCCACTCGTTGAGGAAGGCGATCTGGTTGAACCAGCAGCGCCGCCCGGTGACCGGGTGCCGCACCACCGCGCTGCGGCGCTGCCAGGTGCACAGCCCGCCATCGGGTTGCCACTCGAACTCGATGGCATTGGCGCGGCAGTAGCTCTCGACCGCGCCACGGTCCTCGGTGCCGAACGCCTCGGCGACCGACGTGCCGATCTCCTCGTTGTAGTGGCGGACGAGCATCCAGCCCTCCCGCTCGAGCCGTTCAACGAGGTCACCGGGCAGCGCGTCGAGCGCGGCCGCCGAGTCCGCCACACCGGTCGCCCCGCCTTCGGTGGGCGCGGACAGGCACGCGAAGAGCATCAGGCCGGGAAACTCGAGCCGGTAGCTCAGTTCGTGGTGCATGCACATCGGCTGGTTCGGCGGCCACTTCGAGGAGGAGTACACGCCCTCTGCGTAGGTCCGCCGGGAGGCGAAGGCCTCTCTCTCGGTCATCGGGCCGGTGCGGGCCAGTTGGTGGAAGACGGCGGCGGTCTCGGCCGCGTCGCGCAGCCCGAGGCCGCGGACGAGGACCGATCCGTGCTCGGCGACCACCGCGCGCAGCGTCACGCGGTGCTCGGCTGCCCAGCGCACCGCGTCGCCGGCAGGCCTGGTGTGCAGGATCGGCGGTTTGCCGGGTTGCAGGTCCACCTCGAGCAGCGCCGCCTGGGAAGAGGACGACATCTCATTTCTCCTTGATTCCTCGATGTCCACGATGTCCACTCAGGAAGGAGCCACCGATTCGGTGACACATGGCACGCCTGGTGCTGTCTCGAGCATGTCGTCGACCAGCACGGCCAGATCGGCGAGGACCGGATGGTGGGTGAGGCCCTCGAGCGAGACTGCGCGGGCCAGGGCGATCGCCGGCCGCAACGCCGACAGCGACGTGCCGCACAGGTCGAAGAAGTGGTCCCGCCGGCTGACCTGGTCGGCCGGGAGGCCGAGCACCTTCACCCAGGCGGCCGCCGGCCGCCGCTCGGCCGGCGTGTTCGGGGCGTGGTAGTCCTCCTCGGCGACGGAGCTCCGCGAGCTCTCCGGCGAGCGCCGCCGGCACCTTCGCGTGCGCGGCCGGCGCCACCGTGTGCAGCGGCAGCTCCAGCTCATAGGCCAGTCGGCGCACGCCTGCCGCAAGGTCGTCATCAAGTGTCGCGACGCGCTCGGCGACGCCCGGTGCAGGGTCGAGCGTCCACCGAGGGATCGCGGTCGCGCGGCCCGCGCGCAGGACAGGCCGCCAGAACTCCCGGCCGGTTTCAACCCGTTGGTCCATCGAATCGTCCCTACGTGCCACGTTTGCCGGGTGTCAGTCGCCGCGGACGAACACGGCGGCGCAGTCGTCGAGGCCGATCCTGCGCACCTGAAAGGTCAGCCGACTGCTCGCGCATCTTCTTGGCCGGGTTCCCGCCCCACAGTTCGTGCGGTGGCATTTCCTCGCCCTTCATGAGGAAGGAGCTGGTGGCAAGCACCGCGCCGTCGCCCATGGTCACGCCGTAGTGGACGAATGCGCCGACACCGAGCGTGCAGCCGGCACCGATCACGACGCGGTCCGACTTGAATCCTCCGTCCTCCTGCGAGTGGCACTGAACGATGGTGTCCACATTGAGGGTGCAGTCGTCCCCGATCGTGGTGAACGTCCGCTCGGGCACGCGGAGGCCGTCGTCGAAGACCCGGCGGCCGATTCGCATACCCAGCAGCCGCCAGATCACGTTCTTGAGCGGGGTGCCGTTGAAGAGGAGGACATAGGCGAGGGAACTCACTTTCCAGAAGCGTTCGTGCCGCCAGAAAGCGCGGTCGTAGATCGAGCAGCCCTGCGGCCGCAAGGCCTGCAGCGGCCGGACCAGCCGGTCGACCAGGACGTTGTAGGCGACGGTGAAGACGAAGACCCCGGCGGTGGCCAGTGCAAACGCGAGCGCACCCAGGGAGCCCCACAGGTCGATGGCGGCCAGGTAGAGCACGGTGACGATGAAGATGAAGATCCAGCGCACCAGCAGGAACAGCGCCATGCTGATGGTGTTGTAGACGTTCTTGGCCCACAGGCGGCGGCGCAGCTCGTCCTCGCTCCCCACGTCGAGCTGCTTGTCACGCTTGACGGACCGCGGGATCACGAAGCTGGGCGCGCCCAGCAGGCCCACGCCTTCCCGCACCTGCCCGTCGACGGGAGCCATGACCTTCGTCGCGAGGAGGCAGTTGTCGCCCGTCTTGCCCTGCGCCGGATAGGCGATCATGTTCCCAAGGAAGTTCTCCGCCCCGATCGACACGCGGGACACCCGGAACGACGTGTTCGAGAAATCGGCATTGATGATGGACAGCCCGTCCGCGACCATCGTTCCGCTGCCGACCGCGCTGAGGAACGGGGTGTCGTGCTTGACCATTTCGCCGAAGTTCGAACCGGTCTGCCTCACCCCGCGAAGGCCGTAGCCCAGCCAACGCAGGTAGTGGACGACGTAGGAGGTGCCACCGAAGAGAGTTATGTGGAACCTGCTGTTGCTCGTGCGGGCGATCGCGCGGTGGATCCAGTAGTGGAATCCGTACAGCGGGTAGACCTTGTCCGGCTTGATGAAGAGGTTCAGCACGCGCGGAACGGTTCCCACGAACACGAGGCCGACGAGCACGGCGCCGAAGAAGAGCACGGCGGACATGACCAGCGCGTCGTCGCGGTAGAACGCCCAGCTCGTGAAGGAGACCGGTCCCGCGGCCGACAGCGTGACGAGCTGCGGGACCTTCGTGAGCGCGAGGACCACGACGACGAACATCAGCGGCGTACCCACCAGAAGCAGATTCACCAGCTGCACGGTCGCGAAGACGACCCGTCGCCGGGTGCTGACGTCCATCGTGGGGATCCGCTGGGAGTCGACGTCGGTCGGCTGCGCGGGGGAGCCGTGCCAGCGCTCCCCGTCGGGCGCGGTCTGTCCGGCGTGCAGCGAGGAGGAGTGCCCCAGCTGGGCCCCGTCACCCAGCGAGGTCCAGATGTCGAGCACCGTCATTTCGCCGACGAGCGCGTCCTTGCCGAGGCTGACCGAGCCCGTCTGGATAATGCCGTTGTGGGCCCGGTAGCCGTTGAAGAACGAATCCTTCCGGATCACCGCGCCGTCGCCGATGCTGAGCAGGTCGGTGCACACGGGCACGTTCCTGGAGAAGATGACGGCGCCGCGTCCCACCTTGGCGCCCAGTGCCCTCAGGTAGAGCACGTAGAGCGGTGAACCGACGAACAGCGCCATCGGGTTCCGCTGGACCAGGGTCTTGACGAGCCAGAAGCGGAAGTACGCCATGCTCCAGACGCGGATCTGCTGCGTCTTCCACCGGCCGACGAGCACCCACTTGAGCAGGATCGGAAGGGCGCAGAGGCCGAGGAACATCGCGCCGCCGTACGCGACCGCCCGCAGGTAGATGCTGACCGGGTTCGGGCCGGCCGAGACCCATGTGTAGCCCTTCACCGCGACGATCGTGGTAAGGGCGGGGTAGCCGAGGAGGAACAGGAGCTGCAAAGCCCCGCAGAGGATGTACTCGCCATTGCGCGCCCGCCTGGGCGGCTCAATGAGAGCCGCCGGAGTTGCCGGCTGCGGGGCAGGCCTGGTTTTGGTGTCGGTTTTTGTGTCGGCGAGGGCGGCTGTGAGCTTTCGAATCGTCGGGTGCTTGTAGACGTCGGGCATCGACACCGGGGGGAGGTCGGGCTGTTTGCGTACCCGGGCGCAGAAACGGGCCATCGTCATCGAGTCGGCACCGAGGTCGTCGAAGAAGTGGCTGTCGACGGTCACGTGTTCGGTGCCCACGATGTCGGCCAGCATGACGGCGAAGCGTTGCTCGCATTTGGCGAGAGTGGTCGGTTTGTCGGCCGGTTCGGCGGTCAGGACGTCGTCGGCGAGGGCGGCTGTGAGCTTTCGAATTGTCGGGTGTTTGTAGACGTCGGGCATCGACACCGGGGGGAGGTCTGGCTGTTTGCGTACCCGGGCGCAGAAACGGGCCATCGTCATCGAGTCGGCACCGAGGTCGTCGAAGAAGTGGCTGTCGACGGTCACGTGTTCGGCGCCCACGATGTCGGCCAGCATGACGGCGAAGCGTTGCTCGCATTTGGCGACAGTGGTCGGTTTGTCGGCCGGTTCGGCGGTCAAGACGTCGTGAGAGTTCCCCATCGGCTGGGTCCCTTGAAGAAGATCAGAGTGGTCGACGCAGGCGCGCTGAACTGCATGAGCGAGGTTTACGCGCTTGCCTGGACCGCTATGGGGGCTGGGGCCGGACCGCAGCTGAGTGATCGCCCACCTTGACCGTGGCGGTTTCGGCTGGCCCTACTCAACGGTCTGATCCGGCCGACTGGATGGACAATATTGCTTACGCGCAACGCCTCCCTCGACCGCAGCGGCAAGGGGCCGGCCGATGGATCCTCCGTCCCCATCGGCAACCGCCGCTGCCGTTCATCCAGGTGCGGAAAAGATCACACCGGACTTCGCGGCTGGTCCAGCCTCGAGCTCCTGCCCCATCCCCTCAGCGCAATCCTGGTCTCCTGAAAGTGGTCGCCAGAACAGAAAACCACGGGCCTTTTCTCAGGCTACGACTGTGTGCGCAAGGGGGCGAGCTGACGCTCGCCGAGCAGGAGAGGCGGGAGTCGAGGCCCCGGCATTCAGGCAGGTCATCCCGGTTCACGGTGATCGGCGGGCGGGACCGGGAAGCAAGCAGACACGGCCCCTTATGGATCATGGAGGTGTCGAAGCTCCACGGTCGGCCAAGGATGCCGTGTCCGTTCCCCCACCATCTCCCACGTCCGCTGCCGTGCTGTCAGCGGCCTCGCCTCCGGAGCCACGCCGGGCCCCGGGGCGGGGAAGTCGCCGCGCTGCCGGCCGAGTTCGCCCGCCTCCCCGATCCCCGTGCCGGGCGCGGACGCCGCTTCCCGCTACCGTCTCTCCTGGCGTTGTCCGTGTGCGCGCCGACTCCGGCGGGCCACGACTCGCTCACCGCGGCGGCCGACTGGTGCCGACGTGCCACCGTCCGCGTCCTCGCGCTCTGCGGACCCACATGATCACAACCCGCACAGACAACCTGAACGCCGGGGCCCTGGACCAGCGCTGCCTGTGACCCCGCCGATAAATCGGTGGCGTCCGAATGCGGGCGCCTCTAGGGTGAAGTCCGCTTCACGTGGTGGCCGTTGGCCGCTGCTGTCGGCCGGGTGAGAAACGGGAGGTGTGACCGATGGCTGTCTCTGTGATGGGCGCTGCCCGCAATCAGAAGTTCATCCACTCCACCTCCGTGGTCTCCGGCTGATCTTTCCTGCTTCTTCGCGCCTGTGAGTGCGCGCGGCCGGGGCCGCCCTGTGAAGGGTTCCCCTTGAATCTCTCTTCTCTTTCGGCTCCTTCGGCTTCGTCGCACCCTCTGGCCCCGTACGGCTGGGACGGGCGATGGGAAGCGGAGTTCGCTCCCTATGCCGAGCAGGGCCTCCTGCCAGGCCGTGTCGTACGGGTCGACCGTGGCCAGTGCGACGTTGTCACCCCCGTCGGTACCGTCCGTGCCGACACCGAGTTCGTCGTCCCCCGTGACCCGATGAAGGTCGTGTGCACGGGAGACTGGGTCGCGGTCGACCCTGAAGGCAGCGATCCGCGGTACGTACGGACGTATCTGCCGCGCCGTACCGCCTTCGTGCGCTCCACCTCCTCCAAGCGGTCCGAGGGGCAGATCCTCGCCGCCAACGTCGACCACGCGGTCGTCGCCGTCTCGCTCGCCGCGGAGCTGGACCTCGGCCGCATCGAACGCTTCCTCGCCCTGGCCTGGGAGTCCGGGGCGCAGCCGGTCGTGGTGCTCACCAAGGCCGACGTGGTGCCGGACGCGACGACGCTCTCGTACTTCGTCCAGGACGTGGAGACCACCGCGCCCGGCGTGCCGGTGCTGACGGTCAGCGCGCGGCAGGGCGAAGGGCTCGACGTGCTGACCGGGGTCCTGTCCGGTGGTACGTCCGTGCTGCTGGGGCAGTCCGGCGCGGGCAAGTCCACCCTGGCCAACGCACTCCTCGGCGAGGACGTCATGCAGGTCCAGGCCACGCGGGAGATGGACGAGAAGGGCCGCCATACGACGACCACGCGCAACCTGCTCGCGCTGCCGGGCGGGGGAGCGCTGATCGACACGCCGGGGCTGCGCGGGGTCGGTCTCTGGGACGCCGAGAGCGGGGTCGGGCAGGTCTTCTCCGAGATCGAGGAACTGGCCGAGCGGTGCCGCTTCCACGACTGCGCGCACGCCGCGGAGCCGGGCTGCGCGGTGCTGGAGGCGGTCGAGGCCGGGGAACTGCCGCAGCGGCGCCTGGAGAGCTACCGGAAGCTGCTGCGGGAGAACCAGTGGATCGTGGCGAAGACGGACGCGCGCGTACGGGCGGAGCTGCGGCGGGACTGGAAGAGGAAGGGAGCACAGGGCCGGGCGGCGATGGAGGCCAAGCGGGGGCGCCGGTCGTCCTAGCCGCGGCGATCGTCCTTCCCTCCAGAGCCTTGACGGCCTGGGGGGAGGGACGACGTCCCCACAGGTGACCGGCCGTCAGGCCGGCAGGCAGCGGTGAGTCGAACACGCCGAGGTCACGCGCCGGTGTGCCGGCTCAGCTCCGGGCCACCCAGCCCCGCTCGTACGCCTGCCAGCCCAGTTGCAGACGGGTCGTCACCCCGGTCAGTTCCATCAGCCGTTTCACCCGGCGCTGTACCGTCCTCAGGCCCAGGTCGAGCTGTTTGGCGACGCTCGCGTCGGTCAGACCCGCCAGCAGCAGGGACAGCACCTCCAGGTCGATGCCGTCGGGGCCGCCCGGGCCCTGCTTGGTGACGCCGGACGCGCCGAGCCTGAGCGGCAGCGCGTCCCGCCACACCGACTCGAACAGCCCGGACAGCAGCTCCAGCAGCCCGCTGGCATGGACGACGAGCGCGGCCGGCTCCGACGTGTGCGAGGTGAGCGGCACCATGGCCAGCGACCGGTCGGCGACCACCAGCTTGGTCGGCACCGTCTCGACGACCCGCACCTGTTCGTCACGGCCGAGCGCGGCGGTCAGCTCGGTGATGCCGTCGGGCCGGTCGAGCACCGCCCGCTCCACCACCACCCGGTAACGTACCCCGCCTCCGGCCGCCTGCTCCTCCGCGTCGTTCTCCGTGCCGGTCACGGCGACCGGGTTGCCGGTGACCAGGGCGCACACCTCCTCGGTCGCGCCGAGCTGGAGCTGCAGGAACCGCTGGGTGACCGCGGACGCGCCGATCACCACCTCGACCAGGTCGTGCACCGCGGGCTCGGAGGCCGCCGCCCGGTACTCCTCGGCCAGCAGCGCGGCAGCGAGTTCGGCCCGCTCCAGCTCGTGCCGCTGCTGGGTGAGCAGCGCGCCCAGCGCCACGCCGGGAGGTGCCGCGACCCAGCGGCCGGGCCGCCCCGACGACTGGGCGGCGAGTCCGCGCCGCTCCAGTCCGCGCAGGGCGCGCTCGGTGTCCTGCTCACCGAGCATCAGCCGCCGCGCCAGATCGGGCACGTCCGCGGCGCCCACGGACACCAGTGCCCGATACGCGGACTCGTGGGTCTCGTCCAGGCCTATCGCTGCCAGCATCAACCGTCCGTCCCTCCCCGACGACAAGTCCGGCGGCGCGTGCCGTGGCGGGAAACGGCCACGGCGCAAACCCGCCTGCCGACATCATCGCGGCAGCCCCCGCCCCTCTGCCAAGGTGACGTCGGTGCAGCCCACAAGACGTGACGGGGCTCCGGAGGCGTGCCGGCCCGTCACCGTGGTGCCGCCGGGCGGTTCCCCTGTGGGGGGTGGGATCGTCCGGCGGCGCCCTTCGTTCCCGGCCGGTTCGTATCACCGTTCGAGGCGTCGTCCGACACGCCGAGCACGGGACGGTCGCCCGGCCGGAATTTCCCGATGCCCCGTTTTCCACCGCCCCCGGCGGTGGACAATCGGGGGCATGAGCCAGCAGGGGGACAGGTCCACCGGCCACCAGGACGACTGGTGGGGGCAGTTGTACGACGACTCCACCGGGGACACGGGACCGGCTTCCGCGTCCGACACCCTCGACGACCGCTTCGCCTCCGCGGCGGGGACGGTGGGGCAGGATGCGGCGCGGGGAAGCGGCCACCGGGAGGAGGACGCCCCCCGCCCCAGCGCCCGCCCCGAGGCCCGCACATCGTGGGAGCCCCCGTCCGCCCTGCCACCGGACCCGGTGGCTTTCCCGCCCACCCCGAAGCCACCGGCCGACCCTCTGGAGCCACCTGCCGAGCCACCTGCCGTCCCCTCCAAGCCATCGGCCGAGGCCCTGAAGCCACCGGCCGTCCCCTCCAAGCCATCGGCCGAGACCCCGAAACCACCGGCCGTCCCCGCGCAGCCCGCACCCGGCGCCACCGCGCCGGAACCGCCGCCTGACGCGCCGTCGGACACGCCGCCTTCGCCGCCCCTCCCGCGCACCCCGCCCCCGGTGGACTACATCGGCTCCGGCCCGCCCACCTACGACCCGGAGCCCACCGCCCTCCCGCCGGCCGACCCCGACCATCTCGCCGACCTCGTCCCCGACACCGCGCTGGACGGGGCCCGGTTCGGGTCCTGCACGCTGCGGGCGGTCTCCGCGCGCGGGGACTCCGCCCGATTCCGGGGCGAGCCGCGACGCGACTGCCTGCTCACCGCCCGCTTCGGTACGGGTGACCAGGCCCTCGTGCTCGTCGCCATGGCCACCGGCCGACGCGGCACTCCCGGCGCCCACCGTGCCGCCGCCGAGGCGTGTCACTGGATCGGCCGTGCCGTCGGGCGCAGTCACCTCCGCCTCGGCGAGGACATCCGGTCCGCCCGGCGCGGCGAGCTGAAGTCCGGCCTGCAACGGCTCACCGACCGAAGCCTCGGCAAGCTCCGCGCCGGCGCCGCCGCCCAGGGCGCCGACCCGGAGGAGTACACCGCCGACCTGCGCTGTCTGCTGCTGCCCGCCGACCCCGACTGCCGTATCCGCGTCTTCTTCGGTGTCGGCGCCGGCGGACTGTTCCGGCTGCGGGACGGCGAGTGGCAGGACATCGAGCCGCGCGCCGCCGACACCGTCGGCGAGCCGGTGGTCGGCTTCGGCTCCCTGCCCTCCGAGACCCCCGAGGGCGATCGGCTCACCATGGACCTCGGCATCACCACACCCCCGAGCCCGTACGAACCGGCCCTCGAGCCGCCCCGTTCACCCTTTCTGTTCCGTGCCTCCGTCGCCCAGCCGGGGGACACGCTCCTGCTGTGTTCCGCCGGCCTCGCCGACCCGCTGCGCGACGAACCCGAACTCGCCGAACACCTCACGGCCCGCTGGTCCACGGGCGAGGTGCCGGGTCTGGTGGCCTTCCTCGCCGACACGCTGGTGAGGGTGAAGGGCTACGCCGATGACCGTACGGCGGCCGCCGTCTGGGAGGCGTGATCGCGGTCCGTGTGGATACATGGATCCAGGGACAGCGAAGGGGTGCGTGGTTACATGGCCAAGCAGAACGTCGCCGACCAGTTCGTCGACATCCTCGTGCGGGCGGGGGTCAAGCGGCTCTACGGGGTGGTCGGCGACAGCCTGAACCCGATCGTGGACGCCGTGCGCCGCAACTCCGCGATCGACTGGGTGCACGTACGGCACGAGGAGACCGCCGCCTTCGCGGCCGGCGCCGAAGCCCAGATATCCGGCGGGCTGACCGCCTGCGCCGGCTCCTGCGGGCCCGGCAACCTCCACCTCATCAACGGCCTGTACGACGCCCACCGTTCGATGGCCCCGGTGCTGGCCCTCGCCTCGCACATACCCTCCAGCGAGATCGGCCTCGGGTACTTCCAGGAGACCCATCCCGACCAGCTGTTCCGCGAGTGCTCCCACTACAGCGAGCTGATATCCAACCCCCAGCAGATGCCCCGGCTGCTGCAGACGGCCATCCAGCACGCGATCGGCCGCAGCGGCGTGAGCGTCGTCTCGCTCCCCGGCGACATCGCCGCCCAGCCCGCCCCCGACCGGTCCGCCGAGACCGCCCTCGTCACCTCCCGGCCCAGCGTCCGCCCGGGTGACGCCGAGATCGACCGGCTCGTGGCGATGATCGACGAGGCGGAGAAGGTCACCCTCTTCTGCGGCAGCGGCACCCGGGGTGCGCACGCCGAGGTGATGGAGTTCGCCGGGAAGATCAAGTCCCCGGTGGGGCACGCCCTGCGCGGCAAGGAATGGATCCAGTACGACAACCCGTACGACGTCGGCATGAGCGGCCTGCTCGGCTACGGCGCCGCCTACGAGGCCACCCACGAGTGCGACCTGCTGATCCTGCTGGGCACCGACTTCCCGTACAACGCCTTCCTGCCGAAGGACGTGAAGATCGCCCAGATCGACGTCCGTCCGGAGAACCTGGGCCGCCGCTCCAAGCTGGATCTCGCGGTGTGGGGCGATGTCAAGGAGACCCTGCGCTGTCTCATCCCGCGCGTGCGGACCAAGGAGAACCGGCGCTTCCTCGACAAGATGCTCAAGAAGCACGCCGACGCGCTGGAAGGCGTCGTCAAGGCGTACACGCGCAAGGTCGACAAGCACGTTCCGATCCACCCGGAGTACGTGGCCTCCGTCCTGGACGAAGTGGCCGATGACGACGCGGTGTTCACGATCGACACCGGGATGTGCAATGTGTGGGGCGCCCGCTACATCTCGCCCAACGGCCGTCGCCGCATCATCGGTTCGTTCTCCCACGGCTCGATGGCGAACGCGCTGCCGATGGCGATCGGGGCCCAGTTCACCGACCGGCGCCGGCAAGTGGTGTCGATGTCCGGTGACGGCGGGTTCTCCATGCTGATGGGCGACTTCCTCACCCTGGTGCAGTACGACCTGCCCGTGAAGGTGGTCGTGTTCAACAACTCCTCGCTCAGCATGGTGGAGTTGGAGATGATGGTCTCCGGACTGCCCTCGTACGGCACCGCCACCAAGAACCCCGACTTCGCGGCCGTGGCACGCGCGTGCGGCGCGTACGGCATACGGGTGGAGAAGCCCAAGCAGCTCGCGGGCGCCCTGAAGGACGCCTTCAGGCACAAGGGTCCGGCGCTGGTCGATGTCGTCACCGACCCGCACGCCCTGTCCATCCCGCCGAAGATCAGCGCGGAAATGGTGACGGGCTTCGCCCTGTCCGCCTCGAAGATCGTGCTGGAGGGCGGTGTCGGCCGCATGGTGCAGATGGCACGCTCCAACCTGCGCAACGTGCCACGGCCCTGACACGGCGCGCCTCGCTGTGCGAGGCTCCAAGACCGGAACCCCGGCCCGATTCCGGCGGGCCGGGGTTCTCCTTGTTGTGTCAGCGACGGACGGCTCGATCACTTGCCCTCGTGGTCGCGCCCGCCGTGGTCGCGGTCGTGGTCGTAGTCCTCGTGGTGGTGACGGATCACGCGGAAGCTGCCCACGACGCCGTGCTTGACCTTGACGCCGCCCTTGACGTGACGGGGGTGGACCCCGTCGCTCTGGCTCCAGGGGCCGACGATGGCGATGGGAGCGCCGTTGTCGCAGGTGGCCCCGGAGAAGACCTCGACGGTCTTCTTGCTGTCGTTGCGGATGTTGAGGCTCTTGGAGCCGAGGCCGCTGACGATCGTGACGCAGCCGTCCGGGATGGCCGGGTACTCACGCTCGTTGATGCGGACCTTGCCGTAGTACTCGTGGTCGTAGCCGCGACCGTAGTCCTCGTCGTGGTCCCCGTGGTCCCCGTGGTCCTCACGGTCCCCGTGGTCCTCACGGCCCTCGTTGCCCTTGCTGTTGTCGCCGTTGCCGCCCTGCGGGAGGGCGGGGGCGGCAGCGGGGGCGGGGGCCGCGGCGACCGGGGCGACGGGAGCCGCCTGGCCCGGCTCGGAAGCCGCGTTGGCGTAGGTGATGCCGGTGGCCGCCAGGGCCGCGGCAGCCGCGATCGCGGCGGTTACAACGGTGGAACGCGTTGCCATGTCACTTCTCCTGTCTGAGAGACGTCGGCTGAAAGCCGATGCGAGATTGAACGTACAGACCATCCTGATCTGTGTCATATCCGACATACCGACAATATGAATAACAATCCGTTTGGCCTAATGACGGCTGATACCACGTCACCAAGGAACGTCCCCGTGTCCCGAAGTCGAGGAGAAACGCCGTCACCATGACTGCCGGTTCGTCGGCGGGGCATGCATGTCCGTGGAGGTGTTCGAGCAGAGGGGAACCGGCATCCACCTACGGGGCGGGGGTCATGAAGAGGCGAGCACGAGGGGGCGGTCCCGTGGTGATCGGGGCCTCCTCGGCGAAGACGACGGAGGAAGCGACCGACACGCCGACGGACCGGTCGGCGGCCCCCCAGCTCAGGCGCCGGCTGGGACGGGCGGACCTACGGGCGGTGCCCGAAGCGCGCAGGGCGCTCAGGGAGTTGCTGCGGCACTGGGGAAGGCCGGGATGCTCCGAGATAGCGGAGCTGCTCACGAGTGAGCTGGTGACCAACGCGCTCATCCACACCGACCGCGACGCGGTCCTGACCGCGACCGTCTCAGCGCGCGGACTCCACGTGGAGGTAAGGGACTTCGCGGGACGCAGGCCGAGGCTGCACGCACCGAGCGACGACGACGGTACGCACGGCAGGGGACTGATCCTCGTCCAGTCGTTGGCGGACGCGTGGGGCGTGCGGGCGCACGGTGTGGGAAAGGCGGTGTGGTTCGACCTCGGTGCGGACGCCGCCTGAGGCGGTTGCCGCAGGGGCGCGCCGCAGGAGCCGCCGACAACGGGAAGGGGGCGCGGCATCGTGCCGCGCCCCCTTCCCGGGATGGTGTCCGGTCTCAGCCGAACTGCTGTTCAAGGTCCTTGAGTTTGCGCTCCAGGGAGTCGAGCCGCGGCAGCGCCATGGTGTCGTCCTCGGCGGTGAGGTCGACCGTGATGGGGTCAGCGGTGGAATTCCGGACGGGCTGGAGCGAGGGGCGGGTACGCGAGGGCAGTTCCCCCGCGGGTATGGCAGGCTCCGAGGAGACCGGTGCGGGGGCCCGCTCGACGGTCTGCACCTCGACCTGACGTCCGCCGTTGCCGCCGGTCAGCGCGCGGTGGCCGCGGCTGAGCGCCTTCAACTGCACCCGCTCGGCCCGCTGCTGCTCGCGGCGCCGCGCCTTGTTCAGCTGCTTCTGGCGCCGGTCCTCGCGCACTTCCTCCACGGCCTCGTCCAGGCTGCGCACACCCTCGAGGAGCATCAGCGACCAGGCCTTGTACGTCTCGATGGGCGCCCGCAGCCAGCGGACGATACGGATCTGCGGCAGCGGACGCGGCACCAGGCCCTGCTCGCGCAGTGCGGCGCGGCGGGTCTGCTTCAGTGCGCGGTCGAAGAGCACCGCCGCGGACAGCGACATGCCGGCGAAGAACTGCGGGGCGCCCGCGTGATCGATGCCCCTGGGGGCGTGCACCCAGTTGAACCAGGCGGACGCCGCCGCGAACGTCCACACCAGGATCCGGGAGCCGAGCGCCGCGTCGCCGTGGCTGGCCTCACGGACGGCGAGCACGGAGCAGAACATGGCCGCACCGTCCAGGCCGAACGGGACCAGGTACTCCCAGCCGTCGGTCAGGCCGAGGTTCTGCTGGCCGAAGCCGACCAGGCCGTGGAAGGAGAGTGCCGCGGCGACGGCCGCACAGCAGAAGAGGAGCACGTAGGAGGCCGTGGCGTAGATGGTCTCCTTGCGCCTGCGGCGCTCCTCGGCGCGCTCCCACGAGTCGTCCGCGCTCGCGTTTGCCCCGGAGGAGCGCTTGCCACGCGCGAGCACCGCCACCGCCACCAGCATGCCCAGGAGCAGTACGGCGCCCGGAAGCAGCCAGTTCAGCGATATGTCGGTCAGTCTCATCTGGGGTCCCTTGCATTGGGATAGGGCGTAACGCCCGCCATAGTGGCCCAATCCCGCCGCCCCTCAGGGGGTTTCGGGGCAAGAGGCCGCCACGGATGTGCAAGGGGATGCCCAGGACGGCGTTCTGCTCGAACTGCCGCTTGAGGGGCGGGAGTTGAGTTCGAACAAGACTACCCGTACCGGTGGTTCCACGGAAAGTTCCTGCGACAGGTGAGGAGCTTGTGAAACGCGTGTGGGTCGCGCGGGGGCCTCATTCGTGGCTGGATCTTACGGTATCGGAGCCGTAGTTGGTCGCCGGGGCTCCTTGAAGCTCGCCCAAGTGACCCTGTTGCTGGTCGGTTTGGTGACGCGGTCGGCGTCACAGGCGTGCGGTGCCCCTGGGACCCTGGCGGCAGGGATGTCCGGCCGCCACCGGGGGCCGTCGCGCCCGTGCCGAGGCCGGTGACCGTCGGGCCCGGGAACGCTCGCCGGACCGGGTGTGGGGAGGTAAGGCACTCCTTATCGGAGGTGGTCTGTGGGGGAACCGGAGCGTAAGGTGCCTAACGTGCTTTACGAGCGGTAAACAACCGTCGTGAAACAAATCACAGAGGGCAGGACGCCGCAGGACCGGAGGAGGAGCCCGTGGAGCAGGCCAGTTCCCGCCGCGCGGAGGGCTCTACCGAGACGAGGGCCGCGGCACCCCGTGCGCAGGCCGCACGGGTTCCGCACCAGCTGCGGCCGGGGGACGAGGTCCGCGAGCGGGCCGCCGCCGCGGGCGCCACGCGCGGTGAGCACACCCACAGCGAGCCGCCGATCCCGCATCCCCGCGTACGGGAGGACATGGCCGCCGGGTGCCCCGTGGAGGACGGGCGTCCCGTCGTCCAGCGGGCCTCCGTCCGCGGGCAGATACTCGACGCCCTGCGCACCGCGCTGGTCAGGGGCGAGCTGGCGCCCGGTGAGGTGTACTCGGGGCCCGCGCTCGCCGAACGGTTCGGGGTGTCCGCCACACCGGTGCGCGAGGCGATGCAGCAGCTGGCCCTGGAGGGCGCGGTCGAGGTCGTGCCCAACCGAGGCTTCCGTGTCGTGGTGCGCGGCGCCCGGGAACTGGCCGAACTCGCCGAGATCCGGGCCCTGATCGAGGTCCCGGTGATGCTGCGGCTCGCCCGCGCGGTCCCCGCCGAGCGCTGGGCGGAACTGCGCCCGCTGGCCGAGGCCACCGTCCGCGCCGCGTCCTCCGGGTGCCGGGCGACCTACGCCGAGTCGGACCGCGCCTTCCACCGCGCGGTCCTCGCCCTGGCCGGCAACGAGCAACTCCTGCGGATCGCCGACGACCTGCACCGCCGCGCCCAGTGGCCCCTGGTCGAAGCCCCTTCCTTCCGCGGTCGCGCCGACCTGCTCGCCGACGCCGCCGAGCACACGGCCCTGCTCGACGCGCTGGCCGCCCAGGACCTGGCGGTGGTGCAGTCACTCGTGCGGGAGCACTTCACGGGGTCCTGCTGACGGGGCCCTCCCTGTGGTCGCAGAATGAGGGAACCGCTCCGGCGTTCCCCCGCGTGTCGGCCGGAGAGGGGGCGACCGTCCCACGGGGGTGACCGATGGTGATGTTCGAAACAGGGCAGCGGGCTCGGCCGCGGATTCACCGGGACCGGCCGGGCAGGCGGACACGGCGGGCGGGCCGGGACGGCCTCGGCGGGCGGGCGGCGTTCGTCGGCCCCGCCGCCGTCGCCATCCTCCTCACCGCCGTCGTCCTCCTGGCCCGCGACCCCGCGTTCCACGACGCCCTGTGGACGTTCGTCCGGAGCCTGTGAGCGGCGGGGCTCAGTCCCCGTGACCGGTGGCGGTCTTCGAGAAGGCGTCGTGCCAGGCCGCCTTCGCACCGGAGTCGCCTATGCGGTACACGTCGACCACCGCGCCGACGGCCATGACCAGGGACAGCACGGCCGCCGCCACCCGGACGACCGCACCGCCGCGAGGCCCGTCCGCACCGCCGCGAGGCCCGTCCGTGCCGCCCTGCGGCGCCGGCGTCCGGCGGGCCGTCCACCACACGGCCGTCGCCAGCAGGAACAGGCCCAGGGCCCACGGCAGCAGACCGTCCCCGAGCTCGGCGTGCTTGCGCACCAGAGGGTCGCCGGCGACGTGCCGCTCCAGCCACTCACCCGCGTGGGAGGTCAGCGGAACGGTCACCAGCGTGACGAAGGCCAGCACGGGCAGGATCAGCCCCAGCCGTCGCGCGGCCTTCGGCCACACGGCGCTGACGACGAGCGCCAGTGCGCTCAGCGGGACCAGGACGACGACGAAGTGGACCAACAACACGTGCGCGGGCAAGCCGTTGACGAGGGTCATCGGGGTGCTCCTCCAAGGGGGCGGCCAAGGGATCGGCGCGCCAGCCTGGCACAGCAATTTCTCAGCTTCTTCTGAAGGCGAGACGGTGCGTACCCCGACAAACCCCTACGATGCGGCCGGCTTCATCGGCGCCAGCTGCCGCGCCAGCCACGTCGGCACGCCCCCCAGCAGCCGGAACAGCCGCCCCGCCTCCGCGCGCAGCCGGGACGCCTCCGGTTCGGACTCCGCGTCCGCGAGCGACGCCAGCGCCGGGGCCGTACCGACGAGGTACCCGAGCTCCTCGCGGATCCGCAGCGACTCGGCGAAGCCGTGCCGCGCCTCCGCCACCTCGCCGTCCCGCAGGGCGAGCCCCGCCAGGTGCCGCCAGGTGAAGGAGAGCAGCAGCGCGTCGCCGTGCGCGACGGCGCCCGCGTGGGCGCGCCGGTAGGCCGCACGGGCGGCCTGCGGGGCGTCGGCGAGGTTCTGGGCCACCAGACCGCGCCGGAAGTCCAGCAGGGCCCTCCCCGGCGTCCCCGGAGGGATCAGCGCCGCCGCCCGGCCGAGCGCGGCCCGCGCCTCGTCGGCCCGGTCCCGGACCCCTAGCAGGGTGGCGGCGTACGCCAAGTACCCGCGTTCACAAGCGGCCGCGCCCCGCTCCTCGTCGCTGTGGGCCTGAGCCTCGGCCGTGCGCAGCGCGTCCTCGGCCTCCTCCCAGCCCTTCTCCGTGTACAGGCACCGCTCGACCAGCAGCGCGGCCCGCTGGAGGGACGCCTCGGCCGCCACGGGCCGGAGGAGGGCCGCCGCATCGGCCCAGCAGGCGCGCGAGCGCAGCCGCCATACCGCGGTCTGGAGTGGATCGTCAGCTGCGGTCGTTCCGGTACCAGACATGGCGGTATGCGCCACGTTGCCCTCCCGAGCACGCCATCGAGCTTTAGGTGGTGGCGGCATTCCAGCACCAACCGCGGCGCGAGGCCAAGAGGCTGGGTGAAGGATTTCACAAAGTCGTGGGACACCGGCGGCTGTTGCGGCCACCGGTGCACCACCGCCCTGACCTCAGCTCATACGCAATGCGAGGAAGAAATCGAGCTTGTCCTCCAGGCGCGAGAGGTCACGGCTCGTCAACTGCTCGATACGCCCCACCCGGTATCGCAGCGTGTTGACGTGCAGGTGGAGCCGGGTCGCGCAACGGGTCCAGGAGCCGTCGCACTCGAGGAACGCCTCCAGGGTCGGGATCAGCTCGGCGCGGTGCCGGCGGTCGTAGTCGCGCAGCGGATCCAGCAGACGGGCCGTGAAGGCGCGGCGCACGTCGTCCGGGACGAACGGCAGCAGCAGCACGTGCGAGGCCAGCTCCTGGTGGCCGGCCGCACAGACCCGGCCCGGGCGGGCGGCGGCGACCCGGCGGGCGTGCCGCGCCTCCTCCAGGGCGCCGCGCAGCCCCTCCGCCGAGTGCACCGCGGCGCTGACGCCCAGCGTGAGCCGGCCGTCGTCGGCGAGGCCCGCGGACAGCGGGTCCCGTACGGCCTGAAGCAGGGTGTCGGCGAGGACGCCCTGCTCGGAAGCGTCCTGCTCGGAGGACACGGACGGAAGCGGCACGAGCGCGATCGCCTCGTCCCCGGTGTGGGCCACCGCGATGCGGTCGGAGTGCTCCGGGCCGGTGGACCCCGGGTAGCCCTTGTTCGAAGAGCCCGGGAGAGCGTCGACCAGGATCTCCTCCAGCAACGCCTGGGCGACCGGCCCGCTCTCGACCTCCCCGCCGTCCCACTCGACCCGGGCCACCACCACCTGCCAGTGCGGCGCCGACCCGAGCCCCGGCAGCAGCACGGGCGCGGCGACCCGCAGCCGGGCCGCGATCTCGGCGGGGGCGGCCCCCGCCTGCACCAGCTCGAGGACCTCCTGCGCGAGCCGCCGCCGCACGGTGCGCGCCGCGTCGCGCCGGTCCCGTTCGACCGCGATCAGCTGGGTGACGCCGTGCAGCAGGTCGAGGCGCTCCTCGGCCCAGTCCCCGGCGTCCGCCTCGACCGCGAGCAGCCAGTCGGACAGCACCGTCTCGCGCACGTCCCGGGAGGCGCCGCCGGTCCGCCCTCCCCCAGCTACCGCTGGGCGGTGCCCCCAGCCGCGGATCGGGAAGAGGGAGTACGTCGTCGCGCCGAGCGTCACCCGGTGCGGTCCCCGGCGCCCGGTGCGCGTCGCCGCCAGATGCTCGGCCGCCAGCCTGGCGCACACGTCGGCGGCGAGACCCGGCGTCGGCCCGGCGATGGGCAGGCCGGTGGGGGAGAGCACCCAGGCCCGCAGGTCCAGGTCGGAGTGGAGCAGGTCCAGGACGACGTCCGGGCCGCCGCCCGCAGGGCCGGGGGTCATCATCCGCCGGTGCCGGTCCACCACGGCCGCCAGGTCCCCGGCCCGCTCGCCGGAGACCTGCCGTACGACGTGCTCGGTGATCGTGGCGAACGCCACCGACTCATGGACGGCGAACAGCGGCAGCCGGTGCCGGGCGCAGGCCACGACGAGGTCGTCCGGGACGTCGCCCAGCTCCGCCTCACCCGCGGCGAGCGCGGCCACACCGGCGCTCGTCAGGATCCGCACGAAGGGCTCGGAGTCGGCGGGGTCGTGCCGCCAGGCCAGGCCCGTGAGGACCAGTTCACCGCCGGAGAGGTACCGGCTGGGGTCCTTCAGGTCCGTGGTCATCACACCGCGCACGGTACGGTCGAGCTCGTCCTCGCCGCCGAGCAGCCGCAGCCCCAGCGCGTCGGTGTTCAGCAGTGCGCGCAGCCGCATGTGTCGTTGCCGCCGTTCTTGTCCGGAAATCCATGGTCGGTCGGCCAGGGCGTTGGCCTGGGCTTTTCGGAAGCCGTGCTCACGGTCGCCGCCGCCGGTGCGTCGTGTTTCCAGGCGAAACCGGAGAGGTTACGGACGGCCTCCGTTCATATGAATCTACAAGATGGCCGCCCTCACCAGCCAACTCCTTCATGTTTTCGGTGACTGACCCCGTTGGAGTACCCGGCGGTGTACTGACTCCACTCCCCGTGAACAGCACTTGAACGAGCCGGGCCGCCGCACCGGACATGGCTCGATCCGTACCGCCCCCGAGACGAAGAAGAGAGCCGGTCATGGACTTCCTTCGCCCCGCAAGCTGGGAGGAGGCGCTCGCCGCCAAGGCCGAGCACCCCAGCGCCGTACCGATTGCGGGCGGCACCGATGTGATGGTCGAGATCAACTTCGACCACCGCCGGCCCGAGCATCTGATGGACCTCACTCGCATCGGCGATCTCTACGAGTGGGAGGTCGGTGAGGACAGCGTGCGGCTCGGCGCCTCGGTGCCCTACACCAAGATCATGGAGAACCTGCGGGCCGAGCTGCCGGGCCTGGCCCTCGCCTCCCACACGGTGGCGTCCCCGCAGATCCGTAACCGCGGCGGCGTCGGCGGCAACCTCGGCACCGCCTCCCCGGCCGGCGACGCCCACCCGGCCCTGCTCGCGGCGGGCGCCGAGGTCGAGGTGGAGTCCGCGGCCCGCGGCACCCGCCTCATCCCGATCGACGCCTTCTACACCGGCGTCAAGCGCAACGCGCTCGCCGCCGACGAGCTGATCCGCGCCGTCCACATCAAGAAGGCCGACGGCCCCCAGCAGTACTCGAAGGTCGGCACCCGCAACGCGATGGTGATCGCGGTGTGCGCCTTCGGGCTCGCCCTGCACCCCGAGTCCCGCACGGTCCGCACCGGCATCGGCTCCGCCGCGCCCACGCCCGTCCGGGCCAAGGCCGCCGAGGAGTTCCTGAACGCGGCCCTGGAGGAGGGCGGCTTCTGGGACGACGGCAGGATCATCACCCCTTCCGTCGCCCGGCAGTTCGCGCAGCTGTGCGCCGCCGCCTGCAACCCGATCGACGACGTCCGGGGCACCGCGAGCTACCGCCGCCACGCGGTCGGGGTCATGGCCCGCCGCACGCTGACCTGGACCTGGGAGTCGTACCGCGGCACCCGCCGCACCTCGAAGGGAGCTGCGTGATGCGCGTCAACTTCACGGTCAACGGACGCCCGCAGGAGGCCGACGACGTCTGGGAGGGCGAGTCCCTGCTGTACGTCCTGAGGGAACGGCTCGGCCTTCCGGGCTCCAAGAACGCCTGCGAACAGGGCGAGTGCGGCTCGTGCACGGTCCGCCTGGACGGCGTGCCGGTGTGTTCGTGTCTGGTCGCGGCCGGGCAGGCGGAGGGGCGCGAGGTGGTCACGGTCGAGGGGCTGGCGGATTACGCGAAGCAGCGCACGTGCGGGGCCGATTCCCGCGGCACGTCCCTCGACGAAGCCGAACGGTGTCAGGCCGACGGCACCGACTCGCAGACCGGCGAGGGAACCGACCTCGCCCCCGTCCAGCAGGCGTTCATCGACGCCGGCGCCGTCCAGTGCGGCTTCTGCACGCCCGGCCTGCTGGTCGCCGCCGACGAGATGCTGGAGCGCAACCCGAACCCGACCGACGCGGACATCCGCGAGGCTCTGTCGGGCAACCTGTGCCGTTGCACCGGCTACGAGAAGATCATGGACGCGGTCCGCCTGGCGGCCGCCCGGCAGTCCGAAGGGGTCTGACCATGGCGTCCCCCAAGCTCTCAACTACGTTCGAGCAGGGAGGTGCCCCCATCGGCCTCCCCACGAAGATCACCCAAGGGTCCCGGACCAAGGGCGGCATCGGCGAGTCCACGCTCCGCCCCGACGGCACGCTCAAGGTCACCGGCGAGTTCGCGTACTCGTCCGACATGTGGCACGAGGACATGCTCTGGGGCCACATCCTGCGCTCCCCGGTCGCTCACGCCGAGATCGTGTCGATCGACACCGGCGAGGCACTCGCAACGCCCGGCGTGTACGCGGTGATGACGTACGACGACCTGCCGACCGACGTGAGGAACTACGGCCTGGAGATCCAGGACACCCCCGTCCTCGCCCACGGCAAGGTACGCCACCACGGTGAGCCCGTCGCGATCGTCGCCGCCGACCACCCGGAGACCGCACGCCGCGCCGCCGCGAAGATCAAGGTGGACTACCGCGAACTGCCGGTCATCACGGACGAGGCGTCCGCCCTCGCCCCGGACGCGATCCTCGTCCACGACAACCGCACGGACCACCACGCCGCCCACGTCCCGCACCCCAACATCGTCCACCGCCAGCCCATCGTCCGCGGCGACGTGACGACGGCACGCGAGCGGGCCGACGTCGTCGTCGAGGGCGAATACCACTTCGGCATGCAGGACCAGGCCTTCCTCGGCCCGGAGTCCGGTCTCGCCGTCCCCGCCGAGGACGGCGGCGTGGACCTCTACATCGCCACCCAGTGGCTGCACGCCGACCTCCGTCAGATCGCACCCGTCCTCGGCCTGCCCGAGGACAAGGTCCGGATGACCCTGGCCGGTGTCGGCGGCGCCTTCGGCGGCCGTGAGGACCTGTCGATGCAGATCCACGCCTGTCTGCTCGCCCTGCGCACCGGCAAGCCGGTCAAGATCGTCTACAACCGCTTCGAGTCCTTCTTCGGGCACGTCCACCGCCACCCGGCGAAGCTGTACTACGAGCACGGCGCGACGAAGGACGGCAAGCTCACCCATGTGAAGTGCCGGATCGTCCTCGACGGCGGCGCGTACGCGTCCTCCTCCCCGGCGGTGGTCGGCAACGCCTCCTCGCTCGGGGTCGGCCCCTACGTCGTCGACGACGTCGACATCGAGGCCGTTGCCCTCTACACCAACAACCCGCCCTGTGGCGCCATGCGCGGCTTCGGCGCGGTCCAGGCGTGCTTCGCCTACGAGGCGCAGATGGACAAGCTCGCCAAGAGGCTCGGCATGGACCCGGTGGAGTTCCGGCAGCGCAACGCGATGTCCCAGGGCGCGGTCATGCCCACCGGCCAGGTGGTCGACTCCCCCGCACCGGTCGCCGAACTCCTGCGCCGCGTCAAGGCGATGCCCCTGCCGCCGGAGCGCCAGTGGGAGAGCTCCGAGGGCGCGGACGTACGGCAACTGCCCGGCGGCCTGTCCAACACCACGCACGGCGAAGGCGTCGTACGCGGTGTGGGCTACGCGGTCGGCATCAAGAACGTCGGCTTCTCCGAGGGCTTCGACGACTACTCCACCGCCAAGGTCCGCATGGAGGTCGTCGCGGGGGAACCCGTCGCCACCGTCCACACGGCGATGGCGGAGGTCGGCCAGGGCGGCGTCACCGTCCACGCGCAGATCGCCCGCACCGAGCTGGGCATCGCCCAGGTGACGATCAACCCGGCGGACACGCAGGTCGGGTCGGCCGGTTCGACGTCCGCGTCCCGCCAGACGTACGTCACCGGGGGCGCCGTGAAGAACGCCTGCGAGTTGGTCCGCGAGAAGGTCCTGGAGATCGGGCGCCGCAAGTTCGGCTCGTACCACCCGGCCTGGGCGACGGCGGAGCTGCTGCTGGAGGGCGGCAAGATCGTCACCGACGGGGGAGAGGTGCTCGCCGACCTGGTGGACGTGCTCGGCGACGAGGTCGTGGAGATCGAGCGCGAGTGGCGGCACCGCCCGACCGAGCCCTTCGACCTGCGCACCGGCCAGGGCAACGGCCACGTCCAGTACTCCTTCGCCGCGCACCGCGCCGTGGTCGAGGTCGACACCGAGTTGGGGCTGGTCAAGGTCATCGAACTGGCCTGCGCCCAGGACGTCGGCAAGGCGCTCAACCCGCTGTCCGTGACCGGTCAGATCCAGGGCGGTACGACCCAGGGACTGGGCATCGCGGTCATGGAGGAGATCGTCGTCGACCCGAAGACGGCGAAGGTGAAGAACCCGTCGTTCACGGACTACCTGATCCCCACGATCCTGGACACGCCGACGATCCCGGTCGACGTCCTGGAACTGGCCGACGACCACGCCCCGTACGGGCTGCGCGGCGTGGGCGAGGCTCCGACGCTGTCATCGACTCCGGCCGTGCTCGCGGCGATCCGCCACGCGACGGGGCTGGAGCTGAACAGGACGCCGGTACGTCCCGAACACCTCACGGGCACGGCGTAACACGGGTCGTCCGCCGTTGCGGGCAGTCGTGCCGCAGGGCGGCACGGGTAGGCGCCGGGGTCCCCCTGTTCGAAGGGCTTGGGGAGGCACCCCGGCGCCGGGCAAGCCCTCGACCGACGGCCACTGCGGCGCCGGGCAAGAGCTCGACCCACGGCCACTCCGGCGCCGGTCGCACCACCGCAACACCCCCGTTCGTCTCGGGCCGTCCCCCGGGTCGTGCACATCCCAACCCCCTATGAAACTTGGGAGACGGCCCCATGACCCACCCCTCAGTCGAGCCCAGGCCCACAGCCGAAGACGCCGGCACGGAACCCCCCGCCCCGTCCGGCAGCCGGCCCTGGCTCGACCGGTACTTCCACATATCGACGCGGGGATCCACGCTCGCCCGCGAGGTCCGCGGCGGCATCACCACCTTCATGGCGATGGCGTACATCCTCCTGCTCAACCCGCTCGTCCTGTCCGGCAAGGACGCCGCGGGGGACACCCTCGGCCAGAAGGCCGTGATCACCGCGACCGCGTTCGCGGCGGCCCTCACCACGCTGCTGATGGGTCTCGTCGGCAAGGTGCCGCTCGCCCTCGCCGCCGGCCTCTCCGTCTCCGGTGTCCTCTCCTCCCAGGTCGCCCCGCAGATGACCTGGCCGCAGGCCATGGGCATGTGTGTGATCTACGGCGTGGTCATCATGCTCCTGGTCGTCACCGGCCTCCGTGAGATGATCATGAACGCGATCCCGCTGGCGCTGAAGCACGGGATCACGATGGGGATCGGCCTGTTCATCGCCCTGATCGGCTTCTACAAGTCCGGCTTCGTCCACCAGGGCAAAGCCACCCCGGTCACCCTGGGCCCGGCGGGCCAGCTGACCGGCTGGCCGGTCCTGCTGTTCGCCGGCACCCTCCTCCTCGTCTTCATGCTCCAGGCCCGGGGCGTCCCCGGCGCCATCCTCATCGGCATCGTCGGCGGCACTGTCGTGGCGGCCGTGCTGAACGCGGCGGGCGTCATCAAGGCCGACGCCTGGGCGAGCGGAGCGCCCGAACTGCACGGCGGCGCGGTCTCGATGCCCGACTTCTCGCTCTTCGGGCACGTGGAGTTCGGCGGCTGGGACAAGGTCGGCGCCATGACGGTGGGGATGATCGTCTTCACCCTCGTGCTGGCCGGTTTCTTCGACGCGATGGCCACCATCATCGGCGTCGGCACGGAGGCCGGGCTCGCCGACGACAGGGGCCGGATGCCGGGCCTGTCCAAGGCGCTGTTCATCGACGGCGCGGGCGGTGCGATCGGCGGCGTGGCGGGCGGCTCGGGCCAGACCGTGTTCATCGAGTCCGCCACGGGCGTGGGGGAGGGCGCCCGCACGGGCCTCGCCTCCGTCGTCACCGGCCTGCTCTTCGCCGCGTGCCTGTTCTTCACCCCGCTGACGGCGATCGTCCCCCAGGAGGTGGCCTCCGCCGCCCTGGTGGTGATCGGCGCGATGATGCTGATGAACGCCCGCCATGTGGACTGGGCCGACCGCGCCACCGCGATCCCGGTCTTCCTGACCGTGGTCCTGATGCCGTTCACGTACACCATCACCACCGGTGTCGCCGCGGGTGTCGTCTCGTACGTCGCCATCAAGGCCGCCCAGGGCAGGGCGCGGGAGATCGGCGCCTTCATGTGGGGCCTGACGGTGATCTTCCTGATCTACTTCGCCCTCCACCCGATCGAGAACTGGCTGGGCGTGCGCTAGCCGCTGTCCCGAGGGACCCTCTTCGCAACCGCTGTTCAAGGAGACCGAGAGATGTTGGACATCGCCGAGGAGCTGACCCGGTGGGTCGAGCAGGGCCGCGACTTCGCCGTGGCCACCGTGGTGGCGGTCGGCGGCAGCGCCCCCCGGCAGCCGGGCGCGGCCCTCGCGGTGGACGCCGACGGCACGGCGATCGGCTCGGTCTCCGGTGGTTGCGTGGAGGGCGCGGTGTACGAGCTGTGCCGGCAGGCGCTCGAGGACGGCGGAACCGTCCTGGAGCGCTTCGGATACAGCGACGAGGACGCCTTTGCCGTGGGCCTGACCTGCGGCGGCGTCATCGACGTCCTGGTCACCCCCCTCCGGGCGGCCGACCCCGCCCGCCCGGTGCTCGCCGCCGCGCTGGCCGCAGCGGCGCAGGGGCGGGCGGCGGCGGTGGCACGGATCGCGTCGGGCCCGGCGGAACTGCTCGGCAAGGCGCTGCTCGTCCACCCCGACGGCAGGTACGAGGGCGGCTTCGACGCCCACCCGGAACTGGACCGCACGGTGGCGGCCGAGGCGGGCGCCTTCCTGGACGCCGGACGCACCGGCACCCTGGAGATCGGAGAGCGGGGGTCACGTTGTGGAGCACCGCTCACGGTCCTGGTGGAGTCGTCCGTTCCGCCGCCCCGGATGATCGTGTTCGGAGCGATCGACTTCGCCTCCGCACTGGTCCGCATCGGCAAGTTCCTCGGCTACCGGGTCACCGTGTGCGACGCCCGGCCCGTCTTCGCCACCCGCACCCGCTTCCCCGAGGCCGACGAGATCGTCGTCGAGTGGCCGCACCGGTACCTGGAGCGCACGGAGATCGACGCCCGCACGGTCCTGTGCGTCCTGACCCACGACGCCAAGTTCGACGTACCGCTGCTGAAGCTGGCGCTGCGCCTCCCGGTCGCGTACGTCGGCGCGATGGGCTCCCGCCGCACCCATCTGGACCGCAACGAGCGCCTGCGCGCGGTCGGCGTCACCGAACTCGAGCTGGCGCGCCTGAGGTCCCCCATAGGCCTGGACCTCGGCGCCCGCACACCCGAGGAGACGGCCCTGTCGATCGCGGCGGAGATCGTCGCGAACCGGCGCGGCGGCAGCGGGGTGCCCCTCACCGGGGCTCACACGCCGATCCACCACGACACGGCGTCGTCGACGGCACGGCGGATCGGCTCGGTGGCCTGAGGACCGGCCCGCGCCGGGCGGAGGCTCGTCCCGCCGGCGGCCTTGCTCGGCTTCCACCCGAACTTGACGCGTTCGGCCCAGGTCCGCGCCCGGATCCCCGCCGGATCGTGGGGGCCACGCGCCACCAGCCTGACCGGAGTCCTACTGGGCACACTTGCGGGCGAGGAGGTACCCCTGCGGGGTCTCCTCCCAACCGTCCGCCGCGCGCACGAGCCGGGCGACTTCCTCGAACCCCGCCTCCGCCAGCAGTCCGGAGACCTGCTCGGGACGGAATCGGTAGACCTCCAGGGAGAGGTCGTGCCCGTACGCGTGGTCCAGGTGGACGCGTTCGTCGCCGACTTTGAAGGCCGTGAGGAGGTGGCCGCCCGGCGCCAGGACGCGGTGGAACTCACCGAAGTACGCCGGGAGTTCGTGGGGCGGGGTGTGCACCGTGGAGTACCAGGCCAGGGCCCCGGCCAGCGTGCCGTCCGCGATGTCGAGGTCCGTCATCGACCCCACCTCGAACCGCAGCCCGGAGTACACCTGCCGGGCCACGGCCACCATCCCATGGGAGAGGTCGACCCCGAAGGCGTCGAGGCCGAGTTTGTGCAGATAAGCCGTCACCCGTCCCGTCCCGCATCCGAGATCCCCGACGGGACCGCCCCCGTCGGCCAGCACCCGCTCGGCGAACACCCCGAGCATGGCCCGGTCGAAGGGGCTGTCGTCCAAGGCGTTCCTGAGCAGCCGGTCGTAGTCAGCGGCGACGATGTCGTAGGACGCCTTGGTGGTCTCGAGGTATGCGGCAGCATCGGTCATGGAGGTGGACTTTAGGGGCCGCCGCTGACACCGGTGTCCGGATCCGGCCTCAGCAGCCCGTCCATCGCGCGCCCGAACATCCACCGGGCCGCCCGTCCGAGCGGCCGGTCGAAGAGTGCCGGCAGCGGGCGTACGGCCAGTTCCTCCCGCCACACCACGGCTGCATGCCCCTCGCCGTGCGCGAGCACCTCGATCTCCGCCCAGCCGGTGACGAAACCGCCCCGCTTGACCAGGCGGCACAGCGTCGGCGGCCGCCACTCGACCACCTCCATCGGGTCGTCGAAGCCGAGCGGTCCGACGCCGGTGCGGGCCACGAACACCGTGCCGACGCCCGTCGGCGGCGGGGTGCGCACCGTGATCCGGGTCAGCGGCACCACGTCGGCGTGCCGCGGCCAGTCCGTGAGGCGGAGCCAGGCCTGCTCGACGGAGAGTGGAACGACGCGTTCGAGCCGGAAGAGGACCACCGGGGGATCGTACGCAGGCGCGGTCCGCCGTTCACCTGAGCCACGCGCGGCCGCTGCTCCTCGTGGACGGACGGGTGACCTGGGCGCGCTCGCCCCGGACGGCTCCCTCGCCGAACCTGCGCCACCTTGCCTTCGGGTGCGGCGTCCACTACTGCGTGGGCGCCCCGTCGGCCCGCCTGGAGGCGTCCGTCGCGCTACCCGCCCTCTTCGACCGTTTCCCCGAGCCGGGACCGGACGGCGAGGTCCGGCAGGTGGAGTCGTTCATCGTGTACGGCTACGAGAAGATCCCGGTGCCGGCTGCGCTGAGCCGACGGGCCGTCAACGGTAGACCTCGCCCGGTTCCGCCTTCCCCGGCGCCAGCAGCTGCGGCACGGTGACGAACACGTATCCCCGTTCCTTCAGTGCGTCGATGATCCCGGGCACCGCGGGGACGGTGCCCGGGTAGAGGTCGTGCAGCAGGATGATCCCGTCCCGGGACGCCTGGTCCAGGACCCGCTTCTCGATGACAGCCGGGTCCTCCGTCATGTAGTCCTTGGCGGTCACGCTCCACAGCACCTCGGCGAGGCCCAGTTCCCGGCAGATCCGGTGCACGGTGTCGTTCGTACGGCCCTGCGGCGGACGCATCAGGGTGGGCCGGTGCCCGGTGAGCTTCTCTATCGCGTCGTCGGGCCTTTGCAGTTCGTCGCGTATCTGCTGCGGCGAGATCTGGGTGAGGATCTTGTGGTCCCAGGTGTGGCTGGCGACCTCGTGTCCTTCGGCCGCCATCCGCTGGACGAGTTCCGGGTACTTCTCGATGTGCCGCTCGCCGAGCAGGAAGAACGTCGCGGGGACCTTCTTCTCCTTCAGGATGTCGAGCAGTCGCGCCGAGTTCTCGCTCGGCCCGGCGTCGAAGGTCAGCGCGATGCACTTGGACTCGCGGCAGTCCACGGTCCCGAACCGGGCCGGCGCGCCCTGGGCGGCGCGCGCTCGGACGGTGCTGGGCGCGGTGGTGTGCAGCGTGGTGCAGCCCGAGAGCCCGATAGTCATGGTGGCGAGCAGGACCGCCGCCGCACGCAACCCGGCGGCACGTTTGTTCGTCTTCCCCGTCGAAGGCATGTATAGTCGGCATCCGGCTCGGATTAGCTCAGACGTCAAGCAACTCCCGTGCCCGTACGGGCAGTCCGGTCTCGAACGACCGGTTCGCGGCCAACCCCGTCACCAGGGAGCGCGCCCCGTCCGTCGCGTCCGCCGCCCGCCCCAGCGGATCCTCGGCGCGCTCGCCGAACAGGTCCGCCAGCATCCGCACGTCCCCGCCGCCGTGCCCGCCCTCACCGGTCGCCACCTTCACCTCCCGCGGCCGCTCCCAGAACCGGCGCAGCAGCAACTCGGTCCGCCCCGCCCGCACGTCGGTCTCGGCCCCGTGCAGCACCGGGCCGGTGGCGCCGTCCCGCGTCCGGCGGGGGGACCACGTGGACTCCTCGACCAGCAGCTCCAGCCGCCCCTCGCTGCCGTTGAAGGCGATGCGGTAGCCCTCCCAGGGTGCGTACGCGGTGAGGTGGTACGTCAGGGTCGCGCCGGACGCGTACCGCACCAGTACCGCCATGTCGTCCTCGATGGTCACACCCGGCCCGAACACGTTCTGGTCCCGGTGGTAGCCGTCCTCGCGCTCCGCGTCCAGGTACAGCGCGCTGAGCACCGGCGAGTCCGCGAGGCGCAGCGCGAAGGGGTCGCCGTCGGCCGCCGGGGAGCCGTGCGCGCGCCGGTAGGGGCGGGCCAGGTTCCGGCGCCGGCCGGCCTCGTCGCCGTAGAAGAACAGGCCGCCCTGCGCGAAGACGGTCTCGGGCCGGGAGTCCAGCCACCAGTTGACCAGGTCGAAGTGGTGCGTCGCCTTGTGCACCATCAGCCCCCCGGAGTTGGCCTTCTCCCGGTGCCAGCGGCGGAAGTAGTCGGCGCCGTGCCGCAGATCGAGCAGCCACTCGAAGTGCACCGAGCCGACCTCGCCGATCTCCCCCGCCGCCAGCAGCTCCCGTACCGCAGAATGCACCGGGTTGTAGCGGTAGTTGAAGGCGACCCGGACCTCGCGGCCGGTGCGGCGCCGCGTGTCCAGGATGCGGCGGGCCCGCCCGGCGTCCGTCGTCATGGGCTTCTCGGTGACCACGTCGCAGCCCGCCTCCAGGGCGGCCACGATGTAGTGGTCGTGCGTGCGGTCCACACTGCACACCACCACCAGGTCGATGCGCTCACGGCGCAGCATCAGCTCGAAGTCCTCGGCGGCGTACGCCGGTACGGGCGGGCGGCCGGGGCGGTCGGCGGTGATCCAGTCGTTGTGGACGGCCATTCGGTGGGCGTTGACGTCGCAGAAGCCGGCCAGTTCGATCCGGTCGGCGTACGGCCCTGAGAGGGCCTCGACGAAGAGCCGGGCGCGGGCGCCCAGACCCACGACGGCGGCACGGCGGCGAGGTGCGGTGTCGGAAGACATGCTGGGGCTCCGTCCCACGGAAGCGGTGCAGAGGGCTTGTTGTGACATCCGGACCATACCTAGGGTCACTTGAAGCGTGTAAGCGCTTTCTGGCGAGAGGGGTGACCCATGCCCGGAAACAGGACGAGGGTGTCCTGCTCAGTGGCCGTGGTGCTGGCGCTGTGCGCGGCGCTGTCCGGCTGCGGGGGCACGGATGACGGCGGCTCAGGCGGCAAGGTGGTGCTCCGCTACACCTGGTGGGGCAACCCGGACCGCGCTGCGAGAACCGAGAAGGCCATCGCGCTCTTCGAGGAACGGCACCCCGGGATCCGGGTGCAGACGTCGTTCTCCGGCTACGACGCCTACAAGCAGAAGCTGGCCACCCAGGCCGCCGGCGGCGACGCCCCCGACGTGATGCAACTCGACTACCGCATGATCGACCAGTACGCGTCCGGCGGCGTCCTCCTCGACCTCGGCACCCAGAAGGCGGCCCTGGGCACCGCGGAGATCGACGCCGGACTCCTCGCCACCGGCAGGGTGAACGGCAAGCAGTACGCGATCCCGCAGGGCCGGGGCACCGAGACGATGGTCTACGACGTCAAGGAGTGGAAGTCGTCCGGTGTCGCCCTTCCCCGCGAGGGCTGGACGTGGAGCCAGTGGGCCGACGCCATGCGGCAGTTGGCGAAGAGGACCGGCAAGCCCGGCGGCACCGACCCGGGGCAGAGCGAGGACGCCTTCGAGGTGTGGCTGCGCGGCCAGGGCAAGTCCCTCTACACCAAGGACCGGAGGCTCGGCTTCACGGCCGACGACCTGACCCGCTGGTGGATCTTCACCGACAAGCTGCGCCGTGAGGGCGCCGTCTCGCCGGCCGAGCAGACCACCCAGCTCGACGGTTCGGTGGAGAACACCCCGCTGGGCCGCGGCAGGGCGGTGTCCGACGTCAACTGGGACGCCCCCGCGAGCGGTTTCCTCGCCCTCGTACCGGACGGCATCGCGCTGGCGCCCATGCCGTCGGGCGAGGACGGCACCCCGGGCCAGTACTTCAAACCGTCGATGTTCATGGGCGTCTCCGCGCACACCTCCCACCCGCAGGAGGCCGCCGAGCTGATCGACTTCATGATCGACGACCCCGACGCCGGGGCGATCCTCGGCGCGGCCCGCGGCATTCCCGTCAACGAGTCCCTGCGCGACAAACTCGCCCCCGCGCTCAAGGACTTCGACAGGACCATCTCCGACTACCAGTCCTCGCTCGAAGGCGACCTCAAGGCTCCGCCGCAGGCGCCGCCCTCGGGCGACAACGCGCTGCAGACCACCTTCCAGCGCGACTACGACCAGGTGTCGTACGAGCGGATGTCGCCCCGCGAGGCGGCGAAGAACTACATCACCGAGGCGAAGGCGGAGCTGAGGTCATGACGGCAACCGACGTACAGGCCACGGGAGTTCCCCGGACGCGCCCCGCGACCCCGAGCCGGCCGAAGCGCCGCCGTGAGGGTGCCGCCTGGGTGTTCCTGTCCCCGTGGGTGCTCGGCGCGACCGTGCTCACCCTGCTCCCGATGGCAGTCTCGCTCTACCTCTCCTTCACCGACTACGACCTGTTCAACCCGCCGCACTGGGTGGGCCTGCGCAACTACACGCAGATGTTCACCGAGGATCCGCGCTACTGGCGCTCGGTCGTCGCCACGCTGACGTACGTCGTCATCGCCGTACCGCTCCAACTCGGGCTCGCCCTCGTCGTCGCCCTCGCGCTGAAGTCCGTGCGCCGCGCCAAGGGCTTCTACCGCTCCGCCTTCTACGCGCCCTCCCTGCTCGGCGCCTCCATGTCGATCGCCCTCGTCTGGCGGGCGATCTTCAACGACGGCGGTACGGTCGACCACCTCCTCGGCACCGGCGGCTGGGTCACCCGGCCCGGCTGGGCCCTGCTCGCGGTGGCGCTGCTGACGGTGTGGCAGTTCGGCGCGCCGATGGTCATCTTCCTCGCCGGACTCCAGCAGATCCCGGGGGAGCTGTACGAGGCCGCCGAGGTCGACGGGGCGAGCCGGTGGCGGCAGTTCCTGTCCATCACCGTGCCGATGCTGTCCCCGGTGATCTTCTTCAACCTGGTGCTCCAGACCATCCAGTCCTTCCAGGTCTTCACCCCCGCCTTCGCGGTCAGCGCCGGCAAGGGCGGGCCCGCCGACTCGACCCTGTTCTACACGCTCTACCTCTACGACCGCGGCTTCGTCGCCTCCCACATGGGCTACGCCTCCGCGATGGCCTGGGTGCTGCTGCTGGCGATCGGCGCGGTCACCGCGGTGCTGTTCCGCACCTCGCGGTCCTGGGTCTTCTACGCCTCTGACACCGATGGGGGAGCCCGATGAGTACGACCGCCTCCGCCTTGCGCAAGCCGGTCGCCTGGCGCCGCGTGGCCCTGCACACCGGCTGTCTGGCCGCGCTGCTGGTGATGCTCTACCCGCTGGCGTGGCTGCTCGCGACCTCGCTGAAGCCCGCGAACGAGGTCATCGCCAGCCTGAACCTGCTGCCCAGCCACTTCGAGTGGTCGAACTACAAGACGGCGTTCGACGGCGTGAACGGCGTCCCGGTCTGGCGGCTGCTCGGCAACTCCCTGCTCATCGCGGGCGGCGCGGTCCTCGGCAACGTCGTCTCCTGCTCCCTGGCCGCGTACGCCTTCGCCCGGTTGCGGTTCCGCTTCCGCGGGCCGCTGTTCGCCTTCATGATCGCCACGATCATGCTGCCGCACCACGCGGTGCTGATCCCGCAGTACATCATCTTCAACAAGCTCGGCATGGTGAACACGTACTGGCCGCTGATCCTGCCCAAGTTCCTGGCCACGGAGGCGTTCTTCGTCTTCCTCATCGTGCAGTTCATGCGGGGGCTGCCGCGCGAGCTGGAGGAGGCGGCGCGGATCGACGGCTGCGGGCCGTTCCGCTCCTTCTTCCTGGTCATCCTGCCGCTGACCCGCCCCGCCCTGATCACCACCGCGATCTTCACCTTCATCTGGACGTGGAACGACTTCTTCACCCAGCTGATCTACCTGTTCTCACCCGAGAAGTTCACGCTGACGCTGGCGCTGAGGTCGTTCGTGGACGCCTCCAGCACCTCGGCGTTCGGGCCCATGTTCGCGATGTCGGTGATCGCGCTGCTGCCGATCGTGCTGTTCTTCCTCGCCTTCCAGCGGTTCCTGGTGGAGGGCATGGCGAGCTCGGGGCTCAAGGGATGAACGGGCGTACGACCCGGGAGCCCGGGGAGGTCTTCGGCCCGCGGATGACGCTGTTCGCGGACGTGCTGAGCGTGGGCCTGGCGACGGCGGTCGCGGCCCTGCCGCTGCTGACCGCGCCCGCGGCCCTGTCGACGGCGTGCGCGGTCCTGCGCGGGGTGCGGGACGACCGGCCGGTAACGGCGCGGCGGTACCTGCGGGTGCTGCGTGGCCGCCTGCGGGCCGGGGACCTGGCGGCCGGGGCGGTGGCCTTCGCGGGCGTTCTGCTGCTGGCGGCGGACCTGGCCCTGGCGGGCGCGGGTCTGCCGGGGGCGCCGGCGTTCACGGCCGTGGCCGCGGCGATCGGCGCGTGCGCCGCGGTGGTGGGCCTGAGGGCCTGTGCCCGCCCCGAGTCACTGAACGACTGGCCGACGGCACTGCGTACGGCGGCGCGCACCGCCGCCCGGGACGCGGCGGGCAGCGCCCTGATCCTGCTCGCCCTGGCGACGGCGGCGCTGTGTGCGTGGATGCTGCTGCCCCTGGCGTTCCTGGCTCCCGGTCCGCTGGCGATGGCCGTGACGGCGGTGGAGGGGAGGGGCCGGGAGGCGGGAGAGGCAACCGGGCTGAACTGAGCGCCTGCGGGTGCTGCTGCGGCGGGCAGCGGGTCCGTGGGCCGGACGACGCTCGGGCACCGGGGGTCGAGGAATGGTGCCGGGGAAGTCCTTGTTCTTCCTTGTGGAACCGATCCCCGTGAGAGGGCGTGATCGGCATGGAGACCATCGTCGACACCCGCGGTCTCCCTCGCACCTGGATGCTGGCCCACCGCCCCGAGGCCGCCGGAGAAGCGCGGAAGATGGCCGAACGGACCCTGGCGGGCTGGAAGGTGGCGCCGGAGATCGCCGATCCGGTGCTGCTGGTGGTGTCCGAACTCGTGACCAACGCCGTGGAGCACGCCCGACCGCCGCTCACCCTGCGACTGAGCCGGGATGCCGGCACCGGCCGGGTGCGGGTGGAGGTCACCGACGGAGGGCCCGCCGCCACGGAAGGGGAGTGGGCGGCCAGTTGCGGCGACGAGGAGCGCGGACGCGGCCTGGACATCGTCGACCGGGTCGCCGCCGCCCACGGCGACCATCTCGAGACCGGCCACGCCATCCACTGGGCCGATCTGACCACCGCGGCCTGGCCCCGGTCGCGCGGACGGCTCAACCCTCCCGGCGGGGTGTGCCGGTCAGCCAGGTCACGACACGGCTGATGTCGGCGAGCGTGACGATGCCGACCAGACGCCCGTCGTCCAGTACGAGTGCCCGACGCTCCCGGCTCTCCTGGAGGCGGGGCAGCAGGTCCACGACCATGTCGCCGGGTGCGGCCGTCTCGATGTCCGCGAGCGGGCGCATCACCTGGCCGATCGTGGTGGTCGGCCGGGCGTGCGGCGGGACCTCGCGGACGGCGCCGGCGGTGACCAGCCCGGCCACGCCTCCGTCGGGCGCCAGGACCGGGAAGGCGGAGTGACGGAACCGGTCGAAGGGCGTGTCCGCGAGGAACCGGGCGATGGTCTCAGCGGCGGGCACGGTGACCGGGTCCCAGGTCATCACCCGGCTCACCGGGACGCCCTGCAGGGCGCTGCGCAGCTCCGCCTGGCGGGCCTCCGCGGTCGCCGTGCTGATCAGGAACCAGCCGATCAACGCCGACCACAGTCCCGACAGGTTGCCCGCGAAGAGCACCGCCGCGAACCCGCCGCCCACCAGCAACCAGCCGAGGACGCGGCCCGCGGCCGAGGCGCCCCGGGTCGCCCGCACCCGGTCACCGGTGCGGTGCCAGAGGAACGACCGCAGCAGCCGTCCGCCGTCCAGCGGGGCCGCCGGCAGGGCGTTGAAAACGGCCAGCACGATGTTGATGGCGGCGAGCCAGGCGACGGCCTCCACCACGAGACCCGAGACGTGCAGGGCGTCGAGCCCCACGGTCAGGCCGGTGCACACCCCGCCCGCGATCAGACTGGTCAGCGGCCCCACCACGGCGATGCGCAGTTCCACACCGGGCGTCGGCGCCTCGGTGCGCAGCCGGGCGGCACCGCCCAGCATCCACAGTGTGATGCCCTCGACCTGCACGCCGTTGCGGCGTGCGACGACCGCGTGGGCGAGTTCGTGTGCGAGCAGCGACGCCAGGAACACCAGTGAGGTCAGCAGCGCCGCCACCCAGTAGGCCCAGGCCGGATGGCCGGGGTGGGCCGCGGGAAGCCGCCCGCGGGCCAGGACGACGGCGACCAGCACGATGATGACCAGCACACTCCAGTGCAGGCCGACGCGCACGCCGGCGATGCGCCCGAGAGACAGTGTCTCCTTCACCGAACGCCCCGCCTTCCCGGCGCCCGGCCCGTCGGCCGCGATCCCGCCCGGGCGGCCGCCGGGCGCGCGCCGCTCTCGTCACGACGCTCTCCAGCGGAGATGACTCCTCCGCACTCTCCATCGTCCGCCCGGTCCGCGGGAACGCCGAGCCGCACGGGGCTTCGCCCGTCCGCCGGCCTCGTGTCATCGTGGCCCGTATGGGGACAGGACTGGACATGGCGGTGCTCGTCGGGCTGCAGGCGTCGGGGAAGTCCACCTTCTACACGCAGCACCTGTCCGGCCGGTACGTGCTGGTCAGCAAGGACCTGTTCCCCCGGCGCGCCCGCAACAAGCAGCGGCGGCAGATGCGGCAGGTGCAGGAGGCCCTCGCGGCGGGGCGGCCGGTGGCGGTGGACAACACCAACCCCTCACCGCAGGAGTGGGGCCCGCTGGTGGAAGCGGGCCACGCCCACGGCGCGACGGTCACGGCGTACTGGTTCCCGCCGGACCTCACGGGCTCGCTCCGCCGCAACGCTGCTCGAGAGGACCGTGTGCGCGTCCCGGACGTCGGCGTGTTCGCGACCCTGAAGCGGCTGCGCAGGCCGTCCCCGGCGGACGGGTTCGACGCGGTCCGGGAGGTGCGCTTCGACGGGCGTGGCGGCTTCGAGATCAGGCCGTAGGAGGTCAGAGCTCAGTGCGGCCGGCGCAGTCCTCCGACGAGGAGCTCGACCAGTCGGCGGGCGTCGTAGCGGGGGTCGTTGTCCGCGCCGATGCAGAGGTTGCCGACGCCGCGCATGAGTTCGTAGCCCGCGATGTCGGAACCGATCTCGCCCGCGGCGGCCGCGGCTTCGAGCAGCTGGGTGCAGACGGGCACGAGGCGGTCGAGGAAGTAGGCGTGCAGTGTGTCGAAGCCGGCGTTGTCGGACTGCAGTACGGCGGCCAGCCCGTGCTTGGTGACCAGGAAGTCGACGAAGAGGTCGATCCATTCCCGCAGTGCTGCGTACGGCGTTGCGCTGCTCGCCAGCAGGGCCGGACCGGCGTCTGCGCAGGCGTCGACCTGGTGCCGGTAGACGGCGATGATGAGGTCCGCCCGGGTCGGGAAGTGGCGGTAGATCGTGCCGAGCCCGACTCCGGCCTCGGCCGCGATGTCGCGTACCGGCGCATCCACGCCTGACCGGACGAACACCGTGGCGGCCGCGTCGAGCAGCGCCTCCTTGTTGCGCCGGGCGTCCTTCCGTTTGGGCGCGGCCGTCCGCCCTGCGCCCTCGTCGCTCTCGCTCACCACGCCGCTCCCTCCACGACCACCCTTGCAAAAGCGGAACGGTGTTCCGTATCGTTCCGGAACGAGGTTCCACTTGTTCATGATGTCAGAGCAGGGGTCCGGCACCAAGTCATGCCCTGCCGCCCCGCCCCACCCTCGATGGAGGACACAGCCATGCAGTACCGCACCTTGGGCCGCACCGGAGTGCAGGTCAGCTCCCTCGCGCTGGGCGCGATGAACTTCGGCCGGATCGGGCGCACCACCCAGAACGAGGCCACTGCCATCGTCGACGCCGCCCTCGAGGCCGGGATCAACGTCATCGACACCGCCGACATGTACGGCGACGGCGAGTCGGAGGAGATGGTCGGCAAGGCCGTCGCCGGCCGCCGCGACGACATCGTGCTGGCCACGAAGGCCGCCATGCCCATGGGCGCCGAGCGCAACCACCGGGGCGCTTCGCGCCGCTGGCTGGTCACCGCGCTGGACGACAGCCTGCGCCGCCTCGGTGTCGACCACGTCGACCTCTACCAGATCCACCGGTGGGACCCGAACACCAGCGACGAGGAGACGCTGTCGGCCCTGACCGATCTGCAACGCGCGGGAAAGATCCGCTACTTCGGTTCCTCCACCTTCCCCGCATACCGGATCGTGCAGGCGCAGTGGGCCGCCCGGGAGAACCGCCTGAGCCGTTACGTCACCGAGCAGCCCAGCTACTCGATCCTGCAGCGCGGCGTCGAGAGCCACGTCCTGCCGGTGGCCGAGGAGTACGGACTCGGCGTGCTCGTGTGGAGCCCGCTGGCCTCGGGCTGGCTGTCGGGTGCGGTCCGGGCGGGCCGGGAGGTCACCACCCACCGCTCGGCGTTCATGCCGGAACGCTTCGACACCGCCGTCCCCGCCAACCGTGCCAGGCTCGACGCCGTCGAGCGGCTGGCCGAGGTCGCCGACGAGGCCGGACTGACGATGATCCAGCTCGCGCTCGGCTTCGTGACCGCGCACCCCGCCGTGACCAGCGCGCTCATCGGCCCCCGCACGCCGGAGCATCTGCACGCGCAGCTCGCCGCCGCGGACACCGTGCTCTCCGCCGACGTGCTCGACGCGATCGACGGGATCGTCGCTCCCGGCACCGACCTGGCCCCGCACGAGAAGCACGACACTCCGCCCGCGCTCCTCGACCCGTCGCTGCGGCGCCGTTGATCGCCCGAGGGTGCGGGTGTCCGGCGAGAAGGTCGACGAGCCTCGCTGCGGGCCTGACGGAGACCGTATTGCGTCACCGTCTTGACAGGTGACGCGGCGGGATGTGAGTCTGACATCCGCAAGGCGAGAAGCCACCGACTGAGCGGAGTTGGCCATGGAGAGCCAGAGCACCGTGGACAGTGCTGCTGCGGCACGTCAGGCACGGTTCGGCACGTTGCCGGAGCGTATTCGCTTCGAGGACATGGTCGAAGAGAAGCAGGCGACGCCGAACGACCCGGCGCGGAACGCCTACAACCCCGAAGGGTCATGGATGTCCTTCTCCTGCCTGGCCGCCGATCTGGGCCTCTGAGCCGGTCTTCGACTGAGTGCCGTACCTGGCCGTCCAGGTCACCGGGAGTCGCCGGTCGCCCTCGCGGAGGGGGAGGGCGACCGGAGGCTGCCGCACCGACGCCGCCGCCGGTGCGGCAGCCTCCCGCAGCCGGTCCGGTCAGGGGTGAGGGGGTGCCTCAGAACGCGTGGAACTCCTCGAAGGGCGGTTCGAACGAGGGGTCGGGCAAGCGGAGGGCCTTGCAGCGACTCCTCGGCTCGGACGGAGAGGCGGCGCCGGCCGTCGTCACGGCTTCGCCGGGGAAGGCGTCCGGAATCGCCGTCCACCCCAGGTTCCGCTCGTAGTAGCGCACGGCGGTTCGCACGGACGGCGCCCAGTCGTCGTCGATCACGATCAGCCCCCCGGGACGAACGATCTTTCGCAGGAAGTAGAGATCGACGAAGACTTCGTGGAACCGGTGACTGCCGTCCACGAACGCCGCGTCGGCGCGGATCCCCTCGGCGAGGAGTTGTGGGAGCGCGATCGATGAAGGAGTGGGCATGAGCGAGGCGATCGAATCCAGCCCGGCAGAGCACAGCAGATCCCAGCCGACGTTGGACCAGTCACGTTCCTGGAACGGGTCGATGATGATGTGCCGGGGGTGCGGCGGGTTCACGGTGATCAGCGCCTCGCCGATCGCGAGCGCGGAACTGGCGTACGCGAGACCGATCTCGACAACCGTCTGCGCGCCCTCGGAGATCAATAGGTCGCGCAGTTGGTCGCACTCGCGTTCGGGCACCGTGACCGTCTCGAAGTCCGCCTCGCGGTCCCGCCTCCACGCAGGCCCCTCGTGCGCGAGCCGACGGCGTACCTCGCGGACCCGCGTCCTGCGTGCACCCATCGAACCAGCCCCTCCGCCCGGCGCCGATGCTCCGGCTTCGCAGCCTAGCCGCTTGCCCTCGGATTGCTCGGGGCCGGCCCCGAGCCCGCCGCGATGCGCGGCGGTTGACGCTCCGGTGCGGTGACGGCGGCGTCCGCGTGTGGCTCACGTACCGGCAGAGTGAGGGCGCCCGGTGCAGTATGGCGTGGTCGAGATCATCGCGCGCCGCGTGCTCGTGTGGCGAATCCGGTCAAGGGTCTGAGGCGTCGCTGGTGGCGTGGGTGATGTGTGCGAGCCTGGCAGTGGGGCGAAGGCCGGCGGACACACGACTGGGGGTGAGGACGCGATGCGCGAGGCGTATCACGAAGAGCTGGCTTCGATCGGTGACGGACTGGTGGAGATGGCGAACCTGGTCGGCTCGGCCATCGGTCTGGCCACCACCGCGCTCCTGGACGCCGATCTGCAGCTTGCCGAGAGCGTGATCTCAGCCGACCAGAAGGTCGATGACCTGCAGCGCGACCTGGAGAACCGGGCGGTCACGGTGCTGGCGCGGCAGCAGCCGGTCGCGACCGACCTGCGGACCGTGGTCACCTCGCTGCGTATGAGCGCGGACCTGGAACGCTCCGGAGACCTGGCCCGGCATGTGGCCAAGCTGGCCCGGATGCGCTATCCCGAACGGGCCGTGCCCCGCGATCTGCGCCGCACGATCCTGGAGATGGGGCAGCTCGCGCAGCGCCTGATGGCGCAGGCGGCCGAAGTGATCCTCACCCAGGACGTCAAGGCAGCACTCCAGCTGGAGCAGGACGACGACCGCATGGACGAGCTCCACCGTGCGATCTTCCAGCACCTGATGGACGACCGGTGGCACCACGGGGTGGAGACGGCCGTGGACGTCACACTGGTCGGCCGTTACTACGAGCGGTTCGCCGACCATGCGGTGTCGGTGGCCCGGCGCGTGGTCTACCTGGTCACGGGCGAGCGTGCGGATGACCTGCCCACGGGCGGCCCGAGGGGCATGTGACTCGCGGGGGAGTGGGTTCGCGCAGTCGATCGTCGAACGGATGGCGGTGAGGTTTCACGGCTTACGGGCCAGAAGCTGCACCGCCTGCGACCGGTGGCCGTTCATCGTGCCGACGTCGATCCGGCGCTCGTCCACCAGGTCGAATCCGGACAGCACGGCGTGCAACTCGGCGATGTCGTGGTGTCGGAACACCGCGCCGTCGTCAGTGGCGAACACCCCGTACGGTGCAGCCTACGGCCCTCCGGAGGTGCCGGTCGGGCGTTTGCGGCTGATCCCGCGATCATGGCACCCCGGTTCTCCGAGTCGGCACAGGCGCGGTCCCCTGCACCGCACGCAGGCCGCCGCTATCCGCTCGAGAAGGCGGGCGAGTGACCTCAGCCCGAGCCGGGTGGCGCCGTCTCGCCGCCGTCCTCGTCCGGTTCCGCACTCGCCGGGCGAAGCGATGTGTCGATCGCCTTTCGCCGAGGCGGCCGTGCCCCGGCAACCGAGTCGGCAGCACGAGCCAGCTCGGCCCTCAACTGGTCGAATGCCGGCGCCCCTGACAGGTCCCGCAGCCTGCGACTTCTGCTCATGCAGCACCAACGCGCCACCGCACCGCACGTAACCGAAATCCCACCGAATGGAGCACGCCCGTTGCGAGGGAGGTGGCTGGCCGACGGACGCAGGTTCGGCGGCGCGGGTTGCTTCACCCCCTCCATTTTTTTACGTGAATCGTGCAACCATACGGTTCCTTTACGTGTCCATCACACGTACACCACGAAACCCTGGGGGGAATCATGAGCCAGCAGCAGTATCCGCAGCAGCAGCCGGGCTGGGGCGACCAGCAGCAGCCGGGCTGGAACGGCCCGCAGCAGCCGGGCTACGGCGCCCCGCCGCCGTTCCAGCCGCAGCCGCCGAAGAAGTCCAACGCGGGCAAGGTGATCGGCTTCGGTTGTCTCGGCGTCGTCGCCGTCGCCGTCGTCATCGGCATCGTCAGCGCGGTCGTCGGTAGTGGCGGTGGCAGCACCGTCACGGACAAACCGCAGGCGAAGGCCTCCGCCGCTGCAGGCGCGGGCGGCAGTCAGAAGAAGGCCACGGAGGAGCCGGCCGCGAAGAAGCCCGAGGTTGCCAAGGTCGGCGACACGATCACGGTGAAGGGCATGGAGGACGGCAGCCGACTGGATGTGACCGTCGTCAAGGTCGCTGACCCTGCCAAGTCCAGCGACGAGTTCATGACCCCCGACGCCGGAAAGAGATACGTGGGCGTGCAGTTCCGGCTCGTCAACACCGGCACCGCTGTGTACGGCGACAGTCCCTCAAACGGTGCGCAGGTCGCTGACACGCAGGGGCAGCAGTTCGAGTCGACGTTCGCGGACATCACCGCCGGGCCGTCCATGTCCGCCGACGTGAAGCTCAAGCCGGGCGCGAAGGCGCTGGGTTGGATCGTGTTCGAGGTGCCGAAGGGCTCGAAGGTGGCGACAGTGCAGTTCACGATGGACTCGGGATTCGCGGATCAGACCGGGGAGTGGAAGCTGCCCTGACGCGGTGTTGAGTATGGCCCGGTCGTTCGCGTGAGCGGCCGGGCCGGCGCGAGCAGGTCATTGAGGGACCGGTCGTCTGCCGGTCGTAGCCGCCGGCGTCAACGAACCCTCTTGAGCAGCCAGACCTGGTCCGTGTGGAACACCGTCCGGTACGTGGCGTGCCGATAGTCGCCGGTCACCGCGGAGGGCTCCACCTGCCACTGCCACCAGGTGCCCTTGGCCTGGTCCAGCAGGATCCACTGAGGTGGTGCCGGGCATCGGTTCCAGCACACGTCGTTCCGGGCGCCCAGCGACGCCAGCTGGCCCATGGTCGCGGCCACCGTCTGTCCCGACGGGATCATCCGCTCAGCCTGCGACGCCGCTTCGATGTGCTGGGGAGTGCGGTAGGTGCCCGGCTGCCACAGCTCATGCAGGGGCGACTGGAACACCATGGCGGCGGCCACGGCCACCATCAGCGCCGGTCCGTGCGCGCCAAGCCAGGGCGACAAGCTGCCCCGCGCCCACGACGGCCGGGTGCGCAAACGGTGGAGACCGTCGATGGCCGCGACGAACAGGATCGGCATGGCGGTCGCGCTGTAATGCCAGCTGGTGCCCCAGTAGGCGTGGTTGGAGGAGACCAGCCGAAGGGCCACGGCGGGCACGGCGGCGAGCGCCAGCGGTGAACGCAGGGCAAGGCCGGCCGTAGGCAGTAGGAGCAGCGCGAGCAGCGGGCCCTTCGCCTCCCAGCTGGTCGCGAGGACACCAAGGTGGTGAGGGCTGTCCTTCCAGTACGGGTAGGTGCCGCTCGGGTTCATCGCCGGTATGAGGACGTAGGTGGCGAGCAGGGCCCAGCCGACTCCCCACACGGCGAGCAGTCCTCCTGCGAGCCTCTGCCGGTAGAACAGCGCCACGATCAGGCCGATCGTGGCGAGTGTCCAGCCCTGGTCCTCTTTGACCCACACCAGAGGGACGGCCCACCAGAAGGCCGCCCACGGACAGCGGCGGGCCAGTGCGGACATCGAGCAGGCCAGCAGCGGCACGGCGAAGGCGATCTCGTGGAAGTCGTACCACACCATGTTGGCCAGGCCCCACGACAGGCCGTAGGCCGCGGCGATCAGCCGGGCCTCGTTCCGCGTCAGCAGCTGCTCGGCCGCCCGGTACACCGGCACCACGGAAGCGGCGGCCAGCGCGGCTTGGGCGACGAGCAGCGTCACCGCAGACGGGAACACGCGGAAGAACGGCGCGAGGACCATGAGGACGGGCGAGTAATGGTCGCCCCGCTGGTCCATGTCCTTGATCGCCACCATGGGCGCGTCGCCCTTGGCGTAGTGGGCCACGGCCTCGGTGAAGATGCCCAGGTCCCAGGAGGCCGGGCTGCCGGTCAGGTAGCGGGCCACGGACAGCGTCGTGTACAGGGCGAACACCACGGTGACGATGGCCCACAGCGCCGGATCGCCCGCCCGTATCCGGTGGACGAGCGTGACTGGGTGGACGGCTGAGGGGCTGTCGGATATGGCGGGCACCGCTACAGCATCACCACTCTGCCCTCACAGCTCAACCTGACCTCGCATCACTTCACTTCGCACCAGCAGCCCTGCACCGCCCCGGCACCACCGGGCCGTCGAGCGCGGTCGCTCGCCGGTAAGTCGGCGTGGATGCTCGGCCGGACCTCCACGATGATGTCCGCGTCCGCTCCGTCGCCCTCTTCGTCGCGCCAGAGGAAGACCCGTACGTGCCTCGCCCGAGGGAGGCCGAGGGCCTGCCACTCGGTCATCAGGTCGGCGACGACGAGAGAGACGGCGTATCGAGGTCCCTCGCTCAAGTCATCGGTGGTGATCATGCCCCGCCACCGTTCGGGGTCGCTGCCGTAGGGGCGCCACCCCTCCGAGCCGTGCGGTTCGAGCACCCTGTACACCCAGTCCGTCTCGGTGTCCATGCGTCGATCCTGTCACCACGGACGCAGCGCGGCATCGGATCCGCCGTCGACGGCCACTGCGACAACGGAGGGCCCCAGTCGCAGATCACAACACGGACACAGCGTCACTCGAGTATCACTCAAAGTGCGCGTTCGGGTGCATGATTTCGGCCACCACTCGGCCTCCAAGGAGATCCATGCGCCGCCACACCATCTCCCTACTCGCCGCAGCCGTGCTCATGCTGACCGGATGCTCCGCCTTGGGCTCCGGCAGCGACGAATCCTCGGCGCCGAGCCCCTCCGCGACAGCCGGGGCGGCCGACGACGCCGCCCGCGCGGAGCGGATCGCCACGTGCACCAAGGCGATCGTCGCCGCGAAGGACGACACCGCGGACAACGGCCTGCCCCAGTGCGCGAAACTGTCGCCGGACGACTACCTCAAGGCCATCGAGGACGCGAAGAAGCAAGGAGGCGGAGCGCCGTAGAAGCGGATCGGCGACGCCCGGGCGTCCGCCACCAGCGGCAGGGACCGGCCCCGTCGGAAGCCCGGCGGGGCGCCGCTCGGCCGTTGCGGACAGCAGATGTCCGCAAGCCCCGCTACCGTCCCGGCATGACGAAGACGAGCCCCGCGGCACGGAAGGCCGACCGGCCCACAACCACCGCTCCCCTCCTCCCGCACCGCGCCCTCAACCGCGCCACCCTCGCCCGTCAGCTGCTGCTCCGCCGCTCGCCGCTGTCCGCGAAGGCGGCCGTCGCGCACCTGGCCGGCCTCCAGGCGCAGAACGTCAAGCCGCCGTACTACGCGCTCGCGGCACGGCTGGAGGGCTTCGCCCCCGAGCATCTGTCGCGGCTCATGGCCGACCGCGAGGTCGTCCGAATCGTCACCCTGCGGTCCACCATCCACACCCACACCGCCGACGACTGCCTCACCCTGCGGCCGTTCGTCCAGCCCGCACGCGACCGGGAACTCACCGCCTTCCGCAAGGGTCTCGCCGGCGTCGACCTCGACCGGCTCGCCGCCCTCGCCCGCGACCTCGTGGAGGCCGAACCGCGCACCATGGCGCAACTGCGGGACGCGCTGCTCGGCGAGTGGCCGGACGCCGACCCGCAGGCCCTCGCACTGGCCGCCCGCTGCCGGCTGCCCCTCGTCCAGGTCACCCCACGCGGCCTGTGGGGGCTGAGCGGCCAGGTCGCGCTCACCACCGCCGAGCACTGGCTCGGGCGCCCCGCCGAGTCCGCCCCGGCGCCCGACTCGGTCGTCCTGCGCTACCTCGCCGCCTTCGGCCCGGCCTCGGTGAAGGACATGCAGACCTGGGCAGGGCTCACGCGGCTGCGGGACGCCTTCGAGCGGCTGCGCCCGCGGCTCGTCACCTTCCGCGACGAGCACGGCGTCGAACTCTTCGACCTGCCCGACGCCCCCCGCCCCGACCCGGACACCCCGGCTCCGCCGCGTTTCCTGCCCGAGTACGACAACCTGCTCCTCTCCCACGCCGACCGCTCCCGCGTCGTGCCCCCCGACCTCAAGGGCCGCAACGCGGTGGGCAACCAGGCCTACCGCACCCTGCTCGTCGACGGCTTCCTCGCGGGCGTGTGGAAGCTGGAGGAGGACGCGCTCGTCATCGAGCCGTTCCGCGGGCTGACCGGGGCCGAGCGGGACGAGGTGGCCGAGGAGGGGGCGCGGATGCTGAAGGCGATGCACGAGGGCACGTCGTACGACATCCGGTTCGGTACCGTCGTCCCCCCACGCCCCTGACGCCGATGCGCGACGCGGTCCCGCGGCGCCTCAGTCCGCCCGCCCGGTCACCGCCACCGTCAGCCCCAGCCCGATCATCGTGAACCCGCCCGCGCCGCCGATCAGCGACAGGCGGCGGTCGGATCGGGCGAACCACGTGCGGGCGGCGGACGCCGTCAGCCCCCACAGGGTGTCCGTGACCAGGCCGATCGCGATCGGGACCAGGCCCAGCAGGAGCATCTGCAACGGCACACGACCCGCCGAGTGGTTCACGAACTGGGGGAGTACCGCGGCGAAGAACACCACCCCCTTGGGGTTGGTCGCGCCCACCAGGACGCCGTCCAGGACCGTACGGAGATCGCCGCGCGCCGGGCCCGTCGGCACCGCCCTGATCGCCGACGCCTTCAGCTCCTTCCGGTGCCGGAACGCCTGCACGCCCAGGAGGACCAGGTACGCCGCCCCCGCCAGCTTGACCGCCATGTAGAGGGCGACCGACCGCTCGACCAGCGAGCCGACGCCGACCGCGACCGCCACCACCAGCAGGTAGGAGCCGAAGACGTTGCCGAGCGCGGTAGCCACGGCGGTGCGGCGGCCGTGCGCGAGCGCCCTGCCGATCACGAACAGCACGCTGGGACCGGGGATCACGATCACCAGCAGGGACATCGCGGCGAACGCCAGGAAGCGGTCCGTGGACACCATGTGCGGCCCTCCCATCCGTCGCCCATTCAAACAGGCGGGGAAGTGCAGGACCATGGAAGTGACGTGGAGAGGGGGCGTTGCGGGCCGCTCGTGGAGGCCCGCAACGCCCCCTGGTATCTACCTGGGGTGTCACCCCAGGAGCCTTCTGGGACTTACGTGTTGACCTGCGCGGTCACCACGCTCTCCGTACAGCCGTCGCCCAGGAAGTGATCCCTGCCAGGACGCCCCCGGTGAGCGGGGGACCGCCGCTGTCGCCCTGGCAGGTGTCCATGTCGCCGGAGGAAGTGAGCGTGCCCGTGGCGGCGGCAGCGGTCGCCACGGCGGCAGCGGCGGCCTTTCTGACGCGTTTCGGCCCGGACATGGGTCTCCTCGTGGGGTTGCCGGTGGGGGGTCGCGCGAGTGGGGACCGGCCCCGGTGTGCCCGGCGAGCGGCACGCCTTTACGCTAGAAGCCGGAGCGGTCCGCTCCCAATGAGGGAACGCCCTAGGCGAGTTGGGCAGGGAAAACCCTCGGTCCACGCGCGCGAACCGGCCAGGGGCGTGTCGTGTGCGCTGGTTCAGCTCGCGCGGTGCCCGGCCGCCAGACGCACGATGTCCACCCGTGACCGGATGCCCAGCTTGCGGTAGACCCGGGTCAGCGTGGCCTCCACGGTCTTGACGCTGATGAACAGCCGGGCCGCGATCTCCCGGTTCGTCGCGCCCTCCATGACCAGCGCGGCGACCTGCCGTTCCGTCGCGGCCAGGCTGTCGAGGGCGGCCGCAGCGACCGGCGCCGGCCCCGTCGGACGAGGCTCCGACCGCGCCGGGTCCGTGACCGTGGCCGTCTCCACCAGGCGCAGCCACGGCATCGCCCGGCAGCGGCGGAAGAGACGGGTCGCCTCGTCGTACGACGCCGGTCCCGACCGCCCGGCGCGCAGCCCCGCCAGCGCATAGGCCGCCCGGGCCTCCTCGAGGCCGTAGCCGAGCCTCGCGAGCCGGTCCCGCGCCGCCGTCAACTGACGTTCTGCCGCGTCCCCTTCGCCACGTGCCGCCCGGACCAGGGCCTCCGCCCGGTCCAGCACCGCGAGCACGCTCTCCCGCCGGAGCCTGAGCGCGTGGGCGCGGGCGGCGTCGATGACGTCCTGCGCCTCGGCCGGCTCCCCGACGCGCACGAGCGCCTCCGCGAGGTCGCCGTGCCAGCGACCCCGAGCCGGATCGGTGACCCCGAGCCCCTCCTCCAGCTCCCTCACCCGGCGCAGGGACCGGACGCTCCCCGCCGCGTCCCCGGCCACCAGCTGGGCGTGCCCCAGCGCGGCCAGCGCCCGCGACAGGTAGATCACGTCGCCGTCCTCCTCGGCCCGGCCCACGGCCTCCTGGGCCAGTGTCAGCGCCCGCTCCGCCTCGCCGCCCGCCGCCTCCGCCAGTGAGGTGAGCATGGCGCTGGCGGCCTCCCCGATCCCGGTGTCCCGCGCCAGCCTGAGGCTCTCCCGCGCCAGGTCGAGGGCCCGCCCGCAGTGCCCGGCCCGCAGTTCGGTCTCGGCGAGGCCGCGCAGGAAGTGCACCTCGGCCTCCACCATGCCGCGCCGCCGAACCTCGCGCAGCAGCGCGCTGACCGTCGTGCGCGCCTCGGAGAGCTGGTCGCTCATGATCAGCCAGCGGAACCGCACGGCTCCGACGCCGTTGTGGTCGCACGCCACCCGCGCGTCCTGCGGTTCCCTCATCGCCCGCTTGATGGTGCGCGGAGCGTCCGGGTGCCCCATCAGGGTCTCGGCCTGCGCCTGGAAGGCGAGGGCCAGCAGCTCGTTGCGCCGGTCACCGGCCCGCGCCGCCAGCTCCGCGGCGAGGGCGCCCTCCTGCCGGGCCCGGGCGAAGTCGCCCTCCACCAGCAGTGCCCGCCAGGCGAGCTGGTAGTGCACCAGGGTGAGCAGCCGGGGGTCGTCGCCCGCGTCCGCCAGCGCCTGCGGGAAGACCGCGTCGACCTCGGCCATCGCGTGCCCGGCGGCGTCGATCACCACCATCCACGCCCGCACCCTGTCCGCCGGTTCCGTCGCGTGGGCCAGCACCTCGCGGGCGATGTCCCGGGCGAGGTCGGTCTCCCCGGCGGTCAGCGCGTCCTCGGCGGCCTGCAGCCGCCGCTCGTCCGGGCCCGGCACCGCGTCCGCAGGGGTGTGCCGGGCGGCGAGCAGCCCGAGCCCCGCCGCCACCGAGGGCGCGCCCCGGTCCCGGGCGGCGGACGCGGCCTCGGCGAGCCGCTGCGCGACCCGCGGATCCGTGCCGGTGGTCGCCAGCGCCAGGTGCCGGGCCCGCTCGATCGGGTCGGAGGCCGCCGTCGACAGCGCCGCGTGCACGGCGCGCCGCTCCTGGGCGCTCGCCTGCGCGTACAGCGCGGCCGATATCAGCGGATGCGCGAACCGCACGCCCGGTGCGTCCCGCTCCGTCACCAGCAGCCCGAGCGCGGCGGCCTGCGCGGTCTCCGCCTCCGCGTTGTCCCGGCCGGCCGCGCGCAGCAGGGCCAGTGTGGGCCGGGCTCCCGCGCTCGCCACGAGCAGGGTGCGGCGGGCCTCGTCGGACAGCGCCTCCAGCCGGTTGAGCACCAGGGTCCTCAGCGAGGTCGGCACGGGCAGCGGCTCACCGGGCCTCGGCGGAGTCGGGCTCTCGGCGAGGGCGCGGCCGAGCTCCAGAGCGAACAGCGGGTTGCCGCCGCTGGTGCGGTGGATCTCCCGCACTGTGGAGCGGGGCAGTCCCGTGTAGCCGCGGTGGTCGAGAAGCGTGGCGATCCGGGCGCGCGACAGCGGGCCCACCCGGAGGGCGAGGGTGTCCGGCGGGGACGCGCCCAGATGGCGGTCGTACTCCTGGCCCTGCTCGGCATGGGTGCGCACCGCGCACAGCATCTGCACCGGTGTGCCGCCGAGGCGCCGCGCGGCGAAGCCGAGGAGTTCGGTGCTGGCCGGGTCCAGCCACTGAAGGTCGTCGGCGACGATCAGCACGGGGCCGCGGGCGGCCAGCGCGCGGAGGGTGGAGAGCACGGCGAGCCGCAGCGCCAGTCCGTCCCGCTGCATCGTGGACTCGCCGCGGCCGGTGAGCGCGGACTCCAGGGCGGTGCGCTGCGGGGCGGGCAGCCGGTCGGCGACCTCGTCCAGGACGAGCCCGAGCAGGTCGGCGAGGGCCAGGAAGGGAAGGTGGGATTCGGACTCGGTCGCCGAGCAGCGCAACACGGTGCGCACCGTTTCGCCGTATTCCGCGGCCAGCGTCCGCAGGACCGTCGACTTTCCTATTCCGGCGGGGCCGTGCAGCAGCACACTTCCCCCGTCGGCGAGCTGCCGGCGCGCCGCCGTGCACAGCTCCTCCCGGCCGATGACCTGGTCATGGTGGGGTCTCGCAGGCTCCTTGAAGTCCCGTCGCACGGTGCCGCTCCCCTCCGGGTGTCGTGTCCTGGCCAATATTAGGCGTCCCGTCATTGAAAATTCGGACGGCGGCATGGTGAGGGAAACAACAAGCGGTGACTCGAGGGAATTTCATCGGAGTACCGAATGAATCGGAAACTACAGGTCTACGGGAGCAACCCGGCCCGCCGCGCCGCCACCACCGCCTCCCATCTGCTGTGCGCGCCGAGCTTCCGCATCGCCGAGCGCAGGTACCCCTTCACTGTCTCCGGGCGCAGCCCCAGCCGCTCGGCGGCCGCCGCGTTGGTGGACCCGATCGCCACACACGCCAGGACGTCCACCTCCCGCGGGGACAGCCCCACGTTCCCCGCCGCCGGTCCCGGGGAGGCCGCTCCGGCCAGCCGCCCGCACACATCGAGGAGCTCCGCCCGCAGTGCCACGTCCTCCACCCGCTGGGCGAGCGCCCGCAGCGCGCCGTGTGCCTCCCGCACCTGCTCCCAGGCCGCCCCGGCCGGGCCGGAGGGCTCCCGCACCGCCGTCAGCAGGCTGCGCGCCTCGTCCCGGGCGACCAGCGCCTGCTCCACGTCCCGCGCCGCCTCCACCGCCGCGCTCAGCGTGCGGTCGCCCAGCGGCTGCGCCGTCCGCAGGGCGCCGTAGAGCACCCCGCGCACCCGGCGCCGTACGACGACCGGCACCGCGAGGACGGACCTCAGGCCCTCCGTCGCCACCGCCGCGTCGTACTCGTGGCTGATCTGCCGGGACGCCGAGTAGTCGGTCACCGCGCACGGCCGGGCCAGCGCCGTCACCTTGCCGCCCAGGCCGCTGCCGGAGACGACGGCGAGCGAGCTGAGCGCCGCCGTCGCGGTGCCGCTCAGTTCGCTGATGCGTATCTGCGGCCGCCCGGACTCCACCAGTCCGCCGAAGGCGACCGGCAGCCCCGTGACCCGCCGCAGCCGCACCAGCGCGCTCCGCACCTGAACCGTCTCGGCTGCGTCAACTGCCACGTGCTCGCCCCTCCGTCGCGGCGCACCCCCCGTTCGGGGGTGGTGAGACCTGCGTCACCGATTACACGATGTGAGACGGCTGTCCGGCAATGAGGAGGACACATGACGGCGAACACCGACGCGACGGACGCGTTCCGGACCGCGCGGGACTTCCTGCTGGCGCACCGGGAGGACTACGCGACGGCGTACGAGGGCTTCCGCTGGCCGCGGCCGGCGTACTTCAACTGGGCGCTCGACTGGTTCGACGTCGTCGCGGACGGCAACGACCGCACCGCACTGCACATCGTGGAGGAGGACGGCTCCGAGGAACGCCTCACCTTCGCCGAGATGTCCGAGCGCTCGAACCGGGTCGCCGGCTGGCTCCGGGAGCAGGGCGTGCGCGCGGAGGACCGCATCCTGGTCATGCTGGGCAACCAGACCGAGCTGTGGGAGACCGCGCTGGCGGCGATGAAGCTGCGAGCGGTCGTCATCCCGGCCACCCCGCTGCTCGGCCCCGCGGACCTGCGCGACCGTGTCGACCGAGGAAGGGTCCGGCATGTGATCGTGCGAGCCGAGGACACGGGCAAGTTCGCCGAGGTGCCCGGCGGCTACACCCGGATCGCGGTCGGCGGCGCGCCGGAAGGCTGGCGGGCGTACGAGGACGCGTACGCGGCCGACGCGGACTTCGAGCCGGACGGTCCCACCCACGCCGACGACCCGCTGATGCTCTACTTCACCTCGGGCACCACCGCCCGGCCCAAACTGGTCGAGCACACCCATGTGTCGTACCCGATCGGTCATCTTGCGACGATGTACTGGATCGGCCTCAAGCCCGGGGACGTGCACCTGAACATCTCCTCGCCGGGCTGGGCCAAGCACGCCTGGTCCAACCTGTTCGCCCCGTGGAACGCGGAGGCGACCGTGTTCATCCACAACTACACACGCTTCGACGCGCCCCGGCTGATGGCGGAGATGGACCGCGCGGGCGTGACGACGTTCTGCGCGCCGCCGACGGTGTGGCGCATGCTGATCCAGGCCGACCTCACCCAGCTCGCCACCCCGCCACGCGAGGCGGTTGCCGCCGGGGAGCCGCTGAATCCCGAGGTGATCGAGCAGGTGCGCAGGGCCTGGGGGGTGACCATCAGGGACGGCTTCGGGCAGACCGAGACGGCCGTGCAGGTCTCCAACAGCCCCGGCCAGCCGCTGAAGACGGGCTCCATGGGGCGGCCGAGCCCCGGCTTCCGCGTGGAGCTGCTGGATCCGGTGAGCGGCGCGCCGGGCGCGGACGAGGGCGAGATCGCGCTCGACCTGTCCGTACGGCCGGTCGGCGTGATGACCGGCTACCACGGCGACCCCGACCGTACGGCCGAGGCCATGGCGGGCGGCTACTACCGCACCGGCGACATCGGCTCCCGGGACGCGGACGGCTACATCACCTACGTCGGGCGGGCCGACGACGTCTTCAAGGCCTCCGATTACAAGATCTCCCCGTTCGAGCTGGAGAGCGCGCTCCTGGAGCACGAGGCGGTGGCCGAGGCGGCCGTCGTACCGGCGCCGGACGAGCTGCGCCTCGCCGTCCCGAAGGCGTACGTGGTGCTCGCCGCGGGCTGGGAGCCCGGCCCGGACACCGCGAAGGTCCTCTTCGAGCACTCCCGCGACGTGCTGGCCCCCTACAAGCGCATCCGCCGCCTGGAGTTCGGGGACCTGCCCAAGACCGTCTCCGGCAAGATCCGCCGGATCGAGCTGCGCGAGGCCACGGCCGCAGGCTCGCAGAACGAGTACCGCGAGGAGGACTTCCGGTGAGGGAACCGACGGAGCTGTCGTACACGCACGGGACCGGCACGACGCCGCTCCTCGGCGACACCATCGGCGCCAACCTCGACCGCGCGATCGCCGCGTACCCCGACCGGGAGGCCCTGGTCGACGTGGAGTCCGGACGGCGCTGGACCTACGCCGAGTTCGGCGCCGCGGTCGACGAGGTGGCGCTCGGGCTGCTCGCCAAGGGCGTGCGCAAGGGCGACCGGGTCGGGATCTGGGCGGTCAACTGCCCCGAGTGGGTGCTGGTGCAGTACGCCACCGCGCGGATCGGCGCCATCATGGTGAACATCAACCCCGCCTACCGCGCCCACGAGCTTCAGTACGTGCTGAAGCAGGCCGGGATCTCGCTCCTGGTCGCCTCCCTCGCCCACAAGACGAGCGACTACCGGGCCCTGGTCGACCAAGTGCGCGGCAGCTGCCCGGAGTTGCGCGATACCGTCTACATCGGCGATGCCACCTGGGACGCTTTCACGGCGGGCGCGGTGACGGTCCCGTACGACCGGCTGGCGTCCCTCGCGGGCGAGTTGAGCTGCGACGACCCGGTCAACATCCAGTACACCTCGGGCACCACCGGCTTCCCGAAGGGCGCCACCCTCTCCCACCACAACATCCTCAACAACGGCTACTGGGTGGGCCGTACGATCGGCTACACGGAGCAGGACCGGGTGTGTCTGCCGGTGCCGTTCTACCACTGCTTCGGCATGGTCATGGGGAACCTGGGCGCCACCTCCCACGGGGCCTGCATCGTCATCCCGGCGCCGTCCTTCGATCCCCGGGCCACCCTGGAGGCCGTCCAGCAGGAGCGCTGCACCTCCCTGTACGGCGTGCCGACGATGTTCATCGCCGAGCTGAACCTGCCCGGCTTCGCGGACTACGACCTGTCGTCCCTCAGGACCGGCATCATGGCGGGCTCGCCATGTCCGGTCGAGGTGATGAAGCGGGTGGTCGGCGAGATGCACATGGAGCAGGTGTCCATCTGCTACGGCATGACGGAGACCTCCCCGGTCTCGCTGCAGACCCGGATGGACGACGACCTGGAGCACCGCACGGGCACGGTGGGCCGGGTCCTCCCGCACATCGAGGTCAAGATCGTCGATCCGGCGACCGGGGTGACCGTGCCGCGCGGTGCGGCGGGGGAGCTGTGCACCCGCGGCTACAGCGTGATGCTGGGCTACTGGAACGAGCCCGAGAAGACCGCGGAGGCCGTCGACCCCGGCCGCTGGATGCACACCGGCGACCTCGCGATGATGCGGGAGGACGGTTACGTCGAGATCGTCGGCCGCATCAAAGACATGATCATCCGCGGGGGCGAGAACATCTACCCGCGTGAGATCGAGGAGTTCCTGTACGCGCATCCGAAGATCGCCGACGTGCAGGTGGTCGGGGTCCCGGACGAGCGGTACGGCGAGGAGGTCCTGGCCTGCGTGATCCCGCGCGACCCGGCCGACCCGCCGACCCTCGAGGAGCTGCGGGCCTTCTGCGAGGGACAGCTCGCCCACTACAAGATCCCGAGCCGGCTGCAGACCCTGGACGCCTTCCCGATGACGGTCTCGGGCAAGGTCCGCAAGATCGAGCTGCGGGAGAGGTTCGCGGAACCGGCTTAGAACGAGGGACGGTTCAGGCCAGGCCGGCGGCCAGATCGTCGGCCTGCCTGTTCACCGGCTGGGGCGCGCCGGTGAGGTCGAGGACGAAGAGCGGGACGCCGAGGCGGTCCGCGGCGGCACGGGCGGCGTCGGCGTATCCCGCCAGCGAGAAGCACACGCAGCGTGCGGACTCCGACAGGGCGGTGAGCCACAGGCACTCCACGTCCCGCAGCGACGCCGGACGCACCGTCGGCTCCACCAGCGCCCGCATCCCCTCCGCCGCGAGCAGGACCCCGCTGGGCGGACGCTCCTGGGCGCGCCGGACGTCGTGGTGGCCGAGCCGGCGCAGGCAGAGCGCGGCCGCGCCGATGGCGTCGGCGGCCGTGCGGATGGTGACGGGCTGGAAGACGGGACTCTGTTCACGCCGACCGCCCGCGCCGTCCCCGGCGGAATCCGCGCGTGGCGCCCCGCTCACCGGGGCCTCACTCACCGGGACACGGAGGATCGTCCCGCACGGGCAGTCCAGCTCCGGGCAGGGCCACTCGCCCTCGCGGCCACAACTCCCGCAGCGGACCGCCACCCAGCCGTCGGCCCAGGTGCGGCGGGTGACCACGGAGGGCCACGAGAGGCGGTTCAGCGGCGGCGCGACGGGCGCGCCGCACACGCACGGATACGACGGCGCGGCGTACACATGCTCGCGCCGGCAGACCGGACAGGACACCGGCACGCTCTCGGGCATGGCTCCCATGGTGCTTCCGCGGATGCCCACTTGTCCCCGACTTCGGCGATCGGGCACGCCTGATGGGCCGTGTCTTGACGGCTCTGCTTGCCATGCCTACATTGCTTCCAGATAGCAGAAAGTATATTCCGCTATACGGAAGCTGGAAGCCGAAAGGCCCATTGGTGCTCACCGCGGGGCGCGACGGGAGCGCGAGTCCGACAGCCGAAGCAGGAGTACTCCATGGCTCGTATGACCGCTGCCCGCGCGGCAGTCGAGATCCTCAAACGTGAGGGCGTCCGGGACGCGTTCGGGGTTCCGGGCGCCGCGATCAACCCCTTCTACGCCGCCCTGAAAGCATCCGGCGGCATCCACCACACCCTGGCCCGCCATGTCGAGGGTGCGTCCCACATGGCGGAGGGCTACACCCGTACCCGCCCCGGCAACATCGGCGTGTGCGTCGGAACCTCCGGCCCGGCCGGCACCGACATGATCACCGGCCTCTACTCGGCGACCGGCGACTCGATCCCGATCCTCTGCATCACCGGCCAGGCCCCGACCGCGGTGCTCCACAAAGAGGACTTCCAGGCCGTCGACATCGCGTCGATCGCCGCGCCGGTGACGAAGATGGCCGTCACCGTGCTGGAGGCCGCGCAGGTGCCGGGCGTCTTCCAGCAGGCGTTCCACCTGATGCGCTCCGGTCGCCCAGGCCCCGTCCTGATCGACCTGCCGGTCGACGTCCAGCTCACCGAGATCGAGTTCGACCCCGAGACGTACGAGCCCCTGCCGGTCTACAGGCCCGCCGCGACCCGCGCGCAGATCGAGAAGGCGCTCGCCCTGCTGAACGCCTCCGAACGCCCGCTGATCGTCGCCGGAGGCGGGATCATCAACGCCGACGCGACCGGACTCCTCGTGCGCTTCGCGGAATTGACGGGCATTCCCGTCGTCCCGACCCTGATGGGCTGGGGAGCCATCCCCGACGACCACGAACTGCACGCCGGCATGGTCGGCCTGCAGACCTCACACCGGTACGGCAACGCGACGTTCCTGGAGTCCGACTTCGTCCTGGGCATCGGCAACCGCTGGGCCAACCGTCACACCGGGCGCATCGACGTCTACACGGCCGGGCGGACATTCGTCCACGTGGATGTCGAACCCACCCAGATCGGCAGGATCTTCGCCCCCGACTACGGCATCGCCTCCGACGCGAAGGCGGCTTTGGGCCTGTTCGTCGAGGTGGCCGAGGAGCTGAGGCGGGCCGGCCGGCTCCCCGACCGTTCCGCCTGGGCCGCCGCCGCGCGGGAGAAGAAGGCCCGTCTGAAGCGCCGTACGCACTTCGACGACATCCCCATCAAACCGCAGCGCGTCTACGAGGAGATGAACAAGGCCTTCGGCCCCGAGACGCGGTATGTGACGGCGATCGGCCTCTCCCAGATCGCCGGCGCCCAGATGCTGCGCGTGTACCGCCCGCGGCACTGGATCAACTGCGGCCAGGCGGGCCCCCTCGGCTGGACGATCCCCGCCGCGCTCGGCGTGGCGAAGGCCGACCCGGAGGCGTCCGTGGTCGCGCTGTCCGGCGACTACGACTTCCAGTTCATGATCGAGGAGTTGGCGGTCGGCGCCCAGCACAGGATCCCGTACGTCCACGTCCTCGTGAACAACTCCTACCTCGGCCTGATCCGCCAGGCACAGCGGGCCTTCGACATGGACTTCCAGGTCAGGCTGGAGTTCGAGAACATCAACTCACCCGAACTGGGCGTCTACGGCGTCGACCACGTCAAGGTCGCCGAGGGCCTGGGCTGCAAGGCGATCCGGGTGACGGACCCCGACGACCTGGCCCCGGCCTTCGAACAGGCCAAGAAGCTCGCCGCCGCATACCGGGTGCCCGTGGTCGTCGAGGCGATCCTGGAGCGCGTCACCGACATCTCCATGTCGACCACCAACGACATCGGCGAGGTCGTGGAGTTCGAGGAGAGCGTCCAGTAGCGCTTCCGAACGCGGACGGGGCCGCGGTCGCCCGCGGCCCCGTGCTGAACGCGACCTGGATCAGGACCTGGTCACCGCGACGTGGTCGTGGTGCCGGTGGCCCCGCCGCCCTTGCCGGGACCTCCGGTGCTCGTGTAGACGACGAAGTTGCCGTCCGTCTGCATCACCGCATAGGCGCCCGGGTGGCCGTAGGTCCGTCTGCGATGCCGGGAGACGCACGCCTCCCGGTCCGGTGACCACCTCATCACGCCGACTGGTCGTCCCACCGGACCGCGCCTGCCCGGGCGCCCCCCGTACGGAGATCGGCACCGCCGCGGCCCGCCCCCTCGGGCCGCGGCCCCCCGGCCGACACCCCCCTGCGAGGCCCGCCGCCCCCGTGTCGGCGGGCCCCCTGCGAGGCCCGCCGCCCCCGTGCCGACGGGCCCCGTGTGTCGAGAATCTCCCCATGACCAGGGGTGGTTGAAGCCCCCTGACGGGTGTTCAGAGGTTCATTTGAGGGTTGCGTAGAGGGGGTACGCCTGCTTGCGTAGACGCCCTCACTCGATCTCGTGCTCCGACAGCCCCGGCCAGTCCTCGGGTCCGCCGCCCTGCCACTCGACGATGTCGCTCTCCTCGACCTCGATCCGGTCCAGATCGGCCAGGCGCAGGATCTCGATGACGTCGTCCAGGTGGGAGGCGATGCCGAGGGTCACGTCGCCCTCGGTGACCCGACGGGATCCGTCCAGTGCCGGGGCGTGCACCACGATGTGCGGATGCTGCGGTGACTGTTCCATGAGTTCAGCGTCCTGCGGCCGCGCCTGATCCGCACCCCGGGGCCACGGCGGACGCGACGGCACCGGGGCGTTCCTCACCCGGCCCTGCCGCGCCGGGTGACGGCCGTACCGTGAGTCGCCCGATCGGCTGCCGGCCTGTGCCGCCAGGCACGATGGTGACGTCGAGTGCGCATGTGGTCGGGGGGCGCGGCGATGTCGCGCAGGCTGCTTTCGTTCGGGGACGCTCTGGTGCTCCCGGGGCAGGATCCCCCGGCGACGGCAGCCGTGGACCGGGCCGTCGGCGCAGCCCCGGACCTGGCGACAGGCGGCCTTGCGGCTCGCCTCAGGGTGAGCCGAACCGCGTCATCGGCCGACGACGCCGGGGCCGCGCAGCGGGGTGACCACGGGACGGCCCTCGGTGTCCGTGGTCACCGACACCCGCGCCGCGTACACACGGGCTATGACGTCCTCGGTGATGACCTCGGCGGGCGTGCCGCCCGCCGCGACGCGGCCCTTGTCGAGGAGGACCAGCCGGTCCGCGTACTGGGCGGCGGTCGTCAGGTCGTGCAGGGTGGTGACCACCGTCAGGCGCCGCGTTCCGCGGAGTTCGTCCACGAGGTCGAGAACCTGCTGCTGGTGTCCGAGGTCGAGCGCGGAGGTGGGTTCGTCGAGCAGCAGCAGCCGGGGTTCCTGGGCCAGGGCCCGGGCGAGCGCGGCACGTTGGCGCTCGCCGCCGGAGAGCTCGGACAGGCGGCGGGCGGCATAGCGGGTGAGGTCGAGTGCGGCCAGCGTGCGCGCCGTGGCCTTGCGGTCGCGTTCACCGGGGCTTGCCAGGTAGCCGAGGTGGGGCGTGCGCCCCAGCAGCACGTACTCCTGGACCGTCATGTCCGGTGGCAGTACGGGTGCCTGCGGCACGTAGGCGATCAGCCGGGCCCTTTCCCGGGCGCGCAGGCGCCCGACGTCGGTGCCGCCGACGACGACCGTGCCGCGATGGGGGAGCAGACCGGCGATGGCGCGGAGCAGCGTCGACTTGCCCGCGCCGTTGGGGCCGATCAGCGCCAGCCAGCCGCCCGGGGGAACGGCGAAGGACACCGCGCGCACGACCGGGGCGCGCTCCAGGTCGACGTCGACCCCGGCCACGTCCAGCCCGTCCGAGGCGAGTGCGTTCATGTCCGCACCGACCGGGTGGAGCGCAGGATCCAGATGAATGCCGGTGAGCCGATCAGTGCGGTCACGACGCCGATGGGCAGTTCGGCCGGTGCCACCATGGTGCGGGCCAGGGCGTCGGCGAGGACCAGGAATCCCGCGCCGAACAGCAGTGACAGCGGAAGGACGAGCCGATAGGAGGCGCCGGCCAGCCGACGCACCGCATGCGGCACGATGATCCCGACGAAGCCGATGAGCCCGCTCACCGCCACGGCGCTCGCCGCGGCCAGCGCGCAGGCGGCCACGACGGCCAGCCTGATGCGGCTGGGGTGCATGCCGAGGGAGCGGCTCTCCTCGTCGCCGACGGACAGCACGTCGAGATGGCGGCCGTGCAACAGCACGACCACGACGGCGACCGCCGTATAGGGCAGGATCTCCGTGGTCTGGTGCCAGGTGGCGGCGGACAGGGAGCCCAGCAGCCAGGAGTAGACCTGCTGGATGTCCTGGCTGGAGCGCTGGAGGACGTACGTCTGAACGGCGGTCAGGAACATCGAAACCGCCAGCCCGGCCAGCAGCAGTGTCGAGGTACCCGGCCCGCCCGCCACGCCGGCCAGGTAGGCGATGGTGACCCCGGCCAGCGACCCGATGAACGCGGCCACGGGCACCGCCGCCGGTGCCGAGCCGCCCAGCCAGACGATGGCGACCGTCGCGCCCAGGCCTGCCCCCGCCGACGCCCCCAGCAGCGACGAGTCGACCAGGGGGTTGCGGAAGACGCCCTGGTATCCCGCGCCGGCGAGCGAGAGCGCCCCGCCGACCACCGCTCCGAGCACCACGCGCGGCAGCCGGATCTGGAAGAGCACGGCATTCTGCAGCGGGCTGAGCCCGGACGGCAGACGTACCAACGGCACCCGGTCCAGCAACGCGGCGGCCGTCGCGAGCGGATTGACGGCCGCCGCCCCGGCCATCGCACCGACAAGCAGCGCGACGGCCAGGAACGCCACGGCGATTCCGTAGACGCCCACGGTGCGAGAGCGCATTCCGGCCCTGCTCACGACCACAGCCCGCCAACTGTCACCGGTCGGAGGCCTTCTCGACGGCCTGCGCGATCTGCGCGACCAGTTGGGGCAGACGCGGGCCCCAGCGGGAGGCGACGTCGTCGTTCAGGCCGATGATCTGTTTGTTCTTCACCGCCGGAATCCCCGACCAGCCGGGCCGGGCAGCGACGATCGCAGGGCTCTGCCCGCCGTCGGACGACTCGTTGTCCGAGAGGAATATCAGCTGCGGCTGCGCCGAGACGATGTACTCCTGGGCCAGCTGGGGATATCCGCCGTCGGAGGCCTTGTCCGCCTTGTCGGCGATGTTCTTCAGGCCGAACAGGGACGCCATCTGCCCGACGAACGTCGAGGAGGTCGCCGAGTAGTAGGGGTTGGCGCCCAGCTCCCAGTAATAGGTCAGGTTCGCGTGGTCGGTGCCGGCCTGCTTGACCGTGGAGGCTATCGCGGACTTCATACCGGCAACGGTCCGTGCGGCCTGGGCGGCGTGACCGGTGGCCCGGCCGATCTGCTCGATCTGCGTGTAGGCGTCGTCGACCGTCGCCGCCGCGGGCTCGATCAGCACCGGCACGCCCAGCTTGCGCAGTCCGGCGACCAGTCCACCGGAATCCTGCGAGGCGACGACCAGGTCCGGGTCGTACTTCACGATCGCCTCGATGTTCGGGGTCAGTCCGCTGAGGCTGGTGACCGGCGCGCCGGCCGGATGGTCGGAGTTCGAGTCCACCGCGACGACCTGCTTGCCCGCGCCGACCGCGTACAGGTCCTCGGTCGCGGTCGGCGAGAGCGACACGATGCGCTGCGGTCGGCTCTTGACGGTGATCCTGCCGTTGGCGGGAGTCACCGTGACGGGGAACGGAGCGGCGGCGGAGGAGCCGGATGCCGAAGCGGACGACGCGGCGCCGCCGGAGCTTTTGGAGTTGCAGCCGGCGACGACGGCCACGGCCGCGATCACGGCGGTCGCCGCCGACAGGGCGCGGACGAGCGGCTTGCGCCGACGCCGGACAGGTTGGTGTGCCACGCGGCACTTCCTCCCGTGAGGACGGGAAGAAGCAATCCGTCGACTGGCCGCGTCGAACGCGCGCCGACGGAGACGGATCGCCCTTCCCACGAGGGTCGATGTCGTAGCGCGGCAGGAGGCGACCTGGCTCGGGCCCCGGTTGAGGCGGCCCTCACAGTTGCGGGACAGCGCCGGACTGGCCCGCGTGAGGCGGGCGTCACCGGCTTCGCTGCCTGGCGCGCTGCCGAAAACCTGCATGACCATGCAGATTTCCGACCGCCGCAGATTAGCACGTCGGCCACTTCGTGGGCGGACGCCCTCCGGACGCGGCACGGCTCTCGGCAGCCCTGGCTCGATCGGTGTTCTCGGTGGCGGACCGGGTGGTCGCGAACGTGATGCCGTCCTCCTGGTCCGGTGGACGGGTCCGGGCCGCGGCGGCGCCTGGGCGCGACAGGACAAGTGTCGGCGCCGACGCGGCCCGGAGGTCTGGGCGTCAGACCTGGGCGCCGGACAGGCGCTCCACGCCTCGCAGCAGGGCCGAGTGGTCAAGGCCGCCGTCGCCCTGCGCGCGCAGACTCGCGACGAGTTGGGCGACCACAGCGCCCACCGGCAGGGCGGCGCCGACCGCGCGGGCCGCGTCCGTGACGATGCCCATGTCCTTGTGGTGCAGGTCGATACGGAAGCCCGGCTTGAAGTCCCGGCGGAGGAAGTTGTCCTTCTTGCGGGTCAGCACGGTGGAGCCGGCGAGTCCGCCGCCCAGGACGTCGAGGGCCGCCCTGAGGTCCACGCCCGACTTCTCCAGGAAGACCACGGCCTCGGCGCACGCCTGGATGTTCACGGCGACGATGAGCTGGTTGGCGGCCTTCACGGTCTGGCCCGAGCCGTGCGGGCCGCACCGCACAACGGTCCGGCCCAGCGTCTCGAAGATCGGCCGGGCGTACTCGAAGTCGGCCTGGTCGCCGCCGACCATGATCGACAGCACCGCCTCGACCGCACCGGCCTCGCCGCCGGACACCGGCGCGTCGAGCACGCGGATGCCCTTCTCCCGCCCGGCCGCGGCCAGGTCGATCGAGGTCTGCGGGGTGATCGAGGACATGTCGATCAGCAGGGCGCCGGGCCGGGCGTTCTCCAGGACGCCGTCCGGGCCGTACGCCACCGCCTCGACCTGCTCAGACGCCGGCACCATCGTGATGATCACGTCGGCGTCCCGCACGGCCTCGGCCACCGAGCCGGCCACGGTGCCTCCGGCGGCGGCCAGGCGGTCCAGCTTCTCCTGCTCCAGGGTGTGGCCGGTGACGTCGTAGCCCGCCTTGATCAGGTTCTCGGACATGGGGGAACCCATGATGCCGAGGCCTATCCAGGCGATCTTGGGGAGTGCGCTCATCGCGGGTGCCTTTCTCGCTGCTGCGGTACGTCTGGGAGTTGCCGTTCAGCGGGCGGCGCGGGCCTGGACCGGCAGCCAGTCGAAGGTCTCCGCGCTCGGGCGGTCGCCCGGCTTGTACTCCAGGCCGACGCGGCCTTCGTAGCCCGCCTTCCGCAACTGGTCGAGCAGGTCCTCCAGCGGCAGCGTCCCCGTGCCCGGCGCGCCGCGGCCCGGGTTGTCGGCGATCTGGACGTGGCCCGTCCGGTCCGCGTACCGCTCGATCACCTGCGGCAGGTCCTCGCCGTTCATCGACAGGTGGTACAGGTCCATCAGGAAGCGCGCATTGCCCAGTCCCGTCGCCTGGTTGACCTTGTCGACCACCTCCACGGCGGCCGGAGCGGACACCAGCGGGTACAGCGGCGACTCCGGCTCGTTCAGGGCCTCGATCAGGAGCGTTGCGCCGATCCGGTCCGCCGCCCGCGCCGCGAGGGCCAGGTTCTCCAGTGCGAGCGCGTCCTGCTCGGCCGGGTCGACGCCGTCGACGCGGTTGCCGTACAGCGCGTTGAGCGACCTGCAGCCCAGCGACTCGGCGAACTCGGCCGCCGCCTCCACGTTGGCGCGGAACTTCTCCGACTCCTCGCCGGGGACCGACAGGGCGCCGCGGTCCGGGCCCGGCAACCGACCGGCGTAGAAGTTCAGCCCCGTGAGCCGCACGCCGGCGTCCTCGATCGCCCACTTCAGGGCGTCCGGCTCGGACCGCTCGGGTGTGGGAGCGTCGACCCAGGGCCACCACAGCTCGATCGCGGTGAAGCCCGCCGCCGCTGCGGCCGCGGGCCGGTCCAGAAGCGGGAGTTCCGTGAAGAGGATCGACAGGTTGACGGTGTAGCGCTGGTCGGCGAATCCCATCCTGCGGCGCTCCCTGGATCGCGCTCTCATCGAACGACTCTGAGATTCCATAATGCGGAATATATTTTCTGCTTAACGGAAGTCTGCCGGTGCGCGGTGGACACTGTCAAGACCGCGCACGAAAAGTGCCCCCGCGCGGATCGCGCGGGGGCACAGGGGAGGCGTGGGTCAGAGGGCGTCGACGGCGCTCACCTTCCAGCCCGTGGACGTTCGGGTGAGCGTCATGCGCACCCGGTTCAGATCCAGACGCGATCCCGGCACCTGGGTGCTCTGCGTGGTCTGGTTGACGAACAGCAGGACGACCGCCTTGTCGGGCGCGGCCGACACCACCGAGGCCGCCGCCACCGTCGCCTTCACCACACCGTGGTACTTCGCCGCCGTGGGACCGACCACCGTCTTCGTGGTCTTCAGGTACTGGTCACGGAAGCCGCCGGTCAGACGGCCGCGGGCCCGGGCGAAGTCCTGGTCCAGATGCCGGTAGTCGTACGACAGCACGATGGGCGCGGCCTCCTTGGCGGCCGTCAGCGCCTGACTCCGCGCCTGGTCCGCCCGCCGGCCCTCCCGGTACTGCCACCCGAGGACGGCGACCGCGACCAGGCCCGCCACGAGCACGACGCACAACGCCGCGGTCAGCAGCCTGCGTCCGCGTACGGGCCCCGGTGTGAGCTGCTTCGGCTCCTCCTCGGCGCTCGGCTCAGGCGGGTCGTCCCAGCCGTCCGGGCGTTGGATCAGCAGGGTGCGCGAGGAGTGCAGCTCCTCGCGGTCCCCGGGCCCCCCGCGTTCCGACCGTGCGGAGCGCTTGGCCGCCGCCCGTGCGGCAGCCGTCAGGGTGCGTCGGGCGGGGGTCCCGGCGCTGCGGACCTTGGTGGTCTGGTTCGCCACGGTCACTCTCCTCACCTGTGGTGGCGTGGGTCAGCCCACGAACTCGACGTCGGACGTCAGCCACCGCCCGTGCTCGCGCACGAGGTCGAGCTGCAGCCGGTAGGTGCGCGCCTGTCCCTGGGGCGCGGCGGCGTTGGTCACCTTGCTGTCGGCGACCACCAGGACCCGGGCCGAGTCGGCGTCGGAGCGGACGATGCCCGCATCGAGGACCTGCCCCTCCGACACCGACTTGTTCTGGGCGACGAGCTTCGTCAACTCCGCGGTCTGCGCGGCGAACTCCTTCTTGAACTCCCCCGTCGCGCCCTTCAGCACGTTCCCGCTGTCGCGGTCGTAGTGCCGGTAGTCGAGCGAGGTGAAGTTCAGCGCCGACTGCCGGGCCGCCGCCAGGATGTCCTGCCGGCGCTGCTCCTCGGCGCGCCGGTCGGCGACCCGGAGGCCCAGCCAGACGGACAGCACGGTCGTCGCCACGGTGGCGACGACGAGCCCGGCGGAGAGCACCCGGGAGCGTCCCCATCTCATGACATCGGTCCGACCAGCAGCCATTGCCAGGACTCCTTTCCGAAGACGGTCTGTTCGCCGCCCGCCGAGCCGATCTCGAGGGGCGTCCCGTCCGGGCCGGTGGCGGTGCCGGTCTCCGGGTCGTACGGGGTGACGTATGCGGTCTGGTCCGCGCCGCCCGAACCGGCCGACGCGCCGGGCGCGTTCTGCGCGCCGCGCACCGAGGTCGCGCTGCCGCGCGGCGCCGTGCAGTGGGCGCCGGTGTTCGCTGCGCGGGTTCCGGTGTCCGAGGGGTCGCGCCGCCGGGTTCCGTAACCCCGTGTGCACGCGGGCGGGTCGTTCGCGTTCACGGTGAGCCCGAAGTGGGTGGTGCCGTCGCCGGGGATGACGGTGTAGCTGCCCGCGACCACCACCGGGAGGGTGACAAGGGCCTGCTCCACCCCGGGCAGCCGGGCCACGGTGACCTGGCCGCCGCTGATCAGGTTGGCCAGCAGGACCGGCAGGGTCGGCCGGGTGGACCTCAGCAGGGAGTCGACCTCCTGCGCGGCGGGTGCCGCGTTGCCGACGACCCGCCGAAGGTCCGCGTCGCTCGACTTCAACTGCGCGCTGAGCGCGGCCAGATCGCGGGAGAACGACTTGATCGCCGATCCCTTGTCCGCCTGGGTCTTGAGCACCTTCCGCGAGTCCTCGATCAGCGACACCGTCTGCGGGAGCGAGTCGGACGCCGACTCCACGAGCTGGTTGCCGGAGTCCACCAGGCGGCTCAGGTTCGGTCCGGTGCCGGCGAACGCCTTGCCCAACTCGTCGACGGTGGTGCGCAGATCGTCCTTGCCGACGGAGTTCACCAGCCGGTCCAGACTGAGGACGAGGTCGGTGACGGGCAGCGGCGTCCGGGTGCGGCTGCGCGGGATCGGGCTGCCGTCCATCAGATACGGGCCGCCGGAGCGCCGCGGTTGCAGATCGACGTACTGCTCGCCCACCGCCGACCGGTCCGCGACCACCGCGAGGGTGTCGGCCGGGATCTTCGGGGCGCCGTCCTCGATGTCCAGGGCGATCGACACCCCCGAGCCGTTCAGGCGCAGGGCGCCCACACGGCCCACCGGCACCCCGCGGTAGGTGACCTCGGCGCCGGTGAAGATGCCGCCCGACTCGGCGAAGTCGGCGGTGACGGTGTAGCCCCGGCCGAGCACGTCGTCCGCGAGGCCGGTGTACTCGGCGCCGACGTACGACACCCCGACGGCGGTGACCGCGGCGAAGGCGACCAGCTGGGCCTTGACCATACGGGTGATCACGGCTGCATCCCCCTCAGCATCAGCTCGGCGAGCGCGAGGTCGATCCCCGGCGGCAGGCGGCGCGCCCCGTCGGACGTGCCGTAGCTCGCGGTGCACACCGGTGGGCACAGCGGGCCGCCGCCGCCCGAGGGAGCGGAGGGGGTGACCGACGGCTTCGGCACCTTCGGCAGACCCGGGGCGCTGGGCAGCGCGGTGGGCACCGGCACCGGGACGCTGGGCAGGCCGGGAAGGGAGGGCGTCGGAACCGGCTGCTTCCCGGATCCGCCGCTCTTGCCGCCCTTGCCGGGCGCGTCGGCGAGATTGCCGTACAGGTCCGCCAGGTCGAGGTCGGCGGTGATCTTGAGGTTGACGTAGTCGCCCTTCACGGCGTCGACCACGTTGCGGGGGAACGGGTACGTCGTCAGCAGCTCGAGGGAGTTCGGCAGGTCGTCGCCCGCCTTGTTCAGCTGTTGGAGGATGGGCTGGAGTTCCTTCAGGTTGGCGACGGTGTCCTCGCGCGAGGCGCTGACGACCCGGGTGCCGGTCGTGCCGAGCCTGGACAGCGCGGTGAGCATCTTCGTCAGGTCCCGTCGCTGGTCGGCCAGTACCTTCAGGGCGGGCGGGATCGTGTCGACGGCCTGCGCGATCGTCTCCTTCTCCGTCCCGAGCCGTTTCGCCAGCCGGTCGATGCCCTCGAGCGCCCGGACGATCTCCGAGCGCTGCCGGTCCAGGCCGCCGAGGAACGTGTCGAGTTGCTTCAGCAGGGACCGGACCCTCGTCTCGCGGCCGTCCAGGGCCTTGTTCAGCTCCACGGTGATGGTCTTGAGCTGGGCCACGCCGCCGCCGTTGAGGAGCGCCGACAGCGCGGACAGCACCTCCTCGATCTCCGGGTTGCGGCCGCTGCGGGACAGCGGGATCACATCGCCGTCGCGCAGCCGGCCCACGGAAGCGGTACCGGTCGGTGCGGACAGCGCCACGTACTTCTCACCCAGGATGCTCGTCTGCCTGAGGTCGGCGACCGCGTTGGCGGGCAGCTTCACCGAGTCGGCCACCCTCAGCCGCACCCGCGCGTGCCAGCCGTCCAGCTCGACCTTCTCGACGGCCCCCACGGTGACGTCGTTGACCCTGACCGCGGACTGCGGCACCAGGTCGAGGACGTCCCGGAACTCCACCGTGACGTGGTAGGCGTGGCCCTCGGAGGCGGCCCCGCCGGGCAGCGGGATGTCGTACCAGCCGTTGAACCCGCACCCGGACAGCAGCAGCGAAGCGGCCGCCGTCCACGCGACCGTCCGGCCCGTGCGCCGCGCGCTCATGCCGCGCCCCCGAGGATTCCGCCGAGGGTCCGGTCGACCGTGCCCGTGCCCGTGGGAGCGGCGGGAAGCTCGGGCAGCGAGTCGAACAGCTTCCGCAGCTGTGCGCAGTCGGGGTTCTTGCCGCCCGCGTCCCCGGTGGTCTTCAGCACGGAGCACAGCAGGGACGCCGGGTCCTGCGGAGCCTGGGCGTTGTTGCGGGTGTCGAGGGTGCCGGCGGACGGGTTGTAGGCGTTCTGCAGGTTCGACAGGCCGGTCGGGGCGACGTCCAACAGCTCCTCCAGTGCGGCCCGTTGCGTGACCAGGACCTGGGTGACCTTGCTGAGGCCCTCGACGTCCGAGGTCAGTGCCGTCTTGTTGTGCTTGACGAAGTCGGAGACGTCGGCGAGGGCCGTCCCCAGGTACTTGAGCGCGGCGGCGAGGTCCGTGCGCTCCCCGGCGAGCTGCCCTGCCACCTCGGCGAGACTGTCGTTGAACGACCGCACGCTCTGGTCGTCGGCCGCCAGCGCCGCCGTGAACACCTGGAGGTTGCGCACGGTGCCGAACAGGTCGCCCCGGCCGTCGGACAGTGTGGTGACCGCCTGGGAGAGATCCTCGACGGACTGGTTGAGGTTCGTGCCCTGGCCCTTCAGGTTGTCCGCGCTCACCCCGAGCAGCCGCGACAGGGAGCCGTCCTTGTTGGCGCCCTTCGGGCCGAGCGCGTCGGCCGTGGTGTGCAGGCTGTCGAAGATCCGGTCCAGCTCGACGGGCACGGCCGTGCGCGACTCGGGGATGACGGCGCCGTCCGCCAGCACCGGGCCCTTGCGGTAGACAGGCAGCAGCTGCACGTAACGATCGCTGACCACCGACGAGTTGATGATCGCGGCCTGGGCGTCCGCGGGCACCTTCCGGCCCGCGTCGTACTCCAGGTCCACCCGCACCCGGTCGCCCTGGGGCGTGATCTTCTTGACCTCGCCGATACGGACGCCGAGGACGCGGACGTCGGAGCCGGGGTAGATGCCGACGGTGCGCGGGAAGTACGCCGTGACGCGGACCGTACGCGGGTGGGGCCACAGCACGACGGCGAGGACTGCGACCACCGCGAGCACGGTGAGCAGGGCCAGGGCCTGCCGGAAGCGTTTGTTCACTGGGAGCCTCCCGTGCGCGGCACCACCGGGGCGGCCACCAGGTTCTGGACGTAGGAGTCGAACCAGCGGCCGTTGCCGAGGGTGTTGGTGAACAGCCGGACGTAGGGAGCGAGCAGGCTGACGCTGCGGTCCAGGCTGGCCTGGTTGCGCTCCAGCATCCGGACGAACGTGTTGAGGTTCTGGAGCGCGGGCCCGATCTCCTTCTGGTTGTCGTCGACCAGGCCCGACAGCTCGATGCCCAGCGCCGCCGAACTCTTGAGCAGCGTGTGGATCGCCTCGCGCCGCTTGCTGATCTCCTGGAAGAGCTGGTCGCCGTCCTTCACCAGGGCGGAGAAGTCCTTCGTGTGCTCGGCCAGCACCCCGGTGACCCCGTTCGCGTGCTTGAGGAGGTCGCCCAGGGCCTGGTCGCGCGAGGCGATCGTCCGGGAGATCCGGGACAGCCCCTGGATGGAGGCCTTCACCTCGGCGGGCGAGTCCTGGAAGGTGGTGGAGATGGTGTCCATGGCCTTCGCCAGCCGCTGGGTGTCCACCTTCTCCGTCGTGGTGGTCAGATCGCTGAACGCCTGCACCACGTCGTACGCCGACACCGTCCGCCCGATCGGGATCTCGCCGCCCGGCTTCAGCCGGCCGGGCCCCTTCGGGTACAGCGCCAGGTACTTGGCGCCCAGGATCGTCTTCACCCGGATCGCGGCGGTCGTCGCGGTGCCCATCGCCGGGTCGCCCTTGATCTTGAACGTCACCTTCACGTGGTCGCCGTCGAGGTCGACGCCCTCGACCTTGCCGACCTTGACGCCGGCGATCCGCACCTCGTCGCCCGGCTTGAGTCCGCCCGCCTCGGAGAAGGCCGCGTCGTACGTCTCGCCGTCGCCGATCAGCGGCAGGCTGTCGGCGTTGAACGCGGCGACGGTCAGCAGGGCGAGAGTCAGGAGGCCCACGGCACCGACCACGACGGGATTGCGCTCGCGGAACGGCTTCAGCCGCGGCCGGCGCAGCCGGAGCGCGGGCAGCTTCGGCGGCAGGACGTGCACCTTCACCAGGGGCTCCGGGCCCCGGGTCCGGCGCGGCAGGGGGCGGGCCATCGGGAGTTTCGGCGGGAGGACCCGCACTTTCACGAGAGGCTCCGGACGGCTCGGCCTGCGGGGCAGCAGGCGGACCGCCGGCAGCTTCGGGGGCAGGACCCGCACCTTCACCAGGGGTTCGGGGCGCCGGGTCCTGCCGGGCGTGACGGGCGTCCTCATGCTCCGCACCTCGCCTGCGCCACATGGAAGTCCGGGGTGATGATCTGCTTCGTCTTCGGCAGCACGATCCGGCCGTCGAAGTCGCACAGGTAGAAGTTGAACCACGAGCCGTACGACGCGGTCCCCGTCAGCGCGTTCAGCTTGTTCGGCAGCCGCTGCAGCACACCCTCCACGGTCTTCTCGTTCCTGTTCAGCGTTCCGGTGAGCCGGTTCAGCCCGGCGATGTCGTCCTTCAGCGGCGAACGCGCGTCCCGTAGCAGCCCGGAGGTGGCCTCGGTCAGGTCGCCGATGCTCACCAGGGAGTCCCCGATGGGCTTGCGGTCGGCGGACAGCCCGGAGATCACCCGCCGCAGTTGGGTGATCAGCGCGGAGAAGCGCGCGCCGCGCCGGTCGAGCGTGTCCAGCACGGTGTTGAGGTTGTCGATCACCGAGCCGATCAGCTGGTCCCGGTCGGCGAGAGTCGTGGTGAGCGACGCCGTGTGCGCGAGAAGGCTGTTCACGGTGGAGCCCTCGCCCTGCAGGGTCTGGATGATCTCGGTGGCGAGCTGGTTGACGTCGTTCGGGCTGAGTGCGGCGAACAGCGGCTTGAAGCCGTTCAGCAGCGCGTTCAGGTCCAGCGCCGGCTGGGTCCGGGACAGCGGGATGGTGCCGCCGGGCCGCAGCCGGGTGCCGTCGCCCGCGCCCTCGGTGAGCGCGATGTACCGCTGCCCGACCAGGTTCCGGTAACGGAGGACCGCGTGGGTGCTGGTGAGCAGCGGGCGGTCCGCCTCCACGCTGAAGGTGACCTCCGCCAGCGTCCGGTCCTTGATCCGGATGCCCTCGACCTGGCCGACCCGCACCCCGGCCACCCGGATGTCGTCGCCGTTCTCCAGTCCCGTGACGTCGCTGAACACCGCGTGGTAGGTGTCCTTGGGGGTGAAGGAGACGTTGACGATGGTGGCCGCGAGCAGGGCCGTCGCCGCGATCGTCACCAGCGCGAACAGGGCGAACTTGATCAGCGGTGCCGCGGTCTGCCGGGCGCCTGCCGTCCTCATGCGACGCTCACCGCCGTTCCGCGGGCCAGCGGCCCGAAGAGCAGGGTCGCGACGGGCGGCACCTGGTCGGCGGGCACGCCCATGACGGGAGCCACGAGCGAGCCGACGGCCCGCTGTTCGGCCCGGGTGGCGGACACGTCGACACCTCCGGGGAGAGCGCCGCCGTCCGAAGCGCCGGACGACGTACCGTCGTTGAGCTTGGGTTTCGGCCCGGGCACCGCCGGATGGGGCAGTCCCCGGCAGTCGGGCCCCGACCGGTCCGCGTAACGCGGCTCCTCGCCGGGCTTGTACGCGCCCTGCGGACGCACGACCTCGAGGGTGATCCGCATCTCGCCGCCCCGGAACGCGTCCTCGGACGCCTGCTCCTGGTGGACCAGACCCTGCAGGAGACAGGGGTACTCGGGGGAGTAGCGGGCGAACAGCTCCAGGGTGGGGCGGGACACCCGGCCGAGGGTGATCAGCCGGTCGCCGTTCTCGTCGAAGAAGTCCCGCCCGGTGTCCGCGACGGCCGCGGTGGCGCGGAGCGCGGCGGCCAGTTCGTCCTTCTTCTCGACGAGGGTGCGGCTGGTGGTGACGGTGTTGCGCAGGACCGCCATCAGATCGGGTGCCGCGTCCCCGTACACCTGGGCGACGTCGGCGAAGCGTGAGATGTCCTCCTGCAGGGACGGCAGATGCGGGTTCAGACGGCGCAGATACGCCTCCACCCGGGTCAGGTTGTCGCCGATCCGGTCGCCGCGGCCCTCCAGCGCCGTGGCGAACGCCGAGAGCGTGGCGTCGAGTTCGCCGGGCTGGACCGTGCGCAGCAGCGGCAGCAGGTCGTTCATCAGCCGCTGCAGCTCGATGCCGGCCTTCGTGCGGTCCTGGGCGATGACGTCCCCGGCGCGGATGTGCCGGGCGGTGTCGTCGGCGGACGGCACCAGGTCGACGTACTTCTCGCCGAACAGCGTCTTGGGCAGCAGCCGGGCGTGCACGTCCGACGGGATGAACGTGACGTACTGCGGCTTGAGGGCGAGGTCGAGCGTCGCCTTCGTGCCGTCCGCGTGCACCGCGCGCACCTCGCCCACCAGCAGCCCGCGCAGCTTGACGTCGGCCCGCGGCTCCAACTGGTTGCCCAGGCTGTCGGCCTGGAGCGTCACGCGCACCACGGAGGTGAACGCCTGCTGGTAGACGGCCACCGCGAGCGACAGCAGCAGCGCCAGCACGGCGATGAACGCGACGCCGTACAACCTCAGTCTCAGTGCTCGCACCGGTTCACCCCGCGATCCGTACGGTCGTGTTGGCGCCCCAGATCGCGAGGCTGAGGAAGAAGTCCAGGACGTTGATCGCCACGATGGAGGTGCGCACCGCCCGGCCCACCGCGACGCCGACCCCGGCCGGGCCCCCGCTCGCGTGGTAGCCGTAGTAGCAGTGCACCAGGATGATCAGGACCGCGAACACGATCACCTTGCCGAAGGACCACAGCACGTCGACGGGCGGCAGGTACTGGTGGAAGTAGTGGTCGTACGTGCCCGTCGACTGCCCGTAGTAGCCGGTCGTGATGGTGCGGGCGGCCAGGTACGACGACAGCAGCCCGATCACGTACAGCGGGATCACGGCGACGAACCCGGCGATCATCCGCGTCGTCACCAGGAACGGCAGCGAGGGCACGCCCATCACCTCCAGCGCGTCGGTCTCCTCGCTGATCCGCATCGCGCCGAGCTGCGCCGTGAAACCGGCGCCGACCGTCGCGGACAGGGCGAGCCCGGCCACCAGCGGCGCGATCTCCCGGGTGTTGAAGTACGCCGACAGGAACGCCACGAAGTTGGAGGTGCCGAGCTGGTTGAGGGCGGCGTAGCCCTGAAGGCCGACCTCGGTGCCGGTGAAGAACGACATGAAGGCGATCACGCCGACCGTGCCGCCGACGACGGCGAGCGCGCCCCGGCCGAAGCTGACCTCGGCGAGCAGGCGCAGGATCTCTTTCTTGTAGCGGCGCAGGGTGCGGCCCGTCCACGCCAGTGAACGGCCGTAGAAGGAGAGCTGGGCGCCCAGGTCTTCCAGGGAGCGCAGCGGCCGCTCGAGGAGCCGCAGGGGTCGTGGAGGTCGCATCGCTCAACCCCTCTGCGGGACGATCTGGAAGTACACCGCGGTCATCACGAAGTTCGTCACGAACAGCAACATGAAGGTGATCACCACTGACTGGTTGACGGCGTCCCCGACGCCCTTGGGGCCGCCTTTCGCGTTGAGCCCCTTGTAGGAGGCGACGATCGCGGCGATCGCCCCGAACACCAGCGCCTTGATCTCGGCCGCCCACAGGTCGGAGAGCTGCGCGAGGGTGGTGAAGGACGCCAGGTACGCGCCCGGCGTGCCGTTCTGGAGGACGACGTTGAAGAAATAGCCGCCGGCCACACCGACGACGGACACCAGGCCGTTGAGCAGGACGGCCACCACCATGGACGCCAGCACGCGGGGGACGACGAGCCGGTGGATCGGGTCGATGCCGAGCACCTGCATCGCGTCGATCTCCTCACGGATCTTGCGCGCCCCGAGGTCCGCGCAGATCGCGGTGCCGCCCGCGCCCGCGATCAGCAGCGCGGTGACGATCGGCGACGCCTCGCGCAGCACCGCCAGCACGGAGGCGGCACCGGAGAAGGACTGCGCGCCCAACTGCCGTGTCAGGCTGCCGATCTGCAGGGCGATGACCGCCCCGAAGGGGATCGACACGAGTGCCGTGGGCAGGATGGTGACGCTTGCGACGAACCACGCCTGCTGGATGAACTCCCGCGCCTGGAACGGCCGTCGGGGCAGGGTCCGTACGACGTCCAGTGCCAGCGCGAACAGGTTGCCCGAGTGGCGCAGGGGCGCGGTGGGGGACAGGCTCATGCGCCGGCGGCCTCCTTCCGGTGCAGTGCGGCCTCACGTCTGGCGATGGCCTCCCAGCGGGGCGGGCGGGTGATGCCCGGGCCCGGCAGCAGCCGGGGAGTCATCTCCTGGGGCGCGCTGTCGTCCAGACGTGCCAGCTCCTGCTCGACCTGGGCGGCGTCCTTCTCCTCCGCCATGCCGATGGGACCCTGCATCCGGCCGTTCAGGAACTGGCGCACCACGGGCTCGTCGCTGGTCAGCAGCTTTTCGCGGGGCCCGAACATCACCAGTTCGCGGCGGAACAGCAGCCCGATGTTGTCGGGGACCTGGCGGGCCGAGGCGATGTCGTGGGTGACGATCAGGAAGGTGGCGCCGGTCTGTGCGTTGAGGTCGACGATGAGCTGGTTGAGATAGGCCACGCGCACCGGGTCGAGGCCCGAGTCCGGCTCGTCGAAGAGGACGATCTCCGGATCGAGCACCAGTGCCCGGGCGAGCCCGGCCCGCTTGCGCATACCGCCGGAGATCTCACCGGGCAGCTTTCCCTCGGCGCCGAGCAGGCCGACCATGTCCATCTTCTCCAGCACGATCCGCCGGATCTCGGACTCGGACTTGCGGGTGTGCTCACGCAGCGGGAAGGCGATGTTGTCGTACAGGTTCATCGAGCCGAACAGCGCGCCGTCCTGGAACAGCACGCCGAACAGCTTCCGCACCTCGTACAGCTCGTGCTCGCGCAACCTGGTGATGTCCCGTCCCGCGACCTTCACCGAGCCGCGCTCGGGTCTGAGCAGCCCGACGAGTGTCTTGAGGAACACGGACTTGCCCGTGCCGGAGGGACCGAGCATCACGGAGACCTCCCCGGCGGGCAGCGTCAGCGAGACGTCCTGCCAGATGACCTGGTGTCCGAAGGACTTGGTCAGCCCTTCCACACAGATCTCGACACCCATCCGTGCTCCACCCTTCGCCCGCTGAGCAGCTCCGACATCTGCTCTACGGGGAGGGGCGGGGGGTCCGTCGCGAGGAAGCGGAAATTTTTTCGGACGCGCCGGCAGCCGCCTGCGGCGGCGTCGCCGACGGGTCCTACGGCAGCTTCACCGAAGGCGTGCTCGGGGTGGGCACGGGCAGCGAGGCGGAGGGCAGGGAGGGAATCCCCGTCGGGACCGACGGGAGCGAGGGGGCGGCGGAGGGGACCGGCAGCTTCGGCACCGTGGGCACGCCGGAGACCCCGGGCGCCGACAGCGTCGGCAGCGGGGCCGACGACACCTCCGGCAGGGACGGCACGGACAGGGGCAGCGGTGAGCCGGTGCCCGGTGTGCGGGCCGTCTCCCGGCCGGCCGGCGCACGCTTCGTCTGCGAGACCGTGTGCGCCCGCGGCGTATGAAGCCGGTCCGTGCTGCCCGTGCTCCCCGTCCGGAGCGGCTCGGCGCTCTGCGACACCGCCGGACGCGGGACCGGCGCCTCAGTGGCGCCGCCGCCTCCGCCCAGCGTCTGCGGCAGGACGAACCCGGCCACCACCAGCGTCGCCGCCGTCGAGGTGACCGCGACCGTCTGCGCCTTGCCGGCCCCGCTCGGCCGTCCACGCCCGAGCAGGAAGAGCACGGCGCCCAGCGTCCCGGCCAGCGAGGCGCGCAGCGTCCGCCGGGCCCGGGCCAGCAACGACTCGACGGTGCGGTAGCTCAGGCCCATCCGCACGGCGACCTGGCCCACGTCCAGGTCCTCGGACTTCAGCCGCAGGGCCTCCGCCTGGCGCGCCGGCAACTCCCCGCTGCGCACGGCGAGCCAGCGGGCCTCGGCCCGGTCGCACACCGCCTCGTCCACGGGCACCGGGCCCGGCGTGAGGAGCGTGGGGCTGCTGCGCACCTCGGCCTCCCGGTTGACCTGCCGGTACCGGTCCACGCACAGCCGCATGGTCACCGTGGTCAGCCAGGCGCCGAGCCGCTCGTCGTCGAGATCCGGGCGCTCCGCCGCGCGCAGCATCGCCTCGTGCACCGCGTCCTCGGCGTCCTCCAGGCTCATCGACCGGCGCCGGGCCACCTTGAGCAGGTGCTCCCGGTGGCTCCACATGCGCTTCCACCGGTCGTGGGCCGCGTGTGTCTCCGCGTCCCTGGCCGCCCCTGTCTCAGCAGGCATGTCCGTCGCCATGAGGGCCCCTTTGCGCTCACCCGCCGGTCCTGTGCACCCGGCGGGTGGCGACATTACCGCCCAGTATCAGCGGTTGGGGAGGGGGCGGAGCCCATCGTGTCCGCACTGTTGCTGGTCAGCGGGCCCCCGCTGGGCAGCACCCCGGCCCCGGGGAGCCCGATGCTCGGGGTGGGCACGGGCAGCGACGGCGGGGCGTCCGTCTGCTGCGGCACCCCGGCCGTACGGGACGGGGACGGGGCGGGGGAGGGCTCGGAGAGCGTGGCCGACGGAGCCGGGGTCGGCGCCGTGCCCGGGCGGTGCCCCGACGGCTTCGGTGAGGGGTGCGCCGTGCCGCCCTGCCGGGGCGGCTTCGGTCCCCGCGACGCCGCGGCGCCCCCGGGCAGGTCCGGCACCACGCGGTGCCCTGCCAGGAAGTACGCGTACCAGGCCCTGACCGTCCGCAGGTACTCCTGCGAGGCGTTGTAGCCCAGGACGGCCCGGTCCAGTTGCGCGGGGTCCGACAGGTCCCGGCCGCCCGCGCACAGGTAGCGGCCCGCGGCGAGCGCCGCGTCGAAGACGTTGTCGGGGTCGTCCCGTCCGTCACCGTTGCCGTCCGCGCCCCAGTGGGCCCAGGTGGAGGGGATGAACTGCATCGGCCCGACCGCGCGGTCGTATACCGTGTCCCCGTCGTAGGCGCCCCCGTCGGTGTCCCGTACGACGGCGTAGGGACCGCCGGTCAGTCGCGGTCCGAGGATCGGTGTCACCGTCGTTCCGTCCGCCCGCACTCGGCCGCCCCACGCCTGCCCGGACTCCACCTGACCGATCGCGGCCAGCAACTGCCAGCGCAGATGGCATCCGGGCGCGGTGCGCGCCAGTTCCGCCTCGGCGTGCCGGTAGGCGGCGAACACCGTCGCGGGCAGCGCCCCCGCGCCGCCCGTCGCCGCTCGCCCGCCCTGCGACCGCCCGCCCTGGTCCGGCTTTCCCGTGCGCAGCGGTGGCAGTTCGGTGCGGTAAGGGGTGTCACCCGACACGCTCGGCCCGTGCTCGGCGGGGGCGTCCGGCCGCGCGGGCTCGGAGGCCCGTGCCGCCACCGCGCCCGGCGCCTGCGAAGCGGTGAGCGCCGCCATGGCCGCCGCCGCGACCGCCGTCCCCCTGACTCCCTTGAACGCACCCCCGAACGCATGCCTGAACACTCGCCCTGCCACGGAGCACTCCCCTCCCTGTACGGATCCCTTCCTCTGCTCTACGTGGCAGGGAGGCGCGTCCGTCGCGGGAGGCGGGGCCGGCACCCGGCACTGTCAGGACGTATCGGCCGGAACCATTCCGAACCCGGTGAAACTCACGACCCAGTACACGACGTACAGCGCGAGCAGCGCGAAACCGTGCCGGCGCCTGAGCCGCCCGGTGGAGATGACGTACGCCCCGAGCCCGTTGACCACGAGCAGCGCGGGCAGATGCCAGGTCAGGACGCTCCGGTCGATGACCACGCTGCCTGCCAGCAGCACGATGCCGAGCTTGCCCGTGACCGAGAAGACGACGCTGCCGACGACGTTGCCGACCCCGATCTCCGGTGCCCCCTTCCGGGCCGGTTCCACGGTCAGGAAGATGTCCTCGACCGTCAGCACCACCGTCACGATGGTCGCGCCGAAGACGGTTCCCTGAAGCCCGTACGTCTGCAGGATGCCCTTGGTGCCGATGCCGGTGATGGCGGAACCGGCGACGAGGCCGGCCAGGGCGAGCACCGCGAGGCCGAGCCCCGTCCAGCCGGACCGTTCGCGCACCTGGGCGAGCAGGCCGTCACCCGGCGGCGCTCCCGCGCGGGTCCGTTCCGCGGTGATCGCGCAGGCGTCCCCCTCCCGGCGGACCGGTGCGGCGTTCCCGGAGCCCCGGGCGAGGGAGTACGCCTCGTACAGCTCCGCGTCCCGGAACACCGGTGTGTCGGCCCGCGACTCCCGGACCGCCACATAGGCGAGGAACAGCGCGAACAGCCCGAGGAGCGCGACGCCGTCAAGAGCGGTGAGCGGCGCGGTCAGCGCGCACACGACCATCACGAGGGGTGCGCAGGCGAAGATCAGGACGTAGTCGCGCGGAATCGTGACGCGGGTGGGCGTGAGGATCGCCGCGAGGGCCAGCACCACTCCCGTCATGGACAGCGCGGTCCCGATCACCACACCCAGTGCGACTCCGCCGAGGTCCTCGATGTTCAGCGCGACGCCGAGAACGATGTCGTCGAACTCGATGCCCGTGAAGACGACGGACACCAGGAACAGGGAGATGTGGAAGCCGCTCGCGATCCCGACGAGCCGCCGGATCAGCTGCTCGGCGCTGAACACCAGCAGGGCCGCCCCGGCGACGAACAGCAGGATCGAGGCCACGGCGGACTCACACCGGACGGCCCGGATGCGGCCGGGGCGCAAGGACGTGCTCTCGCCGCCCGGCCGCCTCGTCGGCGGCCCGCACGGCCGCGGCGACGATCCCGTGGTCGGGGGACAGGTGGCACACCGGGTCGGTGCGGGCGGCGTCGCCGGTGAGCAGGAACGCCTGGCAGCGGCACCCGCCGAAGTCGACCTCGCGGCGCGGACAGCTCCGGCAGGGCTCCGGCATCCAGTCCGTGCCGCGGAAGTGCTGGAACAGCGGTGAGCTCTCCCAGATCCATGCCAGGGAGTGCTCGCGCACACTGGCGCGGGGCAGCGGCAGCGCGTGCGCGGGCGGGCAGGGCAGCACGTCCCCGTTCGGGACCACGGTGAGCTGCCGCCGGCCCCAGCCGCCCATGCAGGGCTTCGGGTACCGGCCGTGGTAGTCGGGGACGACGTAGATGATCTCCATCCGGTCCCTGAGGCGGATCCGTGCCGCACGCACCACCGGCTCGGCGCGCGCCAGCTGGGCCGTGCTGGGCAGCAGCGCTTCCTTGTTGCGCCAGGCCCAGCCGTAGTACTGGGTGTTGGCCAGCTCGACGCGATCGGCGGCCAGTTCCTCGGCGAGGGCGAGGATGCGGTCGATGCGGTCGATGTTGTGCCGGTGGAGGACCACGTTGACGGTGAGGGGCCAGCCCAGGTCCTTCACCAGCCGGGCCGCCGCCGTCTTGCGGGCGAAGGACGGCGTTCCGGCGATGCGGTCGGACAGCGCCGGCTCGTCGGCCTGGATGCTGATCTGCACATGGTCCAGGCCCGCGGCGCGCAGCTGCTCGGCACGGCGGGGCGTCAGGCCGGCCGCACCGGTGATGAGGTTGGTGTACAGCCCGAGGTCACCGGCGTGGTGCACGATCTCGACGAGGTCGCGGCGCACCAGCGGCTCACCACCGGACAGGTGCAGCTGCAGCACCCCGAGACCGGCGGCCTCGGTCACCACCCGCCGCCACTCCTCGGTCGTCAGCTCGTCCCCGAAGTCACCGAGGTTCAGCGGGTTGGAGCAGTACGGGCAGTGCAGCGGGCACGCGTAGGTGAGTTCGGCCAGCAGCCCGAGAGGTTTATCCATCACCGACCTCCACGCATCGCCGGGCGGCGAGCCGGGCCAGGAACAGCCGGACCTCGTCGCCGGCCACATGGGCGTACCGCCCGCTCAGCTCAGCGACGATCTGGGTGACCGTCCGCTCGCCGTCGCACAGGTCCAGGATCGCCGCGCCCGTGCCGTTCAGGACGGAGACCGCCTCCGGCGCGAGCAGGACGTGCCGCCCGCGCGCCGGGTCGTAGGTCAGCCGGACGTGCGGCGCGAGGCGGGGACGGTCCGTGTCACCGACCGTCCGCACAGGACCGTTCGATGGCATCGAGCATGCTCCACAGGACGTCGCACTTGAAGGACAGGGCGGCCAGGGCGCCCGCCCGCTCCGCCGGGCTGTCGCAGTACGCCGTCACCACCTCCAGGGCGTGCTCGGCGTCGCGCGGGGCCTGGGTCAGGCGGGACCGGAAGTAGGCCAGCCCCGCGCGGTCGATCCACGGATAGTGGCGTTCGAACGCGGTGAGCCGTTCGGCCATCAGGTCCGGCGCGAACAACTCGGTCAGGGAGGACGCCACCGCCTCGGTCCACGGCCGGGTACGGGCGAAGGTGACGTAGGCGTCGACGGCGAACCGCACCCCGGGGACGACGTGCCGCTCGTCCCCCATCTCCTCCCGGGTCAGCCCCAGCGCCTCGCCCAGGCGCAGCCAGGCCTCGATACCGCCCTCGCCGTCCGCGGTGCCGTCCTGGTCGACGATGCGCAGGATCCAGCGGCGGCGCACCTCGCGGTGGGGGCAGTTGGCGAGGATCGCGGCGTCTTTGCGGGGCAGGTTCGCCTGGTAGTAGAAGCGGTTCGCCGCCCACGCCTGGAGCTGCCGACGGGTCAGCGCGCCCTCGTTCATCGCCCGGTGGAAGGGATGCCGGTCGTGGTAGCGGCGGGACTGCGCGCGCAGCGCCGCCACGAATTCGTCGGTTTCCGTCGCCGTCGCCATGACCCTCAGATCCACAGGTCCAGCCCGTCCACGGCGACCTCCATGCCGTGTCGCTCGACGGCGCGCCGCTCGGGCGAGTCCTCGAGCAGGACGGGGTTCGTGTTGTTCAGATGGGTGTAGATCGTGCGCTCGACGGGGAGCGGGGACAGCTGCTGGAGGCTGCCGCCGGGGCCGGAGATGGGCACGTGGCCCATCTCCCGGGCGGTCCGGTGCCCCCTGCCGAGCCGGATCAGCTCGTCGTCGTCCCAGCACGTGCCGTCGACCAACAGACAGGCGCAGTCCGCGAGTCGGTCGCACACCTCCGGGGTGAGCTCCTGCACGCAGGGCAGGTACACCAGGGCCCGGCCACTGTGCTCGTCGGTCAGGCGGTAGCCGACGACCCGCCCCTGCCCGGCCCCGTCGTCGGAGCCGAAGCGAGCCCGTTTCCTCGTGGGCACGTCGAACGCCCGGTACGACAGCCCCTTTGTGAGCGGTACGTCGGTCTCCGGCTCGACCGGGTGCCAGGTGACCGGGCAGTAGACGAGGAGCATCCGCAGCAGCGAGGTCCCGTCGTACAGCGTGTCGTGCACCGCCTTGGTGGCGTGCAGCTCGATGCCCTCCGCCTCCCGGAGCAACAGCAGACCGAGCGTGTGGTCGAGCTCGGCGTCGGTGAGCACGACGACCAGCGCCGCGGTGGGGCGCAGAGCGGGGAACGACTCGATCTGCGCCCGGACGTCCGGAGAGGCGTTGAACAGGAACCAGACACGCCCGTCGGGGCTCACGGCGATCGACGACTGGGTGCGCGCACGGCACGGCCGGGAGCCGTCCCGCACAGCACGACACGGCGGGCAGGCGCAGTTCCACTGCGGGAAACCGCCCCCGGCCGCCGAACCCAGCACGCGCACCCACACGTCGATCCGCCGTCCTCCCGGTGCCCGGCGCGTCGCACCGCCGTCATCCCCCGTCGGGCTCCCACACGCCCATGTAGGCGGTCACCTCGGCGGACACGCTGATCTCCTCGAACACAGGGGTCTCCCACTCGTCCAGGCACGCCTGGTCGTTGACGCTCTCCCGGTCCACGGCTGTCACCTCCTCCTGTGTCTCGCGCTTCCCGGACGTCTTCGGTCGCAGGCAGGACAGCGGGGCCGCAGCGCTACTGCGGGAGTGCGAAGGCGAACACCGCGTCGCCGTGGGAGGCGCCGAGCATCGCGGGAACGATCCCCTCGATCCAGCTGCCCCAGCCGACCGGCACGGCGATGAACTGCCTTCCGTCGACGCTGTAGGTCGTCGGACTGCTGTGGTGCCCGCTGCCCGTCTGGAACTCCCACAGCGGCTCCCCGGTCCGCGCGTGGAACGCGGTGAACTCCCCGGACGGCCTGCCGACGAACACCAGGTCTCCCGCCGTCGCCAGCGCCGACGCGCTCATCGGCGTCTCGTTGCGCCACCTCCACACCTCCTCGCCCGTGGCGGCGGAGATGGCCTTCACGAACCCCTGCATGTCGTCGGCGTCCACCGTGACGCTCGCGCCCCAGTAGGGGATGCTCTCCTTGAACTCCCTGTGACGCAGGGTGACTTCGGAGCCGACGTCCTGCACCGGCACGTAGAACATCTCCGTGCGCGGGCTGTAGGCCGCGTGCGTCCACTCCTTGGCCCCGGCGGGACCCGGCCAGAAGTGGACCGGCTCGCCCTCCTTCTCCGGGACCACCTTGGGCGTCACCCGGCCGTCCCCGTCGATCTCACCCCAGGTGATGCGCTCACCGAAGGGCGTGATCCGCACCCGCTCACCGTTCCTGCGGTCCAGCGTGAAGAGGTATCCGTTCTTGTCGAAGTGGGCCAGCAGCTTCTGCCCGTCCAGGTCGTAGAGGATGCACTCCATGTTGCTGTCGTAGTCCCACACGTCGTGCGGGGTGCACTGGTAGTGCCAGCGGATCTCGCCGTTGTCGGGATTCAGGGCGATGATGCTGTCGGTGTGGAGGTTGTCGCCCTCACGCACGGCCCCGTCGAAGTCGGGTGCCGGATTGCCGGTCCCCCAGTAGACGAGGTTCAGCTCCGGGTCGTAGGTGCCGGTGACCCAGGCGTTGCCGCCGCCGCGCGCCCAGGCCGGGCCGTCCGGCCAGGTGTCCGATCCCGGCTCGCCGGGCTTGGGCACCGTGTAGGTGCGCCAGGCGCGCTCGCCCGTCTCGATGTAGTAGGCGTCGAGGTGACCCCGCACTCCGAACTCGCCGCCCGAGCTGCCCACGATGATCTTGTCCTTCACGACGAGGGGAGCGACCGTGGCGCTCTCGGCCGCCCGAACGTCACCGTTCGTCGTGTCCCAGACGAGCTCGCCCGAGATGGCGTCGAGGGCGATCACATGGGCGTTCAGCGTGGTGGCGAGGACCTTCCCGTGCGCGACCGCGACCCCGCGGTTGACGTTGCCGCAGCAGAGGGAGACGTCGAAGGGGATCGCGTGCTTGTACTGCCACAGTTGCCGTCCCGTCCGGGCGTCGACGGCCCACACCCAGCCGTCCCAACCGGAGAGGTACATGACCCCGTCCACGACGATCGGAGCGGCCTCGAAGGCGTAGGTCGACTGGCCCGCGTGGAAGCCGGACGAGCCGAACTGGAACACCCAGGCGGGAGTGAGGCGCTGGACGGTCTCGGTGTTGATCTGGTCCAGCGGACTGTACCGCTGCCCGTCGTAGGCACCGTAGTAGGTCAGCCAGTTCTGCGGTTCCGAGCGCGCCCGGAGAATGCGTTCGTAGGTCACGTCCTGAGCCACCGGAGGCGCCGTGCCGACCATGGTGCTCAATGCGGCGAAATTGACGGCAGGCGGCGCGTCAATGTACTCCATGGGATCCTCCTTGCCGGCCCGGCGGTCACCGGGCGGCCTTTTCCCGGGCGGCTTCTACGGCCGTGGCTGTTCCGGGCGGTCGAGGCGGGCCTCCTGCGGAACGTCCCCCATCACGGCGATCACGCCGACGAGGCCGCGCCCCTCGTCGTTGCCGACGTTGGAACCGAACCAGTAATAGCCGGGGCCGTCCAGGTTGAGCACGGTCTTCCCCCGCGAGTACACCGGAAGCCACATCCATTTGCTGTCGCCGTTGCTCGGCAGGAGTGCGCAGTGTGTGTTCGTGTCGTCGTTGAGGAGTTCGATCTCCAGGTCGCCCCCATGGGGCATGACGACGATGGAGGGCTCCCACACCAGCTCGTCGGGCGGAATCCGCACGTGGGCGTGCAGACGGCCGTCGGAACCTTCCTCGGCCCGCCCGAGGCCCCCGTGGGCGAGGAGCCGACCCAGTGTCGCCTTGTTCTGCCCGTACAGCTCGGGCAGTTCCTGCTCGGCTCCGGTCGTCATCGGCCCGACCTCCTGTTTGCGTCGGATTCGAGCTCACTGTTGTGGTAACCGGCGGCGCAAGGCACAAAACGCCCCCCGCGTAATTCGCGGAATTTCCGGGAATTCTTGCAAATTCCCGCTCGGAGGCGCACCATATGCAACGGCGATTTCGAGTCCGGGTGGCACTGGCGGGGTTGGTTCACGGCAGGCGCGGAGAGATGATCATTGCCTCCCGGGAGGGGTCCTGGGCCCGTGCTGCAGTCGATATCTCCTGCGTGTGCCCCTTTCCTTCCCATGTTTTCGATGTTGTGATTCGCGGCATAATAGGGCTACGGTAAAGGGCTGGGAGCATGCCCTCCGTGAGGGAAGTGAGCGCGGTGTCCGTCGCCTGGGACGACATCGGCGGTCTCGTCGATGCCCATGAGCGTTTTCTTGCCGGCGCGCGAGTCGACACGGACGTACGGGGTTCGGTGCTCGAATCCTGGAAGCGGTGCAGGTTCGAGGGGGTGCAGCCACATCGCCTCCTGGTGCCCTACGCCGCGGACCTGGCACTGGACGACCGTCTCCTGCGCGCGGCCGACCCCGTCCTGAAGGACCTCACCACGTCGCTCGCCAACGTGAACATGGCGATCGCGTTCAGCGACGCGCGGGCCCGCATGATCCAGCGGCACGGCGGTGACCGGCAGTTGCGCGAGCGCCTCGACGCGGTGAACTTCGCCCCGGGATTCGACGCCTCGGAGCAGGCCGCCGGCACCAACGGCGTCGGCACCGCCCTGGCCGGGCGTGGCCCGATCTACGTGGTCGGCCGTGAACACTTCGCCGACTGCCTGCAGCCCTTCGCCTGTGCGGGCGCACCGATCCGCGACCCGTTCAGCGGGCGCATCGAGGCCGTGCTCGACCTCACCTGTCTGCGGGAGGACGGCGACCCCGCGATGCTGCGGCTGGTGCGTCAGGCCGCCCGTGACATCGAGGGACGGCTGCTGGAGCAGGCCACGGAACGCGAACAGGCCCTGCTCGCCGCGTACCGGCGTGCCTGCCGCGACATGGGCGGCGCCGTCGGCTGGCCACGGCAACCCCAGGGTGTGGGGAACGGGTTCCCCGACGGCGGCACCCTCAGCCGGATCGACATGTCGGTGCTGCGGGAGAAGGCCGAGGAGCTGCTCGCTTCGCCGCAGCGCACCCTCGACGAGGTGGCCCTCTCCGGCGGACGCGTAGCCACGCTGCTGCGCCGCCAGGTCATGGGAGCGGCCGGTGAGAGCGGAGTGGTCGTCGAGGCCCGGGTCCACGGCGGCCCGCACCTGCGCCACGTCGAACTCTCCGCACCGTCGGAGCCGGCACCGTTCACTGCCCCGACCGGGATCACCCCGCCCGTCCCGACCGCGTTCACCCCGTCCGCCCCCGCCGCGTTCACCCCGCCCGCGCCGACCGCGTTCATCCCGCCCGTCGGTGCCGGGGACGCGAGCGCAGCACCTCCGGTCCTCCTGCGCGCCGTGACCCCGGCGCCCGCGGCCACGGCCACGGCGACCGTCCCACCGCCGACGGAAACCGCTCCACCGCCGCCCGCCCCCACCGAGGCGGGCCCGCAGCCCCGTACGGACGAGGACGAGAACGAGAACGGCACCGGCGCCGAGGGCTGGCTGCTGCTCGTCGGTGAGCCCGGCGTCGGCCGCCTGGCGGTCCTGGCCCGCAAGCGCCTGGAACTGCTGCACGACGCCAGCGTGCGCATCGGCACGACTCTGGACGTCACCCGCACCGCGGAGGAACTGGCGGAGGTGACCGTCCCCCGGTTCGCCGACCTGGCAGTCGTCGACCTTCCCGACTCCGTTCTGCTCGGAGAGGAGCCGGGGCCGCTCGGCGGTCACACCCCGCTGCGCCGGGTCGCGCTCGGCAGCGTGCGCGAGGAACTGCCCGTGTACGGCATCGGCGACCTCGTCCAGTACGTGCCGTCCACCCCGCAGGTCCGCTGCCTGGAGACCGGGCAGTCCGTGCTCGAACCCGTCCTGTCCGAGGCCGAGGGCTGGATCGCCCAGGATCCGGCGCGGTTCGGACGGGCACTGACCGAGGGCATCCACTCCCTGATCACCGTGCCCCTGCGGGCCCGCGGCACGATCCTCGGCGTGGTGAGCTTCTACCGTTCCGAGAAGCCCACCCCCTTCGAGGACGACGACCTGTCCCTCGCCCAGGAACTGGCCGGCCGCGCGGCGATCTCCATCGACAACGCCCGCCGCTTCACGCGCGAGCACAACACCGCACTCGCCCTGCAGCGCAGTCTGCTGCCCCGGGGCCGGCCCGAGCAGAACGCCGTCGAGGTCGCCTACCGCTACCTGCCCGCGCAGGCCGGGGTCGGCGGCGACTGGTTCGACGTCATCCCGCTGTCCGGCGCCCGGGTGGCCCTGGTGGTCGGCGACGTCGTCGGGCACGGACTGCACGCCGCGGCCACCATGGGCCGGCTGCGCACCGCCGTGCACAACTTCTGCTCCCTGGACCTGCCGCCCGACGACCTCCTCACCCACCTCGACGACCTGGTCGGACGCCTGGACCGGGGCGAGGGCTGGGCCGTGGAGCCCACCTACCCGGATGCCGGGATCGTCGGCGCCACCTGTCTGTACGTCGTCTACGACCCGGTGTCCCGGCGGTGCACCCTCACCCGGGCCGGCCACCCGGTCCCCGCGGTCGTCGGCCCCGACGGCGGCGTGGACTTCGTCGACCTGCCGTCGGGCCCGCCGCTCGGGCTCGGCGGGACGCCGTTCGAGACGGTCGAGCTGGAGCTGGCCGAGGGCAGCCAACTGGTGCTCTACACCGACGGTCTGATCGAGGACCGGGTCCGGGACATCGACACCGGCCTGGACAAGCTCCGCAGCGTCCTGGCCTGCCCCGGCCGTGCGCCGGAGGACACCTGCGAGGCCGTCCTCGACGCCCTGCTCCCGACCCGGCCGAGCGACGACGTGGCCCTGCTCGTGGCCCGGACGCACGCGCTCGGCCCGAAGCGGGTCGCCGAGTGGGAGTTCCCCAGCGACCCGGCAGTCGTCGCCCGCGCGCGTGAGGCGGTCATCGGCCAGATGTCCGCCTGGGGCCTGGACGAACTCGGCTACACCACCGAGCTGGTCGCCAGCGAGCTGGTCACCAACGCCATCCGGCACGCCACCGGCCCCGTGCAGCTGCGCCTCCTTCGGGACCGCGCGCTGATCTGCGAGGTCTCCGACGGCAGCAGCACCTCGCCCCGGCTGCGGCGTGCCCGGAACGAGGACGAGGGCGGGCGCGGACTGTTCCTCGTCGCTCAGCTCACCGAGCGCTGGGGAACCCGCTACACCACCGACGGCAAGATCATCTGGACCGAACAGTCCCTGGAACAGCCCCTGTCCTGACCGCCCTCCGCGACCGCCGTTCACGGCGGCGCCGCTTCCGTTAGAGTCGCTGCCAGGCGTGCCCCGCAACGGGCGGTCCTGGTGAAGGCGCAGGTCAGGCGCAGGTCAGTCGGTGGTTGGGGGCAGTATGCGTTTGAGGGTGGAGTTCACGACCGAGCCCTTCGACCTCGATGAGGCGCCCGCGCACGCGCTGGTGGCCCGCGACGTCATCGGGGCCGCCGATCTGGACGCCGTGGACGTCGGCCCGTTCGGCAACACCGCGGAGGGCCGCGCCGACGCCGTGCTCACCGCCGTCGACGCACTGCTGCGCAAGACCCTCCAGGCCGGTGCCACCCGGATCTCGCTGCAGGTCAACGTGATCGGGGAGGACAAGTGACCGGCACCGGGGACGAGCCGTTCATCACGGCCGTGAAACCGCTGGTCGACGCCATGGGGGGTGAGATGCTGCCCCCGGACCAGGCCGGTCCCGACGACGTGGTGCTCGTCTGGGAGGGCGCCGACGTCGTCGCCGTACGCCTGCCGCAGCTCGCCGACTCGCTGGATCACATCCTGGCCGCCATGGAGCGCAAGCGCGGCAAGCCCCTCTCCGAACTGGACCGCAAGGCCAAGCAGGAGGTCGTACGGACCCTCGAGGCGCGCGGCGCGTTCTCCGTGCGCCACGGAGTGGAGACCGTCGCGAGCGCGCTCGGCGTCAGCAGATTCACCGTCTACAACTACCTCAACCGCGAGAAGGAGTCCTGACGGGCTCTCGCGCCGGTGAGCGGCTCGGCCCTCACGCCGGTGAGCGGCCCACCGCGGCTTGTCACCCCGAATTTTCAACAAACTGTTGACCGCGTGGGGGCGGAGGGCGTTAGCTGTTCGCAGCCCGCTCAAGGACCAAGGCCACGGAGGCACCCGTGACGTCCACTCCCACGCCGCCGGGTCTCGCCCGCTTCAACGCCCTGGAAGAACCCGCCGCCCGCGCCGCCCTCCACGAGGTGTGCACGTCCACGGCCTGGGCCGCACGGCTGCTCGCCGGGCGCCCCTACGCCACCGCCGATGACCTGTACGCCGCGAACGACGCCGCCATGGCGGGGATGACCACCGCGGATCTCGAGGAGGCCATGGCCGGGCACCCGCCGATCGGCCGGCCCAAGCCGGGCGATCCCGCCTCGGCACGTGAGCAGCGGGGCATGGCCGGCGCCTCCGACGAGCTCAAGGCGGAGATGCTCGAGCTGAACCTGGCGTACCAGGAGAGGTTCGGCCACGTCTTCCTGATCTGCGCGACCGGGAAGACCGGCGAGCAGATGCGGGACGCGGTCAAGGAGCGGATCGGCAACGCGCCGGAGCAGGAACGGGAGATCGTCCGCACCGAGCTGGGCAAGATCAACCGCATCCGGCTGGCACGCATCGTCGAAGAGAGCGACCACGCATGAGCAATCGCACCACCGCCTCCGTGTCCACGCACATCCTGGACACCGGCATCGGCCGCCCCGCGACGGGCGTCGCCGTCCGCCTCGCCGCCCGTCCCGGCCGGGACGCGGACTGGCAGGCGCTCGGCGGCTCCACGACCGATGCGGACGGCCGGTGCAAGGACCTTCCGGCGCTGCCGGAGGGGACGACCCACGTACGGCTCGACTTCGCGGTCGAGGCGTATTTCGAGAGGTCCGACAAGAAGCAAGCCGATGCGCAGCAGGACGCCCCCGCGAATCGGGACAGCGGTGCGCGGGGAGCGTTCTTCCCGGAGGTGACGGTCACGTTCGCCGTCGTGCCCGGGGAGCACTACCACGTACCGCTGCTGCTCACCCCGTTCGGCTACTCCGTTTACCGAGGGAGCTAGCACACATGGCAGCAGTCAATTCCCGCCCGGCCCGCCCTGTGCTGGGACAGAACCAGTACGGCAAGGCCGAGAACCGGGTCGTCAGGATCACGCGGGACGGCGCCACCCACCACATCAAGGACCTCAACGTCTCGGTGTCGCTGAGCGGAGACATGGACGAGGTCCACTACTCGGGCTCGAACGCCAACGTGCTGCCGACCGACACCACCAAGAACACGGTGTACGCGTTCGCCAAGGAGCACGGCATCGACTCCGCCGAGCAGTTCGGCATCCACCTCGCGCGCCACTTCGTGACCTCGCAGGAGCCGATCCACCGGGCCCGCATCCGCATCGAGGAGTACGCCTGGGACCGGATCGAGCACTCGGGGAAGGGCGCGCACTCCTTCCTCCGCACAGGCCGGGAGACCCGCCTGACGCAGATCACCTACGACGGCTCGTCCTGGGAGGTGGTCTCCGGCCTGAAGGACCTGACGGTGATGAACTCCACCGACTCCGAGTTCTGGGGCTACGTCAAGGACGAGTACACGACGCTGCCCGAGGCCCACGACCGCATCCTGGCCACCTCCGTCACCGGCCGCTGGCGCTTCAACTGGACCGACGACGCCCAGGAGGCGCCGGACTGGGAGACGTCCTACGAGGAGACGAAGAAGCACCTGCTCCGGGCCTTCGCCGAGACCTACTCCCTCTCCCTGCAGCAGACGCTGTACCAGATGGGCGCCCGCATCATCGAGCATCGCTCCGAGATCGACGAGGTCCGCTTCTCGCTCCCGAACAAGCACCACTTCCTGGTGGACCTGGAGCCGTTCGGGCTGAAGAACGACAACGAGGTGTACTTCGCCGCCGACCGCCCCTACGGCCTGATCGAGGCCACCGTCCTGCGGGACGGGTGCGAGGCGCGGATCCCGGTGGACCTCACCAACCTGTGACGGAAGCGAGAACCACGAACCATGACAGCCCAGCGCATCGTCATCGAGAACTGCGCCCTCGCGACCGTCGACGCGCACGACACCGAGTACGCGAGCGGACACGTCGTCATCGCCGGCAACCGCATCGAGGCGGTCGGCCCGGATGCGGCCCCCGAGGGCCTGGAGAACGTCGTGCGCCGCATCGACGCGACCGGCCACCTCGTCACCCCGGGCCTGGTCAACACCCATCACCACTTCTACCAGTGGATCACCCGGGGCCTGGCCACCGACCACAACCTGTTCGACTGGCTCGTCGCGCTGTACCCGACCTGGGCGCGCATCGACGAGCCGATGGTGTACGCGGCGGCCCAGGGATCGCTCGCGATGATGGCCCGCGGCGGCGTCACCACCGCCATGGACCACCACTACGTCTTCCCGAGGGGCTCCGGCGACCTGTCCGGCGCGATCATCCGCGCCGCCCGCGAGATGGGAGTCCGCTTCACCCTCGCCCGAGGCTCGATGGACCGGGGCGAGTCCGACGGCGGCCTGCCGCCGGACTTCGCCGTCGAGACCCTGGAGGGCGCCCTGGCCGCCACCGAGGCGACCGTCGACGAGCACCACGACGCCTCCTTCGACGCCATGACGCAGGTGGCCGTGGCCCCCTGCTCGCCCTTCTCGGTGTCGACCGAACTCCTGCGGCAGGGAGCGGAGTTGGCACGCAGGAAGGGCGTACGGCTGCACACCCACGGCTCGGAGACGGTGGAGGAGGAGAAGTTCTGCCACGAGCTGTTCGGCATGGGCCCGACCGACTACTTCGAGTCCACCGGCTGGCTCGGCGAGGACGTGTGGATGGCGCACTGCGTCCATATGAACGACTCCGACATCGCCGCCTTCGCCCGTACCAGGACGGGGGTCGCCCACTGCCCGTCCTCCAACGCCCGCCTGGCCGCCGGTATCGCCCGCGTACCCGACATGCTCGCCGCCGGCGTCCCGGTGGGCCTCGGCGTGGACGGCACCGCGTCCAACGAGTCCGGCGAACTCCACACCGAACTGCGCAACGCGCTCCTCATCAACCGCCTGGGCTCCCACCGGGAAGCCGCCCTGAACGCCCGCCAGGCGCTGCGCCTCGGCACCTACGGCGGCGCCCAGGTGCTGGGCCGCGCGCGGGAGATCGGCTCCCTGGAGCCGGGCAAGCTGGCCGACCTGGTGCTGTGGCGGATGGACACGCTCGCCCACTCCTCGATCGCCGACCCGGTGACGGCGCTGGTCCTCGGGGCGGCGGCACCGGTCACCGCGTCCTTCGTGAACGGCCGCCAGATCGTGGAGCACGGCAGGCTGCTGACCGCCGACGAGGATGCCATCGCCCGCTCCACGCGGGACGAGGCCCGGCGCCTGGCGGGGATCGCCGAGCAGGGCTGACCGTCCGTCGAAGACTCCGGCCGGGAGGGACGGCTCCCGGCCGGTGGCCGTGACCCCGAACGGGGCCACGGCGACCGTCCCCGGGGCGCGCAGGGACGTGCGCGCCCCGGACGGTCCCCGTCCGAGCGGCATGCGCGCCGTGCCCGGGCCGGCCGCAACCGCACGCAGGTGGCGGCCCTTGCCCATGTGGGTAGCGCGGAGGTTCGGTGGCGCGTTTGCCGAGGGCCCGCGCAGAGGCAGGGTGACCCCCCGCGAATGCGCCGGCCACTCACTTCCCGCGCGGCCGCAGCACCCCCGCCGCCAGCGCGAGCGCCCCCACCGCGAACACAAATGCAGCGTGCAGATCCTCGTGGCCGCCGCGCACGGACCGATCCGCTTCAGGGAGTTGGAGCGCGACGGGCTCGTCACACGAACCGTGCACCCGACCGTGCCGCCGAGGGTGGAGTACGAACTGACGTCTATGGCAAGGGAGTTGCACGCGACGCTGCTGTCCCTCACCCAATGGGCGGAGCGGCACCGCGTGACGATCGCCGAGGCGCGCGCGGCCTACGACGCCGAGCACGCACCGGAGTTGCTCGACGTGTAGGTCCCGGTACTCACAGACCGAAGAGCTCCGGCCTGCCCGCCAGTGCCCGGAAGTAACCCTGCGGGTCGGCCACCAGCCTGCGCTCCCTGAGGTCCAGCAGACCGCCGACCGAGGCGATGTCGGCGGAGACCGTGCCGTCCGCCTTCCGTATCGTCTGCACGACCCGGAACGTCTTGCCCGCGCCCCACTCGAAGGCGCACGTCACGTCCACCTCCTCGCCCGCGCGCAGTTCCCGCTGATAGCGGATGGTCGTCTCCAGGACGACGGGACCGACCCCCTTGGACAGCAACTCGGACTGGCCCACCCCGGCCTCCTGGAGCACGCACCACCGGGCGTGCTCCGCGTACTGCAGGTAGACGCTCTGGTTCAGGTGCCCCAGGGCGTCCGTCTCATAGCCCCGAACGGTGACGCGGACGGAGAACGGTTCGGTGACGTGCTCGGCCACGGTGTTTCCTCCACAGCGACGCAGGTGACGGCATCGGACGGCATACAGATGTACGAATGTACGGCAGTGGCCGGTTCACGATCGTCAACTCCCGCCCGGGCGTGGGACGGTATGAGTAGAACAACTCATGACGCCTGCCGTGACGCCGGGTGAGGATCGGCGCATGACGGTGATCAGAAAGTCCGGGGGCAGACTCGGGATGCTGTCGATGGCGGTACTCGCCGTGCTGGCGGCGGGATGCGGAACCGAGCGGCCCGGGGACGTCGCCGTGGCGGACGGTCCCTCCCGATCCGCAGCGGCGACGCCGAGCGCGCCGGTGGACTCACCGTGCCCCGGTGAGAGTCCCACGTCGACGCCACCGACGACCGCGCACACGTCGAGCCCGACGGCGCCGCCGACCGACCACTACGCGGAGAACCACGGTTTCAGGGTTCCCATCCCGCTGCACGGCCGCAGCCGCTGCCAAGGGCTCGCGGCCGTCGCGCGCGTCCAGCACGCGCTCGAACCGCTGCGCAGGCGCGGCGACTTCCGCCCGGAGAGCACCCGCACAGCGCTCATCGGTCTCGGCTACCGGAACGTGCAGTCCTACGGCGACGGCGCCACGGGGGTCGGCTTTCTCATCGACGCCGACCCGCTGTGTGTGGAGGGCACGATGAGCCGTGAGGCCACCCGGGCGGACGCCTTCGCCGGCTATCCCGACGGCACCGACTGCCAACCCCCGAGCGGCGGCCACTGACGGAAGGTCCGGCCTATTCAGGGAGCGGTGGCATCGCCTGCACTGGGGATGGCCCCCCTGTTCGAGCTGGGGAAGGCCGGGAGGGCACCGCCGGCGGACGCTGTCCGGCGGCGCTTGTCGGGCGGACCGGCGATCAGACCAGCCCGTGCTGCTTGGCGTACGCGTCGGCCACCTGCTCCGGGTCCTTCTTGTCGTTGTCGACCCGGCTGTTGAGCTGGGTGAGCTGCTCGGTGGTGAGGACGTTGCCGAGCTTGGCCAGGGCCTTGCGGACCGTGTCGTCGGCCTTGCGGTCGGCGATGAGCGGGACGATGTGCTGGCTGGGGATCAGGTTCTTGGGGTCGGCCAGCACCACCCAGTCGTTGGCGGCGATGTCGGTGTCGGTGGTGAAGAGGTTCGCCACGTCGACGTCTCCCTTCTTCAGGGCGCCCTTGACCAGCGGACCGTCGGAGTCCAGCGACTTGAACTCCTTGAACTCCACGCCGTAGACGTCCTTCAGGCCCACCGCCCCCACCCGGCGCTTCTTCACCTCGGGCGCGGCGCCGATGACCAGCCTGCCGTTCTGCTTGGCGAGGTCGGCGAGGGTGGTCAGGCCGTACGTGCGCGCGGTGGCCCGGGTGACGACGAAGCAGTCGGAGTCGGCCGCCTGTCCGTACGGCAGCACCTGGAGGCCGGCGGGGAGCGCGAGGGTGAGCGCGTTCTGCATGGTGCCGGGGTCCGAGGAGTCGTCCTTCGGCGCGAGGTAGTTGAGGAGAGCGCCCTGGTACTCGGGCAGCAGGTCGATGTCGCCGGCCTTCAGCGCGGGGATCACGATCTCCCGGGTGCCGAGGTTGGGGCGGACCTTGACCTTGACGCCGGCGGCCTTCAGCACGGCCGCGTAGAGGTAGCCGAGGACCTGGTTCTCGGTGAAGTTGGCGGTGCCGATGGTGATGCCGCTCTTGCTGGAGCCGCCACCGCCGGACGTGGAGCCCTGGCTGTCGAGCGAGGTGATGCCGCTCGCGCAGGCGGACAGGGCCGGGACGGACGCGGCCGCGAACAGGCCGCCGAGGAGGGTGCGTCGGTTCATGATCGGGAGTTCCCTAGGCGGTGCGGATGGGGGTCCCCCCGCGCGAGCGTCGTCGAGCGTGGGGGAGGAAGAGGAAGCGCTGCAGGCCGGAGAGGGCCAGGTCCAGGACGACGGCGACCACGGCGACCAGCACCGCGCCGCCCAGCACCTGCACGAGGTCGCGCTGGGCGAGGCCGTCGAAGACATAGCGGCCGAGGCCGCCGAAGGAGACGTACGCGGCGATGGTGGCCGTGGCGACGACCTGGATCAGCGCGAGCCGCAGGCCGGTCATGATCAGGGGGAGCGCGAGAGGCAGCTCGACCTGGAACAGGACCTGGTGGCCGCGCATGCCCTGGCCGCGGGCGGCGTCGCGCACGTCCGGGTCGACGGCCGTCATCCCGGCGTAGGTGTTGGTGACGATCGCGGGAACCGCGAGGGCGACCAGGGCGACGTACACCGGCAGCATCGACAGCCCGCCGGCCAGGAAGACCAGCACGACCAGGCCGACGGTCGGCAGCGCGCGGCCGAAGGAGGAGAGGTTGATCGCGACGAAGGCGCCCTTGCCGGTATGGCCGATCAGCAGGCCGAGCGGGAGGCCGATCGCGGCGGCGATCAGGGTCGCCAGCAGCGAGTACTGGAGGTGCTCGGCGAGGCGGTGGGCGATGCCGTCGGACCCGGACCAGCTAGCGCCGCTGGTGAGCCACTTGCCGAGGTTCTTGAAGAGCTCGTACATCTCAGGCCCGCCTCCTGCGCCACGGGGTCAGCACGTACTGGAGCGCCACCAGCAGGGCGTCCGCGACCACGGCGAGCAGGATGGTGAGGACCACGCCCACGATCACCGGGGTCGGGAAGTCGCGCTGGAAGCCGTCGGTGAAGAGCTGGCCGAGGCCGCCGTCGCCGATGTAGGTGGCGACCGAGACCAGCGAGATCGACATGACCGTGGCGATGCGGACGCCCGCCATGATCACGGGGAGGGCGAGCGGGAACTCGACCGTGAGGAGCGTGCGCAGGGGGCGCGTGCCCATGGCCTTCGCCGCCTCCTTGGTCTTCGCGGGGACCGAGTCGAGGCCCTCGACGGTGTTCCGCAGCAGAACGACCAGGGTGTAGACGGTCAGGCCGATGACGGTGGTGGTGCGGGTCAGTCCGCTGACCGGCAGCAGCAGTACGAAGATCGCGATCGAGGGGATCGTGAAGAGGACGTTGGAGACGCCGAGCAGGAAGCCGCGCAGGGGGCCGATCCGGTGGGCGATCACCGCGAGCGGCAGGGAGATCAGGACGCCGAAGAAGACGGCGGTCATGGCGGCCTGCAGATGGGAGAGCGTCAGGGAGGTCAGGTCGTCGGTGTGGTCGCCGATCCACGACCAGTCGATGGTCATGCGGCCACCCGCGCTTCCGTGTGCGCCCGGCCCGCGTGCTCGTGGATGTCGTCGCGGGAGGAGACCCCGGTGAGCACGCCGTCCGCGTCGACGCGGGCGACCAGGCCCGTGGGGGAGGCGAGCGACTCGTCGAGCGCGGACAGCAGGGAGTCGGTGTCGCGCAGCGGCCGTACGGGGAGTTCGGCCTCCTTCGACGCCCAGTGCCGGGGCTTGCGCTGCTCGTCCAGGACGAGGGTCCAGGTGCCGCCCTCCGGTGCCGGGCCCTGCGGGATGTCCGCGAGGGTCTTCAGCGACAGCAGCTTCAGACCGCGCTCGGCGCCGAGGAAGCCGGCCACGAAGTCGTCGGCGGGGCGGGCGAGAAGCTCGGCGGGGGTGGCGCACTGGACCAGATGGCCGCCGGTGCGGAAGATCGCAATCTGGTCGCCGAGGCGTACGGCCTCGTCCACGTCGTGGGTGACGAAGACGATGGTCTTGCTCAACTCCTTCTGCAGCCTGAGCAGTTCGTCCTGGAGCTGGGTGCGCACCACTGGGTCGACGGCGCCGAACGGCTCGTCCATGAGCAGCACCGGCGGGTCGGCGGCCAGGGCGCGGGCGACGCCGACGCGCTGCTGCTGGCCGCCGGAGAGCTGGTGCGGGTAGCGCTTGCCGGCGTCGGCGGCCAGCCCCACGGTCTCCAGGAGTTCGGCGGCGCGGGCGCGGGCCTTCCTCCGGTTCCAGCCGAGCAGGAGCGGCACGGTGGCGATGTTGTCCAGCACCGTGCGGTGCGGGAAGAGGCCCGCCTGCTGGATGACGTACCCGATGGAGCGGCGCAGCTCGGCGGCGTCCTGCCGGGTCACGTCCTGGCCGCCGACCCGGATGGTGCCGGAGGTCGGCTCCACCATTCGGTTGATCATCCGTAGGGTGGTCGTCTTGCCGCAACCGGAAGATCCGACGAGGACGGTCACGCCGCCTTCCGGCATCTCCAGGGAGAGGTCGTGCACTGCTGTCGTGCCGTTGGGGAAGCGCTTGTGGACCGCGTCGAACTGGATCATGAGTTGTCCCTTGCCCGGCTGTATAACGTCATGCAGAGTTCTTCGTAGCTGAATAGCTTGTCAACGGTTTGGTGTTAATCCGAGGTAACGGATGACCGCACAGCAAGATCAGATGTCCGGATTGGGAAGGTTTTGGGCTTGATGTCGTCTCGAATCGTGGACGCGCCGGAGGCTGTGCACACGGGCCTGGTGGTCCTCGACGGGATCGGGCTGGGCGTCGCGGACGTCGTGCGCCTCGCCGACGGCACCGCGCGGCCGGTGCCCGGGGCCGACGCGATGAAGCGGGTGACCGAATCCTGGGACGCGGCCCGGCAGATCGCCGCGACCGGTCGCGTCTACGGCCGCTCGACCGGCGTCGGCGCCAACCGGAACGAGGACGTGCCCACCGAGGCGGCCGCCGAACACGGGCTGCGGCTGCTGCGCAGCCACGCCGGCGCGATCGGTGACGAGCTGCCGTCCCGGCAGGTGCGCGCCATGCTCGCCGTACGGGCCAACCAGCTGCTCGCGGGCGGGGCGGGCCTGCGGCCGACGGTGGTGACGGCGTTGTGCGAGGCTCTGGAGAACGGGGCGTATCCGGTCGTCAACGAGTTCGGGTCGGTCGGCACCGGGGACATCGCGGCCCTGGCGCAGGTCGGGCTGGCGCTCGCGGGGGAGCATCCGTGGCGGGCGAGCGGGACCGGCGCGGGTGCGGGCGGGCCGTCGGGCGGCCTCGGCGAGAGGGCCTTCGGCGGGTCGACCGACGCCCATGGATCCGCTGCGGCCGGCGCCGCTGGGTCCGTTGCGGTCGGTGCCACCGGGTTCACCGCTGTCGGCGCCCCGGATCCGCAAGCCCTCGACAACAACGACGCGTTGGCCTTCATCAGCAGCAACGCCCTCACCCTCGGGCAGTCTGCGCTCGCCCTGCACGAACTGCGCGGGCTGATCGAGGCCACGCAGGTCGTCGCCGCGCTGTCCCTGCTCGCCGTCGACGGCTCGCACGAGGCGTACGCCGCCCCCGTGCACGCCGCCCGCCCGCACCGGGGGAGCGCTCGGGTCGCGAGACGCATGCGGGAGCTGATCGGCGCCGCCGACCGGCCCACCCCGCCGCTGGGCCGTATCCAGGACCCGTACGGCTTCCGCTGCCTGCCGCAGATCCACGGCCCGGCGCACGACGCCGCCGACGCCCTGGAGGAGGTGCTGGCGATAGAGATCAACGCGGCCGCCGAGAACCCCCTCATCTCGCCCGAGGACATGGCCGCCTACCACCACGGAGGCTTCTACCAGGCCCAACTCGCCCTCGCCCTGGACCACTTCAGGCTCGCCCTCACCCAGGTGGCCCGTCTGTCGACCTCCCGGCTGTCCACCCTCAACGAGCCCGCCTACACCCGTCTGCGTCCCTTCCTCGCCGACCACGAGCCGGCCTCCTCCGGCGTGATGATCCTCGAGTACGCCGCCGGGGCCGCCCTCGGGGACCTGCGCGCGTTCTCCGCTCCCGCATCGCTCGGGCACGCCGTACTCTCCCGGGGCGTCGAGGAACAGGCCAGCTTCGCCTCGCTCGCCGCACGTCAGACCGTGCGCGCCTGCCGCGCGTACCGGCTCGTCGTCGGCTGCGAACTCGTCGCTGCCGTACGGGCGCTGCGCCAGCGCGACCTCAGGCCCGATCCTGACCTTCCGGTGGGCCGAGCGCTCCGGCTCGCCGACTCCGTACTGCAGGAGGACCAGGCCGACCGGCCGCTCACGGACGACGTGACGGCGGCGGCCGCACTGCTGGACCGGTTCACGGACATCTGGAGGGGGAGCGAGTGATGGGCGCGGAGAGGGAGACGGGCGTGTCGGACAGTCCCGCGGGGCGGCTGCAGGCGCTCTTCGAGGGGCACCGGCTGACGCCGACCCAGCGGCGCATCGCGCACAGCATGGTGCGGCGAGCGACCGACGTGCCGTTCCTGTCCAGCGTGGAGCTGGCCGAACTGGCCGGGGTCAGCCAGCCGTCGGTGACGCGTTTCGCCGTCGCCCTCGGCTTCGACGGCTACCCCGCCCTGCGCAAGCACCTGCGCGAGGTCGCGCCCGCCGAGCCGACGGACCGGCCGGGTTCGTACAACGCGTACCAGCAGGCCGTCGAGGCCGAGATCGAGAACCTCAGGCACCTCGCCGAACTGCTGGCCGACCCGCGGCCCGTGCAGAGGGCCGGGCGACTGCTGGCGGCCTCCCGCCCGCTGCCGGTACTCGGGCTGCGCGCGGCCGCCTCCCAGGCGTACGGCTTCTCTTACTTCGCCGCCAAGGTCCACCCGGACGTCCGGCTGCTCAACGAGGGCGGCACGATGATCCAGGACCGCATCGAGGCCGCCGTGCTGGCCGGCGCAAGCGCCCTGCTGTGCTTCGCGCTGCCCCGGCATCCGCGCGAGGTCGTCGACAGCCTCGCCTTCGCCAAGGAGGCCGGGCTGACGGTGGTGACCGTGGCCGACTCCGCCTTCGCACCGGTCGCCAAGGTCTCCGACCTCCCCCTGCCGGCTGCCGTCGGCACCGGCCTCGCCTTCGACACCGCCTGCGCGCCCATGCTGCTCGGCCGGGTCCTGCTGGAGGCGATGTGCGACGACCTGCCGGACGCCCAGGCCCGCCTGGAGGAGTTCGACGCCCGGGCGGCGGCACGGGGGCTGTTCGTGGAGTAGCCGGGGCCTGTCCGACGCGGCTGTAGCGGCCGGCCGGAGGTTGATCCACGTCACACGCGTCTCGGTGACGCCAGCACGTACCGCTCCCGCGTCCGCGGCTCGGTGTGCTCGCTCACCTGCCAGCCGGCCTGCTCCAGCGTGGCCGCGCAGGCGCGCAGCGCCGTGAGGTCCGGCTCGTGCACCGCGACCGCCTCCGGCTGCGGGGTCGCGCGCACCCGGTAGCCGCTTCCCCGGTCGCCGGTGGCGGGCCGGTGCCCTGCTGCCTCCAGGGCGAGCGCGGCGGCCCGCACCAGATGCGTCCGCTCCCAGCCGCACGGGCGGTCCGTGGCGCCGCCCGGATTGGTCATCCGGCGCAGCTCCAGCAGCCCCTGCCAGGCGCTGTGCACCTCGCGCATCCGGGCGGACCCCGCATCCTCGGCCTCCTCGCCGCCGACCCGCGCCGCGAACACGCCCGAGTCCGCCGCGGCCGGGGCGCCCGGCGCCGGTTCCCCGGCGGGCGTCTCCCGTATGCGGTGCCCTGCCGGGGTCAGGAAGTGGTCGTGCGGTGGACGCGGATGCCGGAAGGCCAGCCCCCGCTTCACCAGCGCCGCAAGCTGGGCCTGTGTGCCCTCCAGCCGCCCGGTCACGGGATCGGCGGCCTCGATCAGGCGCCGCTGCGCGGCGGTCGGCGGTCGGATCACGGCCCCTCCCTCAGCGTCTCAGTGATCCTCGGACGGCCCCGCCTCCCCTGCGGAGAGGGACCCGTGGGAACAGTACGCGTCGGGTCTGACATTCCACCCGGCCACGACATGGCGGCGGTGCTCCGTGCTCAACCGGCTCACCGTCCCCGTCGAGAGCTGGAACAGCGCCCCCGCCGAGGCCGGCAGCCCGAGCCGCCGCGCGGTCAGCACCCGCAGGAAGTGCCCGTGCGAGACGACGACCACGCTGCCCTCCGACTCCGCGAGCGCCGCGTCGATCTTGGCGAGCATCCGCTCCGCCCGCGCCCCGATCTCCTCCGGGCTCTCCCCGGGATGCTCGGGCGGCCCGGGCGCGACACCGTCCGTGAACAGGAACCACTCCGGCCGCGTCCGGTGGATCTCGACGGTCGTGACCCCCTCGTATCCGCCGTAGTCCCACTCCGACAGGTCCGTGTCGACCCGCGCCCCGCCGATCCCGGCCAGCCGTGCCGTCTCGCGGGCGCGCTGCATCGGGCTGACGAACGCGGCGGCCACATGATGCCGCGCGATCAGCGGAGCCAGTCGGCGCGCCTGCTCCCGGCCGCGCTCGGTCAGCGGGACATCGGTCCGCCCGGTGTGCCGGCCGGACAGGGACCACTCGGTCTCGCCGTGCCGCAGCAGAAGGAGGTCACCCATCGCCGTCCCCTTTCCCTCCCCCTTTCGTCCCCTCGTACGGTGACACCTGCGGGCGGCGCCCGCACAACCGACTGCGTCGGCCGCCCTCGCCTGACAACGGCCGGCCCGCAAACCGCACCGGTCCGCCGGTCACCCGGGCGGCCGCACGACGCCACCCCATCGGCCCACCTCGGCAGGCCGAACGGCGGGGAGCGCAGGGAGGCTCGCTGACGAAGTGACCCTCGGAAGGAGGACGCCCATGAGCGCCATCCGACGCTCCCGGTCCCCGCTGAAGCCCCTGTCCGGTCTCACGGCGCTGCTCACCACCGCAGCTCTCGCGGTCGTCCCGGTCCTGGCCGCCCCGGCCGCCGCCGCCACCCCCAAAGCGCCCTGCGGCGACCCGCAGGTGACCCTCGAACCCGGCGCCCAGGCGTTTCTCGACAAGCTCGCCGCGGCGGACGGCCCGCCGATCCAGAACCAGACGCCCGCCGCCGCCCGCCAGTCGCTCCTGAACCTCCAGGCCGCCTACCCGGTGTCCAAGCTGCCCGCCGACATCACCACGACGACCATCCCCGGCGGTCCCACCGGTTCCGTCTCCCTGCACATCGTGCGGCCGCACGGGATGACCGGCAGGCTGCCGGCCGTCATGTACTTCCACGGCGGTGGCTGGGTCCTCGGTGACTTCTCCACCCACGACCGGCTGGTACGGCAGATCGCCGACGGCGCCAAGGCCGCAGTGATCTTCGTCGACTACACGCCGTCACCGGAGGCGAAGTACTCCGTCGCGAACGAGCAGGCCTACGCCGCCACCCAGTGGGTCGCCCAGCACGGCGACGACATCAACGTCGACGGCTCCCGGCTCGCCGTGGCCGGCGACAGCGTCGGGGGCAACATGACCGCCGCCGTCACCCTGATGGCCAAGCAGCGCGGCGGCCCCAAGCTGGCCCAGCAGGTGCTGTTCTACCCGGTCACCAACGCCGACTTCAGCACCGAGTCCTACCGGCGCTTCGCCACCGGATGCTGGCTGACCGCCGCGGGCATGAAGTGGTTCTGGGACCAGTACGCCCCCGACACCTCGGTCCGAAGCCAACCCACCGCCTCCCCGCTGCGCGCCACCGCCACCGAGCTGAGCGGCCTGCCCAAGGCGCTGGTCATCACCGACAGCGACGTGCTGTCCGACGAGGGCCGCCAGTACGCCGCCAAGCTGAGCGCCGCCGGCGTCCCCGTCACCGCCACCCACTACCCGCGGATGATCCACGACTTCGTGATGCTCAACGGCCTCGCGAACACGGAGGCCGCCAAGTCCGCCGTCGCGCAGGCCACCACGGCCCTGCGCCAGGCCCTCGGCAGCTGAGACGCCGACGGAGTGACCGATGCCCCGCGTCCGGTGAGGAACCGGACGCGGGGCGCGGCCGTTCCAATCTATGGACATTCGCCGGCGAATTTTGGGACGGTAGCGCGCATGCCCACCCTCAGCCTCCCCCGGACGCCGCCGCGAGAGCCGGAGCCCCCTGCCCGGAGGACCGGCCGCGCTACTGCCGATAGCCGCTGAGGAACCGCCCGATCCTGCTGATCGCCGTGTCCAGGACATCGGCGTGCGGCAGGGTCAGGATGCGGAAGTGGTCCGGGGTCGGCCAGTTGAAGCCCGTGCCCTGGACCACCTGGATCTTCTCGCGCAACAGCAGGTCCAGGACGAACTTCTCGTCGTCGTGGATCTTGTGCACCTTGGGGTCGAGGCGCGGGAACGCGTACAGCGCACCCTTCGGCTTGACGCATGTGACGCCGGGGATCTCGTTCAGCTTCTCCCAGGCGCGGTCCCGCTGTTCGTGCAGGCGGCCGCCCGGGGCGGTCAGCTCGTCGATGGACTGGCGGCCGCCGAGCGCGGCCTGGATGGCGTACTGTGCGGGCGCGTTGGCGCACAGGCGCATGGAGGCGAGCATCGTCAGGCCCTCCAGGTAGTCCTTCGCGTGCTGCTTGGGCCCCGTCACGACCAGCCAGCCGGAGCGGAAGCCCGCCACGCGGTAGGTCTTCGACAGGCCGCAGAAGGTGAGGACCACCAGGTCGGGGGCGAGCGAGGCGGTCGAGTGGTGGACCGCGTCGTCGTACAGGATCTGGTCGTAGATCTCGTCCGCGAAGACCATCAGGCCGTGGCGGCGGGCCAGGTCGAGGATGCCCTGCAGGATCTCCTTCGGGTAGACCGCGCCGGTCGGGTTGTTGGGGTTGATGATGACCACGGCCTTGGTGCGGTCCGTGATCTTCGACGCCATGTCGTCCAGGTCCGGGTACCAGTCGGACTGTTCGTCGCAGAGGTAGTGGACCGCCTTGCCGCCCGCCAGGGTGGTGACGGCCGTCCAGAGGGGGAAGTCGGGGGCGGGGATGAGGATTTCGTCGCCGTCCTCCACCAGCGCCTGTACGGCCATCGAGACCAGCTCCGAGACGCCGTTGCCGAGGAAGACGTCGTCGACGCCGACCTCCAGGCCCCGCTCCTGGTAGCGCTGCGCCACCGCACGGCGCGCGGAGAGGACGCCGCGCGAGTCCGTGTAGCCGTGCGCCTGCGGCAGCATCCGGATCATGTCCTGGAGGATCTCCTCCGGCGCCTCGAATCCGAACAGCGCGGGGTTGCCGGTGTTCAGGCGCAGCACGCTGTGTCCCGCCGCCTCCAGCGCGTCGGCGTGCTCGATCACCGGGCCGCGGATCTCGTAACAGACCTCGCTGAGCTTGCTCGACTGCCGGAACTCCATGGCCGCTTCCCCTCCGGTGACTTGTGTTGCTTGGTTTTACCAAGTGGCAGCTTGGAAAGTCCAACAACACGTCTAGACTGCGTCGCATGTCACCTCGCCGAAGCTACGACCAGTACTGCTCCACGGCCCGCGCGCTCGACGTCGTCGGCGACCGCTGGACCCTCCTGATCGTCCGCGAGCTGCTCGCCGGTCCCCGCCGCTACACCGATCTGCACGCGGACCTGCCGGGCGTGAGCACGGACGTGCTGGCCTCCCGGCTGAGGGACATGGAGCGCGACGGGCTGACCACACGGCGCCGGCTGCCACCGCCCGGTGCCGCCTACGTGTACGAACTGACGTCTCGCGGACGCGAGTTGCTGCCCGTGCTCCAGGCGCTCGGCACCTGGGGCGGGCCCGCGCTGGGGGAGCGCCGGCCGACGGACGCGGTGCGCGCCCACTGGTTCGCGCTGCCGCTGCTGCGCACGCTGGAGAACGAGGTGGCGGGGGAGGGGCTGGTGGAAGTCCGGCTGGAAGAGGGGCAGTTCCATCTGTGGCTCGGGGCCGGGGACGGCCCGGTCTACGGCGAAGGGGCCGCCCCGGAGGAGCCCGATGCCCGGCTGGTCCTCGACGCGCAGACGTGCACCCTCCTCGGCGAGGGGTATTTGACCCTCCATCAGGCGGTCGCTGAAGGGCGCGCGGAGGTGTCGGGGGACGGCACCCTTGCCAAGGCGTTGCGCGGGGAGTGACGGCGGCGCGACGGGGGTGACAGGACAAGGGCCCGCCGCGCCAGGGGACGCGGCGGGCCTTCGCCTTGACGGGGGCCGGGGACGGGCCCCGACCGGAGGCGGTTCTCAGGCGCCCGGCGGGACCCGGGACGGGCGGCCCGAGCCGCGGGTCAGCGCATAGCCGCCGATGCCCGCGAGTGCGGCGAGGATGCCGCCGACTCCGGTCCACACCCAGCGGTCGGACCACCAGCCGGAGGCGTCGGGCCTCAGCTTCGAGAGTGCGGCCGTGTCCGTGTCCGAGTCCGAGGACTTCTCGGACCGCGTCGCTATCCCCGGCACCAGCGGCTCCGCCAGCGAACCGTCCACCGCCGCCGAGCCGCCGATGTCCTTGGAATCCACCCGGACCTCGGCGTTCACCGGCTGCCCGAGGTCGGCGGTGGAGACCCCCACGACGGTGAGCCGTATGTAGTACGTGCCCGGCAGCGGGTCGTCGGCCCACGGCTCCGCCCAGGCGCGAACCGTGCGCAGCGTGCACGACAGGTTCACCGACGACGCGTCCCGGTCGGCGGTCCGGGTCTGCGCCCCGTACTGGCACGCCTGACGGCGCCGCAGCCCGTCGTACACGTCGAGCTGCCACGTCTGCGCCGAACTCCGCGGCGACGACGGCAGCTTGACGGTCGCCCGCACGGTGGGCCGCTGCTGCTCCTCCGCCGGGAACTGCCAGTACAGATAGTCACCCGTGGAGGCGCTCGCCGTGGCCTGCTGCCCCTGCTGGATCTCCGTGGCCGTGCGGAACGACGTGCCGGCCGAGGTGGGCGCGGCGCCGTCGCCGGACGGGCTCGCGGAGGGCGAGGAGTCGGCCACGGCCGGGGAGGCGGCGGCGCCCAGCAGCAGGGCCGCCACGGTCAGCACTCGTGCGATACGCATCAGTTGGTCCTCCAGACGGCGATCCGCCAGCGCGACAGCCAGCCCCACAGCAGACCCGCCAGGAAGCCGGTCAGGACGAGGGCGCCGAGCAGCCACCAGCCGCGCCCCAGGCCGAAGGCGGCCACGTCGCTCGCCGTGCCGGGGCCGTCGACCACGTCGACCGTCAGCTCCAGCGGCAGCCCGGGTGTGGTCTTCACTCCGGCCGCCGGGGAGAAGGAGTCGGCCACCTGGAGACACACCGTCTCGGCGGGCGCGTCCTCGTCGTCGCTCTCGGCCTTCGGATAGCGCAGACCCGTCGACAGCACGTCCGTGCGTCCCGCCCCGGTGGCCTCGCCGCGCACGATCTCCCGCCCGTGCACCGTGAGGGCCCGCAGCGTCACGCCGTAGTCGGGGTCGACCTGCCGGTCGTCGGACACGCTGACGGAGGCGCGCAGCTCCTGGCCCGGCTTCACGTCCACACGGTAGAAGCGGTGCTGCCCGAACTCCGCGCGGTCGGTGTAGAGGCCGGACTTCAGCGAGGGCGCCGTCGCGCACTGGCCGGTGCCGTCCACGACGACCGGGGTGACCGTGCGGTTCGCCGTGCGGTCCACCAACTGGTTGACCTTGTCGGACAGTTGCTCCTTGTGCTGCACCGACGTGTACGTCCCGCCGGTCGCCTCCGCGATACAGCTGAGCTGCTGGTTCAGCTTGGCGTTCGGCACCAGCCCCAGGGTGTCGATGGTCAGCCCGATGCCCTTGGCGGCGATCTCCCGGGCCACCTCGCACGGGTCCAGCGGCGCGCAGGTGTCCTCGCCGTCGCTGATGAGGACGATGCGCTTGGAGCCGTTGCCGCCGCCCAGGTCGTCCGCCGCCTTCAGCAGGGCGGGGCCGATCGGCGTCCAGCCGGTGGGCTGCAGCGTCGCCACGGCGGTCTTGGCCTCGGTCCGGTTCAGCGGGCCGACCGGGTAGAGCTGCGCGGTGTCCTTGCAGCCCGTCTTGCGGTCGTTGCCCGGGTAGTTGGCGCCCAGCGTCCGGATGCCGAGCTGCACCTCCTCCGGCGTCGCGTCCAGGACCTCGTTGAAGGCCTGCTTCGCCGCGGCCATCCGCGAACCGCCGTCGATGTCCCGCGCCCGCATCGAACCGCTGACGTCGAGGACGAGATCGACCTTGGGCGCGTCCTGGGCTGTCGTCTCGTCGGCGACGGCATCGGCCGGGATCGTGATTCCGGCCGCCAGGGCGGCGAGCAGGGCGCAGACTCCCGCCGCCAGCCGTTGTCTTGTGATCATCGGCGGATCTTATTGATCAATGGGGTCGCGCTTCAAAACGATCAAGAACCGAGCGGATCGGGCTGTGCGGAGAGCGGGTTCGGGAGCCGTGTCCACAGGTCCCCGGGCCGTTCGGGGGACAGCCGCATCAGCGTCAACGCCTTGGTGGGCAGCGGCTCTTCGCGCAGAACCGTCAGATCGGCGGTGTCCGGCAGATCCCGTACGACGGCCTCCAGCGCGGCCTCCAGTGCGGGCGCCGAACCCGCGGTGGAGGCCAGCGCGCCCGCCACGAGCGAGCCGAACAGCTTGCGGCGCAGCGTCGTCTCGTCGTCCGTGACGATCCGGTCGGCGACCTCGGGGGCCTTGACGCCGTGCCGGGCCAGCCGGGCCGGGCTCACCCGGATGTCGGCCAGGTCCCGGTAGACCAGCCGCACCGGATCACCCGTGGGCGACAGCACCACCAGGAGGTTCTGTCCGTGCGCCTCCAGGGCCACCCCCAGGTCGAGCATCCGCAGGCCGACGGTGAGGGCGAGCCGCGTGAACCCGGCGAGCCAGGCGGGGGAGGAGGGCAGCCCGGTGAGCGGCAGGGCGGCCACCGGGACGACCCGCTCACCGGCGGCCGTGTCCGCGTACGTCTCCGGCGGCTCCCGCAGCACGGCGGCGAGATCGGGGGAGTGGGCGCCGGCCGCGCCCAGGGTGCGGGTGACGTGCAGCAGACCGTCCGTGCGCGCGGCCGCCGACTCCAGGAAGCCGGACACCGCGAGCGCCGTCTCGATCGAGGAGACCGAGATGTCCCGCACGGAGGACGTCAGCCGCGCGCTGACCGCGGTCTTCACATGCGGACCGCCGTCGGGCAGCGCGAGGGTCCGCAGGGACATCAGCGGACGAGCGACCGGACCGTCCTCGGCCGCCACGCCGAGGACATGCGCCGTCTGCCAGGGGTGGACCGGGATCAGCGCACGCTCGCCGTCCCGCAGCCACTCGGGCCACTCGCCCCGTACGAGGGCGTCGCCCACGGGGACGAGCCCGAGCCGTACCAGCGGCCGGTGCTCGGGTCCGTACGCCAGCTGCTCGGCCACCGAGAAGCCGGGGCGCGAACGGCAGTTCGGGTGATAGGGGTGCCCGTCGACCACCCGCTGCTCCCACGCCCAGCTCGTCACCGGTACGGGCGCCTCATGCGGCTGGCCGGACCGCGACAGCGCCAGCGAGGCGGTGCTGTGGCCGAGTTCGGCGGCGAAGGCGTCCCCGTGCGGCACGCCGAGTGCCGTGACCAGCGCCGCCGCGCGGTCGTGGGGCCGCCCGTCGAGCCGTACCTCGGTGACGTACGCGGCGGTCGCGTACGGGTCCGCGGGTGGACCGTGCAGCCGCCGTCCGTCGCTCAGGCACAGGGTGAGCCCGTCGGCCGTCCGCTCCCGGTGCGCGATCCACGGCAGCGGCTCATGGGCCAGCGCCCGCCACAGACGCGTGAGGACGGCGGCCCGGGCGCCGGGGAGCGCCGCCGCGTAGGAGGCCGACAGATCGGGCCGCACGCCGTCCAGCTCGGCGGCGAGCGCGGCCTCTGCGGAAACCTCGGCGGGAGGGGAAGGGGGCACGGTCGGAGCTCCTCGGGGACGGGGCGATGCGTCGTGGCACGGGTCCACGACAGACATACTGATCGCCAGTGCACCGTACGGAACGAATGGATCGCGTGGACCCCATGCACCCCAGGGACGACGTCCCCGCGCGCGCCGACGCACACGCGGCGGCGCCGCTGCTGAACTGCCTGCTCCGGGAGGCGGGCGAGCCCGCCGGCGAGCTGGGCGTCCACCGCCTGCGGGCCGGCGGCCGGCTGCTACGCGTGCGCGGCACACGCCGCCCGCGCGACCCCGAGCTGTACAGGGGCGGCTCCTGGCACCCGCTCACCCACGCCGAGCTGGTCAAACTCACCGCCGACGAGCTGCGCCGCGCCACCGGCCTGTCCAACCCGGAACTGCCCGGCGAGATGCTCGACAGCCGGGACGCGGTGGCCGCGATCCTGGCCGCACGCGCCCGTCTGACGGCCCCGGACGACCCGTACGTACGCTCCGAACAGTCCCTGGTCACCGGGCATCCCCACCACCCGGCCCCGAAGGCGCGAGGCGGCGGACCCGTCGCGAGCTGGCTGCCGTACGCCCCCGAGGCGTACGCCTGCTTCCCGCTCACCCTTTTGGGCGTACGCGAGGACTCGGTCGTCGAGGAGGGCGACACGGCGGCACTGGACGCGCTCGGCACCGCCCCGCCCGGCTACCGGCTGCTGCCCGCCCATCCCTGGCAGCTCGCCCTGGTCGGCGCCCGCCCGGACATCGCGGAGGCGTTCGAGGACGGGCGTCTGATCCGGCTCGGCGAGACCACTCGGCCCGTGTGGCCCACGGCCGCCATCCGCACGGTGTACGCCCCCGAGGACGACCTCTTCGTCAAGTTCAGCCTGGATGTGCGGATCACCAACGACATCCGCCGGCTGTGGCGCCACGACCTGCTCAAGCTGCGCCGCACCGACGCGGCGGCGGCCGCCGCGTTCGCGGCGCACCGGGGTCCGGCGGCCTGGCTGAGCGACCGCGGCTGGCGCACGGCCGCCTTCGCCTTCGAGGAACTGGCGGTACTGGTCCGCGAGGGGCTGCGCCCGCACCTGTTGCCCGGCGCCACCCCGCTGCTCGCCGCCGCCCTGGTGGAGGGGTTCGACGGCAGCCCGCTCGACGCGCTCACCGATCCCACCGCCTGGTGGACGGCGTATCTGCGCCACGTCGTGCCCCCGGCCCTCGAGGCGTTCGAACGGCACGGCGTCGTCCTCGAGGCGCACCTGCAGAACACGCTGGTCGCGGTGGGCGCCACGGGACTGCCCGTGCAGGCCCTGTTCCGGGACGCGGAGGGCGTGAAGCTCCTGGCGGACGTGTCCCGCGAGAAGGGCTGGGAGCGGCTGGTGTACTGCCTGGTCGTCAACAACCTCGTCGAGATGGCCGCCCTGCTGTCCGAACGCCACCCCGGCTGGAACCCCTGGCCCGCCGCCCGGGCCGAGCTGTATCGCCACCCCGTCCCCGAGATCCCCGCCCTGCTCGCCTCGCCCACCCTGCCCGGCAAGACCAACCTCCTGCTGCGCTGGACGGGCGCGGACGGCGCGGACGCGCGCTATCTGCCGCTGCCGAACCCGCTGGCCCGCCGTTGAGCGCCGCTCGGCGCTCATATATGCCGACGGCCATCAGGGTCCTTTGTCCTACAGTGGCCCGTGTGCTGCGCGACGTGACTGCTGTTCGATACGTGACCCCGCTGCGCTCCGGCGGCTCCGTCCCCGGAGTCGTCGAGGCCGACGACCTGGGCACCTACGTCGTGAAGTTCACCGGCTCCGCACAGGGCACGAAGGCCCTGGTGGCCGAGGTCATCGTGGGGGAGCTGGCGCGCCGGCTCGGGCTGCGCGTCCCCGAGCTGGTCCTCGCCCACTTCGACCCCGCGATCGGCGCGCACGAACCGCACCAGGAGGTGCGGGACCTGCTGAACGCCAGCCCCGGTCTCAACCTCGGCATGGACTACCTGCCGGGCGCCCGGGACTTCACCCCCGAGGTCGCCCAGGTCTTCCCCGTCGACCCGGTGGAGGCCGGCAGGGTCATCTGGCTCGACGCGCTGACCGTGAACGTGGACCGCACGGTGCACAGCTCCAACCTCATGGTCTGGCCCACCTTCGGCATCGCACCCCCGCGGCTGTGGCTGATCGACCACGGTGCCGCGCTCGTCTTCCACCACCGCTGGGACGCCTCAGCACCCGAGAAGGCCTACGACTTCCGCCACCACGCCCTCGGCCACTTCGCCCCGGACATGCGGGCCGCCGAGGACGCCCTGGCGCCGCTCGTGACCGAGGAGCTGCTGCGCGAGGTCACGGAGGAGGTACCGGACGCCTGGCTGACGGACGAGCCGGGCTTCGCGACGCCCGGCGACGTCCGTGACGCCTACGTGGACTACCTCACGGCCCGGGTCAAGGCGTCCGAGGCATGGCTGCCCACCGACTTCCCCACCCAGGAGGAGCGCGCCGCCGAGGAGGCCCAGCGTGCGGCGCGGACACAGCAAGGCCGGCCGGACTGGCTCAAGCGGGTCCCGGACCTGCACGGCGAACCGGCCGCGGAACAGGATTGGTCGGTGCACCTGGGATGACCCACCGTGTCCAGATCGAGTACTGCACCCGGTGCCGCTGGCTGCCCCGGGCGGCCTGGCTGGCGCAGGAACTGCTGACCACCTTCGAGGCGGAACTGACCGAACTGTCGCTCAAGCCCGGTACCGGCGGCGTGTTCGTCGTCCGGGTGAACGACGAGGTGGTGTGGGACCGGCGCGAGCAGGGGTTCCCGGAGCCGACGGCCGTGAAGCAGCTCGTACGTGACCGAGTGGCCCCGGGCAAGCCCCTGGGCCACTCGGAGAAGTGAGACCTCAGCCTTCGAGCTGCTCGTAGGCCGGAAGCGTCAGGAAGTCCGCGTAGTCCTCGTCCAGCGCGACCTTCAGCAGCAGGTCGTGGGCCTGCTGCCACTTGCCGGCCGTGAAGGCCTCCTCGCCGAGCTCCGCCTTGATGTTCCGCAGTTCCTGCGCGGCGACCTCGCGGGCGAGCTCGGCGGTGACCCGCTCGCCGTTGTCGAGGACCACCCCGGCGTTGATCCACTGCCAGATCTGAGAGCGGGAGATCTCCGCGGTGGCCGCGTCCTCCATCAGGTTGAAGATGGCGACCGCACCGAGGCCGCGCAGCCAGGCCTCGATGTAACGGATGCCGACCTGGACGGCGTTGACCAGGCCCGCGTACGTCGGCTTGGCGTCGAGGGAGTCGATGGCGATCAGATCGGCCGCCTTGACGTCGACGTCCTCGCGCAGCCGGTCCTTCTGGTTCGGCCTGTCGCCGAGGACCTTGTCGAAGGACTCCATCGCGATCGGGACCAGGTCGGGGTGGGCCACCCAGGAGCCGTCGAAGCCGTCGTTCGCCTCGCGGTCCTTGTCGGCGCGGACCTTCTCGAAGGCGACCTTGTTGACCTCGGGGTCCCTGCGGGAGGGGATGAACGCGGCCATGCCGCCGATGGCGTGCGCGCCGCGCTTGTGGCAGGTGCGGACGAGGAGTTCGGTGTACGCGCGCATGAACGGGGCCGTCATCGTGACGGCGTTGCGGTCCGGCAGGACGAACTTCGCCCCGCCGTCACGGAAGTTCTTCACGATGGAGAACAGGTAGTCCCAGCGGCCCGCGTTCAACCCGGAGGCGTGGTCGCGGAGTTCGTAGAGGATCTCCTCCATCTCGTACGCCGCCGTGATCGTCTCGATCAGGACCGTGGCGCGGACGGTGCCCTGCGGGATGCCGACGTGGTCCTGGGCGAAGACGAAGACGTCGTTCCAGAGGCGGGCCTCCAGGTGCGACTCGGTCTTCGGGAGGTAGAAGTACGGGCCCTTGCCGAGGTCGAGCAGTCGCTGGGCGTTGTGGAAGAAGTACAGGCCGAAGTCGACGAAGGCGCCCGGGACCGGCTGTCCGTCGACCTGGAGGTGACGCTCGTTCAGGTGCCAGCCGCGCGGGCGCATGACGACCGTCGCCAGCTCCTCGTTCGGGCGCAGGGCGTACGACTTGCCGGTCGCCGGGTCGGTGAAGTCGATGCTGCGGGTGTAGGCGTCGATCAGGTTGAGCTGGCCGAGGACCACGTTCTCCCATGTGGGCGCGGAGGCGTCCTCGAAGTCCGCGAGCCACACCCTGGCGCCCGAGTTGAGGGCGTTGATGGTCATCTTGCGGTCGGTGGGGCCGGTGATCTCGACCCGGCGGTCGTCGAGGGCTTCGGGCGCGGGCGCCACCCTCCAGGTGTCGTCCGCGCGGATCGCGGCGGTCTCGGGCAGGAAGTCCAGCGTGGAGGTGCGGGCGATCTCGGCGCGGCGCTCCGCGCGGCGGGCCAGCAGCTCGTCGCGGCGCGGCGTGAACCGCCGGTGCAGCTCGGCCACGAAGGCGAGCGCCGCGTCGGTGAGGACCTCCTCCTGCCGGGGCAGGGGCTCGGCGTCGACGATGGCCGCCGGGGACGGCGCTGGTGCGGACATGAGGCTGTCACTTCCTTCGGCGAGCTGGCATGAGGGCGTTGCGGCACCGCGTGCCAGGGGCCCGTACGCGGCCGGCGGCGCCTGGGGAGCGGTCGAGCGCTTCTGATCAGTGGATACTAGTTTCCTCATGGTGGAAGTTCAATGGTTTGTTGATATCGAGATTCTCCGGGTCGAGGCAAGGTGGCGCTCGGTGCCGCTCCGCTCACTCGAGGTGGGTCAGGTCCGCCGCCGTGTCGATGTCATACGCCTGTGCGACGTCCCCGCACTCGACGAGCGTGATGGCGTCGTCGTGCGCCTTCAGATAGGCGCGTGCCCCACGGTCGCCGGTCGCGGTCCGGGCGACACCGGCCCAGTGGGCCGAGCCGAGCAGGACCGGATGCCCGCGTACCCCCTCGTACGCGGCCGAGGCCAGCGACTCCTCGTCCCGGAAGGCGCAGAGCACCCGAGCCACCGCCTCCGGCCCGATGCCGGGCTGGTCGACGAGCAGCACCAGGGCCGCCCGCGCGCCCGTCACGTCGAGCGATGCGAGCCCGGCCCGCAGTGAGGAGCCCATGCCCTCCTCCCAGTCCGGGTTGTCCACCAGCACGCAGCCGGTGAGGTCGGCACGCTCCCGTACGGCGGCGGCCCCCGCCCCCAGCACCACGTGGACACGGCCGCATCCGGCCGCGCGCAGCACTCCCGCCGCGTGCTCCACCAGTGGGCGCCCCCGGTGTGCGAGCAGCGCCTTGGGCCGCCCGCCGAGCCGCCGCCCCCCGCCTGCGGCGAGCAGCAGCCCGGCGATCCGCGCTTCGTTGTCTGTCATACGTCCTGCTTACCTGACCCGGTGCCGACCGCACGGTTTCCAGGGGCTGAATTTCCGTCCACACGGTGGCGCCCGGCGCGCCCGGTGGCGTTTACTGGCCCGCATCCCCGGCGCCCGACCACGCCCGGGGCACCGGGGGCGTACGAGCACAACGGCGTTTCGAGGGGGATGGCTGTGGTGCGGAGCTTGGGGCAGAGGCCAGTGACCGGCAGCGATGAGGATCCGAGAGTGGCGGAACTGCGTACCGCCGTGTCCCGGCTGCGCCGTGAACTCGCCGCACACCCGGCCGAGTTCCCCGACCGGGCGATAGCCGAGGACGAACTGGCCGCACTCGCCGCGATGGCCACGGGAGGCGTTCCCGAGATTCCCCGCCTGCGCCGCTCCCTGCTGCTGATCGCGGGAGCGATCGGCTCGGTCAGCGCATTGACCAGGGGTTTGACGGAGGTCCGCAAGGCGGTCGAACTCTTCGGGGAGCCGCCGCGCGGCAGGCGGGAATCAGACGACAGGGCCTAGGGGGTCGCCCTTCGGGGCAGGCCGGTCGAGGGCTGTGGGTGGTGCGGGCGGCCTCAGGCGGCCGGGCCGCCCGAGGCCGCCAGAGTCCGGGACAGTTCCGCCGCCACCTGCTGGAGCACCGGCACGATCCGTTCCGTCGCCGCCTCGGTGACGCGCCCCGCCGGGCCCGAGATGGAGATCGCGGCGGCCGTGGGGGAGTCGGGCACGGACACCGCGAGGCACCGGACCCCTATCTCCTGCTCGTTGTCGTCGACCGCGTAACCGAGCCGGCGCACCTCCTCCAGTGCGGCGAGGAACGCGTCCGGCGTGGTGATCGTCTTCTCCGTCGCGGCCGGCATGCCCGTACGGGCGAGCAGGGCGCGCACCTCGTCGTCCGGCGTGCTCGCCAGCAGGGCCTTGCCCACGCCGGTGGAGTGCGGCAGCACCCTCCGGCCCACCTCGGTGAACATCCGCATCGAGTGCTTGGAGGGCACCTGCGCCACGTACACGATCTCGTCCCCGTCGAGCAGCGCCATGTTCGCCGTCTCTCCGGTCTCCTCCACCAGGCGCGCCAGATGCGGCCGGGCCCAGGTGCCCAGCAGCCGGGACGCCGACTCGCCGAGCCGGATCAGCCGGGGGCCGAGCGCATAGCGGCGGTTGGGCTGCTGGCGTACGTACCCGCAGGCCACCAGGGTGCGCATCAGGCGGTGGATCGTGGGCAGGGGCAGGCCGCTGCTCGCGGACAGCTCGCTCAGGCCGACCTCGCCGCCCGCGTCCGCCATCCGCTCCAGCAGGTCGAAGGCGCGCTCGAGGGACTGGACACCACCGCTCGCGGCGGACTTGGCGGGGGTGTCGCTGGCGCTGGACGTCGACGGCGGCACGGCGCGTTCCTTTCGGCTGTGTTCTGCGTTTCGGAATTCTAATTCCGCTACACGGAAACGTCCAGGGTTCGCCGGAGTCGGTACAGCCCGGGTGTCAGGAGGAATTGTGCCCTTGACGACGCGGGTGCGGGAGGGAAGACTCCTTCAACAGAACGTTGAATTCCGTTACGCGGATGTAAATCCCGTCATCCGGAAGTCGACCGGAACGGGACGGCGGCAGAGAGGGGCCCGGGTGTCCGACGCTGAACTGGTGCTGCGCTCCACGCGCGTGATCACCCCCGAGGGCACGCGCGCCGCGTCGGTCGCGGTCGCCGGCGGCACGATCACGGCCGTCCTGCCGTACGACGCCGGCGTACCGGCCGGGGCCCGCCTGGAGGACCTGGGCGACGACGTCCTGCTGCCCGGCCTCGTCGACACACACGTGCACGTCAACGACCCGGGCCGCACCGAGTGGGAGGGCTTCTGGACCGCCACCCGCGCGGCGGCGGCAGGCGGCATCACCACGTTGATCGACATGCCGCTCAACTCGGTGCCCCCGACCACGACGGTCGCCCACCTCCGCACCAAGCAGGACGTCGCAGCCGGCAAGGCCCACATCGACGTCGGCTTCTGGGGCGGCGCGCTGCCCGACAACGTCAAGGACCTCAGGCCGCTGCACGACGCGGGCGTCTTCGGCTTCAAGGCGTTCCTGTCACCCTCGGGCGTGGACGAGTTCCCGCACCTCGACCAGGAGCAACTGGCCCGCTCCCTGGCCGAGATCGCCGGGTTCGACGGGCTGCTGATCGTGCATGCGGAGGACCCGCGTCACCTCGCCGCCGCCCCGCAGCAGGGCGGTCCCCGGTACGCGGACTTCCTCGCCTCCCGGCCCCGGCACGCGGAGGACACGGCCATCGCGCACCTCATCGACCAGGCGAAACGGTTCAACGCGCGGGTGCACGTGCTGCACCTCTCCTCCAGCGACGCGCTGCCGCTGATCGCCGCCGCCAAGGCGGAGGGCGTACGGATCACGGTGGAGACCTGCCCGCACTACCTCACCCTGACCGCCGAGGAAGTGCCCGACGGGGCCAGCGAGTTCAAGTGCTGCCCGCCCATCCGCGAGGCCGCCAACCAGGATCTGCTGTGGCAGGCGCTGGCGGACGGCACGATCGACTGCGTCGTCACCGACCACTCCCCGTCGACCGCCGACCTGAAGACCGGCGACTTCGCCACCGCCTGGGGCGGCATTTCGGGCCTGCAACTGAGCCTGGCCGCGGTGTGGACCGAGGCGCGCAGACGGGGGCACGGCCTGCAGGACGTGGTCCGCTGGATGTCCGAGCGTACGGCCCGGCTGGTGGGGCTCCAGGGCCGCAAGGGTGCCATCGCGGCGGGCCACGACGCGGACTTCGCCGTGCTCGCGCCCGAGGAGACCTTCACCGTGGACCCGGCGGCCCTCCAGCACCGCAACCGGGTCACCGCGTACGCGGGGAGGACCCTGCACGGCGTCGTCAGGTCCACCTGGCTCCGCGGCGAACGGATCGTGGCCGACGGCGAGTTCACCGGGCCGAAGGGACGCCTGCTCGGCAGGACCGACTGAACCGCCCGCATCGACTCCCGCGCCCGCAGCGGGCGACACCGAAAGGAAGAACTGATCATCGTGACGGCGATTCCGAGTTTCACGGGCGACGCGAACCCCTACCGGGGCGGCGACCCCTACGCGGACTACCGCACCGCCGACTTCCCCTTCACCCGGTACGCCGACCTCGCCGACCGCCGGCTCGGCGCCGGGGTCATCGCCGCCAACGACGAGTTCTTCGCCGAGCGCGAGAACCTTCTGGTGCCCGGGCGCGCCGAGTTCGACCCCGAGCACTTCGGTCACAAGGGCAAGGTCATGGACGGCTGGGAGACGCGCCGCCGCCGGGGCGCCTCGGCCGGGCACCCGTGGCCCGCACAGGACGACCACGACTGGGCGCTGGTACGCCTCGGCGCGCCCGGCGTCGTACGGGGCGTCGTCGTCGACACGGCCCACTTCCGGGGCAACTACCCGCAGGCGGTGTCCGTCGAGGGCACGTCGGTCGCCGGCTGCCCGTCACCGGAGGAACTGCTCGGGGACGACGTGAAGTGGACGATGCTGGTGCCGCGCACCCCGGTCGGCGGCCACGCCGCCAACGGCTTCGAGGTGGACGTGGAACAGCGCTTCACCCACCTCAGGCTGAACCAGCACCCCGACGGGGGCATCGCACGCCTGCGCGTCCACGGCGAGGTCGTGCCGGACCCGGCGTGGCTGGAGGTGCTCGGCACCTTCGACGTGGTGGCCCTGGAGAACGGGGGCCGGGTGGAGGACGCCTCCGACCTCTTCTACTCGCCCGCCACCAACACCATCCAGCCGGGCCGCTCCCGGAAGATGGACGACGGCTGGGAGACACGGCGCCGTCGCGACCGGGGTCACGACTGGATCCGCTACCGGCTGGTGGAGCAGGCGCAGATCCGGGCGATCGAGATCGGCACGGCCTACCTGAAGGGCAATGCGGCGGGCTGGGCGTCGGTCTCCGTCAAGGACGGTGAGGACGGCGACTGGCGTGAGATCCTCCCGCGCACCCGCCTCCAGCCCGACACCGACCACCGCTTCGCCCTCCCGGCCCCGGCGATCGGCACCCACGCGCGCGTGGACATCTACCCGGACGGCGGCATCTCCCGCCTGCGCCTGCACGGCTCCCTGACACAGGAGGGGGCGAACCGGCTGGCGGCACGCCACCAGGAACTGGGCGGCTGACACACGCCACGCGCGCGTGGCGTGTGTCAGCCCGGCGGGGCGCCGGGGGCGCGGCCGGGCCGGTCGCGCCGGTGCGCGCCCGCGTCCTACCGCCACGTGCACCTGTGCGATCCCGGCCGGGGCGTCGGCAGGACGGCGGCGAACGGGAACCGTCCTCGGACGGCCGGAACTCTTCGCCCCGTCCGTCGCGTTCTCCTCCCGTGACTCTTCAGCAAGAAATCGTCGGCAACGCCATGCAGATGGCGGTCGTCAACCTGCACCCGGGCCAGACCGTGTACTGCGAGGCGGGCAAGTTCCTCTTCAAGACCACGAACGTCACCATGGAGACCCGCCTGTCCGGTCCGTCGAACGGCGGCGGCCCGTCCCAGGGCGGAGCCGGTGGCGGCGGCATGGGCGGCTTCCTCCGTCAGGCCATGGGCACCGCCATGCAGGTCGGCCAGCGCGCGCTCGCGGGCGAGTCGCTGGCGTTCCAGTACTTCACCGCGCAGGGCGGCGAGGGCACCGTCGGCTTCGCGGGCGTGCTGCCCGGCGAGATGCGGGCGCTGGAACTCGACGGCACGCGCGCGTGGTTCGCGGAGAAGGACGCCTTCGTGGCCGCCGAGTCGACCGTCGACTTCGGCATCGCCTTCGCAGGCGGCCGCACCGGCATGAGCGGCGGCGAGGGCTTCATCCTGGAGAAGTTCACCGGACACGGCACCGTGATCATCGCCGGCGCGGGCAACTTCATCGACCTCAACCCCGCCGACTTCGGCGGTCGCATCGAGGTGGACACCGGGTGCGTGGTCGCCTTCGAGGAGGGCATCCAGTACGGCGTCCAGCGCGTCGGCGGCCTCAACCGCCAGGGGATCATGAACATGGTCTTCGGCGGCGAGGGACTGTCCCTGGCCACCCTGGAGGGCAACGGCCGCGTGATCCTTCAGTCCCTGACCATCGAGAGCCTCGCCAACGCGTTGAAGAAGGCGCAGGGGGGCGACAAGCAGGGGCCGACCGGCGGGCTCTTCTCGACCCACGCGGGGTGAGCCCGGCCGCCGAGCTCCCGGCGGGCGGCCGCCCGCCGCGTCCGCAACCGCCCGGCGCGTCCGCAACCGCCCGCCGCCCCAGGGGCCGCGGCGGGCGGCAGGTTAACTCGCCGAAAACACTTGGCACTTGACGTGAAAATCTCGTCGATTGTCATTGACATGCCATTGTCTACGCGCGTCATCATGCCGCCATGAGAACCCCCACACGCGCCACCCGGATCGGCGCCGCAGCCGCACTCCTGTCCGCCCTCCTCATGGGCGGCACCGTCTCCGCCACCACGGCGGACGCCGCCGCCACCTCGGTCGGCAGCATCTGCTACAGCGACCTGCCGTCCCAGGCCCACGACACCCTCGACCTGATCGACCAGGGCGGCCCCTTCCCGTACTCGCAGGACGGCACCGTCTTCTCCAACCGCGAAGGCGTACTCCCCGGCCAGTCCTACGGCTACTACCACGAGTACACCGTCATCACCCCCGGCTCCTCCACGCGTGGCGCCCGCCGCGTCGTCACGGGCGAGGAGTACCAGGAGGACTACTACACCTCAGACCACTACGCGACGTTCGACCTGATCGACTTCGGCTGCTGACCGAGCGGTCACCACGAGCCGGGGGTCCGGTCCGCACTCGGCCGGACCCCCGGCTCTCCGGGGCGCCGGAGAAGACGTCCAGGACGAGCGGGGCCCTTAGGGCTCACGGTGTCCAGCGGTCAGGTTCCGGGAGGAGATCGCCGGGTGACGGCGTGACCGCGGCCCGGTCACTGCGGCACCGCGTCGGACCGGGGAGGCGCGATGCTCGAAGCCGCCTCGGCGAACTCGCGGATGAGCGGGGAACGCCGGGTGGCCATCCACGCCAGGCACACGTGGTTGGGGCCGATGTCCTCGACCGGTACGGGAACGACGTCCGGGCGCGTGTAGAAGCCGGCCGTGGACAGCGGGATCACACAGACTCCGGCTCCGGAGGCCACGAGCTCCAGCTTCTCCTCGACCTGATGGATTTGGGGCACCTCGGGCCGGTCGCGCTCGCGCATCTCGAGGGCCACGTCGCGCCACTCCGGCACGGCGTCCGGGTCCTGCAACAGGTGATCGGCGGCCAGGTCCGCGATGGCCACCGACTGCTTGCCGGCCAGGGGGTGGTCCAGGGGCAGGACGACGACCCGGGGCTCCTGGAACAACGGCACCACCTGGAGGCCTTGTCGGTCGATCGGCAGACGGACGATGCTCACGTCCGCCCGGCCGTCGTGCAGCACTTCCACCTGGTCGACCCAGCTCGTGCGCAGCAGCCGCACGGTGAGCCCCGGGCGGCGCGAGGTCAGGGTGCGCACCGCGGGCGTCACGGTGATGCCGGGCATGAAGCCGATCGTGAAGGTGGGCGTGCCCCTGGCCGCGGAGGTGACCCGCCGGAGCAGTGCCTCGGACGCGGCGAGGAGCGGGGGTGCGTCCTCCCGCAACTGCTCGCCCGCCGGGGTGAGCATCGTGCCGCGGCGGTCACGGACGAACAGCTCTGCCCGCAGCTCCTCCTCGAGGGCGCGGATCTGCCGGGACAGAACCGGCTGGGCGATGTGCAGGCGTTCGGCGGCGCGGCCGAAGTGGAGTTCCTCGGCCACCGCCACGAAGTACCTGAGCTTCCGCAGGTCGACGTCCACAGCTCCGCACCGCCCGTCTTCGTTCCAGATGAATCTACCTCCGACCGTGCCGGCCGCGCCGCCGAGACCGGGGCCCGCCAACCCGGCGCCGAGGATCGACCGCGGGTCGTCAGCCGCGGGCAAGGACCGCCAGCGGGTCGGTGTGGCCGGGCGTCCACCCCAGCTCCGCGCGAGCGCGGGACGGGGTGAGCTGCTGGTCGAGGGCGAAGGCGTCCGCGATGGGGCCCATCTGCTCCCGCGCCTGCTTCAGGGAGATCGACTCCGTCTTCCCGTCGAGGCCGGCCGACCGGCTGATGGCCAGCGCCACGTCCTTGGCCGTGGGATTCACTCCGCCCACGCCGACGTAGACGGAACCGGCCTTCGCCTTCAGGGCGGCGACGTAGAGCTCCGCGATGTCGTCGACGTGGACCAGCGCCCAGTGGTTGGCGCCGTCGCCGATGTAGGGGATCGCGCCCGCCTGCCTGCCGGGTGCGGTGAAGAACATGTCGATCAGCCGGTTCTCTCCGCCGTAGAGCAGCCCGGGCCGGACGACCACGGGTCGTCCGCCGCGCGCCGCCCGCTGGAGGACGGCCTCCTCCACGGGGCGCCGCCAGGCGACCAGGGCGGGCGGGTTCCAGGGCGCGGTTTCGTCGGCCACCCCGTCGGTGTCGCCGTAGACCCAGGTGCCGCCCGTGTGCACGTACGTCCCCGTGCCGACGCCGTCCTGCATGGCGTCGGCGGCGGCCTTGTCGGCCTCCCCGCTGTCCGCCTGGGCCAGGTGCACGACGGCCTCGGCCCGAGCCGCGGCGGCGTTGAGCACCTCCAGGTCGTCCAGCCCGCCCATCACCGGGAGGGCACCCCGTGCGCGGACCGCGTCCGCGGAGCGTTCGCTGCGGGCCAGTGCCTCGACGGCGTGTCCGTGCCGGATCAGCGCGGTGATCGTCGCCTTGCCCAGGTAACCGGAACCACCGGTGAGGAAAACCTTCATCGCCTTGCCCTTCGTACGGTCCAGAACGTCGCATTCAGCGTGCGCCGGACCCGAGGAAGGCGTCCAAGACCTGTTCGGGCGGCTGTGATGCCCTACGGGTATCAGTGCGGCAGCGGCCGGGAGCAGGCCCGGATGCCCGGCGGCGGTCGACACGGTGCGGCGCGTGGCGGCCCGCGACCCGGTCTCTTCGCCCGCCGGCAGCCGCCGGTCGAAGGCGCACGCCGCCGGCCCCGTTGCCAGGCCTGAAACCGCACGCGGACGGGACCCGATCGGGCCGCCGACCCGATCCGGCCGCCGGTCAGTGGCGGGCGCCCGGGATCTCCCCGAGTTTCACCGGGCGGCGCTCCCGGCGGGAGAGCTCGCAGGCCTCCGCGATGCGCAGGGCCTGCAGTGCCTCGCCGCCGTCGCAGGGGTTGGCTCGCTCGCCGCGCACCACCTCGACGAACGCCGCGATCTCGGCCTCGTACGCGGGTGCGAACCGCTCCAGGAACCCCGTCCAGGGCTTGTCCGCGGCCGGCGGACCGGCGGGCTCCGTGGACGCGATCGGCGTACGGTCGTCCAGGCCCACCGCGATCGTGTCCAGCTCGCCCGCCAGCTCCATGCGCACGTCGTAGCCCGCGCCGTTCGTACGTGTCGCCGTGGCCGTGGCGAGGGTGCCGTCCGCCAGTGTGAGCACGACCGCCGCCGTGTCGAGGTCGTTCGCCTCCCGGTACATCGCCCCGCCCGCGTCGGACCCGGTCGCGTACACCTCGGCCACCTCCCGTCCGGTCACCCAGCGCAGGATGTCGAAGTCGTGGATGAGGCAGTCCCGGAAGATGCCGCCGGAGACCGGCAGATACGCGGCCGGCGGCGGTGCCTGGTCGGCCGTCAGCGCGCGGACCGTGTGCAGCCGCCCGAGCCGACCCGAGCGCAGGGCCTCCCGCGCCGCCGTGTAGCCCGCGTCGAACCGCCGCTGGAAGCCCATCTGCAACACCGTCCCGGCGGCGTCGACCTCGGCGAGCGCTGCCAGCGTGCCCGCCAGGTCCACCGCAATCGGCTTCTCGCAGAACACGGGGAGCCCGGAGCGCGCCGCCCGGCCGATCAGTTCGGCGTGCGCCGCGGTCGCCGCGGTGATGACCACCGCGTCCACGCCCCAGGTGAAGATCTCGTCCACGCCCGGCGCCGCCGTCGAGCCCAGCCGGTCCGCGAGCCGACGGGCCCGCACGGTGTCGACGTCCGTGATGATGAGCGACCCCACCTCATGGTGACGGCTGAGGGAAGCCGCGTGGTATGTCCCAATACGCCCCGCTCCGATCAATCCGATGCGCATGTGACCAACGTGGGGGTGTACCCCCCACTATGTCAATGCTTTGTCCGGACAACCGGACTACACAACTTCCCGTCAACAAGCGCCGGAGCTACGCTCGCCCCGTGCCGAAACCAGATGTGGACCCCACCGTCCCGCTCCAGCTCAGCGTCGACCGGAGCAGTCCGGTGCCGCTCTACTTCCAGCTGGCCCAGCAGCTGGAGGCCGCGATCGAGCACGGCGAGCTGACGCCGGGCAGCCTGCTGGGGAACGAGATCGAACTGGCCGGGCGGCTCGGCCTGTCCCGCCCCACGGTCCGGCAGGCCATCCAGTCCCTGGTCGACAAGGGCCTGCTCGTGCGCCGTCGCGGCGTCGGCACCCAGGTCGTGCACAGCCAGGTCAAGCGCGGCCTGGAGCTGAGCAGCCTCTACGACGACCTGGAGGCGGCCGGGCAGCGCCCCGCGACCCGGGTCCTCCTCAACACCTTCGCGCCCGCCTCCGCCGAGGTCGCCGCCGCGCTGGGCGTCCCCGAGGGCATGGAGGTGCACCAGGTCGAACGGCTGCGCCTCGCGCACGGCGAGCCGATGGCATATCTGTGCAACTACCTGCCGACCGGCCTGCTCGACCTCGACAGCGACCAGCTGGAGGCCACCGGCCTCTACCGGCTGATGCGCGCCGCCGGCATCACCCTGCACAGCGCCCGGCAGTCCATCGGAGCGCGAATCGCCGGCCGGGGCGAGGGCGAACGACTCGGCGAGCCGGAGGGCGCCCCGCTGCTCACCATGCAGCGCACCACGTTCGACGACACGGGCCGCGCCGTGGAGTTCGGCACCCACACCTACCGCGCCTCGCGCTACTCGTTCGAGTTCCAGCTGCTCGTACGCTCCTGAGCCGCCGGGGGCGCGCGGTGGCCGGCCCTGCCACCCGTCCCCATCCCTCCCCGTCCGTCCTCATGCCCCGTCCCCGCCCCTACCGGGCCCTGACCTGCGACGTCGATCAGCGGTCGGCGATACTTGGTCATTCCAAGCAACTGCAGGAACCATGCAAGAAGGGCACGGCCACGTGGCACGGACCAGAACCTGGGCAACCATCGCGCTCGCAGGAGCGCTCGGCCTCTCGCTAGCCGGGTGCAGCAGCCACGGCGGCAAGCGCGCCGAGGACGCCCGCGAGGCCGCGGCCCAGGGCAGGGCAGCGGTGAACACCCCCCGTTGGACCTTCGCGATGATCACTCACTCGGGTGATGGCGACACCTTCTGGGACATCGTGCAGAGCGGTGCCAAGCAGGCCGCCGTCAAGGACAACATCGACTTCCTGTACTCGCACAGCGCCGAGGCGCAGCAGCAGGCGCAGCTCGTCGACGCAGCCGTCGACCAGAAGGTGGATGGCATCATCGTCACGCTGGCCAAGCCCGACGCGCTCAAGGCCGCCGTAACCCGGGCGGAGAAGGCCGGCATCCCGGTGGTGACCGTGAACTCCGGGTCCGCCGAGTCCAAGGCGTTCGGGGCGCTCACCCACATCGGCCAGGACGAGACCATCGCGGGCGAGGCCGTCGGCGACGAACTCGACAGGCGCGGCAGGAAGAAGGTCCTGTGCGTGCTGCACGAGCAGGGCAACGTGGGCCACGAACAGCGCTGCGCGGGCGTCCGGAAGACCTTCCACGGCACCGTCGAGAACCTCTACGTCAACGGCACGAACATGCCCGACGTGCAGTCCGCCGTCGGCGCCCGGCTCCAGGCGGACCCGTCCGTCGACGCCGTCGTCACCCTCGGCGCCCCCTACGCCGACACCGCGGTGAAGGCCAAGGCCGACGCCGGCAGCCGGGCGGAGGTCGACACCTTCGACCTCAACGCCAAGGTGGCCGGCGAGCTGAAGGACGGAACCCTCGGCTTCGCCGTCGACCAGCAGCCCTACCTCCAGGGCTACGAGGCGGTCGACCAGCTCTGGCTCCACAAGTACAACGCGAACGCTCTCGGCGGCGGCAAGCCGGTCCTGACCGGACCGCAGATCGTCACGAAGGACCAGGCCGCCGCCCTCGAGCAGTACACCAAGCGGGGAACCCGATGACCGCCACCGCACCGGCCTCCGCGCCGGACCGCGACGCGGAACAGCGCCCCGGTCGGCCGCGGGACGAACGGCTCCTGAAGACCTCACCGCTGAAGAAGCTCCTCGGCCGGCCCGAGCTGGGCTCGGTGGTCGGCGCACTCGCCGTCTTCCTGTTCTTCTCGATCGCCGCCGACAGCTTCCTGCGCGCCTCCAGCCTCAGCACGGTCCTGTACGCGGCCTCGACGATCGGCATCATGGCCGTCCCGGTCGCGCTGCTGATGATCGGCGGCGAGTTCGACCTGTCCGCGGGCGTCCTCGTGACGTTCTCCGCGCTGGTCTCGTCGATGTTCAGCTACCAGATGACCGCGAACGTCTGGGTCGGCGTCGGGGTGTCCCTGCTGGTCACCCTGGCGGTCGGCGCCTTCAACGGCATCATGCTCAGCCGTACGAGACTGCCGAGCTTCATCGTCACGCTCGGTACGTTCCTGATGCTGACCGGCATGAACCTCGGCTTCACCAAGCTGATCAGCGGTACGGTCTCCACCAAGTCGATCTCCGACATGGACGGTTTCACCTCTGCGCGGGCCGTGTTCGCCTCGACGCTCACCCTCGGCGGCGTCGGCTTCAAGATCACCATCCTGTGGTGGTCGGCCCTGGTCGCCCTCGCCTCCTGGATCCTGCTGCGCACCCGCGCCGGCAACTGGGTCTTCGCGGTCGGCGGCAACAAGGACGCGGCCCGCGCGGTCGGTGTCCCGGTCGCCAGGACGAAGACCGGCCTGTACATGGGCGTGGCGCTCGGCGCCTGGATCTCCGGGCAGCACCTGCTGTTCTCGTACGACGTCGTGCAGTCCGGGGAGGGCGTCGGCAACGAGCTGATCTACATCATCGCCGCCGTCATCGGCGGCTGCCTGATCACCGGCGGCCACGGTTCCGCGGCCGGCTCGGCGGTCGGCGCGTTCATCTTCGGCATGACCAGCAAGGGCATCGTCTTCGCGGAGTGGAACCCCGACTGGTTCAAGTTCTTCCTCGGAGCGATGCTGCTCCTCGCGACCCTGCTCAACGCCTGGGTCCGCAAGCGCGCGGAGGCCACCAAATGACGCGGACCGCAACACGTACGGCACTCGTGGAGCTGTCCGGCGTCGGCAAGCGCTACGGCAACGTCCGCGCCCTCGAAGGCGTCTTGCTCGAGGTCCACCCCGGCGAGATCACCTGCGTCCTCGGGGACAACGGTGCGGGCAAGTCCACCCTCATCAAGATCATCGCCGGGCTGCACCAACACGACGACGGCGTGCTGCGCATCGACGGCGAGGAGACCCGTCTGTCCTCCCCGCGCGAGGCCCTCGACCGCGGTATCGCCACGGTCTACCAGGACCTGGCCGTCGTGGGCCTGATGCCGGTGTGGCGGAACTTCTTCCTCGGCTCCGAGCCCCGCAGGGGCAGGGGACCCTTCAAACGCCTGGACGTCGACTTCATGCGCCGCACGACGCGCGAGGAACTGCTGCGGATGGGCATCGACCTGCGCGACGTCGACCAGCCCATCGGGACCCTGTCGGGCGGTGAACGCCAGTGCGTGGCGATCGCACGCGCGGTGTACTTCGGCGCGAAGGTCCTGGTCCTGGACGAGCCGACCGCGGCACTCGGCGTCAAACAGTCAGGTGTGGTCCTCAAATACGTGGCCGCTGCACGGGACGCGGGCCTAGGTGTTGTTTTCATCACCCACAACCCCCACCACGCGTACCTGGTGGGGGACCGGTTCGTCCTCCTCAAGCGCGGCACGATGATCGCGCATCACGTCCGCGAGGAGATCACCCTGGAGGAGCTGACACGCCAGATGGCGGGCGGTGAGGAGCTGGACGATCTGCGCCACGAGCTGGAACGCGTCCGGTAGGGGGCGCCCCTGCAGAACACCGTCCAAGGCCCCAGCGCGGCGAAGGGGCCCACGGTGCAGGCCAACGCGTGCGTGCGGCAGAATCGGGCCGGTGAGCACCTACCGCGACTTCACCCACCGCGGCTCCGCCCGGGCCACCGTCCTGCGGACCGTCGGCACGCGCGAGCGCCGTTCCCATCTTTCGGCGCCGCGCGTCCCCACGGTCGGCATCGACATCGGCGGCACGAAGGTGATGGCCGGCGTCGTCGACGCCGACGGCAACATCCTGGAGAAGCTCCGCACCGAGACGCCCGACAAGTCCAAGAGCCCCAAGGTCGTCGAGGACACCATCGTCGAGCTCGTCCTGGACCTCTCCGACCGGCACGACGTGCACGCCGTCGGCATCGGCGCGGCCGGGTGGGTGGACGCGGACCGCAACCGCGTCCTGTTCGCCCCGCACCTGTCCTGGCGCAACGAGCCCCTGCGCGACCGTCTCGCCGAACGGCTCGCCGTCCCCGTCCTGGTCGACAACGACGCCAACGCCGCCGCCTGGGCCGAGTGGCGCTTCGGCGCCGGCCGGGGCGAGGACCACCTCGTCATGATCACCCTCGGCACCGGCATCGGCGGCGCCATCCTCGAGGACGGCCAGGTCAAGCGCGGCAAGTACGGGGTCGCAGGGGAGTTCGGCCATATGCAGGTCGTGCCCGGCGGCCACCGCTGCCCGTGCGGCAACCGCGGCTGCTGGGAGCAGTACAGCTCCGGCAACGCCCTGGTCCGCGAGGCCAGGGAGCTGGCCGCCGCCGACTCCCCGGTGGCGTACGGGATCATCGAGCACGTCAAGGGCAACATCTCCGACATCACCGGCCCGATGATCACCGAGCTGGCCCGCGAGGGCGACGCGATGTGCATCGAGCTGCTCCAGGACATCGGCCAGTGGCTCGGCGTCGGCATCGCCAACCTGGCGGCCGCCCTGGACCCGTCCTGCTTCGTGATCGGCGGCGGCGTCAGCGCGGCCGACGACCTGCTGATCGGCCCGGCCCGGGACGCCTTCAAGCGCCACCTCACCGGCCGCGGCTACCGCCCCGAGGCGCGTATCGCCCGAGCCCAGCTCGGCCCCGAGGCCGGCATGGTCGGCGCCGCCGACCTCGCCCGGCTCGTGGCCCGCCGCTTCCGGCGCGCCAACCGGCGCCGGGTGGAGCGGTACGAGCGCTACGAGCGGTACGCGGAGTCCCGCCGCACCACCAAGGGACTGCTGTGACGGCCGCCGCCTCACTGCCGCGCCAGTCCTCGCCCCCGGGTGAGCCGCCGCGCCCGCCGGAGGACCGTCGGCGCACGATCCGCCGCCGGGCGCTGACCCTCCTGATCATCGTGCTGCTCATCGGCGTGCCCGCCGGGTACCTGATCATCTCCGCCAACCAGTCCCGCAACAGCGGCAAGGACAAGGAGGCGAAGTACGCGGCGACCGGCCTCGTCCCCGGCCGGCCCTCGTGGCTGCAGCGCCACCTCTACCAGGTGTGGATCCCGCCGGACGCGACGAAGATCGCGTCGTACGAGACGAACAACTGGAAGACCAGCCGGCTGTACGTGCAGTTCACCACCAGCGACGACGGACTGAACCGGTTCCTGTCGACCCTCAAGGCCACCCGGTCCTCGCTGAAGCCGAACGACATCGCCATCAGCACGCGCGACCAGCACGTCGTCAGCTGGTCCTTCACCGGGCAGGGCCCCTGGTACGGCCTGACCCACGCGCAGAAGAACCCGGCGCCCACGCTGGACGTCGTCGTGAACACGTCCCAGCCGCAGCACCCGACGGTGTACGTGGTGTCGCGCACCATCCCCTGACGGCCGATGCCCCGATCGGTCCCGGACCGACGGCCCCTGACGGGCACGCCCCCGCAGGGCCCGGTCCGCGGCCGGAGCCGATTGTCGGACCCCGCCCGTAGAGTCGAAGACGACTGACACGAACGAGCGGCGGGAGGTGACCGGACGTATGGCGGAGCAGGTGGCCGAGGCGGCCGCGCCCGGGCGGGCGCCCGCATGGGAGAGCCTGGCCGCGGTCTTCCTGCCCGCGCCGCTGCCCCGCCGGAGCCGGGTGGCCTTCTGGGACCCGGACGGCGGCCCGCTGCCGTCGGACGGCACCGAGGACCTGACGGTCGTCCGGCCGCACGGATCCGGAGCACGCAGGAGCACCGTGCCCGCCGTGCCCCTGCCCCTCACCGAGGCCCTGCCGCTGCTCGCGCGAGCCCGCCGCGCCCCCGCCGCCCACCCCGCGACCGCCTGCTGGGGCGCGGCCGCCCTGCACGCCCTGCGGCTCGTCGCTCGCGGCCGGCTGCTGCCCGGGCTCACCGCGGACGGACACGACGCGTGGCGGGCCGGACCCCTGGAGCCGGACGACATCACCCACCTCAGGGCCATTGCCGCCGCCCTGCCGTACGAAGGCCATGCCGTCCCGCTCCCCGCCAAGGGCCCCCTGCTGCTGCCCGAGCCCGAGGCCCTCGTCCGGTCCTTCCTGGACGCGGTCGCGGACACCCTGCCGCGCACCCCGGCCGCCGCCCACACCGCGGGCCGGCCGTTCGCCGCCCAGGAGCCGCAGCCGCTGCCCGATGCACACGAGTGGGCCGCCGAGGTCGCCGCGGGCATGGACGCGGGCGTGCGGATCTCGCTGCGCCTGGACCTGTCGGCGTACGACCTGTTCGACGGCGGCGAGGGAGCGGGCCGCGCCGGGGCGGCGGTCGTGCAGGTGCACAGCCTCGCCGACCCGACGCTGGTCGTGGACGCCGCCGCACTGTGGGCCGGTGAGGCGGACGCCGCCTTCGGCCCCCGCGCGCGCGTGGACGCGGCCCTCGCGGTCCGCCGCGCGGCCCGGGTCTGGCCCCCGCTGGACCGGCTCGCCGAACAGGAGGTGCCGAACGTCCTGGCGTTGTCCGAGGACGAGGTGAGCGACCTGCTGGGCGTCGCCGCCACCCGGCTGGGCGCGGCCGGCGTCGCGGTGCACTGGCCCCGGGACCTGGCACACGACCTGACCGCGACGGCGGTCGTACGCCCGGCGCCCGGCTCGGCGACCGACGGCACCGGCTTCATGGAGAGCGAGGAACTGCTGCGGTTCCGCTGGCAGTTGGCGCTCGGCGTTGATCCGCTCAGCGAGGCCGAGATGGACGCCCTCGCGGAGGCCCACCGCCCGGTCGTCCGGCTGCGCGACCGGTGGGTGCTGGTCGACCCGGCGCTCGTCCGCAAGGCCCGCAAGCGGGAGTTGGGTCTGCTCGACCCGGTGGACGCGCTCGCCGTCGCCCTCACCGGCACCGCGGACGTCGACGGCGAGACGGTGGAAGCGGTGCCGACCGGCGCGCTGGCCGCCCTGCGGGACCGGCTGACGGCCGGAATCGGCCCGGTGGATCCGCCCCCGGGCCTCACCGCCCGGCTCCGGGACTACCAACTGCGCGGCCTGGCCTGGCTGGACCTCATGACCTCCCTCGGCCTCGGCGGCTGCCTCGCCGACGACATGGGGCTCGGCAAGACGGTCACCGTCATCGCGCTGCATCTGCGCCGGGCGCGCCGCGAGCCCACGCTGGTGGTCTGCCCGGCGTCCCTGCTCGGCAACTGGCAGCGGGAGATCACCCGGTTCGCGCCCGGAGTCCCCGTCCGCCGCTTCCACGGCCCGGAGCGGACCCTGGACGACATGGACGGCGGATTCGTCCTGACCACGTACGGCACGATGCGGACGGCGGCACCCCGGCTGGCAGAACAGACCTGGGGCCTGGTCGTCGCCGACGAGGCACAGCACGTCAAGAACCCTTACTCCGCCACGGCGAAGGCACTGCGCACCATCCCGTCCCCGGCCCGCGTCGCCCTCACCGGCACACCTGTGGAGAACAACCTCTCCGAACTGTGGGCCCTGCTGGACTGGACGACCCCCGGACTGCTCGGCCCCCTGAAGTCCTTCCGCGCCCGGCACGCGCGGGCGGTGGAGACCGGTGAGGACCCTCAGGCGGTGGAGCGGCTGGCCCGCCTGGTCCGCCCCTTCCTGCTGCGGCGCAAGAAGTCCGACCCCGGCATCGTTCCCGAGCTTCCGCCGAAGACCGAGACGGACCACCCGGTCCCGCTCACCCGCGAGCAGGCCGCGCTCTACGAGGCGGTCGTGCGGGAGTCGATGCTGGCGATCGAGACCGCGGAGGGCATCGCACGGCGGGGCCTGGTCCTCAAGCTCCTGAGCGCGCTCAAGCAGATCTGCAACCACCCCGCCCTCTACTTGAAGGAGGACGCGGGGACCGCCACGGGCCTCATCGCCAGATCCGGCAAACTCGCCCTGCTGGACGAACTGGTGGACACACTGCTGTCCGAGGACGGCTCGGCGCTGGTCTTCACCCAGTACGTGGGCATGGCCCGCCTGATCACCACGCACCTGACCTCCCGCGCGGTGCCCGTCGACCTGCTGCACGGAGGCACGCCGGTGCCCGACCGCGAGCGGATGGTGGACCGCTTCCAGAGCGGCGCGACCCCGGTCCTGGTGCTCTCCCTCAAGGCGGCGGGCACCGGCCTGAACCTCACGCGCGCTGGCCATGTCGTCCACTTCGACCGCTGGTGGAACCCGGCGGTGGAGGAACAGGCCACGGACCGCGCCTACCGCATCGGCCAGACCCAGCCGGTCCAGGTCCACCGTCTGATCACGGAGGGCACCGTCGAGGACCGCATCGCGGAGATGCTCCAGGCCAAGCGCGCGCTGGCGGACGCCATCCTGGGCTCGGGCGAGTCGGCCCTCACGGAACTGACGGACCGCGAGCTCGCGGACCTGGTGTCGCTGAGGAGGACGGCATGAACGGGGCGGCGCAGGAACGCCCCTGGGCGGGCGGGGAACCGAGCGGCGACGACGCGACGCGCCCCGCCGACGCGGCCCGCCGTGCGCTGCGCGCGGCACGGGAGCGCGAGCGGCTCGACGGTGAGGCGGAGGGCGCGGAGCCTCCCGCCGGGGCCGAGCGTTCTGCCGGAGCCGAGCCTTCTGCCGGGGGAGCGGACGTCGCCCTCCCCGGGCCGGAGGCGAAGCCGGCGACCCCCCGGCCGGGCGATGCGGCGCGCGCGGCGCTGCGGCGGGCGAACGCGGAGCGTCGGAGTACCCGGCGGGCGGACGAGCCGGGGGAGCAGCCGAAGGAGGGAGAACCGGCGGCAGCGCCGGAGGCCGCAGCGTCACCGGCCGCAGCGCCACCGGCCGCAGCTCCACCGGCCCCTGGGCGGGAGACCGCGTCCGCCACACGGCCCGGCGACATCGCGCGCGAGGCGTTGCGGACGGCACGGAAGGAGGCGGAACGGGAACGCACGGAGAGCCGCGCCACGGCGGCCGAGGCAGGGCGCCGATCCGGCAGCCCGGGGCCGGCCCACTCCCGGGAGGGCGCCGCCGAGCCGTCCGGCACCGAGGAGACCCCCGCCCCACGAGGAGCCGTCGCCGCACCGAGGACGACGGGTGCTAGGGGCCGCCGCAGCACTCGTCCTGCGGCGGGCGGCCGCCAGGCGCGGGAGGTACGTGCGCTCCTCGCCGGTGCCTTCGAACTGCCGGCGTCGGCGGCACCGCGGAGCGGGAGCGCGTCCGTCGCGCGGGAGCCCGGCGAGCGGCGCGGGACGCCCTCGCCGTCCCCGCACGTGACACCCGGCCCGCCCACACGGCCGCGACAGGGCACACCCGAACCGTCCGCGAGGCCCCCCGGTGCGCTGTCCGCCGAACCCCCGGTCAGCCCCCGCTACCCCCGGTCCATGGCCGCCCCCGGCCGTGACGGCGAGCTGCGGCGCACGTTCGAGGCGCTCCCCGCCCGTGCGGTGCGTGACCGCGACCGCTTCGCCGAGACGTGGTGGGGCAACGCCTGGGTGTCCGCGCTGGAGGAAGGGGCACTCGACGCGGCACGCCTGGCGCGGGGGAGGGCGTACGCGGGGCGGGGGAACGTCGACGCCATCACCGTCACCCCGGGGCTCGTGGTGGCATACGTGCAAGGCAGCCGGCCCCGGCCGTACCGCGTGCAGGTGCGGCTCAGGACGTTCTCCGACGAGGAGTGGGACCTCTTCCTGGACGCCGCCGCCGAGCGGCCCGCGCACATCGCCGCGCTGCTGGACAAGCAGATGCCGCAGTCCCTCGCCGAGTGCGGGGTCCGCCTGCTCCCCGGCGCCGGCGATCTCGAACCCCACTGCAGCTGCCCCGACTTCGGCCACCCCTGCAAGCACGCGGCCGCCGTCTGCTACCAGACCGCACACCTGCTCGACCGCGACCCCTTCGTCCTGCTCCTGCTGCGCGGCCGTGGCGAGCGCGACCTGCTCGACGCCCTGTCGCGGCGCAACGCGGCCCGCGCGGCCCGGGCCGACCGGGACCGCAAGCCCGCCCCCGCCCCCGGCATACGTGCCCGGGACGCCCTGGCCCGCCACACCCGGCCGCCGCTCCCCGCGCCCCTGCCCCCGCCCGCCCATCCCGAGCAGCCACCGGTCTACCCGGACGCCCCGGGCGGCCCCGACTCGTTCGCGCTGGACCAACTCGCCACGGACGCCGCCGCCCGCGCGCACGCCCTGCTGACCACCGGGCACGACCCGGTCGCGGAACTGACGCTCTGGCAGGACGCGGTACGGCTCGCGGCCGCCCGCCCCGGCTCGGGCCTCACCGCCGGAAGCCGGGCCCTGTACGCGTCGCTGGCCGCCGCCACCGGGCGGACACCGGCCGACCTGGCGCGGGCGGTCGCCGCCTGGCGCCAGGGCGGAAGGGAAGCCCTCGCCGTACTGGAGGAGCCCTGGGACCCTCCGGCCGGCCGCTTCGACCGTGCCCGCCCCCTGCTCCTGGCCGCGGACCTGCCCGCCTTCCGCCCGTGGCGCAACCGCCTCACCCACCCCGACGGCCATGTCCAGCTCCGTCTCGGCCAGGACGGCCTGTGGTACGCGTACGAGTCGGAACCGGGCCGCGACGACTGGTGGCCCCGGGGCACCCCGGACCCGGACCCGGTCGGCGCCCTGACCGGACTCGGGGCGCCGGGGGAGGGCTGACAGGGCGTCCTGGGATCAGTCGGTGCCCTGGGCGTAGTCCTGGTCCATCCTGGCGAGGACCTTCTCGGGGATGGAGCGGCCTGCCGTTCACGGCGAACCAAGCGGCGCTGACCTGGCCGCCGTGGCTTGCGAGGTCCTCGAAGGAGGCGGGGTGCTCGTTCGCCCACGGGCGGGTGCTCACACCCCTGCCGGCCGTCTGTCCGGATTCAGGTGACTCATGGCCGGACCGAGGCGGCGCCGGACACCGGGTGGTCGGCAGTGTGGAAGACGGACGCACCGTCCTCCGAGCTGTCACACCCGGACGGGCTACCTCGCCGCCCTGACGAGAACGCGCACGGGCGACGGAGGAATACGCGAGCAGGTGAAATCGATCATGCGAAACGGCATACATCTCCCTGCCGCGTCTTCCCGATGACGAGCTGCTGTGAGCCCTGTGTGTGACGGGCTGCGCGCTCGAGTCGCCCCTCCCAGTAAGGACCTGTATGCAAGCCATCACAGTCCGAGACCGTAACGCCGGTCTCGGCGGGATGTCCCTGACGGACATGCCCCACCCCCATGCGGCCGAGAACGACGTCATCGTGCGGGTGCACGCCGCGGGCTTCACTCCAGGAGAGCTGGACTGGCCCGCCACGTGGACCGATCGCGCCGGCCGCGACCGGACGCCGAGCGTGCCCGGGCATGAGCTCTCGGGTGTCGTCGTGGAGCTGGGGTACGGCACCACCGGCCTGAGCGTCGGACAGCGGGTGTTCGGCCTGACCGACTGGACCCGCAACGGCAGCCTCGCCGAGTACACCGCGGTTGAGGCCCGCAACCTGGCCCCGCTGCCGGCCGACATCGACCACACCGTGGCAGCCGCACTGCCGATCTCAGGGCTCACCGCCTGGCAGGGCCTGTTCGACCACGGCCGTCTCGCCACAGGCCAGACCGTCCTGATCCACGGCGCCGCGGGCGGCGTCGGCTCGATCGCGGTGCAGCTCGCCCGCGAGGCCGGCGCCCGCGTCATCGGCACCGGCCGGTCCGCCGCCCGGGACAGGGCGCTCGCCCTGGGCGTCGACACCTTCATCGACCTGCAGACCGAGAAGCTGGAGGACGCCGGCGAGGCCGACGTCGTGTTCGACGTGATCGGCGGCGACATCCTCGACCGCTCGGCCGCCCTGGTCCGCCCCGGTGGCACGCTCGTCACCATCACCATGCCGCCCACGGTCCAGCCCAAGGACGGGCGGGCCATCTTCTTCGTCGTCGAACCCGACCGCGCCCGGCTCACCGATCTCGCCGCGCGGTTGAGGGACGGCCGGCTCAAGCCGGTCGTCGGTGCTGTGCGGCCGCTCGCCGAAGCACCCGCCGCGTTCGCCCCCGGCGAGCGCACCCCGGGCAAGACGATCATCCGCGTCACGGAAGACCGAACAGGAGCCCGATCATGATCGAAATGCGGATCGCCGGCGGCTTGCTGGCCGTCGCCACGCTGGCCGCGGCCACGGCGTGCTCGACCTCGAACCGGCCCGCCCACGCCAAGAGGCCGACCGCGGCCGTGGCATCGCCAGCGGCCATGGCATCGACGCGCCCCACCGAAACCCTCGAGCCGCTGTTCCAGCAAGCACTTCCGAATGTGAAGGGCAAGACGTTCACCTCGATGATCGTCGACTTCCCGCCCAACGCTCGCGCGATGCCGCACCGGCACGGCCAGGCGTTCGTCTACGCCTACGTCCTCGAAGGCACCCTGCGCAGCCGGCTCGAGGGCAAGCCCGTCAGCACCTACCACCAGGGCGAGAACTGGGTCGAGCAGCCGGGCGCCCACCACGTCCTCACCGAGAACACCAGCCCGACCGAACGGGCCAGGCTCCTGGTCGTCTACGTCTCCAACACCGGAGAAAAGCTCAAGGTCGACGACACGAAGCCATAGCCCCCGCTGTGGCGGCGGCCTCTCCGCCACAGCGTCCGATGCCCCGAACGCTACGCTGCCCGGGAGGTCTTCCACCTGGTCAGGGCCATGGAGTCATGCCCCCGTCACAGGCGCGGTCGTGATACGTGAGAGGGTCTGAGGCGTGAGTGAGACACCGTCGAACACCCTGCAATACCGCTTCGACGGGCCAGAAGAGGCTCCCGTCCTGATGCTGGGTCCCTCACTGCGTACCACCCCGTTCTCCGGCTCCTCCGCAGCGGTTCGGGCGTCTCAGTCGCTGTCTGTCGGCGGGCGGCCGATCCGGCTGCAGTGAGAGTGACTTGGTCGATCGGGGCCTGGGCAGGCGGTTCCCGGGAGCGGTGCAGGAATCCTGCCTGAGCAGCCGACCCGCCGCACGACGGCACGCCCCGGTGCGAAATACTCTCCCGATGAGTTCACGCACTTCCCCGATCAGCCAGCCGATCACGATACGGAGGGCCGTTGCGCGGGATGCCAAGCGGCTCACGCGGCTCGTGCGTGGCTCAGGCGCCTACGCGGGTAAGTACGCAGCCGCAGTCGCGGGCTACCGGGTCGGGCCTGATTACATCGAGGCCCACCGCGCCTTTGTGGCCGTCGGCGCCGACGAGCATGGAGGCCGGGTCCTCGGGTTCTACTCGCTCGTCCTCGCTCCACCGGAGCTCGACCTGCTGTTCGTCGCCGACGAAGTGCAAGGGCGGGGTATTGGACGACTGCTCGTCGCGCACATGCAATCCGAGGCCCGTGCCGCCGGGCTCGACCGCGTCAAGGTCGTGTCGCATCTCCCCGCCGAGGACTTCTACCACCGCGTCGGTGCAGTGCGGATCGGGACCGTGCTCGCGAACCCGCCCGCCGTCCTGTGGGACCGTCCCGAATTCGAGTTTCGCATTCCTTCGGAATGACGCGGTGTGCCGGTTCGCAGGACACCGGCTTCGCGTGCATGGCGGCGCTCCGTGTGTGCCGTCGTCTTTGCCCTCTGGCAGGGGAACGCCTGCGCCGGCGGCCTCTCCCTCACCCGAGGCCGACGATCTGGAAGAGGTGTGCGACGGAGGCACTGGGTGCTGCCGGTCGTAGCCGGCCCCCGGCGCTTCGCGTGATTCGGTGGGTGATGAGGAGAGTGTTGACGCCGCTGGAGCCCACGATCGTGACGCCGTCGAGGTCCAGCACCGTCCCTCTCGCAGGATCTCCAGTCGGAGAGCGGTCCTGATCTGGGCCTCGGAGCGGGGTCGTGGCGGCGGACGTACGCGGCTTGGCACGCCGTTCAGCGTGGGCGAGAACCGGGCCGGTCCCACCGAGGACTGCTGTACGGGAAGCGGGGACCGCCATTCGAGTGAGCACTCTTCCTGATGTACCTGCGGTAGAAGCAGACGCACACTCCATGGAGAAAAACTGTCATGGCAACAGTAGACATTCCTCCGTCACAGGGTTAGCGTTGTCGTCGTACCCAGAAGTCGAAGTGGGCGCAGCAGACACGAACTGCTGTGCAGGTAGACCAGAAGGACACGGCCCCAGCAGGGCTGTGAGCAGTACCCGCGGTATCCGCGTAATCGAAAGGTAAGGAGCAGAACGCCATCAGGATCGCCCGGGCGAGGGAGTCCGCCCGGGTACCGCAAGACCCCGGATTGGAAGGTGGTCCCCGGTCACGCATTCGCGATCCCCGCAACCCCGCCCTCCCGGGCGGCACCTGCGGAAAAAGAAGGCCGGCGCAGTGCGCCGGTAGATGGTGTTGAAAGCTCGGGGCCCGGGTGCCGTACTGGCACCCGGGCCCCCCGACGCGTCCCCGAAAGAAGAGGTCTATGCCGCCTGCCGGTTCCCGTCCCGTCGGCCCTCTCGACGATGACGACTACCCCGCCTACACCATGGGCCGGGCCGCCGAGATGCTCGGCACCACCCCTGCCTTCCTCCGTGCTCTCGGTGAACACCGCTTGATCACTCCGCTGCGCTCGGATGGCGGCCATCGCCGCTACTCCCGGTACCAGCTGCGCATCGCCGCCCGCGCCCGCGAACTCGTCGACCAGGGCACCGCCATAGAGGCCGCCTGCCGCATCGTCATCCTCGAAGACCAGCTCGAAGAGGCGCAGCGCATCAACGAGCAACTGCGCGCCGAGGGCGGCAAGCCTCAGCCGCAGACATCAACCTGATCAGAACGCCCGAACCCGAGGCAACCGATGCACTGCCGACGGACGAGGCCGTGAGGGACCGCACCGCCGTTTCGCAGCTCAGGCGGGCTCAGCGCGCGGGGACGGTGCTGCCGATGCAATGGCTCAGGCGTCGATGATGACGGGGATGATGAGGGGCTTGCGGCGGTGGGTGCGGAACGCCCAGTTCGCCACGGCGCGGGCGAGGAGTTGTTCGAGTTGGTGCGCGTCCCCGACGCCTTCCTCGGCTGCGGTGGCCAGGGTCTTCTCGATGACGGGGATGACCGGCTCGAAGGTGGTGTCGTCGTGGACAAAGCCGCGGGCCAGGAAGTCGGGGGCCTCGGCGAGGGCGCCGGTGTCCGCGTCGACGATCGCCACGACCGTGACCACGCCTTCGGCGGCGAGGGTGAGGCGGTCCTTGAGGGACGCTTCGGTGGCGCCGCCGACTTCCATGCCGTCCACGTAGACGTTGCCGGCGGGGACCTTGCCGGTGATGGATGCGCGTCCGTCGATCAGGTCGACGACGACGCCGTCCTCGGCGATGACGACCCGGTCGGGGTCGACACCGGTACGGATGGCGAGGTCGGCGTTGGCCCGCAGGTGACGCCATTCGCCGTGCACGGGCATGACATTGCGGGGCTTGACGATGTTGTAGCAGTAGACGAGTTCGCCGGCGCTGGCATGCCCCGAGACGTGCACCTTGGCGTTGCCCTTGTGGACCACGTGGGCGCCCCACCGGGTGAGTCCGTTGATCACCCGGTAGATGGCGTTCTCGTTGCCGGGGATGAGGGAACTGGCGAGCAGGACGGTGTCGCCCTTGCCGATGCGGATCATGTGGTCGCGGTTGGCCATCCGTGACAGCGCGGCCATCGGTTCGCCCTGGGACCCGGTGCACACCAGAGTGATCTTGTGGTCCGGGAGCTTCTCCAGCTCCTTCGTGCTCACGACCAGACCGGAGGGGACCTTCAGATAGCCCAGGTCACGGGCGATGCCCATGTTGCGGACCATCGACCGGCCGACGAAAGCGACCTTGCGGCCGTGCTGGTGCGCGGCGTCCAGGACCTGCTGGATGCGGTGCACGTGGCTGGCGAAGCTGGAGACGATGACCCGGCGCGGCGCGGTGCGCATCACCTGCTCGATCGCCGGGTTCAGCTCTCGCTCGGAGGTGGTGAAGCCGGGTACTTCGGCGTTGGTGGAGTCGGTGAGGAACAGGTCCACGCCCTCCTCGCCGAGGCGGGCGAAGGCGCGCAGATCGGTGATGCGGTCGTCGAGAGGGAACTGGTCCATCTTGAAGTCGCCGGTGTGCAGCACCATCCCGGCCCGGGTGCGGATCGCGACCGCGAGGCTGTCGGGGATGGAGTGGTTGACCGCCACGAACTCGCAGTCGAAGGGTCCAAGGCCGCGCCGGTCGCCCTCCCGCACCCGCACCGTGCGCGGCCGGATGCCGTGTTCCTTGAGCTTGGCCTCCAGGAACGCCAGCGTCAGCTTCGAGCCGACGACGGGAATGTCGGACCGCTCGCGCAGCAGGTACGGCACGCCGCCGATGTGGTCCTCGTGGCCGTGGGTGAGTACCACGGCCACGACGTCGTCCAGCCGGTCCCGGATCGAGGTGAAGTCCGGCAGGATCACGTCGACACCGGGCTGGGTCTCCTCGGGGAACAGCACGCCGCAGTCGACGATGAGCAGCTTGCCCGCGTGCTCGAAGACGGTCATGTTGCGGCCGATCTCACCCAGGCCGCCCAGGGCGATGACCCGCAGCCCTCCTTCGGGAAGGGGCGGGGCGGCTTTCAGTTCGGGGTGCGGATGACTCATACCCTGACGGTACCCGGAGAGCGGGACGGGTGATCCGTTGCCTGTGCGATCTCCTTTTCCCGACGGAGCCGGGGCACCCGCAGTGGGTGCCCCGGCATGATCGGATCACGCCGGCGGTTGTCTTCGATCACCTTGAGCGCGAAGGTGTCGACGTGGCCAAGCTCGCCGCCTGGCAGCGCATGGCCCAGGCGACCTGATCCGCGTTCGTATGGGGAAGGGCCGGTCACGCATGATCGGTGAGGCCCACCCGGAAAACAGTCGGCGGCAGGGAGGCCATGCCTCGCCGCCTTGTGCAGAAGAAGGGCGCGAAACCGCTTGATCACCATCGGCCGAGCCTCATGGGCGATCCGGCCCTTCGTTCCGGGCCGGATGTTGGCGCGTTTCCGCTGGCGGCTTCCATCATGCCGTTATAGCGTTGTGATCAGCAGTCGTGGTTCCGAAGTTCCGTTCGCCCGTGATCGCCATCACGGGCGTTCTTGCTGTTCAGCGCCTCTCCGGACCAGGGCGATCACCTCCCGGGCGCGCAGGGTGCGTGCCCGGTTTCCCTCAAAGGAGACAGTCATGGCCAAGGGCACAGTGAAGTGGTTCAACAGCGAGAAGGGCTTCGGCTTCATCGAGCAGGAGGGCGGCGGCCCCGACGTCTTCGCCCACTACTCCAACATCGCCAGCCAGGGCTACCGCGAGCTGCAGGAGGGCCAGAAGGTCGAATTCGACGTCACACAGGGCCAGAAGGGCCCGCAGGCGGAGAACATCCGCCCCGCCTGATCGCGCGCCTCGGTAAGGGCCCGGCATCCCGGCTTCGGGACGCCGGGCCCTTACCATCGGCCGCAGTGGTCAGCGGGCCAGAGCCGATCGGTGTCTCGTGCGTCCCAACGAGCCATTGGCAGGAACAGTGCGCGGAACTGCCGGTACGGCGGCGCCAGGCAGGTGACAGGGCTGTTCCGGACGGAGGTGGACTGCGGCGGTTCGACCGTCGACAGGGATAACGCGGTGGCGGAGTCGGGCCGAGGACTACCTTGCGGTTCGTGGAACTCCGGTCGGCCAGGGTCGTTGTTCATTTCAGGTCGGGGAAATTCCGACGCGACGCAGCCAGGCGTCGGGGCGGGCGAGTCGACCCCGCGCCCGCGGTGATGCTCCGCAGGGCCACTAGCCGTTCGTCAATGCCGCTCACGAATGGGCGAGTAGTCAACACAGTGTCAGCGCGTCAAAGCCAGGTTGCGATAGGGGCCTTGGCCGAGTATCAGGCGCCATCACGGTTCCAGACCGCCCGAGCAGGCCGGTGCCATCCACCCAGGACGTCACCACGCGGGAGGCGAACCACCATGTTTTCCGCCACGGCGGCCGGCTACCGCAAGGCCGGCGGCGTGGACCGGATCGCCCGTACCGCCGACTTCACCACCAAGATCCGCCAAGCCGTCGTGTCCCAGAGCCGCTATCACATCGAGGGCCCGCTCAGGGGCGTGCCGTGACCAGTGTGTCCACCAAGGCGCGGGCGGACTCCGGGGCTCCTCATACGTCAAGTTCAGTGAGGTCGCCGCCCGATCCGCTCGGCAGCCTTTTCGGCGATCATGACCGTGGGTGCGTTCGTGTTTCCACTGATGACAGTCGGCATGACGGAGGCGTCGACGACTCGGAGTCGCTCGACTCCGTGGACCTCCAGATCCGAATTGACGACGGAGTTGTCTCCCGTTCCCATGGCGCAGGTTCCCACCGGGTGATACGCCGTGGCACTCCATCTGCGGACGTGCTCTTCGAGAGCCGCGTCGTCCAGACGGTCGAGGTCGTCACTGGCGGGCAGGTACGACCGCCCCAGGTAGTCGGCGAACGGTGCGCGGTGGGCGATGCCCATGACCGCTCTGAGTCCCGCGACCATGACCGACGCATCCGCGGGCACGTCGAAGTACCGGGGATCGATCAGCGGAGGGGTCTGCGGATCAGGCGACGCGAGACGGACGGTGCCGCGAGTCCGCGGGTGCAGGGGGACGCAGTTCATCGTGAACACCGGCCGGTCAGGTCTTTCCTCACCGCTGAGAATGAGTGCCGTGGCCCCTCCCACCAACTGGACGTCAGGACGGCTGCTGCGGCCGCCCGTGACGTTGAGGAACGCGCCGACCTCGCCGTAGTTGGAGGCGAAGGGCCCGTCGCCGTGCGTGCGCCACCGGTCGAGGTTGTCCGGGGTGAGCAAATCCCGCACGACATCGGTGGAGTTCTGGGTCTCCCACACGATGGGAGCCATCAAATGGTCCTGGAGGTTACGCCCGACCCCGGGCAGGGGGACTCGGACATCTATCCCCACATCGTGCAGCTCATCGGGATCGCCCATGCCCGACAGAAGCAGCAGCTGGGGCGAGTTGATGGATCCACCGCAGAGCAGTATCTCCCTGTCGGCGTGGGCCGTCCGCTCCTGTCCGTCCCGGAGATAGGTGATGCCGGCCGCGCGTGATCCGTTGAGTGTGATCCTTGTTGCCAGGGCGCTGGTGCGTACCGTGAGATTGGGTCGGCCGAGGGCCGGGCGCAGATAGGCGTCGGCCGTGGACCATCGCCGCCCGTGATGGCATGTCACCTGGTACGGGCCGGCACCGACAGGGGATGCACCCGCGAAGTCGTCGTTGCGGTCCAACCCCCATTCCACAGCGGCGTCCAGCCAGGATTGTGAGAGTTCGTGGGTGTAGGTGCGGTCCTCGACGTGCAGGGGTCCGTCCGAACCGTGGTAGGGCTCGCCGAGGCGGCGGTTGGACTCGGACTTCACGAAATAGGGCAGGACGTCGTCGTAGCCCCAGCCTTTCGCACCGTGCTCGTCACGCCAGCTGTCGTAGTCGTGCCGGTTGCCCCGGGTGTAGATCATGACGTTGGTGGATGATGAGCCGCCCAGTGTCTTGCCCCGGGGCCAGGAGAAGGCGCGGCCCTGCTGGGGCTGCTCGACCGTCCGGTAGCTCCAGTCGGTGTGCGATCCGAAGAGCATTCCGAGTGCGGCTGGGATGTGGATGAGTTCGTCGGTGTCAGGGCCGCCCGCTTCGAGGAGCAGCACGCGGACGCGGTCGTCGCGGCTCAGGCGGTCCGCGAGTACGCAACCGGCGCTGCCGGCGCCCACGATGACGTAGTCGAATCCTTCGGTTCCGGTGGAAGTCATGCTGATTCCCTCGCCCGGCGAGCGGCCGTCGCTGGACTCGCCCGAGTTGGGCGACGGGCGCCGGCTGTCGCATCAGGGGTGGTAGATCGACTGGAGTTGTTGGTATGCGTGAAGCCCCTCGGGCCCCAGTTCGGTGCCGAGGCCACTGGCCTTCCTGCCTCCGTAGGGGGAGGTCAGGTCGGGCAGATAACCGTTGAGCCCGACGGTGCCGGTCCGCAGACGGCGGGCCACCTGGGCACCGTGGTCCAGGTCCGTGGTCCAGACGGTGCCGGCGAGGCCGTAGGCCGACTCGTTCGCCAGGCGGACCGCATCGTCCTCGCCGTCGTAGGGCGTGATCGTGAGGACCGGGCCGAAGATTTCCTCCTGCGCGATGGTCGACGAGTTCTCGACGTCGGTGAATACGGTGGGTTCGACGAACCAGCCCCGATCGAGGCCGGGTGGCCGGCCCCCTCCGGTGGTCAGCCGAGCCCCTTCGTTGAGGCCGGTCTTGATGTAACCCAGGACCCGTTCGCGCTGACGCTGGCTGACGAGCGGGCCGATCTGGGTGCCGGGGTCGAGTGCGTCACCGACGACGGCGTCACGGGCCATCGCCGTACAGAACTCGACCACTTCCCGATACCTGCTGCGGGGGGCCAGGATCCTGGTACTGGCGTAACAGGTCTGACCGTTGTTCAGCAGACTGGCCATGAAGAACTGCTCTGCGGTCGCGGTGAGGTCGGCGTCGTCGAGGACGACGGCGGCGGACTTGCCTCCCAGTTCCAGGGTCACCGGTCGCAGCAATTCGGCGCATGCGGCGGCGACTTGGCGTCCCGCTCTGGTGGATCCGGTGAACGACACCTTGTCGATGTCAGGATGGGAGACCAGATAGGCGCCGATGTCGCGGCCGCCCGGAACGATGTTGATCACGCCGTCGGGAATGCCCGCTTCCTCGACGGCCTCCGCCAGCAGCACCGAGTCGAGGACCGTCTCCGGAGCCGGCTTGAGGACGAGCGCGCAACCGGCCGCCAGAGCCGGGGCCATCTTGAAGAAGGCGATGGTCTGAGGGAAGTTCCAGGTCATGATGGCGGCTACGACGCCTGCGGGTTCCCGGCGGACCAGGGTGGTGCCACGGGGCAGTCCGGTGCGCAGTTCCTCGGACGTCATGCTGTCGGCCAGACCCGCGTAGTAGCGCAGCAGGGCTGACGGCACCACACCTTCGAAGGACCGGGCGACAGTGATCGGCATGCCGTTCTGCGCGCTGACGGCGGTGGACGTCGCCTCCTTCCTCGCCTCGAGCGCGTCCGCGAGACGGATCATGGCGGCCGCGCGATGTTCAGGGCCCCAGGAGGCCCAGCCGGCCGGTGCGTCGAATGCGGCACGAGCGGCTCCGACCGCTCGGTCGATGTCGTCCTGGGAACCGTCCGGTACGGCACCGAGATGATCGCCGGTGCTCGCGGATGCGACGTCGATGACACGGTCGCTGGACGTGTGCACCCAGCGTCCTCCGATGAACAGATGGTTGGGATCCATGGTGAACTCTCCCCACGGCATGCCATGGGACCACGACACTCCGTGGTGTTCGACAGGTGGATGACCAGCGGGCACGAGGGTGCTCAGCGCGGTACGCAGGCCGCTGACGGTCATGGTTTTCCTGCGCGGTGGCCCGGCGCGTCGAATCGGCGGGTGGGCCACGTCTGCGACGCCCCTTGCGCCTGGTGCCGGCCTTGGGGAGCGCTTTCATGATTCACAACTGAATAAATTCGACGTTACACCCATCTGGGGTAATCTGTCACCAGATGGGAAAAATATTGGCGAAATGGCCATAGACATGGCCGTCGGCCTATGGGGGAAGTCAGGCAGCCGGCTCAAGACCTCACAGGAGGCCCCTGAGCATAGTGGCGGCAGGCCGGCCCCCGGTGCATGACATCGCACCATGAGCAGTACGCCTCAAGGAGGTGGCACATCGTGAGGACATATGGCGGAGTCACGGCGGAAGAGCGCGCTTCGCTCCGCCGTCGGCGCCTCATGGAAAGCGGTCTGGAACTCTTCTCCAGCCGCGGATATGCCCACACCTCCATCCGTGCGGTACTCCGCCACGCCGGACTGAAGGACAGGTACTTCGCGGAGAGCTTCACATCCCTCGACGATCTCATGGCGGCGCTCATGAGGGACATCTACGAGGAGCAGATCACCCGGTGCGCCGGCGTGATCGCCACAGACCAGCCGCTGCGCGACCGGGCTCGAAACGTGATCGACGCCATCGTCGCGCTCTCTGTGGAAGAACCGAGAAAAGGGCGCGTCAAACTCACGGAATCCCTGGGAGCCGGTCCTCTCACAGCACACGAACGGCGTCTGGGCCTGCAGCGCATGAGCGGCCTCGTGGACTCCCTCTTGAGGGAAGGGCTTCACGATCCTCGGATGGACCCCGCCACCCTGTCCGTGGCCGTCGTGGGGGCCGTCAGCGAGATGCTGCTGAGCTGGTTCAACGGAGAGCTGGGCATCTCCAGGGAGGAACTGGTGGATCAGGGCCTCCTCCTCTTCGAGGCCATCACCGAGCACGCCTCGGAAACATCACGAGAATGACAGAGCAGCCGGCGTCAGCAGCTCCCAGCGACCATCCGGAACCGCCTTCCTGTCGACGGTGACTCAGGCGTTCACGAACGGGCCCTCGAGCTTCGGCGTCCCAGCACGAGCGGGGTTGCTCGTCAGCTCAGCAGAGATCGAGGCCGTGAGGCCAGGATCGCCTCGGCCTCGTCACCGATCGTCCGGAGCACTTCTGCGGCGGGACGGACGGCATTGACGAAGATCGCCGACTGGCCATAGAGAATCGCGCTCGTGTCAGGGTTGGGCGGGCCCTCCACGGGACTGACATTCTTGGGAGGCGCGAATTCCTCCTTGCGGTCCCGCAGAGCCGCCTCGCGCTCTGACCATTCATCGGTGAACCGATTGCGGCGAACTCGTTCACCGATGGTCTCCGGCCACGGCAGCCCCGACACGATGTCGTAGGTCCGTGTCCATACGGTGTCACTGCCGTCACTCTCCACGATCAGGCGCTTGTGGGCATCGTGTACCTCGATCGCTTCGGGCGTGGCGAGAAACGCCGTGCCCAGCCACGCGCCGTCCGCCCCGGCGGTGAGGACGGCCGCCAGTGTTCGGCCATCGCCAATTCCTCCTGCGGCCAGCACCGGAACATCGGGGTAACGCCTCACGATCCCGGCCAGGAACGGCAGAAGGCCCATCCTCCCGGTATGGCCACCGGCCTCCGTACCCTGCGCCACGAGGACATCGGCACCGGCGGCGACGGCCGCCTGCGCGTCATCGTAGTTCTGTACTTGGCACATCACCCGCGCTCCAACGGCCTTGGCACGAGCAAGCCACGGCTGCGGGTCCGCGAACGACAGCGCGATGACCTCTGGTCGCTCTTCCAGAGCGGCCTCGAAATGCGGTTCGGTGAAGGGGAGGAACGGCGTGATGAAGCCGACTCCGAAAGGGAGGTGGGTCGTAGCGCGGATGGTTGCGATTTCCGCATGGATCCAGTCCGGCCCTTTCCAGGGATGTGTACCCCCGAAGGAGCCGAGCCCGCCGGCCGCAGAGACAGCGGCGGCGAGTGTTCCGCCGCTGTGCAGTGCCATCGGGGCCACCATCACCGGGTAGGTGATACCGAACATTTCGGTGAATCTCGTATGCAACATGGGTCGACGCTAGCGAACACGGTGCGCCCAGCCTGCCGGCAGCGCGCCGACTCGCCCGCGCCGAGCTACTCGATCGCGGAAGCGGAACCACGGAGCCCGACCCGGCCGGATTTCTAGGTGATGTCGGCCGTGGAGCGTGGACGGCGATTTGTCATTCGACTGAATCGCAACGTACGAGAGGGAATGCTCGCGCTAATCTTCACGGACGGTGCGCTGGCCAAGGCCACGCTTCTTCTGCATTTCGCCGAGGAGCGGACCGACTGGCAGGCCGCGGGGATGCCGACGCAGGCGATCGACTGGAAGTACGCCATCGGGGCGGAGCCGACGGACACCGGGATCGACGCCAGTGTGCTGAGCATGTTGCGCATCCGGCCGGTCGGCCGGGCACGGCATGGAACGTGTCGTTTTCGATCGGCTGGGGGACTGAGACGAGACAAGGGCTGGGCGCGCCGCAGTAGTGCGACGCGGGCCCAGCCCCTGTCGGTCAAAGGGCGCCGCCGTCAGAAGGCGCCAGTGCCGTTGGGCCTGCCGAGGCCGGTCGGAGCGATGGGGCCGGGACGAGGAGTTGACCGGCCCGCGCCCGTGCCCGCAGTAGGGTCTGCACTCATTCGGCCGACGCCATCCGGTCAGCGACCGCCCCACGGGAGTCTGCGGACATGCCCGGGCTGTCGCAGGCGGCCCCGGCCGCATTGCGGTGTCCGTGGATCGCCGGCGTGTGCCGAGGAAGCGCGGTTCTCCGCGCCGCCTCGGCACACTGAGCCCGTCGGCCGGGTGGGCCGGCCGGGCGCTGTGCGGTCTGTCAGCCCATGTCCGTCAGGAGGGCGTTCAGTTCCTTCTCCTGCTGCGCAGGAGACATCGGCGGGTTCGAGTGATCGATGCCGAACGTCTTGAGCACCTTGTCCATCTGGGCGTCGATGGAGGTCCAGCCGGTCTGGTCCAGCGGCTGCAACGACGCCTGGTCGGCGTCCCACAGGTCACGCAGCGACTGGGCGGCCGCGTGTGCCCCGGTCTCGTTCCCCGAGCGTGCGTCCTTGAGCGAGGTGGAGGCGAGGGTCTTCAGTGCGGCGACCTTGGCGGGCGGGAACTTCTTCACCGCCTGGCCGGGAGCCATCCGGACGGCGGAGGTGTTGTCCTCCTCCGGCGCCGGGCCGACGTGGGGCTGGCCGTGGGCCCAGACCAGCAGGCCCGCGGTGGCGACGGCCAGCAGTCCGAAGCCGGCCAGCGCGGTGCGCTCCCTGCGCGGGTTGCTGGTGGCCGGTGCGGCGTGGGTCGCCTCGTGGGTCTCGGTCACGTCCGAGCGCGTCACCGTCAGGTAGACCACCGTCGCCAGGATCAGGCCGAGGAAGATCAGGCTGGTGGTGAACGTGCCCAGCGCGAGACCGGTCGGGTCGCCCGGGTTCTGGGCGACCTTGGGGGAGGCGAGCCAGTCGCCGATGTTCGCGCCCAGCGGGCGGGTCAGGATGTAGGCGAGCCAGAAGGACAGCACCGGGTTCGCGCCGAACCTCCACAGCGCCGTGATCGCCGCGATGAGGCCGAGCGGCAGCAACACGGAGATGCCCGGGCTCCAGCCGGTCAGCTCCAGAGTCCAGTCGCCGGTCGCGGTGCCGAGCGCGAAGGTGACGAGAACGGCGAGCCAGTAGAACGACTCACGCGGCAGCGTCGTGACCGAGTGGATCGACAGCGTGCGCTCACGCGCCCACCACACGCCGAAGACCACTGCGAGCAGCACCGAGAAGACCGCGGAACTGATCCACAGCGGCACGTTCAGCTGGTCGGTCAGGATGTCGGTGTACAAGGTGCCCGTGACGCTGACAACGACCACGGTCAGCCAGTAGGGGAAGGGGACGTACCGCTTCAGCCGCAGCTGGACGGCCAGGACCACCACGAACACCGCGGTGAAGATCCAGGCAGTGTTCACCAGGCCGACGCCAAGCTTCATGTTGATCCAGTCGGCGAAGCTCTCACCGACCGTCGTGCACAGGACTTTGATCACCCAGAACCAGATGGTGACCTCGGGGACCTTGTTGAGCAGGAGCCGCCCGTTGCGCGTGCGTGTTTCGGTTGTCGTTGTCATGCGGGGAGGTTTGCGCGGGGAACCTGCACACAACCTGACTACGTGGCCGCACGCGCGCCCGGGAGCGTCACCTCGACGTGACCGCGGCCGTCCGCGATCGCGCGGACCTCCACACCGGCCGAGGTGGCGATGCGCCGGACCACCGGCAGCCCCAGTCCGTACCCGCCGCCGCCGGTCACACCCGCTTCGAAGACCCGGTCGACCTCCGCGGGATCGAACCCGGGGCCGTCGTCCAGGACATCGACCACGATGGCCTCGCCCTGGTTGCGCGCGGTGATCCACACACGCGACCGCGCATGCCGCAGCCCGTTCTCCAGTAGGGGCGACAGCAGCGACACGGCGACATCGGCCGCCACGGCGACCTCGACCTTCGCGGGAAAGGCGACCTCGACCGCGCGGCCGGCGATCGCCTGCCGCGCGGCGGAGCGCAGATCGCACCGGGTCCCGGCGTCTGTCCGTGCGCGCGCGGCGCGCAGAATCGTCGTGATCGCCGCGTTGAGCCGTTCGACCTCGCTCAGCACCGCCTCCGGCGCCACCGGCTCGCCGGACAGCTGTGCCAGCTGTGCCTCGCCTTGCAGGACCGTGAGCGGTGTCCGCAGCTCGTGGGCGATCTCATCGGTGAGCCGACGCTCGTCCGCCAGCGCGTTGTCGACGCGCTCCAGGAGGTGGTCCAGGGTCCGCCCCAGTTCCCCGAACTCGTCGCGGGGGACTCCGAGGTCGAAGCGGCGTCCGGGTTCGTGATGGCCCCAGTCGTCGGCGAGGGCGGCCATCTCGTGCACGACCCGCAGCGCGCGGCGCACCACGAGGTGCGCGACACCGCCGGCGAGGAGGATCGTGAGGCCGCCCAGTATCAGCGACAAGGTCAGGCTGTGCTGCTCGGATGTCTCATACGGCGTGAGGTCCACCCGGACGATCACCATGACGTGGTGGCCGTCGAGCGGGACCTTCCGCGCGTACAGGAGGTAGTGGCCGACGGCGACGGTCTGCGATCGCCGTGAGCCTGCCAGCGCCTCGACGCGCTCGACCATGTTTGCCGGCACGTTCCCATCGATCAGGCGGCCGTCGGCGTACACCCAGGCGACCTCGTCCAGCGCCTCGCTGCTGTTCTCCGTCAGCACGACACGGCCGCCCACGGCGGTGACGTTCGCCGTGACCGCCTCGGCGCGGGTACGCGCCAGATCGTGCGCGTCGGCGTCCGTCACCCGGCTCAGCAGCACGTGCGAGACCACGACCAGTATCGCGACCACGGCGGTGGCGATCAGCACAGTAAGCGCGACGACCCGCTTGCGGAACCCCGTCACTGCCATCGGTAGCCCACGCCGCGGACAGTCGCCAGACGATCGGCCACACCCAGCGGACCGAGCTTGGTCCGCAGCCGGCGCACGAAGGAGTCGAGGGTGTTGTCGCTGACCTGCGCTCCGTGCGGCCAGCCGGCAGCGATGAGGGCGTGGCGGCGTACCGCGTCGCCCTGCGAGGCGATCAGGCGGCCCAGCAGCCGGAACTCGGTCGGGGTCAGGCTCATGCTCACCGAATCGTAGGTCACCACGTGCTTCGCCGGATCGAGGACGACCTCGCGCGGTGCGGGCGCCACGGTGGCCCGGCGCAGCAGCGCCCGGACGCGGACCAGCAGTTCCGGGACGTCGAAGGGTTTGGTCATGTAGTCGTCGGCGCCGGCCTCGAAACCGCCCACCTTGTGGTGCAGGCCGTCCAAGGCGGTGAGCATCAACACCGGCGCGTCGACGCCGCGAGCCCGCAGGGCCAGGCAGACGTCGCGGCCGTCGGCGTCCGGGAGCCCGAGATCCAGGACGACCAGATGGGGCGCCGGTGCGAGCTGCCGCAGCAGACTGTCGGCCGTGGCGGCGACGGAGACGGTGTGGCCGTCGTGCTCCAGGGCGCGCTTGAGGACGCCGCGGACCGCCGCGTCGTCTTCGCACACCATGATGAAAGCCACGTGCCGACCCTAGATACTCCCGTCCCCGTTCTCCATCTGCCTTGGTCAGCCGCCTGACGGTCGGGAGCAGGCCGCTGGTGCCGCACGGCCCTGCCCTGCCATGAAGCCGCGACGGTCGGGCTCGAGGGGCCGAGCCCGCAGCAGCGGTGTTCGCGGGAGGACCACTTGGGTCGCATGGACTCTGTGCAGGAGTACGTCGACTTCATTGCGCCACGTCACCGTTCGCTCTTCGACCGGGTGAGCGGGCTGACCTGGAGGAATTTTCGCAGGCGAGCGTGGCGCTGTCCTACGGAATGCCCACCGCCTCGACATCGGCGCGCTTGCGTTTCTCGCCCTCACGCTACGGCGGCGCGTCGTCTGTGTGCCCGGCTCCAAGGCCCCTCAGCTGACCAGGACGTTCGAAACATCCGTGCCTGGTCTGTACGTCGCTGGTGCGCTGGCCGCCCCGATGTTCGGCCCCATGATGTGCTTCGTCGCCGGAACGGAGTACGCCGCCGATCGCGTTGCCCGTGATGCCGCCCGATGGGGCGTCGCTCCATGAGCGTGGAGTGGCCTCCACGGAAATGGGGGGAGCGGAACAGTGGGAGTATTGCCGGCGTGACGGCAAGTACCAGTGACATCGAGAAGGCGGCTGAGGTGCTTCGCGCCGGCGGCCTGGTAGCCCTCCCGACCGAGACCGTCTACGGTCTGGGGGCCAACGCCGAGGACCCCTCCGCTGTTGCGCGCATCTTCCAGGTCAAAGGGCGTCCGCCCTCCCACCCGCTGATCGTCCACATCGGCGGCGCGGAGCAGCTGGACGACTGGGTCCAGGGCGTGCCCTCGGCGGCGCGGCTGCTGGCCGAACGCTTCTGGCCGGGGCCGCTCACGCTGGTGTTGCGGCGCGGTCGTCGGGTGCCCCTCGAAGCGACGGGTGGCTTGGAGACGGTGGCCGTGCGGGTGCCCGACCACCCTGCTGCCCTCGCGCTGCTGTCGGCCTTCGGCGGCGGTGTCACGGCCCCGTCCGCCAACCGCTTCGGCCAGGTCAGCCCCACCACCGCCGACCACGTCCGTGCGGAGCTCGGCGAGGCGGTCGACTTTGTGCTGGACGGCGGCCCCTGCAAGGTCGGCGTCGAGTCGACCATCGTCGACGCCACGGGCGAGATTCCGAGCATCCTTCGGCCTGGCGGAGTGACACGCGAGGATCTCGAAGCGGTGCTCGGGCACCCGCTCGCGGTCCCCTCGACGAGCCGTGTCCGGGTGCCGGGCCAGCATCCGTCGCACTACGCGCCGCGTGCACGGGTCGTCCTCGTCGAGCCCGAGAAGGTCGTCGCCGAAGCGGAGCTCGCCCAGGAGCAGGGGCACCAGGTGGGCGTTCTTCTTCCCCTCGCCTTCACCCACGCCCCGGTGAAGGCGCACGCCGTGGTGACGGTCCCCGCTTCCATGGCCGCCTACGCGCGCAGCCTGTACGGGTTCCTGCGCGAACTCGACCAGCAGGGGTGCGACCTCATCGTCGCGTCCCTGCCGGCGGAGGAAGGGCTGGGACTGGCGATCGCCAACCGGCTCCGTCGCGCCGCGGGGCCCCGGCCCTCCTCGGTCCCCGGCCTCCAGCAGCACTGATCACCGGGGTGGCCGACAGCGGGTTTCACCGCATGGGGGCGGCAGCCCTGCTCAGGCCGTGGGAGGCGACCAGTTGTGCACTGCCGTCGGCCAGGCGGTAGGACAGCCCCACCACGGCAAGTCGGCCGGCGGCCACTCGCTCGGCCAGCACGCGGGAGCGTTCCAGCAGCAGATCGACGGTGAGCCTTACGTGCTCGGCCAGGATCTCCTCGGGCTGCTCGCGTCCGGCCGCACGGGCCGCCAGCACACTCGGGGTCACCCGCTCGACGACGTCACGGACGAAGCCGGCGGGCACTCGGCCGCCGTCGGCGGCGGCCCGGGCAGCTGCGACGGCCCCGCACGAGTCATGCCCCAGCACCACGACCAGCGGGCAGTCCAGCACACTCACGCCGTACTCGATACTTCCCAACGCCTCCGCGCCGACGACATGCCCGGCGTTACGCACCACGAACAGATCCCCGAGCCCCCGGTCGAAGATGATCTCGGCGGCCAGCCGGGAATCGGAGCAGCCGAACAGCACCGCGAAGGGATTCTGAGCCGGGGCGGTCTCGGCGCGGCGTGCGGCGTCCTGGTTGGGGTGCTCGGGCGAGCCGGTGACGAACCGGTGGTTGCCTGCCAGCAGCATCTCGAAGGCATCATCGGGAGTCGGCGTCAGGGTCTCAGTCATGGCGGAAGGCTACGGCCGACCGCGCTGAATCGCGCGGCCGGGTCCACGGATGGCGGCCTGTGCTCCTTCCGCGGCCCGCACTCCCGGACCCCATCGCGGTGTCGCTCTCGGTGGGCCTCCTCGGTGCGCTGCGCAGCCGCTCGGCCCACAACGGCCGCTGGGCCAGGGACACCACACAGCGAGAAGGGCCCCGTCCGGCGCACGCCGGACGGGGGTCCGCAGCCGCCACCCCCGCTGCCTCGGCAGGCGCGGCAACTGGGCCTTTCGTAGATTGAAGAGGAGGGGGTGCAACTCGCAGGGACATACGTGTGACGGCACCGGAGATCGACTACACGGCGGTGTTCTCCGTCCTTCCGAGCCCGTGCCTGATGCTGGGCACGGACCTGGTGATCGCCGCTGCCAACCCGGCCTTCTGCGAGGGGACCGGGCGGAGTCGGGCCGAGCTGGTCGGGCAGTACCTCTTCGACGTCTTCCCGGACAACCCCGCCGACCCGGAGGCCGACGGGATGGAGACGCTGAAAGCCTCGCTGCACCGGGTTCTGGCCTCGGGCCAGACCGATCACATGGCGCTGCAGAGGTACGACATCCCTGTCGTCGGCAACCCCGAGGTGTTCAAGGAGCGGTGGTTGACCGCGATCAACGTGCCCATCCTCGGCCCGGACGCAAAGGTCGTCTGGATCCTCCACCGGTCCGAGGACATGACCGACGTCGTCCGCGCCCGCCGCACGGAGGATCTGCCATCGGTCAGCCCCGGCCGGGAAGCGGCCATGGAAGCCGAGCTGTACGCCCGGGCACGGCAGCTGCAACAGCTCAACGAGGAACTGCAACAGGCGCACGCCCGTGAACGGCGCATCGCCGTCGCCCTGCAGGAAACCATGCTCCACACCCCGGACCTGGCCCGGCACCCGGACATCGCCGTGCGCTACCTGCCCGCGGTCGGAGCACTGAACGTGTGCGGCGACTGGTACGACACGGTCGACCTGCCCCGCGACCGCTTCGCCGTCGCGGTCGGCGACGTGGTCGGCCACGGGCTGACGGCTGCCACCGTCATGGGCAGGCTCCGCAGCGCGCTGAGCGCCGCCACCCGCACCGTCCACGGCCCCGCCCAAGCCCTGGAGGTCCTGGGCCTGTACGCCCGCTCGGTCGAGGGAGCCCTGGCCGCCACCGCCGTCCAGGTCCTCGTCGACTGCCACAGCCACCTGCTCATCTACAGCAGCGCCGGCCACCCCCCGCCCGTCCTGCTGCACCCCAACGGCGCCTGCGACCTGCTCGACCAGGCCACCGACCCACCACTGGGCGCCCGCCCCGAACACCTCCCCCGCCCCCAGGCCAACAAGACCTACACCCCGGGCGACACCCTCATCCTCTACACCGACGGCCTGATCGAACGCCGCGGTGAAGACATCGACGCCGGCCTGACCCGTCTGATCGTTATGCTCGCCACCTGCACCGGGTTCGGCCCGGAACACCTCGCGGACGCCCTCCTGGCCGGCCTGGACCTCACCAGCGGCGCAGGCGACGACATCGCCATGGTCGTCGTCCGCCTGGACGCAACGACCCGACGGCCCTGACCGGGACGGTGCTGGAGATCGTGATGACCGTGTGCCGGAGCTTCGCTGTTCACTGCGCACCGGTGGCAAGCGGATCACGGCCGCCTCTTGCCGGCCGAGACCTGGGCGTGACGCGGTCGGTCGGCAGATGATTTGGTCAAGTCACGAACAGCTGGGGACAGCCGCAGTTGCAGTTGCCGCAGAACGTGGCGACGGGTTCCAGCCCGCTGGTGTCGGTCATGCTGATCCACCTCCGTGGGATGGGGTTGCGGCACTCCGGCGTCCGGACGGAACGGACGGAACGGTGGGTGGCCGCAGGGGACTGCCCTGGCCCTCTACCGGGGCATCACCCGTTTCCTCGTCGAGGACACCGCCGACTGGACCGGCACCCGCTCCGCCCTCCAACGCGCATGTCGGCAACGGGCTTACGGCGTCATCCAGCGCACCCGCGCCTGGGGCACCCTGATCGCCGAACACCACCCCCGCGCGGTACGCCTCTCCATCCATCCCCAGCCCGTCGGCGCCCCGAAATTCGGCATCCGCCTCCTCGACGCCCCCGACGCCTGGACGACCCCTTGGCACTCCGCCGCCTTGCGCCGTAGCGACAGGCGGGCAGGCCGCGGGCGGCCCGTCGCGCCCGGGCCCATCTGCGTCCGGGCCACGGCACGAATCAGCCACGTAATCCGGCTGATCGGTCACCGCGATACCTCGACGCGGCCTGATCACGGCGGTGCGACAGCTGGCCATGGGGCTACCCGCCGCATGTGAGGAGCGGAAGGGGAAGGCCCGCTGAGCTCTCCGAGTCCCGGCTCGGAGAGCTCAGCTCTTTCCAGCCGTGTGCTGTGCAGCACAGGTATGTGGAGAAGGGGGCCGGGCAAAAGGACATGCGTCCCCGCTCCGCTGACACCTCCGGTGATACGCATGGCCTCTCCCGCGCTCCCTGGCCGAGATCCCAGCGCCGGCCCCCGCGTCGACAGCCTCGTGCAGGAGGTCGAGCGGCTGCGGGCGGAAAATGAGCAGCTGCAGCGAGCGGTCGCCTCGCACGCGGTTGTCGATCAGGCCATCGGGGTCCTCGTGACGATGGCGAGGATCAGTCCCGAGGACGGATTCACAGTGCTGCGAGAGGTCTCACAGCACACCAACACCAAGCTGTCCTCGATCGCTGAGCAGATCATCAAGCAGGCGCAGGGCGCCGATGTGCCTGAGACAACCCTGGCCGAAGTCCACGCTGCCCTCGGTCGCAGGAGGTGACCGGGGCGGGCAGCCGAGCGGGGCGATGTCAGGCGGGGCCGGCGGGTCACACACGCCCCCACTCGATCGTCCACTCGTGCCGACGGCACATCCAACCCGCACTGGCCCAGACCCGTTGCCACCCCCGCTCGTACCAGCACCTGCACGGTGCACGCCCCGCGTCCCTGTACTGGCCCTCATCCAGCGCATGGGCATCGCCCCCACCGTGCAGGGCAGCACTACGGGCCAAAATCTTGGTGTGCCAGTATCACCCACATGGGCGAAGGGCGAATACCGGACACTGAAACACCGTCGACCGGCGAGCTGTCGGTCGTGCCCACCTCCACCGACGGCATCCGCGTACTGACACTGGCCGGTGAAATCGACCACGATACCGGCGAGGCGCTCCGTAAGGCCCTGGACGTCTCCGGCATCGTCCGGCCCCGCATCGTGGCCGACATGCGGCAAGTTGCCTTCATGGACTCCAGCGGCATCAACATCCTCATCGCCGCCCACCAAGCCGTCACCGCGGCAGGGGGCTGACTGCGACTGGCCGCACCCGCCCCAGCCGTCCTGCGCACCCTGCAGATCGTCGGCGTCGACGAGATCATCGACTGCCGCCCCACTCTGCGGGACGCGCTCAGCTTCTGACGCACCCCGCCGGACGCGCGCTGCGCTCGCTTCGCGGGCAGAAGCTCTCTTGATCTGCGCGATCGAGTTGGTGCTGGACGGCTGCGGAAACGACCGGGCGGGCCGGGAAGCGTCGATGGCTTCCCGGCCCGCCGGGTGAAAGGTGCCGGTGTCGGTCAGGCGCCTGTTGCTGCCGCGTAACGGGCAGCGACGTCTTCCCAGTTGACCAGGTCCCACAGCTTGGTGACGTAGTCGGGGCGGACGTTCTTGTACTGCAGGTAGTAGGCGTGCTCCCAGGCGTCGAAGACCAGCAGCGGGGTGGTTCCCTGGCCGACGTTGCCGTGGTGGTCGTAGACCTGCTCCACGATCAGACGACGCCCGAGCGGCTCCCACGCGAGCACACCCCAGCCCGAGCCCTGCACGGAGGCGGTCGCCGTGGTGAGCTGCTTCTTGAACTGCTCGAAGCCGCCGAAGTGTTCGTCGATCGCATCGGCCAGCGGTCCGTCGGGGCGGTCGCCGCCGTCCGGGGAGAGGTTCTGCCAGAAGATCGAGTGGAGCACGTGCCCGGACAGGTTGAACGCGAAGGTCTTCTCCAGCCCCACCAGCTGCGTGGGAGCGAGCTGGTCCTTCTCGCGGGCCTCGGCGATCTGCTCCAGGGTGTCGTTCGCTCCCTTGACGTAGGCGGCGTGGTGCCTGGCGTGGTGCAGCTCCAGGATCTGCCCGGTGATGGCCGGCTCGAGCGCGGCGTAGTCGTAGGGCAGGTCGGGAAGCGCGTAGGTGCCCATCAGGCACGTCCCCTTTCCACTCGGGTGATCGTTCGAGCACAGCCTACGCACTTATTGCGAAGAAGTTGCAACAGCTTCATTGATGCAGCAGCATGGTTCCTGGCGGGGTCGGCCCGTCAGCTTTCGGTAGTGCGGCATCCGCGTGATGCTGTCCTTCCCGATAGGTGATCGTCATCTCACCCGGCGCCCGCCGGACCCGGCCGACCCCGCGCTCGCACGCCCGCGGTTCTGCGCCAGCCCGTAGGAGCAGGTTGAAGCTGCCGTTTCATCCCGGTGATGTGATCGTTGAAGGAGGCGAGGCCCTGCCTCTCCTCCAGGTGGGGGCTGCGCCCGCGCTCTGATGCAGCCCCCACTGCACCACTCGGGCGTATCCACAACCTCATGCCTGACTGATCAGCGCAGATCTCGTTGGTTCCCGCAGGAGGGAAGACATGGGGCACTGGGTGTATGAGTGAGGCCGTGTTCCGCGAACGCCCTGGCGGCCTGGGCATCGTGGACGGGTTCGTGCGGGCGAGCGTCGACGAGGTGATGATGGTGGCCCGCTTCCGGTGGGTGGCCGGCGGCGACCCGTCGATGGTGGCACCGATGGTGCTCGAGGCGGCCGGAGAACACCTTCCACCAGCGGCCGGTGAGGCAGGCAGCCAGTGAGGAAGAACGGCGAGCCGGAGGCCGGCGGCGACGAACAAGCCGAACCTGAGGTCTGCGACCTGTGCGGGGCTGTGGTCTTCGACAGCACCGAGTGGTACGCGCTGGTGCGGGACTCCTCCGCGGTCCACGCGGCTTCAGGCAGCCTCCGGCCGCCGCTCGTTCGAAACGGCCCTCGACGGGGAGCCCGATTCCTGCGCCCCACCAGGAATCAGCCGCAGATGGCGCCGCCTGCGGGCGTGGCCCGGGATGGAGGATGGCCCGGACAGCCAGTCCTCGACACGATCCATGACCAACAGCAACAAACCCAGCGTGGGCAGCACCGAGACCGCTATGACGATCACAACGACACGTCCCTTCCTCGGCAAGCGACCCCCACCGGGTGCCCGCGTCAACCGCATCGCCCACGGACGCGTGTAAGGATCACGTGAAAGTCGGCGCGCCAGTGGGCGGTGACCCGGGAGCGCGGCCCGCGCAGCAGGGCATTCCTCCCACCGCGGGATGGCCGCGCCTTTGCTGCGCCACGATGCAGGTCGCGGCCCGCGACGAGATCATCGACTGCTACGCCGCCGTCCGCCACGCCGTGCTCTGACGCTGCACTGAGGCGCGTCTGGTGCGTAGGCGGGGCTGTGAGGGTTACCCGGCGTATATGGCGAGGCTGCATCTTCCAGGACGGAAAGCGCACCCCGGCAGCGGCGAGGCGCAGGGACGTGAGGCGCCGACGCCCGAGGAGGTCGGGCCCGGGCCCGAGGTGGAGCGTCGGGCACCGGACGCGCCGACGAAGCTGCCCAAGCGGGCCTGGGGCGCTGTACTCAAGGGCGCTTTGCGGGAGTTCAAGGACGACGAACTGACCGACCGCGCGGCGGCCCTGACGTACTACGCCGTGCTGGCGCTGTTCCCGGCACTGCTGGTGCTGGTGTCACTGCTGGGCATCACCGGCAAGTCGACCACGTCCGCGGTGCTGGCCAACCTCAAGCACCTCGCTCCCGGTTCCGCGCGCACCATCATCACGGGCGCGGTTCAGCAGTTGCAGAACCACGCCGGCATCGGGTCGATCATGGCGCTGGTCGGTCTCGTGCTGGCGGTGTGGTCCGCGTCGGGCTATGTGGCGGCGTTCATCCGGGCGGCGAACGCCGTCTACGACATGCCGGAGGGCCGCCCGGTGTGGAAGATCCTTCCGATACGTGTCGGGGTGACGCTTGTGCTGCTGGTGCTGGCCGTGGTCAGCGCGCTGCTGGTGGTGTTCAGCGGTCCCCTGGCCCAGCGGGCCGGCACGGTGCTGGGCCTTGGGCACACGGCGATCACGGTGTGGTCGATCGCCAAGTGGCCCGTCCTGGTCGTCCTGGTCACCGTCATGATCGCGATCCTGTACTGGGCGAGCCCGAACGCGAGGGTGAAGGGGTTTCGGTGGATCACCCCGGGCAGCTTCCTCGCCCTGGTGATCTGGATGATCGCCTCCGGAGCCTTCGCGTTCTACGTCGCCAATTTCGCCTCCTACAACAAGACCTACGGCACCATGGCCGGCGTCATCGTCTTTCTCGTGTGGCTGTGGATCACCAACCTCGCCGTCCTGCTGGGCCTGGAGTTCGACGCGGAGACCGTACGCCAACGGGCCATCGCGGGCGGCCTGCCGACCGACACCGAGCCCTACACCGAGCCCCGCGACACCCGGAAATGGGACGAAGAGGACCGGCGCCGCCTGGGCGACGCGTGACCCCAGGTACGGCCAGTGCGGCTGGGCCATGTACGCCGCCAGGGCGTCGGGTACGTGGCCGCCGTTAGTCCTCGTCGCCGCCGCCGGAGTGGCCGGTTTCCAGGGAGGTGAAGGAGCCCTTGCGGGCGAGGGCTTCGCGGGCGCCGATATCCAGGAAGAACACCAGGTCCGGTTCGGTCAGGTGGGCGAAGACCTGTGCGGCGAGGCGCGTGGGGACCTCGGGGTTGAGCGCGTAGCGGGCGAGGGATCTTGTGGTGCGCGTTGTCGAGGATCACGTGGGTGCCTGCGGTGAGCGCGAAGCCGTGCCGAAGACGCAAGCTCTGCGGCGCAGGGACTGGGGAGGGTGCGGAGCCAGGAGGACGCCCTCTCGCATCGGTCGCACGTACGCGCGGGAGAACTCGTACTCGGACCCACGAGGGTTCCGGCGGTGCCGGCGTGTCGTGCTGTGAGAGCCCGCAGCCGCCGGGTTCCCCCGGCCGTGTGAGATTTCGTGAGACGTGAGAGGGTCTGGGGCGTGAGTGAGACACCGTCGAACACCCTGCAATACCGCTTTGACGGGCCAGAAGAGGCTCCCGTCCTGATCCTGGGACCCTCACTGGGTACCACCTGGCACAGGTCGTAACGATCGTCCATGGGTGTCCAGCCGCTCCGGGGCGCGCATAAAATTGCAGGTCAGATCCCTATGGTTCGCGGGTGTCCGCTCAGTTCGTGACAGCGGCGTGAGAGAGGGCGAAGCAGTGAAGCCCTTCCGGGAACCATCCCCCGACGGGGCTTCTGCTCGGAGCCATGAGACGAAGCCCCGCCGGAGCGCTCCGGCGGCGCTTCGCTGTGATCTCGACTGTGCTTGCGCGCATGACCGCGTTCGGCTCCGCACACAGTGCGCGCTCCTGCGATGCTCGCGGGACGCTGGATTTGCGATTGCGCCCATCTGGGAGGGGAGCCGTAAGACGACGCAGCCGCGCCGGGAAGCCGACGGGGCTGTTCCAGCCGCTGGGTCTCACCGGATCACTTCAGCCGGGCACCGGGACAAGGCGCTGGAGTACGGCAAGGGCATCTGGATGCGTTACAGCTGCCGACTCACGCAAGCGGTTCGACGGGACTGCCTCCTGGTTCAGACAGGGCGGCGAGATCATCTACCGTCGGCGCCGGTGCGTCATGCTCGGGCGCTGCTGATACGGGCTCGCCGCAGTGGCGCTCCTGCTCGGTGGAGGCTGGCGAGTGCTTGCCGGTAGGAGGCGATCAGTCCGGTTTCCAGATAGTCGACTCCCAAGTCCTGGCAGTAGCGGCGGACGATGGGCCGGGCCCTGCGCAGGTGCGGGCTGGGCATGCTGGGGAACAGGTGGTGTTCGATCTGGTGGTTCAGGCCGCCCAGGGCGAGGTCGGTGAACCAACTGCCGCGTACGTTGCGTGCGGTGAGGACCTGGCGGCGCAGGAAGTCGGGGCGGTCCTTGCCGGTCAGGATCGGCATGCCCTTGTGGTTGGGGGCGAACAGACAACCGAGGTACAGGCCGAACAGGCACTGGTGGACGGCCAGGAACGCGATCGCCATGCCGGGTGGGAGGACGATGAACACTGCGGTCAGGTAGGCGGCGGTGTGCCCGTAGAGCAGCGTGCCGTCCAGGGCGCGGTTCTTCAGGGCGCGGTTGCCCAGTGCTCGCGCGCTGGAGACATGAAGGTTGACCCCTTCGAGCAGGAGCAGGGGAAAGAAGAGGAACGCCTGCCGACGGCCGATGATCCTCGGCAGTCCGGTCGCGGCGCGGGCCTGGTCCTGGGACCACACCAGCAGGTCCGGGGCGATGTCGGGGTCGAGGTCCTCGTGGTTGGGGTTGGCGTGGTGGCGGGTGTGTTTGTCCTGCCACCATCCGTAGCCCATCCCGATCGCGGCCCCGGCGATGCGGCCGGCCGTTTCGCTGGGCCGGCGCCGGCGGAAGACCTGGCGGTGCGCGACGTCGTGGGCGAGCAGAGCCACCTGCCCGAACATCACGGCGAGGAACGCGGCGAGCGCCAGGGTCCACCACCCGGCGCCGATGACGACGAACGCGCTCCAGCCCCCGGCGTAGGCGACGGCCACGACGATGGACCGGACGGTGTAGTGGCCGGGGCGCCGGTTCATCAGGCCGGCCTCGGCGATCTTCTTCGACAGGCGGGCGAAATCACTGCCACCTGCGGGGGGAGGCGGGCGACGGCGCGGGGTATGCGTGGTCATGGTCTCGGAGTGTCCTTCCCGGCTGACGGGCCGCATCCGGTCGTGCGGTGTACGCCGGATGCGATGCGGCGGCCGGGTACCCACATCCCTGCCTTCGGACCGGCACCCGATGCTCGTCGGTCGGAGCTCCGGATGTCGCGGGCTTTGACGTAAGGCCCCCACGGAGGGTGGCTGCTGTCGATGAACCTGCCGCGCTGGCAATCGGGGCGAAGCGGCATGACAGGGGTATAAGACACTAGCCTCGGGCCATGGTGACGCGTACCCGGCTGTATCACGACGGCACTCTGGTCCTGGAGGGCTTTCCCGCCAGTGACGTCTCTGCGCATCTCGCTGATCCGGCGTCGGTCCTGTGGCTGGACCTGCACCGGCCCGGAGCCGCTGAACTCACCATGCTCGGTCAGGAGTTCGGCATCCACGAACTGGCTCTGGAGGATGCCGCTCACCATGGACAGCGGCCGAAACTCGACCGCTATCGCACCCACGAGTTCCTCAGCGCCTACGCCGTGACCGTCAGCCCGGACGGTGCGGAACTGACGTACAGCGAGATCGCCGTATTCCTCACCAGTCAGGCCATGATCACCGTCCGCAAGGACGACGGCCTCGACATCGAGGACGTCGTCGCCCGCTGGGACGAGAGCCCGGACCTGGCCGACCACGGCGTCGGATTCCTGCTGCACGGTCTGCTCGACCATCTCGTGGACGGACACTTCGCCGCGGTCCAGCAGTTGGACGACAGCGTCGAGGAGCTGGAGGGTCTGCTCTTCGCGGCCGGGCGCCGTGAGATCGAAGCCGTGCAGCGCCGGGTTTTCGCACTGCGTAAGTCGCTCGTCCAGCTGCGCCGCGTCGTGCTCCCGATGCGTGAGGTGGTCAACACCCTCATGCGCCCCGGCCTGCACCTGATCAACGACCCTCTCGCCCCGTACTACCAGGACGTCTACGACCACGTGCTGCGTGCCACCGAGTGGACGGAATCGCTGCGGGACCTGGTGGCCTCGGTCATGGAGACGAACCTCTCGGTCCAGGCCAATCGCATGAACCTGATCATGAAGAAGGTGACGAGCTGGGCCGCGATCATCGCCGTACCCACCGCGATCACCGGCTACTACGGCCAGAACCTCCCCTATCCCGGTTTCGGCCGCGAGTCGGGATTCATCACCTCCGCCGCAGTCATCGTGATCCTGTCCGCATTGCTGTATCTGACGTTCAAGCGCAAGGACTGGCTCTGACCGGCATCGGCACCAGCGACCAGGTCCTGAAGGTAGGAAACTGCCTGGTCATCCCGGGCTTTTCGGACCGGTTAGCGGAGTAGTGTTGAAGACACCGGGAGTTCTTCGCGCACCGGCTCCGACGCGGGTGCCGTTCCCGGTGATCGACAGCGCCGGGCCGCACCCACGAGCCCGGGGACAGGTCCGCGCCATGGCTGTGACCATTGACCGTACGACATCGATCAGATGTGCGCCGCCGCAGCCGGCCCGGCTGTCCCTGACGCCCGCGCCGGGCGGGCTGGACGGTATGTGGTGGCCTCGCTCCCGTGCCTTCACCCGTGAGCTGCCGTCGTTGACGGCCGCATTGGGCGATCTCTGGGGTCGTATCACGGGTGTCACCGTGCACCCGGCCTACTGGCCCGTCCTGCCGCACTGGGTGTCCTACGCCGGGCGCACCGTGCAGGTGGGCTGGTCCACCGAGGAGCAGGATCCCCACAGACTCACTCTTTTCTCCGCTGACGGCCGCCGGGACGTGCTGGTGATTCCGCCGGAAACCGGTGCGGATGCCGCCGCGCAGTTGATGGTCGGCGACGGCGTCGATGCCTCGGCCCGGGAGCAAGCAGCAGACAGGATCGATGCACGAAACAGGGAAGAAGCCTGGGAGGCCGACGGCGGAGCAGGTCGACCGTCGTCCCTGCCCCGGCCCATCGGCTCGGCAGGGCCTTCGCCCGCCGGTCGGCGGAGGTGAGATCCCATGCTCGTCATCGCCGTGGCCGTGCTGCTCGTCCTGATCGCCGTCGGAGTCGTTCTGATCCACCGGCTCAACGGCCAGCACGCCGAACGGATCGCTGCCTTCCACTACAGCGATGTTCTGCCGGGGATCGGGCGTCGGCCCCGGAGACACCGTCGGTCGGTGGATGCGACCGTTCCGACGCGCCCCACCGCGACGGCGACCGCGGATGACATCGGCTTCGGCCCGACCGTGGGCAGTAGAGGAAGGCGCGTCATGGCGATGTTGCGGGACCGGAAGACGTACCGCGAGAGGATCATGCAGGCTCTGTACCAGGCCGCCGAGGGCAATCGCCTCCTGGGTGTCGATGGGGCGAAGCTCCGCACGGACCTGGGTATCCCTGAGCAGGACATGGCCGCTGCCTGTATGTACCTGGCAGGTGAAGGCTGGGTCGTCGTGGACTGGGAGAGGGGCAACACGCCCGGGATGATCACGCTGACGCACCAGGGGATCCGGCAGATGGAGACGGAAGAGGAAGGGCGTGGCTGAACCGCCGCGTCGGCTTCTCGGACCGAAGTGAACCCTCGCAAGGATTGCTTATGGCGGATTAGTCCCTTTGACGTAACCTGGAAAGCGGGTCGGCGCACGCTCACGTGCAATGACCCGGAAGGGCGGCTCCGGCGGGTATACGCCGGAGCCGTTGCCTGTTTCCGCAACCGCGCCTGCGGCGAAGCGCTCGCGGGCGCGTCGTGCGGAGTACCGTGAGGTAGCAGGGTCGTATCGTGGTCGCACGCCGTGCGGTCGCACTGCTCTCTGCGGACGGGCGGACACCATGGCAGGCTCAGACACCCCCGACTTCCCCAGGCTCCTGCCGGACGCCGTGCACCGGTCGGTGAAACCCGGAACGGCCCTGCTGCGACTGGAGACCACCCACGCACGCGAGGGAATCCTGGACGGCGCATGGTGGCCGCGGTCCCGGGACATCGGTGCCGAGCTTCCCTCGCTGATCTCCGCGTTGACCGAGCATCTCGGGCCTGTCACCCGGGTCGGTCTGGACGGCAGCGCCTGGGACGAACTGCCGACCCGGGTGATGGTCGACGACCGGGTCGTGCACATCGACTCCTTCCCGGTCGGTGACGACACCGTCCTCATCACCCGAGGCGAAGGGGACCTTTTCTCTCTGTTGCTGGTTCCTCCGGACACGTCGCCCGACGCGGCACGCGCCGCGATGGCCAGGGCCGTACGGGCCGAAAACGTCACCGAGGCCAGGCAGATCCTCATCGAAACGGGCAGCGACACGCCACCTACGCCGGCCTGACACGTCCGTCGCAGATCGACTCCCCACCCGGCCTGGACGCTAGATGCGGGCGAACTCCTCCGTCTGCTGGGCGAATTCCCGGGCCATGGCAGCGCTGACCGTGGGCTTGGTGTCGCAGATCGTGTCCAGGTAGTCGTCGGTGGTGGGGGTGGTCCGGGTTCCGGTGTCGAAGGTGCGCTCGAACTGGGCCTGGGAGACGGTACGCGCCGCGTGGGCGATGTCGGCGGGGGTGAACCCCTCACTGGCGGACGCGAGTACCGCGCTGTCGGCCCGCGTGCCCGCTCGGGCCAGGTAGCTCTCCCACAGTGCGGTCCTGGCGGTGTGGTCGGGAGGGCCGATCGGCAGCACGTAGTCGAAGCGGCCGTGCCGCAGGAACGCGGAGTCGAGCGTGGTCACGTTGTTCGTGGCGCAGACGAGCAGCCGTCCGTCCTGGCTTCGGAACCGGACGATCGCCTTGAGCAGTTCGTTGACGACGCCGACGGCGGTCGCGTCCGCGCCGCCGCGTTCGCCGGCGACCTCCTCGACCTCGTCGATGAAGACGAGGACGTGGTCGAGCCGGGCGATCTCGTCGAAGCGCCGGTTCAGCCCGGTCGCCAGGCCGTACTCGGCGGCCAGACGGGCGGGGAACAGCTCTAGGAAGGGCCATCCCAGGCGGCTGGCGATCGCGTGCGCGAACGTGCTCTTGCCGGTCCCGGGCGGGCCGAACAGCATCACCGCCCGTGGCGGTTCCACTCCGTGCTGGGCGGCCAGTTCGGGATGGGCCAGCGGCAGGACCAGGCGCCGCTCGATGAGCTGCTTCTCCCGTTGCATGCCCGCGACCTTCTGCCAGAGCCCCCCTGGCGGCAGCTCCGCTCCGAGCGAGGACAGCGTGCCGGCCGACTGCGGGGTCACCGGTCCGCGTTTCTCGAAGAAGACCAGCCCGGGGCGGGCGCCGAAGTCGCAATTGCGCAGGGCGGTGGCACCGGTCTCGCCCTCGGGCAGGGCGGCGTGCACCGCGCGGACGCCGGCGGCGAAGACGCGTTGCTCAAGGGCGGTGATCAGGGCACTGCCCAGCCCGCGCTGCCGCCAGGTGGGCGCCATGCAGATGCGCAGGATCCATGCCCGTTCGCCCTCCACCCTGCTTACCGCGGCGCCGATCAGCACGTCGTCGGCCGTGGCCACCACGGCCGGGTGGCGGGTCTGGAGGGCCGTCACGGCGTCCGAGAGTGGGAAGAGCGGCGGCTCCTCGGTCGTGCCGCTCTGCATGTCGACACGGATCACCGCTTCGAGATCGTCCTGGGTGTAGTCCCTGACCCGCCAACCCGTCATGATCAGCTCCGCGTGTTCGGCCGTACCCCCATCATCAGCCGGTGCCCGGAGGATGCGCGCGACAGGCGACGGTCACGAATCCTCCCTGGTGCCACGGATCGCTCGGGCCGTAGTCGGCTTCACGCCGCGGTGCCGGGCGCGCTGCCTGCCGGGCTGAGGGACGTGTGGGTGCGGCCGGTGCCGGCCGGTGGCGCTGCCGCGGCGGGTGCGGCGGCAGCGGTTTCCCGGGCGAGGAAGGAGCCGAGCTCGCCGATCGTGCTCATGAGGGGGGCCGGGAAGACGACGGTGGTGTTCTGGTCGACACCGATCTCCACCAGGCTCTGGAGATTGCGCAGTTGAAGCGCCAGGGGGTGGGCCATCATGGTGTCCGAGGCGTCGCCGAGCGCGGCTGCGGCCAGGGACTCACCCTCCGCGTTGATGATCTTCGCTCGCTTCTCCCGCTCGGCCTCGGCCTGGCGGGCCATGGCGCGCTTCATGGTGTCGGGCAGCTGGATGTCCTTGAGCTCGACCAGGGTGACCTGCACACCCCAGTCGACGGTGGTGACGTCCAGGATCTGGCGGATGTCCAGGTTGATACGGTCCGTCTCCGACAGCGTCTCGTCGAGCGTGTGCCGGCCGACGACCTTCCGCAGGGTGGTCTGGGCGATCTGGTTGATCGCCGCGTTGACGTTCTCCACGGCGACGACCGACTTCACGGCGTCGACGACCCGGAAGTAGGCGACCGCCGACACGTCCACGCTCACGTTGTCCCGGGTGATGATGCCCTGGGACTGGATCGGCATGGTGACGACCCGCAGCGACACCCGGTACAGGGCGTCGACGAACGGGATGATGAACCGCAGTCCCGGGGAGCGTGTTCCGGCGAGTCGGCCGAAGCGGAACAGCACTCCCTTCTCGTACTGCTTGACGACCTTCACGGACAGGGCGAGGGCCAGGACGGCCAGAAGACCGATCACGACGATGAGAACGATCAGGGCTTGCATGTACTGCTCCTCGGGACGAGGACCACGTGGGGCGGAGACTCGCCGGTCGAGACCCCTGCATGTGCCTGCGCCGGCTCGTGAGGCAGGTCCGAAACCCGTGAAGGCACCGGTCGTGGCGGCCGTCTCACATGCCGATGACCAGGCGACTGGCGCGATCCGTCCGTGCCGGAACGGCCGCTGAGGCGGGGCCGTCCTCCTCGTGCTTCCCTGCCTCGTCCGGTTCGAGTGGCCGGTCGGCGGCGGAGACGGCGTGCCGGGTCTCGTCCGCGGCGATGAGAGCGCTTGCGGTCAGCGGTGGGCCGTCGTAGTCGGACGCGGCCGCCATCAGGCGGGCCGCCGACTCCGTCTCGGTCTCGGGCGGGATGACCAGCAGGTCCCAGCGGCCGGTGCCGTAGGAGAGCAGCAGCAGCTTGTGCGGGTCGATCTCCGGGGTGAACCATCCGGCCTTGACGACATGACCGCCCACGGGGATCTCGTGCGGGATGACCGGCCAGTACGTCGGGTTGACGGCGATGCGGGTGATGCGGCCCCACAGAGGGTCCAGCACATCGGTCAGCGCGGGCAGCTCGCTCAGCAGGTCCCGGGAGCGGGGCCACCAGGCACCGTCCAGGAGGCCGCGCGACGGGCCGTCGGTCTTCAGCGCGAGACGCGCGGCCGGGGCTGCGACGGGCTCGTGGTGTGGCAGGAGTTGGTGCAAGGTCGCCGACATGATGCGGACCCGTCTCCGGGCCGCCTTGGCGGCGCCCCGGGTTTCGTCTCTCGCCGAGAACGACCCGGCGTGGAAGCCGGTGTGCGAAATGCCCTCGGTGCTGTCCACGGTACTCCGCACACGCCGGGGCGGTTGTGGAGACGCCGCCGCATTCGGTGAAGCGGCTGTCGATACCGGCGGCAGTGGGCCGAGGGCGCCGGGGCCCTTCGTATGCCGGCTCCCGGACCGGTCTCACGCCCGACGGCCCGCATGCCCCGGCCCAGCACTCCCCTGGCTCTGTGACGTGTGTCGTTCCGTTCAGCCCGTCACTCCCCGCCAGTCCGCCGGGCCTCGGCGAGGAGTATCCTGGTGATTACCGAGAGCATCTCGTACACCGGCTTCCACGCCGGGTCGTTCTCGGCGATTCATGGCAACCGGGCCGGCCGTGACCGGCCCGGGGTTGGGTCCGCGTCATGACCGCGACCATTCCGTTCACACCCGCAGTCGGAGACCGGGCCCCTTCTTCGTCACCGCTCCGACTGACGCTGGCGCGGGCCGGCGCCCCTCCGGCCCTGATCGACGGTGCCTGGTGGCCCCGTTCGCGCAACCTGACGGAGGAGCTCCCGGCGCTCGTCGAATGTCTCGACCCGCTGTGGGGGCGGATCACCCGGATAGCGGTGAGCCGCACGTTGTGGCCGGTCATCCCGGGTGAAGTGCCCGCGCACGGCCACATGGTGCGCGTCGGCTGGTCCAACGCCGGGCAGGACCCGCACAAGCTGTTGCTGCTGTCCCACACCTTCGGCCGCTGGGACCTGCTGGTGATCCCACCGGAGACAGCCCCGGCCACCGCAGCCCGGCTCATGGCCACGGCCACCGACCCGTTGCGGAGCCTTCCGGCGAGCGGCCTGATCCGTGAGGCCGAACGTTTCCGGGCCGCGGCAGAGGCAGCGGCCTACTCGGACTCGCTTCGGGAGGCGGTCTGGGACTCCGAAGGCGGACACGACGCCCCCACCCCCGCCTCACGCACTCCTGACGGACCGGTCACCCGTCACGTGCCCACCGCGGCAGCAGGAGTGTGAGAGATCGGCAGTGGGGGAAAGGCTGCGTGCCGTCGGCCTTTCCCTGGGGGCGGGAGGCCGGCTCACTCCGGGAGGGCGAGGTCGTCGGTGGCGCTCCCGCGCCATTCGATCAGCAGGAGCGTCGCATCGTCCGTCGTGATCCCGCCCCGCGCCCGTTGCAGCGTGTGGGAGAGGGAGCGCGCCACCGTCCGGATCTGCTGCGCCGTGGGCTCAAGGCGGTTCACCCACCCGATGAGCTGCTCCTCACTGAATTCCTCACCGCCGACATCGCGCTCCTCTATCAGTCCGTCGGTGAAGCACAGGATCCGGTCGCCGGGGATGAGAGCCACTTCACTGATCCGGGGCTCGTGACCGCCGAAGCCGACGGGCAGCGTCGTCGGGCCCTGCAGCCGTCGTACGACACGGTGTCCACGGATCAACAGAGGAGCGGGATGTCCGGCGTTGACCCACTGAAGCCTGCCCGTGGCCGTGTTGAGCCGCATCATCTGAGCGGTCACGAAGTGGTCGGGGCCGAACTGCTCGGCGACGGCCCGGTCCATGAACGTATAGATCTCCGACAGGCCGACGCTGATGCGCCGGGCATGCCGGTAGGCTCCGATGACCACCGTGGCCATCGTGGCGGCGTCCAGTCCGTGGCCCATCGCGTCGACCATGGCCACATGCAGGACATCGCCGTTGAGGGCGTAGTCGAAGCTGTCGCCGGCCACGTCGTAGGCGGGTTCCAGCATCCCGGCCAGCTCGACCCGGGGCGTGGACATCGCCAGCGGTGGCAGCAGCGACCACTGGATCTCCGCCGCCACACTCATCGGTTCTCTGCGCCGCAGCCGGAAGAACAGATCGGTGTAACCGTGCTTGGTCACCAGCATGTCGGCCACGAGTGAGGCGAGCCTGCGCAGCAGCCGTCGCTCGTCGTCCTGGAGGTGGTCCAGGGTGACGGCCATCACTCCCACCTGGTCTCCACCGTCCAGCAGGGGAAGGTAGACCCGCACACCGTCGGCCTGCGAAACCTCGACGGGACGCGCTTCCCGGAAGGCGCGTCCGGCGTCGGAGCCGTCGATCGGCTGCGGTTCCCCGGCTGCCAGCCCGTCGCCCGGCAGGGGGACGAGCCACACCTGGCCGTAGTCCTGCAGGAAGAGCGAGGTCTCGCGGCCGTCGAGCATGCCGATCTGCCGTGCGACGAGCGGACCGAGCTGGTGCGGCGGCAACTCGTGCCCCTGGTCCAGCAGGACTCCCAGAAACTCCTCCCCGAAGTGCTCCGACCGGGTGGAGCCTTCCGCGGGTCCTTGCCGCTCACCACCCGTCATCGCCGTGGCCCCGGGGGACGTTCGGGCGGATCCTCACGAAGGTGCCGTGCATACGAACTCCCGACGGAGACTCACCGGCCGACGCGGTGGGGAACTTCCGCCCGGACCGTGGGGGCCGATCCACCGACTCCCCAACGAGTCGGCCGTGCGCTCGTGCGGCGAGGACCGGCACAACGGCCACCGGGCGCCCCGCGTCCGAGCCGCGGCGGCTGGCCGGCACCGGCGGCGGCCTCCGCCGGCTCGACCTCTCCGCCGTCGTCGTCCGCCGCCGCGAACATCTTGGTGGGGTCCGCGCCGTCTGCCGGCCTGCCCGCAGCCTGGATCACTGCCCTGCAGGGCAATGATCCCGCCTACCAGTAGTGGCGTCGACCGGCGACGGCGTGTCCCATCGCGCCGAGGATCCACAGGATGGCTCCGACGACCAGCAGGATGATCCCGATGGTCCACAGGATGGACAGGCCGGTGAGGAAGCCGACGACGAGCAGAATGACGCCCAGGATGATCATGATGTCTCCTTCGGGGAGTGGTGCCGGCGCGCCCGCGAACCGCGGTGGGCCGCAAGGGCGTCGGCGGGAACGGCCGATCTCCTCCTTACTCCACGCGGTGTGGTCCGTGGCGGCTGACCTGTAGCCGGACCTCGGCGGGCATGTCGATGAGGCCGGTGGACCGACGCGCGGTGCCGAGCGGGCCTTCGCACAGCGCACCGAGAGTGGCGCCGGGCGTGCCCTCGGGGGTGAGGGTCAGGTCGATGCGGGTGCGGTGGCGGCCCGGTCGGCCGGTGATGACTACGGCCGCATGGCCTACCCTTGGCAGGGCACCGGCTTCGTTCGCGATCGCTTCGCTGAGTGCGCGGTCGCGCAGTTCGACGCCTTCCTGCGGGGGTGTGCCGCCGACGGGCAGTGAGCCGGGGCGGTGTCGGCTCAGCTGGGCGAGCAGCCACCACAGGGCGAGCAGGGCGGTGAGGACGAGGGCGGCGATGACCGCGGGCCACCACCACCAGCCCTGGCTGCTCCAGCGGGCCCGGTCGGCGGAGCCGAGCAGGACGTCGGCCGGGGTGGTCAGGGGCCAGCCGGCGGGCAGGGCCAGATCGTGCCGCCGGTAGAGATCGAGCCCGGCGAACAGGATGAGCAGTCCGCCGCCGAGGAAAACCAGCCCGGCGAGGGCCAGCAGCGTGCGGTTGAGAGCGGATCGCGGCGTCATGGCGGGCTCCGGTGCTCCGGGTTTGGGTCAACGGGTGCGTCGCCGCGTCCGTACGGCGATGCGGGGAGGACGGGCGAGGGCGAGCCGGTCGCGCTCCTCGTCGAGGACGGCGGTGAGGTCGTCCTTCACCTGTCGGGGCTCGCGGAAGCGGACCTCCGCGCGGGCTTTGATGCGGTGGCGGCCCACCCGGACGTGCGCCGCGCCGACTCCGGGGACCCGCATGGCGGCGTCGCGCAGCAGGACGGCGGCTCCGTCGCGGTCCACAAAGGCCCGCAAGCGCGGGCAGCCGGCGGGTGAGCGCAGGGGCAGCCAACGGCGCTGACCGGGGGTGAGGGCCAGGACGATCAGCCAGACGCCGACGGCGGCGGCCACGGCGGCTCCCGTCAGCATCCACACGTCGTCCACCGGGCGGGTTGCCAGTTCGTCGGCCAGATGCCGTCGCCAGGCCGCCGCCGGACGTCCCGCCCGTACGGCGACGACGTCGACGAGCGCCGCGACCGCGGCCACGAGGATCACCGCGGCGACCAGCGCCGCCGTGACGCTGCGCGCCGACCACTTGCGACGGGTTCGGTGCCCTCCTTCGCGCTCACCGGCTGTGAGGTCCGAGGTGGACATGTCGCGTTCGGGAGGATCGGGCTCCTTCGTCAGCGGCACTGCGGCACGGTGCCCGGACGACGCGGAGCCGCGGCCCGGGGGACGTGGACCGGATGTCATCACGATCGCCCTTCCTGCACGGCGTGCCCGGTGACCCGGGCCGCCCGGCCGCTCACCGGACCCGCCCCCGGCTCGAGTCGGTGGCGGTCACCAGCCGCCGGACGGTGAGGAGGACCTCTCCCACTCGCAGCCCGGTCAGCTGGGCGACCCGTTCGGCGACGTCCCGCTGGATCCGCTCGCAGACACGCGGGATGTCGGTGGGGTAGGGCAGGTCCATGGTCAGATGCAGGCGCACCGATCCGGTACGGACGGCGGCGGAGGCGTGGGGTGCCGCAGGTCCGCCCCGATCGGGCGGTACCGCGGCGCGCCGCGCCTGCGCCGCGCGCGCGGCCTGCGCGGCGATACGGGCGACCACCCTGTCCGGGATGACGGTGGCGCCCCGCTCGGCCGGGGGCGGCAGCCCGGCGGCCGGCGCCGGCGGGCCCGACCCCTCACCGGGGGAACCGGGCCGGGTCTTCACCGCTGCCTCCGTGTCCGGAGGTCCAGGTCGCCCTGTACGACGAGGCCGACGATCAGCCCCGCCGCGCCCAGGACCAGCACCAGCAGAAACGCCCAGAAGCCGCCGAAGTAGCCGGCGAAGCCGAGGGCCATACCGGCCGCGAGTCCCGTCGTTGCTGTGTTCATCTCGCACTCACCCGTCTCGCGAGTGTCCCTCCCGCCGTGATCATCCGCTCGTGCCCGAGGACACGGCGGTGCTCCCGGCAGCGGTCACCTCACGCGGCCCTCGTCCGGTCCGGTCTGTTCCTCCTCGTCGTCGGGCAGGTGGACGTCGTCGACGGCGATGTTCACCTCGACGACCTCCAGGCCCGTCATCCGCTCCACGGCGCTGATGACATTGGTGCGTACGCCGCCCGCGACGTCGACGATGGAGACGCCGTACTCGACGACGACGTCCAGGTCCACCGCGGCCTGCCGTTCCCCGACCTCGACCTTGACGCCGCGGGTGACCGCTCCGCCTCCGCCTGCGCCGGGGACGCGTTCGCGCATGGTGCCGAAGGCGCGGGCCATCCCCGCGCCCAGGCTGTGGATGCCCGGTACCTCGCGGGCGGCCATGCCCGCGATCTTGGCCACCACACCGTCCGCGATGGTGGTCCTGCCCCGTGTCTCGGCCGGAGCCCCGGCCCCGGTGCGGCCCTTGAGCGCGCTCACGCCCGCTTCGGGCCGGCTGCCCCCGCCGACGCTGGTGATGTTGTCCGTCATGGCGGTCGCCTCGATCGGTCGGCCGGACACCGGAATGGTGCCCGTCGAACGTTGGACATACCGGGCGGCACAATCCTCACGCGTCTGGCATGTGATGTGCGTCACAACTCGTATCAGGGGTACACGATCGTTCCGAGCCTGCGTGGGAGCGTCATGATCGAACGCACTGCTTCCCCACGACTGGGGTGCGACCTGCCCGACCGCCTGCTGGCGGTACGGGCGGCCGAGGGAGACGAGGACTCCTTCGCCGTTCTCGTCCAGCGGCACAGCCGGTCCCTGCTGACCCTGGCCCGTTGCATGCTGGGCAACCCCCAGGACGCCGAGGAGGCCGTTCAGGACGCCTTCGTCAGCGCCTGGCGCCACCTGCCGGAATACCGCCACAGGGCGGAGTTCCACACCTGGATGTACCGGATCACCGTCAACCGCTGCCAGACCATGTGCCACCGACGGCCGCCGCCTCTTTCCCTGGACACCGTCGCCGAACCCGCGGCGGGCGACGCGTGGAGCCAGCCCGCCCGGACCGCCGAGGAGGACGCGGCCATGGCCGCCCTGTTCCGCGCGCTCGCCGAGCTGGACGCCGGACAGCGGGTCTGCTGGATCCTGAGGGAGGTGCAGGGCCTGCCCTACAAGGAGATAGCGCACGTGACGCGTACCGACGAGCAGACGGTACGCGGCAGACTGTTCAGGGCACGCCGATCCCTGCAGGAGGCGATGGGCTCATGGCGCTAGACGACCCGCACACGCGGCCTCCCGAACCGCCCGGAGCCGGCGGGCCCCGCAACGGCTGGGCCGCCGCCGACGTGCCCCCGATCGCAGGCGATGAGGTACTGCCCTGCGGCCGCCTGCTCAGCCGGGTCTGGGAACAGGCGCGGGACGCACCACCGGCCGCGGACCCGCACCCGGTGTCCTGTCCATACTGCCGAGAGGCGGTCGAGGGACTGGCCACGGTGAACGCGGCCGCCCGGACGCTGCGCGACGAGGACCCTCCGGGCCTGCACGCACTCGCCGACCGGGTCATGGACGTCGTCAGGGCAGAGGTCCGGTTCGGGCGGCTGCTGCCCCTGGCCGACCCCGACCGGGACCTGCGGATCGCCGAGAGCGCCGCGGCCAAGGTGCTGAGGCGGGCCGCGGACACGGTCCCCGGTGCCAGGGCCGCGACCTGCCGGCTCGTACCCGAGGGCAACGGCACCGACGTGCGGGTGACCATGACCCTGGCCGCCGCCCTCGACCGCCCGCTGCCCGACCGGGTCCACCAGGTACGCCGATCGGTCCTCCACTCGGCCGGACAGGACCTGGGGCTCACGGTGACAGCCGTCGACATCACCGTGGCCGACGTACTGGAACCGGGACCGACCCTCGGTCCCCGCCTCCCGACGGGCGGTGGCGCATGATGACCGCCACCGGCACCACCGCGCTCCCCGGCGTCGCGGCCGAGGCAGCCCTCGCGGTTCCTGGCGTGGCAGCCCTGCAGCCCCGCCTCGCCCGGCGCCTCGCGGCAGCCGCCGCGCCCACCCGGGCGGACACCACGCCACCTGAGGCCGGCGTACGCGCCGACCGGGCGCCGGACGGTTCGGGATGGCACATCGAGGTGCGCTGCGTCCTGACGGAGGGTCGGCGGGCGCTGGACATCGCCCGAATCGTCCACGCCCGGGTGACAGCCGCCCTCGTCACCCACCTCGCCACCCACGGTGCCGCGGAGCCGGTCACCGTCGCGGTCACGGTGACCGGTATCGCCGCCTGGCGCGACGCGGCATGAGCGGCGGCGCGGGCACAGGCCCCGCGAACCGTCGTTCGGCAAGCTGGTTTCCCAGGGCGGAAGCGGCCGTAGAGCCCCCAGGCGGGCAGGTGGTCGCCATGGACGAGGATGACGCGGACGCGGCGCTGCGAGCGGCGCTCGACCGGCTGGCGTTCGCCACCCGGAGCGCGGCGGCGCTGTCGAGCACGCTGGACGCGGTCGAGGGGCTCAGACGGGTGTGCCGCGTGCTGGCGCCGGGACTGGCCGACTGGTCCGCGGCCGGTCTGGTGGACGAGGACGGCGCCGCCGAGCGGGTCTGTTTGACCCCGACGCGGCCCTGACCGGCCTGACGGGACCGTTGCCGCCGGTGCCGGAGACGGCGACGGGCCCGCTGTCCCGGGTGCTTCGCGGCGCCGGCCCGCTCCTGTTGTCGGCCGGGCGGCTGCCGGCCGCGCAGGAGGCGTCCGATCCGCTGCACACGGCAACCACGCAACCGTTCGCGCGACTCGGGGGAGACTCCGTGATCGTGGGGCCCTTGCGGGCACGCCGGCGAGTGCTCCGGAGCGTGCGTCATCAGCGACCGCCGGTAAGTCTGGCGTGCGACGTTTTGGTCAGATGGGTTCCGGGACGCGTTGAGCGGAGGTCGCGTCGCGTGCGGGTTCGGAAGTGAGCTGGCATTCAACTCGTCCGCCCGCCCTGCCGTCCGGCTCGGAACGCGGGCGGCAGAGCTGTGCTGCGTTCAGATGGACCGTGCGGTGGCCAGTGCCTTGTCCAGGGAGGTGCGGATCTCATCGGGCAGCTGTTCGCTGTGTACCCACTCCACGATCAGTTCGGAGACCTGCCGCAGTTTTGTATTGGTGTGCTGTGAGACCTCTCGTAGCAGTTGGAAGCCCTGCTCGGGACGCAGGCCACCGAGGGTGATGACCACACCGATCGCTTGGTCCACCACGGTGTGGGAGACGACGGCCTCCTGCAGCTGACCGATTTCCGTCTGCAACTCGCTGATCTTGTTCAGGAGCGGTGTCCGTGCCGGAACCAAGTGCCCCTCGAGCCGCATCGGGGTGCCGTTCGAAGAGTCTTCCATCATGGTCACATCCCAGACCTCGGGTTTCCCGTCCGGGTCGCCGGTGCCGTACGGAATTGCGAGGACGACAGTTCGACTATTACCCCAGGTTGCCGTTTTCGTGCATCCCGTTCCACGGCGCGCAGCGGCCGTTGGAGCGGAGCTCACTCAGGGTTCAACTCGGCCATGACGGTGGGCCCTGCCCTGCGACGATCAGTACCGCTCGGATCGAGGGATGTTCCGTCCATGGTCGCGGTGCCTGCGGGCGCGCCTGATCGGGCGAAGGACTGCTCGACCACCAGACGCCGGGGCAGGATCACGAGGCCGGGTGGTGTCGTCCTGGCTCGGCTGACCGTCTTCAGAGTCGGTTCGAGGCTCTCCGGTGCCGACGCGGACGGCCGTGCGTTCGGAGTGCATCAACCGCAGCCGGAAAAAGACGTCCTGATCGTGGCGTCCCAGAGCATCCCCTCCTCCCGGGGTTCTGCGCACGACCGGTCGCGGCTCCGATTGAGCGCCTGTCGGACATCGCGGCAGGCATTCGGGTGCGGGGGACTCGGGAGGGGGACCCGGAGGTGGGCCGCGTTCAGCAGCGCATCCATGGGGCCGGCTCGACTCAGGCTCCTCCGGTTCAGCCAACGAGCCGGGGGAGCCGCTGACGTGACCGCAGTGACGGCGCCCCGCGATGGCGCCCATGGCCCCGCCGTTGGTGTGGCGGGTGGCGACGGGGAGTTCCACGCACGATCTGTGCCATCGTGACCCGGGAGGTGCCCTCATCCCGCGGGAGCGCTGCCCGCTGTTGTGGGCGCCGGCCGAGAGGCGTGCGGCACGCGGGGACGACGACAGGTGCCTGCGTGGTGACGGACGGCTGGTCCCGACGTGACGTGCTCGGTCAGACTCTGGAGGTGGACGAGGCCCTCGCCCGGTTGAGCCGCAGCCTTGCTCCCCGCCTCACGGACCGGGCCGCGGTGGACCTGCGGGTCGGCTCCCGTCCGGCTCGGGCGACAAGTAGCCCTGGCCGTTTTCAGGGCTCTGTCCGCAGTTTCGTGAATCCCCAGGTCAGCGGGAACGACGGGCACAGCGCCCACGGCGCGGTGAGGTTCTGTTCGGCAAAGAGGCGTTCCAGAGCAGCCCTGCGGCGCCCGCGTACGGCCATCTGGTCGTGTCGGTGCCCGCCGGGCGCAACAAGTCGAAGGCGACGAAGTGGGCGGGCCACTGCTCGGCGAGCCGGGCAGCGCCGGCACCGCGCCGCTGGAGGCGACCCTGGAGTCGCTCGAAGGCGAGCCTGCTGGATTTCCCGTACGACCAGCTCGCCGTCCAGGGCCGTCGCGTCGGCAGCTGGACCGTGCCCGGAACGAACCTCGGGGAAGGAGGGTGCGAGGTTCCTGTCCCTGCGCGAGCGCAACACCAAACGCCCGGCATCCAGAGAGAGCAGCGCTCTCCAGCCATCGTTATCCAGACTCTGGCGTGTCTCCTAAGACATGGGCCCGTCGAGCCGCTTTTGTACAGAGCAGCCGTGGCGGCCGCGTCCGCGGGCGAATGCCGGAGCGTGATTGTTCACGGATTGACGCTCACTGCGGCGATTACCAAGCTGGTGGGGGGCTGTGGAAGGGACTGCGGTCGTGAGTGGTCGACAGAGTGGGCTCACCCGATTGCTGACGGCAGCGGAGACAGCGGCGCCGGCGGACGCCGTCGACGTGATCGCGGAGGACCTGCGGCGGCGTTTCGAGGCCACGAAGGTCTCTTTCCTCATCGTGGACCTGACGGGGAAGGCGGTGGCTCGGCTGTCCACCGCTCCCACTCAGGGTGGGCGGCAGGCCGAGCGGATTCCCCTGTTCGGCAGCGTCTACGAGGAGGTGATCCGTACCCAGCGCCTGTATCAGGACGCGACCGGCGAGGGACAGCGGGTGATCGTGCCCGTCACCAACCGCGGGGATGCGATCGGGCTGCTGGAACTGCTCCTGCCGACCGGCCCTGGCGAGGACGTGCTCGACGCAGTCGGGGAAGCCGCCCACATCCTGGCCTACATCGTGATCGCCAACGGCCGCTTCACCGATCTCTACACCTGGGGCAAACGCTCCAAGCCGGCCACCCTGGCAGCTGAAATCCAGTACCAGCTGCTGCCCCTGTCGCTGTCGTGCGAGGCCGCACAGTTCACCCTGTGCGGGAACCTGGAGCCCTCCGAGGACCTCAGCGGCGACACCTTCGACTACACCGTGGACCGCGACACCTTGCACGTGTCGGTGACCGATCCCATGGGCCACGACATGGATTCCGCCCTGGCCGCCACGGTCCTGGTGGGCGCCCTGCGCGGTGCCCGCCGTGCGGGCACTGGCCTGGGCGAACAGGCCCACCGGGCAGACCAGGCACTGATCGAACACGGCCACGGTCATGCCACCGGGCAGCTCCTGCGCATCAATCTCCATACCGGGCGGGCCCAATTCGTCAACGCCGGTCATCCCTGGCCGCTGCGCATGCGCGACGGGGCTGTGGAGACGATCACCTGCGAGGTGGACCATCCCTTCGGGCTGTCTGAGCTGACTCCCCACCCGTACCGTGTGCAGGACCTCGACCTGCGGCCCGGTGACCGTCTGCTCATGTTCACCGACGGCATGCTCGAACGTCACGGAGAGAAGGTCGACCTGCCCGCCCTGCTGGCGCGCACCCGGAATTTGCACCCGAGGGAGACCGCACTGTCGCTGACGTCCGCGGTCCGGGACGCCGCCGACGGCCGGCTCGGAGACGATGCCACCGCCGTCTGCCTGGACTGGCACGGCCCCCAGGAGACCCAGCGGCACGTCAGCACCGGCGCAGACACCGGGCAAGCCTCAGCCGCACGCACGAAGGACCAGTCGTGACCTAGCTGAACGGTGCCAACGCGAATGAGACATCACGAGGTGTCTGGAGAACCGTCCCACTTCTCCTCGGCGGCCCACCCATCGGGCGGCGCCGGGTCGGAGACGGGGGCCGCGAGCATCGGGTCCGGCAGCGCCCACATGCGCCATGCCTTCCACGCGGGCGCCCCTTCGTGCGGTGCTGCTGGTTCCCCGTTACTCGAGTAGGCCGAGTTCCGTATCCGGTCCGCAGTGGATGCACGGCGCCACGTTCTGCCGCTGGGCATCCAGCGCCTGTTCCCGACTGACCGGCCGACACCGGCCGCTCTTGGCCGCCGCCCAGCACTCGCCGGTGCTCTTGCCGAGTTGCTAGGCCGTCTCTTTGGCAGCCCGCTCCATGACTTGCGGACAACCGTGCACCAGAATGAGGGCTCGAAGCCGTTCGTGCGATGGCTGATGGAGGGCGACCAGTAAGGCGGGTCACAGGCTGTCCGTCATTGCCGGTCGCGAGTGGGCGGGGAGTCAACTCATTCTCAGCCTGCTCCGGCCAGGTTGGGCATTGGTTCGGGCGAAGCCATCCGGCTGTGGTCGGTAGGTGCCGATACGCCGGGATCGATGGGACGGTTGCGCGATGCCGTCCCGGACGGGGGTCTGACTCTTGAGATCTTTGACCGAAGTGTCCAGTCACAGGCTTGTCGACCGTCGTTGCGGGCTGGCTTCTGCTGTCACCGAGCCACAGGGCGTGTCCCAATAGGGGCCTTGCCGAGTTCCAGGCGCCATCACGGTTCAGACCGCCCGAGCGGGCCGGTGCCATCCGCCCAGCAGGTCACCACGCGGGAGGCCAAACACCATGACGACCAGACAGCACAGCACCTCCTCCAGCGCGGATCCTCCTGTTCGGGGTGAGGTCGTCCTGGGCGTGGACACGCACGGCGAGGTCCATGTCGCCGCCGTGGTGTCCTCGCTGGGGAAGGTTCTGGGTACCGAGTCCTTTCCGGCGACGGCGGCCGGCTACCGCCGGCTGCTCGTCTGGGCCCGCAAGCGGGGGACGGTGCGTCGGGCCGGTGTGGAGGGCACCGGCACCTTCGGCGCGGGCCTGTCCCGCTACCTGCTAGCGCAGCAGGTCGAGGTGTACGAAGTGAACCGCCCCGACCGCTCGGCCCGCCGGCTGCTGGGGAAGTCGGATTCGCTCGACGCGCAGGCCGCCGCGCGGGCCGTGTTCAGTGGCCGCACCCGGGCCCGGGCCAAGTCCGGCGACGGTCCGGTGCACAGCGCCCGGATCTTCAAGCTCGCCAAGGACTCCGCGGTCAAGGCCCGTACCCAGGCGATCAACCAGCTCAAGGCCGTCCTGGTCATCGCCGATCCCGCCCTGCGGGAACGACTGTCCAGCCTGGGCAACCGCGAGCTGTTCCGCACCTGCGCACGCCTCGGCCCACCCGACGGTGGGGAAGACGAGGACGCGGTGACCCAAGCCACCCACCTGACGTTGCGCATGCTCGCCGAGCGCATCGAGCAGCTCACCGCTCAGATCGACGAGCTGAACCAGCGCCTGACCCGGCTCGTCGAACGCCACGCCCCGCAACTGCTCGCGCCAGTGGGCATCGGCCCGGACAGCGCCGTCACTCTCCTGATCACCATGGGAGACAATCCCGAGCGACTGAACACTGAGGCGTCCTTTGCTGCCCTTTGCGGAGTCAGCCCCATCGAGTACTCCTCCGGCCGGCGGAGCACGCGCCGGCTCAACCACGGCGGCGACCGCCGGGCGAACGCGGCCCTGCACCGCATCGTGTTCACCCGGCTGCGCCACGACCCCCGCACCCAGGCGTACTACGAACGCCGCACCCAGGAAGGCAAGACCCGACGCGAGATCATCCGATGCCTCAAGCGATATGCCGCCCGAGAGGTCTTCAACCTGGTCAGAGCGGTATCCATCGATCCCCCGTTATAGGGGCGTCCGTGAGACGTGAGAGGGTCTGGGGCGTGAGTGAGACACCCCCGAACACCCTGCAATACCGCTTTGACGGGCCAGAAGACGCTCCGGTCCTGATCTTGGGTCCCTCACTGGGTACCACATGGCACATGTGGGACCGGCAGGTTCCGGAGCTCGCCAAGCAGTGGCGCGTCTTCCGCTTCGACCTGCCCGGTCACGGCGGCGCACCCGCCCACCCGGCGGGTTCCGTCGCCGACCTCACCACCCGCCTGCTCGCCACCCTGGACGCGCTGGGTGTGCAGCGCTTCGGCTACGCGGGCTGCGCCCTCGGCGGCGCCGTGGGCATCGAACTGGCCCTGCGCCACCCCGAGCGCCTCGCCTCGCTCGTGCTGATCGCCGCCTCGCCCCGTTTCGGCACGGCGGACGAGTTCCGCCAGCGCGGTGTGATCGTGCGGACGAACGGACTCGACCCGATCGCCCGCACGTCCCCGGAGCGCTGGTTCACCGGAGGGTTCGCCGCAGCGCAGCCCGCGATCACCGAGTGGGCCGTGCAGATGGTCCGCACCACCGACCCCGGCTGCTACATCGCGTCCTGCGAGGCGCTCGCCGCCTTCGACGTACGCGCCGAGCTCGGCCGTATCGGCGTGCCCACCCTCGTCCTCGTCGGATCCGAGGACCAGGTCACCGGACCCGCCGAGGCGCGCACCCTGGTCGCCGGGATCCCGGACGCCCGGCTCGCGGTCGTCCCCGGCGCCTCCCACCTGGTGCCCGTGGAACAGCCCGCGGCGGTCACCGACCTGCTCGTCCACCACTTCGTGACCGCGTGGCAGCCCGCCTTCGACGCGACCACCGGTCAGATGGCGGCGATCGCGACGCCCCCGGTGAAGCCGGTGCCGGTCGCGCCGCCGCCGGTGGCCCCCGTGGCCGAGATCGCCCCGGCCGCGGCCCCGCCCCAGCCCTCGGCCCGGCCCGATCCGTACGACACCGGGATCAAGATCCGCCGCGAGGTGCTCGGCGACGCGCACGTCGACCGGGCCCTGGCCTCGGCGGACGACTTCTCCGGCGACTTCCAGGAGTTCCTCACCCGCTACGCGTGGGGCGAGATCTGGAACCGGCCCGGCCTCGACCGGCGCACCCGCAGCTGTGTCACCCTCACCGCGCTGGTCGCGGGCGGCCACCTGGACGAGCTCGCCGCGCACACCCGGGCGGCCCTGCGCAACGGCCTGACCCCCGCCGAGATCGGGGAAGTGCTGCTCCAGGCCGCGGTCTACTGCGGCGTACCGGCCGCGAACAGTGCCTTCAAGGTGGCGCAGCAGGTCATCCAGGAGGAGACGACCCCGCAGGAGTGATCACCAGCCGGGTACCAGGAACACCATCCTTCGCAGACCCACGCCCTCGGGGGCGAGGGCAGGATGGAACCATGAAGCTCACGAAGAAGTCGCACGCCTGCATCCGTCTCGAGAAGGACGGGCGGACGCTCGTCATCGACCCCGGGACGTTCAGCGAGGAGGACGCCGCGGTCGGCGCGGACGCCATCCTGGTCACGCACGAGCACCTCGACCACTTCAACGAGGACCGGCTGCGGGCCGGCATGGAGGCCAACCCGGGCGCCGAGATCTGGACCCTGAAGTCGGTCGCCGAGCAGATCTCGGCGGCCTTCCCGGGCCGTGTGCACACCGTCGGCCACGGTGACACCTTCACCGCCGCGGGCTTCGACGTCCAGGTGCACGGCGAACTGCACGCCGTGATCCACCCGGACATCCCGCGCATCACGAACGTCGGCTATCTGATCGACGGCGGCCAGGTCTTCCACCCCGGCGACGCCCTCACCGTCCCCGACCACCCCGTCGAGACGCTGATGCTCCCGGTGATGGCGCCCTGGAACAAGATCGCCGAGGTGATCGAGTACGTCCGTGAGGTCAAGCCGCAGCGCGCGTACGACATCCACGACGCGCTCCTGACCGACCTGGCCCGTCCGATCTACGACAACCAGATCGGCGCCCTGGGCGGAGCCGAGCACCTGAGGCTGACGCCGGGCGCGTCGGCGGAGGTCTGAGGCGGGCGGAAGCCTCGGGAGACAGGGCGGGGGCCGGTTGTCGTACCCGCCGGGTAGGTTGTGAGGCATGCGCATCGCGACCTGGAACGTGAACTCGATCACCGCCCGCCTCCCGAGGCTCCTGGCCTGGCTGGAGAGCAGCGGCACGGACGTGCTCTGCCTCCAGGAAGCCAAGATCGCCGAGGAGCAGTTCCCGTACGACCAGCTGCGCGAGCTGGGCTACGAGGCTGCGGTCCATGCGGACGGCCGGTGGAACGGCGTCGCGGTGCTCTCCCGCGTCGGCCTGGAGGACGTGGTCAAGGGCCTGCCCGGCGACCCCGGCTACGACGGCGTCGAGGAGCCCCGTGCCGTCTCCGCGACCTGCGGCCCGGTCCGGGTCTGGTCGGTGTACGTGCCGAACGGCCGCGAGGTGGACCACCCGCACTACGCGTACAAGCTGCAGTGGTTCGAGGCGCTGAAGGCGGCCGTCGCGGGCGACGCCGCGGGCAGCCGCCCGTTCGCGGTGCTCGGCGACTACAACGTGGCGCCGACGGACGACGACGTCTACGACATCGCGGCCTTCGAGGGCTCGACCCATGTCACCCCGGCCGAGCGCGCGGCCCTGGCCTCCCTGCGCGAGGCGGGCCTGGAGGACGTGGTGCCGCGCCCGCTGAAGTACGAGCACCCGTTCACGTACTGGGACTACCGCCAGCTGTGCTTCCCCAAGAACCGCGGTATGCGCATCGACCTGGTGTACGGCAACAAGCCGTTCGCGAAGGCGGTCAAGGACGCCTATGTGGACCGCGAGGAGCGCAAGGGCAAGGGCGCCTCGGACCACGCGCCGGTGGTGGTGGACCTGGAGCCGTAGCCGCCAGGGGCGTGACGGCGGCCTCTGCGCGCCTGTGGTGTCTCGGAGCGCGCCGGTGTCACGCTGGGCGTATGAACATCTCCTTCCTGGGCAACTGGCGCAAGAAACGCGGTCCCGCCTTGGGCGTCGCGGTGTTCTCCGACGGTGACGCCGACGCGGACGCTGTCACCGGACTCCTGTCCGAATGCGAGCTGCTGCGTTCCCACGCCGAGCAGGCGGGCGTCGAACTCGACGACTCCACCGCCTCGTTGGAGGCGCTCGACCAGCTCCTGCCACGCTGGCGCGACGACGAGGAGGTCCTGCCCTGGCTCGGGAACGACGCGGGGCTCTACCTGGGCACGGTCATCGTGCGCACGGTCCCCGGTGCCGCGTGGGAGATCTGGCCCAACGGCCACCCCGTCGTCCGGCTGGCCTCGGGCCGCGAGATCGACGTGGTCACCGACGGCCACACCTGGGCATCCACGGGCGCCCCAGAGCTGTCCCAGGTGTATGCCGAGGTGGCGGAGCTCTAGGGCGGAAAGGAACTGCTCCTTGCGGCCGACCTGATCCGAAGGGCAGGCCCTAACCGGAGACGTCGGCGGCCGCCTGGGCGCCCACCGTGGCCAGCAGCGTCCGTGGCGCGGGCTCGGCCTGGAGGCCCGGAAGGAGCAGCAGCCACAGGTCTCTCAGGCGGTCCTCGATCAGCAGGCGGTCGTCGAGGGCGTCGGAGAGCGTGTGCAGCCCGAAGAACGCGGCGACCAGGGTGGGGGCGTCGCGGCTGGGATCCGCCCCGGGCGCGAGGTCCCCGTCGGCGCGTGCCTGGGTGAGCATCCGCTCGACCGTGGCGATCCAGTCCACGAAGGGCGGAGGCATCTCGACGTCGATGGACTTCCGCTCGGCCCACAGCCGGGCGCCCGCGCGGACGAGGACGTCGTCACGGAAGGCCCGCGCGACCGCGAAGCTGAGGCCGACGAGCTTCTCCAGGGCTGGTTCCGCGGCGGCCTCATGGCGCGCGATCATGGCCGGCCAGGTCGCGAAGTGTGCCTTCACCACGGCAAGGGCGAGTTGTTCCTTGTTGGTGTAGTGGAAGTAGATGGCTCCGCTGGTGCGGCCGGACCGTTCGCTGATGTCACTGATACTGGTCGCCACGTACCCACGTTCGAAGAACAGGTGAGCCGCGGCCAGTAATACGGCTTTGCGGGTTTCTTCCGCCCGATCCTGCACGCCGTTGCCCCTGTCCGTCGATGGGTCGCGAGGAGGAATGTAGCCGTCCCGCCGGAAAGTCAGGAGAGCCGCGCATGCGAAAGCAGCAATAGTCTTATTAGCTTTTTTCATGGATTCCCGCTTCTGTTGTTCGTCCTTGAGCTGGTCCAGGACCGTCGAACGCGAGGCGGTGCACCGGATCTCGGTGGCCGAGGTGCTGCTGACCGACGTCCGCTCATGCGGGCCGCTCACCTTCTGCGCCGCCGCCGCGTGGACACGCTCGCACCCCACGTTCCCCCGCGGTCGTGACGACCGGCACAGCCCCTGGATGCTCGTCGAGACCCTGCGCCAGCTCGGCATCTGCGTTCCGCTGCGCCACTTCGGCGTGCCGGTCACGGCGCGCTTCCTGATCGACGACGTCTCCTTCCGGCTCGACACGACCGCGGAACCCACGGCACCGCACGGCGCCAGCGAGGTCACCTGCCGGGTGTCGGTCGGTGACCTCCGTACCGGCCGCAGCGGGAAGGGGCTGACGGCGCTGCGCATGCGGGCGGAATTCCTCGCCGGAGGTCGCACGTTCGCACACGCGGCGGGCGGGGCACGGATTCTCGGCCGCCGGCGGTACGCGGAAATCCGCTCCGAGTCCGCTACGGCGGCCCCGGCGCCGAGCGGGCGCCCCCGGCCGCAACCGGCCGTCCTCGGGCTCGAGTCGAGGGCCGACGTCCTCATCTCCCGTCAGGAGGGCGACATCCTGGTGGACCCGGCCGATCCACGCCACCCCTACTATTTCGACCACGGCACCGACCATGTGCCCGGGATGGCCCTGCTGGAGGCGGCGCGACAGGCCATCGCCCTGCACAGCGGAGGACTTCTGCTCCGCCCGGTTTCCGGTCGTATGACGGCCCTGAAGTTCACCGAACACGCCCCGCCCGCGGTCATTCACTGCTTCCCGTACGGCCGTACCGGCTTCTTCTGTATTCGGCAGGGCGGTGAGCGTACGGCCGAGGGTGTGCTGCGTTATCGATGAGGCGTCACCCACACGTGGGTATTGCGGTGGCAAATCTTCACGACTGCTCCAAAGAGCGTAGCGTTCATTATGTTTCTGGTTCCGGATGTGGTCAGGACCACCGCAGACCGCGATGTGTGACCCATGCATGCGTGAACCAGTCATCTCGGCCTGCGGTGTCCCGCTTTCTCGACGCTTTCCCAAAGCGAAGAAAGCGCAGCAGGCGCACACCGGCATTCCCACCGGCGGATCGTGCCGCCTTCCGGCCGTTCCGTCCTGCGCCAAGAACGGCACACACATGACAACCCATCGTATTTTCGACTGGACTCCAGCGGCCGTCGTCTTCGATTGCGACGGCACCCTGGTGGACTCCGAACGGCACTGGCAGCAAGCGCGCGAGACGGTCCTGCGCGGCCACGGCGTCGTACCCGACGCGGAGTTCACGCACCGCAGCAAGGGCCTGCACTACACCGAGTGCGGCGCCCTCATGGCCCGCCTCGTCGGCAGACCCGACAGAGCCGAGGAGATGACCCGGCAACTCCTGGCGGCGTTCCGCGCTCTCGTCGCCGGGGATCCCGTGCCGATGCCCGGGGCGCGGGCCCTGGTGACGCACCTGAGCCGGGCGTTACCGCTGGCCGTGGCCAGCAACTGCCCCGCAGACGTGGTGGAGTTCTCCCTGGAGTCCGTGGGACTGCGGCACCACTTCCGGCACATCGTCGTACCGGGCGAGGGCGTACGCCCCAAACCGCACCCCGACACCTACGCCGAGGCCGCGCGGCGCCTGGGCGTGGAGTGCGGCAGAGCCCTGGCCGTCGAGGACTCGGTCAACGGACTGAGGGCCGCCGGCGCGGCGGGCCTGCGGGCCGTCGGAGTGGGGCGGAGGCCCGGCGGGGAGGCCGTGGCCCTGGCCGACCTGTGGGTGGACACGCTGGAGGACCCGGGACTGCTGGCCTGGGCGCGCGGTCGGTCGGAGGTCCTGCGGGAGGCGGCCGACCCCACGCGGACCGTCGCACCCCGGCCGAGGATTCCCCGGCAGGGCGGCCCGACCCAGTCCGGCACCAGGGCCGCTCCCTGACGACGCGGCCCCGCCGTCCGTGCGGACGACGCGGCCCCGCCGTCCGTGCGGACGGCGGGGCCTGCCGCATGCCACCGGTGGTGGCGGCGCCCCGACAACACACCGGCGCTACCAATAGTGCCTTCGCCCGAAGACCGCGTGCCCGAGAGAGCCGAGCAGCCACAGCACGGCTCCGATGACGACGAGGATGATCCCGATCGTCCAGAGGATGGCGATGTGCGCGACGAATCCGATGATGAGGAGAATGATCCCCAGGATGACCATGACGCCTCCCGACGCTGGCTGCCGTCGGGACGTGACCCATTGAGTTACGCCCGATAAATCCTAATTCCGGAGTTCCCGGCCCTCCGGGCGCCAAACGCGGCGGGGGCCACCTCGTCGCGGTGACCGGCTGTTCGACACCGGTGACGGTGTGGACCGGCACCGGGTGCCACTCTGATGCCTGCCGGATGCGCCGGCCCGGGTCTCGACTACGATGTGCCGTTCATCCCCGTGGTGTTGGCGGCCGTGGGGATCCCCTCGCGGTCCGTCGACCGCGAGGGGAAGGGGAGCAGCAGCTCAGAGGGCCGGGCCCGGAAGGCGGCAGCCGAAGATCACTGCTCGCGCAGCGGAATCGACACGTAGGACGGGTCGTTCGCGGGCGAGGAGAAGGTCAGCTGTGCGCCGGACGGGTTGTGCTCGATGTACAGCGGGTCGACCGTGTCGACGACCAGCGCGAGGCGGTGCCCGGCCGGGACGTCGTAGGCCGTGGAGAACAGCTCCAGGTCGACGCCGAACGGCGTGCCGGGCGTTCGCCCGTGCCAGGTGTACGGCGCGTTGCTGACCAGCTTGCCGAGGCCGAGCGGGCCCACGTCGTACAGGTAGGCGACGAGGGTTCCGCTCTCCTTGGTGGGCGTGAGCGTGGTGTGCAGCTTCGCCGTGCCGCGCACGTGCTGGGCGCTGGTGTACTTCTCGGACCGCCACACGGCGGCCCAGCGGCGCGGAAGCAGCGGGATCGACGCGACCGGCGGGAGCCGGCCCACCTGGTCGAGGATGCTGGAGAGGAAGACGATCCCGCCGTCGGCGCCGGAGTCGACGTTGGCGTGGATGGTGGTGGAGCCGGCGAGCGCGATCTTCCGGCGGGTCGCGGCGATCGACTTCCAGTCCGGGTAGCCCTCGTATCCCCCCGCGCTACGGGACTCCAACTGGACCGGCTGCTCACGGTCGATGCCGTTGTCGACGCCCTTGAGATAGTGGTCCAGCCAGCGTTCGGTGTCCGTCCAGACGTCGTTGGGCAGCCCGAACAGGCCGGTCAGTTCGGCGGTCGCGTGGTCGCCGGGGCGTAGTTCGAGCCGCTTGGGCACGGTCAGCTTCTCGTAGAAGTCGGCGTACTGGTTGACCGGGAAGACCGTGTCGCCCCAGGCGTTGGCGAGCATGACGGCCGCGCCGTTCTTGTTCAGCTGGTCGACATAGGTCGCGGGGGAACGTTTCCGCCCCCAGTCGATCATCTGCTGCTCCTTCGACAGGTTCGAGGAGTACAGATTGTCGAAGATCTCGCGCAGTTCGGGGCTCTCCCGGCCGGTGAGTGTGGCCGCGCCGTCCAGGACGGCCGCCGCCTGCACATGCTGGGTGCGGCCCGAGTAGATCGAGTCGATGAGATCCGCCCAGCCGCTGAGGGCCGCCACCGCCTTGATGCGCTTGTCGTGCGCGGCGGCCAGCAGGCTGATCCCGGCGCCGTACGACACCCCGGCCATGCCGATGTGCGCCGGATCGGCCGGGGTGTGCGCGAGGGCCCAGTCGATGACCTTGGAGGCGTCCGCTATGTCCGGCGGACCGGCCACTTCTATCTGTCCGCCGGACTGCCAGAAGCCGCGCACGTTGTAGGTGAGCACCACATAGCCGGTGTCCGCGAGCTTCTGGGCCTGCGTCAGGTACTCCACCTGCGGCAGGCCCCAGCTCGTGGGCAGCACGATGAGCGGGTAGCGGCGCGAGCCGTCGGCGCCGGCCGGCGTGACGACGTTCGCCTTCAGTACGGTGCCGCCGTCGCCGGAGATGTCGACGAAGCGGACGCTGCCGGCCTGGGCGGCGGGCGCGAGGCCGACGACGGTGCCGGCGACCAGCGCCGCCGACAAGGCTCCTGCGGCGGCGGTGCGCAGACGGGTGCGACCGTGTCCCATGGGTCACTCCTTCACTCGTGTCAGTGCAAAGTGACCCGACGGTAACCGCGCGCCCTTACCGCAAGTAACCCGTCGGTAAGTTACGTACCAGTAACGTTTGTTGAACGGCTAAGCGGTCGTGTCGGCCGAGGCCGGCTCGGGCAGCGGCGTCCGTGCCGCCCGCGTCACGTCCGCGACCAGCTCGACCACATCCGGGCCGTACGCCTGGGAATTGACCACCCTCAGCAGCAGCACGAAGGATCCGGTGCCGTACTTGCGGTGCAGCCGCTCGTGGTGACGGGCGAGATAGCGGGTGGCGGCCTGGTTGTCGACGGCCCGCTGACCGCAGAAGAGGAACACCGGGCGGGAGTCCTCCTGCCCGTCCGCGGTGAGCCGGGCGAGCAGGACGTACTCGCTGCGGCCGCGCTCCATGCGGTAGTGCTCCCCGCCGATCCTGAACGTGCCCCGTTCCGCCGCCGGTTCGGGGTCCGTGTTGACCCGCACACCCGGTAGCAGTGACGAAAGGTGGGCCGCCATCCGGCGGTTGGAGTAGGGGCCGCCGACGCAGAACTCCGTCCGTTCGCCGAAGCCCTGCTGAGTGGCGTCGTGCGCCAAGACCTGGGCGCGCGCGTGGCAGTCCTTGATCAGAGCGGAGAGTTCGAGCAGGGCGAACACGTCGTAGCGCTTCACCGACAGCTCTGGTCCACCTGCCGCGCGGTTGACCACCAGCAGCGACTCGGAGTGGTCCGGCAGCCCGAAGAACGCCTGCTTGCGCCGCAGCTTGCGCCTCCACAGGTACGTACGGGCGAGCCAGCCGAGCGAGGCGCTGATACCGGCGGCTATCACCCCGAGGACGATGTTGCGCACGTCGTCGTTCATGGCCGCGCATGTTAGTCCCCCATTCGGACCACTGGTCGAGGCGGTGCTGACGGGGCCATGGCAATGTGGTTACCCTGCGTGGACGCACGCCACTGGAGGTACGAATGCGTCGCCCTGTCGCGCGGAAACTGGCGGTCTCGGCGGTCTCGGCCGCCCTGGTGTCGGTGGGAGCGGCAGCACCACCGCACGCCGCCACGGCGCCGGAGAAATCGACCCCGGCGAAAGTGCCCGTGGCCGTGGGCTATGGCGGAGCCGTGGCCAGTGTGGACGCCGACGCGTCCGCCGCCGGCATCGAGGTCCTCAAGAAGGGCGGCAACGCGGTCGACGCGGCCGTCGCCACCGCCGCCGCGCTCGGCGTCACCGAGCCGTACTCCGCGGGCGTCGGCGGAGGCGGCTACTTCGTCTACTACGACGCCAAGTCCCGCACGGTGCACACCATCGACGGTCGTGAGACGGCACCGCTGACCGCCGACTCCAACCTGTTCGTGGAGAACGGCAAGCCGCTCGCCTTCGCCGACGCCGTCAGCAGCGGTCTGAGCGTCGGCACCCCCGGCACGCCCGCCACCTGGCAGAAGGCGCTGGACGAGTGGGGCACCAAGCGGCTGGATACGGTGCTGAAGCCGGCCGAGCGGATCGCCCGCGACGGCTTCACCGTCGACGACACCTTCCGCTCCCAGACGGCGTCCAACGAGACCCGCTTCCGGTACTTCCCGGACACCGCCGAGCTGTTCCTGCCGGGCGGCCGACTCCCCGTCGTGGGCTCCACCTTCAAGAACCCCGACCTCGCCCGCACCTACGAGGAGCTGGGCCGCAAGGGCATAGGCGCGATCTACCACGGCGACCTCGGCAAGGACATCGTCGCCACGGTCGACAAGCCCCCGGTGGACCCGGCCTCGGGCTGGAACGCCCGCCCGGGCAAGCTGTCCGAGAAGGACCTCGCGGCCTACGGCGCCAAGCTCCAGGCGCCCACGAAGACGTCCTACCGCGGCCTGGACGTCTACTCCATCGCGCCCTCGTCCTCCGGCGGCACGACCGTCGGCGAGGCACTCAACATCCTTCAGAGGACGGACCTTTCGAAGGCGAGCGAGGTGCAGTACCTGCACCACTTCATCGAGGCCAGCCGTATCGCGTTCGCCGACCGCGGTCGCTGGGTCGGCGACCCCGCCTTCGAGGACGTGCCGACCAAGGACCTGCTGTCGCAGAAGTACGCCGACTCTCGCGCATGCCTGATCAAGGACGACGCGGTGCTCACCAGCCCGCTCGCGCCGGGAGACCCGCGCCACCCGGCGCCCTGCACGACCGGCGGTACGGCGGCCCCGACGACGTACGAGGGCGAGAACACCACGCACCTCACGGTCGCCGACAAGTGGGGCAACGTCGTCTCCTACACCCTCACCATCGAGCAGACCGGCGGCAGCGGCATCACCGTCCCGCACCGCGGCTTCCTGCTCAACAACGAGCTCACGGACTTCTCCTTCACGCCCGCCAACCCGGCCGTGCACGACCCGAACCTGCCGGGCCCGGGCAAGCGTCCGCGCTCCTCGATCTCCCCGACCATCGTGCTCGACAAGCAGGGCCGCCCGGTCGTCGCGCTCGGTTCGCCCGGCGGCGCGACCATCATCACGACCGTGCTGCAGACCCTCACCGAGTTCCTGGACCGGCACCTGCCGCTGGTCGACGCGATCGCCGCGCCGCGCGCCAGCCAGCGCAACGCGGCGAAGACGGAACTCGAACCCGCCCTCTACAACAGCTCTCTGCGTGCCCAACTGGAGGCCATCGGGCACTCCTTCACGCTGAACCCCGAGATCGGCGCGGCGACGGGCGTGCAGCGCCTGCCCGGGGGCAAGTGGCTGGCCGCCGCCGAGAAGGTGCGACGCGGCGGCGGCTCGGCGATGGTGGTGACCCCGGAGCCCTGACGGCCGCCGGGAGGTTCACCCGAGGTTCACCCTCACCAGAGTGCGGTCCCGCCTTCCGGGGCGCGGGCCGCACCGCCGCCCGGATCCCCGTCGGCGGAGGCCCGCGCCGAGGCCCGCGGTCGCGGGTGGAAGGCGAGTCGGTCGTCCTCCACGTCGACCTCGACCCGGCTGCCGCGTTCGATCCGGCCGTCCAGGAGCAGACGGGAGAGCCGGTTGTCCAGCTCCCGCTGGATCGTGCGGCGCAGCGGGCGTGCGCCGTACTCCGGCTGGTAGCCGCGCTGCGCCAGCCACTGCACGGCCCGCTCGCTGAACGCCACGTCGATGTCCTGGGCGCGCAGTTGCCGCCGCGTCTTGTCCAGCAGCAGGTCGGTGATCTGCCGCAGTTGCTCGGGCGTCAGCTGGCGGAAGACGACGATCTCGTCGATGCGGTTGAGGAACTCCGGCCTGAAGTGCTGGCGCAGCGGGCGCAGGATCTGCTCCCGCCGCGCGTCCTCGTCCGCCTCGGTACCGCCCGCACCGAACCCGATGCCCGCGCCGCGCCGGGTGATCGCCTCCGAACCCAGGTTGCTCGTCATCACGATGACCGTGTTCGTGAAATCCACGGTCCGGCCCTGGGAGTCGGTCAGCCGCCCGTCGTCGAGGACCTGCAGCAGGATGTTGAAGACGTCCGGGTGAGCCTTCTCCACCTCGTCGAGCAGCAGCAGCGAGTACGGGTGGCGCCGTACGACCTCGGTGAGCTGCCCGGCCTCCTCGTGGCCCACGTACCCGGGCGGGGCGCCCACCAGCCGGCTGACGGTGTGCCGCTCCTGGTACTCGCTCATGTCGAGCCGGACCATGCGCTCCTCGCTGCCGAACAGCGCCTCCGCGAGCGCCCGCGCCAGCTCCGTCTTGCCGACACCGGTGGGGCCGAGGAACAGGAAGCTGCCGATCGGCCGGTCGGGACTGGACAGCCCGGCCCGCGAGCGCAGCACCGCGTCGGCGACCACGGCGACCGCCTCGTCCTGCCCGACGACCCGCTGGTGCAGGTGCTCCTCGAGGCCGAGCAGCCGTTCCTTCTCCTCCTCGGTGAGCCGGCTCACCGGGATGCCGGTCTGCCGGGACACCACCTCGGCAATGGCCTCCGTGGTGACCTCCAGGTGCTGCCCCTCGTCGGCCTCGGACTCGCCGCTCGCCTCCTCGATCCGCTGCTTCAGCTCGACGATGCGGTCGCGCAGCCGCGTGGCCTGCTCGTACTGTTCGTCGGCCACCGCCTGGTCCTTGTCCCGGGTCAGCCGCTCGACCTCCCGTTCCAGGGCCCGTACGTCCGTGCCCTTGGTCTTGGCCCGCAGCCGCACCCGGGCGCCCGCCTGGTCGATCAGGTCGATCGCCTTGTCCGGCAGGTGCCGGTCGGTGAGATAGCGGTCGGACAGCTCCACGGCGGCGACCAGCGCCTCGTCGGTGTAGCGGACCTGGTGGTGGGCCTCGTAGCGGTCGCGCAGCCCGCGCAGGATCTCGATGGCGTCCTGCACGGACGGCTCGGGCACCAGGATCGGCTGGAACCGGCGCGCCAGCGCCGCGTCCTTCTCGATCCGGCGGTACTCCTCCAGCGTGGTGGCGCCCACCACGTGCAGTTCGCCGCGGGCCAGGGCGGGCTTGAGGATGTTGCCCGCGTCCATGGAGCCGCCCTCCGCACCGCCGCCACCGGCGCCGACCACGGTGTGCAGCTCGTCGATGAAGACGATCAGCTCTTCCGAGTGCGCGCGGATCTCGCCGACGATGTTGTTCAGCCGCTCCTCGAAGTCGCCCCGGTAGCGGGTGCCGGCCACCACGCCGGTCAGGTCCAGGGAGATGACCCGGCGGCTGAGCAGGACGTCGGGCACGTCGCCGTCGGCGATGCGCTGCGCGAGCCCTTCGACGATGGCGGTCTTGCCGACGCCCGCGTCACCGATGAGCACCGGGTTGTTCTTGCCGCGGCGGGAGAGCACCTCGATGGTCTGCTCGATCTCCTCCTCCCGCCCGATCACCGGGTCGATACGGCCCTGCCGCGCGAGGTCGGTGAGATCGCGACCGTACTTGTCCAGGGTCGGCGTCGACGTGGGGCGCGGCCGTTCCGGGCGCTGCGCCACGTGGTCCCCTGCCTCCGGGGGCAGGGGAGAGGGGGTGAAGCGGTGGGAGTGGAGGATGTGCCCGGCGGCCGAGTCGGGGTTCGCGGCGAGCGCGCTGAGCACGTGCTCGGGGCCGATGTAGCCGGTGCCGCTGGCCCGGGCCAGTTCGTGGGCGTCCAGCAGGGCGCGCTTGACGGCGGGCGTCAGGGAGAGCGAGGTGGGCGGCGGCGCGTCGCCCGAACTCTGCTGGACCGGGCCGGAGCGTTCGTCGATCTCAGAGGCCAGCGAGTCGGGGTCCGCCCCGGCGCGGCTGAGCAGACTCCGGGTCGGTTCGGTGGCGAGCGCGGCGCGCAGCAGATGCTGGGTGTCCAGGTCGCGACTGCCGTGCTCGGCGGCGTAGCGCGCGGCACCGGCGACCAGTTGACGGGCCGGCTCGCTCAGGAGCCGCCCCAGGTCGATCTGCCGGGGACCGGGACGCTGCCCACCGAAGATACGTGCGAAGAACTCTGCGAAGGGGTCCGAGCCGTAGCCCTGCGGACCCGTGAATCCGCTGGTCATGGCCTTCCGTTCCGCTGATGTACATGCCGGTCCGTCGCGGGTGCCCGGGGTTGTCCGAGTTACACCTGCGGTGCGTGCGTTTGCACCTGTGGTGCGTGCGCGCACCTGCGCTGCGTGCGCTCCCGTCTGCGCTGCGTGCGTGCACGTGCGGTGCGTGCCCTGACGCTTAGAACACCATCGCACGATCGTTGTTCCAGGGCATGTTCAGCAGGACGGACGCCCTCGGGCGGGCGAGTGGCCGACCCTCGGGTGCGGCGTCGGCGCGGCGGGGCGCGCACAGGGTCCGAAGGTCCCCGCGGAGCGCACTGCGTCCCCTCTGAAAACCGCCTGTAGCCCTTCCGTAACACGACTGGTGTTTTCTACCGGACCGGAGGACTCCACTCGGGGCGGGAGCTGGGCGATGGCGGTGGATCAACTCCCGGGAGCCGTGCGGGAGTACGCGAGCTACCTGAACGGGCTGCTGGCGCGGCTCGACCAGGGCGGCGGCTGGTGCGGAGTCTTCTGGCAGCGCGACCCCGACGGCATGCGGGCCTGCCTGGAGGGCCGGGAGGTGCCGCCCTGGGACGTGGTGGAGGCGCTGCTGCAGGACCTCGCCGCCGCATACGGGCCCGCGGTCGCGGCGCCGGAGGCCGAGCGGGCGCGGGCGCTGCACGGTGCCTCACTCGCCGCGTACGACGCCCGGCCGGGCGCCCGGAAGGCGCTCGGTGACCGGCTGGACATGATGCTGCGGGAGAAGCGCTTCGCGGCGGAGCGCAGGGCGGCCCTCACGCGCAGGCTGGGGTCCGCCGCCACCCGGGAGGAGGCCGCGTCGCTCCGGATCGACCTGGCCTGGGCGCGGGACGACCACGACCGCGCCGCGGCCCGCTGTGCGGAGCTGCGTCGCCGGATGGAGGCCCTCGATCACCGCGCCCTGCCCGCACAGGGTGCGCGATCTTCCGGGGCGGCCCGGGCGGGGGACGTGTTCCGCCTGGGGGAAGCATCCACGGAGGCCCGCGCGTCCGAGGAGACGGCCGGCGGGGGAACAGCGGCCCCGCCGGGCGGCCACGCGGAGAGCCGGCCGGCGGAGGTGGCCCGGGCGCGCGGCGAGGGGTGGCCGCAGGCCCCGGACGCGCCGTCCGAACGGCCTCGCGGCGGCCGCCCGAACCCGGCGTCCGGACGGCCGCACGGCGGCTCGGAGACCCCGGACACGGGACCGGCCGACGACGCTTCCGTCTGGCGCCGGGTCCGGGGCCAGGACGCCCCCGGACCCGGTTCCGAGGGGCCGGTCGGCCCGTCCCGGGAACCCGTGACCCGCGAGTCCGGGCCCGCCCCCGCGGCCGCCCCCGCCGAACAGCGCTCCAAACGCCGCCCGCGCGGCAGTGCCCGTTTCGCCGGAATGATGGACGTGCAGGAGCCGCCCACAGGTGCCGTTCCGCCCGTGGCGGCCCCCGCGCCGGGGCGTCGGGTCCCCCGTGGCGCCCGGTTCGCCGGGGCCGCCGGCGCCGAGACGCCCGAGGCCCCTCAGTCGCGTACCCAGCCCCTCGACGAGGCCGGCCGGCAGCTCACCGCCGACACCGTCGCCGCGCTCGTCCGGCTGCGCGCCGAGGGCCGCAGCGGCGAGGCGCACGCGCTGCTCGTCGAGGCCGCCCACTGGCCCGCCGACCGCTACCCCCTGCTGGCCGCCGAACTGCACCGTGCGGGCCTCGGCGCCGACTGGGCCACCCTGCTGTGGGAGGCCGCCTCGCTGCCCGCCGACCGCCTCGTCGCCGCCGCGGACGCCCTCACCGCGGCCGGCCGCGGCACGGACGGCGAGGAGATGCTGCGGCAGGGCGTCGCACGGCCCGCGAAGGAGATCGGCGAGGCCGTCCTCGGGCTCCACGCCGACGGCCGGCACCGCGAGGTCGGCGCCCTCCTCGACGCGTACGTACGCGTGCGTACGCCTCAGGAGGCCGCCCGCAGTGTCGCCGCCGAGCCCCAGCTGCTCGTACCGTTGCTGCTGGAGGCCGCCCGGGGTGTCTCCGCCGAGCGGCACTGGGACCTCGTCCACGCTCTGCGGGTCGCCGGATTCACCGCCTGACCGGCCCGGCTTCCGTGCGACCACTCACCCGCAGGAGTGCGAAACGTGATCGACTCAGCGGGTTCACGACGATGGGCTTGGCAAGGCCGCCGCGGAGGCTTACGTTCGACCCTCTACAGCCCCGCTCTACGGGCGTAGAGGCTCTCTGACGTCCCTCGCGGACCATCAGGCAAAGGAGCGGCACCATGGCCCACGTCGTACGCGCCGCACTGGTCCAGGCGACCTGGACCGGTGACACCGAATCCATGATCGCCAAGCATGTGGAGCACGCCCGTGAGGCGGCCCGGCAGGGCGCGAAGGTCATCGGCTTCCAGGAAGTCTTCAACGCCCCCTACTTCTGCCAGGTCCAGGAGCCCGAGCACTACCGCTGGGCCGAGCCGGTGCCGGACGGGCCGACGGTGCGCCGTATGCAGACCCTCGCGCGCGAGACCGGCATGGTGATCGTCGCCCCCGTGTTCGAGGTCGAGCAGTCCGGCTTCTACTACAACACCGCCGCCGTGATCGACGCCGACGGCACCTACCTCGGCAAGTACCGCAAGCACCACATCCCCCAGGTCAAGGGCTTCTGGGAGAAGTACTACTTCAAACCCGGCAACCTCGGCTGGCCCGTCTTCGACACCGCGGTCGGCAAGGTCGGCGTCTACATCTGCTACGACCGCCACTTCCCGGAGGGCTGGCGGCAGCTCGGCCTGAACGGCGCCCAACTCGTCTACAACCCCTCCGCCACCCACCGCGGACTGTCCTCCTACCTCTGGCAGCTCGAGCAGCCCGCGGCGGCCGTCGCCAACGAGTACTTCGTCGCCGCGATCAACCGGGTGGGCCGTGAGGAGTACGGCGACAACGACTTCTACGGGACGAGCTACTTCGTCGATCCCCGTGGGCAGTTTGTGGGCGAGGTCGCGAGCGACAAGGAGGAGGAGCTCGTCGTGCGGGACCTCGACTTCGACCTCATCGAAGAAGTGCGGCAGCAGTGGGCGTTCTACCGCGACCGCCGCCCCGACGCGTACGAAGGACTGGTGAAGCCGTGAGTGACCTGTACGACCGCCACAAGGCCGTCCTGCCCGAGTGGCTGGCCCTCTACTACAAGGACCCCCTGGAGATCACCCACGGCGAGGGCCGGCACGTCTGGGACGCCGACGGGAAGAAGTACCTGGACTTCTTCGGCGGCATCCTGACCACGATGACCGTGCACGCGCTGCCCGAGGTGACCAAGGCGGTCAGCGAGCAGGCCGGGCGGATCATCCACTCGTCCACGCTCTACCTCAACCGGCCGATGGTCGAACTCGCCGAGCGCATCGCCCGGCTGAGCGGCATCCCGGACGCCCGCGTCTTCTTCACCACCTCCGGCACCGAGGCCAACGACACCGCGCTGCTGCTCGCCACGACGTACCGGCGCAGCAACCAGATCCTGGCGATGCGCAACAGCTACCACGGCCGCTCGTTCAGCGCGATCGGCATCACCGGCAACCGCGGCTGGTCCCCGACCTCCCTCTCCCCGCTCCAGACGCTCTACGTCCACGGCGGGGTCCGCACCCGCGGCCCGTTCGCCCACCTGAGCGACGCCGACTTCATCGCGGCCTGCGTCGAGGACCTGAGGGACCTCCTCGGGCACACCCGCCCGCCCGCCGCGCTGATCGCCGAGCCGATCCAGGGCGTCGGCGGCTTCACCTCGCCGCCCGACGGGCTCTACGCGGCCTTCCGCGACGTGCTCCAGGAGCACGGCATCCTGTGGATCGCGGACGAGGTGCAGACCGGCTGGGGCCGCACCGGTGACAACTTCTGGGGCTGGCAGGCGCACGGCCGGAGCGGTCCGCCGGACATCCTCACCTTCGCCAAGGGCATCGGCAACGGCATGTCCATCGGCGGCGTCGTCGCCCGCGCCGAGATCATGAACTGCCTCGACGCCAACAGCATCTCGACCTTCGGCGGCACGCAGATCACGATGGCGGCCGGGCTCGCCAACCTGACGTACCTGCTGGAGCACGACCTCCAGGGCAACGCCCGGCGCGTCGGCGGACTGCTCATGGAGCGGCTGCGGGCGGTCGGCGCCCAGCTTCCGGGCGTACGGGAGGTGCGCGGGCGCGGCCTGATGATCGGCGTCGAGCTGGTGCGGCCCGGCACCGACGAGGCCGACCCGGACGCCGCGGCCGCCGTGCTCGAGGCGGCCCGCGACGGCGGACTGCTGATCGGCAAGGGCGGCGGGCACAACACCAGCGTGCTGCGCATCGCCCCGCCGCTCTCGCTCACCGTGGCGGAGGCCGAGGAGGGCGCCGCGATCCTCGAGCAGGCCCTGAGGGATGTCCAGTAGCAGGCAGCAAGTGAACGGGCGAGTGAGCCGAAGGGGCGCGCCGGTGTCGAGAGGGCATGGGGGTTCCCCTAACCCGAGCGAAGCCGAGAGCTCGGGGGAGCGCGGAGGCCCGAAGGGCTGAGCGCGGTCGGTCTCTCGACACCGGCATCCAGCGCCCCGGAGGCGAAGCGAGCCACAAAAAAGGGGAAGTGACGCCATGCGCACCGCCTTGGAACCCGCCCTGTCGGTACGCCAGGTCCTCACCCTGGACCGGGTGCTCGCCGGAGAGCCCGAGGTGGTGGCCGGCGCCGGGCACCTGGACCGGCCGGTGCGCTGGGTGCACGTCGCGGAGGCGCCCGACGTCGGGGTGATGCTCAGCGGCGGCGAGATGGTCCTCACCACGGGGGTGCTGCTCGCCGGTGACGTGGAGAAGCAGGCCGAGTACATCCGGTCCCTGCACCGCGCGGAGGCCGCGGCCGTCGTCCTCGGACTCGGCCGGGCCTTCCCGGCGCCCCCGGACGTGATGCGCCGGGCCGCCGAGCGCTGCGGGCTGCCCATGGTGGTCCTGCACCGGCCCTTCCCGTTCGCCGAACTGACCGAGGAGGTCCAGTCCCGCCTCGTGCGGCGCAAGTTCGCGGCGGTGAGCCTGTCGGAGTCCGTCCGCACGGCCCTGACCGGGCTCATCACCACGGGGGCCCCGCTGCAGCGGCTGCTCGACGAGATCGCCGTGCACGCGGGCTGCCCCGTCGTCCTCACCAACCTCGCCCACCGTGTGCTCGCCACGGCGGGGGAGCGGCCCGCGGTCGACGACGTGCTGCGCGACTGGGAGCGCATCGCACGGCAGGCGGGCGGCAGCGAGGGCGACGGCTGGGTCCGCGCCGAGCTGGGCGGGCGCGGCGAGCGCTGGGGCCGGATCGTGCTGTGCGGCTACCGCGGGGACAGCCCCATCGGGCGCCTGCTCGCCGAGCGCGCCGCCGAGGCCCTGGTCCTGCACCGGATGCTCCACGGCTCCGTGCACACCTGGGAGGAGCAGTCCGCGCAGAGCCTGCTGACCGACCTGGTCTCCGGGGCCGTCCCGGCCGGCCGGCTGCTGCCCCGGGCGCGGGCGGCCGGGCTGCCCGTCAACCGCCGCACCTTCGTCCCCCTGGTCGTACGCGACGGCGATCCCGCACAGCTCGATCGCGTCCTGCGGCTGCTGGGCCTGCCCGGGCTCGCCGCCGAGCTGGCCGACGGGGCCACCGCCGTACTGCTCAGCCTCGCCCGCGACCAGGACGCGGAAGCGCTGACCGCGCACTTCGCCACCCGGCTGCGCACGGAGTCCCCGGCGCTGCGCGGGACGGCCATCGCCGCCGCCGACCCGCGCACCGCCTGGGAGGACGTGCCCGCCGGACTGCGCGAGGCCCAGCACGTCGCGGACGCCGTGGCCGGCCACTCCGCCGCGCAGGACCTCCCGCCCGTCGTACGCCTCAGGGACGTCCATCTGCGCGGCCTGATCCGGCTGCTGCGCGACGACCCGCACGTGCAGGCCTTCGCCGAGCGGGAGCTGGACGGGCTGCTGTGCGGGCGCGACGCCGAACAGGAGTTGCTGCCGGTGCTGCGCACCTACCTCGCCACCGGCCGCAACAAGTCCCGCACCGCCCAGCTCCACCACGTCAGCCGACCTGCCCTCTACCGCAGGCTGGAGGCCATACAGGGCCGCCTCGGGGTCGACCTCGACGACTTCGAACAGGCTGCCTCGGTACACATCGCGCTCCTCGCGCACGACGCCCAACAAGAGTGAGACGCCATGGAAATGAGCGGGAAACAGGTGTGCACGGGCCGGTATGACACGGTGCAACGCCGGACGCCCGCAGACGTGACACGGTGCAACTCAAACCCGGCCCGCAGGCTTCCTACGCTCTCAGCACACCGAGCGACCGGAGGTCCCGATGAGCAGAGTGATCCGTGCAGCCGTCTTCCAGACCGCCTGGACGGGCGACAAGGAATCGATGATCCAGGTCCACGAGCAGGCGGCCCGCGACGCGGCCGCGCAAGGTGCCCAGGTCCTGTGCTTCCAGGAGCTGTTCTACGGGCCGTACTTCTGCCAGGTCCAGGACCCCGCGTTCTACGAGTACGCCGAGCGGATCCCGGACGGCCCGATCGTCAAGCGCTTCCAGGCCCTCGCCGAGGAGCTGGGCATCGTCCTCGTCCTGCCCATGTACGAGGAGGAGCAGCCCGGGGTCCTGTACAACACCGCAGCGGTGATCGATGCGGACGGCTCGTACCTCGGCAAGTACCGCAAGCACCACATCCCGCAGGTCAAGGGCTTCTGGGAGAAGTTCTACTTCCGTCCCGGGAACGTCGGCTGGCCGGTCTTCGAGACCGCCGTCGGCAGGATCGGCGTCTACATCTGCTACGACCGCCACTTCCCGGAGGGCTGGCGCGCGCTGGGTCTGGAGGGCGCCGAGATCGTCTTCAACCCGTCGGCCACCTCGCGGGGTCTGTCCGCCTACCTGTGGCAGCTGGAGCAGCCGGCGGCGGCCGTCGCCAACGAGTACTTCGTCGGCGCGATCAACCGGGTCGGTACCGAGGAGCTCGGCGACAACGACTTCTACGGGACCTCGTACTTCGTGGACCCGGAGGCCCAGTTCGTCGGCGAGGTGGCCAGCGACAAGGAGACCGAACTGGTCGTCCGCGACCTGGACCTGGCCAAGCTGCGCGAAGTCCGCGACCGCTGGCAGTTCTACCGGGACCGCCGTCCCGACGCGTACGGCCCGCTGACGGCGCCGTAAAGGGGGGCAGGTACCCCGCGCCCCTTTCAGGGGCGCGGGGAACTGCGCGACAAGCCACAGACAACCGGCACTTTTCACGACCGCCGTCAACGCCCGGAGGGTGAGCATGACTCGTACCGTCATCCGCGGTGGCCTCGTCATCACCGCGTCCGACGAGATCCACGCCGACGTCCTGATCGAGGACGGCCGCATCGCCGCCCTCGCCGCGTCCGGCACCCCGGCCGCCGAGGCCTTCACGGCCGAGCAGACCATCGACGCCACCGGCAAGTACGTGATCCCGGGCGGTGTCGACGCCCACACCCACATGGAGTTGCCGTTCGGCGGCACCTTCGCCTCCGACACCTTCGAGACCGGCACCCGGGCCGCCGCCTGGGGCGGAACGACCACGATCATCGACTTCGCGGTGCAGAGCGTGGGCCACTCGCTGCGCGAGGGGCTCGACGCCTGGCACGCCAAGGCCGAGGGCAACTGCGCCGTCGACTACGGCTTCCACATGATCGTCTCCGATGTGAACCAGGAGACGCTCAAGGAGATGGATCTCCTGGTCGAGGAGGGCGTGACCTCGTTCAAGCAGTTCATGGCCTATCCAGGAGTGTTCTACTCGGACGACGGCCAGATCCTGCGCGCCATGCAGCGCTCCGCCGAGAACGGCGGGCTGATCATGATGCACGCCGAGAACGGCATCGCGATCGACGTGCTGGTGGAGCAGGCGCTGGCCCGCGGCGAGACGGATCCGAGGTACCACGGCGAGGTCCGCAAGGCCCTGCTGGAGGCCGAGGCCACCCACCGCGCCATCAAGCTCGCCCAGGTCGCCGGGGCCCCGCTGTACGTGGTGCACGTCTCGGCTATGGAGGCGGTCGCCGAGCTGGCCCGCGCCCGGGACGAGGGACTGAACGTCTTCGGCGAGACCTGCCCGCAGTACCTGTTCCTGTCCACGGACAACCTCGCCGAGCCCGACTTCGAGGGCGCGAAGTACGTGTGCTCGACCCCGCTGCGGCCCAAGGAGCACCAGGCGGCCTTGTGGAAGGGTCTGCGCACCAACGACCTCCAGGTGGTTTCCACCGACCACTGCCCCTTCTGCTTCGTGGGCCAGAAGGAGCTGGGCAGGGGCGACTTCTCGAAGATCCCCAACGGCCTCCCGGGCGTCGAGAACCGCATGGACCTGCTGCACCAGGCCGTCGTCGACGGGCACATCTCACGCCGCCGCTGGATCGAGATCGCCTGCGCCACCCCCGCCCGGATGTTCGGCCTCTACCCGAAGAAGGGCACCATCGCCCCCGGCGCGGACGCCGACGTCGTGATCTACGACCCGCACGCCGAGCAGGTCATGTCCGCCGAGACGCACCACATGAACGTCGACTACTCGGCGTACGAGGGCAAGCGCACCACCGGCCGGGTCGAGACCGTCCTCTCACGCGGCGAACCCGTCATCACCGAGCGGGAGTTCACCGGACGCGCGGGACACGGCGTCTACACCCCCCGCTCCACCTGTCAGTACCTCAACTAGGAGTGGCGCCCCATGGACTTCGGACTCGTCCTGCAGACCGACCCGCCGGCCTCGCGGGTCGTCAGCCTGATGAAGAGAGCCGAGCGCAACGGCTTCCGCTACGGCTGGACCTTCGACTCCGCCGTGCTGTGGCAGGAGCCGTTCGTGATCTACAGCCAGATCCTGGCCCATACGCAGAAGCTGACGGTCGGCCCGATGGTGACGAACCCGGGCACCCGCACCTGGGAGGTCACCGCCTCCACGTTCGCCACCCTCAACGACATGTTCGGCAACCGCACGATCTGCGGCATCGGCCGCGGCGACTCGGCGATGCGCGTCGCGGGCCGCAAACCCAACACCCTGGCCCGCATCAGCGAGGCCATGAAGGTCATCCGGGCGCTGGGCAGCGGAGAGGAGGCCGACCTCGGCGGCGGCACCGTCGTCAAGTTCCCCTGGATCAAGCCGGGCGCCAGGCTTCCCGTGTGGATGGCGGCGTACGGCCCCAAGGCCCTCAAGATGACCGGAGAGGAGGCCGACGGGTTCATCCTCCAGCTGGCCGACCTGTATCTGACCGAGTACATGGTCAAGGCGGTCAAGGACGCGGCCGCTGCCGCCGGGCGCGACCCGTCCGAGGTGAGGATCTGCGTCGCCGCCCCCGCCTACGTCACCGAGGACGACTCGCCCGAGGCGCTGGCGCACGCCCGTGAGCAGTGCCGCTGGTTCGGCGGCATGGTCGGCAACCACGTAGCCGACCTCGTCGCCAAGTACGGCGAGCACTCCTCCGCCGTCCCCGAGGAGCTCACCGACTACATCAAGGCCCGCCAAAGTTACGACTACGCCCACCACGGGCGCAGCGGAAACCCCGACACCCAGTTCGTGCCCGACGAGATCGTCGACCGGTTCTGCGTCATCGGCCCGGTCGAGAAGCACATCGAGAAGCTGAAGGCACTGCGCGAGCTGGGCGTCGACCAGTTCGCCGTCTACGACATGCACGACGCACAGGAAGCCGTCATCGACGCGTACGGGAGCCAGGTCATCCCGGCCGTCAACGGCTGATCCCCACCGGGTCCCCGGACCCTTCCTCTCCCCGCTCGTCCCCTTCCCGCTCTCCCGGGAAGGGGGCCCAGGACGCTCCGGTCGATCCGTCCACCGGGCGCACCCCCCATCGGCGCCGCACCCGCACGGCCTCTCCCGTCCCACCTCCTGATTGGCCTGCCCCATGACCGACACCGCTCCCACGGCCATACCGCCGTCCGCCCAAGTCACCCTCCCCGACGGGCGCGTGGAGATCGCCCCGGGCTCCCCGCAGCCGAGCGGTGCGTACGCCAACGAGGACCTGCTGCCGGTCCCCGTCGCCAAGCGCACCTGGACCACGTACAACTTCTCCGCGCTGTGGGTCGGCATGGCCCACAACACGGCGTCCTGGACCCTGGCCTCCGGCCTGATCGCGGTCGGCATGGACTGGAAGCAGGCGGTGTTCACCATCGCCCTGGCCAATGTGATCGTGCTGGTCCCGATGCTGCTCACCGGGCACGCGGGACCCAAGTACGGCATCCCCTTCCCGGTCTTCGCCCGGGCCTCCTTCGGCGTGCGCGGCGCCAACCTCCCCGCGGTCGTGCGAGCGTTGGTGGCGTGCGGCTGGTTCGGCATCCAGACCTGGATCGGCGGCGAGGCGATCTACTTCCTCGCCGGGAAGCTCATCGGCGACAGCTGGTCGAACGCCTCCCACGTCGGCGGCTACGCCTGGACCATGTGGCTGTCGTTCGCGCTCTTCTGGGCGCTCCAGGTCGCCATCATCTACCGGGGCATGGAGACGATCCGCCGCTTCGAGAACTGGGCGGCGCCCTTCGTGATCGTCGGCGCCCTGGTGATGCTGTGGTGGATGAGCAGCAAGGCGGGCGGCTTCGGCCCGCTGTTCGACCAACCCTCCAAGCTGGGCTGGGGAGCGGACTTCTGGAAGCTGTTCGCGCCCTCCCTCATGGGCATGATCGGCTTCTGGTCCACGCTGTCGCTGAACATCCCGGACTTCACCCGGTACGGCCGCAGCCAGAAGGCCCAGACGTGGGGCCAGACGCTCGGCCTGCCGACCACCATGACGCTGTTCGCGTTCCTGTCGGTGCTGGTCACCTCGGGTTCGCAGGCGGTGTACGGCAAGCCGGTCTGGGACCCGGTGCAGCTGGCGGCGAAGACGGACAACGTGGTCGGGTTGCTCTACGCCCTGGTGACCGTACTGGTGGCGACCCTGTCGGTGAACATCGCGGCCAACCTGGTCTCCCCGGCGTTCGACTTCTCCAACATCGCGCCGCGGAAGGTGAGTTTCCGCACCGGTGCGCTGATCACCTCGGTCCTCGCGGTGCTGATCTTCCCGTGGAAGCTGTACTCCGACCCGCAGGGCTACATCTTCACCTGGCTCGGCCTGGTCGGCGGCCTGCTCGGCACGGTGGCCGGCATCCTCATCGCCGACTACTGGATCCTGCGCCGCACCCGGCTCGACCTCACCGACCTGTACCGCTCAGGCGGCCGCTACTGGTACGGGGGCGGCTGGAACTGGCGGGCCGTGCTGGCCTTCGTCGTCGGCGGGGTGCTGGCGATCGGCGGCGCGGACTTCCATCCGCTGATCGACGGCCGCCCCGTCCCCGCCCTGAAGCCGCTCGCCGACTACGGCTGGGCGGTCGGTCTCGGCACGTCGATGGTGCTGTACCTGCTGCTGATGCTCGCGCGAGGCCGGGACAACGCCACGGTGTGACCACCGGCCGGGCCACGGGGGACGGTCAGCTCTTCTGCTGACCGTTCCCCAGCGCGGCCACCGCCTCCCTGGCGGCCTTGATGGCCCCCTTGTTGATCTCGTCCGTACCGGGCGCCTTCTTCGTCTCGAAGTCGCTGCCGTTGTAGTCCACGGAGACCAGCGCGTTGGACACGCGGACCAGGACCAGGCCCTCACGGGTCTGCTGCTTGTCCTCGGTGGTGAGGTTCACGACCGAGTAGGCGGCGTCGCCGAGACCGGGGACCGCGCCGCCGCCGCTCTTCTCCGTGGTCCGCTCGGTGTACGACTTCTGCGCCTGCGCCTGCGAGTCCATGATCTCGAAGGTGACGTCGAGCCAGCGGTAGTCGTAGCCCTTGAGCGCGTTCCAGGAGCAGGTGCGGCGGACCGACCGGTCCGTGGAGGGGATCTCCTTGCCCGCCGTCTTGGCGCCCGGGACCAGCGACGTGATCGTCTTCCCGGCCAGAGCAGCGCACGGTGCGGGTGCGGTGGTGTACGTCTTCGCCGCGGCCGACCGGCCGGGAGCGGAGGCGGTCCCCGCGTCCTGGGGGCTCTGGGCGTCCTGGCTCCGCTGGGCCGACTTGTGCTCGGTGGCCGAGGAGGCGGCCGGACCGGAGGTCAGCGCCCAGCCCGCACAGGCGAGCACGAGGACCGGGCTCAGCCGCGCCGTGAGGGCGAGCGGCAGGGGAAGATCACGCACGGGCGCACTTCTCGGTGGGGGACGGACGGTGCGGAGGGTGGTCCACACTGCGGACTGGGACCACAGTTTCACATGACTGCCTGTGAGGCGGAAGGGGCCAACTCGCTCCGTACCCACGGGGTGACGCAGGCTGACCGCCGACAGGACCGTGTGTCCCCTTATGCCCGAAGCGGGACCCCTACCGGACCCGATGCCGGACCCGTGCTGCGGAGCCGTGCGGACCCGCGCGGGCCCGTACCGGCTCCGCGCCGGGTCCGGCCGGACCGCGCGGCTGCCGATGGACGTCCTCCCCCGAGACGGGACCCCGGGCGGCCGGATTGCCACCGTCCCCGCTTACGAACGACCGCCGGACCGCCGGACCGCCGGACCGCCCGGCCGCCGGGGGCGCGCTCACCGCATCAGCGATATCGCGTACGCGAGGAAGAACCCGGCCACCAGCACCACCAGCGCGATGATGGCGATCAGCGGTCCCTTCGCCCAGCCCCGCGTCCGGTCGTAGTCGTCCCGATGAGTGGCCTCCGCAGTGCTGCTCTCACCCGGCGGGGTCTCTCCCGGAGGCACCCCGCCCGGCTCCACCCCGGGGGTCTGCGACGGCTCGGGGTCGGAAGAACCGTACTGACGGTTCCGCGTCCCCCCTGTTCCGCTGTCCCGGTTCATCTGGTTCATGGCCGCCGAGTACCCGCCCGGCAGGGCTCCACGCGGACACAAACGGACGAACGGGGCGGCCGCTGCCGTGGGCGGGACCCGCAAGGCCGCGTCAGTGGGCCGGGCGTGAGGGCGACAGCGGGCGGGAGGCGCCCATGCGCACCCGGCGTACCCCCTCGGAGAAGTGCACCACTGGCTCGGCCTCGGGTGGGGGAAGTCCGGCGGCCCGGGTCACGGTCTCCTCGAAGTGCTCGAGGACCGCGGCGCGCAGTGGCCAGGGCTCGTGCTCGACGGGCGTTTCCCAGAGCATCCCCAGCCGTCGTGTGTACGCGCGCCACCGTGAGGTCAGCCAGATGTCCCGCTGCGTCGGCGTCAGCGGGCGGCCGGGCCGCACGGCCACCTCGTACGAGGGTGAGCCGCCCCGGCGTGCACCCGAGTAGCGCACCACGTCTCCGTCATGGGACAGACTCAGCCGGCCGGGGTTGTACGGTGCGCCCACGGCGCGGGCCGCCAGCATGAGGGGGTTGCCCACCTCGATGGACAGGAACCACAGCCCGTCGCGCCCGTCGGGGCCCCGGACATAGGTGCGCAGGTTGGTCTCCGGAAACGTGGGGAGGCCGGGCGTCGCGCCGGGCAGGACCGCAGGCCGTACGTCGGCCATCAGGAACGGCGTGAAACTGACCCAGGCCGCGCCCTCGTACTCGTCCACGGTCAGGCCCTCCGGCAACAGGCGCTGCACCTGGTCGGGGCGGAAGGGCCAGTGCACGAAGGTCTGCGTCAGCCATCCTGCCTCCAAGGCCGGCAGGTGGATGCGCTGCTCCGCCGCGAGGGACACCATGCCGACCGGGTCCCCGTCGGTCACACCGGGAAACGCGGTGGAGGCGTTGCGACAGGGGGCAGGGACGTGCCGCGTCACGCCGGGCGGCGGGTCGGCCCTGCGGTGCCGGTGTGGGGTCGGCCGCGGCGTTGTTGTTGGGAGAAGAAGAACGGAGAGGGCAATCCGATTGCTGTCGCCGCGCGTAGCACGGGTTCGCGGGGCCCCATGTGTCGGTCGCTGTGGGCCGCGGGTAAGTGTCCCGAGCGCTCACGGGACCGACCGATGCGCATCGACAGCAAGCTGAGAGGCCATATGTTCACCACACGCCCCACCCTCCAGGGCACGTTCGGCATGGTGTCCTCCACCCACTGGCTGGCCTCCCAGTCGGCGATGGCCGTACTGGAGGACGGCGGCAACGCGTTCGACGCGGCCGTGGCGGGCGCGTTCGTGCTGCACGTCGTGGAACCGCACCTCAACGGTCCCGCCGGTGAGGTCCCGATCCTGCTCGCCCCGGCGGGCGGGGAGGTGCGGGTGCTGTGCGGTCAGGGCGTCGCGCCCGCCGGGGCCACCATCGCGCACTACAGGGCACTCGGTCTGGATCTCGTCCCCGGCACCGGGCCCCTCGCCGCCGCCGTCCCGGGAGCCTTCGACGCCTGGATGCTGCTGCTGCGCGACCACGGCACCAGGTCTCTCGCCGACGTCCTGAAGTACGCCATCGGCTACGCCGAGCACGGGCACCCACCCGTGGAGCGCGTCGGCCAGACGGTCGAGACCGTGCGAAAGCTGTTCGAGACCGAGTGGACGTCCTCGGCCGAGGTGTACCTGCCCGGCGGGAGGCCGCCGCGCCCCGGCGAGCCGCTGCGCAACCCCGCGCTGGCCGCCACCTGGAAGCGGCTGCTCGCCGAGGTGGCGAAGACCGGCGACCGGGAGGCGCAGATCGAGGCCGCCCGCGGGGTCTGGCGCTCCGGGTTCATCGCCGAGGCCCTGGTGCGGCAGGCGGAGCGGCCCACCCTGGACACCAGCGGCGAACGCCACCGCGGCACCCTGACGGCCGACGACCTGACCTCCTGGTCGGCCGCCTACGAGTCCCCGGCGACCTACGACTGGAACGGCTGGACCGTGTGCAAGGCGGGCCCCTGGAGCCAGGGCCCCGTCCTCCTCCAGCAGCTCGCCCTGCTCCCGCCCGAGCTGCCCCGGTACGGCTCCGCGGACTACGTCCACCTGCTGATCGAGGGCTGCAAGCTCGCCATGGCCGACCGCGAGGCCTGGTACGGCGACGCGGCCGAGGTCCCGCTCGGTGACCTGCTGTCGGACGCCTACAACGCCGAGCGGCGCGCCCTGATCGGCGACAAGGCGTCGTACGAGCTGCGCCCCGGCGCCCCCGGAAGCCGCGGGCCGCGCCTGAGCGAGTACGCGCGCGTGGTGGCCGCCGACGATCCGGGCTTCGACCCCATGGGCGTCGGCGAACCGACCGTGGCGAAGCGCCCGACCTCGCCCGTGCCCGGTGAGCCGGACGTCACCGCCGACGGCGCCACCCGTGGCGACACCTGCCACCTCGACGTCGTCGACCGCTGGGGCAACATGATCGCGGCCACGCCCAGCGGCGGCTGGCTCCAGTCCAACCCGGTCGTGCCCGAGCTGGGCTTCCCGCTCGGCACCCGGCTGCAGATGACCTGGCTCGACGAGGGCCTGCCGAACTCCCTCACGCCCGGGCGCCGCCCCCGTACCACCCTCACCCCCTCGATCGCCCTGCGCGACGGGGTGCCGGTGCTGGCGTTCGGCACGCCCGGCGGCGACCAGCAGGACCAGTGGCAGCTCCACTTCTTCCTGGCGGCCGCCCTGCGCCCGCACATCCGCGGCAGCCTCGACCTGCAAGGTGCCATCGACGCCCCGAACTGGCACAACGACAGCTTCCCCGGCTCCTTCTACCCGCGCGGCATGCGCCCCGGCAGCGTCACCGTCGAGTCCCGCATGGACCCGGAGGTCGTCGCGGAGCTGCGCCGGCGCGGCCATGACGTCACCGTCGGCGAGGCCTGGTCGGAGGGGCGGCTGTGCGCGGTCGCCCGGGACCCGGAGACAGGCGTGCTCTCGGCCGCGGCCAATCCGCGGGGCATGCAGGGGTACGCGGTGGGTCGCTGAACCGGCCGACCAGGGGTGAAGCGCCGAAATTCTGAGAAGCGCCGAATTCATACCGATTCCAGCCGGAGTACACCGGGCCGGTGAGGATTGTCAGTGACGCGTGCTCTCATTGAGGGCATGATCGACGACTACGAAACCATCGACGAGTTTCTCGCACACGGCACGGCAGACGTCGAGGAGGCCGTGCGCAAGGCGGCCGCCGGCGAGATCATGCCCCGCTTCTGCCGGCTCGCCGCGCACGAGATCGACGAGAAGACCGGACCGCACGACCTGGTCACGGACGCCGACCGCAACGCCGAGGCCCACCTCACCGAGGTGCTCCCGAGGCTGCTGCCCGGCTCGGTCGTGGTGGGCGAGGAGGCGGTGCACGCCAACCCGGTGACGTACGAGGCCATCCGGGGCGAGGCCCCCGTCTGGATCGTCGACCCGGTCGACGGCACCCGCCAGTTCGTGCACGGCGACCCGGGGTTCTGCACGCTGGTCGCGCTCGCCCAGGGCGGTGTCGTACGCGCCTCGTGGACGTACGCCCCGGCCCTGGACCGGCTTGCCACGGCGGTGCGGGGGAAGGGCGCGTTCCTCGACGGCGAGCGCCTGCGAGCGGGCTCTCCCGCGGCGGGCCGCGACCTGGAGGTGGCCACGTCGCACCCCGACTACACCACGGACGAGGAGAAGCGCGCGCTGCTCGGACTGTGGACGGACGGCGTCCGCCCGCGCCCGTGCGGCTCGGCGGGCCTCGAGTACCTCAACATCGCCCAGGGTGTCCTCGACGGCACCGCTTTCTCCTGGGAAGCGGCGTGGGATCACGCGGCCGGGCTGCTGCTGGTCGAGGAGGCGGGCGGCGCAACGCTCACCCTGACGGGCGAACCGTTCCGGATCACCGGCGGCAACGCGCTGCCGTTCACCGCGGCACGGGACGAGGCCACGGCGCGCCGGGTCGTGGAGCTGCTGTCCGGCGCCGCCTGACCTTCCCATGTACCCGAGGCGTGTCAGACCTCCGGCATATCCTGATCTCCTGTGGCCGTCGGCTGACGAAGGAGTCCGAAGGTGCCGTCGATGCTCGATGCGGTCGTGGTGGGGGCGGGGCCCAATGGGCTGACGGCTGCCGTGGAGCTGGCGCGTCGCGGTTTCTCCGTGGCCGTCTTCGAGGCGCGCGACACCGTCGGCGGCGGCGCCCGCACCGAAGAGCTGACGCTGCCCGGTTTCCTGCACGACCCGTGCTCGGCCGCTCACCCCCTCGGCATCAACTCGCCCGCGTTCCGTGCCATGCCCCTCGAGCGGTACGGCCTTCAGTGGCTGCACGCCGAACTGCCGATGGCGCACCCCTTCCCCGACGGCACGGCCGCCGTGCTGTCCCGGTCCGTGGCCGAGACGGCCGCCTCGTTCGGCCCGCGCGACGCGGGAGCGTACCGACGGCTCGTCGCGCCGTTCCTGAGCCGCTGGGACACCCTGGCCCGGGACTTCATGTCCCTGCCCCGGACCGCGCTGCCCCGGGACCCGGTCACCCTCGCCCGCTTCGGCATCGTGGGGCTGCCCCCGTCCACCTGGCTGATGCGCCGCTTCCACGACGAGCGCGCGAAGACCCTGTTCGCCGGGCTCGTCGCCCACGTGATCGCCCCGCTCGACGGGTTCGCCACCGGCGCGATCGGACTGGTCTTCGCCCTCGCCGCGCACGCCCGCGGCTGGCCGGTCGCCCGCGGCGGCTCCCAGTCGATCTCCGACGCCCTCGCCGCGTACCTGAAGGACCTGGGCGGCACCGTCCACACCGACTACGAGGTCAAGCGCCTCGACGACCTGCCCCCGGCGCGCGCGTACGTCTTCGACACCTCGCCCACCGCGCTGGCCCGTATCGCCGGCCTCGGACGCTACTACGACGGCTACCGCTACGGCGCCGGCGTCTTCAAGATCGACTACGCGCTGGACGGCCCGGTCCCGTGGACCGCGAAGGAGCCGCGCGTCGCCGGCACCGTGCAGATCGGCGCCGACAGCGCGGAGATCGGCACCGCCCTGCGCGCCGCGTCCCGGGAGGGCCGCGCGCCGGACCGGCCGTTCCTCATCGCCGTGCAGCCCGGCGTCGCCGACCCCACCCGGGCCCCGGCGGGCAAGCAGGTCTTCTGGGTCTACGGCCATGTGCCCAACGGCTGGCGCGGGGACCTCACCGACGCCATGGAACGCCAACTGGAGCGCTACGCCCCGGGGTTCCGCGACCGCGTACTCGCCCGCGCCACCGCCGGCCCGCCCGAACTGGCCGCACGCAACGCCAACTACGTCGGCGGCGACATCGCCTCCGGCGCGGCGTCCGGCCTCCAGCTCCTGCTGCGCCCCAAGGTGTCCCTGTCCCCGTACAGCACCCCGCACCCGGCCGTCTTCATCTGCTCCTCGGCCACCCCGCCGGGCCCGGGCGTGCACGGCATGTCGGGACACAACGCGGCGAAGGCGGTCTGGCGGAGGCTGAGGCAGCGATGACCGCCATCACGCTGGTCAAGGGCGACATCACCCGGCAGAGCGCCGACGCGATCGTCAACGCGGCCAATTCGTCGCTGCTCGGCGGGGGAGGGGTGGACGGCGCGATCCACCGGCGGGGTGGCCCCGCGATCCTCGAGGAGTGCCGCGCACTGCGCGCCTCGAGGTACGGCAAGGGACTGGCCACGGGCAAGGCGGTCGCCACCACGGCGGGCGAACTGGACGCACGCTGGGTGATCCACACGGTCGGTCCCCGCTTCAACCCCCAGGAGGACCGGTCGGAGCTGCTGGCCTCCTGCTACCGGGAGTCGCTGCGCGTCGCCGACGAACTCGGCGCACGCACGGTGGCGTTCCCCGCCGTGTCCGCCGGCATCTACGGGTGGCCGATCGACGACGCCGCCCGCATCGCGGTGGAGACGGTCAGGGCCACGAAGACGGCCGTCGAGCAGGTCAGGTTCGTCCTCTTCGACGAGCGGGCGTACGAGGCGTTCGCGGCGCAGCTCCCCTGATCGACCGCTCGTTCCGGGCGAGCCCCGTCGAGGCCGCGCTGTCCTTTCCGGGGCCCTTGGGGATGGAGTGACTCCTGAGCGGGCAGATAGAAAGCATGGCATACGAGGCATTCCGGACACATCCCTCGGAGGGTGCACCGTGATCACCCATCCCGCTTATGGGACCGATCCCTGGTGCATCCGCGAGAGCGGGCTCGACCTGGACGTCCTGGCACAGAGCGAATCGGTCTTCGCCCTGTCCAACGGACACATCGGCTGGCGAGGCAACCTCGAGGAGGGGGAGCCGCACGGTCTGCCCGGCTGCTACCTCAACGGCGTCCACGAAGTGCACCCGCTGCCCTACGCCGAGGCCGGATACGGCTTCCCGGAGTCCGGCCAGACGGTCATCAACGTCACCGACGGCAAGCTCATCCGCCTCCTCGTCGACGACGAGCAGGTCGACCTGCGCTACGGGCGTCTCCTCTCGCACGAACGGGTCCTCGATCTGCGGGCCGGCGTACTGCACCGCGTCTGCGAGTGGGTCTCGCCGGTGGGAAAGGCCGTCCGCGTACGCTCCACCCGCCTGGTGTCCTTCACCCACCGGGCCGTGGCCGCGATCGCCTACGAGGTGGAGCCGCTGGACGACGAGGTGCGCGTCGTCATCCAGTCCGAACTCGTCGCCAATGAGCCGATGCCGCAGCCCAGCGACGATCCGCGGGTCGCCGCCGCCCTGGAATCCCCGCTACGGCCCGAGGAGCACCACGCCGAAGGGGCCCGGCTGCGCCTGATCCACCGCACCGAGCGCAGCGGACTGCGGGTCGCGGCCGCCGCCGACCACCTCGTGCAAGGGCCGGCATCCACGCAGACGGCCGGAGAGAGCGCGCACGACGTCGCCCGGTTCACCGTCATCGCCGACCTCAGACCGGGCGAGAAACTCCGCCTGGAGAAGTTGGTCTCCTACGCCTGGTCCTCGCTGCGCTCACTGCCGTCCCTGAGGGACCAGGCGGAGGCCGCGCTCGCCGAGGCGCGCAGCACGGGCTGGCACGGCCTGGCCGACGAGCAGCGCGCCGTGCTGGACGACTTCTGGGCCCACGCCGACGTGGAGGTCGACGGCGACGCGGAGATCCAGCAGGCCGTCCGCTTCGCGCTCTTCCATGTGCTGCAGGCCGCCGCCCGGGCCGAGCAGCGGGCCATCCCCGCCAAGGGCCTGACGGGTTCCGGCTATGACGGGCATGCCTTCTGGGACACGGAGACCTACGTTCTGCCGGTGCTCATCTTCGCCCACCCGCGCAGCGTCACCGCGGCGCTGCGCTGGCGCCAGGACACCCTGCCCGCGGCCCGCGCCCGCGCCCGGCAACTGGGCCTCGAGGGGGCGGCCTTCCCATGGCGCACCATCGACGGCGCGGAATGTTCCGGTTACTGGCCGGCCGGCGCCGCGGCCTTCCACATCAACGCCGACATCGCCCATGCCGTCCTGCGCTACGTCTCGGTCTCCGGCGACGAGGACTTCGAACGAGACACCGGTGTGGAACTCCTGGTGGAGACCGCCCGGTTGTGGCGCTCCCTCGGTCACCACGACTCCCAGGGCGGCTTCCACATCGACGGCGTCACCGGCCCCGACGAGTACAGCGCGGTCGCGGACGACAACACCTACACCAATCTCATGGCCCAGGAGAACCTGCGTGCCGCCGCCGATGCCGCCGAACGCCACCCCGAGCAGGCCGCCGCGCTCGGCGTGACCGAGGACGAGACGGCCGCATGGCGCACCGCCGCCAAGGCGATGACCGTCCCCTACAACAGCGCCCTCGGCATCCACGAGCAGTCCGCGGACTTCACCCGCCACCAGATCTGGGACTTCTCCCGCACCCGGCCGGAGGACTACCCGCTGCTGCTGCACCACCCGTACCTCCAGCTCTACCGGAAGCAGGTGGTCAAACAGGCGGACCTCGTGCTGGCGATGTACCTGCGCGGCGACGCCTTCGACGAGGGCGAGAAGGCACGGAACTTCGCCTACTACGAACCGCTCACCGTCCGTGACTCCTCCTTGTCGGCGAGCGTGCAGGCCGTCATCGCAGCCGAGGTCGGCCACCTGCGCCTGGCCTACGACTACCTCGGCGAGGCGGCGCTGATGGACTTGGACGACCTGGAGAACAACACCCGCGACGGCCTCCACATCGCGGCCCTGGCGGGCTCCTGGATCGCGCTGGTCGCCGGCTTCGGCGGCATGCGCCACCACTCCGGAACCCTGTACTTCGCGCCCCGGCTGCCCGACAGTCTCAGTCGGCTGGCCTTCTCGGTCCACGTTCGCGGCCAGTGCCTCCGGGTGGAGATCACCGACTCCCGGGCCACGTACACGCTCGTGAAGGGGGAATCGGTCCGGATCAGGCACTACGGGGAGCCGCTGACCGTGGCCGGCGACGCCGCGCAGACCCGTCCGGTGAAACCTTCGCCCCCCTTGCCGCAGCCTTCGCAGCCGCCCGGACGCCACCCCGAGCGCCCCCACTGACACAAAAGCCTCCTGCCGGCGCTCTGCGGGGCGGCCTCGACACGATCGCGGAAGCGGCAGCGGCGGCAGCAACGGCACCGGCGATCGGGGTAACGGCAGGTCGCTCCAACCACATGTCGGATTTCCGCCAGCCCGGCGCACTGCGGTGCCCGATGCTTGAGGCATGCGGAACGCGATGCACACCGACCGGGAGCGCTGTGTGCGCGCCGTCCAGTCCAAGGACGCGCGCTTCGACGGCTGGTTCTACACAGCGGTCCTGACCACGCGGATCTACTGCCGCCCCAGCTGCCCGGCGGTACCGCCCAAACCGGAGAACATGACGTTCTACCCGAGCGCCGCCGCCTGCCAGCAGGCCGGGTTCCGGGCCTGCAAGCGGTGCCGCCCGGACACCAGCCCCGGATCCCCCGAGTGGAACCAGCGCGCCGACCTCGTCGCCCGCGCCATGCGGCTGATCGGCGACGGCGTCGTGGACCGCGAGGGCGTGCCCGGCCTCGCCGCCCGCCTCGGCTACAGCACCCGCCAGATCGAGCGCCAGCTCCTCGCCGAGCTCGGCGCCGGCCCGCTCGCGCTCGCCCGGGCGCAGCGCGCCCAGACCGCCCGGCTGCTCATCGAGACGACCGGGCTGCCGATGGCGGACATCGCGTTCGCGGCCGGGTTCTCCTCGATCCGCACCTTCAACGACACCGTCCGCGAGGTCTTCGCGCTCTCCCCGAGCGAGCTGCGCGCCCGTCTGCCCCGGCGGACGGTGGCCGCACCGGGCGTCCTCAGCCTCAGGCTGCCGTTCCGCGCCCCGCTCAATCCCGACAACCTCTTCGGCCACCTCGCCGCCACCGCCGTACCCGGCGTGGAGGAGTGGCGCGAGGGCGCGTACCGGCGCACGCTCCGGCTGCCGTACGGACACGGCATCGTGGCGCTGAACCCGCGGCCCGACCACATCGCCTGCCGCCTCAGCCTCAGCGACATGCGCGACCTGGCCGTCGCCATCAGCCGCTGCCGCCGCATGCTCGACCTGGACGCCGACCCGGTCGCCGTCGACGACCAGCTGCGCACGGACCCGGTGCTGGCACCCCTCGTCGACAAGGCCCCCGGCCGCCGGGTGCCGCGCACCGTCGACGAGGCCGAGTTCGCCCTGCGGGCCGTCCTCGGCCAGCAGGTCTCCACGGCGGCCGCACGCACCCACGCGGCCCGCCTGGTCACCGCGCACGGCGAGGCCGTCGAGGACCCCGAAGGCGGCCTCACCCACCTCTTCCCGGCGCCGGAGGCCCTCGCCGCACTCGACCCCGAGTCGCTGGCGATGCCCCGCACCCGCCGGACGACCTTCACGACCCTCGTCCGTCAACTCGCCGAGCGATCCATCCACCTGGGCGTCGAGAGCGACTGGGAGGAAACCCGCGCCCGGCTGCTCGCACTCCCCGGCTTCGGCCCCTGGACGGTCGACGTGATCGCCATGCGCGCCCTCGGCGACCCCGACGCCTTCCTGCCCACCGACCTCGGCATCAGGCGCGCCGCGCAGGAACTCGGCCTGCCGTCGACCCCGGCGGCACTCACCGCACGCGCGGCGGCCTGGCGGCCGTGGCGGGCGTACGCGGTCCAGTACCTGTGGGCGACGGACAGCCACCCGATCAACTTCCTTCCGGTATAAGGACACACAGTGAAGCAGCACACGATCATCGACAGCCCCTACGGCCCCCTCACCCTGGTCGCCGACGACGGCGTCCTGTGCGGCCTCTACATGACCGACCAGCGCCATCGCCCATCGGAGGAGACCTTCGGAGAGCGGGGGGAGGGCGCCTTCGCCGAGGCGGAGGAGCAGCTGGAGGCCTACTTCGCGGGCGACTTGAAGGAGTTCACCCTCGAACTGCGCCTGAACGGCACCCCGTTCCAGCGCGGCGTCTGGGAGCAGCTGCGCCGCATCCCCTACGGCGAGACGCGCTCCTACGGCCAACTGGCCGACGCCCTCGGCAAGCCCGGTGCCTCCCGCGCGGTGGGCCTGGCCAACGGCAGGAACCCCATCGGCATCATCGTCCCCTGCCACCGGGTCATCGGTGCGAGCGGCGGCCTGACGGGCTACGGCGGCGGACTGGACCGCAAGCGCCGACTGCTGGAGTTCGAACGGGGATCGGCGTTGTTCTAGGGCTGCCTACCCCTCCCGGAGACGGTGCAGCAGAGCGGGCAGCGCGGTGCCGATCGGCTCCCGTACGACCTCGTCGGCCCGGTCGTCGTACGGCGTCGGCTCGGCGTTGACGATGACCAGCCGGGCGCCGTGGTCGGCGGCCAGGCCGGCGAGGGCGGCGGCGGGCTGGGCCTGGAGGTGACACATCCTGCTTGCAGCCGGGACGCCGAGGGCGTCGGCAGATCCGCTACCCCCGTTGGCCTAGCAGCGATGGTGGTGCGCAGCCGACTGCGTCCAAGCTCGTATAGCGAACCCACGGTGTGTGGGCGTAGAGCTCGGTGGGGTCGCCCACCGGCATCCCGACTCGGGCTCGGCCTTGTCGTGACCTCACCCGGACCTGTGCACCGCAGCCTGCGCCGCACGAACACCGGCTTCACGCCTGGGGCATGCGGCACGGTTCGGCACACACATCGGTTCTTGCAACCGCGAGGAGGATCATGGTGGCACTCACTGAGAGTGATCTGCTCGACGCGGGTGACGACCGCCTCGTGGAAGTGTTCGGTGCGAGCCCGGCGGGTGACATTCCCAAGGGTCCGTTGCAGGGCACCGGCATCGTGCGGTGGGGAGGCAGTTGGCTCGCACGTCCCCTCGCCTGGCTGGTGCGCACGGCCGTGTGGCGAGGCAAGGTCTTCGTCGCCGAGGGCTATCTGAGTAACCGGATGACCCCGTTCGATGTGCTCGCCGTCGTGGCCCAGGTCTACAAGGGGCCGAGCCTGATGGACGAGCAGGAGTGCATCGTCATCGACTACTCCAGAATGTCCCTTGTCGCCCGCGGGGTACGCGACGAGATGCGCCAGGTCGGCCAGGGACTGTACCTCGGTGTGGTCTGGCTGTTCGGGCTCAGAGTCGGCTGGTTCGCTCTCAGGGTGCCAGAGGTCGACCGCACACTTCCGAGGGCCGGGAAAACCGCAGCCGGGTAGCCGCAGCGGTGGGCCCGCCCCGTACCCGACGTGTCCGCGCCCGCCTCGGAAGGTGGCGGAGGGCCGGCCTTGAAGGCGGCCTCGGGAGGAGCTTCGCGGACGTGGCCATGCCCCTCGCCCGGCCGCCCGAGCCGACCACTCCAGTGACCCGAGCCGACCACTCCAGTGAAAGGTTCACCAGCGATGAGCTCTTCTGGCATGTCCGTCCGCAGGTCGGCGTCCGCTGCTCGCTTCCGGAGACGAAGGAGGAAGGGGCAGGCGCTGTGGGCTTCTGCCGCTGCAGCAGCCTCGGCGGCCATGGTTCTGGGCGCGGCGAACGTCCCGGCAGCGGCGCCGAGTGCCGGGTCCGGCCCGCTGCACGGCACCGTCACAGGCGCGGGCAAGCCGCTTCAGGGCGCCCAGGTCACACTCTTCGCCGGCTCCCGCTCAGGGGTCAGGGAGTTGGGCCGTGCGACGACCGACGCCGCCGGTTCCTTCGAGATCCCGTACGCTCGGCCCGCTGCCGGGGTGCTGTACGTGGAGGCCACACCGGCCGATGCCCGGCGACTGCGACTGCGCTCCGTGGTAGCGGTCGGGGAGGGCGGCGGGGCTCCCGCACGGACGGCGAGCCAGGTACGGGTCAACGAACTCACCACCGTCGCCGCCACCTACGCCCTGGCCCAGTTCACCGGGCCACACGGTATCGACGGGCCAAGCCCAGGGCTGCAGAACGCCGCGGCGACAACGTTCAACCTCGTCGACCCGGTCACCGGCAAGCCCGGCGGGGTGGTCACGGACGCCGACAACGGCACCACCAACGAAACCCTCGCCACTCTCAACACGCTCGCCAACCTGGTCTCCCTCTGCGTGTCGGACACGACGCGGTGCGAGAGCCTGCTCCGGCTGGCGACACCCCCCGGCGGCATTGCTCCCCGGGACACCGCACAGGCGGTGCTGAACCTGGTCCGCAACCCCACACTGTCCCCGGCGGGGCTCTACGACCTGGCGCGTACCTCGAACCACTACGCCCCGGCGCTCACCGCGCCGCCCACGGCCTGGATACTCGCGCTGCGTTACACCCAGCCCGACCTGTACGCCCCCGGTCGCATCGCCTTCGACGCCAAGGGCAACGTCTGGACGTCCAACAACTGGCTGCCCGGCACCCGGAAGGCGAGCCCCTATGTCAGCGTGCTCGACCCAACGGGTCGCCCGATCCTGGGCAGCCCGATCCAAGGGGGCGGCATGAAGGGCGGTGACTGGGGTGCCGCCGTCGCCCCCGACGGCACCGTCTGGATGAGCAGCTATGGGGGCAACTCGGTGGCGCATTACTCGGCCACCGGCACACCGCTGTCGCCTCCCGAGGGCTGGAGGAACGGCGGTCTCGTCCACCCGCAGGGAATCGCGGTGGACCAGCGGGGCAATGTGTGGATCGCGAACAACTACGGCCTGGCAACCGCCCCTGGCCTGGGCGACGTGGTCGTCTACCCGCACGGTGACCCGTCCAAGGCGATCAAGGTCACCGGCGGCGGACTCAACCATCCCTTCGCCGTTCAGATCGACGGCTTCGGGCGGGCCTGGGTCAGCAATGCCGGCCTCGGCGGCGCCCAGCTCGTGAACACCCCCCTGGCGCCTCTCATCGGCAAGTTCGGCGGCAGCGTCACCGTGATCGGGCCTGACTTCAAGCCCACGGCGAACTCGCCCATCGAGAGCGGCTCATTCAAGTGGCCCCTGGGCATCGCCATCGACTCCAAGAACAACGCCTGGCTCAACAGCTACTTGAGCAACGCGGTCACCCAACTCGCGCCGAACGGGAGCGTCGCAGGCGTGTACAAACTGCCCGAGACGACTCTTCCCTGGTCGGTGGCCGTCGACGGATCCGACCGGGTGTGGGTCGCCGGCTTCCTCACCCCGGGGGTGTGGACGCTGTGCGGCGCCACCACCAGTGCCTGTCCGCCCGGCAGCACCACCGGCACCATCCTGTCACCCCCGCAGGGCTTCAAGAACAAGGCGATCCAGCACCTCACCGCAGTGCAGATCGATCAGTCCGGCAACGTCTGGCTGGCCAACAACTGGTCGCACATCCTCCCACCCACCGGCGGCACAGGGCTGGTGGAACTCATCGGACTCGCCACCCCGGTCTGCACACCCCTGACCCCCGTCCCGACGCGACCCTCCTCGGCAACCCCCACCCCCTGCACCAACCGGATCACGGCAGCCGATCCGCCCACCGGCGAGCAGACCGGCACCGACCCCTCCACGGTGCAGCCGGGGGGCACCCTCGGCAGCCTCACTCCGGAGCGGCGCCCCACTGTTCACTGAACAAGCCCAGCAGCTTGGGGAGCGCGGTGCCGATCGGCTCGCGGATGACCTCGTCGGCGCGGTCGTCGTACGGCGTCGGCTCGGCGTTGACGATGATCAGCCGTGCGCCGTGGTCGGCGGCCAGGCCCGCGAGGCCGGCGGCGGGTTCCACCTGGAGGCTGCTGCCGACCGCGATGAACACCGTGCACGCCTTGGTGATCGCGACGGCCTCGCCCAGCACCTCCGGGTCCAGCCGCTCACCGAACATCACGGTCGCCGACTTCAGGATCCCGCCGCACTCCAGGCACGGCGGGTCGTCCTCCCCGGCGTCGAGCCGGGCCAGCGCGTCCTCCATCGGGCCGCGTGCGCGGCACCGCGTGCAGACCACGCTGCGGGCGGTGCCGTGCAGTTCGAGCACCTTGCGGGCGGGCATCCCGGCGAGTTGGTGCAGCCCGTCCACGTTCTGCGTGATCACCCGCACGGGCACCCCGGACCGCTCCAGCTCGGCCACGGCCCGGTGCGCGGCGTTCGGCTCGGCGTTCAGGGCCTGGTTCTGCCGCCGCATCCGCCACGAGCGCCGCCGGATCTCCGGATCGCCCATGTAGTACTGGTACGTCACGAGCTTCTCGGCCTCGGGGTCCCGTCGCCACAGCCCGTTCGGTCCGCGGTAGTCGGGGATACCGGAGTCTGTGGAGATACCGGCGCCGCTGAGGACGGCGACGAGGGGCTTGTCCATGGACCCGAGAGTAGGGCGCCCACCCGCTCCGGACGAACGGATATCCGAAGCTCTCGCGCAGAGGGGTGTGTGCCGCTCACCGTCGTGGCGGACGGCCGGGGCTCGTCGGCAGCATCGTGTGGGTGACCAGGTAGTCGGCGACATCGCTACCTACCGCCAGCCCGTCGGTGAGGTCCCAGCGGTAGTGCACTCCCAGCCAGAGCCGGCTCAGCGCCTCCTCCCGGGCGGCCTGGCCGAAGCCGGTGAACGAGCGGTTCACCGTGAGTGCGTGCGGGTCCTCGGTGTGCGCGGTGAACGAGACGTTGTCACGGCCGAAGAAGTGCCGCATGGCTCCCGCCCACGCAGCCGCGAGGCCGGCGTGCCCGGACGTCCAGGAGGGGAAGCACGGCGTGAACGGCGCCCCCGAGCGGTCGGCGCTGAGAGGCTGCCAGGTCGTGTTCGCGCCACCCAGGGCGTGGATCGCGGTCACCGGCCGCCACAGCCTGATCGGGGTGTCGTACTTGGTGTCCCACACCGCGATCATGGCATCCGCCATCGCCAGCGACACCAGCGCGTACAAGCGGCTGGTCTCGTACGTGCCGAGCCGGAGCTTTCCGGCGACGATCCCGGTCAGCTCGAGCAGCTGGCCCGGGGGTTTGTAGGTGCCGTCCAGGTCGTTGGCCCAGAACCAGGCGGCGGCCGTCTGGTCGGGGGTGCGCTCGGTGGAGTCCACGGCACCGAGCCGTCGTACCTCCTCGACCTGCGCCGGGTAGTCCGGGCGGGCCAGCACATCGGCGTAGGTGGCACCCAGGGCGGCAGGCCGGAACTGCGAGCCCCGCCGGAGCACGAACGGCCTGACCATGCCCCAGTAGGGGGTGACCGCGTCGCTCGCCTGCCGGCAGCTGCCACCGGTCGGTCGCCAGGCTCCGGGCGTGGTGGTGTCGCCGTTGTAGACCGCTGTGTTCTCCGAGCCGTCGCCTGCGCGGGCTTCGTCGATCTGCCTCACCACCGGGTCGACCACAAGGCGGTCGAGCACGTCGAACGAGCCGGGCGCGGAGCCGGTCCGGGCGGTGAACCGGGCGTCGATGTAGGCCTGGTCGCCCGGGAAGAGCTGCGAGATCATCCGGTACGCCGTGCGGTCGATCAGCCGCTCCTCCTCGTCCGGACGCCGCCGCGGCCCATCCGCATACCTGAGCGGCCGGTTGAGGTACGGCTGGTACCTCATGGTTCCGTACGTGTACTGGTAAGCGCTCTCCGCGTTGTAGATCGCCGCGTGCACCATCGCGGCGGCCCGGGTGAGCCTTCCCGGTGAGGCGTCCATGCCCCGGGCGTCACGGAAGGTCTGCAGCAGGACGCTGTCCCAGTACCGCGTCGGGTCGTCGTCATGGTTCTGCGCCGCGGTGGCCGCGGGCTGTGCGCCGGCGGCCACCGGGCTCAGCCCGGCGAGCAGGCACCCGGTCACGACGGCGGTCCCCAGCCGTCCCAGGCGCCTGCCGACAGGGGACTTCAAGCGCGCGGGCTCGGACTTCGCCGCCGATCGCTGACTGTGCTCGGGATCAAGGGGCACGGCATTTCCTCTCCACGTTGGTGATCACCAGCGGGAGCGTAATGTCGAGCAGATCAGCAGAAAGTAGGACACGCCATTATTTTTGGTGGATCATCCTTTAATGTGATCTTTATATGAATATGTCCCTGTCTGTGCTCGGGCCGGGTCAGCCGACCCGGTGGCCGTTCTCCAGCTCCGCCGTGCCCGCGCCGTCCGCCAGCACGTCGAGGGCGGCGAGCACGCGGCGGCCGAGGGCGCCCGGCAGGTAGTCGGTGAGCTCCTCGCGGGGCACCAGGCGCCAGGACAGCAGCTCCTCCTCCTGCAGCCGGATCGCCTTGAGGTCGTCCTCGCCGAGGACCCCGCCGTCGTACAGGTAGGCGACCAGGGGCGGGCGTCCCGTCCCGTGCACCCAGTCGACCGCGAGCAGCCGGCCCAGCTCGCGGTCGAGACCGATCTCCTCCAGCGTCTCCCGGCGTGCACCCTGACGCGGGGTCTCGCCGTCGTCCGACTCGATCGTGCCGCCCGGGAGCGCCCAGCCCTCACGGTAGTTGGGCTCGACGAGCAGCACCCGGCCCCCCGCGTCGCGGAAGAGGGCGGCCGCGCCCGACAGGACACGGGGGAGGGAGGCGATGTACGCGGCGAAGTCCGGAGTCGTCATCCAGGAAGGGTAACCACTGCCCGGTCAGGAGACGGCGGACGTCAGGTACGTCAGGTACACACCTCCCGCACAGTCGGGCATCGTCCGAAGAGTCCAGCGGCCCTCCACCGTCCGGGAGGAGAAGTTCGACTCGGCGTCGTCCTCCTCCACCTCGCCCTCCTTCAGCGCGTATCCCGCCTTGGGGAGCCGCTTCTGCAGGAAGGTGAGTGCGGAGTCGAAACCGCCGCGGACGACGGTGGACACGACCAGCCGGTCGCCGGTGCGGTGCTCCACCGAGGTCACGACCGCGCCCTCGGGCACCGGCAGGTCGGCGGGAAACTCCTTGGGCAGCGGAAGTGAGGCGGCGGTGGGGCAGCCGCCGGGCGCCGATGCGGCGGCTGCCTCCACGGCCGGCCGCTCTGATGGCTCACTCGCAGCCGAGCAGCCGGTGACGGCCGCCAGAGCGAGGACGCAGCCGGCCAGCGCGGCGGTGGGCGGGAACGGCTTCACTTATCGGCCTCCCTTGGTCTTCTTGTGCTTGCCGGCGACCACGGCGTCGTACACGCCGTACAGCGTGTTGCCGGAGGACTGGCGGGCGATGGAGGCCAGCGCGTCGTAGTTCTGCGCGCCCCCGGTGGCGCAGGCGCCGGTGCAGCCGTCGGCGTAGGCGACGAGGACGCGGCCCTGGGCGTCGAGGGTGACGTCGATGAAGTCCAGGAGGTTGCGGTCCTGGCCGCAGGTGGTGCCGCCGGTGCAGATGGACCCCTTCTGGACCGGGTCGGTGGGGGTGGCGTCGGCGGTGACCCAGGACCGGCCGCCGTCATAGGTGGTGGCCACGTACAGGTGCCAGACGCCCTTGAAGCCGGCGGAGTCCTGGTAGTTCCCCCCGGTCGTGGTGCCGAGGAAGGCGAAGGCGGCGCGGTTGTCGTCACCCGCGGTCACGGCCGGGAAGACGATGTTCTTGATGCCGAGGGCCGCGCCGACGTTCTGGTCGTACAGCCACGTCCTGCCCTTGTCGTGGCTGACGGCGATCCGCGCGGTGCCGTCGCTGTTCTGGTAGCCCATGTAGACGGTCCCGCCGGCGCCGACCCCCACGCTCGGGTCGGAGTCACCGGGGGTGCTGGAGGGGTTCTTGCGGACGGTCCACGTCAGCCCGTTGTCCTCGGACACGGCCACGGCCTGGTTGCCGCCGCAGCCCTTGTTGGGCACGTAGACCGTGCCGTCCGGGGCGACCTTCACGTGTCCGTGCAGTCCGCCGCAGTCCAGCAGTGAGTACATCGGGACGGCCGGCCCGTACGTCAGACCGCCGTCCCGGCTGACCGCGCAGGAGGCGTCGGCGATGTCCTGGGAGCAGTAGTAGACGGCGTCGGGGTACGACGTGAGCGCGCCGGGACCGCCCGCGGCGAAGGGTCCGCCGCCGATGGTCTGGTGGTCCACCCCGGAGTTGATGCCGGAGCCGCCCGTCGGTGTCCACGTCTCGCCGTCGTCGTCGGTGTAGCAGGTCAGGGCGGTCTTCCCGGCGAGCTGCGACTCGAAGGTGCGATGGGTGGCCGGGTCGGTGAACAGGATCGGGTCGAGGCTGGTGAGGCTGCCCTGGGGGCAGCCGTCCGCCGCGTCGGCGCTCTTGTCCTGCCAGGTGGCGGTGCCCGCGCCGTCGTAGGTGACCTTGAGTGTCGAGGTGTAGGCCTGGAACATCGCGGCCCCGGTCGCGCGGTCCACACCGATCGAGGGTTCACCGGCGTTGTGCGCGTCCGCGATGCCGTCCGGTGCCGAGGAGTCGGCGTACGTCGGCGGGGTCGCCGTACTCGGCGGCGGATCGGCCGGGTCGGTGACCAGGCTCGCGGTGCCGGTGAAGCTGTCGCCGAGCGGTGCGTACGGCACCACGCGCACGGTGTACGACGCCGTCACCGCCGGGAGCAGCACGGTCTCGGGGTCGCTGCTGGAGGCCGAGGCGGCCACGACGTGACCGTTCGGGTCGAGGACGTACAGGTCGAAGTCGGCGGCGCTGTCGGGCCACTTGACGTCGATGCGCAGGCTGTGACCGGTGTCGTAGCCGGTGGGCACCGTCACCTTCAGCGCGTAGTCGTCGCACAGCTGCGGGTCGCCGCAGCTGACGGTGCCCGTGGTGCCGGAGACGTTCGGGACGGCGAAGGGTCCGCCGCTCCATGTGGTGGTGGGCGCGGTGTCGGTGACCGATCCGGCGGCTGGAGTGGCGGCGTCGGCCGACACACCGGGCAGGGCGCCGGCCACGAGAGCCATCAACCCCACGGTGACAGACCACCGCGACCGCGGGTGGCGGTGACGACGGAGCACGGAGAAGAGAGCCACAAGTACCTCGAGGGTTCGCGAGTCGGACGAAGGGCGGTGGTGCGGGGCGGTACGGGTGGTGCCTTCGTCTGCTCTACGGGGAGGTAGGGGCCGTCCGTCGCGCGGAAGTCGAACATTTTTCGGACGGGCTCCGGCTCGCTCAGGCCGCCTCGGCTTCCGCGAGCCGCAGGGTCCGTTCCGCCAGCTCGCTGATGCGGACACCGTCGAAGCCGAAGACGGCGCTGTGGACCGTGTCCTCCAGGGGGTCCTTCCACCGCGCGGGGATCGCTTCCGCGCCGGCGAGGACGCCCGCGACCGAGCCTGCGGTCGCGCCGTTGGAGTCGGTGTCCAGGCCGCCGCGCACGGTCAGCGCGATCGTGCGGGTGAAGTCGCCGTCGCCGTACAACAGCCCGGCCGTGATGACACCCGCGTTCGGAACGGTGTGGATCCAGCCGAGCCCGGCGGTCTCCTCCGAGACCGCGTCCAGCGTCTCCTCCCAGCTCAGCCGGGTCTCGTGGAGCGAGATCACCCGGCGTACGGTGCGGGCGAGGCGGCTGCTCGCGGGGATCACCGTCAGCGCGGTGTCGAGCGCGTGCCGGACGGTGGGCGCGGTGAACGCCGCCGAGATCAGCGCGGCCGCCCACATCGCCCCGTACACCCCGTTCCCGGTGTGGGACAGGACCGCGTCCCGGCGGGCCAGCGAGGCGGCGCGGCGCGGGACGCCCGGGCAGGTCCAGCCGTAGACGTCGGCGCGGATCAGGGCGCCGATCCACTCCTGGTAGGGGTTGTCGTAGGTGGCCGTCAGCGGGGGTTTGAGGCCGCCCGCGAGATTGCGGTAGGCGGCCCGCTCGGCCGTGAACGTCTGCAGATACGGCAGCCTGAGCAGCCACTGGTCGCCGACCTGCTCGGTGCTGAAGCCGAAGCCGTGCGTCTCCAGCAGGTCCAGGCCCAGGAGGGCGTAGTCGACGTCGTCGTCGCGGCAGCTGCCGTGGATGCGGCCGCGCACGCACTGACGCCACTCGGGGCGCAGGTCGAAGGCGTCGCTCTCGGTGGCGGGCTCGGGCAGGTAGTCGGTGAGCGGCAGCGCCGAGGCCTGCCGCAGATAGCGGTCGATGCGCTCCCGCGTCCACACATCGCCCCGCTCGACCGGCTTGCCGAGCATGTTGCCGGCGATCCGGCCCAGCCAGCCGCCGAGGACGCGGTCCGCGAGATCGGTGCCCACAGGGGTCATGGCGGTCATGGCTGAAGGTCTACCCGATTCCCGGGGCGCTCGCGCGGATTCCGGGGGCCGGACGGGGCATGACGGCGCAGGTGCGGTGCGGTTAGGGTCACAGCGGCGCGACTGCCCTGCCGTGTTCGATGTGCGCGGGGCCCGGAGAGCGAGGGGATTGCAGGTGGCGGACGCTGCAGTGAACGACACGCGAACGGCACGGCGGGTGCTCATCGCCGCGGACAAGTTCAAGGGGTCGCTGACGGCCGTCCAGGTCGCGGAGCGGGTGGCCACGGGGCTGCGCAGAGTCGTGCCGGACCTCGAGGTGGAGGCGCTGCCCGTGGCCGACGGGGGCGACGGGACGGTGGCCGCGGCGGTCGCGGCCGGGTTCGAACGACGTGAGGTGCGGGTCGCGGGGCCGCTCGGGCACGAGGTGACGGCGGCGTTCGCGCTGCGCGGCGACACGGCGGTCGTGGAGATGGCGGAGGCGAGCGGGCTGCAGCGGCTGCCCGCCGGGGTCTTCGCGCCGCTGACGGCGTCGACGTACGGGTCCGGTGAGCTGCTGCGGGCCGCGCTGGACGCGGGGGCGCGGACGATCGTGTTCGGGGTCGGCGGGAGCGCGACGACGGACGGGGGCGCGGGGATGCTGACCGCGCTCGGGGCGCGGTTCCTGGACGCGGAGGGGGAGCCGGTGGCGCCCGGGGGCGGGGGACTGGCGGAGCTGGCCCGTGCCGACCTGTCGGGCCTGGACCCGCGGCTGGCCTCGGTCGACCTGATCCTCGCGAGCGATGTGGACAACCCGCTGACGGGGCCGAAGGGCGCCCCGGCGGTGTACGGACCGCAGAAGGGGGCTTCGCCGGACGACGTGGAGACGCTGGACGCGGCGCTCGCGCACTGCGCGAAGGTGCTGGAGGAGGCGATCGGGGCGCGGGCCGCGGAGTACGCGGTGGCGCCGGGGGCCGGGGCCGCGGGCGGCATCGGGTACGGGGCCCTGCTCCTCGGGGCGCGGTTCCGCCCCGGCATCGAGGTGATGCTGGACGTCCTGGGCTTCGCACCGGCGCTCGAGCGGGCCTCGCTGGTGATCACGGGCGAGGGCTCGCTGGACGAGCAGACGCTGCACGGGAAGGCCCCGGCCGGGGTCGCGGCGGCGGCGCGCGCGGCGGGCAAGGAGGTCGTGGCGGTCTGCGGCCGCCTGGCCCTGCCGCCGGAGGCGCTGAAGAGGGCGGGCATCGGGCGGGCCTACCCGCTGACGGAGGCGGAGCCGGACGTGGCGCGGTGCATCGCGGACGCGGGGCCCATCCTGGAGCGGGTGGCGGAACGGATCGCGCGGGACCACCTGGGCTGAGCCGGAGCGGGTTTCGCCCCCGCCGCCCCTACCCGTCCCACCTCCAGGGACTCCGCCCCTTCAACCCCACCAGGGCCTCCGCCCCCGGGCCCCGGCGGGGACTGCGTCCCGTGCACCGCTGGCGGGGCCTCCGGCCTCGGGCCCCGGCGGGGACTGCGTCCCGTGCACCGCTGGCGGGGCCTCCTGCCTCGGGCCCCGGCGGGGACTGCGTCCCGTGCACCGCTGGCGGGGCCTCCTGCCTCGGGCCGCGGCCGGGACTGCGTCCCCTGCACCCCTCGCCGGGCTCCGCCCCCGCATCCCGCTGGGGCTTCGCCCCAGACCCCATCCGGGGGCCAGCCCCCGGGCCCCCGCTCCTCAAACGCCGGAGGGGCTGAATTCTCAGCCCGTCCGGCGTTTGAGGACGAGGCCGTCAAGGCCGAAGCGGGGGTCTGGGGGCGGCAGCCCCCAGGGACGGGAAGGGTAGGGGCGGCGGGGGCGAGACAACCCCACGTGCGCCCCGGGCAAAGCGGAGGGCCCCGAACCCAACCCGGTTCGGGGCCCTCCGCCGAAGCGCAGCACAGCGCAGCGTCGCGCGCTACGGCAACTGCGCCGCCCGCGCCTCCCGGCGATTGCCACGGAAGTTGTTCACCCGGCGAGCCGTGGCGAACAGCGGGATCACCGCGCCCATGACCAGCTGCAGCGCGCAGCCCGTCTGAAGCAGCAGCTGACCGCTCGGCGCGTCGAAGGCCCACGCCGCCAGCAGCCCCATCGACAGGACGATCCACGACAGCATCGCCACCGCGAGCCGACCCCGCGGCTTCGGGTACTCCACCCGGCTCACCATCAGCCACGCCGTCCCCAGGATCGCCAGCAGCGTGGCGAAGAACGGCAGCTCCAGCAGGACGATCGAGACGACCGTCAGCGCGCCGAACGGCGACGGCATCCCCTGGAACATCCCGTCCTTCATCGTCACGCACGAGAAGCGCGCAAGGCGGAGCACCACCGCCAGCAGCACCACGATCGCACCGACCGCCGCCACCCTCTGGTGCGCGTCGTCCGCCACCATGCCGTAGACCAGCACGAAGTACGCCGGCGCCAGGCCGAAGCTGATCAGGTCCGAGAGGTTGTCCAGCTCGGCGCCCATCGGCGACGACCGCAGCTTCCTCGCCACCAGGCCGTCGAACAGGTCGAAGACCGCCGCGCACAGCATCAGGATGACCGCCGTGGCCGCGCTGTGCCGCGCCATGCCCGCCGACTCGTCGTTGCCCGTCAGGTGCGGGATGAGGATGCCGGTGGTGGTGAAGTACACCGCCATGAACCCGCACGTGGCGTTGCCGAGGGTGAGCGTGTCCGCTATTGAGAGGCGGAGCGAGAGAGGCATCTCCTCCTCGTCGTCCACCTCGGCGGCCTCCGGCACCCAGCCGGACTGGGTATCGGGATCAATCACGGTCAAGGCGCGTCACCCCAGCCACGGTCTTCTGGCCGACCTCCACCGCGATCTCGACACCCTCGGGGAGGTAGATGTCGACACGCGAGCCGAAACGGATCAGGCCGATACGGTCGCCCTGCTCCACCTTCGTGCCCTGGGGGACGTAGGGGACGATGCGGCGGGCCACCGCGCCGGCGATCTGGATCATCTCGATGTCACCGAGTTCGGTGTCGAAGTGCCAGACGACGCGCTCGTTGTTCTCGCTCTCCTTGTTGAAAGCGGGAACGAAACCGCCCGGAATGTGCTCGACCGACGTCACCGTGCCGGCCAGCGGCGCACGGTTGACGTGGACGTTCAGGGGGCTCATGAAGATCGCGACGCGGGTGCGGCCGTCCTTCCACGGCATGATGCTCTGCACCACACCGTCGGCGGGCGAGATGACCCGGCCCTGGGTGATCTCGCGCTCCGGGTCGCGGAAGAACCACAGCATGCCCGCCGCGAGTGCGGTGGCGGGCACGGCCACGGCCTTCGCGGCGCCGGAGCGGCGCGCGCGGGCCAGGCTGAGGGCTGCGGTGGCAACGGTCGGGAGAAGCCACGGCGATGCTCCGCGCGCGAGGCGGACCCGGCCGCGTGGTGCAGAGGTTTGGCTGTGGGGCATGGATGACCTTCGTAGCGAGTGATGCCGCGCTTCAACGGGGGACGGCGGCTTTCCGGCCGATCGTACCGGTCGCGGACCACAACTGGGCAAGCCAGAAGGCCGAGTCGACGGCCGAAGAGTGTTGACGGGGTGTGATCTTCTTCGCGAAGAAAACACCCCGTATCGGCATATCTAACCCTGGAGTCGATACTCTTCGAGCAGTCGGCGACCGATGATCATTTTCTGGATTTCGGCGGTACCTTCACCGATCAGCAGCATCGGGGCCTCGCGGTAGAGGCGCTCGATCTCGTACTCCTTGGAGAAGCCGTAGCCGCCGTGGATCCGGAAGGCGTCCTCCACGACCTCCTTGCAGTACTCGGAGGCGAGGTACTTCGCCATCCCTGCCTCGAGGTCGTTTCGTTCACCGGAGTCCTTTTTGCGTGCCGCGTTCACCATCATGGCATGCGCCGCCTCGACCTTGGTGGCCATTTCCGCCAGTTTGAACTGGATGGCCTGGTGCTGGGCGATCGGCTTGCCGAAGGTGTGCCGCTGCTGGGCGTACGACACGCCGAGCTCGAAGGCACGCTGAGCGACCCCGCAGCCACGGGCCGCGACGTTCACCCGGCCGACCTCGACGCCGTCCATCATCTGGTAGAAGCCCCGGCCGGTGACCCCGCCGAGCACCCGATTGGCCGGAATCCGCAGGCCGTCCATGATGAGCTCGGTGGTGTCGACCCCCTTGTAGCCCATCTTGTCGATCTTCCCGGGGATGGTGAGGCCGGGGCGGACCTCGCCGAAGCCGGGCTCCTTCTCCACCAGGAAGGTCGTCATCGACTTGTGGGGCGCGGTTCCCTCGGGGTGTCCTTCGTCACTTCGCACGAGGACGGCGACGAGCGAGGAGGTGCCGCCGTTGGTCAGCCACATCTTCTGGCCGGTCAGGACGTACTCGTCGCCGTCCTTCACCGCCTTCGACGTGATCGCGGACACATCGGAGCCCAGCCCCGGCTCCGACATGGAGAAGGCGCCCCGGATCTCGCCGAGCGCCATCTTCGGCAGGAAGTAGTCCTTCTGCTCCTGCGTGCCGTGCTGCTTGAGCATGTACGCCACGATGAAGTGCGTGTTGATGATGCCGGACACCGACATCCAGCCGCGGGCGATCTCCTCCACGCACAGCGCGTAGGTCAGGAGCGACTCGCCCAGACCCCCGTACTCCTCGGGGATCATCAGACCGAACAGCCCCAGCTCCTTGAGGCCGTCGACGATCTGCTGCGGGTACTCGTCGCGGTGCTCCAGCTCGGTCGCGACCGGGATGATCTCTTTGTCGACAAAGTCCCGGACGGTGGAGATGATCTCCTGCTGGACGTCCGTCAGACCGGCGGTCTGGGCGAGTCGGGTCATGGCCTACTTCTCCTGCTCACGCTTTGAAATGTCCAGCAGTTCCGGGCGGCCCGGCTGCTCGCCGCCGCGCTCCTTGAGGTACGTCTCGGTCGGCACCATCACCTTGCGGCGGAACACGCACACGAGGGTGCCGTCCTGCTTGTAGCCCTTGGTCTCGACGTGCACGATGCCGCGGTCGTTCTTCGACTTCGAGGGCCACTTGTCGAGCACGGTCGTCTCCCCGTAGATCGTGTCGCCGTGGAAGGTCGGCGCCACGTGCTTGAGGGACTCGATCTCCAGGTTGGCGATCGCCTTGCCGGAGATGTCCGGGACGGACATGCCGAGCAGCAGCGAGTAGATGTAGTTGCCCACGACGACGTTCCTGCCGAAGTCCGTCGTCTTCTCCGCATAGTTCGTGTCCATGTGGAGCGGGTGGTGGTTCATGGTGAGGAGACAGAACAGGTGGTCGTCGTACTCCGTGACCGTCTTGCCCGGCCAGTGCTTGTACGTCGCCCCGACCTCGAACTCCTCGTAGGTCCGTCCGAACTGCATGCCGCTCACGCCTCCGGAATCTCGAACTTGCTGGTGCGCTGCATGCCGGCGGCGCGTCCCTTGCCCGCGACGACCAGGGCCATCTTGCGGCTGGCCTCGTCGATCATCTCGTCGCCGAGCATCGCGGAGCCCTTCTTGCCGCCCGCCTCCGACGTGTAGTACTCGTACGCGTCCAGGATCAGCTCGGCGTGGTCGTAGTCCTCCTGGGACGGCGAGAACACCTCGTTGGCGGCGTCCACCTGACCCGGGTGGAGCACCCACTTGCCGTCGAAGCCGAGTGCGGCGGCGCGGCCGGCGACCTCACGGAAGCCGTCGACGTTGCGGATCTGGAGGTAGGGGCCGTCGATCGCCTGGAGGTTGTTGGCGCGGGCGGCCATCAGGATCTTCATCAGGATGTAGTGGTAGGCGTCCGCCGGGTAGCCGGGCGGCTGCTCGCCCACGACCAGCGACTTCATGTTGATCGACGCCATGAAGTCGGCCGGGCCGAAGATGATGGTCTCGATACGCGGGGAGGCCTGCGCGATCGCGTTGACGTTGTTGAGGCCCTGGGCGTTCTCGATCTGCGCCTCGATGCCGATGCGGCCGACCTCGAAGCCCATCGTCTTCTCGATCTGCGTCAGCAGCAGGTCAAGGGCGACGACCTGCTCGGCGTTCTGCACCTTCGGCAGCATGATGCAGTCGAGGTTGGGCCCCGCGCCCTCGACCACGGTCACGACGTCACGGTACGTCCACTCGGTCGTCCAGTCGTTGACCCGGACCACCCTGGTCTTACCCGTCCAGTCGCCCTCGTTGAGGAACTTGACGATGGTGTGCCGCGCCTCCGGCTTGGCGAGCGGCGCGCACGCGTCCTCCAGGTCCAGGAACACCTGGTCCGCGGGGAGGCCCTGCGCCTTCTCCAGGAAGCGGGGGTTCGAGCCCGGTACGGCCAGGCAGGAGCGCCGCGGACGAAGGCGGTTGACCTGCGGGGCGGGCGTGGTCATGCGGGGACCTCCAGGGGGTCGAGCTTGTTCGCTTTCCGGATCTCGTCGACGATACGGCCGATGATCCCGGTGATGTCGAAGTCCTTCGGGGTGAAGACCGCGGCCACTCCAGCGGCCCTGAGCTGCTCGGCGTCGCCGTTCGGGATGATCCCGCCGGCGATCACCGGGATGTCGGCCGCGCCGGCCTCGCGCAGCCGCTCCAGCACGTCGGGCACCAGCTGGGCGTGCGATCCGGACAGGATGGACAGGCCGACCGCGTGCACGTCCTCGGCGAGGGCCGCGTCCACGATCTGCTCGGGGGTGAGCCGGATGCCCTGGTAGACCACCTCGAACCCGGCGTCACGGGCCCGCACGGCGATCTGCTCGGCGCCGTTGGAGTGACCGTCCAGGCCCGGCTTGCCCACCAGGAAGCGGAGCTTGCCGACGCCCAGGTCGCGGGCGGTGGCGTCCACCCTGCGGCGGACCTCCGCCAGCTTGGTGCCCTCCTCGGGAGCCACCGCGACGGGCGCGGACGACACGCCGGTCGGGGCGCGGAACTCGCCGAACACCTCGCGCAGGGCCCCGGCCCACTCGCCGGTCGTGACCCCGGCGCGGGCGCACTCCAGGGTGGCCTCCATGAGGTTCTCGGTGCCCTTGGCGGCCTCCTTCAGCCGCTCCAGCGCCTTGCAGGGGCGCGGGTGGTTGAAGGGCGGCTGGTAGCGGGTGTCGCGCCAGCGCTGGAGGGACTCGATGACGCGGGCCTCCACCGCCGGGTCGACCGTCTGGATCGCGGTGTCCAGGTCGGCCGTCAGCGGGTTCGGCTCGGTCCCCTCGAATATGTTGACGCCGACGATCTTCTCCTGGCCCGACTCGATACGGGCCCTGCGTGCCGCGTGCGAGGCGACCAGCTGCGACTTGAGGTAACCGGACTCGACGGCCGCCATCGCGCCGCCCATCTCCTGGATGTGCTCGATCTCGGCGAGCGCCGCCTCGACCAGCTCGTCCACCTTCGCCTCGATCACCTTCGAGCCCTCGAAGATGTCGTCGTACTCCAGCAGGTCGCTCTCGTACGCCAGCACCTGCTGGATGCGCAGCGACCACTGCTGGTCCCAGGGGCGGGGCAGGCCCAGCGCCTCGTTCCAGGCGGGAAGCTGCACGGCACGCGCGCGTGCGTCCTTGGAGAGGGTGACGGCCAGCATCTCCAGCACGATCCGCTGGACGTTGTTCTCCGGCTGCGCCTCGGTCAGTCCGAGCGAGTTGACCTGGACGCCGTAGCGGAAGCGGCGGTGCTTGGGGTTCTCGATGCCGTACCGCTCGCGCGTGATCCTGTCCCAGATGCGGCCGAACGCCCGCATCTTGCACATCTCCTCGATGAAGCGGACGCCCGCGTTCACGAAGAAGGAGATACGGCCGACGACGTCGCCCATGCGCTCCTGCGGCACCTGACCGCTGTCGCGCACCGCGTCGAGGACGGCGATCGCGGTGGACATCGCGTACGCGATCTCCTGGACCGGCGTGGCGCCCGCCTCCTGCAGGTGGTAGCTGCAGATGTTGATCGGGTTCCACTTCGGGATGTGGGAGACCGTGTACGCGATCATGTCCGTCGTCAGGCGGAGGGACGGTCCCGGCGGGAAGACGTGCGTCCCGCGGGACAGGTACTCCTTGACGATGTCGTTCTGGGTCGTCCCCTGGAGCTTGGTGATGTCCGCGCCCTGCTCCTCCGCGACGACCTGGTAGAGCGCCAGCAGCCACATGGCCGTGGCGTTGATGGTCATCGAGGTGTTCATCTGCTCCAGGGGGATGTCCTGGAACAGCCGGCGCATGTCACCGAGGTGCGAGACGGGAACCCCGACCCGGCCGACCTCGCCGCGGGCGAGGATGTGGTCGGGGTCGTAGCCGGTCTGCGTCGGCAGGTCGAACGCCACCGACAGACCCGTCTGCCCCTTGGCGAGGTTGCGCCGGTACAGCTCGTTGGACGCCTCGGCCGTGGAGTGACCGGCGTAGGTCCGCATGAGCCACGGCCGGTCCCTTTCTTTTTGCGCCTGCGGCAGAGGGCGCTCCACGCCCGTGGTCGCAGGCGCGGTCTCCCTCCCCGTCCCGGAGGGCTGACGCTCAGTCATCTGTGACCTCCGTCGCCTCAGACGTTCCGGAAGCGGTTGATGGCGTCGATGTGCTTGGCGCGCATCTCGTGGTCGCGCACGCCCAGGCCCTCCTCGGGCGCCAGGCACAGGACGCCGACCTTGCCCTGGTGGAGGTTGCGGTGCACGTCGTAGGCGGCCTGACCGGTGTCCTCCAGGGAGTACACCTTCGACAGCGTCGGGTGGATCTTGCCCTTGGCGATGAGCCGGTTGGCCTCGTACGCCTCACGGTAGTTCGCGAAGTGCGAGCCGACGATGCGCTTCAGCGACATCCACAGGTAGCGGTTGTCGTACTGGTGCATGTAGCCGGACGTGGAGGCGCAGGTGACGATCGTGCCGCCCTTGCGGGTGACGTACACCGAGGCGCCGAAGGTCTCGCGGCCGGGGTGCTCGAAGACGATGTCGACGTCCTCGCCGCCGGTCAGCTCACGGATGCGCTTGCCGAAGCGCTTCCACTCCTTGGGGTCCTGGGTGTTCTCGTCCTTCCAGAACCGGTAGTCCTCGGCGTTGCGGTCGATGATCAGCTCGGCGCCCATCTTGCGGCAGATCTCCGCCTTCTGCGGCGAGGAGACGACGCAGATCGGGGTGGCGCCGCCCGCGAGCGCGAACTGCGTGGCGTACGAGCCGAGGCCGCCGCTCGCGCCCCAGATCAGGACGTTGTCGCCCTGCTTCATCTGGGCGCCGTTGCGGGAGACCAGCTGCCGGTAGGCGGTGGAGTTCACCAGGCCCGGGGCCGCGGCCTCCTCCCAGCTCAGGTGGTCCGGCTTCGGCATCAGCTGGTTGGACTTGACCAGGGCGATCTCTGCCAGACCGCCGAAGTTCGTCTCGAAGCCCCAGATGCGCTGCTCGGGGTCGAGCATGGTGTCGTCGTGCCCGTCGGGCGACTCCAGCTCGACGCTCAGGCAGTGCGCGACGACCTCGTCACCGGGCTTCCAGGCGTTCACGCCGGGGCCGGTGCGCAGGACGACGCCCGCGAGGTCGGAGCCGATGATGTGGTACGGCAGGTCGTGCCGCTTGGTCAGCGGCGAGAGCTTGCCGTAGCGCTCGAGGAAGCCGAACGTCGACAGGGGCTCGAAGATCGAGGTCCACACCGAGTTGTAGTTGACCGAGGAGGCCATGACGGCCACCAGGGCCTCGCCCGGGCCGAGCTCGGGCAGCGGGACCTCGTCCACGTGCAGTGACTTGCGGGGGTCCTTGTCGCGGGTGGGCATGCCCGCGAACATCTCCGTCTCGTCCTTGTGCACGGTGACCGCGCGGTAGGACTCGGGGAGGGGGAGGGCGGCGAAGTCGGCGGACGTGGCGGTCCCCGACTGAATGGCGTCCAGGATGTCCTTCACGGTTGCCTCCGGCGAATGGCGTCTTGAGGGGAGACGCTGAGGGTTACGTCGGTGTGCTGCTGTTGGTGAGAGGGGTGCCGTCGGTTCGGCGGAGGTGGTGCTGGGCAGCGCTTTGTGGCGCGGAAGTTGCCTGTGACGCAGGCGTCCGGGCGCGCTCGCCGAAGGGCTTGCGGGGACAGCCGGCGTACGAAAGGTCTCTGCACGCCGGCCGCCCGGACACCATCACCGTATGGCACCCCGTGTCACCTCGCAAGGCACTGGGTGCCAGAAAGTCCACTCAGATGAAATCTTTACGTAACAAATGAGCGATGATCGATCAAAGCTACCGCTGAGTAGACGCTGCGGAGGCCCTTGTCACAGAAGGCAGCAGGCAGGCCAGCAGGCCAGCAGGCCAGGCAGCCGGGCCTGCTGGGATCGCCGGCGCCTCCCCGGGCCCCGGAGGGGACTGCGTGCCCGTGCGCCGCTTGCGGGGCCCGGCCCGGACGCAGCCCAGGGGCCGGGCCCCGCAGTTCGAGGACGAGGCCGCCAGGCGGACTGCCGGGGTCTGGGGGGCAGCCCGCGGGACGGGAAGGAGAAGGAGTGGATGGGCGCGTGCCCAGTGGCTCCTGACGTCCACCGCAGGGCACGACGTGCCGGGCCCTCTTGGCGACAGGGCGCCCGGTGGTGCAGACGGTGACCGGGGGAGCGGACCCGGAGCCGGTGGCCCGCTGCGCTCCGAGCCGTTCCCCGCGCCGCGGCCGGCGTCGCGGTCGGGCGCCGCGGCCGACCCATGGACCGGGCTGGGGTTACGAGCGCTCCTTGAGCGCCTGCTCGATGGTGCGCATGACCTCGTCCAGGGGCGCGTCCGTCCTGGCCACCGTGACCAACACCTCCCCGTGCGTGGTCGCCGAGGCCTTCGCCGTCCGGGGCGCGGTGTCCCGCCCGGCCCCGATCCCCGTTCCGAACGTCTTGCGGACGATTGCGAAGGCGTGGTCCAGCTGCGCCTCCACGTCTCCCTGGCCGCCCGCCCGCAGCCAGCGCCGCAGGACGTGGTTGTGCGCGGTGACCACCGCTGAGGCGGCGACCTCGGCGAGCAGCGGGTCGTCGTTCGCGTCGTCGTCGTGCGCGTGCTCGTCGAAGTGGCCGAGGAGGTAGCGGGTGAAGAGGCGCTCGTAGCGGGCGACCGAGGCGATCTCCGCCTCGCGCAGCGTCGGCACCTCGCGCGTCAGCTTGTAGCGCTGCACGGAGATCTCCGGCCGGGCCGCGTACATCTTCATGACTTCCTTGATGCCGCGGCACACGGTGTCGAGCGGGTGCTCGTGCGCGGGCGCGGCGTTGAGCACCGCCTCCGCCCGGATCAGGGTGTCGTCGTGGTCCGGGAAGATCGCCTCTTCCTTGGAGCGGAAGTGGCGGAAGAAGGTGCGCCGGGCGACCCCCGCGGCTGCCGCGATCTCGTCGACGGTGGTCGCTTCGTACCCCTTGGTGGCGAACAGCTCCATCGCCGCGGCCGCCAGTTCCCGGCGCATCTTGAGCCGCTGGGCGGCGGCGCGAGAGCCTGCGGCACTCTCCGGCGCGTCGGGCGTAGCTGGTGTACGTGAGGACTTGGCGGGCTGGGACATGACCCGAACGTACTGCATCTGCGCAGGATGGTGCGCATGCCCCGGGTTCCCCCCGCCCCGCGCGGGCGGGGGGTGACCGGTCGGGTCGAGCAGTCCGCCCCAGTCGGCGCCGCCGTGGAGCCGGTCGCCGCGCCGGTCAGCGCTTGGCATATTCGCGGAAGCCGCGGCCGGTCTTGCGGCCGAGGCAGCCCGCGGCCACCAGGTGTTCCAGAAGCGGCGCGGGGGCCAGGCCGGGGTCGCGGAACTCCCGGTGCAGCACCTTCTCGATGGCGAGCGAGACGTCCAGTCCGACCACGTCCAGCAGTTCGAACGGGCCCATCGGATAGCCGCCGCCCAGCTTCATCGCCGCGTCGATGTCGTCGAGGGACGCGTAGTGCTCCTGCACCATCTTCACGGCGTTGTTCAGATACGGGAACAGCAGCGCGTTGACGATGAATCCGGCGCGGTCGCCGCAGTCGACGGGGTGCTTCCTGATCGAGCCGCACAGCGCGCGCACTGTCGCGTGGACGTCTTCCGCCGTCAGCACCGTGCGGACGACCTCGACCAGCTTCATGGCCGGCGCCGGGTTGAAGAAGTGCATGCCGATCACGTCCTGCGGGCGCGAGGTGGCGCGGGCGCAGGCGACGACGGGCAGCGAGGAGGTGGTGGTGGCGAGGATCGCGCCCGGCTTGCAGACCTTGTCGAACGTGGCGAACAGCTGCCGCTTGACCTCCAGGTCCTCGGCGACGGCCTCCAGGGCCAGGTCGACGTCCGCGAAGTCGTCGTAGGAGCCCGTCGGCCGGATCCGGTCCAGCGTCTGCGCGGCCGCCTCCGTGGTCATCCGGCCCTTGTCGACCGAGCGCGCCAGCGACTTGCCGATGCGGGCCTTCGCGGCCTGGGCCTTCTCCTCGGTGCGGGCCGCGAGCACGACCTCGTACCCGGCCTTGGCGAAGACCTCGGCGATCCCGGACGCCATGGTGCCAGAGCCCGCGACACCGACCGAGCGCACCGTGCGACCCGGGACGAGTGAGTCGCCCTCCAGCGGGGTCAGCGCGTCCCGGACGACGACCGGGCTGTTCGGCGCCTCGTAGGTGTAGAAGCCGCGTCCGGCCTTGCGGCCGGTCAGGCCCGCCTCGCTGAGCTGCTTGAGGATCGGCGCGGGCGCGTGCAGACGGTCGTGGGAGGCGGCGTACATGGCCTCCAGGACCGTGCGGGCGGTGTCGATGCCGATCAGGTCGAGCAGGGCGAGCGGGCCCATGGGCAGCCCGCAGCCCAGCTTCATCGCGGCGTCGATGTCCTCGCGCGAGGCGTACTTGGACTCGTACATCGCGGCAGCCTGGTTCAGGTAGCCGAACAGCAGGCCGTCGGCGACGAAACCGGGCCGGTCGCCCACCGCGACGGGCTCCTTGCCGAGGTCGAGGGCGAGGTTGGTGACCGCGGTGACGACCGCGGGCGCGGTCAGCACGGACGAGACGATCTCCACCAGCCGCATCGCCGGGGCCGGGTTGAAGAAGTGCAGCCCGAGGACGCGCTCGGGGCGGGCCGAGTCGGCGGCGAGCCGGGTCACGGAGAGGGCGTTGGTGCCGGTGGCGAGGATGGTGTCCGGGCGCACGATGTCGTCGAGGGCGCGGATGACCTGCTGCTTGATCTCGTACGACTCCGGGACCACCTCGATCACCAGGTCGGCGTCGGCGGCGGCCCGCAGGTCGGTGAAGGTGCGGAAGCGGGTGAGGGCGTCCTCGCGTTCCCGCTCGGTCATGCGGCCGCGGCTGACGGCGCGGGCGGTGGCGGTCTCCAGGGTGGCGACGGCCTTCGAGGCTGCGGCCTCGTCGATGTCGATGCCGACGACCTCGCGGCCGGCCCGGGTGAGCACCTCGGCGATGCCGGTGCCCATGGTGCCGAGGCCGACGACGGCAACGGTCTTGAGCGGGGACAGGGGGGTGTCGGAGAAGGGAGTGGCCATCGCGGGACTCCAGATGAGGGTGACGACTGAGGGAGCGCGCCTGGGTGCGCCGAGGGCGCACCGCAGGGCGGAGAGTGCGGGTGCTTGCCGGGCTGACGAGCGCACACGCCCGGAGCCGTGTCACGGACGTGCACACGCCCGCCAACGGCGATACCGACCGGCCCTGTCCCGGAGCCGGGTCGTACTGAGGTACGTGATGTACCGAACCGACCAGCACTCACGACGGCTGCGTCACCAGGCCGCCGCGAGTCTCGCGAGTGGGTAACTCGCTCGTCTGAGCTTAACCCGCGGGTAACGAGCGCGCCAGCCCTCAGGTTTGTGATCTGGGTCCCGCCGCCCCGGCCGCGCCCCTAGGCTCGGGAGCATGGACGAAGCGTTGCGATCACTCACGGAGCGTGTGCGGGCCGAGAGCGGCGGGTCCCCGGCCTGCGAGCGGCTGGTGGCGACCGGTGATCAGGACGAGCTGGCCGCCGTGCTGACCGAGCCGGGGCAGCCGTTGTGGGCCCGGGAACTGGCCGCCTTCCGGCTCGGCGTCGCGGGCGACCGGCGGTCCTTCGAGACGCTGGTCCTGCTGCTCAACCACCGCGACCCGCAGCGTTGCGCCTCGGCTGCCCACGCCCTGGCCCGGCTCGGCGACCCGCGCACCGCCCGCGCGGCGGCCGCCCTCGCCACCAACGAGCTGCGCGTCGCCTACGCCCTCCACCCCGTACGCCTGCTCGTCGAACTGGGCGCCCCCGAGGCCGTGCCCGCGCTGATCACCACGTTGCAGCGCCGGCTCCACCCGCACGATCCCTACCGCAAGGTGGCGCTCGCCTGTGTGGAGGGGCTGGGCGCACTCGGCGACCCCCGCGCCAGGCCCGTTCTGAACGAGGCGCTCGCCCATCCGGCCCTGGCGGAGGCGGCGGTCCGCGCACTGGCCCGCATCCCCGGCGGGCGGTGACCACCGCGCGGGATCACCGAGCCACGGATCGATCCGGCACGATCGCGTACGCCTCGATCTCCATCAGGAACTCCGGGCGCACCAGGGCCGCCACCTGCACCGCCGACGACGCGGGCAGCCGGTCGTCGGGTATGTGCGCGGCGCGGGCCTCGCGGATCGCAGGCATGTACGCCATGTCGGTGACGAAACAGGTGAGTTTGACGACGTCGTCGAAGGTGGCTCCGGCGGCCGCCAGGCAGCGGCGCAGGTTCTCGAACACCTGCCGGGCCTGTGCCGCCGGGTCGCCCTCGCCGACGGGCTTGCCGCCCTCGTCCAGGGCGAGTTGGCCGGAGATCGCGACGAAGCGGCCGGTGCCCATGACGACGTGGGAGTAGGGGGCCGCGGGGGCGACCCCGTCGGGGGCGGGAATCCTGGTCAGCTCGCTCATGGGTCCCATGGTGGACCACGGGTGTGACAGTGACCTTCGACGTCCCCGACGGGCGCCGTCCCCCCGGCCGCTCAGCCGCGGAAGCCCAGCAGCCCGTGCAGCGTCGAACCGTGCCCCGCGCCGGACGCCTCCGGGAACGCGGACTTGCCGGTCAGCGGCTTGGGATCGGGGAGCTTCTGGCACACCGCGTCGATGTCGCCGGTGCCGCGCGGCACCGTACCGTCGGCGAGGTAAGCCGCCAGATATCTGTCGAGGCAGGCGTTCCCGCTCAGGGTGACGCCGTGGTTGCCGCCGCCCTGTTCGACCACCAGGCTGGAGTCGTGCAGCAGGTGATGCACCGTCATCCCGCCCTGGTACGGCGTCGCGGCGTCGTCGGTCGCCTGGAACAGCAGCGCCGGCGGCAGCGTGTCGTTGGACACGTCCACCGGCCGCAGCGATCCCGTCGGCCAGAACGCGCACGGCGCGTTGTACCAGGCGTTGCTCCAGGTCATGAACGGCGCCTTGGCGTACACCGCCCATGTGTCCGCGCCCCACCGCGACCAGTCGCGCGGCCAGGAGGCGTCACGGCACTGCACCGCGGCGTAGACGGAGTAGTTGTTGTCCCCGGAGGCGTTGACCGCGCCGAAGCGTTTGTACGCCTCGACCAGCGGACGGGGGTCCTTGTCGTTCACATAGGCCGCGAACGCCTCGGCGAGGTGCGGCCAGTAGCCGTTGTAGTAGCCGCCCGGCATGAAGGTGTCCTCCAACTCCGAGGCACCCACCTTCTTCTCGGCCGGATTCAAGGCCAGCGCCGCCCGCATCGCCTTCCACTTGACCTCGACGACGACCGGATCGGTGCCGAGCCCGTACACCGCGTCGTGTCGCGCCACCCACGCCAGGAACGCCCGGTGACGGTCGTTGAAGGCGTAGTCCTGCCGGATGTTGTTCTCGTACCACACCCCCTCGGGGTCGACAATGGAGTCGAGCACCAGACGGCGCACCCGCTGGGGGAAGAGCTTCGCGTAGACGGCGCCCAGGTAGGTCCCGTACGAGTAGCCGAAGTAGCTGATCTTCTCGGCCCCCAGGGCCTGCCGGATCGCGTCCAGGTCGCGCGCGGTGCTCACCGTGTCCATGTACGGCAGCACGTCCGCGTACTTGGTGGCGCACGCACGGGCGAAGGAGGCGACGCGGGCCAGGTTCACCTTCTCCCGGGAAGGGGTGAGGGGAATCGCGTCCGGGCGGACCGGGGTGAAGTAGCCGGGCGTGCAGTTCAGGGCCGGCTTGCTCTTTCCCACGCCCCGCGGGTCGAAGCCGATGACGTCGTACTGCGCCGCCACCGTCTTGGGCAGCGAGGAGGCGACGTATCCGGCGAGGGTCAGACCGCTGCCTCCGGGCCCGCCGGGGTTGACCAGCAGCGGTCCCTGATACGTCTTCGCGGTGTGCGGAACGCGGGACAGCGCCAGTGTGATCTGCTGTCCGCGCGGGGTGGCGTGGTCCAGCGGCACCGTGACGGTCGCGCACTGGAGCGTCGGATACTTGGTGGTGCCGCACTTCTTCCAGGTGAGGGGCGCCGCCGGTGCGGTGTCCGTGGTGCGCGGTGTGCTCGCGTCGGCCGGGACCGTGGTGAGCATCCCGGCCACCACCAGGGCGGCGCCGCACAGCACGGCTGCGCGGTGTGTCATGTCGGACCTCCCAGGACGGAGGGGTTCGGACCGCGAGTGCCGGGTCCTCGCCGCATCGTCTCGGAAAGACCGTCCGGAAGAGCGCTGTTCAGGCTGCGGTTGACCCGATTGGGCCGTGCAAGCCGCTCGTATGCGCGTCGATCACAGGAGCGACAGCTGCAGCGGGCCGGTCACCGTGGGGTCCCCCCGGCACAGGCTCGGGCCGACCCGGCAGCTCACCCGACCGCCAAGGACCCAGGGCAGACGGCATGCTGCCCTGGGCCCCACGTCCGTCAGCAGGTCGCCGAGCTGGAAATGCGCACGGCGTCGAGCTGTCCGCCGGAGACGCTGAACGTGCTCTGCGGCGGGAGGCACGCGGTGGTGCCGCCCACCCAGCGGATGTACGCCACGTCGTCGTGCCGGGTGTTCACCACGCTGAGCGGTGCACTCGGCTTCGACGGCAGGGCCTGCCAGCCCGACGTCACGTCCTTGAACCGGCCGATGACGGTTCCGTTCTTGATGAAGCAGACGTAGGGGTAGGAGCAGGTCGCTGTGGCGCTCTGATCCGCTGCCCGAGCTGTGACGGTTCCGCCCGCCAACAGTGCGCCCGTCGCCGCCAGTGCGGCCGTCGCCGCGCGGATCCTGCCGACTCTTCCAGTCGTATTGATCGATTTCATGAGTGTTCCCCCTTCTGGTCATTGGTCATGACGAGGTATAGGGGAAGTGATGTGAGTGCAACGAGTGTCAAACAGGCCATACCGGGGGCCCCGTGGCCCACCACCGATTCCGGGTCGAACGCCCCCTGCGTGCCGTGCTCTTCCGCACGCCTCGCCTATGCTCTATGCGCTCTGCAGGTTGGCATGCCCCAGACGAGACATGCCTCGGTTCGCTTCATGGAAGGTGCGCGTGGCGCCCATAGGAAGATTCAGGCGGCTGGCCGTGGTCGCGGCCGCGGCCGCCCTGTTCGCCGGGCTGGCGGGACAGCCCGCGACGGCGGCGGACACACCCACGGTGACGCAGCTGACGCTCAGCGGCGACCAGTTCAAGATGACGGACACCAGTTACGTCGCTGCGACGAACAACCTCTACAACAACTACCTGACGGACCACGCCAGTCTGACGGACGTCATCACCACGAACTACACCACGAACTCGTCGGGTGCCACCGACTCCTGGCTGAACCTGCGCTCGATGCGAACCTGCTCGGGCAACGAGACCAAGGCGCTGCCGCCGGTGACCACCAAGGTCGCCTGGTGCTGGTCGTCGGCGCACGGCGACGACACCACCCAGCACTGGTACCCGCAGGGCCTGAGCACCACCGGTACGGCCGACGGCAGCGACGGAGCGATCCAGGGAGACCACGTCGCCGCGGTCTCCTGGCACTACGAGACGCTGTCCGGGGAGACCTCCAGCGGCTGCAAGACGGACAACCTGCTGAAGCTCACCTTCATCGACCGCGACACCGGCAAGTACCGCCACGTCCTGCTCGCCGAGCCGACCAGCACCTCGTCGAGCGCGTCGAACTTCAAGTTCGTCACGGGCCATGGCGGTGGCATCGTCTGGTACTCGAACTACATCTACGTCACGGACACCGCACACGGCATCCGGGTGTTCGACATCAACAAGCTCGCCAAGGTCGACGACTACGGCTCCGGCGTCAGCACCTACGGCATCAACGGCGGCCGCTCCAGCGCGTGCGGCTACCCGTACGTGCTGCCCGAGGTGCACTACTACCAGCAGTCGGGCACACCCACCGCGTGCGACTCCGACGCGAACGCCGGCACCCTTGACCCCGACCACCTCTGCTACTCCTGGCTCTCCCTCGACAAGACCGGCGGCAGCCCGTACAAGCTGGTCACCGGCGAGTGGTACGGCGGCGTCGACGGCGGCCGCGTGGTGCGCTACCAGCTCAACCCGACGAGCTCCTCGACCTACCCGGGGCTGCTCAACATGTCCAGTGGCAAGACCGTCATCCAGGACGCCTACGCGGCCTCCCGCTACCGGGGCCTGCAGGGCGGCATGACCTGGACCGACGACCAGGGCGTGCTGAACTTCGCCTTCCACAAGGGCTGCGGCACCCAGCCCGGCGTGTACTCCCACACGTGGATCGGCGACACCCGGGCCGGGACGACCTGCGCGGCCGGCGGCAACTGGGCGGCCGGGCCGCCGCAGGCCCTGAGCTACTGGCCGAAGCTCGACGCGACCCAGGTCGACGAGCTGTGGGGGCTGACCGAGGGCATCTGCTACAGCCCGAGCGACCCGAGGTACGACGAGCACACGCCGACGAGCACGCTGGACGCCTGCTACGGCTACAACGGCTCGACGACCTCGTCCCTGCGCACGGTCTTCGCCGTCGGCTTCACCGACCCGGCGGTGCAGAACCTGCACTGACGTGACGCACGTCGTACGGGCCCGTTCCCGGCGCCACACGGCGCCGGGAACAGGCCCCGAAAAACTCGCCAGGGCCACCGTCGCCGTCATCTGCTCGTGGGTGGCGCGCGCACCCTTCGGACACCGATCCGCTCGGTTGCCGTGGCCTCCATGTCCCTGGCCACACTGTGTGCTTGGCACACCTGGCGGACGCTGACCGCGGCGCCTACCAACGCGCCCCCAGCTCCGTCTGAGCCGGCGTGGCGCGTTCGGTCAAGCGCCGTTGATGATGCGGTCGAGCAGCGCTCGCGCCTCCGCGGTGCGGCGGTGGTCCCGGCCGAAGGCGGCCAGGCAGGCGTCGTGCGCAGCCGCGGCCCGGGTGCGGGCCTCGGTACCGCGCCCCAGCCCCAGGAGGGCGGTGGCCGCGGCCAGTTCGACGGCGCCGGTTTCCGGCCGGCGCTGCCCCTCGGGCAGGCTGCGATGCAGCTCGTCGGCGCGCTCCGCCTCGGCGAGAGCCTCCTCGTGGCGGGCCTGCCCGTTGAGGCTGCGGGCCAGGCCGAGCCGCAGGACCAGGGTGAACCGGTCCGGTATGCGAGGGGCGGTGAGCGCCTCGCGGGCGAGCGCTTCAGCCTCCGGGTGGCGGCCCTGTGCGTTGAGGGCGTAGATCAGTCCGTTCTGGGCGGCCGCCGCTATGAGCGGCATCTCCGGCCCCGTGCCGCGGGTCGCGGCCCGGGCAACGGCCGCGCACTCTGCCTCGCATTCGGCGTGCTGGTCAAGCGCGCTCAGCGCCGTCTGGGCGCGGTCCGAGCGCAGTTTCAGGGTCAGCGGGTGTTCGGCGCCGAAGACCCTGCCGAAGACCGGCAGAACTGCGTCGTATGTGGCGAGGGCCTCGGCGTGGTGGCCCTGGCCGCTCGCCGCGAGAGCGGCGATGCTCAGCGCCAGCGGCGCGTGCGGGTCGTCGCGCGGCCGGGATCGGGCCGCGGCCACGGCGCGGGCCTCGGCCTCCGCCTCGGCATAGCGCCCGGCTTCGTACAGGGCCATGACCGGTGCCAAGGGCGATCTCGTCCTCTGCCCGGCGTCGATTCGGCCGCGCGGCCGGAAGAATTTCATGCGCGGAGCATACGGACGCTGCGCACGCCTGCTCGAGGAGAGCTGGCCCACGGGTCCGCGCAGGTCAAGCGGGCACGGTGACCCGCAAGTTCGGGTCAGGTTCTCGGATGACCGCGAGCAGACGGCCGTCTCGATCCTCTGCGCATCCCGGCGCGGAGGAGCCCTTGGCCTCGCAGGGTGATCGAGACCATCGTCTTGCTACCGGCCGGCCGTCTGGGAACGTCTGCTCGCCCGGGCCGGGTTCACGTCGGCTGAGGCCCGCACGATCGATGCGCACAAGCCGGGTCACATCGGCACGCCGGTGGTCCACGCTCGCCGATGGCGCTCCCGTATACGGCCCCGCCCGTTCGCTTCGCCAGTGGTGGACGGGTGGGATTTCCCGAGTCGACGAGGACGGAGACGCGCATCCCGAGGGCGTCAAGATGTGGAGCAGGTGGCCTCACCGGGGTCGCTCGCGTCGCGCTCGATGCGCTGAAGGGTGCGCTGGTCGATCCACGTGAGCTCGACAAAGCGCTCTTGGGTGTGGCCGGCCTCACTGCACCCACAGGGGCCGCTCGTATCCGCGTCGCTCACAGGAGCGAGAGCTGTGTCGGTCCGGTCGCCGTGGGTTCCGCCGCGACGGGTTCGGGCTCGGATCGGCGGATCCTGCGTGGCATCCCGGGGCGCGTCGGGCCGATGCCGTACTCCTGGGCCAGTTCGTGCACCTGGCCGGTGATCCGGCGCTGGTACCACTTCGGGGCGTAGGCGCCGTCCGCGTACAGCCGTTCGTAACGGCGTACGAGGTACGGATGCCGGCGCTCCAGCCAGGCCATGAACCATTCGCGCGCGCCCGGACGCAGATGCAGCACCAGCGGGGTCACCGAGGTCGCCCCGGAGGCGGCGATCGCCCGTACGGTGGCGCGGAGCTGGGCCGGGTGGTCGCTGAGGAAGGGGATCACGGGGGCCATCAGGACACCGCAGCCGATGCCGTGCTCGCCGAGCGTGCGCACGACGTCCAGCCGGCGCTCCGGGGCGGGGGTGCCCGGTTCGACGGTGCGCCACAGCTCCTGGTCGGTGAAGCCGACGGAGACGGAGATGCCGACGTCGGTGACCTCGGCGGCCTGCTTCAGCAGGTCGAGGTCGCGCAGGATCAGGGTGCCCTTGGTGAGGATGGAGAAGGGGTTCGCGTGGTCGCGTAGTGCCGCGATGATGCCCGGCATCAACCGGTAGCGGCCCTCGGCCCGCTGGTAGCAGTCGACGTTGGTTCCCATCGCGATGTGCTCGCCGCGCCAGCGGGGGGAGCCGAGGTGGGCGCGCAGCAGTTCGGGGGCGTTGACCTTCACCACGATCTGGGTGTCGAAGCCGAGCCCCGTGTCGAGGTCGAGGTAGCTGTGCGTCTTGCGGGCGAAGCAGTACACGCACGCGTGTGTGCACCCCCGGTAGGGGTTGACCGTCCACTCGAAGGGCATGCGGGAGGCGCCCGGCACCCGGTTCACGATCGAACGCCCCCGCACCTCGTGGAAGGTGATGCCGCGGAATTCCGGGGTGTCGAAGGTGCGGGTGGTCACCGCGTCGGCGTCGAACAGCGCGGCGCCCCGGGCCGCGGCGGGGTTCTCGGCCAGATGATCCCAGCGCATGGGCGCCTCCTCGATAGCACTGCGCCACAGAATAGAACACACGTTCCCTTGATCGCGATGTGGATTCGGTCGCAGGTTCGAATTAAGGGAAGGTCGCCCCCGACCTGCGGCTTTCCGGGGCGGGCAGTCGCGCGTCGGCGCGTGCCATGTCGGCGCGCCCCTCACCCCCGCGGCCCTGTCTGCGTCATAACAGAGGGATGCAGCAGTCGAGACCGCCGGGGAGCCCCTCCGAGGGCGTACGTCATCTCACCCTGGAAGCCGCGGGCATCACGCTGTCCTGCCTGCTCGCCGAGGTGCCGGACGGCGCGCCGCGCGCCACCGTGGTCGCCCTGCACGGCGGCGGCATGACGGCGGGCTACTTCGACGGGCAGGCCCACCCCGACCTGTCCCTCCTCACCCTCGGAGCGCGCCTCGGCTTCACGGTGCTCGCGGTGGACCGGCCCGGCTACGGGCTGTCCGCCGGCCGGCTGCCCGACGGGCAGACCCTCGCCGAGCAGGCCGAGGTGCTCCAGGCCGCCCTGGAGGCGTTCGCGGCGCGGCACGCCACCGGAGCGGGCTTCTTCCTGCTCGCGCACTCCTACGGCGGCAAACTCGCCCTCGTGACGGCCGCGCGCGCCGACGGGCTGCTCGCACTGGACGTATCCGGCTGCGGCCACCGCTACGGCGTCGAGCCCGCCGAACTGCTCGAGATCGGGCGCGGCGCGCACCGGGGGCGCAACTGGGGTCCCCTGTGGCTGTATCCGCCGGGGACGATCCGCTCGATCGGCTCGCTCATCGCACCCATGCCGGCCCGTGAGGCCGCCGAAGTCGCCCACTGGCCCGCGCTGTTCGAGGACCTGGCGCCGCGGGTCCGGATCCCGGTGAGGCTGACCTTCGCCGAGCACGAGGCGTGGTGGCTGCACGGAGAACGGGACCTCGCCGACCTCACCGCGCGCCTCACGGCGGCGCCGGTGGTCCGCGTCGAACGCCAGCCTGCGGCGGGCCACAACATCAGCCTGGGCTGGGCGGCGCGCGCGTACCACCTGCGCGCGCTCGCGTTCTTCGAAGAGCGCCTGTCGGTGTCCGCAGAGGATGAGCGGCAGTTGACGGCACGGGTGCGGTCCGGGGCGACGCCCCGGGTGTGATGGGATGGCGCACACCCCATCACACGTACAGGAAGAGGAAGGTCATGGCGCAGGTCGAGGCCACCACGGAGCGGACCATCGCGGCGGACGCGGAGACGGTGTTCGACGCGCTCGCCGACTACAGCGGCACCCGCGCGCGGCTGCTGCCCGAGCAGTTCAGCGAGTACGAGGTGCGCGAGGGCGGCGACGGCGAGGGCACCCTCGTGCACTGGAAGCTCCAGGCCACCAGCAAGCGCGTCCGTGACTGCCTGCTGGAGGTCAGCGAGCCGACCGACGGCGAACTCGTCGAGAAGGACCGCAACTCCTCCATGGTCACCACCTGGCGGGTCACCCCGGCCGGCGAGGGCAGGTCCCGGGTCGTCGTGACCACGACCTGGAAGGGTGCCGGCGGCATCGGCGGCTTCTTCGAGAAGACCTTCGCGCCCAAGGGCCTCGCCCGGATCTACGACGCGATCCTCGCGAAGCTCGCCGCCGACGTGGAGAAGTGACGGGGCGTACGGCATCGGGCGCGAGCGGCGGGAGCCCGTTCGCACCGCCATGACTCCCTGTGCGCTCCGGGGGCTCGGAACTGGTGTTCCGCTCCCCGGGGCGCGCGCCGTCAGTCGACGGGCTGATTCTCGCGCTCACCGTTTCGAGTGGTTTTCCCCGGGGCGCGGTGGTGCGCCGTAGCGCTCCGACCGGCGCATACCTTCCGCGGCCCGTTTCACGGGCGACTCGTCGCGCTTGATCCTTGTTGTCGCGCAATGCGAGAAATGGGCGGCGCGGACGCGACGAGGGGAGCGCCAGGTGGGCGGGACGACTGCGGTGGACGTGGACGACGAGCGGGCCGTGCTGTCCGTGGTCCCGGACGCGCACAGGGAGCCGGTCGGCGTCGAGCCGCCCGAACCGCCCGTGGAGCTCGGCCCCCGCCGGATCCGGCTGGTGTTCGTCGGGCTCATGCTCGCACTGCTGCTCGCCGCCCTCGACCAGATGATCGTGGCCACCGCGCTCCCCAAGGTCGTCGGCGAGCTGCACGGCCTGGACCGGATGTCCTGGGCGATCACCGCCTACCTGCTGACCTCCACCGTCGGCCTTCCGGTCTACGGCAAGTGCGGTGACCTCTTCGGCCGCAAGGGCGTCTTCCAGTTCGCGATCGGCGTCTTCGTCGTCGGCTCGGCGCTCGCAGGCCGGGCGTCGACCATGGACCAGCTGATCGCCTTCCGCGCGATCCAGGGCATCGGCGCCGGCGGCCTCATGATCGGTGTGCAGGCGATCATCGCGGACATCGTCCCGCCCCGCGAACGCGGCCGCTACATGGGCATCATCGGCGCCGCCTTCGGTCTCGCCTCCGTCGCCGGGCCCCTGCTGGGCGGCTACTTCACGGACCATCTCTCGTGGCGCTGGTGCTTCTACGTCAACGTGCCCTTCGGCCTGGTCACCTTCGCCGTCGTCACGGCCGTGCTGAAACTGCCGAGACCCACCGTCAAGGCCCGCCTCGACGTCCTCGGCACCCTGCTGCTGGCCGCGACGTCGACCTGCCTGGTGCTGCTGACCAGTTGGGGCGGCACCGAGTACGCCTGGGGCTCGCGGGTCATCCTGGGCCTCGGCGCGGGTGCGGCCCTCGGGTGCGTCCTCTTCCTGGTCGTCGAGCGGTTCGCCGTCGAACCCCTCATCCCGCTGCGGCTGCTGAGGGACCCCGTCTTCAACGTCACCGCCCTCGTGGGTCTCGTCATCGGCGTCGCCCTGTTCGGCGCCGCCAGCTACCTGCCCACCTTCCTGCAGATGGTCGACGGGGCGAGCGCCACCGAGTCCGGGCTGCTGATGCTGCCGATGATGGCCGGAATCGTCGGCGCCTCGATCATCAGCGGCCAGCTCATCAGCCACACCGGCCGCTACAAAGCCTTCCCGCTCCTCGGCAGCGTCCTCGCCGCGATCGGCATGTGGCTGCTGTCCAGGCTCGACGTGGACACGCCCCGGCTGGAGTACAGCGTCTGGATGGCCGTCCTCGGCGCAGGTATCGGCTTGGTGATGCCGGTGCTGATCCTCGCCGTGCAGAACTCCGTCCGCCCGGCCGACCTCGGCACCGCGACCAGCGCCAACAACTACTTCCGGCAGATCGGCGGCAGCGTCGGCGCCGCCGTCTTCGGGACCCTGTTCGCCCACCGGCTCTCGGACGCCCTGCGCGAACGCCTCCCGGCGAGCGCGGGCGCCCGTCTGCCCGACCCCGAGTCCATCACGCCGCAACTCGTCCACGCACTGCCGCCGACGCTGCGGAACGTGTACATCGAGGCGTACGCCGAGGCCATGCCGCGGATCTTTCTCTACCTCGTCCCGGTCATCGTCCTCGGCCTGCTCATCGCCTTCTTCCTCAAGGAGAAACCACTGGTGTCCCACAACGCCCCAGCCGACTGCCCGCCCTCCGCCCAGGTCCCGCAGGCGCGCGCGCCGTACGCCGCCGGCGTGCCCGTGTGCGGCACGGTCCAGCACCCCGACGGCACCGTCGTCCCCCGCGCGGCGCTCACCCTCATCGACGTCGCGGGCGTGCAGATCGGGCGGGGCGCGAGCGGCGAGGACGGGCGGTACGCGCTGTCCACACCCGGCTCCGGGTCCTACGTCCTCATCGCCGCGGCCGGCGGCCACCAGCCGCAGGCCGTCTCGGTGACCGTCGGGGAGCGGCCGGTCGAACTGGACGTCGTGCTCGGCGGCGCGGGCCGGCTGGCGGGCAGCGTGGTCACGGCCGACGGCACCCCGGTGCGCGACGCCGCCGTCACGCTCACCAACGTGCACGGAGAGGTGGTCGCGACCACCCGCAGCGGGCGCGAGGGAAGCTACGTCATCACCGAGTTGGTGGCCGGTGAGTACACCCTCGCCGCCAGCGCCCCCGCATTCCGCCCGGCCGCGCTCCCCGTCACCGTGCAAGCCTCGCGCGAGACCCGACAGGACGTCGAACTCGCGGGCGGCGCGGTGCTGCGGGGCACTGTCCGTGCGGGGGACGGACGGCCGGTCGAGGACGCGCGGGTGACACTGCTGGACGCCGCGGGCAACGTCGTCGACACGCTGACCACCGGGGCCGACGGGACCTATCGATTCGTCGATCTGTCGTCGGGGGAGTACACGGTGATCGCGGCCGGGTACCCGCCGGTGGCCACGGTGTTGCAGGTCGCCGGGGGCGGTCGGACCGAGCGAGACCTGCAGTTGGGGCATGAGGACTGAGGGGCCGGCGGCTCACAGGTCTGTCGGCCGCGGGCTGTTCGTGGCTGGTCGCGCCGGCGCGGCGGAGCGCAGAATGCCACCGCTCCGCGCCCCTTCAGGCGCGCCTCCGCGCCCCCATGGGACCAATTCGCGTAATGCTGCACATCCCAACCAGTCGGGGCCCTACCGTGTTGGTGGCGGCACAGATCTTGCAAGCGCGGAGAAAGGGCCTGGGCCATGGACCATGGCACCGAGACGGGCGCCTCGGCCGGGCACGGCGCGGTGGAGTACGCCACGGCCGGCCGTATCCCGCTGGCCGTGATCGTGGTGGACCGCGAGGGGCTGGTCTCGCACTGGAGCCGGGGTGCGCGAAGGTTGTTCGGCATCCCCAGGGAGGACGCGCTCGGCCGGCCCGCCGTCGATCTGCTGCCCGTCTCCGGCGCCCTGCCCGGAGGCGAGGACACCGGGCCCTACGGGGCCTACGTGGCGTACGACGGACTCGGCCCCGGCCTGGAGTCCTCGCTCGACGGGCGGCTGTCGTACCCGGCCGCGGGGCGCGCCCGGCTCTCCGTGCCCGACACCGAGCGCGTGGACGTGCTGTGGTGGGCGTACCCCCTGGTGGGTCCGGGCCCGGAACGGCTGCTGGTGCTGGCCGCAGACGCGGGCGCGCTGCATCACCAGGACGACGGCATGGCGGTCGAGCGCATCGCGCCCGGTTTCGCCCTGCACACCGACTTCCCCGGCGCGGAGGAACTCGCCCGCAGGCTGCCGGAGATCCTGCCCAGCATGAGCGTGGGCGACAGCGCCCGCATCGTCTCGCAGGTCCTCGAACTGGGCTATCCGATCCTGGAGTTCAGCCAGAACGACCGGGTGCCCGTAACCCCTGACTGGGGCGTGCCCCGGCGCGCGGAGCGCAGGGCGCGCCGGGAGCGGGCGGCGCGCGCCGTGGCGGCCGGGCGGCCGGTGCCGCAGGACGTTCAGGACGAGGGCGAGGACCTCGAGTACGCCGCGGTGCGCGAGCGGCTGGAGTTCCTCAACGAGGTCAGCGGCAAGATCGGCACCTCCCTCGACCTGGCGCAGACCATCATCGAGGTCAGCAAGGCCGTGGTGCCCCGGTTCACGGACGTGGCCTGCACGTATCTGCGCGAACAGGTCGTCGCCGGCGAGGGGTTCCCCGACGGCGTGCCCGACACCACCACCATGTGGCACCGGGTCGCCCTCGAACACACCGACGAGCCGGGCCGCTGGGAAGACGTCGTGCCGGTCGGCGAGGCCATGCCGTTCCCGGCTCAGACGCCCTTCTTCCAGTGCATGACCACCGGAGAGCCCGTCGTCATCCCGCGCATCAGCGAGGAGATGGGGCACGCCATCGCCTCCCAGTTCGACAAGCGTGACATCCGGCCCCTCATCACTCACCGTTCCATGCTGATCGTGCCCCTGAAAGCACGCCAGGTGGTCCTCGGTTTCATGGCGCTGATGCGCCATCCGGAGCGTCCCGAGTTCAACGACATGGACCGTGTCACGGGTGCCGAACTCGCCGCCCGTGCGGCCCTCGTGCTGGACAACGCGCGCATGTACACGTACCAGGAGAACGTCGCGGAGACCCTCCAGGACAGCATGCTGCCGCACATCGCACCGCGCATGACGGGCTGCGACATCGCCACCCGCTACCTGCCGGGCACCCTGCTCGGACGCGTCGGCGGCGACTGGTTCGACTCCGTGAAACTGCCCGGCGCCCGCACCGCCCTCGTCGTCGGCGACGTCATGGGCCACGGGCTCAACTCCGCAGCCATGATGGGCCAGTTGCGTACGGCCGTGCAGACCATGGCCGCGCTCGACCTGCCGCCCGCCCAACTGCTGCGCAACCTCGACGACCTCGCCCAGCGGCTCGGCGACACCTACCTCGCGACCTGCCTGTACGCCGTCTACGACCCGATCGCAAGCGAACTGCACCTGGCCAACGCCGGCCACATCCCACCGGTGATCGTCCGCGCGGAGGACGGGCGCAGTGAACTGCTCGACCTGCCCACGGGTGCGCCGATCGGCGTCGGCGGGGTGCCGTTCGAGTCGGTACGGGTGCCGGTGTCGCCCGGCGACCGGCTGGTGATGTGCACCGACGGACTGGTCGAGGTGCGCGGCGAGGACATCGGTGTCGGGCTCGCCACGCTGTGCGAGTCCGCCGCGCACCCGGCGGCCTCCATGGACGACGCCTGCGACACGATCATCCGTGCCCTCAACACGTGCGGCGGCCGCAAGGACGACGTGGCGCTGCTCATGGCCCGGCTGGCCGGCATCGGACCCGAGGACGTCGCCGTATGGCGGTTCTCCCTGGACCCCGTCGAGGTGGGCCGGGCCCGCGCGGTGGTCCGTGAACAGCTCCACGAGTGGGGGCTCGACGCGCTCGCCCACAACGCCGAGTCGATGGTCAGCGAACTGGTCACCAACGCCGTACGGCACTCCCACGGCCGCCCCGTCGAACTGCGGCTCGTGCGCGGCGACACCCTGCTGTGCGAGGTGGACGACGACGACCACACCCTGCCCACGCTGCTCAGCGCCGGACCCGGTGACGAGTCCGGTCGCGGCCTGCGCGTGGTGAGCACGCTGGCCCGCGAGTGGGGGACCAGCCGGACGAGCGCGGGAAAGACGGTCTGGTTCGAACTGACGCTGCCGCGCGCTGCGCGACGCTGACCGGCCGCCGCGGTCCGCAAGCCATGTGTCAGGACGATGGCCCGCTCGTCGTCCCCCTCACCTCCAGCGCCGGTGTCGTCAGGACGAGTTCCGCCGGGCGGGCAGGGTCGGCGATGCGCTCCAGGAGGCGCCCGGCGGCGCGGCGGCCCACGTCGTGGCTGCCGTTGTCCACCGTGGTGAGCCACAGGTGCCGCAGGCGCGAGAGGTACGTGTTGTCGTAGCCGACGAGGGACAGGTCGCGTGGCACCCGCAGCCCCAGCTCCTCCGCCGCCGAGAGGGCGCCGACACAGGCGATGTCGTTGAATGCGAAGACGGCCGTGGGCCGTGGGCGGGCGCTGAGCAGGCGGACCGCGGCCCGGTAGCCGCCCTCCTCCGTGAGGTCGCCCTGTTCCACGATGGCCGAGTCCTCGAGGCCGTGCTCCCGCATCACGGTCTCGAAACTGCGTCGGCGCAGTGCGCCGACCACTCCCTGCCCGGCGATGTGGGCGATGCGACGGTGGCCGAGACCGATGAGGTGCTCGGTGGCGAGGCGGGCGCCGTGCTCGTCGTCGTTCGCGACGATGTCGACGGCGGGCAGTTCCGGCTCGCGGGCCCCGGCGACGACGGTGGGGACCCGGGCGGCGGCCTGGCGCAGTGCCTCGGAGGGCGGCAGGGTGCCGACGGCGATCAGTCCGTCGACCCGCAGGTCCGTGAAGGTGCGGGTCAGGTCCTCGCCGAGGCGCCGGTTGAGGTGGCCGTCGGCCAGCAGCATGCGCAGACCGGCGTCGTGCAGCCGGGAGTTCAAGCCGTCGAGAAGCTCCACGAACCAGGGGTTGCGCATGTCGTTGAGCAGGACGCCGACCGTGCGGGTGCGGCGCTCGCTGAGGCTGCGTGCGGCGGCGTTGGGCCGGTACCCCAGCTCCTCGACGGCGGCCAGCACCGCCCGCCGCTTCTCCGGGCGCACCTGGTCGGAACCGCGCAGCACCAGGGAGACCAGCGACTTCGACACTCCGGCCCGTTCGGCCACATCGCGGATCGTCGGCGGTCTCATGTCTGGACCGTTCCATACGGTGGACGCGCTTGTCAAAGGGATTGACAAGTGGGGTCCTGCCCTCCAGTGTGGGCCGCGCACGTTCTGGAACGGTCCAAAGAGGGGCAGTCATGGTGAGTACGCTCGGCGTCGCCGTCGTGGGATTCGGCTGGATGGGGCGGGTGCACACCCAGGCGTACGTCCGCCTGCCGCACCACTTCCCGCAGCTGCCCCTGCGCCCCGAACTGGTCGCCGTCGCCGACGAAGTTCCAGGCCGGGCGGAGGAGGCCGCCGCTCAGTACGGCTTCGCCGCCGCGGTCCGCGACTGGCGTGAGATCGCCGCCGATCCACGGGTGCGGGCGGTGAGCATCGCCGCCCCGAACTTCCTGCACCGCGAGATCGGCGTCGCCATGGCCGAGGCGGGCAAGCACATCTGGATCGAGAAGCCGGTCGGCCTGACCGCCGAGGACGCCCGCGCGGTCGCGGGCGCCGTCGCCAAGGCCGGTGTGCAGGGCACGGTCGGCTTCAACTACCGGGGCGCGCCCGCTGTCGCCACCGCCCGCGAACTGATCGCCTCCGGTGAGATCGGCACCGTGACCCACGTCCGCATCCGCCTCTTCAGCGACTACGCCGCCCACCCCGAGGGCGCCCTCACCTGGCGGTACGAGCGGGAGCGCGGTGGCAGCGGAGTCCTCGGCGACCTCGCCTCGCACGGCGTGGACCTGGCGCGCTTCCTGCTCGGCGAGATCGAGTCACTGGCCGCCGACACGGCCGTCTTCATCCCCGAACGCGCCCGCCCCACCGGAGCCACCGCCGGCCACACCCGAGCGACCGGCGGCGAGCCGGGCCCCGTGGAGAACGAGGACTACGTGGGCTGCCTGCTGCGCTTCGCCTCCGGCGCCCGCGGCGTCCTGGAGGCGAGCCGGGTCTCGGTCGGGGAACAGAACAACTACGGCTTCGAGGTCCACGGCACCAAGGGCGCCCTCTTCTGGGACTTCCGCCGCATGGGCGAACTCGGCGTCAGCCGCGGTACGGCCTACCAGGACCAGCCCGTCAGCACCCTCTACGTCGGCCCCGGGCACGGCGAGTACGGCGCCTTCCAGCCCGGCTCGGCCAACGGCATGGGCTACGACGACCTCAAGGTCATCGAGGCGTACCACTTCCTGCGCTCCGTCGCGGAAGGCACCGCCCACGGCCCGACCCTCGAGGACGCCGTGCACAGCGCCGCCGCCCTGGACGCCATGAGCCGCTCGGCCGAGCGGCGCGGCTGGGTGGACCTGGCGTGAGCCCGGCCGGTCAGGGCCGCACCAGCAGCTGGAAGTCGAAGGAGTAGCGCGAGGCGCGGTAGATGTGGGTGCCGTACTCGACGGCGCGGCCGGTGTCGTCGTACGCCGTGCGCTGCATGGTCAGCAGGGCCGCGCCCTCCGGTTCGCCCAGCCGCTCGGCCTCCTCGGCGGTGGCGCAGCGGGCGCCGACGGTCTGCCGGGCGCTGTGCAGGGTGATGCCGACGCCCCGCAGCATCCGGTACAGGCCCGTGGCCTGGAGCCGTTCGGTGTCGAGGTCCAGCAGGCCCGCCGGCACGTAGTTGGACAGGAACGCCATCGGCTCCCCGTGGGCGAGTCGCAGGCGCTCCAGGTGGTGCACCTCGCCGCCCTCGGCGATCCCCAGCGCGGCCGCGACCTCGGCGGATGCCCGCACCACCTCGTTGCGCAGCACCTGGGTCGCCGGCTTCTGTCCCGCGGACTCCAGGTCGTCGTAGAGGCTGCTCAGCTCCAGGGGGCGCTTGACCTGGCTGTGCACCACCTGTGTGCCCACGCCCCGGCGGCGGACCAGCAGGCCCTTGTCGACCAGCGACTGGATGGCCTGGCGCACCGTGGGCCGGGACAGGCCGAGCCGCCCGGCGAGCTCGATCTCGTTGCCCAGCAGGCTGCCCGGGCCCAGCACCCCGTGCTCGATCGCCGCCTCCAGCTGTTGCGCCAGCTGGTAGTAGAGCGGGACCGGGCTGCTGCGGTCCAGGGCGAAATCGAGGGCGTCGGGCGTGGAAGGGGTCACAGGGGGAGAATATGCGGCCGACTGGTTGACCGGAACACTTGTCATCATCTTGTCCTGACAATCAGGGAGAGCGCGGCCGGTGCGGGAGGCCACACGCCCGCTCCCGCACCGGCCGCCGCTCTCATCAGGAGTTGCTGGGGAACCCGAGGTTGATGCCGCCGTCGGCCGGGTCGGGCCAGCGCGTGGTGATCACCTTGCCCTGGGTGTAGAAGGCGACGCCGTCATTGCCGTAGATGTGGAGGTCGCCGAAGAGCGAGTCCTTCCAGCCTCCGAAGGAGTGGTAGCCGACGGGCACCGGGATCGGCACATTGACGCCGACCATGCCCGCCTGCACCTCAAGCTGGAAGCGGCGGGCCGCGCCGCCGTCCCGGGTGAAGATCGCGGTGCCGTTGCCCCAGCGGGAGCTGTTGACCAGCTTGATCGCGTCGTCGTACGTCTCCGCACGCACCACGCACAGGACGGGGCCGAAGATCTCGTCCTTGTACGCGTCCGCCGTCGCCGGCACCTTGTCGAGCAGCGAGACACCGATGAAGAAGCCGTTCTCGTGGCCCTCGACCGAGTAGCCCGTGCCGTCGACCACGACCTCGGCGCCCTGCTCAGCCGCGCTCGTCACATACGACGCCACCTTGTCGCGGTGCTCGCGCGTGATCAGCGGTCCCATCTCCGAGGCCGGGTCGTTGCCGGGGCCGATGCGCAGGTTCTTCGCGCGCTCGGCGATCTTCGCCACCAGCTCGTCACCGGTGTCGCCCACCGCCACGACCACGGACACGGCCATGCAGCGCTCGCCCGCCGAGCCGTACGCCGCGTTGATCGCCTGGTCGGCGGCGAAGTCCAGGTCGGCGTCCGGCAGGACCAGCATGTGGTTCTTGGCGCCGCCGAGGGCCTGCACGCGCTTGTCGTGCTCGACCGCCTTGAGCTGGATGTACTTGGCGATCGGGGTGGAGCCGACGAACGAGACCGCGGCGACGTCCGGGTGCTCCAGGAGCCGGTCGACGGCCACCTTGTCGCCCTGGACGATGTTGAACACGCCGTCCGGCAGGCCCGCCTCGGCGAGCAGCTCGGCGAGGCGGTAGGAGGCCGACGGGTCCTTCTCGCTCGGCTTGAGCACGAAGGTGTTGCCGGTCGCGATGGCGATCGGGAACATCCACATCGGGACCATCGCCGGGAAGTTGAACGGCGTGATGCCGGCGACCACGCCGAGCGGCTGGCGGATCGAGGCGACGTCGACCCGGGTGGAGACCTGGGTGGACAGCTCGCCCTTCAGCTTCTCGGAGATGCCGCAGGCCAGCTCCACGATCTCCATGCCGCGCGCGACCTCGCCGAGCGCGTCGGAGTGGACCTTGCCGTGCTCCGCGGTGATCAACTCGGCGACCTCGTCGCGGTGCGCGTCCAGCAGCTCGCGGAACTTGAAGAGGATCGCCGTGCGCTTGGCGAGCGAGCTCTGTCCCCAGCTCTCGAACGCGGCCTTGGCGGTGGCGACCGCGGCGTCGACCTCATCGACCGTGGCGAACGCGATCTGCTTCTCCTGGGCGCCGGTGGCCGGGTTGTAGACCGGGCCGAAGCGCCCCGAGGTGCCCTCGACGGGCTTGCCGCCGATCCAGTGGGTGATGGTCTTCATGGTGCGGTGTGGGACCTTTCGTTCAGCGGGGAGTCAGAGGTGGCGTCGGCGGTCGGCGGCGTGCCGGTCGTAGCGCTCGCGGGCGGACACGGCGGCCTCGCGGGTGGCGACCTCGGCGACCGGCACGTCCCACCAGGCCTCGGCGGGCGGAGCGGTGGGCGTCGGGTCGGTCTCGACGTACACGCAGGTCGGCCGGTCGGAGGCGCGCGCCGCGGCCAGCGCGTCGCGCAGTTCCCGTACGGTCTTGGCGCGCAGCACGTCCATGCCGAGGCTGGCGGCGTTGGCGGCCAGGTCCACCGGGAGCGGGGCCCCGGTGAAGGTGCCGTCGGCGGCCCGGTAGCGGTAGGCGGTGCCGAACCGCTCGCCGCCGGTCTCCTCCGACAGGCCACCGATGGAGGCGTAGCCGTGGTTCTGGATCAGGACCAGGTTGACCGGCAGGCCCTCCTGGACCGCGGTGACGATCTCCGTCGGCATCATCAGGTAGGTGCCGTCGCCGACGAGCGACCACACCGCCGTGCCGGGCGCGGCCTGCTGGACGCCGATGCCGGCCGGGATCTCGTAGCCCATGCAGGAGTAGCCGTACTCCAGGTGGTACTGGCGCGGCGAGCGGGCCCGCCACAGCTTGTGCAGGTCGCCGGGGAGCGAGCCGGCCGCGTTGATCACCACGTCGTCGTCGCCCACGACCGCATCCAGGGCACCGAGGACCTGGGTCTGGGTCGGCACGGAGCTCTCGTCGTCCGCCCGGTAGGCCGCCTCGACGACCTGCTCCCAGCGCTCCTTGCCCGCCCGGTACTCGGCCTCGTACGCCTCGCTCACCCGGTGGCCTGCCAGGCCCTCGGCGAGCGCGGTGAGGCCCGCCCGGGCGTCCGCGACCAGGGTGAGGGCCGAGAGCTTGTGGGCGTCGAAGGCCGTGATGTTGAGGTTCACGAACCGCACACCGGGGTTCTGGAACAGCGTGTTCGACGCGGTGGTGAAGTCGCTGTAGCGGGTGCCCACGCCGATGACCAGATCGGCGGTGCGGGCGATGTCGTCGCAGACCGCCGTGCCGGTGTGGCCGATCCCGCCCAGGTCGGCGGGGTGGTCGTGGCGCAGTGAGCCCTTGCCGGCCTGGGTGGAGGCGACCGGGATGCCGGTCGCGGCGACCAGCGCCCTGAGGGCTTCCTCGGCCTCGCTGTGGTGGACGCCGCCGCCCGCCACGATCAGCGGGCGCTCGGCTTCACGGATCGCGCGCACCGCCTCCGCCAGCTCCGACGGGTCGGGGGCCGGGCGGCGTACGTGCCACACGCGCTCGGCGAAGAACTCCTCCGGCCAGTCGAAGCCTTCCGCCTGCACGTCCTGCGGCATGGCCAGGGTGACCGCGCCGGTCTCCGCCGGGTCGGCGAGGATCCGCATGGCGTTCAGCGCGGACGGGATCAGCATCTCCGGGCGGGTGATCCGGTCGAAGTAGCGGGAGACCGGGCGCAGCGTGTCGTTGACCGACACATCGGCCTCCACCGGGTGCTCCAGCTGCTGGAGCAGCGGGTCGGCGGCGCGGGTGGCGAAGTAGTCGCCGGGCAGCAGCAGCACCGGCAGGCGGTTGATCGTGGCCAGCGCGGCGCCGGTGACCAGGTTGGTGGCGCCCGGGCCGATGGAGGTGGTGACCGCCTGCGCGGAGAGCCGGTTGAGCTGGCGGGCGTAGCCCACGGCGGCGTGCACCATGGCCTGTTCGTTGCGGCCCTGGTGGAAGGGCATGGTGCCCTCGCCGGCCTCGAGCAGCGCCTGGCCGATGCCGGCGACGTTGCCGTGGCCGAAGATGCCCCAGGTGCCGGCGATCAGGCGGTGACGTACGCCGTCGCGCTCGGTGTACTGCGCGGACAGGAACCGCACCAGCGCCTGGGCGACGGTCAGACGGCGGGTAGTGCTGCTCATCAGGGCTTCTCCGGTGCCGTGTAGAGGGGGAGACGGGGGTCGACCGGCTGGGCCGGCCAGGTGTCGCGGATCCACGCGTGGTCGGGGTGGTCGCAGATCAGCCAGGCGCGGCCGGGGTCGGGGCCCGCCATGACGTTGAGGTAGTACATGTCGTGGCCGGGTACGGCCATGGACGGTCCGTGCCAGCCGTCCGGGATGAGCACGACGTCACCGTCGCGCACCTCCGCCAGCACGTCCGTGCCGGTGCCGTGGCCGGAGGGGGAGACCCGCTGGTAGCCGAGTCCGGGTGTGCCCTCGTGGGCGGCGAACTCGAAGTAGTAGATCTCCTCCAGCTCGGACTCCTCGCCGGGCCGGTGCTCGTCGTGCTTGTGCGGCGGGAAGGACGACCAGTTGCCGCCCGGCGTGATCACCTCGACGGCGATCAGCTTGTCGCACTCGAACACGCCGGCCGCGCCGAAGTTGTTGACCTGGCGGGAGCAGTTGCCGGTGCCGCGCAGCTCGACCGGGACGGAGGAGGCGGGCGCGTAGCGGGCGGGCAGCCGGCGCTCGCAGCGGGCACCGGTGAGCGCGAAGCGGCCGCCGTCGCGGGACGCGATCGAGACCTGGGCGTCGCGCGGCACGTACGCGAAGTCGCTGACACCGCTGAACACGCTCTCGCGGCCGTGCAGTCGAAACGTGTCACCGCCCACGGCGACGGTGCAGGAGCCCGACAGCGGGAGCACGATCCACTCGCTGTCGCCGGTGTCGAAGGAGTGCCAGCCGCCGGACGGCAGTTCGAGCACCTTCAGGCTGGAGTAGCCCCAGCCGGCCGACTCGGGGGTGACGTCGACCGCGTGGGCGCCGCTTGCGGCCCTGCCCGCGGGGAGGTGGTGCGCGGTGGTCATGATGCCCTTCTTCGTGGCGTTCGGGACGTTCATGGCGTCGGGACGTTCATGGCGTCGTGGCGTTCGGGCGGGGGGCTCGGGGCGGTGTCACAGCAGTCCGACCGCGGTGTCCACCGCGGTCTCCACGCTGCCCTCCGCGGGGTACAGCAGGGACCGGCCGACGACCATCCCCTGCACGGTGGGCAGGCGCAGCGCCTTGCGCCACTTCTCGTAGGCGCCCTCCTGGTCCTTGCCGACCTCGCCGCCGAGGAGCACGGCGGGCAGCGTCGAGGCCTCCAGCGCCTCGGCCATGTCGTCGGGGTCGTCGGTGACGGGCAGTTTCAGCCAGGTGTAGGCGGAGGTGCCGCCGAGGCCGGAGGCGATGGCGATGGACCGGGTGACGGCCTCGGCGCTCAGGTCGTTGCGCACCCGGCCGTCGACACGCCGGGATATGAACGGCTCGATGAACAGCGGCAGCCGGCGCGCGGCCATGTCGTCCACGGCTCTGGCCGTGGACTCCAGGGTCTTCAGGGAGCCCGGGTCGTCGTAGTCGATGCGCAGCAACAGCTTGCCCGCGTCGAAGCGGAGCCGTTCGATGTCCTCGGCGCGGTGCCCGGTGAAGCGGTCGTCCATCTCGAAGGACGCGCCCGCGAGGCCGCCGCGGTTCATGGAGCCCATCACGACCTTGTCGTCCAGGACGCCGAGGAGCAGGAGGTCCTCCAGGATGTCCGCGGTGGCCAGCACCCCGTCCACGCCGGGCCGGGACAGCGCGATGCACAGGCGCTCCAGCAGGTCGGCACGGTTGGCCATGGCCAGGTGGCGATCGCCGACGCCGAGGGCGCCACGGGCCGGGTGGTCGGCGGCCACGATCATGAGGCGGCCGCTGTCGCCGATGAGCGGGCGGCGGACACGGCGGGCGGCGGCCTCGGCGATCGCCTCCGGGCGCCGGGCGCGCACCGTGGCGAGGTCGGGGATGCTGATGCTCAAGACAGGCTCCGTTCAGGGGTGGCGGCCGTGGGGCCGCGTGCGAGAGGCCTCGAGGCGGCGGTCAGCCGCGGGCGACGAGGTCGGCGACCTCCGACTCGGTCGGCATCGCGGAGGAGCAGGCGAGGCGGGAGGCGACGAGCGCACCGGCCGCGTTGGCGTACCGCATGGTCTTCTCCAGCGGCCAGGCGGCGAGCAGCCCGTGGCACAGGGAGCCGCCGAAGGCGTCCCCGGCGCCGAGTCCGTTGACGACCTCCACCGGCACGGGCGGCACCTCGGCCGTCGTCCCGTCGCGGTGCACAGCGAGCACGCCCTTGGGGCCCTGTTTGACGACCGCGAGCTCCACACCTGCCTCCAGCAGCGCCTCGGCGCAGGCCCGCGGTTCGCGTACGCCGGTGGCGATCTCGCACTCGTCGAGGTTGCCGACGGCCACGGTGGCGTGGCGCAGCGCTTCGCGGTAGTACGGGCGCGCGGTGTCGGGGTCCTGCCAGAACATGGGGCGCCAGTCCAGGTCGAACACCGTGATGCCGGCCTTGTCGCGGGCCTTGAGGGCGGCGAGCGTGGCCGAGCGGCTGGGCTCCTCGCTGAGGCCGGTTCCGGTGATCCAGAAGATCCGGGCCGAGCGGATGGCGAAGAAGTCCAGCTCGTCGGTGTGGATCTCCAGGTCGGGGGCCTTGGGGCGGCGGTAGAAGTACAGGGGGAAGTCGTCCGGCGGGAAGATCTCGCAGAAGGTGATCGGGGTCGGGTAGGCGTCCACCGGTGTGACGAACCGGTCGTCGACGCCGAACTCCTTCAACTGCTGGTGCAGATAGGTGCCGAAGGGGTCGTTCCCGGTCCGGGTGATCACCGCCGTGTTGCGGCCGAGACGCGCCGCGGCCACCGCGACGTTCGCCGCCGAGCCGCCGAGGAACTTTCCGAAGGTCTCGACCTGGGGGAGCGGCACACCGGTCTGCAGCGGGTAGAGATCGACCCCGATGCGGCCCATGGTGATGAGATCGAAATGTTCGGCGGGCTCAGGCATGTGCGACGCTCCTCATGCGGGGGTGCGGGCGACCGGGCGCCGGGAAGGTGGGCATCCGGCTCCGGGTGCCTCACAGGTGTAGGCCGCGGGAGGAGTCCCTGTCAAGACTTTGTACTTACATTCGGACCTGCTTCTGAAATGATGTCTTAACAAAGTATTGACAGGTGGGTGCGACAGGGGTTTGTATCCCGTGCCAGCGAAACCGCCGGTTCACCGGCAGACGACCCCGGACGTCCGTCCGGGCCCCGGCCAGGGTCCCGAGCGGCGCCGATCCTCCCCTTCCCCCGGTCGCACAGTGAGGTGCAGGTAAAGATGGACCGCACGTTTCACCCTCGCCGCTCCCACAGAGTCGCCCCAGTCCTCGCGCTGGCCGCCGCCTCCGCGCTGCTCGTCGCCGGCTGCTCCAGCAGCTCGGGCGGGAAGAAGGCGGAGGACGCCGGCTCCGACGTCTCCGCCGGCAAGGCCAGCACTCCTCGTATGACGGTAGCGCTGGTGACCCACCAGGCGCCGGGCGACACCTTCTGGGACATCGTCCGCAAGGGAGCCGAGGCTGCGGCGGCCAAGGACAACATCAAGCTCGTCTACTCCAGCGACCCCAACGCGGGCAACCAGGCCAACCTGGTGCAGAACGCGATCGACCAGAAGGTCGACGGCATCGCGGTCACCCTCGCCAAGCCGGACGCGATGAAGGACGTCATCAGCAAGGCCACCCAGGCGAAGATACCCGTGGTCGGCCTGAACTCCGGTGTGAGCGACTGGAAGAAGCTGGGCCTGATGGAGTTCTTCGGGCAGGACGAGACGGTCGCGGGCGAGGCGTTCGGCAAGCGGCTCAACGAGCTGGGCGCCAAGAACACCGTGTGCGTGATCCAGGAGCAGGGGAACGTCGGTCTCACCCAGCGCTGTGACGGGCTCAAGAAGACGTTCACCGGCAAGACGCAGATCCTGTACGTCAACGGCACCGACATGCCGTCCGTGAAGTCGACGATCAGCGCGAAGCTCAAGCAGGACAGCTCCATCGACTACGTGGCCACGCTGGGCGCGCCGTACGCACTGACCGCCGTGCAGTCGGTCTCCGACGCCGGCAGCAAGGCGAAGGTCGCCACGTTCGACTTGAACAAGGACCTGACCAACGCCATCAAGAAGGGCGACATCCAGTTCGCCGTCGACCAGCAGCCCTACCTGCAGGGCTACCTGGCGATCGACTCCCTGTGGCTCTACAAGAACAACGGCAACTACAGCGGCGGCGGTGAGCAGCCGGTGCTGACCGGCCCGGCCTTCGTCGACAAGTCCAACGTCGACACGATCGCGACGTTCGCCGCCAACGGCACGAGGTGATCCCATGACTCAGCAGGCTGTGCCGGCGGTGGCCTCACCGCCGGCCTCCGGCCCCAAGGAACGCGACGGCCGGACCGCGCAGCGCTCCCTCGTGGTGCGACTGCTCGCCCGGCCGGAGGTCGGCGTCTTCCTCGGCGCCGTCGCCGTGTTCGTCTTCTTCTTCGCCATGGCCCCCACCTTCCGCACGGGCAGCGCCATGGCCACCGTCCTCTACCAGTCGTCCACCATCGGGATCATGGCGCTGCCCGTGGCCCTGCTGATGATCGGCGGCGAGTTCGACCTCTCGGCCGGTGTCGCGGTGATCACCTCGGCGCTGACCGCGAGCATGGTCAGCTTCCAGCTCACGATGAACGTCTGGGTCGGCGTGGTCGTCGCCCTCGTGGTCTCGCTCGCGATCGGCGCGTTCAACGGCTGGATGATGGTGCGCACCGGACTGCCCAGCTTCCTGGTCACCCTCGGCACCTTCCTCGGCCTGCAGGGCATCAACCTGGCCGTCACCAAGCTCGTCACCGGCAACGTGGCGACCGACGACATCAGCGACATGGACGGCTTCAACCAGGCCAAGGCGGTCTTCTCGTCGAGCTTCACCGTCGGCGGCGTCCAGTTCAAGATCACCGTCCTGTGGTGGCTGTTCTTCGCGGCCCTGGCGACCTGGGTGCTGCTGCGCACCAAGTACGGCAACTGGATCTTCGCGGTCGGCGGCAACAAGGACAGCGCACGGGCCGTCGGTGTGCCGGTGAAGTTCACCAAGATCTCGCTGTTCATGCTGGTCGGCTTCGGCGCCTGGTTCGTCGGCATGCACCAGCTGTTCGCCTTCAACACCGTCCAGTCCGGCGAGGGCGTCGGCCAGGAGCTGATCTACATCGCGGCGGCGGTCATCGGCGGCTGCCTGCTCACCGGCGGCTACGGTTCGGCGATCGGTCCCGTCTTCGGTGCCTTCATGTTCGGCATGGTCAGCCAGGGCATCGTCTACGCCGGCTGGAACCCTGACTGGTTCAAGGCCTTCCTCGGCGTGATGCTCCTCGGCGCCACGCTCATCAATCTGTGGGTCCAGAAGTCCGCGACCCGGAGGTGACCACCATGACGACCGCTGACCTCGACCAGAACAACGGCACGGCCACCCCGGCGGACCGGGCGCCCATCGTGGAACTGCGCGGTGCCGGCAAGGCGTACGGCAACATCCGGGCCCTGCACGGCGTCGACCTCGCCGTCCACCCCGGCAGGGTCACCTGCGTCCTCGGCGACAACGGCGCCGGCAAGTCCACCCTCATCAAGATCGTCTCCGGGCTTCACCAGCACACCGAGGGCGAGTTCCTCGTCGACGGCGAGCCGGTGAGGTTCACCACCCCGCGTGACGCCCTCGACAAGGGCATCGCCACCGTCTACCAGGACCTCGCGACCGTGCCGCTGATGCCGGTGTGGCGCAACTTCTTCCTCGGCTCCGAGATGACCAAGGGCCCCTGGCCCTTCCGCCGCCTCGACATCGCCCGTATGAAGAAGACCGCGGACGAAGAGCTGCGGAACATGGGCATCGTCCTGGACGACCTCGAGCAGCCCATCGGCACCCTGTCCGGCGGTCAGCGCCAGTGCGTCGCCATCGCCCGCGCCGTCTACTTCGGCGCCCGCGTCCTCATCCTGGACGAGCCCACCGCCGCACTCGGCGTCAAGCAGTCCGGAGTGGTGCTGAAGTACGTCGCAGCCGCCCGCGACCGCGGCCTCGGCGTCATCTTCATCACCCACAACCCGCACCACGCCTACATGGTCGGCGATCACTTCAGCGTGCTGCGCCTGGGCACCCTCGAACTCTCGGCCTCGCGCAGCGAGGTCAGCCTCGAGGAACTCACCAACCACATGGCCGGTGGCGCCGAACTGGCCGCACTCAAGCACGAGCTGGCGCAGGTCAGCGGCGTCGACGTCGAGGGGCTCCCGGAAGCGGAGGACCTCCAGGCACCCGTGGCGGCATCACCCGAAGGGAACTCCTGACATGACCACCGTCCCCTCCCTGGACCGCATCCGGGTGGGCTCCGCCCCGGACTCCTGGGGCGTCTGGTTCCCCGACGACCCGCAGCAGGTGCCCTGGGAACGCTTCCTGGACGAGGTGTCCGAGGCCGGCTACTCCTGGATCGAGCTCGGCCCCTACGGCTACCTGCCCACCGACCCGGCACGGCTCACCGACGAGGTGAACAAGCGGAACCTGAAGGTGTCGGCCGGCACGGTCTTCACCTCCCTGCACCGCGGACCGTCCGTGTGGGAGTCCACCTGGGAGCACGTCAGCCAGGTCGCGGCCCTCACCCAGGCCATGGGCGCGAAGCACCTCGTGGTCATCCCCTCCTTCTGGCGGGACGACAAGACCGCCGAGATCCTCGAGCCCTCCGAGCTCACCGGCGAGCAGTGGGCGCACCTGACCAAGGGCATGGAGCGGCTCGGCCACGAGGTCAAGGAGACCTACGGCCTCGACATCGTCGTCCACCCGCACGCCGACACCCACATCGACACCGAGGAGCACGTCGCGCGCTTCCTCGACTCCACCGACTCCGACCTCGTCAACCTCTGCCTGGACACCGGGCACTACGCCTACTGCGGCGGCGACAGCGTCAAGCTGATCGAGACCTACGGCGAGCGCATCGGCTATCTGCACCTCAAGCAGGTGGACCCGGAGATCCTCGCCGACGTCGTCAGCAACGGGGTGCCGTTCGGGCCCGCGGTGCAGCGCGGTGTGATGTGCGAGCCCCCGGCCGGCGTGCCGGCGCTGGAGCCGGTCCTGGCCGCCGCGCAGGGCCTGGGCGTCGACCTGTTCGCCATCGTCGAGCAGGACATGTACCCCTGCGAGCCGGACAAGCCGCTGCCCATCGCCGTGCGCACCCGCAAGTTCCTCCGCTCCTGCGGCGCCTGACCTTCCGAAGGGACCACCAACCACCATGACTCAGCGTGGAACGCTCGGAGTCGCCGTCATCGGAACCGGGCGGATGGGCGCCGACCACGTCCGCCGCATCGACGAGGTGATCAGCGGGGCTCGGGTGGCCGCCGTCGTCGACGTCGACGCGGAACGGGCCAAGTCCGTCGCCGCGGGCGTCGAGGGCTGCACCGCCTACACCGAACCGGCCGCCGCGATGGCCGCCGCCGACGTCGACGCCGTACTGATCGCCTCGCCCGGCCCCGCACACGAGGCCGCACTGCTCACCGCCTTCGAGCACGACCTGCCGGTGCTGTGCGAGAAGCCCCTCACCCCCGACGCGGCCTCCGCGCTGCGGATCCTGCAGGCCGAGCAGAAGCTGGGTCACCGGCGCGTCCAGGTCGGCTTCATGCGGCGCTACGACGCCGAGTACATCAAGCTGAAGGCGCTGCTGGACAGCGGCCAGCTCGGCCGGCCGCTGATGCTGCACAACCGGCACCGCAACGCGGGCAGCCCGCCCGGCTTCACCGACGCCATGCTCATCAACGACTCCGTCGTGCACGAGATGGACGTCACCCGCTGGCTGCTCGGTCAGGAGATCACGGCGGTGACGGTGCTGCGCCCGGCACCGTCGGGGAACGTCCCCGAGGGCCTGTCGGACCCGCAGTTCGTCGTCTTCGAGACCGACGGCGGCGCGCTCGTCGACGTCGAGATCTTCGTCAACTGCGGCTTCGGCTACCAGGTGCAGGCCGAGGTGGTCTGCGAGTCGGGCACCGCCCGGATCGGCGACGGGCACGCCATGGTCACCAACATGGCGGGCCGCTGGGGCGGCACCATCGCGCCGGACTTCGTGGAGCGCTTCGCCGAGGCCTACGACCGTGAGGTGCAGGCCTGGGTCGACGCCACCCGGCGCGGCGAGGTCACCGGCCCGAGCGTCTGGGACGGCTACGCGGCGGCAGCCGTCTGCGAGGCGGGCGTGCGCGCGCAGGCGGAGGGGCGCCGCACGGAGGTGCAACTGATCGAGCGTCCGGCGCTCTACCGCTGAGCGGCCGGGCGTCGCGGGATCGTCGAGTCGGCGCGTGACCGGTCGGGGGACCGGTCACGCGCCATTGGTCACTGTGCGGGTCGTGCGAACCGTTCCTGGAGACCGAGCGGCAGCGGGGCCTGTTGCCGGGACTCGTGCTCGCGGCGTGGACCGAACGGTGGTGGGCACGCCGGTCGCCCGCTTTTCGTCGTGGCGATCGGCCTGCTCCGGTTCTGCCGAGGACCGGAGCAGACCGGTCCCGTGGAGGACCGGAGCAGACCGGTCCCGTGGAGGACCGGAGCAGACCGGCCCGTCGAGGGATCGGAGCAGACCGGTCCCGTCGACTCCGCGAGGTCCCCGCAGGGGCGGAGGCTTCGAGGGCACGGACGAGGGCGCCGAACGGCTCAGTCGGTCCTCTCGCTTTCGTAGCCCCCTTCCTCCCCGACGCGTAACGTGACGGAGCATGGAGATCTCCGTTACTGCCGCGCGCCGGACCACACTGCCGTCATCAGCCGGACGACAAGCCTCCGAGCAGCGCCGGGAAGGTTCGGCATGAAGATCCTCATCAGCGCCGACATGGAAGGCGCCACCGGTGTGACCTGGCCGGCCGATGTGATTCCCGGGACGCCGCAGTGGGAACGGTGCCGGTCGATGTTCACCTCCGACGTGAACGCCGCGGTGCTCGGCTTCCTCGACGGCGGCGCCGACGAGGTGCTCATCAACGAGGCGCACTCGACCATGCGCAATCTACTCCTCGAACAGCTCGACGACAGGGCGCAGATGCTCACCGGGCGGCACAAGTCCCTCTCGATGGTGGAGGGCGTGCAGCACGGCGACGTGGACGGCATCGCGTTCGTCGGCTACCACGCGGGGGCCGGTATGGAGGGGGTGCTGGCGCACACCTACCTCGCCAACTCCATCACGGGCGTGTGGCTCAACGACGTCCGCGCCAGCGAGGGCATGCTGAACGCGCACGTCGTCGCCGAGTACGGCGTGCCCGTCGTCCTCGTCACCGGCGACGACGTGGCCTGCGAGGACGCGCTCGGGTACGCGCCCGAGGCGCTCAAGGTGGCCGTCAAGGACCATGTGTCACGGTACGCGGCGGTGTGCCGCACCCCGGCCAGGACCGCCGCCGACATCCGCTCCGCGGCCAAGGAAGCGGCCGCCCTGGCGGTGCGTCACGAGCCGGCGCACCGAGGGCCGTTCACCATCGCGCTCGAGTTCGACGCCGAGCATCTGGCGATGGGCGCCACCGTAGTACCGGGAGTGGACCGCATCGGCGAGCGGAAGGTGGCGTACACGAGCGCGACCATGTACGAGGGGATCCGGACGTTCAAGGCCGTCACCACGATCGTCTCGGCCGCGGTGGAGGAACAGTATGGCTGACCGGCAGGCACTCGACGAGGTCGTGCGGTTCACGTCCGACCTGATCCGCATCGACACCACCAACCGCGGCGGCGGCGACTGCCGTGAGCGGCCCGCCGCCGAGTACGCGGCCGAGCGCCTGGCCGAGGCCGGCCTGGAGCCCGTGCTCCTGGAGCGCACTTCGGGCCGGACGAACGTCGTCGCACGCATCGAGGGCACCGACCCGTCCGCCGACGCCCTGCTCGTCCACGGCCATCTCGACGTGGTGCCCGCCGAGGCTGCGGACTGGAGCGTGCACCCGTTCTCCGGCGAGGTGCGCGACGGCGTCGTGTGGGGCCGGGGCGCGGTCGACATGAAGAACATGGACGCGATGATCCTCGCCGTCGTACGGCACTGGGCGCGCTCGGGCACCAGGCCCCGGCGCGACCTCGTCATCGCCTTCACCGCCGACGAGGAGGCCAGCGCCGAGGACGGCTCCGGATTCCTCGCGGACCGGCACCCGGACCTCTTCGAGGGATGCACGGAAGGCGTCAGCGAGTCGGGGGCGTTCACCTTCCACGACGGCGACGGACGGCAGATCTACCCGATCGCGGCCGGTGAGCGCGGCACCGGATGGCTGAAGCTGACCGCGCGCGGCCGGGCGGGCCACGGCTCCAAGGTCAACCGCAGCAACGCGGTCACCAGGCTCGCCGCCGCGGTGACCCGCATCGGCGCCCACGAATGGCCGCTCCGGCTCACCCCCACGGTGCGCGCCGCGCTCACCGAACTCGCCGCCCTGTACGGCCTCGAGACCGACCTCGACGACGTGGACGGCCTGCTGAAGAAGCTCGGCCCGGCCGCCGCGCTCGTCGAGGCGACGATCCGCAACAGCACCAACCCGACCATGCTGAGCGCCGGTTACAAGATCAATGTGATCCCGGGCGAGGCCGTCGCCCACGTCGACGGACGCTATCTGCCCGGCACCGAGGACGAGTTCCGTACGACGCTGGACGAACTCACCGGGCCGGACGTGGACTGGGAGTTCCACCACCGGGAGGTCGCCCTCCAGGCGCCCGTGGACTCGCCGACGTTCGCGCGGATGCGGGCCGCCGTCGAGGAGTTCGCGCCCGAGGGGCACGTCGTGCCTTTCTGCATGCCGGGCGGCACGGACGCCAAGCAGTTCTCGCGCCTTGGCATCACCGGCTACGGGTTCACGCCGCTGAAGCTTCCCGAGGGCTACGACTACCAGGCGATGTTCCACGGCGTCGACGAACGCGTGCCCGTGGAGGCGCTGCACTTCGGCGTCCGCGTCCTCGACCACTTTCTGCGCACGGCCTAGGGGGGTGGGGAGATGGTGCGGACCCTGCCGTACGGGGCATGGCCCTCGCCCGTCGACGCGGCGCTCGCCGCCGCGCACGGCGGGCAGCCGGAGGCGGTGGGCTTCGTGGGCGAGGAGGCGTGGTGGACCGAGCCCCGCCCCGCCGAGGGCGGCCGGCGCACCCTGGTCAGGCGCACGACGGACGGCCGGGAGGTGTCGGTCCTGCCCCCGCCGTGGAACGTGCGCAGCCGGGTCATGGAGTACGGCGGCCGGCCCTGGGCCGGAGCGATGCGCCCCGAGGGGCCGCTGGTGGTGTTCGTGCACTTCGCGGACCAGCGGCTGTACGCCTACGAGCCCACGGCGCCGGGCAGCCGACCGCGTCCGCTCACCCCGCTGTCGCCGGTGGGCGGCGGACTGCGCTGGGTCGACCCCCGGCTGCACCTGGAACGTGGCGAAGTGTGGTGTGTGCTGGAGGAGTTCACCGGTGACGGGCCCACCGACGTGCGGCGGATGCCGGTCGCCGTACCGCTGGACGGCTCGGCGGCCGAGGACCGGGACGGCGTCCGCGAACTCACCGACGCGCGCCACCGGTTCGTCACCGGCCCCCGACTCTCGCCGGACGGGCGCCGCGCGGCCTGGCTCGCCTGGGACCATCCCCGCATGCCCTGGGACGGCACCGAGCTGCTCGTCGCCGAGGTCACCGGTGAGGGGACGCTCCGGGAGCCGCGTGCGGTCGCCGGCGGCCCCGAGGAGTCCATCGCCCAGGCCGAGTGGGCACCCGACGGCTCCCTGCTGTACGTGAGCGACCGCACCGGCTGGTGGAACCTCTACCGGGACGGCACGCCGCTGTGCCCCCGCGAGGAGGAGTTCGGCGGGCCGCTGTGGAAGGTCGGACTGCAGTGGTTCGCGCCCCTGGACGACGGGACCATCGCCGTGGTGCACGGCAGGGGAGCGGGCCGGCTCGGGATCCTCGACCCGGTCGGCGGCGAGGTCGTCGACGTGGCCGGCCCCTGGACCGAGTTCGCCGCCACGCTCGCCGTGCACGGCAGCCGAGTCGTCGCCGTCGGCGCCGGCCCGCGCACCGCGTACGAGGTCGTCGAACTGGACGCCGCCACCGGCCACGCCCGCGTGATCGGCGCCGCGCACGAGGACCCCGTCGACCCCGCCTTCTACCCCGATCCCCGGATCCGCACCTTCACCGGACCCGGAGGCCGCGAGGTCCACGCGCACATCCATCCGCCGCGCCACCCCGGGTGCGTCGCGCCCGAGGGCGCACCGCCGCCGTACGTCGTCTGGGCGCACGGCGGGCCGACCAGCCGCGCCCCCCTCGTCCTCGATCTGGAGATCGCCTACTTCACCTCGCGCGGCATCGGCGTCGCCGAGGTGAACTACGGCGGCTCCACCGGTTACGGACGCGCGTACCGCGACCGGCTGCGCGGACAGTGGGGCGTCGTCGACGTCGAGGACTGCGCGGCCGTCGCGCTCGCCCTCGCCGACGAGGGCACCGCCGACCGCAACCGGCTCGCCGTGCGCGGCGGCAGCGCCGGCGGCTGGACGGCGGCCGCGTCCCTGACGTCGACCGACGTGTACGCCTGCGGCACGATCGTCTACCCGGTCCTGGACCTGGCGAGCTGGGGCTCCGGGGGGACCCACGACTTCGAGTCGCAGTACCTTGAGACGCTGGTGGGGCCGTATGCCGAGGTGCCCGGGCGGTACACCGAGCGGTCGCCCGTGGAGCACGCCGACCGGATCACCGTCCCCTTCCTGCTCCTGCAGGGGCTCGAGGACCCGATCTGCCCGCCCGCGCAGTGCGAGCGGTTCCTGGCCCGGCTCCGGGGGCGGCGGATCCCGCACGCCTACCTAGCCTTCGAGGGCGAGGGGCACGGCTTTCGGCGGGCTGAGACCATGGTGCGTGCACTGGAGGCCGAGCTGTCCCTGTACGCGCAGGTCTTCGGGCTGAACCCGCCCGGCATCCCCACCCTGGAGCTCACCGAGTGACCCACCTGATCAGGCCGCCCAGACTCGCCCCCGGCGCCCGCGTGGCCGTCGTCGCGCCCAGCGGGCCCGTGATCGAGGAGCGGCTCGCCGCCGGTCTCGACATCCTGCGCGGCTGGGACCTGGACCCGGTCGTGGCCCCGCACGTGCTCGACCGGCACCCCGAGTTCCCCTACCTCGCGGGCACGGACGCCGACCGCGCCGCCGACTTCCAGGCCGCCTGGTGCGACCCGCAGGTGTCCGCGGTGCTGTGCGCCCGCGGCGGGTACGGGGCGCAGCGCATGATGGACCTGCTCGACTGGGAGGCGCTGCGCGCCGCCGGGCCGAAGGTGCTGGTCGGCTTCAGCGACATCACCGCGCTGCACGAGGCGTTCGCGGCCCGCCTCGGCCTGGTGACGCTGCACGGGCCGATGGTGGCGGCCGCCGGCTTCCTCAAGAACACGCGCACGCAGGACCACCTGCGGGCCACCCTCTTCGAGCCGGAGTCCGTGACGACCATCACCTCCTCCGGCACCGCGCTCGTGCCCGGCCGCGCCCGCGGCGTCACCTCCGGCGGATGCCTGGCCCTGATCGCGGCCGAACTGGGCACGCCACACGCCCGCTCCGGCGAGACGGGCGGGCTGCTGCTGCTCGAGGACATCGGCGAGGAGGCCTACCGCGTCGACCGGCTCCTCACCCAGCTCCTGCGCTCGGGCCGGCTCGAGGAGGTCACCGGGATCGCGCTCGGCTCCTGGGAGGAGTGCGGCCCGTACGAGCTGTTGCGTGCCGTCCTCACCGACCGGCTCGGCGGGCTCGGGATACCGGTCGTGGAGCGGTTCGGGTTCGGTCACGGCGAGGGAGCTCTGACGATGCCGCTCGGTGTGGCCGCGGAACTGGACGCGGACACCGGGACGCTCACGCTGGAGGTCCCGGCGCTGGCATGACGGGGAGGCACGCCTCGGGTCACCCGTCCGCTCCACCCGGCGGGCGGCGTCACGCCGTGCCGTCCATCCTGGGCGCATGAGCCCGAAGACCCACCGCGAAGCCACGACGAGCGGCGGGGCACGCCGGCGGCAGGGCTTCACACCGCGCACGGTCGCCGTCCTGGTGCTGGCCGCGCTCGTGCTGGTCTTCGTCTTCGAGAACACCCAGCGCACCAGGATCCGGCTGTTCGTGCCGCTGGTGACGATGCCGCTGTGGCTGGCGCTGCTCGGTACGGGGGTAATCGGGGCACTGTGCGGCGCACTTCTCGTCAGCCGACGCCGGTGACGGCGGATCACGTACGGTGTCGCCGTGTCCGACACCCGTGAATACCTCGCCGAGGGCCCCCGCGTGGGCATACGCCCCTTCACCCGCGACGACGCGGCCGAGTTCACCGCCCGGGCGCGGGAGAGCAGGGAACTGCACCACCCGTGGTTGTTCCCGCCGACCACCCCCGAGGCGTACGCCGCCTACGCGGGGCGGCTGATCGACGACCCGACGAGGGCGGGGTTCCTGGTGTGCGAGAGGGAGACCGGGGCCATCGCCGGGTACATCAACATCAACAACATCGTCCGGGGCGGCTTCCAGAGCGGGGCGCTCGGCTACGGCGCCTTCGCGCACGCCGCCGGGCGCGGGCTGATGACGGAGGCGCTGAACCTCGTGGTGCGGTACGCGTTCGGGCCGCTGGGGCTGCACCGCCTGGAGATCAACGCGCAGCCCCGCAACACCGCCTCGATCTCCCTCGCCCGACGCTGTGGCTTCCGCCTGGAGGGCTTCTCACCCGACATGATCTTCGTCGACGGGGCGTGGCGGGACCACGAGCGCTGGGCCGTCACCGCCGAGATGGTCCGCACCTGAGCGGTGCCTGAGCGGTGACGGCCCCCGTGCGGCCCCGGTACGGCCGTCCTCGGCCCGCGCGCCGTACGGCCGTCAGTCCACCGAGCGTACGGTGGGCGTAGCGATGCTCACCGGTCCGCTGCGCCTGCCGCTCTTGCAGGCGTCGTGGCAGTCCTTCTCCAGGCTGCAGCACAGCGAGCAGACCGCGCCGGAGTGGAACGGGCAGCCCGCCATGTCGGGGCGCTCGAAGGTGTCCGCGCACACCGAGCAGGTCAGCGTCGCCGCCGAGGGCAACCCCCGCTCGTCGAGCAGCGGCTCGTCGAGGGCGTCGACGCGGGCGATGTAGTACCTGCCCTTGGTCGCCACCGCGAACAGCGGCGAGAGCACCATGGCCAGGAACAGGGCGATGAACGGGGAGTACGCCTTGCCGTAGGCGCCGAACGCCTCGAAGTACGCGGCGATGGACACCGCGGAGGCGATCAGCATCGAGCCGAAGCCGACCGGGTTGAAGTTGTACAGGTGCGCCCGCTTGAACTCGATGTACGACGGGCTGAGCCCCAGCGGCTTGTTGATCACCAGGTCGGCCACGACCGCGCCGATCCACGCGATGGCGACGTTCGAGTAGAAGCCCAGCACCGTGTTGAGGAACCCGAACACACCGCCTTCCATCAGCGCGAGCGCGATGCCGACGTTGAGGAAGATGTAGACGACGCGCCCGGGGTGACGATGGGTCAGCCGGGAGAAGAAGTTCGACCAGGACAGCGAACCGGAGTACGCGTTCGTCGAGTTGATCTTGATCTGGGAGAGGATCACGAAGAACGTCGCCAGCCCCAGGGCGACCGGCGCCGCGAACGTCCTGAACCCGTGCACGTACTGCTGGATGGGCTCGTTCGCCTTCGCGAGCCCCACGCTGCCGGCGATGTAGAAGGCCAGGAACGCCCCGCCGATCTGCTTCGCCGCGCCCAGCACCACCCAGCCCGGACCGGCGGACAGCACCGCGCCCCACCACTGCCTGGCGTTCTCGGGCGTCTTGTCCGGCATGAAGCGCAGATAGTCGACCTGCTCACCGATCTGCGCGATCAGCGACAGCGCCACGCCGGCGCCCGCGCCGACACCGAGCATGCTGATGCTCGACCCGGTGGGCGAGTTGCCCGCGAAGTGGGTGAACTCCGAGAACTTCCCCGGCTCCTGGATCGCGATGGACACGAACGGCGCGACCATCAGCACCAGCCAGATCGGTTGGGTCCACACCTGCATCTTCGACAGCGCGGTCATGCCGTAGATCACCAGCGGCAGGATGACCAGGGAGCAGATGATGTAGCCGACCGCGAGCGGTATGTGCAGCCCGAGTTCCAGGGCCTGCGCCATGATCGAGCCCTCGAGGGCGAAGAAGATGAAGGTGAAGCTGGCGTAGATGACCGAGGTCAGGGTCGAGCCCAGATAGCCGAAGCCGGCGCCCCGGGTCAGCAGGTCCATGTCGATGGAGTACTTCGCCGAGTAGTACGAGACCGGGATGCCGGTGAGGAAGATGACCACCGCCGCGGTCAGGATCGCCACCATGGCGCTGGAGAAGCCGTTGGAGATCGCGATCGACCCGCCGATGGCGAAGTCCGCGAGGTAGGCGATGCCGCCCAGGGCCGTGGTGGCCACCACGTACGGCGTCCAGCGGCGGAAGGACTTCGGCGCGTACCGCAGCGAGTAGTCCTCGAGCGTGTCGTTCCGCGTCCAGCCGTTGTACGTCCGGCTCGTGGTGTCCGGCGGCGTCTGCCTGTCGACGATGTCCGTCATGAACCTTCCCTCTTCCGCGAGCTCGCGTCACCTCCCCGACGAGCGGGGCAGTGCTGTTGCACGGAAGAGTCCCGCCGCGTTGTTTCCCGGCCGTTTCGATGCCTTTACGACAGTGGAGTGCGTCATTCCGCCCGGCGGCGGTCCACGTACTCGTACACGGAACCGTCCGGATGCACGGCGATCAGGTTGCGGCCGACCGGCGTCGGCACCGGGCCGGCGATGATACGCGCGCCGAGGTCGCTCAGCACCCGGTGGGCCTCCTCGACGTCCTCCACCGCGATCGTCGCCGCCACCTTGCGCAGGATCTCCAGCTCGGACTCCGGCCCGCTCATCAGCAGGAAACAGCCGACCGCGGCGACCGAGACACCGCCGCGTTCGAAGCGGAGCGCGCGGCTGCCCGCCAGTCTCTCGTAGAAGGGGACCGAAGCCTCCAGGTCGTCGACGCAGATCCGCAGCGTGGCTCCCAGAATCTCCATGCCGACGAGCCTAGTTGCGGCCGGCCGGGAGGGAGATCGTTTCACCCCGATCCGGGCGCGCACCTGCCGTTACGCGTGCGCGGGCACGGGTACCCGGCGGACATGAACCGCTTGGATCACCTGGAACATCTGGACAAGCATCTGGTCGACGAGCTGGCGCAGGTGGCCCGGGAAGCCGTGCGCGAGGAGTTGCGCGAGCAGACCCGCAAGCAGCGCCGCACGGCCGCGCTCTACGCGGCCTCGGGCGCCACCGGACTGTACGCGGGCGCCGGGGTGGCGCTCGCCCTCGGTCTGGCGCTGGCCCTGGCCCTGCCGGGCTGGGCCGCCGCGCTGATCACGGCGGCGGTGCTCGGCGTGGCCGCCTACCTGCTGCGCGGCGCCGCTCGCACAGGCGGGCACGGAGCCGCGTCGCACCACGCCGCCCACGGCCTTGGCGGTACGCCGCCCGCCGCCCCGCAGAGCGGGCTCGGGACGCCGTACCCGCCGATGCCGCACACCCCGCCCACGCCGGGCGTCACCGATCCGGCCGCGCCGGGTACCGCGGGTCCTGGAGCGGACCCCGGGACGCCGCAGCACCGGGCCCGGTGAGCCGCCGTGGCCAGGGCATGGTCGGGAGCCCTGCCGAAGCGCCGCAGGGCAGTCGTGGTGACCGGGGCCAGCGGCGGCGTGGGCCGAGCCACGGCCGTCGCCTTCGCCGAGCGGGGCGACCGGGTCGCTCTGCTCGCCCGGGGACGCGAGGGCCTCGCCGCGGCCGCGGACGAGGTGCGGCGCGCCGGGGGTGAGGCGCTCGTCGTCCCCGTCGACGTGTCGGACGCACGGGCGGTCGAGGACGCGGCGGAACAGGTCGTAGAGGAGTTCGGACGGATCGACGTCTGGGTCAACAACGCGTTCGCCGGTGTCTTCGCGCGGTTCACGGACGTCGCTCCGGACGAGTTCCGCAGGGTCACCGAAGTGACGTACCTGGGCTATGTGTTCGGCACCCGGGCCGCGCTGCGTCACATGCTGCCCGCGGACCACGGCACGATCGTCCAGGTCGGCTCCGCGCTGGCCTACCGGGGCATCCCGCTGCAGTCGGCGTACTGCGGGGCCAAACACGCGATCCAGGGCTTCAACGAGTCGCTGCGCTGCGAACTGCTGCACGACGGCTCGAAGGTGCGCACGACGATGGTGCAGATGCCGGCGCTCAACACCCCGCAGTTCGACTGGGTGCTCAGCCGGATGCCGGGCCGGGCGCGGCCGGTGGCGCCGGTCTACCAGCCGGAGGTCGCCGCGCGCGCGATCGTCCACGCGGCCGGGCACCCGCGGCGCCGGGAGTACTGGGTGGGCGGGTCCACGGCGGCCACGATCATCGCCAACGCCGTGTTCCCGGGACTGCTGGACCGCTACCTCGCCCGTACCGGGTTCGACTCGCAGCGCGACGAGGGGCAGCACGGCACCGCGGGCAACCTGTGGTCGCCGGCGGACGGACCCCACGGCCACGACTACGGTGCCCACGGCCGCTTCGACGCGGAGTCCCGCCCGGACAGCGTGGAGGAGTGGCTGTCCCGCAACCGGACGCGCATCGGTGCGGGCGTCCTTGCCGGGGGCCTGGGTGCCGCGGTCACGGCGGCCGGCCTGCGCCGCCGTGGCTGAGCGCATGGACACGAGCGAACCCCGGGGCTGTATGTACCCCGGGGTTCGCTCGTGTCCACCGCGTCACCGCGGCAGCTGCGGCAGCACCTTCGTCCGGTAGAAGTCGAAGAAGCCGCGCTGGTCCGGGCCGATCTGGTTGACGTAGACCACGTCGAAGCCCGCGTCCACGAACGCGGTGAGGGCGGACACGTGCTCGTCCACATCGTCGCCGCACACGCGGTTCTCCCGCACCATGTCCTCCGAGACCAGCGGCATCAGCTGCTCGAAGTGCCTCGGCGTCGGCAGCACCTGCCCCATCTCGCCGGGAAGCAGCTCGTTGGACCACAGCTCGCGGACCGTCCGCACGCACTCCTCGCGGTCCGTGCCGTAGCAGACCTTGGCGCCTCCGCTCACCGGCTTGGTGCCGCCCCCGCCCTTGCGGAACTGCGTCACCATCGACTCCTCGGGCATCATCGTGATGTAGCCGTCGCCGATGCGCGCCGCCAGGGCCGTCGCCTCGGGCCCGAAACCGGAGATGTCGATCGGGATCGGCCCGTCGGGGATCGTGTACAGGCGGGCGTTCTCCACCTTGTAGTGGGTGCCGTAGTGGGTGACCTGCTCGCCGGTGAACAGGCGGCGCATGATCTGGATCGCCTCTTCCAGCATCTCCAGGCGCACGGTCGTGGGCGGCCACGGATCGCCGAGGATGTGCTCGTTCAGCGCCTCACCCGTGCCCACGCCGAGGCGGAACCGCCCGCCGGTCATCACCGCGCTGGTCGCGGCGGCCTGCGCCACCACCGCCGGGTGCATCCGCACGGTCGGACAGGTCACCGCGGTCTCTACGGGCAGCGACACCGCCTCCGAGAGCGCACCGATCACCGACCACACGAACGGGCTCTGGCCCTGTGCGTCGTTCCACGGGTGGTAGTGGTCCGAGATCCACAGTCGCTGGAAACCGGCCTGCTCGGCCATCCTCGCCTGTTCGATCAGATCCGCGGGGCCGAACTCCTCGCACGAGAGGAAGTAGCCGTACTCGGTCATGGGTGAACCTCCGGGGAGGGGGTACCGCGTCGGTCACCGGCCGGGTAACCGTGCGGGACATGGACGAAACGCCCGCCCGGCGGCGTTTGGGCGCCCTGACCCGGGGGACGCGGAAGGTCTCGCACGGGTGGCGCATCCGTGCGTCCGCCAGGCAGACGACGTACGCGCGAGAACGCCGGAGGCGCATCGTGAGTCGACCCCGCATCCTGATCGTCGGTGCCGGATTCGCCGGGTACCGGACCGCCCGCACCCTGGCCCGGCTGACCCGGCACCGGGCCGACATCACTCTGCTCAACCCGACGGACTACTTTCTGTACCTGCCGCTGCTGCCACAGGTGGCCACCGGCATCCTGGAACCGCGCCGGGTCGCCGTCTCGCTCTCCGGCACCCTGCGCAACGTCCGCCTGGTGCTCGGCGAGGCCGACGGTGTCGACCTCGACGCCCGCACCGTGCACTACACCGACCCGGAGGGCAACGGCGGCACCCTCGGCTACGACCGGCTCGTCCTCGCCGTCGGCAGTGTCAACAAGCTGCTGCCGATCCCCGGCGTCTCCGAGCACGCGCACGGCTTCCGTGGCATGCCGGAGGCGCTGTACCTGCGCGACCACGTGACCCGCCAGATCGAGCTGGCCGCCACGTCCGACGACCCCAAGACCTGCGCCGCGCGCTGCACCTTCGTGGTGGTCGGCGCGGGATACACCGGAACCGAAGTCGCCGCCCAGGGCAAGCGGTACACCGACGCGCTCGTGCGCAAGCAGCCGCTGCGCCAGGGCATCAAGCCGCGCTGGATGCTGCTGGACATCGCACCGCGCGTGCTGCCGGAGATGGACGAGCGGCTCTCCCGCACCGCGGACCGTGTTCTCAGGCGGCGCGGTGTCGACGTGCGGATGGGAACCTCCGTGAAGGAGGCCACGCACGACGGAGTGCTGCTGACCGACGGGGAGTTCGTCGACACCCGCACGCTGGTGTGGTGCGTCGGCGTCCGCCCCGACCCGTTCGTGGAGGGCCTCGGCAAGCCCCTGGAGCGCGGCCGGCTGCTCGTCGACCCCTACCTGCAGGTGCCCGGCCATCCCGAGGTGTTCGCCTGCGGTGACGCGGCCGCCGTACCCGACCTGGAGAACCCCGGCCAGTACACGCCCATGACGGCGCAGCACGCCTGGCGGCACGGCAAGGTCTGCGCGCGCAACGTCGCCGCCTCCCTCGGCATCGGCTCCCGGCGCGCCTACCGCCACCGCGACCTGGGCTTCGTCGTGGACCTCGGTGGCCCGCAGGCCGCCGCCGCCCCGCTCGGCGTGCCGCTGTCGGGGCCGCTCGCCTCCGCCGTCACGCACGGCTACCACCTCGCCGCGATGCCCGGCAACCGCATCCGGGTCGCCGCTGACTGGCTGCTGGACGCCCTCCTGCCGCGCCAGGCCGTCCAGCTGGGGCTGGTGCGCTCGTGGTCCGTGCCGCTGGAGTCGTCCTCGCCCGAACTGGCCCGCGTGCCGGGCGGCAACAACACGTCCGGCAAGGAGGAACAGACATGAACCCCCGTCATCTGCACGAGCTCGCCCAGCAGCTCCGCGTCGACAGCGTCCGTGCCTCCGCCGCGGCCGGGTCCGGGCACCCCACCTCCTCGATGTCCGCGGCGGACCTGATGGCCGTCCTGCTGGCCCACCACCTGCGCTACGACTTCGAACGGCCCGCCCACGCCGGGAACGACCGGCTGATCCTCTCCAAGGGGCATGCCTCGCCCCTCCTCTACGCCGCCTACAAGGCCGCCGGCGCGATCAACGAGACAGAGCTGCTCACCTTCCGCAAGCTGGGCAGCCGTCTGGAGGGGCACCCCACGCCCCGCCGGCTGCCCTGGGTGGAGACCGCCACCGGCTCGCTCGGCCAGGGCCTGCCCGTGGGGGTCGGCATCGCGCTCGCCGGGCAGCGCCTCGACCGCACCGGCTACCGGGTGTGGGTGCTGTGCGGCGACAGCGAACTCGCCGAGGGCTCCGTGTGGGAGGCCGCCGAGCACGCCGGACACGAGCACCTCGACAACCTGATCACCATCGTCGACGTCAACCGGCTCGGCCAGCGCGGACCCACCCGCCACGGCCACGACCTGGACGCCTACGCACGCCGCTTCAAGGCCTTCGACTGGCACACCGTCGAGGTCGACGGCCACGACGTCGAGGCGATCGACCGGGCCTTCGCCGAGGCCGAGTCCACCACCGGGCAGCCCACCGCGATCCTCGCCCGCACGCTCAAGGGCAAGGGCGTCACCGCCGTCCAGGACCGCGAGGGCCAGCACGGCAAGCCGCTGCCGGACGCAGACGAGGCGATCGCGGAACTCGGCGGCCTCCGCGACCTCCACGTCGAGGTCCAGGCGCCCCCGGCCGCCCGCATGCTGCACGCCGTGCAGGGCGGCCACCTCGAGCTGCCGCGCTACGACATCGGGGACGAGGTCGCCACCCGCGACGCCTACGGCCAGGCGCTCGCCGCGCTCGGCAACGCCCGCGGCGACGTCGTCGCCCTCGACGGCGAGGTCGGCGACTCCACCCGGTCCGAGTACTTCGGCAAGGAACACCCCGAGCGCTACTTCGAGTGCTACATCGCCGAACAGCTCATGGTCGGCGCCGCCGTCGGCATGGCCGCGCGCGGCTGGGTGCCGTACGCCTCCACGTTCGCCGCGTTCCTCACCCGCGCCCACGACTTCGTGCGCATGGCCTCGATCAGCGGCTCCGGCATCAACCTCGTCGGCTCACACGCCGGCTGCGCCATCGGCCAGGACGGCCCCTCCCAGATGGGTCTCGAAGACCTGGCGATGTTCCGCTCGGTGTACGACTCGACCGTGCTGTACCCGTGCGACGCCAACCAGACCGCCCGGCTCGTCGCCTCGATGGCCGGCCTTGAGGGCATCCGCTACCTGCGCACCTCGCGCGGGAAGACACCGGTCATCTACGGGCCCACCGAGGAGTTCCCGATCGGCGGCAGCAAGGTGCTGCGCGCCTCCCATGAGGACCGGCTCACCATCGTCGCCGCCGGGGTCACCGTCCACGAGGCGCTGAAGGCCGCCGACGCCCTCGCCCGCCAGGGCGTCCGCGTACGGGTCATCGACCTCTACTCGGTCAAGCCCGTCGACCGCGAGACTCTGCGCGAGGCCGCCGACCGCACCGGTTGCCTGCTCACCGTGGAGGACCACCGCGAGGAGGGCGGCCTCGGCGACGCGGTCCTCGACGCCTTCCTCGACGGGCGGCCCGTACCGCGTCTGGTGCGCCTCGCCGTCCGTACGATGCCGGGCTCGGCGACCCCCGAGGAGCAGCTGCACGCCGCCGGCATCGACGCCGAGTCGATCGCAGCCTCGGCCCGGCTGCTGGTGGAGCACGCCGTGGTGCCGTGAGCGGGGGGAGCGACATGAGCAGCACGCGGACCGTGCGGGCCGGCCGCCGCACGGTCGAGGTACACCGGCCGGACAAGGTGCTCTTCCCCGGCGCCGGGGACGGGGATGGGGGCGGCAAGGAGTACACCAAGGCCGACCTCGTGGCGTACTACCGCTCCGTCGCCCCCTTCATGCTGCCGCACCTGCGTGGCCGGCCCCTGATGCTGGAGCGGCACCCGGACGGCGTGGACGGGCCCCGCTTCATGCAGAAGAACACCCCGGAGCACTACCCGGAGTGGATCCACCGCGTCGAACTCCCCAAGGAGGGCGGCACCGTCTGCCACACCGTCTGCGACGACACCGCCACCCTCCTCTACCTCGCCGACCAGGCCTGCCTCACCCTGCACCGCTGGCTCTCCCGCGCCGACCGGCTCCAGCGGCCCGACCGGATCATCCTCGACCTCGACCCGGCGGACGGCGACTTCGGCCAGGTACGCGCAGCCGCCCGGCTGGTGGGGGAGCTGCTGGACGAACTGCGGCTGCCGTCCGGCCTGATGACCACCGGTTCGCGGGGCCTGCACGTCGTCGTCCCCATCAGTGGCGACCACGACTTCGACGAGGCACGGCGGTTCGCGAGGGACATCGCCGACGTCCTCGCCGCCGCCCACCCCGACCTGCTCACCACCGCCGCCCGCAAGAAGGACCGCGGCGACCGCCTCTACCTCGACGTGCAGCGCAACGCGTACGCGCAGACCGCGGTCGCCCCCTTCACCGTACGGGCGCTGCCGGGCGCACCGGTCGCCACGCCGCTGTCCTGGGGCCAGTTGGACGACCCGGCTCTGAACGCCCGCCGCTGGACCGTCGCCGACGCGCTGGACCAGGCCCGCACCGACCCCTGGGCGGACGTGCCGCCCCGGGGGCGTTCCCTCGCACGTGCCCGGCGGCGACTCGACGACCTGCGCGGTTGAAGCCCGGTCGAAGCCCTCGGACATCCGAAGGTTTGGCCAACGCCCTTGTGGCCACCCGGTGGTGGAGGTGGCCATGTCGAACACATCACGTACACATTCACGGAACTCCCCCGAGAACAGCGACCGGGCGAACGGCCGGCCGAGCCCCATGGAGGTGCTGCGCCACGCGCGCGCCCAGTTCACGGAGCTCACCGGACTGGCCGCCGAGTCGGTGTCGTCCTTCGAACCCACCGAGGACGGCTGGACGCTCGAAATCGAGGTCCTCGAACTCGCCCGGGTCCCCGACACCATGAGTCTGCTCGCAAGCTACTCGGTGGACGTGTCCGCCGACGGCGAGCTCACGGGATACCGGAAGGTTCGCCGCTACGAGCGCGGGAGGGCCGACACACGCAGGGGCGGCGGCAGCTAGCCCGCCGCACGCACCGACACACAGACAAGGAGGGCCGGTCGGCATGACCGTTGTCCCGGCACAACAGACATCCGGAGGCGGCTCCAGCGGCCTGTACGACGTCCTGGAACTCGTCCTCGACCGAGGGCTCGTCATCGACGCGTTCGTGCGCGTCTCCCTCGTCGGCATCGAGATCCTGAAGATCGACGTAAGGGTCGTCGTCGCCAGCGTCGACACCTATCTGCGCTTCGCCGAGGCGTGCAACCGTCTCGACCTGGAGGCCGGTCCGCGCAAGGACCCCGGACTGCCCGACCTGGTCGGGGAGATGACCGAGTCCGGCGCGCGCGGCAAGTCCAAGGGCGCGCTGTCCGGCGCCGCCGAGACCATATCCGACGCCTTCCGGCAGGCCCGCGGGGAGGCCCAGGCCGAACCGAGCCGGCGCACCCGTAAGTCGACGGCCTCGCGCGAGAAGAAGGAGGAGCAGGAGTGAGCACGTACGTCTACGGCATCGCCGCGGCCGACCACCCCTCGCTCCCCGACGGCATGGGCGGCGTCGGCGATCCGGCCCGGACGGTGCGCATCCTGAAGCGGGGCGAACTGGCGGCGATCGTCAGCGACGCCCCCGAAGGGCTGCGTCCGAAGCGCCGTGACCTGCTCGCCCACCAGAACGTGCTGAGCGAGGCCGCCGCGGGCGGGCCGATCCTGCCCATGCGGTTCGGCAGCCTCGCTCCGGACGACGACGCCGTCACCGGCGTCCTCGAAGAGCGCGCCGAACACTACCGGGAGCGGCTCGGCACCCTCGACGGCAAGGTCGAGTACAACATCAAGGCCAGCCACGACGAGGAGGCTGTCCTGCACCACGTGATGGCCGAGAACCCCGAGGTCCGATCTCTGGCGGAAGCCAACCGCAAGGCGGGCGGCGGAAGCTACGAGGAGAAGCTCAAGCTCGGCGAGATGGTGGCGGCCGCGGTGCAGAGCCGCGAGGCCGAGGACGCCAGGGAGCTCCAGCGTGCCCTGGAGCCGGCCGCCGAGGCCGTCAGCGTGGGCCCCGAGTCCACCGGCTGGCTCGCCAACGTGTCGTTCCTGGTGGCGCGTGAGACGGCGGACTCGTTCCTGGCCGCCGTCGAACAGCTCCGCAAGGCGCACCCGCACCTCGACGTGCGCGTCAACGGGCCGCTGCCGCCGTACAGCTTCGTCGAGCCGGGGCCCGCCGAGCCGGCGGGGACCACCGCGGGCATCGACGCCGGCGCTCATTAGCGGGGCCTTCGGCCCGAGCGGAAGGAGAACACCGTGGGACTGATCGGTGAGGTGCTGATGCTGCCGTTCGCCCCCGTGCGCGGCAGCGCCTGGGCCATCAGACAGGTGCTCCGTGAGGCGGAACGGATCTACTACGACCCCGCCGCCGTGAGGGCCGAACTCGCCCGCCTCGAGGAGCAACTGGGGGCGGGCGAGATCACTGAGGAGGAGTTCGACCGGCGCGAGGACGAACTGCTCGACCGGCTGGAGATCGCGCTGCGCTCCGGCGACACCACAGGCAACGGGACGTGACATGAACCGAACCGCACTGGGCCTCGCCGTAGGGGCCGGATACTTTCTGGGACGCACCAAGAAGCTGAAAATGGCGCTCGCGGTCGGCTCCCTGGTGGCGGGCAAGAAGCTCAACCTCAGCCCGCGGACGCTCGCGAACGCGGTGAACCAGCAGCTCATGAACGCTCCGCAGTTCAAGGAGATCGGCGACCAGTTGCGCCAGGAACTGCGAGGCGTCGGCAAGGCCGCCACCGGGGCCATGGTCGAGCGGCAGATGAACGCGCTCGCCGACCGGCTGCACGACCGTACCGCCCGGATGCGCGACGAGCTGCCCGAGGGCGGCTCCGGCGAGGACCGGGACGAGGACGACGACCGCGCGGCGCGGGACGACGACCGCGATGAGCGGGAGGACGGCAACCGCACCGAACGGGACGGAGGCGACCGCCCGCCGCGCGGTGAGAGCGACCGCGAGAGCCGGCGGGAGGAGCCGTCCGGCAGGAAGGCGGCCGAGAAGGCCCCGGCGAAGAAGACCGCGGCGAAGAAGACCGCAGCGAAGAAGGCCCCGGCGAAGAAGGCCGCGGCGAAGAAGACGGCCCCCGCGAAGAAGGCGGTGGGCGGCTCGGCCGGCGCGGCCCGCAGGACGGCCGCGAAGAAGACCGCCGGCGCCCGCGGCGCGGGCTCCTCGAAGGGCGGTGACGACCGATGACCGACACCCTCGGATCGGCCACCTCCGCGGCCGGCAAGGCCACGGGCGCGGCCACGGACAACCCCTTGACGCACCTCGCCCGCGGCGAGGCCGCGGACCGGCTGAAGGCCGAGGCCCAGGAGTACCTCGCCGCGCGGGCCACGAAGCTGCTCACCGGCCTCGGCCGCAAGCTCGGCGAGACCACCGTCAAGCTCAACGACATCGCCGAAGGCAACAGCCCCGGCTTCGCCAAGCTGGCGCTCGACGGCGGCCGCAAGCTGGCCGAGGGCAAGGGACCGCTGCGCTCCGCCCTGGAACTCGGCGCCTCCCGCGCCAAGGACAACGTGAAGGAAGCCGTCAGCAACCTAGGGGGCGGCAAGGGCAGGAAGAAGGGCGGGGGCGGCAAGAAGCCCACCGTCATCATGGAATCCGTCGACGTCGGCGTGCCGCTGCGCACCGCCTACGACCAGTGGACGCAGTACCAGGACTTCTCCACCTTCGCCAAGGGCGTCAAGAGCGCCGACAGCGCCGACGACACCCACTCCGACTGGCAGGCGAAAATCTTCTGGTCCAACCGCAGCTGGAAGGCGCACACCACCGAGCAGCTCGCCGACCGGCGCATCCAGTGGACGTCGGAGGGCGCCAAGGGCACCGCGAAGGGCGTCGTGACCTTCCACCCCCTGGGCGAGAACCTCACCCGGGTCCTGCTGGTCATGGAGTACTACCCGAGCGGCCTGTTCGAGAAGACCGGCAATCTGTGGCGGGCGCAGGGCCGCCGGGTCAGGCTGGATCTGAAGAACTTCGCCCGGTTCATCACCTTGAAGGGTGAGGCGGAGGACGGCTGGCGCGGCGAGATCCGTGACGGCGAGGTGGTCCGCAGCCACGAGGACGCGGTGGCGGACGAGGAGGCCGAGGAACCCCGCGACGAGGAACCCCGCGACGAGGACGAGAGCGCCGAGTTGGAGGGCGGAGAGGACGAAGAGGGCGAGGAGCCCTACGCGGACGAGGAGGAGCCGGAGGGGTACGCGGAGGAGGAAGAAGGACCCGACGCGGACCCGGAGGAAGGATCCTACGAGGACGCGGACCCGGAGGAAGGATCCTACGAGGACGCGGACGTGGAAGGGTACGAGGACGCGGAGGGCGACGAGTACGCGGACGAGGAGCCCGGGGACGTCGCGCGCGGGGGCCGTCGATGACGACGCCCGGCCGGTTTCCCGAGCCGTACGGCGCCGGCAGCGGAGCCAACCTCGCCGACATCCTCGAACGCGTCCTCGACAAGGGCGTGGTGATCGCCGGCGACATCCGGATCAACCTGCTCGACATCGAACTGCTCACCATCAAGCTCCGCCTCGTCGTCGCCTCCGTCGACCGGGCGAAGGAGATGGGCATCGACTGGTGGGAGACCGACCCGGCGCTCTCGTCCCGCGCCCGCCAGAACGAACTGGCCCGGGAGAACGCCGAACTGCGCGACCGGTTGGCCGAACTGGAAGGCGCGCGCGGCGAGAAGGAGGCATCGTGAACGGACTGCGGTACGTGTACGCCGTCTGCCGCCCCTTTCACGCGGCGCTCGAGGACGGCCCGGCGGGCGTCGCGGGCGTGCCGCCCAGGCAGTTGGCGCACGACGGCCTGGTCGCCGTCGTCAGCACGGTCCCGGAGCGGGACTTCGCGGAGGAGCCGCTGCGCGCCCGTCTGGAGGACCTGGACTGGCTGGCCGCCACCGCCCGCGCCCACCAGGGCGTCGTGGACGCGCTCACCGCCGCCACCACGCCCCTGCCGCTGCGGCTCGCCACGGTGTTCCGTGACGACAGCGGCGTGCGCGCGATGCTCCAGGAGCGCGCGGACGACTTCCACCGCGCCCTCGACCGTCTGGACGGCCGGGTCGAATGGGGAGTCAAGGTGTACGCGGAGACGGACCCCACGCAAACGCAGGGACAGACGCAAGGACAGACGCCGGGAACGGAAAGTCCGGGAGGGGCGGAAGGGGCGGGCAATGCCTCCCAGCCGCCGCGGAAACCGGTCTCCGGCCGCGACTACCTGCGCCAGCGCCGTGTGCGCCGGCAGGCCCACCAGGAAATGCAGGAGAACACCGAACGGTTCGCGCGCCAACTGCACGAGAATCTTTCCGGCTGGGCCGAGGATTTCCGGCTGCACGCCCCGCAGAATCCTGCGCTCTCCGGTTCCTCCGGTCGCAATGTGCTCAACGCCGCCTATCTTGTGCCGCGTTCCGGGTCCGAGGCGTTCGTGACAAAAGTGGAGCAGGAGAAAAGCGGAATTACCGGAGTGCGGGTCGAACTCACCGGCCCCTGGGCGGCGTACTCGTTCAGCGGGGTCGAAGGGCGGGAGGGGCCGTGACCGTCGACGGACTTCAACACCGTCAGGTCGCCCTGGTGGACCTGCTCGACCGGCTGCTGGCCGGGGGCGTCGTCATCACCGGCGACCTCACCCTGCGCATCGCGGACGTCGACCTCGTCCGCATCGACCTCAACGCGCTGATCAGCTCGGTCGGCGCCCAGGTGCCGGCCCCCTGGCCGGAGGAGCGGTGACATGAGCGACGGACGCAACCGACTCGACCTGGAACCCGACACCGTGGAGCGTGACCTGGTCAAGCTCGTGCTGACCGTCGTGGAGCTGCTGCGCCAGCTCATGGAGCGGCAGGCGCTGCGCAGGTTCGACACCGGCGAGCTCACCGAGGACCAGGAGGAGCGCATCGGGCTCACCCTGATGCTGCTCGAGGACCGTATGGCTCAGCTCCGGGAGCGCTACGGACTGCGGCCCGAGGACCTGAATCTGGACCTCGGGCCGCTCGGATCGTTGCTGCCGCGGGAGTGATCGCCGAAGGATCACGGGAATCGGGTGCCCGGGCGTATCACCGCCCGGGCACCGCCGATTCACCAGCGATACCATCGGCCGCGTCCGCCGGCCGCCGTAGTGCCGCGGGCCAGGAAGCCCACGAGCCAGACGACCAGCACCGCGAGGGCGATCCACCACAGTGCCTTCACGGCGAATCCGACGCCGAAGAGAATCACGGCCAGAAGGAGAACGAGCAGGATCGGAACCATAGTCACACCTCCTGCTGTCCAAGTTTCCCGAACGGCGGGAATCAGGCCTCTTTTCGGCAGAGAATTTCTCCGTGCAGCACCGAGAACCATCCGTCCTCGTGCCGGCCCCATTCCCGCCAGGCCGCCGAAACGGCACTCAGGTCTTCAGCGGTCGCATGGCCGCCATCCGTCGCCCGGTCGGCGTACGCCGAGGCGAGCGTGCGGTCCGCCCACAGTCCGCTCCACCAGGCCCGCTCCTCGGCGGTGGCGAAGGTCCAGGTGCCGGAGGTGGCGGTGACGTCCCTGATGCCCGCCCGCAGCGCCCAGGACTTCAGGCGCCGCCCCGCGTCGGGCTCGCCGCCGTTGGCGCGGGCGACCCGCTCGTACAGGTCCAGCCAGTCCTCCAGACCCCTGGACGCCGGGTACCAGGTCATGGCGCCGTAGTCGGCGTCGCGCGCGGCGATGAAACCGCCCGGCCGGGTGACCCGGTGCATCTCGCGCAGTGCCTGCACCGGGTCACCCACATGCTGGAGCACCTGGTGGGCGTGGACCACGCAGAACGTGTCGTCCGGGTAGTCCAGCGCATGCACGTCCGCGACCGCGAAGTCCACGTTGGTGACCCCGCGGGCGTCGGCCGTCGCCCGGGCCTGGTCCAGGATCTCCGGGGCGCGGTCGACGCCGGTGACATGACCGTCGGGGACCAGGGCGGCCAGGTCCGCGGTGATCGTGCCCGGCCCGCAGCCGATGTCCAGGATCCTCATGTGCGGCTTCAGCGACCCGAGGAGGTACGCCGCGGAGTTGGCGGCGGTCCGCCAGGTGTGCGAGCGCAGCACGGACTCGTGGTGGCCGTGCGTGTAGACGGCCGTCTCCTTCGGCATGACGATCCTCTTCCCCTCGTACGGACCCGGGCGTCGCCGCGGGCGGTACGTGTCACGGTAAGCGATCTCGCCGAATAATGAGACAGCCATCTTACGATGTGGACTGACCGTGGCAGGGCGCGGTGGGCGCCGGGAGCCCTCAACACCGGCGGCACAGGGGTCAGTCGGCGGGCAGCGGCCGGTAGACGGTCAGCGCCTCGGGCAGGGCCTCCAGGGTCACCTCGCCCTGGACGGCGGTGACCTCGCCGTCGTGGGCGAGGAGGGTGCCGGGGGCGACTCCGTCCAGGTGCAGTCGCCGGACCCGTAGGGCAGCGTGGAACGGCGAGTGCGACAGCGGGCCCGCGAACGCGGCCGCCAGCAGACGGGCGGCGGGCCGGCGCCCGCCGTGCACGACCCGTACGTCGAGCAGCCCGTCGGCCAGGTCGTGGCGGCGGCCGGGCACCAGGCCCATGCGGTGGTAGGTGCCGTTGCCCGCGAACAGCAGCCACAGCGGGTGGGTTCGGTCGCCGACACGTACGGCCAGGGGGTGGCGGTCGGCCCGCAGGACGCGCCAGGCGGCGAGCACACCGGCCGGCCAGCCGCCGATCCGGGGGGACCAGCGTTCCCGCTCGCGCACCAGCTCCGGGTACACGCCGAGGCTGCAGGTGTTGAGGAAGCAGCCCTGGGTCTCACCCGAGGTGAACCGGCCCACGTCGACCCGGACGGCGTCGCCCCGCGTGAGAGCGCCCACCAGGTCACGGGGGTCCTCCACGCCGAGGTCCAGCGCGAAGTGGTTGAGGGTGCCGCCGGGGAGCACGGCGAGCGGGAGGCCGTGGCGCAGGGCCACGCCGGCCGCCGTGTTCACGGTGCCGTCGCCGCCGCACACACCGAGGACGCGGGCACGGGCGGCCGCCTTCTCCAACTCGGTGCGAACCTCGGGCGGTTCGCACTCCACGGTCTCCGCGCCGGGGAGCGCGTCCGTGAGGGCCCGTACCCGGTCCCAGGTCGCCGCGCCCTTGTTCACGACGACCACGAGCCCCGTGCCGTCGCCGAGCGCGGGCGCGAGGGGTTCCGGCGAGGCGGCGGCCTCGACGGAGCGCCGGCGGTCGGGCGGCGGCAGCAGATCGCGGGTCGGGACGAGACCCCGTACGGCGTAGGCGGCGCCCACACCCAGGGCCGCGCCCGCGAGGACGTCGCTGGGGAAGTGGACGCCGGTGTAGACACGGGAGACGGCGACGGCGGTGGCGAGCGGCGCCACGGCGGCACCCCAGCCACGCGACTCCAGGGCGACACCGGTGGCGAAGGCGGCGGCCGAGGCGGAGTGACCGGACGGGAAGGAGGTCGTGATCGGCTGCCGCTTGAGGCGGCGCACGGCCGGGACCGGATCGAGGACGGGACGGGGGCGGCGGACCGACCGCTTGCCGAGGGTGTTGATGGTGGCGGAGGCGAGCGCGAGGGAGGCGACACCGCGGGCGGCCGCGCGGCGGGCCCGGGGGCTACGGGTGGCGGCGAGGGCGGCGGCGGTGGCGAACCACAGCACACCGTGGTTGGCGGCCCGGCTCAGGCGGGGGAGCAGGGGGTCGGCACCGGGCCAGTGGCGGGCGGCGACGGACTCGAACAGCCGGCAGTCGAGGCCGAGGAGGCGGTCGCGGAGGGGGTGGGGGCCGGGTGGCTGGGTGGTGAGGTCGACATCAGCGCTCATGGCCCTGCGGGTACCCCGACGAACGCTTTTCGCCCCCGCCGCCCTTACCCGTTCACCCCCAGGGGGTCCGCCCCTGGACCCGGCTGGGGCTCGGTCCGTGGGCCCGGCTGGGGCTCGGTCCGTGGGCCCGGCTGGGGCTCGGTCCCTGGGCCCGGCTGGGGCTCGGTCCGTGGGCCCGGCTGGGGCTCGGTCCCTGGGCCCGGCTGGGGTTCCGCCCCTGGACCCCTTCGCGGGCCGGCCCCCGGCCCGCCCGCTCCTCGAACGCCGGAGGGGCTGGATTTCCGCCGGAGGGGCTGCTGTGTCAGCGCCGGGTCGGCATCATTCAGCCCGTCCCGGGGTACCCCTGCTCGAAGAGCTTGGGGGAGTTCGAGGACGAGGCCGTCGGCCGACAGCGGGGGTCTGGGGCGGCAGCCCTCAGGGACGGGACGGGTAGGGGCGGCGGGGGCGAAAACCCTTTGCCCGGCTTCGGCGCGGCCGCTCACAATGCGCCCCATGGGACACCTTGAAGCCGCGCACCTCGAGTACCACCTCCCCGACGGGAGGACCCTGCTCGGCGACGTGTCCTTCCGCGTCGGCGACGGCAGCGTCGTCGCCCTCGTCGGCCCCAACGGCGCAGGCAAGACCACCTTGTTGCGCCTGCTCTCCGGCGAGCTGAAACCCCACGCCGGCACGGTCACCGTCTCCGGCGGCCTCGGCGTCATGCGGCAGTTCGTCGGTTCCGTCCGCGACGACACGACCGTACGCGACCTCCTCGTCTCGGTCGCCCCGCCCCGCATCCGCGAAGCGGCCCGCGCCGTCGACGCCGCCGAGCACGCCATCATGACCGTCGACGACGAGGCCGCCCAGCTCCGCTACGCGCAGGCGCTCGCCGACTGGGGCGAGGCCGGCGGCTACGACGCCGAGACCCTGTGGGACATCTGCACCACCGCCGCACTCGGCGTCCCCTACGACAGGGCCCAGTGGCGCCAGGTGCGCACCCTCTCCGGCGGCGAGCAGAAGCGGCTCGTCCTGGAGGCCCTGCTGCGCGGCGGCGACGAGGTCCTGCTCCTCGACGAGCCCGACAACTACCTCGACGTACCAGGCAAGCGGTGGCTCGAGGAACGGCTGGCCGAGACCCGCAAGACGGTCCTGTTCGTCTCCCACGACCGCGAACTCCTCGCCCGCGCCGCCGAGAAGATCGTCACCGTGGAGCCCGGCCCGGCGGGCGCCGACGCCTGGGTGCACGGCGGCAGCTTCGCCACCTACCACGAGGCCCGCCGCGAGCGGTTCGCCCGCTTCGAGGAGCTGCGCCGCCGCTGGGACGAGAAGCACGCCCAGCTGAAGAAGCTGGTGCTGAACCTCCGCCAGGCGGCCACCGTCAGCCACGAGCTGGCGTCCCGTTACCAGGCCGCCCAGACCCGGCTGAGGAAGTTCGAGGAGGCCGGCCCGCCGCCGGAGCCGCCGCGCGAACAGAACATCACCATGCGGCTCAAGGGCGGCCGTACCGGCGTACGGGCCGTGACCTGTCAGGGGCTCGAACTGACCGGGCTGATGAAACCGTTCGACCTCGAGGTCTTCTACGGCGAACGGGTCGCCGTCCTCGGCTCCAACGGCTCCGGCAAGTCGCACTTCCTGCGTCTCCTCGCCGGTGACGACGTCGCCCACACCGGGCAGTGGAAGCTCGGCGCGCGGGTCGTACCGGGCCACTTCGCCCAGACCCACGCCCATCCGGAGCTCCAGGGCCGCACGCTCCTCGACATCCTCTGGAAGGAGCACGCCCAGGACCGCGGCGCCGCCATGTCCCGGCTGCGGCGCTACGAGCTGACGGGCCAGGCCGAGCAGGACTTCGACCGGCTCTCCGGAGGCCAGCAGGCCCGGTTCCAGATCCTGCTGCTGGAACTCGAGGGGGCGACCGCGCTGCTGCTCGACGAGCCGACCGACAACCTCGACCTGGAGTCCGCCGAGGCGCTCCAGGAGGGGCTCGACAGCTTCGAGGGCACGGTCCTCGCCGTCACCCACGACCGCTGGTTCGCCCGCTCCTTCGACCGCTACCTGGTCTTCGGCGCGGACGGCCGGGTCCGGGAGACCTCGGAGCCGGTGTGGGACGAACGCAGAGTGGAGCGCGCACGCTAGCCGCAGGCCCGGCGCCCCGGGCCTGCGCCAGGCGCGCCGGCTACGCCCAGCGCAGCAGTGCGCCCACTCCGCCCACCGGGCCCTCCTGGCTCCTGGCGGCCGTCAGCGAGACGGCCGCCGCGCCCGTCTCCACCGCGGAACGCAGCAGCGCGTCGTCTGCGCGGGCCGGCCAGGCGTGCCGCTCGCCCACCGCCTTGAGGTCCGTGCGACGGACCGCGACCTGGTCCGGGTCCTCGCCGATCCACACCTCTCGGCGGGTGTCCGGGCCCTCCGGATTGATCAGGAGTTCGTCGATACGGTGTTCGCGTGCCGCCTCGATCACCGCCGGCACGCCCTCGACCGCGCCCGCACGACCCTCCTCGTCCGGCGCCCGGGCGGCCAGGAAGCGTTCCAGCTCCTGCTCGGCGCGGCGCTGCACATGCTCGGTGCGGATCCGCTCCACCTCCTCGTCCAGCAGCCGGCTGCCCGCGCCGTGCGTCGTCTCGGCCACCTGGTCCTGGAGCCGGCGCGGCAGCCGCTCGTGCACCGCGCGCCGTTCGCGCTCCTCGCCGACCAGGACCACCAGGTCGGCGCCGGTCTCCTCCTGGCACACGGCGAGCGCGTCCGCGATCTCCGCCGCGTTGTGCTCCCAGGTGTTCTCCACGCGCAGCTGGAAGTGGCGCACCGACCAGTCGGCGCTGCTCGTACGGTGCAGCGGATGCTGCTTCCCGGTCACCGACCCGGCCTCCCGGCTGCCCAGGGCACCCCGCAGCTCGAACTCGGCGCCCTTGCGGTCGATGTACGCCACCACGCACACCGGTTCCTCGTTCGCGAGCTCCAGCAGCGGCGCCGTGTGCGGCAGCGTGGCCCACAGCGCGGAGGAGCCCTGCGGCGGCGCGGCGAGCGGCGGATCGAGGGCCACCTCGCCCGCACGGGCGAACAGGGCCCTGCCATGCGGCTCGGGTGAGTGGGCCAGGTCCTCGACCGCGGACTGCACGGCCCGGCACGTCGGCTCGTCCGCGCCCTGCTCGACGAGCTCCCGATACAGGGACTGAGCGGTCAGGGAGCGTTCGTGAGGCGTGGACTCCGTGTGCCGCGAGGTGTCGACGTATACGGAGGCCCAGGGACCGGGATGTTCGTACAGTGGATGGAGAAAGGCGAGATCCATGGCTCCCTCCCGGATGCCGCTCGGGGTATTGCTTTTCCGGGCGGGTACCCGGACCGCACCGACGAACACGACGAGCGGGGTACCACCTATGACCGGAGTCGACCCGGGCCGGCTGACCGACCAGCAGCTCATGAAAGAGCTGGAGACGATCCACCGCACGCGCCACGACACGCTGCTCTACGGCTCGAACGACGCGCTGCGCGCGCACAACGACCGGATGGCGCAACTGGAGGGCGAATACCTCCGCCGCCACCCGCGCCGCCCGACCGCGGCCGGCCGCACCCGCGACGGCGCCCGGGAGCGCGGCACCTGTGAAGAACCCCAGGAAGCCGAACCGACCCGCTGACCGCCTGCGCGAGGACCCGCCCCGCGGCCCCCATCGGGGCTGCGGGGCGGGTCCTTTCCGCGTGTACCGCCGGTCGGGCGATGGTTATGGGTTGTTCCAGTGGTTCAGGTGTTCAAGCGTTCAGGTGTTCTGGCCGGCGAACTCCGTCACGATCGCCTCGTCGAACGCCTTCAGATCGTCCGGCTTCCGGCTGGTGATCAGCAGGTTGCCGTCGCGGTCGATGTGCACCTGCTCGTCGACCCAGGTGCCGCCCGCGTTGCGGATGTCCGTCTTCAGGCTCGGCCACGACGTCAGGGTGCGGCCCCGTACGACATCGGCATCGATCAGCGTCCACGGGCCGTGGCAGATCGCGGCGACCGGCCGCCCCTGGTCGAAGAACGCGCGGACGAACGCCACCGCCTGCTCGTCCATCCGCAGGAAGTCGGGGTTCGCCACCCCACCCGGCAGCACCAGCCCGTCGAAGGACTCGGCCGGCACCTCACCGACCACCGCCTCCACCGGGAAGGTGTCCGCCTTGTCCAGGTGGTTGAACGCCTGCACCTGTCCCGGCTTCGTCGACACCAGGACCGGCTGGTGGCCGGCGTCCTTCACCGCCTGCCACGGCTCGGTGAGTTCCACCTGCTCCACGCCCTCGGGCGCGGTCAGGAACGCGATACGCATGATGTCCAAGTCCTTCCTCTGCCTGTGCTGTCACACGGCCTGGTCCTGCGGCTGCCACACGGCCTCGTCGCCCGCCTCCTCCTGTGCCTTGCCGTCGCGCGCCCGGCGCCGTCCGGCCCGGACACAGCGCAGCAATTCCTCGCCGTAGGGCAGCGCCACACACGCGCCGATCGCCGCCGCGATGCCCATGACATAGCCCCGTGGCAGCGGCCGGCGCCGCCGCACCAGCCGCCAGGCGCGCGGGTCGCCCCGGCCGCCGCGCAGCAGCGACCGCACCTGGTCGGCGTGCAGACACCCGAGCGCGGCGAGCGCCGCGAACGGCAGCGACTCCAGGAAGCTGTGGATGTGCTGCTCCACGGGCTTGACCTCACGGTCGCTGTCCTCGGCGGTGCGGACGTCCCACAGCGCGGTCGCCTCGTGCACCGCGGTCCCGGCCAACTGCACACACAGAAGCAGCGGGTTGACCTCGTAGCGCAGCGTGAGCGCGATGGGCACGCCCACCTCGGTCATCATCAGCGCGTGGATCAACGACTCCTTCGTGCCGGACGTGTCCTCGATCCCGGTGCGCCGGTGCATCAGCCAGTCGGCCAGGCCCGGCGCGAACCAGAACGGCAGCAGCCCGTACAACAGGTAGCGGGTCGTCGCGTCGCCGACGTCCACGGTGGCGCCGTACGCACTGACCCGGTCGGCCCGGCGTCGGCGGATCACGCGGGCACCCCGCCGCGCCCGCCTCCGGGCTCGGCCTGGCTGATGTCCGCGAGCGCCGACGTCGGGTCCTGCGCGACGGCCAGGTCGCCCAGGCTCACCATGCCCACCGGCCGGCCGTCCTCGACGACCGGCAGCCGGCGGACGGCGTGCCCTCGCATCAGGTCCACGGCCGTGGACACGGGATCGTCGGGGCCGACCACCACCGGGTCGGGGGTGCACACCGCACGGGCGCTCACGGTCAGCGGGTCCGCTCCGTCCGCGACGGCCCGCAGCGCGATGTCACGGTCCGTGAGCACACCGACGACGCGCCCGTCCTCGGCGACCAGGACGTCCCCGATGTCCTCGGCACGCATCAGCTGCGCCGCCTCCACGAGTGAGGCGTCCGGGAGGACCGCCACGACGCCCGGCGTCATGACCTCCCTGACGAAATCAGCCATGGCCTGCTGTCCTTTCCTGCTTCCCCCGGCCGGCAGGGGTGGGGTGTGTCGGCGGGACGACGCCCGCAGTACCCGCGCGTCGGACGCCTATGCGCTCCGGCCCGCCCCTTCGCCGCCCACGATCGCCTCGGCGAGCTCCTGCGCGTTGGCGTAGCGCGAGGAGCGCGGCAGCCGCTCCAGGGGGGCGACCAGCGCGTCCGGGGCGTGGTGGCGGCGCAGGGCGTCGATCAGCTCGGGCGGGCGGCCCGGGAACGCCGTACGCCCCAGGATCCGTGCCAGCTCGAAGCGCACATCGGCCACGGACCGCGCGCCGCCCGGAATCACCGGACCGGCCCACACCGCCGGGTCGTCGTCGGCGGTCGGCTCGGGGTCGTGCCACTCCTCGGTCCGCGTCGGGTGGCCCGAGCGCAGCAGCCCCTGGAGTTCGTGCTTCATCTCGTCGTCCCGGTGGACGTTCAGCCGGTCGCTGCCTCGCTGCATGAGTCCCTCCATATGTCGCGTGGCCCCCGCGTACCCGAGGGGCGCCGGTCGACACGGCCGCCCCGCCGGCGATCGTCCGCTTTCGGCCGTGTCCGGGTCTCGATACGGCTCCTCACGACTCCTTGTTGCCGCGTCCGGGCAGGAACTCCTGCACCTTCGCCTTGAACCCCTGGCGGATCATCCCGGCGCGGTCCGCGTCGCCCTTCAGGATCGAGGCCGCCGTTGCCTGCATCTGCTCCCAGGAGGCGTGCGGCGGGATCGGCGGCACCGCCGGGTCGGTCAGGAACTCGACGACCGCCGGGCCGTCCGCCTCCAGCCCCGCGCGCCAGCCCGCCTCCACGTCCTCCGGCTTCTCCACCCGGACGCCGGTCAGACCCAGGGAGCGCGCGAAGGCGGCGTACTGCACGTCGGGGATCTCCTGTGACGGCATGAACGAGGGGGCGCCCTCCATCGCTCGCATCTCCCACGTCACCTGGTTGAGGTCATGGTTGTTCCACACGCCCACCACCAGCCGCGGGTCCTCCCAGCGGTCCTTGTACTTCGCCGCCGTGATCATCTCCGCGAGGCCGTTCATCTGCATCGCGCCGTCACCGACCAGCGCGATCACCGGCCGGTCCGGATGGGCGAATTTCGCGCCGATCGCGTACGGGACCCCGCTGCCCATCGTCGCCAGCGTCCCGGACAGCGACCCGCGCATACCGGGCCGCATCGTCAGGTGCCGTGCATACCAGTTCGCAACCGAACCCGAGTCGGAGGTGATGATCGCGTTGTGCGGCAGCATCGGGTCCAGGGCGCGGGCCACGTACTCCGGGTTGATCGGGTCCGCGGACAGCTCCGCCCGCTTCTGCATGACCTCGTGCCAGCGGGACACGTTCGCGCACACGGTCTCGAACCACTCGCGGCCGCGGTCCTTGTCCAGCAGCGGGATCAGGCGCTGCAGGGTCGCCCTGGCGTCGCCGACGAGGTTCACCTCGTACGGGTAGCGCATGCCGATCATGTGCGGGTCGATGTCGATCTGCACGGCCCGCGCCTTGCCGAATTCCGGCATGAACTGCGTGTACGGGAACGAGGAGCCGATGGTGAGCAGGGTGTCGCAGTCGCGCATCAGCTCGTACGACGGGCGGGTGCCCAGCAGACCGATCGAGCCGGTGACGTACGGCAGCTCGTCGCTGAGCACGTCCTTGCCGAGCAGCGCCTTCGCCACGCCGGCGCCCAGCAGCTCGGCGATCTGCTGCACCTCGGTCACCGCGCCGGCCGCGCCCTGGCCGATCAGGATGGCCACCTTGTCGCCGGCGTTGAGGACCTCCGCGGCCCTCTCCAGGGACTCCTGCGAGGGGACCGCCGTCCAGGCGCCGCGGCCGAGGCTCGAGGGGACCATCTTGAACTCGTGCGTCGGCGGCGAGTAGTCCAGTTCCTGCACGTCACCGGGGATGATCAGGGCCGTGGGGGCGCGGCGCGCATACGCGGTGCGGATCGCGCGGTCGAGGACGTTCGGCAGCTGTTCGGGGACCATCACGGTCTCCACGAAGTCCGATGCCACGTCCTTGAAGAGGGTGTGCAGGTCGACTTCCTGCTGGTAGGAGCCGCCCATCGCCGTGCGGTGCGTCTGGCCGACCAAGGCGAGCACGGGCACGTGGTCGAGCTTGGCGTCGTACAGGCCGTTGAGCAGGTGGATCGCGCCGGGTCCCGAGGTGGCCGCACACACACCGAGACGGCCGCTGAACTTGGCGTAGCCGACCGCCTCGAACGCGGCCATCTCCTCGTGCCGCGCCTGCAGGAACCGTGGCCGGTCCTCGGCGCGGCCCCAGGCGGCGAGCAGCCCGTTGATGCCGTCGCCGGGGTAGCCGAAGACATGCTCCACGTCCCATTCGCGCAAGCGCGCCAGGACGTGGTCGGCGACCTTGGTGGCCATCGGGAACCTCCCATGGGAAGAGGGTGCGTACGGATCGCACCTGTCGAGTCACCCGGCCGATGCGGGGAAAACCTGCCGCCCAACGGTGAGCCCGCGGGCCATGGGGACGCCCGTGAGGTGTCGGGACGCGGGGGCGGGGGCCCGCCTGCGAGCCGAACGGGGCGCCGGCGTGCGAGCCTCCTGGCCCGGCGGAGGCGACGAGCTCCCGCGTGATGCGTCGTCCGCAGCGCCGGGACCGGGCCGAAGACTTTCTGAAGACCCGTGTTTGCGGCGAATGAGCCCGGGCAGGCGCGACTCAGTGCTTCGGACAGGAGGCACGTCCGTGGGAGCGGTGGATCACGCCACGGTGTGCCCTGTCGCACCCGCCGCCCCCTCCCACGGTGACCGTCCACCCAAGGCACCAGCAAGGCACCAGCAAGGGAGTTGCGACGCACCATGCAGAACCGAGCTAGCGTGAAGCACCACCCCCATGACGACGCCCCCGACACCACGGAGGCCTTCCGCAGGCTCGCTTCGCTCCCCCCGGGCCCCCAGCGCGACGCGCTCCGCGACGAGATCGTCGAGGCCTGGCTGCCCATGGCCGAACGGCTCGCGGGCCGCTTCCGCAGCCGCGGGGAGAGCTTCGAGGACCTGCGCCAGGTGGCGTTCCTCGGCCTGGTCAAGGCCGTGGACCGGTACGACCCCGAGCGCGGGCACGCCTTCGAGAGCTATGCCGTCCCCACCGTCACCGGTGAGATCAAGCGGCACTTCCGCGACCACATGTGGACCCTGCACGTGCCCCGCCGCGTCCAGGACCTGCGCAACCGGGTCCGCTTCGCCGTCCAGGACCTGTCGCAGACCGTCTCGGGCCGCAGGCCCACCGTCGCCGAGATCGCCGAGCACGCCAACATGAGCGAGGAGGACGTCCTGGCCGGCCTCGAGGCCCTGGAGAGCTTCACGGCGCTCTCCCTGGACGCCGAACTGCCCGGCAGCGAGGACGGGTACTCGCTCGGCGACTCGCTCGGCTCGCCCGACCCCGCGCTCGACACCGTCGTGGACCGCGAGGCCGTCAAGCCCCGTCTCAAGGCGCTCCCGGAGCGCGAACGCGCCATCCTGTACATGCGCTTCTTCGACGACATGACCCAGAGCAGCATCGCCGAGCAGCTCGGCATCTCCCAGATGCACGTCTCCCGCCTGATCAGCCGCTGCTGCTCCCGGCTGCGCGAGCAGGTGATGCGGGACGCCGTCTAACCGACGGCCCGCAGGGCCAGCGCCATGTGACGGGACATCATGTCCATCGCCTGCGCCTCCGCCATCGAGAACGCCGGCCGGGCCCCGCTGCGGAACAGCGTGAGCACGCCCCGCACGGTGCCCCCGTCGGTGAGCGGCACGCACAGCAGGGACGTCACGTTCGCGCGGATGAGGACGGGGGCACCCGAGGCGTCCCGCCCGAACGCCTCCGGGTCCTCCGGCCGCACCCGCAGGACCGAGGACCCGCCACGCGCCGCCTCGACGACGAGGGGGCACCCGGCGGGGTCCTGCGCGACCAGCGCGTCCACGTCCTCACCGGGCGGTCCCAGTACCGCCGTACGGGTCAGGCGCCCGTCTCCCGCGTCCGCCACCACCCAGTCCGCGAAACGGCCGTGCAACACCCGGGCCGCCCGCTCCAGGACTGCCCCGGCCGGCGCGGTGAGCAGTGCACTTGTCATCGCGTCCAGCAGGTCCATCAGCGCCGCGTGCCGCGTGGTCTCCGTCAGGTCCGGGACGCCGCCGGGCGGGGTGTGTTCACCGGCCGGCACCCGGGTGTCCGCGGGCTGCAGCACCACCATGACCGCCGTGCGCGGCTCACCGCTCGGCCGCACCGCGACCAGCGTCGCCCGTACCGGCACCGACGGATGCTGCGGCAGACGTACCGTCATGCTGCGGTCGCCCTCGCCGCGCGCCACCGCGGCCGTCTGCGAACGGAACGCCGCCCGGTCGGCATGCGCCAGAAGCCCGGTCAGCGGGCGGCCCGTCGCATAGCCCGCGCGGGCCCCGGTGAAGGAGATGGCCGCGAAGTTCAGCCGCCGCACCACCGTCTCGCGGTCCACCAGCGCGACCGGCACCGGAAGCCGCTGGAAGAGGGTCTTCAGCAGCTGCTGCTCCTGGCGCTCACCGGAACCGGCCGGGGCGGCCCCGGCGCCCGCGGACAGCCGCTGGTACCACGGCCACAACCGACCCGCCACATGGTCGAGTTCGAAGATCGCCGCGTCGAGCACCGAGGGCAGGTCGTCCGCGGGTATGGCACGGGCCGCCTTGAGTTCCGCCACCCGGCGGACGAAATCCGCCAGCTCTTCACCGAATTCGTCCGTCTGCGCCATGCGACGAACCTAACCCGTACGGACTGCTTCCCGAGGACGCGCGCACGGAACCGGCCACGTCGTCACGGACGCCGTTTTCCACCGGGGTGAGCGGGCAGCCGCCCGAAGAGGAGGTGAGGTATGCCGGAGACCGGACAACTCGATGACCACCCGGGGGGTTACCGCCTGGCGGCCGAATCCCCCGAGTCCGCCCTCCCGGGGCGCCGGCTGTCGGACCTCGTCGAACAGGTCGCTCGGTGCACCCCCGGCTGCTGCGGCGCCAGCACCACTGTCCTGGAAGGCGGTGTCGAGGGCGGCACGGACCGGTCCGCCGCCGTCACCCATCCCGATCTCGCCCCGCTCGTCACCGTCCAGCTCCGCAGCGGCGACGGGCCGATCCCCGCGGCCGTGGAGTCGGGCGAGCCCGTCGAGGCCTTCGACCTGCTGCGCGAGGAGCGCTGGCCGGAGTACCGCGCGCTCGCCCTGGACGCAGGCGTACGGTCCAGCGTCACGATCCCGTTCCGGCGGTCGGGGCTGGTCGTCACGCTCAGCCTCTACAGCTTCCGGCCCGGGACCCTGAAGGGCGCCCCGCACGGCCCCGCCCGGGTGCTCGGCGACCTCGCCGTGGGCTGTCTGGTGCGCGACCGCTCCTACCGTGCCGCCCTCACGGAACTCGACCAGCTCGGCGCCGCCCTGCGCTCCCGGCCCGTCGTCGACCAGGCGTGCGGGATCGTGATGCACGTCCTCGGCTGCGACGCCGAGACGGCCTTCCAGGTACTGCGCCGCATCTCCCAGGGCGCCAACCGCAAACTCGCCGACGTCGCCGCCGGCGTCGTGGACAAGCGGGGCCGCGGCCTGGAGCGGGAGCTTCTCTCGCTGGCCGGCTGAGCCCTCCGTGCGCGGCCTGACGTCACCCGCACGGCGGTGCCGGTCGCGCGAATGGGGCACGGCCGCGCGCGGGCCACGGCCGACCGGGCTGTCATGGAGGAACCCGGCCGAAGGAGCCCGCCCCATGCGCTGCACTGCCCGAGTCCTGTCCGCCGCCGCTGTGGCCGGCGCCGCCCTGGGCGCCGTCGTCCCGAGCGCGTCCGCCGATTCGTCCGCCGACATCACCCCGCGCTCCGTCGCGCCCGGGGACACCGTCACCGTCTCGGTGTCCTGCGACGCGGTCGGCGCCGGACTGCCCGACGCCATCGAGGGCGCCTCCCAGGCCTTCGAGGGGGGCAGGGTGCGGCTGCACCGGGTCCACCGCGACGACGACGATGACTGGGCCGAGCGCCGGGGTGGCGTCCGCTACCGCGGCACGGCCCGCGTCCCCGTCGGCGGGAGCGTGAACGCCGTCGCCCACCTGGCCGGCCGCGAGGCGTCGTGGGGTGTCGACGGACGGTGCCCGGGGGGCCCGGGCGGCCGTGAAAGGCCGTGGACCGTCTCGTTCACCGTGTACCGGGAGGGCCACGGCCACCACCACGACGGTGACGCCCCGCCGGGCGGCAAGCAGCAGGAGGAGGGGCAGACGCAGCAGTCGGAAAAGCAGCAGGGGGAGGGGCAGACGCAGCAGTCGGAAAAGCAGCGGGAGGAGGGGCAGTCCAAGCAGCAAGGGGAGGGCCAGGGCAAGCAGCGGGGGGACGGTCAGTCCCAGGGATCCGGCAAGCAGCAGGGGGACGGGCAGTCCCAGGGATCCGGCAAGCAGCAGGGCGACGGTTGCGACGGTCAGAGCAAGCAACAGGGCGACAGGCAGTCCGAGGGGTCCACGAAGCAGCAAGGGGACGGTCAGAGCAAGCAACAGGGCGACGGCCAGGGCAAGCAGGACGAGGGCCAGGGCAAGCTGAGTGACGGCCAGTCCAAGCAGCAGGGGGACGGCCAGTCCAAGCAACAGGGGGACGGTCAGGGCAAGCAACAGGGGGACGGCCAGTCCCAGGTGTCCGGCAAGCAGCAAGGCGACAGCCAGGGCAAGCAGCAGAGCGACGGGCAGGGCAAGGCGCAGGGGGACAGCCAGGGCAAGCAAGCCACGGGCAAGCAGCAGGGCGACCAGGGGAAGCAGAGCGCGGCACAGCCTCCCGTCGGCGCCCAGCACGGCGTGCACGCCGGGGAAGGCGGCGCCTTCACCGGCTCCGTGCCCACCCTGGCCGCCGGAGGCCTCCTGATCGCGGGCGCCCTCGGTGCCGCGGTCCACCGGCTCTGGGGACGCGGACGCTCCGGCCACGCCTGAACCCGCACCCGAGATCCGAACGTCTGACCCTGTGATCCGGGCAACCCGGCCGGACGCCCATGACCGGCCCGAACCCGGGGTACTCAGAGCCCGAGGGCGTCTTCGACACCGTAGAGGAACAGGAGTACGACAGCGGGCAGCGGCCACGGGTCGAGGGCGTGCAGCGAGCCGGAGCAGGGGGGACCGGCCACGGCACCAGGGACTGCGCGGAGGCACGCATGCGGCGGACGGATCCGGAGGGGCACGGCCCCGTCCGTTACGGACCGCCCCTCCCCGAGCAGGGACTGCCCCTCCTGCCGGGCCTGTCCGCGGCGCTCGCCGAGGCCGCCGACCACGACGACTCCGGCCCCTCCCGTCTGCCTGCCCTCCTCGACGCCGCCTGCGGCTACTTCGCCCGGCGCGGACTGCCCGCCGAGCCCGACGACGTCGCCGCCGCCCCCGGCGCCCCCGCAATCTTCGTCGCCGTCACCGCCGCGCTCGGCGGCGACGTCCTCGTCCCGAGGCCCTGCCCGGCCTGGTGGGCGCCCCAGGTCCGGGCGCTGGGGCGGTCCGTGTTCCATGTGCCGACACCCATGGAGTGCGGCGGCGTCCCCGACCCGTACGCCCTCCTGGAAACCGTCCGCAGGATCCGCGCGGAGGGCGGCGACCCCCGCCTTCTCGTGCTCGCCGTCGCCGACGACCCCACCGCCACCGTCGCCCCGCCCGAACTCGTGCACGAGACCGTCGAGGCCGCCGCCGGGGAAGGGCTGCACCTGGTCAGCGACGAGACCTGGCGCGACACCGTGCACCGGCCGCACGACACCGTGCTGCTCAGCCCCGCCGAGATGCTGCCGGACCGGGTCACCGTCGTCACCGACCTCGCCGGGCCCTTCCTGCCGCCCGGCTGGCCCGCGGCCGTCGCCCGCTTCCCGGCCACCCCCGACGGCGCCGGACTGCGCGCCCGCGCCCTGGACGTGCTCACCGCGCTCGGCGCCCGGATCGCCGACCCGGTCGCCGCAGCGGCCGCGTACGCCCTCGACGAGCCCGATGACGTCACCCAGCGCCTCACCGCCGGCACCGCTCTCCACGCGCGCGTGGCCGACGCCGTGCGCCGGGCCGTCGTCGCGGCGGGCGCCCTCGTCCTGCCCCCGCAGGCCGGCCGCCACCTCTACGCCGACCTGGAGCCGCTTCGCTCCGCGCTCGACGCGCGCGGTGTCGGCGACGCGCAGGAACTCGAGGACCTCCTCACCGCCGGGCTCGGCATGCCCGCGCCCGGCGGCCACCGCTTCGGGGACGACCTGGCGGCGCTCCGCGTCCGTCTGTCCACCGGACCCCTCCTCGGCGCGACCGCCGCGGAACGGGCGCAGTGCCTCACCTCACCGGAGCCGCTGGAACTGCCACACGTACAACGCGCGTTGACCCATGTGGGATCGGTCTTCGCCGATCTCCGCGACGACGCTCAGCGATGGGAGCCTCCTCGATGACGCAGCAGTCCGAGTCGACCACGAGCACCGTTGCGGCACACCGGGACACCGGTGCGCCCGCGTCCACGCCCCTGCTGAGTCAGGACCCCCCGCCGCTGGTGGCGCCGCCGCTCGCAGCGCCCCGCCCCCTCGGAGAGCGCCGTATCTGGCCGCGCTCCTTCATCGACCGGCTGACCACACCGCTGCCCGGCCTGAAGGCCATGGCCCGCTTCGCCCGCGAGGGTGCGGTGCGGCCCGCCCCCGAGGGCCTGAAGGACATTCCCCGGCTGCCGTACGAGCCGGGCCCGCTGCCGCGGGTCGACGCGCGCACGGTCGCCGTCTCCTGGGCGGGCCACGCCAGTTGGGTGGTGCGGATCGGCGGGCTGACGGTCCTGACCGACCCCGTCTGGTCCCGGCGCATCCTCGGCACACCCGCCCGGATCACGCCCGTCGGCATCGACTGGGACGCCCTGCCGCGCGTCGACGCGGTCGTCATCAGCCACAACCACTACGACCACCTCGACGCCCCGACGCTGCGCCGCCTTCCGCGCGACACCCCGGTGCTCGTACCGGCCGGGCTCGCCGCGTGGTTCCGCCGCCGGCGGTTCCGTTGTGTCACCGAGCTGGACTGGTGGGAGGCCGCCGAGGTCAAGGGCGTCCGCTTCGACTTCGTGCCCGCCCACCACTGGTCCAAGCGCACCCTGACCGACACGTGCCGTTCGCTGTGGGGCGGCTGGGTGCTGACGGCGCCCGACGGGCAGCGGGTCTACTTCGCGGGCGACACCGGGTACGGGCACTGGTTCGAGCGGATCGGGCAGCGCTATCCGGGGATCGACCTGGCCCTCATGCCGATCGGCGCCTACGACCCGCGCTGGTGGCTCAGCGACGTCCACTGCGACCCGGAGGAGGCGGTCCGCGCGACGCTCGACCTGGGCGCACGGCGGATGGCGCCCATGCACTGGGCCACGTTCGTGCTGTCGGCGGAGCCGGTCCTGGAACCGCTGACCCGGGTGCGGGCGGCCTGGGAGAAGGCCGGGCTGGCCCGCGAGGACCTGTGGGACCTGCCGGTGGGGGCGTCACGGGTCCTTCAGTGAGCCGGAGCCCGGAACTTACGAGGTGGCGGCCCTGCGCATCCGGCGCCACAGGCCGGGTGCCGTGCTGATCACGACCGTCAGCACGATCGCCGCCACCACGCCCTCCCACGGCTTCGGGAACAGCGAGCCGCCGACGATGCCGATCAGCTGGTACGTCGCGGTCCAGGCGAGGCAGGCCGGGGCGTCGCCGCGGGCGAAATCCCGCAGCGGCATACGGGCCAGCAGGCAGGCGAGCATCACCGGAATGCGGCCCGCCGGGACCAGCCGGGAGAGGGTGAGCACCGCGATCCCGTGCTCGTTCAGCTTCTCCTGCGCCTGGGCGAGCCGGTCCTCGGGGGCGCGGCCGCGGAGGTTCTCCAGCCAGCGGGAACCGTTCTTCGACCGCATGCCGCGCCGCCCGAGCCAGTACAGCGCGACGTCCCCGAGGAAGGCCGCGAGCGCCGCGACGCCGAAGACCAGCGCGAGCGGGAAGGGCGCGGTCCGGTGGAAGGCCACGACCGCCGCGGAACTGACCAGCGCCCCTGTCGGCACGACCGGCACCAGCGCCCCGATCAGCACCAGCAGGAACAACGACGGGTATCCGACGGCCTGTTGGGTGGACTCCGTGGGCACGAGGGTGGTCGCGGCGGCGAGGTTCATCACCGGGCGACCTCCGGGCGGACGCTCTCACCGTGGGACAACAGGTGCACCCTGACGTCCGGCGCGTACCGCGCGGCGAGGCGGGCGAACTCGGCGCCCGGCGCGTGGAACTCGTGGGGGCGCACGGCGTCCATCCCGATCGGCCAGTACGTGCCGTAGTGCACCGGCACCGCGCTGCGCGGCATCAGCCGGGCCAGCGCCTGCGCCGCGCGCCCCGCGTCCAGGTGCCCCTCGCCGAGGTACGGTCCCCAGCCGCCGACCGGCAGCAGCGCCACGTCGACCGGCCCGACCTCTTCGGCCATCGACGGGAACAGACCGGTGTCCCCGGCGAAGTACGTCCGCGCCTCCCCCTCGACGACGAACCCGAGCGCGGGGGAGCGGTGCGGCCCCACCGGCAGCCGCCGACCGTCGTGCCGAGCGGGCACCACCCGTACGACCAGGTCACCGACCCGCACCCGGTCCCCGGGCGCCACCTCCGTGAGCCGCAGCCGGCCCAGCCTGCGCAGCCCCGGCACCTGGGCGGCGGCGCCGCGCGGCACCAGCACCCGGGTGCCCGGGGCCAGCCGGGCCAGCGACGGCACGTGCAGATGGTCGGCGTGCAGATGCGACACCAGCGTCACGTCCGCCACCGCGGCCTCGGGCGGCGGCGGGGCGCCCCGGCGCCGCCGCAGATGCGCGAGGCGGCGCGCGAACAGGGGATCGGTGAGCACCCGTACGCCGGAGTCCTCGACCGTGCAGGTGGCGTGACCCCACCACGTGACCTCCACCGGCACTCCATTGCCTCCTTCGCGCGACTCCCCCCGAGCCTACGGGCAGGGGTAGGGTCGGCGGGGAAACCCTGAGGCGAGGGGGGACCCCATGGGAGAGGCGCACGGCACCGCCGGCGCGCGCGACGCCCGCGGCCGGCCGGGCACGGTCCGGGTCACGGCGATCGCCAGCCTGACGCCGCTCGAGGAACTGGACGCGGAACCCTTCCTCGTCGACTCCCGCAGCCAGCACGCGATGTGCGCGCGATGGGCGGCGGAGCGCGGTTACGTGGTGACGCGGGAACTCCTCGTCCGCGGCCTGCGCCCCGACCACTGCGCGTTGTGGACGGATGTGGAGGCGGGTCTGGTCGACCTGTTCGTGGCCCCCAGCCGCCGTGTCCTGGAGCGTGCCCTGACCTCGGTGGACGAGTTCACCGCGGAGTGCGCCCGGCGAGGCGTCCGCGTCGAGACGGTCGGCCGCGCGGAACCGTCGTACGACGCCGGGATGAAGGCCCGGATCCACCGCCGCCTGTCGCTGCCGACGGCCGGGTACGACGGTCGCTGACGGGGGGCTCCCGGCGTTGTGACAAGGTGGGGGCGCATCCGAGAGGGCGGCAGGGCCATGACGTGAGGTGAGCTGGGCGTGGGGCACGGGCGTTGGCGGAAGCTGCTCAGCGGTGTGGGGCGCAGTGTCGCCGTGTGGGCCGCCTCCACCGGCACCGTGCTCGTCCTCGCCGCCGTCCTGCCCGACTTCCGGCTGCAGTCCCCCGGCGGCGACAGCGCGACCCGCATAGCCGTCACGGCCGCCGTCGGCGCCGGTGTCTTCGGTCTGCTGTCGTCCCTGGTGTGGCCCCTGCTGGTACGGCTCCTGCTGCTCGTCCCCGCCCTCGTCCTCGGCCTGCTCGTCTTCTTCCTCAACGGCTCCCTCCTGCTCGTCGCCCTCCGCGTCAACCCCTCCGGCGACGCCGAGGCCGCCCCCGAGACCGCGGTCGTGGTCGCCGCGGCGATGTCCGCCGTCGCCTCGGCCACCGGTGCCGCCCTCGCCGTACGGGACGACGACGCGTACCGCAGAAGGCTGTACCGGCTCGCCGACCGCCGCCGCAGACGCGGCGACGGTCGCTCCGGCCGTGTCACCCCGGGCGTGGTCTTCGTCCAGCTCGACGGCGTCGGACACGACGTGCTGCGCGCGGCCGTGGCCAAGGGTCTGATGCCGACCGTCGCCTCCTGGCTCGTCCCGCGCGACGGCGGCCCCAGCCACCGGCTCACCGCCTGGCGCACCGACTGGTCCAGCCAGACCGGCGCCAGCCAGCTGGGCATCCTGCACGGCTCCAACCACGACGTCCCCGCGTTCCGCTGGTACGAGAAGGAGACCCGCGAGGTCGTCGTGTGCAACCGTCCGACGAGCGCCGCGGAACTCCAGCGCCGCGCCGTCGAGCGGACCGGCGACGGCGGTCTGCTCACCGTCGACGGCGCGAGCCGCGGCAACCTGTTCAGCGGTGGTGCCGACCAGCTCGCCCTGGTGCTGTCCGTGTCCGCCCGGCGAGGCAGGGAGAACCGCTCACGCGCCGGCTACTTCGCGTACTTCAGCGACCCGGCCAACGCCGTCCGCACCGCCATGTCGTTCGCCGCCGAGGTCGCCCGCGAGATCGGCCAGTCCACCCGGGCCCGGCTGAGGCGACAGCGGCCGCGTGTGGGCCGCGGCGGCCTGTACCCCTTCGTGCGCGCCTTCGCCACCGTCGTCGAACGGGACGTGGTCGTCGCCGCGGTGATCGGCGACATGCTCGCCGGGCGCAGCGCCGTCTACGCGGACCTGGTGGCCTACGACGAGGTGGCCCACCACTCGGGGCCGCACAGCCGCGACGCCGAGCAGGTCCTGCACCGGCTCGACCGCTCCCTCGCGCTGCTCGTCCAGGTCGCCGAGCACGCCCCGCGCCCCTACCGGATCGTCGTCCTGTCCGACCACGGACAGAGCCCGGGCGAGACCTTCCGCACCCGGTACGGGCTCAGCCTCGCCGACCTGGTGCGGGCCGGCTGCGGGCTGCATGTGCCGCGCAAGGTGGAGCACACCCACAGCGGGGCGGAGGCGCGTGCCGCCGTACGCGCCGCGCTGCGCCGGCCCGTCGAGGAGAAGGCCGAGCACCACGGGGCCGCCCGCCGGGACTCGGAGCCCATCGTGCTCGCCTCCGGGAACCTCGGGCTCGTCTCCTTCCCCGACGTGCCGCACCGGATGAGCAAGGAGGAGATCGACCGCCGGCACCCCGCGCTGCTGTCGACGCTCGCCAACCATCCCGGCGTCGGTTTCCTCCTGGTCCGCAGCGAGGAGCACGGCGGGGTGGTGCTGGGCGCGTTCGGCGCCGAGATCCCGGTGGACCGGCTCGCCGACGAGACCGGCCCGCTCGCCGGCTTCGGGCCGGGTGCCGCCGACGCCGTGCGCCGCACGCACTCCTTCCCGCACGCCCCCGACATCATGGTCAACTCCTGGTACGACCCGGACGAGGGCGAAGTCCTGGCGTTCGAGGAGCAGATCGGTTCGCACGGCGGGCTCGGCGGCGCCCAGGGCCGGCCCTTCCTGCTGTGGCCGGTGGACCTGTCCGCCCCGGCGGAGGAGGGCGCCGAACTTGGCGGGGCCGAGCAGGTCCACCAGGTCTTCCGCCGCTGGCTGTACGAGTGCGACGGCCCCCAAGTGCCGCTGACCGGCGCCGAGGAGACGGACGAACGCGCGGCCTGACCGGGTCAGTACTGCTGCCAGAACCCCGACCGCACCCTGCCGAAGTCGTTCATCGCCCGTACCGTGGTGGCGAAGTGCGGGCCGTGGGAGGCGTCGCTGAACGAAACCATGGTGCCGAGCGTGCCGGCCAGCGTGATCAGTTTCTGCAGGGTCACCTGGTCGTCGCGGAACTCATCGGCGGGCAGACGGCTGTGCGCTGCCTTGAGGATCTCGATGTGCTGGGTCAGCCGGTTCTTCGCCGCCTCCCTGTCCCGGTCGTACAGGTCGTCCAGCGCGTAGAAGGTGACCTCACTCGTCCACAGGCCGATCGCATGCACCGTGACGATCTCTTCCGCCAGCGTCGGCGCCTTGGACAGGTCGATCTCGTGGCGGCGGCTCGCGCGGGCCACGGTGTCCACGTACTGCACGGTGGCAGTGCCCAGTCCCTCCGGGTCACGGCCCGGCGGCACCCTGACCTCGAGGACGACCCAGTACGTCTCACCGAAGGCGAGGTCGGGTGCGAAGATCCGGATGCCCTTCTCCTCGGTGATGATGTCGGGCAGGGCTTCGGTTCCGTAGTCCGTGCGTGCCCGCACGCCCGCCTGCTCCGCCTCGCGGAGGACGGCGGCGCGTGCCCGGAGATCGGTGACGAGGTCGTGTCCGTACAGGTGCCGGATCTCCACCTCGGGGTCGATGTCGAGCTTGAGCTGGATGTCGATGGCGGCCAGATGGTCGCGTCTGGCCAGGTCGCCGAGCAGATCGGTACCCACCTGCTCCGGGCGCGTCACGAACGTCGAGTGGCCGCCGGCCAGCCCCGCCAGCGCCGCCAGTTCGGGCATGCGTGCGTCGGAGCCGAAACCGAAGCAGGAGAGGGTGAGGTCGCCGCGCAGCTTGGCCGCGATGTTCGCACGGATCCGGATCCAGTCCCGTTCGCCGGACGTGGGGTCGCCGTCGGAGAAGACGTAGAGACAGTTGAGGGTGCGCCCGGACTGCGCGTGCCGGCCGATTTCGTCGATGCCGTACTGGACGCCGAGGTTGATGTCGGTCCCGCCGTCGGCGGTCAGTCCCGAGACCACCTCCGCGAAACGGTCGGCGCTCAGGTCCTTCTTGGCAGCGGCGGGCAGGACGGTGCGCACGCTGTGGTCGAAGGTGATGATGCCCAGGCAGTCCGCGGGGCGCAGGGTGTCGTAGAGCGTCTGGAGGGCGGACTTGACCGTGTCCAGCTTCTGCCCTCGCATCGAGTAACTGGTGTCCACGACGAAGACGAAGTTCACCGGGAGCGGTTCGGCGACCGGAGCGTCCTCGGGAGCTGTCTCGCCGGCTTTGAGCGTGATCTCCACGAAGTGGGTCGTGGCCTCGTTCGCCTTGAACTCGCTGTGGACGGCGGCAAGTCCATGGCTCACACCGACGGCCTCCCCGGGGCGCGGGCCGGGCACCTGATCGGTCCGCGCGGCCACGAAGTCGTCGAACCGGATCTGGTCCTGCCCGATGATGACGCCCTGCTCGATGAGATCCTTCGCCCCGAGCGCGGAGCGGGTGCCAAAAGCGTTGTTACGGCGGATGTAGAGGCCGTCGTGGGGGAGGGGGCGGCTGGTGTCGCGGGGAGGGCGGGGCGGGTTCGCCCGGCCGCCGCCCCAGGTCACGGAGTTGTGGGAGCCCGCCTGGACCACCCCGCTCACCACGCCGGCCCAGCCGGAGTCGGCCGCGTAGAGGTCACCGAGACCTAGCGCCATCTCTTCGCGGACAGTGAAGTCGATGTGAGGCCCGTCGCTCGCCGGTGCGGCCGCCCCTACGGTGTCCTGGTGCCTTCGGACAGCGCGCAAGTGGTGCACGACGGCGTCTGCCTGCCCCCGGGAAAACCCGTTGACCCACCGCCCCGAGTGGATCACCCGCCCCTGCCGCAACCACCTCATCAGCAAGGCGTCCGGGGCGTCAGAGCGGGGAACGGTGACGTCCGGGTGGACGATGACGGTCAGTTGTTCCCTGTACAGGCCGACAACAGCGGCTCTGCCCCCGGCCCGTGCGACACGGTCACCCATGAGGACATCCATGACCCGTAAACCGAGCGCCTCCGCAAAGGCCCGGCACTCCGCCTCGCGCACCCGAAGGCGGTCCGAGCCGGGGCCGACCTGGCCCGTCAGCTCGACCACCAGGAACGCCTCCCTGCCGCGGACAGGCGGCGACGCCGCCGGTTCCGAGCCGTCCTCTCCTCCGGGCGTGCACGGGCGCAGTACGGCCCCGATGTGCAGGAAGTTCCACAGCGCGCCACCGGCTTCCGGCCGCGCCGAGAGCGGTTCGTCGCCGGGGTGGGCCACGATCACGGCATCCGGATGCGCCGCGAGCAGCGCGTCCGCCTCGCTCGCGGTACGCGCCACCCGCTTCAGCGGGGACAGGCCCAGGTCGAGCGCCCGGCGGTGTGCCTCGGCCACCAACCGGTCCCCCGTGCCGCCTTCCCCGGCGCCGGTGGCGGCCGTACCGACGTAGACGACGGCCGGCGGCCCGGACGCCGCGTTGCGCTGGTCACTCGGCATGTGCATTCTCCGTACTCCGTGTGGGCAGCGGACACCGGGCCTCCAACTGGCTCCGTGTCCGCACTCCTTCGTCGAACATCCCCTCGGGCCGCAACCGCCGCAGCCACGCGTCGAGTTCAGGGTCGAGCCCGCCGCTCCGCTCCGCCAGCAGCGCCGCCCGGTCACGCTTGGCCGGGTCGTTGGCGAGCAGCAGAAGCGCGATCTTGAGCGCGAGAGCGTAGGGGTCACGGAGATCCAGCTTCAGCGCCTCTTCGACGTAGCCGGTGGCGGCATCGAGGTTCGAGCGGGCCAAGGCGATCCGGGACTTCCAGTACCAGAAGTCCGGGGTCTCCTGGTCCACGTGCGAGGTCTCCAGGGCTTGCTCCGCCTTGTCCGGCTCGTTGAGCGTCACGTACCTGCGGACCGTCGCCAGTGAGCGTTCCGCCTGCGTCGGCTCGCGATCCTGCCGGGGGCGGGAGCGTGGGCCGGTGATGATCCGCACACCGACGAACAACACGGCCAGCAGGAACAGCAGGAGCATGCCCACCAGCACGACGAACTGCTGGACCCCCTTGCTCTCGGCGAGCGTGGCGAAGATCCCGAGGATCGCGACCGCGAACGCGAGGACGACGACCGCTCCGAAGAGTGCGGTCGCCTGTGCCGAGGTGAGCGTCCGGAACATCTTGGTGCGGATGATGTCGCGCACGAAGTCCCGGTAGAGCAGATACAGGACGCCGAGTGCGACCCCACCAAATCCCGCGATTCCCCCGAGGACTTGGAAGAGCTCGAGCATGTCATGGACTGTACGGCCTCGGGCTGACCCCCGTCAGGGGATTCACATGCCCCACGCGGCACGTCACCGCCCCTCCGTCGGGTGTGGCGCGTCCGGGTGTGATCGGATGGGAGCCACGGAACCCGGCATCGGGACCCCATCGAAAGGAAGAACCGTGGCAACCACGCGCACCGCTCACACCGTCTGGGAAGGCAACCTGCTCGAGGGCAACGGCGTCGTCACCTTCGACTCCTCCGGCATCGCCCAGCAGCCGGTCACGTGGGCCTCGCGCTCCCAGGACGCGAACGGCAGGACCAGCCCCGAGGAGCTGATCGCCGCCGCCCACTCCAGCTGCTTCTCCATGGCGCTGTCGCACGGCCTGGCCGGCGCCGGCACCCCGCCCACCAAGCTCGAGACGAAGGCCGACGTCACCTTCCAGCCGGGTGAGGGCATCACGGGCATCCACCTCACCGTCGAGGGCACCGTCCCCGGTATCGACAACGACGCGTTCGTCGCCGCCGCCGAGGACGCCAAGAAGAACTGCCCGGTCAGCCAGGCGCTGGCCGGCACGACGATCACGCTGGACGCCAAGCTCGCCTGAGCCCCACGTTCCCGAAGGTGCCGCGCTTCCCCCCGAGGGGGCGCGGCACCGTCGTTTCCGGGTACCCGGCATCGCATCGGGAGCCCCCCGTCGCGCACGTTGACACGGGGCCACTCAAGATTTGTGATGGAGAGCGGGAAGCGCCCGGGCGGAAGGGGACGGCGATGACACGTGCGGTCGGGATCGATCTGGGGACGACGAACTCGGTGGTGGCCGTCCTCGAGGGTGGTGAGCCCACCGTCATCAGCAACGCCGAGGGCGCGCGGACCACACCGTCGGTGGTGGCCTTCGCCAAGAACGGCGAGGTGCTCGTCGGCGAGGTCGCCAAGCGCCAGGCCGTGACGAACGTGGAGCGCACCGCGCGCTCGGTGAAGCGGCACATGGGCGACGCGCACTGGCGTTTCCCGGAGCAGGGTTCCGTGGACGGCACCCGCTTCCGGGCGCAGGAGCTGTCCGCACGCGTCCTGCAGAAGCTGAAGCGGGACGCCGAGGCGTATCTGGGCGAGGACGTCACGGACGCCGTGATCACCGTGCCCGCCTACTTCGACGACGCCCAGCGGCAGGCCACCAAGGAGGCCGGGGAGATCGCGGGGCTGAAGGTCCTGCGGATCATCAACGAGCCGACGGCGGCGGCCCTCGCGTACGGGCTCGACCGCGGCGAGGAGCAGACCGTCCTCGTCTTCGACCTCGGCGGCGGCACCTTCGACGTCTCCCTGCTGGAGATCGGCGACGGAGTGATCGAGGTCAAGGCCACCAACGGGGACACCCACCTCGGCGGCGACGACTGGGACCAGCGGGTCGTCGACCATCTGGTGCAGCGGTTCAAGAGCCAGTACGGCATCGACCTCGGCGCCGACAAGATGGCGCTTCAGCGGCTGCGGGAGGCCGCGGAGAAGGCCAAGATCGAGCTGTCCAGCTCCACCGAGACGACCGTCAACCTGCCCTACATCACCGCCTCCGCCGAGGGTCCGCTGCACCTGGAGGAGAGGCTGACCCGCGCCCAGTTCCAGGAGCTGACGGCCGAGCTGCTGGACCGCTGCCGGACGCCCTTCCACCAGGCGGTCCGGGACGCGGGCGTGGAGCTCTCCGCGATCGACCATGTGATCCTCGTCGGCGGCTCCACCCGGATGCCCGCGGTCACCGACCTGGTGCGGGAACTCACCGGCAAGGACCCGCACAAGGGCGTCAACCCGGACGAGGTCGTGGCCGTCGGCGCGGCCCTCCAGGCCGGTGTCCTGCGCGGCGACGTCAAGGACGTGCTGCTGCTCGACGTGACCCCGCTGTCCCTCGGCATCGAGACCAAGGGCGGCATCATGACGAAGCTGATCGAACGCAACACGACGATCCCCACGAAGCGTTCGGAGATCTTCTCCACCGCCGAGGACAACCAGCCCTCGGTCGGCATCCAGGTCTACCAGGGTGAGCGGGAGATCGCCGCATACAACAAGAAGCTCGGCGTCTTCGACCTGACCGGCCTGCCGCCGGCGCCGCGCGGGGTGCCGCAGATCGAGGTGACCTTCGACATCGACGCCAACGGGATCATGCACGTCTCCGCGAAGGACCTGGCGACGGGCCGGGAACAGAAGATGACGGTGACCGGCGGCTCGGCGCTCCCCAAGGACGAGATCGACCGGATGATGCGGGACGCGGAGCAGTACGCCGAGGAGGACCGCAGGCGCCGGGAGGCGGCGGAGGCGCGCAACCAGGCGGAGCAGCTCGTCTACCAGACCGAGAATTTCCTGCGGGAGAACGGGGAGCGGGTGCCGGCGGACACGAAGGGCGAGGTGACCGCGGCGGTCGCCGAGCTGAAGGACCTGCTCAAGGAGAGCGCCGACACGGCTGCACTGCGGGCCGGAGTGGACAAGCTCGCCACGGTCAGCCAGAAGATGGGCCAGGCGATGTACGCCCAGTCCCAGCAGACGTCGGCGGAAGGCACCCGGCAGCACACGGCACCGCAGGACGAAGAGGGCGTGGTGGACGCGGAGATCGTCGACGAGGACAGGGACACCAAGGGGGGCGCTGCCTGAGAGTCCCCGCCCGGCTCCCGGCGACCTGCCGCACCGGCGGTTTCGCGTGCCGTCCGTGCCGTACGGCCGGGTCCGCGGCGAGGATCTTCCGGACGGACCGGTGTGGGGATTTCGTGGGGAGCGCGCGCTGATCCGGGGAGGGCCCGACAGCACTGGAGATCTCCCGGCGGGCCGGCGTTTGCACAGGTGGGCGCGGCCTTACGAGCCCGACGGGGCACCCGGCGGCCGGGCCGCGCGGCCCCTGGACGGCGGCCTAGGATCTGGCGCGAACCCGTCGGCCCGGCGGACCGCAGGGAACGCTGTGCTAGAAATGTCGCATGGCGAGCAGAACCGCTCGATTTCGGCGCATATCGATGCGGTCCTTGATCGGCAAAAGCCCACGAAGCGTCGCCGGACAGGTATTCGTCCTGCAGGTGGCGCTGGTCGTGCTGCTCGTGGTCTGCGCCGTGGTCGCCCTGGTGCTGCAGTCGAAGCGGGACACCGGCTCCGAGGCCAAGCGCCGCTCCATAGCCGTCGCGCAGACCTTCGCGCACTCTCCGGGCATCCTGCAGGCGCTGCGCACTCCCGATCCGACGAAGGTGCTCCAGCCCCTCACCGAGAAGGGGCGCAAGTCGGCCGGTGTCGACTTCATCGTGGTCATGGACACCAAGGGCATCCGCTACACCCACCCCCTGCCGAGCAGGATCGGCCACCGGTTCGTGGGCACGATCGGCCCGTCGCTCGACGGGAAGGTCTACACCGAGAGCGTCCACGGCCCGCTCGGCGAGGAAGTCCAGGCCACCGTTCCCGTCGACGATCCCCGGGGCAAGGTGGTGGCCCTCGTCTCCGCCGGTCTGAAGGTCAAGAACGTGACCAACGAGGTGGACCGGCAACTCCCGATCATCTTCGGCGCCGGAGCCGGCGCGCTCCTGGTGACCACCGGGGGCACGGCACTGGTCGGCAGGCGGCTGCGACGGCAGACCCACAGCCTGGCCCCGGACGAGATGACCCGCATGTACGAGCACCACGACGCGGTGCTGCACTCGGTGCGCGAAGGAGTCCTCATCATCGGGGGCGACGGGCGGCTGCTGCTGGCCAATGACGAGGCCAGGCGGCTGCTGGGGCTGCCCCTGGACGCCGAGGGACAGCGCGTGTCGGACCTGGCGGCCCTCGACCCCACGACGGTGGCGCTGCTGGTCTCCGGGCGCGAGGCGACCGACGAGGTGGTCTTCGCGGGGGAACGGCTGCTGGCGGTCAACCAGCGGCCCACGGACCGTGACGGAGGCCCGAAGGGCACGGTGGTGACCCTGCGCGACTCCACCGAGCTTCAGGCGGTGTCCGGCAGGGCGGAGGTCGCGCGGGAGCGGCTGAAGCTTCTCTACGACGCCGGACTGGGCGTCGGCACCACACTCGACGTGGTCCGCACCGCCGACGAGCTGGCCCAGGTCGCCGTCCCCCGCTTCGCCGACTTCGTCACCGTGGACCTGGCCGACGCCGTGCTGCACGGCGAGGAGCCCGGCACCACGGCCACGGACCTGCGCCGCACCGCCGTGCGCGGCGTCCGGGACGACCACCCGCTCTACGAGAGGGGCCGACTGCTCGACTTCGTGCCCTCCACGCCCCAGGCACGCGGCTTCGGCACCGGCCGCGCAGAGCTGGTGACCGACCTGGCGACCGCCGCGGGCTGGCACGCGCAGGACCCGGAGCGCACCAGGGAGGTCGTGGACTACGGCATCCACTCCCTCATCGCCGCCCCGATCCGGGCGCGCGGTGTCGTGCTCGGCATGGCCAACTTCTGGCGCTCCACCCAGCAGAAGCCCTTCGACGAGGAGGACCTGTCACTGGCGGAGGAGCTGGTGGCCCGCGCCGCGGTCAGCATCGACAACGCCCGCCGCTACACCCGCGAGCACACCCTGGCGGTCACCCTGCAGCGGAGCCTGCTGCCGAGGGCCCTGCCCGAGCAGAGCGCCCTCGAGGTCGGTTACCGCTACGTGCCCGCCCAGTCCGGCGTGAGCGGAGACTGGTTCGACGTGATCCCGCTGCCCGGGAGCCGGGTGGCGCTGGTCGTCGGCGACGTGGTCGGTCACGGACTGCACGCCGCCGCGACGATGGGACGGCTGCGGACCGCGGTGCACAACTTCTCCTCCCTCGACCTGCCGCCCGACGAGCTGCTCAGCCATCTCGACGACCTGGTCGGCCGCATCGACCAGGACGAGGCGGGCAGCGAGACGGCCGCGGGCATCGTGGGCGCCACCTGCCTGTACGCCGTCTACGACCCCGTCGCGCGCCGCGTCGCCATGGCACGCGCCGGACACCTGGCGCCCGCGCTGGTGCACCCCGACGGTGGCGTCACCTTCCCCGAACTGCCGGCCGGACCGCCGCTCGGCCTCGGCAGCATGCCCTTCCAGACGGCCGAGCTGGAACTCCCCGAGGGCACCCAGATCGTGCTCTACACCGACGGCCTCATCGAGGACCGCACCCGCGACCTGGACGTGGGCATGGAGATGCTGGGCGCCGTGCTCGCCGGCCACCCCGGGCGCTCGCCCGAGGAGAGCTGCCAGGCCGTGCTGGACCAGCTGCTGCCCGGACGGCCCAAGGACGACGTCGCTCTGCTCATCGCCCGTACCCGGGTGCTGCCGGCCGACCGGATCGCCGACTGGGACGTGCCGCCCGACCCGTCCGCCGTCGCCGGGATGCGCGTCGCCCTGTCCCGCAAGCTCGACGAGTGGGGCCTTGCCGAACTCGGCTTCGGCATGGAACTCGTCCTGAGCGAACTCGTCACCAACGCCATCCGCTACGGCTCCCCGCCGATCCGTGTGCGGCTGATCCTCGACGACAGGACGCTGGTCTGCGAGGTGGCCGACGGCAGCAGCACCTCACCGCACCTGCGGTACGCGGCGACGACCGACGAGGGAGGCCGGGGCCTGTTCCTGGTGTCGCGGATGGCCGAGCGCTGGGGCACCCGCTACACGCCCCAGGGCAAGGTCATCTGGGCCGAGCAGGCGCTCCCCGGAGCCGGCGGGACCTCCGCGCGGTCCGCGCCCGACTCGGACGCGGACCTGCTGGACATGTGGGCGGAGGAACTGCCGTGACCGGGCTGCCGGGCGGGGCGGTGCCGCCTCGGGCGGTGCCGGATCAGAACCTGTCGCGGTACTCCCGCAGGATCTCCCGCGTGCGCGTCACGGAGGCCGCCTGCGCCGACATGTGGTCCAGGACCTCCAGGTGCAGGGCCACCTCGGTGCGCGAGTCGAGGTAGAGGGCGCCGGTCAGGTACTCGCTGTAGACCATGTCGGGCAGCTCCGGCTCCGCGAAGCGGAACAGCACGAACGGCGTGTACGTCCCCGGGTGGGGGCCGGAGGCGTACTCGGCCACCTGCAGCGTGATCGCCGGGTTCTCGGAGGCCTCCAGGAGGCGGTCGAGCTGGTCGCGCATCACCTGGGAGCGGATGCTGACCGGGCGCCGCAGCACCGTCTCGTCCATGATCACCCACAGGTGGGGCGGATTCTCCCCGAGTCTCACGGGGTCGGAGAACACTCGAGTGCACAGACGGCGGCGTATCGCCGCTTACCGACGAGCCGTCATGTTCCTCGCGACTGGAGGTACTTCACCGTCGCCGGATCCGCAGGCAGGAACGTCTCGATGGCCAGTTCCGCGACCGTCACGTCCATCGGGGTGTTGAAGGTGGAGATGGACGACACGAAGGACAGCACGCGGCCCTCGTGTTCGATCCGCATCGGCAGCGCGAAGTACGGGACCTCCTCGGCCTCCTCGCCCGGTCCGGACGCGGGCTCGCTCCGGTCCGGGACCGGGTACGCCGCCACCTCCTCGTACAGCGCGCGCAGAGTCGGCGAGCGCTGCAGCGCGATCTGGCGCTCCATCTGCGCGAGCAGGTGGCCCCGCCACTCGGCCAGGTTGCGGATGCGCGGCGCCAGGCCCTCCGGATGCAGCGTCAGACGCATGGCGTTCAAGGGCGGGGCGAGCAGGTGGTCCGGGACGCCCTCCAGGAACATCGCGATCCCCCGGTTCGCCGCCACCACCTCGTACGTCGCGTCCACCACCAGCGCCGGATAGGGCTCGTAGCCCTGCAACAGCCGCTCCACACCCGCCCGCAGCGCCTCCATCGACGGGTCGTCCAGCGGTGTCTCCGGGTAGTGCGGGGCGTAACCCGCCGCCAGCAGCAGCGCGTTGCGTTCCCGCACCGGCACCTCCAGATGTTCGGCGAGCCGCAGCACCATCTCCTCGCTGGGCCGCGACCGGCCCGTCTCGACGAAGCTGATGTGCCGCGCCGACGAGCCCGCCCGCAGCGCCAGTTCCAGCTGACTGACCCGCCGCCGCTCCCGCCACCCGCGCAGCAGCGGACCGATCCCCTGCTCCGAGGGGGCGGGGGAAGGGGCGGCGGGTGAGGACGCGACAATGGTCATACCGATGACCGTAGTCGAGGAGTGGTGCATGGACGACCGGCTGACCCCGTCCTGGGAGGCGACCGCGATCTACCGGGCCAGGGTGCGAGGATCCCTCCTCGGCGGCGCGATCGGCGACGCCCTCGGGTACCCGGTCGAGTTCGCCTCCCTGGACCGAATCCGCGCCACGCACGGCGCGAAGGGCGTCACCGGTCTCGTACCCGACGGGCAGGGTGCCGTGGGCCGCGTCACCGACGACACGCAGATGACCCTGTTCACGGTGGAGGGCCTGCGGCAGGCGCACGAGCGCGAGCGCCACAAGGGCATCGGCGGCGGCTGGCCCCGGCTGGTACGGGACGCCTACGGCCGCTGGCTCGACACCCAGCGCCTGCCCGGCCCGCCCGCCGGCGCCGCCGGACTCGCCGCACAGGGGTGGCTGTACGCGCGCCGCGCCCCCGGCAACGCCTGCCTCTCCGGTCTCGCCCAGGACTTCGTGCCCGATCCCGGCGCCGCACTGGGCCGCCCCGGCCCGGTCAACTCCGACTCCAAGGGCTGTGGCGCGGTCATGCGCTCGGCGCCGTTCGGTCTCGCCCGGGTGCCCGGCGACACCGCGTTCCTGATGGCCGCGTTGTGCGCCCAGACCACCCACGGCCACCCCACCGGTTACTACTCCGCGGGCGCCTTCGCCGCGATGGTCGCGTACCTGGTGGAGGGCGACTCCCTGGAGGGCTCCGTACTGCGCGCCCTGCGCCTGCTCGCCCGCCACCCCGGCCACGAGGAGACCACGGCCGCACTGCGGCGCGCCCTCGACCTGGCCGGCGAGGGCGCGCCGACCGCGGAGAAGGTGCAGACGCTCGGTGGGGGCTGGATCGGCGAGGAGGCCCTGGCCATCGCCGTGTACTGCGCCCTCGTCGAGCCCGACGTCCGGCAGGCCCTGCTGCTGTCCGTCAACCACTCCGGCGACAGCGACTCCACCGGCGCGATCTGCGGCAATCTCCTCGGCGCCCGCCACGGCGACCACGGGCTGCCGCACGAGTGGCTGGAGCGCGTCGAGGGACGGGCCGAGACGACGGTCCTGGCGGACGACTTCGCCGCGGAGTGCGCAGGACGCTGAGAGCCCGTGGCACACCTGAGGGCCACGGCCGCGCGTACGGGGCCGGACGAAGGGGATGTGACAGGGTGGGGCCGTCCCCGCGTCGGTCGTACGGAAGGAGCCAGGTCATGCCCGTCGAACCACTGTCGCAGAAGGAGATCGAGGACCGGCTGGCGGAGCTGCCCGGCTGGTCCCTCGAGGGCGACCGGATCGCCCGCTCCTACCGGCTCGGCACGCACTTCGCGGCGACCGCGATGGTCGTGCACATCGCCCAGGTGCAGGAGGAGCTGGACCACCACTCCGACCTCACCCTCGGCTACAACACCGTCTCCCTGACGGTGAACACGCACAGCGCGGGCGGCGCCGTCACCGACCTGGACTTCGAACTGGCCCGCAGGGTCGAGGAACTGGCACCCGGTCACGGCGCGCACTGAGCGGTCCCCGCACGTGCTGGACTACGAGAAGGAAGCCGCGGAGTACGACGCCCTGCGCGGCGGCGAACCCCGGGCCGCCGCGGCGGCCGACGCCGTGCTCTCACTGGTACCCGAGGGCGCCGGCCGACTGCTCGACGTGGCCTGCGGCACGGGCATCGTCACGCGGCGGCTCGCGGCCGCGCGGCCCGGGCTGCGGGTCGTGGGCGCGGACCTGGCGTACGGGATGGCGTGCCGGGCCGCCGGCCGGTTGCCCGGTGCCGTCGTCCTCGCCGACAGCCGCCGACTGCCGTTCGCGGACGGGGCGTTCGACGCGGTCACCAGCGTGTGGCTGCTGCATCTCCTGGACGGTCCCGACGCGGTGCGAAGCGTGCTGGCCGAGTGCGCCCGGGTGCTGCGGCCGGGCGGTGTCCATGTCACCACCGTCGACAAGGCCGCCTCCCACGATGTGGGCAGCGACATCGACGCCGTGCTCGCCCCCCGCCCGCGCCGGCCCGCGGAAGACGCCGCCGAAGCGGTCGCGGCGCACGCCGCCGCCTGCGGCCTGGTCCCGGCCGGCGGGGCCCGCTTCGCCGGGACCGGCCAGGGCCGCAGCCCCCGCCGCACCCTGGCGGACCTGCGCCGCGGCTGGTTCGTCACCCTGGCCCCCGGCGACCCGCTCACCGAACGGATCGCCGGCGAACTCGCGGCACTCCCGGACCAGGACCGGCCGCGTCCCGACCCGGTGTTCACCCTGCGGGCGTTCCGCAAGGCCGGGGTCTGAACGAGGGGACCTGGTGGCCTCAGACGGGCCTGCTGAACTCCATGACCCAGTTGGTCACCCAGGTCTCCCCGCCGTCCACCGAGAACGCCTGCTCCCAGCGGGCGGCGGTGGGCGAGATCCCCGACCACACGAACCGGACCCGCACGTCCTTGCCGTCGTATGTGTCGTCGCCGTGGAACTCGCCCCGGTCGCCGTCGAACTGCCCGATCACGGGCGGGAACAGCTTTCCGCTGGTGCTGGAGGACCAGTTCAGCGACCACTGCTCGGTCTCCCGGTCGAACAGCCTCAGGGTGAGCCCCTTCGACCCCAGGTGCGGCATGTCGATCTCGTCGATGTTCGCCGCCCCGTCGAACAGCGGCCGGCAACGGCTCGTCGCCGTGAACTCCTCCCAGTGGCTGCCGGGGTCGAGGAAGTCGGTCCGGCGGCGGTTGAGGACCTGCCACTCGCCGTGGAGGAAGTCGAAGTCGTGCGGGCTGCTCATCAGCGGTCTCCTGTCGTGCCCTCGGGCAGCGAATCGGTCAGGTAGGCGTTGAGGTCGGGGACCTCGGGTGCGAGCAGATGCCGTACCCAGGCGTCCCGTTCGTGCAGAACCGGCGGCAGTTCCCAGACGCAGCCGATCCACGGCCGCTCGGTCAGGACGAAGTGAGCGGCGTCCCGGTCCGGGCAGCCGAGCACAGGCTGGCCGGCCGCCGCGCCACGGAAGTGCAGGACGTTGTCCCACACCCAGCTGTACGCGTTCAGATAGGCGCCGTCGTCGTCGCCCCGGTGCAGCACGACGAACGTCGCGGGCGGCGTGGCGTCCGGCTCGGGCAGCAACTGGGGCAGCATCGCGTACGCCGCCTTCTCGACGTCCGGCGCGATGCCGGCCGGGTCGGCGGTGACGTGGTAGCGCTTGATCCAACGGCCCGCCACCTCGATCGGCGGCGGCACGGTGAGGAGTTTCTCCCTGAAGGCCATGCCAGGGACGCTAAGGCCGGTTCCCTGACATCTTGTGTCAGTGAAGACCATACGCAGAACCAGGCGAACACGTCGGAGAGCCGGTGCCGCGCATGGATGCGTCACCGGCCCCACAGCCCCTTGCTGCGGTGACCGTTCCTCTTTCGTCTTCGGTGACACACTGTGTCAGTGAAGTCCAGTCGGCTCGTCTCCATCCTGCTGCTGCTCCAGACCCGCGGCCGGATGACCGCCGCCCAGCTCGCCGAGGAGCTGGAGGTCTCGGTGCGCACCGTCTACCGGGACGTCGAGGCGCTGCACGCCGCGGGCGTCCCGCTCTACGGCGACGCCGGGCACGCGGGCGGCTACCGGCTGCTCGACGGCTACCGCACCCGGCTCACCGGACTGACCGCGGGCGAGGCCGAAGCCCTGTTCCTGTCCGGCGCCCCAGGGCCGGCCGCCGCACTGGGACTGGGCTCCGTCCTCGCCGCAGCCCAGCTCAAGGTCCGCGCCGCACTGCCGCCCGAACTGCGCGTGCACGCCGACCGGATCAGCGGCCGCTTCCACCTGGACGCCCCCGGCTGGTACGCGGACGCCGACGACGCCCCGTTTCTGCCCGCCGTCGCGGCCGCCGTCTGGAACAGCCGCGTGCTGCACGTCCTGTACCGGCGCTGGCGCGAGCCCACCGATGTGGAGCGCCGTCTGGAGCCGTACGGACTCGTGCTGAAGGCGGGGCGCTGGTACGTGGTCGCCGGGCCGGGACCGCGCACCTTCCGCGTCGACCAGATCCTCGAACTCAGTTCGAGCGACGAGGAGTTCACCGTCCCCGACGACTTCGATCTGGCCACCTACTGGGCGGCGTACCAACGGGATTTCCACGACCGGCTGTACCGCGGCGAGGCGGTCGTCCGGCTGGCCCCGGGTGCGCGGCTCACCGGATCGGCGGCAAGGGCGGTCGAAGCCAACGGCCGGAAGACGGCCGACGGTTGGACTCTGGCCACCGTACCGATCGAGTCCGTCGAGCACGCGCACGGCGAGTTCCTGAGCCTGGGCGCGGACATCGAGGTCCTGGAACCCGAGGAGTTGCGCCGGCGGATCGCCCGGACGGTGTCCGAGCTGGTGCGGAGGTACGAGCCGTCGCCGGCTCAGGGTGTGTAGACGGTGGGTCGGGGCGGAGTGGGCATGCTGCTGCCGATGGAGAAGCCGGGGTGCGGGGGCTGGTTGTGACCTCGGCGGCGTGCCCTGGCGCTTCCGGGGGCGCGTGCTGGTACGGCACGAGCCCCCCCGGGTCATGGGCGCAGCGGCTGGAAATAGTGGGTCAGCGCCCAGGTGCCGATCCGCTTGCCGGCCTGGGCCCCGGCCACGTCCGCCGAGCGGAAGTGGATTCCGGCCCACACACGTGCGTCGATCATGTCCTGGTCGAGCTGGTCGGCGTATGCGTAGTGCCGGGTGGTGCCGGTGATCTCGGACGGGATGTTCAGGTCCAGCCGTGTCGTGCCGAGGATTCCGCTGAGGGTCCGGGTCACCGCACCGGTGACCGTGGTGTGACCGCTGAGGTAGTCCGGGTGCGGTGGCGTGAGGAGCAGCGGCTGCCACTGCGGGTCGGCCTGGGTCGCGGGGTTGCCGTCGGTGTCGGCCAGTTGGACGGCGGTGATGGGCCGCCAGCGCCCGTACCGGAGCTTGGCGTCCCAGGCGGTGATGACGGCATCGGTCGCCGACGTGTTCGCCGCGGCGAACACGCGCGCCGTCTCGGCGATGCCCAGGTGGTGCCGGTCGGTGTAGTCCCTGAGCGCCGCCTGGATCTGTGTCACCAGACTGCCCCCGAAGAACAGGGCCGTCTCGGTCTGGAGCGCGGTGCGGGGCGAGCCGGTCTTCGCGCCCATGCTCTTCACCTCGTTCAGGTCCTGGGCATAGCGCGCCGAGTGCAGGGCGGGGGGCGGACCGGGACGGAACTGGTCCGGGGAGAGCAGCAGCATCGGGCGCAGCCTGCCGAGCCAGGGGTCGATGAAGGGCAGATGGCCGGGCGGGGTGGGCCGCCAGACACCGGGCGCCGGCGGGGTGGTGAACTGCACGGGCGCGTTGCGGCCGTCGCCTTCGCGCAGGGTGATGAGGCGGTCGGCGGCGCGCTCTCCGAAGTCCACGCCCTGTGTCTTCGCCGTGCCGTCGGGAATCCCGGCGAGCCAGTCGGCGTAGGCGGCGTCGAGCCCGGCCCGGGACGCGGGGAAGTAGGTGAGCAGGACGCGGTGCGCCGCGGCCACGGCCGCCGCCTCGGGCGATGCGGTGGAGGGGCCGCGTTCCTGCCACTTGTACGGGGCGTAGTCGCCCTGGATGCCCACCACGGCGTTGTAGACGGCGGCCGAGACGAACCCGTGCCAGACGACCGCCTGCCCCGATGGGCGCGTGGGGCCGAGGTTGGTGGCGATGGTGTCCGCGGCGATGGCGTTCCATGCGCGGATCGCCGCGGGGTCCGCCGAAGGGACCGCGTGACGGGCGGCGGTGGCGGGGGACCCGGCCAGGACGGTGACGACGAGGAGCAGGAGTGAGGTGACGGCGCCGAGGGCGGCGGACCTGCGGGGACGAGAAGCTTCCATGACCGGCATAACCGTCCGGCGTGCGCATGGTCACGCTGATGGGTGGGTGGGTGCGTGCCGTGCGCCCGGCACGCACCCACCCATCCATCAGCTCACCGTGCAGGCCTGGTCACCCGGTTTGAAGGCCGGGCGGCCTCCAGTGCGGGTGAGGGCCGCCCGGCCGGGTGGCCTCGTCGTCAGGTGACGAGGCCGCGCACGCGGAGCTTCCAAGCGGTTCCGGCGAAGCGCGGTGAACCGCCGCGCCCCTTCAGGGGCGCGACCAGCCACGGACGGCCCGCAGCCGAACCACCGCCCTTCGCACGGAGCGCTTGGCGGGGCTATTCGAGGAGCTCCGCGTACGAGCCCATGGCGAGGGCGATGTCCGCCTGGGCCCAGAACCGGTGGTACGTGAACGAGGGCGCGGCACCGCCCTTCAGGTAGGCCTCGATCTTCGACCAGGCCGGGTCGTTCTTGTAGAAGGACCTCAGCGAGGTGAAAGTGGACGAGGAGTTGATCGCGTCGCCGTTCGGCATCGTGCCGCTCCAGCCGTTCGGCACGTACACCGAGTCGCCGAACCGGCTGTAGTCCGTGCGGGTCTCCGGGACGGCGATGCCCAGGCTGTCCTGGTAGTTGCTCCACATGCCGTCCAGCAGCGCCTTGGCCGTGGACTTCGCCGTCGCGTCACCGGACTTGGCCGCGTAGTACGTCAGGGTCTTCGCGTACGCGGCTGCCACACCCACGTCGTCGGTGTAGTCCGCGACGGTGACGTGCAGCCCGGAGTTGGAGCCCGGGCTCGACGGGTTCCAGGTGTCGGGCCGGCCCGACCACTGGAGCGTGGAGGGGATCCGGTAGGTGCCGTCCGGGTTGACCGTGGTCTTGGACAGCGCCCACTTCACCCACTTGTCGAGGACCGCCTTCGCCGTGGTGTTCCCCGTCTGCTGGTAGTACTCCGCGACCCGCTCCATCGACCAGGCCTGGAAGCCGAACCACTGGTTGGACGGCGGGTCGTGGTAGACCGGCTGCCAGTCGTAGTACATGCCGTAGAAGGTGGAGGTGTCGGCCGGCGGCGTCGCGTACCGGCCCTGCCAGCTGTTGGTCGCGCCGCCCGCGATGGCACCCTCGGACGACTGCAGCCACTGGTAGAACTCCAGCTGCCGCTGCAGCGACTTGGACCAGTCCGAGGCGCCCGTCGCCGACTTGGGCTTCAGGTCGGCGTAGGAGCTGAGCGCGTACGCGGCGAGCGGGTTCTGGTAGCCGCCGTGGACGTGGCTGGAGCCGATGCGCCAGGCCCAGCCCGCGGAGGTGTCCAGGGCGCCGCCCCAGGCGTAGTACCAGGACAGCAGGTAGTGCGAGGCGTCCTTGCCGGTGCCCGCCGGGCAGGACGAGGCGCCCACGCAGTTGCCGATCTTCTTGAAGTACTTGTCGTACATCGCGTAGCGCAGGTAGTCGCCCATCTTCGCGGCCTTGCCCACGGTCGCGGAGACGTCACCGCCCTTGCCCTGCTGCTTGGCCCACACGTCCGCCCAGTACGCAGCCTGCACGGCGCGCGCGTCGGCGTCCGGAGCGTCGGTGAACTTCCACTGCTTGGCGTACGACGAGTCGCCGGTGAACAGGTCCAGATAGCCGTTCTTGCCGCCGTACTTGAATGAGTCGCAGGTCGGCTGCGGCACCGTCTCCCACACCGACTCCTGCGGACCGCGCTGGAAGGTGTTGATGTACGACGGTCCGGTGGCCGTCGGGCCCGCCTCGCACTTGCCGGGCTCGTTGCCGTACCCGTAGACGTTGTCGACGTCCTGCAGCCAGTGCATGCCGTAGACGTCGTCCGTGCCGTACGCGCTCTTCAGCTCGCCCGCGATCGGGTCCGAGCCGACCGGGACGGACGTGTCGAGCTTCGCCGGGTACTCGTTCGGGGTGTCCAGCTCGGGCGCGTAGGTCGCGGGCTTGGAGGCGTTGTAGAAGGAGGTGGTCGGCTGGTCGGTGTGGGTCGGGATCATGTACTTCTCCATCAGACCCCAGGCGCCGTTGAACTTCGACCAGTCGCCCGTCACCTTCCCGTACATGGCCTGCAGCCACAGCAGATAGCTGTACGCCTCCGACGTCGTCTCATGGCCCTGGTCCGGCGCCTCGACGATCAGCGTCTCCACCGAGTGGTACGGGATGCCCTCGGGGGAGAAGTAGCCGTTCGCCGGGTTGGTGATCTTGCCGTAGAGGTCCAGGAAACGGGCGTCGTACGCCTTCGTGGCCGCCAGCTCCGTGACGGTCACCGTGGCCTTGGTGTAGCCGGTCGCGGAGGCCGTGAAGGTGGCCGATCCGGTACCGGAGGCGTCCGCCGTGACGGTCACCGTCTGGGCCGTGTTCCAGTTGGACGGCGTGAAGGTGAGCGAGGAGCCGCCGGTGACGGACAGGCCGGTGTTGCCGTCCGTGCGGGCGACCGACACCGTCACGTTCGCGCTCGGCTGCTTCGACAGCGTGACGCCGAAGGCACCCGTCTTGCCCTGCTGGACGCCGAGCTGGGTCGGCGAGGCCACCACGGCGGGACCCGAGGCGACTGTGATGCCGACCGGCGTGGACTCCGCCGACGCGCCGAGACCGTCGTACGCCTTCGCCACCAAGGAATGACTGCCCACGGTCAAGCTTGAGACCGAGAGCGAGTAGGGCGCGCTCGTGTCGGTGCCCAGCAGCGTCGTGTCGTCGTAGAACTCGACCTTGCTGATCGTCGCGTTGTCGGCGGCGGCCGCCGTCGCGGCGAGCGGAATCGCGTCGCCCTGGGTGTAGACCGCGCCGGCGGCCGGGCTGGTCAGCACGGTGACCGGCGGCTGGTGCGCGCCCGCGCAGGTGGTGCCGTTGACGGCGAAGTTCGTCGGCGCGGCGTTCGTGCCGCTGTACGTGAACTGGGCGCCCGTGTTCACGGCGGCCCCGGCGGCGATCGTGCCGTTCCAGGAGGCGTTCTTCACCGTGATCGACTTGCCGGACTGGGACCAGGTGCCGCTCCAGCCGTTGCTCAGCGTCTGGTTGCCTGTGTAGTCGTACGTCAGCGTCCAGCCGTTGACGGCGTCGGTGCCCCGGTTGGTGATCGTGAGGTCCGCTGTGAAGCCGGAGCCCCAGTCGTTGGTCTTGTAGTCGATGCTGCACTGGACTGCCGCCGCATGGGCGGGAGTCGTGCCGTTCGCGAGCATCGTCAGGGGGAGTGCGAGGGCCGCCCCGGCGGCGGTCCAGAGCCGCCGCGCCACGCGGCGTCTCGGTCTTTGGACCATGTGCTGGTTCCTCCTTGCGGCTCGGAGCAGAGGTGGGGGGGGGAGGAGCAACAAGCCTTGAACCAGTGGGAGCGCTCCCATATTGGGGAGAGGGTCAAGAGGGGTCAAGGTGCTTGAAGAGTCGAAAAGATTCGACACGGTCCGCTGAAGGAAAGTCAGCGACTCCTCTGTTCTTTGCCGTCACTTGGCGCTACCTTCACCGGCACCAGTGGGAGCGACTCCATCAGTCGACGCGTCCGTCACGGGCGCGCCCGAGCTGCAAGGACTCGCTCATGCGACACCCCCCTCGTTCAGCGCTCTTACTCGTGGCCGGCGCGGTCGTCGTCGGCAGCGTGGTCGTCCCGGTGGTCACGGCCTCGGGCGCCGCACCCGCGTGCACGGTGGAGTACTCCGTCACGAGCCAGTGGGACAGCGGCTTCCAAGGTGCCGTCAGGATCACCAACAACCGTGCGGCTGTGAGTGGTTGGACGCTCACCTTCGACTTCGCGGGCGGTCAGAAGGTCAGCCAGGGCTGGAACGCCAAGTGGTCCCAGTCCGGTACGACGGTGACCGCGACCAACGAGAGCTGGAACGGCTCGCCGGCCACCGGCGCGAGCGTCAGCGCCGGGTTCCTCGCCTCCTGGTCGGGGAGCAACGCCGTCCCGACGGTGTTCAAGCTCAACGGGACGACCTGCAACGTCGACGCCGAACCGACGCCCACGCCGCCCCCGACCGAGCCCCCGGCGAGCGGCTCGGCCCCGGCCCTGCGCGTCGTGGGCAACAAGCTCGTGGACGCCGCCGGCAAGGCCCGTCGCCTGCTCGGCGTGAACCGGTCCGGCGGCGAGTTCATGTGCGTCCAGGGCTACGGCATCTTCGACGGCCCGGTGGACGACGCGGCGATCAAGGCGATCGCCGACTGGAAGGCGAACGCGGTCCGCATCCCGCTCAACGAGGAGTGCTGGCTGGGTCTTTCCAACGTAAAGCCGGAGTACGCGGGCGCCGACTACATCAAGGCCGTCAAGGACCTGGTGGCCCGCGTCGAGGCGCACGGCATGACGCCGATCGTCGAGCTGCACTGGACCCACGGCCAGTACACCGGCAACTCGGCGGGCTGCTCCGACGTGCACGCCACCTGCCAGAAGCCGATGCCGGACGCGCAGTACACCCCCTCCTTCTGGTCGTCGGTCGCCGGGACGTTCAAGGACGACCAGGCGGTGGCGTTCGACCTGTTCAACGAGCCGTATCCGGACCGGGCGACCTCCGGCGTCACGGACGCCTGGAAGTGCTGGAAGGACGGCGGCACCTGCCCCGGTATCCCCTACGAGGTCGCCGGCATGCAGGATCTGGTCGACGCGGTGCGTTCCACCGGCGCCAAGAACGTGATCCTGGCGGGCGGGCTCGCGTACTCCAACGACCTGAGCCAGTGGCTGACGTACAGGCCCAGCGACCCGGCGGGCAATCTCGTCGCGGCCTACCACGTCTACAACTTCAACACCTGCGCGAGCGAGAGCTGCTGGAACTCCACGCTCGCCCCGGTCGCGGCCCAGGTGCCGCTGGTGGCAGGGGAGATCGGGGAGAACACCTGCTCACACGGGTTCGTCGACCGGGTCATGAAGTGGTTCGACGACCGGGACCTGTCCTACCTCGGCTGGACCTGGAACACCTGGGACTGCTCCTTGGGGCCGTCCCTGATCTCCGACTACGACGGAACGCCCACGTCGTACGGCATCGGGCTGCGCGACCACCTGCGCGCCGTCAACCCGTGACTCCGCACACCCGGAAGGAACCCGCACTCATGAGTCGTACCAGAACATCGTTACTGGCCGCCCTGGCCCTCGTCGCGGGCGCGACCGGCACCGCGGTCGTCTCCACCCCCGCGCACGCCGCGGTCCCCTGCACCGTCGACTACAAGGTGCAGAACCAGTGGGACACCGGCTTCACGGCCGCGGTCACCATCACCAACAACTCGGCGGCCAAGTCGAGTTGGTCGGTGAAGTGGTCCTACGCCGGCAACCAGAAGGTCACCAGCGGCTGGAACGCGCAGATCAGCCAGAGCGGGGCCGCCGTCACCGCCGCCAACGAGAGCTACAACGGCGCGCTGGGGACCGGCGGTTCGGTCAGCTTCGGCTTCAACGCCTCCTACAGCGGCACGAACGCGGTACCGGCCACCTTCACGCTCGACGGGGTCACCTGCAACGTCGACGACGGCAGTGGTTCGGGCGGCGGGGGCGGCACCGGTGGCGGAGGCACCGGCAACACCGGCAGCCGCGTGGACAACCCCTATGTGGGGGCCAAGGGGTACGTGGACCCCGAATGGTCGGCCCACGCCGCCGCCGAGCCGGGCGGCAGCCGTATCGCCAACCAGCCCACCGCCGTCTGGCTGGACCGGATCGCCACGATCAACGGTACGGGCGGCGGCATGGGCCTGCGCGCCCACCTCGACGAGGCTCTGAAGCAGAAGGGCTCCGGCGAGTTGGTCGTCGAGTTGGTCATCTACGACCTGCCCGGCCGTGACTGTGCCGCCCTTGCCTCCAACGGCGAACTCGGGCCGAACGACATCGACAAGTACAAGTCCCAGTACATCGACCCGATCGCCTCGATCCTCTCCGACCCGAAGTACGCGGGCCTGCGGATCGTCAACGTCATCGAGCCCGACTCGCTGCCCAACCTGGTCACCAACGCCGGCGGCACCAACACCACCACCGACGCCTGCGTGACCATGAAGAGCAACGGCAACTACGAGAAGGGCGTCTCCTACGCCCTGGGCAAGCTGGGCGCCATCCCGAACGTCTACAACTACATCGACGCCGGCCACCACGGCTGGCTCGGCTGGGACAGCAACCTCGGCCCGGCCGTGCAGGAGTTCACCAAGGTCGCCACGACCAACGGCGCCAGTGTGGACGACGTGGCCGGGTTCATCGTCAACACCGCCAATTACGGCCCCACCACGGAGCCGAACTTCAAGGTCACCGACACGGTGAACGGTCAGACCGTGCGCCAGTCGAAGTGGGTCGACTGGAACCAGTACGTGGACGAGCAGTCGTACGCGCTCGGGCTGCGGGACAAGCTGGTCGCAGCCGGGTTCAACTCCGGTCTGGGCATGCTGATCGACACCTCGCGCAACGGCTGGGGCGGCTCGGCCCGGCCCACCGGTCCCGGCCCGATGACCTCCGTCGACGACTACGTCAACGGCGGCCGCATCGACCGGCGCATCCACGTCGGCAACTGGTGCAACCAGAGCGGCGCCGGACTCGGTCAGCGGCCCACCGCGGCCCCGGCCGCCGGCATCGACGCCTACGTGTGGATCAAGCCGCCCGGCCAGTCCGACGGCTCCAGCTCCGCCATCCCGAACGACGAGGGCAAGGGCTTCGACCGGATGTGCGACCCGACGTACACGGGCAACCCGCGGAACAACAACAACATGTCGGGCGCCCTGCCGAACGCGCCGCTGTCCGGGCACTGGTTCTCGGCCCAGTTCCAGCAGCTGATGCAGAACGCCTACCCGCCTCTGCCGTGACGCGGTGACGCCCAGGTGATCCGCCGGGGTCAGCCCTCCCGGGCCAGGCCCCGGCGGATCGCGGACTCGACCGGTGAGTAGTCGCCGTCCGGCCGCTGAAGCTCGTAGGGGAGGGCCGGTACCAGCGGCGGCTGGGCCATGAAGCGGGGACGGGTGCCGTGGTTCGGCTGGGCCGCGTGCACCAGGAACGGGTGGCAGAGGTAGACGTCGCCGGGGCTGCCGGTGGCGTGAGCGAGCGGACGGTGCGCGGAGGCCTCGACGACCTGTGGGGCGATCTCCAGCATGGACACGCGGCTCCCTCGATCTTGACGAACCCGTCCTCGATGAACCGCTGCACCATCCGGTCGTCCATGGGGGCATCGTCGGCGACCGGCCGGTGGTGGCGCACCCCGTTTTTGCCGTACCGGCAACAGAAGTGGCCCCCTCACGGTGCGTCGGCGCAGGCTGACGGCACCGAGAAGAGAGGGCGACCACCATGGCGCATGAGCACCACGACCATCACGAGCACGCCGACGTGGACTGGGCCACGATGGCCCCGCTGCTGGAGTCGCAGGCCGAACTGCTCACCCCCATGTACCGGCGGATCGCGGGCTGGCTGGGAGAGCGCGGTGCCCGGCCGGGGCTGATCGTCGACGCCGGCAGCGGACCGGGAGCCGTCACCTGTGTCCTCGCCGAGGCATTCCCGGACGCCCGGGTCGTGGCGGCCGACGGCTCCGAGCCGCTGCTGGAACGCGCCCGTATGCGGGCCGCCCGGCTGGGGCTGGCCGACCGCTTCACCACTCTGGCCGGTGAACTCCCCGGTGCCCTCGATGAGTTGGAGTACCCGGCGGACCTGCTGTGGGCGAGTCGCAGCCTGCACCACCTCGGTGACCAGCGCGCGGCACTCGCCGCTTTCGCGGATCGTCTCGCTCCCGGCGGGGTCCTGGCCCTGCTGGAGGGCGGCCTGCCCCCGCGCTGGCTCCCCCGTGACATCGGCATCGGACGCCCGGGTCTGGAGGCCCGGCTGGACGCGGTGGAGACCGAGCGGTTCACCGCGATGCGCGAGGAGCTGCCCGGCGCGGTCGCGGAGACCGAGGACTGGGCCGCGCTCATGACCTCCGTCGGGCTGCGCGTACCGGCAACCCGCACCTTCCTGTTCGAGCTGTCCGCCCCGCTCTCCGACGAGGCCCGCAGCTGTGTCGTCGCCGAGTTCCAGCGCCGTCGCGACAAGCTCGCGCACGGCCTGGACGCGACGGACCGCGCGACCCTGGACCGCCTCCTGGACCCGGACGACAAGTCGAGCCTGTACCACCGCCCCGATGTCTATGTGTTGCAGGCGCACACGATGCACACGGCCGTCAAGGCTTGACCCTCAGAGCGCTCCACGACCGATCGGCCGGCCCGACGGACGTATGCCGGGCGCCCTGTGGCGGGCGCCCGGCATCACGGGCTCAGTTGTTGCGAATGAACTGCTTGGCCAGCGACTCACCGAGGGACACCGCCGCGCTGTGGCTCTCGATCGGTGATACCTGGGAGTTCTTGAACAGGATGTACGTCACGCCGGAGTCGGCGCCACCGGTCGCCGGGTCGGGGTCGATGCCGAGCGCCTTCGCGGTGGCGTAGGACGCCTCGCCGATGATCTTCGTGGGTCCGGTGTCGCCGACGACCGCGTATTCGACCTTGTTGTTGTAGATCACGGCGACAACGCCGCCGCCCTTGATGCCGGAGCTGGAGTACTTCCAGATGCTGCTGGCGCTCGGCACGACGACGTACGGCAGCGAGTCGGCGCGCAGCGGCTTGCCGTCGGACTGGTGGAACGCGGTGTCGTCCTGGAACCAGGGGTCGGTGTCGCCGTTGCACTTGCCGGTGACCTGGCCGTCGCAGTCGACGTCCATGTCGGCCTTCCAGAACACCGCGCCGTTCTTGCCGCACACGGGGACGGTGGCCGAGGTCTCGTCGTCGGTCTTGTACTTGCCGTTCGATATCTGCGAACAGGACGTCACCTTGGCGAGGAGCTCGGCCGCGCTGACCGAGCCCTCCTCCGCGGACTTGGGGGTGGCTCCGGAGGCGTTCGCGGGGAGGACGGCGGTGGCGAGGAGTGCGGCGCCGGCGGCCGCGGCGAGGGTCAGTGGTCGAGTGCGCACTGTGGGGGACCCTTCTGTTAGGAAAGTTTCCTTACCGGTGCGGTACAAGGTGGACCCGTCGGCATGCCCGCGTCAAGCCCCCTGTCTTCTCGCCCTCACTGCCTTCGGCAGACAGCGACGCGCCCCGGAGTCGCCGTCGCGGCGGCTCCGGGGCGCGTCGTCCAGCCTTCGGTCAGCCCATGTCGAACGTCGCCGGGTTCGGGCCGAGGCGGCGGTCCTCGTTCAGCGCGCTGATCGCCGCCATGTCCTCGGTGTCCAGCGAGAAGTCGAAGACCTCGATGTTCTCCCTGATCCGGGCCGGGGTCACGGACTTCGGAATCACGATGTTGCCGAGCTGCACGTGCCAACGCAGCACGATCTGGGCCGGGGTGCGGCCGTGCTTCTGTGCGATGGCGACGATCGCCGGCACCTCGAGAAGGCCCTTGCCCTGGCCGAGCGGCGACCAGGCCTCGGTCGCGATGCCCTGCTCCGCGTGGTACTCACGGGCGGCGTGCTGCTGCAGGTGCGGGTGCAGCTCGATCTGGTTGACCGCCGGGGTGACGGAGGTGGCCTCGATCAGCGTCTCGAGGTGCTCCGGAAGGAAGTTGGAGACGCCGATCGCCCGGGCACGACCGTCCGCGTGGAGCTTCTCGAAGGCCTTGTACGTCTCGACGAACGTACCCCGGGACGGCAGCGGCCAGTGGATCAGGTACAGGTCCACGTACTCCAGGCCGAGCTTCTCCAGCGACGTGTCGAAGGCGCGCAGCGTCGCGTCGTACCCCTGGTCGCTGTTCCAGAGCTTGGTGGTGACGAAGAGGTCCTCGCGGGGGATGGCGGACGCGGCGACAGCCTTGCCGACGCCCTCCTCGTTGCCGTAGATCGCCGCAGTGTCGATGCTGCGGTATCCGGCCTCCAGGGCGGTGGTGACCGCGCGCTCCGCCTCGTCGTCCGGCACCTGCCAGACGCCGAAGCCCAGCTGGGGCATCTCGACGCCGTTGTTCAGGATGATCGGGGGGACCTTGCTGCTCACGAGCTCTCGATCCTTCAGTCGTCGGGTGGTGCTCCTATCGTCAACGATCACCACCTTACGTGCATTCCTGACCGGCGGGTTCCCCGTCACGTCTCGACGACAACCGCACATTGGCCGGAAATGGATCCGACCTCATCGGTCCGGACCATTGACCGGGCCACGCCATCCCGCAACTCTGTATCGCGGCACCGAACTCAGTGCTGAACCTGGTACATCCATGTGAACCACGCGCCTGCCTGGCCGCCCTGCCTGGGCTCACCGACCCCCATTCGCTGGAAAGCAGGTACGCACACATGAACGAGAAGGCGTACAGAGCCTGTCCGCCGGGGCAAGGCTCTCGGGAGACATCGGAGGAAAGGGTCCCGGCAGGCGCCCTCGACTGACCGGGGCGCCAGGGCGCGGCGACCCGCGAAGGACAACTCCGCGCAACCGCACGGGAGTTGGACGGTACGGCTCCGCGGCCGGGAGGCCGCCGAGCCGTACCGCACTCGCACCGCCACCACGCGCGTACCACGTCACCCGCACCCGGGCCACCGACGACCTCCACGGCCTGGGCGCCTTCCGATCACGAACGAGCAGCTCGGGACGGCACATCCCTTCGCAGCGAGGTGAACAGTCATGAACCCCACCAGAAGAACCCTGCTGAGCGCGGCCCTCGGCGGCACGGCGGCCGCGGCGGTCGGTCTGCCGACGGCCACGGCGCGAGCGGCCTCCTGGCAGTTGAAGTGGTCCCCCTCGGCGAGGGACGACGGCCTCGGCGCCTTCGAGACCGTCGAGGACGACCGCGCGGACTCCCACCCGGCCGGGCACCCGCACATCTTCGCCACCGGCGACAACTGGCGCTTCAACATGCACACGGCCGACCGCGACACATCGACCGACCGGCAGCGCCAGGAGGTCACCGGGCTCCGCACGAGCAGCAGCAGTTACCTCAAGTGGACCGAGAGACAGACCTGGCGGATCACGTACTCGATGTACATCCCCAGCTCCCTGAAGGCGACCACCACCTTCACCCACATCATGCAGATGAAGCAGCCCGGCACCGGCACCTCCCCGATCGTCGTGCAGTCGCTGCGGCGCGTGAACGGCGTGCAGACCATCGAGCTCAAGCTGGCGATCGACGACATCCTGGTCGGCCGGACCGACCTGGAGCCGCTGCACGACAAATGGACCGACGTGGACTTCCAGATCAAGGTCGGCGACGGCTCGTCGGGCTCGGTCCGCTGGATCCTCAAGAGCGGCTCGACCACTGTCGTCGACAAGTCGAAGACAGGCGTCGACACCTTCCTCGCCGACCGGGTGCGGCCCAAGTGGGGCATCTACCGCTCCCTGGGCGACACCTCCGGGTCCCTGCGGGACACCTACCTCCTGCTCACCAACCTCCGCGGCTACCAACTGGCTTGACGGCGGTGGCCTGGAGAACCCCCGCCGGACATGGATCGGAACGTCCACACGCCACCCGCGAAGGGGGGACGGTCGAGCCGGCCCGAGGGGCAGGGGCGCTGCGCCGGGTTCAGGTCCGGTACAGGGCCTCGACCTCGCTCGCGTACGCGTTCTCGATGGCCTTGCGCTTGAGCTTCAGCGACGGCGTGAGGAGCCCGTGCTCCTCGGTGAACTGGTGGGCGAGGATGCGGAACGTACGGATCGACTCGGCCTGCGAGACCAGCGTGTTCGCGGCGACCACCGCGCGCCGCACCTCCGTCTCCAGGTCCGGGTCCCGCACCATCTGGGCCGGGGACAGCTTCGGCTTGCCCTGCATCTGCAGCCAGTGCTCCACGGCCTCCGAGTCCAGTGTGACGAGCGCGGCGACATAGGGGCGGTCGTTGCCGACGACGATGCACTGCGCGACCAGCGGGTGGTCCCGTACGCGCTCCTCGAGCAGCCCGGGGGAGACGCTCTTGCCGCCGGAGGTCACCAGGATCTCCTTCTTGCGCCCCGTGATCGTGAGATAGCCGTCCTCGTCGAGTGAGCCCAGGTCGCCGGTGGCGAGCCAGCCGTCGTGGAGGGTCTGGTCGGTCGCCTTGGGGTTGTTGAGGTAGCCCTGGAAGACATGGGCGCCGCGCAGCCAGATCTCGCCGTCGTCCGCGATGTGCACGGTGGTGCCGGGGATCGCCTGGCCGACCGTGCCGTAGCGGGTGCGCTCGGGCGGGTTGGCGGTCGCCGCAGCCGTCGACTCCGTCAACCCGTAGCCCTCGTAGATGTGCACGCCGGCGCCCGCGAAGAACAGGCCGAGCCGGCGGTCCATCGCCGAGCCGCCGGACATCGCGTGCCGTACCCGGCCGCCCATCGCGGCGCGGATCTTGGCGTACACGACCTTGTCGAAGAACTGGTGCTGCATGCGCAGGCCCGCCGACGGACCGGGGCCGGTGCCCCACGCCTTGGCCTCCATCGCGTCCGCGTACTTCACGGCGACCTCGACCGCCTTCTCGAACGGCCCGGAGCGCCCTTCCTTCTCGGCCTTGCGGCGGGCCGCGTTGAACACCTTCTCGAAGATGTACGGCACGGCGAGGAAGAACGTCGGTCTGAACGCGGCGAGATCGGGCAGCAGCGCCGCCGCGTTCAGCTGCGGCTGGTGGCCGAACTTGACCCGGCCGCGGATGGCCGCGACCTCCACCATCCGCCCGAAGACGTGCGCCAGCGGCAGGAACAGCAGGGTCGCCGCCTCGTCGCCCCGCTTGGAGTGGAACACCGGTTCCCAGCGCTCGATGACCGTGTCGGCCTCGAACATGAAGTTGCCGTGCGAGAGGACACAGCCCTTGGGGCGGCCGGTGGTGCCGGAGGTGTAGATGACGGTGGCCACCGTCTCCGGTGTGACGGCCTGCCGATGCCGGTGCACCACCTCGTCCTCGATGGGCGCGCCCGCGTCGTACAGCTCCTGCACGGCGCCCGCGTCGAGCTGCCACAGCCGGCGCAGCTGCGGAAGCCGGTCGATGACCGTGGCGACGGTCATCGCGTGGTCCTCGTGCTCCACCATCGCGGCCACCACCTGCGCGTCGTGCAGCATCCAGAAGACCTGCTCGGCCGACGAGGTGGGATAGACAGGGACGACCTGGGCGCCGATCGTCCACAGCGCGAAGTCGAAGAGCGTCCACTCGTAGCGCGTGCGGCACATGATCGCGACGCGGTCCCCGAAGCGGACGCCCTGGGCCAGCAGCCCCTTGGCGAGCGCCATCACCTCGTCACGGAACTCCGCGGCGGTCACATCGCGCCACCGGCCCTGCTCGTCCTTGCGGCCGAGGGCGACACGGAGCGGATCTTCCTGGGCATACTCGAAGACGACATCGGCCAGGCCGCCCACCGGCGGCGCCGACGCCAACGGAGGGTTGGTGAACTCGCGCAATCCCCGCTCCCGGCTCCTTGGTTCGCCTGCGGGGTGCTCCAGCCGGTCAGGCTCACTGGTGGCGCTCCGCACAGCGCCGTGAAAGCTACCCCACCCCGGGGCCGGGCGGGAGAGGGCTGGGAACCCCGGAACTCCTCATAAACGCACAGGTCAGCCGTGGAAAATGCGAGCACAAAGGGAAGGGGCGGACAGAATCCCTTACGGCGGCGTAAGTTCCGGTGCCGTAATCTCCACGGAATCTGTACGGGGCGATTACCGCGCCGCACGCCCTACCGGTGAGTAGGGCGGAGCGGTGGCCGGTGCCTTCCGCCGGCCACCGCCCCCGGCGGTCACCCCTGCCGTACCACTGTCTTCTTCAGCGTCCGCGGCGCGGATCCTGTCACTCGGTCCTGCGGCTGCCGCACCAGAACCAGCACGGCCGCCCCCGCGACCAGCCCCACCACGCCGGCCGTCACCAGCGCCGCGTCGAGTCCGGAGGCGAAGGCGGTGCGCAGGGCGTGTCCGGAGAACGTGCCGCGCAGAGCCCCGGCTCCGCCGCCCGCCAGGGTGTGGGCCGCGACGTGCGGCAGCGTGTCGCCCATCCGCGAGGTCAGGACGGTACCGAAGACGGCGACCCCCAGCGCGTACCCGAGCTGGCGGACGGTGTTCACCGCGCCCCCCGCCATGCCCGCGCGCTCGGGCGGCACCGCGGCCAGCGCGGCCCCGGCGACGGTGGGTGAGACGAACCCGGTGCCCACGCCCACCAGGACGAACCCCGGCACCAGCACCGTCCAGCCGGAGCCCGCGTCCAGAACGGCCTGGCACAGACACCCCGCCGCCGTCAGCAGCAGACCGCCCCCGATGGTCAGCCGCGCCGGCGCCCCGTGCAGCAGCCGCCCGACCAGGACCGCGACCACCATGGCGGCGACCGTCAGCGGCAGCAGGGTGAGCCCGCCGCGCACCGGACTCATCCCGAGCAGCGTCTGCATCCAGATCGAGACGTACGGCGTCACACCGAACGCCACCCCGTTGAAGGCGAACGCCCCCACCATCACGCCCACGAACGCCGGCTTGCGCAGCAGCGACAGGTCGAGCAGCGGATGCGCCACCCGCCGCTCCACCAGCACGAAGCACACCAGCGCCAGCGCGGCCGACGCGAACGCCCCGAGCGCCGGCGAGGAGGTCCAGCCGTCCTCCCCGGCCCGCACCACCGCGTACGTGGTGCCGCCCGCGAAGGCGGCGAAGGCGACCGTGCCCGCCCAGTCGACGTTCATTCCGCGCGGACCCCGCGACTCCGGCACCACGCGCAGGGTCAGCGCCACCGCGAGCACGCTCACCGGCAGATTCACGAAGAAGATCCACCGCCAGCCCGGGCCCTCGGTGAGCACCCCGCCGAGCACCGGCCCGACCGCCGCTGCGGCACCGCTGACCGCGCCCCACACCCCGAGCGCCGCAGACCGCTGCCGCCCCTGGTAGACCGAGCCGAGCAACGGCAGGGTCGTCGCGAACATCGCCGCCGCTCCCACGCCCTGCACCGCACGCGCCGCCACCAGTGCCACCGGCCCGGAGGCGAGCCCGCACAGCAGCGACGCGGCCGCGAACAGCACCACACCCACGACGTGCACCCGGCGACGTCCCAGAAGGTCGGCGGCGGCCCCCATTCCCAGCAGAAGGGCGGCCAGCGCGAGCGCGTACCCGTCGACCACCCACTGCAGATCGCTCAGCGACGTGTGCAACGACCGCGCCATGTCCGGAAGCGCGACGACCACGATCGTCACGTCCAGCAACAACATGAACGTGCCCAGGCACACCGCCGTGAGCGGCCCCCATGTACGCATGTCCCCCTGCTTTCTGTCCGATGTGTGCGAGACGTTCGTACGATGGGCGCGGGCGCGGCCGATCACGGGGTCATCGGCGTCCGGGCGCCGGAATCCGACGGGGGAAGCCATGATGCGGATGGAATCCGACACCTTCGATGCGCTCGATCTGCAATTGCTGTCGGCGCTGGAGATCGACGGCCGCGCCTCCTTCAGCCGGATCGCAGCCGTCCTCGACGTCTCCGACCAGACCGTCGCGCGCCGCTACCGGCGGCTGTGCGCGGAGGGCGGGCTGCGGGTCGTGGCGATCCGCGACGCCCACCGGCTCGGCCACGACCAGTGGATGCTGCGGGTCCGGTGCACGCCCGACAGCGCGGTGGCCATAGGCGACGCGCTCGCCAAGCGCCCCGACACCAACTGGGTCGGGCTCATCTCCGGCGGTACCGAGGTGCTCTGTCTGACCCGGCCGCGCAGCCAGGGCGACCACGACGACCTGCTGCTCGGCAAGCTGCCCCGCACCCCCAGCGTGCTGGAGATCCGCGCCCACCAGGTGCTCCACCGGTTCTACGGCGGCGTCCACGGCTGGGTGCGCAAGTTCGGCGCCCTGAGCACCGACCAGATCGCCGCCCTCCGCCCCCGTCCGGTGCCCGTCCCGGGACCGGCCCGCATCGACCCGGAGGACGAGCCCCTGCTGGCCGTCCTCGAGCGGGACGGGCGCGCAGGCCACCCGGAACTGCAGCGTGCCACCGGTCGCTCGGAGTCCGCCGTCAAGCGCCGCCTGACGTCCCTGATCGCCTCCGGCGCCGTATACATCGACGCGGAGTTCGACAACGAGCTCTTGGGGTTCCCCGTCGCCGCAATGCTGTGGATCACGACCGCCCCCGCCGCCCTGCACTCCGTCGGCGAGGCGCTCGCCGGCCACGACCGGATCGCCCACGCCTCCGCGACGGCGGGCCCCTCGAACATCGTGGCGAGCGCCCTGGCGAGGAGCACGGCGGACCTCTATGCGTATCTCAGCGGGCCCCTGGGGCACCTCGACGGTGTCCGGCACGTGGAGGTGACGCCGTTCCTGCGCAGGGTCAAGCAGCTCACGTATCCGCGGCCGGTGCGGTGACTATCGCCGGTGCAGCCGGTCGCCGCCCGCCAGGATCGTGGACGCCAGCGCCTGGGCCGCGCTGTGGGCGGGGCCTTGTCGCTCTTGGTGCACCAGGACGAAGTCGACCTCACCCAGGTCCGGCAGGCCCGCACGCTCGGGGATCCTGACCAGGCCCGGAGGGATGAGGCCCCGGGAGTGGGCCATCACGCCGAGGCCGGCGCGGGCCGCCGCGATCAGGCCGTTGAGACTGCCGCTGGTGCATGTGATGCGCCAGGGCCGGCCCTGTTTCTCCAGGGCCTGAAGTGCGCGGGCGCGGGTGATGCCCGGCGGCGGGTAGACGATCAGCGGAACCGGGCGGTCGGGGTCCAGACGCAGCCGCTCCGCGCCGATCCACACCAGCTTGTCGTGGCGGACCAGTTCGCCGCGCGGGTCCTCGGGGCGCCGCTTGGCCAGCACCAGGTCGAGCCGGCCCGCCGCCAGCCGTTCGTGCAGCGTGCCCGACAGCTCGACCGTCAGCTCCAGATCCACCTCGGGGTGCTCGTACCGGAAGCCCTCCAGGATCTCCGGCAGCCGGGTGAGGACGAAGTCCTCGGAGGCGCCGAACCGCAGCCGGCCGCGCGGCCGGGTCCCGGTGAAGAACGCCGTCGCCTGCTCGTGCACCTCCAGGATCCGCCGAGCGAAGCCCAGCATCGCCTCGCCGTCCTCGGTCAGCTCCACGGAATGCGTGTCCCGCAGGAAGAGCGGTCGCCCGGTCGCGTCCTCCAGCCGCCGCACGTGCTGGCTCACCGTGGACTGGCGCAGCCCCAGCCGCCGGGCGGCCTGCGTGAAACTCAGCGTCTGGGCCACGGCGAGGAAGGTACGGAGGTGGGAGGGGTCGTACATGGCTCCCGCAGCTTATCGTGATTCGTGATGACAGTCAGAGCAGTATGCGGGATTCCCGATCACGAGGCGGTGGAGGACCATGGAGAGGGCACGACCGTGCCCCCGCACCGGGCACGATCGTGCCCCTGCACCGGACGTCAGCGAAGTAGTGGAGCACTGTGAAACGCCTGCGATGGCCGCGTCGGATGCCCGTCGACCCGTACATCCTCCTGTTGCTGGGGACCGTGGGGCTCGCCGCCCTCGTTCCGGCGCGGGGCACGGCCGCGAGCGTCACCTCCGGTGCCTCCACGGCCGCGATCGCCTTCCTCTTCTTCCTGTACGGGGCCCGGCTCTCCACCCGTGAGGCGCTGGAGGGGCTCCGGCACTGGCGGCTCCACGTCACCGTGCTCGCCTGCACCTTCGTGATCTTCCCGCTGCTGGGTCTGGCGGCCCGCGGCCTGGTGCCGGTGTTCCTGACGCACAACCTCTACACGGGGCTGCTCTTCCTCACCCTCGTCCCCTCGACCATCCAGTCGTCGATCGCCTTCACCTCGATCGCCCGCGGCAACGTGCCCGCCGCGATCTGCGCGGGCTCCTTCTCCTCCCTCGTCGGCATCGTCATCACCCCGCTGCTCGCGGCGGCCCTGCTGGGCGACAGCGGCGGCGGATTCTCGGCGGACTCGCTCGTCCAGATCGTGTTGCAGCTGCTGGTGCCGTTCCTCGCGGGACAGGCCCTGCGGCGCTGCGGAGTCAGAAGGGGCCGCGCGATGGGGGTCCCCCCAGGCGTCAAGCTCTGGGGGAGCGTCGAGCAGTTCGGTGGTGGGCGACGGGAGGGCGGGTTCGTCACCCGGCACAAGAAGGTGCTCGGGCTCGTCGACCGCGGCTCGATCCTGCTGGTCGTCTACACCGCGTTCAGCGAGGGCATGGTGCGCGGCATCTGGCACCAGGTGAGCCCGCTCCGGCTCGGCGGCCTGCTCGTCGTCGAGGCCGCGATGCTCGCCGTGATGCTGGCGCTGACCTGGTACGGCGGCCGTGCCCTCGGCTTCGGCCGGGAGGACCGGATCGCGATCCAGTTCGCCGGGTCGAAGAAGTCCCTCGCCTCCGGGCTGCCCATGGCGAGCGTCCTGTTCGGCGCACAGGCCTCCCTCGCCGTGCTCCCGCTGATGCTCTTCCACCAGATGCAGCTGATGGTCTGCGCGGTGATCGCCAAGCGCCGGGCCCACGACGCCGACAGCCCGGCGGTCGGCCCGGAGCCCGCCGCGGCGTCACGCACCGCGGTCCGTACGGGGACACGTTCCGGCTGAGGTTCGCCCGCGCGGACCGTGGTGAGGCCGTTGGTGCCCGGGGCACGGTGGTCGTGAGGCCCTTGGTGCCCGGGACACGGTGGTCGTGAGGCCGTTGGTGCCCGGGACGCGGTGGTCCGGGGCTGGCCGGCTGACGTCCGGACCGCCGTCGGACGGCCGTTGGCGGCTCAGGGGCGCAGCACGACCTTGCCGAGGTTGCCGCGCGACTCGATGACCGCGTGCGCCTTCGCCGCCTCCTCCAGCGGGAACTCGGCGTGCACGACGGGCTTCAGCGCGCCCTCGCCGAACAGCCGCCACAGCTCCTGCCGCCACCGCTCGTACAGCTCCGGCTTCCCGCGGGCGATCCGCGCCATCTGGAAGCCGATCACGGACTTGGCGCCCACCAGCAGGTCGTACGCCTGAACGGTGCCGCCGCCCGAGCTGTACGCGACGAGCCGGCCGCCCGGCGCGAGCGCGGCGACGGCCGGGCCGAGCAGGTCGCCGCCCACCGCGTCGAGGACGTAGTCGACGGGATCACCCCACTCCGGGGCGTCGTAGACGACCACCTCGTCGGCGCCGAGCGCACGCACGAGCTCCGCCTTGCCGGCGCCGGACACGGCGCCCACGACACGGGACGCCCCGTGCACCCGGGCCAACTGCACGGCGAGATGGCCGACACCGCTCGCCGCCGCCGTGACCAGGGCCGACTCGCCCGGCTCGGGGCGTGCCGCCTGCAGCGCGCCGAGCGCGACCAGCCCGCTGCGGACCAGCGCGACGGCGTCGACGGCGCTCGCCGTACCGGGGACCGGAGAGGCCATGGCCTCGTGCAGGACGGCGAAGTCGGCATAACCGTGCCCGAAGCACAGTCCCGTCACCCGGTCGCCGGCCCGGAAGCGGGTGACGCCCGCGCCCACCGAGACCACCTCGCCGGCGATCTCACCGCCGAGCGCAATCGGCTCGGCGGCCTCGGTGACCTTGCGCACGACGGGCAGCGTGACCCCGACGGCCTCGCAGCGCACGAGCAGTTCGCCGGGGCCCGCCTCCGGGACGGGTGCCTCCTCCAGGAACAGGGGGCCGCCGGTGGACTCGTACCGGACGCGACGCATCGCACCTCCAGGATCGTTGGGAGTCCCAACGGTATCGCAAACTCGTGGGGACTCCCAACGATTTTTTCGCTAAGCTGCGGCCATGGCCGAGGCTCCCCTTCCCGCGATCCGCTCCCTGCCGAGCTGGCTCCTCGGCCGTGCCGCCGCCCGCGGTCGCGCCCTGGTGGCCGACGCCCTCGCCGCCGAGGGCATGAAGATGTGGCACCACGTGGTGCTCTCCGCCGTCCGCGACCTCGCCCCGGTCGCCCAGGCCGACCTCGGCCGCGGTATCGCGCTCGACCCGAAGGACCTGGTCGGCATCCTCAACGACCTGCAGGCGGCGGGTCTCGTCCTCCGCGAGCCCGACCCCAGGGACCGCCGCAAGAACGCGGTGTCGCTCACCGAGGAGGGCGCCCGGCTGCTGAAGCGCTGCGAAAAGGCGGCCCGCGAGGCGAACGACACACTGCTCGCCCCGCTCTCCGCCAACGAACGCGATCGGTTCATGGATCTGTTGATCCGTATTTCCGGTACGGACGGCTGACGACGGCTAACGTTCCGTCATGACCGCACCTGACGCACTCGATCCGGCGCGCACGGCCCTCGTGCTCGTCGACCTGATGGACCGCATCGTCGCCCTGCCTCTGGAGCCACGCAAGGGCACGGACGTCCTCGCCACGGCCGAGGGGCTGGCGGACGCCTTCCGCTCGGCCGGCGCTCCCGTCGTCCTCATCCGCGTCGAGCGCCTCGGCGTCGCCGAACAGCCGCCCGGCAGCGGCCTGGTGGCCGGTCTGCTCCGGGACGGCGACCTCGAGGTGGTGAAGCGGACGATCGGCGGCTTCCAGGGCACGGGCCTGGACGAGCGCCTGCGCGAACGCGGCGTCACCACCCTGGTGTTCGGCGGCATCGCCACCAACCTCGGCGTGGAGTCCACCGCCCGCGCCGCCGCCGACCTCGGTTACGACCTCCTCTTCGTCGAGGACGCCATGGCCGCCTTCACCGCCGCCGAGCACCGGGCGTCGGTCGGGCTGGACTTCCCGCGCCTGGGATCGGTCGTGGCCGCCTCGCAGGTGCGGCTCACGACCGGTTGACACGTCGGAGCCGGTGCCCCGGGCTCTCAGACGAGCAGCCCGCCGCCGTCCACGACCACCACCGAGCCCGTGCTGTAGCCGCAGCGCATCAGATAGCGAGGGTACAGCGGGCCCCGGCGGCGCAGGGGGCGCTCCCCGCCGGCCGGGGTCCCCGCCGCCGTGTCGCGGGGAGGCGGTCAGCCCTGGGCGGCCGTGGCCCGCAGGGCGATGCGGTCCTCGCCCGCGTACACGTTCATGGAGCTGCCCCGCAGGAAGCCCACCAGGGTCAGCCCGGTCTCCGCGGCCAGGTCCACGGCCAGCGAGGAGGGCGCCGACACGGCGGCGAGGACCGGGATGCCCGCCATCACGGCCTTCTGCGCCAGCTCGAAGGAGGCCCGGCCCGACACCAGCAGGATCGCGCGGGACAGCGGCAGGTCCCCGTTCTGCAGGGCGCGGCCGACCAGTTTGTCCACCGCGTTGTGCCGGCCCACGTCCTCCCGTACGTCGAGCAGCTCGCCGTCCTCGGCGAACAGGGCCGCGGCGTGCAGGCCCCCGGTCCGGTCGAAGACCCGCTGGGCCGCGCGCAGCCGGTCCGGGAGGCCCGCCAGCAGTTCCGGCTCCACCCGCACCCGGGGCGTGTCCGCGATCGGCCAGCGCGCCGTCGTACGGACCGCGTCCAGGCTGGCCTTGCCGCACAGGCCGCAGGAGGAGGTGGTGTAGACGTTGCGTTCCAGCGTGATGTCCGGGATCGCGACACCGGGCGCGGTCTTCACGTCCACCACGTTGTAGGTGTTGGAACCGTCCACGGTGGCGCCCGCGCAGTAGACGATGTTCTGCAGGTCACGGTGATCGCCCAGCACGCCCTCGCTGACCAGGAACCCGGCGGCGAGCGCGAAGTCGTCGCCGGGTGTGCGCATGGTGATCGCCAGCGGCTTCCCGTTGAGCCGGATCTCCAGCGGTTCCTCGGCCACCAGTGTGTCCGGGCGGGACGAGACCGCCCCGTCGCGGATGCGGATCACCTTGCGTCGTTCCGTGACTCGTCCCATGTCCTGATCAGCCCCGGTTCTGTACGTGCTGGTAGCCGAAACGGCCCTTGATGCAGAGGTTGCCGTGGGTCACCGGGTTGTCGTGCGGGGAGGTGACCTTCACGATCTCATTGTCCTGCACGTGCAGCGTGAGGTTGCAGCCCACACCGCAGTAGGCGCAGACCGTGGTGGTCCGGGTCTGCGCCGACTCGTCCCAGGTACCCGCCGCGCGCATGTCGAACTCCGACCTGAACGACAGCGCGCCCGTCGGGCACACCTCGATGCAGTTGCCGCAGTACACGCACGCCGAGTCGGTCAGCGGCGCGTCGTGTTCCACGGCGATCCGGGCGTCGAAGCCGCGCCCGGCGACGGAGATGGCGAAGGTGTTCTGCCACTGCTCGCCGCACGCGTCGACGCACTTGTAACAGAGGATGCACTTGTCGTAGTCGCGCACGTACAGGTCGTTGTCGATCCTCGGCTGCTCGTCCACGCGGGCCGCGTCCGGGCCGAAGCGGTCCGGCTTCGCCTCGTACTCCTTGATCCACTCGGCGGCCCCGGGTGTGGTGGACAGGTCCACCGAGGACGCGAGCAGTTCCAGCACGACCTTCCGGCTGTGCCGGGTGCGCTCGGTGCCGGTCCGCACCTCCATGCCCGGCTCGGCCTTCCGTGAGCAGGCCGGGACGAGGGTCCTCGACCCCTCCACCTCGACCACGCAGACGCGGCAGGCGTTCTTCGGGGTGAGCGTGTCGCCCTGGCAGAGGGTCGGCACGTCCTTCCCGGCGGCACGGCACGCGTCCAGGATCGTCGAGCCCTCGAGCACCCTGACCTCCTGCCCGTCGAGGGTGAACTCGACGAGCCTGCGCGGCACCCCCAGCGGTATCGCGGTCATGCGTACGCCCCCAGACGGTCGATGGCGGATTCCACGGCGTTCCACGCGGTCTGCCCGAGACCGCAGATCGAGGCGTCCCGCATCGCGCGGCCCACCTCCCGGAGCAGGGCGATGTCGTCGGCGGCGTCGGCGCCCGTACGCTCCACGATCCGCTGGAGCGCCTCCTGCTGGCGCACGGTCCCCACCCGGCACGGCACGCACTGCCCGCACGACTCCTCGCGGAAGAACTGCGCGATGCGCAGCAGCAGCCGAGGAAGGGGAACCGTGGCGTCGAAGGCCATGACGACGCCCGAGCCGAGCGTCGTGCCCGCCTCCCGCGTGCCTTCGAAGGTGAGCGGGATGTCCAGCTCGTCGGGGCGTACGAAACCGCCGGCCGCACCGCCCAGCAGCACCGCGCGCAGCCGCTCCCGCGCACCCGCGAGCGTCAGCAGTTCGCCGAGCGTGGCGCCGAACGGAAGCTCGTAGACGCCCGGCCGCTCCACACTGCCCGACACGCAGAACAGCTTCGGCCCTGTGGACGTCTCCGTGCCGATCGCCGCGTACGCGGACGCGCCCATCGTGAGGATCGGCAGCACATTGACCAGGGTCTCGACGTTGTTCTCCACCGTCGGCTTGCCGAACAGGCCCTTCTCCACGGGGAACGGCGGCTTGGAGCGCGGCTCGCCCCGGTACCCCTCGATGGAGTTGAACAGGGCCGTCTCCTCCCCGCAGATGTAGGCGCCCGCCCCCCGCCGGATCTCGATGTCGAAGGCGTATCCCTGGCCGAGGACGTCGTCACCGAGCAGGCCCCGCGCGCGTGCCTGCGCCAGGGCGTGCTCCAGGCGGCGCAGCGCCCGCGGGTACTCGCCGCGCAGATACAGATAGCCCCGGTGCGCTCCAACCGCGTACCCCGCGACCGTCATCGCCTCGACGAGCGCGTACGGGTCGCCCTCCATCAGCACGCGGTCCTTGAAGGTGCCCGGCTCGGATTCGTCGGCGTTGCACACCAGGTAGTGCGGGTGGTCGGGCTGGGATGCGGTGGCCTGCCACTTGCGGCCGGTGGGGAAGGCGGCGCCGCCACGTCCCAGAAGACCGGAATCGGTGACCTCGCGGATCACCCCGGCCGGGCCGAGCTCGAACGCCCGGCGCAGGGCCGTGTAGCCGCCGTGGGCGCGATAGTCGTCCAGGGAGGACGGATCGACGACGCCGACCCGGTGCAGCAGCCTCAACGACGGGTCTCCGACCTGGGGCACCGCCATCGCCGCCTCCGGCTCCTCCGGTGCCGAGTCGGGCGCGGTGGCGGCGAGGACGGCCCCCTCCACCGTCCCCGGCGCCGACACCGCCGTACGCACCGGGTCGCCCGCCCTGATCGCGAGTGCCGCCGGGGCGCGTTCGCACAGGCCCAGGCACGGGCTGCGCTCGACGCTCACCCCGCTGCCCGGGCCGAGCCGAGCCTCGGCACCGGCGCACACCTCGCCCGCCCCGGCAGCCGTGCAGGCCAGGTCCGTGCAGACGTGCAGCACGGTCGCCGGGCGGGGCCCGACCGAGAACATCGCGTAGAACGTCGCCACGCCATACGCCTCGGCCGGCGGCACGGTCAGCCGCCGGCACAGGTAGTCGAGGCCGCCCTCGCTGATCCAGCCGACCCGGTCGTTGAGCGCGTGCAGCCCCGGCAACAGCAGGTCGCGGCGGTCCCGGGCCGCGCGGCCGCCGCGGGCCCACCTCAGGTCGGCGTCCGTACGGTCGGCGCCCTCCCACGAGGACTCCGGCGGGCCCAACAGGGCGTCGACGGCCGCCCGTTCCTCGTCCGTCGGCTTGCTGTCGCCGAAGTGCAGGTCCACTTGCGTCACCTCACGATGGTCGCGACGGGCAGCTTCTCGATCCGGATCGCCGACGCCTTGAACTCCGCCGTGCCCGCGATCGGGCAGTTCGCCTCGATCGTCAGCTGGTTGGTGTCCACCTCGTCGGGGAAGTGCATCGTCATGAAGGCGAGCCCGGGCCTGAGGCCGGTGTCGACCCACACCGGGGCGACCACGGACCCGCGCCGCGAGGTCACCCGCACCTCCTCGCCGACGACGACCCCGTAGCGCTCGGCGTCCTCCGGGCACAGCTCCACGTACTCGCCGCGCCGGAGCGGAGAGGCGTAACCGCCGCTCTGCACCCCGGTGTTGTACGAGTCGAGCCGCCGCCCGGTGGTCAGCCGGATCGGGTACTGCTCGTCGGTGAGGTCGACGGGCGGGTCGTGCCGGACGATCCCGAACGGGGCGGGCGTGCCGCGCCTTTCCGGGTCCGTCTCCCACAACCGACCGTGCAGGTAGGTGGGTTCGAGCCGGTCCGTGCTCGGACACGGCCACTGGATGCCCTGGTGTTCCTCCAGGCGCGCGTACGTCATCCCGTAGTGGTCCGGCGACACCGACCGCAGCTCGTTCCACACGGCCTGCGCGTCGGCGTACTTCCACTCGTGGCCCAGGCGTGCCGCCAGGTCGCAGAGGATGTCGATGTCCTCGCGCGCCTCACCGGGCGGCGTGACCGCACGCCGTACCCGCTGCACCCGGCGCTCGCTGTTGGTCGTCGTGCCCTCGGTCTCCGCCCAGCCGGCCGTCGCCGGCAGCACCACGTCCGCCAGCTCGGCGGTCTTCGTCAGGAAGATGTCCTGCACGACGAGGAAGTCGAGCTGCCGCAGCCGCCGCACGGCCTGTTCGCTGTCCGCCTCCGACTGCGCCGGGTTCTCCCCGATGCAGTAGACCGCCCGGAGCGAGCCCTCCTCCATCGCCTCGAACATCTCCGTCAGGTTCAGCCCGTAGTGCGGCTGGATGACGGTGTCCCAGGCGGACTCGAACCGGTGGCGCGCCTCGGGGTCGAGGATGTCCTGGAAGCCGGGCAGACGGTTCGGGATCGCCCCCATGTCGCCGCCGCCCTGGACGTTGTTCTGGCCGCGCAGGGGTTGCAGCCCGGAGCCGTAGCGGCCCACGTGACCGGTGAGCAGAGACAGGTTGATCAGGGCGCGGACGTTGTCGGTGCCGTTGTGGTGCTCGGTGATGCCGAGGGTCCAGCACAGCTGGGCGCGCTCGGCGCGGGCGTAGGCGTGGGCCAGCTCGCGGATGGCGCGGGACGGTACGCCCGTCACCTTCTCGGCGAGCGACAGCGTCCACGGCTCGACCAGCGCCTTGTACTCCTCGAAGCCGGTGGTGGCCCGCTCCACGAACGCCTCGTTGACCAGGCCCGCGTGGATGATCTCGCGGCCGATCGCGTGCGCCATCGGGATGTCCGTGCCGACGTTGAGACCGAGCCAGCTCTCCGCCCACTCGGCGGTGGACGTGCGGCGCGGGTCGACGGCGTACATGCGCGCGCCGTTCCTGATGCCCTTCAGCACGTGCTGGAAGAAGATCGGGTGCGCGAAGCGGGCGTTGGAGCCCCACATCACGATGACGTCGGTGTGCTCGACCTCCTCGTACGACGACGTCCCGCCGCCCGAGCCGAACGCCGCCGACAGGCCCGCGACGCTCGGGGCGTGGCAGGTGCGGTTGCAGGAGTCGACGTTGTTGGTGCCCATCACCACCCGGGCGAACTTCTGCGCCACGTAGTTCATCTCGTTGGTCGCACGGGCGCAGGAGAACATGCCGAACGCGCCGCGGTTGCGGGTGAGGCCCCGGGCGGTGCGGTCCAGCGCCTCCTCCCACGTCGCCGGGCGGAAGGGCTCGTCCCGGGAGTCTCGGACGAGCGGGTGGGTGAGCCGGGTGTAGGTCTTCGGTTCGCGTTTCCTCATGCGGCGCTCCTCAGCGCGAGCAGGTCCGAGATGGCGTGCACGGTGCGCAGGGTGGGCACCTCGACGCCGGTGATCTCCGCCAGCTCGACGACGGCCGCGAGGAGTACGTCGAGTTCGAGCGGCTTGCCGCGCTCCAGGTCCTGGAGCGTGGAGGTGCGGTGGTCGCCGACCCGTTCGGCGCCCGCGAGGCGCCGTTCGATGGAGACGCCGACCGTGCAGCCGAGGGCCTCGGCGACCGTGAGCGTCTCCCGCATCATGATCTCGATGACCCTGCGGGTGCCGCCGTGCAGGCACATCTGCCGCATGGTGGCGCGGGCCAGCGCGCTGATCGGGTTGAAGGAGATGTTGCCGAGCAGCTTGACCCAGATGTCGCTGCGCAGGTCAGGCTCGACCGGGCACTTCAGGCCGCCCGCCCGCATCGCCTCACCGAAGGCCAGACAGCGCTCGGAGATGCCGCGGTCCGGCTCGCCGACGGAGAACCGGGTGCCTTCCAAGTGCCGCACGACACCGGGGCCTTCGAGCTCTGTCGCCGCGTACACCACGCAGCCGATGGCCCGTTCCGGCGCGAGCACCGCACTGACCGCGCCGTCGGGGTCCACGCTCTCGAGGCGACGGCCGTCGTAGGGGCCGCCGTGGCGGTGGAAGTACCACCAGGGGATTCCGTTCTGGGCGGCCACGACCGCCGTCGTGCTGTGCAGGAGAGGCTCGATCAGCGGCCCGCACGCAGCGTACGAGTTGGCCTTCAGCCCAAGGAACACATAGTCGACCGGGCCGATCTCGGCAGGGTCGTCGGTGGCGTGGGCGTGCGCGGTGAAGTCGCCGCGCGGGCTGCGCACCCGCACTCCGTGCCGCCTCATGGCCGCCAGATGCGGTCCACGGGCGATGAGGTGCACATCGGCGCCCGCACGGTGCAGCGCGGCGCCGACGTAGGCGCCGATGGCACCGGCGCCGAGAACTGCGACTTTCACAGGAACACTCCGTTCGGTCGAGGGGGTACCGCGGAGGTGGCTGGAACTGCCGAAGAGGGTCGATACGGGATGTCGACGAAATATTGTCTACAGTATGGAAGTTGGCTCGGCAAGGGTCCGCGCAGCCCGGAAACCGGGCGGCACGACCGTTCGGCGCATCCTGGATACCGCTCACCGCATACGGTCGACCCGCAGGGTTCTCAACTCCCGTCCGCCTTCCTACTGTTCGGGATCATGAGCCCTCCTGTCGCACCCCCGGGATGGAGCCGCTGGCTGGTGCCGCCCGCCGCCCTCTCCGTCCACCTGTCCATCGGCCAGGCCTACGCCTGGAGCGTGTTCAAGCCGCCGCTCGAATCCGCCCTGCACCTCAGCGGCACCCAGAGCGCGCTGCCCTTCCAGCTCGCCATCGTGATGCTCGGGCTGTCGGCCGCGTTCGGCGGCACGCTCGTCGAACGCAACGGCCCGCGCTGGGCCATGACCGTCGCCCTGGTCTGCTTCTCGACCGGCTTCCTGATCTCCGCGCTGGGCGCGCAGACACAGCAGTACTGGCTGATCGTCCTCGGCTACGGGTTCGTCGGCGGCATCGGCCTCGGCATCGGTTACATCTCACCCGTCTCCACCCTGATCAAGTGGTTCCCGGACCGGCCCGGCATGGCCACCGGCATCGCCATCATGGGCTTCGGCGGCGGCGCGCTCATCGCCTCGCCCTGGTCGGCGCAGATGCTCCAGTCCTTCGGCTCAGACCACTCCGGGATCGCGCTCGCCTTCCTGGTGCACGGGCTGTCGTACGCCGTCTTCATGTCGCTCGGCGTCCTGCTGGTACGGGTGCCGCGCAGCGAGGACCACGGAGGCACGGCCGCCGGTCCGAGCGCCTTCGAAGGGGTGCAGGTCTCCGCCCGGAGCGCCGTGCGCACCCCGCAGTTCTGGTGCCTGTGGACCGTGCTCTGCATGAACGTGACCGCCGGCATCGGCATCCTCGAGAAGGCCGCGCCCATGATCACGGACTTCTTCGCGGACACCTCCACCCCGGTGTCGGCCTCCGCGGCGGCCGGCTTCGTCGCCCTGCTGTCGGCGGCCAACATGGCGGGCCGGATCGGCTGGTCGTCTGCCTCCGACCTGATCGGACGCAAGAACGTCTACCGCGTCTACCTGGGCGCCGGTGCGATCATGTACCTGCTCATCGCGTTGTTCGGCGACTCCTCCAAGCCCCTGTTCATTCTCTGTGCGCTGGTGATCCTCTCCTTCTACGGCGGCGGCTTCGCGACCGTCCCCGCCTATCTGAAGGACCTGTTCGGCGCGTACCAGGTCGGTGCGATCCACGGCCGGCTGCTCACCGCATGGTCGACCGCAGGGGTCCTCGGGCCGCTGATCGTCAACTGGATCGCCGACCACCAGAAGGAAGCCGGAAAGCACGGGTCGTCCCTCTACGGCCTGTCCTTCATGATCATGATCGGGCTGCTCGTCATCGGCTTCGCCGCCAACGAGCTGGTCCGGCCGGTCCACCCCCGCCACCACGTCCCCGTACCGAAGGAGGCCGCCGATGGCCGCCGAGAGCAGCCCGCCTGACCTCCCCCACTCTCGGCTTCGCTCGAGCGGGGGGACCCCCATCCCCCTGATCGCCCTCGCCTGGGTGTGGGTGGGGGCGCCGCTGGGCTACGGCCTGTACGAGCTCGTCCTGAAGGCCAAGCAGCTCTTCACCGGGTGACACTGCGAGGCACATCCTCGGGCGTCCGAAGAACTGCGGGAAGCCGACAAGCCGGGCGCCCCATTCCTGTCGTTTCACCTGCCGCCCTACCCGTGAGTCACTGATCAGACTGGTGGATCCCGACACCCACGGCAACGAGGGGAACCACCCATGAACGGCTCACGCATCACCGCCGTCGGCCACTATCAGCCCGCCGAGGTGCTCACCAACGAGGACCTGGCGGGCATGGTCGACACCAGCGACGAGTGGATCAGGACCCGGGTGGGCATCCGCACGCGCCACATCGCCGGAGCCGACGAGCCCGTCGACGAGCTCGCCGCGCACGCCGCCGCCAAGGCGCTGGCGGCGGCCGGCCTGGCGCCCGGCGACATCGACCTCGTCCTGGTCGCCACCTGCACCGCCGTCGACCGCTCGCCGAACACGGCGGCCCGCGTCGCGGCCCGGCTCGGCATGCCGCAGCCCGCAGCGATGGACGTCAACGTCGTCTGCGCCGGTTTCACCCACGCGCTCGCCACCGCCGACCACGCCGTGCGTGCGGGCGCGGCGAGCAGGGCACTCGTCATCGGCGCCGAGAAGATGTCCGATGTCACGGACTGGACGGACCGTACGACATGCGTGCTGGTCGGGGACGGTGCGGGAGCCGCCGTGGTCGAGGCGTGCCCCGCCGGTGAGGAGCCCGGGATCGGGCCCGTGCTGTGGGGCTCGGTGCCCGAGATGGGGCACGCGGTCCGGATCGAGGGCACGCCCGCTCGGTTCGCGCAGGAAGGGCAGAGCGTGTACCGGTGGGCGACGACCCAACTGCCGCCCATCGCGCGCCGGGTGTGCGAGCGGGCCGGGATCGCGCCCGAGGAGCTCGCCGCGGTCGTGCTGCACCAGGCCAACCTGCGCATCATCGAACCGCTCGCGGAGAAGCTGGGCGCCGTGAACGCGGTCGTCGCGCGCGACGTCACAGAGTCGGGGAACACCTCGGCGGCGAGCATCCCGCTCGCCCTGTCGAAGCTCGTGGAGCGCGGGGAGATCTCGAGCGGTGAACCCGTGCTGCTGTTCGGGTTCGGCGGGAACCTCTCGTACGCGGGACAGGTGATTCGCTGCCCGTGAGCGGCCGTTCGTGGGTCGTCGTCCGTCAGCCGGACGGCCGTGTGGCGTAGCCGACTTCCCGCGGGGCCGGCCCTTGTGTGCCGGTAGACTGTAGACGAAAGACAATTCATACTGGCTTTCCGGCTACCGCGCCGCCGTTGCCCTGGAGGGGGACCGCGATGTTGTCGACAGGACTGCCGCAGGGAGCGGTGCCCAGGCTGGAGCGGCCGGGCCCGTTGCGCGACCGTGTCTACGAGGCGCTGCTCGAACTCATCACCACGCGTGCCCTCCAGCCGGGCCAGCACCTCGTCGAGAGTGAGCTCGCCGGGCACCTCGGGGTCTCCCGGCAGCCGGTGCGCGAGGCGCTGCAGCGGCTGAACACCGAGGGGTGGGTCGATCTGCGGCCCGCCCAGGGGGCGTTCGTGCACGAGCCCACGGAGGCGGAGGCCGACCAGCTCCTCACCGTCCGTACGCTGCTGGAGGCGGAGGCCGCGCGGCTCGCCGCCGCGAACGCGGACAGCGCCGGTGTCGCGGTTCTGGAGGAGCTGTGTGCCGAGGGCGAGCGGGCCGTGGCGCAGGACGACGTGGACGGGGCGGTCGCGCTCAACGCCCGCTTCCACGCGAAGGTGATGGAGCTGGCGGGCAACGCGGTCCTCGCGGAACTGGCGGGGCAGGTCGACCGCCGGGTGCGCTGGTACTACACGCCGGTCGCCCGGCAGCGCGGCCGGCAGTCGTGGATCGAACACCGCGAGCTGATCGCGGCGATCGCGGCCCGCGACGAACAGCGAGCCACCCACCTCATGCGCGAACACACCGAGCACACGCGGCGGTCGTACCACGAGCGACCGAGGTCGTAGTCCGGCGCTGCCGGCCTCTGCGTCGTCCGCCCCACCGAGTAACACCCGTCAGAAAGCGTCCGCGTGCGCCCGAGCCCACTCCCGGAACGTGCGCGGCTCCCGGCCCGTCACCTCCCGCACCGTCGGCAGCACCTGTGACTCGTCCAGGGTGCCGTCCACGAAGAAGCTGAAGAAGGCGTCGACGTACGGCTTGGGCATGCGGGACTCCAGCTCGGTGCGCGCCTCCTCGTTCGTGAGGCCGACGGCCCGCAGGTCCCGGCCGAGCGCCTCGCCCAGGATGCGCACACGATCGGCGGGCAACAGCGCTTCGGGGCCCGTCACTTCGAGAGATCGGCCCGCCCACTCGTCCGACAGCAGGGCGCGCGCGGCGACCCGCGCGATGTCGTACGGATCGATGTCGGTCGTGTACGTGTCCGGGAACGGCACCCGCACGGTGTCGCCCTTGCGGATCTGGTCCGCCAGCTGCAACGCGTTGGACATGAAGCTCGTGCACCGCAGCGACGTCCACGCCAGCCCGGACTCCCGCACCGCCGTCTCGGCCTGGATCAGGTAGCCGGCAACCGCGTTGCCGGTGTCGCCCGTGCCCGCCGACCTCCCGGACAGCAGGGCGACCCGCTCCACCCCTGCCGCCCGCGCATCCGCCAGGATCTGCCGCTGACCCCCGTAGCCCGGCATCAGGAACATCGCCCGTACACCGTCGAGCGCTTCCCGCACCGTCTCCGGCCGGTTCAGGTCGCCTGCCACGGCCGTCACCCCCGGCGGCAGGCCCTCCGACCGGCCGGCGCGGCTCAGTGCCCGCACCGGCTGCCCCGACTCCGCCAGGACGCGGACGAGTTCGGCACCCACGTTCCCCGTGGCACCCGTCACCAGAATCACACGGTCCCCCTCTCCCTTGCCGGGCCACGGACGGCCCGGCCCCGACGTGGTGCGTGCTCATCCTGCGGGCCGGTGCGCGACGGCGCCAGTGCGCCGTCTGCGCATCCTGGGTCTTTGTCCTGCGAGTGGAGAAAGTTGGCGGTAATCTCTGCGCAACTTCTTCCCAGTCCCGGCAGTCGCTGCTACGTTCCCTCCGAAAGCAAGCCACAGAAGTGGCCGGAAACCGGCGCGCACAGGCCGATTGAGGCGGGGAGGGGCTCGTGAGACGGATGACGGCTCGACCCGCCAACGCCCATCAGGCCCGGCTGCTGAAGCTGCTGCGCGACGGCGGCCCCAACTCCCGCGCTCAGCTCGGCGACCAGGTGGACCTCTCGCGGTCCAAGCTGGCCGTTGAGGTCGACCGGCTCCTGGAGACGGGACTGGTCGTCGCCGACGGTCTCGCCGCCTCCCGGGGCGGCCGCCGCTCGCACAACGTCCGTCTCGCTCCGAACCTCCGCTTCCTGGGCGTCGACATCGGCGCGACCTCGGTCGACGTCGCGGTCACCAACGCCGAACTGGAAGTGCTCGGCCACCTCAACCAGCCCATGGACGTGCGCGAGGGCCCCGTCGCGGTCTTCGAGCAAGTCCTTGCCATGGCCGCGAAGTTGAAGACATCCGGCCTGGCGGAGGGCTTCGACGGTGCCGGCATCGGCGTCCCGGGACCGGTCCGCTTCCCCGAGGGCGTCCCCGTGGCACCCCCGATCATGCCCGGCTGGGACGGCTTCCCGGTGCGGGAGGCCCTCAGCCAGGAACTCGGCTGCCCGGTCATGGTCGACAACGACGTGAACCTGATGGCGATGGGGGAGCAGCACGCGGGCGTCGCCCGCACCGTGGGCGACTTCCTCTGCGTCAAGATCGGCACCGGCATCGGCTGCGGCATCGTGGTCGGCGGTGAGGTCTACCGGGGCACGACGGGCAGCGCGGGGGACATCGGGCACATCCAGGCCGTGCCCGAAGGACGCCCGTGCGCCTGTGGCAACCGGGGCTGCCTGGAGGCCCACTTCAGCGGCGCGGCACTCGCCCGTGACGCGCTGGAGGCCGCCCACCAGGGACTCTCGGCCGAACTCGCCTCCCGCCTGGAGACGAACGGCACGCTCACCGCTGCCGACGTCGCCGCCGCGGCAGCCGCGGGCGACGCCACCTCCCTCGACCTCATCCGGGAGGGCGGCACCCGTACCGGCCAGGTCATCGCCGGCCTGGTCAGCTTCTTCAACCCCGGCCTCGTGGTGATCGGCGGCGGGGTGACCGGCCTCGGCCACACCCTGCTCGCCGCGATCCGCACCCAGGTCTACCGCCAGTCGCTGCCGCTCGCGACCGGCAATCTTCCCATCGTCCTCGGCGAGTTGGGCCAGAACGCCGGTGTCATCGGCGCGGCCCGCCTCATCAGCGACCACCTGTTCTCACCCGCGTAAGCAACCGCCGCACGTACGGAACTCCAGCACAGCGCCCTGCTCTGCCCTGCCCTGCCCTGAAACCGCCTGCCCAGCGCAGGCGGCACGCCCTGACACCGGCCCGCACGCCCGCCGAGGGGAACCCACATGGCACCAGAACCACCGCTGCTCAGCATGTCCGGCATCACCAAGTCGTTCCCCGGGGTCCGGGCCCTCGACGGCGTCGACCTCGACGTCCAGGCCGGTGAAGTGCACTGCCTGCTCGGCCAGAACGGGGCCGGGAAGTCCACCCTCATCAAGGTCCTCGCCGGCGCCCACCAGCCCGACACCGGCACCATCCACTGGCGCGGGGAACCCGTCACGCTGCGCTCGCCGATCGCGGCCATGCGCCTGGGCATCGCCACCATCTACCAGGAACTCGACCTGGTGGAGCACCTGTCGGTGGCCGAGAACGTCCACCTGGGCCACGAACCCACGGCCGCCGGCTTCGTCGTACGGCGAAACACAGCGCGGACGTCGACGGCGCGGCTGCTGCGACGACTCGGGCACCCGGAGATCGACCCCTCCCGCCTCGTGGGCGAGCTGTCGGCGGCCCAGCAGCAGATCGTGTCCATGGCGCGGGCGCTCTCCCACGACGTACGGCTCATCGTGATGGACGAGCCGTCCGCCGCGCTCGACCCGGACGAGGTCGACAACCTGTTCCGCATCGTCGGCGATCTCACCGCCGACGGAGTCGCCGTCGTCTACATCTCGCACCGCCTGGAGGAGATCCGCCGCATCGGCGACCGGGTGACCGTGCTCAAGGACGGGCGGGCCGTCGCGGGCGGACTGCCGGCGAAGACCACACCGACCCACGACGTCGTCGCCCTGATGACGGGACGCAACGTCGAGTACGTCTTCCCCGAGCGGCCCGCGTCCCCGCCGCACGGCACACCCGTGCTGGAGGTCCGGGGCCTGGCCCGGCAGGGCGAGTTCGAGCCGCTCGACCTCGAGGTGCGCGCCGGGGAGATCGTCGGCCTGGCCGGGCTCGTCGGTTCCGGGCGCTCCGAGATCCTGGAGACCCTCTACGGAGCCCGCAGGCCCACCGCGGGACAAGTCCTCGTCGACGGGCGCCCGTTGCGCCCGGGCAGCGTGCGCGCCGCGGTGCGCGCCGGGCTGGGCCTCGCACCCGAGGAACGCAAGGCGCAGGCCCTGCTGATGCTCGAGTCCGTCACCCGCAACGTCTCGATCTCTTCCCTGTCCCGCTTCTCGCGCGGCGGCTGGATCGACCGGGGCGCGGAACGGGGCGCGGCGCGCGCGACGACCCGCGAGCTGTCCCTGCGGCCCGACAACCCGGCCGTGCCGATCCGCACCCTCTCCGGCGGGAACCAGCAGAAAGCCGTCCTCGCCCGCTGGCTGCTGCGCGGCTGCCGCGTGCTGCTGCTCGACGAACCGACCCGAGGCGTCGACGTCGGCGCCCGCGCCGAGCTGTACGCGGTCGTCCGGCGCCTGGCCGACGAGGGCCTCGCGGTGCTGCTGGTCTCCAGCGAGGTGCCCGAGGTGCTCGGCCTCGCCGACCGCGTCCTGGTCCTGCGCGAGGGCCGCGTCGTCCATACCGCGCCAGCCCGTGAGCTGGACGAACACCGCGTACTCGACCTCGTCATGGAAGGAAGCCCGGTGTCATGACGCAGCCCGTCTCCCCGCCTCGGGACACCGCCGACAAGGTGCCCGCGGCCGAACTCCCGGTCTGGCGCGTTCTGGTGGCCCGCACCGACGTCCGCACCCTGTCCCTCCTCGGCGTGCTCGCCGCACTCGTCCTCATCGGCGGGATCACCAAACCGGACGAGTTCCTCGACACCCGCAACCTCCAGCTCGTCCTCACCCAGGCCTCCGTGATCGGCGTCGTCACCGTCGGCATGACCTTCGTCATCACCTCCGGCGGCATCGACCTGTCCGTCGGCGCGATCGTCGCGCTGGCCTCGGTGTGGGCGACCACAGTCGCCACCCAGGAGTACGGCTTCGCGGGCATCCTCTTCACCGCGGTCGTCGTCGGCGTGGGCTGCGGACTGGTCAACGGCCTGCTCATCGCCTACGGCGGCATGGTCCCGTTCATCGCGACGCTCGCCATGCTGGCCTCCGCACGCGGCCTCGCCCTGCAGATCACCGACGGCAGGACGCAGATCGTCACCGTCGACGGCATCCTCAAGCTCGGCGAACGCGACTCCTACGTGCTCGGCATCCCCCCGCTCGTCCTGGTCTTCGCGGTCGTCACCGTCATCGGCTGGCTGCTGCTCAACCGCACCACCTTCGGCCGCCGCACCGTCGCCGTCGGCGGCAACGCGGAGGCGGCCCGCCTCGCCGGCATCGACGTACGCCGCCAGCGGCTGTACCTCTACCTGCTGTCGGGGCTGTGCTGCGGCATCGCCGCGTTCCTGCTGGTCATCCTGTCCGGCTCGGGCCAGAACACCAACGGCAACCTGTACGAACTCGACGCCATCGCCGCCGCGATCATCGGCGGCACCCTGCTCACCGGCGGCCGGGGCACCATCACCGGCTCCGTGCTCGGCGTCCTGGTCTTCACCACGATCACCGACATCTTCGCCCTGAACAACCTGCAGAGCGACGTCCAGCAGATCGCCAAGGGCGCGATCATCGTCGCCGCCGTGCTGGTCCAGCGCCGTACCGCGAGCACGACCTGAGGAAAGGGTTCACCGCCATGTCGCCACTCACCAGTCGCAGAGGACTGCTCTTCGGGAGCGCCGCCGTCTCCGCCGGTGCCTTCCTCGCAGGTTGCACGAGTAACGAGGTCAAGGACGACAAGCCCGCCGCGAACGACCAGCCGGCCGCCGGCGACAAGCCCGGCAAGCACGTCACCATCGGCTTCGCCGGCCCGCAGGCCGACCACGGCTGGCTCAACGCCATCAACGACAACGCCAAGAGCCGCGCCGGGAAGTACTCCGATGTGACGCTGGAGATCACCGAGGGCTCCAACGACACGGCCGCGCAGATCGGCCAGATCGAGACGCTGATCAACAAGAAGGTCGACGTGCTGGTGGTGCTGCCCGCCGACGGCAAGGCACTCACCCAGGTCGGGCTGAAGGCGATGCGCGCGGGCATCCCCGTCGTCAACCTCGACCGCGTCTTCAACACCCCGCAGGCCTACCGCTGCTGGATCGGCGGTGACAACTACGGCATGGGCCTCAACGCCGGCCACTACATCGGCGAGAAGCTCAAGGGCAAGGCGAACGCCCGCGTCATCGAGCTCGCCGGACTCGACAACCTGGAACTGACCAAACAGCGCACCCAGGGCTTCGACGACGCCCTGAAGAACTACCCGAACATCAAGAAGGTCGCCCGCCAGGCAGCCGACTTCACGGTCGAGTCGGGGCAGGCCAAGATGGCCCAACTGCTCCAGGCGCAGCCGAAGTTCGATGCTCTCTGGAATCACGACGACGACCAGGGCGTGGGCGCCCTGCGCGCCATCCAGCAGGCCGGGCGCGACGACTTCCTGATGGTCGGCGGCGCCGGGGCGCTGTCCGCGTTCCAGGCCATCAAGCAGGACAACAGCGTGCTGAAGGCGACCGTCCTGTACCCGCCGACCATGGCCGCGTCCGCGATCGACCTCGCCCGCGCCCTCGGCCAGGGCAAGGGCGTCGGCGGCCTCGCCGAGTACGAGATCCCGGCCTCCATCACGCTCTACTCGGCCGTCGTCGACAAGGACAACGTCGACCGCTACATGCCCACCGGCTTCAGGTGACGCTCCACCCGCACCCCCCACGGCGCACCACCACCAGGACGAGGAGGACCTTCCGTATGGGACAGCCGCAGCAGTCAGAAGGCGCGGAGAGCGAGACGCCGCCACCTTCCGGAACCGGCGCCGGGAAACCGCCCCTGCGCGTCGGCATGGTCGGCTACGCCTTCATGGGCGCCGCCCACTCCCAGGGCTGGCGCACCGTGGGCCGTGTCTTCGACCTTCCCCTGCGCCCGGTGATGGCCGCGATCTGCGGCCGCGACCCGGCCGCCGTGCGCGCGGCGGCCGACCGGCACGGCTGGGCGGCGGCCGAGACCGACTGGCGGGCGCTGATCGCCCGGGACGACATCGACCTCGTCGACATCTGCACCCCGGGGGACAGCCACGCCGAGATCGCGCTGGCCGCGCTCGCGGCGGGCAAGCACGTGCTGTGCGAGAAGCCCCTCGCGAACACCGTCGAGGAGGCCGAGGCGATGGCCACGGCGGCCGAAGCGGCCCACGCACGCGGTCAGCGCGCGATGGTCGGCTTCAACTACCGCCGCGTCCCCGCCACCGCGCTCGCCCGCCGCATGGTCGCCGAGGGCCGGATCGGCACCCTGCGGCACGTGCGGGTGTCGTACCTCCAGGACTGGCTGGTCGACCCTTCCTTCCCGCTGACCTGGCGGCTGCGCAAGGAATCGGCCGGCTCCGGCTCGCTCGGCGACCTCGGTGCGCACATCGTCGACCTCGCCCAGTACCTCGCGGGGGAGCGCCTGGCCGGAGTGTCCGCGCTCACCGAGACCTTCGTCCGGCAACGGCCGTTGCCCCACGGCCCGACCAGCGGGCTCAGCGCCGCATCGGCCGACGTCACCGGCGAGGTGACCGTGGACGACGCTGCCCTGTTCACCGGCCGCTTCGCCTCCGGCGCCCTCGCCTCCTTCGAGGCCACCCGGTACGCCACCGGCCGCAAGAACGCCCTGCGCATCGAACTCAACGGCGAGCGCGGCTCCCTCGCCTTCGACCTGGAGCGGCTCAACGAACTGTCGTACCACGACGCCACCGAACCCGAGGCGCACGCCGGCTTCCGCCGCATCCTGGTCACCGAACCCGACCACCCCTACCTGGACGCCTGGTGGCCGCCGGGCCACGGCCTCGGCTACGAGCACACCTTCGTCCACCAGGCCCGCGACCTCGTCCACGCGATCGCCGAGGGCACCACGCCCGACCCCTCCTTCACCGACGGGCTGCAGGTCCAGCGGGTCCTCGCCGCGGTGGAGGAGAGCGCCGAGAAGAACTCCGTCTACACGCCCATAGCGGACTGAGGGGGACTGCCGTATGCCGCGCACCTTCACCCTGTTCACCGGCCAGTGGGCCGACCTGCCCCTGGAGGAGGTCTGCCGACTCGCCCGCGACTTCGGCTACGACGGACTCGAACTCGCATGTTGGGGCGACCACTTCGAGGTCGACAAGGCCCTCGCCGACCCGTCGTACGTCGACTCCCGCCACCAGCTCCTCGACAAGTACGGCCTGAAGTGCTGGGCGATCTCCAACCACCTCGTCGGCCAGGCGGTGTGCGACGCCATCATCGACGAACGGCACCGGGCCATCCTGCCCGCCCGCATCTGGGGCGACGGCGAGCCCGAGGGAGTACGCCGGCGGGCCGCCGCGGAGATCGCGGACACCGCGCGCGCCGCTGCCGCCTTCGGCGTCGACACCGTCATCGGCTTCACCGGCTCCGCCATCTGGCACCTGGTCGCCATGTTCCCGCCGGCCCCCGAGTCGATGATCGAACGCGGCTACGAGGACTTCGCCGAGCGGTGGAACCCGATCCTCGACGTCTTCGACGCAGAGGGCGTCCGGTTCGCGCACGAGGTCCACCCGAGCGAGATCGCCTACGACTACTGGACCACCCAGCGCGCCCTGGCCGCCGTCGACCACCGACCGGCCTTCGGCCTGAACTTCGACCCCTCCCACTTCGTGTGGCAGGACCTCGACCCGGTCGGCTTCCTGTGGGACTTCCGCGACCGGATCTACCACGTCGACTGCAAGGAGGCCCGCAAGCGCCTCGACGGGCGCAACGGCCGCCTCGGCTCCCACCTGCCCTGGGGCGACCCCCGCCGCGGCTGGGACTTCGTCTCCGCCGGGCACGGCGACGTCCCCTGGGAGGACGTCTTCCGGATGCTGCGCTCCATCGACTACCAGGGGCCCGTCTCCGTGGAGTGGGAGGACGCCGGCATGGACCGGCTCCAGGGCGCCCCCGAGGCCCTGAACCGGCTGAAGGCGTACGACTTCGAGCCGCCGTCGGCCTCGTTCGACGCGGCGTTCGGCAACTGATCAGCTCCCATCAAGCTCTCCGGGATGACGGCGCATCCCGGCGTACCGCACCCGCCCGTACAACCGGCCCCATTCTGGAGGCATTCGTGCACGGGAACGACCGCACCACCCGCACCGGCAGAGTCACCGCCCACAGACGACGCCCGTCCCTGCGCAAAGCCGTCGCCCTGCTCGGCGGCGCACTGCTGGCAGGCGTGTCCCTCACCTTCGTCGCCCCCCAGGCCGGCGCAGCCGTCTCCGACACGGGGACCGCGGCGGCGGAGGACTTCCAGCAGGTCACCCTCGCCAAGGGCGAGGCCGAGGTCGGCGAGCCCATGTCGCTCGCCGTCCTCCCGGACCGCTCCGTCCTCCACACCTCCCGCGACGGCGAACTCCGCATCACCGACGCGGCGGGCAACACCCGTCTGGCCGGCAAGCTCGACGTCTACTCGCACGACGAGGAAGGCCTCCAAGGCGTCGGCGTCGACCCGGACTTCACCACCAACCGCTTCATCTACCTCTACTACGCGCCCCCGCTGAACACCCCGGCGGGCGACGCACCCGAGACCGGCACCCCGGCCGACTTCGCGCCCTTCGACGGCGTCAACCGGCTCTCCCGGTTCGTCCTGAAGACCGACGGGACACTGGATGCGGCGAGCGAGAAGAAGATTCTCGACGTGCCCGCCTCCCGCGGCATCTGCTGCCATGTCGGCGGTGACATCGACTTCGACGCCGCCGGGAACCTGTACCTGTCGACCGGTGACGACACCAACCCCTTCCAGTCGGACGGCTTCACCCCCATCGACGAACGCTCCGACCGCAACCCGGCCTTCGACGCGCAGCGCTCGGCCGGCAACACCAACGACCTTCGCGGCAAGATCCTGCGCATCAAGGTGAACGCGGACGGCTCGTACGCGATACCCGACGGCAACCTCTTCCCGCCCGGCACGGACAGGACACGGCCCGAGATCTACGCGATGGGCTTCCGCAACCCGTTCCGCTTCAGCGTCGACAAGCAGACCGGCATCCTCTACGTCGGCGACTACGGCCCCGACGCCGGAGCCGCCGACCCGAACCGCGGCCCCGCCGGCCAGGTCGAGTTCGCCCGCGTCACCGGCCCCGGCAACTTCGGCTGGCCGTACTGCACCGGCGCCAACGACGCCTATGTGGACTACGACTTCGCGACGAAGGCGTCGGGCGCGCGCTTCGACTGCGCCGCACCGAAGAACACTTCGCCGCACAACACCGGCCTGACCGACCTGCCGCCGGCCCAGCCCGCCTGGATCCCCTACAACGGCCCGTCCGTGCCCGAGTTCGGCGACGGCTCCGAGTCCCCGATGGGCGGCCCGGTCTACCACTACGACCCGGCGCTCGACTCGCCGGTGAAGTTCCCGCAGGCGTATGACGGCAACTTCTTCGCGGGCGAGTTCGGCCGCCGCTGGATCAAGCGGATCGTGACCGACGCCGACGGCACCGTGCAGTCCATCAACCCCTTCCCCTGGTCCGGCACCCAGATCATGGACATGGCGTTCGGGCCCGACGGCGCCCTGTACGTCCTCGACTACGGCACCGCCTGGTTCGGCGGCGACGAGCACTCGGCCCTGTACCGCATCGAGAACGCCACCGACGGCCACTCGCCGGTCGCCCAGGCCGCGGCCGACCGCACCTCCGGGCAGGCGCCGCTGAAGGTGACGTTCTCCTCCGCGGGCACCGGCGACCAGGACGGCGACGCGCTCACCTACAGCTGGGACTTCGGCGACGGGACCACCTCGACGGCGGCCGACCCGACCCACAAGTACAAGAAGAACGGCACCTACACGGCCACGCTGACCGCCAAGGACCCCTCCGGGCGCACCGGCAGCGCGAGCGTGCAGATCGTCGTCGGCAACACCGCGCCCAAGGTGGTGCTCGAGCTCCCGCAGGACGGACAGCTGTTCAGCTTCGGGGACGCCATCCCCTTCAAGGTGAAGGTCACCGACCCGGAGGACGGCGCGGCCGTCGACTGCTCGAAGGTCAAGGTCACCTTCGTCCTCGGCCACGACTCCCACGGCCACCCGCTCACCTCGGCCAACGGCTGCTCCGGCACCATCCAGACCAGCGCGGACGGCGGCCATGACGACGACGCCAACATCTTCGGCGTCTTCGACGCCGAGTACACCGACGGCGGAGGCGGCGGCCAGGCCCCCCTCACCTCGCACGACCGGAACGTCACCCAGCCCCGGCACCGCCAGGCCGAGCACTTCAGCACCTCTTCCGGTGTCTCGGTGATCGCCAAGGACACCGCGCACGGCGGCAGGACGGTCGGCGACATCGACAACGGCGACTGGATCTCCTTCACGCCGTACGTGCTGAGCGACGCCAAGAAGATCACGGCGCGCATCGCCTCCGGTGGCGCGGGCGGCACCCTCGAGGTCCGCGCGGGCTCGGCGACGGGCACCCTGCTCGGCAAGGCGACCGTGCCGGTCACGGGCGGCTGGGAGAACTTCCAGGACGTCAGCGCGGGCCTGTCCCGCGCGCCGAGGGGCACGACCACGCTCTACCTGGTCTTCAAGGGGAGCACCGGTTCCGGCGCCCTGTTCGACGTGGACGACTTCACCTTCACGACCGGCTGAGAGGAGGACGGCATGCACACGACCGGACGGCTGACGACGGCCGCGCTGGGCGCCGCCCTGCTCCTCGGCGGTGTCACCCAGCCCGCGGCCCCGCACTCCGAGGACGGCACACGGGTGCTGGTCTTCTCCAAGACGGCCGGCTTCCGGCACGACTCGATCCCGGACGGCATCGCGGCGGTGAAGCAGCTCGGCGAGACGGGCGGCTTCACGGTCGACGCGACGGAGGACGCCGGCGCCTTCACCCCGTCGAACCTGCGGCGGTACGACGCCGTCGTGTTCCTGTCCACGACGGGGGACGTGCTGGACTCCGCCCAGCAGAGCGCCTTCGAGGACTACATCCGCCGGGGCGGCGGCTATGTGGGCATCCACGCGGCCGCCGACACCGAGTACGACTGGGCGTTCTACGGCGGCCTCGCCGGCGCCTACTTCCAGTCGCACCCGGCGATCCAGCCGGCCACGGTGAACGTCGAGGACCGCGCCCATCCGGCGACCTCGGAGCTCGGCCGGACCTGGCAACGCACCGACGAGTGGTACAACTACCGCTCGAATCCCCGGGAGAGGGCCCACGTCCTCGCCTCGCTCGACGAGTCCTCGTACACCGGCGGCACCATGAACGGCGACCACCCGATCGCCTGGTGCCAGAACTACCAGGGCGGCCGCGCCTTCTACACCGGTGGCGGCCACACCAAGGAGTCCTACGCCGACCCCGCCTTCCGCCGGCACCTGCTGGGCGGCATCCGGTGGGCCGTGGGCGACGCCCAGGCGGACTGCCGCCCGGAGAACGGCTACCGTCCGCTCTTCGACGGCACCTCGCTCGAAGGCTGGAAACAAGCGGGCCCGGGCTCCTTCACCCTGGACGCCGACGGCACCCTGACGTCGCAGGGCGGCATGGGCCTGCTGTGGTACGCCGCGTCGGGCTTCTCCTCGTACTCGCTGAAGCTCGACTGGAAGACGGCCGGCGACGACAACTCCGGTGTGTTCGTGGGCTTCCCGCCCTCGGACGACCCGTGGTCGGCCGTGAACAACGGCTACGAGGTCCAGATCGACGCCACGGACGTGCCCGAGAAGACCACGGGGTCCGTCTACGGCTTCCAGTCCGCCGACCTGAAGAAGCGCGACCGTGCGCTGAACCCGCCGGGGGAGTGGAACACGTACGAGATCCGCGTGGAGGGCGAACGCCTGCGCGTCTGGCTCAACGGCGTGAAGATCAACGACTTCACCAACACCGATCCGGCCCGGAGCCTCACCGACGGACACATCGGCATCCAGAACCACGGTGCCGGCGACCAGGTGTCCTTCCGTGACATCCGGATCAAGGAGCTGCCCGTCAAGGGCAAGTGAGCGGCGGCGGGCGGGGGACGCCGGACTCCCGCCCGCCGCTTTCCTCCCGTCCCCGTTGAGGTTCCCCGTACGACAAGGAGGCTGCCTGCCCATGTCCGCATCCCCTGCCCGAGCCCCTCTCGGGGTGTGGCTGATCGGCGCCCGCGGTTCCGTCGCCACGACCGTCGTCGCGGGTTGCGCCGCCGTGACCGCGGGCCTGCACCCGCCCACGGGCATGGTCACCGAGACCCCCGTCTTCGCGGACAGCGGCCTTGTGGCCCTGTCGTCCCTGGTATTCGGCGGTCACGACACGGTGGACTGCCCCCTGCCCAAACGCGCGGAAGCCCTCGCCGCGGGCGGCGTACTGCCACCCGGTCTGCCCTCCGCCGTCGCGGCCGAACTCGCCGCCGCCGACCGGGAGATCAGACCGGGCGGCCCCCTGCCCGGGGACACCCGGGACGAGGAACAGCAGATCGACGCCTTCGCCGCCGACATCCAGGACTTCGTACGACGCCGGGGGCTCGCGAGTGCGGTGGTGGTGAACGTGGCGTCCACCGAGCCTCCGGCCACCGGCGACCGTCTTCCGCCCAGCTCGCTGTACGCGGCGGCGGCCCTGCGCGCGGGCTGCCCGTATGTGAACTTCACCCCGTCCACGGGCCTGCACCACCCGGCGCTGGCGTCGCCGGCTGCGGCGAGCGGTCTGCCCCACGCGGGCCGGGACGGCAAGACGGGGCAGACCCTGCTGCGGTCGGTGCTGGGCCCGATGTTCGCGCAGCGTGCCCTCACGGTGCGGGCCTGGTCCGGGACCAACCTGCTCGGAGGCGGAGACGGCGCGTCCCTGGCCGACCCGGCCGCGGCAGCCGCGAAGAACGCCGGCAAGGAGCGGGTCCTCGCCGACACCCTCGGCGCGGGGGTCGAGGGCGAGGTCCACATCGACGACGTGCCCGCCCTCGGCGACTGGAAGACCGCCTGGGACCACGTCGCCTTCGACGGCTTCCTCGGCGCGCGCATGGTGCTGCAGACCATCTGGCAGGGCTGCGACTCGGCACTGGCCGCCCCGCTGGTCCTGGACCTGGCCCGGCTGACACTGCGCGCCCACGAGACCGGCCTGTCCGGCCCGCTCACCGACCTGGGCTTCTACTTCAAGGACCCGGTCGGGGACGGGCCGTCGGCGCTCGGGGAGCAGTACGCGGCACTGACGGACTTCGCGCGGCGACTGCGGCAGGCACCCGCTGGGCAGCGGGCGGGGGAGGCCCGATGAGCGGGAGCACCGGGGACCGCGGAGGCCCACGTGCCTGGGCCGAACTGCTGCGCCTCCCCGCGCTGTTCACCGTCCCCGGTGACGCGCTGGCCGGCGCGGCCGCCGTCCGCGCCCGTCCCAGCCGCAGCACACTGCTGGCCATCGGCTCCTCCCTGTGCCTCTACGAGGCGGGCATGGCCCTCAACGACTGGGCCGACCGCGCCGAGGACGCCGTGGAACGCCCGCACCGCCCCCTGCCCTCCGGCCGGATCCGCCCCACCGCCGCTCTCACGGCGGCCTGCGCCTTCACGACGGCCGGGCTGGCCCTCGCGGCCCGCTCCGGCCGCCCCGCACTCACCGTGGCGGCCCCCCTGGCGGCGACCGTCTGGGCGTACGACCTGGCCCTGAAACGCACCCCGGCGGGCCCGGCCGCGATGGCGGCGGCCCGCGGCCTGGACCTGCTCCTGGGCGCCGCGGCCACCACGGGCCGCATCCGCCCGGCCCTGCGCCCGGCCGCCCTCCTCGCCGGCCACACCCTGGCACTCACCACCGTGTCCCGCCGGGAAACCAGCGGCGGCTCGCCCTTGCCCGCTCTGGCCGCGCTGGCCACGACGGGGGTTCTGGCCCGATCGCTGACCCGGGGGCGCACCCGGCCGGCCACCGCCGCGCGCCCGGCCCACTCCCGCACCGCAGCCGACACCCTGCGGGGAGCGCTCGCCGCCGTCTACGCCGCGACCGCCGCCCGCCCCTACCTCCACGCCGCCCTCAACCCGTCACCCCCGCTCACCCAACGCGCCGTCGGCGGCGGCATCCGCGCCACGATCCCGCTCCAGGCCGCGCTGTCCGCCCGCTCCGGCGCCCCGGTCACGGCCCTGCTGACCGCGGCCCTGGCCCCGTCGGCGGCCAGGTTCGCGAGGAAGGTGAGCGTCACATGAGCGTGCTGCCCTCCCCGAGCACCCCGGCGTCCGCCGCGGCCCCCGGCGGCACGCCGCTCCGCTTCGGCTACGGCACCAACGGCCTCGCCGACCTCCGCCTCGACGACGCACTCGCCCTGCTCTCCGACCTCGGCTACGACGGCGTCGGACTGACCCTCGACCACATGCACCTCGACCCGCTCGCCCCCGACCTCGCCGCCCGCACCCGCCGGGTCGCCCACCGGCTGGACGCGCTCGGCCTGGAGGTCACCGTCGAGACGGGCGCCCGCTATGTGCTCGACCCGCGCCGCAAACACGGCCCCTCTCTGCTGGACCCGGACCCGGACGACCGCGCCCGCCGCATCGACCTGCTGACCCGGGCCGTCGGCGTCGCGGCCGACCTCGGCGCGCACGCCGTGCACTGCTTCAGCGGCGTCACCCCCGCCGGAACCGACGACGACACGGCGTGGACACGGCTGGCCACCGCCCTCACCCCCGTCCTGGAGGCCGCCACCGCCGCCGGTGTCCCCCTCGCCGTCGAACCCGAACCCGGACACCTCCTCGCCACCCTCGCCGACTTCCACCGCCTGCGCCACGCCCTCGGCGACCCCGAACACCTCGGCCTCACCCTCGACCTCGGCCACTGCCTGTGCCTCGAACCCCTCTCTCCCGCCGACTGCGTACGCGCCGCCGCGCCCTGGCTGCGCCACGTCCAGATCGAGGACATGCGCCGCGGCGTCCACGAACACCTGCCCTTCGGAGAGGGCGACCTCGACGTCCCGGCCGTCCTCGGTGCTCTGTCCGCCGCCGCCTACCGGGGCCTGACCGTCGTCGAACTGCCCCGTCATTCCCACGCCGGACCCCACTTCGCCGCGATCTCCCTCCCCTTCCTCCGCACCGCGGCGGCCTCCTCCACCGGGCGGCGGCTCCCACCGGACGCCCCGCCCCCCGCACCACCTGCCGGCGAGCCCTCCGCCATCCCCGAAGGGAGCACCGCATGAGCCACCCGCAGGCCACGCAGCCCACCCCCACGATCGGCACCGGGCTCGCCCTCACCCCACCGGCCGAGTTGCGCGCCCACCTCGACGCCCGGCTCCCCGCGGCGGCCCGCGCCTGGCTCGACCAGGCCCTCGACGAGGCGGCCGCCCAGCCCGGCACCCACGGGCCCATCTCCGTGTGGGAGTTGCGCCTCGCCGAGGCCGGCCGCCGGTGCGGCACCGCCCACGCCGACGCCGCCCGCGTCCTCATCCTGCACGCGGCGCACCCCGACGCGGACGGGCTCACCCGCGTCTACCACCAGGGCACCGCCGACGAACGCCGCGCCGTCCTGCACGCTCTGCCCCACCTCCTGCCGGGCCCGGAAGGACTGCCACTCGTCGAGGACGCGCTGCGCACCAACGACACCCGGCTCCTCGCCGCCGCCGTCGGCCCCTACGCCGCCCGGCACCTCAGCCCCCACCTGTGGCGGCAGGCGGTCCTGAAGTGCCTGTTCACCGGGGTCGGCGTGGACTGCGTGGCCGGCCTGCCCGGGCGCGCCCGCGGCGACACCGAACTGGCCCGCATGCTCGGCGACTACGCCGCGGAACGCACCGCCGCGGGCCGTCCCGTGCCCGACGACCTGTACCGCGTGCTGGCCCTCACCGAACCGGCGCCCGCGCCGCACTCCACGGACGCCCCCCACGGCAAGGAGTCCTGATGCGCATCTTCGACCCCCACATCCACATGACGTCCAGGACGACCGACGACTACGAGGCCATGTACGCCGCGGGCGTCCGCGCCGTCGTCGAGCCCTCCTTCTGGCTCGGCCAGCCCCGCACCTCTCCCGCCTCCTTCCTCGACTACTTCGACTCCCTCCTCGGCTGGGAGCCCTTCCGCGCCGCCCAGTACGGCATCGCCCACCACTGCACCCTCGCTCTCAACCCCAAGGAGGCGAACGACCCCCGCTGCCTCCCCGTCCTCGACGAACTGCCCCGGTATCTCGTCAAGGACCAGGTCGTCGCCGTCGGGGAGATCGGCTACGACTCCATGACCCCCGCCGAGGACACCGCCCTCGCCGCCCAGCTCCAGCTCGCCGCCGACCATGAACTGCCGGCGCTCGTCCACACCCCGCACCGTGACAAGCTCGCCGGGCTGCGCCGCACCCTCGACGTCGTCCGGGAGTCCGCGCTCCCGCCGGACCGGGTCCTGGTCGACCACCTCAACGAGACCACCGTCAAGGAGGCCAAGGCCGGCGGCTGCTGGCTGGGGTTCTCCGTCTATCCCGACACCAAGATGGACGAGCGGCGGATGGTCGCGATCCTGCGCGCGTACGGGCCCGAGCGGGTCCTGGTGAACTCCGCCGCCGACTGGGGCAGGAGCGACCCGCTGAAGACCCGCAAGGTCGCCGACGCGATGCTCGCCGAGGGATTCACCGAGGACGACGTGGACCTGGTGCTGTGGCGCAACCCCGTCGCGTTCTACGGGCTCAGCGGCCGCCTCACCCTCGACGTGGCCGCCACCGCGCCCACGCACGAGGGCAACTCCGTGCTGCGCGGCGGGGAGTGAGCGATGCGTTTCCGGCACCCCGACGGCTCCACCGTCCACCTCGCCTACTGCACCAACGTCCACCCGGCCGAAACCCTCGACGGTGTCATCGCCCAGCTCCGCGACCACTGCGAGCCCGTGCGCCGCCGCCTCGGCCGTGACCGCCTCGGCATCGGCCTGTGGCTCGCCGGGGACGCCGCCCGCACCCTCGTCACCGATCCGTCCGCCCTGCGCGGCCTGCGTGCCGAACTCGACCGCCGTGGCCTCGAGGTCGTCACCCTCAACGGCTTCCCGTATGAAGGCTTCGGCGCCGAGGAGGTCAAGTACCGCGTCTACAAGCCGGACTGGGCCGACCCGGAACGCCTCGACCACACCACCGCCCTGGCCCGCGTCCTCGCCGTCCTGCTCCCGGACGACGTCACCGAGGGCAGCATCTCCACCCTGCCCCTCGCCTGGCGCACCGCCCATGACGCCGAGCGCGCCGAGGGGGCCCGCACCGCCCTTCGCTCCCTCGCCGCACGCCTCGACGCCCTCGCGGAGCTGACCGGCCGCTCCATCCGCGTCGGCCTGGAGCCGGAACCCGGCTGCACCGTCGAGACCACCGGCGACGCCATCGCCCCCCTGACCGCGATCGCCCACGACCGCATCGGCATCTGCCTCGACACCTGCCACCTCGCCACCTCCTTCGAAGACCCGCACACCGCCCTGGACACGCTCACCCGAGCCCGCGTCCCCGTCGTCAAATCGCAACTCTCAGCCGCACTGCACGCCGAACACCCCCACCTGCCGGAGGTCCGCGAGGCGCTCGCCGCCTTCGCCGAACCCCGCTTCCTGCACCAGACCCGCACCCTCACCGCCGCGGGCCTGCGCGGCACCGACGACCTCCCGCAGGCGCTGAAGGGCGACACCCTTCCCGACACCGCGCCCTGGCGCGCCCACTTCCACGTCCCGCTGCACGCGACACCCGCCGCGCCCCTCACCTCCACACTCCCCGTCCTCCGTGCCGCCCTGACCCGGCTCGTCGGCGGACCGCACCCGCTCACCCGCCACCTCGAGGTCGAGACGTACACCTGGCAGGCCCTCCCGCCGGAGCTGCGGCCCCGCGCCCGCGCCCAGCTCGCCGACGGCATCGCCGCCGAACTCACGCTGGCCCGCGACCTGCTGACGGACCTCGGCCTGAAGGAGCTTCCATGAGCGCCCCGACCGGCACCGGCCCCACCCCACTCCTCGTCCTGGACGTCGTCGGCCTCACCCCCCGTCTCCTCGACCACATGCCCCGCCTCCAGGCGCTCGCCCGGTCCGGCTCCCGCGCACCGCTCGGCACCGTCCTGCCCGCCGTCACCTGCGCCGCCCAGTCCACCTTCCTGACCGGCGCCCTGCCGTCCGAGCACGGCATCGTCGGCAACGGCTGGTACTTCCGCGAACTCGGCGACGTCCTGCTGTGGCGACAGCACAACGGCCTCGTCGCCGGCGACAGGCTGTGGGACGCCGCCCGCCGCGCCCACCCCGGCTACACGGTCGCCAATATCTGCTGGTGGTACGCCATGGGCGCCGACACCGACATCACCGTCACGCCTCGTCCCGTCTACTACTCCGACGGCCGCAAGGAACCCGACTGCTACACCAGGCCCCCGGCCCTGCACGACGAACTCACCGCGAAGCTGGGCACGTTCCCCCTCTTCCACTTCTGGGGGCCGGGCGCCGACCTGGTCTCCAGCCAGTGGATCATCGACGCGACCCGCCACATCCTGCGTACCCGGCATCCCGACCTGGCGCTCTGCTACCTCCCGCACCTCGACTACGACCTGCAGCGCTTCGGCCCCGACGACCCGCGCTCGGCGAAGGCTGCCGCGGACCTGGACGCCGCGCTGGCGCCGCTGCTGGACGACGCCCGCGCCGAGGGCCGTACCGTCGTGGCGCTGTCCGAGTACGGCATCACCCGCGTGAACCGTCCCGTCGACATCAACCGCGCCCTGCGCCATGCCGGACTGCTCGAGGTGCACACGCAGGACGGCATGGAGTACCTCGATCCGATGGCCTCACGAGCGTTCGCGGTCGCCGACCACCAGATCGCCCACGTCTATGTGCGCCGCCCCGAGGACCTCGACGTCACCCGGGCCGCCCTCACCGGCCTGCCCGGCATCGAGCAACTCCTGGACGACGAGGGCAAGAAGACCCATCACCTCGACCACCCGCGCTCCGGCGAACTCGTCGCCGTCGCGGAGCCGGACGCCTGGTTCACGTACTACTACTGGCTCGACGACGCCCGTGCGCCCGACTTCGCGCGGCTCGTCGACATCCACCGCAAACCCGGCTACGACCCGGCCGAACTCTTCATGGACCCCCTCGACCCCTACGTCAAGGTCAGAGCGGCCACGGCCCTTGCGCGCAAGAAACTCGGCATGCGCTACCGCATGGCGGTCGTGCCCCTCGACCCGTCACCTGTTCGCGGCAGCCACGGCCGCCTCCCCGCGAGCGACGACGACGGTCCGCTCCTCATCTGCTCCACCCCCCGTGCCGTCGGTGACCGCGTCGCGGCCACCGATGTGAAGTCACTGCTGCTGACACTCGCCGGTCTCCATGACGGCCAGTCCGGAAAGAGGCACCCGTGAACGACACCCACACCACCGACGACGCCCTGCGTCGCACCCTCGGCATCGACCGCCGCCGCTTCCTCAGCACCTGCACCGCCGTCGCGGCGGGCGCGATCGCCGCCCCCGTCTTCGGAGCGGCCCCCGTGCACGCCGCCGGGGATGCCGACTCCGCCGAGGCCACCGCCCCCGGGCATGCGCTCGTCCCCGCCGACAGACGCGGCATCATCCTCTACACCGTCCGCGACGCCATCGGCCGCGACCCCCTCTCGACCCCCCTGCCCTCCGGTTTCCGCGCCGTGTTCGAGCAGCTCGCCCGCTTCGGCTACCGACAGGTCGAGTTCGCCGGCTACGGCCAGCACGCCAACGCCCCCGGCGGGGCCGGCCTTGAATCCGTCGCGGGCGCCAAGCTGCTGCGCGGCTGGCTCGACGACTACGGGCTGCGCGCCCAGGGCAACCACGGTTTCATACCCCCGTCCTGGCCGCTGACCACCGCCGACGTCGACACCTTCAAGAAGCACCTGGAGATCGCCAACATCCTCGGCATGGCCCATATGGGCACCGGCGGCGACCCGACCAGCAGCTCCTACAAGGCCGACTGGGACGTAGCCGCCGACAAGTGGCACACCCTCGGTGAGATCGCCCGCAGCGCCGGCATCAAGCTGTACACCCACAACCACGACGCCGCCTACGGCTTCCTGCTCGACGGCGGTCCGCTCGACGCCCAGGGCCGCCCCACCCGCAGCTCCGGCATCCGCAAGCTCGAGTACTTCCTCACCATCACCGACCCGCAGCTGATCTGGCTGGAGATGGACGTCTTCTGGGCGCACGTCGCCCAGTACAAGTTCCGCACCTACACCGCCCACGACGGCTCCACGCAGGAGAGGATCTTCGACCCGGCCGGCCTGGTCGAGCGGTACAACAAGCGTTACCCGCTCTTCCACGCCAAGGACGGCGTCGTCAACACCGGCAACGGCATGGGCTACGACATGGTCCCGTTCGGCACCGGCGTCATCGACTACACGACGTTCTTCTCCCGGGTCGGCCACCGCAACTACCACAACCCGATGGTCGAGCAGGACAACGCCCCCAGCACCACCGACCCCGCCCAGTCGCTGCGGCACGCACGCATCGGCTACGAAAACCTGGCCGCCCTGCGCCGCAGGTAGCACCACCCGAGGAGGCCCTTCCCGCAACCGGACGGGGAGGGTCTCCCTGTTCGTCGCACCCCAGCGTCGTCGTATGGTCAACGCTCCGCGGGCAGGCTACTCTCTGAGTCCCGTCGACGTTTGACGACATTGCCTCAACTAGAGCCGGTCCAGGCACAGTTGAGGTATGTGTCTGGATGTGTCGCTGTCGGAAAGGTGCCACGCGGGTCACGATTCAGCCGGTCGCAGGGGGAGGTCCACGGTGTCTCATATGATCTTCGGCTTCGATGGGGACGAGCAGACGGTGGCGGGACACACACAGAGCCTCGCGGCCTGGTTCGACGACACGGAGAACCTGGCGCGCGCGGAGATCACCAAGCTGTCCCGTCCGCCTGTTCCGGGGCGCCAGGGAGCGTTCGACGAGGCGCTCCGTGTCTACGCCGAGTCCGGACAGGTGCTGGCTGCCGCCCTGACCGCGTACTGCAACTGGCTGCTGTACCGGGTGAAGAGCCGGAGCGTGCCGGTCAAGGTGACGTGTCCCAACGGGGTCGAGATCACCGCCACGGCACGGTCCGAGCAGGACGTCCCGCGGATCAAGGCAAAGATCCTGCGGGACTGCGCGATGTGAGGAGAGACCGGATGAGCCTGTCGTGGCCTACGCGTCTGATCGACCGGGAGAACTCGTGGGCGGTACTGGTGGGCACGTCCGAGCAGGTGCATCCCAGCAACCTGCCTGGGATTCCGCAGGCGGCGTCCAGCATCGAGGACCTCGGGCGGGCGCTGACCGGACCCCAGGGCCTGTTCGCCGAGGAGCGCGTGCTGTCGGTCGGCAACCCCAAGAGCATCGATGAAGTCCTCGGCGCGCTCGACCGCATCGCGGGGGAGAAGCCGGACGTCGTGCTCTTCTACTTCGTGGGACACGGCATGCAGGCGTCCCTCGCCGGGGACGGCAGCGGACGCACGGAGCTGTTCCTGGCGCTGGTCGGGTCGATAGACGAGCGAAACGAAGCCGTGCGCACGGGGCTGCCGATCAGCGCCGTCTTCAGCCGGCTGCGCTACCTGCGGCCCAAGCAGGCCGTCGTCATGCTCGACTGCTGCTTCGCCAGCCGAGCTCTGGACGACCCGAGCGCGGGCGACGTGCACGTCCTGTGCGCGACCGGCAGGACGACACCCGCCCTCTACGACCTGACGGACCGGCACACCGGGTTCACCGGGAGCCTGCTGCGGCTCCTGGAGGAGGGCATTCCGGACGGGCCGCAGTACCTGGATCTGCAGACCGTCTTCCACTACCTGTCGGTGATCCTGCCGACCACCGCCTGCGCCGCCTCCCAGGAAGCGAACGGCGGCCTCCCCCGGCCCCGGCAGCGCACCACGGACCACCGGGGGAGCCTGGCGCTGGCCCGCAACGCCGCGTTCGGCACGGCCCTGACCGAGGAGGGGCTCTCGGCACGCGCCGAGTTCGCCCGCAAGGTCGCGGCCCTGGGCAACGATCCGCTCCTCGATGCCGGCGAGCAGCGCATGCTGATGGCGCACGCGGCCGAACTCTTCGCGGGGATCGCGAAGGACACGGGCGACCTACGCAAGACCCAGGTGTCCTGACCTGCGTGAACAACCCTGCGGGTCACCACACCTGGCCCGTTGCGGCACCAGCGCGTGCGGGCCGGCCACGGCGCCGGTCGCCGCACGTGGGGCGGTGGGTCCGAACCCATCGCCCCACTTCGGGCCTGGACGGTGCCGTCACCCCGCAGCCTGTGGTGCGGGAGTGCCCGCGGCCGTGTCGCCTCGCCCGGGCTGCCGCAACAACAGCGCCAGTGCCGCCGCGACCATGGAGACGCCGCCGGCCAGCGCATAGGCGCCGTTGTAGCCCCAGGCACCCACCACCATCGAGCCGAGACCGCCGCCGAACAGGCCGCTGACCAGCTTGCCGCTGTAGACGAGCCCGTAGTTGGTGGCGTTGTAGTTCTCGCCGAAGTAGTCCGGCGTCAGGGCGGCGAACATGGGGTAGAACGCGCCGCCACCGAAGCCGGAGAGGAAGGCGAAGAACAGGAACAGCCACTCGTTCTTCGTGTCGCCGGCCCAGATGACGCCGAACTGGGCGAGCCCGAGCACCACGATCACGAAGACCAGGGACGTCTTGCGGCCCCACACGTCGGACAGCCAGCCCACCACCGCGCGGCCGACACCGTTGATGACGGCCATGACGCCCATCGACGAGGCCGCGACCAGCGGTCCGAAGCCGATCTCCTTGGCGAAGCCGACCTGGAAGGAGATCCCGAAGATCGAGACTCCGGCGGTCATCACGACGGTCACCCACATCAGCGGCAGCATGCCGGTCCTGATGGCCTCCCTGGGTGTGTACTGACGCACCGCCGGGGGGTTCTTGGCGAGGCTCGTGGCGCTCCTGATGCTGCCGGAGTGCGACAGCGGGTCGACGTCGGCCGGCCACCAGTTCTTCGGTGGGTCTTGGAAGAACCAGGCACAGCAGGCGACCACGATCAGCACGTAGACGCCGATGAGGTCCAGCACCTCGTTGTAGTTGCCGGTGTCGAAGGCGTAGTTGAAGATGAAGATGAACGGCAGCGAGCCGTAGGCGAAGCCACCGTTGACGAAGCCCGTCTTCGCGCCACGCCGCTCCGGGAACCACTTGCCGACCATGTTGATGCACGTCGCGTAGATCAGCCCGGAGCCGATGCCGCCCACGACGCCGAAGCCGAGGACGGCCAGCAGCACGTCGTCCAAGTGCGACAGTGCCAGGAAGCCGAGGAGGCACATCGCCGAGCCGGTGTACATGGCCCTGCGGGCGGTGAGGAGGCCCCGTTCGCGCAGCCAGCCGGCCGGAAAGGCGATGCCCGCCTGGAAGAAGACCCAGACGCTGAGGATCCAGAAGGTGTTGCTCTGCGTCCAGCCGTGGGCTGTGGAAAGGGTGTCCTCCGCGGAGCCGTACGCGTACTCGGAGACGCTGATGGCCATCATGGAGATCCACGGGAGGTACACCATGAGCTTGCGCGAGTGACCGAGTATGTCCCGGTCCGTCTCGCCGACACGGTAGACCCGGCCATGCGCATCGGTCACCTCCCGGTAGGGGTGGTGCGCGGTGCCGGATCCGGCCGACGAACTGTTCGTTGCCATGGGGTCTGCCGTCATGTCACGCCATCTCCTCGCCGAGCGGGTGCGGGTTGGGGACGATGCGCCGGACGCTGGGCCTGCCCGGTGTCTTCAGGAAGCGGGCCGGTATCGCGGTGGCGGTGACCCGCCTGCCGCGGCGCCCGCAGCGGTGTGTGCGCAGCAGCGCCTTGAGGGCGATCCCGAAGGACCGCCGGGCCGCCGGAGAGTCCTGCCGCTCCGGAAGGCCGGCGTCCGACGCGCCGATCCGGTCTGCGCGGCTGTTGCCGTCCGTCGCCTCCCTGCAGGTGACGGACGTCGGATGTTGGGTGGATGTCATCTCGTGCACCTCTTGCGTCGAAAGTTCTGGCCAGCGCCCCCTGTCCAATGCCTTTCGTGCGCGCACGGGTCCCGGGGCGGCCGACGCGCACCGTCGGTCGCCCCGCGGTTCACTCACCTCATGAACCGCCCCCCAACAGTCCGGCCGCCCGCGCCCACCGGTACTTCGCGCCGAGCACGGCCACCGGCTTCTCGGTCGTGTACGGGTACGCCACGACCCCGCGCTCGAACAGGTACTGGCAGGCGTCCTCGACCTCGACGTCACCGGCGAGCGACGCCACCACCGGCTTGTCGATGCCGCGCTCCCTGAATTCGGCCACCACGCGCGCGGTGAGCTCCGCGAAGACCATCGGGGGAGTGACGATGGTGTGCCAGTAGCCCAGCACCAGCGCGTGGATCCGCGGGTCTTCAAGCCCCAGCCGGATCGTCGCCTCATAGGTCGACGGCGGCTCACCGCCGGTGATGTCGACCGGGTTGCCCGCCGCACCGAAGGGCGGGATGAACTTCCTGAAGGCCTCGTCCAGGTCCGGCGGGATCTCCATCAGGGACAGACCGTTGTCGGTGACCGCGTCGGACAGCAGGACGCCGCTGCCGCCGGCGCCCGTGATGATCACGACGTTGTCGCCCTTGGGGGTGGGCAGCACCGGCAACGCGCGCGCGTACTCCAGCATGTCGTTCAGCCCGGGCGCCCGGATGACACCGGCCTGCCGCAGGATGTCGTCGTACACGGCGTCGTCGCCCGCCAGCGCCCCGGTGTGCGAGCCGGCGGCCCTGGCACCGGCCGCCGTGCGCCCCGCCTTCAGGACCACGACCGGCTTCTTCGGGACGGTCGCCCGCGCCGCCTCCACGAAGGCGCGCCCGTCCTTGAGGTCCTCCAGGTGCATCGCGATGCACTCGGTGTGCGGGTCCTCGCCGAACCAGGTCAGCAGGTCGTCCTCGTCGAGGTCCGACTTGTTTCCGAGGCCCACGATCGCGGACACACCGGTCCTGGTGGTGCGGGCGAAGCCCAGGATGGCCATCCCGATGCCACCGGACTGCGAGGTCAGCGCGACGCCGCCCTTGACGTCGTACGGCGTGCAGAACGTGGCGCACAGGTCCTGCCACGTCGAGTAGTAGCCGTAGATGTTCGGTCCGAGCAGCCGGATGCCGTACCGCTCGGCGATCGCCACGATCTCGGCCTGGAGCACGTGCTCACCGGTCTCCGCGAACCCGGAGGGGATCAGTACGGCGTTGGGGATCCTCTTGCGTCCCACCTCCTCCAGGGCCGAGGCCACCAACTTGGCGGGGATCGCGAAGACCGCCACATCCACCTCACCGGGAACGTCGGCGACACTTTTGTACGCCTTGCGGCCCAGGATGTCATCGGCCTTGGGGTTCACCGGGTGGATCTCTCCGGAGAAGCCGCCGTCGACGAGGTTGCGCATCACCGAATTGCCGATCTTGCCGTGCTCGTTCGAGGCGCCGATCACGGCGACGGCGGACGGCTGCATCAACCGGCGCATGGAGGCGAGGATTTCCTCGCGGGTGTAGCGCCGGCGCTCCTTCACGGGCGCGTCCGAAAGGATCACGCGGATGTCCGCCGCCACCGCGCCGTCCGGGGTGGCGATCACCGGGTTGAGGTCCACCTCGGCGATCTCCGGGAAGTCCGCGACGAGCCGGGAGACCCGGCGGATCTGCTCGGCGACCGCCCACCGGTCCACGCCCGGCCGGCCGCGCACCCCGCGCAGGATCTCCGCCGAGCGGATCGAGTCGAGCATGGACAGCGCCTCGTCGCCGTCCACGGGCGCCAGCCGGAACGTGACGTCCTTGAGGACCTCGACGAGCACCCCGCCGAGCCCGAAGGCCACGACCTTCCCGAACGTCGGATCGGTGACCGCCCCGACGATCACCTCCTGCCCCTCGGGGAGCAGTTCCTGCACCTGTACGCCCTCGATGCGGGCGTCCGGGGCGTACGCGCGGGCGTTCTCGACGATCCGGTGGAAGGCGGCGCGTACGTCCGCCGCGCCCTCCACGCCGACGACCACACCGCCGGCGTCGGTCTTGTGCAGGATGTCCGGCGAGACGATCTTCAACACGACGGGCCCGCCGAAGCGCGCCGCGTACGCCACCGCCTCGTCGACGTCCCTCGCCAGTTCCTCGCCCGGTACGGCGATCCCGTACGCGTCGGCGATCACCTTGCCCTCGGGTGCGGTGAGCGCGGTCCGTCCCTCCGCCCGCACGGCGTCCAGGAGCGACCGCACCCTCAGTGCCCGGTCTTCGGCCATCACGTCAGATCACTCCGTTCGACTTGAGCAGGCGCAGCTCCTCGTCCCCGAGGCCCAGTTCGCCGATGTAGACCTCTTCGTTGTGCTCGCCCAGCAGTGGTGAACTGCTCACCTCGACGGGGGAGTCGGACAGCTTCAACGGGCTGCCCACGGTCACGAACTCGCCGCGCTCCGGGTGCGGGACGCGCACCACCATCTCGTTGGCGGCCAGCGACTCGTCCTCGATGATCTCCTTGGTCGACAGGATCGGCCCGCACGGGATGTTGTGCGCGTTCAGCCGCTCCAGGACCTCCCATTTGGGCAGCGTCGAGGACCACTCCTCGATCAGCTGGAACATCTTGTTCAGCTTCGGCAGCCGGGCCTGGGGCGTCGCCCACTCGGGGTCGTCCGCGAGTTCCGGCCGACCGATGAGTTCGCTGATCGGCTTCCAGCCGACGGGCTGCACGATGACGTACACGTAGTCGTTCGGGCCGCCCGGCGCGCACTTGACCGCCCAGCCGGGCTGGCCGCCGCCGGACGCGTTTCCCGAGCGGGGAACTTCCGTGCCGAAGTCCTCGTTGGGGTATTCAGCGAGCGGGCCGTGGGCCAGGCGCTGCTGGTCGCGCAACTTCACCCGGCAGAGGTTGAGCACAGCGTGCTGCATGGCCACGTTCACCCGCTGCCCACGCCCGGTCTTCTCCCGCTGGAACAGCGCCGCGAGAATCCCCGCCACTGCGTGCACACCCGTCCCCGAGTCCCCGATCTGTGCCCCCGTCGCGAGCGGCGGCCCGTCCTCGAAGCCGGTGGTCGACATCGACCCGCCCATGGCCTGCGCGACGACCTCGTACGCCTTGAAGTTGGTGTAGGGGCCGTCGCCGAACCCCTTGATGGAGGCATAGACGATCCGTGGATTGATCTCCTGGATGCGGTCCCAGGTGAAGCCCATCCGGTCGACCGCGCCCGGTCCGAAGTTCTCGACCATGACGTCCGAGCGCCGGATCAGCTCGGTGAGGATCTCCTTGCCGCGTTCGGTCTTGGTGTTGAGGGTGATGCTTCGCTTGTTGCAGTTGAGCATCGTGAAGTAGAGGGAGTCGACGTCCGGGATGTCGCGCAGCTGCCCCCGCGTGATGTCACCGGTCGGCGCCTCCAGCTTGATCACGTCGGCTCCGAGCCAGGCGAGCAACTGGGTCGCGGAGGGCCCGGACTGGACGTGCGTCATGTCCAGGACGCGGATGCCGTCGAGAGCCTTGGTCGGGGTGTGTGTCATGCCAAGCGCTCCTCACTTGTACATGGTCTGGTTCATGGTTCCGGGGGCGTACGCGTCCGGGTCGACCCAGACGTTGATCAGCGAGGGCTTCCCGGACTCGCGGGCGCGCCGCAGCGCGGCGCCGATGTCGGCGGGGTCGCGGACCTCCTCGCCGTAACCGCCCAGCATCTGGGCGAACTTGTCGTAGTGCACGTCGCCGAGCGTGTTGCCGACCCGTTCGCGTTCCATGCCGTACTTGGCGGCCTGGCCGTAACGGATCTGGTTCATCGAGGAGTTGTTGCCGACGATGCCGACGAAGGGAAGGTCGTAGCGGACCAGGGTCTCGAAGTCCCAGCCGGTCAGCGAGAAGGCGCCGTCCCCGAAGAGGGCGACGACCTCCTTGTCGGGCCGGGCCTGCTTGGCCGCGAGCACGAAGGGGATGCCGACGCCGAGCGTGCCGAGCGGGCCCGGGTCCATCCAGTGCCCGGGCGACTTGGGCTGGACGACCTGACCGGAGAAGGTGACGATGTCGCCGCCGTCGCCGATGTAGACGGAGTCCTCGGTGAGGAAGTCGTTGATCTCGCTGACCAGACGGTACGGATGGATCGGCGAGGCGTCCGACTTCAGGTGCGGCAGCCGCTTCTCGATCGCGGCCTGCTCGGCGGCACGCAGCTCGTCGACCCACGCCTTGCGCTGGGCGGCGCCGCCGTTCCTGTATCCATTAGAAGCGTGCCCCGACGCCGCCTCGGTGACCGACTTCAGGACCAGTCCCGCGTCGCCGACGATGCCGAGGTCGATGTCGCGGTTCTTGCCGACGGTCCGGTAGTCGAGGTCGATCTGGACGACGGTCGCGTCGGGGGAGAGCCGCTTGCCGTAGCCCATGCGGAAGTCGAACGGCGTGCCGACGATCACGATGACGTCGGCGTTCGAGAAGGCGTAGCGCCGCGAGAGCTGGAAGTGGTGCGGGTCGCCGGGCGGGAGGGTGCCGCGGCCGGCGCCGTTCATGTACGCGGGGATGTTCAGGGTGCGCACCAGCTCGACGGCGGCCTCGGTGCCGCGGGTCGTCCACACCTGGCTGCCCAGCAGGATCGCCGGCTTCTCGGCGTGCACGAGCAGGTCGGCGAGTTTTTCGATCGCCTCCGGATCGCCGGCCGAGCGGGTCGAGGCGCGGTAGCGGCCTGCCTCCGGGACGCGGGCCTTGCCGAGCGGGACCTCGGCGTCGAGGACGTCGCGCGGGATCTCCAGGAAGGAAGGGCCGGGCGCACCGTGGTAGCACTCGCGGAACGCCATCGACACCATGTCCGCAGCGCGCGCCGTGTCCGGGACGGTCGCCGCGAACTTGGTGATGGGCGCCATCATGTCGACGTGCGGCAGGTCCTGCAGGGACCCCATCTTGTGCTGCGTCAGCGCTCCCTGACCGCCGATCAGCAGCATCGGTGACTCGGCGCGGAAGGCGTTGGCGACACCGGTGACGGCGTCGGTCGTACCGGGACCCGCCGTGACGACGGCGCAGCCGGGCTTTCCGGTGATGCGTGCGTAGCCGTCGGCCGCGTGGGCGGCGACCTGCTCGTGGCGTACGTCGACGACTTCTATGCCCTCGTCGACGCAGCCGTCGTAGATGTCGATGATGTGGCCGCCGCACAGGGTGTAGATGCGGTCGACGCCCTCGGCCTTCAGCGCCTTGGCTACGAGATGACCACCGGAGATGACGTCCTGGGTGTCGTCGGGCATGGCGAAGTCCTGTCCCTTCGTAGGGGTTTGGAGCGGCTCACGCGGTACATTGCATACAGTCGACGAATACTGTATGAAGCTTGTTATCCCGCATCCGATGGGTGGTGTCCAGGGGGCGTGCGGCACTTTTCGGGGGTCTGGGGGACGCCTCCAGACGACTTGGCAGACAGGAGCCGGGATGGACCTGTACGAACACCAGGCAAGGCAACTCTTCGAGGACCACGGCATCGTGGTGCCGAGGGCCGAGGTCACGGACTCGCCCGAGGAGGCGCGTGAGATCGCCCGCAGGCTGGGCGGACGGGCCGTCGTCAAGGCGCAGGTGAAGACGGGCGGGCGCGGCAAGGCGGGCGGGGTGAGGCTCGCTGCGGACCCCGCGGAGGCGGAACTGACGGCACGCCGGATCCTCGGCACGGACATCAAGGGACACACGGTGGGCGCCGTGATGCTCGCCGAACCCGTCGACGTCGAGGCGGAGTTCTACGTCTCCTACGTCCTCGACCGCGCGGCCGGCCGTTTCCTCGCCATCGCCTCCGCGGAAGGCGGCACGGAGATCGAGGAGGTCGCCGCGACCAGGCCCGAGGCGGTGGTGCGCGTGCCCGTCGACCCGGCCGAGGGTGTCACCTCCGCGAAGGCGGCCGAGATCGCCCGTGCGGCCGGGCTGCCGCAGCAGAGCGTCGACGTCCTCGTACGGCTCTGGCAGGTGCTCGTCCGTGAGGATGCCCTCCTCGTCGAGGTCAACCCCCTCGTGCGTACCCGGCAGGGCCGGATCGTCGCTCTCGACGGCAAGGTCACCCTCGACGACAACGCCCGCTTCCGCCAGGAGCGTTGGGGCTCCGAGAAGGCCGAGCACCACGACCCCCTGGAGGCGGCCGCCGCGGCGCGGGGCCTGAACTACGTCAAGCTGGGCGGCGAGGTCGGCGTCATCGGCAACGGCGCGGGCCTCGTCATGTCGACGCTCGACGTGGTCGCCGGCTGCGGCGCGCGCCCCGCCGACTTCCTCGACATCGGCGGCGGAGCCTCCGCCCGGATCATGGCCGACGGGCTGTCCGTCATCCTGTCCGACCCGGCCGTCAAGTCGGTCCTCGTCAACGTCTTCGGCGGGATCACCGCATGCGACACGGTCGCCGAGGGCATCGTGCGGGCCCTGGACACGGTGGAGCTGACCAGGCCGCTGGTCGTGCGCCTCGACGGCAACAACGCGGCTCGGGGCCGCGCGATCCTCGACGAGCGCGCGCATCCCCTGGTGCAGCAGGCCACCACCATGGACGGCGCCGCCCGCCGTGCCGCCCAACTCGCCCGGACAGCCTGAGGAGACCGGACATGGCGATCTTCCTGACCAAGGACAGCAAGGTCCTCGTCCAGGGCATGACCGGCGGCGAGGGCATGAAGCACACCCGCCGCATGCTCGCGGCCGGCACGAACGTCGTCGGCGGCGTCAACCCGCGCAAGGCGGGCCACAGTGTCGACTTCGACATCCCCCAGAGCCTTGACGGCCTGGGAGGTGCCCCCAGTGCCGTCCCCGTCTTCGGCTCCGTCCGCGCGGGCATGGACGCCACCGGGGCCGACGTCACCGTGGTCTTCGTCCCGCCCGCGTTCGCCAAGGCGGCCGTCCTGGAGGCCGCGGACGCCGGCATCGGCCTCGCGGTGGTCATCACCGAGGGCATCCCCGTCCACGACTCCGTCGCCTTCACCTCGTACGCGAAGTCCAGGGGCACCCGGATCGTCGGCCCCAACTGCCCCGGTCTGATCACCCCGGGACAGTCCAACGCGGGCATCATCCCCGCCGACATCACCAAGCCCGGCCGGATCGGCCTGGTCTCCAAGTCCGGCACGCTCACCTACCAGCTCATGTACGAGCTGAGGGACATCGGCTTCTCCACATGCGTCGGCATCGGCGGCGACCCCGTCGTCGGCACCAGCCACATCGACTGCCTGGCCGCCTTCGAGGCCGACCCCGACACCGAGCTGATCGTGATGATCGGTGAGATCGGCGGCGACGCGGAGGAGCGGGCCGCCGCCTACATCCGCGACCACGTCACCAAGCCCGTGGTCGGCTACGTCGCCGGCTTCACCGCGCCCGAGGGCAGGACCATGGGACACGCCGGCGCCATCGTCTCCGGCTCGTCCGGCACCGCCCGCGCGAAGCGGGAGGCGCTGGAGGCGGTCGGCGTGAAAGTGGGCGGCACACCGGCCGAAACGGCACGACTGGCACTCGGCGCACTGGCAGACCAGGCGTGACCTCACCCATAGTGGACGGAAGGTGACCGTCGCGCGACACGCGGCGTCACCGGCTCCCCCGAACGACGAAGGACGCACGACGTACCACGTCCCGCGCACGGCAGTGCGAGCCGTGCGCGGGACGCGCCCTGTTCCTCTCGCCCGTGCACCGAGAGCGGAGCTCATTCATGGCACCCACCTTCACCCTCAAATCCGGCACGTCCTGGTCCGACGCCTGGCGGCGCGCTCTCGCCGTCGCCCCCGAGGCGTTCCGGGACGACCGTGTCCTCAACCTCTGGAACTCCACCTGGCAGCCGGACGGCCGGGCCCTGCCCGCCACCAGCCCCGTCGACGGCAGTCCCATCGCGGGCCCGCCACGCGTCGGCCGGGACACCGCCCGGCGCGCCGTGCGCGCGGCGCTGGACCAGCACCGCGCCTGGCGGCACACGCCCCTGCCCGAACGCCGGGCCCGGATCGCCGCCACCCTCGACGCCCTGACCGAACACCGGGAACTGCTCGCCCTCCTCCTCGTCTGGGAGATCGGCAAGCCGTGGCGGCTCGCGCAGGCCGATGTGGACCGGGCCATCGACGGCGTGCGCTGGTACGTCGACGGAATCGAAGAGATGATCGACGACCGGGCTCCGCTGGACGGCCCGGTCTCCAACATCGCGAGCTGGAACTATCCGATGAGCGTGCTCGTCCACGCGATGCTGGTACAGGCCCTGGCGGGCAACGCGGTCATCGCCAAGACCCCGACCGACGGCGGTGTCGCCTGCCTCACCCTGGCCTGCGCGCTCGCCGCGCGTGAGGGGCTCCCCGTCACCCTCGTCAGCGGCAGCGGGGGCGAGCTGTCGGAGGCGCTGGTGCGGGCGCCCGAGATCGGCTGCGTCTCCTTCGTCGGCGGCCGGGACACGGGCGCCGCGGTGGCCACGGCCGTCGCCGACCTCGGCAAGCGGCACATCCTGGAACAGGAGGGACTCAACACCTGGGGCATCTGGAACTACTCGGACTGGGACGCGCTCACGGCCGTCATCCCCAAACTCTTCGACTACGGCAAGCAGCGCTGCACGGCGTACCCCCGCTTCGTCGTCCAGCGTGACCTGTTCGACTCCTTCCTCGCGGCCTACTTGCCGGCCGTCCGCACACTCCGGGTCGGCCACCCGCTCGCGGTCGAGCACCCCGGCGACCCCTACCCCGAGCTGGACTTCGGCCCTTTGATCAACGCCGCCAAGGCCAAGGAGCTGACCGACCAGGTCGCCGAGGCGATCGACCGCGGCGCGATCCCGCTGCACCGCGGCGAGGCGGCCGACGCGCGCTTCCTGCCCGGCCAGGACACCTCGGCCTACGTCCAGCCGGTGACGCTGCTCAACCCGCCCCGTTCCTCACCGCTGCACCACGCGGAGCCGTTCGGCCCGGTCGACACGATCGTCCTGGTCGACACGGAGGCGGAGCTGCTGGCCGCGATGAACGCGTCCAACGGCGCCCTGGTCGCCACGCTCTCCACCGACGACCGGGCGACCTTCGACCGGCTGGCCCCGCAGATCCGCGCCTTCAAGACCGGCCACGGCAAGCCCCGCTCCCGCGGTGACCGCGACGAGCTGTTCGGCGGCTTCGGCGCGTCCTGGCGCGGCGCGTTCGTGGGCGGCGACCTCCTGGTCCGCGCGGTGACCCAGGGCCCTGCGGGGGAGCGGCTGCCGGGCAACTTCCCCGAGTACCAGCTCATGCCGTGACGGACGCCCGGGTGGCGTCCGCACGCGACGGACGCCACCCGGCGATCACCTCGTCGGCCGGCCGGTGGGCGACACCCTGCGGGTGGACAGCGGCAGATCGAGCCGGATGCGGTTGATCCCGGCGGCGACGAGCTTCCCACCGCGGCACCCGTTGCCGTCGGCACGGGGAGCGGGCGACGCCGGCCGCGGGGAAACGCAGGTGAAGGGCACTCCGAAACCTTGGTATTGTTGTCCCTGTCGCCGCGGGGAACAGCTCCGGTAAGGCGGCGGACACCTCGTCCGGGTGGCGGAATGGCAGACGCGCTAGCTTGAGGTGCTAGTGCCCTTTATCGGGCGTGGGGGTTCAAGTCCCCCCTCGGACACCAGCAGAGACCCCAGTTGATCTGGGGTTTTTCTGTTTCTCAGACTGTGGCGTGACCAACCACGTGACCAACAGCCTGTCGATTCCCCAGGTCAGACCAGGGATGACAGGCCGAGTCGGCCCGCACCGGAGGCGGCCAGTCGGCGCGCTCCGTCCTTACGAGAGTGGCCGTACCGGGCCATGGTGTAGCCCGGCGAGTGGTGCCGGACGTTGGCGGAGACCTCTACCGGGTTCTCTCCGGCCTCCGGATCGTTCGTGACCTTGCTGTGCCTCCAGTCGTGAATCCGGAAGTCCTCCGGCAGGTGCAGGCGGGTGTGCAGGGTGCGCCACCGTGCAGACACCTTCTCCGGGTCCTGCGGGCCCCCTGCCTCGCCCCGGTAGAGCTTGAAGCCGTCCCGGGCGAACACAAGGTCATGATCGACCCAGGCGGAGCCGAGACGTGCACGCTCGGCGTCCTGCCGCTCCTTCTGCCACTTCAGAACGTTCATGACGCTCTGGTCCACGTAGATCAGCGCGTTGTCGTCACCGTCCTTGGTCAGCTTCCGGAGGCGGTAGGTGTTGCCCTCTTCGACCACGACCCAGCCCAGTTCGATGGCTCCCTCTTCCCAGTGGATCAGAGACCACTTCATCCCCAGTGCCTCACTGCGCCGCACGCCGGTTGCGGCGTAGACGGTCCACAGCGGAGCATCACGAAGACAGTGATGGGTCAGGCCACCGTCACAGGCGCGGTTCCCGCACGGCTCCCATACGGCTGCCAAGAAGCGGGCCGTCTGACCGTCGTCCACGGTGGCGTACTTCTGCTCCTGCGCCCGTATCTCCCGCGCTGTGGGCGGGTGAGCCGATGCCGCCGGGTTGGCGGGAATCAGCTTGGGCACAGCAGCCCCGAGAGCGCCGGACAGGATGTTGTGAATGTGCCGGACGCTCTTCGCGCCGAGCGGCTTGCCCTTGTTGGTCGGGCACGGGGTCGTCTCCAGCAGCCGGTACAGATCATCAAGCGTGTCGTCGGTGACCTCACACAGCTTGACGCTGCCGATGTGCGGCTTGATGTGCAGACGGATCTTCGTCTCGTATCCGGCCACGGTCGTTCCCTCCTTCCTGAGATTCGACAGCCACTTGTCGAGCCAGTCACCCAGCTTCATGTCAGAGCGGGCCGCGATCTTGCCCGCCTCGTAGTTGCTGTGCCACTCCCGCAGCGCCTTCTCTGCTGCGGTCTTGGTCGGATAGTCCCGACCGATCCAGTAACGGATCTTCTTGCCCTGCGCCTTGTCGAAGTGGAGCGGGGTGCGCACACCCCAGGTGTTCGGTCTGCCCTTGCGCGGGATCTCCACTGGAGTCCCCCCGAGACCGTTACCGCGCTTTGCCACGTGAGTGCGATTCCTTCCTAGTCGTTACCCATGAGGTGATCGGTGATCTTGTCGAGGTATTCGCCTGTCGTGATCTCCCTCGCCTTGGCGGTGAGCTGCCCTCCGGCCTTGCCAGGCACGGTGGTCAGCAGGTCCCGTTTCCGGGCCTCTTTCAGGTGGCCTCGGATCGTCTCGGGACGCTTGTGGGTTAGTTCGGCCAGGTGCGCCGTGACGTTGGGCACGGCCCGTGCAACGGCCCGAACGTAGGACTCGGCGAGGAACGCCAGGTAGGCATCCGAGATGCCTTCCGTGCCGAGCAGCCAACGCAGCGCCTCTGCTTCGGTGTCCTGCGTGACCTGCTGCTCAGGGGCGGCCGGCCGGGCGGCGCGGAACTGGTCTCCTGCCTTCTTGAAGTCGATCTGTCGCAGCACCGTGGAGGCGAGGCCGCCCTGTGTGGTGGCGGGGTCAGCGTCCGGGTGTGGGGTGATCAGTACGCGTGTGGGTCCGCTGGCCGGGTCGGCGTTGGCGGCCCAGCGCATGAGCACGCGCCACGGTCCTACGTCCTGCGTGATCTCGATGTGTTCAGTCACGGCCACACCGTACACCACCCCGGGTGGTCACACCTAGGTTTGACAGTGCGGGTGGATGAGCGTACTTCTGGAAGTAGGACAGACAGCAACGGGCGGAAGCGCCGCCCACCGGCGAACAAGGGAGCGCAACGATGCACGCTGACGAGACCACGAGCGGCCAGGCAATCACCGACTGCTTCGAGATCGATGATCTGTTCGCCTTCCTCGCCGCCCGCATGGAGGCTCGTGCGGCCGAGCACGGAGTGAAGATCCGCAGCTTCGCCGAACTCCTGGCTGAGCAGGACTGAACAGTTACGACGGAGAGCGCGCAGGCCAAAGGGAAGTGGTGAATGAGTAGATTGATGACCGTGGACGACGTGGCCGACTATCTGAATAAGCCCCGTTCCTGGGTGTACGGGAACTGGAAGGCCGAACAGATCCCGTTCCGGAAGGTAGGGCAGTCGCTTCGATGCCGCCCCGCCGACCTGGATCGCTGGCTGGACGGCCAGGGGGCCGAGTGAGCTACCACTTCGCCAAGGTCTACCGGCCTGAACACTCCAATCCCGCAATCGGCAGCGCCGTACGCTCTACCAGCACACGGGCGCGGCTCTGCTCCGGGCCGCCGCGATGCCGCTGACGAGTCTGCCTGGATGGTGGCCTAATCCGTCCGACACGGACGGGTGCGGCAGGTGGCTGAAGCAGGTGTGGGCCGACGCGCGGTTCGCCGATGCCGTTCGGCAGGCGAGCGGCGATCTTGCCGCGCGGGTCGACGTGATCTGCGCCGGGCAGCCGGCTCGGCCCAAGCAGGTCCGGCGTGCGGCCATGGCCGCCGTCCGCTACGTACTGCGTGCCACCGGGCGACCGACCCCGTTCGGCCTCTTCGCGGGGGTGGCACCGGTCCGCGTGGGTTCCACGCCGTACGCGAGATGGGGAGTCGCACACCGGGCCGTGGCGCGGGTGGACACCGAGTGGCTGGACGACGTCATCGTCCGCTTGGAGGCGTGTCCCGCGCTGCTGGAGCGCCTGGATGTCGTCCTGAACAACCTGGCTGCGCGCCGCGGTGGACGCCTGCACGTCCCGCATGGCGGACCGATGGGCGCCACCGTCCGGCGCACCACCGCGGTCCGCGTGATCGAGGACCTCGCGCGCGGGCCGGTCCACTTCGCCGCCCTTGCAGAGCAGTTGGCCGCCTCCTTTCCCCGAACCGAGCCGCAGAACATCGGCACACTGCTCGGCGCGCTTGTGCGCGAGAAGTTCCTGATCACCGGCTTGCGCGCGCCGATGGCCGACACGGATCCGCTGTCCCGCCTGATCGAGCGGCTGCACGGCGCGGACGCGGGCACGGTGCCGGAGGCCGCGCAAATTCTGCAGGAGTTGGAAGCGGTGCAACGCGCCGTGCACGAGCACAACCGGCGTCCGGCGAGCACCCAAGGGCCGGTTCGAGAGGAACTTGCTGGTCGGCTGCGTCGGCTCTCCGAGGCGGGCCGAAGTCCGCTGGCATGACCGACGTCCTGCTCACCGCCCACGGCCAGCGGCCCCGCCTGCGGATCCTTCCCATCCCCAGCCAGCCCGCCAACAGCAAGCACCCCGATCCGCCCGCGGAGCCCGTACCCGATGACCTGCCCGCTCGGCCCCACCGGGTGGATAGGTCCGGCCCGACGCAGAGCAAGCCCGTACGGCTCCACGCGCTGGGGCCCATCACCCTCTACGCCCGAGGCAACCCCGACCTCATCGGCACCAACCTGCGCAGCGAAGTCCACGAATTCCTCGCCCTGCTCGCCGCGCACCCCACCGGCCTCCTCGCCTCCGACATCGCCGACAAGCTCCAGCTGGCCTCAGGCAGCGACCAAAACGCGCTGAAAAACCTACGCCGCGCCGTACGCCGCGCCCTGCGCACCGCCACCGGAATCACCGCCCAAGAATTCATCCTCCTCCAAGGAGAACTCCACAAACTCCACCCCGACCTCGCCGACTTCACCCGCTGCCTGAAAGTAGCCTTCTCCACCTCCAGCAGGTCTGAGACGCAAGTTGATCTGTCCGCTGTACGCGCTGCCCTGGCCCACTACCGCGGACCCTTCGCCCAAGGAAGCGACTACCTATGGGCCGACACCATCCGTGAACACCTCGCCATCCAGGCGACCGACGCCACCCTGCGCCTGGCTCGCCAGGCCGAACGAGCCAGTGCCACGGAGCGGGAACGAGATGAGGTTCTGAAGCTTGTCGAACACTTGGCCACGCTTCATCCCGACCACGAACGACTTGCTCAGCACGCCATCCGCCTCTACCAAGCCGAAGGCCGCCACGACGCCGCCCGGCACACCTACACCCGCCTTGAGCGGCACCTCGCCGACCTCAGCCTGGCACCCGAGCCCGCCACTCGAGCCCTGATCGCCCCCAGGACCCAGGCCCAAAACAAGCGGTAGACCCAACTCGTCCCCCGATTCTGTCCCGTAGAGCGTTGTTCAGTCGGAGCCGGGCGGATGGCGTTCCGCTGATCCACGACTACGGGCATGGGATGCTCAGGTGACCTTGTCGCGAGGTGTGCGGCGCGAGGTGACAGAAGAAACCGCCAAGGTGCCGAGGCGAGTAGATTTCCTGAGCAGACGTGCCGAGCGCTGACCGGTCTCTTCTCACGAGGCGTCAGTGCGAATACGGTCCTTGATAATGCCCTGCATTTCGGTAAGCCACTGGCGCAGTGTTAGGCCCTCGGGGGGGTACACCTGGAGTCCGAGAATATCCGCCACCTGCTCCAACTCGGCATCGGATTCGATCGCAGAGAGAACGTATTCAAGTTCCTTGACGAGTTCGGTCAGCGACTCTTCATCGTTGAGTGACAAGTGATCGTCGAGCGCTTCGCGGTGGGACGCGTAGAAGCGGGAGAACTCCTGGTTGAAGCGGGCGCCGAGCAGCATCCAGATCTCAGGGAACTGTTTCTTCCATTCCCAACCCGTCCGCGGAACCGGCGACTTCTCATAGGCGCCGCCGTTCCTGATTCGGTCGAGATGGGATCGGATGGTTGCCAGGCACTGCTCCACCGTGTGTCCGGCCGGGGGGTTGATGTGGGGGAGTAGGTCGACGTCGTCGGCGATCTCCTCGTTGAACAGGCCGACCTGCAAGAGATCGTCGATCTCCGCGATGACCGAATCCAAGGTTCCAGACGTCCGCATCACCTGCCGTACATACGCCTGGAGCGCCACGCCGGGCTTTTCCGGAGTGTCCGTGAAGGAGTAACCCGCGTCGGCGTAGGAATTGAGCAGTTCGTGGAGTGCAGGGAATCGCTCTTCCCTGTCCAGGAAACCCTCGGGGTATGTCACGGTTGGTCCTTGCGCTCAGGCTTTGGGGTAGGAGGTGTGGATACGGTAACCGCTCGGCATGTTGGGATCACGACGCAGGAGCAGGAAGACCTTGTGTACATCGTGCGGCCCGGTGCCTCGGATGAAATCTTCCCGGGACAGCCTACGGCCGGTGACTTCGTCACCGAAGTCGACCTCAAGCTCGAGCTCCGACTTCTTCGTGTTCTCCAGCCAGCGCCTCACATCATGCTGCCGCTCAATCATCGCTCGGTCTGTAAGGTCCTGCGCTGCTTCCGGACTGACAAAGCTGGAGCTACCGGAGATCTTCTTATCCTTCCGCAGGCGGGCTCGCAGCTCCTCGTCGGTCTTTTCGACGTGCCTCTCCAGCGTGTGGGAATGGGACTTGGGGGTTCCCTTTCCTTCGTCGCCGGCCAGATCCGCCCGGTACCGGGGGTTCACGCGGCCCTTGCGTTTGCTGCGCGGCCAGGCGTTGGGCTCGCCGTCGCCCTTGATGAGCAGTCCGAGGTCTTCGAGACTCGTAGGCGTGCCTCCGGGTACCGCCAGCTCGGGACCGAATGAGGGCATGCGGACGCCGCCGAGCAGTTCGGTCCAGCCGCCTGCGTCGCGTGCGGCGCGGACTGCTGATCCTCCTCCCCCGAGGGCGCCGCCCAGGAGTGCGCCGTAGACCCCTGCTTGCCGGGCCTCGTCAAGGTTGATGCCGGTCGTCTGCTCACCCAGGGCCATGGCGGTGGGCTGGGCGACGGCCAGGTCCACCGTGATGGACTCCACCCCGCCGAAGGCGGCCGTGGCCAGGGTGGTGCCGGCGATGGCGGCGACCTCCTCGGTCACCGCCACGCCCAAAGAGGCGGCGAGTTCGGTCACGCCCGCCGCCGCAGCCACCGCAGCGCCCTCGGACATACCGGCGGTGAAGACCGCCAGCGCGGTGCCCGCAACCAGCGTCGCGCCGACGATCTCCAGCTCGTGCTCGAGGTGCTTCTTCGCACCGTGCACCGCATCCGCATAGGAGTCCAGCGCCTTGGCCATGTCCCGGGCGGCATCCGCCAGGTCCTTGAGCCAGCCCCGGCCGCCGTCGTAGTAGCGGCGCCAGAACGCATCGAAGGCGTCGATCGACTCGCCCTTGTTGTCCTCGATCAGCCCACGGGCGGCCTTGTTCGCGGCAGCCGTGATGTCCTCGACGTCGTCGGCGAACGACCGCCATGCCCGCGCCGCGTCCCGCAGTCCGTCCTCGTCGGCGTCCGGCCACCACATGCCCGTCAGGTCCTGGACGACCTTGCGGGCCTTGTCCGCGACGCTCACGTGCCGTCACCCGTGGCGTGGTGGCCGAACATGCCCCGGATGCGTTCCTCGTTGTCGATGTGTTTGTCGGCCATGTCGGCCAGGCCCGCGTGAATACTGGCCAGGCCGTCGACGAGGATCTGCGTGGAGTGCTCGATGCGTGTGACGTGCGGGTCGTAGGCCGTGTGGAACTTCTGTCCCTGCTCGTCGTCGCCCCATGGGGCGCCTGCCGCGGCCAGGCCCTGCTTCAGCGTGGTCAGCGCGTGTGCGAGGGCGACGCTTTCGCGGTGGAAGGCGGGCGCCGCCGTCTTGATGTCGTCGACCTTGATGTCGAGTATCTCGTCCTTGCCGCCCATGAGTTGGCGTCTTCCCCTCCGTCGACTGCCCGGGCATTCGACTCTAGCCGTCGGTTGGTGATTGACGACTGTGAGTCACGCAAAGCCGAAGCAAAGATCCGTTCGATAGACGTGAGTTCGATCACCTGTCAATCCCCTCCTGGCGTGGAGACGATCTATGCGGCCAGTCCCTCGGCGAGGGTGGCTCAGTACTCGCGTTCGTAGTCGATCGGGCTCTTGAACCCGCACACGTTGTGTAGCCGCCTGGTGTTGTAGAAGTCGGTGATCAAGGCGGCGATCTTGATGCGGGCTTCGGTGCGGGTGCGGAAGGTGCGCCGGTGGACGTACTCGACCTTGAGCACGCTGTTGAACGCCTCGCTCGCGGCGTCGAAGCAGGATCCGACTCCGCCCATCGACTGCACGATGCCCAGCTTGCGGCAGGCCCGCTTGTACTTCCGGGAACAGTATTCGCTGCGCCTGTCGGTTAGCGTGATCACGCCGCGGACGTCGCCGTCGCGGGTGGCCGCGGCCATGTTGAGTGAGGCCACCACCAGCTCGGCGTCGTGCCGTGCGCCCATCGCGTAGCCGAGCAGCCGACTGGTCATGTCGCCTGTCCAGATGAGGTCCGGTTCCTCGGCGGTGAAGTCCCGGCGGACGAAGTCCGGGGCGGCCGGCCGCGTGCCCGGCCCGGTCAGCGACCGGCGGCGCTTGACCTTCCGGCCCGCCAGCCCGAGTTCGGCCATCAGTTTCGCGACAGTGTTCACCGACATCCGCCAGCCCCGGCGCACCAGCTCGATGAACACCTTCGGCGAGCCGTAGGTGCCCCCAAAGCGGCGGAAGATGTCCTCGATCTCCTCCCCCAGGTGCTGCTGGCGCATCTTCCGCTCGGTCGGCGGCCGGTCGCGCCATTCCCGCTCCGGACGGCTTCGAGAGCCTGCCTCGGGGCCTGAGCCTCATGGGGCCGGCCGCAGCAACTGGCACAAAACCCTACTTCTTTCGGTCGCGCCAGGTCGGCAAAGCCAGGTCATTTGCACCACATTCTTATGGGATTCATAGCGTCTGGCCTGCAGCGATCTTTGTGTTAAGTGACCTCGATCACAGTTGACTTGGCATGTGCTCGCCAGAACACTTGACCGACCTATGGGTAAACCATGTTTTTTCTTGGGGGGCTTGTGAAGGGGTGGGGGAGGCACCGTCTGCGTCGCAGGTGGTGTGCGGTCTTGGTTTTGGCGTCAGTTGCCACAGGACTGTCTGTCGCAGATCCGGCTCTGGCGGCAGCACGGCAGACGGTCGCGTCCGAGGGGGCGCAGTCGGAGAGTCCGGAAGTTCAGGCGTCAACGGCTGCGGCGGCGTCGGGCGAGCAGGTGGAGGTTGCGGCTCAGCGCACTGAAACCTCGCAGGTGTTCGCCAATCCTGACGGAACGTTCACCCAGGAAACGAGCGCTGTTCCGGTACGTGTTCGCCGGGATGACGGTTCCTGGACGGCGATTGACACGACGTTGGAGCCATCGGCCGATGGCAGTATCCATGCCAAGGCGACGACAACGAATGTTGCGTTCTCCGGGGGTGGCCAGAAGCACCTGGTGACCCTCACCAAGGACGGCAAGTCGTTGTCTTTGGCGTGGCCTTCAGTGCTGCCGAAGCCGGAAGTCTCCGGGAGTTCCGCCACCTACCCGGATGTGCTTCCGGGTGTTGACCTCAAGGTGACTGCGGTTAGGACCGGCTTCACGCAGGTGCTGATCGTCAAGGACGCGCAGGCTGCTTCCAATCCTGAGCTGGAACACCTTGAGATGGCCGTGGCTGGGCAGGGCGTGCGGATTGAGCCGGGTCGGGACGGCGGGCTGGCGGCCGTGGACGGCAACGGTGCCAAGGTGTTCGAGAGCCCCGGCGGGCAGATGTGGGACTCCACCGGCGACAGCGCGGGCGTGAGTGCTCAAGGCGGCGTGGTGCGGCAGGCCGCCTTGAGTGCTCAAGAAGGTTCCGGAGCCGATGACGGTGGCTCGGATGATCCGTCCCGGGGTCCCGGCGCCGGAGACAAGATTGCCGATGTCGACGTCGCCGTCACCGGTGACAAGCTCAAGCTCGTCCCCGATCTGCAGTTGCTGCGTGGCAAGGACACCGCTTACCCCGTCTACATCGACCCTCCCGTCAAGGGCGTGGTCCACAACGACTGGACGGCGCTGTCGTCGGACGGTGACCGGTTCTGGGAGTGGAGCGGCGACAAGGGCACCGGCTACTGCGCCAACTACGCCGGTTACCTGTGCTCGTACTCGCCCTACACGCAGCGCCTCTACTACGAGTACCCGCTGACGTCGCTGTATGGGAAGAAGGTTCTGGACGTCACCTTCGAGGCCTACCAGACCTGGACGTTCACCTGTGACACGCACCCGTACGACTTGAGTCTCGTGGACAGGGACATTTCCTCGAGCACCACGTGGTCTACCAGGCCCAAGGCTGTTGATCTCATGGGGGACCGGTATGTCGCCTATGGTCGCGGTACCCTGTGCAGTCCGTCCCAGCCGGCGAACTGGGTGCGCTTCAGTGACAACGTCGGCTCGGAGACCGACGAGAACCTGACCCCCACGGTGCGGGACTACGTGGAGAAGCAGAAGTCGCAGATCACGTTCTCGCTGACCGCCCACGACGAAAGCTCCACCGCATCATGGGCGCGCTTCCGCGACGACGCCAAGCTGTCGGTCACCTACATCTCCCAGCCCAGCGTTCCGACGCCGGTCGGTGTGCAGCAGGGCACCACGGGTTCGGTCTGCAACGCCTCCACTCAGCCGTTCGCCACCAGCGACACCACACCGAAGATGTTCGCGACCGTGCGGTCGGCCGACGGTGCCAATGCCCAGTTGCGGGCCCAGTTCGAGGTATGGAAGGCCGACGGCTCGGCCAAGGTGTGGAGCGCGGACTCGCCCACAAGCGAGTGGGTGGCCGACAACGCCAAGCGGGACGCCACCACCGGCACCCTGGCAGCGCAGACCGACTACCGCATGCATGCCCGGACCCAGGCCTACTACAAGACGGATCGGGGCGCGACGGGCACACTGACGTCGGCGTGGTCGTCCTGGTGCTACTTCCGTGTCGACACGGACAGCCCGCCGCCACCGGTGGTTTCCAGCAAGGACGGAAAGTACAAGCCTGCTGACAGCAATCCGGCATCCGGGGGAGTGGGGGAGAGCGGGGTGTTCACCTTCACGCCCGGCGACGCCGATCCGAAGACAGCCGGTCTGCAGTCGGACGTGACGTCGTACAAGTGGAAGCTGAACAGCGGCAAGATCTCCGATCCGATCAAGGTCGCCAAGGGCGCCTCACTGGACCGGACCATCACTCCCAACCAGGCGGGCGAGAACACGATCCAGGTCTGGGGATTCGACGACGCGGGACACAGCTCACTGACCGGCTACTACAGCTTCAACGTCAAGGGAGCCGAGCTCCCCACGGGCATCTGGCACCTGGACAGCAACGGCGCCGACACCACTACGGCGACAGCCCACCCACTCACTCCCACAGGCACGTTCTCGTACTCGCCCCTTGCGCGAGCCGGGACACATTCCCTGAAGCTGGACGGCACCACCGGATACGCTGCGACATCCGGTCCGGTGCTCGACACCACCAAGAGCTTCTCAGTGTCGGCCTGGGTGCGCCTGGAGGACGCCTCCCGCAACTACACCATCCTGTCGCAGGCCGGCACGAACGGATCCGGCTTCCAGCTCTACTATTCCTCCGCCTACAAAGCGTGGATCTTCAACCGTCACAACAGTGATGTCGCCGACCCGGCCATCACCCGTTCCATCTCGGCCACGCCCCCCACACTGAATGTGTGGACTCACCTGGCTGGCGTGTATGACGCGGCAGCGGGCACCATCCAGCTCTACGTCAATGGACGTCCGCAGGGCAGCCCAGTGCCCTTCAGCACGCCGTGGAATGCCACCGGCGCACTGCAGGTCGGCCGGCTGCACTACATCGCCGCCTTCCGCGAATACTTCAACGGACGCATCGACGAAGTCCACGTCTGGTCGCGCGCCCTCGCGGACACCGAGGTGATCCAGGACGCGGTACTGGAGGACGAGGACTCCAGCGACGGCACCGCCGGTGACCCGACGGTGGCCATGCTGGGGGACTGGGACGCCACCAAGGCCTCCGGCACCACGATCAGCGACAACTCCGGCTACGGCCGCACCATGACGCTCAACGGCGCCACCCTGGCCACTGACCCGGACACCCTCGGCAATCCGGACCTTGGCCTGCCCACCCGCCAGGTGATGGCTCTGAACGGCACCAGCGGATACGCCTCCACCGGGGGCCCGATAGTCGATGACACCGGCTCCTTCACCGCAACCGCCTGGGTCCGACTGGACGGCAGCAAGCTCGCGGACACCTCCAAGAGCTACCAGGTGCAGGTGTTCGGACAGCCCGGCGCTACGCAGTCCTCGTGGGGCGTGTGGTACGAGCAGCCCGCAGGCTCATCCCTGGGTAAGTGGCACTTCGGACGCCCGAACAAGGATGCCTCCGGCGCCACCTGGACGCGCGCCCAGTCCGAGGTCGCGGCGAAGGACACCTGGGTACGGTTGACGGTCGTCTACGACGCCCAGCAGGCCGGCGGGGACGCAACGGACGACAGCCCGCGCGGTGCCCTGTTCCTGTACGTCGACACCCAGCAGATCGACGGCGATCACGGGGTCGCCTACACCGCTCCGTGGCAGGGCAGCGGCCAGTTCGAGGTGGGCCGCGCCAAGATCGACGGCGCCGTGACCCGCTACTTCCCCGGCCACATCGCGAACGTGCGGGTGTGGGCAGGCGCCATGAGCGCCACCCAGATCGGCAACCTGTACGGCTCCGAACAGTAGCCGTCTCAACAGCACCGGGCAGCCGGAACAAGCGTATTCCGGCTGCCCGCTGCTCCCCTTAAGCCTCCCTGCCCGTGGCAGGGGTCCCATCCGCCATCAGGCAAGGAATCCACTACCGTGAATCCCGCATCGCGCGGCAGGCGGCCCAGAGCTGTCCTTCGCCGCTGGCTGGCCCGCGGAGCACTCTCCGTCAGCCTGGCCCTCATTCCGCAGATAGCGATCCCCTCGGGATCTGCCCTGCCCGCCACAGCGCAGGCGAGCGGTAACACGTTTCCGGCGCCGCCGAAGCCGAAGGTCAACAAGGTCCTGCCGTTCAAGGCGAAGCAACACCCGACGGCCGACAAGGCTGCCGCAGCGGCCAAGACCACCACGCAGCGTCTGGCCAAGGTGCACTGGCCCGCGGCCGCCAGCACACGTCTCAGCCTGTCGGACGGGAAGCCCGCAACGGCACAGGTCGGCAGCCTGCCCGTCACCATCGCACCGGACACCTCGGGCAAGCGCGCCGTGACGAAGGCTGAGGAGCAGAGCAGCACCGCAGTACAGGTGCACGTGTATGGGCATCAAGCCGCCGACAAGGCCAAGGTCACCGGGACGATCCTCGCACTGGCGCCGGACGAGGCCCCCCGCGGCAAGTGGCGCTTCAGCCTCAACTACGCGTCCTTCGCAGACGCCTACGGCGGCTCCTACGGATCCCGCCTGCGCTTCATGCAGCTTCCCCAGTGCGCGCTGACCACGCCCAACAAGGCGGCCTGCCGTAAGCAGACGCCCTTGGCCTCCCACAACGACCCGGCCGCCAAGACGGTCACCGTCACCTTGCCCACCTCGGGCATGAGCACCAAGACGCCGATGCTGCTGGCCGCCACCGCGGACTCCTCCGGACCCAGCGGCGACTTCAGCGCCAGCCCCCTCGGCCCGTCGGCAACCTGGGAAGCAGGCGGCAGCACCGGAGAGTTCGGCTGGAGCTACCCGCTGCGCGTCCCGCCGGCCACCGCCGGACCGGCCCCGAACCTGGCCGTCTCCTACAGCTCCGGCTCAGTGGACGGGCGCACCTCCTCGGAGAACAACCAGTCCTCCGTCGTCGGTGAAGGCTTCGGCCTCACCGAGTCCTACATCGAGCGCAAGTACGGCTCCTGCAAGGACGACGGCAACGACGGCAAGGGCGACCTGTGCTGGAAGTACGCCAACGCCACTCTCGTCCTCAACGGCAAAGCCGCCGAACTCGTCAACGACTGCGACACCACAGCGGCCTGCGACAGCGCCGAGAAGTCCCAGGCGGCCGGAGGCACCTGGCGGCTGAAAAACGACGACGCCACCAAGGTCGAGCACCTGACCGGCAACACCAGCAACGGCGACGACAACGGCGAGTACTGGAAGGTCACCACCACCGACGGCACCCAGTACTACTTCGGCAAACACCGCCTGCCCGGCTGGAGCGACCACGGCACCGACCCGGACGACCCCGTCACCAACTCCACCTGGACCGTACCCGTCTTCGGTGACGACGCCGGCGAACCCTGCCACGACACCACCTTCGCCTCCTCCAGCTGCAACCAGGCATGGAAGTGGAACCTCGACTACGTCGTCGACACCCACGGCAACGCCATGAGCTACTGGTACGGCAAAGAGACCAACAACTACGCCAAGAACGGCGTCGACGACCCCGCCACCAGCTACGTCCGAGCCGGCTACCTCAAGCGCATCGACTATGGGCTGCGCGCCACCAGCGTCTACACCAAGCCCGCCGCCCAGCAGGTCACCTTCGACTACGCGCAGCGCTGCGTCGCCAGCGACTGCTCCAGCCTGACCTCGGACACCAAGCAGAACTGGCCGGACGTGCCGTTCGACCTGATCTGCGCCGACGGCAAAGCCTGCACCGGGAAGATCGGCCCGTCCTTCTTCACCCGCTACATGCTGACCGACGTCACCACCTCGGTGTGGACCGGCTCGGGCACCACGCGCCGCAATGTCGACAACTGGCACCTCGAGCACAGCTTCCCCGACTCGGGGGACGCCGCCTCGCCGAGCCTGTGGCTTAAGTCGATCCAGAACACCGGCAAAGCGGGCAGCACCGACGCCAGCCTGGATGCCGTCACCTTCGACGGCATCCAGATGCCCAACCACGTCGAAGGCGGCGGAGACAGCCTCCGCTACATCAAGTGGCGCGTCCGCAAGATCACCAGCGAGGCCGGTGCCGTCCTCACCGTGAACTACTCCGACCCTCAGTGCATCCGCGGCACTACCATGCCGTCCTCGGAGGACGACAACACGCTGCGCTGCTTCCCCGTCTACTGGTCCCAGTCCGGGGCGACCCCGGAACTCGACTGGTTCCACAAGTACCTCGTCACCTCCGTGTTTGAGGAGGATCCCTACGGCAGCGACACCAAGGAGACCCGCTACGACTACACCGGTGGTGCCGGCTGGGGCTACGCCGACGACGACGGCCTGACCAAAGCCAAGTACCGCACGTGGAACCAGTGGCGCGGCTATCCGAAGGTCACCACCACCACCGGTGACGGCACCGGCCCCATCAGCAAGATCGTCAACCTGTACATGCGGGGCCTGAACGGCGACAAGCAAAAGGACGGCACCCGCCGCGTCGAGAAGGTCACCGACTCCACCGGCACCAGCATCGACGACGACCGCCAGTACGCAGGATTCGTCCGCGAAACCACTGCCTACAACAGCGCGGAAGAGGTCAGCGGCACGATCAACACGCCGTGGTCCTATCGCACCGGCAGCCACAAGTACGACTGGGGCACCACCGAGTCGTGGTTCATGCAGCCGGCCACGGTCACGAACCGGACCAAGACCTCCATCGGCACCCGCAGCACCAAGACCACCACGACCTACGACACCACCTATGGCATGCCGCTGACGGTGGACGACCAGGGCGACACCGCCAAGACCGGCGACGAGACCTGCGTCAGAAAAACCTATGTCCGCAACACCACGGACTGGCTGGTGCAGTTCTCCTCCCGCGTCGAGACCTACGCGGTCGGCTGCTCGAGCACGCCCAAGCTGCCGGACGACACCATCTCCGACGTCACCACCGGCTACGACAACCAGGCCGTCGGCACCGCCCCCACCAAGGGCGACACCACCTCCTCCTACCGGATCTCCGGCTACGACAACCAGAACCAGCCCGTCTACCAGAAGGTCTCCACTTCCACCTACGACGGCCTCGGCCGCCCTGCGACCACCACGGATGCCCTGAACCGGTCGACCAAGACGACCTACGTCCCGGACGACACCGGCTACGGCCCGCTCACCCAGAGCGTCGTCACCGATCCCAAGGGCTACACCGTCACCAAGGACGTGGATCCCGCCTGGGGCCAGGTCACCAAGCAGACCGACGCCAACGGCAAGGTCACCGAGTGGCAATTCGACGCCCTCGGCCGGGTCACGAAGATCTGGAAACCCAACCGCTCACGCGCCCTGAGCGACCCGGCCAGCCTCGTCTACACCTACAGCCTCACCAAGGCTGCGGCACCCTGGGTCCGTACCGACACACTGCGTGCCGACGGCAAGACGTACAACACGTCCTACGAGATCTACGACGCGCTGCTGCGGGAACGGCAGAAGCAAGTTCCGGCACCAGGCGGTGGCCGCACGATCTCCGAGACCCTGTATGACGACCGGGGCCTGGCCTACCTCAAGAACGAGCAGGTCTACGACAACAACAGCCCCACCGGAGCACTGGCCAACACCCTGCCCGGCTCCGTGCCCGCATCGACCGAGACCGTCTACGACGGCGCCGGCCGCGCCACGGACTCCATCTTCCGCGTCTACGGCCAGGAACGGTGGCGCACCAAGACCAACGACCAGGGCGACCAGGTTGCGGTCACGGCGGCCAAGGGCGGCTCCGGCACGCTGACCATCAAGGACGCCCGCGGCCGAGTCACCGAACGCCGCGAGTACGCCGGACCGAACCCGACCGGAAGCGACTACACCCGCACCACGTACACCTACACCCCAGGCGGCCAGGTCGCTAGCGTGACGGGACCCGACGGTGCGGTGTGGAGCCACAAGTACGACATCCGCGGCCGCGAGATCGAGAGCACCGATCCGGACAAGGGCACGACCTCTCTCACGTATGACGACGCGGACCAGCCGCTGACCAGCACCGTCAAGCTGAAGGACGGCACGTCCAAGACCCTCATCACCGAATACGACGAACTCGGCCGGAAGACCGGGACCTGGGACGGAGTCAAGGACAGCGCCCACCAGCTGACCAAGTTCACCTACGACACCCTTGCCAAGGGCCAGCCCACGGCTTCCATCCGCTACGTCGGCGGTACCACGGGCCGCATCTACGCCAGCCAGGTCACCGGGTACGACAACCTCTACCAGCCCACCGGCAGCAAGACCGTCCTGGCCGCCTCCGATCCGCTGGTGCAGGCGGGAGCGCCACAGACCTTCACCACCACCACGGCCTACAACCTGGACGGCACGGTCAACAACAGGGTCCTGCCGGCAGCGGGCGGCCTGCCCGTCGAAACGGTCGCCTACACCTACAACGACCTCGGCCTGGTCAACACCGTGGGCGGCAACACCGACTACATCCGCAGCGTCGGCTACACCCAGTACGGGGAGCCGCAGCTGACCACGCTGGGCACTTCCACAACGGCCAAACAGCTCCAAGTGTCAAGCCGCTATGAGGACGGCACTCGCCGCCTGCTCAACAGCCACACGCTAGACCAGACGAACACCGGCTACACCAGCGACGTCGACTACACCTACGACGACGGCGGCAACGTGCTGTCGATCAAGCAGAAGGCAGGCACGCCCGACACCCAGTGCTTCGCCTACGACGGCCACCAGCGCCTGACCGACGCCTGGACCCCTGCAAGCAGTGACTGCACCGCCGCACGCTCCGCCACCGCCCTCGGCGGCCCGGCCCCGTACTGGACCTCCTGGACGTACACCACAGGAGGAATGCGGGACACGCAGACAGCGCACTCGGCCGGCGGCGACACGAAGACCAGCTACAAGTACCCGCCCGTCGATGCAAACGGCGGCGGCCAGCCGCACACACTGACCTCCGCCACCACCGGGGGTACGACTACCAGCTACGGATACGACGAACGCGGCAACACCACCCGCCGCCCCGGCACATCCGGCGACCAGACCCTCGTCTGGAACACCGAAGGAGACCTGGCCACCCTCACGGAGGCCGGCAAGAGCACCAACTACCTCTACGACGCCAACGGCGACCTCCTCATCCGCCAAGGCCCCGCCGAAACCGTCCTGTACCTGCCAGGACAGGAACTCCACTACGACCCGACGGCCAAGAAGTTCACCGCACAGCGCTACTACAGCGCTGGCGACGGCACAGCACTGCGCACGAACACCGGCCTGTACTGGCTCGTGGACGACCGCCATGGCACCGCCACAATGGTTGTCGACGCGGCAACCCAGCAGATCACCCGCCGCTACACCAAACCATTCGGCGAAACCCGCGGAAACACACCGGCCGCTTGGCCCGACGACAAGGGATTCCTCGGCAAACCCGCTGACACCACCACCGGGCTGACACACATCGGCGCCCGGGAATACGACCCCACCATCGGCCGATTCCTCTCCGTCGACCCGGTCTTCGCCGCCGACGACCACGAATCCCTCAACGGCTACGCCTACGCCAACAACACCCCGGTCACCAAGAGCGACCCCACCGGCCTGCGCCCCCTCACCGACTGTGAACAGGGCTGCAGCGACGGCCACGGTGGCAGCTACCGCGCCTGGTTCACCCCCAGCACCAGTGGGTGGGTCTACCACTCCACCGCCACCTACACAACAGACACCACCATCGAAGGCGTCGGCTCCGGCACGTTGACCACCACAGTCACCACGGTCAGTTCTAGGGGCGCTTCAGTAAAAACGGTACGGGTGGTCTTCAAGCAAGGCCCCAAGCCCAAACCGAAGGAGCAAGGCCCGTGCCGTAGCTGCTGGGCCATGGGAACCAACCCCAACTACGACGCAGACGCCCATGACATGCCCGACCACGGCAAACTCGCCACCTGGCAAAAGGTGGTCCTGGGCGTTGTCGTCGGTGTCGCTGCGGCTGTCGCCGCCGCTCCTGTAGCCGCTGAGGGCGTCACTTCCTGCCTCGCCGCAGTAATCGCCTGTTCCGAGGCAGCGGCGGAAGTCCTCGCAGGCGGCGCGGCAGGAAGCCAGACGTCTCTCGCCGCAGCTGGCGGCAAGGGGGTCAACCTGACTGCCACCGGTGACACGTTCGGCCTGAACGCCTCCAAAGCTCTATCCAAAGAGGGTTACTACGATGTGATCATTCACGGCTCGAAGACTGACTTCGGCCCCACCATCGACGCCTGGGAGAAAGGGACAAACATCAGCCACCGCACGCTGGCCAATCTCGTCAGGCAGGATCCCAACTGGGATGGTGGAGCCATCCGGCTTCTTTCCTGCAACACTGGCGCGTGCGACGCCACAGCCGCACAGAACCTATCGAACGCACTGGGAGTCAGGGTTATGGCACCCACTGAGAAAGTGTGGGCTTGGCCCAATGGTCGACTCAGGGTTTCCGACAAGCAGTACGGAAAGACCGGCGAGTGGCGCATTTTTGAACCGGGAGGAAATAAGTGACAGAAAAACTCAAGCCGGTCGGCTTCTACAGCGATACTGAGGTCGGCGAACCCGATCAGCCGACAATCGCCGACTCGCGCGGGAAATTCTCAGGGTCCACCGAAAAGATCAGCAAATACCTCCGGGACGCGCATCATATCGCCGTCTCCGGAAGCGGAGTGTACGACGAGATCGACCCGAACAAGCCACTGATCGGCGCACTCAGCCTGCAGACGGATGGCGTGTGGTTCTGGCCAAGCTCATACCCCTACTACGTCGAGAAGTATCAGGCAGAGGTCCCTGACGAACTGCTGGAGTTGGCCCATTCCCGAGGATGGACGCCACCGAACTTCCCTGACGACGTAGACTTCGACGATCGCATTCCGTTCGGAGGCTGACGCCTCAAGTCCCCTGACAGCAGATGAAGCCCCGCTTCCCCACCAGGAACCGGGGCTTCATCATGTTTGAACCCTCCGCGTCCGGTCTCGACGCCATCCTCATACGCAGAGATAGTGGGGGCACCGGCCATGTCGCTACAAACCGCTCGATTGGCGTTCGCCCCGTCGCATCCGGTGTCGTATCCGCCGTCGCTTCCGTGAACGCGCTTGTACACGGGAGCCACCCCCGTGTCCGGCAGCCGCGATTCCGGGCCGGCCAACTTCCGTCTCCGGCAGTACCTGCGGGAGGTCCAGGAACGGCAGCGCAAGGCCGACGCGAAGCTCGACGAGGAACTGCGGCCCTTCATCCCGCGCCTTGGCGGAGCGGAGATGCACGTCCGCTGGGACATGCAGGCCGCGCCGCCGGACATCATGGTCACCAACTACTCGATGCTGAACATCATGCTGCTCCGGAAGCAGGAGGAGCACATCTTCCGCGCCACGAGGAAGTGGCTGGAGGAGACCCCGGACGCCCGCTTCACCCTGATCCTCGACGAGCTCCACATGTACCGCGGCACGGCCGGCACCGAGGTGGCCTACCTGTTTCGCAACCTCCGCCACCGTCTCGGCCTCGACAAGTGCCCCGAGAAGCTGCGTGTGCTCGCCGCCTCCGCCTCCCTGGAGGCCGGCCGGGACGACGAGTTCCTCGACGGGTTCTTCGCCCTGCCCGGCTCCCGGCGCGTGATCATTCTCGGAAAGGCGAAGGAGATCCACGGAGCGGGCGACCTGGCCGCACACGCCGAACGCCTCGCGAAGGCCGCGAAAGCCCCCGTCACCCAGGACGAAGCCATCGCCTTGGCCCGGGAGACCGGCCTCGGCCCGACGCTCCAGCGCGCACTCACTCCAGGCGGCAAGCCTCGTGCTCTGCCCGCCCCCGAACTGGCAAAGAACCTCTTCCCGGACGTCGCCGAGGAACAGCGCCAGGACGCTCTCCACGGGGTGCTGCGCATACTCGGCTCCGCACAGGACCCCGAACTTCCCCAGCTCCGCGCCCACTTCTTCTTCCGGAACATCGAGGGCATCTGGGCCTGCTCCGACCCGAACTGCCCCGACATTCCCGTGGAGCACGGCCTCGAACGCCGGGTCGGCCGGCTCTTCGCCGAGCCCACCTCCCGCTGCACCTGCGGCGCCCGCGTACTGGAGCTTCTGTCCTGCCAGGCCTGCGGCGACCTCATGCTCGGCGGATACGCGAGCCCCAAGGACACCCAGCGGCGCAAGTTCACCGGTGCCCTCCACACCGACTTCCCGGATCTTGACCTCCTCCCCGACGAGGCCAGTGGCGCACCTACGGCGGCGAACTACGTCGTGTACTGGCCGCGCACCAAGGGCCTCGGCCTCGACGACCCCGGCTGGCACGCGGGCCTGTCCGACGGCGGCCCGCAGGTCGAGTTCGAGTTCCGCCGCAGCGCCTACCAGCCCGTCACCGGCCGCCTGGAGAACCGGGACGTCCAGCACACTGGATGGTCGTTCCACATCTCCGTGCCCCTGGACAAGGAGGGCAAGAAGCCGGCCTACGACCCTGCCCGGCTGCAGGCCTTCCCCACCCGCTGCCCCGCCTGCGGCGACGACTGGGAGATCAAGTACGACAGGGACGGCCGTTTCATCCCGCTGGAGTCTCCCGACCGGCTGCGCAACGCGCCGGTCCGGCGGATGCGCACCGGTTTCTACAAGATCAACCAGGTGTTGGTGACCGAAGCCCTCGGCCACCTTCCCGACGGCCGGCGCAAGGCGATCGCCTTCTCCGACAGCCGTGACGACGCCTCCGAGCTCGCCAGCGGTCTTGCCCTGCGCCACTACCAGGACCTTCTCCGCCTGCTCAGCGCCGAGGCCGTCGGGAGCCAGGGGGATCCGTTCGGAGACCTTCAGCTGGTGAAGGCCCACTACGCCGGGGCAGCCGTCGACCGTGCCGGTGCCCGTTCCGCCATGGAACGACTGCGGGACCGCAACCCGGCGGACTGGGGGCGCCTGAAGGCGATCCTTGCCGACGACCTCGACGCGGAACCGGAACTCCTGCCCGACCTGGAGCGCAAGTTCTCCGAACTGCCCTCCCTGGACGGCCTCGCCTCCGACCTCGAAGACATGCTGCTGAAGTACGGCACCAACCCCGCCGGTCCCGCGGCCTCGCTCCAGCAGACGTCGGCCGGACAGCCCTGGACCGCGCTCTACAACTGGGAGCGGGACCGCGAAGCGGTGGTGGAGACCCAGGCACAGGAGGAACTGCTCAACCGCATCCGCTCCCGCCTCCGCCTCGAGACCATCGGCAGCCTCTTCTCCGGCGGCGGCCGTGACTTCGAGTCGCTCGGACTCGGCTGGCTCTGCCTGCGCGACGACCGCTCGCCTCTGGAGACCGGCCCGGACGGCGATCAGGCCGTGGCACGTGCCAGTCTGCGGATTCTCGGCCTGATGCGGCGCTTCACCCGGATGCGTGCCTCCCTGCAGAGGCCGCCTGCGCCTCTGAAGCGTTTCTGGAAGCAGATCGCCGAACGCCAGGGCACCGATGCGCAGACGATCCAGGACCGGGTGCTCGGCGTCTGGAAGGACGCCGTCGTCGACTACGTCATCAAGCCGGAGAAGGTGGCGCTCCGCCCCGGCGAGAACAAGACCTGGACGTGCCGCTCCTGCCACCGGCCGCACCTTCACCCGGGCGCGGGGCTGTGCACCAAGTGCCTGACCCCGCTGCCCGCCGTGCCCCAGCAGTACAGCGGAGTCCTCGAAGACGACTACTACGCGTGGAAGGCCGCCCACCGCACCGGTGACTTCCCCCTGCGCACCGCGGAACTGACCGGCCAGACGGACCGGCTGGAGGCCCAGCGGCGGCAGAGCCTCTTCCAGGACGTCTTCCTCGGCGACAACGACGTCCCGCAGGCGGACGGCCTGGAACTGCTCTCCGTGACCACGACCATGGAGGCCGGTGTGGACATCGGTCCCCTCAATACCGTGATCATGGCCAACATGCCGCCCACCCGCTTCAACTACCAGCAACGGGTGGGGCGCGCGGGCCGACGCAACAGCCCGGTCGCCGTGGCCCTCACCGTCTGCCGCGGCCGCAGTCACGACGAGCACTACTTCGCCCGCCCGGAAGCCATCACCAACGACCCGACTCCGCCGCCCTACCTGGTCCTCGGCATGGTCTCCGTCTTCCGGCGGGTCCTGCTGGGAGAGGTCCTGCGCCAGGCCTTCGAGCCCCAGCAGCCGCAGGACCGCCGAAAGGGGCCGGACATGACGACCAACGTCCACGGACAGTTCGGCCTCGCCGCCGACTGGCCGATGCATCGCGGTGCCGTCCACCGCTGGATCGCCGAGCACCCGGACCGCATCAAAGCCGCTGCCGCCGCCCTCCAGGCCGGAACACCGGAGAGCATCGCCGCCATCGATCCGGTGGCCGCCATCGACGAACTCCTCGGCCAGGTCGACGAGGTGGCAGCCCGGACGGTCGGCCACCCCGATCTCAGCCAGCGTCTGGCAGAGGCGGGTCTCCTGCCCATGTTCGGCTTCCCCACCCGCTCCCGCCTCCTCTACCGGAGCATCCCGCAGAAGACCTTCCCCTGGCCGCCGGCCGACTCCGTCAACCGCGACCTGGCCGTCGCCCTCAGCAAGTTCGCACCGGGCAGCGAAACCCCGCAGGACGGCCGTCTGCTCCGCTCCATGGGAGTGGTCTCCCTCGTCCCGAGCGGTCGCGGAGTACAAGCCGCCGAGGACCCGTTCGGCCCCGAACAGTTGGTCGCCATGTGCCGGATCTGCTCCCACGTGGACCCGCAGGCCGTCGTCGACCCGGAAACCGGGAGCGCCGGCACCTGCCCCGCCTGCGGCGCGGAGAGCAAGTACTACAGGGCCGTCCCCTTCCGTGAGCCCGCAGGCTTTCGGGCCGCCCGCGAAGCACGGGACTACGACGGCTCCCGGGAGCTCGGCTCCAACGCCACCAGCGCACGGACCGCCACCGACCTGGGCAAGACCGCCCCGCGCATCCACCGTGCCGCCGACGACTGGATGGTCGTCCACACCGGCAGCGGCGACCGCTACATCGTCAACACCAACGCCGGAAAGCTCTTCCGGTTCGTCAAGAACACCGGCCCGTGGGGCGGATACGTCGCACTGGACCACCCCAAGGCGGAAGCCGACCTGGAGATCGCCCTCGGCGCCACCCAGCACACCGACATGCTCTTCATCGGGGCCAAGGGCGCCCTCGACACGAGCCGGGGTCTCCGCTTCGACATCTCGAAATCCCAGCAGACCGACGGCTTCCCCGAGGCCTACCATGGCCGGCGCGCCGCCTGGTACTCGCTGGCGGCCCTGCTGCGCCGTGCCGCCGCCCCGCACCTGGACGTGCAGCCGGAGGAACTCCTCAGCGGCATCCACGGCTCGGACGCGCCGGTGGCCGCTCCCGTCATGGCCTACCTTGCCGACAGCCTCGACAACGGCGCAGGCTTCAGCACCTACCTCGGTTCGGAGGAACACATCGAGGAGTTCCTCCAGGCGGTCGACCGCTACCTGCACGACCTGGAGGCCGACCATCATGCACAGAACTGCCGCAGCTCCTGCTACGCCTGCCTGCGCGACTACTCCAACATGCGCCTCCACCCGCTGTACGACTGGCGGCTCGCCCGCGACCTGACCGACGCCCTGCGCGGCCGGAAACTGCAGATCGATCCGAACGAGCACGCCATCCTGCTGAAGGGCTGGGCGGACGAGGAGCCCACCGTCAGCCTCAAGGAGACCGCCGCCGGGCCGGTGGCGCTCTTCACCTCGGACTTCACCGGCGAGCCCGTCGCGGTCGCCGTCAAGCATCCCCTTGAGTCCGCCACCCACGAGTGCGGGAACGAACGTCTGCGGGCCCTGCGTAACGAGGTCCGTGCCGATGGCCTGGCCACCAGGATCGCCTTCGCCGACTCCTACAGCCTGGACCGGACCCCGGCAGCGGTGATCGAGCAGGTGCACATCTTCGCGGAGGAGCTCTGATGACGGCAGGAATCCCGCCGGGAGCGGGCCAGGACGAGCAGGTCCGCCTGGAGGAGCTGCGGCAGCGCGAGATCACCCGCCGCCTCGCCCTCCGTCAGGCCCGCGCCGAGGGCCGGACCGTTGGGAAAGCTACGCAGGGTGCGGAAGCCGCCGACAGCCCTGCTCCGGCCGTTCCGCCACAGAAGCAGCCGGAGCCGGAACCGGTCACGCCTCAGCCGGTCCCCGAAGGATTTGCCGACCGGCATGCCTGGGAGCGCGCTCGCTCCTTCGCCGAACTCGTGCTGCCCGACGCGCTGAAGCCGGAGACCGGAACGCTCTCCGCGCAGAAGCTGGCCCGGGCCGCGGCCGATGCAGCGTCCCGGCAGGACGACCCGGTCAAGGGCGTCTCCCTGCTCGTCATGGCACAGGACCACGGGCTGGACATCTTCAACGGCGGGCTCAATGACCGCGCCCGCGCCCTGCTGGAGGACAAGCCGTTGCCGCTCCTGGGGGAGCCGGGCAGCATGTGGCAGATCTACCAGGACGACCGTCGCCTGATGGAGACCAACCTGCCGGCCCCTCGGCAGAGGGCGCTCCTGGCGAAGCTTCCCCGGCCGCTTCTCGACGACTACATCGACGAGGAGTGGATCGGCGCGGTCCCCGAGCACGACGGCACCTCCCGTGCCGCCTACTTCCGCGCCCGCCTGGACCCTGCGTCCCTCACCGACGAGGAGATGGACCTGTTGGCCTGGCCCCTGGAACGGGAGCGCCGGGAGGCCGGCCCAGGAACGGAACCCGGCCGTGACTGGCCGCAGGACTGGCGCCTGCTGGTGAGGCTGCAGGCCAACGACGCCAAGGCCATCGCAGAGGAGTGGACCGACCTCCTTCCGCCGACACAGAAGCTCCTTGACGCCCTGCACGAGGTGCGGCGGACCGGAGAGGTCCCGGACGACCTCGTCGCCGACGAGCGACTGTGGGTTCTCCTGGAGCGAATTCACTCCAGCGTGCGCAGCGCGACCAACAAGAAGTTCAACGGCTGGATCGGCGTGCGGACCCTGATCAGGGCCGTGCGGCAGATGCACCGTGCCCTCTTCCGCGGGGACGACGAGACGGCGGAGCAGCGGAGGAAGGCGGCTCTCACCATGGCCGCAAGGCTCCGGCACCACTCGCAGCCGGTGCGCTGGGAAGCCCAGAACATCCAGGCCTACCTGCGCGCCGGGCAGGAGATGACGGAGTCCCTCAAACTCCTAGAGCAGGACGCCGAAGGCCGTCCCCCGGTGCGGGACCAGCTCGGCGGAGGCGCCATGGCCATGCTGCGGAGGAATCACAGTTTCCTGGAGGGCCGGGCCGTTGGAGAACGGGACCAGCCGCTCAACCCCTATCTGGTGCTCGGCGTGCCCGACGGGGCGGACGACTGGAAGAAGGCCTGGCGGGCCCTGAGGAAGGAACTCGACGACAGCGGCCGCGCCCGGATCAACCGCGCCAAGGACATGATCGAGAAGGCCGAGCGGGAGCAGCAGAAAATACCCTGGCTCGCCGTCCCGCTCGCCCCCCACCGCTGGAGGGACCCCACCGGCACGAGCCACCGGCTGGAACTCCCGCCCGAGCCTCTGCAGAGGCTCACCGAGCCGCCCACGGACAGCGACCGCGCGTGGTCCCGTACCGAGGCGGCCCGAGAAATAATCACCAGGGCGACAGAACGCCTTTCCGCGGCTGCTGAAGACCTAGCAGCCCTTGAAAACTCAGAGAGCAGCACATCGTGAGCAACGGAGCCGGTAAAGGCGATAGCGGTTCTGGCCGCCGTGACGACGTTCAGCGGAAGTCGGAACATGAATCGACGGACGGGAGCGTACGAAGCCTCGGCGAGGCCAGGGCCGCGGAGAAGAGGCCCTGGAGGCACGCCGACAGCGGCATCCCGGAGTTCACTGCGGGGACTTTGGACGCGGCCGCAATCCTGAAGTCGGTCAACGAGACGCTTCTGCCCGTGGTGGAGCAGGAGTTGGAGGAGGCGACGGAGAAACTGGGCGCAGCTTTGGCCGACAAGGAGACCGAGGCCGATCTGATCTCGGCCTTCCGGGCCGAGCTGATGCGCCGAGTGCTTCCCCAGTTCACCGAAGCGGTACGCAAGGGGGTGCTGGAAAGCATCCGCACGCGCCAGATGCACTTGGCCCAGCTGGCCGTCTTGCATCGGCAGGCGCTGGAGGCGAAGAAGCTGACAGCAGTGGTGACCCGCATCAGCCACGAGGCGGCGAAGGCCGGACTGCAGATCATTGACGATGCCGGCGATCGATCACTCTTCAACGTTGTGGAGGAACATCCCGGTGTGATGGAGCAAGGTCCGGTCGCCTTCGAATTCGTCGTGCCGGCCTACGTCGACAAGGAGTCCGGGAAGCTCGTCGAACGCGGCTGGCTGCGGGCCGTTGCCGGGCAGGAAGCACCTGCGCCGGGGACTGCCGATCCCAGTACCGCGACAGGCGTGGAGGACCCGGCTCCAGCGCTGACCTACAGGCAGACGTTGCGTGCTGCGGTGAGCGGGCGACTTGGCATGACGCAAAGGGGAAAGCGATGACTTTCGGTATCGACTTCGGCACCAGCAACTCCGTGGTGGCCCACTGGAACGGGCACACCACCGAAGTGCTGCCGGTCGACGGCGACAACGTGCCCGCCCAGTGGCAGATGTCGGAGTTCGAGCAGCTCTTCCCCTCTGTGCTGTCCGTCCGCGACCTCCAGCGCACCCTCTGCTTCGGCTGGGAGGCGAAGACCGGCACCAGCGAACCGCTCGACGCCGTGAAGCGCATGCTCGGCACCCGCTCCGGTGCCGAGAAGGACGGCGACGTCGACGGCCTCGAGGTCGCTGCCCAGCTCGAGGAACACCACGTCTGGGTGGGATCGGAGAAGTTCCACAGCACGGTCGCGGCCGCCGCCCTCTTCAGCCGGATGAAGGAAGGCGTCTCCGCTCAGCTGCTAGACCTCTCCGACGCGGTTGTCACCGTCCCCGCCAAAGCCACGGGCGGCGCCCGCTACCGTACTCGTGCCGCGGCCGCACTTGGCGGGGTGAGGGTCCGGGCCCTGCTCAACGAGCCCACCGCGGCTGCGATCTCGTACGTCCGAGATGTGCCGATCCCAGGTCGTTTCCTCGTCTTCGACTGGGGCGGCGGCACCATCGACGTCACCGTCCTCGAATACGACGACGGCCTCTTCGAGGAGCAGACCTCGCGCGGCATCACCGCTCTCGGAGGCCTGGAGTTCGACAACGCTCTGGCCCGGCTGATCCAGCAGAAGATCGGCCTGACTGCGGACCAGCTCACGAAAGCCGAACGGCGTCGGTGGCGCCGGTCGGTCGAACTGACGAAGATCGCCCTGTCATCCGTGCCGACGGACGGCGCGCTCTTCTTCGACCTCCCGGTCGGCCTCGCACCCTCGATCTCGAGGCGTGAGGTCAGGATCACCGCGGCCGAGTACACCGAGGCGATCACCCCGCTCATCACCCGCGCTCTGGAGCCGGTCCAGCAGGCCCTGGAAGACCTGGCCATCACCCCGGACGACATCGACTCCGTCCTGATGATCGGCGGCACCTCGCAGATCCCGCAGGTGCGTCACGCCCTGGGTGAGCTCCTCGGCCACGACCGCATCGTCGACAGCGGCCTCTGCCGGCCCATGACCGCCGTCGCCCGAGGTGCAGCCATCTACGCGGCCTCCCTCGACGGTGAACTCGGTGACGACAGCGACTTCTCCCTGGTGACCAGCTACGACCTGGGCACGGCCGTGAGCGCGGGCGAACAGAAGGGCTTCCGCGCCATCATCCGACGCAACGCCACCCTGCCCGCGGAGGGTTCGGCCAACTTCTACCCGGACACGCCGGGCGCTTCCTCTGTGCGCGTGCCGGTGATCGAGGGCGAGGTCGGCTACCCGGCCGACAGCGACCGTGCCTTCCCCCTGGCCAACATCGAGGTAGATCTCCCGACCCGCGAACAGGACATCCGCCGGAACCAGATCGAGATCAAGTTCCGCTACAACGAAAGCGGCATCCTGCGCTTCACCGCCACCCACGCGGCTACCGGCAAGCAGCTCGCCGAGCGCGAGATCGATTCTTTCGGCCCCGACGGCACCCCTCTGCAGCACGGCCTCGACGACGAACTGACCCGCCTCTTGGCCCACACCGTCCGCCCGTTCGCCGACGGCTCCTCCAACGTCCGACACTTCTCGGCAGCCGAATCAGCCAACGCCCGCCCCGCACCGATCGACATGTCTGTGCGGATGGTGGAGGCCGATCCGGCCGTAACGGTCAACGGCGAGCCGCAGGGCGTGGTGACGAGGGGACTTTGACCAGCCTCCAAGCACTGGTGGCTAATTTGCGGGTGCGCCAGGAGCGACTCACCCTGAGTGCGTCGTCTCAAGTTCCTACGGTGCGGTTGCTTGTTCACACAATTGGATCGCTGGCCCGGCGGCGAGCGCTGGATCCGTGCCGGGGGCGTCCGGATACGAGGGCTTTGGCCCGTAACGCAGTGCGGGCCCAATCCGTCACAAGAACCTGGCGTGCCGCGCTCTGTACCGTGTCACCGACCGAACCGCTCACTCAGGCCTGAGGGAACGACGCCGGCCGACCCGTGCGGGGCATAGGGCTATTGCGGAGTCGCGTTCAGTTCCGCTCCGAGTTGGTGAAGCAGGCAGCGAACTGTGGTCAGCGCCTCCAGCAGTTCCGAACGGATCGAAGCCGGCGTCTCCCGCTGTACGGCCGCGAGTTCGGGCGAGTGGGCGGCGCGGGGGCGAAAGCGACATACACGCGGCATTCCGCGGGCCGTGCCTCGTCGAACGGCAGACGTTCGTGCAGGGCCGCCGCCAGTGCCTCGCGAGGGTGTCCCGCGTGAAAACCCTGGTTCGGGCTGCTTCGGCATGTGCTTGGACCGCATCGCCCACCGCAGGAGGGCATGAGTGAGGCGCCGGGATGTGTAGCCGCCCGCGTACCAGGTATCGACATCGGCTCGGGTGCAGTCGGCGGGGGTCCGTCCGCGTTCGGCAAGGTGGCTGAGGGAAGTGGTCGCAAGGTGAATCTCGTTGCGGGGTCCCGGCCGCGGCAGCAATCCCGGGTGAACCGGCGACCCGGCTCAATATCAACGGCGGCAGGGACAGGTGCCTGCGTACGGTAATGACGGACCTGGGTGACGCTCCCGGCTCAGGCCCGCCGGGCGGTAAGCCTTGCCCAGCTGTACTGCGATGCTGCCGACGTCTCCGGTCGCACCATGGATCTGGACGCTCACCGGGGCGAGTTGCGCCTTGTCCGTGAGCGCGGTCAGTGCGGTGGTGCCCGACACGGGAAGAGCTGCGGCTTCGAGGAGGCTCAGGTTTTCGGCGCCCGGGCCGGCCGCTCCTGGGGGACGGAGACGTAGTCGGCGAGGAAACCGAAGGCGAAGTGGGGCATGAGCCCCCGCACCGCGTCTCCGGCTTGCCAGGCCTGGACGCCCGGCCGGCTCGCCGGCCATGACAGCGACGTCCCGCTCCACCTCCTTTGGCATCCGATCGGCTTGCGGCCGTCAGGACGCCTTGGTGGGTCTATGGCGAACTCAAAGTTTTCAGCTCGATCAGCGTAGAGATCCTCCCTACTTCCGGTTCGCAGAAGCGAGATGTTGCTTCACCGCTTCGCCGCGGAGTCCCCAGTGGCGGCCAGGATTGCTTGCGCCTGTTCACGGGCATGGGTGATGGGGTCCGCGAAGATGTTCAGGCCGTGGGCGACGAGCGCTCCCTCGTGAAGCAGCATGAGTGTCCGGCCCAGCTGGGAGGCCCCCTCCGGGGTGATGTCCCTGGCGAGGTCGGTGAACAGGGCGAGCATCCACAGCTTTTGCCCGGTGATGATCGGGTATGCCGGGTGGGACGGATCGCTGATCTCGGCGTGAGCGTTGACCATGCTGCACCCCCTTGAACTGTTCTTCGCCGACCATGCGCGTGACGCATCGAAGACGGCCAGGATGCGGGCTGCCGAGGCCGGCTGTGCGGCGTCGAGGCGCTGGGCGAGGAAGACCCGCCAGCGTTCATCACGGTCCGCGAGGTACTCCACGACGATTTGCTCCTTGGAGCCGAACCGGTCGTAGAGGGTCTTCTTCGTCACCCCGGCCGCGGCGGCGATCAGGTCCACCCCGACGGCATGGATGCCGCGCTCGTAGAACAGCCTCGCGGCGGCGTCCAGGACGCGCCGTGCGGCAGGTGTCATCGTGACCCGCCGCGGACTCTCGGTAGTGCCCATACCTCAACAGTATACCGATCTGTATAGTGACTGGGTGAGTATACCGATCTGTTTAGTGGAAGGTGGGGCGTGAACTTCCTGCTCTCGATCGCCTTCGTGCTCTGCTGGAGTTCCGGGTTCATCGGGGCCAAGCTCGCCGCGGGCAGTGCGTCTGCGGTCACCATCCTGATGTGGCGGTTCCTGCCGCTGGCCGTCGTCCTGATCGTCATTGCCGCCGTCTCCAGAACGCCATGGCGGGGCCTCGCGGTGCGGGATGTCGCCCGGCAGGCCGTGATCGGCGTGCTGTCGCAGAGCGGCTATCTGCTCACCGTTTACTACGCGATCCAACTCGGGGTCTCCAGCGGCACCACGGCCCTGATCGACGGCGTCCAGCCCCTCGTCGCCGGAGCACTCGCCGGGCCGTTGTTGCGTCAGTACGTCTCGCGCAAGCAGTGGCTCGGCTTGTGCCTGGGGGCGAGCGGCGTCGCCATCGTCACCATGGCCGATGCTGCGGCCGGCACCGATGCGGCCTGGTGGGCCTATCTCATCCCCTTCCTCGGCATGTTCTCGCTGATAGCGGCGACCTTCCTCGAAAGCCGCTCCCGCGCGCGGGTCGCGCCCGCGGTGTCGATGACCGTCCACTGCGCCACCAGTGCAGTCATCTTCGCGGCCGTTGCCGTGAGTGCCGGAGCCGCGAAGCCGCCCGCTGAGCTCTCGTTCTGGGCCGCGATCACCTGGCTCGTAGTGTTGTCGACCCTCGGCGGCTACGGGCTGTACTGGCTCATCCTCAGGCGCTCTGGCGTTACCAAGGTCAATACGCTCATGTTCCACATGGCTCCGGTCACCGCAGTCTGGGGAGCCCTCATGTTCGGCGAACCGTTCGGTCCGCAGACCACTCTCGGCCTGGCCATCGGCCTGGCGGCAGTCGTCATCGTCTATCGCGGTGACACCTCATCCCCCAGGGTGTGCGCGCGGGATACGGATACGGGCGGGGCCTCGAGGCCGGCCAAGTACGGTGCCTGATGCCTATGCCTCGATCAGAAGGCGGGGTCCGGCTGACGGAACACGGTCTGCAGTGCTGCATGTGCCTGGGTGCGCAGCCAGGTGTGGGCGGGGTCGTGGGCGTGGCGCTGGTGCCGGCTCAGGTGCAGGGGAATCGGTGGCATGGGGAAGGGGAGGGGGAGCGCCTGCAGACCGAGCCGCAGCAGAGCGGGGGTTGTGGCGGCTTCGGGGACGGTGACGACGAGGTCGGCGTCGAGGACGAGTTGGAGGGCTATTGCCGAGCTCGGTGCCGAGGCGATGACCTGGCGTTGGAGTCCGAGGGCGGTGAGGACGTCGTCGACGGGGTCGCGCAGGCGGCCGCGCCGGGAGACGGTGATGTGCTCGGCCGCGGCGTAGCGCTGGGCGGCGAGGGGCCCGTCGGTCAGCGGGTGGCAGGGGCGGACCGCCGCGACGAGGCGGTCCTCGCCGATGAGCTGGTGGCGGAGGTCGGACATCTCCGGCTGCGTGGAGCTCGATACCAGGTCGACCTCGCCGCGCCTCAACTCGGGGTTTCGGAGCCGGGTTCGGCCATCAGGCGCAGCCGTACGCCCGGGGCCTGGCGGTGGACCGCGGCGAGCAGGGCGGGGCCGCACGCCGTGGCCAGTGCGTCGTGCCAGCGGAGGGTGAAGGTCCGACTCAGCGTGGCCAGGTCCAGTTCCCTTTCCGGACTCAGGAGTTGCTTGGCCTGGTGAACGAGGTCGTGCACCTGGGCGCGGATTTTCATGGCGTGCGGGGTGGGCACCATCGTCCGGCCGGTGCGGACCAGGATCTCGTCCGCTTTGCCGACGCCGGATGCGTCGTCGCCCACGGAGGCGAGGTGCGTTCGGCGAGTTCGCGGTGAGCTGGAACAACGCTGTGAGCCGGCACAAGCCGGTCGCCTGGCGGGCGGGTGGGTGTGGCCGGGGTCAATCGCTTTCAGCGATGAAGCCGGCCAGAGCGGCAGCGACGGCGTCGGGTTGTTCGTCCGGGATGAAGTGGCCTGCGTCCGGCACGACGATCCCGGTGGTGTTGTCGGCCCATGGCCGGATGGAAGCTGCCATGTCGGGGATGGAACCGTGGCTGCTGGAAATCCCGAGAACCGGCACCGTCAGGTGGTGCTGTTCAAGGGCCTCGTGGTTCTTCCGCGCCGATTCAGCGGCGTCCCGGTAGTAGGCCAGGGAAGCGCGGAGTCCGCCGTCAGCGGTGATGGCCGCGGCGTACTGCTCGATCTCGGCGTCGTCGAAGGTGTCGGAGGCGAGGGTCTTGACCTTCAGGAACCAGCCGACGTACTCGCGTTCACGGCCTGTGAGCAGTGTTTCGGGCAGGTCGGGTACGAGATGGAATGCGAAGTGCCACGTCTTCCACGCCACCTCGGGGTCAGTCGGGATGGTGTCGGGGAGGGTGATGCCCGGGATACCGGCGTCGAGCAGAGCGACCCCGCGAAGCCGGCTCTCGAAGTTGAGGGCGAGGGAGAAGGCGACCCAGGCGCCGATGTCGTGGGCGGCCAGCCAGTATGTCGACACTCCGAGCGCTTGCACCGCGGCGTGGACGTACGCGGCGACCGTGTGCGTGTCGTAGCTGCCGTCCGGGCGTTCGGAGTGGCCTTGGCCCGGCAGGTCGATCGCGATGACGTGGAACCGGTCGGCCAGGCCGGGCATCACCTTTCGCCACGCCCACCAGGTCTGCGGGAATCCAGCGAGCAGCACGACGGCTGGGCCGTTCGGCTGACCGCCCTCGACCGCATGAAGGCGGACACCGCCCGCGTCGACCCAGCGGTGGGTGAAGCCGGCCAGGTCGAGCAGGGGCAGGTCGCGGACCGGGTTGTCGGGGACGCGGGCGGCGGTTGCCGTGTCAGTCATGGTTTTCCTCCATCGATATCGGGTGTACTGGTTCGGTATGTCGGCCGGGGTGGGGCCCGCGAGCGCGGTGGACACGACGAGAGCGGCGCCTGTGTGCACGAGTTCCGGGCAAATCGAATATTTGTGATGTTCAGCGCCATTATTGACTCGCCCTGGGTATCCATTCGGAGCCCGTCATGGAGGGCGCGGGCCACCGAGCCACTCGGTGCGGCGGCCGCTCAGGCGATGGTGGTGGCCGGGCGGCTGAGTGTGCTCGCGAGGGTCGTCGCAATGACCGCTGCCGGGACGTGACGGTCTCCGGGGTGACGATGACGGCCACAAACGCTGGGACCAGGCCGGCGAGGTAAGCCCAGAACACCAGGTGCGTGGGGTTCGCCCCGTATTGCGCGAACAGGCCCGCGACAATGGTGCCCAGCCCCAGCCCGCCCATGTTCGCCGCCGTGGAGACGGTCGACACCAGTCGGGTGCGCTCGACTCCGGCCAGCTCGCCCAGTGCCGCGGTCCCTGTGGCGGTGAAGACACCGGTGCCCAGGCCGCACAGGAACCGTGCTGCCAGCAGGGTTCCGACATCGTGCGCCAGGAGGAACAGCGCTGTGCTCGTGGCCGCGGCGAGTACAGCGGCGGCCAGGAGAGGACGGCGGCCCACACGGTCGGACAGCGACGCGAACACCATCAGCGCGAGCGCGGTCCCCACGGCGCAGACGGCGAAGACCAGCGTGGTGGTGAGGGCCCGAAGCCCATCTGCGGCGCCCAGAGCACATACAGCGGAATCGGCAGCGTCCCGCCCAGCATGACCACGGCGTACACAGCGGCTACGAGCCAGAACCCGGCGCGCGATCGGCGCCCGCCGGCAGGTGGAACAGCCCGTACGCGGACGTCTGACGCGATGTGGTCGGTCATGGTGCGGCCTTTCGGGTGCGAAAACCGAGGGCCTTCACGCTAACCATCTTGGATCGATCGGTCAAAGATACGTTGACCGATCGATCCAAGATGCGAGTAGGATCACAGCAGGGACGCACAGGAGGAGGTGGACGCTGTGTCCGGCCGGAAGCAGTTCGACATCAGCGCGGCCCTGGACCAGGCCATGCGGGTGTTCTGGCAGCGCGGGTACCCGGACGCCTCACTCGATGCCCTCGGTGCGGCCACCGGCCTCGGGCGCGGGTCCCTCTACGGCACCTTCGGCAACAAGGAGGCCCTGTTCGGCAAGTGCCTGGACCGCTACGCGTCGATCTACGGCGCGCAGTATGAGCAGGCACTCGCGGCGCACCCCGGTGACCCGGTGCGGGCCGTCGAGGCATTCTTCGACGTCGTCCTCAACCGTATCGCCGACCCGTCGGTCCCCGTGGGGTGCCTCATCGCCCAGTCCGCCGCGCAGCTACTGACGTTGAAGGAGGAGAACGGCATGCAGGTGCGTGGCCTGCTCGACGTACAGCGCCAACGGGTACGTGCGGCACTGGCGGACTCCTCGGCCGACAGCCGGACGCTCGACGAGCTCGCCACGTTCGTCGTCGCCATCAACCAGTCGCTGGCCGTACTGAGCCGTGCCGGCACCTCGGACGCCGAACTGCGCTCCGTGGCCCGACTCGCATGCACAACGGTGGCGGACACCATCGCCCGGGCGGCATCCGAGGACGTCGGCCAAGGCTGACGGGCACCGGCTGCGCCGGGACTCGCCCTCTGCGACCCGGCATGCCCACAGGTACTGCCGCCGGCGCGATGCCGAGACGGTCGGCGCTCTCGCGGACGGAGTGCTCAAGGGCGTGCAGCGACACAGTGACTGGCTTCGCCGTCGGTCCACTGGAGTGGTGCTCTGCCGTGAATGCCGAGAACCGCGGGAGCATGATTGATCGTGCTGCTGCGACTGACTCATGGGCAGAGTCGGGGTGCGGGAGCCGCGGTCGGGTGCTGGACGGCCGCGCCGGGGACACTCCGGGGCGGCCGCGTGCGAGTCCGACAGCGCCGGTCAGCTGCGACGGTGCGCCGACTCCTCCAGCCGCTCGACGAGTTCGGCAGCCATGGCCTTGATGGTTTCCAGCCCCTTGCGCCCCCACGGCTGTGGGTCCTGGTCGACCACGCAGATCGTGCCGAGCACCACGCCGGTGCTGTCTATCAGCGGTGCGCCCAGGTAGGACTGGACGCCGATCGCGTCGACCACCGGGTTACCGGCGAACCGCGGGAAGTCCCGGATGTCCTCCAGCACCAGTGCCCGGCGGCGCTTGACCACGTGCGGGCAGATGCCCATGTCGATGTCGCGGGGCATGACGCGGCCGGGCACCGGATCCTCCAGCAACGGCGGTCCCACGTGGACCGTGGTGTCCTGCGCGGCGCTGTACAAGCCTGCGAAGTACTGGCGGTCGGCGTCGAGGAAGAAGTTGACCCCGGCGTAGCAGCCGCCGGTACGGTGTGCCAGTTCCCGTGCGAAGGCGTCGAGTTCGGCATCGGGACGGGCATCGATGCCCAGCTCGCGCAGCCGCTCGGATCGGGCACGCACCTGTGGGTCCTCCGGGGGGAGGAGCAGGTGGCGCAGGGCGATCCCGGACTCAGGCCCGGAGGAGGGGTTGGTCGGTGTCGGTGCCATGGGAACTCCTTGTCGTGAGCAGATGCTGAATCAGTTCGAGCAGCACGCGGATGCCCGAGCTCTGGACGCGGGCGTCGCACAGCACCACCGGCACCTCCTGACTGAGGTCGAGCGCGGTCCGCACTTCCTCCCCGCAGTAGCGGTGGGCCCCGTCGAACTCGTTGACGGCGACGACGAAGGGCATGCCGCGCCGCTCGAAGAAGTCCACCGCCGCGAAGGAGTGCTCCAGCCTGCGGGTGTCGGCGAGAACCACCGCCCCGAGCGCTCCCTCGGAGAGTTCGTCCCACATGAACAAGAAGCGCTCCTGTCCGGGCGTGCCGAACAAGTACAGGACATGGGACGGACTGAGCGTGATACGGCCGAAGTCCAGGGCCACCGTGGTGGTGGCCTTGTTCTCCACTCCGTCCAGCCGGTCCGTGGCCGCGCTGACGGCGGTCAGCATCTCCTCGGTGCTCAGCGGCTCGATCTCGCTGAGCGCGTTGACGAAGGTGGTCTTTCCCACGCCGAACCCGCCGGCGATCAGCACCTTGATGCCCACTGGCAGGACTTCGGCCGGCAGCGGGTCACAGTCGTTTGAGGAGGCCATCGCGTACCGCTTCCAGGAGGTCTCGATCAGGTCGTGCGTCGTGGCCCTGGGACGCCGGGTGCGCATCGCCTGCGACCACCGCGCCTCCCTCGGCCAGATCGGAAAGCAACACCTTGACCACGGCGGCGGGCACCTGCATCCGGGCCGCGACCTCGGCGACGCTCACCGGCCGCTCGCACAGCGCCAGCACCTGCGCATGCTCCAGGCCGAAGGCGCCCTGTGTCTGGGCGCCAGTGGCCCGCACCATGGTCACCAGCGTGAAGTGGGACGTGGCCCTGGTCCGGCCGTCGCTCACCGTGTAGGGACGGACCAGCCGCCCGGCCGCTTCGTCGACCAGCGGTCCGTCCGGGAGGACCGGCGTCATCGGTCACCCCACCGGGTGCCGGGGCGGTGTGGCCAGGTGAGGGCGCACGCTCTTGACCATCATCCCCATCTCGTAGCCCAGCACCGCCGCGTCGGCCTCGCGTCCGGCCAGCACTGCCAGCACCGCGCCGTGCCCGGCGGACGAGACGAACAGCAGCGAGGTGCTGAGCTCCGTCACGATCTGTCGTACGTCCCCGCCGTCGTCGAAGTGCCGGCCCGCGCTGCGCGCCAACGAGTACAGCCCACTGGCGAGGGCGGCCAACCGGTCCGCGGCGTCCTCGTCAAGCCCCTCCGCTGCCTTCACCAGCCCGTCCGAGGACAGCAACAGGGCGCTTCGGGTGTGCGGCACCCGGTTCACCAGACCCGTCAACAGCCAGGAAAGGTCTTCGCTCGCCACGATCGTGTAACTCCTCTTCTACGGAAGGAAACAGCTTGCTGGACGGGGCCCGGGCCTTCAGGTCGGCTCGGCTGTCAGGGCGTCTCCGCTTCCTCGGCCCTGCGCATTCCGGTCTGGAACGCGGCCATCAGGCCCGGGTCGTGTGCGATGTCCTCGGAGACACCGGTGCTGGGGGCCGCGTGCGGCCGTTCGGCGGCGTGGCTCTGGCGGCGGCGCTGAGGCAGCTGCGGACGGTCGTCCGCGCCGTCGGAGGGCACCGAGGCGGGCTGGGGTTCGGAATCGGACACGTGCGGATCCGCAACGACCTCCACTGTTGCCCGGAGGTCCGCCGCCTCGGGTTCCACCGGGTCGTGCGGCCCCGCGTCAGGGGTCGGGACGGTGTGGTGCGCGGGCGCGGGAACCGCCGACTGCGAGCCGAGCAGTGCGCTGGGCAGCACCATGACGGCCTGAGTGCCCCCGTAGACGTTGCTCAGCAATTGCACGGCGATGTCGTGCCGCTGAGCCAGGACGGAGACCACGTACAGGCCGATCCGGCCGTCTTGCAGCAGCTCGCCGAGGGCGACCTTGTCGGGTGCACTCAAAACGGTGTTCATCTGATTGCGCTCGGCCGGGGACATGCCCAGACCCCGGTCCTCGACCTCGATCGCCACCCCCGCGGCGACGGGCTCCACCCGCACGTGCACGGTGGTCTGGGGCGGCGAGAAGACCGTCGCGTTCTCCAGCAGCTCGGCCAGCAGATGGACGACGTCGACCACGGCGTGGCCGCTGACGGTTCCATCGATGGGCGGGACCAGCTTGACCCGGGCGTACTGGTCGATCTCGGCGACGGCGGAACGCAGCACGTCGGTCAGGCCGACGGGGCGGGTCCACTGGCGGTGGGTGTTCGCGCCGCCGAGCACGGCCAGGTTCTCGGCGTAGCGGCGGATCCGGGTGGACAGGTGGTCCACCCGGAACAGCCCTTTGAGCAGGTCGGGGTCCTCGACCTCGTTCTCCAGGTCGTCCAGCAGGCCGATCTCTCGGTGCACCAGGGACTCCAGGCGGCGTGCCAGGTTGGCGAACACCTCGAACTGCTCCAGCCGGGCGTTGTGTTCCGCACCGACCGCGCCGGCGGCGGTCTCCAACAGGGCTGCCTCCGCGTCCTGCCGGGCCGCGGCGATCTCGAACCCGAGGCGGGAGAGCTCGTCCGGGCCGGTCTGCGGCGGCAGTTCCGGCCGGCGCCGCGCGGGCCGCTCCCCGTCCCGCAACCGGCGGCACAACGACTCCAGTTCGGCCCTGCCCTCGGCAATGGTACGGGTCAGCTCGGCCAGCTCGGCACGGTTCCGGTCGGCCTCGCGGGACAGCTCCGCCCAGTGTTTGGTGACTGCTCGTGCCTCCGCCGAAGCCCTTATGCCGGCGATCCCGGCCGCCATGGTGCCGACGAGCACCACGCCGCCGAACACCACGCCCTGGTCCGCCCCGCCCAGGTGGCCATCGCGGGCCAGGGCGGTGGCCACCGCACCGGCCACGGCGACCACGCCCGGCGGCAGCACGGACGACAGCACCAGACGCCGCCTCAAGGCCCCGGCTCGCGACTCGGCCGTCACACGGGAGTTCACGGGCGACGTCGGCCGGTCGTCCGGCGACATGGAAGGATCAGGCATAACAGTCCCCGGACAGTGCGATGATCGGGCCGAACGCGCACGTTATCGCGCACCAGGACCCCGGTGTCAGCCCCTGGCGCGTACAGAAATCGAACCGTTGTCCTTGAGTTCGCTTCGAAGTGCCCGTCCCAGGCGTGCGAGTGTGGAAAGGGCCACCAGCACTGGGGACAACCTTCGTGCCCGCGGCCGTCACCAGCAGGCTGGTGCGCAATCGCCACGCCTCCACGAGGAATCCGTCGAGCAGCGAGCCGAGCGGGGCCGGCCCCATGCCGATACATGTCCCCCCTGCGCCCGATCCGCCAGCAGAGCCTGGGCCCCAGCGGGATCACCGGTCCCACGGATCCGCCGCGCGAGAGGACCGGACGGCACTACGGTTCAGCTCGTCGAGGTCTGACGCCGTTGTCCTTGATGCGTCCAGGCGATGGCGTCGAAGACGCGCAGGATGATGTCCTCGCCGATACCGGCCTTGGGACGGAGACAGATCAACTGATCGCAGAGGGCGCCGTTGCCGGCCCGAAGTGCTGCTGTCAGCGCCGCCCTGAAGGGCTGATCCGTCTGCGGGCGCTCGAAAGGGCGAGCACGGCATGCGCGTCAGCGGCGGCTCAGACACTGTGCCCATGCGACCTGAATCTCCGGCGGCGCATTGCCTTTCCTGGCTACGGCCTCACCTGTCGGTGATCGCGGAGAGCCATTCCGTGTCCTCCGGGTCAGGCGCTTCGAGGCCGGGTGCGGTCAGTCGACGGACCTCGCCCGTGCGCAGGGCGACGGTGGCCCGTGGCCGCATCGGCCCATGACCCCTCCGCGAGAGCAGGACGAGTTGGACCGCGGCGGAAATCGTCCTGCGGAAGGTCGTCGAAGGAGGAGAAGCGGCCCGTCAGGAAGCCCTTGCCGAGCGGGCGCCCGGGTCTTCTGCCGCGCTCGCTGTCGGAGCCAGGCTGCGGCCACTCGGCGTATCACGCACCCTGAGCTTTCCTTGAGCCACCACGCTCGTATCGTCAGCCGTCAACTCGCCCCTCGGACACACACCTTGGAATGCCTGGTCAGTGCGTTGACCAGGCATTTTGCTTGCAGTCGCCGCGTGCGACCCGCCGAGGGTCATGGCGAGCTCCGGGTAGGCAACGCGCTGGCCTGCGTCTTCACAGCGAGAAGCCGTAGGGGTTTGTGTCGGGCTCATGTGGAGCTCTTCGGAGGCGTCGACTGCCCCCTTGGCTCATGCGGTCTTGACCTGCTCCTTCCGCCGGTTGTCCCGCGGGTTCTTTCGGAGTCCGTTTGCTTGGACACGGCATACGTTTCGGGACTCAGAAGTGCCACGGGAGGATAGCGGCTCCCCGGCCAGTTCTGGCCGGGGAGGCCACCTGCCCCCACCCGTCCGCGTCCGCTGTGCCGGCCTGCGAAGGGCGATGAACGTGGTCACTCCCTAGAGAGCTCGATGGCAGGTGCATGGCAAACCCGCTGATCCGCGCGCCCTCACTGCGGGCGCACCAGGATCTTGACGTTCTCTTCCTTGTTGTTCACCAGTTCGTCGAAGCCCCTCGTGACGATGTCGTCAAGACCGATTCGGCCGGTGATGAACTGGTACGGGTCTACCCGGCCGCTCTCGACCATCGCAATGGTCGCCGGGTGGTCATTGGCGTAAGCGAGGCTGCCGAGCACCTTGACCTCGCGGAACACCAGATCGTTCAGTGCGACCTTGGCCTCGTGTCCCCAGATGGCGACATTCACGCAGGTGCCGCCCGCGCGCGTGGAAAGGATCGCGGACTTCAGTACTGCGTCGATGCCGGCGCATTCGAAGGTCACGTCGGCGTTGCGGCCCTTGGTCAGTTCCGACACCGCCGTGGCGATGTCCGTAGTGGTCGGATCGAGTATGTGGTCAGCGCCGGCCACGACTGCTTTGGCCTTGCGTACGTCCGCCGGCTCCACGACGATGATCGACTCGGTGCCGACCGCGCGCAGAACAGCCGTGGTCACCAGACCGATCGGTCCCGCACCGAACACGATGGCAGTGTCGCCGGACTTGGCGCCGGACAGCCGTACGGCGTGGTAGGCGACCGCGAGTGGCTCGATGAGCGCCCCCACGTCCGTGCCGAGGTCGCCGAGCGGATGGATCCAGCGCCGCTCTGCGACGACGAATTGCGAGAAGCCGCCTCCTCCGCCGGAGAGGCCGACGAATCCCAGCGACTGGCAGACGTTGTACATGCCGCGCAGACAGGGGTCGCACCGACCGCACACGAGATAGGGCTCGACGACGACCCGGTCGCCTATGCGCAGGTCATCGACACCGTCACCCAGTTCCCGCACCACTCCCGCGAACTCGTGACCGAGAGTGATGGGTACGGTCTCGCCCGTGAGGGGGTGTGGCGCCCCTTTGGCCGGCGCGAAGATGGGCCCTTCGAGATACTCGTGGAGGTCGGTGCCGCAGATACCGCACCATTCGACCTCGACCTTGACGGTGCCCGGGCGTGTCGCTGGTTCTGCGACATCGTCGATCCGGATATCGCCCGGACCGTAGAAACGTGCTGCCTTCATTCTCAGCTCCCTTGCTGGCGCGTGGATTCTGCAGCGGCATGACGGGGGGCGGCCTTTGGCTCGGCAGCCGTTTTATCGGCCGGCTTCGGCAGGCCATAGGAGCCGAATCCGACAACGTACAGCAGGGTTACGAGGGCGAACCAGTCCATGAACCCAAGCGCATTGCCGTACAGGTTTCCGGCTACAACCGGTTCGTGCAGCAGCGTGCCGGCCGCGAACCTGTAGTAGGCGATAAAGGCCAAGATCCCCAGGGTCAAGGTGACAACGGCGCGCACTGTCAGGTTGGCGGCGAGGCCGAGATTCGTGGGTTTATTGCCGAGCGCGGTACGTCCGCGGCCGGTCGCCTGGCGCCAGGGCCAGTTCTCCATCGTCAATCCGGTCACGATGACAGCCACAATGATCCAGGCCATGAAGTCGGCATTGAGGTGCCCGTAACCCACTGGGAACGCGTAGGTGACCCCGACCGCGAACACCGCGGTTGATGCCGTTATCACTGCTCCCCTGAGCGGCTGGCGGAGTCGGTCGAATCCGAAGAACTCGAGGTTGAATCCGGACCAGACGACGAACAACAACGCCCAGAACAAGGCGGCATCAAAGGGCAGCGGGTAGAGCTCGAACGGGCTCACACGCGGGTCGGCGATCAGGTACCAGCCGCCGAACGTGACAACAAGCACGACGATCAGATTGCCGATGCCGTGCATCAGCCAACTCACGGCTCGTCTGGAGGGAAGCGTCTCGGACATGGGTCGCACCGAGCTTTCTCTGGAGGAAGAATCCGGCGCACCGCAAATTCCCGCCCGAGGAAGTAAGGAGAGCCCTTGCGCCCGCTGCAGACAGTGCGCGGGTGCAGTGCTCTCTGCGGAGCGCACCTTCTTGCAGGGACCACCGGAATCCTCTGCGAGCGACCTCGCAGAGTCGCGGATCACCGGGCAGTCGCGCTGATTACACGACTCCACCGGACGGGCTCGACAGGGTTGCACGGCATTGCATGGAGTTTGTTGCACGTCAGTAGCGCTCGGTTCACTGTGGGGATACGCTCCCGGGCGGCGCGAAGATGCGGGAGGTGCGGTCGTGAGCGTGCACAGTGCGATCCCTGCGGGCCGAAGCTTGCCCGATTACGCCCGGGACCTGGTCCGGATGCATGAAGCTGTCATCGGCGGAAGCCGCCCACCACTGGCGCCACGTCCCCTCGTATCCCGGTCCTGGACGCGCATGCTGCGGATGGGACTGGCGGTGCGGGGCGGGAACCCGCGCGTTTCCGTGACGGAGGAAGAGATCGCGCGCCGGCGATACGCATCACCCATGCGGAGCGCTGTCCAAGAATTCATACAGATATTCGAAGCAAATCCGGACGCCTCCCACATGCTGCTGGTGGTCGCGGACGCGGACGGCGTCATCCTCTGGCGAGCGGGTGCGTCATCGGTGCGGCGCCGTGCCGACACGCTCGGTTTCACCGAAGGCGCGGTCTGGACGGAGGCACAGGTGGGCACCAATGCGATCGGCACCGCGCTTGCCGAGGCCGCGCCGGTGGAGCTGCTCTCCGGTGAACACTTCGAGCAGGACCAGCACGCGTGGTACTGCACCGCCTGCCCGGTCCACGATCCTCGCACCGGGGATCTGCTGGGCATCGTCGATATCAGCGGTCCTGCCCTCACGCTGCACCCGGCGATCGGCGCGTTGGCCGAGACCGGGCGTCGTCTCATGGAGGCTCAGGTATGGCGGTGTCACCAGGAGCGTCTTGAGCGGCTTCGGCAGTCGGCCGAACCGCTTCTGGCCGCCACTTCGGGTCCGGCGCTTGTGGTCGACGACCATGGGTGGGTTGCACACAGCTCTGGCGTCGCCGTGGGCGCACGGATTGCCGCACCAGCTGCCAGACAGGCCCTTGCTGTGCCCGGTTTCGGCGCATGCGTGCCCGAGCGTCTACCGAACGGCTGGCTCGTCCGGCCATTCACCCGCGGGCGGGAGGTGCTGCTCGAACTCGACCTGTCCAGTTCCCCGTTGCTCCAGGTGCACGCGGGTGACACGGGATGGCGCCGGCTCATCACGAAACGGCATGCCGAAATACTTGCGCTCCTGCACCGTGCGGGTCCCGCCGGCATGTCCGCGGAAGCTCTCAGTCAGGCATTGTTCGGCGATGCAGGTCACCTTGTTTCGGTGCGGGCCGAGGTGTCGCGTCTTCGCCGCCAGCTTGGAGGGATTGTGGCGACCCGGCCCTACCGCCTCGCCGACGGTGTCCAGCTGACCGTCACCGAGGACGCCGGCGCATAGCGACTCCAGTTGCCGATGCGGTCGCTGCGCACCACTCGCCCAGCTCAGGACAGCGCGCCCACGGTCGACGACGCTGGCTGCGTTGCCGCCATCGCCGGCCAATCCGGCTCGATCCTGTGGTCGCGCGGCGGGCGGGTGGTGCAGCGGCGTACGAGACAGGTGGACTTCTCGCCCGGCGGCAGGTGGGACGAGCCGCACTTGGACACTGACGCGCTGTAGCCGGCACTGGGCAGCGGGAGCCCGAGCACGGTGATATCGATCGAGCATGTGGTCGCCGCCTCGCACCGCCAGGTCGGCCGTTGCGCGCCGATCCACGGTGCTCGTAGCCGACGGCTCGGCATCCTCGCCCATCCACCGGCTGGAACGGTGCGCACCTGCCGGCCATGTCCACGGTCCGCACGCTGATTGCCACCAGCCTGCTGTTGCCCAAGTCGTGCCGCCCGGGATCGCTCCCACCTGCTCACCGGCGAGGACGCGACCGCGCCGGCCACGAGCCCATCGCCTCTCGGGAGGGGCCGGACGAGCCGGCTGAACTAGCCACGACGGGGGCGGCGACAGTTGCAACGGGGGCCGGACGCGACGTCCGGCCCCTCTCTCCCCGGCAGAAGTGGACCACCGGTCAGCTGTGTGCGTGCAGCGGCTTTCCGGCAAGTGCGAGGTGCGCTTCGCCCAGCGCCTCGGACTGGGTCGGGTGCGCGTGGATGAGCGGCGCGATCTGTTCGGGCAGGAGTTCCAGGTTGTAGATCAGCTGGGCCTCGCCGATCAGCTCCCCGACACGATCGCCGACCATGTGCAGGCCGACCACGCGTCCGTCGGGCGCTTTGACCAGCTTGACCGCCCCCGAAGTCCTGAGGATTTGGCTCTTGCCGTTGCCCGCGAGGTCGTAGGTGAGGGTCGCGACACCGGTTTTGTACTTCTCGTTGGCGGCCGCCTCGGTCAGCCCCACCGAGGCGACCTCCGGATGCGAGAACGTCACCCGCGGGATGCCGGCCTCGTCGATGGGAGGTGGGCTCAGCCCAGCGATCGTTTCGGCCACGAACACGCCTTGCGCGAAGCCGCGGTGTGCCAGTTGGGGGCCCGCCACAATGTCACCCACGGCGTACACGTCAGGCAGGTTGGTTCGCAGGCGTTCGTCGGTGGCGACGAATCCGCGCTCCAGTTTCAACCCGGACTCCTCGTAGCCGTGGCCGGCGGTGTTCGGGCCGCGGCCCACAGCCACCAGCAGAACGTCAGATTCGAGCGTGTCACCGGATTCCAGTGCGACGCTCACGCCGCGCTCGTCCTGTCGGGCGCCGGTGAACTTCACCCCGGTCTTGAAGCGAATCCTGCGGCGACGCAAGGCGCGCTCCAGTTGCTTGGAGCAGAACTCGTCCTCGGCGGGCAGGAGGCGCGGCAGCGCCTCGACGATGGTCACTTCGGCACCGAAGGACGCCCAGACGCTGGCGAATTCCACGCCGATGACGCCGCCGCCGAGCACGACGACCTTCTCAGGGATGTGGTCCAGCCGTAGTGCGTCCTCGCTGGTGATGATCCTTCCGCCCAGCTCGAGGTCGGGCAGGGACTTGGAGTAGGAGCCGGTGGCGAGGACGAGGTTCCGGCCGGTGTAGCGGGTGCCCTCGACGTCGACGGTGGTGCCGCCGACGAAGGTGCCACGCCCCTCGATCACGGTGACCCCGTGGGCCTCGGCCAAGCCCTGCAAACCCTTGTAGAGGCGGGAGACGACCGAGTCCTTGTATGCGTGGACTCTCGCGAGGTCGATCCCTTCGAAGGCGGCCCTCACGCCGAACTGCCCTCCTGCGCGCGCGGTGTCGGCGACCTCCGCCGCATGCAGGAGCGCCTTGGTGGGGATGCAGCCGCGGTGCAGGCAGGTACCGCCGAGCTTCTCCTTTTCGATGAGTGTCACGGACTGGCCCAGCTCCGCCGCCCGGAAGGCCGCGGCATAGCCGCCTGATCCGCCACCGAGGATCACCAGGTCGGCAGTGGTCACTTCGCTTCTCCTTGTCTGGCTTCCTGCGCCTGCTGGTAGAGCCGTCCGGCCCGGTAGGAGGAGCGCACCAGCGGGCCGGCCATCACCCCCGCGAACCCGATCTCACGTGCACGGTCGCGGAGTTGGTCGAACTCCTCCGGCGGTACCCACCGCGCGACCGGGTGGTGCCGCACCGACGGCCGCAGGTACTGGGTGATGGTCAGCAGCCGGCATCCCGCCGCGTGAAGGTCGAGCAGCGTTTCCACCACCTCTTCGCCGGTTTCACCGAGTCCCAGGATCAGGTTCGATTTGGTCATCAGCCCGGCCTCCCGTGCCCGGGCCAGCACGCCGAGCGAGCGCCGGTAGTCGAAACCGGGACGGATTCGTCGGAAGATCCTCGGCACCGTCTCCACGTTGTGCGCCAGGACCTCCGGACATGCGCCGAATACCTCGTCGAGGAGATCCGCCGCACCGTTGAAGTCCGGGATCAGCACCTCGACCGCGGTGCCCGGGTTGTGTTGGTGGATCTGCCGCACCGTCTCCGCGTACAACCACGCACCGCCATCAGGCAGGTCGTCCCGCGCCACGCCGGTGACGGTGGCGTACCGGAGTTTCATGACGCTTACCGACTCGGCGACGCGCAGCGGCTCCGCAGCGTCCGGCTCGGCCGGCTTCCCCGTGTCGATCTGGCAGAAATCGCACCGGCGGGTGCACCGGTCCCCGCCGATCAGGAAGGTGGCCTCCCGGTCTTCCCAGCACTCGAAGATGTTCGGGCAGGCCGCCTCTTCGCACACGGTATGCAGTCTCTCGCGGCGCACGAGCTCCTGCAGCTCAGTGAATTCCGGCCCTGTCCGTATGCGGGTCCTGATCCAGGAAGGTTTCCGCTCGATCGGGACGGCGCTGTTGCGGACTTCCAACCGCAGGAGCCGTCGTCCGTCCGGTTGCACACTTGTCATCGACCCAAGGTGCGATCACCACGCCGCACGCACAAGGCGTTGCACCCGGTTGCATCCACCGCTGCGTGCAATTTCCTGCAACCCTGTCCCGCTGAGCCGTTTTCGCAGTCCCATGACCCCCGTGGCCGGAGGACGCCGGTCACACATCGGATCGTGAAGGGGCCCTGCGGCATGACTGCGGTGGGCATTGTGGCCAACCCTGCCTCCGGCCGGGACATCCGGCGGCTTGTATCCGGCGCATCGGTTTTCCCGACATCTGAGAAGGCCAACATGGTGCAGCGCATGCTCACGGCGCTGGGCGCGGTCGGCGTCGAGACGGTGCTGGTATCCGTCGATCTCGGAGGGATCTCCACGGCCGTATTGAGGGCCGTGCGGAACCGGTCGGCGAACAAGACGCCATGGCCGCAGGTCCGCTTCGTCGATGACGATGCCATCACCGACAGCGCCCAGGACACGGCCAACGCGGTCCGCCGCATGGTCGAGGCCGGTGCGAAGGTGATCATCTGCCTCGGTGGCGACGGAACCGCACGCGTGGCCACTGCGGCATTGCTCGCCGGCCCCGGGTGCGACGTGCCGTTGTTGTCACTGTCCACCGGTACCAACAACGCCTTCCCGCAGATGCGTGAGGCCACAGTCGCCGGCCTGGCGGCCGGACTGGTGGCCACCGGCGCCGTCGACCGAGGCATCGCCGCCGGCCGGGCTCACGCACTGGAGGTACGCACCGGGGAGCGGACCGAGCTTGGACTGGTCGACGTCGTGGTGTCCACAGCGCCCTACGTCGGCTCCCGCGCACTATGGCATCCCGATGCCCTCACCGAGTTGTACTGCACCTTCGCCGAGCCGGACGCGACCGGCCTGTCCTCCATCGCGGGCCTGCTCTGCCCCAGCCCGCGGGACAAGCCCGAGGGCGTCGCGGTGCGTCTGTGCCCGGTGGAGCAAGCACCCACCGTGGTCAACGCGCCGATCGCCCCGGGCCTGGTGCTTCCCGTCGGAGTGACTGCCTGGCGGCCCCTGCGCACCGGCGAGCAGGTGGAGATCGGCACCACCCGCGGCGTGGTGGCCTTCGACGGCGAGCGCGAACTGGAACTGGCAGGCACGACGGGTGCCACGGTGCGGCTCAGGGAGAACGGGCCGCTCTGTGTCGACGTCACCGCCGTGATGAGCCAGGCGGCACGAGCCGGCCTCTTCCGTAGCGATCGCACCGCGGTCTGAGGACGACCAGACCGACAAGAGCCCTTGAAGAAAGGACCGTCAACGATGACACCCACTCAACCGGCCCGCACCACGTCGGGGCTCGACGAGAAGGCACTGCTGGAGGCGTATCGCACCATGCGCACCATCCGCGAGTTCGAGGAGCGGCTGCACGTCGAGTTCGCCACTGGCGAGATACCGGGGTTCGTGCACCTGTACGCGGGCGAGGAAGCCTCGGCCACCGCGGTGTGTGCCCACCTCGACGAGCGCGACTCGATCGCCAGCACGCACCGCGGCCACGGGCACTGCATCGCCAAGGGCGTGGACGTCAAGGAGATGATGGCCGAGATCTACGGTCGCGTCACGGGGTCCTGCCGGGGCAAGGGCGGCTCGATGCACATCGCTGACCTGTCCAAGGGCATGCTCGGCGCGAACGGCATCGTCGGCGGCGGTCCGCCCCTGATCTGCGGCACCGCTCTGGCAGCCAAGCAGCAGGGGACCGGTGGCGTCGGCGTGGCGTTCTTCGGTGACGGGGCGAGCAATCAGGGGACCACCCTGGAAGCGCTCAACCTCGCCTCGGTGTGGAACCTGCCCGCGATCTTCGTGGCGGAGAACAACGGCTACGCAGAGGCCACGGCGGCCACCTGGTCGGTGGCCTGCGACAACATCGCCGACCGCGCCGCCGGATTCGGCATGCCGGGCGTGATCGTGGACGGCTTCGACTTCTTCGCGGTGTACGAGGCCGCGGGTGAGGCGATCGAGCGGGCCCGCGAAGGCGGAGGGCCCACCCTGATCGAGGTCAAGTTCACCCGGTACTACGGCCACTTCGAGGGCGACCAGCAGACCTATCGCGCCGACGAGGTGGCGAGGGCTCGCGCGTCACTGGACTGCCTCAAGCAGTTCCGTGAGCGTGTCACTGCTTCCGGTCAGCTCGACGCGGCCGCACTGGACGGTGTCGACGGGGAAGTGGCCGGTCTCATCGAGGCCGCGGTGGCGGAGGCCAAGCAGGCCCCGACGCCGAGCGCCGAAGACCTCACCACCGACGTCTACGTCACCTACTGACCCCGAACACTTCCAGGAGCACGGTCATGGCACGCACGATCAGCTATCGCGAGGCGGTCAACGAAGCGCTCAGGCAGGAGATGGAGCGCGACCCGTCCGTCATCGTCATGGGCGAGGACAACGCGGGCGGCGCAGGCAGTCCCGGCGAGGACGACGCATGGGGCGGTGTCCTCGGCGTGACCAAGGGGCTGTACGAGCAGTTCCCGGGAAGGGTGCTGGACACGCCTATCTCGGAATCGGCGTTCGTGGGCGCCGCGGTCGGCGCCGCGACACGTGGCCTGCGCCCGGTGGCCGAGCTGATGTTCATCGACTTCATGGGCGTCTGTTTCGACCAGATCTTCAACCAGGCCGCCAAGTTCCGCTACATGTTCGGCGGCAAGGCCGTCACACCGGTGGTGGTGCGGACCATGTACGGAGCCGGCCTCAACGCCGCCGCACAGCACTCCCAGTGCCTGTACCCGGTCTTCACCCACATCCCGGGCCTCAAGGTCGTCCTGCCCTCCAGCCCGTACGAGGCCAAGGGCCTGCTCATCCAGGCCATCCGGGACAACGACCCGGTCATCTTCTGCGAGCACAAGGCGCTCTACGACATGACCGGCGAGGTGCCCGAGGACAGTTACACCATCCCGTTCGGCGAGGCCAACGTGGTCCGCGACGGCGACGACGTCACCATCGTCGCCCTCGGTCGCATGGTCTCGGTGGCCGAGGAGGCGGCGGCCGAGCTGGCCCGGCAGGGCGTCCAGGCGGAGATCATCGACCCGCGCACCACCAGTCCCCTCGACAGCGACACGATCCTCGAGAGCGTCGAGAACACCGGTCGGCTCGTCGTGGTCGACGAGGCCAACCCACGTTGCAGCATGGCCACCGACATCTCGGCGCTGATGGCGCAAGAGGCGTTCGGCGCCTTGCGGGCGCCGATCGAGATGGTCACCGCTCCGCACACTCCGGTGCCCTTTGCGCAGACCCTGGAGCAGCTCTACATCCCGGACGCGCAGAAGGTGGCCAACGCCGTCAAGAAGACCATGGACTGGAAGAAGTGACGGATCCTGTGAGCACCGAAGACACCATCACGAAGGTCACCATGCCCAAGTGGGGCCTGTCGATGAAAAGCGGCAAGATCACCGCCTGGTTCGTGGCCGAGGGCGACGAGGTGGCCGAAGGCGACGACCTGGCCGACATCGACACCGACAAGATCACCGGGGCGCTGGAGTCGTCGGGGGAGGGTGTCGTGCGGCGGATCATCGCCGAGACGAACGAGGACGTTCCCGTCGGCGGCACGATCGCGCTGATCGCTCCGGCCGACGTGCCGGAGGAACTGATCGACGAGGCCGCCCGCGCTGCGCGGGAGGAACTGGACTCCGGCGCGGTCGACGAGGTCGCCGGACCCGCCCTCGGGACAGTGCAGGTGGACGGCCGTACCCTCTCCTACGCGACCCTCGGCACCGCAGAGGAGACCGTGCTGCTCGTACACGGTTACGGCGGCGACAAGAACTCCTGGCTCTTCGTGCAGGAGCCGCTGTCGACCCGCGCGACCGTCCACGCGATCGACCTGCCCGGACACGGCGACTCCACCAAGGACGTCGGCGACGGTTCCCTCGACACCCTCGCCGGCGCGCTGCTCGGCTTCCTCGAACAGCAGGGCATCGAACACGTCCACTTGGTCGGGCACTCACTCGGCGGTGCCGTGGCAACCGCCGCCGCCGCCCGCGAACCCGGCAAGATCGCGTCGCTGACCCTCGTCGCACCTGCCGGCTACGGTGACGCCATCAACGCCGACTACCTGCGCGGATTCGCCTCCGCCTCGTCACGGCGGGAACTCAAGCCGCACCTGATCCACCTGTTCGCCGACCCGGGGCAAGTCACTCGCCAGCTCGCCGACGACCTGATGAAGTTCAAGCGGCTCGACGGCGTGCAGCAGGCGCTCGACAGCCTGCTCGGCACGCTTCTCGATGGCGACCGTCCGGGAATCGACGCCGCCGGCCTGCTTCAGAAATTTGCGGGCCCGGTAACAGTGGTGTGGGGCCGCGCGGACCGGGTACTGCCGGCCGCCAACGCAGCTGCACTGGAAGGCCGCGCCCAGGTCACCTATGTCGACAATGCAGGGCACATGGTCCACATGGAACAGCCCTCTGCCATGGTCGACGCCGTGACCGGGGCCCTGGACGGCTGAGGACATGAGTCATCGTCTGCCGGAGGACAGAGAACAGGCCTCCGGCAGACCACTGAATCACTCTCGGTCATCCGCAAGATGGAAGCCCGAACGTGACCGCAGAAGATTGCTCAACCCCGCCCTTGCTCGCCGCGTAGGCGCGTGCGGCCGGCACTCGGTTGCCGCACTTCGACAGCGTCCGGAACACGACCACCGTCGCGAGGATCGGCCTGATCAGCGGCAGGACGGTCTGCCAATAGAGGTACTTCTTGCCGAGGTGGTTCACGTCCCCGGTGCGCGTCTCCTGCGAGTCGTGCCACACCGCGAACGCCGCCGCGTCCTGACCGCCATTGAAAGCCGTACGCCATGAACGGCCATGGTGACTGTGGCCTGCCGAGGGGCCCAAGCCGCTTCCGCCGACGGTGCGGACGACCGTCCGCAGCTGCCTCAGCGCCGCCGCCAGAGCCACGCCGCCGAACGGCCGCACGTGCGCCACGAGTGTTCAGCGACCGATTCGGGGTGCTGTACGCCGACCATCCACCACCCGGTGCGTGCGGTGTTCTTCAGCGTTCCCGCCTCGTACAGGAAACGTGCAACCGCGCTCAGGTCCTCGGACACGGTCGGGCTCCTCTCACGCCTCGGCGAGGCGGATCGCGTACCGGATGCTCTGCAGCTCTCGTCGCGCTCGCGACGAGAGGCTGGGCAGGGCCATGGCCGCAGCAGGGCGGTTCAGGCGCTGCTGCTTGTGCGCAGGACGATGGCGCGGAACGAGGTCACCAGGGGCCGCAGGTCGACTCGGTGCCACGCGGCCCACAACTGGACGCATGTGTCGTGCCAGGGGAGCTCGCGCACCGCGACGTCCTCGGTGGTGGCGCGGACCATGCTCTTTTGTACGAGGGCGAGTCCCAGCCCAGAAGCGACCAGGCCGAGCGCGGTCAGCGGCTCGGCGGCGTCGAGGCGGATGTCAGGTGTGAAGCCGGCCGCCGTGCACGAGGCGACGAACGTGTCGCGCCAGGCGGGGTCCTGAGCGTTCTCGACGGCGATCCACGGCTGACCGTCGAGGTCTCCGGGGGTCACTGTTTCCTGGTCGGCCAGTGGATGACCGGCGGGCAGAACGAGCAGCAGCGGGTCCTGGAGCAGGGGCGCGGCCAGTAGGTCAGGGTCATCCGTGGACGGAGGTTCATGGACGAGCGCGATGTCAAGGCTGCGCTGCCGCAGGCCTTCGAACTGCTCGGCCGGCGGAAGGTTGTACAGAGCGATGTGAACGCCGGGGCGTTCGCTGTGCACAGCGCGTAGAGCGCCGGGCAGGATGCCGGTGTGCATGGCGTCCGCCACGTAGCCGATGCACAGGCCACCCTCTTCTCCGCGGCCCAGCCGACGGCCCAGGTTCTCCAGGCGATCCGCATGCCGCAGCAGTGCGCGGGCCTCGGCCAGGAAGACCTTGCCGTCCCGGGTCAGCCGGATTCTTTGCTGGCCGCGTTCGAACAGGGTGAGGCCGAGGTTCTGCTCGAGTTGAGCGATCTGCCGGCTCAGCGGCGACTGGGAGATGTGCAGCCGCTCGGCGGCTTGGCCGACGTGCTCCGTCTCGGCGACGGCCACGAAGTAGCGGAGTTGCCGCAGGTCAAGCATGTAAGACCTCTAAGGACTCAAGTATGTCCAAGTAAGTCTTGGACAGTCTCAAGTCTAGATCCTAGCCTCGAACGCGTCAGGCCGACGGACCGCACCAAAAGGCGCGAAGAACACATCCGTCGCCATTCGTACAGAAGGATCTTCACCATGTCCATCAAGTCCTTCCTGCCCGGCCGCCTGGGCTTCGGCACCGCACCGCTGGGCAACATGTTCCGGGCCATACCCGACGAGGAGGCCGCGGCCACCGTGGACGCCGCCTGGGACAACGGCATCCGCTACTTCGACACCGCACCCTTCTACGGCGCGGGCCTGTCCGAGATCCGGCTGGGAGAAGCGCTGGCAGACCGCCCCCGCGACGAGTTCGTCCTGAGCACGAAGGTCGGCCGCGTCATCCTCGACGAGATCGAGGATCCGTCCGCCCGGGACCTCGGCGAGAAGGGCGGACTGTTCGAACACGGACGCCCCAACAAGATCGTCAACGACTACTCGGCGGACGCGACGCTGCGCTCCATCGAGGACAGCCTCAAGCGGCTGAAGACAGACCGCCTCGACATCGTGTGGGTACACGACGTCGCACAGGACTTCTACGGCGACGAGTGGCTCGCCGCCTACGAGACGGCCCGCACCGGCGCATTCCGGGTTCTGCAGGGGCTGCGCGACGAAGGCGTCATCAAGGCCTGGGGCCTCGGTGTCAACCGGGTCGAGCCCCTGGAGCTGACGCTGGACCTCGACGAGCCGAAGCCGGACGCGTTCCTCCTCGCCGGCCGCTACACACTGCTCGACCACGAGCGCGCCCTGCAGCGGCTGCTGCCGGCCGCGAAGGCCCAGAATGTCGACGTCGTCGTCGGGGGACCATACAGCTCCGGCGTCCTGGCCGGAGGACAGCACTTCGAGTACCAGAAGGCCCCGGCCCAGGTCATCGCCAAGGTGGAGCGCATCAAGGCCCTCGCAGAGCAGTACGGCGTCGGCATCAAGGCCGCAGCACTGCAGTTCTCCCTTGCTCACCCCGCGGTCGCTGCGGCCATCCCCGGCGCCTCACGGCCGAGCCGCATCGCCGAGGACGTCGCCGCGCTCGGCGAGGAAATCCCGGCGGCCTTCTGGACGGCTCTGCGCACGGAAGGGCTGATCGCTCAGGACGCCCCCGTACCCAGCGCCTGACCTGCACCCACGCTTCAAGGAGACGACCGTGGCAACTACGACCGCAACCATCGACATTCCCGTGCCCGCCGAGCGCGTCTGGCAGCTGATCGGCGGCTTCGACTCCCTGCCCGACTGGCTGCCCTACATCCCCAAGAGCGAGCTCGGCGAGGGCGGCCGCGTCCGCAGTCTCGCCAACGACGAGGGCGGCGTCATCGTCGAACGCCTCGAGAAGTTCGACAACGACGCCCGCAGCTACACCTACTCCATCCTGCAGGCCCCCTTCCCCGTCACCGGCTACCGCTCCACCCTCACCGTGCACGAGGTGGCCGACTCCCAGTCCCGAGTCGAGTGGTCCGGCACCTTCACACCGGCAGGGACAAGCGAAGAGGAAGCGATCGCCCTGTTCCACGGCATCTACACCGAGGGGCTGGCCGCACTGAAGAAGACACTCGACGCGTGAACACGGACACGGGATGCGCAAGGGCCCCGTCCGGGCTCGGATGAGGCCCGACCGCGTCAACCGGCCGCACGGGGCGGGGCCTTGCAGGCTCCGCCCGCTGCCCGTCGTCCCGGCCCGGCGCGGCTCCGGCAACCACGACCAGATGGCTTCGACTCCTCGGGCCCTGCGTCACGCCGCGCACCAAACCGTTCACCTCCGCGACCAAGGTTCGCTCTGGGCAGCACCAGGTCCTGACCCTACGGTCGTCCCGAAGAGCAGCCCTCGGTCCCGCCCGCTTCCGAAGCACCGAACGCGCCAGCTGAGGCATGGGTGGTCAGCCGACGTCAACGGCGACCCGGCCCAGCTCGCCGAGGTCGGCAACCAGGCGGTCGTCGGCACTGATCGCTGTCGGGGCGCACAAGGTGCCGCTCAGGATGATGTCCCCGGCCTCCAGCCGCGCTCCCCTGCGTAGCAGGTGACCTGCCAGCCACGCGACCGCTGCGGCCGGATCGCCCATGACGGCGGTTGCGCTGCCCGACACCGTCCGGGAGCCGGTCAGCAGCGTGGCCGTGATCTTCGACAGGCCCGCCGGCGGCGGCGTCACCCGGGGCCCCAGCACGGCACGCGCCGCGTTGGTGTTGTCGGCGACAAGCATGGGGAGCGTCCGTGCACCGCCGCACCACCTGCTGTCGACGATCTCGAAGGCCGGGGCGACCGCGGCGGTGGCGTTGTAGACGTCCAGGGCGGTCACGTCCACGCCGGACAGCGCCTCGCCCAGGATGAAGGCGATCTCCACCTCCACCTTGGGCTCGAACAACCCTGCGGTGATGAGCGGCCGGCCGTCCTCGAGCAGCCTGCTGGCGAGCAGGTGGCCGGCGGTCGGTTGGCCGGCGCCGAACGCATCCCGCGCGGGCTGCGAGGTGAGTCCGATCTTGTACCCGATCACCTCGTCACCGGCCGCGAGCGCCAGCTCTCTGGTGGCGTTCTCGACCGTGTAGGCCAGTTCCAGGTCATCGAGCTGATCGGCCGTTGCGGGGTCGGCCGGTGTGCCACCCTGTGCTGCTTGCCACAATAGCTGGGCCAGTTCCTGGATCATCTCTTTCTTCACCTGTCTCTCCTCATGGCAGGATGTCCGATACTTTGGACGGTGTCCGACACTTGCTCCGGGAGGAACTCATGGCGCGCCTGACCGCTCCGGCTCTTCGCCGGGGCCTGGACATCCTCGAACTGCTCATCGACGAGGATCAGGGGCTGCGGGTCCCCGAGATCACACAGCGGCTCGGCCTGCCGCGCGCCACCACGCACGAGCTCGTCAACACACTGGTCGATCGCGGCTACCTCGACCTGTCGGGGGACACCGGGCGCGTCACCCTGGGCGTCAAGGTCCTGCCGCTCGGGGCGGCGTACGAGCGCGGTCTCGACCTCGCCACGGTGGGCCGGGAGTGCGCGGCCGAGGTGGCGGCCGCCTGCGGCGAGACCGTCCAGGTCGTCGTGCGCGACGCCGCCTCCGCCGTGTTCATCGTGCGCATCGACAGCACGCACCCGATCCGTCTCGTGTCGCAGGTGGGCAGCCGGCTGCCGGCATCCTGCACCGCAGGAGGGAAGGTCCTCCTGAGCGCCCTGCCGACAGCCGAGCTTGCAGCGTTGTTCCCGAACAACGCCGCACTGCAGAAGATGACGCCGAACAGCATCAGCACCCGCAAGCGGCTGCTGGCCGACCTGGATGCGGCGCGCGAGCGCGGCTGGGCCGAGGAGAACTGCGAGTCCAACGACCATGTGGCCTGCGTCGCCGCTCCGGTGTACGACCGCCTCGGGAAGTGCGTGGCAGCCATGAGCATCTCGGTGCCCATCCTGCGGTGGAGCGATACCCAGAAGCAGCGCTGTATCGAGCTCGTCCTGGACGGGGCGAGGAAGATGTCGCACCTCCTGGGGGCGCCGGCCGCCGCGTGAAGCGGTGGACTCTCACCGCTTCCCACTGGGGACGATCACCGCGCGGCCGGTGGCACCCTGCGACAGCGCGGCGTACGCCTCGTTGATCGCCGACAGTTCGTACTGTTCGCCGAGCAGCCTGTCGAGCGGCAGGCGCCCGGCCTTGAACAGATCGAGCAGCTTCGGGATGTCGACCGGCGTGTTGGCCGAGCCGTAGAGGCTGCCGACCAGTCGCTTCTCCTGCTGAACCAGGGGATTGACGGGCACCGGGACGGTGGCGCCCACCTTGCCGAGGCCGACGGCCACCACGGTCCCGCCGGTGCCCACGACATCGAACGCCTGCGTGAGGGTCTGTGGCGCGCCGACGGCGTCCAGCGCCCAGGTCATCGCCTTCGGTGAGATCCTGGTGAGCGCCTCGGCGAGGTCGTGCGTGCGCACGTTGACCGCATGGGTGGCGCCGAGTTCGCGTGCCTTGTCCAGCTTGGCGTCCACTGTGTCGACCGCGACGATCGGATCGGCGCCTATGAGCCGCAGGCCCATCACCGCGCTCAGCCCGACGCCACCGGCGCCGATGACCACGACGCCCTCTCCGGTGGCGTCCTTCATGACGTTCAGCGCTGTGCCTGCGCCGGTCACCACGGCGCATCCGGTGACCGCCGCGATCTCCGGCGGGGTGTCCGGATCGATCACGACCACCGACCGGTCCGAGACGACGCATCGCTCGGCGAAGCAGGAGACCCCCATGAGGTGGTGGATCTTCTCGCCGTTCAGGTTCAGCCGCGACGTCCCGTCGAGCAGGCCGCCGGAGGCCGCCTGTACGCGGCCCAGTGCGCACAGCGCGGGGCGACCGGTCGTGCAGAACCGGCAGTCGCCGCACCGCGGGCGCCACAACGTGATGACGGTGTCGCCGGGGCGGACCCGGGTCACGCCTTCCCCGACACGCTCGACGATGCCGGCCCCTTCGTGTCCGAGCACCGCGGGCAGGCGGGCTTTGAGGTCGCCGTTCATGTAGTGCAGGTCGCTGTGGCACACCCCGGCAGCGAGCACGCGGATGGTCACTTCGCCCGGTCCGGGGTCGTCGAGACCAACCTCCTCGACGGTCAACGGCGTACCAGGCCGGTGCAGTACTGCTGCCTTCATTGAGCCACGCCTCACTATGTACGAAACTTCAGACGTTGTCTTACCGGTTGAGTATGTGAGCCCGTCTCAGTCGCCGTCAAGGACGTTGACGGGGACGCCGATGCGTGCGACGGTGTCTTGACAACAAGACTCTGTCTTAAATTTAAGACACACCAAGGAGCGCGCTTGATGACCGATGCCACGCAACCGCAGGCGCTGACGCACAAACTCGACGCTGCCGCAGGCGCGTTCGAGCAGTGGAGCCGCCTCCAGTCGGCCGACCGCGCCCCGCTTCTCCAGGCCATTGCGTCCGCGCTCGAGGAGGCCGCGCCGAAGCTCGTGGCGATCGCGGACGAGGAGACGTCCCTCGGGCAGGCCCGGCTGCGCAACGAGATGGTCCGCACCGTGTTCCAACTGCGGTTGTTCGCCCAGGTGGTGACGCGGGGGGAGTACCTCGGGGCGACGATCGACCATGCCGACCCGTCGTGGCCGATGGGCCCGCGACCCGACCTGCGCCGGGTGCTCGAGCCTCTCGGTCCGGTCGTCGTTTTCGCCGCGAGCAACTTCCCGTTCGCGTTCAGCGTGGCCGGCGGGGACACCGCCTCGGCGCTCGCAGCGGGCTGCTCGGTCGTGGTCAAGGCCCACTCCGGCCATCCCAGGCTGTCGGCCGCCACGGCAGAGGTGGTGCACGACGCGCTACGGTCCGCCGACGCGCCCGAGGGCCTCTTCGACGTCATTTTCGGGACCGAGGCCGGGCGGGCCGCCATAGCGGACCCGCGGGTGAAGGCAGGCGCGTTCACCGGTTCGATCGAGGCGGGCCGAGCGCTTTTCGACCTCGCCACAGGCCGTCCGGAGCCCATACCGTTCTTCGGTGAGCTCGGCAGCGTCAACCCGGTCTTCGTGACGAAGGCCGCCGCCGAGCGGCGCGGCCCCGCGATCGTTTCGGAGTTCGTCGGGTCGTTCACGCTCGGCGCCGGACAGTTCTGCACGAAGCCCGGCATCCTGCTGGTCCCGGCATCGGCCCAACTCGTGGACCGGCTTCCCGACGCTGTCCCGAGCAAGCCGTTGACTCTGCTCAACGATCGCATCCGCACCTCCTACGCCGGTGCCGTGCAGGAGTTGCGGGACACAGCCGGGGTGCGCGTCCTGGTGAGCGGGGATCACACCGCCGCCGATCCGTCGCCGACGCTGCTGTGCACGACCTCGGCAGAGCTGCTCCGGGACCCGGAGTCGCTCGTCCGGGAGGTGTTCGGGCCGGCCGCGCTGGTCGTCGAGTACGCGGAGGAGAGCGAACTGCTGACGGTGGCGAAGGTCATCGACGGTCAGCTGACCGCCTCCGTCCAGGGTGAGGACGACGACACCATCGCGGCGGAGTTGATCAGGCTCCTGGCCGCCAAGGCCGGACGCGTGCTGTGGAACCAGTGGCCCACCGGTGTCTCGGTCACCTGTGCGCAGCAGCACGGCGGCCCCTACCCGGCCTCCACGGCACCGGCCACGACCTCGGTGGGGACCGAGGCCATCTCCCGGTTCCTGCGGCCGGTCGCCTATCAGAACGTGCCGCAGCACCTGCTGCCGCCGGCCCTGCGCGACGCGAACCCACTGGGGATTCCCCAGCGCGCATCCTGAGGCCGGGCCGCGCACGTGGCAAAGGGCCCGCTTCCCCTGGGGAAGCGGGCCCTTTCCCGTCCCTGGACCGCTACCGCATGCGTACGTGATGCCGCGCGATCGCGGCGCTCGAGTTCAGGCCCAGCAGTTGCAGGCTGCGTGAGTACTCCTCGCGCAGGATCGTCACGGCGCGTTCCACGCCCCGCTCACCGCCGGCCATCAGGCCGTAGAGGTAGGCACGGCCGATCATGACCGCATCCGCCCCGAGTGCCACCGCAGTGAGGATGTCCTGACCGTGCCTGACGCCGCTGTCGAGGATCACCGTGGCGTCGGGACCGAGCTCTTCGCGGATCTCGGGCAGCACCGTGAGGGTGGCCGGCGTGCGGTCGAGTTGCCGTCCGCCGTGGTTGGACACGATCACGCCGTCCGCGCCCGCCTCGACGGCGCGGCGGGCGTCGCGCGCGCTGAGGATCCCCTTGACCAGCAACCGGTGTGGCCAGTTGGCGCGCAGCCAGGCCAGATGCCCGTAGTTCAGCGTCGGTTCGAACACGACGTCGGCGACCCGCACCGCGTCGATCGCGCCGCTGGTCATGCTGCTCAGCGACGCGAAGGTGATCGGGGCCGTGGTCAGCTTGTTCAGCGCCCAGGACGGGTAGCGGGCCATGCCGAACAGAGTCCGCAGGGTGAGCGAGGGCGGGATCGTGAGGCCGTTGCGGATGTCCTTGAGGTGCCGGGCCGCCACGGGTGTGTCGACGGTCAGCACCACCGTGGTGAACCCGGCCGCCTGGGCGCGGTCGAGCAGTTCCGCGTTGAGGCGCTCGTTGCGGGTCAGGTAGAGCTGGAACCAGTGCTCACCGTCAGGAGCCGCCGCGGCGATGTCCTCGACGGTCGACGTTCCCACCGTGGAAAGGGTGTAGGGCAGCCCGTGGCGGGCGGCCACGCGAGCGACCGCCGTCTCGCCCTCGTGGTGCATCATCCGTGTGTAGCCGGTCGGCGCGAAGATCAGCGGCATCGAGATCTCCCGGCCGAACACGCGCGTGGACAGGTCCGGGTGGTCGACCGGCGACAGGTACTCCGGCACAAGCTCGACCGCCGCGAACGCCGCCCGGTTCCGCCGTGCGGTCACCTCCGCGTCGGCCGCGCCGTCGACGTAGTCGAACACCGCACGCGGAGTCGTGCGTACCGCCACCTCGCGCAGATCGTCGATGCTCAGCGCGGCTCCCAGCCGCCGCTCGACCGGGTTGAGGGTCGGCCGGCGCAGCTGCAGGACGTCTCGGAGCTCTGTCCACCGGGGACGCTGTCGTGCGACGCGAGGACGCTTCCGGGCTGCGGATGCCGCTGGGGACTGGGTGACGGTCACTGTCGTGCCTCTCGATGTGCGGGTACCGATGGCCGTTCGGTGAACGACGAGTCAGTTGTTCGACGAACGACGAGATATTGGACGCTGTCTGAGAAATCGGAGTCTCACTCCTGACTCGGCGGGCGTCAAGCCTTGACGTGCGGCTTGCGGCGCAGGCACCATCTGGATCGTATTTAAGACAGCGTCTTAAATTTCAGACAATGGAGGGTGCTGTGCAACTCGGTCTGGCAGGGAAAACCGCTCTCGTCTGCGCGTCCACGTCCGGGCTGGGCAGGGCGACCGCCCGGGCCCTGGCGGAAGAAGGCGTCACCGTCGTGGTCACGGGACGGTCGGGCGACCGGGCCAAGGAGGTGGCCGGTGAACTGCCCAACGCGATCGGCGTGGGCTGCGACCTGGTGGCGGACGGCGGTGCGGAGCAACTCCTCACGGCTGCCCGCGAGGCCGTCGGTGACCTCGACATCCTCGTCCTCAACGGACCGGGACCCGCCCCGGGGCCGGCCCGCGCCATCGACACCGCCGGGATCGAGCAGGCCATCGCCACGCTGGTCACACCGCAGCAGATCCTGGTGCAGGGCGTCCTTCCGGCGATGCTCGACAAGGGGTGGGGCCGCATCCTGAGCATCAGCTCGACGAGCGTGCAGGCGCCCCTGCCGAACCTTTCGCTGTCCAACCTCGGCCGGGCGGCGCTCGCCGGGTACCTGAAAACCCTTGCCGCCGAGGTCGCCGCACAAGGCGTGACGGTCAACTCCCTGCTCCCCGGGCGCATCGCCACCCCCCGGGCCCGGCAGGTGGACGAGGCCACCGCCCGGCGCACCGGCCAGTCACTGAGCGAGGCCGAGGCAGCCTCCAAGGCCGCGATCCCGGCCGGGCGCTACGGGGAACCCGACGAGTTCGGCGCCGTCGCCGCCTTCCTGTGCAGCACCCGGGCCGCATACATCACGGGCACCGCCGTCCGGTGTGACGGCGGCCTCGTACCAACCCTCTGACCCTGTCAGACGGTTCACCCGACTCCCGACGACGAGAGCCACGAACCCGCATGAGCCATCTTCACGTCACAGACGACGCAACCGAAAGACGCCCCGAGGCGCCCTTGGCCGCCACCCGCAGAACCGCGCTGGCCGGCATGATCGGCACCACGATCGAGTGGTACGACTTCTACATCTACGGCCTCGCTGCGGCCCTGGTCTTCGGAACGGAGTTCTTTCCCAAGTTCTCACCGGCGGCCGGCACTCTGGCCGCGTTCGGGACCTTCGCCGTGGGCTTCGTGGCCCGCCCGCTCGGCGGAGTCATCTTCGGTCACTTCGGGGACCGCGTGGGGCGCAAGAACGCGCTCATGCTCACGCTGTTCCTGATGGGTGCGGCGACCGTAGTCGTCGGCCTGCTGCCGGGCTACCAGGTCATCGGGATCTGGGCGCCGATCCTGCTCGTCACGCTGCGCTTCCTCCAGGGTTTCGCCGTCGGCGGCGAGTGGGGCGGCGCCGTGACCATGGTCGTGGAATCGGCGCCGGTCAACCGGCGAGGCCTCTATGGGAGTCTGCCGCAGATGGGTGTACCCCTGGGGCTGGTGCTGTCGTCGACCGTGTTCGCGGTGGTCTCCACGCTGCCCGACGACGACCTCCTTGCCTGGGGCTGGCGAGTCCCGTTCCTGCTCAGCGTCGTATTGATCGCGGTGGGGCTGTTCCTCCGGTCGCGCATCACCGAGACACAGACGTTCGTCCGGGTCAAGGAGTCGGGGCGGGCACGCAAGATGCCGGCTGTGGAGGCGTTCCGCCGCCACTGGAGGGCGATCGCCCTCACCGTCGGCATGTACGTCTCGGCCGGCGTCCCCTTCTACATCGTCTCGGTTTTCGTGCTGTCGTACGGCTCCTCCCACCTCGGCCTGTCGCGGAGCGTGCTCCTGACGGGGATGCTCATCGCGGCCGTGGTCGAGGGGCTGACGGTGCCCTGCTTCGGCGCGCTGTCGGACAGACTGGGCCGGCGCCCCGTGTTCCTGGCCGCCACCGGGTTCACGGCCCTGCTCGCCGTCCCGTTCTTCCGGCTGCTGGCGGCCGGGCAGACGGGGCTCACCTGGCTGGCCATACTGCTCGCGCTTGCCGTGGCGCACGCGGGGATGTACGGGCCCACAGCGGCGCTGTACGCCGAACTGTTCTCCGCGAACGTCCGGTACACCGGCACGTCGATCGGCTACCAGCTCGGCGGTGTCGTGGCAGGGTTCGTGCCGCTCGCGGCGGGTGCACTGGTCAGTGCCGCCGACGGTGCCTCCTGGCCGATCGCCTCCATCTGGGCGGGAGCGGGCTTGGTCGGGTTGGTCTGCGCGCTGATCGTCCGGGAGACCCGGGGGCGCGACCTGCATTCCGATCACGACGCCGACGGCTGACCGCCATGCACTCATCCACCTTCTCTTCCACGCACATTCGGTGCCAAAAGGTCTACGACATGGCACTCCACGAAGTCCTTGAAGTCCTTCAAGTCCCTACCGACGAATTCATCGATGACTGGCCGGGCTTCGGTCTGCGGCCGTCCCGGACCGGAGGTGAAGCTCCATGACCGCAAACAGAGTCCACGTACTGAGCTGCGGAGCGATGAGCTGCGACCTGACGTGGCTGCTGCTCAAGCCCGGCCGTACGCTGCGTGCGCACACCGAGCGCGAGCGGCCCGCCGAGTGGTACCCCTGCACGACCCACTGCGTGCTCGTGGAGACCCCCGAGGGGACTCTGCTGTGGGACACCAGCTGTCCCCGAGACTGGCAGACCCGCTGGGCTCCCACCGGCCTGCAGGAGTTCTTCCCCTACGACCAGGTGAGCGACGAGGAGTATCTCGACGCGCGGCTCGGCCAGATCGGCGTGGAGCCGCAGGACATCGACCACCTGGTCCTGTCCCACCTGCACTTCGACCACGCCGGGAACATCGGCATGTTCGCCGGCACCGGCGCGAGGCTGGTGTGCCACGAGAGGGAGAAGGAGTTCGCCTTCGGCTTCGAAGGCGCCTTCAACGGTGCACACCTCAAAGCGGACTACGCCGCCTGGGACTTCGACACCGTCAGCGGCGACACGGAGATCCTGCCCGGTGTCACCCTCATCGAGGCCCCCGGGCACACCCCCGGCACCATGGCCATGAAGGTCGACCTGCCGGAGACCGGGACGATGCTCTTCACGTCGGACGCCGTCTATATGGGCGACTCCTACGGCCCGCCGGCCGTCCCCGCCGCCGTCGTCAACGACCTGTCCGCCTGGTACGGATCGGTGGAGAAGATCCGCGGCATCGCCGAGAAGTCGGACGCCACCGTCGTCTTCGGCCACGACGCCGAGCAGTTGCGCTCGATGCGGCTCGCCCCCAACGGCTTCTACGTCTGATCGCCCGGGCCGGCCCGGCGGCGTCCCAGCAGCGTCCGGCTGCGCCGCCGGGACCGAGCCGATCCCCAGGAGGGATGCGCGTGACCACCGACGTTCCCGCCGGACCCGGGTCCGCCGAGGAGCTCCTCGCCCCGCAGATGGAGCGTCCCCGGCAACCCCGCCCGGCATCCGCAGACCGCCATCGCGCAGCTGATGCGCGACAACGGCATTCCCGCCCGCATGGGCGGTGTGGGCCACGACACGGGAGACACCCCCCGCACCTTAAGGAAGGCACGATGGCCATCTACGAACTCGCCTGCGCGACCGGACACCGCTTCGAAGTCATCCAGTCGTTCACCGCGCCACTGCCGAGCTGCCCGGAATGCGGCGGCGAGACCCGCAAGATCCCCAGCAGTTTCGCGATCGGCGGCGCCGCCACCGTGCCACCGCCGCCGGAGCGGATGCCGCAGACCTGGAAGGGGACCTACCACGGCGACCGTGACTACATCACCGCCCTGCGGCGAACGGCCGAGGCCCGGCAGAAGCTGGAGGACAAGCACCCGGAACTCGCCGGCGACCGGCGGCCGATCGTCGCTCACGAAGGCAACTACGAAGCAGCCCCGTTGCGCGTCGGCGACACACTGCCCGCTCCCACCGGAACATCCGGCCACAGCCACAGCCACCCTCATCCGCACGGACACGCTCACAGCCATGGGCCGGGGGAGTGAGGCGGGCTGGTGAATGAGCAGTCCCACCCCGGCATCGCCCTGGCCGTCAAACGTCACGCCACGGTGAACCTGTGATCCGGGACCAGTCGTGGCTGTCCGGGCGGACGCGGGCCACGACGACGGGGAGCCGGGCCAACGGAGCCGATGGTGTTCGCATCGGTGCGGGTCGGCCGCAGCGATGCCTCCTGGACGGCGTCGTCAGCCTCGGCAGCGGTGAGTGGTGGACCGTTGATCACGCAGCGCCACGCGCGACGTCCGACAGCTGTGCCATCGCCCGCGCCGTGATGTCCTCGACCGGTCCTGTGGCGCGGACCGTCAGGAGGATGTCCGCGTAGTGGGCCATGAGAGGCGCCGTCTGCCTTCGGTAGACGTTCTGGCGGTGCCGGATGACGTCCTCGGTGTCGTCCGGCCGGCCACGTTTCAGGAGCCGTGCCACCACGACCTGTTCAGGCGCCGTGAACTCCAGCACCGCGTCCAAAGTGGCGTCGACCGCCGCCAGCATGGCGGCGAGTTCTCGGGCCTGGGGCACGGTGCGGGGGAAGCCGTCGAGCAGGAATCCGTTGCGGGCGTCCGGGCGCGCGAGCCGTTCCCGGACCATCCCGCTGGTGACGTGGTCGGGCACGAGTTCGCCGGTGTCGAGGTACCGCTGGGCGTCCGTCCCGAGCGGCGTGCGGCGCGTCACGTGGTCTCGGAACAGGTCTCCGGTGGAGATGTGAGGCACGCCGAGCCTCTCGCTGAGTATGGCCGCCTGGGTGCCCTTGCCTGCTCCCGGAGGACCGATGAGGACGAGTCGCATCAGTGGCTGTGTTCCCTTCAGTCGAATCAAGCCGTCGTACGGAAGCTGTCGTATATGGAGGCCGTCGTGCGGCTGCCGTGTGCCTTCCGGTGTCCTGGACGCCGTCAGGCGGCCCGTTGCGGGCAGGGGCATTCCTCGTTCAACACCAGAACGGGCCCGTGCGCCGGGTTCGTCCGGCGTGTCAGCAGGTCGCCGAGCAGGTCGGCGAGCATCGCCTGATAGTCGGCCGGGGTCAGCGACGGGCTCGGCACGACGGTGTGGACATCGACCCGGGGCGCCAGTTCGGCGGCGAGCCACTCGGTCAGTCCGGTGAGGCCGGACAGGGCCGCGTCCTGTGGGCCGCCGCGCCCTGCCTCGGGCACGACCACGTGGACCACCGAACCGCCGTGTGCGGCCATCCAGCGCCAGTAGGCACGCTGCACACAGGCCAGCGGCAGCACGAGTGCCCTGTCGAGCACACCGCGCAGCGCCAAGGGGTCCAGTTCCATCAGCGGCCCTGGGTGGGGACGGGCCCCGATCACACTCACCACGTGGTCGAGTCGGCCGAAACGGTCGATGACCGCGTCGACCGCCCGACCGGGCGCGGCGAGGTCGTACCGACCCCACGGCACAGAGAGATCCGGGAGCTCCGGGGTTTCCGCGAGGCGGGCGAGCTCGCCGTCGGGGGCCGCCAGCGCCACCGTGGCACCGTGCGACCGCAGACACCGCACCATCGCCGCTGCGAGTTGTCCCTCCCCGGTGAGGAGCACGACCCGGCCCGGCAGCAGGCTTTCGCGTCCCATCCCGGTGTCCCCCTTCCCTGACGTGCTTTCTGATCCGGTCACCCGGTCTGGCGGGATCCGTCGCCGAATCCGGCGTTGATCTGTTCCATCACGGAGGCGTCGGCGAGTGTGGTGACGTCTCCGACCTCCCGGTTCTCGGCGACGTCGCGCAGCAGCCGCCGCATGATCTTCCCGGAGCGGGTCTTGGGCAGCTCGGGGACGACCAGAATCCGGCGGGGCTTGGCGATGGGGCCGATCTCCTGGGCCACGTGTTCGCGCAGTGCCGTGACGACGCCGTCCGGGTCCGGTCCGGCCTCGGCGCGCAGGATGACGAAGGCGACGATCGCCTGGCCGGTCGTCGCGTCCGACGCGCCGACCACGGCGGCCTCGGCCACTGCCGGGTGCGAGACGAGGGCCGACTCGACCTCGGCGGTGGAGATCCGGTGCCCGGAGACGTTCATGACGTCGTCGACCCGGCCCAGGAGCCAGATGTCGCCGTCGTCGTCGTAGCGGGCGCCGTCGCCCGCGAAGTAGTAGCCGCGGTCCGCGAAACGGGCCCAGTACGTCTCCCGGTACCGTTCCTCGTCGCCCCAGACGCCGCGCAGCATGGACGGCCACGGCTGGTCGAGCACCAGGTAGCCGCTTGCGCCCTTGCCGACCTCCTCGCCCCGGTCGTCGACCACCTTGGCGGAGATTCCGGGCAGCGGCCTTTGGGCGGAGCCGGGTTTGCCGGGCGATCCGTCGGGCAGTGGGGCGATCATGATTGCGCCGGTCTCGGTTTGCCACCAGGTGTCGACGACGGGCGCCCGATTGCCCCCGATGTGTTCCCGGTACCAGCGCCAGGCCTCCGGATTGATCGGTTCGCCGACGCTGCCGAGCACGCCGATCGAGGACAGGTCGTAGCGTGCGGGGATGTGCTCTCCCCACTTCATGAAGGTGCGGATGAGCGTGGGGGCGGTGTAGTAGACGGAGACGCCGTACCTTTCGATGATCTCGAAGTGCCGTCCTTCGTGGGGGGTGTTGGGCGTTCCCTCGTACATCACCGACGTGGTGCGATTGGCGAGCGGCCCGTACACGATGTAGGAGTGTCCGGTGATCCAGCCGATGTCGGCGGTGCACCAGTAGACGTCGGTGTCGGGGTCGAGGCCGAAGACGGTGCGGTGGGTGTAGGCGGCCTGGGCGAGGTAGCCGCCGGAGGTGTGCAGGATGCCCTTCGGCCGCCCGGTCGTCCCCGAGGTGTAGAGGATGAACAGCGGGTGCTCGGAGTCGAAGGCCTCCGGCCGGTGCTGGTCGGACTGTGGGTCCACCAGCTCGTGCCACCACAGGTCGCGGCCGTCGGTCCAGGGCACGTCGGTGCCGGTACGGCGGACCACCAGGACGTGTTCGATGCCGGGCGTGTTCCGGGTCGCCTCATCGGTGTTGGCCTTCATCGGCTCCGCCCTGCCCCGGCGGTACTGGCCGTCCGAGGTGATCAGCAGCCTGGCGCCGGCGTCCTCGATCCGCGACTGCAGGGCGGCCGGGGAGAACCCCCCGAACACCACACTGTGCGGCAGCCCGAGCCGGGCGCAGGCCAGCATGGCGAACACCGCCTCGGGGATCATCGGCAGCTGGATCGCGACCCGGTCCCCGGCCCTCAGGCCGAGGGAGAGCAGGGCGTTGGCCGTCTTGCAGACCTCGCGCCTGAGGTCGGCGTAGGTGATGGTGCGGGTGTCGCCGGGTTCACCCTCCCAGTGGAAGGCGACCTGCTCGCCGTGGCCGGCCTCGACGTGCCGGTCGACGCAGTTGTAGGCCACGTTCAGCCGTCCGCCGGCGAACCAGCGGGCGAACGGTGCGTCCGACCAGTCCAGTACCTGGCTCCACCCCGTCTCCCAGTGCAGCCTCTGGGCCTGTTCCTCCCAGAACGCCTCGCGGTCGGGCTGAGCGTCGTGGTCAGAGCGCGGGGGCATACGGGATCCTCCAGTGGGTGCGGGTGTGGGCCGGATCAGCCGATCCTGGGGCTGTCACCGGATGGACACGGTGGCCGGGAAGGGTTGGCGCGAGGTTGGCGGGCGGGAGTTCGACGAGGGGTCTACGGTCGCGCTCCCGTCCAGCGGCTCACCACGCGCAGGGCGAGACGGGGTGTGAGCGGTGCGGCGGTCCTGCGGCGTACGGCGCCCTGCCAGACGCCCCAGCCGTAGGCGAGGTCGTCCAGACGCCGGACGGCCACGTGTGCGAGGGGCGGGAGCGAGGTGCCCGAGCGGCGGTGGTCCGCGAGCCCCTCGGCGAGCGCCGCGACGATCAGCGCGTACCGCGCACGGCGGCTCACGGCGGCCGCGGTGACCGCGAGGGGCCAGTGGTGCCGGGTGGCGCAGCGCAGCAGCTGCTCGGCGGTGCCGCGCAGCGCGGCGAGCGAGAGCAGGGCTCCGGCGCGGGCCGGGTGGTCGGCGTCGGGCATGCGCCGCGCCACGCGTACCGCGGTCACACCGGTGAGCACTGCGGCCAGGGCCGCCGGGCCCGGCCTGGCGCGCAGCAGCAGGGCGCAGGCGGCCAGCGACCAGGGCGCGGCGTAGAGCGGCGGCACCTGGCCTGGATGCCGTAGCGCCAGGTCGGCGGCGCCCGTGCCGTAGCCGGCCCGTTGGGCGAGCCAGCTGCGCAGACGCGTGCGGTGTCGGTGGCCGACGCGTGCGGAGGGAACGTACCGCAGCCGCCAGCCGGCCTCGTGCAGCCGCATGCACAGGTCGACGTCCTCGCCCACTCGCATGCCTTCGTCGAAGCCCGCGCCCACGGCCGACCGGCGCACCACGATGGTTGCGCTGGGCACGTACGACAGCGCCGACACCGGCACGACCGGCCCCTCCCGCTCTCCCATGTCCAAGGGCGAGCGGACCTGCTCGTACCGGTCCAGGAGCCCCGGCGCGCGGACGGGCTGCGCGACCACACGGGGTGCGGCGAGCGCCACGGCCGGGTCGGAGAACTGCGCCAGCAGGGGTCCGAGCCAGCCGGGTTCGGGTACCACGTCGGAGTCGCAGAACGCCACGTACGCGGTACGGGCGTGGCGCAGTCCGGTGTTGCGGGCCGCCGCGGGGCCGCGGTTGTACGGGTGGACCAGCAACCGGGCCCCGTACCGGCAGGCCACCTCGGCCAGCGATGCCTGGTCCTCCGAGCCGTCGTCCACGACCAGCACCGGCAGGTTCGAGGTCGGCGGATCGGTGCGCAGGGCACTCAGCAGCCGCTCCAACTGGTCGGCCCGGTCACGGGTGGGTATCACGATCGTCGTGTCGCGCACCGGTGTCGGGGCCGGACGCGGATGCACGACGCCGGCGTCCAGGAGCCGCCGGGCGAGCGTGGCGCTCATGGCGTCCGACACGGTGAAACAGCCACCCTCCAGTAGCCGGGCCGCCCGTGCAGTCAGCCTCACCAGCCTCAGCGGCGAACCACCGGCCAGCAGCCGTCCGTCCCGTGACCGATGTGTACCGGCGGCCAGTTCGACCGTGAACCCGCTGGGCAGCGTCACGTCCGTCGGCGAGGGCAGCCTGATGCCGGGCGGGGACGGCGGACGCGAGCGTACGAGTGTCATGCCGTGAACCCCCCGTCGGCGTGGAGGACGGATCCGGTGACGGCGAGGGAGTCGGCCGAGCAGGCCCAGGCCACCACGGCGGCCACCTCATCGGGTTCCAGCGGGCGTCCGGTGAGCTGCTGTTCGGCGAGCTTGTCGACCTCGTCGAGCTGGTAGAGGTCGGCCGTGGCCCGCAGCATGTCCGTGCGGGTGGAGCCGGGGGACACGGCGACCGCGTTCACGCCGGTGTCCCTCAGGTCACAGGCGAGGCCACGGACCAGGCCGACCACGGCGTGCTTGGCGGCGCAGTAGGCACCGAGTCCCCACAGCCCGCGGTGCGCGGCGGCCGAGGCGAGGGCGACGAACCGGCCGGTGCGGGGCTGCGGCCGACGCAGCAGGGCGGGTACGGCGGCGCGCGCGAGGTGAGCCACGCCCATCACGTCCACGTCGAGCAGCGTGCGCCACTGTGCCTCGGTCTGCTCCCACACCGGGCCGCCGCCGAGCATGACGGCGGCCGCAGCCACGGCGGCATCGAGCCCGCCGAACTCGCGCTCGGCAAGCTCCACGGCGGCCCGCAGCGCGGCCGCGTCCCGGACGTCCGCGCGGACGGTACGGACGTCGGGGAACTCCCTCGCCAGGGCGTCCAGCTCGCCCGGCTCGGCCAGCGGATAGGGCACGTCGGGGTCGTCGGCGCAGCGGTCCACGGCGACCACGGCCCAGCCGGCGCGGGCCAGACGCCGTACGGTCGCGGCCCCGATGCCCCGGGCTCCGCCGGTGACCACGGCGACCCGCCGGCCGGTCATCGCCCGGCTCCCGCGCGTGCGATGACCGGCTGCTGCGCGGGCAGGCCGAGCCGGCCCTGTCCGGAGACCCGCCAGGCGCGCACGTCGGAGGCGAGGCGCTCGGCCATGCGGTCGAGGAGCTGTTCGCCCTCGCTCGCGCAGGCCCCGGCGGGATCACCCAGGACGCCGGAGGGGCTGACCCCACGGACGGACTCGGAGACCAGCCGGTCCATCAGCAGGTGCACGGGGTCGGTCGGCCCGGCCACGGCCTGCTCGCTGCGCACGGCCGCGTGCCGCAGCCGCAGCATCATGGAGGTCTCGGCACGGCCGGCATGGGCGTCGGAGTTCTTCGGCACGCACGGCCACCAGGCCACGTCCCGTCGCTCGCCCCGCAGGCCGGTGACCGCCTCTGCCAGACTGGCCAGGTTGCCGCCGTGCCCGTTCACCACCAGCAGGCGTCCGGCCCAGCGCAGCATCGAGCGGCCGATCTCCGTGACGAGCAGGTGCAGCGCGGTGTGGCCGGCGGACACGGTGCCGGGGAACCCCTCGTGCTCTCCGCTGGCCGCATACGGTTGTGCGGGCGCGACCAGCACGTCCAGGTGGCCGCGCAGCCGGACGGCGGCCCGCTCGGCGACCGCGGAGGCCACCGAGGTGTCGGTGTCCAGCGGGAGATGCGGGCCGTGCTGCTCGCAGGAGCCCAGGGGCAGGAGCACCAGGGGGCGGCGGTCCGTCAGGTCCGGCCAGGTCAGGTCGACGAGCCGGGTCGTCGTCGTGCGCCGCGACCATGCCCTCGCGGCCGGAGCGGGCTCGGCCGTCATCTCAGACCGCGCCCAGAGTGCGGGTGAATCCGCGCGGGATCACGACGTCGTCGGGGGTGAGTTCGTGGATGGACGAGCGCCCGAGGCCCAGCAGGGCGGAGTCGATGCCGCCGCGCAGGATGTCGAGCACGTTCTCCACACCGGTCTGCCCGCCCGCGGCCAGGCCCCACAGATAGGCGCGGCCGATCATCACGGCCCGCGCGCCCAGCGCGAGTGCCTTGACCACGTCGCTGCCCCGGCGGATGCCGCTGTCCAGCAGGATCTCGACCTGGTCACCGACCGCTTCGGCAACGGCCGGCAGCGCGCGGATCGGTGCCGGGGTGCCGTCGAGGTTGTTGCCGCCGTGGTTGGACACCGAGATCGCGGTGACTCCGGAGTCGACGGCCCGCCTGGCGTCGTCCACCCGGCAGATGCCCTTGAGCAGGAACGGCCCGTCCCACTGCTCGCGCAGCCAGCGCACGTCCTCCCAGGACGGGGGCGGGGTCTGCATCCACTCGCCGTAGGCACCGAAAAAGGTCGGAGCGTCCCCGCCCGGGTCGGCGAGGTTCGGTGCCGTGAGGTCGGGGAGGCCGCGGGACCTGAGGAAGTCCAGCAGCCAGCGCGGTCGAGCCAGCGCCTCCGGTGCGAAGCGCGCCATCGCCTTGAGGTTCAGCCGTTCGGGAATCCTGGGGCTGCCCCAGTCACGGCCGTGCGAGAAGGACCAGTCGAGGGTGACGATCAGCGCCTTCGCCCCGTAGGTGTACGCATGCTCGATGCGTTGCAGCATCGCGTCCTTCGAGCCCATCCAGTACATCTGGAAGAACGTCTGCGGATTGGCCGCCACGACCTCCTTGAGCGGCTTGCTCGCGAACGAGCTGAGCCCCATCGCCGTACCCCGGGCCGCAGCGGCGCGGGCGACGGCCACCTCGCCGTCGGGGTGCACTGCCTGCACCCCGGTCGGGGAGATGATCACCGGCAGTGAGATCTGCTGGCCCAGGACCGTCGTCGACTGGTCCCGCTTGGCCGACAGGCCGGCCACGTGCGGGGCGAAGCCCAGCTCCGCGAACGCCTTGGTGTTGTCGTCGTAGGACGTGCCCTTCTCGGAACCGGCGAGCAGCGCACTGTAGACGGACTTCGGCAGCCGCTTGCCGGCCCTGCGCTGGGCCTCGGCCACCGTCTCGAACCACCCGCTCATCAACCTTCTCCTTCTGTCTGTTGGGGGTCGCCTTCGGCGTCACGCGGGCGGGCTCGACGGCATCCCGGCCAGCGGACTCTCGTCGCAGAAGCGGTCCGGGCGGCTGGTGCGTACGGCGGGCATGCCCAGGGCCACGGTGCGGTGCGAGTGGTCGTTGCCCTGGCGCGGGAGCGCGTCCCGGTCCACCGCCGAGAGCGCGGCGGCGCCGTGGCCCTTGACGCATTCGGGGTCGGGTCCGTCCAGCGGGAGGCCCGTGAAGAACTTCGCGGCCATGCAGCCGCCCTGGCAGGTGTCGTACGCCGGGCAGCCCGAGCAGGCTCCTCCGGTCGAGGGCCGGCGCAGCTCGGCGAAAAGCTCCGACTCCCGCCACACCTGCTCGAAGCCGCCTGCGGAGCGGACGTTGCCCGCCTTGAACGCGTCGTGGATGGCGAACGGGCAGGCGTACACGTCACCCACCGGGTCGATCAGGCACACCACCCGTCCTGCCCCGCACAGGTTGAGTCCCGGGATCGGCTCCGAGCCGAGCGCGTTGAGGTGGAAGAACGAGTCCCCGGTGAGCACCCGCTCGCCGTGGCCGACCAGCCAGGCGTAGATCTCGCGCTGCTGCTCGGCGGTCGGGTGCAGCTCGTCCCACACGTCGGCTCCCCGGCCGGACGGTCGCAGCCGGGTGATCCGCAGCTGGGCGCCGTAGCGGTCGGCGATCGCTGCGAAGTCGTCGAGCTGCGAGACATTCTGACGGGTCATCACCACTGAGATCTTGAAGTCGCGGAAGCCCGCGGCGGCGAGGTTCTCCATGGCCCGTACGGCCATGTCGTACGACCCCGGGCCGCGTACCGCGTCGTTGATCTCCCGCGTGGCGCCGTCCAGGGAGATCTGGACGTCCACGTAGTCGGTGGCCGCGAGCCGCCGCGCCCGGTCGGGGGTGATCCGCAGCCCGTTGGTCGAGAACTTCACGCCGACCTGGTGGTCGATCGCGTAGTCCAGCAGCTCCCAGAAGTCGGGGCGGACGGTCGGCTCGCCACCGCCGACGTTGACATAGAACACCTGCATCCGCTGGAGCTCGTCGATGACGCCCTTGATCTCGTCCGTGGACAGTTCCGACGGGTCGCGCCGCCCGGACGAGGAGAGGCAGTGCGCGCAGGACAGGTTGCAGGCGTACGTCCACTCCCAGGTCAGGCAGATCGGGGCGCGCAGGCCGCCCTTGAACTGCTCGACGAGGGCGGGCACAGGGCCGGCTGTGTGCGGGGGATCGTGAAGGGTGGTCATCACCGCGCTCCGATGTCACTGCGTTGGGGAATGATCATGTCGGCGGCGGCCAGGGCGGCCAGCGCCCGAAGGAAGGCACTGCGGCGGGCGTCGGGAACGCCCGAGAGGGCGTCCCCGACGCTGGCGTGCCGGTCGAGGCCCCGGACCAGCTCGACGAGTTCCGGAGCCTTCAGGAACGACAGCCGGCGGTTGCCGAAGTGGTAGGCGAGCGCCCCGAAGGGTTCGGGACGCAGCGCCACAGCGGGGTTCAGCCGGTAGGGGCGCCCGGCGTCGAACATCACGTCGGCGCAAGGCGCCTCGGCCGGAGTCGCCGAAGGGGACGTCATGGCGGCGGGCCTCAGTAGACGCCGCACATGCCGTCGATGGACACCTCTTCGACGAGCAGCTCCTCGGTCATCTCCTCGACGGTGGTGTCCTGCTCGGCACGGATCTGGTCCTCGGGCATGGCGAACCTCCTGACAGAAAGGGGTGGTGAGTTGGGGATCGGCGGCACCGTGTGGTGACCGGCCGGTACTCGACGCTACGGCCGGCCGCCCCGCGTCTCGCCCTGCTTCCGGCCGCCCTCGCCCCCTCCGGTCGGACAGGTACGCCCCGCCGGGGCCGGTGCCCGCCGCGTTCCCCCTCCGATCGGGCAGGGCAACACCCCGTCCGTTCGCGTCCAGCTGCCGTCCGTGCGGCCGGTGTCGCGCGGCGACGCGTTCCCGGAGGGTGAGTCACGCCACGAAGTCCGGCACGTCCGTGCTCCACACCGGACATCTGCGACGCCGGACAGGCGCTGCCGTCCCACACGGCTTCGTTCGCCCGAAGGGTGGGCGGCACCCGGACGGCGGCGCCCAAGAGCAGCCGACGCAGGACGCGCGGTCCACCGCGCGGAGAGGACAGTCGCGAACATGCAGGTCGAAGAACTTCTCAAGCCATTCCCGATCAAGGAATTCCACCCGTTCCCGCGGGCGCTGATGGGCCCGGGCGCCCACGAGCTGATCGGTCCGGAGGCCAAGAAGCTGGGTTTCCGGCGCACCCTGGTGATGACCACCGGTCTGCGCGGCAGCGACACCGTGCACAAGATCGTCGAGTCGATGAAGTACCACGGCCTGGAGGTCGTGGTGTACGACAAGGTCGAGTCGAACCCCAAGGACTACAACGTCATGGACGCCGTGGCGCTGTACCAGGAGAACAAGTGCGACTCGTTCGTGTCGATCGGCGGCGGCTCGTCCCACGACGCGTGCAAGGGCGCCCGTATCTCGGTGGCGCACGACGGCCGCAACGTCAACGACTTCGAGGGCTTCAACAAGTCCGAGAACCCCAAGAACCCGCCGCACATCGCGGTGTCCACCACGGCCGGCACGGGCTCCGAGACGTCCTGGGCGTATGTCATCACCGACACCACGACCGACCCGGACAACCCGCACAAGTACGTGGCCTTCGACGACGCCTCGGTGGCCACGCTCGCCATCGACGACCCGACCCTGTACTACGACTGCCCGCTGGACTACACGGCGCAGTGCGGCTTCGACGTCCTCGCGCACGCCTCCGAGCCGTACGTGTCGCGGCTGAACTTCCAGCCGTCGCTGGGCAACGCGCTGCACGCGATCCGGCTGACCGCACGCCATCTGCGGCAGGCCGTGTGGAACGGTCAGGACCTGGGTGGGCGTGAGGGCATGATGTACGCGCAGTACATCGCGGCGCAGGCGTTCAACTCCGGTGGCCTGGGCATCATCCACTCCATCTCGCACGCGGTCAGCGCGTTCTACGACACCCACCACGGCCTGAACAACGCCATCGCGCTGCCCCGGGTGTGGGCGTTCAACATGCCCGCCCACTACGAGCGGTTCGCGGACATCGCCGAGGCGATGGGCGTGGACACGCACGGCATGACGAAGGTCCAGGCGGCCGAGGCGGCGCTCGCCGCGGGCATCCGGCTGCTGCGCGACGTCGGCATCCCGGAGAAGTTCACCGACGTCCAGCAGGACACGTACTCCAAGAACCGGCTCGGCCAGGGACCGACGAAGTTCTACGAGCAGGCCAAGGAGATCAAGGGTGACGCCGCCGACGTCGACCGCATCACCCACCACGTCCTCGGTGACGCCTGCACTCCGGGCAACGCCAAGGAATGCACGTTCGACACCGTCAGGCCGGTCGTCGAGCACTGCATGACCGGCGACCTGGACGACCTGCTCGGCTGAGCACCTCGTGACCGGGAGCGGGGGGCTGAACAGGGAGGTCGCCCCCCGCTCCCGCCCCATTGGACGGAGGAACCGTGCCCGCCACACCCGAGAATCCCGCGTTCGGCTCGGTCGACGACGTCGTCGAGCGGTTCGCCGCCCACGGCTACATCGCCGACCGGCGGCTCGCCACCACCGTGTTCCTGCAGACCAGACTCGACAAGCCGGTCCTGCTGGAGGGCCCGGCCGGCGTCGGCAAGACCGAGCTGGCCAAGACCCTCGCCGCCGTCACCGGGCGCCGACTGCTGCGCCTGCAGTGCTACGAGGGCCAGGACGAAAGCCGGGCGCTGTACGACTGGGACTACGGCAAGCAGCTCTTGTACACGCAGATGCTCCGGGACAAGATCGGCGACCTCACGGCCGACGCGCCCGACCTGGCCTCCGCTGTGCGGCGGATCGAGGAGCAGGACAGTGTGTTCTTCTCCGACCGGTTCCTCGCGCCCCGCCCCCTGCTGGACGCCGTGCGCGGCGAGCAGCCCGCGGTGCTGCTGATCGACGAGGTCGACCGGGCGGACGAGGCGCTGGAGGCGGTGCTGCTGGAGTGTCTGGCCGAGTACCAGGTGTCGGTGCCGGAGATCGGCACGTTCACCGCGACGATCCCGCCGTACGTGGTGCTGACCTCCAACAGCACCCGCGATCTGTCGGCCGCGCTCAAGCGCCGCTGCCTGCATCTCTTCCTCGACTACCCGGACGCCGAACGGGAGTTGGAGATCGTACGCGCCAAGGACACCGGACTGCCGGAGGCCGCGGCCCGCCGTCTGGTCGAGGTGGTGCGGGGCCTGCGCGAGCTGCAGCTGCGCAAGAACCCCAGCATCTCCGAGACCGTCGACTGGGCCCGCACCCTCGCCGTGCTGGGCGTCGAGGAACTCGACCCGGCGGTGCTCGCCGACACCGCCAACGTGGTCCTGAAATACGAGCGGGATCTGCAGCGGGCGCTTGATGTCCTGCCGCGCCTGGTCGACCCCAACCGCACCCTGCCCGCGCCCGGCCATCCTCACGGGCACCACCACGACGGTCACAGCCGTCACGACCACCACCACGGTCCCGGGCACGGACAGCCGGACGAGATCGACGGGCCTGCCGTGCGGGCGGCCATGGACCGCCAGGGCCGACACGACGAGGGCTACTACGGCGCTCCCGGACCCGGCCCGACGCACCGGCCCGCACCCAGCACCGGCCAGGGTGCCCGATCCTTCGCCGCCGTCGCCCGGCGCCGCACCGACTGACACGGGGAGGCCCGCATGGAAGCCGGCGTGCACCGATTCGTCCGCCTGCTGCGGCTGTTCGGTCTGCGCGTCTCTGTGTCGGAAGCCATGGACGCCATGCGCGGGGCGGCCCAGCCCGGCGTCCTCGACCGACGCGAGACCCTGCGCGAGGCCCTGCGCATGACACTGGTGAAGGACCGGCGCGACCACGCACTGTTCGACGACCTGTTCACCGCTTTCTTCTCGCTGCGACCGGTGGAAGGGGCCGACGACGGCGACGGCCACAGCCATGAGCACGACGACCTGTCCGACACCGGCGAACTGCAGTCGTTCACCGTCTCCGACGAGCCCTCCGAGACCCCGCAGCAGGGGCACAGCCACGGAAAGCCGTCCGACATCCGGGACTTCTTCGACCAGCAGGACCTCGCCCAGCGGTACAACCTGCACCAGGAGGCCAACAAGATGGACCTGGCCTCGATGACCGACGAGATCGTCCTGTCCGAGGACGGCGCCACAGGCGGACGGGACGGCGGCCCGTCCGTTCAGCTCGAGACCGGGAGGCTGCACGGCGCCGGGATACCCGGGCAGCTCGCCGCAGCCGCCGGGAAGCCCCTCGACACCGCGCTGACCGTCGCCCAGCAGCACGCCCTCCTGGGCTGGCTCACGGACGAGTCCGACGGCGTCGAAGGGCCGGAACTCGACCGGCTACGGCAGCAGTTGGCGGGCGTCATCGACAACCTTCCCCAACTGCTGAAGCGGCACCTGGACCGGTTGGCCGAGCTCACGTCGGTGGCCGTGGAGTCCGCCCGGATCGCCGAACGTGCCCGCCCGGAAACGGTCGACGAGGACGAACGCGCCCAACTGGAGGAGGCCCTGCGCCGGGTGGGCCGTTCCCTGCACGGCGCGCTGACCAGCCGCACACGCGACACGTCGCACGGCCGCGTCCATTCGGGGCGCACGATGCGCCGCAACATGCGCTATGACGGCGTACCGTTCCGGCCCGTCACCGTCACCCGGGCCGAGGACAGGCCGCGCCTGGTGATCCTGACGGACGTCTCGCTGTCCGTGCGGGCCACGGCCCGGTTCACCCTGCATCTGGTGCACGGCCTGCAGTCCCTGTTCGGACAGGTCCGCTCGTACGCGTTCGTCGACGCGCCGACGGAGATCACCGAGCTGTTCGCCGAGCACCCGCTGGAGCGGGCGCTCGGACTGGTCTTCGACGGCCTCCCGGCCGGCGGCCTGCTCGACGTCGACGCGAACTCCGACTACGGCCGCACGTTCGAGCTGCTGCTGGCGGAGCACACCGCGGCGCTCGGCCGGCGTACCACCCTCCTGGTGCTGGGCGACGGCCGCGGCAACGGCAACGATCCCCAGGTCGCGGCCTTCGAGGAGATCACGCGCAGGGTGCGGCAGACCATCTGGCTGACCCCGGAACCCCGCTACTCCTGGGGGCTCGGCGCCTGCGACCTGCCTCTCTACGCGCCGTACTGCGACCGCGTCCACGTGGTCGCCGACCTCGCCGGACTCCGGCGCACGGCTCACCGGATGGCGGCGGAGGCGACCGGGCGATGACACCGATGAGCACCCCCGCACACCGTCACAGGGAGCCGCCGTCATGAGCGTCCCCAGCCTTCGGAACGCGATCGCCGCGCGGCGTATCGACCCTCTGGCTCCGACCCCGCCCGGTCTGTACGCGGACCATCTGGTCCGGGTTGTCCGCGACGGCCTCTTCGTGGACGACGCGATCCCGCATCGGATCGTCCGCACCCAGCACTTCACCTTGCGCCGCCGGGGCCGCCGCGTCGAGCTGGGCCACTCGCTGAGGCCCGAGCAGCTCGACAACGACCTGGCCGGACTGCTCGCCGAGGAGCTCTTCGCCCCCGGCTGGCTGTCCGGCAGCGACATCTTCGAGCGCGTCTTCACCGGGGTGGTGCGCTCCTGCGTGGACGGACCGCTGCCCGCCTGGACCACGTTCTACGACAACACGCTGGCCCGCATCCGGCGGCACTGGCGGACCGCGGAACCGGCCGGCCACTCGTCGATCGCCGGCTTCGCGCCCGTCTACCGCCGCGCCCTCGACCTGGTGGCCCCGGGCACGGTGCTGGACCTGGGCTCCTGCTTCGGCTTCCTGCCGCTGCTGCTGGCCGAGCGGCGCGGGCACACGGTGATCGCCTCGGACCTCTCGTGGGGCACCATGCGTCTGCTGGACGCCGTGGCCCGCGAGCGGGGTCTGCCACTGGACACGCTGGCCTGCGACGCGGCACGGGTGCCGCTGCCGGACCGCTCGGTGGACACCGTCACGGTCATCCACGTACTGGAACACCTGGATCCCGGGCACGGCGACACCGTCGTACAGGAGGCACTGCGGCTGGCCCGGCGCCGGGTGGTCGTGGCCGTGCCGTACGAGGACGAGCCGACAGCCGCGTACGGACACGTGCAGTGCTTCACCCAGGACCAGCTCGCCGAACTGGGCCGCCGAACCGGCCACCGGTTCTCCGTCGGTTCCCACCACGGTGGCTGGCTGGTCCTCGAACCCGGCTGACCCGCCTGGGCAGTCGAGTGACGGAGAGCCAGGAACGGTGGGGCCGGTCCTGGCTCTCCGTCGTCAGATCACGCCCATCTTGCTGGCCTCGTACACGACTTCCGCGCGGCTGCCCGCGTCCATCTTGCGCATGATGTTGCGGACGTGAAACTTCACCGTGGTCTCCGATATGTACAGCTGCTCACCGATCTCCCGGTTGCTCAGCCCGCGGGCGAGCAGCCTGAGCACCTTGAGCTCCCGTTCGGTGAACTTCGGCCGGTCGGGCTGCACACGCATCGACCGCACCATCGCCGCGGCCGCGTGGGAGTCGAAGGCGCTCTCGTTGCGGGCCACCGCGCGGATCGAGCGCAGCAGCTCCGTGGTGTCCACGTCCTTGACGACGTAACCACGCGCACCGTGCTGGATCGCCTCCACCACCAGCGAGTCGTCGAGGAACGTGGTGAGTACCAGCACCGCCAGCCCAGGGTGCCGCTGGGTCAGCCGGGCACACAGCTCCAGACCCTCGGTGTCCGCCGCCGTCGACAGTTTCAGGTCGAGCAGCACGATCGACGGATTGGCCCGCTCGACGACTGCAGCCGCCTCCGAGGCCGTGCTCGCCTCCCCGACCACTTCCAGGTCGCTCTCCCGCTCCAGGATCGAGCGCAACCCATGCCGGACGATGGCATGGTCGTCGACCAGGACGATCCGTTGGGCCGACGTGGGAGCCGTGGTCCGCTGGTCAGTGGTCATCCGCTGCCTCCTGAGCATGCTTCACCGGCAGCGGGACGTCGACCCGCAACAGGACGCCTCCCATTCCCGACCGGCGGATGGACAGTCGGCCGCCGAGCTCCTCCGCCCGGACGACCATGTTCGCCAGCCCACGGTGCCGGCCGGCCAGATCGGTGGCCCTGGACAGCCGCAGGGCGCGGCGCAGTTGGGCGGGATCGCCGCCGCCGTCGTCGGACACGGTCAGCACGACGGCCTCGGGCAGATAGCGCAGCCGGACCAGTGCCCGGCTCGCCTTGCCGTGCGTGGCGGAGTTGAACAGTGCCTCTCCGGTCAGCCGGAGGATCGACTGCTCGGCCTCCGGCGGCAGTGGCATCGGGTTGCCCGCCACCTGGACCCGCACGTCGAGGTCCGTGGTCAGGTGCACCGTGGACAGCCGCTGCAGCATCACCGGAAGCGGTCCGGCCGGCTCCTGGGACGTGCGGTGGAGTGCGTAGATCGCGGCCCGCAGCCGCTCCACGGCCTGCCGGCTGAGATCCTTGGCGGTGGCCAGCCGTTCGGCGATGTCCGCGGCCTGCCCGCCCAACCCCGCCAGCTCCGCCCGGCACACCTCGACGGTCATCCCCGCGCTGAGTACGTACTGCGAGACACTGTCGTGCAGCTCGCGCGCAATGCGCCGCCGTTCGTCGTCGAGCGCCTGCCGCTGCATCGCCTCGAGCAGCCGGGCCTGCGTCTCGGCCAGCTCTGCGCTGCGCGCGGCCAGGTCCCTGGCCTGCCGCTGCGCCGCCTCGGACAGCTCCTCGGCCCGTCCTCGCAGCGCGGTCGCCGCGTGGAACAGAAACGTGTGGTGCAGCGCCACGGCAGCCTGGTTCGCCAGGACCCGCAGGATGGCCAGGTCGGTGTCGGCCACTTCGACGCCCGCACCCGGGGCTGCCGCGATCCCGCCGACCGGCTCGTCGTCGAGGGTCATCGGCGCGCGCACCCAGCCCCGGCCCCGCTCGGGAGTGCCGGCCTCCCAGGGACGGCTGCGCAGCAGCTCCAGATGGTCCCGCACCTCGGCGGGCATCCTCGTCTCGTCGTCGATCAGCACGTCGTCGGCGTACAGCAGGAACCGCGGCCGAGCCGCTCGCAGCGCGCCGTCCGCCACGGCCAGGAGCAGCCAGCGCGCGCGCAGATGCTCGGCCGCCGTCCGTACGACCGCCTCGACCAGGGCGCGCGGTCCTTCCGTCGTACGCACGAGGGCTCGGGAGATCCCATCGAGTGCCTCGACCGTCCGCTCGAGCCGCTCGGTGGACCGTACGTACGCCGGGTAGAACGACCGTTTGCCGGACCGCAGTCCGGTGAGCACCCCCAGGTCGGCGGGCTGAGGGGATCGTTCAGGGACGCTCACTGCGATCGCCTCACAGGGCCTCGCGGAACAACTTCTCGACGTGCGGTACCTCGACGTCCCGGGGGTTGGTGGCCATGCAGGCGTCCTTCAACGTGGTGCGGGCCAGCACCGGCACGTCGCGTTCCGCGACCCCCAGGCTCGCCAGTCCCTTCGGCACACCGACGTCGTCCGCCAACGCGCGTACCAGGTCCGCGAATTGCTCGGCCACTTCGTGCGGAGGCACCCCGGTGGTGGCCAGACCGGCCGCCGCTCCCAGCGCGACGAACCGCTCCGGCCACGCCTCGGCGTTGAACCGGATGACGTGCGGCAGGAGGACGCCGTTGACCACCCCGTGCGGGGCGTCCAGCAGTCCGCCCACCTGGTGGCTCATGGCGTGCGTGGCACCGAGGATGGCGTTCGTGAAGGCCATGCCGGCCTCCAGCGACGCCTGGGCCATCGCGAGCCGGGCGCCGAAGTTCTTCGGCTGCAGCTGGGTGCGCACCAGATTGGCGGTGATCAGTTCGACGGCGTGAAGTGCGTGGAAGTCGGTCAACGGGTTGTGCGCCCGGGACACGAACGCCTCGATGGCGTGGGTCAGGGCGTCCAGGCCGGTCGCCGCGTTCAGCCAGTCCGGCATGGTGGTCAGCAGCCGTGGGTCGATCACCGAGATCTCCGGAACCAGCGTCCGGCTGATGATGGTGATCTTGATGTGTTCGGCCGTGTCGGTGATCACCGCGAATTGGGACACGTCCGCCCCGGTGCCGGACGTGGACGGCACCATCACCGTGGGCGGGATGGGCTGGACGACCTGGTCCACGCCCTCGTAGTCGAGGATGCGTCCACCGTTGCCGGAGAGGATCGCCACGCCCTTGGCCGCGTCGATGACCGAGCCGCCGCCCACCCCGACGATCACGTCGCAGCCGCTCTCCGCGTACCGCTCGAAGGCAGCCTGGACCTCGTGGTCCTTGGGGTTGGGCGTCACGTCGTACCAGACCACGGGGCGCAGGCCGACCCGCCGGAGATGCCCGACGGCCTCGTCCGCCCAGCCGGCTTCCATCAGTCCGGGATCGGTGACGAGGAAGGGCCGACGGCCGCCGAGGCGCAGCGCGCAGTGTCCGAGTTCGGTCAGCGAACCGGGCCCGAACACGATCTCGGGCACATGGAACTTCGCCAGCCGGGCCGACCGGCGCAGGGCCTCCGTGTTCGTCTGCTGGGGTCCCAGCAGCTCGCACTGGCACTCGTCGCGGCTCCAGTCGGCGCTCGGATCATTGCCGCTGCTCACCACGGCGCCGGACGTGAGCGACATGCGACCTCCCGGGGGCGCGAAGCCCGCAACGCATATGCAACCTTGATTTTACTGCCTGATTGGCCGATAACACTGTCGTCAAAGCGAAGACCAAGCTAAGCGTGCGGTCCAGGGCGCCGCACCTATCCGATCGGACAGGGGAGACCGGCCCGACCGGTCAGGTGCGTCGGCGCGGTCATTGCGGACAATAATCGTTTGTCCCCGTTCGACGGTAGGGGAAGAAGATGTCACAGCGCAGTGACCTCATGAGGCGCCGGGCCACGCTGGAGAGCGAATGGGCCCGTCTGGTGCCGCGGCTGAGGACCGCGGAGTCGAAGCCGCACGGTGTCGAGAGGGTGCGCCACGAGGTAGCCGAGTCCTGGGTGCGCTCGCTGACAAGCGTGGATCCCGGCCGGGACAGCGCGCCCGTCACCGGCGGCGACGCCGTGCACCATCGCTGGACCGCGTCGCCGCTCCGCCCGCCGGTCGACGACCTCAGGGACGAATTGCACAGCATCGCGGACGATGCCGGGTTCGTCACGGCGGTCACCGACGAGTCCGGCACCATCCTGTGGACGTGCGGCGGTCCGACCATGCGCCGCAGGGCCGAGCGCGTCAACTTCGCGCCCGGCGGACGATGGGACGAGCAGGCCATGGGCACCAACGCCCTCTCCCTCGCTCTGCGCACGGGCCGTCCCAGCTCCGTCTTCTCCGCCGAGCACCTGGTGACGGCCCTCCACGGCTGGGTCTGCTACTGCGCTCCGATCCACGCTCCGGACGGACGCGTCCTCGGTGTCCTGGACATGTCCACCACCTGGGACCGTTCACACCCCCTCGCCATGTCCACCGTACGCACGCTCGTGTCGACCATCGAGGCCCGGCTGAGTGCGGAGCCGCCCCGCCAGACCCGAGGAGTTCCGAGCCGGGTGCGCCTGCACTGCCTGGGCGCGGAACAGGTCGCACGCGACGGTGAGCCACTACCCCTGCGGCCCCGGCAACTGGAGATCCTCACCCTGCTCGCGCTCGAACCGGACGGCTTCTCACCGGAACGGCTCCGTGCGGCCCTCTATGGTGACCGCGCCGTCACGGCCTCCACCTTCAAGGCGGAGATCTCGCACCTGCGCCGGGCCCTCGGCGGCGGCATCGCCAACCGTCGCTACGCGCTGACCACACCCGTGTCCTGCGACGCCGCCGACGTACTCCACGCGCTGAAGAACGGCGACGTGGAGACAGCGCTGCGTCTGTACCGCGGCCCGCTGCTGCCCCGGTCGGAGGCACCGGGCATCGAGGAGTGGCGCACGCACATCGAAGTGGCCGTGCGGGAGGCGGTGCTGGCGAGCAGCCGCCCGGAGCACGCCCTGTGCTACGGCGAACGGGCCACGTACGACGTGGAGGTGCACCAGCACGCGCTGCACCTGCTCGGCCAGAGCGACACCCGCCGCGCGATCGCGGCCGGCCGGCTGGCCACCGCCCTGCGCTACTGAGGTTGCGCCGACGGACGGTCCGGCAGGCTCCGTCACCACCAACCCGGCGCCAACCTTCCGGGGCGAGAGTGAACGGCGTCACGACGGAGTGGGCCGTCGGACCCCGCACTCACCATCCCCCGAGGAGAGCCGCCATGGTGTACGCGCAGCCAGGATCAGAGGGCAGCATCGTCGACTTCGCCCGTCGCTACGACAACTTCGTCGGCGGCGACTGGGTGGCCCCCGTGGAGGGCCGGTACTTCGAGAACACGACGCCGGTGACCGGCAAGACCTTCTGCGAGGTCGCCCGCTCGTCGGCGGCCGACGTGGAGCTCGCCCTCGACGCCGCGCACGCCGCCGCGCCCGCGTGGGGCCGTACCTCCGCCACGGAGCGCGCGCGCATCCTCAACCGGATCGCGGACCGGATCGAGGAGAACCTCGAGAAGATCGCCGTCGCCGAGACGTGGGAGAACGGCAAGCCGGTGCGCGAGACGCTGGCCGCGGACATTCCGCTGGCCATCGACCACTTCCGCTACTTCGCGGGCGTCGTACGAGCCCAGGAGGGCAGCATCGCCGAGATCGACGCCGACACGGTCGCCTACCACTTCCACGAGCCGCTGGGCGTGGTCGGCCAGATCATCCCGTGGAACTTCCCGATCCTGATGGCCGCCTGGAAGCTGGCGCCCGCGCTGGCCGCCGGCAACTGCGTGGTCATCAAGCCGGCCGAGCAGACCCCGGTCAGCCTGCTGCTGGTGGTCGAGCTGATCGCGGACCTGCTTCCGCCCGGCGTGCTCAACGTCGTCAACGGTTTCGGCGTCGAGGCCGGCAAACCGCTGGCCTCCAGCTCGCGGGTGGCCAAGGTGGCCTTCACCGGCGAGACGACGACCGGCCGCCTGATCATGCAGTACGCGAGCGAGAACATCATCCCCGTCACGCTGGAGCTGGGCGGCAAGAGCCCCAACATCTTCCTGCCCGACGTGATGGCCGCCGACGACGACTTCCTGGACAAGGCGGTCGAGGGCTTCGTGATGTTCGCACTCAATCAGGGCGAGGTGTGCACCTGCCCGTCCCGCGCCCTGATCCACTCGTCGATCTACGACGAGTTCATGGCCCGCTGCGTCGACCGCACCAAGGCCATCGTCAGCGGCGACCCGCTGGACCCGAAGACCATGATCGGCGCCCAGGCCAGCAACGACCAGTACGAGAAGATCCTCTCCTACATCGACATCGGCAAGAAGGAGGGTGCCGAACTCCTCACCGGCGGCACCCCCCGTACGGTCGCCGGACTGGAGGGCGGCTACTACATCGAGCCGACGATCTTCCGCGGCACCAACGACATGCGGATCTTCCAGGAGGAGATCTTCGGTCCCGTCGTCTCCGTCACCACGTACGACTCGGTCGACGAGGCCCTCAAGATCGCCAATGACACGCTGTACGGCCTCGGAGCCGGTGTGTGGACGCGGGACGGCAACACCGCCTACCGCCTCGGCCGGGAGATCAAGGCCGGCCGGGTGTGGACGAACTGCTACCACGCCTACCCGGCGCACGCGGCCTTCGGCGGCTACAAGAAGTCCGGCATCGGCCGCGAGACCCACAAGATGATGCTCGACCACTACCAGCAGACGAAGAACCTGCTGGTCAGCTACGCCCCGCAGAAGCTCGGGTTCTTCTGATGGGCACCCGCACCAGGCGCGTCGAGCTGACGCCGGCCGCCGAGGACCTGGTGCGGCGGCTGGCCGCCCGGCACGGGCCGGTGATGTTCCACCAGTCCGGCGGCTGCTGCGACGGCAGCGCCCCGATGTGCTATCCGCGCGGTGAGTTCCGGGTCGGCGGCTCGGACGTCCTCCTCGGCACAGTGGCCGACGACACCCCGTTCTGGATGAGCGCCGACCAGTACGCCTACTGGTCACACACCCATCTCACCGTCGACGTCGTCCCCGGCCGCGGCAGCGGCTTCTCCCTCGAAGCCCCCGAGGGCGTGCGCTTCCTGATCCGCTCCCGGGTCTTCACGGACGACGAGTGGGAGCGCATGGAGGCGGAACCACCACTGCCCACAGGGGCCGACGCGGCGGGATGACACCGGCCGTGGACGACAACTGCCGCGGCGCAGGCGGTGGTGACCGCGGGGCCGGACACCTGCTGGACCGGCCCCGCACCTGCTCCACCGGGCGCAGGGTGCCGCCCCCTCCGTAAGGAGGGGCTACGCGCGCCTCGTCGCCCAGCTACGAAGCGACACACAACCGCATAGCGTCAGAAGTGACGCAGCACCGGGGCGGCTTTCTTGCCGAAGCCGTCGGGAGAGCCCCAGCATCACGTCCCTTCCAGTAAGTACCAGGGCCGATCATGAGCACCCCCACCCTCTGGGCGAAGACCCGGCCGAGTACCGGGCCGGCCGTTGTTCGCCCCCGATCCCGGCAGGTGCCGGGCCACCAGGCCGTCTTTGCGCTGCCCGCGGAGATCCCCTGGGTTCCGGTGGCACGCCGTGGCGTCGCGGCAGTGCTGGCCCAGTGGCGGCTCCCGTCTGCGGACCGCGCATCGGCCGAACTGGTCGTCGGGGAACTCGCCGCGAACGCTGCTGAGCACGGTCGGTGCGACATGACGGTGCAACTGTCCCTGCACGCCGGGCTCCTGCGGATCTCAGTGACGGACTCCGGCGCGCCCGTCCGGCCGCGCACCACCCAGGACTCCGACCCCGACGAGCACGGCCGAGGATTGCCCATCGTCGCACTCCTGGCCCAGGAGGTCCGCGTCGACCAGGGTCCACTCGGACGCCGGGTCAGCGTGGCCCTGCCCACGGCAACAGCGGAAGCCTGAGACGACGCCGTGCGGCTCGAGCTTGTCACGCGTGTCCCTGGCACGATCCAGTCAGCATCAAGGACGGGCGCCGGCCGGTGGCCGTGTGGGGCTTCGACGACGGTGTGTTCCGGGGGGGTGCACGGATGTAGTCCGGCCGACGCAGAGGCTCCTCGGTTTGTGGGCGGTCGGTCCGTCCGTCGAGGTCCCGCAGCGGGCGGTGAAAGCGATGCATCGGCCGATGGATCAGAGCGGGGGAACCGGCATCGGTACCCGCTTCCAGCTCGTGGCCGGGGCACGTTTTCATCCCTTCGCCGTTACTGCCTCGCCGCAGTCGGAACTCCACCTGCCTGCGGCTCGCCGGCCGCCGCTGCCTCGCCCGCCCGGCCGTGGCCTTCGGCCGGCTCGTATGTCTCGCCTCTTCCGTGATGTGTCTCACCCTGCGCTCGCCTGGAGTCTTTTGCCCGGTCAGCGCAGTGAACCCGGCGCGTGGCAGGAATGGTCAACAGCCCGTCATTGTGGACGGTCCTCCGCTGGGAACAGGCTGTGACCATGAGACAACGACGTGTTGTTATCGTGGTCTACCCCGGTGCCCAGACCCTGGACGTCAGCGGACCGCTCGAAGTCTTCGACACGGTGAACCGACTGATGGCCGAGCAGGCGAGCGCCTACCGTCTGCAGTGCGTTTCCCCTGATTCTCCGTCAGTGGCCACCTCTGCGGGCCTGGTCGTGCAGACCGACCCCCTGGACGCTGCGGAGGGGGAGATCGACACCCTCATCGTGCCCGGTGGACCGGGCCTCAAAGAGACGTTGACGGACACGTCCTTCGTCACGTGGATCAGGCGCGCCGCGGCACGGTCCCGACGCGTGGCCTCCGTGTGCGGCGGCGCCTTCCTGCTGGCGGAGGCCGGTCTCCTCGACGGACGACGGGCCACCACACACTGGGCCTTCGGGGAGCAGATGGCGCGTCGCTACCCCGAGGTGACGGTTGATCCCGAGCCGATCTACGTCCGGGACGGCCCCTACATCACCTCGGCGGGGGTGTCCACCGGTATCGACATGGCCCTGGCCCTGGTGGAGGACGACCTGGGGGCGGCGTGCGCACTTGAGGTGGCGAAGTACCTGGTGCTGTACTTCAAACGGCCCGGTGGCCAGACGCAGTTCAGCATGATTCTTGACACACAGCTGACCGATCAGGAGCCGATCCGGTCCCTTCAGGACTGGATCCAGGAGAACCTCCATCGCACGCTGCCGGTGTCCGAACTCGCGGAACGCGCGAATATGAGTCCACGTCACTTCGCCCGTGTCTTCGCGCAGGCGGTGGGGATGACACCGGGTCAGTACGTGCGGCGATTACGTATCGCCCGGGCCCGTCAACTCCTGGAGGCGACCGATCTCTCGGTGCGCCAGGTCTCGAGCCGCTGCGGATTCACCGCAATCGAGACGTTCCTGCGCGCATTCGCCGCCGTCGTCGGTCTCACCCCCGCACAGTATCGGCACCACTTCCAGTTGCGGACGCACTCCGGCCCGACCGTCGAGCCGCCATGGGCGGAACGGAGGTCGGCATGACCTGCCGGATGCGTCTCGTGGACTACGTCGCGGGCGAACTGGAGCGGATCGGTGTCCGGTACGTGTTCGGCGTGGGCGGAGCCAACATCGAGGACCTGTACGAAGCGGTGCACCGGGCCCCCGGCCGCATCCGCGGTGTCGTGGCCAAACACGAGTTCTCCGCGGTCACCATGGCGGACGGGTATGCCCGGACCACCGCGCGCCTCGGCGTCGTCGCAGCCACGTCAGGGGGCGGTGCGATGAATTTGGTTCCGGGACTGGCGGAGGCCCACGCCTCGCGGATCCCGGTACTGGCCCTGGTGGGACAGCCGCCCACCTTTCAGGAGGGCCGGGGCGCCTTCCAGGACTCCAGCGGCAAGGCGGGCTCCTTCGACGCCCTGGACGTCTTCGCACCGGTCTCACGCTTCTGCGCCCGGGTGACCGAACCCGACGCGATCCCCGGGCTGCTGGCCCGCGCGATCACCGTGGCGCAGACCGAGCCCCGGGGCCCCGTCGTGCTGCTCCTGCCCAAGGACGCCCAGCAGGCACATCTCGAGGTGCCGGCGGTCACGGGATCCGCGGTACCCGCGAACACCGGAGCATCCGCGAGCGCCGCGCGAACCTCGGGAAAACGCACGGCGGCGCACACACCCCTCGCGGTGAGAGGAGCGGGCAGGGCGGCGCAGCGGGCAGGGACGCCTCACGCGTCCGCCGGCCCACAGCCGGATCCCGCCTGCCTGGGCGAGGCGGTCGGCGTGCTGGAGGAAGCCTCCCACGTCATGGTGATCGCCGGCGAAGGCGCGGCCGGGACGAGGGCGCGCGAGGAACTGGCCGGCCTGGTGCGGCACCTGGGCGCCTGCGTGGCTGTGTCCCCGGACGCCAAGGACGTCTACGACAACCGCAGTCCCCGCTTCGTGGGCGTGGCTGGGGTCATGGGCCATCCCGAGGTCGAGGACTGCTTGCGCCGCGCCGACGCCTGCCTGCTGGTGGGTACCCGCCTGCCCGTCCTGGCGCGGGGAGGACTGGAGTCGCTGCTCACCGGGATGCCCGTGGTCTGCGTCGATCCGGAGCCGCCCTTCGTGCCGGGAATCCCCCTGCTCGGGCCGGTGGCCGACACCCTGCGGACGCTGGAGCGCCGCCTGTCACCGCGGCCACCGGCCTGCGCGGCCCATCACCCGCCGTCCCTCCTGCGCCCTGCTCCGGATCCCGCTCCGACCCTCGGCTACACCTCGGTGATCGGCGCGATCGCCGAGGCGCTGCCACAGGACGCCCATGTCTTCGTGGACGCCGGCAACGTGGGGGCCGCCGCCATCCACGCTCTGCCGGCCCCACGTGACGGACGCTTCGTCGTGGCGGTGGGCATGGGAGGCATGGGCTACACCTTCGGCGCCGGGACAGGCGCCGCGTTGGCCACGGGCCGACGGACGTACGTGGTGGCCGGTGACGGCGCGTTCTTCATGCACGGCATGGAGATGCACACCGCCGTCGAGTACGGCGCGCCGGTCACTTTCGTCATCCTGAACAACAACGCGCACGCCATGTGCGTCACGCGCGAGGAGCTCTTCCAAGGCGGCGCCCGCCTCGAGAACGTCTTTCACCCGTCCCGCATAGCAGCCGGCGCGTCGGCGATGTTCCCCAGGCTGCGCGTCGCCTCGGCCGGCACCCCGGCACAGTTGCGATCCGCGTTGCTGCACAGCAACGACTGCGGTGGGCCGGCCCTGGTGGCCGTGGACCTCGACCACCGCGAGACACCACCGTTCCAGCCGTTTCTGACCGCCTCCGCAGCCGGTGCGGGCGCCGCCGACGCGCCCGGACACCGGCCGATCCATGATGAGGAGAAAAACACCCATGACCGACCGATCCAGGTTGGCTGACATCCCGGGCCTCGTGCGGGTGGAGAACACCAGCCCGGAGGAACTGGCCGCCCGCTGCCTTGAGATGACCTCGGACGTCTACCCGCACCAGCAGGTCTACGGCGAGTACTGCACCATCCAGGAGTACGTCGACTGCCCGCCGGAGGTGACGTACGACTATCTCAGCCGCGGCCACCACCTCGAGGAGTGGACGTGCAGCCTGCGGGGGTTCGAGCCCGCGGGCACACCGGGGCTGTGGTTGGGCCACGACCTGCTGGAGAAAGGCACCCGGATCTACTGCCGGACCGAGGCCCACCCCGGCGCGATGACCGTCGACTACCACTGTGCCTGGGACCAGGGCGACGAGCTGTGGATGGTCTACCTGATGAGGGTGGTTCCGGCCGCCCTCGTCCTCGGCCGCCCCGGATCGGTGATCACCTGGACCAACTGCCGCCACCCGTACTACCGCCGCAATCCTCACCCGGACCTGGCACCGCACCCCGACCGGCGCTGGGTGGGTGAGTACTGGGACCTGTTCTACGCCGGTCACACCCTCGAAATGCACAATCTCAAGGCGATTCTCGAGCACCGGCACCGCAACGGTCTTCCCGTCAGCACCTCCCCGGCCAAGCAGGTGACCCGATGACGTCAGTGAGTCTGACCGACGTCTCCACCTATCTGCCCGGCGATCCCGTACCCGCCGCCTTCTTCACCGAGCACCCGGCGGCGGAGGACAAGCTGCGCCACAGCCCCATGTTCAAAGTCCCCCCGTCACGCCACCACGTGGCCCCCGGCGAGACCAACGCGGACATGATCGAGCGTGCCGTCCAGCCGCTGATCGAACGGCACGGCCGCGCGGCGATCCGCCGCGTCGACGTCCTGCTCGTGCACAGCCAACTGCCGGACCAGCCCTTCGTGGGCGCCGGCACCGAAGTGGCGCGCCGGCTGGGTCTGGCGCCCCGGTGGCTGATCGATGTGGCCAACGCCGGCTGTGCCTCCTTCGTGCACATGCTCGACCTGGCTCGGCAGATCCTGCTCGACGGCGACGCCCGCACGGCCCTGATCTGCAACGCACAGAGCGCCGCGGGCCAGCTGTTCACGCAGTCGCAGGTGCGCGGTCTGTCCCAGGCCGCCATCCCGGGCGACGGCTGCGGAGTCGGCTATGTGACAACCTCCGCACACGCCCCTGTGCTCGGGATCGAGAGTCGGCACATCGCCGCCCATGCCGGCGACATGACCATGGTGCGCCACGACGGGCGCAAGTACTGGGAGGCCGGTGAAGCCCAAGTCCACATCGGGTTCACCGAGAGCGGAGTCACCAACGTGCTTCAGCGGGGCAACCGCCTGGTTCCGCAGGTCGTACGAGACCTGTTCCGTCGCCTGGGAGGGAAGACCACCGACATCGACTCCCTGATCACCAACCAGCCCAACCGGACCTTCCTGCGCAACTGGCGCGACGCCCTGGGCCTGCCCGTCGAGCGCCACCCCGACACCTTCGACCGGTGCGGCAACCTCTTCGGCGCCGCGATGCCCATCACACTCGACGACGCGATCCGCTCCCAGCGGATCCGGGAGGGCGACCTGGTGGTGCTGGCCGGATTCGCCCACGCCGGGGACTACGCGGGCGCCGCCGCGATCCGCTGGGGGCAGGGATGGTGACCGCGGTGTTCCCGTCCCCGCGCCTGCTGGGACTCAACGAAAGCCCTTACCCACCGCTGCCGTCCGTGCAGGAGGCGATCCGGGCGACCGCCGACCGGGCCCACCGGTACCCCCCGTTCCACCCCGACCGACTGGCCCGGCGGATCGCCGGCTGGTGCGGTGTGGACGGCGACGCCGTCGCGGTCGGCAGCGGCTCGGTGGGCGTGGCGCTCCAACTCCTCCAGGCCGTGGTCCGGCCGGGCGACCGCATGGTGTACGCCTGGCCCGGGTTCGACGCCTATCCGATGCTGGCCACCATGGCGGGCGCCGAGCCGGTTCCCGTGCCACTGCTTCCCGACGGGCGACAGGACCTGGCCGCCCTGGCCGGGGCGATCGACGCGACCACCAGCGTGGTTGTGATCTGCAATCCGCACAACCCGACAGGCAGCCTCGTCACCGCGTCTGAGCTCGCCGAGTTCCTCGCCCGCGTACCGGAGCGTGTCACCGTGCTGCTGGACGAGGCGTACATCGAGTTCGTGCGCCACCCCGCCGCTCCCGACAGCCTCCCCCTGCTGGCCGGCCGGCCGAACCTCCTGGTGCTGCGGACCTTCTCCAAGGCCTACGGACTGGCCGCGCTGCGGGTGGGCTACGGCCTGGGCGATCCCCGTCTGGTGTCACGCATACGGGAGCAGCAACTGCCCTACGGCATCAACGCCGTGGCCGCCGCCGCGGTCGAGGCCACGTTGGAGGCCGGCGAGGAGCTCACCGCACGCGTGGACGCCGTCATCTGCGAACGGGAACGCCTGCACCGCCGGCTCGCGAGGTACGGGCTGCCCGTCCTGCCCAGCCAAGCCAACTTCCTCTGGCTCGCGGCCGGGCCGGATACCGGCACCGACCGGACGGTGCACGCGCTCAACACCGCGCGGATCCACATCCGTCACTGGCCCGCGGAGGGCATACGGCTGACGGTCGGCCGTCCGGAGGACGGGGACGCGGTGCTGTCCGTCCTGGCACCGGCGGAAAGCGGCGTGGACCGGTGAGCGGGTGACCGCGCGTCGCCGTCGGCGTGCGGCTCAGCGTCGAGGTGTGTGAATTCTGCAGCGACATCGCGGAGTTCACCGCGGTCGGTCAGGTCGACGTGTGCCAGGCTGCCACGGGAGCTCGCGGTTGCGGTCACGGCCCGGGCACAGTCCGACGCGCGGGCGCGGGCGGCGCTGGAGCGGCTGGTGCTCGGGGTGTAACGACGCCGCCTCCCCACCGACTCGTCCGCCAGTGGGCGAGACGCTGCGCGCCGAGGAAGACCTCGACACGCTCGACGTGGTGCCGGCACAGCCGGCGTGCGGCTGGGACCGTCGGCGAGGCGGACCTCTGTCCGTGCTCGTACGGGTTCCGGCATAGCCGCGTGCGCACGGCGCGATCGCCGAGCCACGGCCTTGGTGGGCAGCCCTTGCGCTGCCCACCAAGGCCGGCAGGTGGCCGTGGGATCAGTCGCCCTGATCGGCGAGGGCCGCCAGTTCACGCTCCACGGCGCGCTGGTGCTCCACTGCCTCCTCGCGTGCCCTCCGCGGGTTCCAACGGCCGGCCATGACGAAGATGAACGGCAGGAAGAACACTTGTCCGGCCACACAGATCAGCCACCAGGTGCGCCACTGTTCCGGCCCCTGGGCCGCGGCGCTCTTCACCTGGGATCCGTAGCGTTGCAGCACCGCCAAGTGCGGCTGGGCCTTGCGCACGGTGGCCAGATCGTCGGCCCCGACCTCGCGCACCGCCCGAGCGGCCAGTGCCGGCGGGACCGCGTTCGGAGGGTACGCCTCGAGTTCGGCGAAAAGCCGCGGGTGCGCTTCGATGACGGCCAGAGCGGGGGCGGCCTGGACGCTCGCGGCCTTCACCTGGGCACCATGCTCGACCAGTGGCGTGGCCGACGTGACCACGACCGGGACGAACGCTGTGGAGATCGCGACCACCGCGCGGATGATCCATCCCCATACGGCCAGACCGGTCGCCGTGGCGGCCGGGTTGTGTTTCTCGACGGTCTCGGTGAAGCTCGCCATCCAGGGTGCGTAGGTGACGCCGGTGAACACACCGATGGCGACGAACAGTGCGGCAAAGGTGTAGTAACCGGTGCGCTGCTCCGTGGCGTGCAGGGCGAAGAGCGTGGTGACCGCGATCGAACCGATGGCGCCGGCGGCCATGAACGGCTTGCGCACCTTCAGCTTGTCGGAGACCAGCCCGGCCGCCACCAGCGCGACCGCGTTGGCCGCCCAGTACCAGTTGGCCAGCCCGTTGGTGCGCTGCTCGCTGTAGCCGAAGGTCGCCGCGAAATAGACGACGAAGTTTCCCACAGCGCCGAAGTAGAGCAGGAGGAAGAGGCTGACAGCGGTGGCCGAGCCGACGACGTCCAGCCGCAGCATCTGCCGCCAGTGGCCCTCTGCGGCCGTCCTCGGATTCATGCCCTTGGCCCGCGCTTCGACCAGCGCGCGGTCGCGGAGGCTGACCATGATCTGATCACGCAGCCGGGGCGAGAGCTCGCGCAGCCCCACCAGCGCCAGAACGAAGACGCCAAGCCCGGCCCAGCCGGAGTAGCGCAGCTCGTCCTGCCAGCCGGCGAAGGACAGGGTGCTGCTGGTGACGACGGTGACGACCAGGCTCCCGATGACCGGGCCCATGGTCCAGTAGCCCATTGCGGTGGCTCGGCCGAGTTGTGGGGAGAAGTCCCGGATCAGTGCCGGCGTGGCCACGAGCACGATGCCCTCGATGAAGCTGAGGCAGGCGAAGAGCACCAGGTAGGTGCCCTTGTCCGGGGCGTTGGGCAGGGCGAGGAGGCTGAGCAGGGCGGCGATGAGAAGGCCGTAGACCACCATGTTGGCCCGGCCCCAGCGGTCGGCGAGGCCCGCCACGAGCGAGGCGAACGCGCCGACCGCGTTGCCGATGACGGATACCCACACGAAATAGCTGTAGGTCATGTGGAAGTGCGTGATGATCGACGTCGCGACCGCGTACTGCACGTAGAGGGCGTAGTACAGGACCACGGTGGTCAACACCACGATCGCCAGGTACGCCAGGCGGCGTGAGGTGGCGGGGTAGTGGTCCAACTCGCGACGCCACAGCCGGGCGGCGCGGCCGGCTGTTTCCGGCGTGCCGGTGTCGGTCGGTCCCAGTTGCGTGTCGTCGGGCGAAGCGGGCATGGCAGTCATGCGGCGGCTCCTGCGTTCGGGCCAGAGGGCCCGGTGCGGTGGGTGCGGGCAGTGCACGTCTTGCGGCGAGGCGCGAGCGCTGTTTCGGCCTGCTGGGTCGAATCCCGGGTCTCTGTGTTCGGGGAAGATGTGCGCAGAGGCTAGTACCGACCAGTCGGTACGGCCTAGAGGTGCGTACGGGGATGCCGAAACGTGACCTTGTACCCGGGGCTCTCAACCATGGAAAGACCCGATGCCAAGTCCCCCCGGCTCCACGCCGGCTTCGCGCAGTGCGCGACAGCGGTGGCGGCCGTGGCGGACGTGTACCGGGCCACGGCCGTCAGGGCTCACGTCGTGCATCCCACGGATGCGTCCTCAGCGTGACGGCGGCTTACAGCCACACCTGTGCGGCGGCCCGCGGACGTCAGTCCTTGATCTCGCAGATGGCGGCGCCGGAGGTGATGCAGGCGCCGACCTCGGCGCTCAGGCCCTTGACGGTGCCCGCCTTGTGGCGTTCAGCGGCGGTTCCACCTTCATGGCCTCCAGGACGACGACCAGGTCGCCTTCCTCGACCTCCGGGCCTTCCTCGACCGCGACCTTCACGATCGTGCCCTGCATCGGCTAGGCGAGGGTGTCACCGGAGGCCACCGGCCCGGCTGTGCGGGTCGCGCGCCGCTTCGCTTCGCGCCGGCCGCCAGGCCCGTGCCGCGATGACTTCCGCCGGTCATCACTCCCGTCACAGCCACCCGCTTCGCCGCCAGGCCCCCGGGCCGCGCGGCAGGGCGAGGGGGCCGCGCAGTCCGGTGAGCCGATGCGGGCGGATGCCGGGGACGCCCGGGGCGGTCCGGGCTCCCGCCGGTCCGTCCCCGGGCCCGGTGTCCGAGGTCCGGGCGACCGCGAGCGTGCGGATGACGATGAGCGCGGCCGCCAGCTCCTCGGCCGACGGACGCCCTCGCACCACCCGCACGTCAGGAGACGGTCCGCCCGCAGTCTCCGCGACGTCGTCCGCCGGACGACGAGCCGGGCCGCTCACAGCGGAATGTTCCCGTGCTTGCGGGGCAGCCGTGTCACGCGCTTGTCCCGCAGGGCCCGCAACGCCCCGGCCACCTGGGCGCGTGTCTCGTGCGGCATGATCACCGCGTCGACATAACCGCGCTCCGCGGCGACGTACGGGTTGCACAGCGTGGCCTCGTACTCCTCGCGCAGCCGGACGCGTTCGGCCTCCGGATCGCTCGCTTGCTGGAGTCTGCGCCGGTGCAGCACGCTCACCGCGCCGTCACCGCCCATCACGGCGATCTCGGCCGTGGGCCAGGCCAGGTTGACGTCCGTTCCCAGGTGCTTGGAGCCCATCACGCCGTAGCCGCCGCCATAGGCCTTGCGGGTCACCACGGTGACCATCGGGACCGTGGCTTCCGCGTACGCGTAGATCAGCTTCGCGCCCCGCCGGATGATGCCGCTCTGCTCCTGCTCGACGCTCGGCATGAAGCCGGGGACGTCCACGAACGTGAGGACGGGGATGTGGAAGGCGTCGCACATGCGGATGAAGCGTGCGGCCTTCTCACTGGCGTCGATGTCGAGCACGCCGGCCATGTGCATCGGCTGGTTGGCGACGACACCGACGCTGCGCCCGTCGACGCGGCCGAGACCGCAGATCATGTTGCGGGCGAACAGAGGCTGCACCTCGAGCAGTTCGCCGTCGTCGAGGACACCGTGGACGACGCCCATCATGTCGTAGGGCTGGTTGCGGTCGTCGGGGATGAGGGTGTCCAGCGCGAGGTCGCTCTCGGTCATGGCCTCCTGGCCCGGTGCGGCGTAGACCGGGGGGTCCTCCATGTTGTTGGAGGGCAGGTAGCTCAGCAGGAGCCTGACGTATTCGAAGGCGTCCTTCTCGTCGTGGGCCAGGTAGTGCGCATTGCCCGAGACGGCGTTGTGGCTGTGGGCGCCTCCCAGCACCTCACGGTCCACCTCCTGGCCGGTGACGGTGCGCAGAACCTCGGGCCCGGTGACGAACATGTGCGAGATGCCCTCCACCATCACCACGAAGTCCGTGATGGCCGGCGCGTACACGGCCCCTCCGGCGCAGGGACCGGTCATCAGGGAGATCTGCGGGATGACGCCGGACGCCGCCACGTGCCGCTTGACGAGCTCGGCGTAGTAGGCCAGCGAGACGACGCCCTCCTGGATGCGGGCGCCGCCGGAGTCGTTGATGCCGATGATGGGCGTGCCGGTGCGCAGGGCGAAGTCCATCACCTTGATGATCTTCTCGCCGTACACCTCGCCGAGGCTGCCGCCGAAGACGGTGAAGTCCTGGGCGAACAGACACACCTGCCGGCCGTCGACGGTTCCGTGGCCCGTGATCACACCGTCGCCGTACGGCCGCTCGCGCTCCATGCCGAAGTTGTGGCTGCGGTGCCGGGCCAGCGCGTCGAACTCCACGAACGAACCTGGGTCGAGCAGTGCGTCGATACGCTCCCTGGCGGTGAGCTTGCCCTTGGCGTGCTGGCGCTCCACCGCCTTGGGGTCGTACGGCCCGGCCTGGGTCGCTCGGCGCCGCTCCAGCTCCGCGAGCCGCGCCGCGGTGGTGATCTCGCTCATGGCAGCGTCACCACCTGGGCGGCGTACGTCAGTCCGGCGCCGAAGCCGACGAGCAGGGCGGGATCGCCCGCGGTCAGCCGGCCCTGGGCCAGCAGGTCGTCCATGGCCAGCGGGATCGAGGCGGCCGAGGTGTTCCCGGCCCGTACGAGGTCCTTGGCCACGGCGGTGTGGGGCGCGAGACCCAGCGCCTTGGCGACGGAATCGATGATCCGGACGTTGGCCTGGTGGGGGATGAAGGCGGCGAGGTCGGTGACGTCGAGGCCGGCTGCCTCCAGCGCGCGCCGCGCTATCCCGGGCACGACGCGGGTCGCCCACCGGAACACCTCCGGGCCCTGAATGCGCAGGGTCGGCCAGGTCCCGGGTGCGTGCCGGGCGTCCAGCCAGGAACCGTCGTGGGCGATGAGTCGGTGGCCTTCTCCCTCGGAGCCCCATACGACCGGTCCGATACCGGGTTCGTCGGCGGCGCCGACGACGACGGCGCCCGCTCCGTCCCCGAAGAGGAAGGCACTGCCGCGGTCCTCGGGGTCGATGATGTCGCTCATCTTCTCCGAGCCGATCACCAGGACGTTACGGGCCTCCCCCGTGCGGACGAGGGTGCCGGCCAGCTCCAGGGCGTAGCAGAAGCCCGCGCAGGCGGCGTTGACGTCAAGGGCTCCGGCGCGCATTCCCAGCGACCGGGCGACGCGTGGTGCGGCGGCCGGAGCCTGCTCCACGAAGGACATCGAGGCGAGCAGCACCATGCCCACGTCGTCCGGGTCGGTGCCGGCCTGGGCCATCGCCTTGCGGGCCGCCTCGGCCGCCATGGTGATGACGGTCTCGTCGGGGCCGGCGAAGTGGCGGGTGACGATGCCGGACCGCCTGCGGATCCATTCGTCGCTCGAATCGATGCGGGCGCAGATCTCGTCGTTGCCGACCACCCGTGTCGGCCGGTACACGCCGACACCGAGAATCCGGGAGCCCGTGTGGTGCCGGGGCACACGAAGCCGGGTCATGACGCCTCCCCGCCCGTGCCGACGGCCGCGGGCGCGGTCAGGGCGGCCAGCTCCCCGCTCGCGTAGCGCTGCCTGCACGCCCGGCGCTGCACCTTGCCGCTCGAGGTCTTGGGCAGCGTGCCGCGGCGTACGACGAGGATGTCGTCCGGCGTGAGCCGGTGCTCCTCCCGGACGGCTGCGTGCACGCGCTCGCGCAGCCCCTCGGCGCCCAGTGATTTCAGCACCCGGCCGTCGGCCTCGACGACCACCACCAGCCGTTCCTGTTCGCCGTCGTCGAGGGAGAAGGCGGCCGCGCAGTTCGGGTGCAGGCCCGGTGCGGCGCGTTCGGCGGACAACTCGATGTCCTGCGGGTAGTGGTTGCGCCCTTGGCGGATGATGACGTCCTTCAGCCGTCCGGTGACGTAGAGCTCACCGGCGTGCAGGAAGCCCAGGTCGCCCGTGCGCAGATACGTGTCTTCCGAGGTGCCGTCCCCGTGCTCGTCGTCCGCGACGCGGGCGCGGAAGACGGTCTCGCTCAGCTCCGGCCTGCCCCGGTAACCGCCCGCCACACAGGGGCCGCTGATCCAGATCTCGCCGACCCGGCCGTCCGGGCAGGCGCGCCGGGTGCCGGGGTCCACGATCCGCACCCTGGTGCGGGAGACCGTGCCGCCGCTGCCGACCGCGGGAACCGCGCCTTCGGCGGACTCGCCGACCGGTTCGGCGAGCCCCTCGGACAGGGCGTCGGCGGACAGCCACAGCACCCTGGGCAGCACATGCCGGGAGCTGCCGGTGGCCTTGAGCGTGTTCTCCGCGAGGCCGTAGCCGGGGCACATCGCCTCGGGGGCGAAGCCGTGCGAGGCGAACGCGGCGGTGAAGGCCTGGATGGTCCTCCAGCGCACCGGCTCGGCGCCGTTCGCGGCGACGCGCCAGCGGGACAGATCGCCCACACCGGTGGTCTTGCCCTCCGCGGCTGCCCGCGCGCAGAGTTCGTAGGCGAAACTGGGCGCGGCGGCGTGGGTGCCCCCGAACCGGGAGATGGCCTCCAGCCAGCGGGCCGGGCGGCGGATGAACGAGTCGGGAGCCATCAGGTAGGAGGGAATTCCGGCCCACAGCGGCAGCACCACCCCGAACAGCATGCCCATGTCGTGGAACAGCGGCAGCCAGTTCACGACCGTGCCGTCCGGCTCGCACGGCCACAGCTCGTCGGTCTCGACAACGTTGGCGAGGAAGTTGGCGTGGCTGACCATGACGCCCTTGGGGTCCCCGGTGGAGCCCGAGGTGTACTGCAGCAGGGCGATGTCCTCCGGCCGTGGGCCGGGGACGGGTTCCGCCGCCGCGCCGTCGTGGCCGGTCGTCGTCCTCAGGTCGTCGGTGGCCAGCAGCCTGAGTCCGGTGAGTTCCGGAAGGTCGCCGAAGCGCTCTTCCAGGTCGCGCACGACCTCGGTCGTCGTCAGGACGGTTGAGGTCCCCGCGTCATCGGCGATCCGGCGCAGCCGCAGCACGCCCTCGCGGCGCCGCGGCACCTGCACCGGGGCGCCGGCCACACGCCCGTACATGCAGCCCAGAAGGGTTCGTACGAACTCCAGACCCGAGGGGTACAGCAGCACCGCGCTCCCGCCGGACAGTCCCGCGGCGGTGAGCGCCGCGGCCCGCAGACGCGCGGCGGCCTCGAGTTCCCGGTAGGTCATCGTCTCCTGCGGTTCCTCACCGTTGCGCAGAAAGACGTAGGCCGTCTCGTCGGGCTGCTTTTCGCTGCGCAGCCGCAGGGCGTCGGCCAGCGTGCGTAACTCGTCCATGTGCGGATCCAGTCCGGTGGGGGTCATGAATCAGATCTCCTTGTCCAGCCCGGTCCTTGTCTCGGGTCCGGACGGCGTCTCTGCGGATGAAGCGGGGAGTTTGGAGAACGGCATCAGGGCGGCCAGCAGCAGTTCTTGTCGGGTCGGGATCATGCGCACGTCCGTTTCCCCGGAGGAAGCGGGGCTGAAAAAGGCCGACGGTGGCCTGAATTGGTCGTCTGCCGTCCGGTCGCTGTTTTCTGTCCCGATTCCCACTCCGGAACCGCCCCTGTTCGCCGGCGCGATATCAGTTCGGTCGGCCATGGCGCGTCCTTTCCGTGAAGTCACAGGTGCGATGCGATGGGGCACCGGATTTCAGGCTGCCGCCGAGAGAACGCCGGCGCTCTCTTTACTGTCCCTGGGGGCAGTCATGCGGCGGTAACCGCCGGCTCTCGTCCGTCCGGCCGGTCTTCGTATTCCGGCCGACCCGAAAAGAAAGTGCCTCCCTGCCGGGGAGAAATCCCAGCCGGCAGGGAGGCGGTCGTTCGAAGGTGTGTCTCAGGCGGCGTGCTCCTGGTCCGGGACCGGGCGGTCGATGGCCAGCCGCCAGTCGCCGTTCTCGTCACGGATCAGCACGTCGGTGCACGTGCCGTGCATGTGCATGGTCTGCCCGTCAGGGCCGGGGACGTCGAGTGAGTAGTCCACGATCAGCAGCGAGGTGTCGCCGCTCGTGTACGCCTGGAGCACCCGGGAGTCGATCGTCGGGCCGGAGGCCAGGAACTCCTTGAAGAACGCGGTCCGCTCCTGGCCGGTCAGCGGGGCGCCGGAGATGTTCGAGATCGCGTCGGCGGTGTACATGGAGTCGTAGAGCGCCCCGTCGCCCGAGTTGAAGATGCGGACGAACAGTTCGTTCTGCTTGTCGGGGTCCTCGGGAATCTCGAACTCGTTGAGTTGGGTCATGGCGATGATACTCTCGCTCTCCTTGTGCGTGGGCCGGCGGCTGAATTCGGGCTTTGCGAATCCTCGCAGAATTCGCACTGCGCGCGGTCACGGGACGGTAACGTGACATTCTCTGACGGATGGATGACCTGACGATTACCCGCCGATGGAGACGCGCCTTTGCGAAGGCGCCGACCTGCGGGCCGCCCGCCGGCGTTCCCCGTCGCAAACGCCACCCGCGTGGCCGGTCATCGCTGTCACTTACCTCTGGGTAGGCGGTTACCTGAAAGTCAGTACTTACCTTCGGGTCCGCGACTACCTTAGGGTCGGCCTGGTGATACACGGGGAAGGGGCTGCGGAAGCGGTGTCGATCGTCATGCGGCCGGGCCCCCAGGGTCTGGCGACACGGGGAGTGGCCCGCGCGGAGGTTTCTGGAATGTAACACTCCAGTTGTTCAGCCATCTGTGATCGCCGGGCACAGGGAGATCTGAAAGCCCTTTCATCGGGCTGGGATCAAGTGAAGACGTCGTCAAGAGACCGAACTCACCAGCCGATATCGCGTCCTATCCGCCTCCAGGACAGTTGTTGGTCCATTGCGCGACGAGGACGATTCAATAAAAGCGTTTTCACTGTACGGAATGGGGGGCACCTCACCTGATCATGCCGCGAACGTGACGACCTGAGGCTTCAGTCGATCAATGCGTCATTTGCCAGCGACTAGGGGGAGTTGTGCAGTTTCGGGTTCTGGGGCCTCTGGAGGCCTCGGACGGCGGTCGGTCTCTGAACTTGGGCGGTACCAAGCAGAGGGCGACGCTCGGTTACCTGCTCATACGGGCCAACCGCGTCGTTTCGACCAGCCAATTGCTGGACGCCTTGTGGCCGGTTGACGATGCGCCGACATCGGCGCGCAAGATCCTGCAGAACGCCGTGTGGGGCCTGCGCAGGGCTCTGACGTCGGCGCAGAGCGATGCCGCACCGGTGTCGCTCGTGACCCAGCCCCCCGGCTACAGACTGACCGTAGACCCCGACGCCATCGATCTGTTCCGCTTCCAGGCCAAGGTGGAGAAGGGGCGGGAGACGCTCGCCGCGGGCAACCCCGACGTGGCCGCCCGGCTGTTACGCGAAGCGCTGGAGCTGTGGCGGGGACCCGCCCTCGCGGACCTGGCCGAGGCCGGCATCGCCTGGCCCGAACTGTCCGCGGTACAGAACGCCCGCCTGGACGCCATGGAGGACTACTTCGAGGCGGAACTCGCGCTGGGCCGTCACCAGGCGGTGCTGGGAGAGCTGGAGACCATGGTGGAGGACACCGCCCTGCGGGAGCGGTCCTGCGGCCAGCTCATGCTCGCCCTCTACCGCAGCGGCCGCCAGGCGGACGCGCTCAACGTGTACAGCCGGGTGCGCTCGACGCTGGTCGAGGAACTCGGACTGGAACCCGGTCGTGAACTGCAGGAGCTCCAGCAGGCCATCCTCAATCACGACCACACCCTCAACGCCCCCGGTGAGAGCGGCAGTCGGGGCGCGCGCCGGCAGACGCCGGTGATCGCCGACGGCAAGGGGCCCTCGCCGCTGACCGCCGCGCAGGAGCTGCCCGTTCCCGACCTGGACGCTCACCAGCCGGAGTCGGCCACCGGCGAGGCACCGCGGTGGGAGGAGGCCCTCCCGGCGCCGGTCCCCGCGTCCGACCGTGAGCCGGTGGCGGCCGCGGTATCGGTGGACGCCAGACGCTACGTCACCGCCAGGATCGCTCCGGAACCTCCCACGACCCGGCGCCGCCTGGTCAGCGTGCTGCTGGTACGCGCCCAGTTCCACACCGGCACCGTCGAGGGCGACTCGGGCGCGGTGGACGAGTTGCTGGAAGACATGTCGCGGTGGGTGCACCGGAGGATCGAGCACTTCGGAGGCGTCGTCACGGCCGCGATCGGCTCGGTCTGCATGGCGCTGTTCAGCACCGGCGAGGACAGCGGAGGCGGAGACGACGCCGAGAGGGCGGTGCTTGCCGCACTCGCTGTCCGCGACGGGCTCCAGACCGCGACCTTCCCCGGAGCCGGGCCGGGCACCGGGGGCACCCTCTCCTTCCAGGCCTCCGTCGCCACCGGGGAAGCGCTGCTGCGGTACCACCTGGACGACCGCGACCAGCCGTCCTCCATCACGGGCAGGCTGCTGAGCACCTGCGACCTGCTGCTCTCGTGCGCGCAGGCCGGTGAGATACGGGCGTGCGACAGCACACGCCGTGCTACCGAGGCCATGATCGAGTACTTGGCCGCGGACGACGGAGGCGAGGAACACCACTGGAAGCTGCTCGGTATACGTCGCGACTACTTCGGACATCTGAAGGTGCCCACCGTTGAGCGGGAGTTCGAGCTTTCGCTGGTGACCGACCTGCTGGAGCGGGCCCGCCACAGGGCGACCCCGCACCTGGTCACCGTCCTGGGCGACGAGGGGAGCGGCAAGACCCGCTTCCTCGCCGAGTTCGCCCGGACGATCGCGGCCCGCGCCCAGGTGGCCCGCATGACCATCGGCCACGCCCCCGGCTCCGCCGAGGACGGCGTCTTCGCTCTCCAGCGGCAGCTGGTGCGGGCGCTGTGCCGCGTCGAGCCCTCCGACGCGCCCCCCGTCGCCCGGGAGAAGCTCGTGAACACCGTCACCCGGTTGACCGACGACGAGGAACGTGTACGCCGACTGCTCGACTGCCTCATCAAGTTCGTCGACCCCGACGCCGCCCAGCACCCCCTCTCCGGCACCGAGGACGAACTCGGCGCCTGGGGCCGGTTCCTCGGCCGCACGACGCTCGAACGGCCGCTCGTCCTGCTCATCGACGACCTTCACCGCGCCGACGACGCCCTGCTCGACTTCGTCTCCGGCCTCTCGGACTTCGCCGGCGTCCCGCTGCTCGTGGTGGCCACCGCCCGCCCGGAGCTGCTCCGGCTGCGCCCGGAGTGGGGAGGCGGGAAGCGCCACGTGACCACGCTGACGCTGGAACCGCTGTCGGACGCGGCCGTCGACCAGCTGCTCGACTCCCTGCTGCGGGCCGAGCCCGGCGACGACGACACCAGGACCACCAGCCCCGCCAAGTGGTTCCGCAGGGCACTGCGGGTCACCATCGGAGACAGGCAGGGCGACCGGCGGCAGTACCTCCGCTCACTGCTCTCCATGCACCCGCCGGGGACGTTCAACTCCGGCGGCACCTGCTGGGTGGCCGGCTGACCGGAGAGGGTGCGGCCCGAACCGGCCGCCCCACCCCGTATACCGGGGCCCGGAGCGTTCAGCTTCGGGCCCCGGTGGTGTCGTGCGGCGAGTGGGGGCGCCCTGCTCCACGGGCTTGGGGCAGCGCTCATGCATGCCCGCTGCCCTGTGCCGGCGGTAGCGCGCTGCCCGGCGGGCTGCGGTGGTGTGGCTGACCCGGAGGGGCTCCGCGGCCCTGAGCAACGACCGGTTGTGATCGACGGCAGACCGGCCCGGACAGCAGCCTGCCAGTCGCCGGCGCGACGTCACGGCGGGACGACGAGGACCTCCTGAGCGTCGGCGCAGACTTCCCAGTCCGCACCGAAGCCGGAGGCCCTCGCCCACTTCAAGGACCGCTCAAGACGTGCCGCCCGTCATCGACGTCCCCGGACACCAGGTGGCACAGGTCCTCAGACCTTGGCCGGGAGGTGCTCCCTGCCCCAGGCGCCGAGGGGTTCCAGCGCCTCGTTCAGCGCCACGCCCCGGTCGGTCAGGGAGTACTCCACTCTCAGCGGCGCCTCGTCGAACGTCGTGCGCAGGACGATCCCGTCGGCCTCCAGCTCGCGCAGCTGCTGAATCAGCACCTTCTCGCTGACACCGGGCACGAGCCGTTTCAGCGCGCCGAACCGGTGTGACTGGTGGCGGAGAGCCCAGAGGATGAGAACCTTCCACTTACCACTGACGACTTCCATCGCGGCATCCAGACCACAGTAGCCCGGTCGCGCCCGCACGCTCATTTTCCCACCCCTGCCATCGTCCCAGGCGGCCCGTTCGAATGCAGGTAAAACCACCGGCTGTCAGGGTATCGCAGAGCAATGCCCAATTGAATGCAGCCTCCCTGCAATGGCCGCATAACTGGCCGAAAACCAACGAGGTCGGTGGTGCGTTGCCGAGCGGTCAGCCGCCGAACAATGCCTGCTCGTTGTCGTCCCGCAGCACGCTGCACAGCGCCCGCAGCGCCGTCCGAAGACGGTCGATCTCCGCCTCGTTCAGGTGGACCGACGGCTCGAAGCGCAGGGTGTTCACCGCGCTGGCGGTCGGGAACGTGCGAATTCGGTGCACGCGGAACAAGTGGCCGGAGATGACGTAACCGAGGATGTCGGAGGCGGCCGCGTCCCGGATGCCGGCGGCCGGTGAGCCGGACCGGTCGTGGAACTCGAGCCCCAGCATGAGGCCCTTGCCGCGCACGTCCTTGATCACATCGGGGAACTCCTCGCGCAGCGAGGCGAACAGTGACAGCAGTCGGTCGCCCGCGGCGCGGGCCAGACGGTAGACCTCGCCGTCGCGGGACTCGGTGATCTCCAGTGTGCGGTGGGCGATCGCGGTGGAGAAGGGGTCCTTGGCGAAGGTCGAGCTGTGCACGAGCTCGAACTCCCTGCGGTACCGGCGCTCCCGCACCAGGGTCACCGCGGCCTTGGCGATCCCACCGCCGAGCCCCTTGGCGAGGGTGTAGTAGTCGGCCTTCAGCCCGATCAGCGAACTGGCGAAGAACGCCCCGGTGCGACCCATCCCGCTCTGGATCTCGTCCACGACGACGGGGCAGTCGACCGCCTCGCAGGCCTGCTGGACCGCGCGGGCCATCTCCTCCGAGACCACCCTGATCCCGCCCTCGCCCTGGATGACTTCGAGAACGAAGGCGGCGAAGACCGGGAACGGGCGCTCGACGACCCGGACCTCGCCGGCCTCGACGGCCACGTCGAACACGGTGGCCCGCTCCTCCTCCGTCAGCTTGGCCACGGCCTGCGGCTGCTCGAAGGGCAGGAAGCGGGCCTGCGCGGCCATCGCGGAGAACGGATGCCGGTAGGAGGCGTTGTGCGTCAGCTGGACGCTGCCCACCAGCTTTCCGTGGAAGGACCCCTCCAGGGTGAGGAAGACCGGTGGCCTGGAAGCCTGTTCCGCGTTGCGGCGCACCAGCTCGGTCACCAGGTTCTCGAAGGATTCCGCGGCGCCGGCACCGCTTTGCGCTCCGACCGCGCGAAGGGAGCTGCCGGGTACCGTCGCCTCGCCCGAGCCCACCGCGGACCGGGCGCTGTCGATGTGCGCGGTGATTTCCGCGGTGAGCGCCTGGACCTTCATCACACGGTCGAACTCCGCGTGCTTCAGCGCCACTTCGACGGACTCGGCACCGCTGTTGGAGAACACGGCGTAGTAGGGCTCCTCGCCGCCGAACTCCCGCTGGATGATCCGGTTCAACGTGGTGGCGACCCGGCCGGCCCAGGGCTGGCGGGACGCCTGTGCCAGCACGGGTGTTCCCGATTCCAGGAATTCCCTGGCGGCGGCCAGGATTTCGGGATGGTTGTGGCCGAGCACCAGGGCCCCGTATCCACCCGCGTAGTCGAGAACCGGTACTTCACGGTTGTCCCCGTCGATGAAGTACAGGGTATTGCCTTCGCCGCGGACGTACTCGACGTCGATCCCGAGGAACGAAAGGAAATCGAGCATCTGAGGCTCGGCGAGTTCTGTTTCGGATGACGCTGAGTTCATGCGGGCCTCTTTTCATCCGTGAGTGGCGGTCTGCTGCGCTCGGACCGTGACGGCGGTCCTGTCCGCATCACTCCGACTCTAGGGGCGGCATAAGAGAGGGCCGTCAATCGGCGGTCACGTCGCGGTAAGCGCGGACGTCGCCACCTGACATTAGCGGGGGATGACCTGCGGATGGGTACTGCCGTTCCGTTCCGCGGATATCTTGTCGTGCGACTCTGTTCGGAATTTCGGGGCGGAACGGCCCGCCGTCTGCGGGAAGCCGGACCACGCATGACCGGGTGGCCTCCCTCCAGGAACTGCGTGCAGGCGATCCGGGAATCCGGGGACTACGGGAGGATGACATGTCCGACAAGGGGCCCTCGACGCCCACCTTGGCGCCTTCTTCACTGCGCGACGTCATGGCACGGTTCGCCACCGGCGTCATAGCGCTGACCGTCGGCGGGGACAATCTGCACGGCATGACCGCCAACGCCTTCAGCTCGGTGTCGCTGGAACCACCGCAGGTGCTCTGCTGCGTGGCGCACAGTGCGGTCATGCACAAGGCGATCAGCGCCGAGCGGCGGTTCGCCGTCTCGATCATGGGAGCCGACCAGGAGCACCTGGCGCGCCATTTCGCGGACAAGTCGCGTCCGCTGGGTGCCTCCCAGTTCGAATCGGTGGACTGGCGGCCGGGCCCGCGCACCGGAGCACCCCTGCTCTCCGGTGCGCTGGCCTGGCTGGAGTGCGAGCTGGCCGACTTCTACGACTCAGGTGACCACTCGATCTTCATCGGCGCCGTCCTGGACTCGACACGGGGGCCCGGCCGGCAGGGGCTGCTCTTCTTCGACGGCCGTTTCCACGCCGGTGCGACCACGACCCGCTGAAACGTGAAGGAGCCGGTTCCCCTTCGTGGTTCGGGGAACCGGCTCCTCACTGTCGCCTCAGGCCGCGACGCTGTATCCCGTCAGCCTCAGCACCTGCTGCGCGGCACGCAGCCCCGACTCTATGGCGCCCTCCACGAAGCCGACCCAGCCGCTGGCTATGTCCCCGGAGGCGAACGCCACGCGGCCCTGCGGCTGCTGGATGGCGGGCAGCTGGGTGGTCAGCTGCCCCGGGCGCCTCAGGGCCCAACCTCCGAGCGCGTACGGGTCCTTGGCCCAGTCCTGCGCCACGACCTCCACGACACTGGCCTCCGGAAGGAAGACACGGACGGCCGCCTCGACGGCGGCGCGGTCGGAGCCGTTCAGCGCCGGCAGGCCGTTGAAGCCGACCATGAGCTGACCGCCCGTCACGCTTCCCTGGGAGAGCAGTGTCGTGAACGTGGTCCCTTCCTGGCCCTGCGCCATCACCCGGTCGGAGACGCCGCTGACCTTCATCCACACCTTGGTGGCGTGCGGGACCCCGACGCCCTGGGCCGTGGCCTGCTGGTGCACCTGCGGCAGACCCGGGGTGAAGCTGATGGTCTTCCACACGTTCACCGGCACGGCGACCACGGCCGCCCGCCCCTTGTACACCTTCCCCGACCGGGTGGTGACGCGCACCTGGGTGCCGTCGTCGGCCACCGAGATCACGGGGGAGTTCAGGTGCAGCACGGCATCCGCGTCATTCAGCATGGCCTGGAGCAGGCCGACCATACCGCCCGAGAGGCGCTGGGACATGGCGGCGTCGTAGCCGGCCAGGTTGTAGCCGGCCAGCGACCACCACTGGGCCAGGGCGGTGTACGCCCCGATGTCGCTGGTCCCTCCCGAGTAGCCGGCGGTCGTGCCGCTGAGCCAGCTCTCGTCCTCCGCAGACAACCGCAGCTGATTCAGGCGGTCCCGCAGCGACATCCCGTCGACCGCGCTGACCAGGTCCTTGCGGTACAGCGGGTCGGTGGGTTTCGGGAAGAGGTCCTGCGCGCCTTCGAAGAGCCGGTCCATGAGCGCGCCGAACCGCGTGTCGACCTCGTCGGGCGGGAACGCCTTGAAGCCGGCGCTGGACGGCATGATCATGCGGGTGGGCGGGGTCCCGGTGAGCGTGCCGATGTTGTAGCGCTTGAGCTCGGCGTTGACCAGGGGTTGCGCCGGGCCGATCCACTGGGCTCCCAGTTCTATCGGCTGGCCCTGGAAGGTGCTGGTCCAGGTCCGGCCTCCGATGCGGTCACGGGCCTCGAGGATCACCGGACGCAGTCCCTTGGCCTTCAGCTCGCGGGCCGCCGTGACGCCGGCGTAGCCGGCGCCGATGACGATGACGTCCTTCGTCGTCGCCTCGGACGTGGTGCCATCGGCGAAGGCCGGAACCGTCGTCGCTGTGGCTGCCAGTGCCGTGAGGCCGCCTGCCTTCAGGACGGTCCGGCGCGACATCGGTCGCCGGCTGGGGAGTTGAGGCAGGCGTTTGTCTCTGTTCACGTTGCTTCCTTCGGTGGTTCACCCTCCGCACCGGGAGCAGGAGGGCTCGGATCGGGTCGGGGTCTGCCTGTCGGATCAGGCCGGCCGTGACGAACAGCCCTTTTCAGCCCGCCGGGCGGGGTCTGTGCGTACAGCCGCAAGGCGAGGTGGGAGTCGGCGACCGACGACGACGCCGCTGGGGGTGCCCCACGCCGTGGAGGCGGTGGGGGAGCGTGAGGCAGACCCCGGCGACGCCGAGCTGATCCGAAGGCCGGGCCCTAGAGCAGTGGGGTGTCGGGGTCGAGGCCGAGCAGGACGCGGCCGTGGACTTCGAGGCTGGAAGTGAGCAGGATCATGCCGTGCAGGGCGAGACCCTGGATGTCGCGGTGGAACCGCTGGATCGGCACCCGCCGCTGGATGGCGGTGGCACCGCTGGCGTTGTAGAGCACGTCCACCGCTTCCTTGGCCAGCTGCACCGCGTAGGCGCTGTGGCCGCGGACGGCTGCCTTCTCCTCCAGCGTGGGCTGTTCGCCGGCGTCGGCGCGCCGCTGGAGGGTCTGGTAGGTCTGGTGCATCAGGGCCTCGGCCGCGGAGATCTTGGCGTCCGCCGTGGCGACCTGGATCTGGGTGAGCGGGTGCTGCTTCTGGTCGGTCCAGGAGGTGTAGGTGATGCCTCGGCCCGGCAGCCGGTCGAGGAAGAGCTCCAGCGCACCGCGGGCGGCGCCGAGGAACGTGGCCACCCCCTGGGAGATGATGTAGCTGTAGAGGCCGTACTCACGGCCGGTGGGCTGCCAGTCCTCCGGCAGCTGGGCCAGGGCGGCCTCGAACGCGGCCGGGTCGGTCGGCACGACACGGTGGGCCGGCACGAAGACGTCGGTGGCCGTGGAGGTGCAGCTGCCGGTCGCGGCGACGGACGAGGTGTTCCAGTCGTCCTCGATGGTGAACTCCCGCATCGGCACCAGCGCGATCGCCTCTTCGGTCCTGCCGTCCGGGTGCTGCACGAGCGACGTGGCGATGTTCCACTGGGCGCCGCGGCATCCGGAGTTGAACTTCCAGGAGCCGTTCAGGACGAACCCGCCCTCGGTCGGGGTCAGCACGCCCGAGGGGGTGAACCCGCCGGAGATGCGCACGTCGGGGGTCGCGAAGATCTCCTTCTGGAGCTCCTCCGGGAACAGGGTGATCATCCAGGCGCTCGACACCCAGACGCTGGCGATCCAGCTGGTGGAAACGTCGCCACGGGCGATCTCCGCGAACACCGCGGCCTGGTCGGCGACCGAGAACTCGAGTCCCCCGAAAACCTTCGGCGTGGCCATGCGGAACACGCCGGCCTTTTCCAGTAGATCGACATTCTCGTCCGGGAGCCAGCGCCGGTCCTCAGCCTCGAGTCCGTTCTCCCGCAGCTTGGGGACTATTTCGCGAACAGCAGCCAGTACGGATGCGACGTCAATTGCTTGCGCGGCCAATTCCGTCTCCTTGTCCGTCGACGCGCCACGGGATTCGCGAGCAGCGTTCCGCCGCTCAGCCGGAGCCCGTCAGGGGTAACGCCTGCAGCCTCGCAGAACGGCACCCCGAAACGGTCATGGCCCGGTAACCGGCAGTTCTCGGCGATGCGTCGACGCACGTAGCGGCGGTAATCGGCCATACTTGCGTGCCCCGCACACGAAAATGGCCGTGCGCCCGGAGTGGGTCCGGGCGCACGGCGAGGAGGCTTTCCCGCGGGCGGGGGATGTCTGTCCTACTGGCCCTGCGGCCGGTTGACGCGCTGTCCGAGGCCGCCGTCGACGTTCAGCTCCTCACCCGTGGTGAAGGTGGCCTCGAAGGCGAGGAACAGGACGGCCTGGGCGACTTCGTCGGACGAGCCGTGGCGGCGCATCGGGGTGATCTGGTCACCCATCTTCTCAAACGCCTGCAGCATTTCCGGGGTGGCGCCGGTGATACCCGCGGTGGGCGTGTGGATGAAGCCGGGGCTGACGGCGTTGACCCGGATGTTCCGCGGAAGCAGCTCGGCCGCGATGACCTTGGTGAACGCCCGCACCGCGGCCTTGGCTCCGGCGTAGGGGCCCATGCCCGGGTTGCCGGAGTCGTTGGCGATGGAGGTCGTGAAGACGATGGCGCCGCCGTCCTTGACCAGGGGTGCGAGACGCTGGGCAGTGAAGAAGGCGCCCTTGGCGTTGACGTTGAAGGTGGCGTCGAAAAGCTCCTCGGTCACATGACCGAACGGGCCGGGCTGAGCGAAGCCCGCGTTGATGAAGAGCAGGTCGATCTGCCCGAGCTTTTCCTCGACGATTCCGCCGAGTTCCTCGATGTCGCTCAGAACGGCCGTGTCCGAGCGTACGACGTGGCCCTTGGCGCCCAGTTCCGCCTGAGCGGCCTCCAGGTTCTTCTCGTTCCGCCCGGTGACGAGAACCTCGCCGCCGCCGTCGACCAGAGCCTTGGCCGTGGCCAGGCCCATTCCGATGGTTCCGCCGGTGATGACAGCTTTCCTGCCCGCGTACGTGCTCATGAAATCCCCTCAGAAACTGGTGTGCGGAACGCGATGAGCCGAGAACTGGCTTCCGGTCGCCACCACAGGCTCACTCATGGAAGCAGGTGGTCACAAGTACGAACATATAAGTCAGTGGTTACCTCGAGGTAAGTGAGTCAAGGCCAAGACCAGGTCGTGAGCGGCCGATTACAGGCCCTCCGTAGTCTGAATGCACCCTGCATAGAACCTGCGTTCACCGAATGAGTTCGGCTCGCGAGCCTGGGAGACCGCCGTGACCAATCCATCCTGCCCGTTCGCCATTGATCCCACAGGGCGTGACATACACGGGGAGGCAGCTCTTCTGCGTGAGAGGGGACCAGTGACCCGGGTGGAACTGCCCGGCGGAGTTCCCGCCTGGTCGGTCACCGACCAGGCCCTCGTCAAGCGACTGCTGACCGACGCCCGCGTCTCGCGCGACGCCTACCGCCACTGGCCGGCCTGGGAGAACGGCGAGGGAGAACTGGCGCGATCCTGGCCCCTGGCCATCTGGGTGCAGGACCGCAACATGATCACCGCATACGGTGAGGAGCACACCCGGCTGCGCAGGCTGGTGGCCAAGGCGTTCACGGCGCGCCGCACCGCGGCGCTCCGCCCGCGCATCGAGGCCGTCACCGCCGAGCTGCTGGACGGCATCGCCGCGGCGCCCGGTGACCAACCGCTCGACCTGCGGCAGGAGTTCGCCTACCCGCTGCCCACCAGGGTGATCTCCGAGCTGCTCGGCATACCCGACGACGTACGCGTCAAGCTGACGGACATGATGGCCGCCATCTTCCAGACCGCCTCTTCGGAGGAAGAGGCGCGGGCCAACGAGATGGCGCTCTACACCCTCGCGATGGAGTTCATCGCCCACAAGCGCGAGACGCCGGGAGACGACCTGACCAGCGCCCTGATCGCGGTGCGCGACGAGGGGGACGGCGCGGGCCTGTCGGAGCGGGAGCTGCTCGACACCGTGTTCCTGATGTACACCGCGGGGCACGAGACCACGGTGAATCTGCTGGAGCACGCGGTCTGCGCCCTGCTGACCCACCCCGACCAGCTCGAGCTGGTGCGCACGGGCCGTGCCTCGTGGGAGGACGCCATCGAGGAGACGCTGCGCTTTCAGTCGCCCCTGGGCAGCCTTCCGCTGCGGTACGCCGTCGACGACATCGAGCTGGAGGACGTGACGATCGCGAAGGGCGACGCCATTCTCGTCAATTTCGCGGGCGTCGGCCGCGATCCGAAGGTCCATGGTGCCACGGCGGCCGACTTCGACATCACGCGGCCGACCCGTGGCGATCACCTGTCCTTCGGGCACGGAGTGCACTTCTGCCTCGGCGCGCCGCTGGCCCGGCTGGAGGCGCAGGTCGCGCTGCCCGCCCTGTTCGACCGCTTCCCGGACCTGGCGCTGGCCGAGCCGGCGGACAAGCTCCTGCCGCTGGAGTCGTTCGTCTCCAACGGGCATGTGTCGCTGCCGGTGTACACGCGCTCGAAGGTCGCCGCCTGATCCCCGCCGCACGGCCGGGCACGCGAGGACGCCCCCTGACACCGAGGTGCCAGGGGGCGTCCCGGCCGGTTCGTCGGTCAGCTGCCCAGCGAGGTCCAGACCGTCTTGGTCTCCAGGTAGGCGTCCAGGTTGGTGCGGCCCATCTCCCGGCCGATACCCGAGGCCTTGACTCCGCCGAAGGGGGCGCCCGGGTCGCCGGAGGCCCATGAGTTGAGGTAGACCATGCCGGCCTGCAGCCGGGCGGCGAGCGTGTGCGCCAGGCCCAGGCTTCGGGTCCACACGCCGGCGGCCAGCCCGTACGGCGTGTCGTTGGAGTACTCCACCACCTCGTCGACCTCGTCGAACGGAGCGGCGACGAGCACGGGCCCGAAGATCTCCTCCCGGGTGATGCGCATCCCCGGTGTGGCACCGGTGAACAACGCGGGCCTGACGTAGTAGCCGCCCTGGGGCGATGCCGGGGGAACCTCGCCCGCCCGCAGGGAGGCGCCGGCTTCGAGCCCGTCCAGCAGATAACCGCGGACCCGGTCGTACTGCTCGGCGGAGACCAGCGGACCGAACTGCGTGGCACGGTCCAGCGCGGGGCCGACCCGGGCCTTGTCGGCGGCTTCGGCCAGCCGGCCGACGACCTCCTCGAACAGGCTCCGGTGCACATAGAGCCGGGACGCGGCGATGCAGGACTGGCCGCTGTTGAAGTAGACGCCGTTGAACGCCCCGGCGACCGCGGCCTCGACATCGGCGTCCGCGAGCACGATGTTCGGGTTCTTGCCGCCCAGCTCCAGCGTGACCCGTTTCAGTCCGGTCCCGGCCCGGGCGGCGATCTCCCGGCCGACCGCGGTGGATCCGGTGAACGCGATCTTGGCGACGCCCTCGTGGTCGACGAGGGCCCTACCGGTGCCCGCGTCGCCGGTGACGATGTTCACCGTGCCCGGCGGAAAGCCCGCCTCCTCGATCAGCTCCGCGAGGCGGAGCGCCGACAGCGGAGTCTGCTCGGCGGGCTTGAGCACCACGGTGCAGCCCGCCGCCAGCGCGGGCGCCACCTTCCAGGCGGCCATCATCAGCGGATAGTTGAACGGGATGATCTGGGCGCAGACACCCACCGGCTCCTTGCGCGTGTAGCACAGGGTGTCGGGCAGGTGCACGGGGATCGTCTCGCCCTCGATCTTGGTAGGCCAGCCGCTGTAGTAGCGGAAGTGCTCGATCGCGGCGGGGACGTCCATGACCTCGTTGACCGATACGGGTTTGCCGCCGTCCAGTGCCTCGATCTCGGCCAGCTCGGCGGCGTTCTCCTCGATCAGTTCGGCGAGTCTGGTGAGCATCCTGCTGCGCACCAGCGCGGGAAGGGAGCCCCAGGCGCCGTCCAGGGCCGAGCGCGCCGCCGACACCGCGGCATCGACGTCGGCGGGGCCGGCGTAGGGAACGTCCGTGATGCGCCGGCCGGTGGACGGGTCGTACGTCGGGAAGGTCCTGCCGTCCGCGGCAGGGACGAAGGCACCGCCTGTGTAGAGACGGTGCGAGCGGTTCACGAATTCCGCGGCCTTCGGGCCGAGTGTGGATTCGGATGACGTCATTGGCTGCCACTCCACGGTGCGATCAGTACGGGAGACGGAACGCGAATGCACGGCGACATGGCCATGGTGCGGGACGCCCGCACCATGGCCACCGAATGACCAGTGGATTACCTTGTCTCGCCGAAGGGATTGTCGATGGCGAATCGCCATTTCCCGTCGGGACCCAGGCGCAGGACGTCGAGCCCCGTCCCCTCCAGGTGCTCGTCGCCTTCCGGTGTGGAGATGTCGATGGCCCAGTCCACCACGAGCAGCGCCGTGTTGCCGGTGACGTGCGACTCGCGGAGCGTGGCGGTCATCCTCGGCTTCTGCGCGATGAACTCGGCCAGAGAAGCCTCACGGTCCTTGCCGGTGAGCGGGTTGCCGGGCTCCCAGACCGAGATGGCGTCCTCGGTGTACATCGCGTTGAGGGTGTCGATGTCGCCGGCGTTGAACGCCTCGACGTAGCGCTTGCCGTGCTCTTCGGCGTCACGGGTGAGTTGTTCGAGGGTACTGGACATGTCGAGGTTGCTCCCACTTTCTTTGGTGTCGAAGCCGGGATGTGAGCGCTGCCCGAATCTATCCGGCCTCCTTCACCGCGTTCTCATTTCCGGGCAATGCTGTGCTCATCTTTCCTTCGGCCATGACGGATTACCGGTGTGTTACCGGGCGTTGGAGCCGCCTCGGCAAGACTGTCGAGCACTTCGAGCATGCGTGTACCCGTTTTTTATCGGTTCCTTGGGGGTCCGGGAATGAAGGAAATCGCTGTCGTCGGGATATCCTGCCGACTGCCGATGGCGTCCGGCCCGGAGGCGTTCTGGGATCTGCTCAGCAGCGGTGCGAGCGCGCTCGGCGAGGGGCCGCACGGCAGGCGGGGCGGCCACCTCGACGAGGTCGGCCACTTCGACGCGGCCTTCTTCGGGATCTCCCCGCGCGAGGCCGCCGTGATGGACCCTCAGCAGCGGCTCGTGCTCGAACTGGCCTGGGAGGCGCTGGAGGACGCCGGCATCGTGCCGGGGACCCTGCGCGGCAGCCGTACGGCCGTGTTCGTCGGCACCCTCCGCGACGACTACGGCAACCTGCTCTACCAGAGTGGCACCGAGGCCGTCACCCAGCACACCATGACCGGCCTGAACCGCGGGATCATCGCCAACCGGGTCTCGTACTTCCTGGATCTGCACGGACCGAGCCTCACGGTGGACACCGCCCAGTCGTCCTCCCTGGTCGCCGTGCACCTGGCCTGCGAGAGCCTGCGCGGCGGGGAGGCCGACGCCGCGATCGTGGCCGGGGTGAACCTGAACATCCTGGCCGAGAACACGGTCACCGAGGAGAGGTTCGGCGCGCTCTCACCCGATGGCGAGAGCTACGCCTTCGACGCCCGCGCCAACGGGTTCGTGCCCGGTGAGGGCGGCGGCGTGGTCGTCCTCAAACCTCTGCGGCGGGCGCTCGCGGACGGCGACCGGATCCGCGGCGTCATCCTCGGCAGCGCGGTCAACAACGACGGCGCCACCCCGGGCCTGACCGTACCCAGTGGCACCGCCCAGGAACAGGTGATCCGTCAGGCGTACGAGCGGGCAGGAGTGGACCCGCGCACGGTGCAGTACGTCGAGGCGCACGGCACCGGAACCCCGGTCGGCGATCCGATCGAGGCCGCGGCGCTCGGCGCGGTCCTCGGCGGCGGACGCGACGCGGAGAACCGGCTGCTGATCGGCTCGGCCAAGACCAACGTCGGGCACCTGGAAGGCGCGGCCGGCATGGTCGGGCTGCTGAAGGTGCTGCTCGGCATCGAGCGGCGCCTGCTGCCGCCCAGCCGCAACTTCTCCACGCCCAACCCGAGGATCCCGTTCGCCGAACTCGGCCTTTCGGTCCAGCGGGAGCTGACCGCCTGGCCCCATCCGGAGCGCCGACTGCTCGCCGGCGTCTCCTCGTTCGGCATGGGCGGCACCAACTGCCATGTCGTGGTGGCGGAATCCCCCCGAACTGTCCCCGCCGACGCCCCGAGCCCCCGCAGGCTGTCCCCCGTCATCCTGCCGTGGGCGGTCTCGGGGCGCGGCGGGGACGCCCTGCGCGCCCAGGCCGGACGACTGCACGGCTTCGCGTCCGGTGAGCAGGCGCCGGACCCCGTCGACATCGGGTGGTCCCTGGCCACCACCCGCGAGGCGTTCCCCGACCGCGCGGTCGTGATCTCCGAGGGACGCGACGGCCTGCTGGAGGGGCTGCGCGCCCTGGCCGAGGGACGGCCCTCCGCAAGCGTCGTCCGCGGCACGGTGCGGCCGGGGCGTCTCGGTGTCGTCTTCACCGGACAGGGCAGTCAGCGCGCCGGCATGGGCAGGGAACTCCACGAGGCCTTCCCGAGGTTCGCCGAGGCGTTCGACGAGGTGTGCGCCGAGCTGGATCCGCTGCTGCCGCGCCCGCTGCGGGACGTGATCTCCTCCGGGGAGGGCCTCGACGACACGGGATACACCCAGCCCGCCCTGTTCGCCGTCGAGGTGGCGCTGTACCGGCTGGCCGAGTCGTGGGGCGTGCTGCCCGACCTGCTCGCCGGGCACTCCGTGGGCGAGATAGCCGCCGCCCACGTCGCGGGTGTGCTCTCCGTGGCAGACGCGGCACGACTGGTCGAGGCCCGCGGTCGCCTGATGCAGGCCCTGCCCGCCGGTGGCGCGATGGTCGCCGTCGAGGCCACCGCGGAGGAGGTCACCCCGCTGCTGGCCGGTTTCGCGCACGAGGCGGGTCTCGCCGCGGTCAACGGCCCCACCGCCGTGGTCGTCTCGGGCGCCGCCGACGCGGTCGCCGAGATCGCCGCCGAACTCGCCTCCCGGGGGCGCAGGACCAAACGGTTGCAGGTCTCGCACGCCTTCCACTCCCCGCTGATGGAGCCGATGCTGGCGCCGTTCCGCGAGGTGGTGCGGACGCTGGAGTTCCGCGAGCCGCGCGTGCCGGTCGTCTCCACCGTCACCGGCGCCCTCGCGACGGCCGAGGAGCTGTGCGCCCCGGACTATTGGGTGGAGCAGGTACGCAGGCCGGTGCGGTTCCGGGAAGCGGTCGGCACGCTGGAGTCCGAGGGTGTCACCACCTACCTCGAACTCGGCCCCGACGGCGTGTGCTCGGCGATGGTGGACGCCTGCGTGCACGACGCGGAGGCGGCCGTCGCGGTGCCGGCTCTCCGGGCGGGCCGCTCCGAGCCGCGCAGCCTGGTGGCCGCGCTCGCCACGGTGTTCGTGCGCGGCGGCCGGGTGGACCTCGCAGCGGCGTACGAGGGCACGGGCGCCCGCCGCACCGACCTGCCCATGTACGCCTTCCAGCGCAGGAGGCACTGGCTGGACGGCGCCGGCCGGCCCACCGCGCCGTTGCCGCAGACCGCCCCCGCCGCCGCGACGCCGCAGGACGAGACCCGCACGCCGCCGGCGACAGGAGCACCGGGTGAGCGGCCGGACGCGCTGCCGGAGGCCGAGCGCCGCCGCACGGTGACCGACACGGTCCTCGCGCACATCGCCGCGGTGCTCGGCCATGGCGCGGAAACGGATCAGCAGCCCGGACTCGACACCACCTTCAAGGAGCTGGGCTTCGACTCACTCATGGGGGTGGAGCTGCGGGACGCCCTCTCCGCCGCCACGGGACTGCGGCTGCCCAGCGGACTACTGTTCGACTGGCCGACCCCACGTGCCCTGGTCGACCACCTCGTGGCGCGGCTGGTGGGAACCGGCGACAGCGCCGTGACGGACGATGCGGTGGCGGCGGCAGGTGACGACGGCGAGCCCGTCGCGATCATCGGCATGGCCTGCCGCTACCCCGGCGGCGTCGCCTCCCCCGAGGACCTGTGGCGGTTGGTCGCCGACGGCGTCGACGCGATCTCCCCGTTCCCCACCGACCGCGGCTGGAACCAGAGGCTGTTCGACCCGGACCCCGACCGGCCCGGCGGCAGTTACGTCGACCAAGGGGGATTCCTGGACGGCGCGGGCGAGTTCGACGCCGCCTTCTTCGGAATCTCACCCCGTGAAGCGCTGGGCATGGACCCGCAGCAGCGGCTGCTGCTGGAGACCGCGTGGGAGGCCGTCGAGCGCGCCGGGCTGGACCCGCGGTCGCTGCACGGCAGCCGCACGGGTGTGTTCGTCGGCGGCACCGTCCTCGACTACGGACCCCGGATGCACGAAGCGGGCCACGGAGTGGACGGCCACGTCCTGACCGGCAGCACCGCCAGCGTCATGTCCGGCCGCATCGCCTACCAGCTGGGCCTGACCGGCCCGGCCGTCACCGTGGACACGGCCTGCTCCTCGTCCCTCGTCGCGCTGCACATGGCGGTGCGCTCCCTGCGCTCCAAAGAGACCTCGCTGGCGCTGGCGGGCGGTGTGGCGGTGATGTCGGCGCCGGGGATGTTCGTCGAGTTCTCCCGCCAGCGCGGACTCGCCTCGGACGGCCGCAGCAAGTCCTTCGCGGCGTCCGCCGACGGCACCTCCTGGGCCGAGGGCGTCGGCCTGCTCCTGGTGGAACGGCTGTCGGACGCCCGCCGCCACGGGCACCGGGTCCTGGCCGTCATCCGCGGGACGGCGATCAACCAGGACGGCGCGTCGAACGGCCTGACCGCCCCGAACGGCCCCTCGCAGGAACGGGTGATCCGCCAGGCGCTCGCCGACGCCCGCCTCGAGCCGAAGGACATCGACGCGGTCGAGGCGCACGGCACCGGCACCGCCCTCGGCGACCCCATCGAGGCCGAGGCCCTCATCGCGACGTACGGGCAGGACCGCGGCGGCGCCGAGCCGGTGTTCCTCGGTTCGCTGAAGTCGAACATCGGGCACGCGCAGGCCGCGGCCGGTGTCGGCGGGCTCATCAAGATGGTGCAGGCGATGCGGCACGGCACCCTCCCGCGCACCCTGCACGTGGACGAGCCCACCCCGCACGTCGACTGGTCCTCCGGCGCCGTGGAACTGCTCACCGAGGCACGGCCGTGGCCCCGCGGCGACCGTCCACGCCGTGCGGCCGTGTCGTCGTTCGGCATCAGCGGCACCAACGCCCATGTGATCGTGGAGCAGGGCGACCCCGACCCGGCTCCGGCCCGCCCCGCACCCGAACCGGCCACGCCGGTGCCGTGGGTGATCTCGGGCCGGGACACGACGTCGCTGCGCGCCCAGGCCGGACGGCTGCGCGGCCATCTCCGCGACAACCCCCGGGTGGGCCCGCTGGACCTGGGCCTCTCCCTGGCCACGACCCGTACGGCGTTCGAGGAGCGGGCCGTGGTCACCGGCACGCGCGTGGCCGACCTGCTGACCGGACTGGACGCCCTCGTGCGGGGCGAGCACCACCCGCGTCTGGTCCGCGGCAGCGCCGCCCGCGCCGGCCGTACGGCGCTGCTCTTCACCGGGCAAGGGGCCCAGCGCCTCGGCATGGGCCGGGAGCTGTACGAGGCGTACCCCGTCTTCGCCGAAGCCCTGGACTCGGTGTGCGCGGAACTGGACCGGTACCTGGACCGGCCGCTGCGCACGGTCCTGTTCGCCGACGCGGCCGACCAGGCGTCAGGGCTGCTGCACCGGACCGCCTACGCCCAGCCGGCCCTGTTCGCCGTCGAGGTCGCCCTGTACCGACTGCTCGAACACCACGGTGTGGTCCCCGACCTCGTCGCCGGCCACTCGATCGGCGAGCTCGCCGCCGCCCATGTCGCGGGCCTGTGGTCGGCGGCGGACGCGGCGCGCCTGGTCACCGCCCGGGGCCGGCTGATGCAGGCCGCCCCGGAGGGCGGGGCCATGGTCGCCGTGCAGGCGAGCGAGGAGGAGATCGCGGCCGGACTCGCCGGGCGTGGCGGCTCCGTCGCCATCGCCGCCGTCAACGGGCCCGACGCCGTGGTCATCTCCGGCGACGCCGAGGCAGTCGCCGAGATCGCGGCCGAGTGGGAGGCCCGCGGCCGCAGGCACCGGGCGCTCACGGTCAGCCACGCCTTCCACTCCCCGCACATGGACGGTGTGCTGGAGGAGTTCCGGCAGACCGCCGCCGCCCTGACGTACCACGCTCCGGCCATTCCCGTGGTGTCCACCCTCACCGGGCGGCTCGCCCTGGAGGAGGAACTGCGCTCGCCGGACTACTGGACGCGGCAGATCCGGGAGGCCGTACGCTTCGCCGACGCCACCCGCACGCTGCGGGAACAGGGCGCGACGGTGTTCATCGAGGCCGGCCCCGACGCGGTCCTGTCCGCCCTGGCCGAACGGACCCTCGCCGACGAGCCGGTCACCGTGGTCCCGCTGCTGCGCCGCGGCCGCCCCGAGGCGGACACCCTCGTCGCGGGGCTCGCCGGGGCCCACGCGGCCGGCGGGCCGCTGGACGCGGCCTCCTTCTTCCCCGGCGGCACCACCGTCGAGCTGCCCACGTATCCGTTCCAGCGCGAGCACTTCTGGCTGGCACCGCACACCGGCGGCGACCCGGTCACCCTGGGCCTGGACGCCTCCAGGCACCCGCTGTTCAGTGCGGCGGTCGACATGGCCGGACGGGACGAACTCGTGCTCACCGGCAGGCTGTCGGTGAGTGACCACCCCTGGCTGGCCGACCACACGATCGGCGGCACCGTCCTCGTCCCCGCCACGGCTTTCCTGGAGCTCGCCGTCGCGGCGGGCGACCGGGCGAAGGCGCCCCACGTGGAGGAGCTCACGCTGGAGGCACCGCTCGCCCTGACGGAACGTCAAGCGGTGCGGGTCCAGGTCGTGGTGGGCGCGCCGGACGCGTCCGGTCTCCGCCCGTTCACCGTGCACGCCTGCCCCGACACCGGCGGCGAAGGGCCCCGGGAGTGGACCCGGTACGCCTCCGGCGCGCTCGGTGTCACGGCCACCGCCGGCACCGTTGAGGGGCTGCGCCAGTGGCCGCCCGCAGGGGCCCGGCCGGAGCCGCTCACCGGCGTCTACGACCGGCTCGCCGACGCCGGGTACGACTACGGGCCCGCCTTCCGGTGCCTGCGCGCCCTGTGGCGCGGCGCCGACGGCGATCTGTACGCGGAGGTGCGGCTGCCCGGTGACCAGCAGGAGGCGGCCACCAGGTTCGCCGTCCACCCCGCCCTGCTCGACTCCGTGCTCCACCCCCTCGTGCTGCAGGGGGCGGACGGCATGGAGCCGGGCGAGCTCCGGCTCCCCTTCGCCTGGTCCGGTGCGACCGTACACGCCGTGGGGGCCACCGCCCTGCGCGTACGGATCTCCACCGACGCGCGCACCGGCACCGCCGCGCTCACCCTCGCGGACTCCACCGGCGATCCGGTCGCCGCCGTGGCCTCGCTGACACTGCGCCCGGTGGCACGGGACCGGATCGCCCATGCGGCCGGCGGCCCGGCACCGCTGTACGTCGTGGACTGGCCCACCGTGCCGGCCCCGGCGTCACAGGCCCCGACCTGGATGGAACTCTCCGGCGACGCACCGGACTTGTCGGCAGCCGGCGGCAGTGACGTCGCCGTGGTGCGCGTCGGCACCGGAGCGGCGGACGTCGGCGGCGACACGGCCGGGGAGACACTGCGCGTTCTGCGGCTGGTGCAGGCGTTCCTGCGGGACGAACGACTGGCCGACGTCCGTCTCGCCGTGGTCACCCCGCGGGCCGTCGCCGTCATGCCGGGCGAGGACGTGCCGCATCCGGCGGCCGCGCCCGTGTGGGGGCTGATCCGCTCGGCGCAGTCGGAGCACCCGGGCCGGCTGACGCTGGTCGACCTCGACGAGACGGCCGACGACGCCTCGCTCGACCGGGCGCTGGCCACCGGAGAACCGCAGATCGCGGTCCGCGACGGCCGGCTGCACGTGCCCCGCCTGGTCCGCGCCCCGCACCGGCCGACCGTGCACCCCGAGCGATCCGCGACCGAGACGGCGACACCGGGCCCGTTCGCCGCCTCAGGGACCGTGCTCGTCACCGGGGGCACGGGCGGCCTCGGCGCCCTGGTGGCCAGGCACCTGGTGACCACTCACGGCGTACGCCGCCTGCTGCTGTGCAGCCGCCGCGGGCCCGAGGCGCCGGGCACCCGCGAACTCGTGGACGAACTGACCGCACTGGGCGCCGAGGTGACGGTGGCCGCCGCCGACATCGCCGACCGCGAGGCGGTCGCCGGCCTCCTGGCGCGCGTACCGGCGAGCCACCCGCTGACGGCCGTCGTGCACACCGCGGGCCTGCTCGACGACGCCACCGTGGCATCCCTCGCGCCGGACCGGCTACGGGCCGTCATGCGGCCCAAGTGGGACGGGGCCCGGCACCTGCACGAGCTCACCCAGGACCTCACGCTCACCGCGTTCGTCCTGTTCTCCTCCGTCTCCGGCCTCATCGGCACCGCCGGCCAGGCCAACTACGCCGCCGCCAACGCCGCTCTCGACGCCCTCGCCGCCCACCGCCGCGCGCACGGCCTGCCCGCCGTGTCCCTGGCCTGGGGCCTGTGGGACGGCAGCCACGGCATGGGCGCGACCCTCGGCGACGCGGACCTCGCCCGCTGGACCCGCGCCGGTTTCTCCCCGCTCACCCCGGAACAGGGCCTCGCACTGTTCGACCTCGCGCTGGCCGGCGGCGACGATGCCCTGCTCGTGCCGGCGCTCCTGAACCCGACCGGGCCCGGCGCAGGAACGGATCCGATGCCCCCGCTCCTGCGCGGCCCGGTCGGCCCCGCCACCTCTCCCGCGCGCCGGACCGTCGCCACGAGCGGCCCCGAGCAGGCCGGCACCGCGTGGGCCCGGGAACTGGCCGCCCTGCCCGAGGACGAGCGGCCGGTCGAGGTGCTCGAACTGGTCCGCACCGTGGTCGCCGACGTGCTCGGGCACGCCGCCCCCGCCGGCGTCGACCCCGAACGGGCGTTCAAGGACATCGGCCTGGACTCCCTCGGAGCGGTCGAGCTCCGCAACCGGCTGAGCACCCGGACCGGCGTGCGGCTGCCCGCCACCGCCGTCTTCGACCACCCCTCGCCCGTCGCGCTGGCGGACCACCTGTACGGGCAGGTCTCGGACCGGACGTCGCAGGCCGTACGGGCCGCCGTCGCCTCGGCGGAGCCGATCGCGATCGTCGGTATGGCGTGCCGCTTTCCGGGTGGGGTGGGTTCGCCTGAGGGGTTGTGGCGGTTGGTGGCCGATGGTGTGGATGCGGTGGGGGAGTTCCCGGACAATCGGGGGTGGGATCTGGAGGGGTTGTACGACCCGGATCCGGAGCGTGTGGGTACGTCGTACACGCGGCAGGGTGGCTTCCTGTATGACGCGGACCGGTTCGATCCGGAGTTCTTCGGGATGTCGCCGCGTGAGGCGGTGGCGACCGATCCGCAGCAGCGGCTGCTGCTCCAGACGGCCTGGGAGACCCTCGAGAACGCCGGCATCGACCCGCATACGCTCCGCGGCAGCTCCACGGGCGTCTTCACGGGCGCCATGTACGACGACTACGCCTCCCGGCTGCCGAAGGCCCCCGGAGAGTTCGAAGGCTTCCTGCTCGCCGGGAACCTCTCGAGCGTCGCCTCCGGCCGGGTGTCGTACACCTTCGGGTTCGAAGGTCCTGCGGTGACGGTGGACACGGCGTGTTCCTCGTCGCTGGTGGCGCTGCACCTGGCGGCCAACGCGCTCCGGCAGGGCGAGTGCGACCTCGCCCTGGCCGGCGGCGTCACGGTGATGTCGGGACCGACCACCTTCGTGGAGTTCTCGCGGCAGCGTGGTCTGGCGCGGGACGGGCGGTGCAAGTCGTTCTCGGCGGCGGCGGACGGTACGGGTTGGTCGGAGGGTGTGGGGCTGCTGTTGGTGGAGCGGTTGTCGGACGCGCGGCGCAATGGTCATCGGGTGTTGGCGGTGGTGCGTGGTTCGGCGGTCAATCAGGACGGTGCGTCCAATGGGTTGACGGCTCCGAATGGTCCGTCGCAGGAGCGGGTGATCCGGCAGGCGCTGGCCAATGCGGGGCTGGTTTCGGCTGATGTGGATGTGGTGGAGGCGCATGGGACGGGCACGAGGCTGGGTGATCCGATCGAGGCGCATGCGCTGTTGGCCACGTATGGGCGGGACCGGCCGGTGGATCGGCCGTTGTGGTTGGGGTCGTTGAAGTCGAACATCGGGCATGCGCAGGCCGCCGCGGGTGTCGGTGGTGTGATCAAGATGGTCGAGGCGATGCGGCATGGCACCTTGCCGCGGACGTTGCATGTGCAGGAGCCGTCCCCGCATGTCGACTGGGAGGCGGGGGCGGTGCGGCTGCTGACCGAGGCCCGGCCCTGGCCGCAGACGGGCCGTCCGCGCCGCGCGGGAGTGTCCTCCTTCGGCATCAGCGGAACCAACGCCCACGTCATCATCGAAGAGGGCGACCCGGAGCCCGTCGCCGAGCCCGCCACCGAGGACATCCCCCCTGCCGACGCCGACGCCGACGCCGACGCCGACGCCGACGCCGCTGCCGCTGCCGCTGCCGAGCGGTCCGCGGTCGCTGATCCGGTGGTTCCGTGGTTGGTCTCCGGTCGGGACGAGGCGGCGCTGCGCGCGCAGGCGGCCCGGCTGCGGGACCACCTGGCCGGACGGCCGGAGCAGGACCCGGTGGATGTGGGTTTCTCGCTGGCCACGTGCCGGGCGCAGTTGGAGGAGCGGGCGGCGGTGATCGGGGCCGGTCGTGAGGAACTGCTGGCCGGACTGGAAGCTCTGGCCCGCGGGGACACCACCGCCGACGTCGTACACACCGTGAGGCCGCGCGGCGCGGGAGCCGGCCCACTGCGGGGGCGCACCGCCTTCCTACTGACCGGGCAGGGCAGTCAGCGCCTCGGCACGGGCCGCGACCTGTACCGGAACTCGCCGGTGTTCGCAGCCGCCTTCGACGCCGTGTGCGCACACCTCGACCCGGTGCTGTCCCGCCCCCTCCAGCAGGTCCTCTTCGCCCCGCCGGACTCCGCGGACTCGGAGCTGCTGAACCAGACGGCCTTCACCCAGGCCGCGCTGTTCGCCGTCGAGACGGCCCTGTACCGGCTGCTCGAACACCATGGAGCCGTCCCCGACTACCTGCTCGGCCATTCCATCGGCGAGGTCACGGCGGCGCACCTTTCCGGAGTGTGGGATCTGGCCGACGCGTGCGCCGTGGTCGCCGCACGCGGCCGGTTCATGCAGGCGGCCCGTGAGGGAGGGGCGATGGCGGCGCTCCAGGCCGCCGAGTCGGAAGTCCGCGAAACGCTGACGCGCCACGGCGACGCGGTCGCCGTCGCCGGCGTCAACGGCCCCCGCTCCACGGTCGTCTCCGGGGACGCCGAGGCCGTCGATGCCCTCGTCGCCCTGTGGCGCTCCCGCGGCAGGAAGACCACACGGCTGTCGGTCAGCCACGCCTTCCACTCCCCCCACATGGACGACGTACTGGACGACTTCCGGGCGGCCCTGTCCGGCGTCACGTTCCGGGGGCCGCGCATCCCGGTGGTGTCCAACGTCACCGGGGAACTCGCCACCCCCGACGAGCTGAGGTCGCCCGCCTACTGGGCCCGCCACATCCGTGAGGCCGTCCGCTTCCAGGACGGCGTACGGTTCCTCGAGGCCGCCGGTGTCACCACATACCTGGAACTCGGCCCCGACGGAGTGCTCACCGCCTTGGCACAGGAATGCCTCACCCAGGACGGCGCGACCCTGACCCCTGTCCTGCGCGCCGGCCGGCCGGAGACCCGCACCGTCGCCGCCGCCCTCGCCGGCCTCAGCCTCGCCGGTCACCGCCTCGACTGGACGGCGGTGTTCCCCGGCGGACGGCGTGTCGACCTGCCCACCTACGCCTTCAAGCGCGAGCGCTACTGGCTGCCGTCGCCGGCCCCGGCCGCCGACGCCGCCGGACTCGGTCTGAACGCGGCGGACCACCCGCTGCTGGGCGCCGCCGTCGCCGTCGCGGACCGCGACGCCTGCCTGCTGACCGGTCGGCTCTCGCTCGACACCCACCCGTGGCTGGCCGACCACGCCCTGCACGGTGTGGCGGTCCTCCCCGGCACGGGCCTGCTGGAACTCGCCGTACGGGCGGGCACCGAGGTCGGCTGCCCGGTCGTCGCGGAACTGGACCTGGCCGCGCCGCTGGTGCTGCCCGAGCGCGGCGGCGTGCAGGTGCAGGTCGTCGTGGGCGAACCGGACGCGAACGGCCGCCGCCCGCTGGAGATCCATGCCCGGCACGAAGGAGAGGCGGACCGTGACGGATCCTGGACCAGCTGCGCGACGGGCCTCCTCACCCCCGAGACCGCTCCCGAACCTGCGTCCGGCCCTCTGGTGGTGTGGCCACCCGCCGACGCGGTCGAGGTGGACCTGAGCGGAGCCTACGAGCGGCTCGACCAGGCGGGCTACGGCTACGGACCCGCGTTCCGCGGACTGCGCCGGCTCTGGCGCAGCGGAGCGGACCTGTACGCCGAGGTGGCGCCGCAGGATGCGCTGCCCGACGACACGGCCGGCTGCGCGGTGCACCCCGCGCTGCTGGACGCCGCACTGCACGCGCTGCTTCCCGCGGTGACGGGCGGGGACGGGCCGGCGGTCGTGCCGTTCGCCTGGGAGGGAGTACGTGTGCACGCCGTGGGTGCCACGGCTCTGCGGGTGCGGATGTCGGCCACCGGCACCGAGTCGGTGACGCTGACCGTCGCGGACGGAGCCGGCACGCCGGTCGCCTCCGTGGACGCGCTGGTCCTGCGGCCGCTGCGGGAAGAAACGTTGCGTGAGGCGGTCGCCGCCGCGCAGCACGTGCGGGACGGCCTGCTGCGGGTGGAGTGGTCCGCGCTGCCGGCGCCCGACGCGCACGAGAGGCCGCGGTGGACGGTGGTGGGCGACGCAGACACGGTCCCGGACATGACGGCGCTGCCGCAGGACGTGCCGGACACGGTGGTGGTCCGGTTGCCGTCGTCGGCGGACGCCCCCGACGTGGCCGGGCGGACCCGAGCGGTCGTGGACGATGTGCTGCGCCTGGTGCGGGGGTGGTTGGCCGAGGAGCGGTTCGCCGGTTCGCGGCTGGTGCTGGTGACGCGGGGTGCGGTGGCCGCGGGCTCGGAGGGCGTCACCGATGCCGCGCAGGCCGCCGTATGGGGCTTGGTGCGGTCGGCGCAGACGGAGAATCCGGGCCGGTTCGTGCTGGTGGATCTGGATGTGGTCGATGAGCGGCTGTTGGGTGGGGCGGTCGCTTGTGGGGAGTCGCAGGTGGCGGTGCGCCAGGGGCGGTTGCTGGTGCCGCGGCTGGTCCCGGTGGCGCGGCAGGGTGGTGCGGTTGCTTCGTGGGATCGGGGCACGGTGCTGGTGACCGGGGCGACGGGTGCGCTGGGGGCTGTTCTGCTGCGGCATCTGGTGGTGGAGCACGGGGTGCGTCGTCTGTTGCTGGTGAGTCGTCGTGGGTCCCGGGCGCCGGGTGCGCGGGAGTTGGGTGCGGAGCTGGAGCGGTTGGGTGCGCGGGTGGTGTTCGCCGCGTGTGATGTGGCTGACCGGCAGGCGTTGGCGGGGGTGCTGGAGGGTGTTCCCGCCGAGTATCCGCTGGTCGCGGTGGTGCATGCGGCGGGTGTGCTGGATGACGGTGTGGTGGCGGGGATGTCGCCGGAGCAGTTGGAGCGGGTGCTGCGGCCGAAGGTGGACGCGGCGTGGAACCTGCACGAGCTGACCCGCGGGCACGACCTGTCGGCCTTCGTCCTGTACTCGTCCGTCGCGGGTGTGCTGGGGACGGCGGGGCAGGCCAATTACGCGGCGGGGAACGCGTTCCTGGACGCGCTGGCCGCCCACCGTGCCGGTCAGGGGCTGCCGGCCCTGTCGCTGGCCTGGGGACTGTGGGACCAGGCCAGCGACTTCACCGGCCACCTCGGTGACACCGATCTGCGGCGGCTGGCCCGGCTGGGTCTGCGCCCGCTGGCTTCCGAGGAGGCGATGGAACTCTTCGACGCGAGCCTCACCGCGGGCGAGGCGGCCGTGGTGGTCACCCGGCTGGACACGACCGCCCTGGGGCGACACGAGGAGCCGGCACCCATGCTCCGGGGCCTGGTCCGCGCGCCGTCGCGCCGTCGCGCCGCGCAGGCCGTCGCGCCTGCCGAGGCACCGCCGGCGCAGCGTCTGTCCGGGCTGTCCTCCGCCGAGCGGGAACGGGCGCTGGCGGACCTCGTACGGAACCAGGTGGCGGCCGTACTCGGATACGGCGACCCGGGCGACCTCGACGACGACCGGTCCTTCCTGGACCTCGGCTTCGACTCCCTGACCGCCGTGGAACTGCGGAACCAGCTCGGCGCGGCAACCGGACTGCGGCTGCCCACCACGCTCGCCTTCGACCATCCCACCCCCGCCGCGCTCGCCGCCCATCTCGCCGCGGAACTGACACCGGACGACACGTCCTCCGACTCCGGGGTCACGGTCGTCCTGAAGGAAATCGACCGGCTGGAGGCCGCACTGCGAGCCGTCGCGGACGGGGACCGCAACGGGTCCCAGGAACAGATCACCGCACGGCTGCGGGAGTTGATCGGCATCGCCCAGGCGAGCGACCCCGGCACCGCAGGGAAGACCGAGTCCGGCCATGACCTGGACTCCGCCACCGACGAGGAGCTGTTCGCCCTCGTCGACGATCTCGACTGACCCTGACCCGCCGTCCATCCCATCCCGGAGAGCTGAGAGCACGTGGCTGACGAAGACAAGCTTCGCGACTACCTCAAGCGGGCCATCGCCGACGCGCGCGACGCGCGCAGGCGCCTGCAGGAGGTCGAGGAGAAAGAGCACGAGCCGATCGCGATCGTCGGTATGGCGTGCCGCTTTCCGGGTGGGGTGGGTTCGCCTGAGGGGTTGTGGCGGTTGGTGGCCGATGGTGTGGATGCGGTGGGGGAGTTCCCGGACAATCGGGGGTGGGATCTGGAGGGGTTGTACGACCCGGATCCGGAGCGTGTGGGTACGTCGTACACGCGGCAGGGTGGCTTCCTGTATGACGCGGACCGGTTCGATCCGGAGTTCTTCGGGATGTCGCCGCGTGAGGCGGTGGCGACCGATCCGCAGCAGCGGCTGCTGCTCCAGACGGCCTGGGAGACCCTCGAGAACGCCGGCATCGACCCGGCCGACCTGCGCGGTTCGGCCACCGGCGTCTTCACCGGGGTGATGTACAGCGACTACGGCTCGCGCGCCTTCCTGCCGCCGGACGGCTTCGAGGGCTATCTGTTCAGCGGGAGCGCGGGCAGCATCGCGGCCGGGCGCCTGGCCTACACCTTCGGGTTCGAAGGGCCTGCGGTGACGGTGGACACGGCGTGTTCTTCGTCGCTGGTGGCGCTGCATCTGGCGGCCAACGCGCTGCGGCGGGGCGAGTGCGACCTGGCCCTGGCCGGCGGTGTCACCGTCATGTCCACCCCCGTGGCGTTCACCGAGTTCTCCCGCCTGCGTGGTCTGGCGCGGGACGGGCGGTGCAAGTCGTTCTCGGCGGCGGCGGACGGTACGGGTTGGTCGGAGGGTGTGGGGCTGCTGCTGGTGGAGCGGTTGTCGGACGCGCGGCGCAATGGTCATCGGGTGTTGGCGGTGGTGCGTGGTTCGGCGGTCAATCAGGACGGTGCGTCCAATGGGTTGACGGCTCCGAATGGTCCGTCGCAGGAGCGGGTGATCCGGCAGGCGCTGGCCAATGCGGGGCTGGTTTCGGCTGATGTGGATGTGGTGGAGGCGCATGGGACGGGCACGAGGCTGGGTGATCCGATCGAGGCGCATGCGCTGTTGGCCACGTATGGGCGGGACCGGCCGGTGGATCGGCCGTTGTGGTTGGGGTCGTTGAAGTCGAACATCGGGCATGCGCAGGCCGCCGCGGGTGTCGGTGGTGTGATCAAGATGGTCGAGGCGATGCGGCATGGCACGTTGCCGCGGACGTTGCATGTGCAGGAGCCGTCCCCGCATGTCGACTGGGAGGCGGGGGCGGTGCGGCTGCTGACCGAGTCCCGGCCCTGGCCGCAGGCGGGCCGTCCGCGCCGCGCGGGAGTGTCCTCCTTCGGCTTTGGCGGGACCAACGCCCACCTCATCATCGAGGAGGCGGTGACCGAGGCGACGGACGAGCCGCCGACGGATACCCGGCCGTTGCCGGTCGTTCCGTGGTTCGTCTCGGGCCGGGACGAGGCGGCGCTGCGCGCGCAGGCGGTCCGGCTGCGGGACCATCTGGCCGGGCGGGCGGAGCTGGGCCCGGTGGATGTGGGTTTCTCGCTGGCCGTGGGTCGGGCGCAGTTGGAGGAGCGGGCGGCGGTGATCGGGTCCGGTCGTGAGGATCTGCTGGCCGGTCTGGAGGCTGTGGCCGGTGGTGAGAGGGCCGGGAGCCTGGTGCGGGGCTCGGTGGGGCGTGGTGGTGGGTTGGCGTTCGTGTTCACCGGTCAGGGGGCGCAACGGCCGGGTATGGGG
>NZ_BNGS01000001.1 GCF_014905555.1 Streptomyces sp. Y2F8-2 | reverse complement strand
TTACAGCGCCGATGGTACTGCAGGGGGGACCCTGTGGGAGAGTAGGACACCGCCGAACAATTCTTGAGAAAACCCCCGTGCTATTCAGCACGGGGGTTTTCTGCGTTAAAGGTTAAAGACAAGGACAAAGAACAAAGACAAAGGACGTGGCGGAGGGGCGAGGGGAAGGGGCGGTGAAGGCCGCGGGCTCACGCCCCTCTGGGCTCAGAGCCGCCCCGCCGCCTTCAGCGCCAAATACGCGTCCGCCACCGCCGGCGCCAGATCCTCCGGCGTCGCGTCCACGACCGTCACCCCGTGACGCCGCAGCCGCTCGGCCATGCGTGTCCGTTCCGCATGGGCCTGGGCCGCCGCAGCGGCCTCGTACACCGCCTCCGTGCTGCCGCGGGCGGTCGCCATGCGGGCGATGTGCGGATCGCCCACCGACGCCAGCAGCACCGTATGGCGTTGGGTGAGCTGGGGCAGTACCGGAAGGAAGCCCTCTTCGATGGGAGCCGTGTCCAGTGTGGTCAGCAGGACGATCAACGAGCGCCGGGGTGCCGACCGTAGTGCCGTAGCCGTGAGACCGCGGGCGTCCGTTTCCACGAGTTCGGGCTCCAGCGTCGCCATCGCGTTGACCAGCGACGGCAGGACGTCGCCGGCGGCACGTCCCTGGACCAGAGCGCGCACCCTGCGGTCGTAGGCGAGCAGGTCCACGCGGTCTCCTGCACGGGTCGCCAGCGCGGCCAGCAGCAGCGCCGCGTCCATGGAGGCGTCCAGGCGCGGGGCGTCGTCGACCCGGCCGGCTGAGGTACGGCCCGTGTCCAGGACCAGCAGGATGTGCCGGTCGCGTTCGGGCCGCCACGTGCGCACCGCGACCGAGTTGTGCCGTGCCGTGGCGCGCCAGTCGATGGAACGGGTGTCGTCCCCGGGGACGTATTCGCGCAGGCTGTCGAACTCCGTGCCCTCGCCGCGCGTCAGCACGCTGGTGCGGCCGTCGAGTTCCCGCAGGCGAGCCAGTTTGGCGGGAAGGTGCTTGCGGCTGGTGAAGGGAGGCAGAACCCGGACCGTCCAGGGGACTTTGTGGGTCCCTTGGCGGGAGAAGAGGCCGAGTGGCCCGTACGAACGGATCGTGACGCGGTCGGCTTGGCGGTCGCCTCGGCGGGTGGGCCTAAGACGGGTCGTCACGCGGCGGCGCTCGCCCGGAGGGACCGTCAGAACGTGGCGGGAGGCGGTCACTTCGGTTCCAGGGTGCCAGCTGCTGGGCGGCCAGGCGTCGCGTAGGCGGGCGCGCAGCGGCCGTCCTGACGGGTTGGTGACCGTGAGCGTCACGTCGACCGTGTCCCCCAGGCGTACGGAGGCGTCGCCGGAGCGGGTCAGGCCCAGTCGGCGTACCGGCGCGGCCAGTGCGAAGTCGCAGGCGCACGCCAGTGCGAGGGAGCCGTTGACGGCGAGGACACCTGTCCAGCTGGGGTCCCAGATGCCGACCGGGAGGGTGCCGAGTGCCGCGAGGAGCGCGGCGCGTCCGGTGAGTGCCATCAGCGGGGGACGGGGACGTGGGCGAGGATCGCGTTGATGACCGAGTCGGTGGTCACTCCTTCCATCTCCGCCTCGGGGCGGAGCTGGACGCGGTGACGGAGTGTCGGAAGGGCGAGTGCCTTCACGTCGTCGGGGATGACGTAGTCACGGCCCGTCAGCCAGGCCCATGCTCGGGATGTGGCGAGCAGGGCCGTGGCACCGCGAGGTGACACGCCGAGCGTGAGGGACGGGGATTCGCGGGTGGCCCGGCAGATGTCCACGACGTAGGCGGTGATCTCGGGAGAAACGGTCGTCTTGGCGACGGCGGCACGTGCGGCCTCGAGGTCCTCGGCGGTCGCCACGGGGCGTACGCCGGCGGCGCGCAGGTCGCGCGGGTTGAAGCCTGCGGCGTGGCGGGTGAGGACGTCGATCTCGTCCTGGCGGGACGGCAGAGGGATCGTCAGCTTGAGCAGGAAGCGGTCAAGTTGGGCCTCGGGGAGGGGGTACGTCCCCTCGTACTCGACCGGGTTCTGCGTCGCGGCGACCAGGAACGGCTCGGGGAGCGGGCGCGGGGTGCCGTCGACCGTGACCTGGCGCTCCTCCATGGCTTCGAGGAGGGACGACTGGGTTTTGGGCGGCGTGCGGTTGATTTCGTCCGCGAGGAGGAGATTGGTGAAGACGGGGCCTGGCTGGAAGGAGAACTCGGCGCTGCGGGCGTCGTAGACGAGAGAGCCCGTGACGTCGCTCGGCATCAGGTCCGGTGTGAACTGCACACGCTTGGTGTCGAGTTCGAGGGCTGACGCGAGCGCGCGGACCAGCAGTGTCTTGGCGACGCCGGGGACCCCTTCCAGCAGGACGTGCCCACGGCACAGCAGGGCGACGACGAGGCCGGTCACGGCGGGGTCCTGGCCGACCACGGCCTTGGCGATCTCGGCGCGCAGGGCCTCCAGGGAGGCGCGGGCTGCGCCCGGATCCCCGGCGATCCCGGCGTTGTCAGTGGTCGGGTCCATCATGGACGGCGTACCTCTCTTTCGAGGGCGTCGAGTTGGTCGGCGAGGGCGATCAGGGCCGCGTCGTCGCCGGGCGGCGGGCCGAAGAGGAGGGAGTGCAGGGACTGTCCGTCGCCGTGCAGATGGGCGGACAGCGCGGGGAGCAGGGCCTCGGGCGCGTGCGCCTGGGCGAGGGGGACGCCTACGAGGGGGGCGAGACGGGTGCGGGTGGTGGAGCGCAGAGCGTCGGCCGCGCGGTCGCGGGCGTCGGCTTTGCGGTAGAGGCGGGCGCGGCCTTCGACGGTTTCGGAGGCGCGGATCGCGACGGGGAGTTTTTCGGGGACGAGTGGGCCGAATCGGCGTGCCCGCCACAGGGCGGCGAGGGCTGCGGCGATGAAGAGCTGGAGCGTGCCCCACAGCCAGCCCGAGGGGAGCAGGTCGAGGAAGCTCTGGCCGCCCGAGTCGGTGGCCGAGGTGTCGGAGAGCGAGGGGAGGTACCAGACCAAGTGGGAGCGCGAGCCGAGCAGTTGCAGGGCGAGCGAGGCGTTGCCCTGCTCGCCGAGACGGTTGTTGTACAGGATGTCGGGCGCGCCGAGGACGACGGTGTCTCCGGCTCCGGATGCGGCCGGGATGCGCACCAGGGTGGGCAGGCCCTCGCCGGGGTAGCAGCGCTCCGCGTGTGCGTCGCTCGTGCGGTAGCGGACCCCGCCCGTGTCGGCGGTGCCCGCTCGCCGGGCCTCGGGCAGGTCGCAGGCCGGCGCCAGTGTCGATTCGAAGCTGACGGCGGGGTCGGCGGAGACGCCGGGAGCCAGCGTGCCGGTGGACGTCTCCGGAGCGACGAGGATCGTCCGGCCGCCGGAGCTCTGCGTCGCCTGGTGCAGCAGGCCCTGTTGACGGTGCGTCAACTGCTCGGGGGCGGCGACCAGGAGCGTGGTGTCGGTGCCGGCGGCGGCGCGCGCCTCGTCGAGGGTGGTGACCACGCGCGTGGACACGCCCCGGTCGGCGAGGAGCCGGGCGACGGCGTGGCTGCCGGAGGGGTCGGCGGAGCGCGGGTCGAGGCGGCCGTGTCGGTCCCCGGATCGGATGACGGCGATCACGAGGGCGCCGGCCAGCAGGATGACGACGGCGAGGAGCACACCGCGTGCCCGGGTCCACCCCTGGCGCACGGTGGGCGAGGCCGACGTGGATGCGACTGCGGCCTCGGCGGTCATCCGGGGGCTCCCTGGCGGGTGTTGTGGGCCGCGCTGGGGGCGTTCTCGGTGAGGTGGGGCTTGGCGCGTTCCAGGTCGTCGTCGAGGGCGGCGAGCCGGCGGTACGTTCCTTCGCCCGCGGCCCGGCCGCCGTATGTGACGTCGTCGAAGTCCCGGGCGGCGGCGCGCAGCCGGTCCGCGTGGTCGGGGAGGGCGCGGCCGGCCTCGGATGCCGCCTCGTCGGCGGTGCGCCCCGGGCGGGTGTCGAGGAGGGCGCGTTCCTCCAGGGAGCGGACGACGGCGCGCATGCGTTCCTGGACGGCCTGGTTCCAGTGGCCCTGGGCGGCGTGCGCCTCGGCGGCCGCCCGGTGTTCGGCGGCGCTGCGGGGGCGGTCGTCGAAGAGCGTGGCGGACGAGGTGGGCATGCGGCGCGGGGTGCCCAGGCGCCACCACAGGGCCGCGACGAGCGCCACGACCACCACCACGATGACGAGGAGGCCGACGGGGCCGCCGGGCGTCGCGGTGGAGGCCTCGGCGAAGAGCCGGTCCAGCCAGTCCCAGAAGGCGTTCAGGGCGCGCTGCAGCAGGCCCGGGTCGTGCTCGTGGTACATCCGTTTGGACAGCTCCCGCCGGGCCGCCTCACGCGCGGGGTCGCGCGGGATCGTCACCGGTGGTCCGTCGCCCGAGCGCCACAGCAGCGGTGCGGCTCTCAGTGCTCCCCCCGTCGGTCTCACCCCGTCAGCTCCCCGCGGTGGTGCCGGGGACGCCGGAGCCGTAGTCCTGCAGGCCGGCGGCGCGGGCCAGCTCGAGGTCGAGGGCCTCGCGGCGGATGCGCTGGTCGATGTAGAGCAGCACGGTGACGCCCGCGGTGATCGGAAACGTGATCATGCGCCCGATCACCGAGCCGAGGCCGCTGACGATGAGAAACGCCCAGCCGGGGCTGCCGGTGGAGCCGCCCATGAGGCTGCCGAGGCCGTCGCCGCTGAACACCCCGGCCAGGAAGGCGAAGGGGATGACGACGATCGACGCCACGATGCCCGCGATGAGCTGCGCGAGCAACTGGATGCCGAAGACCCGCCACCACGAGCCGCGCACCAGCTTCACGGAGCGGCTCATCGCCTTGCGGATGCTCTGCTTCTCCAGCATCAGCGCGGGCGAGGCGAGCGAGAAACGGATGAGGATCCACAGAGCGACCACACTGGCGCCGAGGCCGCCGAGGACGGCCAGCGACACGCCCGCCGCGGTGGACCCGGACCAGACGATGAGGACGCCGGGCAGTGTGCCCACGGCGACGATCGACATGCCCATGAGGGGCAGCAGGATCGTGAGCCCGCCGAGCCGGGCGAGCTGCGGGCGGGCGTCGCGCCAGGCCTCGGCGGCGGTCACCGGCCTGCCGAGCACCGCCCTGCTGGTGACGGCCGTGAGCAGGGCCGTGGCGATGATCGTGCCGAGCAGCACCAGCAGCATGACCACGGCGGAGCCCAGCAGCGCGTCGCCCAGGGCGCGGCTCACCTCGGTCATGGAGGCGCTGGGGTCGTTGAGGGTGTTCGTGTCGGTGGTGTCGTTCAGGACGAGGCCCTGCAGCAGGATGACGACGGTCTCCGTGACGACCGCGACGGTCAGCGAGATGCCGAGAACCGTGCGCCAGTAGGTGCGCATGGTGGAGACCGCGCCGTCGAGGATCTCGCCGACGCCGAGCGGGCGCAGGGGGATGACACCGGGCCTGGCCGCGGGCGGAGGACCCCAGGCACCGCCCCAGCTTCCGTTGCCGCCGAACCCTTGCTGCGGGGCGCCCCAGCCGTCGCCGGGCCCTGCGTAGCCGCCGGGAGCGGTGGGAGGGCGGGTGCCCCAGCCCGGGCCGGGCGGAGGCGATGGCGGGGCCTGGCCGGGGCCGTGAGGCTGAGGAGCGGTCCACTGTCCGGGCGGGGGCTGCGCCTTGGACCACTTGCCCGACGGCTGCGGCTGATCGGTACCGCTCTGGTCCGAGGGCTGCTCCGGGGTCTGCGCGCCGGAGGTGTCCGGCTGCCGCCCGTCGGAGGGGGAAGATCCGGGCGAGGCCCAGCCCGGAGTGTCGTTCATCGTCGCTCCTTCACGGTGCCCGTCCGCGGTCGCGGCGGCGGGTTGGCAGCCATCGTGCCACGGTGTGTCCGCCGGGGAACCGGGGGTGGTGCGCGCAGCATGCCTTCAATAGTCGGCGGTGTACGGGGCAGACTGACCGCATGGCTGATCAGTACGCGCGATCCGGCGAGGAAAACGGGGCGGCTGCGATACCGGCGATCCGCTGGGACGAGCCGCCCGAAGGCCCGGTTCTGGCGCTTCTCGACCAGAGAAGGCTGCCGGCCGAGGAGGTGGAGCTCGTGTGCACGGACGCGCCCGCGCTCGTGGACGCGATCCGTACGCTCGCCGTGCGCGGGGCACCGCTGCTCGGGATCGCCGGGGCGTACGGTGTCGCGCTCGCCGCCGCGCGCGGTTTCGACGTGGACGAGGCCGCCGCCGCGCTCGCGGGCGCCCGGCCCACCGCGGTGAACCTCGCCGTCGGCGTGCGCAGGGCCCGGGCCGCGTACCGGGCCGCGCTCGCCGACGGCGGTGACCTGCGGCAGGCCGCCGAGGCGGCGCTCGCCGCCGCGCGGGCGCTGCACCGTGAGGACGCCGAGGCCAGTGCGCGGATGGCGCGGCACGGCTTGGAGCTGCTGGACGAGCTGCTCCCGGGCGGCGGGCACCGCCTGCTCACGCATTGCAACACGGGTGCGCTGGTGTCGGGCGGGGAGGGCACGGCGTTCGCGGTGGCACTGGCCGCACACCGGGCGGGGCGGCTGCGCAGGCTGTGGGTGGACGAGACGCGTCCGTTGCTGCAAGGTGCTCGACTGACGGCGTACGAGGCGGCCCGCAACGGGATGGCGTACACCTTGCTCACGGACAACGCGGCGGGCTCGCTGTTCGCCGCGGGCGAGGTGGACGCGGTACTCATCGGGGCGGACCGGATCGCGGCCGACGGCTCGGTCGCGAACAAGGTGGGGAGCTACCCGCTCGCTGTGCTGGCCCGGTACCACCACGTGCCGTTCATCGTGGTGGCGCCGGTGACGACGGTGGATCCGGAGACACCGGACGGGGCGTCCATCGAGGTGGAGCAGCGGCCCGGGCACGAGGTGACAGAGTTCACCGCACCTCAGGTGCAGGTGGCTGGAGCGGAAGCGGGAGGCGGGATACCTGTGGCACCCCTCGGGACCCAGGCGTACAACCCGGCGTTCGACGTGACGCCTCCGGAACTGGTGACGGCGATCGTCACCGAGGAGGGCGTCGCGTCGCCTGTGACGGCCGATTCACTCGCTGCGCTGTGTGACAGGTCACGCCAGGTAACGATTTAGTTAATGGGATGATGTGGTCCATGAAGGGACGAGTCCTTGTCGTCGACGACGACACCGCACTGGCCGAGATGCTCGGCATCGTGCTGCGTGGTGAAGGTTTTGAGCCGTCTTTCGTAGCCGACGGTGACAAGGCGCTGGCCGCCTTCCGTGAGACCAAGCCCGACCTGGTGCTGCTCGACCTGATGCTGCCGGGTCGGGACGGCATCGAGGTGTGCCGTCTGATCAGGGCGGAGTCCGGTGTGCCGATCGTGATGCTCACCGCCAAGAGCGACACCGTGGACGTGGTGGTGGGCCTCGAGTCCGGCGCGGACGACTACATCGTGAAGCCCTTCAAACCGAAGGAGCTCGTGGCGCGCATCCGGGCGCGGCTTCGCAGGTCGGAGGAGCCTGCGCCGGAGCAGCTCGCCATCGGTGACCTCGTCATCGACGTGGCGGGTCACTCGGTGAAGCGCGACGGGCAGTCGATCGCGCTGACCCCGCTGGAGTTCGACCTGCTGGTGGCGCTGGCGCGCAAGCCGTGGCAGGTGTTCACCCGCGAGGTCCTGCTGGAGCAGGTGTGGGGCTACCGCCACGCCGCGGACACCCGCCTGGTGAACGTGCACGTCCAGCGGCTGCGTTCGAAGGTCGAGAAAGACCCGGAGAAGCCGGAGATCGTCGTGACCGTTCGCGGCGTCGGTTACAAGGCCGGGCCGAGCTGACCATGACCCAGGGCAGTGCCGCTCCGGCGCCCGGCCGGCCCGGAGCCCACCCGGGGCGGCCTGTCGGTCGGCGCACGACGCGCTCGGGGTGGGAACGGTTCTTCGAGGGCGGGCTGCTTCAGGGCGGAGTCCACGGCAGCCCGGTCCTCCGGCTCGTCATGCGCTGGGTGCGCCGCCCGCTGCTGCCGATGATGCGGCTGTGGCGGCGCAACATCCAGCTGCGGATCGTCGTCACGACTCTGCTGATGTCGCTCGGCGTGGTGCTGCTGCTGGGCTTCGTCGTCATCGGGCAGGTCCGCAACGGTCTGCTGGACGCCAAGGTGAAGGCGTCGCAGAGCCAGGCCGTCGGCGGGTTCACCGTCGCCGGGCAGAGGGCCGACAGCGCGGCCAGCGCGAGCGACGGCAACGACAACTCCGGCACGGGCAACAACCCGGTGCAGAACGTCAGCGGGTGGATGAGCGATCTCGTCGAGTCCCTGTCCAGCGGTGGTCAGGGCGCCTTCGACGTGGTCACGCTGAGCACCACCGCCGCGGACAACGAAAACCGCGGTCTCGGTCCGCGCGCGTCGGGCGAAGTGGATCCGAGCCAGAGTGTGCCGGAGGACCTGCGCAAGCGCGTCGACGCCGGCATGGGCGTGGCCCAGAGCTACACCCGCATCGTCTACACCGACGGCCGGGCCACCCAGCCCGCGCTGATCATCGGCAAGCAGATCAACGACCCGAACGGCGATCCGTACCAGCTGTACTACCTCTTCCCGCTCACCCAGGAGGAGAAGTCCCTCAGCCTGGTCAAGGGGACGCTCGCCACCGCGGGGCTCTTCGTCGTCGTACTGCTCGGCGCCATCGCCTGGCTCGTGGTGCGCCAGGTCGTCACTCCCGTACGGATGGCCGCGGGCATCGCCGAACGGCTGTCCGCCGGGCGTCTGCAGGAGCGGATGAAGGTCACTGGTGAGGACGACATCGCGCGCCTGGGCGAGGCCTTCAACAAGATGGCGCAGAACCTGCAGCTGAAGATCCAGCAGCTGGAGGACCTGTCGCGGATGCAGCGGCGGTTCGTCTCGGACGTGTCGCACGAGCTGAGGACGCCGCTGACGACCGTGCGGATGGCTGCCGACGTCATCCACGAGGCGCGCGTCGACTTCGACCCGGTGACCGCGCGGTCGGCGGAACTGCTCGCCGACCAGCTGGACCGGTTCGAGTCGCTGCTCGCGGACCTGCTCGAGATCAGCCGGTTCGACGCGGGTGCGGCGGCGCTGGATGCCGAGCCGATCGATCTGCGGGACGTCGTGCGCCGGGTGGTGAGCGGGGCCGAGCCGCTCGCCGAGCGCAAGGGCACGCAGATCCGGGTCGTCGGCGACCAGCAGCCGGTCGTGGCCGAGGCGGACGCCCGGCGTGTCGAGCGGGTGCTGCGGAACCTGGTCGTGAACGCGGTCGAGCACGGCGAGGGCAAGGACGTCATCGTCAAGCTCGCCGCGGCGGGCGGCGCGGTCGCGATCGCGGTGCGCGACTACGGCGTGGGGCTCAAGCCCGGGGAGGCGACCCGGGTGTTCAGCCGCTTCTGGCGGGCGGACCCGGCACGCGCGCGTACCACCGGCGGTACGGGCCTGGGGCTGTCCATCGCCCTGGAGGACGCGCGGCTGCACGGCGGCTGGCTGCAGGCGTGGGGCGAGCCCGGAGGGGGGTCGCAGTTCCGGCTGACGCTGCCGCGGACCGCGGACGAGCCGCTGCGGGGCTCCCCGATACCCCTGGAGCCGCTGGACTCACGGCGCAACCGAGGGCTCAGCGACGCCGGACCGCCGCAGGGAGACTCCGGCAAGCGCGCCATGGTGCCGGCGCAGTCGACCGGCGAGAAGGCGGCCGGACGTGACCCGATCGCGCCGCGGACGGCCGTGACGCCGACCGCGGACCCGACGGCGATGCCCGGCAACGGGGCGCGCGTGGTGCCACGGCCCGCCGAGGGCGCGCGACGCCCGGACGGCAGGGCACAGGAGCCGCCGAGGGGCGGCGGCGGATCCGACGAGCGTGAGCAAGGGGAGGCGTTTCGTGGGCGCTGAGGGGGGCGGCCGGCGGCGTGCGCTGCTCAGGGGGGTGTACGCCGGCTTCGGTGCCGTGCTGCTGGCCGGGTGCGCCTCGATGCCGGACAGCGGGGATCTGCGGGGGGTCGAGTCGACGCCCCGGCAGGACCCGCAGGTCCGCGTCTTCGCGATGCCCCCGCGTGAGAACGCCGGGCCGGCGGAGATCGTGCAGGGCTTCCTGGAGGCGCTGACCAGCGACGACCCGCAGTACGAGACGGCGCGCAAGTACCTCACGGCCGCTGCGTCGCGCGGGTGGGATCCCGACGCGTCCACCACGGTGCTCTCCGACGGGCCGAACACGGTGCCCGAGCACACCCGGAGCCGGGAGGCGGGCGACGACTACGCGTACACGCTGACCGGCACCAAGCTCGCGATGGTGGACGAGCAGCACGCCTACACGCCGGACTCGGGGACGTACAGCGCCACGGTGCACCTGACGCTGGTGAAGAAGACCGAGCAGTGGCGCATCGACGCGCTGCCGCAGGGCGTGGTGATGGGCAGGTCCGACTTCCAGCGCAACTACGTGTCGGTCAACAAGTACTACTACGCCGCGAACGTGCCCGCGGGAGAGGGCGGACAGCTGAGTACCGTCGCGGACCCGGTGTACGTGCGCAGCAAGGTGGACCCGGTGACCTCGACGGTCCGCGCGCTGCTGAAGGGCCCCACACGCTGGCTGGACCCCGTGGCGACCTCCAGCTTCCCCTCGGGCACGGCACTGCGGAAGGACGTCACCTCCCTGTCGCCCGACGACCAGAACAAGCTGACGGTGCCGCTCAACGACAAGGCCGACCGGGTGGGGGCGACGCAGTGCGACAGGATGGCGGCGCAGCTGCTGTTCACCCTGCAGGACCTGACGCCCACGGGCGTGAGCCAGGTGGAGCTGCGCGGGTCGAAGGGCATGAAGCTGTGCGCGCTCAACGAGGACCGGGCCGAGGCCATCGCCTCGCACGGCACGGGCCGGCGACCCGAGTACGAGTACTTCATCGACGGCAGGCAGCGGCTGGTGCGCCTGCCCAGCGGCAGCGGCTCCAAGCAGCCCGAACCGGTGCCGGGCCCGTTGGGTGAGGGAGAGAAGCCGCTGCGCGCGGCCGCCGTCTCGCGGGACGAGGACACCGCTGCCGGCGTCTCGGCCGACGGGGAGTACCTGTACGTGGGCTCGCTGACGTCGGGCGCCCCGCTGGGGAACGCGGTGCTGACCAGCGGCGGCGCGTCGAAGGACGACCGCCTGACGACTCCCAGCTGGGACGGCGGGGGCGACCTGTGGGTGGCCGACCGTGACCCGAAGCGGCCTCGGCTGCTGATGCTGCAGCAGGGCGCGGGCACGCCGGTGGAGGTGCGCACACCGGGCCTCGACGGGCGGATCGACGCGGTGCGGGTGGCGGCCGACGGGGTGCGGATCGCACTGATCGTGGAGAAGGACGGCAAGACGTCCCTGCAGATCGGGCGCATCGAGCGGGACAGCGAGAGGGGCGGGCAGCCTGCTGTGTCGATCCTGGAACTGCACTCGGTGACTCCGCAGCTGGAGGAGGTCACGGCCATGTCGTGGGCCGGTGACAGCCGGCTCGTGGTGGTCGGCAGCGAGGCCGGCGGGGTGCAGCAGATCCGGTACGTGCAGGTCGACGGCTCCACGCCGGCGGGCTACCCGCCCGCCTCGCTGACGGGCGTGAAGCAGATAGCGGCGTCCGAGGACGAGCGGCTGCCGCTGGTGGCCTACTCGGAGGACGGGATCGTGCGCCTGTCGTCGGGGGCTCAGTGGCAGAAGGTGGTCAAGGAGGGGACGGCGCCGGTCTATCCCGGGTGACCCCGCGCGCCCCGAGCAGAGCCCTCCGCCGGTGGTTCGACGGCCACCGCCCGGTTGTCCACAGTGTGTTTTCCACAGGGGTGGCAGGCCGCTGCGGGCGTGGGCACAGTGGTCGCCATGCGGGGGTGGTGGCAGGACTTCACCGACCTGGTACTGCCGGCCGAGTGCGGAGGCTGTGGCAGGCCGCGCACGGTGCTCTGCCCGGAGTGCCGGGCGGCCCTCCACAGCACCGCGCCACGCCGGGTGCGGCCGGTGCCGGAGCCGGCGGGCCTGCCCCCGGTGCACGCGGCGGCGCCGTACGAGGGCGCGGTCCGCGCCACGCTCCTGTCCCACAAGGAACGGGGCGCGCTCACCCTCGCGGGACCGCTGGGTACGGCTCTGGCGGGGGCGGTGCGGGCCTGCTGCGGCTCGGCGGCCTCGCGCGCCGGTGGCGGTCCGGCGCCCGTGCTGCTCGTGCCCGTCCCCTCCGCGCGGCGGGCCGTGCGGGCGCGGGGGCATGATCCGACGCGGCGGATCGCGCTCGCGGCGGCGGGGCAGCTGCGCCGGGCCGGGACGGCGGCCAGGGTGGCGGCCGTGCTGCGGCAGCGGCGGGCCGTGGCCGACCAGGCGGGGCTCGGCTCCCGGCAGCGGCTGACCAATCTCGCGGGCGCTCTGGAGGTGGCCGCAGGCAGCGCCCGGCTGCTGGCTGGTGGGCGGATCGTCCTCGTCGACGACCTGATGACGACGGGCGCTTCGCTGACGGAGGCGGCACGCGCGGTGCGGGCGGCTCTCGCGGAGGCCGGTAGTGCGGACACGGAGGTGTATGCGCGCGTGGCAGGGGAAGCAAGGGGGGAACGAAGAGCGTGGGAGACGACGGCACCGGCGCACCGGCCCCGGGGGCCGTGGGGAACGGCCGCTGGGAACGGCCTCCAGGACGGGATCTGCGCGGCCGTGATCGCCGCTTCACCGGAGTCTTTCGAAACAAACCGGAACTGACCGAGAACTTGCTTCGTTGCAGGTAATGAGCAGGTCAATTCACCTGAACGGAGGTACGCCGCAGTAGAGGGTGACGACATCCGTCCGGGCGAGATATGTTCGGTTGAGAGGGAAAGGCGCAGGCCGTCCCTCCCTTGTCCGAATGCCGTGCTGCGGGTTTTCTGAAATCACCCGTAGCGGTGGGGTGGAGACCTCGCCCCCGGGGGAGGAGGAGGTGGACGTCACCGAGTCCGAGGTTCCGGCGCTCGCCGGAGCCTGGTGCACAAGGGAGATGCTCCGCCAGGGAGCGGAGCGATCCGGGAACGGAGTTCTGCGTGGACATCGTCGTCAAGGGCCGCAAGACCGAGGTGCCCGAGCGGTTCCGGAAGCACGTGGCCGAGAAGCTGAAGCTGGACAAGATCCAGAAGCTGGATGCCAAGGTGATCAGCCTCGATGTCGAGGTGTCCAAGGAGCCCAACCCGCGGCAGGCCGACCGCTGTGAGCGAGTGGAGATCACCCTTCGCTCCCGTGGTCCGGTGATCCGGGCGGAGGCAGCGGCAAGTGATCCCTACGCGGCACTCGACCTGGCGGCGGAGAAACTGGAGGCCCGGCTGCGCAAGCAGCACGACAAGCGGCACACCCGCCGAGGGGTCCGCAGGCTCACGGCAGCCGAGGTGCCCGATCACGTCCCGGGTGCCGCGACGCTCAACGGCAACGGCGGCCTCGTACCGGAAGAAGAATCGGACGCCGTGCCGACCAAGAAGATCGGATCGCTCGAGGTGAAGGGCGAAGGCCCCCTCGTCGTCCGCGAGAAGACCCACGTCGCGTCTCCGATGTCACTCGACCAGGCGCTCTACGAAATGGAGTTGGTCGGGCACGACTTCTATCTGTTCGTCGACTCCGAGACCAAGCAACCCAGCGTCGTCTACCGGCGGCACGCCTACGACTACGGCGTCATCCACCTCAGCACCGACCAGATGGTGGCCGAGGCACAGGCGGCCGACGCCGGCGGAACGCTCCGCGGCTGAGCCCGCCGGGTCATGGCATAACACGGTGCCCCTGGTGAGCCCATGCGCCCCCAGGGGCACCGGTGTGCCACCACTTCGCGCCGCGCTCTGTCACCTGACTGTCGCCCGGGCATGGAATCATGGTCAAAACGGCTCAACCGGTGGGTCGTTGCCTTGGGTTGGCGATGGCACAGGACCACAGGCCACAGCCTTCAGGGGGAGGAACATGGCGGACAGCTTCGGACCGACGCACGACGAGAACGCCGACGACGGCGTCGCCGGCACGGTCCCGGAGACGGGCCCTGCACGCAAGGAGCCGATCCGCGTTCTCGTCGTGGACGATCACGCCCTCTTCCGCCGCGGCCTGGAGATCGTGCTGGCGGCCGAGGAGGACATCCAGGTCGTCGGCGAGGCCGGGGACGGCGCGGAAGCGGTCGACAAGGCGGCCGATCTGCTGCCGGACATCGTGCTGATGGACGTGCGGATGCCCAAGCGGGGCGGCATCGAGGCATGCACCTCCATCAAGGAGGTGGCACCCAGCGCCAAGATCATCATGCTGACGATCAGCGACGAAGAGGCCGATCTCTACGAAGCGATCAAGGCGGGCGCCACGGGTTACCTCCTCAAGGAGATCTCCACCGACGAGGTGGCCACCGCCATTCGCGCGGTCGCCGACGGGCAGTCGCAGATCAGCCCCTCCATGGCGTCGAAGCTCCTCACCGAGTTCAAGTCGATGATCCAGAAGACCGACGAGCGCCGGCTGGTCCCGGCGCCGAGGCTCACCGACCGGGAGCTGGAGGTCCTCAAGCTCGTCGCCACCGGAATGAACAACCGGGACATCGCCAAGGAGCTGTTCATCTCCGAGAACACCGTGAAGAACCACGTGCGCAACATCCTGGAGAAGCTGCAGCTGCACTCCAGGATGGAGGCCGTGGTCTACGCGATGCGGGAGAAGATCCTCGAGATCCGCTAGCGGGCCCGGACGATCCAGGGATCAGCCCAGGGCACGGGCCAGCTCCCGGACGAGCGGCTCGCGCAGTTCCGGGGCGTCCACCCGCTCCACGCGGACGTTGGTGCAGTCCACCCAGCTCGCCGCCTCCAGCAGCGCCTGCGCCACCGACGGGACCGCCTTCGCGCCGTCCAGCGTGACCTGCCGGGCGACCAGCGTGCGGCCCTCACGCGCGGGGTCCACCCGGCCGACCAGCCGGCCGCCGGCGAGGACCGGCATCGCGAAGTAGCCGTGCACCCGCTTCTGCTTGGGGACGTACGCCTCCAGGCGGTGGGTGAAGCCGAAGATCCGCTCCGTGCGCGCCCGCTCCCAGATCAGCGAGTCGAACGGCGACAGCAGTGTCGTCCGGTGGCGGCCGCGCGGCGGGGTCCGCAGCGCCTCCGGATCCGCCCAGGCAGGCTTGCCCCAGCCCTCGACCGTCACCGGGACCAGGCCCGAGTCCGCGATCACGGAATCGACCTGTTCGCCCTTGAGACGGTGGTAGTCCGCGATGTCCGCGCGTGTGCCGACGCCCAGGGAGCGGCCGGCCAGGGAGACGAGGCGGCGCAGGCACTCGGCGTCGTCCAGTTCGTCGTGCAGCAGCGCCTCGGGGACGGCGCGCTCGGCCAGGTCGTACACCCGCTTCCAGCCGCGGCGCTCGACGCACACCACCTCTCCGTACATCAGCGCGCGCTCCACCGCGACCTTCGTGCCGGACCAGTCCCACCACTCGCTGGTCTTCTTCGCTCCGCCCAGATCCGTGGCCGTCAGGGGGCCTTCGGTGCGCAGTTGCTTGATGACCTGGTCATAGGCGCCGTCCGGCAGGGTGTGGCTCCAGTGCGGACGGGAGCGGTAGGCGCGGCGGCGGAAGGCGAAGTGGGGCCACTCCTCGATGGGCAGGACGCAGGCGGCGTGCGACCAGTACTCGAACGCGTGCGGGCCGGCCGTGGACGGGCCGTCGGACGAACGCGTCCAGTACGCCGAGTCGACCGCCTTGCGGCCTATGGCTCCGAGGCGGGCGTACGGAATGAGTTCGTGCGAGCGGGCCAGGACCGAGATGGTGTCGAGCTGGACGGCGCCGAGCCGGCGCAGCAGGCCACGCACGCCGGCCCTGCGGTCGGGAGCACCTAGGAAGCCCTGCGCCCGCAGGGCGATACGGCGGGCTTCGTCGGCGGTCAGTTCGATGGTGGGACGGGGGAGACTCGGCATGGTCACACCGTAGGGGGCGGCACTGACAACGCGGGACGAGCTGCGAGAGCCCGCGCCTACGGTGCCGGCGCCGGCGCCGGCAGATACGCCGCCGTCGACGGCAGGCCCACGTCCGAGGGCAGCAGGGAGCCGACCCAGCAGTCCCGGCGCACCCCCTTGTTGTTGATCGCGGACCGCAGCACCCCCTCGATGGTGAAGCCCGCGCGCTCCGCGACCGCCCGCGAGCCCGCGTTGCCGACCTCCGCCCGCCACTCCACGCGGTCGACCGACAGGTGGGTGAACGCCCAGTGCGCAGCGCGGAGCGTGGCCTCCGTGATGTAGCCGTTGCCCCGGTGCTCCTTCGTCGCCCAGAAGCCGACCTCGGCCACCCCCAGCGAGCGCATCGTCAGGCCGAGCATGCCCGCCAGCTCCCCGGAGGGAAGGAAGACGCCGAACGTGAACATGGAGGCGTCCCTCCAGCCGTCCGGAGCGATCTGCTCCACGAACAGCTCCGCGTGTTCACGCAGGTACGGCGACGGGATCGTGGTCCAGCGCTGGATTTCGGGGTCCTGGGCTGCCGCGTACACCGCGTCGGTGTCCTGGGGGCCCACGGTGCGCAGCAGGAGGCGTTCGGTGGTCAGGGTGACGGGGTCCATCGCTTGATTCTGCTAGGCCCTCCGCCCGGTCGCCATGATTTTCGCCTCACGCCGGGCCGCGGTCGCCGCCGGTGCCGGTGCCGGTCCGCGGCGCCCCTGTCCGTACCCGCCACGCCGTCGTCCGTGCCTGCCTCGTCACGTCGTGACTGCACGGTTACTTTTCGTGGCACGGACGCGGCACCTTCCGCCACGCCCGTCCGTTGTCCTAGTGGCTGTCGGTGGCAGACCTCCCGGCGCGGCGGGGTCCTCGCTTACGATGGCCGTTGCTCAAGCTGTCATTTAACCGACCGTCCCAGGCCCGACCGGCAAGGAGACAAACCCCCGTGTCCGTCCTCTCGAAGATCATGCGTGCAGGCGAAGGCAAGATCCTGCGCAAGCTGCACCGCATCGCGGACCAGGTCAACTCCATCGAAGAGGACTTCGTCGACCTCTCCGACGCCGAGCTGCGGGCCCTCACCGATGAGTACAAGCAGCGGTACGCCGACGGCGAGAGCCTCGACGACCTGCTCCCCGAGGCCTTCGCCACCGTGCGCGAAGCCGCCAAGCGCGTCCTCGGCCAGCGGCACTACGACGTGCAGTTGATGGGCGGTGCCGCCCTGCACATGGGCTATGTGGCCGAGATGAAGACCGGTGAGGGCAAGACCCTGGTCGGCACGCTCCCCGCGTACCTGAACGCCCTGTCCGGAGATGGCGTCCACATCGTCACGGTCAACGACTACCTGGCCGAGCGCGACTCCGAGATGATGGGCCGCGTCCACAGGTTCCTGGGTCTGTCCGTCGGCTGCATCCTCGCCAACATGACCCCGGCCGAGCGCCGCGAGCAGTACGCGTGCGACATCACCTACGGCACGAACAACGAGTTCGGCTTCGACTACCTCCGCGACAACATGGCGTGGTCGAAGGACGAGCTCGTCCAGCGCGGGCACAACTTCGCGATCGTCGACGAGGTGGACTCCATCCTGGTCGACGAGGCCCGTACGCCGCTGATCATCTCCGGCCCGGCCGACCAGGCCACCAAGTGGTACGGCGACTTCGCCAAGCTGGTCACGCGGCTGAAGAAGGGCGAGGCGGGCAACCCGCTCAAGGGCATCGAGGAGACCGGCGACTACGACGTCGACGAGAAGAAGCGCACGGTCGCCATCCACGAGTCCGGCGTCAGCAAGGTCGAGGACTGGCTGGGCATCGACAACCTCTACGAGTCGGTGAACACCCCGCTGGTGGGTTACCTGAACAACGCGATCAAGGCCAAGGAGCTCTTCAAGCGCGACAAGGACTACGTCGTCATCGACGGCGAGGTCATGATCGTCGATGAGCACACGGGCCGTATCCTCGCCGGCCGCCGCTACAACGAGGGCATGCACCAGGCGATCGAGGCGAAGGAAGGGGTGGACATCAAGGACGAGAACCAGACGCTCGCCACGATCACCCTGCAGAACTTCTTCCGCCTCTACAAGAAGCTCTCCGGCATGACCGGTACGGCGATGACCGAGGCCGCCGAGTTCCACCAGATCTACAAGCTCGGCGTCGTCCCGATCCCGACCAACAAGCCGATGATCCGCAAGGACCAGTCGGACCTGATCTACCGCACCGAGGTCGCCAAGTTCGAGGCGGTCGTGGACGACATCGCCGAGAAGCACGAGAAGGGCCAGCCGATCCTGGTCGGCACCACCTCGGTCGAGAAGTCCGAATACCTCTCGCAGCAGCTCAGCAAGCGCGGCATCCAGCACGAGGTGCTGAACGCCAAGCACCACGAGCGCGAGGCGGCGATCGTCGCCCAGGCCGGCCGCAAGGGCGCCGTGACCGTCGCGACGAACATGGCCGGCCGTGGTACCGACATCAAGCTCGGCGGCAACCCCGAGGACCTCGCCGAGGCCGAGCTGCGCCAGCGCGGGCTCGACCCCGAGGAGCACATCGAGGAGTGGGCCGCGGCCCTGCCCGCCGCCCTGGAGAAGGCCGAGCAGGCGGTCAAGGCGGAGAAGGAGGAGGTCGAGGCCCTCGGCGGCCTCTACGTCCTCGGCACCGAGCGCCACGAGTCCCGCCGTATCGACAACCAGCTGCGTGGTCGTTCCGGCCGTCAGGGTGACCCGGGCGAGTCCCGGTTCTACCTCTCGCTGGGCGACGACCTGATGCGCCTGTTCAAGGCCCAGATGGTCGAGCGCGTGATGTCGATGGCGAACGTCCCGGACGACGTGCCGATCGAGAACAAGATGGTCACGCGCGCGATCGCGTCCGCCCAGTCCCAGGTGGAGCAGCAGAACTTCGAGACCCGGAAGAACGTCCTCAAGTACGACGAGGTCCTCAACCGGCAGCGCGAGGTCATCTACGGCGAGCGGCGCCGCGTCCTGGAGGGCGAGGACCTGCACGAGCAGATCCAGCACTTCATGGACGACACGATCGACGCGTACGTCGCCGCGGAGACCGAGGAGGGCTTCCCGGAGGACTGGGACCTGGACCGGCTGTGGGGCGCCTTCAAGCAGCTCTACCCGGTGAAGGTCACCATCGAGGAACTGGAGGAGGCGGCCGGCGACCGTGCCGGTCTGACCGCCGAGTTCATCGCCGAGTCCATCAAGGACGACATCCACGAGCAGTACGAGCAGCGTGAGGCGCAGCTCGGCTCCGAGATCATGCGTGAGCTGGAGCGCCGGGTCGTGCTGTCGGTGCTGGACCGCAAGTGGCGCGAGCACCTCTACGAGATGGACTACCTCCAGGAGGGCATCGGTCTGCGCGCCATGGCGCAGAAGGACCCGCTGGTCGAGTACCAGCGCGAGGGCTTCGACATGTTCCAGGCCATGATGGAGGGCATCAAGGAGGAGTCCGTCGGCTACCTGTTCAACCTGGAGGTCCAGGTCGAGCAGCAGGTCGAGGAGGTCCCCGTCGAGGACGCCGCGCCTTCCCTGGAGAAGGAGGAGGCCGTGGCGGCCCAGGCGGCCCGCCCGGAGATCCGCGCCAAGGGCCTGGAGGCCCCGCAGCGCCACGAGCGGCTGCACTTCTCCGCGCCGACCGTGGACGGTGAGGGCGGCATCGTCGAGGGCGACTTCGCCAGCGACGGCGAGCCGGTCCGCTCGGAGGCGGACGGCCTGACCCGTGCCGAGCGCCGCAAGCAGGCCAAGGGCGGGCGGCGCCGCAAGAAGTAGCGGGGCCGCGAGAAGCAACGGCGTCGCGTGGCGAGGGGCCGGGCACCCGAGGGTGCCCGGCCCCTCCCTGTTCGTACGTCACACGCCGTCCCCGTGCGGCGCCCGCGGTCCGCCCAGTTCCACCGCGGTGCAGCGCCAGCGGTGGTCGCGGCCGCATTCCAGGCGGAACGCCATCGCGCGGAGCTGGTCGCCCGCGCCGATACGGGCGAAGGCCTCGATGGCGCCGGGGCGCGGGACGTAGTAGCCGATGTCGCGGACGACCGGGCGGGTGCCGCGGGTGCGGAGCGGGCCGCGTTCGGCGAGCCGGGCCAGGTCGTCGTAGGCCCGGCCGACGGTGTGCCGGAGCATGCTGTGCACCGGGCGCTGACCGCTCAGCACGGACAGCAGGCGGTCGGCGAAGACATCGGTGGGGCGGACGTGCGGCACGGGCCTGAGCGGCCCCTGGGCGGCCTGCTCGGGCGGTGGGACGGCGGTCGCCGACGGGGCACTGCCCGACGCGGCACTCGCCGAGGCGGCCTCCGTCGACGTGGCCCCCGCCGATGTGGTCGACGGGCGCTGGAGCGCCCTCGCCCGCGACGGGCCCCGGCCCGGTTCCGCGCGCCGCGGCGCGCCACCCGGACGGCGCGTGTCGTGGCGGACCGGCGGGCGGGCGCCGGGGGCGGGCTTCGTCCTGGTCATCGCCTGGTTCCTGGTCATCACCTTGTGCATGGCGGATCCCCGTTTCGCGAGGCCGGTGAGTACCGGTCGGTAACTTCTTGGGGATCTTGTACGGTGCGGGCGACCGCCTCGCAACGAAGCCGGGAGCCTGCCGGGCCGACCGGAGAGTTCACCTATCAGGGTGAGAGGCGGGGCGAAGTCCCGGCGACGGCCCGGGTTCACAGGGTGAGCCGTGCCTGCCCCTGTTGACGTCCCCCGGGGCCGCGGACGGGACCCGAAGGGGGACGCCCGCACGTATCCTGAGGTGACCCCTGACCGACTACGAAAGCGGCTCGCCATGCGCGTCTACGTCCCCCTGACCCTCTCCGGTCTCGCCGAGGCGTACAAGACGGGCGAGCTGGGCGCCGGACCGGTCGTCGCGTACGCCGTCACGCCCGCGCTGCGCGAGTGGTACCTGTCCGACGACATCGAGGAACTGGAGTACGCGGCGCTGAGCCGGGCCGCGCTCGCCTCCCTGCGCCTGCTGGCGGTCGACCCGGGGACGCCCCGGCGGCGGGTCGTGGTCGCGGTCGACGTCCCCGACGGCGCGGCGACCACCGATCCCGACCGCGGACTCGACCCGGCGGCGCTCGGCGAGGTGCGCGTCGCCGGCCCCCTGCCGCTGGCCAAGGCGGCCGCCGTGCACGTCGACGCGTCCGACGCGGAGCCGGACGTGACCGCGGCGGCCCAGGCGCTGGAGGCGGCCGACCGCGGGGACGACGACGCACAGTTCGTCGTGGACGGCGCCGAGGACCACGAACTGCTCTGGTACGCCACGCAGGAGATCCCGAACCTGCTCGGCTCCACGGACTGACCAGGCGTTCTCCCGGCCGCCGGGCCGCGCACCGGTGATTGTCGGTGCCGCCGGGTACGTTTCATGGCATGGGGACGTACGGAAGCGCGCACATTGTGTGGGACTGGAACGGGACGCTGTTCCACGACAATGACGCGATCATCGGGGCGACGAACGCGGCGTTCGCCGAGCTGGGGCTGGAACCGATCACGCTGGAGCAGTACCGGGCGCTGTACTGCGTGCCGGTCCCGAGGTTCTACGAGCGGCTGATGGGGCGGCTGCCGACGGACACCGAGTGGCAGCTGATGGACGAGGTCTTCCACCGGTACTACGCGGAGCACCGCGTCCGCTGCCGGCTCACCGAGGGCGCGGTGGAGCTGCTGGCGGGGTGGCGGTCGGCGGGACGCAGCCAGTCGCTGCTGAGCATGTACGGGCACGAGGAACTGGTCCCGATGGTCCGGGCGCTCGGGATCGAGGCGCACTTCGTACGGGTGCAGGGGCGCACCGGACCGTCCGGAGGCAGCAAGGCGGAGCACATGGTCCGCCACATACGGGCGCTCGACGGCGTGAGTCCGGCGCGCACGGTGGTGATCGGCGACGCCGCCGACGACGCGGTCGCCGCCCGCCACGTCGGGGCACGGGCCGTGCTGTACACCGGGGGCTCCCACAGCCGCGCCAGCCTCGAAGAGGTCGGCGTGCCGGTGGTCGACACGCTCCAGGAGGCGGTGGCGGAGGCGGAACGCCTGGCGGCCTGAGGAGTTGCCCGAGCGCTTCACCGGAAGTGACACGACGGGCCGCCCATCGGCGGAAGGGTGCGGCGCCCGGCGGGCACCGCACCCGGGTGGCGGGCTCAGGTCACCGGCGCCTTGGCGCGCAGGACGGTCAGGAACTCCCGCATCCAGCCGGAGTGGTCGGGCCAGGCCCGGGACGAGACCAGCGTGCCGTCGACGACCGCCTCGACGTCCTGGAAGTCGGCGCCGGCCGCCTGCATGTCCAGCTCCAGGGCCGGATAGGCGGTGACGCGCCGTCCGCGCAGGGCGTCCACCGCCGCGGTGAGCAGGGGACCGTGGCAGATCTGGGCGACCGGCTTGTCCGTGTCGAAGAACGACTTGAGGATCTTGCGGAGTTCGGGGTCGTTGCGGAGGTACTCCGGGGCGCGCCCGCCGGGGATCACGACGGCGACGTAGTCCCCGGGGTCGACCTCGGAGAAGGCGAGGTCGGCGGGCCAGCTGTAGCCGGGTTTCTCGGTGTAGGTGTCGAAGCCGGGTTCGAAGTCATGGACGACGAAACGGAGCTGCTTGCGGGTCGGGGCCGCGATGTGGACCTCGTAGCCCTCCTCCCGCAGGCGCTGGTACGGATAGAGGACCTCCAGTGATTCCGCCGCGTCGCCGGTGACGATCAGGATCTTCTGCGTCATGGTGGCCGCGCTCCCCTCGGTGGTGCGGACGGCTGCGTCGGGTTGCTTCTGGCAACGTGCCTCGGCCGCAGGCGCTTGCCAAGGGGCCGCGCACTGCCCGGCACTGCCTCCTGACGGCTCACACAGCCGGTACAGCCATGCTCGCACCGTGCGCCCTGCACGGCATCGCCCTCGGTGCCCCTGTGCAGAACGTCAAAGTTGGGCCCCCTGTTTTGTACACATACGGCTCATGACGTGCCCCCCACGGGGAGCGATAGCCTTGTGGCGTGATCAGCGCGATAGCTCGCGGGGACGACGCCGTCCCTGCCCTGCGCCCGGTGAGCACGGACCACCTCCGTGACCGGGCGGCGGTCGCTGGTCTTCACAGGCGGGGCCGGTCGGACTGGGCGCCGCAGGCGCCCGCCGGGGCAACCGGGGCGCCGGGGACGCGGAAGGCGCCGAGCGCGCCGAGAGCAGCGTCACAGTCGCCGCGGGCGCCGGAAATGGCCGATAAACCCCCGCACTTCTCTCCATGCGGCATAGCGTCGAAGCAGACCGGACACCCCGCGTCGCGGCGTTACGTCGGAGAAGAGACCGTACTTCCTTCTACGTCACGCAACGGCGCGCGACAGGAGCCAGAGGACAATGCAGACCAAGCTGGACGAAGCCAAGGCCGAGCTGCTCGAAAGGGCCGCCCGGGTAGCTGAGAACAGCCCGGTCGGGGGGCACCTACCGACCGGGACGACGGACGAGGGCACCCCGGACCGGGAGACCGTGCTCGCGTTCCTCCAGCGCTACTACCTGCACACCGCCCCCGAAGACCTGACCGACCGCGACCCGGTGGACGTCTTCGGCGCCGCCTTCTCGCACTACCGGCTGGCCGAGACGCGCCCACAGGGCACGGCGAACGTGCGCGTGCACACCCCGACCGTCGAGGAGAACGGCTGGACCTGCAGCCACTCCGTCGTCGAGGTCGTCACCGACGACATGCCGTTCCTCGTCGACTCCGTGACGAACGAGCTGTCCCGCCAGGGCCGCGGCATCCACGTCGTGATCCACCCGCAGTTCGTCGTCCGCCGCGACCTGACGGGCAAGCTCCTCGAGGTGCTGCCCGACGCCCCCGGGGCGGAGCTGCCGCACGACGCCCACGTCGAGTCCTGGATCCACGTCGAGATCGACCGCGAGACCGACCGCGCCGACCTCAAGCAGATCACCTCCGACCTGCTGCGCGTCCTGTCCGACGTCCGCGAGGCCGTCGAGGACTGGGAGAAGATGCGCGACTGCGCGCTGCGCATCGCCGAGGGGATCCAGAAGGAGCCGGTACCCCAGGATCTGCCGCAGGCGCAGATCGAGGAGGCCGGTGAGCTGCTGCGCTGGCTGGCCGCCGACCACTTCACCTTCCTCGGCTACCGCGAGTACGAGCTGCGTGACGACGACACGCTGGCCGCGGTGCCCGGCACCGGGCTGGGCATACTGCGATCGGACCCGCACCACGCGGGCGAGGACCAGCACCCGGTCAGTCCGTCCTTCGAGCGGCTGCCCGCCGACGCCCGCGCCAAGGCGCGCGAGCACAAGCTGCTGGTCCTCACCAAGGCCAACAGCCGCGCCACCGTGCACCGGCCTTCGTACCTCGACTACGTCGGCGTGAAGAAGTTCGACGAGAACGGCGACGTCGTCGGAGAGCGCCGCTTCCTCGGCCTGTTCTCCTCCGCCGCCTACACCGAGTCCGTGCTGCGCGTGCCGGTCGTCCGGCGCAAGGTCGACGAGGTCCTCAAGGGCGCCGGGTTCTCGCCCAACAGCCACGACGGCCGGGACCTGCTCCAGATCATGGAGACCTACCCGCGCGACGAGCTGTTCCAGACCCCGGCCGACGAGCTGCGCTCCATCGTCACCTCCGTCCTCTACCTCCAGGAGCGCCGCCGCCTCAGGCTCTACCTGCGCCAGGACGAGTACGGGCGCTACTACTCGGCCCTCGTCTACCTGCCGCGCGACCGCTACACCACCGGCGTCCGGCTGCGCATCATCGACATCCTCAAGGAGGAGCTGGGCGGCACCAGCGTCGACTTCACCGCCTGGAACACCGAGTCGATCCTGTCCCGGCTGCACTTCGTGGTCCGGGTCCCGCAGGGCACCGAGCTGCCGGAGCTGTCCGACGCCGACAAGGAGCGCATCGAGGCCCGGCTGGTGGAGGCCGCCCGCTCCTGGACCGACGGCTTCAGCGAGGCGCTGACCGCCGAGCTCGGCGAGGAGCGCGCCGCGGAGCTCCAGCGCCGCTACACGAACGCCTTCCCCGAGGGCTACAAGGCCGACCACACCCCGCGCGCCGCGGTCGCCGACCTCGTCCACCTCGAGCAGCTCACCGACGAGGAGGGCGGCAAGGACTTCGCCCTCAGCCTGTACGAGCCCGTGGGCACCGGCCCCGGCGAGCGCCGCTTCAAGATCTACCGCAAGGGCGGGTCCGTCTCCCTGTCCGCCGTGCTGCCGGTGCTCCAGCGGATCGGCGTGGAGGTCATCGACGAGCGGCCGTACGAACTGCGCTGCCAGGACCGTACGACCGCGTGGATCTACGACTTCGGTCTCCGGCTGCCCAAGGAGGTGGCCGGCAACGGCGACTACCTCGGCGACGACGGCCGCGAGCGCTTCCAGGACGCGTTCGCCGCCGTGTGGACCGGACAGGCGGAGAACGACGGGTTCAACGCGCTCGTCCTGAGCGCCGGCCTCACCTGGCGGCAGGCCATGGTGCTGCGCGCCTACGCCAAGTACCTGCGCCAGGCCGGTTCGACCTTCAGCCAGGACTACATGGAGGACACCCTCCGCAACAACGTCCACACCACCCGGCTGCTGGTCTCCCTCTTCGAGGCGCGCATGTCGCCGGAGCGGCAGCGGGCCGGCCTGGAGCTGACCGACGCCCTGCTGGAGGAGCTGGACGCCGCCCTCGACCAGGTCGCCTCGCTCGACGAGGACCGGATCCTGCGCTCCTTCCTCACCGTCATCAAGGCGACGCTGCGCACCAACTTCTTCCAGGAGGCGCCCGGCGGCAAGCCGCACGACTACGTCTCCATGAAGTTCGACCCGCAGGCCATCCCGGACCTGCCGGCGCCGCGCCCGGCCTACGAGATCTGGGTGTACTCGCCGCGCGTCGAGGGCGTGCACCTGCGCTTCGGCAAGGTCGCGCGCGGTGGCCTGCGCTGGTCCGACCGGCGCGAGGACTTCCGCACCGAGATCCTCGGCCTGGTCAAGGCGCAGATGGTGAAGAACACCGTGATCGTGCCGGTCGGCGCCAAGGGCGGGTTCGTCGCCAAGCAGCTGCCGGACCCGGCCAAGGACCGTGACGCCTGGCTCGCGGAGGGCATCCGCAGCTACCGCACGTTCATCTCGGCGCTGCTCGACATCACCGACAACATGGTGGCCGGCGAGGTCGTGCCGCCGGTGGACGTCGTACGCCACGACGGCGACGACACCTACCTGGTGGTCGCGGCCGACAAGGGCACCGCGACGTTCTCGGACATCGCCAACGAGGTCGCCGAGAAGTACAACTTCTGGCTCGGCGACGCCTTCGCCTCCGGCGGCTCGGCGGGCTACGACCACAAGAAGATGGGCATCACCGCCCGCGGCGCCTGGGAGTCCGTGAAGCGGCACTTCCGGGAGCTGGACGTGGACACCCAGTCCGAGGACTTCACGGTCGTCGGCATCGGTGACATGTCCGGTGACGTGTTCGGCAACGGCATGCTGCTGAGCGAGCACATCCGCCTGGTCGCGGCCTTCGACCACCGGCACATCTTCATCGACCCGAACCCGGACGCGGCGACCTCGTACGCCGAGCGCCGCCGCCTGTTCGAGCTGCCGCGCTCGTCCTGGGCGGACTACGACACCGAGCTGCTGTCGGCAGGCGGCGGTGTGTTCCCGCGCACGGCCAAGGCGATCCAGGTCAACGCGCACATCCGGGAGGCGCTCGGCATCGAGGGCAAGGTCACCAAGATGACCCCCGCCGACCTGATGCGGGCGATCCTCAAGGCACCGGTCGACCTGCTGTGGAACGGCGGCATCGGCACCTACGTCAAGGCCTCCACGGAGTCGAACGCGGACGTCGGCGACAAGGCCAACGACGCGATCCGCGTGGACGGCAAGGACCTGCGCGTCAAGGTCGTCGGCGAGGGCGGCAACCTGGGCCTGACCCAGCTCGGCCGGATCGAGTTCGCCCAGCACGGCGGCAAGATCAACACCGACGCCATCGACAACAGCGCGGGCGTGGACACCTCCGACCACGAGGTGAACATCAAGATCCTGCTCAACTCGGTCGTGGCCAACGGCGACCTGACCGTCAAGCAGCGCAACCAGCTGCTCGCCGAGATGACCGACGAGGTCGGCGCCCTGGTGCTGCGCAACAACTACGCGCAGAACGTGGCGATCGCCAACGCCCTGTTCCAGTCGAAGGACATGCTGCACGCGCAGCAGCGGTTCATCCGCTACCTGGTGCGCGAGGGCCATCTCGACCGGGCGCTGGAGTTCCTGCCCACCGACCGCCAGATCCGCGAGCGTCTCACCGCCGGAGCGGGCCTGACCGGTCCGGAGACGGCCGTCCTGCTGGCGTACACGAAGATCACGGTCGCCCGGGAGCTGCTGGACACGCCGCTGCCCGACGACCCGTACCTGCGCAGCCTCCTGCACGCGTACTTCCCGACCGCGCTGCGCGAGAAGTTCCCCGAGCAGATCGACAGCCACGCGCTGCGCCGCGAGATCGTGACGACCGTCCTGGTCAACGACACGGTCAACACGGGCGGCACGACCTACCTGCACCGTCTGCGTGAGGAGACCGGCGCCTCGCTGGAGGAGATCGTCCGGGCGCAGACCGCGGCCCGCGCGATCTTCCGCTCCGCTCCCGTGTGGGACGCGGTGGAGGCCCTGGACAACAAGGTCGACGCCGCGGTGCAGACCCGCATCCGGCTGCACTCCCGCCGGCTGGTCGAGCGCGGCACGCGCTGGCTGCTCAACAACCGGCCGCAGCCGCTGCAGCTCACCGAGACCGTCGCGTTCTTCGCCGAGCGCGTCGAGCAGGTCTGGAGCGAACTGCCGAAGCTGGTGCGCGGTGCGGACCTGGAGTGGTGGCAGAAGATCTACGACGAGCTGACGGGCGCCGGCGTCCCGGACGAACTCGCCACACGCGTGGCCGGGTTCTCCTCCGCCTTCCCGGCGCTCGACATCGTCTCGGTGGCCGACCGCATGGGCAAGGACCCCATGGACGTCGCGGAGGTCTACTACGACCTCGCCGACCGGCTCAGGATCACCCAGCTCATGGACCGCATCATCGAACTGCCGCGCGCCGACCGGTGGCAGTCGATGGCCCGCGCCGCGATCCGCGAGGACCTGTACGCGGCCCACGCGGCCCTGACGGCCGAGGTCCTGGCGGCCGGCAACGGCACGTCGACGCCGGAGCAGCGCTTCAAGGCCTGGGAGGAGAAGAACGCGGCGATCCTGTCGCGGGCGCGGACGACGCTCGACGAGATCTCGAACTCGGACTCGTTCGACCTCGCGAACCTCTCGGTGGCGATGCGCACGATGCGGACGCTGCTGAGGACACACAGCTAGGACCGGTCTGACGATGGGGCCGCCCCTCGGTGAGGGCCGGCCCCATGCGCATATCCCGGAATCATGCCCGTGCTCGCCCGTCGGCTAACCTAGTCTGACGCTTTCTTGCCAAGGCCTGGGGGAAGTCCAACCCTTCGTTCTGCTCGCCTGTGTTGGACGGGACGTTTGGAGCAGGTTTGGCGTGATCGTCGGACGAGTGGAGGACCCGTACCCGTGTCTGTGAACCTCACCGAGCAGCGGCCCCTGGCCGCTCGCCCGGTTGCCGAGACCGTCTCACTCGCCCCAGTCCCGGCGCTCGCCCGGGTGCGGCGGCTGGCGGTCGAGGTCATCAAGTTCGGGGTCGTCGGCGGCAGCGGCGTCGCGGTCAACATCCTCGTCTTCAACACCCTGCTGCAGGGTCTGGCATGGGCTCCGATGACGGCGACCGTGCTCGCCAGCGTCGTCGCCATGGGCACCAACTACCTCGGCTTCCGCTTCTTCGCCTACCGCGACCGGGCCTCGCGCACCCGGCAGCAGATCGTGCTGTTCTTCGTCTTCAGCGGGGTCGGCGTGGTGATGGAGAGCCTGCTGTTCTACGTCGGCTACCACGGCCTCGGCATGAACGGGCCGATCGGCTCCAACGTGGCGAAGACGCTGTCGATCCTGCTGGCGTCGGCGTTCCGCTTCCTGGTGTACCGCACGTGGGTGTTCCAGCACGGGACGAAGCAGGGTGCCGCAGCATGATGAGCGTCATGGCGAAGGGAACCGGTGGGACCCACGGGACCGGAGGCGGCGCCGGGAAGCGGCGCGGGCGGTCCGGGAGACCGCTCGCGGCCGTGCGGACGCCGGACGGCAAGGCCGGCATAGCGCTGTGGGCGGTGGTGGCACTGCTCGTGGTGCTGATGCTGCTGGTCATCGCGCGGCTGCCCTGGGACGGCGACCTCGGCATGCACGCGGCGACCGTGGAACGGCTGCGGCACCGGCTGCTGGACCCCGGCAATCCACTGGTCGACGAGAACACGCCGAGCCCGTACTACTCGCCTTGGATGCTCTTCCTCGGCGTTGTGGCCCGGGTGACCGGACTGTCCGTCTGGGTGGTCCTGCGCATCGGCGCCCTGATCAGCCTGACGCTGCTGGTCACGGGCGTGTGGCGGTACGGCCGCACGCTGAGCGCGCAACGTGTCGCGCCGCCGCTCGCCCTGCTGTGCCTGGTGTTCCTGTGGGGCACCGAGGTGTTCAAGTGGAGCGGCTTCCTGGGGCTGAACTCGCTGGCGCTGACCGTGGCGTACCCGAGCGTGTTCGCGCTCGGGCTGGTCTTCCACTTCTGGGCACTGCTGACACGGACGCTGAAGACCGACGGCGGCTGGGTCGCGTTCCTCGGCCTCGGCGCGCTGTGGGCGGTGATCCTGCTCAGCCACCAGTTCACCGGGGTGGTGGGGACGCTGGGCGCGCTGGCCGTGGTGGTCGGGGCGCGGGCCGGACTCAGGACCTGGCTGCGCCTTGCCGCAGGGCTGGCGCTGGGCGCCGTGATCCTCGCGCTCTGGCCGTACTACGACTTCTTCGCACTGTTCGGCACGGGCAGCCTGGAGGAGATCCACCGCTCGCTGTACCAGGATCTGTTCGCGCGGTACGGCCTGGTGCTGCTCGGTGTGGTGGCGCTGGGCGTGCGGGCGCGGCGGGACCGTCTGGACCCGCTGGTGCTGTTCTTCGTCCTCGGCGTGCTGGTGGTCGGCCTGGGCGGCCTGACGGGCCACTACTCCTGGGGACGGGCGCTGCCGGCGGTACTGATCCCGGCGCAGCTGGCGGCCGCCGTCGAGGTGGCCGGGGCGACGCGGGGCGCACTGCGGAACGTGGCGGCCGGGGTGCTGGCAGCGGCGCTGCTCGTGGGCGCGTGGACGCAGGTCCAGACGATCGGGTATGTGACCGGGCGGAGCGCGCTGCCCGAGGCGGTCGCGGAGAAGTACCGGGACCCATGGGTGGGGTACCACTGGATCACGCCCTGGGTGCGGTACGGGGACGTGGTGATGGCGAAGACGATTCCCGCGCGGCAGATCCCGGCGTACGGGGCGTACACGGTGGCGCCGGGCTACCCGGACTTCTTCCTGCCGGACGAGGCGCAGCGGGACGCTGCGGTACGGACCTACTTCGCGGCCGGGTCCTCGCGGGCCGAGCGGCTGGGGGTGCTGCGGAAGTACGAGGTGCGGTGGGTCGTCCAGCGCCGGTCGGACGGGGGCCTGCCGGCGAGTGACGGAGCGCTGCGCAAGGTGGCCTCGGGGCCTGGGGGCCAGGTCCTGTACGAGGTGGTGGCGCGCTAGGGGTTTCTCGCCCCGGCCGCCCCTGCCCGTCCGTCCTCCAGGGGCCCCGCCCCTTCGACCCCGCCGAGGGGGCTCCGCCCCCTCGGAACCCCGCTCCTCACACGCCGGAGGCGGGCTGGTTTTCCAGCCCGGGCGGCATGGCATCGATCAGCCCGTCTGAGGGTCTCCTTCTCGAAGAGCGTGGGGCGATCGAGGACGAGACCCGTTCAGACCGAGGCGGGGGGTCCGAGGGCCGCAGCCCTCGGACCCCCCGCCTCGGTCCTCTCGCAGTACGGGTTACTTGGCCCCCGCCTTGGCCTTGTCGGCCCCGCCGGTGAACGCCTCGTACTCCGCGAGGACCTCCTCGGTCGGACCGTCCATGCGCAGCACACCGCGCTCCAGCCACAGCACCCGCTCGCAGGTGTCGCGGATCGACTTGTTGTTGTGGCTCACCAGGAAGACGGTGCCGGCGTGCTCGCGCAGTTCCCGGATGCGTTCCTCGGACCGCCGCTGGAAGGCGCGGTCGCCGGTGGCGAGGGCCTCGTCGATCAGCAGCACGTCGTGGTCCTTGGCGGCGGCGATCGAGAAGCGCAGACGGGCGGCCATACCCGACGAGTACGTCCGCATGGGCAGCGTGATGAAGTCGCCCTTCTCGTTGATGCCGGAGAAGTCGACGATGTCCTGGTAGCGCTCCCTGATCTGCTCACGGGACATGCCCATGGCGAGAGCGCCGAGGTAGACGTTGCGCTCGCCCGTCAGGTCGTTCATCAGGGCCGCGTTGACCCCGAGGAGGGACGGCTGGCCATTGGTGTAGATCTTGCCGTTCTCCACCGGGAGCAGGCCGGCGATGGCCTTGAGCAGCGTGGACTTCCCGGAACCGTTGGTCCCGATCAGGCCGATGGCCTCGCCCTTGTACGCGGTGAACGACACGTTCTTCACGGCGTGCACCCGGCGGACGCCCGCCGCCTTCTCCGCCTGCTTTCGGTGCAGGATGCGGTTGAGCGCGGCGGTCGCGGAGCCACGGCCGGCCCCCGTGCCGTGGACGCGGTAGACGATGTCGACGCCGTCGCAGATGACGGTCGGGATGTGTTCGTCGGTCACAGGTTCAGCCACGGCCGTACTTCTCCTCAGCCTTCCAGAAGTAGATGAAGCCCCCGACGCCCGCGAGCAGGGCCCAGCCGACCGCGTACGCCCACACGTGGTGGGGGAGCTCACGGGCCGTGAAGCTGTCGATCAGGGAGTAGCGCATCAGGTCGATGTAGACGGCCGCGGGGTTCGACTTCAGTATCACCTTCGCCAAGTAGGGCAGGCCGGTGTGCTTGAGCGTCTTGTCGATGCTGAACATGACGCCGGAGACGTACATCCAGGTGCGCAGGACGAACGGCATCAGCTGCGCGATGTCCGGCGTCTTGGCGCCCATCCGGGCCATGATCATCGAGACGCCGGCGTTGAACACGAACTGCAGGAACAGCACAGGCACGATCAGCAGCCAGGAGGCGCTCACCGGGATGCCGAAGCAGAGCAGGATGATCGCGAGCGCGGCCATCGAGAACAGCAGCTGCTGGAGCTGCTGGAGCGCGAACGAGATCGGCAGCGCGGCCCGCGGGAAGTGCAGGGCCCGGACCAGGCCGAGATTGCCGGAGATCGCGCGGGTGCCCGCCATGATCGAGCTCTGCGTGAACGTCCACACGAACACACCCGTCACCAGGAACGGGATGTAGTCCGCCACGCCGCGGCTGGTGCCCAGCAGGACGCCGAAGATGAAGTAGTACACCGCCGCGTTCAGCAGGGGCGTCATCACCTGCCAGATCTGGCCGAGCTTCGCCTGGCTGTACTGCGCGGTGAGCTTGGCGGTGGCGAAGGCCGTGATGAAGTGCCGGCGCGCCCACAGCTGGCGGACGTACTCCGGCAGGGAGGGGCGGGCGCCGCTGACCGCGAGGCCGTACCGGGCGGCGAGCTGCGCCGGCGTCTCGGCCGCGTCGGTGGCCGTGGGGGGCGGTGTGTGGAGAACCTGGCTCACATCCGCTGCTTTCGCTCGGGGGGGTCGGTTGCGCAACCGGTACCGAGTGTTCCGCCGCGTTGTCCCCGTGGGTACCTCTGCCCTGCGTTTCTCACGATTCTTGCCGGGGCCTTGCTCGGCGCCAGGGCTCTTGTACTGCTCTTGGGAGTTTGGACTACTGTCCTTTACGTCGGAACGGCACCGTATCGTCGCAACGCGAGAGTAAGCCGATTCGACGTCGGAACGCAACCGTTTCGTCGTCACGCCCTATGCTGGTCCGCATGACGACGAACGCCGACGCTCCCCAGGTGAAGCGGGGGCGCAGGGCGCCCGCGGGTGCGGCCGTCCTCCGCGAGGACGTGACGGAAGCCATTCGCGCGGCGGTCTTCGAGGAGCTGGCGGCCGTCGGCTACGCCCGGATGTCCATCGAGGGCATCGCGCGCCGGGCCGGTGTCGGCAAGACGGCCGTGTACCGCCGGTGGCGCTCGAAACTGCACCTGGTCCTGGATCTGGTGTCGGCGATCGCGGTCCAGGGCCTGCCGGCGCCCGACACCGGTTCACTGGAGGGTGATCTGCGCCTCCTGTACGAGGTCACGTCCCGAGCCCTGCGGCACCCGGTGGCCGGCCAGATCATCCCCGATCTCCAGGCGGAGGCGGCCCGTAACCCCGACATCGCCGAGGCCGTGCAGAAGGCGCTGCGCGAGGGCCAGGACAGCGTGGCGAGCGGCATCGTCTCGGCGGCGGTCGCCCGTGGTGAGATCGGCGCAGCGATCGACATGGACCTGGCCCTGGACCTGATCTCGGGCCCGCTGTACTGGCGCGCGGTGGTGGTCCGGGGACCGAAGCTGCCGAAGGGGTATCTGGCGGGGTTGGCCCGGGCCACGGCGGGGGCGCTCAGGGCCTTGTGAGCCCGGCTGTGTCTGTCGGGTCCCGCGCGGACAGCGGTCGTCCGCCCATCAGTCCTCCAGTCGCTCGGCGAACGCGGCCCAGAAGGCGGCGAAGAGGACGAGCGGACGGGGGCCGGACCGTCACATGACCTCTGTCCGGCATACCAAGTGTGTGCACGGTCGTCGCCCCTGCTAACGTCCGGGTGCCGCCCCCCACGGTTGGCCTAGGCATGCCAGAACAGGATGTGACGGTCTTTTGAATCGCAAGCAGCGAAGACACCGCCGGTCGAGGATCCGCGTCGGGATGGCTGCCGGGGGCGTACTCGCCTTGGTCGCGGCGGGAATCGCGGCCGTGGCACAGGCCAGCCAGCCGGGTGGCCCGCCGTCGACGGCGCTCGCTCCCACCGCCCTGCAGGATGAGTTCGCTTCTGCAGCACGGGAGTTCCACGTGCCGCAGAGCGTGCTGATGGCGGTGGCGTACCAGCAGAGCCGCTGGGACACCCACGCGGGTCGGCCGAGCATGACCGGCAATTACAACGTGATGGGCCTCACGCAGGTGGCCTCGACGGACGTGCCCAAGCCGTCGGTCAGCGACCGCATGCGGGAGTTGAACCTGCGCGGTGAGGACGGCCGGCGGCCCTTCCACCCGTCGAAGCAGGTGCTGGCCGACGTGGGCGCCGTACAGACCGACGCGCCCGCACTGCACACGCTGGACCGGGCGGCCAAGCTCATCGGTACGTCGACGACGTCACTGCGCACGGACATGAGACAGAGCGTGCGCGGAGGTGCGGCGCTGCTGGCCGAGTACGAGCGCGCGGCGGCCGGCGGGCTGCCGGCCGACCCGGAGCAGTGGTACGCGGCGGTGGAACGTTACAGCCAGTCGCCGGACAGCCGGGGCGCGGCCCAGTTCGCGCAGCGCGTCTACGCCCACATGCGTTCGGGGATCAGCCGGGTGACCGCCGACGGCCAGCGGGTGACGCTCGAGGCGCAGCCCGGGCTGAAGCCGCGGGCGAGCACGGCCGCCTACTCGACCACCGGCAGCACGCACACCGGCTACGCCACCGCGACAAACGCGAGCTACACCACCACGACGGCGGCCACGGCGACCACCACCCCGGCCCCGGAGTGCCCGACCGGCCTGACGTGCAACTATGCACCCGCCGCGTACCAGCAGACCAGTTCCACCGACAAGACGCAGTACGGGAACTACGACATCGCCAACCGGCCCGCGGACGGCGACGCGATCAACTACATCGTCATCCACGACACCGAGGGCCAGTACTCCTCGGCGCTCAGCCAGTTCCAGGACCCGACCGCCGGCGCCAGCGCCCACTACCTGATCCGCTCCTCGGACGGGCTGGTCACGCAGATGGTGGCCAACAAGGACGTCGCCTGGCACGCGGGCAACTGGTACATGAACCAGCACGCCATCGGCATCGAGCACGAGGGCTTCGCGCTCCAGGGCGGGAGCTGGTACACCGAGTCGGAGTACGAGTCGTCCGCCGCGCTGGTGAAGTACCTCGCGGGCCACTACAACATCCCGCTCGACCGCGAACACATCATCGGCCACGACGACATCACGGGCCCGCTGGACGCGTACGTTTCCGGCATGCACTGGGACCCGGGCACGTACTGGGACTGGAACCACTACATGTCCCTGCTCGGCGTGCCGAACAGCAACCCGGCCGGCTCGCCGCTCGTCGCCGGCGAAGTGGTGCGCATCGCGCCGCCGTTCGACTCGTCGTACGAACCGCCCGTCAGCGGTCAGTCGGCGCAGCCCGCCGACTTCGTGTACCTGCGCACCTCGCCGTCGAACAGCGCGTCGCTGATCACGAATCCGTACTTCTCCTCCGGGACGACCGCCGCATCCGACTGGAGCGACAAGGCGGTCGCCGGTCAGGACTTCGTGGTGGCCGACCAGCAGGACGACTGGACGGCGATCTGGTACGGCGGCGCCAAGGCGTGGTTCTACAACCCGCACGGCGCGTACACCGTTCCGGTCTCCGACACCTCGGCGGTCACGCTGGTCACAGCCCGTGACGGGGTCGGCTCGATCCCGGTCTACGGCCGCGCCTACCCGGAGGCGAGCGCGTACCCGAGCGGCCTCACCCCGCAGCCGGTGACGCCGCTCACCAAGTACTCCATCCCGTCCGGGCAGTCGTACGTCGCCAACGCCAAGGAGACGTCGGGCTACTACCGCTCGACGACGTTCGACGGCAGTGCCCAGTACGACCGAACGGTGATCAGCGGCACCACCACCTACTACCCGATCCGTTACAACCACCGTCTGGCGTACGTGAGTTCGGCGGACGTGAAGGTGGTCTCCGCGGTGCCCGGGCCGGCCGCCTCGACACGGCAGAACCTCATCGCCCGCGACTCGTCGGGCAACCTGTGGCAGTACCAGGGCACGGGGGTGGCGTCGTCGCCGTTCCTGTCGCGGTACAAGATCGGCTATGGCTGGGGCGGCTACAACGCCATGACGCCGATGTCGGTCTTCCATGCCGACGGCACGGGTGACCTGGTCGCTCGCGACGGCTCCGGCAACCTCTGGTACTACCAGGCCAGCGGGAACCCGTCGGCACCCTTCAAGGCGCGTGTGAAGGCCGGCTTCGGATGGGGCGGCTACACCATGCTCGGCATGGGGGACCTGACCGGTGACGGGAAGGCGGACCTGCTCGCCCGGGACTCCTCCGGGAACCTGTTCGTCTACCCCGGCACGGGCAGCACGACCTCGCCCTTCGGTCCGCGCATCAAGGCGGGCTGGGGCTGGGGCGGCTACACCATGGTCAACGGCGGCGACCTCACGGGTGACGGGAAGGCGGACCTGCTCGCCCGGGACTCCTCCGGGAACCTGTTCGTCTACCCCGGCACGGGCAGCACGACGTCGCCCTTCGGTCCGCGCATCAAGGCCGGCTGGGGCTGGGGCGGCTACACCATGGTCGGCCCCGGTGACGTGTCCGGTGACGGCAAGCCGGACCTCGTCGCCCGGGACTCCTCCGGGAACGTGTACCTCTACCCGGGCACCGGCAGCCCGACGTCGCCGTACGGCTCGCGGAGCAGCATCGCCACGGGGTGGGACATCTACGACACCATCATCTGACCGGTTCGCAGCCGGCCTGCCGACCCCCGTTCGAACCGCGCGGTACGCCGCCGGGGCGGACGGGGGTCGGCCGTGTGTGCCCGACCTGCCCCGGCGCGCAGGGCCCGGGGCTGTGACCGCTACCTGGGGCGTATCCGCTACTCCGGGGCGCAGCCCCGCAGGATGTACGCGACCAGGTCGTCCAGGCCCTGGGCGCGCACCTCCGGCGGCAGGTGGTCGCCCGCCGCGAGTGAGGCGTAGCCGTGCAGGCTGGAGAAGACCCCGATGCCCACGCTCTCCAGGGGGCCGTCGCGCACCTCGCCGCGGCGCTGGGCCTCGCCGATCAGGTTCTCCATCTGTGCGATCCACCGCTGGGACGCGGCGCCGAGCTCCTCGGAGGCTTCGGGGGTGTGCTTGATGGCGTACATCAGGTCCAGCAACTCGGCGTTGGCGGTGGCGAATTCCACGTAGGCGTGGGCCCCGGCCCGCAGCCGTTCGGCGAACGACTCGCCCGTCCCCTCCAGGGCCGCCGTCATCGTCTGCGCGAGCCGGTGGAAACCGGTCAGCGCCAGGGCGTCCAGCAGCGCCTGCTTGTCCTTGAAGTGGCGGCTCGGTGCGGCGTGGCTCACGCCCAGGTCGCGCGCGAGTTCGCGGAGGGACAGCGCGGCCGGCCCCTTCTCCCGGAGGGTCTCCTCCGCCCGGGTGAGCAGCGCGGCGCGCAGGTCTCCGTGGTGGTAGCGACGGCGAGTGTGCATACCGGTCAGTGTATCGGCCAAGTGGTCGGCGCCTACATTGTTGTCATTGACAGCATTGTTGTCGGCGCCTACTTTGAAGGGCATGCCCAAGACACAGCACAAGTGGAATGCCGGCGACATAACCGGCCAGACCGGCCGCACCGTCGTCATCACCGGCGCCAACAGCGGCCTCGGCCTCGCCACCGCCGACGCCTTCGCCCGGGCCGGCGCCCATGTGGTGCTCGCCGTGCGCGATCCCCGGCGCGGCGAGGCGGCGGCCGCAGCCCTGCGCGGCGCGAAGGGCCGCCTCGAGGTGCACCGACTCGACCTGGCCGACCTGGAGTCCGTACGGGAGTTCGCCCGCGGCCGGCAGGGCGACATCGACGTGCTCGTCAACAACGCCGGGGTCATGAACGTCCCCGAGGGAACCACCAAGGACGGCTTCGAGACCCAGTTCGGCACCAACCACCTGGGGCACTTCGCGCTGACCGGCCTGCTGCTGCCGCGGGTCAGGGATCGCGTGGTCACCGTGTCCTCGGGCATGCACCGGTACCCGGGTGCGCGTATCCACTTCGAGAACCTGAACCTGACCGGCGAGTACTCCCCGATGGCGGCGTACGCCCAGTCCAAGCTCGCCAACCTGCTGTTCACCCTGGAGTTGCAGCGCCGCCTGACCGAGGCGGGTTCACGGGTGCGGGCTCTGGCCGCACACCCGGGCTGGGCCGCGACCAACCTCCAGGGCCACGACGCCAGCACCCTGCGCCGGATCGCGATGCGGGTCGGCAACCGCCTGTTCGCCCAGGACGACAGGGCGGGCGCGCTGCCCACCCTGTACGCCGCCACCCAGGACCTGCCCGGCGCGAGCTACGTCGGCCCCGACGGCCTGAGCGAGATGCGCGGCGCGCCGACCCTGGTGGGCCGCTCCCGAGCGGCCAGCGACCCGGAGGCGGCCCGCCGTCTGTGGACGGTCTCGGAGGAGCTGACCGGCGTCGCCTTTCCGCAGCTCCCCGAGCTCTCGCGGGCCCCGGGGACCTGAGCGTCCTGCCGCCGCGCCGCCTCGCGAGGCCCGGGACCGAGCGTTCTACCGCCGCGCCGCCTCCGGATGCCTGCGCACCCAGCCCTCCCACGCCGAGGTGATCATGTCCTCAACGTCGCGCTTCGCCGTCCAGCCCAGTTCCCGGGCGATACGGTCGGCCGAGGCGACGACGCGGGCCGGGTCGCCGGGGCGGCGCGGGGTGACCGTCGGCGGGATGTCGTAGCCGGTGATCGCGTTGATGCGGTCGATCATCTCGCGGACCGACACGCCCTCCCCGCGGCCGATGTTGAGGGTGAGGTCCGTGCCGGGGGAGGCCTGGAGCGCGCGGGCGGCCGCGACGTGCGCCTCCGCCAGGTCGGCCACATGGATGTAGTCGCGGATGCAGGTGCCGTCGGGTGTGGCGTAGTCGTCGCCGAAGATGCGCGGTGCCGCGTTCTCGGTCAGCTTCTCGAACACCATCGGGATCAGGTTGAAGACGCCGACGTCCGCCAGCTCGGGGCTCGCCGCGCCCGCCACGTTGAAGTAGCGCAGGGACGCCGTGGACAGGCCGGTCGCCCTTCCCGTCGCCCGGACCAGCCACTCGCCGGCCAGCTTGGTCTCGCCGTACGGCGACATCGGGACGCACGGAGTCTCCTCCGTGACCAGGTCCACGTCCGGCATGCCGTACACGGCGGCGGACGAGGAGAAGACGAAGGACGGAACCTGCGACTCCGTCACTGCCTCCAGCAGGACGCGCAGCCCCTCCACGTTCTCCCGGTAGTAGTGCAGCGGCAGCTCCACCGACTCGCCCACCTGCTTCTTCGCCGCCAGGTGCACGACCCCCGTCACCGAGTGCTCCGCCAGCGTGCGGCGCAGCAGGTCGCCGTCCAGGGTGGAGCCCTCCACCAGCGGCACCTCCGCGGGCACGCGCTCGGCTATGCCCGTGGACAGGTCGTCGTACACCACGGCGCGCTCGCCCGCCTCGGTCATCGCCCGGACTACGTGCGCCCCGATGTAACCGGCACCGCCGGTGATCAGCCAGGTCATGATGCGGCCGTCTCCTTGCTCGTTGGCCTGTCGTGTTCTTGCTGCCACTTCAGTGAAGCAGGTGGGGTTCACCTGCCGTCGTTCACCTCAAGTGAAGCAGGCGCCGGAGCCTGCGCCGCGCGACCGACGTCACACCTCGGACTCCCGACGCGACCCTCAGCGCCAGCGCTCCGGAGTGCGTAGCGTACGGCTGCACCAGCAGCACGCCGTGCCTCAGGCTCGGCACCGCCTGGCGGCGCAGCAGGTCGGCGCCCGCGACGGCGTGCGGCGCGGTGTCACGGCTCGTTCCGTCATCGAAGCGGAGCGTCAGCTTCAGGTCCCAGGTTCCCGCGCCGAGCGCCCCCAGGTCCACCGGTGCCTCGGCCGTCCAGCCGGCGGAGTCCGGGTCCTTCCGCAGCTCGGCCGTGGTGGACAGCCCCACCCGCTTCTCGTCCTCCCGGAGCACGAACTCCACGTCCACCCGGGCCGGACGCGCGTTCTCCACCCGTCCGTACAGCTCGTGCAGGCGCAGCCGCAGCCGGCCGGCGCGCGAGCCGGGGCGCAGTTCCGCGTCGACGGTGACGGGCAGGTGCTCCATGGGGCATTGCAGCAGGTGCTCGAGCCGGACCTGAGGCAGGTCGTCCGACCAGACGGGCGTGCCGTCCGCCGTCCTCGCGTACCGCGGGGTCAGCCGCGCCGGACGGGCCGCGAGCTCCTTGAGCCGGTGCAGGTCGCGCGGCTGCCCCGAGGCGAGCACCACCTGCGCGACGACCCGCCCCGGCACGGACGCCTGCGCGAAGTCGGCCGCCTCGAATTCCTCGAGGTACGCGCGCGTGAGCCGCCACCACTCCTTGCGGTACTCCTCGTCGCGCAGCGGCAGCTCCCGCGTGTACATGCGCAAGCCCCGGTCCAGGAAGGTGGTGCGGGCCGCCCGCGCCAGCTGTTTCTCGCCGGCGCCCAGCAGGATCTCGTGCGACTGCCGGGTCGCCTCCATGCGCGCCTTCCAGTTCTCGATGTCGGCGCGGGCGAGGGAGATGGACAGGCGCTGGGCGGAGCGGCGCACGTGCCAGATGTACACGGTGTCGGGGATCACGGCGATGCTCGGGCCTGCGGCCAGCACGCGCGCGCTGAAGACGAAGTCCTCGTAGTGGAAGCGGCCGTCGGGAAAGCGGATGCCGTGCTCGCGCAGGAAGTCGGTGCGGTACAGCTTGTTGACGCAGAGCGTGTCGTGGGCCAGGTGGGGGCGCTGGGAGGGATGGGAGACCACCGCGGCCCGCTCGTACAGCTCCGGCTGCCAGGGCACCTCGCGGCCCGAGGGCAGCTCGCGGCGCACGCACAGCCCGGCGGCGAGCTGGGTGCCGTGCGCGACGGCCGCCATGAGCAGCGCGTCCACCGCGCCCGGCGGCAGCACGTCGTCGCTGTCCAGGAACATGAGGTAGGGAGCGGTCGCCGCCTCGATCCCGTCGTTGCGCGGGGTGCCGCAGCCGCCGCTGTTGGTGGTCCGGCTGATCACCCTGACGCGAGGCTCCTCGGCCGCCAGGGCGTGCAGCAGCTCGGCGCTGCCGTCCGACGAGCAGTCGTCGACCGCGATCACTTCGCGGACGACCCCGCCCTGCGCGAGGGCCGAACGGACCGCGTCCGCCACATGGGCGGCGTCGTCGTATCCGATGACGACGACGCTGACCTGTGCATCGTGAGGGTGACCCATGGCTTCCACGAGCCGAGAATACGGGCAGCCGGTAATGATCTGTTAAGCGGCCCTTAACGCCCTGTGGGAGAGAGGGCGGGAACCCTGTCCTTCCCCGCGGGGGCGTCCGCACTCTCTCGCTGCGGCACCGCGCGCCCGGAGCGCCACAGGCGGACGAACGACATGGCCGCCGCGGTGGTCAGCAGCCCGTTGCGGGTCAGCATGAGCAGACAACCCCACCAGGTGGAGCGGATCACTTCCCCGTAGAAGGCTGGGTACACCACGGCGCTGATCGCGGTCGCCGCCAGGATGAGCCGGGCCACGGGGCGTTGGGTGGTGTGCCGTGTGGTCAGGCAGACGGCGGCGAGCCCGACCAGCCAGATCATGTACTGGGGGCTGATCACCCGGCTCGTCACCGTGAACAGCAGTACGGCCGTCAGTGCCGCGTCGTACGGGGTCGCCGGCGTCCAGCGGCGGGTGCGCAGCCGCCACAGCAGCAGCAGGGCGAAGGCGACCGCGGTCAGCGCGAGCGAGCAGTCGGCGACCGCGCGCACGTGCGGGCCGACGAACTCCACGGCGCCGTACTGGTAGCGGGTGGTGCCCGACCAGCCGGCCCGGCGCGCCAGCATCAGCACCGTGCCGCCCAGCGACTCGATCTGCACGCCCCGGCCGCCCTGCTGGCGCAGGAAGTCGAACGGGTTGCGGAACAGGACCGCGACCACGGCGAGCAGCGTCACCACGGTGACGGCCGCCGTCGTCCACGCCTGGCGGGTGCCGCGGTTTCGTGGCGTGCCGATGAGCGCCAGCGCCGGCCACACCTTCACCAGGGCACCGAGGGCCGCGAACGCGCCGCCCAGGCGTGCGGAGCGCCCCGACGTGAGCAGCGCGACGACGGCGAAGGCGGTGACCTGGATGTCGTACCGGGCGAGCGGGATGTGCAGCAGCAGCGGCAGACCGGTGATCCACAGCGCCGCGCCGCGCAGTGAGCGGCCCCGGCGGGTGCCCGCGTACGCGAGGACGAGTGTGATCACGGCGTCCGTGAACAACGTGATGACCACGAACGCCTGAAAGTACGTCAGTCCCGGCAGCAGCGCGGGTGACAGGAGCACCGCGCCGGCCCCCGGCGGGTACTGCCACAGGTGGTCACCGGAGGGGAAGGCGCCGTGCCGGAGGGTGCCGTACCAGTGGAAGTAGAGCTTCCAGACCTCCATCGCGACCCCGCCCCTGCCGAGCAGCCGGTACTGGTCGTGGGCGAGCAGCCAGAGCATCAGGGCACGGGTGGCGAGCCAGCCGACGGCGAGCAGAAGCAACCGATGCGTCCGGCGCACCCTCTTCCAGAAAGGCGGCGGGAAGAAGGGTGCCGGTCTGGTCGCCGGGCGTTCCAGGGCAGTCTTCAAGGCACTCATCAAGCCCGGATGGTAGGCCGTCTGAATGGCGCATGTGGTGGATACTGCGTCAACTCGGGGCAAAAGTTATCCAATAGTACAAAACCCGTACATGTTGAATGCGGGCATGAGCCGGTCACCGAAGAGGCGCGGAGAGCGCATCGCTGTCCTCGTGCCCGTTGCGGTCATGTTCACGCTCGGGCTGTGGGGGCTGGACCGTGACGGCATGTGGCGTGACGAGGCGGCCACGTTCCAGGTGGCCCGCCGCTCACTGCCGCAGATCTGGCATCTGCTGCGCAGTGTGGACGCGGTGCACGGCCTGTACTACCTGCTGATGCACCCGGTCCTGGCCGTCCACCCCGGCGAGGTGCTGCTGCGGCTGCCCTCGGTGTGCGGGGCGGCCGTGGCGGCGGGTCTGGTCGCCGGGCTGGGAGTGCGGCTCGGGCGGCCGCGCGTGGGGCTGTGGGCGGGGCTGCTCTACGCGGTGACGCCGATGGTCGGGCGCTACGCGCAGGAAGGGCGTTCCTACGCCCTGGTCGCGGCCGGGGTGGCGGGGGCGACCCTGCTGCTCGTGCGGGCCGTGGAAGGCGGGAGGTGGTGGCCGTACGGGGTGGTCGTCGCCGTCACCTGTGTACTGCACGAGTTCGCGGCGCTGATGCTGGCGGCGCACGCCTGCACGTTGGCGTTGGCACGGGTGCCGGGGCGGCTGTGGCTTCGGTGGGGGAGCGCGGCCGGGGCCGCCGTGGTGGTGCTGATGCCGCTGGTGCTGGTGTCCTGGGGGCAGGCGGAGCAGGTGGCGTGGCTGACGGCGCCTGACGCGCGGAGCGTGCAGGGGCTGGTGGAGCAGTTCTTCGGGCCGTCGCGCCGGGTGCTCGCGCCGTGCCTGGGGCTGGCGGTGCTGGGGGCTCTGGCGCCCTTGCCGCGGGGGGTTTCCCTGGTGGGGGTCGCGGGGCCGCTGCTGGTGGTTCCGCCGGCGGTGCTGATGGCGGTGTCGCAGCTCCGGCCGTTGTACTACGACCGGTATGTGCTGTACTCGCTGGCCGGGGTGCCGTTGCTGGCGGCGGCCGGGGCGGATCGGGCGGCCGGGCTGGTGCGGCGGCTGCGGCTCGGTGGGTGGGCGCACGTCGACCGCCGGCTGTACGGCGATGGCGTGGCCCTGCTCGGGGTCGTGTCCGTCTGTTGTGTGTTCCTCGTGCAGCTGCCCCTGCTCCGGGACGATCGGCGGGCCGCGCACCGGCCCGATGATCTCGGGGCCGTGTCCGCGGCTGTGGCGCGGCGGGTGCGGTCCGGGGATGCCGTGTTGTTCCTGCCCTCGCTGGAGCGGCGGTCGGCGCTCGCCTATCCGGCCGGGTTCCGGGGTGTCCGGGACGTGGCGCTGGGCGCGCCGGCCGCCGAGAGCGGGACGCTGTACGGGCGGGAGGTCGGTCCCGAGGAGTTGCGGCGGCGGCTCGAGGCGCTCAGGTACGTCTGGGTGGTCACCGAGCCGTACGCGCTCGATTCCTCCTGGACCCCCTGGAACGCCACGGACCGCGCCAAACTCGCGGTCGTGAAGCGCGACTTCATCACTCGCGAGGAGTACGTGCGCCCGCACCTCACGCTTCGACTCTATGTACGCCGCCAGGTGCCGCCGGGGCGCCAGACCTAGGGCCTCTCGTTTGGCTCACGCCGGGCTCGCGGGGCCTGGCACCACTCCCCGATCCGGCCTGATCCAAACGAAAAACCCTAGGCGCAGCCAGGCGTCTCGTCCAGTGCCGCCGCGTCCAGGGTGCGGGTCAACTGGTCGAGGCGGTCGCGCAGTTCGGTGATCTCCGTCAGGTCGAAGCCCGTCGCCGCGGCGATCCGGCGTGGCACCAGCAGCGCGCGTTCCCTGAGCGCCGTGCCCTCGTCCGTGAGGTGGATGCGCACGGACCGCTCGTCCCGCGTGCTGCGCTCCCGCCGCACCAGGCCCGCCGCCTCCAGCCGCTTCAGCAGCGGGGAGAGCGTCCCGGAGTCCAGTCGCAGATGCTCGCCGAGCTTCTTCACCGGCAGCTCCCCGTGCTCCCACAGCACCAGCATCACCAGGTACTGCGGGTACGTGAGCCCCAGGTCCTTCAGGACGACGCGGTAGACGCCGTTGAAGGCGCGCGACGCGGCGTGCAGCGAGAAGCAGATCTGGCGGTCGAGGCGCAGGTACTCCTCGGCCGCGGAGGTCGCCTCCGTACGGGGGGTCCGGGTGGTCGTCATGCAGACAGGGTAGCTCCTGCCCGTCATTTAGTTGTGCACAACTGAATTGTGTGCTCTACTCATCTCCGTAAGGCGGCCCGCGGTCAGCAAGGGGCCGGCCGCCGTGTGACTTCGAGAGGGATGGTTTTCCATGGACGCGCTCTACACCGCTGTCGCCACCGCCACCCACGGCCGTGACGGACGCGCCGTCTCCTCCGACGGCAGGATCGACCTCAAGCTGGCCCCGCCGGTGGAGCTGGGCGGCAACGGCGAGGGCACCAACCCGGAGCAGCTGTTCGCCGCCGGTTACGCGGCCTGCTTCGGCAGCGCGCTCGGGCTCGTCGGCCGGGCGGCCAAGGTGGACGTCAGCGACGCCGCCGTGACCGCCGAGGTCGGCATCGGCAAGCAGGGCGAGGGCTTCGCGCTCGCGGTCATCCTGCGCGTCGAGCTGCCGGACACCGTGGACCAGGAGACCGGCCGCAAGCTGGTCGAGCAGGCCCACCAGGTCTGCCCCTACTCCAACGCCACCCGCGGCAACATCCCCGTCGAGCTGGTCATCGAGTAACACCGGCCCGACCTGCGGCCTCGTACGCACCCTCCCCGCGTACGAGGCCGCGGGCGTTCACAGCGACGTCGTCAGCGCCTCGCTGTCGCCCGCCGCCGGTGCCGGCACCGACGGCGTGACGTCCGGCTCGCCCAGCATCAGTGTGCGCACCACGCGCTCGGCCGCGCGCCCGTCGTCGAACGCGCAGAACCGCGCCCGGAACCCCGCCCGCAGGCGCGCCGAGTCCTCGTCCCGCCAGCACCCGGAGGCGAACAGCCACGCCAGCTCCCGGTACGAGCGCGAGACGTGCCCCGGCGCGTCCTGCGTGATGTCGAAGTAGGCGCCCCGGCTCGCCCGGAACGCACCCCAGTCGTCGGCGTGCACGACGATCGGCCGGTCCAGGTTGGCGTAGTCGAACATCAGGGCCGAGTAGTCGGTGACCAGGGCGTCCGAGGCGAGCATCACCTCCTCGACGTGCGGCTCGTCGGTGGCGTCGACCAGCACGCCCCGCCGGTGCAGCTCGGCAAGGCCCGTCCCGCGCGCCCAGCCGTCCGCCAGCGAGGGGTGCAGCCGTACGACGAGGGTGTGGCCCTCGCCCAGGTCCTCGGCGAACCGGGCCGGGTCGAAGCGGTCGATGTGACCGCCGCGGACGTAGTCGCGGCGGGTCGGCGCGTACAGCACCACCGTGTGGTCCTCGGGGATGCCGTGCCGGAACCGGAACCCGGCCCCGTCGCCGGGCTTGGCGTCCACGAGGACGTCGTTGCGGGGGCTGCCGCTGCGCACCGAGGTGAAGTCGCAGGGGTAGGCGCGGTCCCACACCAGTTCGGAGTGGCGGTTGGCGACCAGGCTGTAGTCCCAGCGGTCGGCGCGCCGCAGCATCTGCGGCACGTCGAGCCCCAGCCGGGCCCCCGGCTTGTCCCGCAGGTCGGCCCCCATGTACTTCAGCGGGGTGCCCCGGTGGGTGTGGATGTGGACGCTTCCCGGGCGTTTGGCCAGGGTGCCGGGCCAGTTGACGTTGTTCACGAAGTACGTGGCCCGCGCGGTGACCCGCAGATAGCCGAGGGAGCCCGGCAGGACGTACTCGATGTCCGGCGGCATGTGCTGCGCCTGGTCCGGGCGCACCACCCACACACCGCGGATGTGGGGGGCGAGGTCGCGTGCCGCGCGGTGGATCGCGGCCGGGTCGCCGAGGACGCCGCGGTGCGAGAACGCCGAGTAGACGGCCAGGTTCGGATCCAGCGGCCGCCGCTCGTACGCCCAGGACCAGCCGCGCTTGACCCGCCGGGCCGCCACCGCGCGGGCCTGCCGGCGGCGCCGGCCGAGCGCGTCACCCACGGTGGCGGCCCGCTGCCGGAGCAGGTAGGCGGCGTAACTCCCCTCCAGCACGCGCAGCTCGGCCGGGACCGGTTCCCCGGCGCCGTGGGCGCGGAAGAGGTCGGCGGTACGACGGAAGAACTCGCCCTTGTCGCAGGCGGGCAGCCGGTCCGGCTTGGCGAGGATGTCCAGACAGTGCTCGCCCATCTTGCGGTGCAGGTACGGCCGCCAGGAGGCCAGCTCCGGATGGGCGTCGACGTACGCGAAGACCCGCTCGTACTGGTCGTGGACGTCGAAGTGCTTGCGGCTGGTGGTGGACAGGATGTTGCCCTGGCGGCGCTGCCGGTAGCTGACGCAGATACGGTCGAGGGTCGCGATCCGCCGCGCGCTGAGCAGGGCGGGGAACGTCCAGGGCGTGTCCTCGTAGTAGCCCGGCGGGAAGACGAAGCCGTGCTCGGTGACGTAGTCCCGGCGGTACGCCTTGTTCCACACCACCATCAGCAGTTCCAGGATCTCGGGCCGCTCGGCCGCGGTGAAGGTGCCCTCGCCGCTCTCGGCGAGGATCCGGGCCAGCACGTTGCGGCGGGTGGCGCCCCACCAGTAGGTGCGGGCGTAGTCGAAGACCAGCACGTCCGGGTCTCCGGTCTCCTCCAGCCGGTCGGCGATCGCGCGCAGCGCGCCCGGGGTGAGCGTGTCGTCGCTGTCGAGGAAGAGCAGGAAGTCCCCGCCGGCGTGCGGCAGTCCGGCGTTGCGGGCCCGGCCGAGGCCGACGTTCTCCGGCAGGTGCAGCACCCGCACGCGCGGATCGCGGGCGGCGTACTCGTCGAGGATCGCCCCGCAGCCGTCGGGGGAGCGGTCGTCGACCGCGATCACCTCGAAGTCGGTGTACGACTGCGCGAGCACCGAGTCCAGGCACTCGCGCAGGAAGCCCTGCACCTTGAAGACGGGCACGACGATGCTGAAGCGGGGCACGGCGGTCAGCTCCAAACCAGGGCAGGGGCCGGGGCCGGGATGCGCTCGGCGAGCGGGATCACGGGCGGGATCGACGCCGGCGGCTCGCCCAGCAGCACCCGGCGCACGACGCGTTCGGCGGCGCGCCCGTCGTCGAACTGGCAGAAACGCTGCCGGAAGGCGGCGCGCACGGCCCTGGCCTCCGCGTCCGCGAACGAGCCGTCGCGGAAGACGGCCGCGAGCTCCTCCGAGGTGCGCACCACCCGGCCCGGCGGTGCCTCCATCAGGTCGAAGTAGACGCCCCTGATCTCCCGGTACACGTCCCAGTCGTCGGCGTACACGACGATCGGGCGGTCCAGGTTGGCGTAGTCGAACATGATCGACGAGTAGTCGGTGATCAGTGCGTCGGCGGCCAGGCAGACGTCCTCCGAGGAGCGGTGCCGGGTGACGTCGATGACGCGGCCCGCGGCCCGGGCGGCGCCCCGGTCGTAGAAGTAGTGGGCGCGCAGCAGCACCACGACGTCGTCGCCGACCGCGTCGCAGAACGCCTCCAGGTCGAGCCCCGCGGCGAAGCCGGTGCTGTGGTCGCGGTGCGTCGGCGCGTAGAGGACGGCCGTCTTTCCCTCCGGGACGCCGAGTTCGCGGCGGACGCGGGCGACGTCGTCGGCGGTCGCCGTGTAGTAGACGTCGTTGCGCGGATAGCCGTACTCCAGCGTCTCGTACGAGCCCGGGAACGCGCGCTCCCACGTCTCGGTGGAGTGCCGGTTGGCGGAGAGGTTGTAGTCCCAGCGGTCCATGCGTGCGAGCAGCTTGGCGAAGCTGCCGGTGGACGCCGCCACCACGGGGTAGGGCGACTGGTCGACGCCCATCTTCTTCAGCGGGGTGCCGTGCTGGGTCTGCAGGTGCACGCTGCCGGGGCGCTTGACCACGCCGTCCGCGAAGTTCGCGTTGTTGATCAGGTACTTGGCGCGGGCCAGCACGTCCCAGTAGGCGCGGGAGCCGATCACCGCGTACTCGACGTCCTTCGGCACGCTGCCCACCGCGTCCGGCTCGACCAGGAACACCGAGCGGATGTGCGGGGCGAGTCGGCGGGCCTGGGCGTGGATCGCGGCCGGGTTGCAGGCGTAGCCGCGGCCCCAGTAGGCGCAGTACACGGCGAGGTTCTCATCGAGCGGGCGGTGCAGCTGGAGTGTGTAGCGGGCACGGGTGCGCGGCAGGTGCGGCAGGGGTGCCTTCCTGGCGGCCTTCGCCACGCTCTGGTTGGCGGCCCGCAGCGCCCGGAACGTGCCGTAGGCGCCGGACGCGAGCAGCCGGTGCTGTACGCCGAGGCTCCCCGCCGGCGGCCGGAACCCGGCCGGGCGGTGGCGTCGGTGGAGACGGCCCGCCCGCCGGAAGAACGCCCGGCGGCGGTGCGCGGGCAGCAGCTCCGCATGCGCGGCCGTCCGCAGCACCGCGGAGAACAGCTGCTCGAACAGCGGTCGCGCCCGGTCGGCGGGCAGACCGAGTTCGGCGGCCCGTACGAGCACCCGCTCCACCTGGTCCAGCAGATCGAACTGGTGCTCGCCGGGGGGGTGCGGCCCGCTGCCCTGCCGGCGCACCAGATGCCGTACGCACGCCGTGCGCAGCACCGCCAGGCGCTCGGCGGCGAGGGTGACCAGTCCGCCCCAGCCGACGTCGGCGAAGTGGCCGGCCGGAAACGCGAGCCGGTGCCCGGTGACGAACGCCCGCCGGTAGGCGGTACTCCACACCGGCACGGCCACCCCGGTCAGCTCCGGCGCCTGCCCAGGGGTGAACGCCCCGTCCGGCGCCCGGCCGAGCGGCGGTGTGGAGGTCTCGGGGTCCCACCAGTGCGCCCGCTCGTGGGCGAAGTAGAGGACGTCCACGTCGCCGGTCGTCCTCAGACGCGCATCGATCGCCGCCAGCGCGCCGGGCAGCAGGACGTCGGCGCCGTCCAGGAACAGCAGATACGTCCCCGTGGCCACCTCCGTCCCGGCCGTGCGGGCCACGCCCGGGCCGCCGGAGGGCGGCGAGGTGAGCGGGGCCACCCTGCTGTGCCGCTCGGCGTACGCGGCGGCGACCAGCCCCGCGGGCGAGTCGGGCGCGTCGCAGACCGGGATCAGTTCGAAGTCGCCGAAGGACTGGGCGAGGACCGAGTCCAGCGCCTGGGACAGACGGCCGGCGACACCGGAGGCGGGGACGATGATGCTGAAGCGGGGCATTCTGCTCTTTCTCTCGTGCTCCGGTTTTCTGCGACGGGGCCGGTGCGTCGGGTGTGCGGCAGCGTCAGAGCGGGGGATCAGAGGCGTTCGGTGACGGGCAGGCCGTGGCCGGGCACCGGGACCGAGGTGAGCGGCGGGGCCGGCAGCGCCGCGGCGGCGGACGGGACCGGGTGCCGGTGTGACAGCGGTACGACCGCCGGCTGCCAGGCGTTCTCCCCGAGCACCACCCGGCGCACGATCCGCTCGGCGGCGCGTCCGTCGTCGTACGGGCAGAACCGCTTGCGGAACGCGGCCCGTCGCTGCTCCGAGCGTGAGCCGCACCAGTGGCCCGTCGCGAAGATGTCGATCAGATCGTCCTCGTCGTGGGCGACCGGGCCCGGGGGGAAGGCGCGGACGTCGAAGTAGGTGCCGCGCGCCGCCTCGTACGCCTCCCAGTCGTCCGCGTACACGATGATCGGCCGGTCCAGATTGGCGTAGTCGAACATCAGTGCGGAGAAGTCGGTGACCAGGGCGTCCGAGGCCAGGCACACCGACTCCACGCTCGGATGACCGGTGACGTCGATGACCCGCCCTTTCACTGTCCGCGCCAGCGGCTCGCCGCAGGCGGGGTGCGCGCGGGTCAGCAGCACGAACCGCGGCCCGAGCCGGCGCAGCAGGCGCTCCGGGTCGAGACCGGGGCGGTGGCCGCGGCGGTAGTCGCGGTACGTCGGCGCGTACAGGATCGCCACCGAGCCCTCGGGGATGCCGAACGTCTGCCGCAGCCGGGCCACGTCCGCGGAGGTGGCCCGGGCGAAGACGTCGTTGCGGGGCTGCCCGTACTCCAGCGTGGTGAAGCCGGACGGGAACACGCGCTCCCAGACGAGGGTGGAGTGGCGGTTGCCGGAGACGACGTAGTCCCAGGTGTCGGCGGTGCGCAGCATCCGGGCGAAATCCGTGTCGCGGGCGGCGGCCGGACGGTCCTGGAGGTCCAGACCCATGCGCTTGAGCGGGGTGCCCTGCCGGGTCTGGACGAGGATCTGGCCCGGGCGCTTGACCATGCGGGGGTCGAAGTCGGCGTTGTGGACCAGGTACTTGGACCGGGCCAGCGCCGTCCAGTACGCGGCCGAGCCGGGCCGCAGCCGGCGGGTGGCCACCGGGACGGTGTGGTGGTGCTCGGGGCGGGCGATCCAGGAGGTGCGGATCTGCGGGACCAGGTTGCGGAACGCGGACTCCAGGGCGGCCGGGTTGCAGCCGTAGCGGCCGCCCGCGTCCCGGGTGAAGACGGCCCGGTCGGCACGCAGGGGCAGGCGGAGCTGGATGCGGTAGTGCGCCTGGAGGGCGGCGGCTGCCAGGCGGCGGCTCGACCTGGCGACCGTGCGCCGGACCGCGCGCGCGAGGCGGGAGGCCAGGGACAGCACGCGGTGGGTGCGATGACTGCCGAAGCGGATCAGCAGGTGGCGCAGTCGGAACGGGGCGCCCGGGACGCGATGGCGGCGGTAGTGGGCGCGGGCCAGGCGCAGGAACTCGGCGCGGCAGGTCCCCGGCAGCCGGCCGCGCCGGGCGAGGATCGCGGCCAGGTGGTCGGCCATGCGGTGGAACAGCACCGGCCGCCAGCGGGCCAGCTCCGGGTGCGCGTCCAGGTGCGCGAAGACCCGGTCGTACTGGTCGAAGACGTCGAAGTGCCCGCGGCTGGTGGTGCCGAGGGTGCCGCCCCTGCGGCGTCGGCGCCAGTGGACGCAGACCCGGTCGAGGGTGGCGATCGTCTCGGCGGTCAGCAGCACCGGGAACGTCCACGGCGTGTCCTCGTAGCAGCCGGGCGGGAAGGCGAAGCCCTGCCGCTCGACGAACTCCCGGCGGTACGCCTTGTTCCACGCCACCGTCGGCAGCGACAGCACACCGGGGCGGTCGTCCAGGCGGAAGGGGGCCGGGCCCCGTTCGGTGAGCAGGCCGGCGAGCTGGTTGCGGACGGTCTTCCCGGTCCAGTACGTGCGGGCGTGGTCGAACACCAGGACGTCCGGGTCGGAGGTCTCCTTCAGACGGTCGGCGATGTCCCTCAGCGCGTGCGGGGTCAGGGTGTCGTCGCCGTCCAGGAAGAGCAGGTAGTCGCCCCTCGCCTCCTTCAGGCCCGCGTTGCGGGCGGGCCCGGGGCCCACGTTGCGGGGCAGGTGCAGGGGGCGGACGCGGGTGTCACGGGCGGCGAACTCGTCGATGATCGCCCCGCAGGCGTCGGGCGAGCTGTCGTCGACGGCGATCACCTCGACGTCGGTGAACGACTGCTCCAGCACGGATGTGAGGCATTCCTCCAGGTACGCCTGAACCTTGTACGCGGGGACGATGACACTGAACCTGGGCAAAGGGCATCCATGGGGGTCGGCGCGGACAACCTGCCCGAAAACGTCCGATGGAGTGGTTTGGTTACGCGTCGTGCGGCATGTGGGGGACCGCCGCGGAAAACCCCCGGTGAACGGCGAAGGGTGGACCGTGCTGCCGGTCCACCCCACGAACCGCCGTACGCATCGCCCTACTTGACGGCGCCCGCCATGACGCCGGACACGAACTGCCGCTGGAAGGCGAAGAACACGGCCAGCGGGATCACCATCGAGATGAACGCGCCGGGTGCCAGGACGTCGATGTTGTTGCCGAACTGGCGGACCTGTGTCTGCAGCGCGACCGTGATCGGCTGCGTGCCCGACTTGGTGAACACCAGCGCGACCAGCATGTCGTTCCACACCCACAGGAACTGGAAGATGCCGAGGCTCGCGATCGCCGGGCCGCCGAGCGGCATCACGACCCGGGCGAACAGCCGCAGCTCGCCGGCGCCGTCCAGACGGGCCGCCTCCAGCAGTTCCCGGGGGATCTCCGCGAAGAAGTTCCGCAGCAGGAAGACCGCGAAGGGCAGGCCGAAGCCGGTGTGGAAGAGGATCACTCCGAGCACCGTGCCGAACAAGCCGATCTTGCCGAACAGTTCGGCGATCGGGATCAGAGCCACCTGTACGGGCACGACCAGCAGGCCGACCACGCCCAGGAACCACCAGTCGCGGCCCGGGAACTCCATCCAGGCGAAGGCGTAGCCCGCGAGGGAGCCGATGACGACGACCAGGATCGTCGCCGGGACGGTGATCAGGACCGTGTTCAGCAGGGAGTTGGTGATGTCGCTGTTCTCCAGCAGCTTCTGGTAGCTGTCGAACGTCAGTTGCGAGGGCTTGCTGAAGACGGTCCACCAGCCGGAGGCGTTCATGTCCTCCGGCCTGCGCAGCGAGGCGAGCAGCAGACCGATCGTCGGCACCAGCCAGAACAGCCCGACGAGGATGAGGAAGACGCGCAGCAGTCCCCCGCCGACGCCCTCCGCGATCCGCGCCCCGAGGGACCGCCTGGCCTTGACGACGGTGACCGGGGACGCCTTGGTCAGGCGTTGGACCTGCGTGGTCATCGCCGTACCTCCCGCCTCAGCCGACGGATGTTGAACAGCATCACCGGGATGACGAGCAGCAGCAGGAACACCGCGATCGCGCTCGCGACGCCCGGCTGGTCCTCCGAGAAGCCCTTGCGGTACAGCTCCAGGGCCAGGACGTCGGCGTCGTCCTGCGAGGAGCCCGGCGGGATGATGAAGACCAGGTCGAAGATCTTCAGCACGTTGATCATCAGCGTGACGGTGACCACCGCCAGCACGGGCGCCAGCAGCGGCACGGTGACCCGGCGGAACACCTGCCACTCGTTCGCGCCGTCCACGCGCGCCGCCTCCAGCAGCTCCCGCGGAACGCCCGCGAGCCCCGCCGCGATCAGCACCATCGCGAAACCGGCCCACATCCACACGTACGCCCCGATGACCGCCGGGGTGACGAGCGCCGGGCCGAGCCAGTCGACGCCGTTGTACGGCTCTGTGAAGTTGCTCGCGGGGAGGCGCAGTTGTGCTCCGTCCGCGGCTGCGGGCAGCGTGAACGTGCCGTCGCCCGCCGCCTTGGTGGAGGCGACGACCCTGCCGTTCTTCACCGCCTCGATCCGCATGCCCGCGTAACCCTGCTCGGAGGGGTCCACCGCGCCGAGCTTCCCCACGCCCCTGCCGCGAGTGAAGTCCTGCCAGGCCGTTCCGGTGATCTTCCCCGGCTCGGCCTCGGCCCGCACCGCCCGCTTCGCGCTCTTCGGCATCTGGTCGGGCGCGACACCGACCAGCGGGAGCGCGACCGACTCGCCCGTGTGCACGGTCGTCCTGGTGATGAAGCCGCCCTGGTCCGGCTTCAAAGGCGACTCGCGGCCGGGGTGCGCCTTGGGGAAGGCCGACGACGGGGCGAACGTGTCGTGGATGCCCACCCACACCGCGTTCGCGACGCCTTTGTCCGGGTCCTGGTCGTACACCAGCCGGAAGATGATCCCGGCCGCGAGCATCGAGATCGCCATCGGCATGAAGACGACCAGCTTGAACGCCGTACCCCAGCGCACCCGTTCGGTGAGCACCGCGAAGATGAGCCCCAGCGCGGTCGACACCGTCGGCGCGAACACCACCCAGATGATGTTGTTCTTCAGCGCGGTGCGGATGCCGTCATCCGTGAAGAGGGCTTTGTAGTTGTCGAATCCAGCGAAGGAGTCACCGGAGCGGTCGAGGAAGCTGCGGATCACCGAGTACCCGATCGGGTAGACCACGAGCGCGCCGAGCAGCACCAGTGCGGGCAGCAGGAACAGCGCTGCCACGGTCCTGCGGGTGCCGGTCACGCTCTTGCGACTCTTGGGTGCGGCAGGGGCCGGCGGGGCCCCTGCCGCCGTGGCCGACGTCATCGCCGGATCAGCTCCCGCTCCCGTACGCCGCCGCCGCGTCCTTCTCCAGCTTCGCCTGCGTCCCCGCGACGTCCGTCGGGTTCTTCAGGAAGTCCTGGAGGTCCTTCCACTCGCCCTTGCCGGGCGTGCCGCCGAACGCCTGCGGGGCCTGGTCCGACATGTCGAAGCGGAAGCTGTCACCGGCCGCGAGCAACGCCTTGGCCATCTTCTGCTGGACCGCGTTCGGGTACGCGGAGTCCGGGACGTTCTTGTTCGGCGAGAGGTAGCCGCCGAGCTTCGCCTGGATGGAGGCCGCGTCCGGCGAGGCCAGGAAGGTGACCAGCGCCTGGGCCGCCTTGGAGTCCTTGAGGATGACGGCCGCGTCACCGCCGGTGACCACGGGCGCCTGGGCGCCCACGGCCGGGAAGGGGAACACCTTCGCGTCCGTGCCGATCTTCGCCTTGGTCTCGCCGATGTTGACCTGGGCGAAGTCGCCTTCGAAGACCATGCCGGCCTTCGGCTGGTCGCCGCCGGTGAAGGTCTGGGTGACGGAGGCCGGGAACTCGGTCTGCAGGGCGCCGTTCGGGCCGCCCGCGATGTAGTCCTTCTTGCCCCAGATCTGGGCGAGCGTGGTCAGGGCCTGTGTGACGGACGGGTCCGTCCACTTGATCTTGTGCTGGGCGAGCTGGTCGTACTTCTCCGGGCCCGCCTGCGAGAGATAGACGTTCTCGAACCAGTCGGTGAGGGTCCAGCCGTCCGCGCCGCCGATGGAGAACGGGGTGACACCGGAGTCGTAGATGTTCTGCGCCGCTGTCAGCAGTTCCTGCCAGGTTTTGGGCTCCTGGCCGTTCGCCCCCTCGAAGACCTTCGCGTTGTACCAGATCAGGGACTTGTTGGCGGCCTTGTAGTAGACGCCGTACTGCTTGCCGCCGACCTTGCCGATGTCCTGCCAGCCCTGCGAGTAGTTCTTGGCGAGCTCCGCCTGGGCCTCGGCGCCGAGCGGCTTGGCCCACTTCCTGTCGACGGCCTGCTTGATGGCGCCGGGCTGGGGGAGCAGCGCGACGTCCGGCGGCTGACCACCGGCGATCTTCGAACCGAGGAAGTTGATGATCGGGTCCTGGGCGGGCACGAAGGTGACCTTGGCGCCGGTGCGCTTCTGGAACTCGGCGAGCACCGTCTTGAAGTTCTTCTGCTCGCCGCCGGTCCAGACGGCGGCGACCTCCAGATGCTGCCCGTCCAGCTTGGGGAGGGTGACGGTCGCGCCACCGGTCTGCGTGCTTCCGCTGCTCTTGTCGCTGCTGCCCTTGTCGTCGTTGCTTCCGCCGCACGCGGTGAGCGTGAGCGCCAGCGCTCCCGCGATGACCGCGACCGCGGTCCTGGCGGACCTCAGTGTCCGGATGGTGCTGCTCGTGCTGCGCATGACTGCCCCGTTCTCCGTCCCTCGTCGAACGTTCGAGCTGCTGTCCGTGCGCTCTGGTCTACGCGGGGAGGTTCGGGGCGGCAAGAGCGCCCGCACCGTCAAGTGGCCGATTGTGATCGCGTTGTGACGTATGGTCAGCTGCGCTGTCGGTGCTGCTCGGCAGTCGGCGGGGCCGGAGGAGACGGCGTCACAAAAGCGAAGGCACCTCCACCGCCGACACCGACCGCGCCGCCCGCTCCAGCGCGCTCGCCAGCAATGCCAGGTCCGTCGGCCCGTTCCCCAGTTCCCGCACCGGACGCCGTGCCGGCGGGTCGCCCATGCGGTGCCACTCCAGCGGTACGACCGTCGGCCGCACGGTCGCCGTCCGGGGAATCCGCCCCGTGATCCGCCCGCCCTGGAAGGGCGTCCCCCTGCCGTCGGCCCGCGTCAACCGCCCCCGCCCCGGTCCCGGTTCGTCCGTGCCCGCGGCCACCGCCTCCAGGCCGATCCGCAACGAGGCCGCCCGGGCCGGCTCCCACTGAGCCGTCCGCCCTCCGGGCCCCGACGCGGCCACCAGGTGCACACCCAGCCGTTCCCCGTCCCGGGCCACCGCCTCCAGCGCCCGTACGACCGACCCGGCCGCCGGGCGGCCCGGGGAGCCGAGCGCCGGGGACAGCAGCGCGTCCAGGTCGTCGACCAGCACCACCAGCCGCGGCAACGGCGGACCCGCCTCCGCCCGCTGCCGTGCCGCCGCCGGACGCAGCCGCAGCGTGACACTCGGCGGGCTGTCGAGGTCCCCCGACTCCGTACCTCCCGACCGCTGCGGCCCGATCCGCCTCGACACCTCCTGCCGTGTGTGCCACTCGGCGAAACCGAGCTGCCCGAGCAGTTCCGCCCGCCGCTTCAGCTCGGCGCTCAGCGACTGCGCGAACTCCCGCATGCGCACCGGGTCGTTGACCGCCAGATACGTCGTGACGTGCGGCAGATCCGTGCAGACCCGCAGGCCGTCCCCGCCCGTACCGCCGTGCGCCGCGCAGTCGCGGCCGTCGACGAGTGCGATGCTCAGCCGGTCCGGGCGCTCCGCCGACGCCAGCGAGGCGGCGAGGGCGCGCAGCAGTTCCGTACGACCGCTGCCGGGCGGTCCCTCGACCAGCAGATGCGGTCCCTCGGCGGCGAGGTCCACGCTCACCGGACCGCGCGGGCCGGCACCGAGCACCGCCCAGGCGCGCCCGCCCGGTGACGTGGTGTCGTCCGCCGCGTCCGCCCAACGTGCCATCAGCGACGCCGGGGTGGCCCGGGCCAGCCCCAACTCGTCCAGCAGGCGCGCCGCCCGGGGCAACGGGGCCGACACGCGCGGGTGCCGCTCACCGCCGCCGTCCGTCCGCAGCGGGGCGAGCGCCCGGGCGAACCGCTCCGCCCACGCCGCCGACACCGCGTCCACGGCGGCGACCGTGCCGTGCCCCACGGGTGCGCGCGCGGCGTCCGCACCCTGCCCCGGCGCGACCCGCAGCAGCCGCAGCGCTGTGGCCACATCGCCGCTCAGCAGCGCGACGGCCCCGCACTCCCGGAACACCGGGGAGGCCGCGCACGCCGCCTCGTACGTCTCCGCCACCGGCGACGCGGGCGAGGCGGCCGGCGCCTCGGCCAGACAGACGACATGGATCCCGGCCCGCGCCCCCTCCCGGGCCAGCCGCGCCACGGCCGCCCGCACATCGGCGCCACCGGGGTCACCGTCCACGACGACCACGGAGTACGGCCCCGCGTGGGCGTCGTCCCGCGCCCAGGAGGGGCGGTGGGTGGCCCCCCGTGCCGAGGGGTCCTCCGGTGGGGCGGGCAGCGGACCGTCCTGGTCCGTCAGCTGGTCCTCCAGGCGGCGCAGCAGCTCCTGCGTGCGGGCCGTCGCCTGTTCGCGGTCGTAGGCCAGCAGCAGGCGGCAGTCCTGGCCGTGGGCCGGACGGAGATGCGGGAGCCAGCCGAGCCAGGACCAGTCGGCGGTGCGCTCCGTCAGCGGGCGCGCGCGGTCGGCGCTGATCAGGACCAGCTCCAGCAGGTCGGGCGAGTGCAGCGCGGCGAGCTGCGCCACCACCGCGCGCGTCAGCCCGGCCAGCCGGGCGCGCGGCCCCGCGAGACCCAGTGCGCCCACCTCGCGCAACCCCGCGGTCACCGGCACCGCCGGCAGCAGGCCCGCACCGTCCGGTGCCGCCCGGTCCGCCGTGCCCAGCCGCACGGTGAGCGCCTCCGGGTGCCCCGGGCCGCGCTCCCACAGCCGCGGGCCCGGGCCGAGCGCGGTGAGCAGCAGCGCCGCCGGGTCCGGCCACCTCTCGGGCGCCCGGGCCAGGGGCAGCGCGGAGGCGTCCCCGCCCTCCTCGTACGCACCGCGTCCGGTACCGCCCTGCTCGCCGCGGCCCCCGGTCAGCCGGCGTGCCCATGCCGTGAGCCCGCCGCGCCTGCGCAGCCCGGGCGGAACGTCCGTGCCGCGCAGCGGGGTGCCCTTGCGCGTGCTCTCGTCCGGCGTGACCTGCCCCGCGTGCGCCGGAAGGGGCGGCTCGGCGGAATCGTGTTCCTGCGCTCCGGGGATCACCCCGCCGGACGCGCCCCATCCGGTGACGCCGAAGCCGTGGTGCGTGTCGCTGTCGGGGGAGAGCCGCCCGTCCCGGGAGGCGGAACCCGAGCCTTGTCCGTCCGGGGAGGTGCCGCCCGTGCGGCCGTCCCCGGCGGCCGCGCTCCCGGCGCGCGCATGCCCCACGGCCGCCGCCCGCGTCGGGTCCGTGGGCTCTCCCGGGCCCTCCGTCCGCCGTACCCGTACGTGCCCCTCCCCGTCCGGCGCCGTCCCCACGGACCGCTCCTGTCCGGGCGGGACCAGCCGCAGGGCCGACTCGCCGAGCCGCAGCAGCGCGCCGGGGGTGAAGCGCACCGGGCGGTCGGTCACCCGGTGGCCGTCCAGCACCGTGCCGTTGGTGGAGCCGAGGTCGGCGACCGAGACATGGCCGTCCGGGGTGACCGTGACCGCGCAGTGCAGCCGGGAGACGTCCGGGTCGTCCAGCGGGACGTCGGCGTCGGCGGAACGGCCGATCCGGATCACCCCGCCGTGCAGCAGATGGACGCCGCCCGCGTCCGGGCCCGCGACCACGTGCAGCTGGGCCGCGCCCTCGTCCGGCTCGGGGCCCGGCTCCGCCGGCGCGCCCAGGGTCAGCACCGCGCCGTCCAGCAGCGGTGGCTCGCCCAGCGTGCAGCGCTGCGGGTCGAGCCGCTCCGTGCCCGCGTACAGCACCACCGGGCCGGTCCCGGGCTCCCGGCTCCGCTCGGGCTGGGAAGGACCCCCCTCCCCGCCGACCGCCGAGGCCAGGCCCGACGCCACCGCGGCCAGCGCCGTCCCGGCGGGCGCGGTGACCAGTACGTCACAGCCCGCGGCGCGGGCCCGTGACTCCGTGGGCGGGGCCGGTGGGGCTACGACGGTCAGCCGGATCTGCATCGCCGTCAGCGGTCCCTTCTGTCTGCGCGTCCGCGGTCGCCCACGAGGCGCACGAGCCGGTGTCGGGACCGCGACCGCGCCCGGTCCGCCGGGCCCGCGCGCTCGCCCCCTCGACACCGACGCGCCCCTTCGGCTCCCGCGCGTGCGGGCGCCCGAGGACGGGGAAGGAGCCGCTCCACGGTCCCCCACCGCGGACTCCCCCACCGCACACGAGCACATCGGCCAGTACGGGATGCATCCTCGCACCTGCCACTGACAGTGCGCCCGCCCTCCACCGTCAAATGATCTTGATTGGTCGGCTCTGCCCGTAAAAGTGCCTGACCAGTGCCCGGCAGGTGCCCGCTTGAGATCGGTCACGCCCGGATCGGGCAACCAACTGAACCGAAGCGAGCGTCTTGTCATCGAACAGGTGCGGGAGCCGGATACGTACCTCATCCATGCGGGGCACGTGACCCACAGGCCGTCGACAGCTCGCTGCCAGGTACCTCGGCACTACAGTGGGCGGAACACCGGTAGCGCGGTGGACGACCGGAAGAGCAAGCAACAGGGAGCGCATGACGTGCGGCCGGTAGGGAGCAAGTACCTCCTTGAGGAGCCGCTGGGACGCGGCGCCACGGGCACCGTCTGGCGAGCCCGCCAGCGGGAGACCGCGGGCGCCGAGGCGGCCGTCGCGGGCCGGCCCGGCGAGACCGTGGCGATCAAGGTCCTCAAGGAGGAGCTGGCGAGCGACCCCGATGTCGTCATGCGGTTCCTGCGGGAGCGGTCCGTCCTGCTCCGGCTGACCCACCCGAACATCGTGCGGGTCCGCGACCTGGTGGTCGAGGGCGATCTGCTGGCCCTGGTCATGGACCTCGTCGACGGCCCCGACCTGCACCGCTACCTGCGCGAGAACGGCCCCTTCACGCCGGTCGCCGCCGCCCTGCTCACCGCCCAGATCGCCGACGCGCTGGCCGCGAGCCACGCCGACGGCGTCGTGCACCGCGATCTGAAGCCCGCGAACGTCCTGCTCGCGCAGCAGGACGGGCAGATGCACCCGATGCTGACCGACTTCGGCATCGCCCGGCTCGCCGACTCGCCCGGCCTCACGCGCACGAGCGAGTTCGTGGGCACGCCCGCCTACGTCGCCCCGGAGTCGGCCGAGGGCCGCCCGCAGACCTCCGCCGTGGACATCTACGGCGCGGGCATCCTGCTGTACGAGCTGGTCACCGGACGTCCGCCGTTCTCCGGCGGCTCGGCCCTCGAGGTGCTCCACCAGCACCTGAGCGCCGAACCGCGCCGCCCCTCCACGGTGCCCGACCCGCTGTGGACGGTGATAGAGCGCTGCCTGCGCAAGAACCCGGAGGGCCGGCCGAGCGCCGAGAACCTGGCGCGGGCGCTGCGGGTGGTCGCCGAGGGCGTCGGCGTGCACGCGAACTCCGCGCAGATCGCCGCCGCGGAGGGCGTGGCCGCCCTGCTCGGCCCCGACCCGGCCCCGGCGACCGTCCCCGGCTCCGCCGACCCCACGCAGGTACTGCCGCAGGGCTCGGCGTCCTCGTACGACCCGAACGCGGCGACCAGCGTTCTGCCGCACACCCCGCCCGGCTCCGCCGACCCCACCGCCGTCCTGCCCACCAACGGGGCCGCCGACCCGACGGCCGTGATGCCGCCCATGCCGCCGCACGGGCCCGGCGGGCAGCCCCGGCAGGAGGAGCCGCACCCCTGGCAGAGCCAGCTGCGCGCGGCCCGCGACCGCAACGAGCAGACGCAGGTCCAGGCGTACCTCGACCCCAGCGAGGACCCGCTGCGCCGCCGCCCGCAGCGGCAGGTGGCGCGGCCCCAGCAGCATCCGCAGCAGGGGCCGCCGCAGCGGCAGCAGCCCGGGCCGGGGTACGGCCGTCCGCAGGGGCAGCCCCAGCAGTACGCGCCCCAGCGGCAGCAGTACGCGCCCGCCCCGCAGCAGCCCCAGCGGTACGCGCCCGCGCCCCAGCAGCCGGCGCCCCGTCCGGCGCGTGAGCCCCGGCCGCCGCGGCAGCGCAGCGCGAACCCGATGAAGATCCCGGGGCTCGGCTGCCTCAAGGGGTGCCTGTTCACGATCGTCATCCTGTTCGTGGCCGGGTGGCTGGTGTGGGAGTTCAGCCCGCTGCAGGAGTGGATCGGGACGACCAAGTCCTACTGGCAGCAGTTGAGCGACTGGTTCTCCACCGCGGCCGACTGGATCGGGCAGCTGAGCAACAAGTAGCGGGCTCCGGATTGCCTTCGTGCACACCGAGCTTGGGGATTTGTCGACATCCGACGGGTGATTTCCCGCTCGGCGGTGAAGGTTGCCCCTTCGGACGCGTAGTTTTGTCGATCGGGGTCCGGCGCAGGGTCGGCAACACGCGTCCCCAGTAGGAGCAGACTTGGCACGGAAGATCGGCAGCCGGTACACCGCCAACCAGATCCTGGGGCGGGGAAGCGCCGGCACGGTGTGGCTGGGCGAGGGACCGGAGGGGCCGGTCGCCATCAAGCTGCTGCGGGAGGACCTCGCGTCCGACCAGGAGCTCGTGGGCCGCTTCGTCCAGGAGCGCACGGCGCTGCTGGGGCTGGACCATCCGCACGTCGTGTCCGTGCGGGACCTGGTGGTCGACGGCAACGACCTGGCCCTCGTCATGGACCTGGTCCGCGGCACGGATCTGCGCACCCGTCTGGACCGGGAGCGGCGCCTGGCGCCAGAGGCGGCGGTCGCGATCGTGGCCGACGTGGCGGAGGGGCTGGCGGCGGCGCACGCGGCCGGCATCGTGCACCGGGACGTGAAACCGGAGAACATCCTGCTCGACATGCAGGGGCCACTGGGCCCCGGCGGGGCGCACCCGGCACTGCTGACGGACTTCGGCGTGGCGAAGCTGATTGACTCGCCGCGGCGGAGCAAGGCCACGAAGATCATCGGCACACCGGACTATCTGGCGCCGGAGATAGTGGAGGGCCTGCCGCCGAGGGCGGCGGTGGACATCTACGCGCTGGCCACGGTGCTGTACGAGCTCCTCGCGGGCTTCACGCCGTTCGGCGGCGGCCACCCGGGCGCGGTCCTGCGCCGCCACGTCACGGAGACGGTCGTCCCCCTGCCCGGCATCCCGGACGAGCTGTGGCAGCTGATGGTCCAGTGCCTGGCGAAGGCGCCGGCCTCACGACTACGGGCGTCGGAGCTGGCGGCACGGCTGCGGGAGCAGCTGCCGCTGCTGGCGGGGATGCCGCCGCTGGACGTGGACGAACCGGACGCGGAGCCGCTGGAGGAGCCGTACGAGGCGCCCGGGGAGCCGGTGGTGACACGGGCGCGGCGAGGAGCGGTGCCCCTGGTGCCGGGCGCGAAACCGGACTCGAACCGGGACACGCACACCTCCATGAGGGTGCCGGGTCCGGACGAACTGGCGGGCGGCGCCCGCGGCACGGCCCGCGCCCCCCGCACCCCGGGCGCCCCCCGCCCGGGCTCGGCCCGCCACCGCGCGGCGGCCCGGCGCCGCCGGATCACGCTGGGCGTGGCGGCGGCGGTACTGGCGGCGGCGATCGGCGTGGGCGCATGGTGGGCGACCTCCGGGGACGACACCGGGGCGCCACCTCCGACCTCGGGGAGCTCGGCTCCGGCGTCGCCCTGAGCCCGGGGCCGGAGAGGCGGTGGCTGCGTCTTTGAAGGGGCGCGGGGAACTGCGCGACCGGCCACGGACGGCCCGCACGCGCGCAACCGCCGATGCCACCGGGGCTCCGCCTCCGACCTCGGGGAGCTCGGCTCCGGCGTCGCCCTGAGCCCGGGGCCGGAGGGGCGGTGGCTGCGTCTTTGAAGGGGCGCGGGGAACTGCGCGACCGGCCACGGACGGCCCGCACGCGCGCATCCGCCGATGCCACCGCGGTGCGACTGCGTCGCCGGCCGTCAGGCCGGCCGGGGCCCCCGGACCCCGGCCGTCAGGCCGATCGGGCCTGGACCCCGGCGGTCAGGCCGATCGGGCCCTGGACCCCGGCCGTCAGGCCGATCGGGGTCCGGGGCGGAGCCCCCGGGGGCCGCACCCGGTGTCGGGCGCCCGGTAACCGCGCGGTCACCGGCATGGCACGCCTGGCGGAGCCGTTACGCTGGATGCGTGGCAGTCGTCGATGTATCCGAAGAGCTCAAGTCCCTCTCCTCGACCATGGAGTCGATCGAGGCCGTTCTGGACCTCGACAAGATGAGGGCAGACATCGCCGTGCTCGAGGAGCAGGCGGCCGCGCCGTCCCTCTGGGACAACCCGGACGAGGCGCAGAAAATCACCAGCAGGCTCTCCCACCTCCAGGCCGAGGTGCGCAAGGCTGAGGCCCTGCGCGGCCGGATCGACGACCTCGGTGTGCTCTTCGAGCTCGCCGAGGCCGAGGACGACCCGGACACCCGCGTCGAGGCCGAGGCCGAGCTCGCCGCGGTCAAGAAGGCGCTGGACGAGATGGAGGTGCGGACCCTCCTCAGCGGCGAGTACGACGCCCGCGAGGCGCTCGTCAACATCCGCGCCGAGGCCGGCGGCGTCGACGCGGCCGACTTCGCCGAGAAGCTCCAGCGCATGTACCTGCGCTGGGCCGAGCGGCACGGCTACAAGACGGAGGTCTACGAGACGTCGTACGCCGAAGAGGCGGGCATCAAGTCCACGACCCTCGCCGTCCAGGCGCCGTACGCCTACGGCACCCTCTCCGTCGAGCAGGGCACCCACCGGCTCGTCCGCATCTCGCCCTACGACAACCAGGGGCGGCGCCAGACCTCCTTCGCCGGCGTCGAGGTCCTCCCGGTCGTGGAGCAGTCCGACCACGTCGAGATCGACGAGTCCGAGATCCGGGTCGACGTCTTCCGTTCCTCCGGGCCCGGCGGCCAGGGCGTGAACACGACGGACTCGGCGGTCCGCATCACGCACCTGCCCACCGGCATCGTCGTCACCTGCCAGAACGAGCGGTCCCAGATCCAGAACCGGGCCACCGCCATGAACGTCCTGCAGGCCAAGCTCCTCGAGCGACGACGCCAGGAGGAGCAGGCCAAGATGGACGCCCTCAAGGGCGACGGCGGCAACTCCTGGGGCAACCAGATGCGTTCGTACGTCCTGCACCCGTACCAGATGGTCAAGGACCTGCGCACCGAGTACGAGGTCGGCAACCCCGAGGCCGTCTTCAACGGCGAGATCGACGGCTTCATCGAAGCCGGAATTCGCTGGCGCAAGCAGCAGGAGAAGTAAACCGGCCGCGCTCGGCCCGACGCCGCCGGAAAAGCCGGCCGCGAAAACAGCGTTTTGTCGACAAGGCAACTGCCCCTCGCTCAGGGGCAGTTGCCTTGTCTGTCTCCGGATGTCTGGGTTTTACATCACACTCACAGTCCTGCTTCTCCCGTAAAAGACGCGTTATCGGACATGGCGCCCGCAACGACCTTGACGTTGCTGTGAAAACTCGGAAGGGTAAAGCGCGGCATGCGTATCTCTGGGGCGCATGTGAACCGGGGGCTCGCTGCAAAGCACAGTCGCCCCCGAGTGCCGTCGCCCCGGACGCTGCTCCAATGACGATCAGCTACTGGGGGTAGCAGCCTGATGACCAAGAAGACGCGGATCCGGGTGGCGCGGATAGCAGCCGGTGCGGTGATCGCAGCCGGTGCTTCGCTGACCGCCGCGGGTGCCGCTTCGGCGCTCGACATCAAGATCGGCGCGAGCGTCGACCAGAACGGCATCGGTGCCGGCGTGAGCGTCAACGACGCCCCGACCGGTATCCCGACCGCCCCGGCGACCCCGCCCACCACCCCTCCGGTGACCCCGCCCACCGACCCGGAGACCCCGCCCACCACTCCTCCGGTGACCCCGCCCACCACCCCGGGTGAGCCGACCGACCCGCAGCAGCCCACCGGGAACCCGACCGAGCCGACGGAGGCGCCCCCCTCCAACGGCCACGGCGGCGGCAACGGAAACGGCAACGGCAACGGGAACGGCCACGGCAACAACGGTGGCGGCGACAACACCAACCCCGACGGCGGCGGCAACAGCCCCGTCCAGCAGGGTCAGGGCTCCTCGGTCCTGACCGACACGGGCTCCGACAGCGGCACCACCGACGCCTCCGCCCAGGGCAGCGGCAAGCAGCTGGCCGAGACGGGTGCCGGCCAGACCGCGTTCCTGCTGGTCGGCGCCGCCACGATGATCGCCGGCGGTATCGGCTTCCGGGTGATGCCGCGCCTGATCGACGGCCGCGGCGGAGCCGCAGCCTGAGTCAGGGGCGCACAGCCTCACCCGCAGGTGTGAGAACTGCAGGAGAAGGGCCCGGGGCGGCATCGCCCCGGGCCCTTCCCGTACACCGTCTTTTCCCCGCTCCGCTACGCCGTCTGGTGTGCCAGCAGCGCCACCGCCGCGATCAGCACGGCCACCAGGGCGATCAGCGCCGCCGGTGTCAGCCCCGACCAGGGATTCTCCTGCTGAAGGCGCTCCCGGCTGGCGCGGCACACGGGACAGCGGCCCTCGCTGACGGGCGCCGCGCAGTTCGCGCACACCAATCGGTCGTACGTCATGCGCCTCGCCCTCCTCGTGCCGCTTACAGGTACACAACGCTTTCGGGAACGCGACAGTTCCCACTCCACTGTGCCAGGTTCCGGGAGCCACTGCGCGGGCTCCGCCAGTCCTGTGGTCGTCGAGGGCATCACAGCGCGCCCCCGTACCCCACGGGGCTATGACAAAACGCGCAACTCTCCCGTAACCACGACCGGCGACTGCACTCCTGTACTCGGTTCGCGTATGGTCACGCTCACATACCCCCGACGGCCCGTGGTGCATCCGTGATCCGATTCGACAACGTCTCCAAGGTCTACCCCAAGCAGACCCGCCCCGCACTCAGGGATGTCTCCCTGGAGGTGGAGAAGGGCGAGTTCGTCTTCCTCGTGGGGTCCTCCGGCTCCGGAAAGTCCACCTTCCTGCGGCTCATCCTCCGCGAGGAGCGGTGCAGCACCGGGCAGGTGCACGTCCTGGGCAAGGACCTCGCCCGCCTCTCCAACTGGAAGGTGCCGCAGATGCGCCGCCAGCTGGGGACGGTCTTCCAGGACTTCCGCCTCCTGCCCAACAAGACGGTCGCCGAGAACGTGGCCTTCGCGCAGGAGGTCATCGGCAAGTCGCGCGGCGAGATCCGCAAGTCCGTGCCCCAGGTGCTCGACCTCGTCGGGCTCGGCGGCAAGGAGGACCGGATGCCCGGCGAGCTCTCCGGCGGTGAGCAGCAGCGCGTGGCCATCGCGCGGGCCTTCGTCAACCGGCCCAAGCTGCTGATCGCCGACGAGCCCACCGGCAACCTCGACCCGCAGACCTCCGTCGGCATCATGAAGCTGCTCGACCGGATCAACCGGACGGGCACGACCGTGGTGATGGCGACCCACGACCAGAACATCGTGGACCAGATGCGCAAGCGCGTCATCGAGCTGGAGAAGGGCCGCCTCGTCCGCGACCAGGCGCGCGGCGTCTACGGCTACCAGCACTGAGTTCCACGGAAAGGCTTGAGCAGACGCCATGCGCGCGCAGTTCGTTCTGTCGGAGATCGGTGTCGGTCTCCGCCGCAATCTGACGATGACCTTCGCGGTGATCGTCTCGGTCGCCCTCTCCCTGGCGCTGTTCGGCGGCTCGCTGCTGATGAGCGATCAGGTCAACCAGATGAAGGGCTACTGGTACGACAAGGTCAACGTCTCGATCTTCCTGTGCAACAAGAGCGACGCGGAGTCCGACCCCAACTGCTCCAAGGGCGCGGTCACCCAGGAGCAGAAGGACCAGATCCTCTCCGACCTGAAGAAGATGTCGGTCGTCGAGAAGGTCACCTACGAGTCCCAGGACGAGGCCTACAAGCACTACAAGGAGCAGTTCGGCGACTCCCCGCTGGCCAGTTCGCTCACCCCGGACCAGATGCAGGAGTCGTACCGCATCAAGCTGAAGAACCCGGAGCAGTACCAGGTCATCGCGTCCGCCTTCAACGGCCGCGACGGCGTGCAGTCGGTGCAGGACCAGAAGGGCATCCTGGACAACCTCTTCGGCCTGCTCAACGGCATGAACTGGGCCGCGCGCGCGGTCATGGCGATGATGCTGGTCGTCGCGCTGATGCTGATCGTCAACACGGTGCGCGTCTCCGCCTTCAGCCGTCGCCGGGAGACCGGCATCATGCGGCTGGTCGGCGCCTCCGGCTTCTACATCCAGGCGCCGTTCATCATGGAGGCCGCGGTCGCCGGGCTCATCGGCGGCACGGTCGCCTGCGGATTCCTGCTGATCGCGCGGTACTTCATCATCGACCACGGCCTGGACCTGTCCCACAAGCTCAACCTGATCAACTTCATCGGCTGGGACGCCGTCCTGACCAAGCTGCCGCTGATACTCGCCACGAGCCTGCTGATGCCCGCGCTGGCCGCGTTCTTCGCGTTGCGCAAGTACCTCAAGGTGTGACGCATGCCAATGGGGGCGTACGGGCAACCGCCCGTACGCCCCCTTGCGTTGTCCTAGACTCACCGGCATGTCAGGCCGTGACCTGTTCTGTCAGCCCCGTCGCATCCGCCACGGGGCGGCCCTGACGTTGGTCTTCGCGAGCGTCCTCGTCGCCGGCGCCGCGACCGGCTCGTTCGGCGGAAGCGACGCGAAACAGCCCTCCACGGGGTCGGTGGTCCCGGCCGGCCACGACGACGTCACCGAGGCCGCCGAGCGGGCGATGGCCGACGGCAAGTCCCCGATGGAGGCCGCCGAGCGCGCGGTCAGCCGCAGCGGCGACCGGTGGAGCGCCGTCTACTCCCAGGGCGAGTACGAGGAGCTGGAGGAGGCCCTCGACGGCCAGTACACCGGCGTGGGGCTGTCGGCCCGGCGGGAGAGCGACGGGCGGATCGAGGTGACCCGGGTGCAGCCCGGCTCGCCCGCGGCCCGCGCCGGGATCCGCAAGGGCGACCTGCTGCGCCGTGTGGACGGCGAGGACGTCACCGGCAGGCCCGTCACCGAGGTCGTCTCCCTGCTGCGCGGCGACGCCGACGACGCGGGGGCCGGCTCCCGGGTGCGGCTCGGACTGCAGCGCGGCACGCACACCTGGAGCGAGCTGCTGCGCCGGGCCCGGCTGTCCACGGACTCGGTGACCGTGCGCCGGCTCGCCCGGGGCATCACCCTGATCAAGGTCACCGCGTTCACCAAGGGCTCCGGGGACCGCGTACGGGACGCCGTCGACCGGGCGCCCAAGGGCGGCGGAATCGTGCTCGACCTGCGCGGCAACTCCGGGGGATTCGTCGCCGAGGCCGTCACCGCCGCGTCCGCCTTCCTCGACGGCGGGCTGGTGGGCACCTACGACGTCGACGGTGACCAGCGCGTCCTGCACGCCGAGCCCGGCGGCGACACCACCAGACCCCTGGTCGCGCTCGTCGACGGCGGCACCATGAGCGCGGCCGAACTGCTCACCGGTGCCCTCCAGGACCGCGGCCGGGCCGTGGTGGTGGGCACCCGCACCTTCGGCAAGGGCTCCATCCAGATGCCGAGGCGCCTTCCTGACGGCTCCGTCGCCGAGCTGACCGTCGGCCACTACCGCACCCCCGCGGGCCGCAGTGTCGACGGCCGCGGCATCACCCCCGACCTGGAGGCCGACGACGGGGCGCTCCAGCGGGCCGAGACGGTGCTCGGCGGCCTGGGCGACGCCTCGTAGCCACGGGCCGCGACGCCATGTAATCGACTTCCCCGCACACCCCCCTGTAGTGCGAAAATGGACGGCACTATGGCTAAGGAAAAAGGGCGCAAGCTGATCGCGCAGAACAAGAAGGCGCGGCACGACTACCACATCCTCGACACCTACGAGGCCGGTCTCGTCCTCATGGGCACCGAGGTGAAGTCGCTGCGCCAGGGGCGGGCGTCGCTGGTCGACGGCTTCGTGCAGCTCGACGGGCACGAGGCGTGGCTGTACAACGTGCACGTGCCGGAGTACAGCCAGGGCACCTGGACCAACCACAGCGCCCGCCGCAAGCGGAAGCTGCTGCTGCACCGCGACGAGATCGACAAGCTGGAGTCCAAGGCGCAGGAGACGGGTCACACGATCGTGCCCCTGTCCCTGTACTTCAAGGACGGCCGCGCCAAGATCGAGATCGCGCTGGCGAAGGGCAAGAAGGAGTACGACAAGCGGCAGACGCTCCGCGAGAAGCAGGACCGCCGCGAGGCGGAGCGGGCGATGTCGGCGGTGCGCCGCCGGCAGCGGGCGTGAGCGGGAACAGCGGCGCCGAGCGGGGACACCGGCGTGAGCCGGGAAGAACCGGGCACCCGTTGGTGTTGAACCGGGTACCACGGCGGGGTGACCGCCGGGAATACGCTGGCGACGGGATGCGTTGATCCCGTACGATGGCATCGCACCGCTCGGTCGGTGCGAGTCCCTCCTGGCGAGGGGCGCCGATTGAAAAATCAACATGGGGATGATCGGTTTCGACAGCGGCTGTCGAAGCAGGGGAAGCGTGTCGAGGAAGCGGCCATGATCTCGTAAACCACAGGCCGAAAAAAATAATCGCCAATTCCAAGCGCGATCTCTCCCAGGGCCAGCTGGCCCTCGCTGCCTGATCAGGTAGCGAGCCTCAGCTGCCCTACTAAGGGAGTGTCAGCCCGGGGATGTTCCCGACCCGGATCCTGGCATCAGCTAGGGAACTAAACCTCGATCCCGGTCACGGGGTGAAGAGGGAAACCACACAGTGACTGAGCCCGTCGGAGACTTGTCCGCGTGATCTCCGGGGCCGAGAAAAGCACAGCGGACTGCACACGGAGAAGCCCTGATTCTTCACCGTTGGACGCGGGTTCGATTCCCGCCATCTCCACGATCGGGAGGCCCCGGCCTCCTGAACCCCATGTGGGCGAGGCCCCGTCGCTTTCGAGCGGCGGGGCCTTTGCCGTGCGCGGATGCGGGTGACGCGTTCTGGCCAACGCGGGATGAGCGTCACCGCACGGTGAAGTCTGGCCGCGCCGACGTCGGTCACCTGGCGGGGCGACCGGCAACTGTAGAGGCAATCGGCCGGCGGTTCGGGTACGGCGAATACCACGTCACCCAGGTGGAGTACCTGGTTTCGCACGACTGACGAGCAGAACGTCCGCACACAAGCGGTGCGCCTGTTGTGGTGTCCCATCCCATATCGGCGGGTCGTCTCCGTTCCTACGGTCCCGGCATGACGCACACCAGAGCCGCACGTCGCTTCTTCGTCCTGGCGAGTCTTCTGGTCGCCCTCCTCGCCGCCTTCCTCACACCGGGCACAGCCTCGGCGGCCTCCCTCGTGGAGGTCACCGGATTCGGGTCGAACCCCGGTGCGCTGCGCATGTTCCGGTATGTCCCGGGTGGGCTTCCCGCCGGGCGGCCCGTCGTCGTCGCGTTGCACGGGTGCACCCAGGACGCCGCCGGGTACGGCACCGGCAGTGGGTGGATCCAGCTCGCCGACCGGTGGGGGTTCTCCGTGGTCCTGCCGCAGCAGCAGAGCAGCAACAACCCCTCGAACTGCTTCGACTGGTTCCAGAGCGGTGACATCGAGCGCGGCCAGGGCGAGGCCGCGTCGATCGCGCAGATGGTCGACCGGCAGCTCGCCGACGTCTCCGGTGACGCCGGGCGCGTGTACGTCACCGGGCTGTCGGCGGGCGGCGGCATGACCGCCGTGATGATGGCGACGTACCCGGAGAAGTTCGCCGCGGGCGGGATCGTCGCGGGGCTGCCGTACGGATGCGCGCAGGCCGCCGGGTCGCCGTACGTCTGCATGTACGTCGGGGCCACCCAGACCCCCAAGCAGTGGGGCGACCGGGTGCGGGCCGCCCGCCCGGGGTACGGCGGACCCTGGCCGACGCTCACGGTCTTCCAGGGGACGGCCGACTACACCGTGAAGCCCGTCAACATGAACGATCTGATGAAGCAGTGGACCGATGTGCACGGCGCCGACCAGACGGCCGACGTCAGCGACACCGTCGCCGGGTATCCCCACCAGGTCTTCCGGGACCCGGCCGGGAACACCGTCGTGGAGACGTACAGCATCACCGGCATGGGGCACGGCCAGCCCGTCGACCCCGGGACCGGGAGCGAGCAGTGCGGGGCGGTCGGCTCCTACTTCCTCGACGTGAACCTGTGCGCCGCCTACCGGCTCGGGCGGGCGTGGGGGCTCGGCTGAGCCGGGAGTTCGAACCAGACCGTCTTGCCGATACCGCCGGGGCGGGGTTCTGCGCCCCAGGCGTCCGCCAGTGACGCCACCAGGGCCAGGCCCCGGCCGGACTCGTCGTCCGGTGACGCGTCGCGGGGTGTGGGCAGGGTGTCGTTCGCGTCCGTCACCGAGATGTGGAGGCGGTTCGCCTTCAGGACGCAGCGGGCCCGGATCTCGCGGCCCGCGGGGACCTTCGCGTGGCGGTACGCGTTCGTCATCAGCTCGCTGAGCAGGAGTACGGCCGTTTCCGTCACCTCGTCGGGGAGCTTCCAGGAGGTGGCCTGTTCGCGGAGGAGGGTACGGGCCCGGCTGACGCTGCGTGCGTGGCGGGGGAGGCGCCATTCGATGTCCTTCGGTACTGCGGAGGGGGAGCCAGACATGCGGTAGGGGGTCCCTTGCGTGTGATGCGCCGTCAGTTCGCCAGGCCAGGCTGGTGGTTGACGCGTAGCCTCCGGGAGTGGCGGAGTGGGTACACCGCGTGGCTGTACACGGTGTGTCGGCGGGAGACCGGTGGGGGTGTCGTGGCTTCGGGGGAGTCCCAGCAGGCGCAGCAGAACTGGCGGTACTGCGGTGGGCAGGTCAAGTTGTGGCGGGAGGAAGCCGGGATCAGCCGCCAGGCGCTCGCCGAAGAGGCCGGCTACGACTACGAGTACGTCAAGTCCATGGAGTGCGGGAGGCGGCGGCCGACGCTGCGGTTGTTGCAGGTTGCGGATCAGATGTGCGGGGCGCGGGGGAAGCTGGTCGCTGCCCACGAGTACCTGAAGCCGGAGAGGTTCCTCTCGTACGCCGAGGATTACGTGCGGTACGAGTCCGAGGCGATCTCGGTGGGCTCCTATCAGCCCTTGCACATCCCTGGCCTGCTCCAAACCGAGGAGACCGTCCGGGCGTTGCTCAACGCATACCTGCCCCCGCTTGACGACGAGACGATGGAGGAACGAGTCGCGGGCCGACTGGGACGGCAGGTGCTGCTGGACAAGCGAACCAGGGCTGATCGGTGAGGCCGCGTTGCGCAACCCGGTTGGAGGCGCCGAGCCGCACAGGCGGCAACTGCTCCGCCTGGTTGCAGCTGGCGAAGCGCGTAACGTGACCATCCAGGCACTACCGTTCGTCGGCGCCGGACCGGGGGTGGACGGCCCCTTTGTGTTACTGGAAACCGCCGAACATGAGCTGCTGGTCTACGAAGAAGGGCATGAGACAGGGAGGCTTTACGCCGACCCCGATAAGGTCAGCGCCATCGTTCAGCGGCATGCCATGATCCTCCGGCAGGCTCTCAGTCCTGAGGAGTCGGCCCGGTTCATCTTGAAGTTGGCGGAGGAGCTGTGAGCACTGAGTTGACCTGGTTCAAGTCCAGCTACAGCAACAGTGGCGGTGGCGAATGCCTCGAAGTCGCCCATTCCTCCGAAGAGTTCCGCCGTACCGTCCACGTCCGTGACTCGAAGCTCGGAGCTCGAAGCCCCCGCTTCGCGGTGCCCGCCGACGTCTGGAACGCGTTCCTCGACTACGCCGCCCGCGAGGCCTGAGCCCCGGGCTTCGGGTCTCGGGGTCCGAGCCCCTTTTCCAAGGAATGGGCGGTAAGGCTCACCCACCCACCCATACCAGGCCGTGTCACTTTTCGTGAGCAGGTTGCGACTCGCTGTCGCCACCCTCTAGCGTGCGCAGCAACAAACAACCCCGGCCGGGTGCTACCAACACCCGCCGGGGTCTCACCCCAAGATCGATAGAGGGCGATCTCGTGGCTTACGAAAACTCTAGCGCTGCCCTGCGCGCGCCCGCAGCGCATCCCATGGCCAAGCCCGGCTACGGCAAGCGGTCCGCGCCCGACCAGTTGCCGTCCCGAGCCGGGGACTTCGATCACCTCCCGGCCCGTGAGGCGTACCTCGCGAGTCTCCTCGACCGGCTCCCCGTGAACGCGGCCATGGACGCCAAGACCATCGCCAAGTCTCAGCCCCTCTACGGGCAACAGGCCGTCCGATCCGCGCTCAACGAGCTCAGCAAGGCCGGGCACCTGCGCCGCGTGCGCCGTCGGGTCGAGCCCGGCGGCGAAGGGGACGCCGCCACCGGCACACGCTGGGTCTTCCACACCTACTGGTCACGCACCGCACGTGACGACGCATGGTGGGCCCGGTTCCTCGACGGTGACCCGGTGCCCCAGAGGACCCCCGAACCCGGGGTCACCCCCACTGCAACACTCCAGCCGGAACTGTCGCACCCGCAGACGGTGGGTCGGCCCAGCGCCGCCTACGCCGCTCTCGCCGGACTCGGTCTCCGCGACCCCCGCCTCGCCCTGTCCTCCGGCGACTGCTCCGACCTGGAACAGTTGGCCGAGGACTGGCTGGCTCGCGGCACGACCCCGGAGTACCTCGCGCAGGTCCTGCTCGCTGGCCTGCCCGAGCAGGTGTACTCACCCCGGGCGTTCGTCCAGCGCAGACTGATCGACAAGATGCCGCCCGAGCGCCCCACCACACCGTCCCGCACGCCCCGCACCCTCATGGAGTGCACCGACTGCGGTGTCCCCGGCCGCCCGGAGGCCCTGCTCGGCGGTCTCTGCCGCGCCTGCCGTGGCGGGGACGGCAGTGCGCATGCGATCCCGCTCGTGGATATGCCGTTGTCGGCCCAGGAGCCAGGTCATACGGTCAGCGGCATGACCTTACGTCTTCGCATGCGACAAGCCCTCCCGGAAGCGATGCGCGCCCGCGACAAAGTCGCGGTGAGTGCCCTGCGCGCCACGCTCGCCGCGTTGGACAATGCCGAGGCGGTGCCGGTGGGCGAAGCCGAGCTGCGCGGCACAGCCCTTGAGGAGTCGCCGGTCGGCGTCGGCGTCGCGGAGGCACAGCGCCGTGAGCTGAGCGAGCGCAGCGTGGCGGACATCGTGCGGGCCGAGGCAACCGAGCGACTGGAGGCCGCGGACCAGTTGACCGCTCCTGGGCATGCCGACCGAGCCGCGCAGCTGAGAGCGGAGGCCGCTGTGCTGCTCCGGTTCCTCGAGGATCCGGGCGCCGGGTGAACCGGTGTGCCGCGTACCGGCTCGGGTGAGCCGGTACGCGGTCCGGTGCGTCAGCGGAGCGTGAACGTCGAAAGCCGAAGCCCCTTGCTCAGCACCAGGTACACATCCGCACGGCCGCTCGCTCCTGTCAGCGCAGCCGTCACCGTGGCGTACGTGTAGGGCGACGACGTCCCGTCGACGTGTGCCGTGCCCAGCAGTCGGCCCGTCGGTGAGCCCAGCCGGACCTCCAGTGTTCCGGCCGCGCCCGCCAGCCGCGCCGTCAGCGTCGAAGCTCCCGACCCCAGCCGCGTGTCCGTGAACTTCAGCCACGCCCCGTCCGCCGTGGCCGACACCGCCGTCCCGCTCGCCTTCGACTCGTCGACCAGGCTGACCGCGCTGTAGTCGTCGAAGTTCTCCGCCCGCGTCACCCCTGAGAGGTCCCGGAGCGGGATCGTCTCCCCTCGTACCTTCAGTGACGTTCGTGTGCGGATGTCCGTCGACGACGCGCCGATCATCACGTCGTACGTCCCCGTCTCCACGACCCACTTCGAGCGCGTGACGTCCCAGTGCGCCAGGTCCGAATCCCGCAGTTTCAGACGCACCGTCTTCGTCTCGCCCGGCTTCAGCGACACCCGTTCGTACGCCTTCAGCTGCTTCAGCGGCTGCTTGTCGCGGGATTCCCTCTGGTGGACGTACAGCTGGACCACCTCGTCACCGGCCCGGCGGCCCGTGTTGGTGACCGTCACCTCGTAGCCGTCCAAGACCCGCTTCAGCCCGCCGTAGCGGAACGTCGTGTACGACAGTCCGTAGCCGAAGGGGTAGAGCGGCTGCCCCTTGTAGTACAGGTACGTCCGGTTCGACTTGATGATGTCGTAGTCCAGGATCGAGGGCAGGTCGGACTCCGAGCGGTACCACGTCTGGGTCAGGCGGCCGGCCGGGTTGGCGTCGCCGTACAGCAGGTCGGCCAGCGCGTTGCCCGTCTCCTGGCCGGCGTGCGTGGTCCACAGCAGGGCCGGGACCTCCTTCTGCAGCGCGCCCAGCGTGGTGGGGTAGCTGTTCTCGACCACGACCACCGTCTTCGGGTTGGCCTTGCGGACCGCCTCGACCAGCGCCTCCTGCGACGGGGCCAGGCCCATGTCCGTACGGTCGTGCGCCTCACGCCCGTTGATCGCCGGCATCGAGCCGACCACCACCACGGCCGTGTCCTTGCCCTTCACCGCGGCGACCGCCTCGTCGACGCCGCTGCGGACCACGTCCTTCGCGTAGTGCGCGGCCTTGTCCTTGGCCACCAGGCCGAGCGTGCCGTCGGCGTCCACCGGGCCCAGGTACACCGGGTTCGACCACCACGACTCGCCGGTCTCGTAGCCCGCGTACCGCAGGAGATACGTCCCGTCGTCCTGCCGCTCCAGCTTGAACTGCTGCTGCACATACCAGCCGTTCGGCTGCGTCTGGTCGTTGACGAAGTTCGACCAGTTGTAGCCGACGTACTTCCCGTTCGCGGCCGAACGGAGGGTGACGACGCCCGAGCCCCAGTCGAACACGTCGAACTGCGCACCGGCGCCGTTCTCCGTCGTCTCCTTCAGCGGCGCTCCCGCATCCCCCGTACCGGCGGTCACGTATTTACCGGTCGCCGTGTCCTTGAGCGCGATCCGGTCCACGCCCTCGCTGCCCGCCACGGACGCGCCGAGCTTGGCCTCGATGCCGTCCTTCGGCGTCACCGCGTACGGCAGACTGCCCGAGTACCAGTCCGTGTAGAGCGTGTCGGCGAGCGGGCCGACCACCGCCGCGCTCCCCGACTTCCTCAGCGGCAGCGCGCCGTCGTTCTTCAGCAGCACCGCCGCCTCGGTCGCCGCCTTGCGCGCCAGCGCCCGGTGGGCCGGGCTGTCGATGACGGACGCGTCGATGGAGCCGTACTTGCCGCCGCCCGGGTCGAACTCGCCGAGCCGGACACGGATGCTCAGGACATGGCGTGCGGCGGTGTCGACGTCCGACTCCTTCAACACGCCGGAGGACAGGGCCGACTTGATCGCCGCCGTCGTCGGCCCCGAGTCCGTGTCGTTGTCGGTGAAGCTGTCGATGCCCGCCTTCAGCGCCGCCGCGTCCGCCTCGGTCCGGGTGCCGTAGTACTTCTGGCTGCCGACGAGGTTGCCGGGCGCGTAGGCGTCCGTGACGTTCAGCAGGTCCTGCGAGGTCCACGTGCGCACGGGGTCGTTCAGGGCCGGGTTCACCGTGTTGGGGCGGCCGTTGACGAGGTTGTACGAGGACATGACGCCCGTCGCCGCGTCCGCCTCGATCGCCGGCTTGAACGCCTGCTCGTCGTACTCCTTCAGCACGCGCGGGCGAAGTTCGGAGGACGTGGTGTCGCGGTGCTCCTCGTTGTTGTTGGCGAGGAAGTGCTTGATCGTGGGTGCTGTCTTCAGGTGGTTCGGGTCGCCGCCCGTCAGGCCCGTGCCGTAGGCCGTGGAGATCGAGCCGGTGAGGTACGGGTCCTCGGAGTAGCCCTCCTCGTTGCGGCCCCAGCGCGGGTCCCGCAGCAGGTTGGCCACGGGCGCCCACAGGTTGAGGCCCCAGCCGGCCGGGCGCTGCTGCTGGAAGCCGCGGGCCTCGTCGCCGACCGCCGAGCCGACCTGGCGGATCAGCGACGGGTCCCAGGTGGAGGCGAGCCCGATCGCCTGGGGGAAGACCGTCGTCCTGCCGAGCCAGGCCACGCCGTGGAGGGCCTCGGTGCCGGTGCGGAAGGACTGGATGCCGAGGCGGGGGATCGCGGGTTCGTACTGGTGGAGGAGGGAGATCTTCTCGTCGAGGGTGAGGCGGGAGAGGAGGTCGTCCACGCGCTTCTCGACCGGGAGGTTCGGATTGCGGAAGGGGTGGGCGGGGTCGTCGGCCTGGGCGGGGACGGTGGCGCCGAGCCCCGCGATCAGGGCGAGCGCCACGGCCAGGGTGGTTCTGCGTCTTCCTCGCGTGCCTTGCATGCCACGGCTCCTTCGGTCAGGGCCTTGCAACGGGACGAATACGGTCGACTCGGGGCTTCGCGGCTTCGCGCGTTCCGGGATTCAGGGTGCTGAGCGCGGTGCGGTGCTCGCGCGGAGCGTGAGGTGCGGGACGAGCAGGGTGGCTTCCGGAACGGCCGACCCGCCCAGCTTCTTCATCAGCAGCTCCACCGCCCGCTCACCCACCTCGGCGGACGGGACGGCGACGGACGTGACCGGCACCCGGGCGCCGGCGGCCTGCTCCTCCGGGCAGATCGCGGTGACGGAGAGATCGCCGGGTACGCGCAGGCCGAGCGACTCGAAGGCGTCGATCAGCGGCTCGAGCACCGCCTCGTTGTGCACGACCACCCCCGTCAGCGCGGGTTGCTCGCGCAGCAGCCGCTCGGCTACCCCGCGCGCGGCGGCCGGCACGGCCTCGCAGGGGTGCACCGACGACACCAGCCGGTGCCGGTCGGCCGCCGCAGTGAACCCCTGCACCACCCGCTGCGCGAACCCGGTCCCCCGCACGTACACCTCCGGCGGCGACCCGACCAGCGCGACCACCCGGTGCCCGAGTCCCGCCAGGTGCTCCACGCACAGTTCGCCCGCCGCCATGAAGTCGAGGTCGATGCAGGTCAGCCCCTGTGCGGAGGCAGGGAACCCGATCAGTACGGACGGCCGGTCCAGGGCCCGCAGCAGCGGCAGCCGCGGATCGTGCAACTGGACGTCCATCACGATCAGCGCGTCCACCAGCGCCGTGTCCGCCACGCGCCGCAGCCCGTCCTCGCCCTCCTCCTGGGTGAGCAGCAGCACGTCGTGGTCGTGCCGGCGCGCGGCCGTGACGACGGACACCGCGAACTGCATGACCACCGGGACGTTGATCCCGGAGCGCAGCGGCATCACCAGCGCCAGCACGTTGGACCGGCTGCTGGCCAGCGCGCGGGCGCCGGCGTGCGGTCGGTAGCCCAGCTCGCGGATGGCCTCCTCGATGCGCAGCCGGGTCTCCTCGGAGATGGGGCGCTTGCCGCTGAGGGCGTAGGAGACGGTGCTGGGGGAGACCCCCGCGTGCCGGGCCACGTCCGTGATCTTCACCATGTCAGTCCAGCTCCTGTGGGGGGAGGAACCATCACTCCGACTCCAGCTCCAGCGAGAGGAACCCGGTGCCCGCCGCCGCACGGGCGGTCCGCTTCCCGCTCGCCAGGGCCCAGGGCGTCCGGGGATCACTGCAGGAGGCCCGCAGCGTCTTCCCCTCGCGTACGACGGTGAAGGTCACGTCCCCGACCGGCACCGTCACCTGCGCGCCCTGCTCCAGCCGGAACGCGCGCAGGGTGACCCCGTCGGCGTACGGATAGTCGGGGCGGTCCTCCACCGCGCCGACCGGGATCACCGCACCCGGCCTGACCAGCAGCGGAACGCTGGAGAACCCGTGCCGCTCCCGCACCCAGCGCGGCCCGGTCACCGTCCTCCCGGTCAGGTAGTCGGTCCACGTGCCCTCGGGCACGTAGTAGGAGACGTCCCCCTCGTCGCTGAAGACCGGCGCGACCAGCAGGTCCGGGCCGAGCATGTACTGCCGTTCCAGGTGCGCGCAGCCGGGGTCGTCCGGGAACTCCAGCACCATCGCCCGCATCACCGGCACGCCTTCGGCTTGGGCGGTGCGCGCGGCCTCGTACAGATACGGCATCAGGCGCAGCTTGAGCCGGGTGAAGTGCCGCAGCACGTCCACGGACTCCTCGTCGAACAGCCACGGCACCCGGTAGGAGGAACTGCCGTGCAGCCGGCTGTGCGAGGACAGCAGCCCGAAGGCCAGCCACCGCTTGAACAGCGCCGGGGTCGGCGTGCCCTCGAAGCCGCCGATGTCATGGCTCCAGAACCCGAAGCCCGACAGACCGAGGCTGAGCCCGCCGCGCAGCGACTCGGCCATCGACTCGTACGTGGCCTCGCAGTCGCCGCCCCAGTGCACGGGGAACTTCTGGCTGCCCGCGGTCGCCGAGCGGGCGAAGACCACGGCCTCCTGCTCACCGCGGTGCTTGCGCAGCACCTCGAAGACGGTCCGGTTGTAGAGGTACGTGTAGTAGTTGTGCATCCGCTCCGGGTCCGAGCCGTCCGCGTAGGCCACGTCGACCGGGATGCGCTCCCCGAAGTCGGTCTTGAAGCAGTCGACGCCCTGGGCGAGCAGCGCCTCCAGCTTGGCGGCGTACCAGTCGCGGGCGTCCGGGCTGGTGAAGTCGACCAGCGCCATCCCGGGCTGCCACAGGTCCCACTGCCACACGCTGCCGTCCGGCTTCTTCAGCAGATGGCCCAGGGCCTTGCCCTCCGCGAAGAGGGGGGAGCGCTGCGCGATGTAGGGGTTGATCCACACGCACACCCGCAGCCCGCGCTCCTTCAGGCGGGACAGCATGCCCTCCGGGTCGGGGAAGACCCGCGGGTCCCACTGGAAGTCGCACCAGTTGAACTCGCGCATCCAGAAGCAGTCGAAGTGGAAGACCGACAGCGGCAGTTCGCGTTCCTTCATGCCGTCGATGAAGGAGGTGACGGTGTCCTCGTCGTAGGAGGTGGTGAAGGAGGTCGACAGCCACAGGCCGAACGACCAGGCGGGCGGCAGGGCCGGGCGGCCGGTGAGGGCGGTGTACTTGCGCAGGATGTCCTTCGGGGTCGGCCCGTAGATGACGTAGTACGTCAACTGCTGGCTCTCCACGCTGAACTGGACCCGTGACACCGCCTCCGAGCCGACCTCGAAGGACACCTTGCCCGGGTGGTCGACGAAGACGCCGAAGCCCGCGTCCGTCAGGAAGAACGGGACGTTCTTGTAGGCCTGTTCGGTGGCGGTGCCGCCGTCCGCGTTCCAGATGTCGACGACCTGGCCGTTCTTCACCAGCGGCCCGAAGCGTTCACCGAGGCCGTAGACCGACGTGCCGACCCCGAGGCCCAGCTGTTCGCGCAGGTAGTGGGCGCCGGAGGCGTCGCGCATGATGCCCATGTTCTTGGGGCCGCTGGTGGTGAGGGTGCGGCCGTGGGCGAGGAAGTCGACGTGCCAGGGGCCGGTGCGGGCGACCCGGACGGACAGGGCACCCGCGGTGAGAGTGGCGGTCTCCTCGTCGTACTCGGCGTGCGGCACGAAGTCCTCGTCATGCCGGATCTCGAACCTCGGCCCCCGGGGCTGCTCGCCCTCGAAGTGCGTGAAGGTGAGGCCGATGACGTCCGGCATCGGCGCGTGCGCGCTGATCGTCACGACCGGTCCCTTCAGCAGGTCGCCGCGGTGGCGGATGGGCTGGGTCGGGGCGTGGATCTCCAGGGCTCCCGGGGGCGTGGTCACGTCCAGGACCTGCACCGGGTGGGCTGCGGTGACGCCTTCGCGCAGCAGCCAGTAGCCGTCGGTGAACTTCAAGCGTGCCCCCTACTTGACGGCACCCACGGCGATGCCGCGGGTGAGAGTCCGCTGGAAGACGAGGAAGAAGACGATGGCGGGCAACACGCCCAACAGGGCGGCCGCGTTGGTCATCGTGGCGTCCATCAGGCGCTGGCCCTGCAGGACGCCGAGCGCCACCGACACCGTCTGGTTGTCGTTGGAGATCAGCATGACCAGGGGCAGCAGGAACTCGTTCCACGTCCAGATGAAGAAGAAGACGAGCAGCACCCCGATCGTGGGCCGGCTCACCGGGACCACGATCCGCCACAGCACCTGCCACTTGTTCGCCCCGTCGATCCGGGCGGCCTCGATGATCTCGCGCGGGAACTGCCCGAGGACCGAGGAGAGCAGATAGGTGCCGAAGGCGGCCTGGATCACCGTGAAGACGATGATCACGCTCAGCCGGGTGTCGTAGAGGCCGGCCTGCTTGCTCAGGTAGTACAGCGGGTAGACCAGCGCCTCCTGCGGCAGCACGTTGGCGAGCACGAAGAAGGCCAGCACCCAGGTGCGTCCCTTGATGCGGCCGATGCCGATCGCGTACGCGTTCAGCACGGACAGGACCGCCGCCAGGACGGCCACCGAGCCGCTGATGAGGACGGAGTTGAGGAGCTTCCGGCCGTAGTCGACGCGCTCCCAGAAGTCCTTCAGACCGTCCAGGTACAGGCCCTTCGGCAGGCTCAGCGGGCCGTGCTGGGAGTACTCGGCGGGGGACTTCACGGCGTTGACGGCGACGATCAGGAACGGCAGCACCATGAACAGGGCCGCGATGCACAGGGCGACGAGGACGGGGTAGCGGCTGAGGGCCGTGCGGGGCCGCGTGCGGACCTCGGTGCGTACGGCGGTCATGCGCGGGCCCCTTCCTCGGCGTCCTCGGCGCGGGTCTGGAGCTTCAGGCCCACCATGGCGAGGAGCAGGATGATCACGGTGAGGACGGTGGAGATCGCGGCGCCGTACCCGGCCTGCGTCTTCTCGAAGAAGGTGGTGAAGGAGAAGTAGGACGGGACGTCGGTCGCCCCGCCGGGGCCGCCCTTCGTCAGCACGTACACCGCCCCGAACACCTTCAGCGCCGCGACCGTGCACCAGGTGAGCACCACATAGATCTCCGGCCTGATCTGCGGCAGTGTGATGTGCCAGAAGCGGCGCCACCAGCCGGCGCCGTCCAGTTCGGCCGCCTCGTACAACTGCGGGTCGACGCGCTGGAGCCCCGCCATGAAGACCACCAGCGGGAAACCGAGCTGCACCCACACCATCACCCCCATGACGCTGTAGAGGGCGATGTCCGGGTCGCCGAGCCAGTCCTGCTGCCAGGAGCCGAGACCGACCGCCTTCAGCAGCGCGTTCAGGGAGCCGTTGTCGGGGGCGAGGATCCAGCTCCAGACGATGCCCGCCACCGCGATCGGCAGTACCTGCGGTAGGTAGAAGCAGGCGCGCAGCACGGCGGCCGGCTTGCTGCCGAAGTGCTTGCCGATGTAGTCGAACAGCGCGGCCGCGAGGACCAGTCCGATCATCGTCGGGACGACCGCCATGGCGACGACCATGAACAGGCTGTGCCGGAACGACGCCCAGAACTCGCTGTCGTCCAGCAGTCGGCGGTAGTTGTCGAGCCCGGTCCACTTCGGCGAGCCGATGCCGCTCCACTCGGTGAAGCTGACGCCCGTGTTCATCAGGAACGGGACGATGATCACGGCGAGGAAGGCGAGCACGCCGGGGAGCAGGAAGAGCGCGTAGGAGGTCTGGGAGCGGGGGCGGCGGGGGCCGGTGTGCGGGCGCTCGCCGACGGCCTGCGCGCCCCGTTCGACGGTGATCGTCATTGCTTCGGCGCGCCCTGGTCGTACGCCTTCTGCAGCGCGCTGAGATAGGCGTCCGGCTGCTCGCTGCCCGTGATCAGCTTCTGCGTCTCGGAGACGAGGGTGTCGTAGAAGCCGGGGACGGGCCAGTCGGGGTAGAAGGCGAGGCCGTCGCGCTGGGAGAGCGTGTTGAAGTTCGCGATGAGGGTCTTGGACTGCGGGTCGGTGATGGCGTTCGGGTCGGCCGCGAGCGGGACGCCGCCCTTGTTGCCCAGCAGGTTCTGGATCTTCGGCGACATGGTGATGTCGATGAAGTCGTAGGCGAGGTCCTTGTTCTTGGCGCCCTTGGGCACGACCCAGAGGTTGCCGCCGGACCCGAGGGTGAGGTTGGAGCCGGGCCAGAGCATGGTGCCCCAGTCGAACTTGTTCTCCGTCTTGAAGCGGCCGTACCACCAGCTTCCGCTGAACAGGATCGGGTTCTTGCCCTGGATGAAGGCGACACCCGCGTCCTCGGCCTTGGTACCGCTGGACGTCTTGCTGATGTAGCCCTTCTTCACCCAGTCGGCGAAGGTGGTCGCGCCGTACGTCCAGGCCGCGTCGTGGAAGTCGGTCTTGCCCTTGTACAGCTCGTAACTGTCGACCCAGGAGCGGTCGGCCTTCGACAGCGCGAGTTGGTAGAGGTACTGCTGGGCCATGTACTCGGCGCCGGAGTTGGCGAGCGGGGTGATGCCCTTGGCGACGAACTTGTCCATCGCGGCGGTCAGGTCGTCGAACGTCTTCGGCTCGGCGATCCCGTACTTCTTGAGCAGGTCCTTGTTGTAGAAGACCATGGTGTACTCGGCGTAATTGGGCACTCCGTACCATTTGCCGGAGCCCATGACGCCGTTGGCGTCGTACTGGCTCGTGGTCTTCACGCCCGCGCTGAGCTTCTTGTCCCAGCCGCGCTTGGTGACCTCGGCGGTCAGATCGGTGAGAAGTCCCTGCTTGGACAGCAGGCCCGCCGTCGCGTTGCCCTTGTTGTACTCCATGATGTCGGGTGCGTCGGAGGAGTTGAGCACCATGGGCGCGGTCTTCTGGATCTGCTCGAAGCCCTTCTCCTCGAACTTCACCTTCACACCCGGGTGCTTGGCCTCGAACTCCTTGATGGCCTCGTTCCAGGCGGCGCCCATCGCGCTGTCCGGGCCCTCGTAGTGCCACAGTTTCAGCGTCTTGCCGTCGGAAGAGCCGCTGTCCGAGCCACCGCAGGAGGCCAGGAGCAGGGATCCGGACAGGACCACCGCAGCCGCCGCCACCACACGCCGTCGTGCTGTCAACATCCAGTGCCTCCGGGGAGTCGGATGGGTATCGGAGCCTCACACAGGGTTCATCGAAGCGTTTCGACGAGGGATGTCGAAGCGCTTCGACGGGGGAAGCTATGTGGGCGTCGGGAGCGCGTCAATGGGGGGCGCACGAATCGGTGCGGATTCCTTCGACCGCCCTCTGTCCGAGGGCGATCGCCAGGGCGAGGCCCGAGGCGGTCGTGGGGAGGGCGAAACCGGCGGTCGGAGACAGGTGTTCCACCGCCCAGCCGCCGATGGCGGAACCGCAGGCCACGCCCCCGAGCAGAGCCGTCACGGCGAGGGTCATGCCCTCGTTCGAACGGCCCTCGGGGGTGCGCCGCTGGACCAGCACCATCGCCGTGACCATCGTCGGGGCGGTGGCCATGCCCGCGAGCAGCAGGGCGGGCGCGAGGGCGACGAGGGAATCGGTGGTGCGCGCCGCGAGCAGGGGCAGGGTCATGAGGGCCGTCATCGCCGCGAGGCACCACGCGTAGCGGCGGTCGGCGGGACCGGCGGGCCGCAGCGCGCCGTAGAGCAGTCCGGCGGCGCACGAACCGGCGGCCTGCAGGGCGAGGACCGGGCCGGCAGCCGCCTTGTGACCCTGTGCGTCCGCGAACGCCACCGTGACGACCTCCATCGCGCCGAAGACCGCGCCGGTGGCCAGCAGGCCGAGCAGGAGCGGGGGCATGCCGGGGGCGCGCAGCGGGGGCCGGGTGCCCGGGCGGCGGCTCGGCGGCGGTTCAGTGGCGCGCCGGCTGGTGAAGATCAACATGCCGGTGAGCAGCAGGAAGACGCCGGCCAGAGTGCCGGCCTCCGGGAAGAGCCGGGTGCAGAGGAAGGCGGCGAGCACCGGGCCGAGCAGGTAGCACAGCTCGTCGGCGGCCTGTTCGAACGAGTTCGCCGTGTGCAGGGCGTCCGGGGCGTTCCGGAACAGGTGGGCCCAGCGGGCGCGGGACAGGCCGCCGATGTTCGGGGTGGTGGCGGTGGCCGCCTGGGCGGCGAGCAGGGTCCAGTCGGGGGCGTCGTAGTGCACGCACAGGACCAGTGCGAGGCTCCCGAGCAGCGCGAACAGCGTGGCGGGCAGGGCGACCCGGGCCTGGCCGTGACGGTCGACGAGGCGTGCCACCCAGGGCGCGACCGCGGCCGTGGCCACGAGGCCGGTGGCGGTGACCGCACCGGCGAGGGCGTACGAGCCCCGCGAGCCGGCGATCATGATGACCGAGCTCACGCTGAACATGCCGATGGGGAGCCGGGCGATGAGGTTCCCGATCGTGAAGGCGCGGGTGCCGGGGTGGGTGAACAGCCGGCGGTAGGGGTTGCGCGGGGCGGGTGCCCGGCCGGCGGTGCGCGGGGTGAAGTCGGCGGCGACCAGGGTGTCCTGGGTGACGGTGAGCAGGGGCGGTCTGCGGGAGGAGGGCTGCGGCATGCAGGGAAGCGTCGCCCGGCCCGTGACCTGCGGTCCAACACTTACTCCGTGGCGATTGACGCACCCGGGTTGTAAGTTCGCCGGATGCCCGCTGCCGCCGTCGACCCCCGCCTGCTCCGCGCGTTCCTCGCCGTCGCGGAGGAACTGCACTTCACCCGCGCCGCGACCCGCCTGTACGTCGCCCAGCAGGCGTTGAGCCGGGACATCCGCAGGCTGGAGCGGGAGTTGGGCACCGAACTGTTCGTGCGTACGACACGGCAGGTCACGCTGACCCCCGACGGCGAGCGCCTGCTGCCGTACGCGCGCCGGGTGCTGGACGCGCAGGACGACCTCCTCGCCGCCTTCGGGCAGGCACGGCCGCTGCTGGTGGACCTGAACTCCCCGGGGCTGGTCACCGGGCGCCGGGTGCTGCACCGGGCCCGTGCGCTCGTCCCCGACCTGGAGTTGATGGCCCGCTACGAGAGCGGTCTCACGCATGCCGCGGCCGAAGTGTTGGCGGGCCGGCTGGACGCGTCGTTCGGCCGGTTCGCGGGCCTTCCCCCGGCGCTGCGGGCCGGGCTCGACCAGCAGCCCGTGCGGTACGAGCCGATGGCGGTCGTCCTGCCCGAGGACCACCGTCTGGTGTCGCTGGAGGCGGTGCCGCTGGCCGCGCTTGCCGGGGAGACGGTGTACGCGGGCGCCGGGAACCCGCGCACGCCGGAGTGGACCGACCTCGCGCACCGCCTGTTCGACGGGCGGGACATCCGGGTCGCGCCTCCGATCCCGCTGGCCGTCGGGGACGAGGAGTTCCAGCGGATCATGGCGAGGACGGGCCATCCGATTCTCGCCGTGGTGGACTTCCCCGCGCTGCCCGGGACGGTGCGGCGTCCGCTCGTCGATCCCGTACCGCTCTCGCCCGTCTCGCTGGTGTGGCGACAAGGGCTGACACATCCGGGGCTCGATGCGCTTCGACAGGCCTCGGCCGAGGTCGCCGCCGCGGAGGGATGGCTGCGGCGGCCCATGGATGGATGGATTCCAGCCAATGACGCGGAGGCCATGAGTACCCGGAATTAGCGCATCGGAACCACACATCCCCCACATGCGCTACATTCATGGCCCGGGCAAGGACTTGGTAAAGGGGGCGCTCGGACCAGGTCGGGGGCCTGGTCCGGTCGACGGGGGCCCGGGTCGTGGGCGCGCCCGGAACTGTCCCGTGGGGGGATGTGCGCGCGTGGAAAAGTGGCGGGAAGGCGCCCAACCGGAATGGCCCGATGCCGCATCGGCGACCCGAGAAGTCCCAGTCGGCGGGAATGACATCCGTTCCTTGGCGGAGTTCGGTGGAACGGGGACGCTGCGCGCGGGTGCGGGCCTGACGGGCATGGACGCGACCGAGGTCCTGCCGCGATCCGGTGCGGGCGCGGGCGCGGGCCTGCCGGACCTCACCGAGACGGAACTCCTTCCGAGGGCCGTGCGGCGCGCGGGCCTGCCGGAGGTCACCGAGACCGAGGTTCTGCCCAGGGCCGCGAGGCACGCGGGACGCCCGGGCGTCACCGAAGCCGAGGCCTTTCTCAAGGCCGGTGCCGACGTGCGTCTTCCGGGCGTCGGCCGGAGCGGGTTTCCTCCCGGGGCCGCCGGTCGCGCGGGCCTGTCGGACGCGGCCGGGGCCCAGGGCATTCCCGCACAGCGCGGCGGTGCCGCCCGCCGGGACGCCTGGCACGGCTCGGCCGACACCGAGCACGCCCACGACCCGCACGAGGTGACCGTCCAGCTCGACAGCACCGGTTGGCGACTCGGGGCCGGACCCGGGCAGCGCGGGGAGCCCGGCGGCCGGGACGGCTCCGAGGGCCCGGTCTTCGTGGACGAGTCCGGACGGCGCGGGCGCCGGCTGCGCCGTATCGGCATCGCCATCGGTGTCGCCTGCGCCGCCTACGCCGCCGTCATCGTCGCCACCCTCCTGTCCGGCAGCTCCGCCGCGCCCTGGCTGCCGGTGCCGAGGGAGCAGGAGGACGCGCCGGCGAGCGAGGTCGACAGCTCGCCGCTGCCCTCCCGGTCCGCGCAGCCGTCCGTGTCGGGCAGCCCCGCCCCGGGCGTGACCGCGTCGGCGAGCGACGCCACGACACCGTCGCCGGGCCTCAGCACCGGCGCGCCCGATGCCTCCGCGAGCCCCCGACGGCCGGGCACCTCCGCCGATCCCGGGCCGTCCGCGACGCGCACCGCCGGGAACCCGGGGTCCGGCGTGACCCGACCGAGCCTGCGCCCGTCGGTGCCCGTCTCCATCCCGCCGGCCGCGAGCCCCCCGGCGGGCGGCAACCCCTCGCCCGACCCGTCGCCGAGCCCGGACGGCGGCAGCACGGGCCCGGGCACGGGCAGCGTCGCCCACGGCCCGGGCACGCCGATGCCGGTGGCCGAGGGCCGGCGCACGCCCATGCCCGTCGCCGAGGACGCCGCCGGCTCCTCCTCGCCCTTCCGCTCCCCGGAGTACGTCCTCTGATGGCATCCCGCACCCGCCGTCCCGGCGCCGCGACCGGCGCCCGCGACGGCGCCCGGCGCCGCCGCGTGCCCATGCGCCTGCTGCTGCCCACGCTCCTCCTCGTCGCCCTGGTGACGATGCTGATGCTGCGCGGCTTCGTGCACAGCGAGATCCTCGCCGACCACCGCATCCGGCCCGAGGCGGCCACCGGCCACGTCCCGGAGAAGATCCTGGACGGCGGCCCGGTCATCGACACCCGCAGCGGCCGCACCAGCACCATGCGTCTGCCGGACCACCGCCTCGTCCTGACCTTCGACGACGGCCCCGACCCCACCTGGACGCCCAAGGTCCTCGACGTGCTGAAGAAGCACCACGCGCACGCGGTCTTCTTCGTCACCGGCACCATGGCCTCGCGCTACCCCGACCTCGTCGCCCGCATGGTGGCGGAGGGTCACGAGGTGGGCCTGCACACCTTCAACCACCCCGACCTGTCCTACCAGTCGAAGCGCCGCATCGACTGGGAGCTGTCCACGAACCAGCTCGCGATCAGCGGCGCGGCCGGTGTGCGCACCTCCCTCTTCCGGCCGCCGTACTCCTCCTTCGCCGACGCCATGGACGACAAGTCCTGGCCGGTGACCGAGTACATCGGCGGCCGCGGCTACATCACCGTCGTCAACGACACCGACAGCGAGGACTGGCAGAAGCCCGGCGTCGCCGAGATCATCCGCCGTGCCACCCCGCACGGCGGCAAGGGCGCGATCGTTCTGATGCACGACTCCGGCGGCGACCGCCACCAGACGGTGCAGGCGCTGGACCGGTTCCTGCCCGGACTCCAGGCCGAGGGCTACCGGTTCCAGAACCTCACCGAGGCGCTCGGCGCGCCCAGCGCGCTGACGCCGGTCACCGGCGTCGACGCGTGGAAGGGCAAGGCGTGGATCTTCCTGGTCCAGGCCTCGGAGAAGGTCACCGACGTCCTGGTGGTCTGCCTCGCGGTGGTCGGCAGCCTCGTCATCGGCCGCTTCGTGCTGATGCTCCTGCTCTCCGGCGTCCACGCGCGCCGGGTGCGCCGCCGTGGCTTCCGCTGGGGCCCGCCGGTCACCGAACCGGTGTCGGTGCTGGTGCCCGCGTACAACGAGGCCAAGTGCATCGAGAACACCGTCCGCTCCCTGACGGCGAGCGAGCACCCCATCGAGGTGGTCGTCGTCGACGACGGCTCGACCGACGGCACGGCCCGGATCGTGGAGGCGATGGGCCTGCCCGACGTGCGTGTCGTGCGGCAGCTCAACGCGGGCAAGCCGGCCGCCCTCAACCGCGGTGTGGCCAACGCCCGTTACGACTTGGTCGTCATGATGGACGGCGACACGGTCTTCGAACCGGCGACCGTCCGGGAACTGGTCCAGCCCTTCGCCGACCCGCGCGTCGGCGCGGTGGCGGGCAACGCGAAGGTCGGCAACAAGAACTCCCTCATCGGCGCCTGGCAGCACATCGAGTACGTGATGGGCTTCAACCTCGACCGCCGCATGTACGACATCCTGCGCTGCATGCCGACGATCCCCGGCGCGGTCGGGGCGTTCCGCAGGTCCGCGCTGGAACGGGTGGGCGGCATGAGCGACGACACGCTCGCCGAGGACACCGACATCACCATGGCGCTGCACCGCGACGGCTGGCGGGTGGTGTACGCCGAGAACGCCCGAGCCTGGACGGAGGCCCCGGAGACGGTCCAGCAGCTGTGGTCCCAGCGCTACCGCTGGTCGTACGGCACCATGCAGGCGATCTGGAAGCACCGGGGGGCGTTGCTGGAGCGCGGCCCGTCCGGGCGCTTCGGCCGTGTGGGCCTTCCCCTGGTCTCCCTGTTCATGGTGGTGGCCCCGCTGCTGGCCCCGCTCATCGACGTCTTCCTGCTGTACGGCGTGGTGTTCGGCCCGACGCAGAAGACGGTCGCGGCGTGGCTGGGCGTCCTGGCGATCCAGGCCACCTGCGCGGCGTACGCCTTCCGTCTCGACCGCGAACGCATGACCCACCTGCTCTCGCTGCCCCTGCAGCAGATCCTCTACCGCCAGCTCATGTACGTCGTGCTGCTCCAGTCCTGGATCACGGCGCTCACCGGCGGCCGGCTGCGCTGGCAGAAGCTGCGGCGCACCGGTGTCGTGGAGGCGCCGGGCGGCCCCGTGCCGCACCCGCGGCCGCACAGTGAACGGAGGCCCGTGGCATGACCCGCGGCCACACCACCGGCACGGGCGCGGGCCCGGAGCCGACGTCGACGTACGGGATCCCGCGGCGGCGGGAGGCGGAGAAGAAGAGCCCCGAAGCCCGCACACCGGGCCGCGACCGCTACCTGGACCTGCTGCGTTCCCTGGCCCTGGTCCGGGTCGTGGTCTACCACCTCTTCGGCTGGGCCTGGCTGACCGTGCTCTTCCCGTCGATGGGCGTGATGTTCGCCCTGGCGGGCTCCCTGATGGCCCGCTCCCTGAGCCGCCCGGCGCCGAGCGTGATCAGGAGCCGGGTGCGCAGGCTGCTGCCGCCGCTGTGGGCGTTCAGCGCGGTGGTCCTGACGCTGATGTTCGCGGGCGGCTGGAACCCGCTGAAGGACCGGGACGGCGGCGGCATCTGGGGCCTGCTCGGCCTGGTCGACTATGTGATCCCGGTCGGCGCCCCGCCCTTTCCCTCGCACCTGGGCGCCGAGTCCGGCCTGCTGGAGGACACCTGGGCGGTGCAGGCGGCGGAGCCGTTGTGGTACCTGCGCGCCTACCTGTGGTTCGTGGTGGCCTCGCCGCTGCTCCTGTGGGCGTTCCGGCGGGCGCCCTGGCCGACGCTGCTGGCACCGCTGGGCCTGACGGCGGTCGTCGGCACGGGGCTGGTCACGATCCCCGGCGAGACGGGCAACGCGGTGACGGACTTCGCGGTCTACGGCGGCTGCTGGGTCCTCGGCTTCGCCCACCACCAGGGTCTTCTGGCCCGCGTCCCCCGCCATGTCGCCGTCTCCTGCTCGGCCCTGCTCATGGCGTTCGGCCTGTGGTGGGCGTCGGGCCACCAGGGCCCCGACGGCTGGGATCTGAACGACATCCCGCTGGCCCAGGCGACCTGGTCCTTCGGGTTCGTCGTCATCCTCCTCCAGTACTCCCCGTCCTGGCGGGAACTCCCGGGCCGGCTGCGCCGCTGGGACAAGCTGGTGACCCTGTCCAACAACCGGGCGGTCACGATCTACCTGTGGCACAACATGCTGATCACGGCCGCCGTCCCGATCCTGGACCAGCTCTACGAGCTCCCTTTCCTGAAGGGCGACAGCGCGGTGGCGGAGCTGGACGCGACGTACACGCTCTGGACGTTCGTCCTGATCTGGCCGCTGATCGGCCTGGCGATCGTGGCGTTCGGCTGGATCGAGGACTGGGCGGCCAAGCGGAGCCCGAGGCTGTGGCCGAACGGGGCGGGACGGAACAGGACGGCGGCACGGGACGGGACGGCGGGACGGAACGAAACGGCGGGACGCAGGCGGGCCGGGTCCGTGTGAGACCCGGGCAGAACCAGGGCCGTCCGGTGAGCGGGGACGCACCGGACGGCCCTGGTCTCTGATGGACGGCTACACCGCCAGCCAGGCCGCCTGGTCCGGTGCCAGCAGGCCGTCCTGCACGGGACCGCTCGCCAGCAGGACCGAGGTGTGGTCGGGCAGCCGGTACGCCTCGGACGAGAGGTTGACCACGCAGACGAAGCCGGGTTCGCGGCGCAGGGCGAGGACTCCGGCGGGAGCGTCCAGCCAGGCCAGAGTGCCGTCGCCGAGCGCCGGGTGCTCGCGGCGCACGCGCAGGGCGCGGCGGTAGAGCTCGAGCATCGACGTCTCGTCGCCGGTCTGCGCCTCCACGCTGCGCTCGCCCCAGTCGGCGGGCTGCGGCAGCCAGGGCGCGGCGGAGGCCCCCTCGGGGCTGAAGCCGAACGGCGCGCTGTGCCCGGACCAGGGGATCGGAACCCGGCAGCCGTCACGGCCGCGTTCGGTGTGTCCGGAGCGCTCCCAGATCGGGTCCTGCAGGACGGACTCGGGCAGGTCCTCGACCTCGGGCAGGCCGAGCTCCTCGCCCTGGTAGACGTAGGCGCCGCCGGGCAGGGCGAGCATCAGCAGGGCGGCCGCACGGGCGCGCCGGATGCCCAGTTCCAGGTCCAGGGGGCCTTCGGGCTCGTATCGTTCGTTGGCCAGCCACCGCTTGACGGTCCTGCGGCCGTAGCGGCTGACGTGGCGCATGACGTCGTGGTTGGACAGCACCCAGGTGGCCGGTGCGCCGACCGCGCCGAGCATGGCGAGCGAGTCGTCGATGACCGCGCGCAGGTCCTTCGCGTCCCAGCTCGCCATCAGGAAGTCGAAGTTGAACGCGGTGTGCAGGCCGTCCCGGCGTACGTAGGCGGCGAGCCGCTCGGGGGTGTCCGCCCAGGCCTCGGCGACGAAGGACCGGTCGCCGGGGAACTCGTCGGCCACCTTGCGCCAGGCGCGGTAGATCTCGTGGACCTCGTCGCGGTCCCAGTGGGGGTGGTCGACGTGCTGCCGGACCCGCTCCTGCGTGTCGTCCCGGCGGGAGAGCGGTCCGAGCACCCCCGCCGGTTCGGGGCGCGGCGGCAGGTCGGGCAGCTCGGGGTGCTTGATCAGTCCGTGCGCCACATCGATACGGAAGCCGTCCACGCCCCGGCTGAACCAGAACCGCAGGATCGACTCGAACTCGGCCCTGACCTCCGGGTGTTCCCAGTTGAGGTCGGGCTGCTCGGGGGCGAACAGGTGCAGGTACCACTCCCCGTCGGGCAGCCGTGTCCAGGCGGGGCCGCCGAAGCAGGAGACCCAGTCGTTGGGCGGCTCGGCGCCGTCGGGCCCGCGGCCGGGCCGGAAGACGTAACGCTCGCGTTCGGGGCTGCCCGGCCCCGCCGCCAGGGCCGCCTGGAACCAGGCGTGCCGGTCGGAGGTGTGGTTGGGCACGATGTCGGGGATGACGCGGATCCCGTGCCGGTGCGCCTCCTCTATGAGCTCCTCCGCCTCGGCCACCGTGCCGAACAGCGGGTCGATCTCACGGAAGTCCGCCACGTCGTAACCGTGGTCCGCCATCGGCGACTTGTACCACGGGTTGATCCAGATGGCGTCGACACCGAGCGACTTCAGATACGGCAGACGGGAGCGGATGCCGGCGATGTCGCCGACGCCGTCACCGTTTCCGTCGGCGAAACTGCGGATGTAGATCTGGTAGATGACGGCGCTGCGCCACCACGGTGCGGTACCGGACATACGAGTGCGTTGCTCCTTGGACGTCGGGAAGGGGTGGCGCGGCGCCGGTGCCTACTTGGCCGCGCCTGTGGTGAGTCCGGCGACGATACGGCGCTGGAAGAGCAGCACCATGATCACCAGCGGGATCGTGACGATGACGCCTGCCGCCATCTGGCTGCCGAACGGCGTCTGGTACGTCGTGGCTCCGGAGAACTTCGAGATGGCGACCGTCGCGGTCTGCATGCCGGGCTTGTTGGTCATCGACAGGGCGATGAGGAACTCGTTCCAGGCGGCGATGAACGTGATGATCGCGGTGGTGAAGATGCCGGGCGCGGCGAGCGGGATGATGATCCTGCGGAACGCCTGGCCGCGGGTGCAGCCGTCGACCATCGCGGCGTGCTCCAGCTCGTCCGGCATCTGGCGGAAGAACGTGGTCAGGTTCCACACCGCGAGCGGCAGCGCGAAGGACATGCTCGGCACGATCATGGCCTGGTAGGTGTTGATCCAGCCGATGTCCGTGAACAGCTTCAGCAGCGGAACGACGATCGACACCACCGGGAACATCGAGGTGGCGATGATCAGCGTGAGGATCAGCCGCTTGAACCGGAAGTCCAGCCGGGCCATCGCGTACGCGGTGAACGTGGCCAGCAGCAGCGCCAGTGCCGTGGTGATGCCGGCCACGATCAGGCTGTTGAGCAGTGCCCGCGAGAACCCCTGGGAGGGGCTGAACACGGCCCGGTAGTTGTCGAACGACAGCGGCGAGGGGAACAACGAGGTGCTGAAGATGTCGTCGTTGCTCCGCAGGCTGGAGACCACCATCCAGTAGAACGGGGCCAGGCAGTAGGCGACCACCGCGGCGACACCCACGTAGGGCAGCCGTCGGCGCCAGGTGGCTGCGAGGGTCATGCCGTCACCTCCGCACGGCGCAGTGCCACGGCACCCCGGCGCCCGGTCCTGCGCTCGCGTCCGTTACGGACGCCGCCGTCGCCGACGAGGTCGGCGCCCAGCAACCGGACGAAGGCGAGCGCGATGAGGAAGACATAGAGGAAGAGGAGCACCGCGTAGGCGGAAGCCGGTCCGAAGCGGACGTTGGACGCCTCGTTCTGCGCGAGCATCGACAGGGTTTCCACCGAGTTCTTCTGCGCGCCGATGAGGATGTAGGGCAGGTCGAACATCCGCAGCGCGTCCAGGCACCGGAACAGCACCGCCACCAGCAGCGCGGGCTTCACCAGGGGCAGGGTGATGTGCCAGAACTGCCTGAGGGCGCTCGCTCCGTCGATCCGGGCCGCCTCGTAGACCTCCTTCGGGATCACCTGGAGTCCGGCCAGGACCAGCAGCCCGATGAACGGGGCGGTCTTCCACACATCGGCGATGATGACCGCGATCTTGGCTGCGAAGCCGTCGGCGGTCCACAGGACCTGGTGTCCGACGAGGACGTTGGCGATTCCGTCGGCGTTGAAGATCCACCGCCACAGCAGGCCGGAGATGGCCGTGGGAATCGCCCAGGGCACGAGGATGCTCGCCCGCACCACGGCCCGGCCCCGGAACGCCTTGTGCATGATCAGTGCCATGGCCACACCGATCACCGTCTCCAGCAGCACGGTGACGACGGTGAAGAGGGTGGTGTTCCAGAAGGCGTTCCAGAACCGGTCACCGGCCTGGGTGAAGATGTCGGTGTAGTTCTTCAGGCCCACGAACGGCTCGGTGTCGCTGATGAAGCCGGTCTTGGGATCCAGCCCCTTCGGCCCGTACAGCGACTCGTCGAGGGCCATGAGCGTCGGATAGATCACGACGATCGTCAGCACCAGGAGCGTGGGGGAGACCAGCAGCGCCGCCAGCCGGCCGGTGCCCGTGGTCGCACCGGCCCGGGCGCGCCGGCGGTTCAGCGGCGCGGAGGGCCGCCCGGGGCGGTCGACCGCCCCGGGCTCCCGTGCGGCGGTTGCGGACGGGATCTTGGTGTCGGCCATGACCCGGATCCTCACTGCGCCGTCAGCTTCTGCAGGTCCGCCTGCAGATCCTTCAGAGCCTGCGAGCTGCTCTTGCTGCCGGACAGGGCGGCGTAGGCCTCCTTCTCGATCGCCGACGTCACGTCCCCGTACTGCACGACCCGCGGGCGCGGCACGGCGTGCAGGATGGACTGCTTGAGGACGGGCAGATACGGATACTGCTTGTCCAGCGACGCGTCGTCGTACAGGTTCGTGTACGGCGGGGCGAGGGAGGCGTTCTTCAGGAAGTAGCTCGCGCTCTCCTCACTGCTGAAGAACTTCATGAAGTCCAGGGCCGTCGCCTTGTTCTTGGCGAAGGACGACAGGGCCAGGTTGTGACCGCCCAGGCTGGAGGAGCCGGTCCCGTTCAGGCCGGGCAGCGGCGCGACCGCGAACTTCCCCCCGATCGGGCTCTTCTGGGCCAGCGCGTACACGTACGGCCAGTTGCGCAGGAACACCAGCTTGCCGGACTGGAAGGCCTGGCGGCCGTCCTCCTCCTGGTAGGTGATGGCCTCCTTGGGGATCGTCCCGTCCTTGAAGGAGTCGACGAGGAAGTCCAGGCCCTTCTTCGCCTGGGGCGTGTCGACGTCCGGCTTGCCGTTCGCGTCGGTGACGACGCCGCCCGCCGAGTTCACGGCCTCGGAGAAGTTCACCGTCAGGCCCTCGTACTTCTGGAACTGCCCGGCGTAGCAGGACATGTCCTTGGCCTCGGGCAGCCTCTTCACCTTGGCGCAGGCGGCCGTCATCTGGGACCAGGTGGCCGGAGGGCTGGTGATGCCGGCCTTCTTCAACAGGTCGCTGCGGTAGTACAGCAGGCCGCCGTCGGAGCTGCCCGGTACCGCGTACAGACCTTCGCGGTACTTCGCGGTCTCCACCACCGGCTTCAGCATGTTCTGCAGCGGGAACCGGTTGTCGGGCAGGCGGTCGATCCACTGGTGGGCGGCGAACTCCGACGTCCACACGACGTCGAGGGAGAGCACCGTGTAGGCGTCGGACTTCGTCTCCGCGTTCTGGATCATCTGCTGCCGCTGCGAGTCCGCGTCCGTCGGCAGTTGGATGAAAGTGACCTTCTCCTTCGGGTGCAGCTTGTTCCAGCGGTCGATGATCGTCTGGACGGTGCCGGTGGTGTCCTTGCCGGCCACATACGTGATGGGGCCACGGCCCGTGAACGACGTGCTCTGGGCGTTCTGCCCGGAACTGCCGCCGCTGCCCCCGGACGAGCCGCAGGCGGTGAGGAGCAGCCCGGCGGCGGCGAGCGTCGCCGAACACTGAAGGGCTCTGGTGGTCCTGGTCATCACTGTCTCTCTCCTGGTCGTGCGGAACCGAAGGCGCGGCTGACAGTGCTGTCACGGCGCGAAGATCCTTCAAAAGCGCAGGTCGGAGCCCTCAAGGCTGGCTACACGAAAACACCTTGCACGCCGCCGTGACAACGCTTGCACGCTAGGAGTGCAGTTGGGGGAAGTCAATCCATAAGTCGCCGACGATTCAGACAGTTTTAGGTGCGTACCGCAGCTGTTTTTACAGCAAAACGGGGCAAAATACCCCATGGTTGAGCTATGGCAGCGCTTTCACAAGCCAGCTGTCAAACACCCGCCTCTGTGCTAACTTCCGCTCATGCCACCAGCTCAGCGGCACCCCACGATGGCCGACGTCGCGGAACGGGCCGGCGTCTCCCCGTCCACGGTCTCCCGCACCCTGCGCGGACTGACGTCCGTCTCGGCGGACGTCCGCGTACGCGTCGAACAGGCCGCCCGCGAGCTGAACTTCGCGGTCTCGCGGCAGGCGGCGAGCCTGGTCACGGGGAAGACCGGGGTCGTTGCGGTGCTCGTGCCCACGCTCAACTCGTGGTTCATGGGCTCGGCGCTGTCCAGCCTGGGCCCGCTGCTGCGCGCGGCCGGCATGGAGCTGAACGTCTACGTCATCCCGGACATGGCCGAGCGCACCTCGTTCTTCGAGCACCTCCCGGCCCGGCGGAACGCCGACGCGCTCCTCGTCTTCGGCTTCGACCTCACCGGCGAGGAGACGGCACGGCTGGACGACCTCGGGATGCCGGTCATCTACGTCAGCCAGCACGCCAAGAGCCGCCCCAGCGTCTACGTCGACGACGTGGCCGGAGGCTGCAAGGCCACCCGGCACCTGCTCAACCTCGGCCACCGCAGGATCGCCTTCGTGCCGACGGTGGGCGCCACCGGCTTCACCTTCAGCTCGCGCGAACGGCTGCTCGGCTACCGGCAGGCGCTCACCGAGGCCGGCATTCCCCTGGACGACGAGCTGGTGGTCACCATGTCGGTCGAGGACAAGCGCGGTCTCGCCGCAGGGATAGGCGCGCTGCTGAGCCTGCGGGAGCCCCCCACCGCAGTCTTCGCCGAGCAGGACGAGCTGGCCGTCGCTGTCATACACACCCTGCGCGCGGCGCGGATCCAGGTGCCCGAGCGGATGTCCGTCATCGGCTTCGACGACCACCAGATCGCCGAGTGGTTCGATCTGTCCACGGTCGCCCAGTCACCCTCGGACATGGGCCGGGTGGCCGGGGAACTCGCCCTGAAGCTGATCGACGACCCCGAGGCCGACCGCGCGCGCCACGTCGTGCTGCCCACCCATCTGATCCCTCGCGCGACCACCGCACCCCCCGCGCCCACCGGCGACGTGGTGACCGAGGCAGGCATGTGATCCCGTAGCAGGCGGGAGGGTGCCCGGCACGACCTGCGACCTACGTCCGTGTCAGCGCCGCCCGCCGGCGGTGGCGGGCCACCCGCTCCCGGTTGCCGCACACCTCGCTCGAGCACCAGCGGCGGCGTCGGCCCCGGGACGTGTCCAGGTAGACGATCGGGCAGTTGTCGCCCTCGCACCGCCGCAGGCTCGCCCTGGCCTTCGGATCGGTCAGCAGTTCTATGGCCTCGCGGGCCACCGCGGCCAGCAGGTCCTCGCAGGTGGGCAGTGCACGCAGTCGTCGTACCAGCGCGCCGTCCTCCGTACGGACCGCGCACGGCGCGGGCGGTGCGCCCCGGGCCGCGGCGTTGACCCGGATCAGCGCCCCGTCCGCCGGGCGCCCGTCCAGTTCGCCACCCACCAACAGGCCGACGTGCTCACGCAGTTCGCGGAACGCCCGCAGCCAGCCCGCGTCCACCCCGGTCAGCGGGGTACCCGGCGGCACCAGCCCGGACCCGGTGATCCACGCCCGCAACCGGTCCGCCGAGTCGAGGCGTTCCTCGGGATGCGTCGTCGTCAGCAGGTCCAGGCAGATCCGCCCGGAGCCGAACCGCAACGCGTAGGAGGCCGTGGCCGTGGCCGTGCCGGATGCCATGTGCCTGTCACCGCCTTGGAGTCGCCGCGGTCACCCCCTCTACAGTGCCCGCCCGCACAGGCCTCGGGGAAGGCCCCGTACGCCCCCGAACTCCACGGTGGACGCCTGTCGATGCGCCCGCGCGTCCCGGCGACGTCCCTCGCGCGCCCGAAGCGGCCGCCAAACCGGCCGTACGGGCCCGCCGCCGACCCCGGCACGGCCTGCCTCGCCCGGGCGCTCTCCAGGGAGGGCTGCTTCGTCCGGGCGCTCTCCAGGGAGGCGGCCCTGCGCGGGCCCTGCTCCGGGAAAGGCGGCTCACACGTCCGCGTACTTGGAGTCCGCCGCCGGGTCGAGCGCGAGCCGGTAGCCGCGCTTGACCACCGTCTGGATCAGCTTGGGCGCCCCGAGGGCCGTCCGGAGCCGGGCCATCGCCGTCTCCACGGCGTGCTCGTCGCGCCCGGCGCCCGGGAGCGCGCGCAACAGGTCGGAGCGGGCGACCACCCAGCCCGGCCGCCGGGACAGGGCGCGCAGCAGGGACATCCCCGCCGGCGGTACGGGCCGCAGGTCGCCGTCCACCATCACCGCGTGCCCGCGGATCTCCACCCGGTGGCCGGCGATGGGCAGCGTACGGGCCCGGGCGGGCAGTTCCTGGCACAGGAGCTGGACGAGCGGGCCGAGCCGGAAGCGTTCGGGCTGGACCGTGTCGATGCCGCGGGCCTGAAGCGGCAGCGCGGTGACGGGGCCGACGCAGGCGGGCAGCACGTCGTGGTTCAGGGCGGCGAGCAGTTCCGGCAGCAGCCCGCGCTCCTCGGCCCGGGAGAGCAGGGACGCGGCAGCGGGCGCGCTGGTGAAGGTGAGGGCGTCCAGGCCCCGGCTGACGGTCGCGTCGAGGAGCCGGTCCATCGGCCCGACGTCCTCCGGCGGCATCCACCGGTACACCGGCACCCCCACCACCTCGGCGCCCCCCTCCCGCAGCGCCTCCACGAAGCCCGGCAGCGGCTCGCCGTGCAGCTGGACGGCGATACGGAGGCCGTCGACGCCTTCCTCGAGCAGCCGGTCGAGCACCTCGGCCATGGACTCCGAGCTGGGCGACCACTCCTCGGTCAGCCCGGCCGCCCGTATGGCGCCCTTGACCTTCGGGCCGCGTGCGAGCAGCCGCACCCCGCGCAGCCGGGCGAGCAGATCCTCGCCGAGCCCCCAGCCGTCGGCGGCCTCGACCCAGCCGCGGAAGCCGATCGCGGTGGTGGCGACCGCGATGTCCGGTACCCGGTCGATCAACTCCTTGGTGGCGGCGAGCAGTTCTCCGTCGTCGGCGAGCGGCACGATACGCAGGGCCGGCGCGTACAGCACGGACGCGCCGCGCCGCTGGAGCAGGGCCCCCAGCTCGTCGGCCCGTCGCGCGGCCGTCACGCCCACGGTGAACCCCTCGAGAGGCCCGTGTTCTGGTCGCTGCTGGTTGTCGTACATGGCTCTCGTCCCGCACTCGAGTCGGCATACCGGTGGTCACGCGGTCGTGAACACCGGTCGTACGCGTCCTGCCTACATGCCGACCGAGCCTGTCAACGGCTCGTGACAGGCTCGGTTCGGCTTCATGTCGCTGGTGTTACGTCACACCTCGGCGTAGCTGAGCTGCTGGTTCGCCTCGGAGGTGGAGGCGTTGGCCTGAGGTTGCACGGCCGGGCGGCGAAGGTATACGGCCCAGGTGACCGCGAAGGCCGCGGCGTAGAAGGCGAGGAAGGCGACGAAGGCGCCGGTGCCGGAGCCGTAGGAGAGGAAGGACTGCCGGAAGGCGAGGTTGATGCCGACGCCGCCGAGCGCGCCCACGGCGCCGATGAGACCCATGGAGGCGCCGGACAGCCGCCGGCCGTACGCGGCGGCCTCCTCACCCTCGAGCCCCTTGGCGACGGCCTTGGCCTGGAAGATGCCGGGGATCATCTTGTACGTCGACCCGTTGCCGAGCCCGCTGAGCACGAACAGGACGACGAACGCGGCGGTGAACAGCGGCAGCGACTTCTGCATGCTCGCGAAGACCAGGACGGCGGTGGCCGCGCCCATGGCGACGAAGTTCCACAGCGTGATCTTCGAGCCGCCGTAGCGGTCGGCGAGCCAGCCGCCCACGGGACGGATCAGCGAACCGAGCAGCGGGCCGATGAAGGTGACGTACGCCGCCTGCAGCGGGGTGCGCCCGAACTGGTTCTGCAGCACCTGCCCGAAGGCGAAGCTGTAACCGATGAACGAGCCGAAGGTGCCGATGTAGAGGAAGGACATGATCCAGGTGTGCGCGTCCTTCGCGGCGTCCTTGGCGGCGCCGGTGTCGTTCTTCACGGAGGCGAGGTTGTCCATGAAGAGGGCGGCGAGCACGGCGGCGACGACGATCAGCGGGATGTAGATCCCGAGCAGCACGCGCGGCCCGCCGCTCGCGCCGATGATCGCAAGGGCGACGAGCTGGATGACCGGCACGCCGATGTTGCCGCCGCCCGCGTTGAGGCCGAGGGCCCACCCCTTCTTCCGCAGCGGGAAGAAGGCGTTGATGTTGGTCATCGAGGACGCGAAGTTGCCGCCGCCGATGCCGGCGAGCAGGCCGACGACCAGGAAGGTGGAGAAGGAGGTCCCCGGCTTCATCACGGCGAAGGCGGCGATCGTCGGGATGAGCAGCAGGCTCGCGGAGATGATCGTCCAGTTGCGCCCGCCGAAGATCGCGACCGCGAAGGTGTAGGGGACGCGGACGACGGCGCCGACGAGCGTGACCATGGACGTGAGCATGAACTTGTCGGCGGGGGTCAGCCCGTACTTCGGCCCCATGAAGAGCACGAGGACCGACCACATGGTCCAGATCGAGAACCCGATGTGCTCGGAGAAGACGGAGAACAGCAGGTTGCGCCGGGCGATCTTCTCCCCGGCCTCGTTCCAGAACGTCTCGTCCTCGGGATCCCACTGCTGGATCCAGCGGCCTCCCCTGCCGGCGGCGGGGGCTGTGCTCGGGGCTGTCATGACGCCTCCACGGTTCTGCGGTGCCCGGGTGTCGTTACGCGGTGATGAGTCCCGAAGGTAGGGAGGACGCGTTTCCGCCCTGTGGCACCGGGTGACCGGAAGGGAACGTTGCTCTCACGGGCTGGGAAGGGGCGCGGTGAGGCGGCGACCGGGCGTTGTCAGACCCGTCTGCCATGGTGTGCGTACGGGGGGCGGTCCGGGTGCCGCCCGGATCGGTGCTGGAGGGGGAGCGGTGGCGGAACGCGGCGACGGCTGGGCAGGCCTGGCCCATCAGGACTGGCGCGACGCCGAGGTCATCCGGCGGCGCCTGGATCAGGGCGCGGATCCGGAGGCGTGGGGCGGGGGACGGCCGCTGCACCGGGCGGCGTGGTGCGGCTCGCCGGAGGTCGTCGCCGAGCTGGCGCGGCGGGTCGCGGACGTGGACGCGCTGGAGCACGGGACGACCGCGCTGTGGGAGGCCGTCCTGTCCGACCGTCCGGACAACGCACGGGCTCTTGTCGCCGCCGGCGCGGATCCCTGGCGGCCCCTGCTCGGCGGCTGGTCCCCGGGGCGGCTCGGGCTGGCCGGGCCGACGCCGGAGCTGTTCGAGGTGCCCGAGGGCGAGCGCGGGCTGTCCGAGGCGGAGCGCGCGGCGGCGGAGGAGGGCAGGCGGCTCGTCGCGGCGCTGGGGGACATCCACTACGACGGCACGGGCCTGGCGTGCGTGGCCGGGATCGACGCCGAGGAGGCGATACACCGCCTGGGGGCGACGCCGGCGAGAAGCGAGGAACTTCAGGAGCTGCTCGAGGACCCGTACGAGTACGACCTGGACGACACCCTGCGGATCGTCGGCGTCACCACCGTGCCGGGCGGCTGCGTCGTCTCCCAGCCCTGGGGATACGCGCCGCAGATGCCGGGCGTGCTGAGACCGCTGTCCCTCGGCACCGTCTGCTACGGCCTCTACGCCAACCCCAAGAGCGGCAACCAGGGCAGCATCGCCCGCGACGGGGTCATCGAAGGCTGGGACCTGCACCCGGGCGGCGCACCGGACCCGGAGGCCCCGCCGGAGGAAGTCCTGGCCTCCTATCTCTACCGGCGCAACGCGCCCGCCTACTCGTGCGCCTACGCGGGCCTGCGGCCGACCGACGCGCGCGCCGTCGTCGGCCCCCCGGATGTGTGGGTCGAGCTCCCCGAGCGTGACTACTGGACGTTCTCGACGCGCTGAACGCGCTGAGCACCATGAACGCCCTGAAAACTCCGAAAGGAAAGGAAGCCGAGGAAACAACGGAAAGGGAGGCCATCCGCATAGCTCGCGAAAAAAGAGAGTTACCGAAAAATTTGGCTGAAATCGGGCAGTGCGCCCCCTGATCTCGACAATTCCTCCACCGAAGTCCAGCCAAATTTTCACACGGCGATCTTGGTGAGTCCGGGAGTGAAGCATCTGCCGGTGTGACCTGGGTCTCTTCGCTCCGGCGGCCGTATGTCCCGTTGGGGGAGAAATGGGTGCCCGGGAACAAGGGCTTCCACACCTTCTCCAAGAAATTTCTGGTGTCGCTTTGAACACGTGGGCCTACTCGCGCGTACCCGGATGTGAGCGACCGACTGGGGGAACCCCCGGACACCGGAGGTAGGCGTGCGCAAGGATTCCGCCGTGGCTGATGAACGAAAGCGGCCCAGGGCCCGACATCGCATGACCTCGTCCTCGGCGTCCTCGACCGAGCCGGACGAGGAGCTGATGCGTGCCCTGTATCGAGAACATGCGGGACCCCTGCTCGCCTACGTGCTGCGCCTGGTCGCGGGCGACCGGCAGCGCGCCGAGGACGTCGTGCAGGAGACGCTCATCCGTGCCTGGAAGAACGCCGGCCAGCTCAACCGAGCGACCGGTTCGGTACGCCCCTGGCTGGTGACGGTCGCCCGGCGCATCGTCATCGACGGCCACCGCAGCCGGCAGGCCCGGCCGCAGGAGGTCGACCCGTCGCCGCTGGAGGTCATCCCCGCGGAGGACGAGATCGACAAGGCGTTGTGGCTGATGACACTGTCGGACGCGCTGGAAGACCTGACCCCTGCCCACAGGGAGGTCCTGGTCGAAACGTACTTCAAAGGGCGTACGGTCAATGAGGCGGCCGAAACGCTCGGCATCCCCAGCGGAACGGTGCGCTCCAGGGTGTTCTACGCCCTGCGGTCGATGAAGCTGGCACTGGAGGAGCGGGGGGTGACGGCATGAGCAACCTGTACGGGGGATTCGGCACTGGTGGCCCCGGGGCCGTGAGAGGCGGTCCCCAGGGGCAGGGCGACATCCACGAAACCGTCGGCGCCTACGCCCTCGGCATCCTGGACGACGCGGAGGCGACCGCCTTCGAGGCGCACCTCGCCACCTGCGACTGGTGTGCCCAGCAACTCGACGACCTGGCCGGCATGGAACCGATGCTGGCCGCGCTCGCCGACATGCCGGACAGCCACGGCACCCCCGCCATCGGCGAATCCCTGTCCGCCAAACCCAGCCCACGGCTCGTCGAGCGGCTGGTCGACGAGGTCTCCGAGCGGCGCGCCCAGAAGCGGCGGCGCAGCTTCTACCTCGTCGCGGCCGCCGCCGCGCTGATCATCGGCGGCCCGGTCGCCGTGATGGCGGTGAACGGCGGCGATGACGCCAACACCGGACACACGGTGGCGGCGGTCTCGCCCGCCAAGGCCGCCTTCCAGTCCATGACCGACAAGGTCTCGGCGACCGACCCGACCACCGGGGTCAGCGCCACGATCGCGATGCAGGCCAAGGACTGGGGCACCAGCGGCGCCATCGAGGTGAAGGGCGTCAAGGGCCCGCTCAAGTGCTCGTGGGTCGCCGTCGGCAAGAACGGCGAGCGCGAGACACTGGCCTCCTGGTCCGTTCCGCAGTGGGGCTACGGCATCCCCGACGGCAAGACGGAGGAGTCGAAGAACCCGCTCTACGTGAGCGGCGCCGCCGCCTTCACACCGAACCAGATCGACCACTTCGAGCTCATGACGTTCGACGGGAAGAAGCTGGTGGAGGTGAAGGCGTAGCCGCCACCACCGGTCTGAGCGCTTCCCGCGGCGTGCGTCCGAGTCACGCCGCGGGTCGACGTGTGCGGTCCTGTCGTCACATTCCCGTCGTCCGCCCGCAGGGCGGTCGGGAGTTCGGCGACAGGGCCGCGGTGGTTCGGGGCGCGCCGTAGCCTCCCCGGTCCCCCTTCGCGTACGGTGGACGGCTGCTCAGCACGTCAGAAGGGGGCCCGGTGGCCGCTCAGGTTCAACAGGAAACCGCGCTCGGCCCGGTCGGCAGGTCCGCGCACGACTCGCTCCGTGACCGGGAGATCAGCGTCGAACAGGAACACCTGGACCGGGTCTACCGGCGCCTCGAGGAGAAGATCCACGAGGCGGAGTTCCTGATGAACGACGCCGCCCAGCGCGGCCAGGTCGGCACGCCCGGCGCGCTCGCCGAGCGCGACGCCCAGGTGTTCCGGGCCGGCATCCACCTCAACCGGCTCAACAACGAGTTCGAGGACTTCCTCTTCGGCCGGATCGACCTGCTGCTCGGCAAGGACGGCAAGAAGGGACCCGACGGTGCGTACACGGCTGTCGAGCCCGCCGAGGGCGCGGTGCGCTCCGACAACACCGCCGACATCGCCGAGACCCTGCACATCGGCCGCATCGGCGTCCTCGACCAGGACTACGCGCCGCTGGTCATCGACTGGCGGGCACCCGCCGCCGCCCCCTTCTACCGCTCCACGCCGGTCGACCCCGGGCGGGTCGTGCGCCGCCGGGTCATCCGCTCCAAGGGGCGCAGGGTGCTCGGCGTCGAGGACGACCTGATGCGCCCCGAGCTGACGGCCTTCCTCGACGGCCACGAGCTGCCCGTCATCGGCGACGGCGCCCTGATGGCCGCCCTCGGCCAGGCCCGCACCCACACCATGCGGGACATCGTGGCCTCCATCCAGGCGGAGCAGGACCTGGTCATCCGCGCCCCCGCCGCCTCCGTGACCCACGTCGAGGGCGGCCCCGGCACCGGCAAGACCGCCGTCGCCCTGCACCGGGCCGCGTACCTGCTGTACCAGGACCGGCGCCGCTACGCGGGCGGCATCCTGATCGTCTCGCCCACCCCGCTGCTCGTCGCCTACACCGAGGGCGTCCTGCCGTCGCTCGGCGAGGAGGGCCAGGTCGCGATCCGCGCCATCGGCTCGCTCGTCGACGGCGTCGAGGCCACGCTCCACGACTCCCCGTCCGTGGCCCGCGCCAAGGGCTCCTCCCGCATGCTCAAGGTGCTGCGCAAGGCGGCCCGCGGCGCCCTGGAGCGCAGCGGCGCACCGGAGCGGCTGCGGGTCGTCGCCTTCGGCCGCCGCCTGGAGCTGGAGGCGGAGCAGCTGGAACGGATCCGGCGCACCGCCCTCACCGGTACGGCGCCCGTCAACCTGCTGCGTCCGCGCGCCCGCAAGCTGCTCCTGGACGCCCTGTGGGCGCAGTCCGGCGGGGCGAACCGGCACGCCGACCCCGAGCTGGCCGCCGAGCTGCGGTCCTCCTTCGACGAGGACATCACCTCCGAGGACTCCTTCATCGCGTTCCTGGACGCCTGGTGGCCCGAGCTGACCCCCCGGTCGGTCGTTGCGGCGATGGCCGACGAGAGGCGGCTCGGCCGCTGGGCGCGGCGCGTCCTCACCCCCGGCGAGGTGCGCAGGGTCGCGCGCTCGCTGAAGCGGGACGGGTACTCCGTGCACGACATCGCCCTGCTCGACGAGCTCCAGGCCGTCCTCGGCCTGCCGGCCCGCCCGAAGAAGAGGCGCGAGCTGGACCCGCTCGACCAGTTGACCGGGCTCGAAGAGCTGATGCCCGTCCGCGAGGAGTCGCAGCGTGAGCGCGCCGAGCGGCTGGCGCAGGAGCGCACCGAGTACGCGCACGTGATCGTCGACGAGGCGCAGGACCTCACGCCGATGCAGTGGCGGATGGTCGGGCGTCGCGGCCGGCACGCGACCTGGACCGTCGTCGGTGACCCGGCCCAGTCGTCCTGGTCCGACCCGGACGAGGCGGCCGAGGCCCGCGACGAGGCCCTGGGCACCCGCCCGCGCCGCCGCTTCACGCTCACGGTCAACTACCGCAACCCCGCCGAGATCGCCGACCTGGCGTCGAAGGTCCTCGCGCTCGCCATGCCGGGCTCCACCGCCCCCACGGCCGTCCGCTCCACCGGCGTCCAGCCGCGCTTCACGGTGATACGGGACTCGATGGCGCAGACCGTTCGCGCGGAGGCCGCCCGGCTCCTCGACCGCGTCGACGGCACGGTCGGCGTCGTCGTCGCCATGAACCGGCGCGAGGAGGCGGCCCGCTGGCTGGACGGCCTCGGCGACCGGGTGGTGGCCCTCGGCAGCCTGGAGGCCAAGGGCCTGGAGTACGACGCGACGGTCGTCGTCTCTCCCGCGGAGATCGCCGACGAGAGCCCCGCGGGGCTGCGCGTGCTGTACGTGGCGCTCACCCGGGCGACGCAGCAGCTGACGGTGGTCTCGGGCGAGCGGGACGAGCCGGACGCGGCCGGGGTGCCGGACCTGCTGCGGGACTGAGGCCCGGGCGGAGCCGCCCTGTACGCGAGATGAACTCCGGGTACGGGAATGGCCTTACCGGATCCGTTTGTTAGCCTGGGTGTGGCACCGGCCCGATCCAAGCCCCCGGGCCCAACCTTAGTCGCTACGAGCGACCACTTGCCGCGAGGCGAGCATGGCGGGTCGGTGTCACTGACTTGTGGAGAGGTCCGCGTCCTGTGTGACGCGGACCTCTCTCGTTGTACGGCGTGCCTCTGCGTCCACCTCTGACCTCTCGTATCGTGGAAGTCGCTTTCCGGAGCTAGCCCGTGCCGACGAACAAAACGTTCGCAAATGCGGGGCGGCTACCACGTACTCTCCGGTAGGTGCGACGATCGGACGGCATATCCGCGACACGGTGAAAGCAGAGGAAGTCGGCCATGGCAACGGCGCCCAGCGTCTCCTACTCGATGACGGTCCGGTTGGAGGTGCCCGCGAGCGGAACCGCCGTCTCGCAGCTCACCACCGCCGTGGAGTCCTCCGGAGGCTCGGTGACCGGCCTCGACGTCACCGCGTCCGGCCACGAGAAGCTCCGTATCGACGTCACCATCGCCGCCACCTCCACCGCGCACGCGCAGGAGATCGTCGAGAAGCTGCGCGGCATCGAGGGCGTCACGCTGGGCAAGGTCTCGGACCGTACGTTCCTCATGCACCTCGGCGGCAAGATCGAGATGGCGTCGAAGCACCCCATCCGCAACCGTGACGACCTGTCCATGGTCTACACGCCGGGTGTGGCGCGCGTGTGCATGGCGATCGCCGAGAACCCCGAGGACGCCCGCCGCCTCACGATCAAGCGCAACTCCGTTGCGGTTGTGACGGACGGCTCCGCCGTGCTGGGCCTCGGCAACATCGGCCCGAAGGCCGCGCTGCCCGTCATGGAGGGCAAGGCGGCCCTCTTCAAGCGGTTCGCCGGCATCGACGCCTGGCCGATCTGCCTCGACACCCAGGACACCGACGCGATCGTCGAGATCGTCAAGGCGATCGCCCCCGGGTTCGCCGGCATCAACCTCGAGGACATCTCCGCGCCGCGCTGCTTCGAGATCGAGGCCCGGCTGCGCGAGGCGCTCGACATCCCCGTCTTCCACGACGACCAGCACGGCACGGCCATCGTGGTGCTGGCCGCCCTCACCAACGCACTTCGCGTGGTGGGCAAGGAGATCGAGAACGTCCGCGTCGTGATGTCGGGCGCCGGCGCGGCCGGTACGGCGATCCTGAAACTGCTGCTCGCGGCGGGCGTGAAGAACGCGGTGGTGGCCGACATCCACGGTGTCGTGCACGCCGGCCGTGAGGACCTCGTGGACGCCGCGCCGGACTCGGCGCTGCGCTGGATCGCCGACAACACCAACCAGGAGGGCCTGACCGGCACGCTGAAGGAAGCGGTGCGGGGCGCCGACGTCTTCATCGGTGTCTCGGCGCCGAACGTGCTCGACGGCGACGACGTGGCGGCCATGGCGGACGGCGCGATCGTGTTCGCGCTCGCGAACCCGGACCCCGAGGTCGACCCCGCAATCGCCCGTCAGACGGCGGCTGTTGTGGCCACCGGGCGCTCCGACTTCCCGAACCAGATCAACAACGTGCTGGTGTTCCCGGGCGTCTTCCGCGGTCTGCTGGACGCGCAGTCCCGCACGGTCAACACGGAGATGATGCTGGCGGCCGCGCAGGCCCTCGCGGACGTGGTGACCGAGGGCGAGCTGAACCCGAACTACATCGTTCCGAGCGTCTTCAACGACAAGGTCGCGGGCGCGGTCGCCGGAGCCGTGCGGGAGGCCGCGAAGGCGGCGGGCGCGTCGGCGACGGCGGACGAGTAGGGATTCCGTGCCGCTGCTGTGACCATCGCCACGGTGGCGGCCGACCGGCGCGTCGCGGAACCCCGGGTGCCCGGCCGACCTCTATGGTGGCGGCCGGGCTCGGACCCCCCAGAACCTGCGATCTGTCGCGGAAAGAGGGCGAAACGTCACCGCCGCATGGCGGTGGCGCCCTTCGTGTGACTCCCAAGGGTGTTCTCACGACTCCTACGGGTGCCGGATTGGCTTTCCCGCCGCAGGTGGGGGCAGGATGCGTCTTCGGGCGCGAGGGTCTGACGACGGACCCGGGTCCGGGGACTCACCGAGGACCCTGGCAGCATCGGCTTCGCCGTGCCCAACATGCGGCTCCGCCGCGTGGCACGCCTCAACGGCAAGAAGAACACGGGAGTAACAACATGAACCGCAGTGAGCTGGTGGCCGCGCTGGCCGACCGCGCCGAGGTGACCCGCAAGGACGCCGACGCCGTGCTGGCCGCGTTCGCCGAGACCGTCGGCGAGGTCGTCGCCAAGGGCGACGAGAAGGTCACCATCCCTGGCTTCCTCACCTTCGAGCGCACCCACCGTGCCGCTCGCACCGCGCGCAACCCGCAGACCGGCGACCCCATCCAGATCCCGGCCGGCTACAGCGTGAAGGTCTCCGCGGGCTCCAAGCTCAAGGAAGCCGCCAAGGGCAAGTGATCTTGCCGTTCGTGCGCCACGGGACGGCGTACGACACCGTGACGCCACGGACGGCGCAGCAAGGCCGCCGCACCGCCACAGGGCGGTGCGACGAAGCCCGACCGCCGCAGGGCGGCGTGACGAGGCCCTACCTGCCGTAGGACGGCGTGACGAGGCCGAGCCCGTCGCAGGGACGGCGTGACGAGGCCGTACCGCCACGGGACGGCGAGTGACGAGCCCGGCAAGCTCCTCGCGACGGCGTACGGGCCCAGCAAGGCCAAAAGGGGCGGTCACCCGGATCAGGGTGACCGCCCCTTCGCATGGGCGACGCTCCGCGGGAGGTCAGCCGAGTGCGTTGCCGGGCAGTTCGACCTTCGCGCCCAGCTCCATCAGCTTCTCCATGCTGTGCCTGCCCGGGGGACGACCCCCGGACCCCCAGCCGTCGGTGGACCTCAGCCGAGTGCGTTGCCGGGCAGTTCGACCTTCGCGCCCAGCTCCATCAGCTTCTCCATGAAGTTCTCGTAGCCGCGGTTGATCAGGTCGATGCCGTGGACGCGGGACGTGCCCTCGGCCGCCAGGGCCGCGATCAGGTAGGAGAAACCGCCGCGCAGGTCGGGGATGACCAGGTCCGCGCCCTGCAGCTTCGTCGGGCCCGAAACCACCGCGGAATGCAGGAAATTGCGCTGCCCGAAGCGGCAGTCGGAGCCGCCGAGGCACTCGCGGTAGAGCTGGATGTGCGCGCCCATCTGGTTCAGCGCGGAGGTGAAGCCGAGGCGGGACTCGTACACCGTCTCGTGGATGATCGACAGGCCCGTCGCCTGGGTCAGGGCCACGACCAGCGGCTGCTGCCAGTCCGTCTGGAAGCCGGGGTGCACGTCCGTCTCCAGCGCGATCGACTTCAGCTGCCCGCCCGGGTGCCAGAACCGGATGCCCTCGTCGTCGATCTCGAACGCGCCGCCCACCTTGCGGTAGGTGTTCAGGAACGTCATCATCGACCGCTGCTGCGCGCCACGGACGTAGATGTTGCCGTTGGTCGCCAGCGCCGCCGACGCCCAGGACGCGGCCTCCAGCCGGTCCGGGAGGGCGCGGTGGGTGTAGCCGCCGAGCTTCTCCACGCCGGTGATGCGGATCGTGCGGTCGGTGTCCATCGCGATGATCGCGCCCATTTTCTGCAGCACGCAGATCAGGTCCTCGATCTCCGGCTCCACCGCCGCGTTGGACAGCTCGGTGACACCCTCGGCGAGCACCGCCGTCAGCAGCACCTGCTCCGTCGCGCCGACGGACGGGTACGGCAGCCGGATCTTCGTGCCGCGCAGCCCCTTGGGCGCCTCCAGGTACTGGCCGTCCGCCCGCTTCTCGATGACCGCGCCGAACTGCCGCAGCACGTCGAAGTGGAAGTCGATCGGCCGGCCGCCGATGTCGCAGCCGCCGAGACCCGGGATGAACGCGTGGCCCAGCCGGTGCAGCAGCGGACCGCAGAACAGGATCGGGATGCGCGACGAGCCCGCGTGGGCATCGATGTCCGCGACGTTCGCGCTCTCGACGTGCGTCGGGTCGAGCACCAGCTCACCCGGCTCCTCGCCCGGACGCACCGTCACGCCGTGCAGCTGCAGCAGCCCCCGGACGACGCGCACGTCGCGGATGTCGGGCACGTTGCGGAGTCTGCTCGGGGCACTGCCCAGGAGGGCGGCGACCATGGCCTTCGGTACGAGGTTCTTCGCACCGCGGACACGGATCTCGCCCTCGAGCGGGGTGCCGCCGTGGACAAGGAGGACATCGTCGTTGACGGTCATGAATCTCGCGTTCCGTGGAGTGGGGCAGGGGCCGAAGACGTAAGCGTAATGGCCGCGTACCCCCCTTCAGTAAGCCCAAGTGGCCCCAACGAAGGTCATAGCTTTGCCACAACACGAACGGTGCGGAGGCGGACGCGAGGGGTTACCGGGGCGTACGTGCGCCCGCAGCGCCCCCATGAGCCCTGAGCTGCATTCACCCACGTACACCCGTTGCCTCCCCATCCGAAGGCAAGATGCGGGATCATGTCTGCCATGACCGAGGTGTCCTCGCTCACAGGGCGGCTGCTCGTGGCCACCCCCGCCCTGGCGGACCCGAACTTCGACCGCGCTGTGGTGCTGCTCCTCGACCACGACGAGGAGGGCTCGCTCGGCGTGGTCCTCAACCGCCCCACGCCCGTCGACGTGGGCGACATCCTGGAGGGCTGGGCGGACCTCGCGGGCGAGCCCGGTGTCGTCTTCCAGGGCGGACCCGTGTCGCTGGACTCGGCGCTCGGTGTCGCGGTGATCCCCGGCGGCGCGTCCCCGGAACACGCCCCGCTCGGCTGGCGGCGGGTGCACGGCGCGATCGGCCTGGTCGACCTGGAGGCCCCTCCGGAACTGCTCGCCAAGGCGCTCGGCTCCCTGCGCATCTTCGCCGGATACGCCGGCTGGGGGCCGGGCCAGCTGGAGGACGAGCTGGTCGACGGGGCGTGGTACGTCGTCGAGTCGGAACCCGGCGACGTCTCGTCCCCGGCCCCGGAAAAACTCTGGCGCGACGTGCTGCGACGCCAGCGCAGCGAGCTGGCGATGGTGGCGACGTACCCGGACGACCCTACGCTCAACTGATACGTGCGGGCTTCAGTACGCTTGGCCCTATGAGCACTCTTGAGCCCGAGCGCGGCACCGGTACGGGGACCCTCGTAGAGCCGACGCCGCAGGTGTCGCACGGCGACGGCGACCACGAGCGCTTCGCCCACTACGTCCAGAAGGACAAGATCATGGCGAGCGCCCTGGACGGCACTCCCGTCGTGGCGCTGTGCGGGAAGGTGTGGGTCCCGGGACGCGACCCGAAGAAGTACCCCGTCTGCCCGATGTGCAAGGAGATCTACGACTCCATGGGCAGCGGCGGCGACGAGGGCAAGGGCGGCGACAAGTAGCCGACCGCTCGGCTGCGTGACGACCGCTGGGTTCCCGGGACGCGTGTCCGAAGCGTCCCGGGAGCCTTTGTGCCCGCTGCCGGCGGATCGGGAGTGCGTCTCCGAAGTGCGGTGAATCCACCCTCGGGACCGGGCCGGGCGGTGAAGACTGGCGGCATGCCTGAGTCTGCGTACTCCTTCCCCCCGGGGCTCGACGTGCACCTGGTCCCCGCCCCCACCCGCATGTCCCCCTCGATCGGCGGCGGCACGGGATGCATCGTCGACGAGGACACCCGGATCGAGACGACGGGGCCCGGCGCCGAGCGCGTCGCGCGGTGGCTGCGGGCGGCCGTCGGCGCCGCGACCGGGCTTCCACTGCCGCCGGCCGGCGACCACGGCAACCGGGTCCTGCTGCGCCTCGTCCCCGGGCTCGGGGAGGAGCTGGGCAGCCCCGAGGCGTACCGCCTCACCGCCGACGGCCATGACGTCGTCATCGACGGCGCGAGCGAGGCCGGCCTGTTCTGGGGCGCCCAGACCTTCCGCCAGCTGCTCGGGCCGGAGGCCTTCCGCCGCGCCCCGGTGACCGGGAGACGTCAGTGGGAGGTGCCCGCGGTGACGGTCCAGGACGCCCCCCGCTTCCGCTGGCGCGGCCTCCTGCTCGACGTGGCCCGGCACTTCATGCCCAAGGACGGCGTCCTGCGCTACCTGGACCTGATGGCCGCCCACAAGCTCAACGTCCTCCACCTCCACCTCACCGACGACCAGGGCTGGCGGCTGGAGATCAAGCGCTACCCGAGGCTCACCGAGGTCGGTGCCTGGCGGGCGCGCACCAGATTCGGCCACCGGGCCTCGCCGCTGTGGGAGGAGAAGCCGCACGGCGGTTTCTACACGCAGGACGACATCCGCGAGATCGTCGCGTACGCGGCCGAGCGGCATATCACCGTCGTCCCCGAGGTCGACGTCCCCGGGCACAGCCAGGCGGCCATCGCCGCGTACCCGGAACTGGGCAACTCCGACGTCATCGACACGACCTCCCTCACGGTCTGGGACGACTGGGGCATCAACCCCAACGTACTAGCCCCCACCGACACCACCCTGCGGTTCTACGAGGGGGTGTTCGAGGAGGTCCTGGAACTCTTCCCGTCACCCTTCGTCCACATCGGCGGCGACGAGTGCCCCAAGGACCAGTGGCGGCGCTCGCCGGCCGCGCAGGCGCGCATCAAGGAGCTGGGACTCGCGGACGAGGACGAGCTCCAGGCGTGGTTCGTGCGCCACTTCGACACCTGGCTCACCGCACGCGGACGCCGGCTCGTCGGCTGGGACGAGATCCTCGAGGGCGGCCTCGCGGACGGTGCGACCGTCTCATCATGGCGCGGGTACGCCGGCGGGATCACGGCGGCGCGCGCCGGCCACGACGTCGTCATGTGCCCGGAGCAGCAGGTGTATCTGGACCACCGTCAGGACGGCGGCGCCGACGAGCCGGTGCCCATCGGGTACGTGCGCACCCTGGAGGACGTCTACCGGTTCGAGCCCGTTCCACCGCAGCTGACGCCGGAGGAGGCGCGGCACGTTCTGGGCACCCAGGCCAACATCTGGACCGAGGTGACGGAGGATCAGGGGCGCGTCGACTATCAGGTGTTTCCCCGGCTCGCGGCATTCGCCGAGGTCGCCTGGAGCGCCCTTCCCGTCCCGGCCGAGCGCGACTTCTCGGACTTCGAGCGGCGCATGGCCGCCCACTACCGCCGCCTGGAGGCCCTGGGGGTCGCCTACCGGCCGCCCACGGGCCCGCTGCCGTGGCAGCGGCGCCCCGGGGTGCTCGGACGCCCGATCGAGGGTGCGCCCCCGAACGTGTGAGGTGGCGGACAGAGGGCAGGCGAGGCGCCGGGTCGGCTGGAAACGCACCCCTGCATGGGAAAAGCAGTGCAAGGAGCGTCGAAGAGCCGCAATGCACCCCCATCGGGGATGTCGTGGCAAAACGGTCCATCTCCCTGGTCGGAGGGGTGAATGCCTCCTAGCGGACCCCCGCGTCGGAGGCCGTGAAAGATGTGCCAGAGTTGCCACGTCCGCCCTGTCAGCACGTACCGTACGGCAACACAGGTGGGACCAGGGGGCAGCGGGAAGGGGCAGCCGGTTTGACCACGCAGGCACCGCAGGCGGCGCAGGCCGTGACGCTGCCCGCCTCGCTGGACGAGGCCGTGGCGGCCCTCGCCGCCCATCCGGCCGCCGTCCCCGTGGCGGGCGGTACCGACCTCATGGCTGCCGTGAACTCGGGGCAGCTGCGGCCCGCCGCACTGGTCGGCCTCGGCCGCATCAGCGAGATCCGCGGCTGGCAGTACCTGGACGGCCACGCGCTGCTCGGCGCCGGCCTCACCCACGCGCGCATGGGGCGCCCCGACTTCGCGGCGCTCATCCCCGCCCTCGCGGCGGCGGCGCGCGCGGCAGGCCCGCCGCACATCCGCAACGCCGGCACCCTCGGCGGCAACATCGCGTCGGCGGCCCCCACCGGGGACGCGCTTCCGGTGCTCGCCGCCCTGGAGGCCACGCTGATCATCGCCGGCCCGGGCGGGGCACGCCGGGAGATCCCGGTCTCGCACCTGCTGGCGGGCGTGGAGATGCTGCGCGCCGGTGAACTCATCGGCTACGTGCGCGTGCCGCTGCTGCACGCCCCCCAGGTCTTCCTGAAGGCGACCGGCCGCACCGGACCCGGGCGGGCGATGGCGTCGGTGGCGCTGGTGCTGGACCCGGCCCGGCGCGGGGTGCGCTGCGCCGTCGGTGCCATAGCGCCGATGCCGCTGCGCCCGCTGGAGGCCGAGCAGTGGGTCGCGCAGCTCATCGACTGGGACAACAACCGCGCGATCGTCCCGGAGGCCCTGAACGCCTTCGGGGAGTACGTCGCCGCGGCCTGCATCCCCGATCCGGCGCCCGCGGAGGACGGCACCGTGCAGCAGCTTCCGCCCGCCGTACTGCACCTGCGGCGCACGGTCGCCGCGCTGGCCCGACGAGCACTGGGGAGGGCACTGTCGTGACGGACGACCAGCACCCGGAGGAAGCCCGCCGGCAGGGCACCAACGGCTCCTGGGAGCGGCTGCCGCAAGGGGACTACGACGACGGCGCCACCGCCTTCGTCCAGCTCCCGGAGGGTGGGATCGACGCCCTCCTCGCCTCCGACAGCCCGCTGGCCGCGCCGGGCCACGGCTATGTGCCGCCGACCTTCACCCCGCAGGAGGGCACGGGCGCCGAGGAGCACGGCGGGAACTGGGGTGCGCCCGCCGAGGACGCCCACTGGCCGGGCGCCACGCAGGACGGTACGGGGGACCGGTTCACGTACAACCCCGGCGCGACCGGGCAGTGGAGCTTCGAGGAGGCCCAGGCCGCGCGGGAGCCCGCGCCCGGGCACGACGTCACCGGGCAGTGGTCGATCCCGGTCGCGGGCGGCGATCTCCCGGACGAGTCGGGGGAGTTCACCACGTCCTCGCTCGTCGAGCAGTGGGGCGGCACCCCGCCCGCGACCCTGCCGGGCGGCGCGCCCGCGCCCTGGGCGACGGAGGCGCCCGTACCGTCGTGGCACGGGCAGGAGACCGCCGCGCAGACGCCCGAGGAGGCCCCTGGGGAGCCGTCCGACGGGCCGTACGAGGCCTACGAGGCGTACGAGGACTCCAGGGCCGAGGGTGCTGCCGAGGCCCCAGAGGTAGCCCAGGAGCCGTCCGAGCCCGCCGATGCCGCCGACGGCACTTCTGACGCCGCCGACGACACCTCCGACGGCACCTCGGGCGTCGAGGAGGCACCCGCTCCCGAAGCCGGCCGGCACCCCGAGCCCGACCCGGCCCCCGGGACCGCCGACGCCCAGGACCCGCGCCCGGATCGGGCCGCCGAGCCCGCCGCCCCGCACGACGAGCACCCCCTGGCCTCGTACGTCCTGCGGGTGAACGGCGCCGACCGGCCCGTCACCGACGCCTGGATCGGCGAGTCGCTGCTGTACGTGCTGCGCGAGCGGCTCGGCCTCGCCGGCGCGAAGGACGGCTGCTCGCAGGGCGAGTGCGGCGCGTGCAACGTGCAGGTCGACGGACGGCTCGTCGCCTCCTGCCTGGTGCCCGCCGTCACCGCCGCGGGCAGTGAGGTCCGTACCGTCGAGGGACTCGCCGTCGACGGACAGCCCTCCGACGTGCAGCGGGCGCTCGCCCGGTGCGGCGCCGTGCAGTGCGGCTTCTGCGTGCCCGGCATGGCGATGACCGTGCACGACCTGCTGGAGGGCAACCCGGCGCCGACCGACCTCGAGGCCCGCCAGGCGCTGTGCGGCAACCTGTGCCGCTGCTCCGGCTACCGGGGCGTCCTCCAGGCCGTCCAGGAGGTCGTCGCCGAGCGGGAGGCGCACCGCGCCGAGGCCGATCCGGCAGCGGACGGCGACGAACCGCGCATCCCGCACCAGGCGGGCCCCGGAGAGGGCGGCGTCCACCTCGACGCGTTCGGCAACGTGACCCCGAACGACCACCCGTACGGCCAGGACGGAGGCCAGGCGTGAGCAACGAAGCCGCCACCGCGACCACCCCGGCGGCCGCACCCGCCCCCGAACCGCTGCCGCACGGCATCGGAGCCTCCCTGCCGTCCGCCGACGCCCGCGCCAAGACCGAGGGCACCTTCCCGTACGCGGCCGACCTCTGGGCCGAGGGCCTGCTGTGGGCGGCCGTCCTGCGCTCGCCGCACCCGCACGCGCGCATCCTGTCCATCGACACCAGCCACGCGCGCGAGATGCCCGGCGTACGGGCCGTCCTCACCCATGAGGACGTGCCCGCGGGCACGCTGCACGGACGCGGTACCGCCGACCGCCCCGTCTTCGCCTCCGACGTCGTACGCCACCACGGGGAGCCCATCGCGGCCGTCGCCGCCGACCACCCCGACACCGCCCGCATGGCCGCCGCGGCCGTCATCGTCGAGTACGAGGTGCTCGACCCGGTCACCGACCCCGAGCAGGCCTTCGAGGCCGAGCCGCTCCACCCCGACGGCAACCTGATCCGCCACATCCCGCTGCGCCACGGCGATCCGGACGCGGTCGGCGAGGTCGTCGTCGAGGGCCTGTACCGCATCGGCCGCCAGGACCCCGCCCCCATCGGCGCGGAGGCCGGCCTCGCCGTGCCCCGCCCCGACGGCGGCGTCGAGCTGTACCTCGCCTCCACCGACCCGCACACCGACCGGGACCGGGCCGCCGCCGTCTACGGCCTGGAACCGGACCGGGTGAAGGTCGTCGTCACCGGAGTGCCCGGCGCCACCGCGGACCGCGAGGACCAGGGCTTCCAGCTGCCCCTCGGGCTGCTGGCGCTGAAGACCGGCTGCCCGGTGAAACTGACCGCCAACCGCGAGGAGTCCTTCCTCGGCCACGTCCACCGCCACCCCACACTGCTGCGCTACCGCCACCACGCGGACGCCGAGGGCAGGCTGGTGAAGGTCGAGGCGCAGATCCTGCTGGACGCGGGCGCCTACGCGGACACCTCCTCCGACGCGCTCGCCGCCGCGGTCTCCTTCGCCTGCGGCCCGTACGTCGTCCCGAACGCCTTCATCGAGGGCTGGGCCGTGCGCACCAACAACCCGCCGTCGGGCCATGTGCGCGGCGAGGGCGCGATGCAGGTGTGCGCCGCGTACGAGGCACAGATGGACAAGCTCGCCAAGAAGCTCGGCCTCGATCCGGCGGAGCTGCGGATGCGCAACGTCATGGCGACCGGCGACGTCCTGCCGACCGGCCAGACGGTGACGTGCCCGGCGCCGGTCGCCGAACTGCTCGAGGCCGTACGCGACCACCCGCTGCCCCCGCTCCCCAAGGACACCCCCGAGGAGGAGTGGCTGCTGCCGGGCGGCCCCGAGGGCGCGGGCGAACCGGGCGCGGTCCGGCGCGGTGTGGGCTACGGCCTCGGCATGGTCCACATGCTCGGCGCGGAGGGCGCCGACGAGGTCTCCACGGCGACGGTGAAGGTCCAGGACGGCGTGGCCACGGTGCTGTGCGCGGCGGTGGAGACCGGCCAGGGCTTCGCGACCCTCGCCCGGCAGATCGTCCAGGAGACCCTCGGCATCGACGAGGTGCACGTGGCCCCCGTCGACACCGACCAGCCGCCGGCGGGCGCGGGCTGCCGCGGCCGCCACACCTGGGTGTCGGGCGGCGCGGTCGAACGGGCCGCGAAGATGGTCCGCACCCAGCTGTTGCAGCCCCTGGCGCACAAGTTCGGCATGTCCACGGAGCTGCTCCAGATCACGGACGGCAAGATCACGTCGTACGACGGGGTCCTGTCCACCACCGTGACGGAGGCCATGGACGGCAAGGAACTGTGGGCCACCGCCCAGTGCCGCCCGCACCCGACCGAACCGCTGAACGAGACGGGCCAGGGCGACGCCTTCGTGGGGCTCGCGTTCTGCGCGATCCGCGCCGTGGTGGACGTGGACATCGAGATCGGCTCGGTACGGGTCGTGGAGCTGGCGCTGGCCCAGGACGTGGGCCGGGTGCTGAACCCGGCGCAGCTGGCGGCGCGCCTCGAGGCCGGGGTCACGCAGGGCGTGGGCATCGCGCTCACGGAGAACCTGCGCACGGCCCGCGGCGTGGTCCGCCACCCCGACCTGACGGGCTACTCCCTGCCGACGGCCCTGGACGCCCCCGACATCAAGATCGTCAAGCTCGTCGAGGAACGGGACGTGGTCGCCCCCTTCGGCGCGAAGGCGGTCAGCGCGGTACCGGTGGTGACATCCCCGGCGGCGATCGCATCGGCGGTCCGCGCGGCCACGGGCCGCCCGGTCAACCGCCTGCCGATCCGGCCGCAGGCGGCGGTGGTGACGACGCAGTGAGCTCGTCGCCGGTGGAGGGCGTCGTCTGATCGTCTCCGGCCGAGAGGACCACGAGCCGGGCTCGGACGGCGAGGGCCTGGCCCGACTCCGGCTGCGGAGCGGGTGAGGCGCGCAAGGACGGTTTATTGCTGCGGCGTTGTCAGTGGTGCCGCGTAAGGTTCTCGGCGTTGGGGGAGAGCTGCCCGGCAGGACGATGTGTCCTGCCCTGTGGTCGCTCTGGGCCAGGCACGAAACACCCGGGGGAAGACGATGGGCACGACTGACGCCTGTGGCGTGATCACGCCGACCGGTACGGATCCGTACGCCCAGGGGTTGGGGACGCCGTGCGGGCGGTCGGTGCTGCGGCGGGCGGCCGAGCTGGTCGACGACGCGGAGAGGCTCGCCGAGGAACTGCGCGACCAGATGGTCATCGGGACGCTGCGCACCGTCGACCGTGACCTGGAGTCGCTCCTGCTGGACGGCGCCACGGGGCGGGTGCCCACGACGTACGTAACCCCGCGCACCCCTGGCCCGATGGACCTCTCGCCGCTCGCGCCCTCCCTGGAGGCGCTGCTGCGGCTCGCGGCGGTGACGGACGAACTGACCGCCCCTGCGGGCGGGTTCGCCTCGCACGCCCTGATCCGTCCTCTGGCCCGGATCGCCCGCCCCGGCACGGGCCTCGCCCTGGACCTGCCGCCGCGGTTGCTGGACGAGGAGTTCGGCCCCGCCGCGATCGTGCGCTTCGAGGACGTCGACTTCCCCCGCACACTCACGCACGAACCGACCCGCCGTTTCCTGCGCGAGGTGGGCCTGCCGGAGACCGGCTACTGGTTCGAACTGGACACGGACCTGCCGCTGCCGACGCTGGCCGAGTACTACGCGGACGACGAGGGCGTCCCGCAGGACGACCTCCCTGACCGGGCGGACCACCTGATACGCCTCGGCTGTCTGCTGGAGGACACGAGCCTGCTCCTCGACGGCGCCACCGGAGCGGTCCTGTGCTGGAGCGAGCCGGACGCGACCCTGCGTCCGCTCGACGCGGACATCTCCACCCTGGCCTTCACGGTCTGGCTGGCCCACCGCGACAAGAGGGTGACGGAAGCGACCGACCCGAGGTAGGCGCCGGTGCGGACACGGAACTCCGGAGGCCGTGGCGGGAATCGAACCCGCGTAACTCGCTTTGCAGGCGAGTCCCTGAACCACTCGGGCACACGGCCATTCACCCCGGGCCGTGGCGGGAATCGAACCCGCGTAACTCCCCGCGGGCGGAGCCCGCTGATGGACGCAGCGCAGGCGAGTCCCTGAACCACTCGGGCACACGGCCGGGACCAGGTGCGGTACGGCTTGCTCGTGCCGACCTGATGCACTGACCGTAGGAGTGGGCGGGTCACCCGCTCAAGAGCATCGGCGGCCCTGCAACGGGACTGCCATACGCCGTTCATGAAACCGGGCTCGGTCCTAAGACCAAGGTCCCGGCCCGTCCCCGGCTCCTGACAGGAGCCAATCCCCATCGAGCCCCTTACCCTGACCTGTATGACCGCCCTGGACCCCCGCGACACCGACGTCGCCGCCGCCCCTCCCTCCCTCTCCGACGCCACCGGCGGCGTGCTGAGCCGGCCCTACCGGGCCCTGAGCATCGGGATCGTCTCCGTCGTGCTGCTCATCGCCTTCGAGGCCACGGCCGTCGGTACGGCGATGCCCGTCGCCGCGCGGGAACTGGACGGACTGTCCCTGTACGCCTTCGCGTTCTCCGGGTACTTCACGACCAGCCTGTTCGGCATGGTGTTCGCCGGCCAGTGGTCCGATCGCAGCGGCCCTCTCTCCTCGCTGACCTGTGGCATCGCCGCCTTCGCGGCCGGGTTGCTGGTGTCCGGGACGGCAAGCGCGATGTGGCTGTTCATCCTGGGCCGGGCCGTGCAGGGGCTCGGCGGCGGACTGGTGATCGTCGCGCTGTACGTCCTCGTCGGCCGGGCCTACCCGGAGCGGCTGCGCCCGGCGATCATGGCGGCGTTCGCGGCGAGCTGGGTGATCCCCTCGGTGGTCGGCCCGCTGGCGTCGGGCGCGGTGACCGAACAGCTCGGCTGGCGCTGGGTGTTCATCGGCATCCCCGTGCTCGTGGTGTTCCCCCTGGCGCTCGCCCTGCCGCAGATACGGCGGCGGGCGGCCGGTCCCGCCACGGAGACCGTCGCCCCCTTCGACGCGCGCCGCATCCGCCTGGCGTTCGGCATCTCCCTGGGCGCCGGACTCCTCCAGTACGCCGCCCAGGACCTGCACTGGGTCTCCCTCGTCCCCGGTGTCGCGGGCGCCGCCCTGCTCGTCCCGGCGGTGCTCGGCCTGCTGCCCCGCGGCACCTACCGGGCGGCGCGCGGCCTGCCGTCCGTGGTGCTGTTGCGCGGTGTGTCGGCGGGCGCCTTCGTCGCGGCGGAGAGTTTCATCCCGCTCATGCTCGTCACCGAGCGCGGGCTGTCGCCGACCCTCGCCGGGTTCTCACTGGCCCCCGCCGGCGCGACCTGGGCGCTGGGCTCGTACATCCAGTCCAGGCCGCACCTGGAGCCGTACCGGGAGCGGCTGATGACGCTCGGCATGGTGGTCGTCGCGGCCGCGATCGCCACCGCGCCCAGCGTGCTGATCCACGCCGTGCCCCCGTGGATCGTCGCGGTCGCCTGGGGTTTCGGCTGCTTCGGCATGGGCCTGGTCATCTCCTCGACCAGCGTCCTGCTCCTGAAGCTGTCCGCCCCCGAGGAGGCGGGCGCGAACTCGGCCGCCCTGCAGATCTCCGACGGCCTGTCCAATGTGGTGCTCCTGTCCGCGGGCGGCGCCGCGTTCGCCGCGCTCGGCGGCGGGACCGTCGCCCACACCGCCACCGAAGGGGCGACCGCCCAAGGCTCCCACCCGGCCGCGTTCGCCGCGGTGTTCCTGCCGATGGCGATGGTGGCGCTGGTGGGGGCGTGGGTGACGACCCGCTTGCGGACGGAATCCCGCTGACACCGGGACGCGGACTTCGACGTGGACGAGGCCGAGCGGTTCGTGCTGGACGTGTGCCAGGGCGCCCTGGACGTACGAAGATCGCCGCCCAGTTGCCGCGCTTCGCGCGCTGACCGAGGTGCGTGCGGGGCGTGATGTGAGCTGAATCCCATCCCCGGCCGGCCCGGCGCTGTCCGAGCGTCGACCGCACCGGGGCGCCGGTAGGGTGGCCCGGTTGTCATACGCAGCCGAGCCGCCCGACCCACACGGAGACCGTGAGTACCACCGCCGCCGCCAGCTCCAGTTCCTCGCACTCCCACCACCTCTCGCCCGCCTTCCCCGGCCGCGCCCCCTGGGGCACCGCCGGCAAGCTGCGTGCCTGGCAGCAGGGGGCGATGGAGAAGTACGTCCAGGAGCAGCCGCGTGACTTCCTCGCCGTCGCCACCCCCGGCGCCGGTAAGACGACGTTCGCCCTGACGCTCGCGTCCTGGTTGCTGCACCATCACGTGGTGCAGCAGGTGACCGTGGTCGCGCCGACCGAGCACCTGAAGAAGCAGTGGGCGGAGGCCGCCGCGCGGATAGGGATCAGGCTCGACCCCGAGTACAGCGCCGGCCCCCTCGGCCGGGAGTACCACGGCGTCGCCGTCACCTACGCCGGCGTCGGCGTGCGGCCCATGCTGCACCGCAACCGCGTCGAGCAGCGCAAGACCCTCGTCATCCTCGACGAGATCCACCACGCGGGCGACTCCAAGTCCTGGGGCGAGGCGTGCCTGGAGGCGTTCGAGCCGGCGACCCGCCGACTCGCCCTGACAGGCACGCCGTTCCGGTCCGACACCAACCCCATCCCGTTCGTGACGTACGAGGAGGGGGCGGACGGGATCCGGCGCTCGGCCGCCGACTACACCTACGGCTACGGCTCCGCGCTCGCCGACGGCGTCGTGCGGCCGGTCATCTTCCTCTCCTACAGCGGCAACATGCGCTGGCGCACCAAGGCGGGCGACGAGATCGCCGCCCGGCTGGGCGAGCCCATGACCAAGGACGCCATCAGCCAGGCCTGGCGCACCGCGCTCGACCCGCGCGGCGAGTGGATGCCGAGCGTGCTGCGCGCCGCCGACCAGCGGCTGACCGAGGTCCGCAAGTCCATCCCGGACGCGGGCGCCCTCGTCATCGCCTCCGACCAGGACTCGGCCCGCGCCTACGCCAAGCTGATCCGCGAGATCACCGGGCACAAGGCGACCCTCGTGCTGTCCGACGACGCCGGTGCCTCCGACCGGATCGACGAGTTCAGCAACAACGACGACCGGTGGATGGTCGCGGTCAGGATGGTGTCCGAGGGCGTCGACGTGCCCCGGCTCGCGGTCGGGGTGTACGCGACCACGATCTCGACACCTCTCTTCTTCGCCCAGGCCGTCGGCCGTTTCGTACGGTCCCGGCGGCGCGGCGAGACCGCGTCCGTGTTCCTGCCGACCGTGCCCGACCTGCTCTCCTTCGCCAACGAGATGGAGAGGGAACGCGACCACGTCCTCGACAAGCCGAAGAAGGACGGCGAGGCCGAAGACCCCTACGCCGAGTCCGAGAAGGAGATGGAGGAGGCGAACCGGGAGAAGGACGAGGACACCGGCGAGCAGGACATGCTGCCGTTCGAGGCGCTGGAGTCCGACGCCGTCTTCGACCGGGTCATGTACAACGGCGCCGAGTTCGGCATGCAGGCGCACCCGGGCAGCGAGGAGGAGCAGGACTACCTCGGCATCCCGGGGCTTCTCGAGCCGGAACAGGTGCAGTTGCTGCTGCAGAAGCGGCAGGCCCGGCAGATCGCGCACAGCCGCAAGAAGCCGGACGCGGAGGCCGACCTGCTGGAACTGCCCGCGGAACGGCGGCCCGTGGTCACGCACAAGGAACTGATGGAGCTGCGTCGGCAGCTGAACACGATGGTCGGGGCGTACGTCCATCAGAGCGGGAAGCCGCACGGCGTGATCCACAACGAGTTGAGGCGGGTGTGCGGGGGCCCGCCGAGCGCGGAGTGCACGGCCGGGCAGTTGCGGCAGCGGATCGCGAAGGTCCAGGAGTGGGCCACGCGGATGAAGTGACCCCCACCCTCGCCGAGTCAGCAGAGAGGACCGGGAGGACCGGGGACCAGTTGGCGAGGGGACGTATCTCCGCAAAACGAACCACTCCCCACCGGCCACTGACCGGATTCTGGACGGAGCCTTCCGCTGAGCGAACCGGCTCGCTACTGTCCCGCTACGCACACGCCCCGTGGCAGCGCCGCCGCGGAGCGCAGCCGTGAAGCGACAGAGTCCGGGAGCCGCCCGGGCCGCCAGCCGATCGGCGGCCTCTGAAGCGCGTCGCCGACGGGACTCGGCGTCGCATCCGCCGCGAAGAGGGCCGTCGACCTCACCACTAAGGAGTGGGCGTCGTGACCGCGGAGACTTCCCAGACGCTCGACCGGGGCCTCAGGGTCCTCAAGCTGCTCGCCGACACCGACCACGGGCTGACCGTCACCGAGCTCTCCCACAAACTGGGCGTGAACCGGACTGTGGTGTACCGGTTGTTGGCCACGCTGGAGCAGCACTCCCTCGTACGCCGCGACCTGGGTGGCCGCGCCCGGGTCGGGCTGGGCGTACTGCGCCTGGGCCGCCAGGTGCATCCGCTGGTGCGGGAGGCCGCGCTGCCCGCGCTGCGGTCCCTGGCCGAGGACATAGGGGCGACCGCGCACCTCACGCTCGTCGACGGCGCGGAGGCGCTGGCCGTCGCGGTGGTCGAGCCTTCGTGGACCGACTACCACGTGGCGTACCGTGCCGGGTTCCGGCACCCCCTCGACCGGGGAGCCGCGGGCCGAGCGATACTCGCCGCCCGCCGGCAGCCCATCGCCGAGCCCGGGTACACGCTCACGCACGGTGAGCTGGAGGCGGGGGCCTGCGGGGCCGCGGCACCGCTGATAGGGGTGACCGGGGTCGAGGGCAGCGTGGGCGTCGTGATGCTGGCGGACTCGGTACCGGAGCGGGTGGGCCCCCGGGTGGTGGACGCGGCGCGGGAGGTGGCGGAGGCACTGCGCTGAACGCCGGCTGTCCAGGACCCTCGGCTTTCAGAAGCCTCGGCTGTCCAGGACCGCCGGCGTTCAGAATCCTCGGCTGTCCAGGAACCTCGGCGTTCAGAACCCTCGGCTGTCCAGGACCCTCGGCTGTTCGACACCCTCAACGGTTCAGAACCCTCAACTGCACCCACAGCGCCAGCCGTTCGTCCGCGTCGTCCAGGTCCACCCCGAGCTGCCGCCGCACCTGACGCAGCCGGTACCGGCACGTGTTCGGATGCACGGCGAGCCGTTCCGCCGCACCCCCCACATCGCACCCCGCCTCCAGCCACGCGAGCAGGGTGGCCGCGTACTCCGTGCCGTGTCCGACGTCGTACGCCACGACCTCCTCCCATGCGCCCGCGGCCAACTCCCGTCTGCCCCGCATCACTTCTGCGAGCCGTAGCAGCGTGATCCGGGCCCGCACCTGCCGCACGGACGCCACCGGCTGCTCCGGCCCGAGCACCCGCAGCACCAGGTCCGCGTCCTGCCGGGAGGCGGCCGCCTCGGCAAGGGAGGGCACCACCTCCCCGAGCCCCGCCCGCACCGGCACCCGCAGCGCCCGCCCCGCCCGACGCACGATGTCCTCCGCCAGCCGCACGTGCCGCGCACCACCACGCTCCCCGGAAGCGGGCAGCAGCGCGTACACCACCCCGTCGACCAGCACGCACGTGTGCCGCCCGTACCGCGCCTCGCACTGGAGCCGTACGAGGTCCAGCAGCCGGAGCGTGGTCTGCTCGTCATCCGGTGCCGACGGTGCCGACGGGGCTGACGGCGCGGACACCGTGGAGTCGGAGTCCAGGACGAACGCGGCGACCCGTACGGCCTGGAGCCCCAGCCGGTGGGCGGCGGCGGCCGGGTCGGCGGTGCCGTCGAGGACGCGGCGCAGCAGGGCGCCGTCCTGGTGCCGGGCCAGTTCCCGCGCGGCACGCGCCCGCAGCAGGAGCAGGGCCGCCGTGGACGCTCCCCGCGCCAGCGCCTCCTCGGCGTCGGGTGCGAGCCGGCCGTCGTCCACCACCCACAGGGACCCGAGGGTCTCGCCGCCGGCGCGTACCGCGACGGCGAGCCGTGGCAGCGCCCCCGCGAGAGCCGGCAGCCGTACCGGGCCGGGGGCGGAGAGGACGGTCCGGTACTGCTCGGCGTTGTCCGGGATCTCCGGCACCTTCAGGCCGAGGATGCCCTGGCGGCGGTCCTCGTCCGTGGCCTGCCCGGGAACCGTCGAGTAGGCGAGGATCCGCTGCCCCGGGTCCTCGATCGCGGTGGCCCCGCCGACGGCCGCCGCTACCGCGTCGGCCAGCGCGAACAGCTCCCCCCGCGTGTCCCCACCGCTCCCGGCCGCCGGGCGCGCGGCGAGCGCCGACGCCAGCAGCAGGTGCACCTGGTGCCAGGCCGCGTCCTCGTCCACGCCGAGCAGGGCGACTCCGGCCGCCTCCGCCTCGGCGACCGGCCCGTCCTCACCCCGTACGACGACGCCGGTCATCCCGGCCTCCGCCGCTGCCCGCACCAGCGGCCCGGCGGCCCGGGGCGGCACGCCCACCGCGAGCAGCAGGGCGCCCGGGGCGCGGGGGAGCGGGGTGTGGGGGTCGTGGAGCAGTGCCTCGGTGACGGGCGCGGTCAGCCCGGCGGGGGCGGTGCGCAGGCGCAGCGAGGGTTCGCCGACGACGTCCAGCAAGTCGCCGAGCGTGCGGACGTCCATGGCAGTGCCCCCGGGTGCTTGTCCGATCCCCTCAGCAACCTACGCGCACGTTGTCCTTCTCCACAACGCCGACGCCCGCCACTCCTTCGACACTCGTGTCATGACTGCAGAGACGGACCGACCACCCGTACACCCCCACGCGGTCGACGCCGACCACGCCGCCTGCGCGGCGGGGGTCACCGTGCGCACCGTGCACGACGTGACCGGTATCGCCGCCGTGGCGGGCTTCTTCAGCGACGTCTGGCGGACCCCGCGGCAGGCCCCGCCGCTGCCCGCCGAGGTGATGCACAGCCTGGTGCACGCGGGCGGCGCTGTGCACGCCGCGTACACCCTGGACGGGGGCCGGCTCGCCGGGGCCTGCGTCGCCGTCTTCGGCCCGCCGGCGTCCGTGGACGCGTACTCCCTGGTGGCGGCGGCCGACCGGGGCGTCGGGTACGCCGTGAAGCAGGCGCAGCGCAGCTGGCTCCTAGAGCGCGGCGCGCGCACCCTGCGCTGGACGTTCGACCCGCTGGTGGGCCGCAACGCCCGCTTCAACCTGGTCAAGCTGGGCGCGACGGGCACCGAGTACCTGGTCGACTTCTACGGCCGGATGGCCGACGGCGTGAACGAGGGCGACGAGAGCGACCGGCTCACGGTGACCTGGGACCTGACGGCGCCCCGCGAGGGGCGCGAGACCGGCGACCGCGCCGCCGCACCCGTCACCCACCTCGCCCCCGACGGCGCCCCGCTCGCCCGCCGCTCCCGCGACGACCGGCAGGTGTGGTGCCGCGTACCGGACGACATCGTGGCCCTGCGCGCCGCCGACCCCGCTCTGGCCCTGCGCTGGCGGCACGCCGTCCGCGACGTCTTCACCGGGGCCTTCGCCGAGGGGTTCACGGCGACGGGCATGTCCAGGGACGGCTGGTACACGCTCAGCCGAACGCTCACCCGCGAGGAGGAACCGCCGGCATGAAGCTCGAACGCGTCGAGACCGTCCATGTGGCGATCCCGCTCGTGACCCCGTTTCGCACCTCCTTCGGGACGATGACCACCAAGGACACCTTCCTGCTGCACGTCGTCACGGACGCCGCCGAGGGCTGGTCGGAGTTCGCGGCCGACCCGGAGCCGCGCTACTGCTCCGAGTTCGTCGCCGGGGCCGAGATCGTCCTGCGGGACTTCCTGCTGCCGCGCGCCGCCGCCCTGCCGCGGCTGACGACGGCCGCGCTCGCCCCGGCCCTGGCGCAGGTCAAGGGGCACGAGCTGGCGAAGGCGGCGCTGGAGACGGCGGTCCTGGACGCCGAGCTGCGCGCGCACGGCATGCCGCTCGCGACCTACCTGGGGGCGGTACGGGACCGGGTACCGGCCGGGGTGTCGGTCGGCATCAAGGATTCCGTGCCCGAACTGCTGGACGACGTCGAGCGCTACCTGGCCGAGGGGTACGTCCGCATCAAGCTGAAGATCGAGCCGGGCTGGGACCTCGAGCCCGTACGGGCCGTGCGCGAGCGGTTCGGGGACGCGCTGCCGCTCCAGGTCGACGCGAACACGGCGTACACGCTCGCCGACGCCGAACACCTGCGGCGGCTGGACGAGTTCGGGCTGCTGCTGATCGAGGAGCCGCTGGACGAGAACAACCTGTACGCCCACGCCCGGCTCCAGCAGCGCCTGGCCACGCCGGTCTGTCTGGACGAATCCCTGCACAACGCCCGCGACACCGCCTCCGCGATCGCCATGGACGCCTGCCGCGTGGTGAACGTCAAGCCCGCGCGGGTCGGGGGCTACCTGGAGGCCCGGCGGGTGCACGACGTGGCGCACGCGCACGGGGTGCCGGTGTGGTGCGGCGGCATGCTGGAGACGGGCATCGGCCGCGCGCCGAACCTCGCCCTGGCCGCACTGCCCGGCTTCACGCTCCCGGGCGACACCTCGGCGTCGGCCCGCTACTTCGCGGAGGACATCACCGAGCCGTTCGTCCTGGAGGACGGCCATCTGCCGGTCCCGTCCGCGCCCGGGATCGGTGTGGAACCGCTGCCGGAGGCACTACGGCGCTTCTCGACGGGAAGGAGGGACCTCTACACGGCCTGACGCGGCTCTGACGCGGGTCTGACGTGGGTCTGACGCGGGTCTGACGCGGCCTGAGCGAGGACCGGGGGCCCGACCGCCGCCTGGCCGAATGTGGCCGTCGCGTTAGATTGATCCCGTGCTCTCTCGCCTCTCCCGTCCCAAGGCCGCCACCGTCTGCGCCCTGCCCGTCGTGGCTCTGCTCGCCACGGCGGTGCTCGCGCCGCTGCCGTTCGCCGTGGCGCAGCCCGGCATGACCGCGAACGTGCTGGGCGAGAACCAGGGCACCGCGGTGATCACGATCAACGGGGCGCCGACCCGCAGGACGGCCGGCCAGCTGCGGATGACGACGATCGTGGCGACGGGACCCGACGCGCAGGTCTCACTCGGCGATGTGATCGACGGCTGGTTCCGCACGGACCGCGCGGTGATGCCGCGCGACGCGGTCTACCCGAGCGGCGACACGGTCAAGGAGATCGAGCAGCACAACACCGAGCAGATGAAGCAGTCCCAGGACGCGGCGACCCGCGCGGCCCTGTCGTATCTGCACCTCAGTGACGAGAAGGTGAAGGTCACGCTGAAGCTCGCGGACGTCGGCGGCCCCAGCGCGGGGCTGCTGTTCACCCTCGGCATCATCGACAAGCTGAACGGCAACGGCACGGGCGGCGACCTCACGGGCGGCCGCACGATCGCCGGTACGGGCACGATCGACCCCTCGGGCCAGGTCGGCCCGGTGGGTGGAGTGGCCCTCAAGACGCAGGCCGCCAAGCGCGACGGCGCGACCGTCTTCCTGGTCCCGAGGGCGGAGTGCGCCGACGCGAAGGCCGAACTGCCCAAGGGCCTGCGCCTGGTCCCGGTGACCACCCTCAAGAGCGCGATCGACGCCCTGGTGTCCCTCGAGAAGGCGAACGGCTCGGTCCCGAGCTGCTAGGCCACGGACTCACTGCACGGCGCGCAGCTGTTCGCTGAGGAAGCCGCGCGCGACGAGCGCCGTGACCACGAGGACTGGTCGACGACCCCGGGGGATCGGTCGACGGCCCTGGGGGGATCGGCCGACGGTCCCGGGGAACCTCGACGACCCCGGCGGGCCGGGACGCGAAACCCCGAGCCAATCGACGCAACCCGGGGGCTCTGCGGGAGCGATCTCTTCCGCTATCTTGTTACCGCGCCGTAGTTAACGCCTCAACATGGCCTGCCGGCGCGGTCTTTGCCTGTCTTCGGCTCCCGTTTCCGAGCGGAGTTCCCCGTGACCCAGCGCTGTGTCATGCCCATGGCCGAAATGGCTGAAGCGCCCTCGTCCGCTTGACCGGCGGGGAACGCTCCGGCCGTCCGTCCGTGCACCCGCTCACTGAAAGTCCCCTCACTTCGTGACCGTCTCCCTGTACGAGATCCAGCCGGCCGGCCGGCATGCCGCGGTGCCCACCGGCAGCCTGTTCCGGCGGGTCTACGCGCCGCGCGCCTGCGACGCGCTCGCCTACTCCATGGCGACCTACGCCATGCCGCTCGTCGTGCTGGCGACCACCGGCTCCGCGTCCCTGACCGGCCTGGCCTTCGCGCTGGAGTGGATACCCCGGGTGGCCGCCTTCGGATTCGCCGGTGACCTGGTGGACCGCAGCGGCGCGGCGATCGTGTGCTTTCTCGCCTCGCTCACCCGTGCCCTGCTGGTGGCGGGCGCCGCCGTCGTGCTGGTGATGCTGCCGCGGGGGACGGCCGAGACCGCCACGGTCATGGCACTGGCCGCCGTGACCGGTGCCCTCACCCAGTTCAGCTTCATCGCCAACGAGGCGGTGGGCGCCATCGTCGGCCGTCGCGTCGAGGGACGCTCCCACAAGGTGCAGCCGGTGCTGATCGGCATCGACCAGACGGCCACCCTCGTCGGACCCGCCCTGGGCGGCGTCCTGCTCCTGACCGGGCCGACCCGCATGCTCGCGTGCCTGAGCGTGCTGTCCTTCCTCTCCGCCGGCCTCGCCCTGCAGACCCCGCCCACACCCCTGCGTGCGGCACGCCACGGCGGACAGGGACGCCGCGGAGGCATGCGGGAAGGGTGGCGGACGCTGCGTTCCCTGCCCTCCCTGCGGCGGCTCGTGGCCGGTCTCGCCTGCTCGAACCTGGCGCTCGGCCTGCTGCAGTCGGCCGGCCCCGTCCTCGTGGAGGGCCACTTCGGCCGGTCCCCGGCCGCCGTCGGCACGCTCTGGTCGGTCGCCGCCGCCGCCACGCTGGTCGCGGTCACCTGCTGCCGGTTCGCGCTCGACCGGCTGGGCCTGTGGGGGGTCGGCGTGATCAGTGCGACCGTAGCGTCCGCCGCCTGCCTCGCCGTGCCGCAGGCCCCCTCCTACCTCAGCTACACGGCCCTCGTGGCCCTCTTCATGGCCGCCGACGGCGGGCTCACCGTAGTGCTGCGCACGCTGCGCTCGTTGATCATCCCGCCCGCGGCCTTCGGCACGACGCTTTCCCTGACGATCCTGCTCCTGCTGCTGCCCTTCCCGGTGGCGGGCATCCTGCTCGCCGTCACCCCACCGCCGTATCTGACCGACGTCATCGGGGCGTGCGCCGTACTACAGGCGGTGACCCTGCTCGTCACCTTCGTCAGGCTGCGCAACGACCCGGTGCTCCGCGCCACGGCGGACCCGGCCCACTCCGGCGGGTGACTGCACCGGTCAGCCCCGCTCAGGTCTCCTCCCGGTCCCGCGCCGCCTGCTCCACCAACGGGATCACCCGCAGCGGTACCGGGTTCTCCATCACGATCGCCGTGGAGGCGCGGACGATGCCCTCGAAGCCGACCACCCGGTCGATGACCCGTTGCAGGTCCGCGTTCGAGCGGGCCACCAGGCGGCACAGCATGTCGCCGCTGCCCGTCGTCGTGTGCAGCTCCAGGACCTCCGGCACCGTCGCCAGGTGGGCCCGTACGTCCGCGCCCTGGCCCTGGCGGATCTGGAGGGTCGCGAACGCCGTGACCGGGTAGCCGAGCGCCGCGGGGTCCACCTCCGGGCCGAAGCCGCGGACCACTCCGTTCGCCTGCAACCGGTCAAGGCGCGCCTGGACCGTACCGCGCGCCACTCCGAGCCGCCGGGACATCTCCAGCACCCCGATGCGCGGTTCCCGGGCCAGCAGCACGATGAGCCGGGCGTCCAGATGATCGATCGCCATGCCGTGCTCCTCGATGGTCATCCTGTACAGAACGCCCGGCGACACGGGCTGTTCACTGGGCAGATTGCCCAGCCGGAAAGCAAACTATTGCGCACAATGCGGAGCCGGGCGAGGCTGCCGCTATGACGCAGACCACACACCACGCCCCTGACACCGCGCGCGAGGCCGACCCCTTCCCGGTGAAGGGAATGGACGCGGTCGTCTTCGCCGTCGGCAACGCCAAGCAGGCCGCGCACTACTACTCCACCGCCTTCGGCATGCGGCTCGTGGCGTACTCCGGACCCGAGAACGGCAGCCGTGAGACCGCGAGCTACGTCCTGGAGAACGGCTCCGCCCGTTTCGTCCTCACCTCCGTCATCAAGCCCGCCACCACCTGGGGCCACTTCCTCGCCCAGCACGTGGCCGAGCACGGCGACGGCGTGGTCGACCTCGCCATCGAGGTCCCCGACGCCCGCGCCGCGTACGCGTACGCCCTCGAGCACGGCGCCCGCTCCGTCGCCGAGCCGTACGAGCTGAAGGACGAGTACGGCACCGTCGTCCTCGCCGCGATCGCCACCTACGGCGAGACCCGCCACACCCTGGTCGAGCGCTCCGGCTACGACGGCCCCTACCTGCCCGGCTACGTCGCCGCCGACCCGATCGTCGAGCCGCCCGCCCACCGCACCTTCCAGGCCATCGACCACTGTGTCGGCAACGTGGAACTCGGCCGCATGAACGAATGGGTGGAGTTCTACAACAAGGTCATGGGCTTCACGAACATGAAGGAGTTCGTGGGCGACGACATCGCCACCGAGTACAGCGCCCTGATGTCCAAGGTGGTCGCCGACGGCACGCTCAAGGTCAAGTTCCCGATCAACGAGCCCGCCGTCGCCAAGAAGAAGTCCCAGATCGACGAGTACCTGGAGTTCTACGGCGGTCCCGGCGTCCAGCACATCGCGCTCAACACCAACGACATCGTGCGGACGGTCCGCACCATGCGGGCGGCCGGTGTGGAGTTCCTCGACACCCCTGACTCGTACTACGACACCCTCGGCGAGTGGGTCGGCGACACCCGGGTCCCCGTCGAGACCCTGCGCGAGCTGAAGATCCTCGCCGACCGCGACGAGGACGGCTACCTGTTGCAGATCTTCACCAAGCCGGTCCAGGACCGCCCGACGGTCTTCTTCGAGATCATCGAGCGCCACGGCTCCATGGGCTTCGGCAAGGGCAACTTCAAGGCCCTGTTCGAGGCGATCGAGCGCGAGCAGGCCAAGCGCGGCAACCTGTAGGCCGCCCTTGGGACGTCCCCGGGCCCGCCCTGGAAACCGTCCCCGGAGGGAGCGCCCCCCTGGTGCTCCCTCCAGGCCCTCCTGGCGCGCTCCGGGCTTCCCACCGCCGCCCCTCGGTGCGACGCTGTGATCATGAGCCGTATCGAAGCCCCGCGCGACGAAGTCACCGGCAACCTCCTCGACCGCCTCAAGGCCGGCCTGCCGGCCGAGGCCGTCCTGACCGACCCCGACGTCACGGCCTCGTACGCGAACGACATGGCGAGCTTCTGCGCGGCCGGCACCCCGGCCGTGGTCGTGCTGCCGCGCACCGTCGAAGAGGTCCAGCACGTCATGCGGACGGCCACCGAACTGCGCGTCCCGGTCGTCCCGCAGGGCGCCCGCACCGGCCTGTCGGGCGCGGCCAACGCCTCGGACGGCTGCATCGTGCTCTCCCTGACCAAGATGGACCGGATCCTGGAGATCAACCCGGTCGACCGCATCGCCGTCGTCGAACCCGGCGTCGTCAACGCCGCGCTCTCCCGCGCGGTGCACGAACACGGCCTGTACTACCCGCCGGACCCCTCCAGCTGGGAGATGTGCACCATCGGCGGCAACATCGGCACCGCCTCCGGCGGCCTGTGCTGCGTGAAGTACGGGGTGACGGCCGAGTACGTCCTCGGCCTCGACGTCGTCCTCGCCGACGGACGCCTGATGTCCACCGGCCGCCGTACGGCCAAGGGGGTCGCCGGGTACGACCTCACCCGGCTCTTCGTGGGCTCCGAGGGCTCCCTCGGCATCGTCGTACGGGCGATCCTCGCACTGAAGCCGCAGCCGCCCCGGCAGCTCGTCCTGGCAGCCGAGTTCGCCTCCGCGGCGGCCGCCTGTGACGCCGTGTGCCGGATCATGGCGGGAGGGCACGTACCGTCGCTCCTCGAACTCATGGACCGTACGACCGTCAAGGCCGTCAACGCCCTCGCCCACATGGGCCTCCCGGAGAGCACCGAAGCGCTGCTCCTCGCCGCCTTCGACACCCCGGACCCGGCCGCCGACCTCGCCGCCGTCGGCGCCCTGTGCGAGGCCGCGGGCGCCACCCAGGTCGTACCGACCGACGACGCGGCCGAGTCCGAACTGCTGCTGCAGGCGCGGCGGTTGTCGCTCACCGCGCTCGAGGCCGTCAAGGGCACCACGATGATCGACGACGTGTGCGTGCCCCGCTCCAAGCTCGGTGAGATGCTCGACGGGGTCGAGCGGATCGCCGAGAAGTACCAGCTCACCATCGGCGTCTGCGCCCACGCCGGGGACGGCAACACCCATCCGACCGTCTGCTTCGACGCGCAGGACCCCGACGAGTCCCGGCGCGCCCGCGAGTCCTTCGACGAGATCATGGCCCTCGGCCTGCGACTCGGCGGCACGATCACCGGCGAGCACGGCGTCGGCGTCCTGAAGAAGGAGTGGCTGGCGCGCGAGATCGGCCCGGTGGGCGTGGAGATGCAACGGGCCGTCAAACAGGTCTTCGACCCGCTGGGGATCCTCAACCCGGGCAAGCTGTTCTGACCCGTTCGGCCCAGCCGCCTCACCCGTCGTCGGCAGGGGCCGGGGCGAGCGGGGCGGGCGGCCAGGCCGCCGCCGAGGCCGAGCCGCCCGGACCCGGAGCCCGGCGGAACCAGCCGCAGGGCAGGCGGCGCGGGACGACCACACGGGTTCGGAGAATCTCTTTCGGGGTGTGTCCCGAGCGTGTGAAGGGCGTGCACGGTGTCGCCCGGAAAGGGGTGGGTACCGGCGGACCGGCAATGCCGCCTGCACACTTCTGATAGATGTGGAGCCTCACACGACCCCCCGAGCAGATACGGGACGACGGACATGAGCGCCCCAACCCCGGCACCCGGCGACGACAGGCCCCGCGAAGGCTACTACCCGGACCCCTCCATTCCCGGATATGTCCGGTACTGGAACGGTGTCTCCTGGGTCCCGGGCACCAGCCGGCCGGCTCCCACCGACGGCGAGCCGCTCTCCCCGCCGGCGGGCGCGCGCCCCGCGCAGCCCTCGGTGGAGGAGACCGGGCCGCACTTCTTCGACGAGGACCCGGTCGGTGAACCCGATCGCGGCGCCGAGGCCGACGGCCACCCGGGGCCCGCCCCGGCCTGGGGCGCCGACCGCTCCCAGCAGTCCGGCTTCGGTGGCGAGCAGGACCGCCGGGTGTCCTGGGGCGCCGCCCAGGCCGCGGACCCGCGGCTGCCGGCTGCCGACCCCGAGGAGTCCCCGGGCTCACCCGGCACGACGGCGCTCCGCCGGCCTGCGCGCCCGGAGGGCACCGCCGGTACCGACGAACCCGCCCCCTCCGAGGGCACCATGAAGTTCCGCGCGGTCTCCCCGCGGCCGGGGGAGCAGGGCACAGGCACGGCGGCGGCCGGTGCCGGCACCGGCCCCGGTGCGGCGCAGCCCGGCGCCGCGCGCCCGACGAGCACCCAGGCCGCGGCCCGTCAGGCGCTGGGCCTGGACCCGGAGGCCCCGAGCCCCGTCCCGGCACCGCAGCAGCCGTCCGTCCCTGCGCCTGCGAGGCCCGCGGCGGGGGTGCCCCCGCAGCAGACGGCGCCGGTCGCCACGCCCCTGACCAGCGGCCCCGGCGGCGGCCAGCCCTCCTGGGCGCAGCAGGTGCACCAGCTGGCGAGCCCGGGTCCCGAGGGCGACCGGCCCGTCGCACCCTGGAAGCCGCCGGTGGAGGACCCGTTCCAGGCCGCCGCCCGGGCACAGGCGGCGGCCCGGCCCGCGGGACTCGGCAAGCGGCTCGCGGCGCGGCTGCTCGACACCCTGGTCCTGGCGGCGGTCACGGGCGCGGCCGCGGTACCGCTCGGCACGAAGGCGATCGACCACATCAACGGCAAGATCGACGCGGCGAAGCTGTCCGGGCAGACCGTCACGGTCTGGCTGCTCGACGGCACGACGTCGGTCTACCTCGCGATCGTGCTCGCCGTGCTGCTGGGCTTCGGGGTCCTCTACGAGGCGCTGCCGACCGCCAAGTGGGGGCGCACCCTGGGCAAGAAGGTCTGCGGTCTGGAGGTACGGGACATCGAGGCCCACGAGCCCCCGACCTTCGGCCAGGCCCTGCGCCGCTGGCTGGTCTACAGCGTCCCCGGTGTGCTCGTCGTGGGCGTGGTCGGCGTCCTGTGGTGCGTGTTCGACCGCCCGTGGCGCCAGTGCTGGCACGACAAGGCCGCCCACACGTTCGTGGCGGGCTGACCCGGACGGACCTGTAGGGATGCGGAGCCGGAGGGTTCGCGGTCGACTCGGGCCATGAGCACCGAACCGCCACCCCCCGGCCGAGGAGACGCCCCGGACCCCGACCGGCGACCGTCTGCCGGCGACCCGGCACCGCCCGGGCCCGGCAGTGGCTCGGCGCCCGGCGAGGCACCACCGCCCGGCCGCCGGGCCGCGTCCCTCACGCCCGCGGCCGTACGGCTCGGCGGCAGACCTGCGCAGGCTGGTGCGTCCGCGCCCGGCGGTGAGCCGCCCCACGGCGAGCCCCCTCCCGGCGGCCGACCGCCCCACGGCGAGCCTCCCGGCGGCGAGCCCCCTCCCGGGGGCGAACCACCCGGCGGGGAACCACCGGGCGGCCGACCGTCCGACGGCAGCCCCCCGTACGGCACACCCCCTCCCCACCCGGGCGGTCCTCACGAGGGCGGTGGCCCGTACGGCGGTGGTGGCCCCGAGGGCGGTGGCCCGTACGGCGGAGGCGGCCCGTACGGCGGCGGGGGCCCGCAGGGCCCCTACGACGGCACCGACCCGCTCGCCGGTATGCCCCCGCTCGCCGACAGCGGCAAGCGCGTCCTCGCGCGGATCATCGACATGATCCTCGTCGGCGTGGTCGTCTGGCTGCTGTCCTGGGCGTTCCACACGGTCGAGTACAACGTCGAGGCCACCAAGGTCGACACCGGCAAGTCCCTCGGCCAGTCAGTGATCGCGGCCGTGCTCTACACGGCCTACGACACGATCCTGATCAGCAGAACCGGGCAGACGCTCGGCAAGAGGCTGCTGAACATGCGCGTGGCCAACCTCGACGACGGCTCGAACCCGTCCCTCCAGGCGTCCCTGATCCGCGCCTTGGTGCTGTGGCTGCCGTTCGCCTTCTGCTGCGCCTGCGTGTGGACCGCGATCTGCGGCGGCTGGAGCTTCTTCGACCGGCCCTACAAACAGGGGCTGCACGACAAGGCGGCGAGGACGGTGGAGGTCAGCACGGCGGTCTGAGAGAGGGCGGTGGCGTACGCATGAACCGGCGGGCCCGTGCATCACGGGCCCGCCGGTTCGAGTGCTCGATGTGAAGTTGTGCGTACGCGCGCACGGTTCAGGGGTTCGCCGTCTCCCGGACGGGCTCGGTGGCCGCGGTGGATCCGACCGACGCCGTCGGGCGCCCCGCCGGCGCGTACTGCCGCGTGGCGGGCCGCTCCGCGGCGGCCGGCGCGGACTTCGGCAGCGGTACCGTCACGGCGACGAGCAGGCCGAGCGCGAGCGCCGACAGGGCGATCACGGCGATCCCCAGGCCCGAACTCGTCTGTGACAGCAACAGCATGGCGAGGGTGGAGAAGATCACGGTGCAGGAACCGTAGGCGAGCTGTGCGGCGTTCGGACGAGGCATGGCCATTCCTCGGGGTGGGGACTCCCCCCGTGCCTCTCGTGATGGGGGAGAATGCGGACAACTGCGGGCAAAAACAGGGCACTTGGACGTACAACCACGGAATCGCGGGAATGACAACGGTGTCGACAGGGCAAACCGCCGCCATTCCGGCGCTCCACCCGCCGACTCTATTCGCCACCATGCCCGAGTGGAACGGCTGGTAAGCGTGACCTAACCCACGGTTCCGAAGCACAAGGGGCGCACGGAGTCATGCGTTCCAGCAACTGGACACGTGCGCGCGCCGGTTGACGGGGGATTATGCCGACCGTGCTCGTTCGTATAGCGAACATCTCGTCCCGTTAATGCACTTGACCTGTCCAAGTCAAGGTCTGTTTTTTCTTGTAAACCTCCGGTCAAATGTCGTCACTTGACTACACGCGTTGATCGGTGCGCACGGGCCCCTCCATGACCAGGACCCCCTTCCGTGCGCCCTGGCGCGGGGGAGGAACTCAAGTGACCAGCAGACCCTGGACGTTCAGAGCGGCCGCGATAGGCGTCGCGCTCGCGGCGGCCTCCGCCACGTTCTCCACCTTCGCCGTCGCGGAGGCGAGCACCACCGCCGAGGCCGCTGCCGCCACCCGGCACGATCCGGCGCCGGTGAAGCAGCAGGAGCACGACCTCGACGGCCCGCTGAGCAAGACCCAGGAGGCCCAGCGCCAGGAGGCCCTCAACCAGGTCATATCCGGCAAGGCCCAGGCCAAGGAGCGCAACGGCTCGAAGGTCGTCGAGCTCAAGAGCAAGAAGGGCGACCCCAAGTACGTCGAGCTGAGCCGGGAGAAGACCGACAAGATCTTCACCATCCTGGTCGAGTTCGGCGACAAGGCCGACCCCAACTTCGGCGGCACGGCGGGCCCCCTGCACAACCAGATAGCCGCGCCGGACCGTACGAAGGACAACTCGACGGCCTGGCAGAAGGACTACAACCAGAAGCACTTCCAGGACCTGTACTTCGGCACCGGCAGCAACGTCGAGTCGGTGAAGAAGTACTACGAGAAGCAGTCCTCGGGCCGCTACTCGGTGGACGGCGAGGTCGCCGACTGGGTCAAGGTCCCGTACAACGAGGCCCGTTACGGCAACAACGCCTGCGGCTCCACCAACTGCCCGAGCGTGTGGAACGTCGTCAGCGACGGCGTGAGCGCCTGGGTCGCCCAGCAGAAGGCGGCCGGCAAGTCCGACGCGGACATCAAGGCGGACCTGGCGCGGTTCGACCAGTGGGACCGCTACGACCACGACGGCGACGGCAACTTCAACGAGCCCGACGGCTACATCGACCACTTCCAGATCGTGCACGCCGGTGAGGACGAGTCCGCGGGCGGCGGCGTCCAGGGCACCGACGCGATCTGGGCCCACCGCTGGTACGCCTTCGGCACCGACGCCGGCGCCACCGGCCCGGCGGGCAACAAGCTCGGCGGCACGCAGATCGGCGACAGCGGCATCTGGGTCGGCGACTACACCATCCAGCCGGAGAACGGCGGTCTGGGCGTCTACGCCCACGAGTACGGCCACGACCTCGGCCTGCCGGACGAGTACGACACCAACGGCGGCGAGAACTCCACCGGCTTCTGGACGCTCATGTCCTCCGGCTCCTGGCTGGGCACCGGCAAGGAGGCCATCGGCGACCTCCCCGGCGACATGAACGCCTGGGACAAGCTCCAGCTGGGCTGGCTCAACTACGACACCGCGAAGGCCGGCATCAAGTCCTGGCACAAGCTGGGCGTCGCCGAGTACAACACCAAGTACCGGCAGGCGCTGGTGGTCAACCTGCCCGACAAGGCGGTCACCACCCAGGTCGTCACCCCCGCGCAGGGCTCGACCCAGTGGTGGAGCGGCAGCGGCAACGACCTGAAGAACACGCTGACCCGTTCCGTGGACCTCACCGGCAAGTCCTCGGCCACACTGACCCTCGACGGCTACTACGACATCGAGGCGGGCTACGACTACCTCTACACCGAGGTGTCGACCGACGGCGGTGCCAACTGGACCGCGCTGGACGGCACGGTGGACGGCCAGGCCATCCCGCGTGACGCCAGCAACACCCCCGCCCTGACCGGCACGGTCGACGGCTACAAGAAGCTCTCGTACCCCCTCGACGCCTACGCGGGCAAGAAGATCCAGCTCCGCTTCCGCTACCAGACGGACGGCGGTGTGGCCCTGAAGGGCTTCGCGGCCGACGAGATCACGCTGACCGCCGACAGTTCGGTGTTCTTCTCGGACAACGCCGAGAGCGCGGACGCCGCTTGGACCGCGAACGGCTTCTCCCGCATCGGCGCGTCCTTCACCAAGGACTACAAGCAGTACTACATCGCCGAGAACCGCCAGTACGTGTCGTACGACAAGACCCTCAAGGTCGGCCCGTACAACTTCGGCTTCGCGCCGGCCCGTCCGGACTGGGTGGAGCACTACCCGTACCAGAACGGCCTGCTGATCTGGAAGTGGGACACCTCCCAGGCGGACGACAACACCAAGGACCACGCCGGCACCGGCCTGATCCTGCCGATCGACTCGCACCCCACCCCGCTGAAGTGGTCCGACGGCACGCTGATGCGCAACCGCATCCAGGCCTACGACTCACCCTTCAGCCTGGAGCGCACCGACGGCATCACCCTGCACAAGGAGGGCGTCGCGACGAAGATCAAGTCGTCGAAGGGTGTGTCGGTCTTCAACGACCACACCAGCACCTACTACGACGCGTCGAACCCGGCGGCCGGGGTCAAGATCACTGACACCAACACCAAGATCGAGATCGTCAAGCAGGGCGTGAACGGCTCGACGGTCGAGCTGGAAGTCGGACCCGCGGTGAAGTAGTCGGCATTTCCGCAGGTCAGAAGCGTATCGGCGGCAGCCCCTTGGCGGGCGGCCGCCGATCGTGTTTAGGTGCCTGCTGTGGCTCTCTTATTGACACCAGGTCTCACGGGGGTATGACGCGCATGGCCGCAGGAGGATTCTGCAAGCTGCCGCACGGCAGTGTGGTGGTGGCTCTGAACCTGCCCAGCCCGGGTTCGGGCGCCGGTTCGGTGCGCGTCCTGGTCCACGCCCAGAACCGCGCCCGTGCCCTGACGCGTCTGCGCAACCTGGGTCTGCGCTCGGTCTACCTGCGCGGCAACGCGGCCCCGCCGTCCCCGGACGAGGTCACGGCGGTCCTGCACCACCCCGACGGCCTGATATGGCGCACGGCCCCGGACACCGCGGCACAGGACCTGTCGGTCGAGCTGTGGCACCCGATCAGGTCCCTGCTGAGACGGACGGCCCAGCCGTGACCCGCTGAGGCGCGCGGGAGCCGGGGGACGCGGGTGCGGGGCGCGGCGGGGGTCAGGACACCACCGGCTTGCCGGACAGCTCCACGCCCGCCTCCCGGAGCTCCTCCAGCGCGCGCTCCGTGGTCTCCTCGGCCACCCCGGCCGTCAGGTCCAGCAGGACCTGCGTGCGGAAGCCCTGGCGCACCGCGTCGAGCGCGGTGGCGCGCACGCAGTGGTCCGTGGCGATCCCCACCACGTCCACCTCGTCGATCTCCCGCTCCCGCAGCCAGTCCCCGAGCACGACCCCGTTCTCGTCGACTCCCTCGAACCCGCTGTACGCCGCCGAGTACGCCCCCTTGTCGAACACGGCGTCGACCGCGCCGGAGGCGACCGCCGGGGCGAAGTTCGGGTGGAAGCCCACACCCTCCGTGCCCGCCACGCAGTGTGCGGGCCACGAGTGGACGTAGTCGGGGTTGTCGGCGAAGTGGCCCCCGGGGGCGATGTGGTGGTCCCGGGTGGCCACCACATGGCGGTACCCGGCGGGAGCCTGCCCGATCAGCTCGGTGATCGCGGCGGCCACATCGGCACCCCCGGCCACCGCGAGGCTGCCACCCTCACAGAAGTCGTTCTGCACGTCTACGACGATCAAGGCGCGGCGCATGGTCGGTGTCCTTCGGCTTGGCAGCGGTTCGGGTGTGGAGGGTGCGGGCCCGGCCGTCCGTGAACTACATGACCTACCGAGCCTAGAGACTTCGGGGACCGGGCGGGAGAGGGCATCGGGCGGTCGGCCGGGTGCGCGGGGTGCGTTGCCGTCGCATACCCGCCCGTCGTCCGTTCTTGCGCCCTCAGGCGAGCAGCGGCCGAAGCCGCGGTCCGCCCCTTCCTCCATGGTCCTCCCGGCGCGTCAACAGCGAGGCGTCAGACGTACTCGGTCGGGATCACCGGCTCCCCGTGCGACAGCTGCGTCGCCGACATCGGCAGGTTGGCGCGGGCGGCCGCGTGCCGGTCGCGGACGACGTCCAGCGGCTCCCGGGAGATCACCTCGCCCCCCTTGACCAGCTGCACCAGCAGCTGCCGGTCCGCCAGCCCGTCCGGCACCGGCCCGACGCCGACGACCTCGGCCTCGGCCACCCCGTGCTCGTCCAGCCGCCGCGCCGCCCACTTGCGCCCGCCGACGGACGTCTTGCCGCCGGTCGACTTCTTCGCCACCGGCACCAGCGGCGCCTTCGGGTCCGCCGACTCGGCGCGGGCGACCAGCTTGTAGACCATCGAGCAGGTCGGGTGCCCGGATCCCGTCACCAGCCGGGTGCCCACGCCGTACGCGTCCACGGGCGCCGCCGCAAGCGAGGCGATGGCGTACTCGTCCAGGTCCGAGGTCACGATGATCTTCGCGTGGGAGGCGCCCAGCGCGTCCAGCTGCTGCCGCACCCGGTGCGCGACCAGCAGCAGGTCGCCCGAGTCGATGCGCACGGCACCCAGCTCGGGCCCGGCCACCTCGACGGCCAGCCGGACGGCCTCCGTGACGTCGTAGGTGTCCACGAGCAGTGTGGTGCCCCGCCCCAGCGACTCCACCTGTGCCCGGAAGGCGTCCCGCTCGCTGTCGTGCAGCAGCGTGAAGGCGTGCGCGGACGTCCCGACCGTCGGAATGCCGTACCGGAAGCCGGCCGCCAGGTCCGAGGTGGTGGTGAAGCCGCCGACGTACGCGGCGCGGGAGGCGGCCACGGCGGCCAGCTCGTGGGTGCGCCGGGCACCCATCTCGATCAGCGGCCGGCCCCCGGCGGCGGAGGCCATGCGCGAGGCGGCGGCCGCGACGGCCGAGTCGTGGTTGAGGATCGACAGGACGACGGTCTCCAGCAGCACGCACTCGGCGAAGGAGCCCTCGACCCGCATGATCGGGGAGCCGGGGAAGTACACCTCGCCCTCCGGGTAGCCCCAGATGTCGCCGCTGAAGCGATACCCGGCGAGCCAGTCCAGCGTCTCCTCGTCGACGACCCGGCGCTCGCGCAGGAAGCCGAGGACGCCCGCGTCGAAGCGGAAGTTCTCCACCGCGTCCAGGACGCGCCCGGTACCGGCCACCACGCCGTAGCGGCGGCCGTCGGGCAGCCGCCGGGTGAAGACCTCGAAGACCGAGCGCCGCTCGGCGGTGCCCGCCCTGAGGGCGGCCTGCAGCATCGTCAGCTCGTAGTGGTCGGTGAAGAGCGCCGTCGAGGGAACGTCCACCGGCAACCCAAGATCCGCAACGCCCACCAAAGCTCTCCTCACACACGACTGTTCGGGTGCACCCATCGGTGCCACAAGTGCCTGGGACAGTCGATCGTACTCCTCATCTCGTCAGTCTGACGATTTGCGGGCCGGGTGGAGGTGCCCGTTTGTGCGACGCCCCCCCTCGGGTGGCAGCATGGGGCTTGTGACGTCACCCGCTCCCGTAGAGATCGAACGAACGCAGTCGGCGGAGGAAGAGTTCGCCGTACCCGAGCCCGACGTCCCCTGGGTCACGATCGTCCACAACGACCCGGTCAACCTCATGAGCTATGTGACGTACGTCTTCCAGACGTACTTCGGCTATTCCAAGGACAAGGCCACCAAGCTCATGCTCGACGTCCACCACAAGGGCCGGGCGGTCGTCTCCAGCGGCACGCGCGAGGAGATGGAACGCGACGTGCAGGCGATGCACGGCTACGGCTTGTGGGCCACCCTCCAGCAGGACCGGAAGTAGCGACCTCCCTTCATGTCAGGACACTTCGAACCGCTCCCCGGCGGCGGCGCGGCCGTCGCCCTCGACGACGTCGAGATCTCGATCATCCGCTCGCTGGCCGTACAGCTGCTGGAACTCATCGGGCCGGGCCCCGCCGAGGACGCCCCCGAGGATCCGCTCGCGGAGCTGTTCGCCGAGGGCCCGAGCGAACCGCCCGCCGACCCGGTGCTGCGCCGGCTGTTCCCGGACGCGTACGGCGACCCGGGCAGCGAGCCCGTCACGCCCGGTGAGGCCGATGAGTTGCGCGCCCATTCCGCCGAGTTCCGCCGCTTCACCGAGAACGACCTGCGCGCCCGCAAACGCGAGAACGCCCTGGCGGTGATCCACACCCTGGACGCGCTGACCTCGGTGAGCCGGGAGGGCGGCGTGCTCAAGCTGTCGCGCGGGGAGTGCGAGCAGTGGCTCGGCGCCCTGAACGACCTGCGCCTGGCGATCGGCTCCCGGCTCGAGGTCGCCGACGAGGACGACGCCGACGAGCTGTACCGGTTGCCGGACGAGGACCCGCGCAAGCCGATGGTGATGGCGTATCTGTGGCTCGGCGGTCTCCAGGAGACGCTCGTCACCACCCTTATGCCCTGACCTGTGTGGATTTCGTGTTCGCTCAGCGGACGCTCAAATCCGGATAACGATCGCGTCACCATTGCGGCCATGTATGCGCCATTCGTGCGTACTTTGTCCGCTTCTTGCTGTGTGCTGCGCCACATGACGTCCAGGTGATCAGTGTTGCGGTCGTGATAAATCTTCACGACCGCCCGGCGAACACCACCCATGTCGCGCCGGGTGCGCCACCGAGCCGACGACCGTCGGCCAGGCATGAGCGGACCCGGGAAAGCCCGTGCCCGCTCGCTCCATCAATCCGGGGGGATCGAGACGATCCGCGGCCGACGAGAGGCCCGGGTCGGCATGGAGAAAGGCGCACCACACATGACCTCAGCGCAGGTCGAGAACGAGAACACCCCTGAGGAGGGGTACGAGCGCGGGCTCGGCAGCCGTCAGGTCCAGATGATCGCGATCGGCGGCGCCATCGGCGTCGGCCTGTTCCTGGGCGCGGGGGCGAACATCGCCAAGGCCGGGCCCAGCCTGATCCTCATGTACGCCCTCGCCGGCGTGATCATCTTCTTCATCATGCGGGCGCTCGGCGAGCTGCTTCTGTACCGCCCGGTGTCGGGTTCCTTCGCGGAGTACTCCCGGGAATTCCTCGGCCCGTTCTTCGGCTACTTCACCGGCTGGACGTACTGGCTGATGTGGGTGGTGACCGGCATGGCCGAGCTGACGGCCGCCGCGATCTACGTCCACTACTGGTTCCCGTCGATCCCGCAGTGGGTCACGGCGCTGGTCTTCCTGGTGGTCCTGTTCGTGGCCAACCTGATCTCGGTGAAGCTGTTCGGCGAGATCGAGTTCTGGTTCTCGATGGTCAAGGTCACCGCGCTCATCGGCATGATCGTCATCGGTCTCGGCGTGCTGACCTTCGGCTTCAGCGCGGCCGGTGACACGGCCACGGTCTCCAACCTCTGGCAGTTCGACGGCTTCTTCCCCAAGGGCATCGGCTCTTCGCTGATGACCCTGCAGGGCGTCATGTTCGCCTACCTCGCCGTCGAGCTGGTCGGTGTCACCGCGGGCGAGTCCGAGGACCCGGAGAAGACCCTCCCCAAGGCGATCAACACCCTGCCCTGGCGCATCGCCCTGTTCTACGTCGGCGCCCTCACCGTGATCCTGTGCGTGGTGAAGTGGACCGAGTTCGCGGCGGGCGTCAGCCCCTTCGTGAAGGCTTTCGCGGTCATCGGCATCCCGGCCGGGGCGGGCATCGTCAACTTCGTGGTGCTCACCGCAGCCCTGTCGTCCTGCAACTCGGGCATGTACTCCACGGGCCGCATGCTGCGCACCCTGGCGGACAACGGCGAGGCGCCCCGCGTCTTCAGCAAGCTGTCCGCCTCGAAGACCCCGGCCCTCGGCATCACGGTCTCGGTCGCCTTCATGGGCATCGGCGTGGTCCTCAACTACGTCGTCCCGGAGAAGGCGTTCGGCTACGTCACCTCGGTGGCCACCGCGGCCGGCATCTGGACCTGGCTGATGATCCTGGTCAGCCACGTCCTTTACCGCCGCGCGGTGGACGCGGGCCGGCTGCCCGCCTCCTCCTTCCCGGCGCCGGGCGGCGCGGTGTGCAGCTGGATCGCCATCGCGTTCCTGCTCTTCGTCACCTGCCTGATCGCCTACGACGCCGACTCCCGCGTCTGCCTGTACGTGATGGCGGTGTGGGCGGCCGCCCTGGCCGTCGGCTGGGCGGTGCTGAAGGCCCGCAACCCGCAGGTCACCCAGCGCCGCGAGCAGGAGCTGGAGAAGGTCCGCTGAGTCTCCCCTGAGTCTCCCGACTCACGCGTAGCTCACCATGTGGGCCGTCCCGTACCACCCTTCGGTACGGGACGGCCCTTCTGCTTATGCTGACCGTCATGCTGACCATCACCCAGGCCCTCGTCGACCAGATCGTCGCCCACGCGCGCCAGGACCACCCCGACGAGGCGTGCGGCGTCGTCGCCGGCCCGGCCGGCTCCGACCGCCCCGAGCGCTTCGTCCCGATGCTGAACGCGGCCCGCTCGCCCACGTTCTACGAGTTCGACTCCGGCGACCTGCTCAAGCTCTACCGCGAGCTGGACGACCGCGACGAGGACCCGGTGGTCATCTACCACTCCCACACCGCGACCGAGGCCTACCCGTCCCGCACGGACATCTCCTACGCCAACGAGCCCGGCGCCCACTACGTCCTGGTCTCCACCGCCGACACCGACGGCGCGGGCCCCTTCCAGTTCCGCTCGTTCCGGATCGTGGAGGGCGAGGTCACGGAGGAAGAGGTCAAGATCGTGGAGTCGTACTGACCCCACGGTCATCCGCCCCTGATCCCGGTGGCAGACGTCCCGTCTCGCGCCTCGGATGAAATCTGTCCGAACAGCGAGATCACACTCCGAGGGGCGGGTGGGGAATCGTTACGATGAGCGCATGGTTCTGAACGACGTGAGCGACAAGACGCCGGGCGCACTGCTCGTGGCGCGGCTGCACGTCGACCTGTGCAGGCTCGCCAGCGCCATCTGTTGACGCTGTCCCTGCCGCCGTACGGCCGTGAGCCGCGGCGCCCGACCCGCGTACCACCGCGCCCTCGCGCCGCCGCGCGCCCACCAGCCAGCCATCCTTCCGACAGGAGCCCGCAACCATGGCCATCGAGGTCCGCATCCCGACCATCCTCCGCCAGTACACCGACGGCCAGAAGGCGGTGGAAGGCTCCGGGGAGACCCTCGCCGACCTGTTCGCCGACCTCGAGACCCGCCACCCGGGCATCCAGGCCCGCATTGTGGACGGCGGCGAGCTGCGCCGCTTCGTGAACGTCTACCTGAACGACGAGGACGTCCGCTTCCTCGACGGCATCAACACCAAGGTCGCCGACGGCGACAACGTGACGATCCTGCCGGCCGTCGCCGGCGGCATGGCCTGAGCCCGACGGTCGCTGATCACCGATGCGCTACGACTCCCCGCTGGCCGCGGTGGGCAACACCCCCCTGGTGCGCCTGCCGCGGCTGTCGCCGTCCCCCGACGTCCGTATCTGGGCCAAGCTGGAGGACCGCAACCCGACCGGCTCGGTCAAGGACCGCCCCGCGCTGCACATGATCGAGCAGGCGGAGAAGGACGGCCGCCTCACCCCCGGCTGCACGATCCTCGAACCCACCTCGGGCAACACCGGCATCTCCCTGGCCATGGCGGCCAAGCTCAAGGGCTACCGCATGGTGTGCGTGATGCCCGAGAACACCTCGCAGGAGCGCCGGGAGCTGCTCGCCATGTGGGGTGCCGAGATCATCCCCAGCCCGGCGGCGGGCGGCTCCAACACGGCCGTGCGCGTCGCCAAGGAGCTGGCGGCCGAGCACCCGGACTGGGTGATGCTCTACCAGTACGGCAACCCGGACAACGCGGGCGCGCACTACGCGACGACCGGCCCCGAGATCCTCGCCGACCTGCCGTCCATCACGCACTTCGTGGCCGGGCTCGGCACCACCGGCACCCTCATGGGCGTGGGCCGCTACCTGCGCGAGAACAAGCCGGACGTGCAGATCGTCGCCGCCGAACCGCGCTATGACGACCTGGTGTACGGCCTGCGGAACCTCGACGAGGGCTTCGTGCCGGAGCTGTACGACGCCTCCGTCCTCACCAGCCGCTTCTCGGTCGGCTCGGCGGACGCGGTGACCCGGACCCGTGAACTGCTCCAGCAGGAGGGCATCTTCGCGGGCATCTCCACCGGCGCCGCGCTGCACGCAGCGATCGGCGTCGGCAAGAAGGCCGTCAAGGCGGGCGAGAGCGCCGACATCGTCTTCGTCGTGGCCGACGGCGGCTGGAAGTACCTGTCGACCGGCGTCTACACGGCCGCCACCACGGAAGAGGCCATCGGGACGCTCCAGGGCCAGCTCTGGGCCTGAGCCCTTGGCAGGGCCCGCCTCTCATCGAAGCGCCAACCCCCTCCTATGAGGGGGCTAAGCGTTGCCTACGGTGCGGCAAAGATCTTCTCCCGGGGGAGCCTTTCGGGGGCGGACGGGGCTACGTTCTGCCCGTCCTGTCATGTCGCGCTCATAGGCATCGCAGGGTGTTCTAAGTGTCATGCCCATGACGCGCGTCCCACCGCCGCTACGCGCGTCACGGCCTGCACTCGGCTCGCGAATCCCCACTTCCGGCTGTGGTTCCGCGTACGGCCCCACCCAGGCACGCGCGGTGCCGGCCTCGACCGATGGAGGCAACACCCCCATGCGTGAGTCACGCCCCGACAAGCGGCGCCGGAGTCTTCGAAGACTCCTGACCGCCGCCGTTCCGGCCCTCACCCTCACCGTCGCCGGGTTCCTGGCGGCCCCGTCCGCGGGCGCGCAGACCGCGCCCGCCGCCACCGCGCACACCACGCGCACGTCCCAGAACGCCAAGGCGCTCACCGACCCCCAGCGGCAGACCGTCCACTCGACCGGCAAGGCCGGCCAGAAGGTCCCGACCCAGCACCTGTGCGCCACCGCGAAGCCCGGCCAGGCGTCCTGCTTCGCCCAGCGCCGCACCGACATCAAGCAGCGGCTGGCCTCGGCCCTCGCCGCCGCGGCGCCCTCCGGCCTGAGCCCCGCCAACCTGCACAGCGCCTACAACCTGCCCTCGACCGGCGGCTCCGGCCTGACCGTCGCGGTGGTCGACGCCTACAACGACCCCAACGCCGAGTCCGACCTGGCCACCTACCGCTCGACCTACGGCCTGTCGGCGTGCACCAAGGCCAACGGCTGCTTCAAGCAGGTCAGCCAGACCGGTTCGACCACCTCGCTGCCCACGAACGACTCCGGGTGGGCCGGTGAGGAGGCGCTGGACGTCGACATGGTCAGCGCCGTCTGCCCCAACTGCAGCATCATCCTCGTCGAGGCCAACTCCGCCAACGACACCGACCTCGGCATCGCCGAGAACGAGGCCGTCTCGCTGGGCGCCAAGTTCGTCTCCAACAGCTGGGGCGGCTCCGAGTCCTCCTCCCAGACCAGCGAGGACACCTCCTACTTCAAGCACCCGGGCGTCGCGATCACGGTCTCCGCGGGCGACTCCGCCTACGGCGCCGAGTACCCGGCGACCTCCCAGTACGTCACCGCCGTCGGCGGCACCGCGCTGACCACCGCCTCCAACTCCCGTGGCTGGAGCGAGAGCGTCTGGCACACCAGCTCCACCGAGGGCACCGGCTCCGGCTGCTCCGCCTACGACCCGAAGCCGAGCTGGCAGACCGACACCGGCTGCTCCAAGCGCATGGAGGCCGACGTCTCGGCGGTCGCCGACCCGGCCACCGGCGTCGCGGTCTACGACACCTACGGCGGCTCCGGCTGGGCGGTCTACGGCGGCACCAGCGCCTCCGCCCCGATCATCGCCGGCGTCTACGCCCTCGCGGGCACCCCGGGCTCCAGCGACTACCCGGCGAGGTACCCCTACTCGCACACCAGCAACCTGTACGACGTCACCAGCGGCAGCAACGGCTCCTGCTCGACCTCGTACTTCTGCACCGCGGGCACCGGCTACGACGGCCCGACCGGCTGGGGCACCCCCCACGGCACGACCGCCTTCTCCTCCGGCAGCAGCACCGGCAACACGGTGACCGTCACCAACCCGGGCAACCAGTCCACCACGACCGGCAGCTCGGCCAGCCTGCAGATCAAGGCGACGGACAGCGCGGGCGCCACCCTCACCTACAGCGCCACCGGACTGCCCACCGGCCTGTCGATCAACAGCTCGACCGGCCTGATCTCCGGCACCGCCTCCACCGCGGGCACCTACAGCGTGACCGTCACCGCCAAGGACGCAACCGGCGCCTCCGGCTCCACCTCCTTCACCTGGACGGTCGGCTCCTCCGGCGGCACCTGCTCCTCGGCGCAGCTGCTCGGGAACCCGGGCTTCGAGTCGGGCAACACCACCTGGAGCGCCTCCAGCGGCGTGATCACCAACGGCAGCGGTGAGGCGGCGCACAGCGGCTCCTACTACGCCTGGCTCGACGGATACGGCTCCTCGCACACCGACACGCTGTCCCAGTCGGTGACCATCCCGTCCGGCTGCAAGGCCACCCTCACCTTCTACCTGCACATCGACACCGCGGAGACCGGCAGCACCGCGTACGACAAGCTGACGGTGACCGCCGGGTCGACCACGCTGGCGACGTACTCGAACGTCAACGCGGCCTCCGGTTACACCCAGAAGTCCTTCGACCTGTCCTCGTTCGCGGGGTCCACGGTCACCCTGAAGTTCAGCGGCGTGGAGGACTCCTCGCTGCAGACCAGCTTCGTCATCGACGACACCGCCCTGACGACGAGCTGACGCACCTGTGCGCGAAGGGGCCCCGGCCGGGCGTGTGGGCCGGGGCCCGTTTGCGAGCGCGTGGGGATCCTGATGCGCTGGAGAAACGTCACACCGGCACACACGGGCACGAGTAACGAGAGGCGGCCCTCATGCGCCGTACCACCGCTCAGCGGACCACTGTCATCGCCGTCGCGGCAGCGGCGCTCCTCCTCACGGGCTGCGGGGCGCACAGTGGGCCGGGAGCGGCCGGCAGCGGCGCGGTGTCGCCGTCCCCGTCGGTGTCCGGGTCGGCCTCGGGACCGGCGTCCCCGTCGGTGCCCGAGTCCGGATCCGCGTCCCCGGCCTCCCCCTCGGCGCCCTCCTCCGGGGCGGCGGCCCCCACGGCCACTCCCACCGGCTGCACCCCTCACGTCCAGCTCACCGCCGCCGACAGCGGCCGCACCGTGTGCCTGAGCACCGGCGGACAGATCCGCCTCACCCTGGACGGCACCAAGGACCGCCCCTGGACCCCCGTCACCGCCACCGGCGCGGCGCTGAAGGCCGCCAACGCCGGATTCGTCGTTCAGCCGGGCGACGCCGTGGCCGCCTTCGACGCCGTCGCGCCCGGCACCGCACAGCTGAGCGCCACCCGCCCGCTGTGCGCCAAGCACCCCGGCCAGACGTCGTGCCTGGGCATCCAGCGGTGGACCGTCACGGTCACGGTGACCAAGCCATGAGGCCCGCCATGAACACGCTCACCCGGCCAGGTACCGCACCTGGTCCCACAGCGCGGGGTCCACCACCCCCACCCGGCGCCGGAAGTCCCACAGCGGCACGTCCCGCAGCTCGTCCGTCTCCAGGAAGCTGGGCCTCCCCTGGGCGTCGCCGACCGATCCCGGCGGGAGCGGGATCACGCCCGTCCGCCCGTCGTGGTACCGGCTGGTGATCCGCGCGACCGTCGCGCTGTCCCCGCGCACCGTCAGCACCAGGCACGGCCGCTCCTTGCCGCCAGGCCGGTCCCCGTGGGGCACGCTCGCCCACCAGATCTCGGCCGGCCGCGGATGCACCCGGGCACGCCCCGGCGGACGCGCGGCCGCGGCACGGTGACGCCGCCCGCGCCCCCATCCGTCCACCAGCGTCGCGACCAGCGCGAGCAGCACCACTGCCGCCAGCGCGAGCCACCACGACGTGTCCATATGGATGACGGTACCGGCGCGTTGGCCTCACTGCCCGCCTTCTGCAACTCAAGTGCGCCGTATCGTGCGCCGCGCGCGCCCTTGTTCCAGCCGAACCGGTGACACCACAGGTGAGTTCCCCCACAACGGCCCCTGGCGGAGGAGCGACCCGCCCTTTTGCGCCTTACGCTCGACGGACCGCACGACCCCCGTCACCGTTCCCCGCCCCTGCCTTGCGCACGTCCCGCCACGGAGGTTCCAGCTCTATGAAGCTCACCGTCGTCGGCTGCTCGGGGTCGTTTCCGTCCGCGGAATCGGCCTGCTCGAGCTACCTCGTCGAGGCCGACGGCTTCCGGCTGCTGCTCGACATGGGCAACGGCGCCCTGGGCGAGTTGCAGCGCCACTGCGGTCTCTACGACCTTGACGCCATCTTCCTGAGCCACCTGCATGCCGACCACTGCATCGACATGCTCGCGTACTTCGTCGCGCGCTACTACCGGCACGACGGCGGCCGCTGCGCCCCCATCCCGGTCTACGGCCCTGAGGGCACCGAACAGCGCCTGACCACCGCCTACGGCGACACGCCCTCGGCCTCCTCGATGAGCGAGGTCTTCGACTTCCACACGGTCAAACCGGGCACGTTCGAGATCGGCCCGTTCACCGTGCACACGGAACGCGTACGCCACCCGGTGGAGGCGTACGGCATCCGGATCGAGCACGGCGGCAGCTCGCTCACCTACTCGGGCGACACCGGTGTGAGCGAGGCGCTGGACGAACTCGCGCGCGACGCCGACCTGTTCCTGTGCGAGGCCGCGTTCACCCACGGCAAGGAGGACATTCCGAACCTCCACCTGAACGGCCGTGAGGCGGGCGAGACCGCCACCCGCGCCCGGGCCCGCCGCCTCGTCCTCACCCACATCCCGCCGTGGACGGACCCCCAGGTCAACCTGACGGACGCCCGCGCGGTCTACCCGGGGCCGGTCGAACTGGCGGCGCCACGGACGACGTACGAGATCTGACCCGTCCGTCCGAAGAGCTCGAACGCCACACCAGAGGCCCCGAACGACCCGACCTGCGTACGCAGACGCACGAAGGCCCCGGAACCGTCGAGGTTCCGGGGCCCTCCCGCGTCCGGGGCTGTTACGCCTTCGTCAGGTCCTCGACCTCCTCCTCGGGCTCCCGGCCCGGGGTGGTGAGGTTGAACTTGACGATGGCGAACCGGAAGACGAAGTAGTAGATCGCTCCGAACACCAGGCCGATCGGGATGATCAGCCAGGGCTTGGTGGCGAGGTTCCAGTTCAGCAGGTAGTCGATCGCACCGGCCGAGAACGTGAAACCGGCGTGGACGCCGAGCGCCCAGGTGATCGCCATGGACAGCGCGGTGAGGACCGCGTGGATCCCGTACAGCACCGGGGCGATGAACATGAACGAGAACTCGATGGGCTCGGTGACACCGGTGACGAAGGACGTCAGCGCGACCGAGAGCATCAGGCCCATGACGGCCTTGCGGCGCTCGGGGCGGGCGGTGTGCGCGATGGCGAGCGCGGCGGCCGGCAGACCGAACATCATGATCGGGAAGAAGCCCGACATGAACTGTCCGGCGGTCGGGTCACCGGCGAAGAAGCGGTTCAGGTCGCCGTGCACGATGACGCCCGCGGAGTTCTTGTAGTCGCCGATCTGGAACCAGGAGACGGCGTTCACGAACTGGTGCATGCCGACCGGGATGAGCGCGCGGTTGATCAGGCCGAACAGACCCGCGCCCACGGCGCCGAGACCGGTGATCCACTTGCCGACGTCGGAGATGCCGTTGCCGATCGGCTCCCAGACCAGGCCGAAGAAGACGCCGAAGACCGTGCCGACGAACGCCATGATGATCGGGACGAGCCGGCGGCCGTTGAAGAAGCCGAGCCAGTCCACCAGCTTGGTGCGGTGGAACCGCTGCCACAGCACAGCGGACAGCAGACCCAGGAGGATGCCGCCGAGGACGCCCGGGTTGTTGTACGTCGCCTCGACTATCTTGCCGTTCTCGATGTGCTGCTCGGACAGCGGGAACGCCTTGAGGACGTTGCTGTAGACGAGGAAGCCGACCAGGGCCGCGAGCGCGGTGGAGCCGTCCGACTTCTTGGCGAAGCCGATGGCGACGCCGACGCAGAAGAGCAGGGGCAGGTTGTCGAACACGGCTCCGCCCGCGGTCGCGAAGACGGAGGCGACCTTGTGCCAGCCGAGTCCGTCGTCACCGAACACGTCGGGCTGCCCCAGCCGGAGCAGGATGCCCGCCGCCGGCAGTACGGCGATCGGGAGCTGCAGGCTGCGGCCGACCTTCTGCAGGCCCTGGAACAGACCGGAACCCCGCTTCTTCGCGGGGGCCGCCGTTGTCTCGGTGGCGGTGCTCATACTTCCTCCATGTGCCGGGGCTGCCGGGGGACGGGAAGGGGGAGTGGAACGGGGGAAACAGCCCCGTGTGGTCTACACCACCTGTGGTGTAGACCTGTTGTAGCACGGTGAAGGCGGGATAAGGAACCCATGAATTCTGTGGCCTCGGACAGACGGGGAGCAAATGCCGCACTCGTGATAAAGGCCACGTAGCCGGGCGCTGTCTTCTGGCCCGGCGCTTTGCGGGCGTTCCCGGGGTGGTGTAGACCAGCTTTCGACACAGCGGTTCGGCTCAGGGAGTAAGGACATGGCCAGCAAGGCTGAGAAGATCGTTGCCGGGCTCGGCGGCATCGACAACATCGACGAGATCGAGGGCTGCATCACCCGGCTCCGCACCGAGGTCCACGACGCCTCGCTGGTCGACGAGGCCGCCCTGAAGGCCGCCGGCGCGCACGGCGTTGTCAAGATGGGCACCGCCATCCAGGTCGTCATCGGCACCGACGCCGACCCGATCGCCGCGGAGATCGAAGACATGATGTGAGCCCGCCGGCTCACACACCAGTACGCGGACGCAGATGGCCAGGGGCTTCTCCCACCGTGGGAGAAGCCCCTGACGCAGTTGCGGATAGGCTCGGCGCCATGTCTCGAATCGACGGCCGCACCCCCGAACAGCTCCGCCCGGTCACCATCGAGCGCGGCTGGAGCAAGCACGCCGAGGGCTCCGTCCTCGTCTCCTTCGGCGACACGAAGGTCCTCTGCACCGCCTCCCTCACCGAAGGCGTGCCGCGCTGGCGCAAGGGCAGCGGAGAGGGCTGGGTCACCGCGGAGTACGCCATGCTGCCCCGCTCCACCAACACCCGCGGCGACCGCGAGTCGGTCAAGGGCAGGATCGGCGGCCGTACGCACGAGATCAGCCGCCTCATCGGCCGCTCCCTGCGCGCCGTCGTCGACACCAAGTCACTCGGCGAGAACACCGTCGTCCTCGACTGCGACGTCCTCCAGGCCGACGGCGGCACCCGCACCGCCGCGATCACCGGCGCATACGTGGCACTCGCCGACGCCGTCGCCTGGGCGCAGCGCAGGAAGCTCATCAAGGCCACCCGGCAGCCGCTGACCGGCACCGTCTCGGCCGTCTCCGTGGGCATCGTGGCCGGCGTGCCGCTCCTCGACCTCTGCTACGAGGAGGACGTCCGCGCGGAGACAGACATGAACGTCGTCTGCACCGGCGACGGCCGCTTCGTCGAGGTCCAGGGCACGGCGGAGGCGACACCCTTCGACCGCGGAGAACTGAACGCCCTCCTCGACCTCGCGATGGCGGGCTGCGAACAGCTCACGGCGATCCAGCGGGCGGCGTTGGAGGCAACCGCGTAGCGCGATCCGGCGTTTTCAGGAGTGACCCCGGTGGGGCGCACGGACGACACCGCGCGCCCCACCGTCACCACCCACGGAGAGGGAACCGCTCCATGGCCGCGCGCCACCGCCGACGCATCGCCACCGCCGCCCTCGCGGCCGTCGCCGTCCTCGCCGCCGTCGGCGCGAGCGCGGGCTGCGACGCCGTGAACAAGGCCATCGACTGCGTCCAGACAGCCGACGCCATAGCCGACAGCGTCACCGGCCTCCAGCAGGCCGTCGAGAACGCGGCGAACGACCCGACGCAGACGGACGAGGCCCTCGACTCCATCGAGAAGAACCTCGACAAGATCGGCGACAGGACGGACGACGTCGACGTCAACAAGGCGGTCGATGACCTGCGCAAGGCGGTCACGGGCGTCCGGGACGCGATGAAGAACGGCGACAAGACCCCCGACGTGGCGCCGGTGACGAACGCGGCGGGCGAACTGACGAAGGTCTGCACCTCGTCCTAGCCCGCAGGCGGGCGCCGCGGCCACGGACCGCCCACGGATACTGGTCCCATGACCCGCCTGATCCTCGCCACACGCAACGCCGGAAAGATCACCGAACTCCGGGCGATCCTCGCCGAAGCGGGCCTCCCGCACGACCTGGTCGGAGCCGACGCCTACCCCGACATCCCCGACGTCAGGGAGACCGGCGTCACCTTCGCCGAGAACGCCCTCCTCAAGGCCCACGCCCTGGCCGAGGCCACGGGACTGCCCGCGGTCGCGGACGACTCCGGCCTGTGTGTCGACGTCCTGGGCGGCGCGCCCGGCATCTTCTCCGCGCGCTGGGCGGGCCGGCACGGCGACGACAAGGCGAACCTGGACCTGCTGCTGGCCCAGCTCGCGGACATCGACGACATCCACCGCGGCGCCCACTTCGCCTGCGCGGCCGCCCTGGCCCTCCCCGACGGCACGGAACGGGTGGTCGAGGGCCAACTCCGCGGCACCCTCCGCCACGAGCCCACCGGCACGAACGGCTTCGGCTACGACCCGATCCTCCAGCCGGAGGGCGAGAGCCGCACCTGCGCCGAACTGACCCCCGAGGAGAAGAACGCGATCAGCCACCGCGGCAAGGCGTTCCGCGCGCTGGTACCGGTGGTGCGGGAACTGCTGGGCTGACACAGGCTGCGCGAAAGGCCCGGTCCCTTGCCCGGACCGGGCCTTTCGTCATGCCACGTCTGTGTGCGGTCGGTGGGACTCGAACCCACACGGGATTTCTCCCACGGGCTCCTAAGGCCCGCGCGTCTGCCATTTCGCCACGACCGCGATAAAACGGACACTTTATCTTCCTGTGTCGTTTCGCGTTGCTCAGTGTACGGGTGGGTCCGGATGCTTTGTACGGCGCCCGACTTTCCGGCGACACCATGTGGCTGTCAGAGCATGGCAGTTCGGGCACAGATACCTCAGGTTCTCGACGCGATTGTCCAGCCAGTCACCGTTGATATGGTCGATCTGGAGTGTGATCGGTTGCCCCAGCCACTGGCCCGGGTTTCCGCAGGTGGCGCACTGACAGGGAATCCCTGAATCTTGCAAGGCCGCATGCAGCCGTGCCCGGTTCGGACGCGCGGATCCGGGCGGAAGGACCACAAGTACCTTCTCCCTCATGGCCGTGCGCGGGCTTGTCTGCACTGAGCCCCAGGGGCGTCGAGTGAAGTGGCTTGTGTCCAGGCCGAGCTCGGCGACCTTACGGCGGATGCGTCTGTGATTCGTGTCGTTCACGTCGAGTTTCAGGGCGCGCATGAGATCGGCGTAGCTCGTGGCTGCGGGTACCGCCAAGCGCAGCTCCTGCTCAGGGATCGCCAAGCGGGCGTTCCTGAAGTGGGACGTGTCAATGCCCCGCTCTCGGAACATGCGCCCTAGTACGCTGCGTGACCGGCTGTCGTCGGGGACTCCCAGAACCGCGGCCGCTCCCCGCAGGCTGTGGACGGATGCGGCCGCTGCCCGCAGTTCCTCGTCGGTGAACGGCAGGTCCGGATGCGCGCGGTCGATGCCTGGGAAGTGGCTGATGTCGATCCCCGCAGCGGCGATACGGCGTCGGATGTGCGCGAGGGTTCCGGTTGCCGGTGTGGCCCCGAGTTTCAATGCGACCTCACGCAACGTTGTGGACGATGCCGCCGCTGCGGCGATCGCGGCGTCCGGATATCTGCGCCAGGGGCTCCGCTGCTTGAAGTGGGCGGTGTCAATCCCATGGGCGGCGACTTGCCGCTGCAGCACGCGCCGCTGTCCGCCGCTCGGCTTGAGCCCCAGACGGCGCATGAGGTCATTCCAGGTATGGGACTCGGCGACTGCCTCCGCGAGCGTGTTCCGTTGGTACTTGTCCGTCGTGGCCATGCCCCCTCCGTTCTCGACCACGCGTTCGTGATCTCGTACGGAGTAACGAACCGCTCATCGGACAGTCACGGAAAGCCACGGCAAAAGGGGCTGGTGACGATGGTCACCAGCCCCTTTCGGGTGAACGCCGTTGATCTACAGGTACAGCCCCGTGGAGTCCTCCGCCCCCTCGAAGCGGTCCGCCGCCACGGCGTGCAGGTCGCGTTCGCGCATCAGGACGTACGCGATGCCGCGCACCTCCACCTCGGCCCGGTCCTCCGGGTCGAACAGGACCCGGTCGCCCGGCTCCACGGTCCGTACGTTCTGCCCGACCGCGACCACCTCGGCCCAGGCGAGGCGCCGGCCCACGGCCGCGGTCGCGGGGATGAGGATGCCGCCGCCGGAGCGGCGCTCGCCCTCGCCGGTCTCCTGCCGCACCAGCACACGGTCGTGCAGCATCCGGATGGGCAACTTGTCGTGGTGGGTCTTCTCGCTCACGCCCTGAACCTACCTGCCTTCGTCGGCTTCGCGCGCGGCCGGGTCAGGCCCTGCGCCGCCGGGAGCCCAGCGCGAACAGTCCCACGACGCCGACCACGACCAGCGCCACGGGCACGATGCGCTCCAGCCGCGGCGCGCCCTCCTCGGTGACCAACTGGCCCTTGACGTCGCTGACGACCCGGTTGACGCCCACATAGGCCCGCCCGAACGTGTGGTCGATGTTGGAGATGACCTTGGCCTTGGCGTCCCCGACGATCGTCTTCGGGTGCACCCGGACGCCGATCTCGTCGAGCGTCTCGGCCAGCGTTTCGCGGCGGCGCTTGATGTCCGCCTCGATCTCGGCCGGAGTCCTGGTGTCCGGTGTGCTCGACGTGTCCGTCACCGCGCTTCCTCCGTGGTCGTGTGCGACGTGTTCCGCGCAATTTCCTGATTCTGTGCTGGACAGTCTGTCAGCTTCATGCCGAAGGCACCCATCGGCACCCCCGTGGAGGGCCCGAAGGAGATTAGGCTCGTCGGGTAAACCGCTGACCGCGTGATCGGCGTGATCCGCCCCTTGCCCCGTGAGGTACCGATGAGCGAGCGACTCCAGCCCGGCGACACCGCCCCCGCCTTCACCCTGCCGGACGCCGACGGCAACGAGGTCTCCCTGGCCGACCACAAGGGCCGCAAGGTCATCGTGTACTTCTACCCGGCGGCGCTCACCCCCGGCTGCACCAAGCAGGCGTGCGACTTCACGGACAACCTCCAGCTGCTGGCGGGCGCCGGCTACGAGGTCATCGGCATCTCCCCGGACAAGCCGGAGAAGCTCGCGAAGTTCCGCGAGAAGGAGTCCCTGAAGGTCACCCTCCTCGCCGACCCCGACAAGAAGGTACTGGAGGCGTACGGCGCCTTCGGCGAGAAGAAGCTGTACGGCAAGACGGTCGTCGGCGTCATCCGCTCCACGGTGATCGTGGACGAGGACGGCAAGGTCGAGCGCGCCCTGTACAACGTGAAGGCGACGGGCCACGTGGCGAAGATCATCAAGGATCTGGGCCTCTGACCGTCCCGCCTCCCACGCATGCGAACGGCCCGCACCGGTCTGACTTCTGATCCGGTGCGGGCCGTCTCGTACGGCGAGGACCCTGCCGCTACGGCCTCCAGCCCTGTGTGCTCAGCGCCCCGCCCCGGTCGTCGTCCCGCCGCTCCCCGTCGTGCCGCCGTCCCCGGTGGTCCCGCCGGTGCCGGTTGCGCCGCCCGAGCCCGTCGTGCCTCCGGTGCCGGTCGTGCCGCCGTCGCCGGTGGTGCCTCCGGTGCCGGTCGTGCCGCCGTCGCCCGTGGTGCCGCCCGTCCCCGTCGCGCCGCCGCCGGTCGTCGTGCCTCCGGTGCCGGGTGTGCCGCCCGTCGTCGTACCGCCCGTGCCCGGGGTCCCGCCCGTCGTCTGGCCCTGGGTCTGGCCCTGGTCCTGGCCCGGGGTGGTGGACTGGTCGCCCGTCGTGCCGCCGTTCGACTGGTCGCCCGTGGTGCCGGGCTGCTGGTCCGTCGGCCCGGTGCTCGGGGGCTCCAGCGTCTGGTCCGCGCCCGCCTGGAGTTGCAGGTCGAAGTCCTTCACCGGCTGCCCTTGCAGCGCGTCCTTGGTGAACTGCGCCCAGATCTGCGCGGGCGCGCCGCCGCCGTTGATACGGGGCAGGCCCATCGCGCCGTAGAGCGACTTGTGCTTGCCGGTGTCCGGGTCCTGGCCCATCACCGCGACCACGGTGGCCAGCTGCGGGGTGTAGCCCGCGAACCAGGCCGCCTGGTCCTCCTCCGCGGTGCCGGTCTTGCCGGCGGCGGGTCGGCCGGCGCCCTGTGCGGCGGTCGCGGTGCCGTTGTCGACCACGCTCTGCAGGACCGACGTGGTGGTGTCCGCCGCCTCCCGGCTGACCGCCTGCTTCGTGGACTGCTGCGGCAGCGCGATGTTCTGCGTGCCGTTGGTGACCTTCTCGACCAGCGTGTACGAGCCGTGCTTGCCGTGGTTGGCGAGCGTCGCGTACGCCTGCGTCATGTCCAGGACGCTCGCGGTGGCCGTGCCGAGCGCGATCGACGGGTACGGCTGCAGGTCGGGCGTCTTCGCGGGCACGCCCAGGTCGATCGCGGTCTGCTTGACCCTGGACGGGCCGACGTCCACCGCCATCTGCGCGTACACGGCGTTCACGGACTTGTCCGTGGCCTTGCGGACGGTGATCGGGCCGTAGGAGACGTTGTCCTCGTTCTCCGGCGCGTACGCCCCGCCGGACCAGCCCTGCACGGGCCGCTTGTCGGTGCCGTCGTACACCGTGTTCGGGGTGATGGTGACGCCGTCCTGGGTGCGGGAGCCGTTCTGCACCGCCGAGGTGAACACGAACGGCTTGAACGTGGAGCCGACCTGGTAGTCGCGGCGGGTCGCGTTGTTGACGTACTGCTTGGTGTAGTCGATGCCGCCGTACATCGCGAGGACCTTGCCGGTGGCCGGGTCGATGGCGGCGCCGCCTGCGCGGACGTACCGGTCGACCTTGTTGTTCTTCTTGTCGAGCTTGCTCATCACCTGGTCGTTGACGGCCTTGACGAACGCGTCCTGCTTGGACTTCTCCAGCGTGGTGGTGATGCGGTAGCCGCCGCGGCCCAGGGTGTCCTCGTCGATGATCTTGTTGCCGGTGAGGTAGTCCTTGATCGCCTCGACCAGGTAGCCGCGCTGCCCGGACATGCCGGAGGCGTGGACCTGCTGGCGGGGCGTGGGGAAGGTGACCTTTCCGCGTTCCGCGGCGCTCAGCCAGTTCTTCTTGACCATGCCGTCGAGGACGTAGTTCCAGCGGGCCAGCGCCGCGCCCTTGTTCTCGGGGTGCGCGATCACGTCGTACTCGCTGGGTGCGTTGAGCAGGGCGGCGAGGTAGGCGGCCTGGCCGGCGTCGAGGTCCTTGGCGTCCACGCCGTAGTAGGCCTGGGCGGCGGCCTGGATGCCGTAGGCGTTGCGGCCGAAGTAGCTCGTGTTGAGGTAGCCCTCGAGGATGCTGTCCTTGCTCTTCTCGCGGTCCAGCTTGATCGCGATGAAGAACTCCTTCACCTTGCGGGTGACGGTCTGCTGCTGCTCCAGGTAGTAGTTCTTCACGTACTGCTGGGTGATCGTCGAGCCGGACTGCTTGCCCTTGCCGGTGGCGGTGTTCCAGGCCGCGCGGACCATCGCCTTGGGATCGACGGCGGACTCGGTGTAGAAGTCGCGGTCCTCGGCGGCGAGCGCGGCGTGCTGGGCGGCCTTGGAGATCTGCGCGAGCTTGACGTTCTCACGGTTGACGGTGCCGTCGCGGGCCAGCTCGCTGCCGTCCGCGTACAGGTAGACGTTGCTCTGCTTGGTGGCCGCCGCGTTCGCCGCCGGGATCTTGACCGTGTAGTAGCCGAGGGCGAACAGTCCCACCAGGAGCAGCAGGCCCACCACGAGGGTGCCGAGCACCGTCTTCCAGGTGGGGACCAGCCGGCGCCATCCCGTGCGCTTCGGCCGCTTGGGGCCGCCGCCGGGGAGCGCGGCGACAGGTGCCGTCCGCGGTTCTCCGGTCGCCACGACCTGGCTGCTCTTCTGCGGCTGTGGCTCGTCGCTCATCGTGGTGCCGGACTCCCGTTTCGCGTCGTACGTTCCCGTACGTCCTCGTACGCCATCTGCATCCCCTGATGAAGACTGTCGCACCTTGCGTTCCAGTTCCCGGCACGAGGGACGTTCCGCGCGGGAAAACGTGTGGTACACCACTTCGTCCGCGCGCTAGGCTCCTGCGCTTCGCCCGGAACGCGTCGAAGGGAGGACTCCCGTGGGGGCAGGGCGGTTGTACGCCGCTGTAGCCGCCGGTGGTTTCCGGAGGTACGCGACCTACCGGACCGCGACCGCGGCGGGGGTGTTCACCAACACAGTCTTCGGATTGATCTTGGCATACACCTATATGGCCCTGTGGCACGAACGGCCGCACCTGGGGGGTTACGACGAGGGTCAGGCGCTGACGTACGTGTGGACGGGGCAGGCGCTGCTGATGACGGTCTCGGCGATGGGCGGTGGCTTCGAGGACGAGCTGATCGAGCGCATCCGCACCGGTGACATCGCGATCGACCTGTACCGGCCCGCCGACCTCCAGCTGTGGTGGCTGTCCGCGGACGCGGGGCGGGCGCTGTTCCACCTGCTCGGCCGGGGCGTGGTGCCGCTGGTGGTGGGCGCGCTGCTGTTCCCGCTCGCGCTGCCCACGAGCCCGCTGACCTGGCTGGCCTTCCTGGTCGCGGTCGGGTTCGGGGTGGTGGTGAGCTTCGCGGTCCGGTTCGTCGTGGCGCTCTGCGCGTTCTGGCTGCTGGACGGGGCGGGGGTGGCCCAGCTGTCCTGGCTGCTGGCGGTCTTCTGCTCGGGCATGCTGCTGCCGCTGAACGTCTTCCCCGGCGCGCTCGGCGAGATCGTCCGCGTGCTGCCCTGGTCGGCGCTGCTCCAGGCCCCTCTGGACGTGCTGCTCGGCACGGCGGACCCCCTGTCGACGTACGCCTTCCAGGGCGCGTGGGCGGTGGTGCTGCTGGCCGTGGGGCGGCTGGTGCAGTCGGCGGCGACCCGGCGGGTGGTGGTCCAGGGTGGCTGAGTCCAGGGTGGCTGAGTCCAGCGTGGCTGACACCACGTCCAGGGGCACGGAGCCGTACGGCCCGGCGCGCGCGGAGGCCTACGGCCGGGTGCGCGAGGGTCTGCGCGCCTACCGTCTGATCACCGCCATGTGGATCCGCTCCACCATGGCCTACCGCGCCTCCTTCGCGATGACCACGCTCGGCAACTTCGCCGGCACCGCGCTGGACTTCGTCGCGATCATGCTGATGTTCTCGCGGATCGACACGCTCGGCGGCTACAGCCTGCCGGAGGTCGCGTTCCTGTACGGCCTGTCCGCGACCGCCTTCGGTCTCGCCGACCTCGCGCTCGGCTCGATGGACCGGCTGGGGCGGCGGGTGCGCGACGGCACGCTGGACACGCTGCTGGTGCGCCCGGTGCCGGTGCTGGCGCAGGTCGCCGCGGACCGCTTCGGGCTGCGCCGCCTCGGCCGGGTCACCCAGGGCGTGCTGGTCCTCGGGTACGCCGTCGCCGCCCTGGACGTCTCCTGGACCCCGCTGAAGGTGCTGATGGTCCCGCTGGCGCTGGCGAGCGGCGCCGGGATCTTCTGCGCGGTGTTCGTGGCGGGCGCGGCGTTCCAGTTCGTCGCGCAGGACGCCTCCGAGGTGCAGAACTCCTTCACGTACGGCGGGCAGACGCTGTTGCAGTACCCGCCCACGGTGTTCGCGAAGGACTTGCTGCGCGGGGTGACGTTCGTGCTGCCGCTCGCCTTCGTCAACTGGCTGCCCGCGCTGTACGTGCTGGGGCGGCCCTATCCGCTCGACCTGCCGTCCTGGGCCGCCTTCGCCCCGCCGCTGGTGGCGGCGGGCTGCTGTGCGCTCTCGGGGCTGGCGTGGCGGGTCGGACTGCGTTCGTACCAGAGCACGGGGAACTGAGAGGGATTCATGAGCGGCGGCTTCATCGAACTCGACCGCGTCGAGAAGGTCTTCGACGTGCGCAAGAGGACCGGGTTCCTGAAGAGCGAGCGGCGGCAGGTGCGGGCCGTGGACTCGATCTCCTTCACCGTGGCGCGCGGCGAGATGGTCGGCTACATCGGGCCGAACGGCGCCGGGAAGTCCACCACGATCAAGATGCTGACCGGGATCCTGACCCCGAGCGGCGGCCGGCTGCGGGTCGCCGGCATCGACCCCTCACGGGAACGGACCCGGCTCGCGCAGCGCATCGGCGTGGTGTTCGGGCAGCGTACGACCCTGTGGTGGGACCTGCCGCTGATCGACTCCTACCACCTGATGCACCGCATGTACCGCATCCCGGACGCCCGTTACCGCGAGAACCTCGACCGCCTGGTCGAACTGCTGGAGCTGGGCGCCCTGTTGGACGTGCCGGTGCGGCAGCTGTCGCTGGGACAGCGGATGCGCGGCGACATCGCGGCGGCGCTGCTGCACGACCCCGAGGTGTTGTACCTGGACGAGCCGACGATCGGGCTGGACGTCATCTCCAAGGCGAAGGTGCGGGAGTTCCTGCGGGAGGTGAACACCGAGCGCGGTACGACGGTGCTGTTGACCACGCACGACCTCCAGGACATCGAGCAGTTGTGCTCCCGCGTGATGGTCATCGACCACGGCCGCCTGATGTACGACGGCCCGCTCGCCGGGCTGCACGAGGTCGGCGACAGCGAACGCACCCTGGTGGTCGACCTGGAGCGGGAGCTGCCGCCGATCCAGGCGCCGCCCGCGCGCGTGGTGCGGGTGGAGGGGCCGCGGCAGTGGCTCGCGTTCCCGGCGTCGCAGTCGGCGGCGCCGCTGGTGGCGCGGGTCGCGGCGGAGTATCCGCTGGTGGACCTGTCGGTGCGGGAGCCGGACATCGAGGCGGTGATCGCGAAGATGTACGCGGAGAAGCACACGGAGGTGCCCTCGGAGGTGCCTGCGGGGAACCGCACGGAGGTGCCTGCGGAGGAGCGCACGGAGGTGCCCGCGGAGTAGCGCACGGAGGTGCACGCGGCCGGGGAGGTCCGCGGCGTGGTCCGGGGCGCCGCGAACTCGTAGGCTGGCGCCCATGACCGACGCTGTGTCTCACGGGGGAAGCGACGAGCAGCGGCCGGCGCCGCACACCCCGGTCCCGGATCCGGATCTGCGCGCCTCCGACGCCGATCGCGAACGAGTCGCCGAGGTCCTCAGGGACGCCCTCGCGGAGGGCCGTCTCGACATGGAGGAGTTCGAGGAGCGGCTGGAGTCGACGTACAAGGCGCGGACGTACCGCGAACTGGCGCCGATCACCCGGGACCTGCCGGCCGCGGGCGTCACGCCGCCGGCCGTGTCCCTGACCAAGGAGCCCGTGCAGAGCGGCCGTTGGTCCGAGCGGATCACCGGTGGCGAGGGGTCGTCCACGTGGGCGGTCGCCGTGATGTCCGGGTTCCAGCGCAAGGGCCGCTGGCGGGTGCCCAGGCGGTTCAACTGCTTCGCCTTCTGGGGCGGCGGTGAGATCGACCTCAGGGAGGCGGACTTCGCGGACCGCGAGGTCGTGATCAACTGCGTCGCGATCATGGGCGGGATGAACGTCATCGTGCCGCCCGGCGTCGAGGTGGTCGTGCGCGGCATCGGCATCATGGGCGGCTTCGACCACCGTGAGGAGGGCGTGCCGGGGGAGCCGGGCGCGCCGCGCGTGGTCATCACCGGGTTCGCGTTCTGGGGCGGGGTCGGTGTCGAGCGCAAGCTGACCAAGGCCGAGCGGCAGCGGCTGAAGGAGCAGCGGCGCCAGGAGAAGCTGGAGCGCAAGGCCGGTCGCCGGGAACTGGAGGACTCCCCCCGTGAGGGCGTGGAGCGCCTGCTCGACGTCCACAAGGCGCTCGAGGAGCACCGCGACTGGACACGCGAACGCCGCGAGGAGCGGCGGGAGGAGCACCGCGAGCGCCGTGAGGCGCGGCGCGAGGAGCGCGACCGGCGCCGTCACGGCGGCTGGTGAGCGGGATCGCGGCTCGGTGAGCCGGGTTACAGCTCGGCGGGCGCGGCGCCCTTGAGCGAGGCCAGGTCGACGGCCTCCGCCATCCTCCGGAACCCCTTGTCGCTGGGGTGGAGGTGGTCGCCCGAGTCGTAGTCGGAGCGCAGGCGGTGCGGGTCGTAGGGGTCGCGCAGCGCCCGGTCGAAGTCGACGACCGCGTCGAACACGGTCCCGGAGCGGATCTGCGCGTTGACGGCCTGGCGCACCTGCTCGCGGTCGGCCCGGTAGACGCGGTGGCCCTTGAACGGCATCAGCGTCGCGCCGACGACCTTCAGGCCGCGTGCGTGGGCCTCGTGGACGAGGGTGCGCAGCCCCGCGGTGATCCGGTCCGGGTCGGCCTGGCCGGGGTTGTGGATGATGTCGTTGACGCCGAGGTCGATGACGACGGCCTTGACGTTCGTGCGCTCCAGCACGTCGCGGCCGAAGCGGCTCAGACCGCTCGGGTTGTCGGCCGGCCGGCCTCCGCCGCTCACCAGGACCTCGTTGCCGCTGATGCCCTCGTTGACCACGCTGTAGCGGGGCACGTCACCCGATCCGGCCGCCTCGCGCAGCCGCTCGGACAGCACGTCCGTCCAGCGGCGGTCGGCGCCCACGGTGGAGGTGATGCCGTCGGTGATCGAGTCGCCGAGCGCGACGACGGCGCCCGTCGCCTCGTTGCTGAGCAGGTCGAGCGCGGTCAGATAGCGCCAGGAGAGGGTGGGGGCGGTGAAGGGGGCGCCGCTGGTGTCCTCGGTGCGGTCGCCCTGGGCCGCGTAGGAGACCTGCCGGGCGTGCCGGTGGTAGGTGACCGGGCCGGACGGCGTGGGGGAGTAGGTGGTCACCAGCACGTCCGCGTCGCGCGGGACGACGATCCGTACGGCGTCGCTGACCACCTGTCCGCCGGGGGCGATGACGACCGAGGGGAGGCCGCCGAAGGTGAGCCGGCGCATGGTGCCGGCGGCCACCCGGGCGGTGTCGTCCGTGGCGGCGAGGCCGATCGAGGCGTGCGTGACGCTCAGCGGCTGTCCGCCGTAGAGATTGGACAGCGTGATGCGGGCACTCGTCCCGCCGACGCCGACGTGTACGACGTTGCGGACGGACCTGCCCGCCATGCCCGTCGTCCGCGTCCCGGGCTCGGCGCCGGACGGCGAGGCCGCCCATGCGCCCACCCAGATGCCGGTGGAGGCGGGTTCGGCGGCGTTCGGCGGGGTCGGCCGGCCGGCGGCCGGAGTGCTGCGGCGGCTGCCGTCACCGGCCGCGACGGCTGTGTATATGGCGGCCGAGACGGCCAGAACGATCGTCAGGACAGCCGCCAGCAGGGCATAACCGTGTTTCCTGGTCATGCGGTGCGTTGTCTCCTAGGGCGAGCGGAGCCCCGGGCTCCGTATTGATCATTCCCATGATGCGTCATGGGGCGGAAGGGAACCGGCGCGGCCCTGGGCCGGCCCCCTGGGGAAACCCCCGACGTAACCATGGAAAGCCCCCGAATCTTCCCTCTCCGGACAAGACGTCGGGAACTCCTGTTCCGTTCCATGAGTCGGCCGGGAAGGGACAATGTGTACGGGGGACGCGGACGGGTGGAGTGGATGGAACGGACGAAGACGGACGACGAGGTGACGGTGCGGCAGCCGTCCGGCCCGGGCGTCGCCGCCGGCCGGGCGATGACGTCCTTCAGCCCGGCCGACGAGGAGAAGCGCCGGGGCGTGCGCCGGATGAAGGGCACGGCGACCGGGCTGCTGCTGCTCGTCGCGGTCGTGTACGCGCTGGCCAGATGGGCGCAGAACGCGGGCGCGGGGCCCTGGGCGGGTTATGTGGCGGCGGCCGCCGAGGCGGGCATGGTCGGCGCGCTCGCCGACTGGTTCGCGGTCACGGCCCTCTTCCGTCACCCGCTCGGCCTGCCGATCCCGCACACGGCGATCATCCCGAACAAGAAGGACCAGCTCGGCGTCTCCCTCGGTGAGTTCGTCGGGGAGAACTTCCTGTCCCAGGAGGTCGTACGGCAGCGGCTGCGCGCCGTCGGCATAGCGAGCCGTCTGGGTGCCTGGCTCGCCGATCCGGAGCACGCCGACCGGGTGACGGCGGAGCTGGCCACGGCCCTGCGCGGTGCCCTGACCGTGCTGCGCGACTCCGACGTGCAGGCGGTGGTGGGCGAGGCCATCACCCGCCGCGCCGACGCCCAGGAGATCGCGCCCGGGCTCGGCAAGCTGCTGGAGCGCGTCGTCGCGGACGGCGGCCACAGACGGATCGTCGACCTGGTCTGCGCCCGCGCCCACGACTGGCTCGTCCTGCACGACGACCAGGTGATGGCCGCGGTCCAGGGCGGCGCCCCCGGCTGGACACCCCGCTTCGTGGACAAGAAGGTCGGCGAGCGGGTCTACAAGGAGCTGCTCCGCTTCGTCACCGAGATGCGGGACGCGCCCACGCACCCGGCGCGCGGCGCCCTCGACCGGTTCCTCGCCGACTTCGCCTCCGACCTGCAGTCCGACACCGACACCCGGGCACGCGTGGAGCGGCTCAAGGGCGAGGTGCTGGGCCGCGGCGAGGTGCAGGACCTGATCGCCTCCGCCTGGACGGCCGTCCGCTCCATGATCGTCTCGGCGGCGGAGGACGAGCGCAGCGAACTGCGGCTCCGGGTACGTGCCTCGCTGCTGTCCCTGGGCGCCCGCATGGCCACCGAGCCGAGGACGCAGGGCAAGGTGAACTCCTGGGTGGAGGGCGCCGCGGTGCACGTCGTGACCACCTACCGCAAGGAGATCACCTCCCTGATCACCGACACGGTCGCGAGCTGGGACGCCGGCCACACCACCCGCAAGATCGAGGCGCACATCGGCCGCGACCTGCAGTTCATCCGGATCAACGGCACGGTGGTGGGCTCGCTCGCCGGGCTGCTGATCTACACGGTGTCGCGGGCGCTGGGGGCGTAACCGGCGCCGGCGCGGGAACCCGGGGCGCATGCGGCGTCACCCCCGGCGCCCGTGAGGAGGGAGCCATGTCGATCACCGCGCCACGCCCTGGCACGGTCACCACCGCCATACCCGCCCGTCTCGACCGTCTGCCCTGGTCACGCTGGCACTGGACGATCGTGATCGGCCTGGGCACGGTGTGGATCCTCGACGGCCTGGAGGTCACGGTCGTCGGCAACATCGCCAGCCGTCTGTCCGAGCCCGGCAGCGGCCTCGCGATCAGCTCGAGCCAGGTCACCGGTCTGGCGGCCGCCCTGTATGTGGCGGGCGCCTGCTCAGGAGCCCTGTTCTGGGGCCGACTGACCGACCGGTTCGGCCGCAAGAAGCTCTTCATGATCACTCTCGCGGTCTATCTCGGCGCCACCGCCCTGACCGCGGTGTCCTTCAACTCCTGGTGGTTCTTCCTCTTCCGCTTCCTGACCGGCTTCGGCATCGGCGGTGAGTACGCGGCCATCAACTCCGCGATCGACGAACTGATCCCGGCGCAGTACCGCGGCCGGGTCGACCTGATCATCAACGGCAGCTTCTGGGTGGGAGCGGTCGGCGGCGCGCTGCTCTCGATCGTCGCCCTGAACACCGCTATTTTGCCCAAGGACGTGGGCTGGCGGCTGACCTTCGCCCTCGGCGTCGTCCTCGGCCTGGTCATCCTGCTGGTACGGCGGCACGTCCCCGAGAGCCCGCGCTGGCTGCTGATCCACGGCCGGGAACAGGAAGCGGAACAGGTGGTCTCCGGCATCGAACAGCGGATCGAGGAGGAGCGGGGGGAGCGGCTTCCGGAGCCCGAGGGCACGATCACCATCCACCAGCGCGAGAGCATCGGCTTCGGCGTCATCGCCCGCACGGTCTTCCGCGACTACCGCAGGCGCTCCGTGCTGGGCTTCTCCCTCTTCATCGGCCAGGCGTTCCTCTACAACGCGATCACGTTCGGCTTCGGCGCGATCCTGACCAAGTTCTTCGACGTGCCCGCCGACCACACCGGCTACTACTTCGCCGTCATCGCGATCGGCAACTTCATGGGCCCGCTGCTGCTCGGCAAGCTGTTCGACACGGTCGGCCGCCGGGTGATGATCTCCTCGACGTACCTGATCTCCGGCGTACTGCTGTTCGGCACGGCGTGGCTGTTCGGCCAGGGCTCGCTGGGGGCGGGCACGCTGACGGCCTGCTGGTGCGCGGTGCTGTTCTTCGCCTCGGCGGGCGCCTCCAGCGCCTACCTGACCGTCTCCGAGGTGTTCCCGATGGAGACCAGGGCCATGTCCATCGCCTTCTTCTACGCGATCGGCACCGCGGCCGGCGGTGTCAGCGGCCCGATCCTGTTCGCGGACCTCACCGGCACCGGCAAGGTCGCCGACACGGTCCTCGCCTTCCAGATCGGCGCGGCCGTGATGTGCGCGGCGGGCCTGGTCGCGGCCCTGCTCGCGGTACGCGCGGAACGGCGCTCGCTGGAGGACATCGCCCGGCCGCTGACGGCGGCGACGACGACGCGAGGGGCGCAGGCGACGCCGTAAGGGGCCGCACAGGCGACGCCGTAAGAGGCGGCCCCGGTGGCCGCGCAGCGGTGAGGATCTGAGTATCCGTACTCTCCCGACCCCGCCGCTCCGCGGCCACCCTCGTACGTATGACCGAGAAGCTGTTCCGCCCCATGCGAGCGCGCCCCTGGCCCGAGCGCTGGCTGATCCGCCTGCTCGGCGCCGCGCTCGCGGCCGGGGCGTACCTCCTGTGCCTCCCGTGGGACCTGCGCAACCGCGCCACGGCCGCCGGGGTCACCGAGGAGACGACGCCCGTGACGGTCGTCGGCGTCCTGTCCCTCGCGCTGACCCTGCTGCTCCTCGCGGCCTACTTCGGCCACTGGGACGGCCTCGGCTGGCCCCTGCTGCTCGTGGCGGCACCCCCCGCCACGCTGATGCACGTCTCCCTTCGCGCCCACCCGGGCCCGGACGCCTCCCTGTGGCCCCTGGCCTGGGGTTTCTTCACGCTGCTGATCGCGGCCGGGGTACTGGTCGCGGCGGGGGTGGCGCGGGCGTTCCGGGGGGAGTGGGCGAAGGAAGGGGAGGAGCTCACGCTCACGAACCCCTTGTGAGGTCGGGGCTTGGCCAGGGCCTGTCCTTCGGGAAGGTCCGGGACTTGGCCAGGGCCTGTCCTCCGGATCAGGGCGGCTGCGCGGAACAGTGCCTTTCAGCCGAGCCGAGCGGGCCCGTCGGCCTCTCCTAGCCGCGCCGGTCGGCCACGGCCCAGGACGCCAGCGCGACGGCTCCGGCCACCCCGAACACCGACGGCCACGCCCCCACCTTCTTGGCCAGCGGGTGCGACCCGGCGAACGCGGCGACGTATGCGGCGGTCAGCGCCCCGGCCGCCACACCCCCGGCCTGCCGCCGCCACTGCTGCGCGGCCGCGGCGCCCGCGACGGCCAGCACGGCCCCGCCCAACTGCCGCTTCCTGGTCCAGCGGGCGACCCCGTACCCGCCGACGAGCCCGCTCGCGGCGACCAGAGCTGTGGGAACCTTCGGTTGTCGAGGCTAGCCCCGCGCGCGGACGCGCCACGGCGCGGGGTGCGCGCCCGGCGCGCCGCAACCGCGCTCCCGCACGCGCGGTCACCCCCGACCCCGCACCCCCGTCATGACCTGCGCAAACACTGCCCTCCCAGCAACTTGAGTCGGAGCTTGTCAACTTTCTGCCTCCGCGCTATATAAGAAGTCGTAAAGGGCATCGCACAGCAGTGCCTCACGAAGGGAGTGACCTGTGATGCTCATGCGCACCGACCCGTTCCGCGAGCTCGACCGGCTCACGCAGCAGGTCTTCGGCACCACCGCCCGCCCCGCGGCGATGCAGATGGACGCCTACCGTTCCGGTGACGAACTCGTCGTCCACTTCGACCTCCCCGGCGTCGACCCCGAGTCGATCGACCTGGACGTCGAACGCCACGTCCTCAACGTCCGCGCCGAGCGTCGCTCCGCGGCCCCCGAAGGCGCCGACATGGTCGTGGCCGAGCGCCCCACCGGAACCTTCACCCGCCAGCTGTTCCTGGGCGACACCCTGGACACGGAGCGCATCGACGCCTCGTACGACGCCGGCGTCCTCACTCTCCGCATCCCCGTCGCCGAAGAGGCCAAGCCCCGCCGCATCCAGATCACGGGCGGCGACAAGCGCAAGCAGCTCAGCAGCTGACCGTCCGCCGGCAAGAAAGCGCCCGTCCCGTGTCCGAAAACACCCACGGGACGGGCGTCGACAATCGGGTACCCGGGAGGGGACCGGGTGGGGAAGCGAAACGGAGGAGTACCCGCACGATGAGTACGACCACGACGAGAGCGGCGGCGGCGACCGGAGCGGCGACGATGGGCGCGATCGATACGGCGATCATGGTGGACCCGCCGAGCGCGGTGGAGGCGACGACCCGGCCCGACTGGTCCCGGCTGGTCGACGCGGTGCAGGAGTCCGGCCAGTACACGACCACCAAGGAGGCCGAGCGCATCACCCGAATCGTGCTCTCCGCCCTCGGCGGACATGTGATCGGCGACGAGCGCGTGGAACTGGCCCGCCGCCTCCCCGAGGAAGCGGCACGTCTGATCGCGTCGCAGATCCCGGTGACACGGCCGCTGACGGCGCCCGAGTTCGTGGACGCGGTGGCGACCCGTATCGAGGGCGCCACACCGGCGACGGCACGCTGGGACGTCAGTGCGGTCCTCAGCACGCTGCCCGCCCTGGTGGGCGACGACCTGACGACTCGTCTGCTCCGCCAGCTCCCCTCCGGGTACGCGCTCCTGTTCGGAAAGGCTGAGCTGGCTCCGGCGGTGTGACACCGCACCGCCGCCGTCGTAGATGAGATCGACTCCCTGACCACGGAGCGAGGACCGGCGCCCCCGGGCGGCCGGCTCCTCGCCCCGCGGCGGCAACCACCTCCTCCCGACGCGCCCGCCCGCCACCCCGCCGTCGTGTCGAAACCGCGCTGACCAGCCGGAACGCCTGCACGCGGCCATCAGCGCGCCCTGAAGACCGGCGGGTGACGCGCATCACACCATTCCCGCCCGTCCGCGTGTCACATCCGCACCGGGTCGTCCCGTCCTTGCTGCGTAACCATCGACACGGCAAGGTAGGGGAGATCACCATGGACGCCCGTCTCAACCTCTTCGGCGGCCCGATCGCGGCCAAGTTCCTGCGCCACATCAACTCCGCGGGCAAGGTCGTGTCGGACTCGGCGCTCCCGGCCGCCACCCAGGAACTGGTGAAGATCCGCGCCAGCCAGATCAACGGCTGCGGCTTCTGCACCGACATGCACACCAAGGACGCCGCCCACGCCGGGGAGACCTCCGTCCGCCTCAACCTGATCGCCGCCTGGCGGGAGGCCACGGTCTTCACCGACGCGGAGCGCGCCGCCCTGGAGCTGACCGAGCAGGGCACCCGCATCGCGGACGCGGCCGGCGGCGTCACTGACGAGGCGTGGGAGAACGCGGCCAAGTACTACGACGAGGAACAGCTCGCGGCCCTGGTGTCCCTGATCGCCCTGATCAACGCCTACAACCGTCTGAACGTCATCGTCCGGCAGCCGGCGGGGGACTACCGGCCGGGCATGTTCGGCTGACGCCCGGAGGCGCAGCCCGGAGGGGCGGGTGCCACTCGTACGCGACGAGCGGCGCCCCGCCCCTCCATGTGGGCGGCGATGTGCGCGAAGGTGGCGTCCGGCTGTTCGATCTGCGGCAGGTGGCCCGCCTCCGGGATGACCTCGAGCCGGCCGTCGCCGAAGGCCGCGGCGTACGCGGCGCCGTAGGCGGGGGTGACGATGCGGTCGCTCTCGCCCCAGAGCAGGAGGGCGGGAACCCGGACGCGGCCCAACCGGCGCAGCAGTTCGGGGTCGTGCATGTAGGGGTCGCCGGCCAGGGTGCGCAGAGTGGCCATGTTGGCCCTTCCGGACGGCGAGTTGGTCGGACGGGATGCCGGCCGGGTCGACGTAGTGGCGGTCCGGGTCGTGCCAGGAGTGCTCGGCGACGCCGCGGGCGTCGAGGGCGAAGAAGTCGGTCATCGGCTCGTTCTCGATGTGCACGCCGACGGCGTCGATCAGGACGAGGCTGCTGATGATCCCGGCGGTGTCGCGCACGGCCATCTCCGCGGCGATCCAGCCGCCGAGCGACGATCCGACGACGAGGACGTCGTCCAGCGCCCGGTCGCCCAGCAGGTGCAGATAGGCGAGGGCCAGGTCGTCGACGCCGGTGAGCCGGCCGGGGCGGTTGGTGCCGTCCCAACCGGGGTGCACGGGCGTGAGGGTGTGCGCCACCCGGGAGAGGCGCTCGGCGAGGCCCGCGACCGTGGCCGGCCCTCCGCCGCCGTGCAGGATCAGGACCGGCCTGCCGTGGCCGGCTTCCGACAAGGTGAGGGTCAGGCCGTCGTGAACGACCGCTGTGGTGTCCGTCTGCATGCCCGCCACACTAACTAAGGATGCTTATTTAAGCTAGCTTAGTCAGCGCGTAGACTTCTTCCATGCACTCCACGCACGGTGACCTGCAAGCCCTCGGCAGGGCGGTCAAACAAGCCCAGTACCGGCAGCACCGAGCGCTCGACAGCGCCCTCGCGGCCGTCGGGACGACGCTCGCCCAGTGGGACGCCCTGCGGGCGATCGGCCGCTCTCCCGGGGCGTCGGCCCGGGAACTGGCCGCGGCGACCTTCCAGACCGAACAGGCCTTCGGCACGCTCGCGACCCGCCTGGCCACCCAGAGCCTGATCGAGCGCCGCCCGGGCCGCGGCCGCCGCATCGAGCACCACCTGACACCCGTCGGCGAACAGGTCCTGGCGAAGGGAGGCAAGGTCGCCGACGAGGTACTGGCCGGGTGCTTCGCCGTGCTGTCGGACGCGGACCGGGAGGCGCTGCTCGGCCTGCTCCGGCGCCTCAACGGCGAAGAGGACGCGTAACTCCACAAGGAAACTCGGCGGCAGTGTCCGGCAGCGTTCCCGACTCCGTGAGAAACCCGGCTCGGCGAGGCTGGAAACGCCCCCGTGGCGGTCGTTGAGCCGGTCATGTGCGGCGCTCCACCCCGACCGCCGACATCTGCCCTTCCCCTCCTCACCGGCGCCTCGCACAAGTCCGGCCAGGGCATCCGGCCCCCAACGTCCCACCTGTGTAAGAGCGCTGACCCGCCCTAGGATCGCCGCACGGGAAAGGGGGACCGGATGGACCGCGGCATCCGCACGGTCGACGACGTACTCAAGCTTCTGGACGCCTTGTTCGCGCCCGCGGCCGACCGTTGGACGGCAGGCGCGGCCTCCTGGTGGGACGGCTTCTACGCCGACCGTTCCAAGCCCGTGCCGTTCTTCGTGGCCAAGCCGGACGAAAACCTCGTCTCCTATCTCGAACGCGGCCTGCTCACCCCGGGCCGCGCCCTCGACCTGGGCTGCGGTCCCGGCCGCAACGCCCTCCACCTCGCCACCGCCGGCTTCGAGGTGGACGCCGTCGACCTGTCCCCGACGGCCGTCGCCTGGGCCGAGGAGCGCGCCCAGAAGGAGGGAGTCGAGGTCAGGTTCCTCTGCGGCGACGCGTTCACCCTCGCGGACACCGAACTGCGCGGCCCCTACGACCTGATCTACGACTCCGGCTGCTTCCACCACCTGCCGCCGCACCGCCGCATCAGCTACCTCGCCCTCCTGCAGCGGGCCCTGGCCCCCGGCGGCCACCTCGTCCTCACGTGCTTCGCGGCCGGTGCGATGGGCTCCGAACTCGACGACATCGACTTCTACCGCGGGGAGGGCCTCAAGGGCGGTCTGGCCTACACTCCGGAGTCCCTGCGCCGGATCTTCTGCGACCTGGAGGAGATCGAGCTGCGCCGCATGCACGACGAGGCACCGGATTCCCCGCACTTCGGCGAACCGTTCCTCTGGGCGGCCCTGTTCCGCCGTAGCGGCGCCTGCCGACCCTCACACGACGCCTGAGGCGGCCGAGCGCCGATCGCCCTTGCTGATCACGGCGGACCCGGGCTCACCCTCCGCACGGGGCTTGCGTGCTCTGGCCGTAACGGTCGCCTGGCGAAGGGCGGATCGGTCGGCGCGGTGAGACCCGTCAGGACCTGGGGGTGCTTTCGATCGCCGCGGCGAGGCCGGGTCAGCCGTACAGCACCACAAGCGATCCGAGGAGGAGTGCGGCTGCGACGGAGAGGCCCAGGATTCTGTAGCGGCTCCACGCGGCAAGCGCGAGGAAGCACGCCCACGCCCCGCCCGTGACGGTGGCGGCCCACCCGCCGGCGCTCGTCTGAGCGGCGGAGAGGGGCAGGGGCGCCAGCACGATCGTCGGCGGGAGGACCGCGAGCCGTGGCCTGATGCCCAGCTGCTTGTAGACGACGATCAGAGTGATCAGCGCTGTCGCGAAGGTGAGGGGGACGACGGCGAGATCCCACCAGGTGATGCAGAGGACGTCCGTCGTCTCGCAGGCCTGCTTGCTGTAGTGCCTGACCCAGGAGAAGAAGCGGCAGGCACCGTAGGCCAATACCGCGCCGGTGACAGCCGCTCCGGATACGCGCGGCACGATGGGCCTGGGCTCTGTGTAGGGCGTGTCCATGCCTACAGACTCCTGTGAAAGGCGGCCGTGGGCCTGAGTAGGAATACTCAGGCCCACGGCCCAGAGCGCCCAAGTGACGGCACCACGGCCCGCTTGGGGCGCACGGACGGCCTCCTGGCGCGGAAACGGGGCACCAGTACCGTATGAAGCCCCGACCGCGTTTCACGCTGTCCGCGACCACCCTCGACGCACCGAACGCGCACGAACTCGCCCGGTTCTACCGGGACCTGCTCGGCTGGCCGGTGCGGAAGGAGGAACCCGGCTGGGTCGAGATCGCGCCACCCGACGACACAGCCGGCCTGTCGTTCCAGACAGAGCCGTCCTACACACGCCCGTGCTGGCCCTCCACCCCGTCCGACCAGCAGATGATGATGCACCTGGACATCGAGGTGAACGATCTCCCCACAGCCGTCGAGCACGCCCGGGCCCTCGGCGCCACGGTGGCGGACTTCCAGCCCCAGGACGACGTGCGCGTCCTGTACGACCCGGCGGGGCACCCCTTCTGTCTTTGGGTCCAGAGGTAGCCTCCGGGGCCGGCCGGTCAGGGCCGGCCGACCGATCCGTTTCACGCGGCGCCGGCCCTGGCCTGGACGGCGGCGACGTAGCGGACCGTGAACACCATCGGGACCACGAACCCGGCGACCTGGATGAGGGTGGCCGGGGTGGAGTGGGCGTTCCCGGCGTGCGCGACGACGGCGAGCAGGACGGCGGTCACGGCGAAGGCGGCGGTCCACACGGCGGTGATGACGACGTTGGTCCGGATGAAGGGCTTCAGCCCCCACAGCTCGCGAGGTGTGGTGCGCTTGGCGATGCCCAGAGTGAAGGGTTTGCCGATGGCGAGCGAAACCCCGGCGATGACCGCCAGCGTGCCGGACGACGCGGCCGCCGAGTAGTCGTGCACAGCCGAGTGCGGGTCGGCGAAGGCGATCACGGCCAGGACCGCGAAGAAGGCCGCCGAGCCCGTCTCGATGATCAGGGCGTCGAATCCGGCACCGGCCCGGCGCTGCTGGACGATCACCGCCACCGCGACCACCAGGGCGGCCGGCGCGGCCCACTGCCACTGGCCGGACGGGAGCACGGCGAAGACGATCCACGGGAGGAAGGTGCGCAGATAGGACATGGTGGCTCCCCGTTTCGAAATTCTCGATATTCCACTGACATTCCGTTTCTGACATGTCGAAGCTAGAGGTTCCCGTAGTCACATGTCAACAGTGGAAGGTAAGGTGGGGGCATGAGCCTTCGACACGCCTTGCTGGGGCTTCTGTCCGAGCGGTCCGCCAGCGGCTATGACCTGCTGAAGCTGTTCGACACCTCGCTGGCCACCGTCTGGCCGGCGACGCAGAGCCAGATCTACACCGAGCTGACCAAGCTGGCGGACGCCGGACTGATCAGCGTCGCCGCCGAGGGACCGCGAGGCCGCAAGGAGTACGCCGTCACCGAGCAGGGGATGGCCGAGCTGCGGCACTGGCTGACCGAGACCGCACCGCAGCGGAACACCCGCAGCGACATCCTGCTGCGGGTGTTCTTCCTGGGCGTGCTGACTCCCGGCCAGGCGCGGGCCTACCTCACGGAGCTGGTGGAGATGTCCGCCCAGGGGGAGGAGAGCCTGCGCCACCTGGCCGAATCCATCGACTGGGACGACGACAACCTCTCGACCTACGGCCGGATCGTTCTGGAATACGGCCTGCGGTTCAACGCCATGCGCCGCGACTGGGCCGAGTGGGCGGCCGGCCAGATCGGGTAGAGGGTCTGGGACGGCCGAGCGCCCGGTACTCCCAGCCGGCCGCGTGCCGCCGCTCGGCGTCGAGGGCGTGGCGTCCGCCGACGATGCGGCGGCCCTTCCCGGGGGCCTCCCACCCTGCGAGCGGGAGGACGGGTCAACGGCACTTCCGATGGCGGCAGACGGGGCTGGCCGTCGGGGCGTTCCGGGGGGCGGTCGTCTTCTTGCCGGTGCTGCCGCCCCGCTTGACAGGGGGCGTGCTGCGGGAGGGTGAGGGGGAGGGGGACGGCGCGCCGAGCTCGTCGGCGCCGTGGCCGAGTGGGGCCGGCGCGGGGAAGGAGGCGTCGGGCAGGCCGGCGAGGGCGTCGCGCATGTACCGGGTCCAGATCTCGGTGGGGATGTCGCCGCCGAACACCTTCTGCAGGCCGCCGACACCGACCAGTGACTGCAACTGCGGGTGCTTCGGATCCTCCCGGAAGAGGACGACGGAGGTGGCGAGTTGCGGGGTGTAGCCGATGAACCAGGCCGACCGGTAGTCGTCGGTGGTTCCGGTCTTGCCGGCAGCGGTCCTGCCGAGCGCCTGCGCCTTGGTGCCGGTACCCCGGGCGATGACGCCCCGGAGCACGTCGGTCACGTTGTCGGCGACCGCCGCCGGCAGGGCCCGTACGGGGGCGGGTGCGGTGAAGCCGGTCAGCGGCGAGCCGTTGTGGGTCACCCGGGTCACCGAGTACGGGGTGGCCCGCATCCCATCGGCGGCGAAGGTCGCGTAGACACCCGCCATCCGGATGGCGCTCGGTGTCGAGGTGCCGATGTAGAAGCCGGCGCTGGGGGCGGCGAGGCTACTCGAGCGCAGCCCGAGGGCTTCCGCCGTGCTCGCCACGTTCCCGTAGCCGACGTCCTCCCCGAGCTGCACGTACGGCGTGTTGACGGACTGTTCCATCGCCTTGCGCAGGGAGATGTAGCCCCAGCGCTGGTCGGTGTCGTTGTGCTGGTGGAGCAGCCCGGTGGGGTCCTTGTCGTCGGTGACGTAGTTGCCCTGCTGGTCCTTGATCTGGATGCCGTCGTCGCCGTCGAACTTGCTGGCCGGGGTGATCGGCTGAGGGAACTTGCCGGGTTGCAGGACGGCTCCGTACTGGAGCGCGGCGGCCAGCACGACCGGTTTGAAGGTCGAGCCCACCGGGACGCCGGAGGTGTCGGCGTTGTCCGCGTAGTGGGCCTGGTCGAAACCGGCACCGCCGTAGACGGCCAGGATCCTTCCGGTCCTGGGATCCACCGAGGCGGCTCCGACCTGCACGTCCCGGTCGACCGACCGGTGTGCGGGGTCGAGGCGGTCCTTGCGTACCTTCGCCACGGCCCGGGACAGTTCCGCCGTCTTCTTCCTGTCGAAGGTGGTGTGGATCTGGTAACCGCCCCGGCTCAGGCTGCTTTCGGTGATGTTCGGGTCGTGCGCCTGGATGTACGACCTGGCCAGCTGGACCAGGTAGCCGACCTGGCCGGTGAACCCCGAACCGGGAGCCCACTTCCTGGGCGCCGGGAAACCGGCGGCCGAGTACCGGGCTCGCTGCTGCGGAGTCAGCTTGCCGATCGCCACCATCCGGTCGAGCACCCAGGACCAGCGGGCCTTGGCCTGCGCCCTGGCCGTGGGATCGGAGTCGGCGTACTGGAAGAGGCTCGGCTCGTTGACCGCTGCCGCGAGGAACGCTCCCTGGCTCGCGTTGAGCTTCTCGACCGGGAGGCCGTAGTACATGCGGGCGGCGGCCTGGACGCCGTTGGCCTGACGGCCGAAGAAACAGGTGTTCAGATACCCCTGGAGGATCTGCTGCTTGCTCATGACCGCGCCGATCTTGGAAGAGATCAGCAGTTCCTTGACCTTGCGCGAGAGCGTCTGCGACTGATCGAGGTAGGTGTTCTTGACGAACTGCTGCGTGATCGTCGATCCGGACTGAACGGACCCGCCCTCGGCCATGTGGACGACGGCGCGCAGGATGCCCTGCGGGTCGATGCCCGGGTCGGTGTAGAAGGACGCGTTCTCCGCGGCGATGAAGTCCCACTGCACGTCCGCGGGGACCTGCGCGAGGGTGACGTTCTGCCGGTTGACGCTGCCGTCGGTCGCCAGGACGGTGCCGTCGGACCAGTAGTAGACGTTGTTCTGCAGCAGCGTCGATGGATTGGGGTCGGGGATCGTGACCGTGGCGTAGGCGTAACCGACGGCCGCCACCGTGGCGCCGAAGCAGAACAGGAACAGCCCCAGCAGCTGACGCACCGACGGCAGCCAGCGGCGCGGACCCGTCCTGCCCCCGCGCGGGTAGTCGATCCACCGTTTCCGCTGCGGCGCCGCTCTCCGGGCGCGGCGCGACCCGTCTGTCCCAGGGGCCCCCTGGGACGGTGAGGCCCGGCGACCCGTGGCGCGGTCACCGGCGGCACGGCTGCCGCCGATGGTGCGCTGCGGCGGTCGGCGTCGGTGTCCGCTCATGTGTTCGGGTCCCTGTCTCTCAATACCACTGCGTTCGTCTCGTGCGGAGTGGGCTGCCGGAAGCCGTCGTAGCGGACACAGCCGTACGGATTTCTGCCGTACGTTCTGCCGCTTTCGTCCGTCAACTGCACGAGTGGTCGTGCTCCCTGACCTGGCTGGTCCGCCGAGTCGGTCGACTGTCTTGAAAGAGCCGACTCGGCCGGAAGTGTTACACCTGGCCCCTCCGGGAGGGACCGATGCGGACAAGAGGTGGGTAATCGGACCGGTGGCAGGTCCGAGCGGCCCGCCGGCGGCTATGACCTGCTGAAGCTGTTCGACACCTCGTTGGCCACCGTCTGGCCGGCGACGCAGAGCCAGATCTGCACCGAGCTGACCAAGCTGGCGGACGCCGGACTGATCGCCGTCGCCGCCGAGGGACCGCGAGGCCGCAAGGAGTACGCCGTCACCGAGCAGGGGATGGCCGAGCTGCGGCACTGGCTGACCGGGACCGCACCACAGCGGAACACCCGCAGCGACATCCTGCTGCGGGTGTTCTTCCTGGGCGTGCGGCTGTGCACACCGCGCCACCCCCCGAGTGCGAGTGGCGCGGTGTGCGCAGTCGAGAATCCGGTTCTAGCGCGGCGCTCGGCTATTGCCGTGCGCCGTGTTGGCGAGCCAGCAGGCGCCGCCCTGCGGCCGCCAGCCGAATTCCTCGAGTGTGGATACGACTCGCCTCACGATGTCGTCGGGAGTTCCGCTCCACGCTTCGAAGCCGCTGTCGCCGAGGTCTCCCACTTGCATCAGCCCGCCGCTCACCAGTTGGGTGAGCGTTTCCGTGGCCACCTCGCGGAAGTCGCGGCCGGAGTGCTCGACTGTCTCCTGCGCCAGTCCGACCAGTCGGTCGACAGGTACCCAGTCGTCCAGTCCTTCTTCCAGAAGTTCCCCGATGATGTACTCAGTGTTCACTGGGCAGGTGCACCTTCTTTCCCTTGCCTGTCACGGGGAAGATGTCGATGGTCTCCCCACCCGAGGCGGATGACGCACGCCACTGAATGATCGTGCCGTCGGGGAGCTTGTATACATCCGGGATCTTTGGTCCGCGGGCCGGCAGCCGCTCGGCGCCCTTGGTCCACCGCTCGAAGGTCTTTCGCAGTTCTGCGGCGGTTGCTATCTCTTTGACGTGCTTCTGCTTGCCGTTGGGAAGGGCGTCGTACTCGGCCTTCCATGGGCCGCAGCCGTTGGTGTTGTGAACGAGCAGCGGTGTGCTGCCGGCCATGACATAGAAGGTGTGCAGGTCACCGACGGTGAGGTTACGGACAGTCACCTCGGGGGCGGTCCAGGCCTTTACAGCGCTGACCTGCACGCGCGTGCCCGCGCCGGTTCGGAGCCAGGCACCCGGCTGCAGTTGGCCGGCTGTCGCCCAGGCTTCGAGGTCGTCGACCCAGAACGGATGCCCGTCCGTGGCGGTGACCTTGGAGGGGCCCTGGTCGGTCTGCACGGTGATGTCGACGAGGTCCTTCTCGCCCTGACCGGTGATCAGGGCGGTGACCGGTTCTTGCTGCTGGCGGCCGGTTGCAGGGTCGGCGGCCAGGACGCGGTCGCCTTCCCTGACTTGCTGGATGGGCCGTTGTGATCCGTCCGCCATCAGCACCTTGGTGCCGTCGGGGAAGCTGTTGCAGGTGACGGCCTGTTCGCCCTTGCGTGCCTTGCGTACCTCGTCCGCAGTGAGCAGCCTGTCGCCGGCCCGCAACCAGTCCAGAACGGACAGCCCGCCCAGCATGCGCTCTTCCGTGGTCAGCTTCTGGCCGGTGACCAGGTCCTTACCGACGAGTGCTTCGACTATCCCCTTGCCGTCGCCGACACCGGGCAGCAGGTCCAGCAGCAGTGACATCCTGCGCTGCTGCTCGGCATCGTCCAGGAGGGACTTCCCCGAGGCCCAACTGTCCCCGATGCGGGAGAAGTCGAAGTCGAGCCCCGAAATGTCGCGGAGCTTCTCGGCACCCTTCTTGATCCCGGGTACGTGCTTGTTCGCCTCGTCCACTCCCTGGTTGGCCTGGCGAATGCCGTCGTTGAGCTCCTTCATGCCCTTGTTGGCCTTGTTGATGCCCTTGTTGGCTTCCGACAGGCCCTTGTTGACGTCGCGGACGCCGGAGTTCATGGTGTCCAGGCCGCGGTTCATCTTGTCGAAGCCTGCGTTGATCTGGTCGAGCGCGTCGTTGAGCTCGTCCAGCTCCTTCTCGAAGTCGAAGACGGGCTTGGCCTCCGGGTACTTCTTCGGCTCGGGGAAGTACTCGCCCAGCGCGACGGTCAGGAAGGTCAGAGCGAGCAGGGAGTCGTTCTGGTCCCCGAGCAGGGAGTCCGCCCTTGCCAGGTTCTTGCCCAGCTTGTCCAGGTGCGGCTCGGCGCTCTTAAAGGTATCGACGGCCTTTTGCAGCAGCTTCACCTGCTGGGCGGGGTCCGGCGACTTGTTCGGGTCCACGAGGTCCAGCGGCTTGAGGGCTTCGAGGTCCTTGATGTTCTTGTCGAGGGCCTTGAAACTCGCTCCGTGATCCTTCATGGCGTCCTGTGCGGTGTAGAGGAACACCCCCACTCCGACGCCGAGCGCGATGGCCTTGCCCGCAAACTGCTTCAGGCACGCCGGCCTCTCCAGGAGCGGCAGACGGTCGCAGTTCGCGTACTGGGCCACCTTGCGGACGATCTCCGCAAGCCTTTCCACGCGGCTCTGCTCTGCGGCCTGGGCGCCGGCTGCGGATCCCACGCAGCCGGTGCACACGATGGCCAAGGCGACGAAGAACGCCGCGATTCTCGATCTGAAGTTGTGGTGCATGCATTCCTTGACCGGCGCACGCGGCTTGTCACCGCGCGTCGGTCCTGATTCCCCGTGCCGGATCGGCAGTTTTGTTACCGGCCAGTAGCCGATTTGGTCGCGAACACCCTAACCCACACGCGGCCATGCCCTTCTCCCTCACCTCCGGCGAGCGAGACGAAGTGACTCCGGTGAGGAATCCATCTCACCGCCGCCAACGTGCCGAGACGGTCCGGCCGTGGTGGCCGGCTCCGGGAAGCCCGGTGATGCGGCCGGTCATGTGGCGGTCGGGTGCCCCGAGGCGCGCCACGGCGTGTGAGTGCCGAAGGGCGGGGCACGGATGGCCATCGGACGGGCGCGTCCGTCCGGGGCTCGGCCCGGGGTGCGCAACGCCGGATGAACGTTCTGCACGAGCGTTCCGCAGAAACGTTCGCACACCACCGACGGCAAGAGGAGTCGGCCGGATCGTCCCCGTTGGTGACCTGCCTGCCGCACAGACCCGACCGAGAGGAACGGCATCCATGACCGAATGGCAGCTGACCCGGACGTTCACCAGTTCCTCCGGTGGCGTCCGCTGGGACCGCCTGGGGCACTCCGACCGGCAGCCGGTCGTCCTTCTCCACGGGACCCCGTTCTCCTCGTACGTATGGCGTGCCATAGCGCGTTCGCTCGCACGTGACCACCAGGTGTTCGTCTGGGACATGCCGGGATACGGGCTGTCGGAGAAGTCCGCAGGCCAGGACGTGTCCTTGGCCGCCCAGGGCCGGGTCTTCACCGAGCTGCTGAACCACTGGGGGCTGGAGGAACCGCTCGTGGTCGCCCACGACTTCGGCGGCGCGGTCGCCTTGCGGGCACACGTGCTGCACGGCGCCCGCTACCGGGCCCTCGCCCTGGTCGACCCGGTGGCGCTGGCTCCGTGGGGCTCCCCCTTCTTCCGGCTCGTCCAAGAGCACGCCGAAGTCTTCGAGCAGCTGCCGCCCGCACTGCACGAGGCCCTCGTCCGCGAGTACGTCAGCTCCGCCAGCAGCCCTGGCCTGCACCCCGCGGTTCTCGACCGGCTCGTCCAGCCCTGGCTCGGAGACCCGGGCCAGGCGGCCTTCTACCGGCAGATCGCCCAGGGCGACCAGCGCTGGACCGACGAGATCCAGGACCGGTACGCGCAGATCGGCATCCCGACGCTGATCTGCTGGGGCGAGAACGACACCTGGATTCCCGTGGCGAAGGGACGAGAGCTCGCGTCTCTGATCCCGGACGCGCAGTGGGAGCCGATCGCCGGCGCGGGCCACCTGGTCCAGGAGGACGCCGCCGCGGAACTGACGGCGGCGCTCATCGCGTTCCTGCGACGGCCGCACTGAGCGGCACAGCGGCCGTGTGTGGCTTCTGTCGGCACGCTTGCGCGTAAGCGAGAAGGAACCCTCTGGACTCCGAGGTCACCGACTTGTCTACAGCTGTGGATTGAGGTCTGGCATGCCGGGCCGGTGACTGAGGGGGAGTTTGAGGTCAGCGCCGGGCCCGTGGTCCTCGTACTCCGGCCCGTTCTGCGCGGTTCACGGTCGCCGCCTGGGGTGTGCGTCCTTGTGTTCGCGGATCTCGACGTTGCAGTCCGATACCTTCGATCGGTCTCCGGCTCTTGCGGCTTCGTCTCGCTGCTTGGCCAATGCAGCGCACACACCGCAGCCCGGTCCGGGCTTCGGCCACTCGGGCGGCGGCAACAGATGAACGGCCTTGCCCATCGTCGTGTTGTTCATGACCAGCGCACCGCCACCCACGCTCGCCGCAGCTGTCGGCCCTCGGCGCATGGGGCGGTGGCGTACGCGCAGCCGTGACAGTGCTCGTAGTGGGTCATGAGCGCCTTGTAGGCCGCGTACGACGGCTTCGCGGCCAAGGCTTCAGCGGCCCGGTCGAGCGCGGCGCGCTCCGTCTGTGTTGGTTGTTCTGCCCCGGCAGGTGGGTGGGCTCTGGCATGCACGATGTCGACGCTCCTGGCAGCGTTGGCCGCACCCCGCGAGGGCTCACCGCCTCGCGGGGTTCTTGATGACCTCTGACGGTACGAGCGCGGCGTTCACTGACTCCAGCAATGTGCAGCGATGTGCACGCGCCTTGTATGCGGTCTTGACCTGCGGCACCTCCGCCCAAAACAGTGATGTACGAAGCTGAACACCAAAAGGCGCGGGAGGCGATCGTGCCCTTACGGTTCATCGGGATCGATCCGAACACCGGTGATGGCGAAAGCCCCACGGTGTGGGTCGACCAGGAGAGGAACGAACTCGTGCTTCAGGGCTGGAAGCCGAGCCCGGAACTGGAAGCGGAGTGCGCGGCGTTCGAGGTCCCCGGGCACGCTGTGGGCATCCCGGAGAACGAAGCGGTGATCAGGATTCCGGCCAGGATGGCGCACATGATCAGGGAGGCGTGTGATGCCCTCGAGCGTCCCCCCGTGGCCTGAACTGCTCGGCGCGGCGCAGCGGTCAGCCGTCCACCTGGAGATGCGCGACTCCTACGCCGTCGACTACGAGAAGGGGCCCTTCGCCCAGTGGCGAGCGGGCTTCCGTCACGACCCGGCCGACCGTGCATCGTGGTGGCGACCGTGGCTCGACCTGATCCAGGAGACGGTGAGCCGTGGGGTCGTCGTTCGCCGGGCCCGGATCGTCTCCGAGCCCGTCAGCGAGTACACCCGCTTCCTTTACGACGGCACCTTCACGAACGTCGCCGCAGGTGAACAGGTGCGCTGGCTGCCGCGCCGGCGCGCCTCGGACATCGCCCTGCCGGGCAACGACTTCTGGCTGATCGACGGTCAGTTGATCCGGTGGAACCACTTCACCGGCGAGGGCGCCTCCGCGGGCGGCGAGATCAGCGAGGACCCCGCCGCGGCGAAACTGTGCGCCGACGCCTTCGAGGCGGTGTGGGCACGAGCGATCCCGCACGAGAACTACAAGATCAGCTAGGCGAAAGTGACCAGGCCGGCTCATGCCCATCTCCCCGTCCTCCTCGGCGCAGGCCGCCCGCGAAGCAGTCGCCCAGCGCCTGCGGGAACTCCGCGCCGACGCCGGGATCACCGGGCCTGAGCTGGCCGCGCGCTGCGGCTGGAGCCATCCGAAGACCTATCGGATCGAAGGGGCCCGCACGCCGCCCTCCGCTGATGACATCAGGCGCTGGTGCGAGGCGTGCGGCGCCTCCGGCCAGGCGGACGACATCATCGCCCAGTCCCGCAACGCCGAGTCCCTGTACGTGGAGTGGCGGCGCAAGGTCCGCACGGGTCTGAGGCAGCTGCAGAACAGCTACGTCCCGCTCTTCAAGTCCACGAAGTTGTTCCGCATCTACTCACCCACCCTGGTCCCCGGACTCCTCCAGACCGAGGGCTACGCGATGGGGCTGATGTCCTCGATCACGAGGTTCCGCGACATCCCCGACGACGTGGCGGAAGCCGTCTCCGCGCGCCTCGAAAGGTCCCGGATCATCCACGAGCCGGGCCACCGCTTCTCGATGGTCATCGAGGAGCCGGTGCTCTACTACCAACTGGGCGACAGCGAAGCGATGGCCGCACAACTCGGCTACCTGCTGACCGCAGGCGCCCTGCCGTCGGTATCGCTCGGCATCATCCCCAGTGCGATCTCGGAACGGGCCCTGTGGCCGCAGGAGCTGTTCCACGTCTACGACAACACCCTCGTCTCGGTCGAGCTGCTGTCGGCGCGTGTCCAGGTCACCCAGCCGTCCGAGGTCGCGCTGTACGTGAAGGCGTTCGAGAAGCTGCGCAGGATGGCCGTGTATGGTGCGGAGGCTCGCGCGTTGATCGTGAAGGCCATCGACGCCTTGGGTTGATCCTGAGGCAGTGCTCACGATGGCGCGGAGTGGCCTACAGCTCTTGCCGCGGTGAAGGCTGGACAGGTAGTGCGGTCTGGCGCACCGCACGTACAAAGAAGCGCCAGGCCCCGCCCCCGACAGAGATAACAGGGCCCCCCGACAGTTTTGAGTCTCTTACCAGCATGCCGTCGAGGGCAAGCGCACACTCCACGCACTCGGTCCCGCTGCCGCCGCTGTACGAAGACTTGAACCACTGGTTCGCTATGGCTGCCGTCACGCGATCTCCTGGCTTATACGGTCGACGAGCTCAGCCGAGGACTCCAAGTCGAGGGCCTGGGCGCTGAGATACTCGAACGCCAACCTATAACGCTCCAGTTCCTGCGGCTTCTCCATGAAGAGCCCACCGCCGAGGAGATCCATGTACACGACGTCCAGCTCGGGGCTCTGACCACGCAGGATCGCGAAGCTACCCACCGACGCGGCGTGGGCTCCTGTTGAAAAGGGCAGCACCTGCATCGTCACGTTGGGTCGCTGCGCGAGGGCAAGAAGATGCTTGAGCTGTTCCTGCATGACCTGGCCGCCACCCACTCGACGCCGGATCGCTGCCTCGTCAATCACACACCAGAGGTGCGGCGGTTCGTCCCTCTCCAAGAGCTCTTGCCGCTTCATGCGGATGTCGACCATGTGCTGTACCTCCCGTTCCGGGCACTGCACTTCGGAGGCGCGGTGTACAGCTTCGGCGTACCTGCGGGTCTGCAGGAGGCCAGGGATGTACATGCAGGCGTAGTGGTCCTCGCGCACGACCTCGTCCTCGAGGGTGAGCATGAGGTTCATGGACTCGGGGATGGGATCAGCCAGAGAGCGCCACCAGCCCTGGATCTTCGCTCCCTTTGCCAACTCCACGAGAGCCAAGCGCTCTTCGTCGGATGCGCCGTACTCACGGCATAAAGCGTCGACGGCCGGCCACTTCACCGAGCCCTCTTTCGTCTCGTAGCGGCTGAGAGTGGCCTTGGAGATGCCGACGCGCGCGCCTGCCTCCTCCAGGGTCAAGCCTTTCAGCTCGCGGAGGCGGCGCAGGTCAGCGCCTAGCTGACGCCTACGAGTCGTGGGTCCAACTGGCATGGTTTGGCCCTTCATGTCGGTCCAACAGATCGTCCTGGGTGTGCGACCGCAGCGGCAAGGCGGTGTACGCCGGGGGCGTGCGAGATGCTGCTTCGCTCCAACCAAGCTGCGATGAGAGTTTCATTTTGAGAGTCTCAGTGCAACTCTAAGTGTGCGACTGAGTGCATTCCGCACTTGGTCGGGGTGGAGGGGAGACGCATGCAAAGCGCCGCATCGACGCAGAAGAAGCCCTGGGAACTGCTCTTCCTGGCAGAGCCCGAAGAAGTCGCCGGTCTGCGTCGTGTCCTGCGAACGCACCTGAGCGTATGGGGCCTGCACGACGTAGTGGACGCCGCCGAGCTGTGCGTCAGCGAACTCGTCGCCAACGTGATCAATCATGTCGGTCGCGGCACCCCGACCACCTTGGCTGTCTCCGTCAACGGCACTCACTTGCGTATTGAGGTGCGCGATCCCGACCCCCGCGCCCTCCCCACCCTCGTTGACGCGGGAGTCGAGGCGGAGAGCGGGCGCGGCATGACGCTGGTCGACGCGCTTGCTGACCGCTGGGGTGTTCAACTCTTTGCTGATCAGAAGGTCACTTGGTGTGAGTTAGCCACCAGTCGCCCCGGGGACCAGCGCGTTACACGTGCCGAAGCTGTGCTCGGCTTCTACGACGAGGTCAGGGAGCCGCCTGCCACTCGTCCGACCAGGTTGTGCAGAGTCACGGCGGAGGAAGCGGCGATCCAGGTCATCGTCGACCTCCTCCACTGGTTCCAAGCTCATGGCCGAGACGCGGATGAAGCGCTCGACCAGGCCCAGATGCGCTTTGAGGCCCAAGTTGGCGCCTCTGGAGGCGGTGTATAGCCGTCAGCCGGCCGCGATGGCCGAGTACGCCCACACGTCCGCTGGGATCGGGTGCTTCAGCTGCCATGTAATGGCCATCGGCTTGCTCCCCTTGTGATCGACGTACTCAGCGGGACCGAGCAGCATCCACGGCTGGGCGCCGCCGATGTCAGTGTTCTTGTAGCGGCGTACGAAGAGGAGGACATGGCTGCCTTCCGCAACGTGATGCTGGTAGCGAAGTCCAGTGGGCGATGTCTCCGACGTCTGGTTCTGGGACTCCCAGTGGAAGAGGCTCTCACTGAGTGCGTAGTCGTGGTAGCGAGTCTGCGGGGAGAAGTCCTTCTCGTCCTTTTCCAAGGTGATGAGCAGCGCATCTGTCTTGATGGACTCGCACCACTTGACGCCCTCTCGGAAGTCACCCGGCATGAAGCCACCGATAGAGGACTGGCCCAGCGCAGGGAGGATCTCCTCGCGACTGTATGAGGCGTGCACGGTCAGAGGGACACCGTTGGTGCCGCCGATTCCAAAGAGTGGGATGGGGACGTGTTCCGTGTGGGCGAGGTTGTACTCCAGCACCTGTCGCAACTCGCTCCGTACGGCGTGCTGCTTGCGCAGGGATTCAAAGGCGGTGTCGTAGTCCGCGAAGCCCTTGCGGGTGACGCCGCCCAAGGGCCACAGCTGGAAGAAGAGCATGCGGGCGTAGGCCTGTTGTTGCTCGTCAAGGGCACTGTAGGGCGGGGCGTCATCCTCCAGCATCCTCGTGTACGCGGCCACGCGCAGTGGGTCGTCCACGTGGAGGAAGGCGGAAACTCTTTTAAGCAGCGCCGCTTCTCCTTCCGGTGCCTCGTCCTTCAAGAGGCCGGAGCGGCGGAGCAAGCCGGTCCATGAGTTCCCATTGCCTCGGTAGATCTCCTTGAGCTCACGCCCGCTCTCGGAGAGGTAGCGGCTCAACTTCGGTTCGGCGTAGGCGGCGACCTCACGAGCTAGGGCCGTCACGTTGACCCCGATTTGCTCCTTGATGTTGGCTATGATCGTTCTCTTCGCCTTCTCCTCCAGGATGATCTGGCAACCGGAGGGAAGCTGCGGGAAGTCGTGCTCGATGTTGTCCAAGAGCCGCTTACGCGTGAGGTTGGTGAGAGCGCGGAACTGGTTCTCGAAGCGGAACTCCTTGCGGTGTTGGCCGATGAAGTCCAGGACGGTCAAGACTGCCTTGTTCTCGCTGCGGCGCAGTCCGCGGCCGAGTTGTTGCAAGAACACCGTCGCGCTGGACGTGGGGCGCAGCAGAAGCAGCGTGTCCACGTCGGGGATGTCAAGGCCCTCGTTGAAGAGGTCCACCGAGAAGATCACCTGGAGTGATCCCGATGTGAGGTCCGCCAGGGCTTGCTTGCGATCACCGGCCGGAGTGTCACCTGCCAGTGCCACGGCGTTTAGGCCGGCGGCCCGGAAGTACCGCGCCATGAAGTGTGCGTGCGCAACCGAGACGCAGAAGCCCAGTGCCCGCATGGCGCCAGGATCGGCGATCTTCTCTTCTACGGCTTTGATGACTAGGCGCGCTCGCGCATCGTTACCGGTCAGCACATTGCTCAGAGCAGTTGCATCGTACGCGCCCCGCTTCCACTCGACCGCGCTCAGATCCGTGGTGTCGCTGATACCGAAGTAGTGGAAGGGGCTTAGGAGGTCGTTCTCCAAGGCCTCCCACAGGCGCATCTCGGCGGCGATCCGTCCGTCGAAGAACTCGTCTTGGATGTTCTTGCCATCCATGCGCTCCGGGGTCGCGGTGAGTCCCAGCAACTCTAGCGGCTCGAAGTGGTCCAGGATCTTGCGATACGTCGGTGACGTCCCGTGGTGGAACTCGTCGATCACGATCACATCGAAGTGCTCCGGAGCAAGCCGGCCCAAGGCGCGCTCATTCAGTGACTGCACGCTGGCGAAGACGTGGGTCCAGCGTTCGGGGATCTCCCCGCTGTGCAGGGACTCGCCGAAGTTGGCGTCCACCAAGACATCTTGGTACGTGCGGAGCGACTGCTGCAAAATCTCCTTGCGATGGGCCACGAACAGGAGCCGAAGGTCCCGGCCATGCTTCTTGCGTAGTTGTTTGTAGTCGAGCGCCGCCATCACCGTCTTGCCGGTGCCGGTCGCAGCCACCAGCAGGTTCCGGTGCCGGTCATGCACCTCGCGTTCGACTTCTAGCCGCTCCAGCATGTCGCGTTGGTGTGGGTATGGGCGCACCTCGAGGCCGGACAGGGTGATACCGCGGTCCGCTGTGGTGATTGAGGTGGCGCCTCCCGCAATCGCTAGGGCTTCTTGGAGGCGCTTCCCGTCAGTCTTCGGGTCATAGGCCTCAAAGGACGGGTCGCTCCAGTACGCGTCGAAGGTCGCCTCGAACTTGCGCAGCACGTCAGGCGTAGCAATGGAGGAGAGCCGAACGTTCCACTCGAGGCCATCCAACAGTGCAGCCTTGGAGAGGTTGGAGCTGCCGACGTACGCCGTGTCGTAACCGCTCTCGCGCCGGAACAGCCAAGCCTTGGCGTGAAGCCGAGTCGACCGCGTCTCGTAGTTGACCTTCACCTGGGCGTTGAACTCTTCCACCAGCCGGTCCAGGGCGCGCCGCTCGGTCGCCCCGATGTACGTGGTGGTGATGACGCGTATCGGTACGTCTCGCTTCTGGGCGGCCTTCAGGGACTGTTCTATGATCCGCAGTCCGTGCCACTTCACGAAAGCGCACAGCAGGTCGACTCGGTCGGCGGTGGCCAACTCGGCTCGCAGCTCGAAACCGAGGCTTGGGTCTTCCGGGGAGTTCGTGAGCAGGGCCGTGTCGGACAGTGGGGTGGCGGGTCGGAGGGCGAAGACGCCTGGAGCCTCTTGCTTGGCCAGCGCGAGGAGTTGGCGAGGTCCGGCGGCTACCAGATCCACCCACTCCCGTGCTCCCTGAAGCGTGCTGATGGATTCCAAGATGTGATTCGCCGCATGGACCCGCTCCTCTGGCGGCAGGCCGTGCAGCACGTGCCGTACCGTCCGGGCCACATGTCGTGCAAGCACGTGCGGCACCGACTCTGGCCCAACCGGCTCGCTCACGGGGTGCCACCCAAGCGCGGAGAGCTCCTTCAGCTTCTGCTCGAACCGCAGCGTGATGAGCTCTTCGTAGACACCCGCGACAGGGTGCGCCAGGTCTCGCTGTCCAGTCACATCGCCCCCCGATCTTCGTGGTGCCTATGTGTAACAGACGCCACCGACACTCAGGCCAGGGTGGCGTCTCAGAAGCTCCATGCGCTGTAACTGGTCAGTCACGGTTACCTGTTGACAGAAGTGAGTCGGTCATCGTGCGGGCCGGTGCGTTCGGTGCCGATGTGTTGCCGAAGCTGCGGAGGAAAGGCTGGCACCAAGTGGACCCGGATTACATCCGCTACCACCGTGAACTGTGGGAGGAATCGGCCGTCCCCAGCCCGACACAGTAGGGCTGGGGCGTACGGTGAGCGGCCACGGGGTCACCCAGCCCCGTGGCACCCCTCATAAACCGCCCCCGACCCGCACCAACACCCATCCCCCCGCTCCGGAGGCCAAGCCACAGCCCGCCCCCGTGCGGCCAAGATCGTCGCGTACTGCGGTAGCAGTGCCGTATCCCCCGGTGACGTGCCCTCCGACGCCGCGAAGGCCTCGTACGACGGCACCGTCCCGGACACGATCCCCAGGTTCCCGGTCCCGGAGGACGCCAGTTCCCTCAGTGAGCCCTCTATCGTCGCCAGGTGCTCCTCGTGCGACGGGTACTCGGCGGCCAGCGACGGGTACATCGCCACCAGCTCCGCCAGCTCGCCCGCCGGCCAGTGCAGGACCGCCACCGGGAACGGGCGGGACAGGGCCTCCCGGTAGGCGCCCAGTTCTGCTCGGAGGCGGGTGATCTCCGCCTTCAGTTCCGCCGGGTTGTTCGAGCCGAGGGTCCAGATGCGCTTGGGGTCGTGCAGCTCGTCCAGGGTGATGGAGGAGGAGTGGACGGTGTCCGCCAGGGCGTCCCACTCGTCGTGGGCCGCGCCCAGCATGCGGCGGACCCGGTGGCGGCCGTAGAGGAGGGGGTGCGTGGACTGCGGCGGTTGCGTCCCGTCGCCCACCAGGAGCCGTAGGCCCTCCGTGAACGTCTTCTCGGCCGCCTCGAGCTCGTCGTGCGACTCCAGGGACTCCGCGACGATCACCCAGGGGGCCGGATGCCGCGGGGCGGCCGTGCGGATTCCCTCGATGATCGCCCGCGCTTCCGCCTCGTGGTCGTACTCCCACAGGTTGGACGCCTTCAGGGCGCGTACCAGGTGGGGGTTCTCCAGCGGTTCGCCGGAGGACAGCAGGCGGTCGTACAGCGCGGTCGCGCCGGGGCGGTCGCCGGCCAGTTCCCGGTGGGCCGCGGCCTGCAGCAGCAGGTGTTCGGCGTCCTCCGGATACAGGCCGGCAGTCCGCTCCAGGCGTGCTGCTTCGGCGTTGTGGTCGACGTTCTCGGCAGGCGTGTCGGGGCGCATGGGGGACACGGTACTGCCGTTGGCCGACAAACATCAGATACCCGCAGGTCAGTGGGCAGCGTGGAGGGCATTGTTACGAATGCCTGGTTCGCGGGTCGGTTGACGGAGTGAACGGAGGGGACGTGGGCGGCGGTGACGACGGCGGCAAGTCCCCTTCGGGGCGGTGGACGTCCGTCAGGACCGTGTCGTCGAGGCGTGCGGTGCCCAGCTCCGCCTCGGCGAGGTCCGCTCCGACCAGAGATGCTCCACCGAGGTTCGCGTCCGTCAGATCCGCCTGGCGCAGGCCCGCCTTGTTGAGGGAGGCGTTGCGCAGGTCGGCGTGCATCAAGGTGGCCGATTTCAGGTCGGCCGAGTGCAGGCGGGCGTCGGCCAGGTTTGCCTCTGTGAGGTTGGCCCCCGTCAAGGCTGCGCTGGTCAGGTCTGCTCCGGTGAGGGCGGCGCCCTGTAATTTGGCCTGTTTCAGCGAGGCGCGGCGCAGGATCGCGCCTGACAGGTCCGCGTCCTGGAGGTCGGAGTTCGTCAGCACCGCACCGGTGAGGTCCGCCTTGGTCAGGTCGGCACCCTGGAGGCTCGCGCCGATCAGATAGGCATCTCTGAGATCGAGACGTGTGGCGCCGTCGTGGACCGGATCGCGGTGGGCGAGTACGAACAGTGCCGCCTGGACGTCGGGAGCCTTCTCAGGTGTCGACAGCTTCTTGGTGGCATGGGTGCGGATGTGCGCGGACAGTGTGGTGATTATTTTCGGTTGATCCCGAGGGGAGTCCTCCATGATGCCCTGCAGGGAGAAGACTGCGCCTCGGCGGATGGTCGCGGAGTCGTTGTCCAGGCGTTCCAGGGCCCTGTCGTACCGGTCGGCGATCTGTCCCTGTTCCGAGATGGCCAGTTCCCTGGACACCTGGGTCACCGACACCCAGGTGAAGACCAGTGCGGCGACCGCGGCGAGGCCCGGGAGCATCGCGGCCGTCGCAGCCAGCCGGTTGCCCCAGGTGCTCGTCTCCGGGGGTGGGGTGTGGTCGGGCCCGCCGGCGACGGCCGTTCGCTGGGGTGCTCCGCGGCGGTGGCCCGGGCGGCGTGCGCCGAGGGGAGCCCTGGGGCCTTGTCCGCTGCCTCGTTCCGCTCGCGCTCGGCGGTCCGCTATCCGCCGCAGCTGCCTGCTTCGGGCCCCCGCCCGCGGTGTGCCTGTGATCATGACTGCTATTTGAGCGGAGGGTGGCCTGGTGGGGAAAGGCGGGGCGGCGAGGGTTCACAGAACCCTCGCCGCCCCCCTCCAGCGGTAGCCGTCTACACGGCCACCCCGTCCACCTGCAGCGTCTGCACGGCGCCCGCCGCGAACGGCACGCTCAGCGTCTTGCCGCTCAGGAACGTGTCCGAGTGTGCCGTGTACAGGTCGCCGCCACCGCCGGTGACCGTGTTCCAGCGCGGGACCACGCCGCCCGTGCCGCCCGTCACCGTCGTGAAGCGGGAGAGGTCGAAGGTCAGGGTCTGGGCGGAGGTGGACTTGTTCGCCGCCACGATCACCAGGCGCTTCGCCGATTTGTCCAGGGCCGCGACCGCGTAGTCGACCCCCGTGTCGAGGATTGTCATGCCGGGGCGGATGTGGCGGCTGAACTGCGCCATCACGTAGTACTTCGTCTGCACCGCGCCCGGCTGGAGCGTGCTCGCGTCGTAGGCGATCATCGCCCAGCTCGCCGTCGGGTCCATCACCTGCCAGTACACCCACGCCGTCGGGTGCAGCCAGCGGAAGTCGAGGAGCAGGTTGCTCGCCAGGGTGAGGCCGGTGGCGTCGCCGTCGCCCGTCTCCGAGTTCCACAGGGCCTTGCCCGACGTCTTCACCACGTCGGTGTAGAGGAGGTCCCTGCGGCCGCCGGAGCCCTGGTAGCCGTGGACGTTGACGCGGTTGACGTAGCCCTTCGTCGTCGAGCTGAAGGAACCCCACGTCGTGCGCGCCAGGTCGTAGCTCGTCTCGTCCGACGCCGAGATCTTCGTGCCCGTCAGGCCCCGCTTGTCCAGCTCACTGCGCAGGTACGGCAGGACGGCCGACTGCACGGTCGCGTCCATGTGGCAGCCCTCCTGGGTGCCGTCCGCCTTCCACCAGCCCGACGACGGCTCGTTGAAGGCCTCGACCGTCGTGAAGTTCACGCCCCAGTTGTTCTTGGCGTAGAGGGCCACGGAGGCCAGGTGGGAGGCGTGCTGGCGGTAGTTCCAGGACTGGAGGTTGTTGCCGCCGTCGGAGGCGCCCGAGGGGTTGTGGTTCAGGCACATCCACCACATGGGCGAGTTGGCGAACAGCTCGCTGATCGCGCCGCGTTGCGTCGCCTTGACCAGCATCGCGCGCTGGGTGGCGTCCGCCGTCCACTTCCAGGCCGAGGAGGTCGGGTCCTCGTTGTTCCAGTCCTGCCAGTAGCCCTCGATCTGCTTGAAGGACGGGATGTTGGGAGAGGCGACCATCGATGCGCCGCCCACGCTGTTCCAGCTGCACGCGCCGAGGTTGTAGCGGGCGATGTTCAGGCCGAGGCCGGGGAGCGTCCTGCCGTTGTACGACACCGACTTGGTGGTGAAGAAGATGTCGGCGAAGTCGTCCCGCGCCCCGAAGACGTTCGCCCACCAGGCGAGGGACGTGCCCCAGCCCTCCCAGCTTCCGTATGTGGTGCCCGGGCTGACCGCGATGGTCGCGTCCGCGTGCGCGGTGCCGGTCGCCAGGGCGCTTCCGAGGAACGTGCCGCCCGCGGCGGCCAGCAGAGCTCTGCGTCGGATCATGGGCTTCTCCGCCTCTTCGTGCCGCTCGAACGCCGAGTCGTCCCCCCGGCGTCGACCGGTTCCGCTGGATGCAACACGAAGGATCGGGTGTGGCTTACGGGGTTGTCGAGGGTTGTGACGGCCCTTTCTAAAACCGGTAGACGAAGTGGGGTGGCAGGGGCAGGGGAGCGGAGAGGAAAGGGAGGCGCGGGGAAGGGACGGGGAAGGGGACGGGAGTACCGGGCGTATGGGCCTGGTGACTTGAAGGTGCCTCTTCTATCGTGCGGGCGGCCCCGGCGGCGCGTACCTGGCCGCGTGGCGGGGCTCCCGGCGAAGGAGGCGTACGCATGCGGGCTCTGCCGACTCTGCGGGCCTCCGTCGTCGTGCACCGCACCCGGCGGCGCCGTGCCCTCCGCCGGCGTGTGCTGTGGACCGGTGGGGAACTCCTCGTCACCGTCGGCCTCGCGCTTCTGCTGCTCGTCGTGCACGAGGTGTGGTGGACCGACCGAGAGGCCCGGCAGGGGGCCGAGCGGGAAGTGGAGGCCCTGGAGCGGGAGTGGGGAACGGCGCCGACCACCGGTACGGCGCCGAGTGCGGGCACGGCGGCGACCGCGGGGGCGGCGGCGACCGGGAGAGCGGACACCGGCGGGGCCGGGGACGGTTCCGGGGCGCCGGCCGCCTCCGAAATGCGGCGCCGAGGCGGCGGCCCGCAGGACGAGGGCTTCCGGCAGCTGAGTCCGGCCCGCTCCCAGGCCTACGCCGTCCTCGTCGTCCCGCGTCTGCACCTCCGCGTCCCCGTCGCCGAGGGCGTGGACAAGGCGGAGGTGCTGAACAAGGGATACGTCGGCCACTATCCCGGCACCCAGCAGCCGGGCCAGGCCGGGAACTTCGCCGTCGCCGGGCACCGGAACACGCACGGGGAGCCGTTCCGGTACCTGAACCGGCTGCGGGTCAAGGACGTCGTCCAGGTGGAGACCGGGGCGGCCGTGTACACGTACGCGGTCGACCAGGTCCTGCCGGAGACCTCGGCCCGCGACTCGGGCGTCGTACGGCCCGTGCCGCGTTCCGTCGTCAAGCCCGCCTACGGCTACGGCGACCCCGGGTACTACCTCACCCTCACCACGTGCACCCCCGAATACACCTCCCGGTACCGGCTGGTGGTGTGGGGCAAGCTCCTGTCCATGCGGCCCCGGTGAGTCGGGAAGCCCTCACGCCGAGCCCCGGTGAGTCGGGGAGTCCCCAGCCCGAGCCCCGGTGGTTCAAGAAGTCCTCACGCCCGCTCCCGCAGCACCAGGACGGCGACCGCGCCCACGAGTGCCAGGCCCGCCGAGACGACCGCGGCGACGTTCGCCCCGTGCGCCAGTGAGCCGGGGCCGCCCGATGTGGCGAGGGCGATGGTGAGGGCCACGCCCGCGCAGGAGCCGATGTAGCGGAACGTCTGCTGGGCGCCCGAGCCCATCGCCGCGCGCTCGGCGGCGACCGACTCCACGGCGACCAGGGGGAGCGCGGCGTTCAGCAGGCCGCTGCCCACGCCTCCGATCACCAGGCCGGGCAGCACGCGCGTCCAGGAGCCGGAACCCACCGCGCCGAGCAGCGTCAGGACGGCGACGGCGTGCAGCGCGAAACCGAGGGCCAGCTGGTGGCGGGGCGCGAAGTGGCCCGGCAGCCGCTTCACCTGGAGCGCGACCACGAAGGACAGCCCGGACCACAGCAGGAACAGCCACGCCGTGGCGATCGGGCTCAGGCCCAGCGTCCGCTGGAGCAGCGTCGGCAGGAAGGTGAACAGGCCGATCACCGCCAGGCCCGTGAACAGACCGCCCGCCGCGGAGCCGAGGAAGCGCGGGCGGCGCAGCAGGGACAGGTCGATCATCGGGGTGCGGGTGCGGTGTTCTATCAGGGCGAAGGCCGCGATCAGGATCACGGCCGCCGCCAGCAGCAGCGCCACCGGTGTGCGCAGCCAGCCGTCCCGGCCCAGCGTGAGCGCCGCCACCAGGGAGACGAGGGCCAGGCTGAAGACCAGGGCGCCCGCCAGGTCCGGCCGCCCGCCCCGGGGCGCGCGGGACTCCGTCAGCGCCCGGGCGGACAGGGCCGCGACGATCAGCGCCGCGGTGCCCAGCACCCCGTATGCGAGCCGCCAGCCGGGCAGCGCCCCCGCGACCAGCGGTCCCACCGCGATGCCGCCGCTGACGAAGGCGCCCCACACGCCGGTCGCGTGCAGCCGGCCGCGCGGGGTCGGGAAGGCGTGCACGATCAGGCCGAGGCTGCTGGCGAGGAGCGCCGCGCTCGCCGCTCCCTGCGCGATCCGGGCCAGCGTGAACAGCCACGTCGAGGTCGCGAAGGCGCCGAGCACGGTGGTGATGCCGAGGGCGACCGTGCCGGCCACGAAGATCCGCCGGCGGCCGTAGTCGTCGGCGAGGCTGCCGGCCACCAGGAGCAGGGCGGCGAGGCCGAGCGGAGTGCCGTTGAGCAGCCAGGCCTGCGCGGACAGCGGGGTGTGCAGGGCGGCGACGGTGGCGGGGAGCGTGACCGCGGGCGCGGTGTACGTCATCAGTGCCACGGCCGTGGCCGCGCTGGTCAGGGCGAGGGTGGCGGTCGCTCGCGGGGTCTCGTGGGCGGTGGGGGAGGTGCGGGGTGCCGTGGTCGGTTCGGTGCGTGGCAGCTGTGGCATGGCCTGCCCTTCCGGGGCGGGGTCGGATCGCAAGGTTCGGTCATTGAACCTTGGGTAGGAAGGTGACGCTAGCAGCACCGGTTCGGTCATTGAACCAAGTTTTCGGAAAGTCGGTTCACTGATTGAACTCATGCATCGGAAACTCGCTACAGTGAGCTCATGGCTCTCGGCAAGGACTACGCGACGCAGGAGTGCTCCATCGCCCGCGCGCTGGAGATCATCGGCGAGCGCTGGACGCTGCTCGTCGTGCGCGACGCGCTCTACGGCGTACGGCGCTACAACGACTTCCTCGCCCACCTCGGCATCCCGCGCGCCGTCCTCGCGGCCCGCCTCCAGACCCTGACCGCCGAGGGCATCCTCGAGAAGCGCCGCTACCAGGACTCCCCGCCGCGCGACGAGTACGTCCCCACCGAGCGCGGCATCGCCCTGTGGCCCACCCTGCGCGCGCTCGGCCGGTGGGGGCGCGAGCACTACTCCGAAACGCAGCTGCGCATCTTCCGGCACGCGACCTGCGGCACGGACGAGGAACTCGGGCCGTACGGCGAATGCCCCGCCTGCGGAACCATCGTGCCCGCCGAGGACGTTGAGATGCTGCCGGGGCCGGGGCTCGATCCCGATCCGGCCGATCCGGTCAGCCGGGCGCTGCTGAAGCCGAAGAGGCTGCTGCGGCCGCTCGAGACCGAGCCTGTATAAAGGGCAGGGAGACTGTAAAGGCAGCGAGCCCGTGTGAAAGCAGCGAGGGGCAAGCGAGTTGGGGGAGGGGAGCGGATGATCAGGACCAGGGCGCAGCTGCGCCCCGCCGCCGTGCTGCTGCTCCTGCTGCTCGAGGTCGCGCTCCTCGACACCGGCAGTCTCTACGCCGCCGTCGCCTTCGCCGCGACCGCCGCGGCCGGTTCCGCCCTCGCCGTCTGCGCGCTGATCGCCGCCCGCAGCGTGCCCGCCGTGCCGCCGACCCGGGTGCGTACGGCGATACGGGACCGGGAGCACCGTACGGCGTTCCTGCCGCAACGGGACCCCGACGCCCCGGGCCGTAGGCGACCGCGGGCACCGGGGCGCGCCCTCCCGGCGACCGCCGCGTAGGGCACGTCTTCCTCGTACGTCTTCCGTACGGCCGTTCCGTACGTCTCTTGCGTACGGCCTTCCCGTACGTCTGTCCCGTACGTCCGTGACCCCGCGCGGGTCGTCATGCCGACACCATCCCACCCCGGCACGACGAGACCCCGGAGGGCTCAGCCTTGTCCGCGTTCATGTCCGTTTTCGCCCGCCTGGTCGAGCATCTCGCCGACCTGCTCCAGCCGCTGTTCCACGCCTTCGCCGCGGCCGCCGCGGTCGTCCTGTTCACCGCGCTCGTACGACTCCTCGTCCACCCCCTCTCCCGCGCCGCAGCGCGCGGACAGCAGGCGCGCGCCCGGTTGCAGCCGAGGATCGCCGAGCTGAAGAAGAAGCACGCGAAGGACCCGGAGAAGTTCCAGAAGGCGGTGCTCGCCCTGCACGCGCAGGAGAAGGTCTCCCCGCTGTCCGGCCTGCTGCCGAGCCTCCTCCAGCTGCCCGCCTTCTTCCTGCTCTACCACCTGTTCTCGACCACGACGATCGGCGGCGAGGCCAACGGCCTGCTCGCCCACGCCCTGTTCGCCGCCCCGCTCGGCGACCGGTGGGCCGACGCCCTCGCCCACGGCGGGCCGCTCGGGCCGGCCGGGCTCGTCTACCTCGGGCTGTTCGCACTCGTCGCGGCCGTCGCCACCTTCAACTACCGGCGTACGAAGCGGACGATGGCCGAGAGCCCGGTCCAGGCGAGCGGCGAGGAGCAGGTGCCCGGGCTCGGCGCGGTCACCAAGGCCATGCCGTTCCTGTCCTTCTTCACCCTCGTCACCGTGGCGGTGGTGCCGCTGGCCGCCGCACTGTACGTGGTCACCAGTACGACGTGGAGCGCGGTGGAGCGGGCGGTGCTCTACCGCTGAGCGCGCCGGACGGTCGTCGGCGGTCCAGTCCGTGAACGGGGTATTGCGGACTGACCGACGACCTTGGAGGATCGACCAGTCCTCCGATGGCTGCGCCCCCCGGTCGCACCTGGCCGCATCTGGCCGCACCCTTCGGCGGCTGCCCGCGATCTAGGGAGACTGTGACCATGAAGCTGCTGCGAGTCGGTACGGCGGGGGCGGAGCGGCCCGCGCTGCTCGACGCCGAGGGAACCCTGCGGGACCTGTCCGGTCTCGTCCCGGACATCGACGGACCGCTGCTCGCCGACGACGCGGCGCTCGGCCGGATCCGCGCCGCGGCCGGGAGCGGTGAGCTGCCCGCGCTGGACCCCACCGGGCTGCGCATCGGGCCGCCGCTCGCCCGGATCGGCAAGATCGTCTGCATCGGGCTGAACTACCACGACCACGCCCGCGAGACCGGTGCCGAGCCGCCCGCCGAGCCGGTGATCTTCTTCAAGGCGGCGGACACGGTCGTCGGGCCCAACGACACCGTGCTCGTGCCGCGCGGGTCCACCAAGACCGACTGGGAGGTCGAGCTGGCGGTCGTCATCGGGCGGACCGCCCGCTACCTGGAGTCCCATGAGGAGGCGCTGGCGCATGTCGCCGGGTACGCCGTCGCGCACGACGTCTCCGAGCGCGAGTTCCAGATCGAGCGCGGGGGGACGTGGGACAAGGGGAAGAACTGCGAGACGTTCAATCCGCTCGGGCCCTGGCTCGTGACGGCGGACGAGGTGCCGGACCCGCAGGCCCTTTCCCTGAAGCTCTGGGTCAACGGGGAGCTGAAGCAGGACGGGACCACGGCCGAGCAGATCTTCCCGGTCGCCGAAGTCGTGCGGTACGTCAGCCGGTTCATGACCCTGTATCCCGGTGACGTCATCAACACCGGTACGCCGGCGGGGGTGGCGCTGGGGCGGCCTGAGCCGAAGCCGTTCCTTCGGGCCGGGGACGTCGTGGAGCTGGAGATCGAGGGGCTCGGACGGCAGCGGCAGGAGTTGAAGGACGCGTAGACGCTCCGCTGGAAGGCCGGGGAACTGCGGCGGTTCGTCGACTGTGGGTCGTCGTCGGCTGGTCGCGCAGTTCCCCGCGCCCCTTTAGGGGGCGCTCCCCGACCCCTGGTCTGTGAGCCTCTCCAACGCTTCGACCACCAACCGGTGGTCCTCGACCTGCGGCAAGCCCGACACCGTCACCGTGCCGATCACCCCGGCTCCCTCCACCCTGATCGGGAAAGAGCCGCCGTGGGCCGCGTACACGTCCGGGTCGAGGCGGGAGGACTCCTCGAACGTCGTGCCCTTGGCGCGGAAGCGAGAGCCGACCAGCAGCGACGAGCAGCCGTAGCGTTCGACCACGCGGCGCTTGCGGTCGATCCAGGCGTCGTTGTCCGGGGCCGAGCCGGGCAGTGCCGCGTGGAAGAGCTGCTGGCCGCCGCGGCGGATGTCGACGGCCACCGGGGCCTGGCGGGCCCGCGCCAGCTCCACCAGCAGCGTGCCCAGCCGCCAGGCGTCGTCGTACGTGAACCGAGTGAGCGTCAGGCGGCGCTCCTGCTCCTCGAGTTCCGGGATCTCCGGGGTCACGGCGGTCACAGCTGCACCTCCACGCCCTCGCGGGCCGAGCGTCGCGCGGCTTCCAGGACGTCCAGGGCCTCGGCTGCCTCCAGGGCCGTCACCGGGTTCGGGCCGCCCTCACGCAGGGCCTTCGCGATCGCCGCGTAGTACGCCGGGTAGTCGCCGGACAGGGTCGGCTCCAGGCGGCCGCCGCCGGTCAGCGGGGACTCGCCGGAACCGACGCGGCCCCACAGGGACACGGGCTCCTGGCCCCAGTCCGGGCCGGGGCGCAGGCCCTCGCGCAGGGCCGCCTCCTGCGGGTCCAGGCCGTACTTGACGTATCCCGCCCGCGAGCCGAGGACCCGGAAGCGGGGGCCGAGCTGGGCCGCCGTCGCGGAGACGTACAGGTGGGAGCGGACGCCGCTGGCGTGTGTGAGTGCGATGAACGTGTCGTCGTCCGCCTCCGCGCCCGGGCGCCGGACGTCCGACTCGGCGTACACCGCGGCGGCGGGGCCGAAGAGGACCAGCGCCTGGTCGACGACATGGCTGCCGAGGTCGTACAGCAGACCTCCGATCTCTGCGGGGTCGCCGGACTCCCGCCAGCCGCCCTTGGGCTTCGGGCGCCAGCGCTCGAAACGGGACTCGAAGCGCCAGACGTCGCCCAGTTCACCCTCGGCTAGCAGCTTGCGGAGGGTCAGGAAGTCGTTGTCCCAGCGGCGGTTCTGGAAGACCGAGAGCAGCAGGCCCCGCTCCTCGGCCAGCGCCGCCAGCGCTCGCGCTTCGGCCGCCGTGCCGGCGACCGGTTTGTCGACCACGACCGGCAGGCCCGCCTCGAGGGCGGCGGTGGCGACCGGGACGTGCGTCTTGTTCGGCGAGGCGACGACGATCAGGTCCAGTTCGCCGGCGCGCGGCCACAGCTCGTCGGTGGTGGCGGCGACGCGCACGTCCGGGAACGCGGCGCGGGCCTGCTGCTGCCGCTCCGGGTTCGAGGTGACGACCGTGTCGAGGACCAGGCCCTCGGTGGCGGCGATCAGCGGGGCGTGGAAGACGGAGCCCGCGAGGCCGTAGCCGACCAGGCCCACGCGGAGGGGGGTGTCAGTACCAGGGGCTGTGCCAGTCATGCGCCCCACTTTCGCAACACTGTTGCCAAAGTGCAAGCGCCAGGGACAATGGGGGCGTGAACAGGACGTACGCGGGACGGGGCGGAGACGGCAGGCACGGCGCAGGGGCTGTGGCGAGCGGGGTGAACCTGCTCGCCCTGCGCAGCCACAACACGGCCTTGGTACTGGATCTGCTGAGGGCGGCCGGGGAGCCCGGGATCAGCCGGCTCGAGCTCGCGGAGCGGACCGGGCTGACCCCGCAGGCCGTCAGCAAGATCATCGCCCGGCTGCGGGCGGACGGGTTCGTGGCGGAGGCGGGCCGCCGAGCCTCGACCGGCGGCAAGCCGCGTACGGTGCTGCGGCTGGTGCCGGGCGCCGGGCACGCCGTGGGGCTGCATCTGGACCGGGACGAGCTGCGGGCCGTGCTGTGCGACCTCACCGGAGCGGTGGTCGCGGAGCGGCAGGTACCGCTGGACCTGGGCGCGGGGGCGGAGGCCGTGGTCGAGGAGGCGGCCCGCGAGGTCGAGGGACTGGTGGGCGACGTGGTCGTGCTCGGCGTCGGGGTCGCTCTGCCCGGCCCGCTCGACCACCGGCACGGTGTGCTGCACCGGGTCACCGGGTTCCCCGAGTGGGACGGGTTCCCGTTGCGGGAGGCGCTGGCCCGGCGGCTGGCGATGCCCGTGGTCGTCGACAAGGACACCAACGCCGCCGCGCTCGGGCTCGCCCTCGGCGGGGCGGCCGAGACGACGGACGCGTCGTTCGCCTATCTGCACCTCGGGACCGGACTCGGTGCCGGGCTGGTGATCGGCGGCGCCGTGCACCGGGGCGCGCGGACCGGGGCGGGGGAGTTCGGGCACCAGGTGATCCAGCTCGACGGGCCGCCGTGCGGGTGCGGGGACCGGGGCTGCCTGGAGGCGCTCTGCCTCGCCGCCGTCGCGCGCGGCGACGTGCCCGAGGCGGCACGCGTCCTCGGCGTGGGCGCCGCGAACCTGGCCGGACTGCTCGACATCGACCTGGTCCTGCTCGGTGGCCGTACCGTCGCCGCGCACCCGGAGCCCTTCCTCCGGGGAGTGGGCGCCGTCCTCGACGCACGCGCCCTGCGCGAGGGCGCGACCGCGGGCGTACCGGTGGCCATCGCTCCCGGAGAAGCGCGCGGCGTGGCGGAGGGCGCGGCCCAGCTGCTGCTCGCGCCCTTGTTCGGGCGGGCGGAGGGGTGAGCCCGGGCGTTCGGGCGGGCGGAGGGGTGAGCCCGGGCGTTCGGGCGGGCGGTGGGGTGAGCGCGGGCGTTCGGGCGGGCGGTGGGGTAGCCCGGGTGTTCGGCCGGTGCAGGGGTGGACCCTGTTCGGACGGGCGGTGGGGTGATCCCGGCGTTCGGGCGGGCGGAAGGGTAGCCCGGGTGTTCGGGCGGGCGGAAGGCTAGCCCGGGTGTTCGGGCGGGCGGAAGGGTAGCCCGGGTGTTCGGGCGGTGAGTGCGGGTCTTCCGGCGCGTGGAAGGTTGACCCCAGGCGCCCGTCCGCAGGCCCGGCGACTGCGCTGATCGGGGGGACTTGGGCCGTCGGCTCCGGCGCGGAGGGCGTGGCGCGCCCTGGGGTCAGCTCGCCTGTCCGGTCATATCTTCATGCGACACTCTCGACCGCTTCGGCGCTCCGGAGAGCACTCCCGGCCGCTCTCCCGCCGGCCCCACGGGCCCCGCTCGCCCTGGCGGGCCGGACTGGCCCGACTGGCCCTCCGCGCCCCCCTGGCCGTGCTCCTGCCCTGCGCCCTCGCCGCCGCCATGCTGCTCCTCCAGGCACCCGCCGCAGCGCTCCCCGTCGACCCGGGGCCCACCTGCTCCGGGCGGGACCAGCACACCTTCCCCCTCACCGCCCGCATCCGCGGCGGGCCCCGGACCTACGCGGCCGGCGGTGCCGCCCACACCTGGTACATCGACCTGAAGAACACCTCCTCCCAGACCTGCGGCAACATCCACCCGGTACTCGTCCTCGTCGACACCCGCCGCGCGCTGACGGCCACCCAGGCCGAACTGGAATTCTTCGAGGGCGACCACCCACACCCCGTCACGTTCGAACGCACCGACGAGCAGGAACTGGTCGGCCCCTTCGACGACGGCTTCCCCGGCTTCACCGTGCCCCCGGGCCGGACCCTCAGTGTGACGGTGCGGCTCGCGTTCGCCTCCGGAACCCCGCAGGACGAGGTCGTCGCGACCGCCGCGATCGTGCGGCGGCACGGCGACAACGGAGACTGGGTCGGCCAGTCGGACGACTACCGGTTCTCCATCGAGGCCGGCGCCCGGACGAAACCGGAATCCACGTCCTCCTCGTCCGCCCCCCGCCGCAGTCCGGCCGCCGAGGCGCTCGCCGACACCGGCCCCCGCGCGCCGCGCGGCCTCGGCACGATGGCCGGCGGACTGCTCCTGACGGCGGGCGGCCTGCTCGCCGCGGGCCTGCCCCTGCTCCTGTACCGGTGGCACCGCCGGGCCCGCGCGCGGCACGCCGTGCCCGGCGAGAAGGAGGCCGACCGGCCCTGATTACGCTGGGGCCCCGGGCGCACCGTCTTCCGGCGTCCCCGGAGTCCCCGGTTCCCCTTGCGTACGGCAGGAGATCGCAACATGGCAGAGCGCAAGCCCATCGAGTCATGGCTCACCGACATGGACGGCGTGCTCATCCACGAAGGTGTTCCGATCCCCGGTGCCGACGCCTTCCTGAAGAAGCTGCGCGAGTCCGGCAAGCCCTTCCTCGTGCTCACCAACAACTCGATCTACACCCCGCGCGACCTGCACGCCCGGCTGCGACGCATGGGTCTGGACGTGCCGGTGGACAACATCTGGACCTCGGCCCTGGCCACCGCCAAGTTCCTGGACGACCAGCGGCCCGGCGGGACCGCGTACGTCATCGGCGAGGCCGGCCTGACCACGGCGCTGCACGACATCGGCTACATCCTGACCGACCACGAGCCCGACTACGTGGTCCTCGGCGAGACCCGCACCTACTCCTTCGAGGCGATGACCAGGGCGGTCCGGCTGATCAAGGGCGGCGCCCGGTTCATCTGCACCAACCCCGACGAGACCGGCCCGTCCGCCGAGGGCCCGCTGCCCGCCACCGGAGCGGTCGCCGCACTGATCACCAAGGCGAGCGGCAAGAAGCCGTACTTCGCGGGCAAGCCGAACCCGCTGATGATGCGGACGGGCCTGAACACGATCGGGGCGCACTCCGAGACCAGCGCGATGATCGGCGACCGGATGGACACCGACGTGCTGGCCGGCATCGAGGCCGGTATGCAGACGTTCCTGGTGCTCACCGGGCTGACCACGCCCGAGGACATCGACCGCTACCCGTTCCGCCCGTCCCATGTCGTGAACTCGATCGCGGACCTCGTCGACCGCGTCTGAGGCCGGGCCCGGGCCCGACTCCGGCCTCCGGCCCGACGACGCCGGCCCGACGACGCCGGGCCGGCCCGGCGTCGTCGGGCCGGCGCCGCCGTGGCCGGTACGCGGAAAAGCGCCGTCTACGTTGTCCTGTAAGTGCGTTGACGCCCTGACGCCGGCGGGGATACTTTCATCGACTTGCAGACTTGCAGCAGGGTCGACCTCGAAGTGGGGGCGCGGTCGTGGCGACGAGGATCTTGGTGACCGTCAAGGGGCCGATGGGGCTCGACGGTCCCGGTCGAATGCTCGCTGAACTGGAAGGTGCCACCGATCTGCCCTGGCACCTGGAAGAGGTCGACCAGGGTGAGGTCCTCACCGGTGGCGTCGCCGAGATCCTGCTGACGGCCGTGCTCGCCAAGAGCGCGGAGATGTCCGTGGAGTACGCGGTGGGGGCCGTGAAACGCCTCGCCGAGCGCTGGCGCGACGAGAGGCTCGATCCGCCGGACACGGAGATCAGGACGGAAGCCGTGCCGGACACGGACGCACCGGACACGGACGACGCCCCGGACGCAGGCGGATCACCCGCAAACGGATCGGACGACTGAGATGGCGTCCCGCGCGGTGGTGATCGGCCCTTGGGACTACGCCGAGGATTCCAAGATCCCCGGCTACAGCTGGATCCGTGAGAGCGCGCGCATGTACGGCAAGGTCCTGGCCGCGGACCCGATGTGGGGCGAGGACAACTGCCGGGTGCTGCATGACGACGAGGTCAGGACGGCAGACGGCGTCATGGCGGCGCTGGAGGAGGAGGCGAACCGGACAGGGCCGGGTGACACCTTCCTGGTCATCTATGTCGGCCACGGTGCCCACTGGGGCGACGTCCCCGGCGACCAGGTGCATTTCTCGGTCGCCTCCTCGTACAAGCACAAGCCGTGGACGTGGCTGTCGAGTTGGTACGTCTATCGCGTGATACGCAATTGCAGGGCGAGTCTGAAGGTCCTGATCGCCGACTGCTGCTACTCCAATCTGCTGTCCCACCTGGGAGACACCGGCTCGGGCGACGACGCCGCGGCCCTTCCCGGGATACTCAGCACACTGAAGGCGGGCACCTGTGTACTGACCGCCGTGAAGACGAATCCCCATGCGGATGCGCAGGGCTGTCCCGAGCTGCCCGAGGAACTGGCGCAGTGCACACCGTTCAGCGGGCACCTGCTGAACGTCATTCAGACGGGCACCACGGACTTCAGCAAGGAGCTGACTCTCGGCCTGCTGTGTGAGGCCGTCAAGAAGGACATGGCCCAGTGCCGTTCCCAACACGACGAGCCGAGGATGCTGCTCAACGACGCCCGGGAGGGCCGCGCCCTCTTCACCAACCGGATGGACCCGGCGCTGCGCGAGCCGCGTCCACAGACCCCGGTCGGGCCCGAGATGTGGGTCAAGACGCTGCTGCGGGACAGCAACTCCGGCGTCGGCGAGCTGCTGGAGGATCCGCGCACGGCCGGAGACGTGGTCGCCTTGCTGTACAAGGAATCGGACACGGCGGGCCGGCGCATCGCGCACCACATCGACAAGCAGGCCCGCGACAGGTTCGCCCCCACTGAGTTCGCCCGGTACTGGAACAAGGTGGAGCGGGCACTGCGTCAATGAACGACGGTCAGTCGGCCGAGCATGGCGCGGACGGATTCGACGAGGAACCGGATCCCTGGGAATGGGTGACGGATTGCGACGTCGAAGAGTTCATCAGCACGATGCAGGCCATCCGGGAGGGCGATCCGCCCGAAACCATCAACGGCGACAAGCCTCAGCCCGCGAACGCCATCCGGGCACTGCACGCCTTCGCGACCCGACGTGAGATCGCCGACCTGATCAAGTCCGCGGGGGCGAACGGCTTCAAGTACCGCGACGCCGTCAACGTGCTGGCGACCGCGGCCCTGTGCCGGAGCGTCGAGGAGACCGCGAAGCTGACCATCGGGCAGTGGGAGGCGGAACGGGCCGAGGGCTCCGGGGACACACCGAAGACAGAGGACATCATCCGCGACATCGCCCGCCAGCGGACCGTCCTGGACGTCGCGGTGTTCGTCAGGGAATGCCGCGCACACCGCGAGCTGGTGGACAGGACACTGAGGGCCTTCGCGCACAGCAGTTCAGGCCGGAGAAACCTCGACAAAGCCCTGCTCTACATCGCCTTGCGGGACCAGGACTGTCTCCCGGAGGCCGCGGATCTGCTCCACCTGACCCTCGCCGCCATCAACGAGAACGGCGCGCAGCAGACACCGGACACCGGCCCGGCGAAGGAGCTCGACGACCTCGTCGGCGCCTTGTACGAGCTCAGCCCCTCGGAGCGGATCCTGGAGGAGTGGCTCGACCGGGAGCTGCGCTCTCCGCGACGCGCGTCCGAGACCGTTCAGCTCGTCGCCCGGCTGCTCGCCGGCAGTCCGGCGGGCGCCGCCACCCTCGCCGAGCACGTCGGCTGCCGGTGGGAGCCGGATGTGCTCGTCGAACTCTGCGGCCAGTTGTCCGAGCGACCCTCCGAGCGGTCCGCCGAGCAGTGCGCCGCGGTGCGCAGGCATGCCGCATCGCACCGTGACGTGTGGCGGCTGGCCGCCATCGTGAAGGCCTGGCAGGGCTCCCCCATCCTCGCGAGGACCACCAGGGAACTGCTCGCGGACGTCGTGACCATGGGCACCGCGCGGTCGGAGGGACCGCGATCGCTCGAGGACATCGACGACCTGGCCCATGTCCTGCGCAACCGCAGGGCCGCCCCGGAGTGCAACCGCCTGCTGCGGCTCGTCGCGGCGGAGCACATCGACGGCCGGTCCGGGACCGACCTCGCCGTCCTGCTGCACCGGGTCGAACGGCGACCGCGACGGGACCGTCCGCGTGTGGCGCAGAAGATCGCCGAGCGGGTCACGGCCCGCACTCTCGAAGCCCAGGACAACGCCGTCGACCTGTTCGTCGACTACATCAAGGCGCTGCACGACATGGGCGACGCGGACGCCGCCTTCGTGGCCCGCAGGGAACTGGCCGATCCCTCCCGTCCCGATGTGAAGCACAGGGTATGGGCAACGGCGGTCGCCGACATCGCCGGCTGTCTGTGGCATGCGGGGCTGACCGGCGACAGCACGGATCTGCTGGAACGTTACCTGGAGAACGAGCAGCGGGTCGCACCCGAGGACGTGGCCGTGGTCGTCGAGCGGCTGCACAGAAGCGTGGCGGACGAGACGCTGTGGCGCTCCCTGCTCGCGGCGACGGTGGGCCGCTGGTCCGACGCCAACCGCCGCAACAGGGCGATCAGCGAACTGCGCCGCAGGGGCTGTGGCGCGGAGGCCGAGGAGATCAGCCGCTCACTGCGGTGACCGGGGCTGTGACCCGGGCGGCTCCGAGACGGATGCGCTCGTCGCGGGGACGGGCAGAGCGGGCGGATGCTCCTCCATGTGACGCCGTGACAGACGCACCAGTCCTTCGAAGGTCACCGCGGCCACCAGCCCCACGGCGACAAGCCCCATCCAGGTCTTCCCGCCGTCGAAGAACCCTTCGTGATCCAGGAAGGTCAGCAGCGTCACCATGGCCAGGTAGCCGAGCAGCAGCCCCACCGCCGCGACCGTCGGGTCCTTGCGCCACCGCCGGAACAGCGTCACATGCTCCTTGGCGTCGTACGAGCGCAGCACCCGCCCGATGACCGGCAGATTCCAGCGGGCCAGCAGCGGAAGCAGCAACAGCAGGACGCTGCCGCCCAGGAGAGCCACCATGCTGTACGACAGGTGCTGCATGCCCGCCCGGTACAGGACCAGCGCGACAGCGAGGAAAGCGGTGCGTGCCAGGACTCCGCGGAGCAGGTTCCGGCTCCGGGAGCAGGCCGGAAGGTGAGGGCGCAGCGCCACCAGCGCGACGGCGGGGATGGCGTAGACGACCAGCGCCAGGATGCTTATCACCGCGGTGAGCGTGGTCCAGCGTCCGTGGAACGCCATGAGTACGAACCAGCCGATGGCGAAGTCCACCAGCAGTACTTTCCAGTAGGCCTCGTACCGTCGGCCGCGCACCGTGATGAACGTGCTCTGGGCGGTCTGCAGCCCGCGGTGCGTCAGATGGGCCCTGCTGAGTGCGGCGACCTCGCGGGTGAGCGCGTGCGCGAAGACCAGACCCGAGCCGAGCGGGGAGAGAACGGCGTTGATCACGAACAGAGGTCCTGCCCAGGCGAGCAGGTTCGCGGTGGCCCGCACGGCGTCCGGGGCGTCGAGCCTGGACGGAAGCTGGTGCAGGTGGCCTATGAAGGCGATCTGGACGGCGAGGTACAGGACGATCGACCCGGCGATGGTCCCGTAGACCGCCCGGCGCAGCCGTGCCGCCTCACCGACTCCGCCCCGTTTGATGTTTCCGGCGAAGTCCAGTGGTCCCTGGAAGCCGAGGTAGGCGAAGAGCACGCTGCCGCTGACCACCATGGGCAGCGCGGTGCCGAGTTCACTGTCCTGCTGGGGCTGATGACTCGACAGGTTTTCGGCATGGAATCCGGAGCTGAGCATCAGCGCGACGACCAGGAGGGGAATCAGCACCTTCCACAGCGTCAGCGCGAGGTTGACCTTGACGAAGATCCGCGGGGCGAGCAGGTTCGCGGCGGTGATCAGCACCAGGAAGACCGTCGCGCAGGCCAGGCCCCAACCGGCGAGCCCCGGCCTGGAGCCGCTCGTGAGCGCGGGGGCCTGGGAGGCGAGCGCCTCGGTCATCGCGACGGCCTCACTCGCCGCGTTGAGCGCGTAGAAGATCCACAGTCCGGCCGCCACGACCGTGGCCACCAGCGCACCGCTGCTCTGTAACGGCAGGAAGATCAGCCCGCCGGTCTTGGGGGCGGCGGTTCCGAGCTCGACCATCACGGCGCCGAGCACCAGCATCACGATGCCGCCGATCGCCCAGGCCCAGACGGCGGCCAGGCCCATGGTGCGCTTGTCGACCGCGCCGAGCAGCCAGCCGGAGCCGATCATGCCACCGGCCGCAAGACCGATGAGGTCGAAGACCGACAGTCGCCGCAGCTCGTCCTCGGTGGTCTGCGGCTGTCTCCTGCCGCGCGGCAGTACCCCGAGACCCATACGCCCCCCTCGCGCAGTCTTCGCCCGTCATCACTCTCCGTCGCGCCAGGTTACAGGTCCGGACCGGTGAGATGAGATGGTTGGCATGAACATTCACGCAATGACCCGATGGGTCGGGTGCGGGGTCGTACGGCGCGGACCGGCTCCTCGAACGGAGTAGCCGAGGGTCCCGTCCGGATGCGCCGGAGTGCCCGTCGGGGGAGTCTCCTGGTATCGGGAGGTACACGATGGGTTCACTACGGCTCACCCTCTGTGCGGGTGCCGTCGTCGCGGGCGCCCTCATGCCCGCGGCGTACGCGGCGGACGCGCGGGCCGTCGTCCTGACCCCCGCGTTCCCCGCGCCCGGCAGCGATGTCCGACTGGCGGTACGGGGCTGCCCCGGCACGACCGGCACCGCGGAGTCGGACGCGTTCGTGGCTCAGGCACGGCTGGTCGGGGGCGACGGCACGCTGTCCGGCGACACCCGGGTCCGCTCGGCCGTGTCGCCGGGCCGGTACCAGGTGACGGTCGACTGCGACGGCCGGGAGATCAGGGACGCGCTCACCGTGGCCGGCCCGACGGCGTCCGCGCCGGACAACGCGACGCCCTCCGCCGCGGTCGCGCCGGACGGCCTCGCGGCGTCCGCGCCCGCCACCCCGCTTTACACCCCCACGCCGTACACCGCCATCGGTACGACCTCCCCCGCCCCCACGACCTCGCCGTCCGCCCCCTCCCCGCTCTCCCGCCCCTCATCGCCGTCCTCCCCCTCGTCCCCCTCCTCCCCGTCCTTCCCCTCATCGCCGGTCGCGCCGGTGCACGCGGGCGGCGGCGGTACGGCGGGCGCCTCCTCCGACGACCCCCGGGTCGCCGTGCCCGGTCTGCGGCACGCGGTGATCGGGCTGGTCCTCGCGGGTGTCGCCGGCGTCGTGGTCGTCGCGCGCGGTGCCCGCCGGGGCCGTGGCACGGAGTGAGCCATGTCCGGGCATGAACGTTCCTGCGGTACCGGGCGCCTGCTGATGGGCGTCGCCTGGGTGATCCTGCTGCTCGGGCTGTGGATGTGGGGCCGTGAGGTCACCGACGTACGCCCGGGGATCTCCGCGCCGACGACCGGCGACATGGCCGCCGTCGGGCGCCCCCCGACGGCACACCTTCCGCCTGCCGCTACGCCGTTGAAGCAGGCCCTGCCGTTGCGCGTCGACATCCCCGAGCTGGACGTGCAGGCACCGGTGGTGGCGCGCGGCCTGGACGCGCAGGGTGGCGTCGAACCGCCGCCGTTCGACGAGCCCGGGGTGGTCGCGTGGTACCAGGGCGGGGTGACCCCGGGGGCCGCCGGGACCGCGCTGTTCGTCGGGCACGTCGACACCCGGAGCAAGCCCGCCGTCTTCTACCGGATCGGCACCCTCCGGCCGGGTGCCGTGGTGCGGGTGGTCCGTGACGACGGCAAAGTCGCCGGGTTCACCGTGGAGAGCGTCGAGGTTCTCTCCCGTGACCACTTCGACGCCCGGCAGGCGTACGGGCCGCGCGAACCGGGCCGGGCCGAGCTGCGGCTGATCACCTGCGGCGGCACCTACGACAAGGCGAGCGACACCTACTCGGCCAACGTGGTCGTGTCGGCATACCTCACGAGTGGCTCACCGTGACACGGCGGGTATGTCACGATTGGTGCGGAACGCGGTACAGCCAAGGGGGAGTTGGATGTACGGGACGAGGGGTGCGGGGGCACGCGTCGCCGCGGTGGCCGCGGTGGGAGCCGCGTTACTGCTGGCCGGGTGTTCCTCAGGGGGCGGGGGCGAGGACGAGAGGGGCGGCTCGGGGGGCAGGATCACCCAGCAGCCGAAGGCGTCGGACCCGTTCTGGGTCAACCCGGACGGGAACGCGGCACGGCAGGTCACCGCGTACGAGAAGGCCGGGAGGTCGGCCGAGGCGGACCAGATCAGGAAGATCGCCGAGCAGCCGACGGGGGAGTGGATCGGCCCGGAGAACCCGGAGGCGGAGGCGCGGGGCTTCACCGAGGCCGCCGAGAAGGCGGACCGTACGGCGATCCTGGTCCTCTACAACATCCCGCACCGCGACTGCGGCCAGTTCTCGCAGGGCGGCGCGGCCGACGGCAACGCCTACCGGGCGTGGATCGACGGCGTGGCCCGGGGCATCGGGGACCGGCACACCACCGTGGTCCTCGAGCCGGACGCCGTCCTGCACATGGTGGACGGGTGCACACCGGACCAGTTCCACGAGGAGCGCTACGACCTGCTCAAGGGCGCGATCACCGAGCTGAAGGCGCTGAGGAACACGAAGGTCTACCTGGACGCCGGCAACGCGGGCTGGCAGCACCCCGACGAGATCTTCCAGCCGCTGAGGCAGGCGGGCGTCGGCCAGGCGGACGGCTTCGCGGTGAACGTCTCCAACTTCTACTCGACCGAGGACTCGATCGCCTACGGCAAGCAGCTGTCGGCGAAGGTCGGCGGCAAGCACTTCGTGGTCGACACCAGCCGCAACGGCAACGGCCCCTACACGGACGGCGACCCGCAGCAGCGCTGGTGCAACCCGCCGGACCGGGCCCTGGGCGAACCCCCGACGACGAAGACGGCGGATCCGCTGGTGGACGCCTATCTGTGGGTGAAACGCCCGGGAGAGTCGGACGGCACCTGCAAGGGCGGCCCGAAGGCCGGGCAGTGGTGGGCCGACTACGCACTGAAGCTCGCCGCGGCCAGCAAGTAGCGTCCGCTGGTGGCGCCGGCCAGCGGCGCCGGTCAGGAGTGCCCGCCGCGACAGTGGGGGCGCCCTCCATGGTGGAGGGCGCCCCCATCTGCATACGGACTACGGCACCTTCACCCACTGCGCCACCGACGGCGTGCCCTGGTCGTCGTCGGCGAACAGCATGTACCAGCCAGGAAGGACAAGGTTCCGGTTCTTCGGGACGGTCACCGTGATCCTGTCCCCGGACGTCTTGAAGTCGAGGGCGATCGACCGCTGGTCCACGTCCGTGACGTGCGTCGACGCACTCGGCCGGATCAGCCGCACCTTCCGGATCGCCGACGCGTGCTGCGAGGTGAACGTTCCCGAGGTGCCCGGCGCGATGGTCTGCGGCCCGCCCGACAGCGACGGGCGACCGTCCCGGTACAGGTACGGCGGCGTGTAGATCTCGACCCGCTGCTCGAACTTGCCGGGCTTGGTGTTCGCCTTGTCCCCGTACAGCGAGTCCGAACCGAAGAACATCACCCGCCCGTCGGGCAGCAGGATCGAGCCCGAGTGGTAGTTGCGGCCCACCAGCGGGTCGGCGACCCGCTGGAAGGTGTTGCTGTCCGGATGGTAGATCCGCGCCTGGAGGATGTCGGAGTCGCTGCGGCCGCGGTAGTCCTCCGAGCCGCCCGAGACGAGCACCGTGTCGTCGGGCAGGACGGAGGACTGCGGGTAGCGCGTGCCCTTCTCCAGGGACGGGCCGTCGACGAATCTCGGGTCGTCGTCCTTCAGGTCGATCAGCCGTGTCCTCTTGCTGGACAGCTTGGACTCGCCGACCCCGCCGCCGCCGATCACCAGGTACTTCTCGTCCTGCGCGGGCGGCAGCAGCACCGTGCCGGACGTCTCCATCATGTTCGGGTCGCTGAGCCCGGGCAGCTTGGTGAACTTGTTGGTGTCGACGTCCCAGATGCCGGGGTCGCGGCCCACGTCGGCCGGTCCGTAGCCCGCGTTCGAACCCGAGTAGAAGATCTTGCCGTTCTGCATCAGGAACAGCGCGGGGTAGGTCGGGAACTGACGGATCTTCGGGGTGTACGCCCACTTCTTCGTCTTCGGGTCGAAGACCTCGTTCTTGCCGGGGACGAGCTGCCCGATGTCGTCGAGCCCGGAGACGCTGAGGATCTTCCCGTCGCTCAGCGTGGTGAGCGTCGGGTACCAGCGGGCCTCGTTCATCGGGTCGACCTTGATGTACTTCTCCGCGACCGGGTCGAACTCGTACGCGTCCCGGATCCCCTGGAAGTCCTTCTTGTCGAGGGCCAGTTTCTGCGCGATGCCGTAGGTGTTGCGCGCGTCGACGCCGGTCAGGCCCTGGATGCGGTAGTTGTCCTGGGTGCCGGTCTCGTACTTCGCCCCGCTCCGTTCCGCCTCGACGTAGATACGGCCGAGACCGGGGTCGTTGCGCAGGAACTTCCCGGTCTTCTTGTCGAACACCTTCGTCGCGCGCGGTACGAGCACCGGGTCCTTGGACACGAAGGTCCTGCCGTTCTCCCTGCCCTTGAATCTGGTGCCCGCGGGCAGGGTGATCGGCTTGTCCGGGTTCTCGTTGTGGACGATCATCAGGCCGCCGGCCTTGGTGACGTCGCCCTTCAGCTTCTCGTACCGCTTGGTGCCGCCCGCGATCAGGATCTTGCCGTCCGCGAGCTGGGTGTGGCCCGTGCAGAACAGGTCGTTCGGCGTGGGCACCTTCTTGATGGTCCCCTTGACCGGGTCCCAGATCCGGGTGTCGAACTGCTTCCTGTCGAAGTTCTCCTGGTTGTTGCCCGACCCGGCGATCATCAGCACCTTGCCGGTGTGCAGCAGCACCGCGTGGATGGTGTCCTGGCGGTACTCCTTGGGGAACTCGACGATCTGCCAGTGCCCGTTCTCCGCCTTGTACTCGGGCTTGTTGATGACGTAGTCGTGGTACTGCGCCGTCCCGAAGCGGTACAGCCACGGGCCGTTCATTCCGCCCAGCGCGAGGACCACGGCCGTGCCGAGCGCCAGCCGTCGAGCGCGACGGCGGCCGGCCTGGTCATTCATTTCTTGCGTCCCCCAAGAGCGATCTGCATGGTCTGGTCGTCATGTCCGGCCAACGCGGGCCGCTGCCCCGGTGTGTGCTGCCCCGGTGTGTGCGTCCCGGTGGGCTGGTGCGGTTTCACCGCGGTGTCCTGCGGCTCGTCCGCTGCGGCCGGCTTGTTCTTCGTCTGCAGCAGGGTCCAGCGCCAGGCGACGATCGGTGAGGCCGTGATCAGCAGGGCCAGCGAGGCCCAGGTGATCATCGCGGGGTGGGAGTGGCCGAGGAGGAGACCGGCGACGATCGAGCCGCCGAAGACCAGGATGAAGAACAGGTGGATCCGGAACGTCCCGAACAAGGTGTCGGGGCTGGCCGAATCGCCCTTGGGGGTCACCACGAACCTGCTCTTGCGGCGCAGCACCGCGTCCATGAGCGAACGGGCGTAGACCGGCGCGGACAGCGCCGACATCACCATGCCCGCCACACCGCCGGAGCCCTCCGGCTCGTGCGGGGAGACGTTGTGCCGGCGGTTCCAGATGTACAGGCCGATCTGGAGGGCCGACGCGTTGCCGTACAGCATCAGCCAGACCGTCGGGTCGATGTTCACACCCGAGGCGCCCAGGCCCAGGAAAAGGGCGCAACTCAGCGCCGCCAGGATCCAGTTGAGGGCCGACATCGGGTAGAAGATGATCATCATGGTGTAGTTGAAGAGCTTGCCGGGCGGCATCGAGAAGAAGCCCTTCCAGTACTGCTTGAGGATCGTCTCGTACGTGCCCCGCGACCAGCGCAGCTGCTGGGTGAAGAAGTCCGTCCAGGCGGCCGGGCCCTCGCCGACCGCGAGCACGTCCGGCGTGTAGACCGACTTCCACTTCCTGCCGGTGGCCGGGTTCCGGTGGCGGTGCATCTCGAACCCGGTCGCCATGTCCTCGGTGATCGAGTCGTACAGGCCGCCGATCTGCTTCAGGGCGCTGATCCGCACGGCGTTGGACGTGCCGACGAACATGGGCGCGCCGTAGCGGTTGCCGGCGCGCTGGATCAGCGCGTGGAAGAGGAACTGCTGCGACTCGGCGGCCTTGGTGACGAAGGTGTCGTAGTTGCCGTAGACCTGCGGACCGATGACGAAGCCGACGTCCGGGTCGCGGAAGTAACCGAGCATCCGCTCGAGGTAGTTGGGCAGTGGCACATGGTCGGTGTCGACAGAGGCGAAGTAGTCGTAGTCGTCGCCGTGCGCCTCCAGCCAGGCGTTGTAGTTGCCGTGCTTGGTCTTCGCGCGGTGCGGTCCCGCGGGCCGGTTCCACTTCTCGACACCCTTGCGGGTGAAGTGGTGCACACCCAGGCGCTCGCAGACCCGCTTCACCTCGGGGTCGTCGCCCTCGTCGAGAAGCCAGACATGCAGAAGGCCCCGGTGGCGCAGCCGGACGGCGGCCTCCAGGGTCTTCGTCACCATCGACAGCGGTTCCTTGCCGGGCACGTAGGTGGTGATGAACGCGACTCTGCTGCCGGTCGCGGGCACCACCGGGACCGGGTCGCGGGCGACCAGGGTGGCGTGCGCGTTCGACAGTACGTTCATGCACCGGAAGAACTCGATCAGGCCGATCGAGACGAGCATCACGATGTCGAGGGCCGGCAGGAAGTCGTAGGCGGGGTAGTCGCGTTCGGTCCAGTGTTCGGGCTGTAACAGCCAGGCGAGCAGGATCAGCGACAGCAGCGGAGCCGCGCCCAGCATGAGGGCGGCGCGGATGCGGTGCGGCTCCTGGGAGAGCAGCGAGCGGTACTGGACCTTGTACGGCTTGGTCGGGTCCGGTTCGGTGAGGGGACCCGCCAGCCGGCTGTAGTGCTCGTAGTCGTATCTGGGCAGTGTCCGTTTGATCCGGTGGATGGTGCCGGTGTGGCCCGCTCGGTGCGACACCACCCTGAGCCGGGTCGTCTCTGACGGGTCGAAGTCCTGCCGGGCGCCCGTCGGCGTCGACGTCATGAGTCATCCCCCCGCACGCACAGATGCGTGTGTGTTTTTGCTGGCTTTCGCCCGCTTTTGGTCCCCCTCGACCTTGGCGGACGAATCAGTGACAGGTCGGCGTCATCGCGTCATCTACACCATATCGACACGAACAGCGACCTTCCGGTTGCATAACGTCCCCCTTGGCGTCCGTTTCTGCGGGGCCCCATCCCCGCGTCCGGCAACCGGTCCCTACCCCCAACTGCCATGCATCGGCAGTCCCTTGGAGCCCAGGGTTCTATGGCGTCCGGCTTGATCGCAAGATGCGAAACGCGGTGTTTACCGGTCATACCGACTCAATGGGTCGTTTCTTGATGCCTTGTGGGGCGGTTGCTGCCAGTCGTGCATGGATGTTGAGGAAGTGGTCTCTTACGGCGACACCGGCTCCGCCCCGGCCGGACGATGCGGTGCGGTGAAACCGCGGCGGGGGTGCGCGTGTGGGACGGAGGGTGCGGCTGCGGCGGGTGGGGGGGAGTGTCGTGCACGCCGGACAGACGGACGGTGGACCGTCCTGTATTGGGGTGCTGTACATGCCAGGCGGTCCCTGCGGCGGACCTGGAGGGGGGTGCGGGTGGCGAAGCCCCCACGACGCGGGGCGAAGTCGCGCAGAAAACGACGATGGCGAGACGGTTCGCGCTTTCCGCGAACACGCCTCGCCATCGCCATCGTGCGCCGCCAGGGACTCGAACCCCGGACCCGCTGATTAAGAGTCAGCTGCTCTAACCAACTGAGCTAGCGGCGCCTGCTGACCTGGAGAACTTTACCCGACGCGGGAGGGTGCTCCTGACCGCCCCGGGTGCGAGGGGGCGAGGGGGCCGCCGTCCGGAGGGGCCGGTACCCGTGCGAATGACTTCGCTTACATCATTCGGCCCGTCGCCCTGCGCTTTCCCTGTGCGCATGGGTAACTGACGGATGTGCAGAAAAGAGGACTAAGACGACTAACGGCACAGATTCCCCCGAATGCGGGCAGGGAGTGTGAGGGACGTCGCATGGAGACACCGGTATTCGAGGAATTCGAACCCACGACTGACTGCGACTGCCCCGGCTGTGTGCGCCGGCGCCGCGTCATCCCCCCTTCCTCCGCCGTCGAGGGGATCCGCCGCCCGACGGCCCGCACGGCCCTCACGCTGGCCGCCGTCGCGGGCACGGCGCTGGGCATGGTCCAGGCGGCACCCGCTGTAGCGGTCACCCGCACGCCGCTCGCCTCACCGGCACCGCCGGCACCGTCCGAACCCGCGAGCGACCAGCCTCCGGACAGCCCGCAGGGGAAGGCCGCGCCGCTGCACGGCCCGGCCGGCGGTCCGAATCTGACGGCTGCGGCCGCGACGACCCGCGCCGACATCATCAACCGGGCCAAGAAGTGGATCGCCGCCGGGGTCCCCTACAGCATGGACGACTACTGGTCCGACGGTTACCGGCAGGACTGCTCCGGCTTCGTCTCGATGGCTTGGAACCTCGGCTCGAACGAATGGACGGGCAGTCTCGACAAGTTCGGCGTGCGCATCACCAAGGAGCAGCTTCAGCCGGGTGACATTCTCCTCTTCCACAACCCCGACAATCCGGAGAAGGGCTCGCACGTCGTCATCTTCGGCGGCTGGTCGGACTACAAGCACACGGCCTACATCGCCTACGAGGAGACCCCGCCGGGCGCTCGCCGGAAGGTCACCCCGTACGCGTACTGGTCGAATTCCAGCCGCTATGTGCCCTACCGCTACAAGAACATCATCGAGACCAAGGAGAGCACCCAGGGCAAGGAGGCGCCGGTTCCCGGGTCCACCGTTCCCGGAGTGCCCGGCGTCTCCGGCGTTCCCGGTGTTCCCGGCGTTACCGGCGTCCCCGGTGTCCCCGGTGTCCCCGGGCCCGACGACTCGGCGCACCCGGTGTCGGGGACGGGCGGCAAACGCCCGGTGGTGACGACTCCCGCCCGGTCCCTCGGCCGAGTCGGCGCCGGCGCGCCCGAACTGCGCAGCGTCCGCGCGCCGGCGGCGCACGGCTACCCGGGCCGGGACGTGTTCCGGCCGGGCGCGCACAACCCGTACGTCACCCTGCTGGGCCGGAAGTTGGTCGAAAAGGGGTTCGACGCGCATTACACCGGCGGTCCCGACGCGCGCTGGAGCGAGGCCGACCGGCGCAACGTGGAGGCCTTCCAGCGTGCCCAGGGCTGGAACGGCCGTGAAGCCGACGGCTTCCCGGGGCCGGAGACCTGGCGACGGCTCTTCTCCTGACGTGTGTGGAGGCACGAATGACTACGACGACATCACCGACCCCGGAGCAGGAGGAGGAGCCGGAGGGTGCCGACGCGCGGCCCGGCCGGGTCATCCACAGCGAGTCGACGACCGAGATCCCGGTGCACCTGCTGTTCCGGAAAGGATCCGACACCGAGCCGCTGCCGCTCGCCCCGACCGTCGTGCGACGGCGGCTCGGCACCGGTGAGCAACCGCGGGTCCAGGTGCCCGCCGTCCCCAGGCGGCAGGTGCCGATGGTGGACCCCGAACTGATCGAACGGCCCGCGCGGGTGCTGCCCTGGGCGGCGGGCCTGCTGGCCGGGATCGCTGGTACGGCCGGTTGTGTGGCCGTCTCGTGGTGGGCGGGCGTCCTGCCGCCGGCCATGGTGCGTGCGCTGGACCTTCCGCCGGTCTCGGGCACGAGGCTCGGGCTCGCGCAGTGGGTCGCGTACGCCGTCGCGGGCGCGCTCCTCCTCTTCGGCTTCGGCGGGCTCAGCCGCGGGGACACCGGGCGCGCCTGGGCACTGTCGCTGTTCGGGCGCTACCGGGGCACGGTGCGCCGCACCGGCCTGATGTGGGTCAATCCGCTGGTGCTGTGCCGCCGGGTCGACGTACGGCTGCGCCACTGGCGCAGCGAGCCGATCCCCGCCGTCGACGCCAACGGGGTCGCGCTGCGCGTGGTGGTGCTGGTGACCTGGCAGGTCAGGGACACCGCGCGCGCCGTGTTCGGCATCGACGACCACGAGACCTATCTGCGGGAGTGCGTCGAGTCGGCGCTCGCACGGGTGCTGCCGCAGGTGCCGGCCGACCTGCCGGCCGTGGCGGACGTGGTGAGCCTGCGCAATGTCGAGGCGGTCGGCGACACGCTGACCCGGCTGGTCGCGGGGGACGCGGCGGCGGTCGGCCTGGAGGTGTTCTCGGCCCGGCCGACCCGGATCGAGTACGCCCCCGAGGTCGCCGCCCGCATGCAGCGTCGCCGTATCGACGCGTTCGACGCGGAGCACCGGGACGCGGTGATCGGCTCGGTCCTGGACTCGGTGGAGGAGACGGTGACCCGGCTGACCGCGCGCGGCCTGGTGGAACTCGACGGCTACGAACGCAAGGCGCTGGTGCGGGACCTGACGGTGGCGTTCTGCACGGGACGGGCGGGCGACGGGAGGTGAGGCGGGCGACGGGCTGAGGTGTGCGCCGCCCAGGGGAGGCGGCGCCTGCCGGCCACGTCGGGCGCCGACCCACGTCGGGCGCCTGGCCGCGTCGGGCGTCGGTCACGACAGGCGCACGACCGCGGGCGGCGGGAACCCCCAGAGCCCCGCGATCGGCGTGTGCGATGGGTGATTGGTATGGACATGTTCAACAGGCGGCAATAATCTGGGGGCTTGGTCTAGACCTGCAAGGCTCACTGAACTCCCCCACGTTCACAAGGAGCGGCAGCATGCGCACCAGGACCAGGTTGTACGCCGCCGTGCTGGGCCTCGCGACCGCGGGAGCCTTCGTGCTCTCCACCGGCGGCGCCAGCGCCCACGGCTACACCGACCAGCCCCTCAGCAGGCAGAAGATGTGCGCCGCGAACGGCGGCATCGTCACCGGCTGCGGCGACATCCAGTGGGAACCGCAGAGCGTCGAGGGCCCCAAGGGTTTCCCGGCCGCCGGCCCCGGCGACGGCCGGATCTGCTCGGCGAACCACACCAACTTCGGCGCGCTCGACCAGCCGAGGACGCCCTCGGGCGCGCCCTGGCCCACGACGAAGGTGACCGGCGGGCAGAGCTACACCTTCCGCTGGCAGTTCACCGCCTCGCACGCCACGACCGACTTCCGGTACTACGTCACCAAACCGGGCTGGAACCAGAACCACGCCCTGACCCGCGCGGACCTCAACCTCACTCCCTTCCTGACGGTCCCGTACAACGGTCAGCGCCCGCCGTCCACGCTCACCCACACCGGCACCCTGCCGACCGGGCTGAGCGGCCACCACGTGATCCTCGGCGTGTGGACGATCGCGGACACGGGCAACGCGTTCTACTCCTGCGCCGACGTCACCTTCTGAGCCCGGGTCCTCACCTCCCGAGCTCTGAGGCTTTCTTGAGCCAATCCACCACCCCCCACGGGTAGGTTCCGCACACCGGCGGCGACACGCCGGTGTGCGGAACCAGACCTGTGACCTCGGGGGGAACCCATGGACGCGATGCTCTACGTCGTACCCGTACTGATCATGGCCGTGGCCGGCTACCTGGGGTACCGGGTGGTGTACCGCTGGCTGCAGATCAGAAGCGCGTGGAACAGCGGGCTGACGGCCGAGGGGCGCTGCCTCAAGGCGTACACGACCGTCCATGGCGGCCGGAACGACACCTCTGTCCGCACCACGCTGCACCACGTCTACGAGTTCACGACGCGGGACGGCGTCGGCGTCCGGTTCGAGGAGGAGGGCGGCCCGGGTACGACGGTCGAGGGCGACATCGTCACCGTCCACTACGCCGAGGGCCGCACGGGCGTCGTGGCGACCGCGCGCTCCCCGAGGCGGGGCAGGCAGGCGGTGGCCACCGCCGGCATCCTGGGTTTCCTCTGCGGGGTCGTCGTGTTCTGTGTCGGCGTCATGGCCATGATCGCCGTGGACCTCCACAGCTGACGGTCCGGTCGGCGCGATGACGCGGCCGCCTGGGACCGCCGGGGCCCCGTGGCCTTCACACACCGGGCCAGCGCAAAAGGGGCTCCTCGCTTTCGCGAGGAGCCCCTCATGGTGCGCCGCCAGGGACTCGAACCCCGGACCCGCTGATTAAGAGTCAGCTGCTCTAACCAACTGAGCTAGCGGCGCAGACTCCGTCGCTTTCGGCTTTCGCTCCCGGCGACAAAAGAAATACTACCTGGTCCACGGGGGTGCTCGTGACCACCCCCGTGGGCGATCCCGGATCGCTCAGATCGTGAGGGACAGGACCACCGGGGCCGCGCTCCTGTTCAGCCGTTCCGCCGCCTGCCGCAGCCGGTGGGCGTGCTGGACCGGCAGCGACAGGGCCAGGCAGCCGACCGAGGAGCCCGCGGTGATCGGGACGGCCGCGCAGACGGTGCCCACCGCGTATTCCTGCAGGTCGAGCACCGGCACCGTCGGCGGGTGGGCGTCCAGGCGGGAGAGCAGGACCTTCTCGCTGGTGATCGTCCGCGAGGTCAGCCGGGCCATCTTGTACCGGGCGAGGTGGTCCCGGCGGCCGTTCACGTCGAGCTGGCCGAGAAGGCTCTTGCCGACCGCGCTGGCGTGCGCCGCGGAGCGGAAGTCCACCCACTCGTGCACCGCGGGCGCCAGCGCGCTCGCGGCGCACTGGGTGACCCGTACCTCGCCGTCGATGTAGCGGCTGATGTAGACGGCGGCACCCACCGAGTCGCGCAGCCGGTCCAGTGTGCGCTGGAGCTGCTCGCGCAGCGCCTGCTCATGGCCCTGGGTGGAGCCGAGCCGGCTGAGGGCGGCCCCGGTGACGTACGCGCCGTCGATCGTCTGCTCGACGTACCCCTCCCGGCGCAGCATCCGCAGGAGCGAGGTCAGCCGCTGGGTGCCGAGACCCGTGTGGCGGGCCAGCTCGGCGTCGGTGACGCCGGTGGAGTGCCGCGCCACGCTCTCGAGGACACGCAGGGCGTCCTGGGCCGAGTGGTACGGGGCGGTCGGCTCATGGGTCAGCGCCACGGTCTCCCCCTGCGCTTTTTGGGCCATCCTCGGGACAGCTGGGCTGCCTCCACGATACGGCTCAAACGCGCATCGGGGAGCGGGTGTTGCGGAACTTTGCGGCGGCTTCGGCCCGCTCAGCAGGAACGCGCCACTCTGGCATATGCCGAGGTCATGTCCCGTGCGCCAGGACCTGGAGAGGGCCGCCGCCTTCACTTCCTGTAGTCACAGCACTGCGCTGAGGAATTCCCGCGTGCGTGTGTGCTCGGGCTCGCTGAAGATCTTGTCCGGGGGAGCGGCCTCGATGACGTGGCCGGAATCAAACATCAGCACCCGGTCGGAGATGTCCCGAGCGAAGCTCATCTCGTGGGTCACGCAGAGCATCGTGATGTCCGTGCTGCGAGCGATGTCACGGAGCACGTCGAGGACCCCGGCGACCAGCTCCGGGTCCAGCGCGGACGTCACCTCGTCCAGCAGCAGCACCTGCGGGCGCATCGCGAGGGCGCGGGCGATCGCCACGCGCTGCTGCTGGCCGCCGGAGAGCTGGCTCGGGTACTTGTCGAGGTGTTCGCTCAGCCCGACCAGGTCGAGCAGCTCGCGTGCCCGCTCCTCCGCCTCGTCCTTCGACAGGCCGAGCACGGTCACCGGGGCCTCGGTGATGTTCCGCAGCACCTTCATGTTCGGGAACAGATTGAACTGCTGGAAGACCATCCCTATGTTCTTGCGGATCTCCCGGACCTGTTTCTCGGGCGCCGGGTACAGGCGCTGTCCGCCGACCGTGATCGTGCCCTCGTCGGGCTTGGTCAAGGTCATCAGCAGCCGCAGGATCGTGGTCTTCCCGGAGCCGGACGGGCCGATCAGCGTCACGTGCCGGCCCGCGTCGACGGAGAAGTCGAGCCGGTCGAGAACCGTGTGGTCACCAAACCGTTTGGTGACCTTCTCCAGGCGGATCAGCTCGCCGGAGGCCGCCTGCGGGTCGGCATGGGCGTCGGGTTGCTTCATCAGGGGGGTGTCAGCGGACAAGGCGTCGCTCCAGTGCTCGCAGGAGGAGGGAGGCGGGGTAGGAGATCAGGACGAAGGCCACACCGATCACGGTGAGCGGCTCGGTGAACTGGAAGTGCTGCTGGGAGAAGAGCCGCGCCTGGCCGAGCATGTCGAGGACGGTGATCGCCATCAGCATCGGCGTGTCCTTCAGCATCGCGATCACGTAGTTGCCGAGCGCCGGCACGACCCGGCGGATCGCCTGCGGCAGGATCACCGCCGTCCAGGTGCGCCGCGTCGGCAGGCTCAGCGCGGTGGCCGCCTCCCACTGGCCGGCGGGCACGGCGTCGATACCGGCCCGGTAGACCTGCATGGTGTACGTCGAGTAGTGCAGGCCGATCGCCACGACACCGGTGGTCAGCGCCGAGAAGGTCAGACCCCACTCGGGCAGCACGTAGAAGAGGAAGAACAGCTGCACCAGCAGCGGGGTGTCGCGGATGAACTCCGTCACGACGCCCACCGGCCAGCGCACCCACCGGGTCGGTGTGCGCATCAGCAGCGCCCACACCAGACCGACCGCGAACGAGATCAGCGAGCCGAGGGCCAGCGCTTCCAGGGTGACGAGCAGACCGTCGAAGAAGTGCGGCATGAAGGCGCGGACGGCGCCCCAGTCCCAGGTCATCGGACACCACCTCCGACCGGCTGCCGCACGGCGACCCGGGGCCGGGGCCGCGACGCCTTGCCGAGGCCGGCCTTCAGACGGCGCTCGAGGCCCCGCATCAGCCGGGTGAGCAGGAAGGCGATCACGAAGTAGATGAGCAGGACGTAGGCGTAGATCTGCGCGCTCTCCTGAAGTGCGAGCCGCACCAGGTTGCCGCTGAACGCCAGGTCGTCCATGCCCATGATCGACACCAGTGCGGTGCCCTTGAGCAGTTCGACCAGCAGGTTCGAGAACGGCGGGATCATCTCGGGCACCGCCTGCGGCAGCAGGATCTTCCGCATCCGCTGCCACGGGGTGAAGCTCAGCGCGATCCCGCCCTCACGCTGCGCCGGGTCCACGGAGTTCAGGGCGCCGCGCACGATCTCCGCCCCGTACGCCCCGTACGTCAGACCCAACGCGAGGGTGCCCGCCCACATCGGCACCAGCTGCCAGCCGAAGGCGAGCGGCAGCACGAAGAACACCCAGAAGATCATGATCAGGGCGGAGGTGCCGCGGAACACCTCGGTGTAGAGGCCGGCGAGGAAGCGGACGATCCGTCTGCGATGGGTGCGCGCGATGCCGACGGCGAAGGAGACGGCCGTCGCGAGCAGGGCGCCGAGCACCAGCAGCTGGATCGTGGTCCAGACGCCCTTCAGTACGAGTTCCCACAGTCCCGAGGTCATCCGCGGCAGAGCTCCTTCGCGGTCATGTCGGTCATCTCGGCCTTGGTGAAGCCGAACGGGCGCAGGATCCGGAAGAGTTCGCCGCTCGCCTTCATCTTCCTCAACTCGGCGTTGAAGGCGTCCCGCAGTCGGGTCTCGGTGGGCCGGAACGCGAAGCCACCGCCGTCGACGTGCGGTTTTCCCTTCACCAGGGCTGCGAAGGGCTGGGTCGCCTCGGCCTTGCTCGACTTCTTGACGACCTCACGGACCGTCAGCGCGGTCCCTGCGAACGCGTCGACGCGACCGGCCTCCACGGCGTTGAGCCCGGCGACCTGGTCGGTGACGAGCAGCAGCTCGCTCTCCTTGTAACCGGCCTCGACGGCGTGCTGGATCTGCGCGTTTCCGGTGCCGGTGGCCAGTTTCGCCTTCTTCGCGACGACGTCCCTGTAGTCGTGCAGACCCTTGGGATTGCCCTTGCGCACGACGAACGCGTCGAGCACCTGGTAGTCGGGGTCGGCGAAGATGACCTGCTGACAGCGTTCCGGCGTGACGTACATGCCAGCGGCGACCACGTCGAACTGCTGGGAGTTCAGACCGGGGATCAGTGAGCCGAACTCGGTCGGCACGGGCTGCACCCGGTCGACGCCGAGCCGTTTGAAGACGACCCTCGCCAGCTCGGGGGCCTCGCCGGTGAGACGGCCGTTCTTGTCGATGTAGCCGAAGGGGATCTCGCCGGCGATGCCGAGGCGGACGACGCCCTGGGTCCTGAGCCGGCTGAGCAGGTCGCCGCCGGGCGTGCTCGACGCCGCCGCGACACGGCTGCAGCCGGCCGCGCCCAGTGCGCCGAACGCGGCGACACCGGCGAGCAGCGACCGGCGGGTGGTTCCGGGTCGCCCCGGGTCGTACGTCCGTGCATTCGTCCGTGGGGGAGCCATGGGCGCGCAGCTACCCGGGACCGTGCGATGTATTCAGGCCAGTTCCGGCCCCGATCGTCCTCGGCGGCCCGAACCGGAGGCCGCCGTTTCGCTTGGCCGGGGCGCTGACCAGCGGCGACGGCGGCCGGAAGGCGGCTCAGTGGCCGGGAACATATCCCCGATTCTTGTCCACCACGTTCAGCAGCGGTTCACCCGCGGCCCAGCGTTCGTACAACGCCAGGAACTGCGCCCCGAGCTCGTCCTGACAGCCGACCGTGTCCCCGCTCATGTGCGGGGACACCAGCAGGTCCGGCACCCGCCACAAGGGGCTGTCCGGGCCGAGCGGTTCCTGCCGGAAGACATCGAGGGCCGCGCCCGCGATCCACCGCTTCCTCAGCGCCTCGGCCAGCGCCTCCTCCACGACGAGCCGCCCGCGCCCCACGTTGATGAACCGGGCGGACGGCTGCATGACGCCGAAGCGGCGGGCGTCGAACATGCCGTACGTCTGCTCGGTCAGCGGCGCCGCCGCGATCACCCAGTCGGCCCGGGCCATCAGCCGGTCCAGGTCGGCCGGGCCGTGGATTCCGGTGCGCGGGACCCGGCCCACGATCGACGTGGTCACCTCGAGCGCCTTGAGCGTACGGGCGATCGTCCGCCCGATCGGTCCGGAACCGACCACGCACGCGCGCGTGCCCGCCACCCGCAGCGCCTCCCGGTGCCGCCACTCCCGCTCCCGTTGCAGCTCCCAGGTGCGCGGCAGGTCCTTGGCCAGGGCGAGGACGAGCGCGGCCACGTACTCGGCGACCGGCCGCTCGAAGACGCCGCGCGCGTTCGTCACCACCGTGCCGGACGCGGCGAGTTCCGGACACAGCACATGATCGACTCCCGCACTCGCGATGTGCACCCAACGCGGGCGCGGCCCCTGGCCCGGCCAGGCGTCGCGCACCGCCCGTGAGGCGCCGTCCCACACCAGCAGCACATCCGCGTACGGCAGCCGCGCGGCGAGCGTCGCGGCGTCCGCGTGCTCGATCCGCGCCCGGCCGGTGAGCCGGCCGAGCCGGAGGAGCGGGTCCCCGTCCAGGACGAGCACGGTCGGGCCGGGCGTGGAAGCCGTCATGCGGAACCGTTCCTCGAGTTCGGCGGCGGCCGAAAGCGGCCGACGGGGCGTCCGACGTGCGCGGATCGACCACGGTCGCACCCCGGCACGGTGCCGTCAACACGACCGACCAGGTGATGAGGGGGACGGCTCCGCCTCACCTGGGTACCCGCGCCATGGGTCACCGGCAGGCTCTGCTCGACGCGGCGGCACACCGGGGACCCGTACCGCCGGACGAACAGGAAGGTTGGGCATGACCGCACTCGGATTCCTCTACCCGGGCCACTTCGCCGAGGACGACTATCCGCGCATCGAGCAGTTGCTGGCCGGCGACATCCGGGTGGATCTCGTGCACACCGACGTCGGCGAGGACGCGCACCGCGCCGATCTGCTCCGGGAGATGGGCTCGCCGCAGCGGCTCGCCTCGAGTGCTCAGGAGCTGCGGCTCGCGGGCGCCGAGGCGGTGGTGTGGGCGTGCACCAGCGGCAGCTTCCTGCACGGCTGGGAGGGCGCCCACGAGCAGGTGCGCACCCTCGCACGCACCGCCGGGATGCCGGCGTCGTCCACGGCGTTCGGCTTCGTGCACGCCGCGCGGGAGATCGGGGCGCGGCGGCTGGCCGTCGCGGCGACGTACCCGGACGACGTGGCGCAGGAGTTCGCCTCCTTCCTGCGGGCGGCCGGCGCGGAGGTGGTCGCGGTCCACGGCGCCGACGCCGGAGCGGCGGCGCAGGTGGCCACCTGGGGCGCCGATGAGGTCCTGGCGCTGGCTCGCGCGGGCGACCACGCCGACGCGGACGCGGTCCTGATCCCGGACACCGCCCTCCACACGGCCGCGCACCTCAAGGCCCTGGAGAAGGGCCTGGCCAAACCCGTCCTCACGGCGAACCAGGTCACGGTGTGGGAGGCGCTGCGCCTGGTGGACCGCCGGGTGAACGCGCCGAGCCTGGGGACGCTGTTCACCAGGGAGCCGGTGGTGCAGGTGTAGGGGGACTGTCGGGCGCGGGGTTGTGCGGGGCCGGGGTCTCGGAGTCTGGTTATCCGGGGTGGTGGTCTCCGAGTGGTGGTCTCCGGGTGGTCGTCTCCGGGTGGTGGTCTCCGGCGCCGGGATCTCCGGGGGCGTCGGGAATAACCGGAGACCGTCTCCTGTTAGGCGAGTGAGAGACGCGACGCTCACGCAGGAGGCACAGCAGTGGACGAGATCCGAGGCACGGCACAGGGCACCGCCCCCGTCCCCCTGTCCGTACTGGACCTGGTCACCGTCGGCGCGGGCACCACCGCCACCGACGCCCTGCGCACCAGCGTCGCCCTCTCCCGGCTCGCGGAGGCCCGCGGCTTCCACCGGTACTGGGTCGCCGAGCATCATTCCATGCCGGGCGTGGCCTCCTCCTCGCCCGCGGTGATCCTCGCCCACCTGGCCGCCCACACCGACCGCATCCGGCTCGGCTCGGGCGGCGTCATGCTGCCCAACCACGCCCCGCTGGTCATCGCCGAGCAGTTCGGCACGCTGGAGGCCATGGCCCCCGGCCGTATCGACCTGGGCCTCGGCCGCGCCCCCGGCACGGACGGCGCCACGGCCGCAGCGCTGCGCCGCACCGACCAGCTGAACGAGGGCGCCGACGACTTCCCGCAACAGCTCGCCGAGCTGACCCGGTTCCTCGACGACGACTTCCCGGACGGCCACCCCTACGCCCGTATCCACGCCGTCCCGGGCCCCGTCCAGGCCACTTCGCCGGGCGGCGTGCAGTCCCCGCACCGGCCGCCGGTCTGGTTGCTCGGCTCCTCCGGGTTCAGCGCCCGCCTGGCCGGCATGCTCGGCCTGCCGTTCGCCTTCGCCCACCACTTCTCGGCGCAGAACACCATCCCGGCGCTCGACCTGTACCGCGACTCCTTCCGCCCGTCCGAGGTCCTCGACGCGCCGTACGCCCTCATCGGCGTCTCCGCGCTCGCCACCGACGACGAGAAGGAGGCCCGCCGCCAGGTCCGGGCCGCCGCCCTGAACATGCTCCGGCTGCGCATGGGCCGCCCCGGCCTCGTCCCCACGCCGGAGGAGGCCGAGGCGCACGAGTTCAGCCCCATGGAGGAGGAGTTCATCGGGTCCTGGAACTCCAACGTCGTCCACGGGACTGCGGACGAGGTCCGCTCCGGCCTGGACGACCTCCACAAGCGCACAGGCGCCGACGAGTTGATGCTCACGTCCAACGCCCACAGCGGCGAGGTACGCCTGCGGTCGTACGAACTGATCGCGGACGCGTACGGGTTGCCCGCGGCGGCTTGACGTTCCCGGTGCCTGGGGCGCCGTCGCGCCGTCCCTGGGGGCTGCGGCCCCCGGACGGCCCTTCGGCCTGAACGGCCCCGTCCTCACATGCCGGACGGGCTCACTTGCGGCACCCTTCTCCATCGACCAGTTCCGAGATCCGGTCCGGCGGCACCGGGCGCGAGTACAGCCACCCCTGCCCGGTGTCGCAGCCGATGCGGCGCAGGCGGGTGGCCTGGGCCGAGGTTTCCACGCACTCCGCGGTGACCGTCAGGCCCAGCCGGTGGGCGAGCTGGATCATGGCCTCCACGATGACCTCGTCGGCCGGGTTCGGATGCGCGTCCGTGCCCTCGTACTGGAAACCCCGGACGAACGACCCGTCCAGCTTCAGCACGGACACCGGCAGCCGGCTGAGGTAGGCGAGGTTGGAGTATCCGGTGCCGAAGTCGTCGATCGCGATGCGCACCCCCATCTCGCTGAGCGCCTGGAGCGCCTGGAGCGGACGGCCGGCCGAACCCATGACCGCGGACTCGGTCAGCTCCAACTGGAGCAGATGCGGGGCGAGTCCGGTCTCCGTCAGGGTCTCCGCCACGTCCGCCACCAGGTCCGAGTCCCAGACCTGACGCACCGCCACGTTCACGCTGACGAAGAGCGGCGGCTCGTCCGGGCGTTCCAGTTGCCAGTGGCGCGCCTGCCGGCAGGCCGTCTTCAGCGCCCAGCGCCCGAGCTGGACGATCGAGCCGTCCTCCTCCGCCAGTCCGATGAACCGATTCGGCGTCAAGGTGCCGAACTGGGGGTGATGCCAGCGCACCAGCGCCTCCACCCCGCGCACCCGTCCGTCCTCCATACCGACCAACGGCTGGTACTCCAGAGCGAATTCACCCCGTTCGATGGCCGGCCGCAGCCCCGAGGACAGCGCCTGACGGGTCATCCGGTGGGCGTTGCGTTCCGGATCGAACAGCGTCCAGCGGGCCTTGCCGTCTGCCTTCGCCCAGTACAACGTCGTGTCGGCCGCCTGCATCAGACCGGTCGCGCTCGTGCCGGCCGCGTGCCGCTCCACGACGCCGATGGACGCCGACACCGACAGCCGCTGCCCGGACAGGTCGAACGGCTCCTGGATCGCCTTGAGGACCGACTCGGCCAGTTCGGCCAGTTGCTCGGTGCCCGTGGAGTCCTCGACAAGGAGCGCGAACTCGTCGCCGCCCAGTCGCGCCACCAGGGGAGTGGTGGGCCGCCCGTGGCCCGCCTCGTCCGCGCAGTGGGTCAGACGCTCCGCGACGGCCGCGAGCAGCCGGTCGCCGACGCGGTGGCCGAGGGTGTCGTTGACCGCCTTGAAGCCGTCGAGGTCCAGGTAGCACAGCCCGATCCGGCCGGTGCCGCTCTCCTCGTACGAATCCGCCTCCAGCGCCGCCGACAGGCGTTCGAAGAACAGCGTCCGGTTGGGCAGCCGGGTCACCGGGTCGTGCATCTGCAAGTGCCGCAGCCGGGCCTGGAGTTCACGGCGGGCGCTGATGTCGGCGACGGAGAGGAGGACCGCCTTCTCGGCCTCGGGCAGCGGGGTGACGGTCACCTGGACCCACAGGGAGTGTCCGTCGGGGTGTTTGACGCGGCGCGTGCAGCGAAGCTTGGCCTGGCGTCCGCGCAGTACCTCGCGGTAGGCGTGCCAGGTACGGGCGTCCGAGGACAGGTCCAGCAGGTCGGCGGCGACCTTGCCCACCAGCGCTTCCGCGCCGGTCCCGAGCAGTGAGCCCATCGTCCCGTTGGCGGTGACGACCAGGCCCTCCCGGTCGACGACCGCCATGGCGAGCGGCGCGGCGGTGAACGCGGCGCCGAACGAGACCGGTTGGGGCCCGGTGGCCGGGGTGAAGGGTGGCGTGTCGGCGGCCGGGGTGAGGGGTGGTGCATCGACGGACGGCGTGAGGGGCGCGTCGACGGGCGGGTTCAGGAGTCGGTCTTCGGAGGTGAGGGGTGGGTCGTCGGAAAGGGGTGCTGGCTGGGACGTACCGGATGACGTGGTGTCGTAACTCTCTGTGATGGCCGGGCCGACGAGGTCTGCCGCGGGCGCCGGCCCATCGGACGTTCCGCTCACCGCTCGCTCCCGCAGTGCACTCGTTCTTCGTACGGATCTCTTGGGTCTCGTCGGGGTCGACGGCCGCAAGGTGGGCGGCCGTACAAGCCGTGTTCGTGCAGGAAAGTGTGCCGATCATAGAGGCTGGCCCAGAGGCCTTCCAGCCGATGTCCAGTGTCCCGCGGCGAGCACGTGTTCTGACAGATCGTTTCTGCCCGTGCCGGACCCCGGCCCATCAGGCCGCCCATGGCTGTGACGTTCCGTGAGTATTGGGGGCGTCGGCGCACGTCGGCCGCCCCCTTGGCGCTCGTGCGCCGTCGTGCGCTCCCGCTCCGCACTGCCCCTCCCGCGGCCGTCGCGGATCCCTCCTGGCTCATCCCCTGGCTGATGGCCTCTCACCCTTCCGGGGCAGACAAACAGGGCGTAGTAATACAAATACGACCAGGCTGGGGGTGGAGTTCCGAGAACCGCACCCGGAGGTCGACGTGCCGCGTCCGCTCCCCCTCACGGGGCTCACCCGCGAGACCCTGAAGGGGCTCGCCCGGGGCGCGTCGCCCGTCCTGCGCAGCAGCACGGCCCTTGCCACGTCGATGACCGCGCTGGTCGCGACCTCGCTCGTGACGGGCCCGGCGCTGGTCGAACCCCTGGCCGCGGCCTGCCAGATCGCCCGCAGCCGGGCGCACCACTCCGAGGGCGTCGACACCTGGAACGCCGCCTACACGCGCCCCACCCGCGCGCTGGACGCGGTCCTCGTCTTCCTGTCCTTCCCGGACGCGACACCGGCGACCACGCCGGCCGAGCTGACCGGTGACTATTTCCCGGACACCAGCCGCTTCTTCGAACGCGCGTCCTATGGCCGGTTCACGCTGCGCCCCCACCCGGTGGACCACTGGATCCGGATGCCGCACCCGTCCACCTCCTACGCCATACGGCGCGACTGGAGCATCGAGAGCCGGGCCATCTATCTGCGCGACGCGCTCGCCGCGGCCGACAAGGACGTCGACTTCTCCCGGTACGACATCGTGTACCTCATGGCCGACCCGGACGCGCCCGGCGTCGACTCGGACGCCACGAAGGTGGTGAACCTGGACAGCCCGCTCCGGGCCGACGGCAGGGACATCCGCCGGGTGGTCACGGTCTTCGAGAAGCACCCGCCGGACCAGCTCGTCCTCGCCCATGAGACAGGGCATGTGTTCGACCTGCCTGATCTGTACCACCGTCCGACCGACGGCAAGGGGGACTGGGACACCTACGTCGGCGACTGGGACCTCATGGGCAGCCAGTTCGGACTGGCCCCGGATCTCTTCGCCTGGCACAAGTGGAAGCTGGGGTGGCTGGACGAGAGCCAGGTGGTGTGCGTACGGGCTCCGGGCAGCACGCGGCTGACGCTGGAGCCGGTGGCTGCGGGGCCGACCGGGGTGCCGCAGGTACCGGTGAGCGCGGGGGCGGCGGGTGCGCTGGCGCGAGGGGTGGAGGCGTTCGGGTCGGGGCACGGCACCAAGCTGGCGGTGGTGCGGACGGGGCCCGACAGTGTACTGGCCATCGAGGCGCGCGGGGCGGTGGGCAACGACAGCGCGGCCTGCACCCAGGGCGTCCTCGTCTACCGGGTGCGCGGCGAGACGGAGTCCGGGGGCGGGCCGGTGGAGGTCCTGGACGGCCACCCGCACAGCTCGGCCTGCGCCGGCACGTCGGTGTACCCGCCCCTGGCGGACGCTCCGGTCCGGGAGGGCGAGACCTTCACGGTGCCGGGGGAAGGGGTGCGGGTGGAGGTGGAGGGGAGGACGGCTTCTGGGGGGTGGACTGTGCGGATCACGAAGGGGTGAGGGGGTGAGGGGGAGAGGGTCAGGGGGTGAGGGGGTACGGGGGTGAGTGTGGTTGAGGGGGTGGGTGAAGGGGCTGTTGGGCCGCTCGCTTCTTTGTCAGGGTCGTGCTTCCGCGGGCCGAGTCAAGGGCGCTGCACTCCGCTGCACTCCGCTGCGTTGCGTTCCGCGTCGGCTGCGCCGATGGCCCTTCGGGCCACCCTTGACTAGTCCCGCTCCAGCACGGGGGGGAAGCGAGCGAGCGGCCCGGAGGAACGGGTGCCCAGGCCGGTCGACCTGCGCGGGGGCTGCGCTGTACTCGGGGTCAGGGGTTCGGGGTCCGGGGTTCGGGGCGCGGTCGCGCCTCGCCTGCACGCCGGGTGGGTTCAGCGGCGTGCAGGCGGTGGGTGGGTGGTGGTGTGTGGCTGGTGGGGGCGCGGAGGTCGTTGCGGTCGGCGGGGTGTGTCTCTCCCCGGAGTGCAACAGAAAACGCAGATGTGCTGCACTTCGCCGCGCGGGCGGGGCGGGGCGTGTGCCGGTTGGGTGCCGGGCGCGCCGGGCGGCGACGGCAGCCGACCTGGAGGGGGGTGTGGGTGGCGAAGCCCCCACGACGCGCGGCGAAGCCGCGCAGAAAACGACGATGGCGAGACGGTTCGCGCTTTCCGCGAACACGCCTCGCCATCGCCATCGTGCGCCGCCAGGGACTCGAACCCCGGACCCGCTGATTAAGAGTCAGCTGCTCTAACCAACTGAGCTAGCGGCGCCTGCTGACGTCGTAGACCTTAGCATCCTGGTCGGCGGGAGGAAAAATCGATATGCGTACGGGGGCGGAGGCCGCCGCGCGGGCGGCTCGGACGGCTGCCCAGAGGATGATCTCCGGCCCGGGCAGCCAGGGCCGACGGGTGTCGGGAGCGACCAGCCAGCGGGAGTCGAGCCTGGTGGCGGCGGGGTCGGCCGGGTGGATGGCGGGCACCGTCACCGCGTCGCCGGTCCCGTGGCACAGCAGTGGCGGGATCTTGGGCGTACGGCCGCCCCACTCCTCCCAGTCGAGCAGCGCCGGTAGTCGCCGTGCCGTGCCGGGCGCCGTGAACAGCAGGGTGCGGCCCCTGTGGACGGCTACGGGCCCGGAGCCGGGACCCTCGTCCCAGAGCCGGTCGAGCATCCGCCGTCCGAAGATCGCGGGGGTGTTGACGACGTCGAACGCGGTGCCGCACGGCAGGACCACCGGGGCGGTGGGGCGGTCCGCCCAGAGGGCGAGGGTGCTGCGCGGATTCGTTCCCGCCGAGGCGAGCCAGGCGGCGCCCTCGGAGGTGACACCGCAGACGTCGCGACAGGCTTCTATGGACGGCGTTCGACTGCTCATGGGAACCAGATCTACCGGGCGTGAGCGGTCGGTCTCCGAGGGTTGCGGAAAACGGGGACAGAAGGGTGCGAGAGGGAGTAAGGTGCGGCCGGGCATATGCCGCATGATCATTCGATGGCATCGGCGCTGCGAGGCGCCGGGATGGTCAGCCCAGGTTTTCCGGTCCGTTCGAGTCGACCCCGCGGAGCAGGTCCCGCCCGAACTCCACCATCTTCTTCGCGTAGTCCTCGGTCCACTCCGCCTGCTCGGCGATCGCCGCCGGCGTCAGCCGGTCGAAACGGCGCGGGTCGGCGAGCTGGGCCGCGGCGATCGCCTGGTACTCCACCGCCCGGTCCGTGGCCGCGCGAAACGCCTGCGTCAGCTCCGTGGCGCGCGCCAGCAGCGCCCGTGGGTCGTCGATCGACTCCAGGTCGAAGAAGTGTTCCGGGTCGGAGGCCGCCTCCGCGGGCTCGAAGAGCAAGGGCGCGGGGCGTAGCCGCGGCTCGTTCCGACGCGGCGTGGGCTCCGCCATGTCTTGTCCTCCTCGTACGGTTCGGGTGGCGCCCGGTTCGGGTGGGCCACCGTCCATTGTCGCGCGCCGACGCAAGGGCGCCGCGATGTGAGCGGGGGCGCCGTCCCGGCCCGGGTCGGTCACGGGCGCCACGCCACCCGGTGTTCGGCCAGATGCGCCAGCACCGCGTGATTCGCCTCCCAGCCGTCCGGAAACTTCACCGTCACGCCCAGCTGCACCGGCTCCGTCGACGGATGGTCGTCCAGGAGTTCCGTCACCCCCGCGCGGCACACCACGATGCACGCGTGCCGGTGCCGGGACGCCAGCACGCACAGGCGGCCGGTCTCCAGGTGGAACGCCGTCGCGTCCGGGCGGCCCGACAGGGGATGCAGCACCACCGTCACATCGAACTCCCGGCCCTGCAGTCGGTTGGCCGTGTCCACCGTGACGTCCGGTACCCCGAGGTCCGCCAGCGCGGAGCGCACCGCCGCCGCCTGGTCCCGGTGCGCGGTGCCGACGGCGATCCGGTCCGCGGTCAGCGGTGCCGGCTCCTCCGCCCGCTCCGACACCGCCGCCCCGCCCCGGTCGAGGAGGCGCCGTACGACCGTGGCGACCGCCCGCACCGCCTCCGGGTCCGTCCGCGGGGTGTGCCGGGCGGGCAGCTCCAGAAGCCCCCAGCCGGACTCGGCGGCCTCGTCGATCACCCGGTCGGGGCCCGAGCCGTCCGACGCGATCGCGAAGGTCAGCCGCCGGTCCCCGTGGTCCGTACCGCTGCGGAACGGCGTGTACGGGTAGAAGGCCTGCGACACCAGGGGCGCCGCCGACGCCGGCAGCCGCCACGACACCGGCAGCCGGTGCTGCGGCAGCTCCGGGTTATGGGCCAGCAGGGTGGTCACGGCGGATGCCGACGGGTCGTACGACAGCCCCGCCCACTGCTCCGCGCCGACGATCGCGAACGGGTCCAGCTGCCCTGGGTCGCCGACGAACAGCGCGCGCTCGAACAGGCCCGCCACCGCCAGCAGCGCGTCCGAGCGCATCTGGTACGCCTCGTCCACGATCGCGTGCCGCCACGGCTCGACGTCCTTGACGTGGGCCCACTTGGCGGCGGTCGAGATCACCACGTCCAGGCCCGCCAGGTCGCCCGCCTTGGCCGACTTGCGCACGTTCGGCAGGTCGTCGAGCGCCTTGTCGTACGGGTCCGGGTCACTGCTGTGCAGCCGCCCGACGGGGAGTCCCGGTTCCTTCTCGGCCAGCCGCAGCACCAGGTCGTCGACCTGCGCGTTCGTCTGCGCGATCACCATCAACGGCCGTCCGGCGGAGGCGAGTTCCAGCGCGGCGCGGACGACCAGCGTCGACTTCCCGGCGCCCGGCGGCGAGTCGACCACGACACCTCGGTGCGCGCCGTGCAGCGTGTCGCTCAGGATCGCCTCGGTGGCCCGGGCGGCCGCGGCCCCCGGGTCGAAGTCCCTGCCCGGCGGGGCGAACACGGTCACAGCACGTCCTCCTCGGTCACCGGGTCCGGATGCGGTACGGCCTCGCCCTCACCCGGCGGTCCGCCGTGCGTCCACGGGGTGTCCTCCGGGTCGGGCAGCTTGGCCCCGCCGCGCTGCTCGTGTTCGAAGAGCGTGAAGCACACGTGGTCCCCCTTCTCGGGGACCGACCCGGCCTCCGGCTCCTTGCCGCGGCCCATCTTGTCGACGATGCGCAGGACCAGCAGGCCGTCCCCCTCGTGGCCCACGAACTCCGCCGCCTGCGGCTTCCCGCCGAGCGACCGGTACACCTTCGTGCGCTCCCCGAGGTGCGGCCGGTCCTCGGTCCGTACGGTCACCAGCGGGCGCGGGCTGGGGCGCTTGCCCTCGCTGTACGCCATCACGACCTCCGTGACCTCGCCCGCGAACGCCTCCCCGGCGAGCCGTCGTCCGGCCATGACGAGCGGGTCGTCGAGTGCCTCCTGGGCGTCCAGGCGGGCCTGTTCGCGCTCGCGCGTGGCGAGCTTGTTCGCCGCGGTGACCGCGTCGTCGTGGCGTGGCTGCGGTGGCTCCCCGGCGGCCACCCGGTCCCGGTGCCCGGTGAACGACCACCGGTCGCGAGTCCAGCGGTCCTCGACATGCGCGCCCTCCGGCAGCGCGCGCAGCAGGTCCAGCCCCTGCCACACCGCGTCCCAGGTCGGCCGGGTACGGCTCTCCACCAGGGCGCGGATCTCCCGCTCGGCGGCGGTGAGTTCAGCGAAGCGGTCGTCGGCCTCCACGCCGTCCTCGGCGGCGGCGAGCCGGGTGCGGGCGCGGTCGTAGCGCTCGATCGCGGGGGCGAGCAGCTTGTTGTCGAACGCCGGGTCGGTGGCCGGCCCGGCCGGCGGGCACAGCAGCTGGCCGTCCGCGTCCCGGGCCAGCTCGGCGCGGAGCGCGGCGTCCGCGCCCGAGGTGCCCTCGGGCGGGTCGATCCAGGCGAGCAGCGCGCCCAGGTGCTGGTCCTCCAGGTTCGACTGCCCGGTCGCCCAGTGCCGCCCGAGCAGATCGGTGAGCGCGAGCAGCAGGGACGAGCCGGGGACGCGGGCACGCTCGCCGAAGTGCGTGAGCCAGCGGCCGAGGAGCGGCACGCGCGGGGGCGCCGGGTGTGGGGTCTCCGGGTCCTGCTCGGCGGTGCGGCGGAACCGCATGGAGCGGCCCAGCAGCCGTACGAAGTCGATGCCCGCCCGGCTCGGCACGACCAGCTGCGGCGCGTCGGCGCACAGCTCGACCTCCACCTTGACGCGCTTGCCGGTCTCCGGGTCGGTCTCGGTGCGCTCGGCGGGCTCCACGGTGTCGGCGTGTGCGTCGATGTAGGGCAGGAGGACATCGGCGAGTTCGGCGAGGAACGCGAACCTCAGGTCGCGGTCGCGGGGCTGCGGTACCACGAGCAGCCGGGGGTCGTCCCGGTCGGTGCCGACGAGCGCGCCGAGCGGTGCCCCGGCCTCGCCCGCGGTGACGAGCGGGACGAAGACGAGGGGCCGCTCGGACAGGTGACGGTGCCGGACGGTGGCGGCGGGCTGGGCGCGGCCGGTCCGTACGGCCTCCAGGCGGGCGAGGGTGGTGATCAGCGACATACGGCGCCCTCCCGTCCGGCGAGCGCCTCCGCCCGCAGCCGCGCCGCCCGGCGCAGGGCCGCCACCGCCGGGTCGTCCGGGTCCCCGGCCGTGCCGTGGGCGGCGGCCAGGATGTCGTCCACCGTGGTCAGCCCGCCCAGCTCGGCCCGCAGCGACCGGCCCAGGGCCGCCACGGCGCCCTGCTCCCGGGCGCGGTCACGGCAGTGGAAGGCCAGCTCGCAGGCGGCCAGGCACTCCGGCGCGTACGTCGCCGGGACCGACTCCACCGCGGCCTGAAGCTCCTCCTGCGGAAGGTCCGGCGCGAAGCACGTGCCCTCGGGCAGGGCGTCGGCGATCTCCTCGATGCGGGTGAGACGGGCCAGCTGGCGCCGGGTGACCGCGCGCTGCTTGCGGACGTCCACGGGCGACGCGGTGGGCAGGTTCGAGAAGTCCTTCGGGCACACCAGCAGGATCCGGTGGCGTACGACGGGTGCGGGGGTGAGGCGCTCCGCGACCTCCTCCAGCGCCAGCACGTACACCGCGGACTGCCGCGCGGCCGCCCCCACCTTCGCCGGGTCCGCCGAACCGTCGAGCAGCGGGAAGGACTTGATCTCCACGACCGTCCAGCTGCCGTCCGGGTGCACCACCACCGCGTCCGGCTCCAGGAACGCGGGCGATCCCGCCACGTCGAGGGCGAGCATGGGGTGGTCGAGCAGCGCCCACCCGCGCGCCTCGGTGGCCTCGCGCAACGCCAGCGCCGTACGCGCCGCGCGCCCCTCCGGGCCGGTCGCGGTCAGGTCCGGAACGAGTGCGCCCTCCGGGGCGTCGGCGGCCGGGTCCAGCTTCTCGCGCACCAGACGCAGCAGCTCCGCACCGCCGTCCGCCTTGACCCGGGCCTCGAACGCGTTGCCCCGCATGAAGGCGAACTGCGACTGGCCGAACGCCGACGGCGCGCCCAGCGCGCCCGCCAGCGCCCCCTTGTCCACCCCGGCGCCGTCCAGCAGCGCGCGCCGCCGGCACCCGGGGTTCGCGGCGAGCGCGGCGAGGGCGCGCGCGTCCAGCGCCCTGGGTTGTACGGACGGCCCGCGCAGCTCAGCGAGCCGCTGCCGCAGCGCCGTCCCCCGCGTCCGCGGGAGCGGCACCCGGCCCGGCTCCCGGCCCGGGGCGGGAGAGGGGCTGTCGGGGAATTCGCTCACCCGCCGAAGTCTGGCATCCGGCACTGACAATTGGGGAACCTGCGACGGACGAGGGCTCCGCGACCGGTGCGAACCGCGCCCGCAGACGGGTCCGGACCGCGTCCGCGGCCCGCATCACCGGTCGGCTCAGCAGGAATCCGACGCCCATGACGGCGACCCCGGCGACCGCGTCGAGGAGGTAGTGGTTCGCGGTGCCCATCACGACGAACGTGGTCCCGAGCGGGTACACGACCGCCGCGACCCTGGCCCAGCGCGAGCGGCCGTGCCGCCACAGCAACACCCCGCACCACAGCGCCCAGCCGACGTGCAGGCTCGGCATCGCCGCGTACTGGTTCGTCATGCCGCCCAGGCCCCGCGGCGCGCTCGCCTCGCTGCCCCACCAGCCGTAGGAGCTGTACTGCGCCATCGTGTCGACGAACCCGTGGCCCGCGGAGAGCAGGCGCGGCGGGCAGGTGGGCATCAAGGAGAAGCCGATCAGACCGATGAACGTGGACGTCATCAGCCACGTGCGAGCCGCCCGGTAGTGCTCCGCGCGGCGCCTGAAGATCCACACCAGGATCGAGGGAGTGACCAGGTAGTGCAGCGACGCGTACCAGAAGTCGGCGGGTATGCCGAGCCACGCCTCGCGGGTGAGGAGACGGTTCAGCGGATGCTCGGCGTTGATGTGGAGCAGCTTCTCCAGGCGCAGTATCGCCAGACCGTGGTCGACGGCGCCGTCGACGTCGCCCCGCGCGAGCAGCCGGCCCGCGGAGTAGCAGGCGTACACCACCAGGATCAGGGGCAGTTCCGTCCACCAGCGCAGCCGGGTCAGCGGGCCCACCCCGATGCCTGGTGTCTCGGCCTGCGGCATCCGATTCGCCCTCCCCCTTCTGCTCCTGGTCGCGGTTCCCGGCGTTCCGGTCGTGCCACCTTACGGTGCGGGCGTCCGCCTTCGTGGGGCGCCCCGGCCCTCAAAGACGCAGAGATCGCCCCCCGGGTTGCCCCGGGAAGGGGTGGGCGATGATGGAGTGACGTCCTTGTTCGCTTCTCCCGGAAAGGCCTCTCATGGCACCGCGCATCCTGCTGGCCCGGCACGGACAGACGGAATGGTCGCTGTCCGGCAAGCACACCGGCAGGACCGATGTGCCGCTGCTGGAGGAGGGACGGCGGGGCGCCAAGCTGCTCGGGGAGCGGCTGCACCGGGCGCCGTTCGACGGGCTGCCCGGGGTCGAGGTGCGCACCAGTCCGCTGGCACGCGCGCGTGAGACCTGCGAACTCGCCGGCTTCGGCGAGCGGGCGAGCGTCTGGGACACGCTCATGGAGTGGGATTACGGGGCGTACGAGGGGATGACGCCGGCCGAGATCCAGGAGATCCGGCCGGGCTGGTTCATCTGGCGCGACGGCGTGCCCGGCGGGGAGACCCTGGCGGAGGTCTCCGGGCGCGCGGACGAGGTCGTGGCCTGGGCGCGGTCGGAGGACCGGGACGTGCTGGTGTTCGCACACGGGCACATCCTGCGGTCCATCGGGGCGCGGTGGCTCGGGCTGCCGCTGGAGTTCGCGGCGCGGATCAGGCTCAACCCCACGTCGCTGTCCGTGCTCGGGTGGGCTTACGGCGAGCCGGCGATCGAGTCGTGGAACGACGTGGGGCACTTGGCGTAGCCGCGGCCCTTCGTACCGCCGGGTCGCGGAACCGACACCCGGGCGACCCCGGCGGCCCCGAGCGGCTCACGCACTGCGCGGCAGCGACGCATGCCGGTCCAGGAACGCCGACACCCCCGACGCCCGCCGGTGCGGCAGCAGTACCCTCGCCGTGCCCGCCAGCATCGTCAGGACGCGGGAGGACTGGACCTGGTCCAGGAGATCCAGCACGCGGTGACCGGCCTGCGCCGCCTCGTCGGGACGACCCCCGCGGGCCAGGTCGTCGGCCAGTTCGGCCGTGTACAGGGCGATGTTCCGGGTGAAGTGCGGATCCTGGAGCTGCGCCGCGCGCCGTGCGTGCCGGGCGGCCCGCGCCCAGTCGCCCAGCATGGACCAGCACTGCGCCTCCAGGCCCTCCAGTTCGGCCTCGCCGTAGAAGGTCATCCACTCGGGGTCCGAGTCCGACGGCCCCCGTTCGAAGAGCGCCTGCGCCCGTGCGAGCGCCTGTTCGCAGCCCGCCCGGTCCGCGAGTCCCGCCCAGCCGCCCGCCTCCCTGAGGGCGAGCAGCGACATCAGCCGGTGCGAGCCGAGCGGGCGCGCGACACGCTGGGCCGCCTGCGCCGCCCGTACGGCCTCCCGCGGCCGGCCCGCGTCGCGCGCCAGGAACGCCGTGTTGCAGAACGCGTGTGCCTCGAGGCCCGGGTCCCCGGACATCCGGGCCGTCGCCAGCGCCTCCGCGTAGTGCGAGCGGGCGTCGTCGTAACGCCCGGAGTCGTGCGCCAGCCATCCCACCGAGATGGCCAGTTCACCCGCGCCCGAGTACAGCCGGTCGGCGACCGTCTGCCGGGTCGTGCCCGCGTCGAGCAGCGCGTACGCGGCTCGCAGCGGGGCCGCCGCGCGTCGGTACAGGCCGTCCGCGCCGTGCCGGTCGTCGAGCAGGCGGATCTTGCGTACGGCCTCCTCCAGCGCGCTCGCCTCGGACGAGCCCGCACGGTGGACGGGGCGTTCGGCGGCCGCTGCGGGGCCGCCGAGGGTGAGCCCGAAGGGGCCCAGGGAGGCGGCGGCCACCGTCACGGTGCCGCCGGTCATGAATGCGCGACGCTGCACGTCGCTCTCCTCGTGGTTCTGTGCGTCGTACGCGTGCGTGCCGTACGACTCGTGCGACTCGTAGGTGTCTGATGGGTGATACGTCTCGTATGCCTTCCGGTGCTCATCGGAGGCATACGGACGGCGGTTGGTGTGTGCGGGGGGCGCCTCGTCGGCACTGCGCGCCCCTCGGCCGCGCACCGCAGAGCGGGGCGCGAACCCCAGGTCCGCGAGCGTGCGCCCGGGGAACATGTGCAGGAACACCCGTTCGTAGGCGTAGTTGGGACAACGGATCTCGCCCGCCTCGACACGTCCGATGTACCGCGCGTCACAGCTGACCCGCTCGCCGATCTCGCGTGCGGCACGCCGTACCGCCGCGGCGAACTCGCCCGGCGAGCGTGATCCGCGCAGCTGCCGGAAGGCGAGATTCGGCCGTGGCGGCCGGGGGGTCTGGGACGAGGTCATGGTCGGGCCCTCTCGTGCGAACCGTCGAACCATGCCGGATTGGGGTGGCTTGTCCGCGTGGTGCCAGTTGGTTCCCTGCGTCCGGCGGTGCAAGAACGTACCTTCCTCGCAGGTGTGGTCATGCGAGGTTTGGCTACAAACCGGATATCTCATGCGAGATCTGCCATGAACTGCCATCCTTTGCGGCAGTGTTGCGCCGTTGCCGTTGACGCCCCCGAGCGTTGAACCCTGTGGACCGGGAGCCGCCCGAACTCCCGACCCAACTCACCGTCGAGGAGGGTTCCGTTGTGGATGCCGGGACGCAGACCCCGCACAGCACCGAGTTCCGTACACGGCCGCAGGCCGTCCAGGCCGTGCCGGCCCCCGAGTGCGCCGCACCGCCGCACAAGTCCCCCGACCTCGTGACCGTGCCCGCCCGGCAGGGTCTCGAGGCGGTCGACATCCTCCGCCGCGGCGCGGGCGACTGCGTCGGGCCCGTCCTGCACGACGACGACTGCGACACCCTCGGCTTCCTGGTACCGCCCGGCACGGCGGACGCGTGGGACGTGCCCGGCAGCACGTGCACGAAGACCGACGGGCGCGGCATGAGCCTGGTCGCCCCGCTGCCCCCGGTCGAGGGCACGGGCTGGCTCCTTCCGCCCGGCGAGGCGGAACCGGCCACGGACCCGGCGGTCCTGCGCGCGGCCCTCGGGGAGGCCGCCCGCATGATCGAGGCCGCCGACAACTGCCGATGAGCGCCTCGCCGGGCCGGGACCGCCCGGCAACCGTCGCTGAGCCTCCGCCCCCACCTCGGATCGAACGCCGCCCGGCCGGGCGAGGACCGGAGAGCCGAACGGGTTGCCGGGCGGGCCCCCTCCTCGGTGAGCCGCCCTCCGCGCCGCCCCCGATAATGGCCGGGTGGGCAGGTCACGGAATGCACGGCGCGGGCAGGGAGCCGAGGCCGTCGTCGAGGCGGTCGACGGTGGACTCGCCCAGCTGATACCCGACCGGGACCGGGCGCGCGCCTGGACCCTCCTCATCGACGGCGCCCCGCAGTCGCATGTCGACCTCGACGACCCGCGGCACCTGTCGTTCGAGTACCAGCGCCGGCTCGGCCACGTCATCGACCTGGCCGCCCCGCCCGGCCGTCCCGTGCACGCCGTCCACCTCGGCGGCGGCGCGTTCACCCTCGCCCGCTACACCGCCGCGACCCGCCCCCGCTCCACCCAGCAGATCGTGGAACGTGACGCGGCACTCGTCCAACTCGTTCGCCGGGCCCTGCCGTTGGACCCGAACGCACGGATCCGGGTGCGCTCCACGGACGCCCGGGAAGGGCTCGCCAAGGTGCCGGACGGCTGGGCGGACCTGGTCATCGTGGACGTGTTCAGCGGGGCGCGCACCCCGGCGCACCTGACGTCGGTCGAGTTCCTCACCGAGGTCCGCCGGGCGCTGAACGACGGCGGTGTGTACGCGGCCAACCTCGCCGACGGCCCTCCGCTCACCCACCTGCGCGGCCAGATCTCGACGGCGGCGGCCGTCTTCCCCGAGCTCGCACTGATCGCCGATCCGGCCGTCCTGCGCGGCAAGCGCTTCGGCAACGCGGTCCTGGCCGCCTGCGCCCGCCCGCTCCCGGTCGCCGAACTGACCCGCCGGGCCGCCTCGGACCCGCACCCGGCGCGCGTGGAGCACGGCAAGGCGCTGATCGACTTCACGGGCGGCGCGGCGGCCGTCACGGACGCGGCGGCGGTGGCGTCCCCGGCGCCCCCGCCGTCGATCTTCCGCTGAACAGGCCGACCCGCCGACCCCGAGGGACCTCCTCGCGGAGCAGGACCCGAAGGCCCTCGTGGCTGATGTCGTCGACCACCCCCTCGGCGACCAGGAAGTCGGCCGGCTTGGCCAGGCTCCAGGTCGAGAACGGCAGGACGTGCTCAGCCGGCTTGGACTTGGCGGTCTTCTTGATCTCGCGGCGTTCCGGGAGGGTGAAGGTCTTTGGACGGCCGCCCTTGTACTTCGGGTACAGCGAGGCGAAGCCATCGGCGTTGAAGTTGTGGATCACATCGCGGACCCGGTCGGCGCTGGTGAACGTGACCTCGGCGATCTTCACCACGTCCATGCGCTGCGCGGATAGCAGCACCATTTGAGCCCGGCGCCAGGTCACCACCGACCCGGTGCCTCTGCGGATGATCCGCAGCAGCCTCTGCCCCTCGTCGTCATCGATCTCGCGCACGCGCACACGTTCAGCCACCTGGGCACCCTGGCACGACGCGCCGCCCGGCACGGAACCCGGCGGCGCGTCACTCACATTAGGGCGGGGGCGACCTGATCCGGCGTCATACGCCAGTGGTGCCGTCGATGCGCTCCCGGACCAGGTCGGCGTGGCCGTTGTGGCGGGCGTACTCCTCGATCATGTGGACGTAGATCCAGCGGAGGTTGACGTCCTGCTCCATGAAGCGGCCTGCGTCGGTCAGAGCACGGTCGGCGCAGAGCTCGCGGGCGCGGGCGATCTCCGCCTGCCAGGTGGCGAGGGCGTCGTGCAGTGTGGCGCCCTCGGCCAGTTCGAAGCCGCCGTCGGGGGCAGACGGGTCGGCCTGCGGGTCGTAGATGGGCGGGGCCTGTTCTCCGGCGAACACTCGGCGGAACCAGTTCCGCTCCACCTCTGCCATGTGCTGGACGAGGCCGGTCAATGTGAAGCCGGACGGTGGCACGGACGCGACGGCGGCCTGCCCGTCGTCCAGGCCCTCGCACTTCATGGCGAGGGTGGCGCGGTGAAAGTCAAGCCAGCTTTCGAGCGTGGTGCGCTCGTCGGCGTTCAGGGGCGGCAAAGGGCGTTCGATGGCGCTCATCGGTCGATCATCGCCAGCGGCCGAAGCCGTCGACAGGCAGGGCCTCCGACAGGGCGAACGTTGCCTGATGCGGCACTAGTAGTTCCCGATCTCCACATGGGGCGGGCCGTCGTGCCAGGTGCAGAACACCGACACCCGGTCGGCACCGGACACGAACTCCACCCGGATCCAGGTCTCCGTCTTCCAGACCTGCATCGACCAGCCGGTGCCGGGGGTGGCCGACACGAGCGTCGCCGAGGCGCTGCCGAGGTCGAAGACCACGCGACCGCCGGCGGTGTCGTAGCTCTTGACCTGGCCGGAGGCGGTGGTGGACGGGCTGGGCTTGGTGGCCCGGGACCTTGAGGGCGTCGGCAGCGGGCTCGTCGTGCTGGGCGTCGGCGACGGGCTTTTCGACGGGGCCGGCTGCCGCGTCGAGGGAGCCGGCGGCCTCGACTGCTGCGTCGTCGCGCCGCCCGTGGGGACGGGCAGGGCGCGCGGCGGGTCGTACGCGGTGCCCGCCAGCACCGTGTGGACACCCCACCACGACAGCGTGGCCGCCGCTCCGGTGGCCAGCGTCCACGCCAATACGTGCAGGAGACCTCTCAACATCCCGGCCATACTGCCTCACCAGCCCCAGGGGTGTCTCACGGGTCGCACACAGTTCCGTTTCTCCGGTTGCGGCGTGGGGAGTTGTCCACAGCCCCCGAACGGCCCGGCCCGCATGGCGTACGGTGCCGCCCATGGCAAGTGTGCTCGTGGTCGAGGACGACCAGTTCGTACGCTCGGCGCTCATCAGGCATCTGACGGAGGCCGGACACACCGTGCGCAGCGTCGGCACCGCGCTGGAGGCGTTGCGCGAGGTCGCGCACGTCCCCTTCGACGTCGTCATCCTCGACCTCGGGCTGCCCGACCTGGACGGCTCCGAGGCGCTGAAGATGCTGCGCGGCATCACGGACGTCCCGGTCATCATCGCCACGGCACGCGACGACGAGACGGAGATCGTCCGCCTGCTCAACGCGGGCGCGGACGACTATCTGACCAAGCCGTTCTCGGTCGAGCACCTCTCGGCTCGGATCGCGGCGGTGCTGCGCCGCGTCCGCACGGCCGCCGCCGACGCCGGGCCCCCGACCGTCATCAGGGTCGGCGGCCTCGCCATCGACCCGTTGCGCCGCCACGCCGAACTGGACGGCGTGCCCCTGGACCTGACACGCCGTGAGTTCGATCTGCTGGCCTTCCTCGCCGGACGGCCCGGCGTCGTCGTACCGCGCAGGGAGCTGCTCGCGGAGGTCTGGCGACAGTCGTACGGCGACGACCAGACCATCGACGTCCATCTCTCCTGGCTCAGGAGGAAGTTGGGCGAGACGGCCGCCAGGCCGCGCTATCTGCACACCCTGCGGGGGGTCGGCGTGAAGCTGGAGCCGCCGGAGACGGAGCCACTGTCATGAGGTGGGCCCTGGTCAAGGTGTGTCTGGCGGTGACCGCGATGGTGGTGGTCGCCTTCGCGGTCCCGCTCGGGCTGGTCGTCAAGGAGATGGCACGCGACCGGGCCTTCGCCGGCGCCGAGCGGCAGGCCGCCGCGATCGCGCCCGCGCTGTCCATCACCACCGACCGGGACCAGTTGGAGCGGGTCGTCGCCTCGGCGGGCTCCGACGACGGGATAGCAGTGCACATCCCCGCGGGGGACGGCACGAAAGCGGTCGACATCGGCCGCCGTCGCGCCGACGCCGAGGACATCGCGGCCACCCGTCGGCTCGGACGTGCCTCCACCACCGAGGTCCCCGGCGGCTCCACGCTGCTCCAGCCCACCGCGCTCAGCTCCGGGGCGATCGCCGTGATCGAGGTCTACGTGCCCGAGTCCGAGGTGACGCACGGCGTCGGCACGGCCTGGGCGGTGCTCGCCGCGGTCGGCGTCACGCTGATCATCGGCTCGGTGGCGGTCGCCGACCGGCTCGGCGTACGGATGGTGCGGCCCGCGCGGCGGCTGGCCGAGGGCGCGCACGACCTGGGGGAGGGACAGCTCGGGGCGCGCGTCCCGGAGGACGGGCCGGCCGAACTGCGCGCGGCGGCGGTCGCGTTCAACTCGATGGCCGACCAGGTCGTACAACTCCTCGCGAACGAGCGGGAACTGGCGGCCGACCTGTCCCACCGCCTGCGGACGCCGCTGACCGTCCTGCGGCTGAACGCGGCCTCGCTCGGCGACGGGCCGGCCGCCGAGCAGACCCGTCAGGCGGTGGCGCAGCTGGAGCGCGAGGTGGACACGATCATCCGTACGGCCCGCGAGGCCAAGCCGCAGACCGCGGCGGCCGGACCGGGCGCCGGGTGCGACGCGGCGGAGGTGGTGCGCGAGCGGATGGAGTTCTGGTCGGCGCTCGCCGAGGACGAGGGCCGCAAGTGGCGGGTGGCCGGGGCCGACCGTCCGGTCCGCATACCCGTCGCCCGGTCCGACCTCGCCGCCGCGCTGGACGCCCTGCTCGGGAACGTCTTCCGGCACACCCCGGAGGGCACGGCGTTCGCGGTCGACGTGCACAACGCCGAGGACGCGGTGATCGTGCTGGTGTCCGACGCCGGGCCCGGCATACCCGACCCGCAGGCGGCGATGGCCCGCGGTCGCGGCTCGGGCAGTGACGGCTCGACGGGCCTCGGCCTGGACATCGTGCGCCGGCTCGCCGAGTCGACCGGCGGCGACGTACGGATCGGCTCCTCGGTGCTGGGCGGCACGGAGGTGCGGATCTGGTTCCAGCTGGACGGGCGGGCCCCGGCACGGCGAGGCCACCGCGTACGCCGCAGACGCCGCCGCATATTGGTCTCTACCTTTAACCGCCCCCGATCCCTTCCTTAAGCGCACCCTAAGATCCTCAACGCCCGCCCGGATCAGGCGGTTTGCCCCCTACCGGCTCGCTAGCGTGCTGCCGCATCCACACCCCTCCGTACCAGCGAAGGCAGGCACGCGATGAGCAAGGCGCACCGGCGCGGGATCAGCGGCAGAAACAAGGCGATCGGCGGCACGGTCGCCGCCGTCGTGGTCGGCGGTGGCGCCCTGGTGGTCACCGGCACCGCGCACGCCGCCGGCGTCGGCGCGGCGTACACGAAGACCAGCACCTGGTCGACGGGCTACACCGCGCAGTACGTGATCACGAACGACAGCGGCCAGGCCAAGGCCGACTGGTCGCTCCAGTTCGACCTTCCCTCGGGTGCGAAGCTCAGCTCGCTGTGGGACGGCACGTCGACGGTGAGCGGACAGCACGTCACCGTGAAGCCGCCGTCCTGGGACAAGGACGGCCTCGCGGCGGGCGAGTCGGTGACCGTCGGCTTCGTCGTGAGCGGCTCCGGGGACCCGACGGGCTGTGTCATCGACGGCGCGAAGTGTTCCGCCGACGACGGCACGCCCCCGCAGCCGAGCGGCCGCCCGACCCAGTCCCCGACCCAGTCCCCGTCCCCGGCGCCGACCCCGCCTTCGACCGCCGCTCCGTCGCCCACCGCCACGCAGACCACCGGCGGCGGCACCGGCACCGGATCCACCACGAACGCCGGCTTCTCCCCGTACGTCGACACGTCCCTCTACCCGGCCTTCGACCTGGTCGCCGCAGCCGACGCGACCGGTGTGAAGAACTACAACCTGGCGTTCGTGACCGACGGCGGCGGCTGCACCCCCAAGTGGGGCGGCGTCTCCGACCTCGGCAACGACGCGGTGGCCGCGCAGATCGGCGCCCTGCGCGCCAAGGGCGGCGACGTCCGGGTCTCCTTCGGCGGCGCCTCCGGCTCCGAACTGGCCACGACCTGCTCCTCGGCGGACGCGCTGGCGGCGGCGTACGGGAAGGCCGTGGACGCCTACAAACTCACCAAGGTCGACTTCGACGTCGAGGGCGGCGCGCTGCCGAACACGGCCGCGAACACCCGCCGCGCCCAGGCCATCGCCAAGCTGCAGCAGCAACACCCCGGCCTCGATGTGTCGTTCACGCTGCCGGTCATGCCGGAGGGCCTGACCCAGGACGGGGTGAACCTCCTCGCCGACGCCAAGTCCAACGGCGTGAAGATCTCCACCGTCAACATCATGGCGATGGACTACGGCCCCGCCTACAGCGGCGACATGGGCACCTACGCCGAGCAGGCGGCGACCGCCACGCAGGCGCAGATCAAGAGCGTGCTGGGCCTGACCGACAGCGCGGCCTGGAAGACGGTCGCGGTCACCCCGATGATCGGCGTCAACGACGTCTCCTCCGAGGTCTTCAAGGTCGACGACGCCACCCAACTGGTGACCTTCGCCAAGTCCAAGGGCATCGGCTGGCTGTCGATGTGGTCGGCCGCACGGGACAAGCAGTGCGACGGCGGCCCCAAGCCGACGGCGGACCCGACGTGCAGCTCCATCACCCAGGACAGGTTCGCCTTCTCGAAGGCGTTCGGCACCTACAACTAGCGCCTGTTCTCCAGGGTGCTACCGCCTGATCCTCAACTCCGGGTGGTGGCGGCGCATGGCCGCCACCACCTCGTCGAGGTCCACGGGGAGCGTGGTCGCCGAGATGGTCGCCGGGCTGTAACCGAAACGCAGGTTGGCCTTGCCTGCGATCCGGGCCGTACGCGGTGCCCGCGCCAGGTAGGCGTCCGGATCATTGAGCGCCAGTTCGATCACGCGCTGAGAGGTGGAGCGGACCTTGATCTCGCGGACGGTGACCTCCGCGATCTCCGTCCAGCGGATCGAGCCCAGCATCACATGTCTCAGGCCCTCGCCGGTCAGCACCAGTTCGGGCCGACGTCGCAGAAGGCGCCCGATCGCCACGCAGGCGCACAGGCCGAAGAACGGCACGGCGGCCGCGCCCGCGAGGACGCCTTTGAGCGTGGCATGGTCGATCAGCAGCCAGACGCCCAGAGCCACGAACGCCAGCGAGCCGAAGGCCACGAGTGAGGTCCGACGCAGCGAGGACGGGTAGGTGGTTGCCGCTCTGCCCGCGGCTTCGGTGGTCACGCGACCAAACCCTAGGGGAGTGGGCCACGCGGCGGAGCCCCCTTGCGACAGGCTTCGGGCGGCTCGGCGAACCACCGGGGCGCGGCACCTCCCTCCTGTGCCGCGCCCCGAACCCCTGTCCCCCGCCGGTCAGCCCTCCAGCGGCGGCAGCTCCCCGGTCCGCGCCGCCCGGCCGTACCAGTGCGCGCTGGACTTCGGGGTCCGCTCCAGGGTCGTGTAGTCCACGTACACCGCCCCGAAGCGCTTCTCGTAGCCGTACGCCCACTCGAAGTTGTCCATCAGGGACCACAGGAAGTAGCCCCGCACGTCCGCGCCGTCCGTGATGGCCCGGCGCACCGCCGACAGGTGCCCGTGCAGGTAGGCGATCCGCTCCGGGTCGTGGACGCGGCCGTCAGGGTCCGGCTTGTCGTCGTAGGCCGCGCCGTTCTCCGTCACGTACAGCGGCAGGCCGGGCGCTTCCCGCGTGTAGCGCATGATCAGCTCGTGCAGCCCGGTCGGGTCGATCGTCCAGCCCATCTCGGTGCGCTCGCCCGGGGTCTGGTGGAAGGCCACGTCGTCCGCGCCCGGCCAGGGCGAGTGGGCGCTGACGCCGTGACCGTCCGGACGCGGGCCGCTCACCTGCTCCTCGGCCGCCGAGACCAGCGTCGGCGTGTAGTAGTTCAGACCCAGCGCGTCCAGCGGCTGGTGGATCGAGTCCAGGTCGCCGTCGCGCACGTACGACCAGTCCGTGACCGACGACGTGGCCGTGAGCAGGGTCTCCGGGTACGCGCCGTGCAGCATCGGGCCGTGGAAGACCCCGTTGGCCAGGTCGTCGATCTTCCGGCCCGCCGCCAGGTCCGCGGGGTCCTGGGAGACCGTGCGCACGACGGAGGAGTTGAGGCTGACCGCCACCGCGTTGCGGGTCGGCATCACGGATCGCAGGGCCGAGGCGCCGAGGCCGTGGGCCAGGTTCAGATGGTGTGCCGCGCGCAGCGACGCCGCCGCGTCCGTACGACCCGGGGCGTGCACCCCGGAGCCGTAGCCCAGGAACGCGCTGCACCATGGCTCGTTCAGGGTGATCCACTGCTCCACGCGGTCGCCGAGGGCCTCGCCCACGATCCGCGCGTACTCGGCGAACCGGTACGCCGTGTCCCGCTCCGGCCAGCCGCCCGCGTCCTCCAGCTCCTGCGGGAGGTCCCAGTGGTAGAGGGTGATCGCCGGCCGGATGCCGTGCGCGAGGAGTTCGTCCACCAGTCGGCGGTAGAAGTCCAGGCCCCGCTGGACCGCGGGGCCCCGGCCGGTGGGCTGCACGCGCGACCAGGAGATCGAGAAGCGGTACGCGTTCAGGCCCAGCCCGGCCATCAGCGCCACGTCCTCGCGGTAGCGGTGGTAGTGGTCGACGGCGATGTCACCGGTCTCGCCGTCGGCCGTCCTGCCCGGCGTATGGCTGAAGGTGTCCCAGATGGAGGGGGTGCGGCCGTCCTCCCGCACCGCCCCCTCGATCTGGTACGCGGAGGTCGCGGCGCCCCAGAGGAAGGCGGGAGGAAAGGTCACCGGGGATGCCGACTGTGCGGACTCAGACATGGAAGCGCTCCCATAAGAGGTCGGGAAGACCGATGAGTTGGGGGATGGGGAGGAGAGAGGAGGGGGAGGGAAGGGGCCGGAGCGGCGGTGATCCGGCCCCCGTACGGCGGGTGGGCGACCGCGGCGGGTGGGCGGCCACCGCGGGTGGGCCTCAGCCCTTGACCGCGCCCTGCATGATGCCGCCCACGATCTGCTTGCCGAAGATCGCGAACACCAGCAGCAGCGGCAGCGTGCCGAGCAGCGCGCCCGCCATGATCAGCGACTGGTCGGGGGTGTAGCCGCGGCCCAGACCCGCGACCGCGACCTGCACGGTCGGGTTGCCGTTCTGGGTCAGGACCAGGAACGGCCACAGGAAGTCGTTCCACGTCTGCACGAACATCAGCATGCCCAGGACGGCCATCGCGGGGCGGGCCGCCGGGAACACCACGTGCCAGACCACGCGCCAGCTGCTCGCGCCGTCCATGCGGGCGGCCTCGATGATCTCGTCCGGCAGCGCCTGGATCAGGTACTGCCGCATGAAGAACACCCCGAACGCGCTCACCAGCGACGGCAGGATCACTGCCTGAAGCTGGTCGGTCCAGTCCAGCTTGGCGACCATCATGTACAGCGGGATCACGCTCAGCTGCGGCGGGACCATCATCGTGCCGATGACGATCAGCATCAGGGCGCCCTTGCCCTTGAAGCGCAGTTTGGCGAAGGCGAACCCGGCGATCGTCGACAGGAAGACGATCGTCGCCGCCGAGACGCCTGCCACGAACGTGGTGTTGAAGAACGCCTTGCCCAGATTGGCGTCGTTCCAGGCGATCTCCAGGTTGTTGAACAGGTTCGACCCGAACCAGAAGGGCGGGGGCGTCTGCGCGAGCCGGTTGTTGTTGCGGGAGGCGGCGATCGCCGTCCACACCAGCGGGAGCAGCGAGCCGATGCTGAAGAGGATCAGGATGGCGTACGCCACGGGACCGGCGTGGAGCTGCCCGCCGGCGCGCGCGGCCTTGGGCCGGCGTACGCGTTGGGGCTCCCGGGTCTTCTCCTCGGGCTTCGTCAGGGTCGTCGTCACGGCCGGTTCTCCTAACTGCTGGCGCGCAACCGGCGCGAGATGACGTAGTTGACGATCCCGATCACGATGAGGATCAGGAACATCGTCCAGGCGATGGCGGAGGCCCGGCCCAGGTGCTGGTTCACCCAGCCCTGCTCGTACAGGTACAGACCCAGCGTCTGGAACTGGTGCTCGGCGCCGCCCGACGCACCCTTGTTCGCGTCGAACAGCAGCGGTTCGCCGAAGACCTGGCTGGCGCCGATCGTCGACACGACGACCGTGAACAGGATCGTCGGCCGCAACTGGGGCAGCGTGACATGGAAGAACTGCTGCCAGCGGTTGGCACCGTCCAGGGCCGCCGACTCGTACAGGTCCTGGGGGATGGCCTGCATCGCCGCCAGGTAGATCAGCGCGTTGTAGCCAGTCCAGCGCCAGATGACGATGGACGAGACGGCTATCTGCGAGGGCCACTTCTCGTTCTGCCAGTCGATGGCGTCGATCCCGACGAAGTGCAGCGCCCAGTTGATCATGCCGTAATCGCGCCCGAAGAGCAGCACGAACACCAGTGAGGCGGCCGCGATCGAGGTCGCGTACGGCGCGAGCATCACGACCCGGTAGAAGGTCGAGGCGCGCAGCTTGTAGTTGAGGATGTGGGCCAGGCCCATCGCCATCAGAAGCTGCGGGACGGTCGAGATGATCCCGATGGTCAGGGTGTTCTTCGCCGCGTTCCAGAAGAAGTCGTCGTCGAAGATCCGGGTGTAGTTGCGCAGCCCCGCCCACTCCATGTCGGTGGGCGCCGTCAGCTCCACCGTGTGCAGCGAGGCCCAGGCCGTGTAGACCAGCGGGAACAGGCCGAAGGCGATGAAGAGCAGGAAGAAGGGCGAGACGAACGCGTAGGGGCTCCAGCGGAGATCCCGCTGCCAGCGCCGGGAGAGTCGTGCGCGGCGCCGCTGCTCCGCCTCCGTGGGTACCGCGGGCGGGCGGCCCGGGGCCGCGCCCCCCTCCTTCGCGGGGGGCGCGGCGGTGTCGTGCCGGGTGGCCATGCCGGTCACTTCTCCAGGTTGTTGTCGATGGTCTTCGTGGCCGTGTTCCAGGCCTCCTCGGCCGACTTGCCCTTCGTCACGAGGATGACGCCGTTGTCGGTCAGACCCTGCTGGATGATCTGGTCCTTCGGGCCGATGACCTGGACCGGGCTGGACTTGGCGGCCTCGGCGAAGATCGTGCCGATCGGGGCGTCACCGGTCATCTCGTTCTTGGCGCCGGTGACCTCGGGGGAGCTGTACGCCGCCTGCGCGCTCGGGAAGCTGCCCTGGACGCTGAACAGCTTGGCCTGCTGCGCGGGCGCGGTCAGCCAGGCGGCCAGCTCCTGGGCCTCCTTCACGTGCTTGCCGTTCTTCGGCACGGTCAGGAAGGAACCGCCCCAGTTGCCGGACCTGGGCGCGACGGCCACGTCCCACTTGCCCTTGGCGTCCGGCTTCGACTTGCCCTTGATGTAGCCGAGCATCCACGGCGGGCAGGCCATCGCGGCGAACTTCACGTTGGCGATCGTCTGGTCCCAGGTCGGCTGGAACTGCGTCTGCGCGCCGATCAGGCCCTTCTTGGCGGCGTCCGCGGTCAGGTCGAAGGCGGCCTTGACGGCGGGGTTCGTCTTGTAGATGACCTTGCCGGAGGAGTCGTAGAACTTCTCCTTCTCACTGCTGAGGACGGCGTTCAGCAGACCGCCGGGGGAGTCCCAGAAGGTGGTGCCCTGCGGCGCCTTCTTCTGGTACCGCTCGCCGACGCTGACGAGCTTGCTCCAGTCGCCGGACCACAGCTTGCCGACCTCGGTGCGGTCGGTGGGCAGACCGGCCGCCTGGAAGAGGTCCTTGCGGTAGCAGACCGCCATCGGGCCGACGTCGGTGCCGAGGCCGATCGTCTGACCGTCCTTGGTGGTGGCCTGCGCCCACTTCCAGTCGAGGAAGTCGCTCTTGTTCACGCCCGAAACCTTGGAGAGGTCCGTGAGCTTGGCCGCCTGGGTGCTGACGACCTCGGCTATGTTGCCGACTTCGACGCCCTGGATGTCCTGCAGACCGCTGCCGGTGGTGAGGTGGTTGACGAGCGCCGGGTAGTAGTTCTCGTTCCGCTCGGTGACGTTCTCGGTGATCTTGATGTTGGGGTGGAGCTTCTCGTACTCGGCGTAGAGGCCTGCCTCCTTGAAGCCGAAGGTGCCGAAGAGGCCGAGGCTGATCGTGGTCTTTCCGCTGCCACCGCCGTCCGGCGACGAGCCGGACTTGTCTCCGCCGTCGTCGGCACAGCCGGCCAGCAGCCCGGCGCCCAGCACTGCGACGGCTGTGAGGGCTATCGCCTTGCGGCTGATGGGGGTCCCCCCGCTCGAGCGAAGTCGAGAGTGGGGGAGGGTACGTGCTCGCATGTCGTCCTCCAGTTGCCCTGACGTGCCGACCCCCCGGCCAACTTCTGTGCTGGGCCCGTGTCTTCTCGCTGCGGCTCGGGCGGGGAACGTGCGGGATGTGTATGGGGCAGGTACTGTGGGAGCGCTCCCACAAGTGATGTGTTGAAGAGTCGTGGGTCCGGGCGGGGGTGTCAAGGGAGCTGACGGTGCCGGACGCGTTCAGTTATCGGGACGTTAACTGAACGCCGTGAAGGGCCGCCCCCGGGCGCGGGGCCCGGGCGGCCATGGCCAGCGGCGGTCGCGGAGCCGCACGGGACTGTTACATTCCAGGCCAGGCGCGCGACGCGCGGTGCGACGGGAGGCGACCATGACAGGCCACGGAACGCGGGGCCGGAGTGGCCGGCGGCCGACACTTGAGGAGGTCGCCGCACGGGCCGGCGTGGGCCGCGGCACGGTCTCCCGGGTGATCAACGGCTCGCCCCGGGTGAGCGACGCGACGCGCGCGGCCGTCGAGGCGGCGGTCGCGGAGCTGGGATACGTGCCGAACACCGCGGCCCGGGCGCTGGCCGCGAACCGCACGGACGCGATCGCGCTCGTCGTCCCCGAGCCGGAGACGCGGTTCTTCGCGGAGCCGTACTTCTCGGACATGGTGACGGGAGTCGGGGCCGCGCTGTCGGACACCGAGATGCAGCTGCTGCTGATCTTCGCGGGCAACGACCGGGAGCGGCGCAGGCTGGCGCAGTACCTGGCGGCGCACCGGGTGGACGGCGTCCTGCTGGTCTCCGTCCACGCGGACGACCCGCTGCCCGACCTGCTCGCCCAGCTGGAGATCCCGGCGGTGATCAGCGGTCCCCGCTCGGCCTCGGAGACCCTGCCGTCGGTGGACTCGGACAACTACGGCGGCGGTCGCTCGGCGGTGGAGCACCTGATCGCCCGCGGCCGCGCCCGCATCGCCACGATCACCGGCCGCCTCGACGTCTACGGCGCCCAGCGGCGCATCGAAGGCTACCGGGACGCGCTCAGGGAGGCGGGCCGTGCGGTGGACGAGGCCCTGATCCTGCCCGGTGACTTCACCGAGGAGGGCGGCCGGCGCGCCATGACGGAACTGCTGGCCCGCCGCCCGGACCTGGACGCGGTGTTCGCGGAGTCGGACGTGATGGCGGCGGGCGCGCGCCAGGTGCTGCGGGAGGCGGGGCGCCGCATCCCGGACGACGTGGCGCTCGTGGGGTACGACGACTCGGCGATCGCCCGCCACATGGACCCGCCGCTGACGAGCGTGCGCCAGCCGATCGAGGAGATGGGCCGGGCGATGATCGGCCTGCTCCTGGACGAGATAGCGGACCGCCGCCCGGTGGCCTCCCGGACCCTGGACCGGAGGCAGGTCGTGCTGCCCACGGAACTGGTGGCGCGGGACTCGTCCTGACGCGCCCGTAGCGGGCGGCCACGCGCGCGCCCCTGCGCGGCGTGCGTGTCAGCCCGGCAGCGACAGCTCCCACCTGACCTCTCCGTCCTGGCGCCGGTCCGTCGGTGCCAGCCCGGTCGCCGCCGCCACGGACTGCGAGGCCCGGTGGGCCGGGTGGATGTGCGCGACGACCGTGGTGACGTGCTGCTGCCCGAGCCAGTCGACCAGTCCCCGGGCCGCCTCCGTGGCCAGCCCCTGGCCCTGCCAAGGCGTTCCGACGACCCACGCGATCTCCGTGGCGCGGTCGGTGACCGTAGCCTGCACCGTGCCCACGAGACGGGACTCCCCGCGCTGGAACAGCACCCAGTTGCACCAGGAGACGGCCGGGTCGGGGGAGCCGGAGACCAGCCGTTCGTAGCGTGCGCGCAGGGCGGCCGGGGAGTGCGGCACGCCGCCGGTGTACGTGTGCAGCCGCGGGTCGGCCAGGGTCTCGGCCATCTCCTCGGCGTGGTCGACGCGCAGGGGCAGCAGGTCCAGGCGGGCGGTGCGGATCGGTTCGGGGCTGAGCACTCGGTGGGGCCCTCTCTGCGTCTTTTCACTCGACGGGGCGGCCGGGCGTGAGGGCCGGCCCGTGCGTGCGGGCCGCGGCCGGCCGGCCGCGGCGCACGTCGCGGGGGGCCGTCACCGGTTCCCCGCGCTCCTGCGCCGCCATCACCTCGTCGCCGTGCTCGAACGCCCAGGCGCCGAACGCCTCGATCGGCGGCAGCAGGCTCCGCCCCAGTTCCGTGAGCCCGTAGTCGACGCGGGGTGGGGCGCCCGGGCGGGCGCGGCGCTCGACCAGCCCGTTGAACTCCAGTCGGCGCAGGGTCTCGGTGAGCACCTTGGGACTGATGCCGCCGATCCGCTCGCGCAGCCGGCCGGGGCGCTCGGGGCCCTCGCGCAGCGCCCAGATCACCACGGGGTTCCAGGTGTTGGCCAGCAGGTCGAAGGCGAGCCGGGCGCGGCAGTCGGCGATGAAGCCCTGGTCGACGGTCACTTACCGAATGGTGCCCGAACAGCTTCCTACTGTCGTTCCGAATACGGGAACAGGACCAACGACACGGGGAGTGGGGACGATGAGGATCGGGATCGCCGGCACCGGCGCCATGGCGGACGCCCTGGGCGGCCAGTGGGCACGGGTCGGCCACGACGTACTGGTGGGCGGGCGGGACAGGGGCCGCTCGGCAGCCCTGGCCGGAAGGATCGGCGGACGGGCGGGAAGCCTGCGCGACGTTGTCGAGCACGGTGAGGACGCGGTGCTGCTGGCGGTGCCGTACGCGGTGGCCGCCGACGTGGTGTCCGGCCTGTCCGACACCCTGGCGGGCCGGACGCTGATCGACTGCACCAACCCGGTCGGCCCGGGCTTCCTCCTGGAGACCGGGGGCGGTCCCTCGGCCGCCGAGCGCATCGCCGCAGCCGCCCCCGGCGCACACGTGGTCAAGGCGTTCAACCTGTGCCATGAGAGCGTGTGGCGGCTGACCCCGCCCGTCTTCGACGGCCGTCCCCTGGCGGTTCCGCTGTGCGGCGACGACGCCTCGGCCCTGGAGACGGTACGCCGCCTGGTGCACGACCTCGGCTGCCGGCCGCTGGACGGCGGAGGGCTGGAGCGGGCGGCCCTGCTGGAGGCGACAGCGGCCTTCCTCATCGGACTGTGGGTGGGCCAGGGGGCGGACGCCCAGGCGATCGCGCCGCTGTTGGAGTACTCGGGGGTCGTGTGAGAGGCCGTGCCCACCGGCCCCGGACGGACTGCGACCACGGGACGGGCGAAAACGCGGTGCGGTACGGGCAGTTGCGGTGGGGGCGTGCCCCGACCCGGCCCCTGGGCCGGCCGAAGGGCGGCGACATCTGGCTGCACATGGACCACGGCAGCGGCACATCGGCGTGCGTGAGCGTGTCCGAGTCGGCGATGCGGTACCTGCTGCGCACCCTCGATCCGAGGCAGCACCCGGTCGTGGTGATGGGCGACAGGACGGAGCTGAACGCCTGACGGTGCGTCCGACCGGGCCTGTGACGCAGCCTCCGGTGGCGCTCCCTCGCGGATAACCGGTGGCCCCGGCGGCGGCGGGCCCAGCACAGTGAGGCCATGGCGACCTCCGAAGCCCGGTTCATGCCCGGCCTGAAGCTGTCCGCGATCCTGTACGAGGAGGCCGTGGGGCCGCTCCTCCGCGAGGCCTTCCCGGGACTCCGGTACGCGGCGGCGCGGATCGGCAGCGGTTCCGAGGTACTGGGTTTTGACACACCCCGCTCGGCGGATCACGAGTGGGGACCCCGGTTGGAGCTCTTCCTCACGGCCGGGGACCGGGCCCGGCACGGCGACGACATCCGCCGCCTGCTGGCCGAACGGCTGCCGAAGCAGCTGCGCGGCTGGCCCACCCACTTCCAGGAGAGCGACGACCCGCTGGACCCGGTCGGACGCATGCGGCCGACCGACGGGCCGGTCAACCACCGTGTCGACGTGCACGACGTCGAAGGCTGGCTGGCAGAGCGGCTCGGGCTGCGCGCGGCCGGCCCGGAGCCGAGCGTGCGCGCATGGCTGGCGATGCCCCAGCAGCGGCTCGCCGAGACCACCGGCGGCGCGGTGTTCCACGACGGGCTCGGCACCCTCACCGCCGCGCGGCGGCGGCTGGCCTGGTACCCGGAGCAGGTGTGGCGGTACCTGCTGGCGTGCCAGTGGCAGCGCATCTCGCGGGAAGAGGCGTTCGTGGGACGCTGCGCGGAGGTCGGCGACGACGTCGGCTCCGCCGTCACGGCCGCCCGCCTCGTACGGGACCTGATGCGGCTGTGCCTGCTGCTGGAGCGCCGGTACGCCCCCTACGGCAAATGGCTCGGCAGCGCGTTCGGCCGGCTGCCGGTGGCCGCGTCGCTCACTCCGTCGCTGCGCGGTGCGCTGGCGGCGACGGACCACCCGACCCGGGAAGGGCACCTGTGCGACGCGTACGAAGCGGTCGCTTCCCTGCAGAACGCCTCCGGACTGACCACCCCGGTGGATCCGAGGCCCCGCCCCTACCACGCACGCCCGTTCCTCGTCCTGCGCGCCGAGCGCTTCGCACAGGCCCTGGCCCGCACGGTCACGGACCCCGATCTTCGCGGTCTGCCCCTGGTCGGAGGCGTGGACCAGTGGGCCGACAGCACCGACCTGCTCAGCCGGCACCGTGTCCTTCAGGCGGCGACGGGCGCCCTCGAAGAAGAGCCATATTGAAAGGAGGAGCCTGAAAAGCAGTTCAGCCGGTGACCTGCTCCCACAGGCCACCGGCTGACTACGAAGGGTGAGTGACGGGACTCGAACCCGCGACATCCTGGACCACAACCAGGTGCTCTACCAGCTGAGCTACACCCACCATGACCGGTGTTTTCGCAGTGGTTTCCCCCACCGGCCGAGAAAAAGTGTACAGGGTCCGAAGGGGTGCTCGCGCCAGCGTTTCCCCGTGCGTCGGGCGTGGCGCCCCGTCGGGCCCCGCCGGGCCGCTACCGAGCGGGCAGCACGTGCTTGGCCGCGATCGCGCGCGCCGTGTCGGAGTCGGGGCCCGGCTGCGGTACGAAGATCGCCTCCCGGTAGTAGCGCAGCTCCGCGATCGACTCGCGGATGTCGGCCAGCGCCCGGTGGTTGCCGTTCTTCTCCGGACTGTTGAAGTAGGCCCGCGGGTACCAGCGCCGGGCCAGCTCCTTGATCGAGCTGACGTCCACGATCCGGTAGTGCAGGTAGTCCTCCAGCGTCGGCATGTCGCGGGAAAGGAAGCCGCGGTCCGTGCCGACGGAGTTGCCGCACAGGGGGGCCTTGCCCGGTTCCTTGACCCACTCCCGTACGTAGGTCAGGACCTGCTCCTCGGCGTCGGCGAGCGTCGTGCCGGCCGCCAGCTCGTCGAGCAGTCCCGAGGCGGTGTGCATCTGACGCACCACCTCCGGCATCGTCTCCAGTGCCGCGTCCGGCGGCCGGATCACGATGTCCACCCCCTCGCCGAGTACGTTCAGCTCGGAGTCGGTGACCAGCGCTGCCACCTCGATGAGCGCGTCGTCGGACAGCGAGAGGCCGGTCATCTCGCAGTCGATCCACACCATGCGATCGTTCATGTGTCCCACCTTATGGCCCGGGCGTGGCATGCGGACCGCCCGTGCATGTGACCTGTGCACGGGCGGATACGGCGACGGGCGGGACCGGGGGTCCTACGACCTCCGGTCCCGCCCGTCCTCGCCGGTGGGCCGGCGCACGCCGGTGCGCCGGCACGGCGGTGGTGCTACGGCGCGCTGCGCTGCCCCGGCACGCTCGGGCGGCCCGCGGCGTACAGCTCGGGCACGTGCTTGCCCGGGTGGTCCGTGGACAGGGGCGCCGAGGGTCCGATCCCGTTCGTCGCAGCCGTCCGGCGGGTCTGCATCGGGAGCTGGGCGGACTCGGGCGCGGCCTGTGGCGCGGGCGGGCCGCCGGCGCTCTCGGCGTCCGCCTGCCGGTCGCTCTGCGGGCGGCGCGCCCGGTACGCGGCCCGGTAGGCGGCGGGCGACGAGCCGAGCTGGCGCCGGAAGTGGCCGCGCAGCGCGACCGGCGAGCGGAAGCCGCAGCGCCCGGCGACCTCGTCGACCGAGTAGTCGGAGGTCTCGAGCAGCCGCTGCGCCTGCAGCACCCGCTGGGTGATCAGCCACTGCAGCGGCGCGCTGCCGGTGAGCGAGCGGAAGCGCCGGTCGAAGGTCCGCCGGCTCATGTACGCGCGCGCCGCCAGCGTCTCCACGTCGAACTGTTCGTGGAGGTGTTCCAGCGCCCAGGCGACGACCTCCGCGAGCGGGTCGGCGCCGATCTCCTCGGGTAAAGACCGGTCGAGATAGCGCTCCTGGCCTCCGCTGCGGCGCGGCGGGACCACCAGGCGCCGGGCGAGCGCGCCCGCCGCCTCGTTGCCGTGGTCCGTGCGCACGATGTGGAGGCACAGGTCGATGCCGGCCGCCGTACCGGCCGACGTCAGGACGTCCCCGTCGTCCACGAACAGCTCGCGCGGGTCGACGTGCACCGACGGATAGCGCTTGGCCAGCGTCGGTGCGTACATCCAGTGCGTGGTGGCCGGCCGCCCGTCCAGCAGCCCTGCGGCGGCCAGCACGAAGGCGCCGGTGCACAGCCCCACGATGCGGGCGCCCTCCTCGTGCGCCCGGCGCAGCGCCTCGAGCGCCTCCCCCGGTGGTGGAGAGGTGATCGACCGCCAGGCCGGCACCACGACGGTGCCCGCCCGCGAGATCGCCTCCAGCCCGTATGGTGCGGTCAGTTCCAGGCCCCCTGTGGTCCGCAGCGGGCCTTCCTCGCCGGCCGCCACCAGCAGGCGGTAGCGCGGCACTCCGGCGTCCTGGCGGTCAATCCCGAACACCGAAAGCGGAATGGAACTCTCGAAGATGGGGCCGCCGCTGAACAGCAGCACCGCGACGATCTCCTTGCGGCGTCGCCCGGACAGCTTCCGGGCCGCGGCGTCCGGCGCGGCAGTTGAGTCATGGCTCATCCTGCTAAGCCCCCCTCGGTGGTCGCGGCTCCTCGGTTGTGTCGCTCCTGCACGTTTCCCCTCGGTCCTGCACGAGTCCCCCGCCGTAGACAGTCATGATCGAATCTACTGTGTCGCGCGGTGCCGGCGTGACCAGTTCACCATCCGGCACATTGTCGACATGGCAACTTGGCGTGAAGCATTCGATCACGAAGGGTTGCACTCGTGGAGCGTGCAGGGAAGTGCGCCTCGTCCCGGTGGCCAATCCCCGTAGGGTGCGCGCGCCCTTCGGGACCCTTTCAGCGCAGGTGGAACGGGGGGTGGGGGGCCGTTCCCCGGTGTGATGCACGAGATTGAGAAGTTGGCTGAAAAGATACGGGCGCGTGCGCGGAAACCGGTCAGTCGACCGGAGTGTTTCCACCACTGTGACGTCCGCCTCTGTGCGCCCCCGTTCCGGTCCGGCTGTGGCGTCCTCGGTGCGGGGCGATCTCCTCGGCCCGCAGGCGTGCGGCACCCCGCTGCGACTGCCGGAGCAGCGTGCCGCACGCGAGGGTGACGGCCCCCAGACCGAGGGCGGTGCTGATGGCGCCGGCGAGCGAGGTGCCGCACCAGACGAGGACGACGGGGACCACGCCGCAGCAGAAGCCCGCCCAGCGGGTCACATCGCTCACGGTGTCGGGCGCGGGGCGCTTCTGCGCGGCGGTGCGGGGTCCGGGCACGGTGCGCCTCTGCGCGGGGGGGCGGGGTCCGGGCACGGCGTGCTCCCTCCGGGGGTGGGTCACCGGATTCAACGCGGACCCGGCCGGTCGGTCACTGCCGCGTCCGTGGTCCGCGGTCCGCTCCGGTGTGTGAGGGAAGGCCGTGCAAACCGCCTGTACGGGGCAGCAACCATTGCGTTACGGGCGTTCCCTCGTGCATGCTCCCTGGAACCCCGTGCAGCCTGTGCGGGATCTGGGCTAAGGAGGCGTGCCGCCGTACCCTTGGGGGTATGGGGACGGGAAGACGATTCCCGGACACAGCTCCGCCGCACACCGTCGTCCCCGACAAAGGATCACATCGCCGAGACAGCCATGGCCGGTCACGAATTCTCCGAACCCGCGGACCGCAAGCGGCCGGTCGCCGACCCGACGGCGACCGATCCCCTGGCGGCGGAAGAGGCACGCCCTTCGTGCGATCCCGCGTTCAAGCACGGCGTTGTCGTCGGCTTCGACGGCTCCACCTCCAGTGAGCGCGCCCTCGCGTACGCGATCGGCATGGCGTACCGCTCGGGTTCGGGCCTGATCATCGTCCACGTCGCCAACCGGCTGCCCACCACGGTGTGGGCGGGCTGCGAGCCGCCGGTCTTCGTGGACGTACCGGACCACCGTACGGAGGTCCTGGGTCTGGAGCTGGCCTGCGCGGATCATCTCGCGGACGTCCCCTGGATCCTGGTCGAGCGCGGCGGCGACATCTGCCACGAACTCGAAGAGGTGGGCCGGGAGTACGAGGCGGACGCGATCGTGGTCGGCTCCACGCACGGCATCGTCGGCCGCATCTTCGGCTCGGTCGCCGGCCGTCTCGCCAAGCGCGCCCAGCGCCCGGTGATCGTCATTCCCTGAGTTGTCGCTCCGCGCGGGCCCCTGGTTCGACCACCGGGGTACCCGGGCGGGTTGTATGCGACGACTGCGGGGCGCGCGTGGTTGCGCGCGCCGTTCAACCGCGCCCCCTTGCGGGGCGCGATTTACAGCCACCGCGCGCCCCCGGCTCGCACCTCCACCGTTGTGATTCCGCAACTCCCCGTTGGCCCAGGTGAGATGCGCCGTGGGTAGCGCGAACTCCCTTTCCGTTTCCCCTGGAATTCTTTGCGCGCGGAGGTGTTTGTGCCCTTGTGAAGGGCATATATCGGTCACCGCGCACCGTACACGCAGGACAAGAAGGGAGCCCGCCGTGGACAACGACGTCTCTGCGGGAGGCACCACCACCATCGTCGGCCGGCTGGCGCTCGGCGTCACGCTGCTGGCCTTCGGGCTCGGATCCACCAAGGTCATCGACGGCGTGACGACGGCCGACGCCGTGTCACTGGCCCACTATGTAGGCGGCGTGGCCCTGTTCCTCGTCGGCCTGCTCGCCTTCCGCGACCGTGACACCGCCACGGGCACCGCCTTCTCGGCGCTCGGCGCCCTGTGGTTCACCTGGGCCGTCACGGCCGGCAACCAGATGTCCGACCACGCCGCCGGACTCTTCCTCCTGCTGTTCGCCCTGGTCACCCTGAGCCTGGCGCTCGGAGCGTCCGGCGGCCTGCTCGACCAGGGCACCTACGGGCTGTTCTTCCTCTCGCTGCTGCTGCTCGCCATCGGCCGCCTCGCCGGCAACGACGCGCTCGGCAAGGCCGGCGGCTGGTTCGCCGTGGCGGCGGGAGCGGTGGCCTGGTACGCGGCGACCGCGGCCCTCGCCCACTGGCCCACCACCCTTCCGCGACGCGCTGCCGGCCGGGGAGTGACGGCCGCCGGCTGAGGCAGCGACCGGGCCGGGATGGGGGTCCCCCCTGTTCGAGCGAAGTCGAGAACTTGGGGGAGGGCGGCCCCGGCCCCTGAAAGAGCAACCCCCTGTGGTGGTGGCACACAGGGGGTTGCTGACGCTCAGGTCCGGCCTGGCTAGAGGCGGTCGGCCCCCAGGTGGTTGGCCGACGGGCAGCCGGTCGACGGCGAGCCGGCCGACGGGGAGCCGGCCGGCAGGGAGTCGGTCGCGACTACTCCACCGTCACGGACTTCGCCAGGTTCCGCGGCTTGTCGATGTCCCGGCCCAGCGCCAACGCCGTGTGGTAGGCGAGGAGTTGCAGCGGAATGCCCATCAGGATCGGGTCCAGCTCGTCCTCGTTCTTCGGCACCACGATGGTGTGGTCGGCCTTCTCCTGCTCCTGGTGCGCCACCGCGAGGATCTTGCCGCTGCGGGCCTTGATCTCCTCCATGGCCGCGCGGTTCTTCTCCAGCAGGTCGTCGTCCGGCACGATCGCGACCGTCGGCAGGGCCGGCTCGATCAGCGCCAGCGGACCGTGCTTCAGCTCGGAGGCCGGGTAGGCCTCGGCGTGGATGTAGGAGACCTCCTTCAGCTTCAGCGAGGCCTCACGGGCCACCGGGTAGCCGCGCACGCGCCCGATGAACAGCATCGAACGGGCGTCCGCGAACTCCTCCGCCAGCTTCTTGATCTCCTCCTCCTGCTTCAGGATCTCGGAGATCTGCTCGGGCAGCTTCCGCAGGCCCTCGATGATCCGCTTGCCGTCGCGGACGGACAGGTCGCGGGTGCGGCCCAGGTGCAGTGCCAGCAGCGCGAACGCCACCGTCGTGTTCGTGAAGCACTTGGTGGACACCACGCACACCTCGGGCCCCGCGTGGACGTAGATCCCGGCGTCCGACTCCCGTGCGATCGCCGAGCCGACCACGTTGACGACGCCGAAGACCCGTGCGCCCTTGCGCCTGAGCTCCTGCACGGCCGCCAGCACGTCGTAGGTCTCACCGGACTGCGACACCGCCACGTACAGCGTGTCGGGGTCCACGACGGCGTTGCGGTAGCGGAACTCCGACGCCGGCTCGGCGTCGGCCGGGATGCGGGCCAGCTCCTCGATCATCTGGGCACCGATCATGCCCGCGTGGTACGAGGTGCCGCAGCCGAGGATCTTCACGCGGCGGATCTGCCGCGCCTCGCGGGCGTCCAGGTTCAGGCCGCCCAGGTGCACGGTGGAGAACCGGTCGTCGATGCGGCCGCGCAGCACTCGGTCCACGGCGTCGGCCTGCTCGTGGATCTCCTTGTGCATGTAGGTGTCGTGGCCGCCCATGTCGTACGACTCGGCCTCCCACTCCACGGTGGTCGGCTCGGCCGTCGTACGGGTGCCCTCGGTGGTGTAGGTGCGGAAGTCGTCGGCCTTCAGCGTCGCCATCTCGCCGTCGTCCAGCGTCACTATCTGGCGGGTGTGGGCGACGAGGGCGGCGACGTCGGAGGCGACGAACATCTCCTTCTCGCCGATGCCGAGCACGACGGGGGAGCCGTTGCGGGCCACCACGATCCGGTCCGGGAAGTCGGCGTGCATCACGGCGATGCCGTACGTGCCCTCCACCAGCCGCAGCGCCTGGCGGACCTTCTCCTCCAGCGACTCGGCCTGGGAGCGGGCGATGAGGTGGGTGAGGACCTCGGTGTCGGTCTCGGAGAGGAACTCGACGCCGTCCGCCTCCAGCTTCTTCCTCAGCTCGGCGGCGTTGTCGATGATGCCGTTGTGGACGACGGCGACCTTGTTGTCGGCCGACAGGTGCGGGTGCGCGTTGACGTCGGAGGGGGCGCCGTGGGTGGCCCAGCGGGTGTGGGCGATGCCGGTGGTGCCCTTGAAGCGCGCGGGGACCTTGGCCTCCAGGTCGCGGACCCGGCCCTTGGCCTTGACCATCCTCAGGCCCGCCGACTTCGGCGAGGTGATGACGATGCCCGCCGAGTCGTAGCCGCGGTACTCCAGCCGCTGCAGACCCTCCAGCAGGAGCGGGGCCACATCGCGCTTACCGATGTATCCGACGATTCCGCACATATGTTTCCTTAAGTCCCTTTTGACCCCGTCTGGATGGGGCGGTCATCCGGTGGCTCAGTCCTCGAAGTCGTGGACTCAGCCGTAGACGATGCGCCGCAGTTGCCGGAGCGTGAGCTCGGGCGGTGCCACCGCGCGATACTTCAGGTCCGCATCGATCCGTTCGAAGATCGACGCGTTCACCAGTCCGTGGGCCTGGAGTTCGCGGTGGCGGCGACGGACGAACTCCTCGGTCGTCTCGTCGAAGTAGGCGAGCACGTCCTGGACCACACGCAGCGCCTCGCCCCGGCTCAGGGGCGTCGTCCGCGTCAGGTGATCAACAAGTTCGTCGTGCACCCGGTAGATCCTGAGGTATGAGCGCCGGAATCGCAAGAATCATGCCCGATTTCGGGCAGATGCCTGTTGAAGTTCTTATGGGGTCCCGTTCGACGGCTGTCCATCCTGTGTCCTGCGCCACGTTGATTATGTGGAGGAAGTTCTGGCCACATGGACATACCTCGTATGGGAGTACCGGAGAAGCTCGCGGCCCGCATGAGCATGGCGGAGCAGCACGAGTACCTGCGCGCGAGATTCTCCCGGCGCACGATGATCAGAGGCGGAGCCGTCACCCTGGGCGCCGTCGCGGGTGGCGCATTCGTACCGGGTGCCACCGCCCAGGCCGCCGTTCCGACCCAGAGCACCGCCCCCGCCGTCGAGAGCGTCGACGGCGCCCTCGTCGCCCCCTTCGGCCGCCACCTCGCCTTCGGCAACGACCCGCGCACCGAGATCACCGTCTCCTGGCAGGTCCCGGTCGCCGTGAAGAACCCGTTCATCCGGATCGGCGCCCATCCCTGGGACCTGTCCCGCAGGATCCCCGCCGAGGTCCGCACCCTCCACACCCCGGCGGGCGTCGGCGCGAGCGGCAACCACACCCAGTACTACCTGCACGCCAAGCTGACCCACCTGCGCCCCGGCAGGACGTACTACTACGGCGTCGGCCACGAGGGCTTCGACCCGGCCGAGCGCCATCTGTTGGGCACCCTCGGCACCTTCACCACCGCGCCCGCGCACAAGGAGCCGTTCACCTTCACGGCCTTCGGCGACCAGGGCGTCAGCTACCACGGCCTGGCCAACGACAGTCTGATCCTCGGCCAGGACCCGGTCTTCCACCTGCACGCCGGCGACATCGCCTACGCCGACCCGTCCGGCGCCGGCAAGACCGCCGACACCGGCTTCGACTCGCGGGTGTGGGACCAGTTCCTCGCCCAGACCGAGTCGGTCGCCAAGTCCGTGCCGTGGATGGTCTCCTACGGCAACCACGACATGGAGGCCTGGTACTCGCCCAACGGCTACGGCGGCGAGGAAGCCCGCTTCACGCTCCCCGACAACGGGCCGGACAAGAAGAACCTGCCGGGCGTCTACTCCTTCGTCTACGGCAACACGGCGATCATCTCGCTGGACCCGAACGACGTCTCCTTCGAGATCCCGGCCAACCTCGGCATCTCCGGCGGCACCCAGACCACCTGGTTCGAGGCGCAGCTGAAGAAGTACCGCGCTTCGAAGGACGTCGACTTCATCATCGTGTTCTTCCACCACTGCGCGTACTGCACCTCCACGGCGCACGCCTCGGAGGGGGGCGTGCGACAGGAGTGGGTGCCGCTGTTCGAGAAGTACACGGTGGACCTGGTCATCAACGGCCACAACCACCAGTACGAGCGCACCGACGTCATCAAGGGCGACAAGGTCGCCAAGAAGCTGCCGATCGGCGAGACGGCCTACCCCGAGACCGAGGGCGTCGTCTACGTGACGGCGGGCGCGGCCGGCCGCAGCCTGTACGCGTTCACCGCGCCGGACTCCTACGAGGGGCACCTGAACGAGGTCGACTCCGTCGCCTCCTTCATCAACACCAAGGACGGCAAGGTCAACGAGACCGTCGCCTGGTCCCGGGTGCGCTACCTCAACTACTCGTTCCTGCGCGTGGACGTCGAGCCCGCGCCGCGCGGCCACTACGCCAAGCTGAAGGTCTCGGGCATCGCCGAGACCGGTGACCGCATCGACCACTTCACGGTGGCACGCCGGGCCAAGTAGCCGATCCTCACGGCAGGCGGTCCTCACATCCTTTTGAGGACCGCCTGTTTCGCCATCGCGAACTCCTCGTCGGTGAGCACCCCTTCGCGGTGCAGCTCGCCCAGCTCCCGCAGCCGTCGCAACAGGGCGTCGTGCTCGTTCTCCGCGGCACCCCGCGCGGGCGCGGACAGCTCCTTCAGCAGAGGTACGGCGTCCACGGGCGTCGCCGGGTGCGGCAGCCGGGCCTGGACGGCCGCCGCGACGAGCGCCATCAGCGCGTCCTTCCTGAAGCCCCACAGCTCGACCGAGTTGGGGTCGTACTTCGGCGGTGCCTTGGTCGCGGCCCCGCGCACGGTGAAGCGGAGGCAACCGTTCTCCAGACCGGCCGCCGGCTGCCACTCCACGGCGGTGATGTCGGCGACCGGCAGGGTGCGCGCGCCCGCGGCCTGCTTCGCGTCCTCCGTCTTCCAGTTCCACTCCAGGCGTACCCGCTCGCCGTCGAAGCTCGCCGTGCCGTCCCCGGCCGACACGGACAGCGGGACGGAAGGGCCGGGCAGCAGATAGCGGTCGACCGGCTCGGTGGGCACCTGTGCCGACATCAGCGCGTCCCGCACCTCGTCCGCCACGTACTCGGCGACGCCGTAGCGGTCGGACTCGACGGTCAGCTGGTACGGGTCGTCGGAGTCCCTCAGCCTGCGGCCGGTCGCCTGCAGCAGGGGACAGGCGCCGTCGCGCAGCCTCAGCCTGAGCCGTCCGGCCTTCTTCCCCTGCTCGAACGAGATCCCCGCCAACGCCTCAAGCGGAACGGTCAGTTCACCCAACGTGCGACGGAACAGCCCGACGCTCTTGTCGCGACCCGGGGTCAGCCGTAAGGCGTCACCGTCGAAACTCCACGTACCGTCCTTCTGGATGATTTCCGCCATGCCGGGGATTGTTCCACCCCGTCCGCGAGGGAGTGGTCTGTACCCATCGGGTCCGGAGCTCGGCAGCCGAAGCGTGACGGGCACCCCGGTGGACCGTACACCGGGGTGCCCGCCGTCTGCGACCGCGGACTACAGGCCCGCGATCGGGTTCCTGAGGGTCCCGGCCAGTTGCAGCGCCCCCGACGGGTCCGCCAGGTCCACCATCTGCTTGTTGTTCCGCAGTTGCAGCCGGTTGAGACACGACAGGGCGAACTCCGGGGCGAACAGGTCGTACTGGCGGAACCTCTCGGCGAGCTGCGGGTTCGCGTCCTGGTACTCGTGGGCGACCTCCGCGACCGTCCGCCAGAAGTCCTCTTCCTCGAGGATGCCCTCGGTGGCGAGGTGCGCCGCGACGAAGCGGAGGAAGCAGTCGAAGACGTCCGTGAAGACCGACAGGAGCTTCTTGTCCTCCGGGACCTCCACGCGGATCCGCGCCACCTCCGGCGGCAGCACCGCCTCCGGGTCCATGACCGCGATCTCCTCCGCTATGTCCTTGAAGATCGCGCGCTGTACGACGCCGTCCTTCAGGACGAGGACGACGTTCTCGCCGTGCGGCATGAACACCAGGTCGTAGGCGTAGAAACTGTGCAGCAGCGGGGTGAGGTAGGCCCGCAGATAGTGCCGCAGCCACTCCTTCGGCGGGAGCCCCGAGCGCTCGATCAGCGCCCCCGCGAAGGACGCGCCCTCGTGGTCGACATGGGCGAGGGACGCCATGGTGGCCAGTGTCTCGCCGTCCTGGAGCGAGGACACCGGGCTCTCCCGCCACAGCGCCGCGAGCATCTTCCGGTACGGGGAGTAGCGGTCGGTGGCGGCCTCGTACTCCAGGTGGCGGTAGCCGACGGCCGCGCGCTCCCGGATGATCGTCAGGCCCGTCGACTTCAGCACCGGGTCGTTCTCGATCAGCTGTGCCAGCCAGTCGTTGATCGCCGGGGTGGCCTCCATGTACGCGGCCGACAGCCCCCGCATGAAACCCATGTTGAGCACGGACAGGGCCGTCTTGACGTAGTGCTTCTCCGGGTGCGAGGTGTTGAAGAAGGTCCGTATGGACTGCTGCGCCAGGTACTCGTCGTCGCCCTCGCCGAGGCACACCAGGTTCCGGCGGGCGACCTCGGCGGCGAAGGTGACGCTGAGCTTGTTCCACCACTGCCAGGGGTGGACGGGTATGAGGAGGTAGTCGGCCGGGTCCAGGCCCTGGTCGCGCAGGACGCCGTGGAACCGCTCGACGGTCCCGGCGCCCAGCTCCTGCCGGACGAACGACTCGTACTCGAGACCGGCCCCCGCCGTGAACGCCGCCCGCGAGCGGTGCGCCGCCAGCCACACCAGCCGCACCGGGCTCGCGGCCTCGGGCGCGTACGACAGGTACTCGTGGATGCCGAAGCCGAGTCGCCCGTTGTTGGCGACGAAGCAGGGGTGGCCCTCCGTCATCCCGGTCTCGATCGCCTGGAAACCGGAGCGGGCCAGCTCCGCCGACGGGATCTGCGGCTTGGCGAGCTTGTAGCAGATGCCGGCGACGGTGGAGGAGATCTCCTCCAGATAGACGGGCAGGATGTCGTCGCTCAGGCCCAGCGACCGCCTGAACTCGATGAAGAAGTCGAGCGCGGCGAGCGGGAGTTCGTCTCCGTCGCGGTGACGGGTGATCGAGTCCCCGTCGACCTGCCAGTGGTCGAGGGCGTGCAGGGTGGCCGTGAAGCGGTAGCGGGTGAGCCCGTCGTCGCTGCGGACGAGGTACCGGCCGTCCTCCTCCCGCTCGGGGGTGATCAGCCGCTCATGGGCGAACTCGGCGAGCGCCTTGCGGATCAGGAGGCGGCCCGCCTTCTCCCAGCGCTCGGGGGACAGATGGGCCACGGCGTCGGCGAGGGTCATGCCGCCACCGCCTTCTCGAACCGCTCACGGGTGCAGAAACTCAACAGGGCCTTCTTCTCCGGCTTTTCGATCTCTCGTTCGGGCACGAACCCGACCGCCTCATTGAGGGCGTGCACGGCCGTGTTGCGCACATCGGGCTCGACGACGACCCGCCGGGTGGCGGAGTCCTCGAACAGGTGCCGCATCACGGCGGTGATGACGGCCCGGGTGAACCCGTGCACGGGCGTGTCGGTCGGCGCCACCAGGAAGTGCATGCCGACGTCGCCCGGTTCCGGCTCGTACAGCCCGACCAGCTCACGGTGGGCCGGGTCGTACCTCTCCATCAGGAAGGCGGGCGCGCCGTCGTGCAGCCCGAGGAGCGCGTGGTGGTGCTCGTCGGCCGCGATCTCCCGGTAGGCGTGCTCCACGTCGCCGACCGTGGCGTCCTGCATCATCCAGAAGGCCGCCTTGGGGTGCGTGACCCAGGCGTGCAGCAGTTCGGCGTCCCGGCGCGGGTCGACGGGGCGGAGGGTGAAGGTGCCGATGTCGACGGTGCTCATACCGCGAACTCCTGGAAGGCGATGGTCTTCTCGACGGGGTAGTACTCGCTGCCGAGCAGCTCCCGGATGATGTACGCGTTCCGGTAGGCGCCCATCCCCAGGTCGGGTGAGGTGATCGAGTGGGTGTGGACGCCGGCGTTCTGCAGGAACACGCCCCGGCCGGTGACGTCGATCGCGTAGTTGCGGGCCACGTCGAAGTTGCCGTGCCGGTCGTAGCGCAGACGGTCGCGGACGGGCCCCAGGAACTCGGGTTCGACGTACTTGTATCCGGTGGCGAGGATCAGGCCCTGGGAGCGCAGCTCGTAGTCCTTCTCCTGCTCCTCCTGGCGGAAGGTGAGGGTGTAGGTGCCGTCCTCGTAGGCGGCCCTCGTCAGCGTCGAGTTGGTGAGCAGGCGGGTCGGGACCGGGCCGTCGAGGTTCTTCTGGTACAGCAGGTCGAAGATCTCGTCGATCAGATCGCTGTCGATGCCCTTGAACAGGCCCTTCTGCTGCTCCGTGAGGCGGTAGCGGGTCCGCTCGGGCAGCGCGTGGAAGTAGTCGATGTACTCGGGGGAGGTCATCTCCAGCGTGAGCTTGGTGTACTCGAGGGGGAAGAAGCGCGGGGAGCGGGTCACCCAGTTCAGCCGGTAGCCGTGGACGTCGATCTCTCCGAGCAGGTCGCGGTAGATCTCCGCGGCGGACTGGCCGCTGCCGACCAGGGTGATCGACTCCTTGGTCTGGAGCCGGTGCCTGTGCTCCAGATAGCGGGAGTTGTGGATGACGTCGCCGCCCAGACCGCGGCAGGGCTCCGGGATGTGGGGAGGGGTGCCGGTGCCGAGGACCAGATGACGGGCGCGGTAGGTGTCCCCGTCCTGCGTCCGTACGACGTACACCTCGTCCTGGTCCGCGTACGTCACCTCGGTGACCGTCGTGTTGAAGCGGACGCCGGCGAGTTTCCCGGCGGCCCAGCGGCAGTAGTCGTCGTACTCGACGCGCAGGGGGTAGAAGTTCTCGCGGATGTAGAACGAGTACAGCCTGCCCCGCTCCTTCAGGTAGTTGAGGAAGGAGTACGGGGAGGTCGGGTCGGCCAGGGTGACCAGGTCCGAGAGGAACGGGGTCTGGAGGTGGCTGCCCTCCAGGAACATCCCCGAGTGCCACTCGAAGGTGGGCTTCGCCTCCAGGAAGACACCGTCGAGGCCGTCGATCGGCTCGGTGAGGCAGGCGAGGCCGAGGTTGAAGGGGCCGAGCCCGATCCCCACGAAGTCGTACGTCTTCCCGGTGGCTTCAGGACGCGCGGTCAAGGGACTCTCCCAGGTACTGCTCGGCGTGGCCGGCGATCAGATCGAGGACGGCGGCGATGTCGTCCACCGTGGTCTCGGGGTTGAGCAGGGTGAACTTCAGGTAGTGGCGGCCCGCGACCTTGGTGCCCGCGACGACCGCGTCACCGGAGGCGAAGAGGGCCTTGCGGGCGTACAGGTTGGCGCGGTCGATGCCGGCCGGGTCGGTGACGGCGGAGGGGATGTAGCGGAAGACGAGCGTGGACAGCTGCGGTTCGACGACGACGTCGTAGCGCGGGTCGGCGGCGAGCAGCTTCCAGCCCTCGGCCGCCAGGTCGCAGACCTCGTCGAAGAGCTGTCCGATGCCGTCGGCGCCCATCACGCGCAGCGTCATCCACAGCTTGAGGGCGTCGAAGCGGCGGGTGGTCTGCAGGGACTTGTCGACCTGGTTGGGGATGCGCTCCCGCACCGCGCTGCGCGGGTTGAGGTACTCCGCGTGGTAGGTGGCGTGCCGCAGCGTGGCGGCGTCGCGGACCAGGACGGCCGACGAACTCACCGGCTGGAAGAAGGACTTGTGGTAGTCGACGGTGACCGAGTCGGCGCGTTCGATGCCGTCGAGGAGGCCGCGGCGGCGGGGCGAGACCAGCAGTCCGCAGCCGTAGGCCGCGTCCACGTGCATCCAGGTGCCGTACTGGGCGCACAGCCCGGCGATCTCGGGCAGCGGGTCGATGGAGCCGAAGTCGGTGGTGCCGGCGGTGGCGACGACGGCCATCGGGATCAGACCGTCCCGGGTGCAGCGCTCCAGCTCGTGGGCGAGGGCGACGGTCTGCATGCGCCGGTCGTGGCCGACGGGGACGGCGACGACGGACTCGGGGCCGAGGCCGAGGAGTTTCGCGGACTTCCTGACGCTGAAGTGGCTGACCTCGGAGGTGAGGATGCGCAGCCTGGCGAGCGTGTCCGATGCTTCCCATCCTGCCCGCCACGGCTTGGCCTCTTCACGGGCCAGCAGCAGCGCCTGGAGGTTGGACTGGGTGCCGCCGGAGGTGAACACGCCGTCGGCGGCCGGGCCGAGGCCGATCCGCTCGGCGGTCCAGTCGATGAGCCTGCGCTCGATCAGGGTGCCGCCCGCCGACTGGTCCCAGGTGTCGAGGGAGGAGTTGACGGCGGACAGGACGGCCTCGCCGAGCACGGCCGGGATGACGACCGGGCAGTTGAGGTGGGCGAGGTAGCGGGGGTGGTGGAAGTAGACCGCGTCGCGGAGGTAGAGCTCCTCCAGCTCGTCCAGGGCCGCGGTGGTGTCGTGCAGCGGGCGGTCCAGGTCGATCCCGTCGATGCGGGGGGCGAGGGCGTCGACCGTGGCGCCGGTGAACGGACGGTCGGTGGTGGCGAGTCGGTCGGCCACCCGCTCCACTCCTTCGGTCACGGAGCGGCGGTAGTGCTCCGCGGTGAGGTCATTGAGCAGGTGCGAGCGCATGTGGGTCCTCCGGTGGGGGAGTCCGGGCGGGACAGCAGAGGGGCGAAGTCGTCCTCTCGAAACTTAGGTTAGCCTAACCTAAGTTCGATCAAGGGAAACTCCGCCCCGTGGTGACCGCCGTCACTGCTGCTCGCGCACCTGCTCCTCGCTCAGCCCGTGCCGCCAGTAGCCGACGAAGGTGACACGCCGCCGGTCGACACCGCGCTCGCCGACGAAGTGCCGCCGCAGCTCCTTCACCCGGCCGGCCTCGCCCGCGATCCACACGTACGGGGCCTTCGCGGGCGGGAGTTCGGCGTCCCGCAGCGCGGCGAGAGTCATGGGGGGCCTCTCGCCGTCGCGTACGAGCCAGGTGATCCGGGCGTCCGCCCGAGTCGCCAGGTCCTGGATGTCCCCGGCCTGCCCGACCTCCAGCCAGACCTGGGCGCGCGTGCCCGGGGGCAGCGACTCGAGGATCGCGGAGGCGGCGGGTACGGCGGTCTCGTCGGCCCAGATCACCACCAGGTCGGTGTCCTCGGGCGGACGGAAACGGATCGCGCGGTTGTCCTCGACGGCCGGGCCGAGGAGGACGACCCGGTCGCCGGGGGTGGCCCGGGAGGCCCAGCGGGAGGCGGGACCGGCGGGTGCCGTGGCGGCCGGCTCGATGCCGTGCAGCACGAAGTCGATGTCGATCTCGTCGGGGTCGCGGCGCAGGGCGCGCAGCGTGTACGAGCGCATCACAGCCCGTACGTCGTCGGGGAGTTCACGCCAGCCGTGCCACCAGTCGTCGCCGAGGTGCAGGGGGATGACGGGCTCCGGCTGCCCGGGATGCGGCAGGAACAGGGACAGGCTCTGGTCGCGTCCGTCGGAGCGGAAGGCGTTCAGGTCGTCTCCGGCGAAGGTGACCCGGACGAGGGACGGGCCGAGCCGCCTCGTCCGTACGACCTGAAGGGAGAAGAAACGGAACGGGGCGGCTACGGCCGTCGTCATGAGTACTCCTGAGCCATCGTCAGGTAGGGGGCGGGGGAGAGGGTCAGCTGACCTTCTTGGCCGTCTCGATCGCCTTGGCGAGGTCCTCGAGCAGCGGGGCGCACTTGTCGTACGACAGGATGGGCTCGGGGTTGCGGGCGATGGCCTGGCCCGCCTTGACCGCGGGGAGCTTCTTCCAGGTCGCCTCGGTGATGTCGGCGGGCTGGATGGCCGAGGTGCGGTTGTCCATCATGATGACGTCGGCCTTGTACCTGTCGACGTTCTCCCAGCTGAGGTTCTCGAACCAGCCTCCGCTCGCCTTCAGCGCGGAGGCGGGCGGCTCGACGAAGTTCACGCCGAGGGCCTTGAAGTACTCAAGGTCGATCGAGAGGTTGGTTCCGGAGACGTAGAAGACGTCCTGGCTCGCGGAGCCCGCCAGCACCTTGATGTCGGGCTTGGCCTTGGCGGCGGCGCGCAGCCGGGCGGCGGCGTCCTCGAACCGCTTCTTCGCCTGGGCGGTCTTCGCGGAGGCGGTGTCCGCGCCGAGCGACTTGGCGAGTTCCAGCATGCGCTGCAGGGGCTCGGGCATCTGGCGGTCGTAGACGGAGATCCCCACGCTCGGGGCGCCCACGGCGAGGATCTTCTTCTTGGACTCCTCGGGCACGTACCAGAGCGTCCCGGCGCCGTCGAACATGGTGGTGACGAGGAGGTCGGGGGCGAGGGCCGCGTACTTCTCGAGGTTGAACTGGCCCCATTCGTTGCCGAGGACGGTGACCTTGTCGACGTCGAGGTCGCCGGCCTGGACGTCGGCCTTGCCGTCCTTGGTCTTGGTCGGGCCGAAGACGCCCTTCACATCGACGCCGTAGTCGTGCAGTGCGGCGGCGACACCGACGAACGCGACGATGTTCGACGGCACCTTGTCGGCCTCGGCGGTCTGCCCGCGGTCGTCCTTGAACGACCAGGGACCGGACTTGCCGGCGGGGGCGCCGCTGCCCGAGCCGCCGCTTTTCGCCTTCTCGTCCCCGCAGGCCGCGAGCACGGCACCGAGGCCGAGGGCGCCGCCGGCGGTGAGGATGCCGCGGCGGGTGAGACGGGTGGCGGGGGCTTTGGACATGGGTGTGGTCTGCTTTCGTGCGGTCGGGCCGGGCAAGGCGATATTAGGTTAGCCTAACCTCACATAGTGTCCAGGGGGCCTGGTCAGGGCCTCCTCCTCTTTCCGGACGACCACCACCGTGGCGGCCGGGGCGACGGAATCAGCCACGGCCTGCTTCGAAGTTGGCTGTGAAGTGTCTGTGAAAGTCGTAGACTCCGGGTCAAGATCCTTCAGTTGGTCACGTCAAGCCGTCGGGTGAAGGGCGTGACCCGGGTGCCTGCTCGCCTGATCGGTTTGGACGGACGCGATCCGCACCCGTGCGGCAAGCCCCCGAACCCTGCCTTGGGCGGCCTGCTGCTCGTTGAGGAAGATTGCACGGGGGGAAGTCTGCCGACCGGAGCCCAGCCCCCGTGTGCCTGGTCTCCGAATCGGTGAGGACTCGGATTTGAAGTCGCGTAGTGCACGTACGCTGCCCTTGACGCTGATCGGCGCATTGGTGGTGATCAGTGTGACGGGGAGAGTGAACGCCCCGTCCACGTTGTCGCCTGCTGAGCAGAACCTCCCTCTGCAGACCGCCGCCTTCACGGCCAAGGCCTCCTTCGGCCTGGACGAGGGCACCGGGACGCGGCGTGTGCTGGGCGGTGCGCCCAAGGAGTTCGTCGCGACGGTGGCGGGGGGTGGCGCTCAGCTCGGTGTGGCGGGCAAGGCCGGGACCGGGTTGAAGTTGAACGGGTCGTCGGCGTACGCGGCCACGGCGGGGCCGGTGGTGGACACCACGAAGTCGTTCTCGGTGTCGGCGTGGGTGAAGCTGGACGACAAGAACGCCAACCACACGTTCCTGTCGCAGGCCGGTTCGCGGGCCAGTGGGTTCCAGCTGTACTACTCCAAGTGGTACGACCGGTGGGTGTTCAACCGGCACGTCAAGGACACCGACGACACGGGGATCGTCCGGTCGATGAGTTCCAGTGCGGCGCAGGTCGGGGTCTGGACACATCTCACCGGGGTGTACGACGCGTCGGCCAAGAAGATCCAGCTGTTTGTCAACGGCAAGCCCCAGACGGCGGCCACCTTCACCACGCCCTGGCGTGCCTCCGGCGGTCTGCAGATCGGCCGGGTGCGCTACAAGGGCGCCTTCCAGGAGTACTTCACCGGGACCGTCGACGATGTGCGGCTCGTGCAGTCGGTTGCCACGCAGACGGAGGTCGAGGCGATCGGGCGTGGTGGGCTGCCGGCCCGCCTGCAGGAGCTCGCGTCGTTCCGGCTGGACGAGGGCGCGGGAAGCGCCCGTGTCAGCGGGGGCATGGGTGCCGGACCCGTCGCGACGGTGGCGGGGGGCGGCGCTCAGCTCGGTGTGGCGGGCAAGGCCGGGACCGGGTTGAAGTTGAACGGGTCGTCGGCGTACGCGGCCACGGCGGGGCCGGTGGTGGACACCACGAAGTCGTTCTCGGTGTCGGCGTGGGTGAAGTTGGACGACAAGAACGCCAATCACACGTTCCTGTCGCAGGCCGGTTCGCGGGCCAGTGGGTTCCAGCTGTACTACTCCAAGTGGTACGACCGGTGGGTGTTCAACCGGCACGTCAAGGACACCGACGACACGGGGATCGTCCGGTCGGTGAGTTCGACCGCGGCGCAGGTCGGGGTCTGGACACATCTGGAGGGCGTGTATGACGCGTCGGCCAAGAAGATCCAGTTGTTCGTGAACGGGAAGCCTCAGGCGGCCGCGTCCTTCACCACGCCCTGGCGTGCCCTGGGCGGGCTGCAGATCGGCCGGGTGCTCTACAAGGGCGCCTTCCAGGAGTACGTCCCCGGCACCATCGACGACGTCTTCCTCTCCGACGACACCTCGGCAGCCGACTGCTCCCGTACCGATGGCCTCGGGCACCGTGGCGCGCCGCAGATCGCACCCGAGAACACGATCGCCTCCATGGACGCGGCAGCCGACCGAGGCGCTGACTGGGTCGAGACCGACGTGCAGTTCACCAAGGACGGCCAGCCGGTCATCATGCACGACGACACCGTGGACAGGACGACCGACGGGACCGGGCGCGTCGACGAGCTCACCGCCGAAGAGATCTCCAAGCTGACGGTGAAGGGCGGAGGGCACGTTCCCACCCTGGAGGAACTGCTGTCCTCGGTGAAGGCGAGGTCCACTCGGCTTCTGCTGGAACTGAAGGGGCCGCAGACACCGGCAGCCGTCGACCACGCCCTCAGGCTGGTGTCCGAAGCCGGAATGACCGAGCGCACCGTTGTGCAGTCCTTCGACGAGAACATCGTGCGGCAGGCGAAGACCTCCCCGTACGGGATCAAGGTCGCGCTGCTCCGGGACGCACTCGACGCGGACCCGGTGGCCACGGCCCGCTCGTTCTCACTTGACACGTATGCGGTGAACTTCAACGGTCTCGCGGCCAGGCCCACCGCTTTGGCGGAGCTCCACGCGGCAGGCGTCAAGGTGTTCGTCTGGACGGTCGACACCGACACCAAGTGGAAGACCGCCACGTCCTGGGGCGTCGACGGTGTCATCACCAACCGGGTGGGCGACTTCGTCCAGTGGCGTAAAGACAACTGCGCCACGAGGTGACGGCAGGGGGCGCCGTATCGCTGGATACGGCGCCCCGGTCTTCACGGCCGGGCTTCCCCGCAGGCGGCTCAGCCCGCCAGCCCCAGCTCCCGGGCGATCAGCATCCGCTGTACCTCGCTCGTGCCCTCCCCGATCTCCAGGATCTTGGAGTCGCGCCACATACGGGCCACCGGGTACTCGTTCATGAAGCCGTAGCCGCCGTGGATCTGGGTGGCGTCGCGGGCGTTGTCCACCGCGACCGTGGAGGAGTGGAGCTTCGCCAGGGCCGCCTCCTTCTTGAAGGGTTCGCCGGAAACCAGGCGGGACGCGGCGTCACGCCAGGCCAGACGGGCCGTGTGGGCCTTCATCTCCATGTCGGCGATCTTGAACTGGATCGCCTGGTTGGCGCCGATCGGGCGCCCGAAGGCGTGACGTTCCTTCGCGTACTTCACCGACTCGTCCACACAGCCCTGTGCCAGGCCCGTCGCCAGGGCCGCGATCGCGATACGGCCCTCGTCCAGGATGCGCAGGAACTGGGCGTAGCCCCGGCCTTCCTCGCCCAGGAGGTTCTCCGCGGGTACACGGACGTCCGCGAAGGACAGCTCCCGGGTGTCGGAGGCGTTCCAACCGACCTTCGAGTAGGGGGCAGCGACCGTGAACCCGGGCGTGCCGGACGGGACGATGATCGAGGAGATCTTCGGGCGGCCGTCCTCCGTGCGGTCCGTGACCGCCGTGACGGTGACCAGGCCCGTGATGTCCGTACCCGAGTTGGTGATGAAGCACTTGGTGCCGTTGATCACCCACTCGTTCGTCGACGCGTCCAGGCGGGCCGTCGTACGGGTCCCGCCCGCGTCCGAGCCGGCCTCCGGCTCCGTCAGGCCGAACGCGCCCAGGATCTCGCCCGAGCACAGCCGCGGCAGCCACTGCTGCTTCTGGGCCTGTGTGCCGAAGCGGTAGATCGGCATCGCGCCGAGGGAGACCCCCGCCTCCAGCGTGATGGCGACCGAGGAGTCCACTCGGGCCAGTTCCTCCAGCGCGACGCCCAGCGCCAGGTAGTCGCCGCCCATGCCGCCGTACTCCTCCGGGAACGGCAGCCCGAACAGGCCCATACGGCCCATCTCGCGGACGATCTCGTACGGGAACTCGTGCCGCTCGTAGAAGTCGCCGATCTTGGGCGCCACGACGTCGTGCGCGAACTCCTCGACCGTGCGCCGGAGTTCCTCCAGCTCGGGGGAGAGGTGGTGGTCCATGGGGGTCACTCCTTGTGGGAGAGGGCTCGGACGGTGCGGGAGGGGCTCGGCCGGTCCAGGTGCGCGGCCATCCACACGCTTGTGGCGGTGAGCCGGCCGAGGTCGACCCCGGTGTCGACGCCGAGGCCCTGGAGCATCCAGACGAGGTCTTCGGTGGCGAGGTTGCCGGTGGCGGACTTGGCGTAGGGGCAGCCACCGAGGCCGCCCGCGGAGGCGTCGACGGTCGTCACGCCGTGCTGGAGCGCCGCCAGCGTGTTGGCGAGCGCCTGGCCGTAGGTGTCGTGGAAGTGCACGCCGATCGCGCTGGTCGGCACGTCCTCCTCGTTCAGCTGGGAGAGGAGGGCCTGGACATGACCCGGGGTCGCCACCCCGATCGTGTCGCCCAGGCTGAGCTCGTCGCAGCCCATGTCCATGAGCGCCCGGCAGACGCGGACCACCTGGTGGACGGGGACCGCGCCCTCCCAGGGGTCCCCGAAGCACATCGACAGATAGCCGCGGACGTGTACCTTCTGCGCCTTCGCGCGCGCGACCACCGGTTCGAACATCGCCAGGGCCTCGTCCACCGTGCGGTTGAGGTTGGCCTTCGCGAAGGACTCGGTGGCGCTGGCGAAGACGGCGATACTTCGGGCGCCCAGCGCGAGGGCGCGGTCCAGGCCGCGTTCGTTCGGGACGAGGACCGGGAGCTCGACGGGCAGTTGGCCGACCAGCGGGAACAGCTCCTCCGCGTCGGCGAGCTGCGGCACCCACTTCGGGTGCACGAAGCTCGTCGCCTCGATCGTCGTCAGGCCCGCGTCCGCGAGACGGCGGATGAAGTCCGCCTTCACCTCCGTCGGTACCGTGCGCTTCTCGTTCTGCAGGCCGTCGCGCGGGCCCACCTCGTGGATCCTCACCCGGGCGGGGAGGCCCTGCACCGGTACGACCATGGGCAGTTCACGAACGGTCATCGCTCCGCCTCCGTGTCGTCCTCGGGGCCTTCCTCATGCGCCGCGATCACGGCCAGCACCTGGTCCATGGCGACCGTGGTGCCGGGGGCGACGTCCAGTTCGGTGACGGTCCCGGCGTGCGGGGCGGAGATGACGTGCTCCATCTTCATCGCCTCCACCACCAGCAGGCTCTGCCCGGCCGTCACCTCGTCGCCGACGGCCACCTTGACCACCGTCACCGTGCCGGGCATGGGCGCGGTCAGCGAGTCGGTGCCGGAGCGGGCGGCGCCGGTGAGGGATGCGGCGACCGGGTCGTGGTCGCGCACGTGCCAGGCGTCGCCGTCGCGGCCCAGCCAGTCGCGGGCGCGGTGGAAGGTGTGGCGTACGCCGTCCAGGACGACGGACACGTGGTCCTCGGCGACCGTGTGGGTGCCGCGGGGCGTGTACTCCACCGGCTCGTGCACGCGCAGCGGGAAGGAGACCGGCTTGGGTTCGCCCCCGAGCCGCCAGCCGCTCGGCACGGAGAACGGGTCGATCCAGCCGTCGCCGCGGGGCGTCAGCGCGTCGAGGCGTACCGCCGCGGCGGCCTCGTAGACCTCGTCCGGCACCTCCGTGGGGACCAGCGCGTCGACCTCGCGCTCCACCAGACCCGTGTCCAACTCGCCCGCCACGACCGCCGGATGGGCCAGCAGTCGGCGCAGGAAACCGGCGTTGGTCTGCACGCCCAGGGTGACCGTCTGCGCGAGGGCCGCGCGGAGCTTGCGCAGTGCGGTCGCACGGTCCGGGCCGTAGGCGATGACCTTCGACAGCATCGGGTCGTAGAGGCTGCCCACCTCCGTGCCCTCGGACAGGCCCGAGTCGGTCCGGACCCCGTCGCCCTGCGGCTCGTGCAGCCTGAGCACTGTGCCGCCCGACGGGAGGAAGCCCCGTGCGGGGTCCTCGGCGCAGACACGGGCCTCGATCGCGTGCCCCGTGAGGGTGATGTCGTCCTGCTTGAAGGACAGGTGCTCGCCCGCCGCCACCCGCAGTTGCCACTCCACCAGGTCCAGTCCCGTGACGAGCTCGGTGACCGGGTGCTCCACCTGCAGGCGGGTGTTCATCTCCATGAAGTAGTACGAGGCGGGGTCGCCGCCCGGCACGATGAACTCCACCGTGCCCGCGCCCTCGTAGCCGCAGGAGCGGGCCGCCTGGACCGCCGCCTCGCCCATCGCCGCGCGCGTGGCCTCGTCGAGGAGCACGCTCGGCGCCTCCTCGATGATCTTCTGGTGGCGACGCTGGAGGGAGCACTCGCGCTCGCCCAGGTGCACCACGTTCCCGTGGGCGTCCGCCAGGACCTGGATCTCGATGTGGCGGGGGCGGTCGATCCACCGTTCGACCAGGAGCGTGTCGTCGCCGAAGGCGGCGCGGGCCTCGCGGCGGGCGGCGGCGATCTCGTCGGCCAGCGCGGACGCGTCCCGCACCAGCCGCATGCCCTTGCCGCCGCCGCCCGCGCTGGGCTTGAGCAGCACCGGCATGCCGATCTCGCGGGCGGCCTCGGCCAGCTCCGCGTCCGTCAGCCCGCTGCCGTTCGACCCCGGTACGACCGGCACTCCGGCCGCACGCACCGTCTCCTTGGCCCGGATCTTGTCGCCCATGAGCGCGATCGCCTCGGCGGGCGGCCCGATGAACACCAGCCCCGCCTCGGCGCACGCACGCGCGAACGCCGCGTTCTCCGCGAGGAAGCCGTACCCGGGGTGCACCGCCTGGGCTCCGGTCCGGGCGGCGGCCTGAAGCAGGCGCTCCACGGACAGATAGCTCTCGGCCGCAGGCGCCGGTCCGATCCGTACCGCCGTGTCGGCCTCCCGGACGTGCCGGGCGTCGGCGTCGGCGTCGGAGAAGACGGCCACCGAGCGCACGCCCATCGACCGCAGCGTGCGGATGACGCGGACGGCGATCTCGCCCCGGTTGGCCACAAGCACTGTCTCGAACATGGTCGTCAAGCCCCCCTCACATCCGGAAGACGCCGAACTGGGGTTCACCCAGGGGCGCGTTGGCGCACGCGGTCAGGGCCAGGCCCAGCACCTGGCGGGTCTCCAGCGGGTCGATCACGCCGTCGTCCCACAGACGGGCCGTGGCGTAGTAGGCGTTGCCCTGGCGCTCGTACTGGTCGCGGATCGGGGCCTTGAAGGCCTCCTCTTCCTCCGCCGCCCAGGACTCCCCGCGGGCCTCCAACTGGTCGCGCTTGACGGTGGCGAGGACCGAGGCGGCCTGCTCGCCGCCCATCACCGAGATCTTGGCGTTCGGCCACATCCACAGGAAGCGCGGTGAATAGGCCCGTCCGCACATCGAGTAGTTGCCCGCGCCGAACGAGCCGCCGACCACCACCGTGAGCTTCGGTACGCGCGTGCAGGCGACCGCCGTGACCATCTTGGCGCCGTGCTTGGCGATGCCGCCCGCCTCGTAGTCGCGGCCCACCATGAAGCCCGAGATGTTCTGCAGGAACACCAGCGGGATGCCGCGCTGGTCGCACAGCTCGATGAAGTGGGCGCCCTTCTGGGCGGACTCGGAGAACAGGATGCCGTTGTTGGCGACGATCCCCACCGGGTGGCCGTGGATCCGGGCGAAGCCCGTGACGAGGGTCTGCCCGAACTCCGCCTTGAACTCGGCGAAGCGGGAGCCGTCCACCACGCGCGCGATGACCTCGCGGACGTCGTAGGGGGTGCGGGAGTCGACCGGCACCGCCCCGTACAGCCCGTACGGATCCACCTTCGGCTCGACCGACGGGACGACCTCCCAGGGCAGCGTCCCGCGCGCGGGAAGCGTGGCGACGATGTTCCGCACGATCCGCAGTGCGTGCGCGTCGTCCTGCGCCAGGTGGTCCGTCACGCCGGACACACGTGCGTGGACCTCGCCGCCGCCGAGTTCCTCGGCGGTGACGACCTCGCCCGTGGCCGCCTTCACCAGGGGTGGTCCGCCCAGGAAGATCGTGCCCTGGTTGCGCACGATCACGGCTTCGTCGCTCATCGCCGGGACATACGCCCCGCCCGCCGTGCAGGAGCCGAGGACAGCCGCGATCTGCGGGATGCCGGCGCCGGACATCCGCGCCTGGTTGTAGAAGATCCGCCCGAAGTGCTCGCGGTCGGGGAAGACCTCGTCCTGCATGGGGAGGAAGGCGCCGCCGGAGTCGACGAGGTAGACGCACGGCAGGCGGTTGTCGAGCGCCACCTCCTGCGCCCTCAGGTGCTTCTTCACCGTCATCGGGTAGTACGTGCCGCCCTTGACGGTGGCGTCGTTGGCGACGATCACGCACTCGCGGCCGCTGACCCGCCCGATCCCGGCGATCACCCCGGCGGCCGGCGCCTGCCCGTCGTACATCCCCTCGGCGGCCAGCGGGGCCAGCTCCAGGAAGGGCGAGCCCGGGTCCAGCAGGGTGTCCACGCGGTCGCGCGGCAGCAGCTTGCCGCGCGCGGTGTGGCGCGCGCGGGCCTTCTCGCCGCCGCCCAGCCGGGCCGCGGCCAGCTTGGCGTGCAACTCCTCCACCAGCGCGCGGTGCGCCGCCTCGTTGGCCCGCCAGGCCTCCGACGCGGGGTCTGCCGCGCTCGTCAGCTCCGGTGCCTCGTGCATCCTGCGGTCCCCTCACCTTGTTAATGAGCGTTAACGCATTTCCTTCAGGTTAACGACCGCTAACCTCCCTGTCTAGAATTGTTTTCATGGCCACGAGAACCGACGCCCCCACCCGTCGCGAGCAGATCCTCAAGGAGGCCGCGCGGCTGTTCGCCGAACGCGGCTTCCACGGCGTCGGAGTCGACGAGATAGGGGCCGCGGTCGGCATCAGCGGACCCGGTCTGTACCGGCACTTCGCGGGCAAGGACGCGATGCTCGCCGAGCTGCTCGTGGGGATCAGCGGGCAGCTGCTGACCGGGGCCAGGCGGCGGGTCGCCGAGGCCGACGGAGGTCCCGGCGGGCGGAACCCGGAGGCGGTCCTCGACTCGCTGATCGAGGGGCACATCGACTTCGCGCTCGACGACCGTCCCCTGATCACCCTGCACGACCGCGAGCTGGACCGCCTCCGGGACAGCGACCGCAAGCTCGTGCGCCAGCTCCAGCGGCAGTACGTGGAGCTGTGGGTGGAGGTGCTGCGGGAGGTGTACCCGGGTCTGGCGGAGCCGGCCGCCCGCTCGGCGGTGCACTCGGTCTTCGGCCTGCTCAACTCGACCCCGCACCTGGGGCGGCCGGGCTCGCTGCCGGGGCGGGGGACGACGGCGGAGCTGCTGCACCGGATGGCGCGGGGGGCGTTCGCGGCGGCGGGCGGGGAATGAGCCGGGGTCCTGCTCCGCAAGCGTGACGAGCGTTACGGCTGGGGGCCTCTGGACTGCCGTCCGTACTCGCCGGTACGGTGATGTCTGAGCAAGCGCTTAGATATGGCCGGAAGTATCCAGCTGGAGGTGGCGGCGGTGCGCCGTACTGTGTTCAACGAGGACCACGAGGCGTTCCGGGAGACCCTGCGCGCCTTCATCGAGGCCGAGGTCGTACCGGTGTACGACGAGTGGTTCGCCGCGGGCCAGGCGCCGCGCGACTTCTACTACAAGCTCGGCGATCTGGGCATCTTCGGCATCAGCGTGCCCGAGGAGTTCGGCGGCGCCGGGCTGGACACCCACAAGTTCGAGGCCGTCCTCTACGAGGAGACCGCGCGGGCCGGCGTGCAGTTCGGCGGCTCCGGGGTGCACGTCCTGCTCGCCCTGCCGTACATCAAGATGCTCGCCACCGACGAGCAGAAGAAGCGCTACCTGCCGAAGTTCGTCACCGGCGAGGAGATGTGGGCCATCGCGATGACCGAGCCGGGCACCGGCTCGGACCTCGCGGGCATGAAGACCACCGCCAAGCTCTCCGAGGACGGCACGCACTACGTCCTCAACGGCGCCAAGACGTTCATCACCGGCGGCGTCCACGCCGACCGCGTCATCGTCTGCGCCCGCACCGCCGCCCCGCGCGAGGACGACCGCCGCTTCGGCATATCCCTGTTCGCCGTGGACACCAAGTCCGAGGGTTACTCCGTCGGCCGCAAGCTGGACAAGCTGGGCCTGAAGACCTCCGACACCGCCGAGCTGGCCTTCGTCGACGTCAAGGTGCCGGTCGAGGACCTGCTCGGCGAGGAGAACAAGGGCTTCTACTACCTCGGGCACAACCTGGCCTCCGAGCGCTGGGGCATCGCCTTCGGCGCCTACGCGCAGGCCAAGGCCGCCGTCCGGTTCGCCAAGCAGTACGTGCAGGAGCGCACCGTCTTCGGCAAGCCGGTCGCCCACTTCCAGAACACCAAGTTCGAGCTGGCCGCCTGCCAGGCCGAGGTGGACGCGGCGGAGGCCGTCGCCGACCGCGCGCTGGAAGCCCTGGACGCCGGAGAGCTGACCCCTGCCGAGGCCGCCTCCGCCAAGCTGTTCTGCACCGAGGTCGCCCACCGCGTCATCGACCGCTGCCTCCAGCTGCACGGCGGCTACGGCTACATGAACGAGTACCCGATCGCCCGTCTGTACGCCGACAACCGTGTCAACCGCATCTACGGCGGCACCAGCGAGATCATGAAGACGATCATCGCCAAGGACATGGGTCTGTAAGGTCACGGAAAAAAGTGCCGGATACAACTGACGCCATGAGTCAGGCACTTCAGTCCCTGCTCGATCTGCTCGACCTCGAGCGGATCGAGCGGGACATCTTCCGTGGCCAGTCCCGGTCCGCCGTGGTTCCGCGCGTCTTCGGCGGGCAGGTCGCGGCCCAGGCACTGGTCGCCGCGGGGCGCACGGTCCCCGAGGAACGGCACGCGCACTCCCTGCACGCGTACTTCCTGCGCCCCGGCGACCCCGGCGCGCCCATCGTCTACAGCGTCGACCGCATCCGTGACGGCCGCTCCTTCACCACCCGTCGGGTGGTCGCGGTCCAGCACGGGCAGCCGATCTTCCACCTCTCCGCGTCGTTCCAGACGTACGAGGAGGGCCTGGAGCACCAGGCGCCGATGCCGTCCGCGCCCGACCCGGCCACACTGCCCACCTCCCACGAGCGGCTGCGCGGCTACGACCACCTCGCCCCCGAGGTCGTGGAACGGTTCCTGGAGGCCCGCGAGGCCGTCGACCTGCGGTACGTCGACGAGCCGCCGTACGGCAGGTTCGGGGAGCCGCGCGAGCCGCACTCCCAGGTGTGGTTCCGCACCAACGGCAAGCTCGACGACGACCCCCTGCTGCATGTCGTCCTCGCCACCTACGTCTCCGACATGACGCTCCTCGACTCGGTGCTGCTCGCGCACGGGCGCGGCGGCTGGGCCGTCGGTGACGTCGTCGGGGCCTCGCTGGACCACGCCATGTGGTTCCACCGGCCGTTCCGGGCCGACGAATGGCTGCTGTACGACCAGGAGTCGCCGTCGGCGTCCGGCGGGCGCGGGCTCGGCCAGGCCCGCATCTACACGCAGGACGGGCGGCTGGCGATCACGGTGATCCAGGAGGGCGTGGTCCGCGTCCCCCGCTGACCCGCTCAGTCCTCCGTCAGGCCCGCCGCGTGCAGCAGGTACGCCGTCAGCGGGTCGTAGTGGCGGGGGCTCGTGACGTGGTCGTCGAGGGGGACCGTCACCTGGACGGTGCCCTCGGCCTCGGCGATGAAGAGCGCCGGGTCGTTGCAGTCGGCGTACCCGACGGAGTCGATGCCGAGCTGTCCCGCGCAGCCCGCCCAGCCGTGGTCGGCGACGACCAGGTCCGGCAGGGGGCGTCCCTCGCCCTCCAGGCCCTTCAGGATCGCCCGCATCGGCTCACCCGAGTGCGTGTGCCACAGGGTGGCGCCGTGCTCCAGGACGGCCACGTCCGCGAACTGCATCACGTACCCCTCGTCCGTCCGCAACCCGTCCGGGATCACGACGATCTCGCAGCCGGCGGCGCGCAGGGCGGCGGCGGTGGCGCGGTGCACGTCGAGAAGCCCGCCGGGGTGACCGGTGGCGAACAGCACGCGCTGCCCGCCGTCGGCGGCCTTGCGCAGGCGGGCCGCGAGCCGTTCCAGCGCGTCGACCGTCAGTTCCGGGTCGATCGTGTCCTGGCCGTAGCGGTACTCGGGGTCGTCGCTGACGCCGCAGCGCTCCGCCATGACCGCGAGGACGTCCTGTTCGTCCTTCCAGCGGTCGCCGAGCTCCAGACCGAACCAGAAGTTCCGGTCGCCGTTCGCCAGCTTGCGGTAGTGGGAGAGGTTGTTCTCGCGGGGCGTGGCGACCTCGCCCGCGATGCGGGTCCGGACGAGGTGGACGAGGAGCTCGGCACGGCTGGGGATCCCGGGTATCGGCATGCCCACCATTCTGCCGGGGCGCTCCGCTCGGGCCGCCGGTGTTTCGTTCCGTGGGACGTGCGTCACTCCCTGCCGGGGTGGCCCTCGGGTGCCGGCCCGCCCACCCGCTCGTCTCGGCGGGTGAGCAGTGCCCTACGGGGCGGGCCGTGGTCGGTCGGGTGCGGGTGCGCAGGGGGCGGCGTCCGGTTCCTGTCGGCGCGCGTGCGTGGGTGCCGACGGGGCGTGGCGTCCGGGGCTGCGCCGACGCGGCGGCGGCAGGGGCGTGCGGGGGCCGTGCCGGGACGACGGCCGACCGGCCGGCGCCGGGCGGTGGCGGCGTTGAGCCGGGGGCGTGCCGGCGCAGGGGGCTGGTGCCGCGTCAGCCGTGGTGCCGGGCGTGGCGCCACGGGGACGTGGCCGTCGGGCGGGGGCCGTGCCGCGTCAGCCGCTGTCGGGGTTTGCCCCCCGTCAGTCCGCCGGCCCCTGCTTCAGCGCGAACCACAGCTCCATCCGTACGTCCGCGTCGTCCAGGTCCACCCCCAGCAGTGCCGCGCACCGCGCGATCCGTTGCCGGACCGTGTTGCGGTGGACCGACAGGGCGACCGCCGTGCGGTCCCAACTGCCGTGCAGGGAGAGCCAGGTGCGCAGTGTCTCGGTGAGGGCGGTGCCCTGGGCCAGCGGTGCCAGCAGCGTGCGGGCGTGCCGCTCGGCCTCTGCGGGCGGGACCAGGTCCGCCAGGCCCGTGCGCTCTCCGTGCCTCACCAGCGCGGTGCGGGTCGCGCGGGCGCGGGCCAGGGCGCGGGCGGCCTGGGTGTCGGCGGCGGCCCAGTCGCGGGGGGCGGCAGGGGCGCTGAGGCCCAGGGTCCAGCCGGGGTGCGGGGCCGGTTCGCGGTCGGCCGGGACCAGGACCCGTACGAACCCGTCCCCGAGATCGACCAGCGTGGATCCGAGCGCGGCCCCGAGCGCGGACGCGGCCACGGCGTCCGGCGCCGGTCCGTCCCGGGTGGGACGGGCGTGGACCACCACCCACCGGTCCCCGCCGAGCAGGGGGGCGACCGCCTCCGGCGGGGCGCCCAGCAGCAGCCGTACGAGCGCCGAGGAGCGGGCCGCGCCCGCCCCGCTCTGGTGCTCCCCGGTGAGGAGCGTGAGGAGTACCGCCGCGACCGAGGCGATGGTGTGGTCGCCGGGGTCCCGCCGCGGTGCCGCCACCCCGAGCACGAAGCCCTGCCCGGTGCCGAGGGCGTAGGCGGCGAGATGGGTCCCGGCGACCGTGTCGGTGGCGGAGGCGGGGGTCGGACCCGCGGGGCCGGCCGGGCGGACCACTCCCGCCAGCTCGCCCAGCGCCCGGGCAGCCTCCTCGGGCGCACGCCCCGCCCCCGCCAGTTCCGCGCCGTCCGGTCCGTACAGCACCGCCCGGCCGCCGACCCGCTGTGCCAGCTGCCGCAGCACCGACGGCACCGGGTCCGGGCGGGACGCCGCCGCGGCCAGGCTCTGCTGGGCCTCCGTGACGCGGCGCAGTTCCGCCAGCCGTGCCTGGGCCATCAGCTGCCAGACCGCGCGGGCCACGCCCGAGAACGTCGTCTGCGGCGGGACCTCGAGCAGCGGCAGCCCGTGGTGGTCGCACGCCGCCACCAGCGCCCGCGGCACCGTGTCGTGCACCGGCGCGAGGCCGAAACCGAGCGCCGCGCCGCCCGCCGCCACGATCCGGGAGACGTAGTCGTCGAAATAGTCCCCCAAGCTCTCGGCTTCTCCGCCACTCTCGGCTTCGCCCGAGCGGGGGGACCCCCATGACCCGGGGGCACCCCCGCCTGAGCCCGCCGCCTCCGGGACGTGCACGCCCGCCGTCAGCAGCAGCTCGCCGCCCAGCAGGTACGGGTAGGGGTCCGCCATCTCGGAGGTGTGCGCCCAGTGGATCGCCGTGTCGGCGCCCCGGGGCCCGGCGATCTGCCGCAGGGCCAGGTCCTCGCGGGCCAGCAGGGCGGAGAGCGGTACCGGTGGGGTCGGCGGTACCGCCGGCGCCGGGGGTGTGTCCGGCATGGTGGACGGTTCCTCCATCCCGTGCGGTTCGGATGGATGAAACGTACACTTCGCAGTCGCTTTCCGGCCACCTAATGTCAGTCCAGACCGGCAGCCGCGGGTACGGGCGGATGTCCCCGCGAGCCCCTGCCGTCCCCGGTCGAGCCGAGCGGCCGACCGCGTCCCCGAGATCCATCTGCACGACACGCCACCGGGAAGTGCGCGAAGGAGGGCCCACATGGCCGTCGACTACACAGTGATCGTCGTCTATCTGGCCGGCATGCTGGCCATGGGCTGGTGGGGCATGCGCCGCGCCCGCTCCAAGAGCGAGTTCCTGGTGGCCGGGCGCCGCCTCGGGCCCGCCATGTACTCCGGCACCATGGCCGCGATCGTGCTCGGCGGCGCGTCCACCATCGGCGGTGTCGGCCTCGGCTACCAGTACGGGCTCTCGGGCGCCTGGATGGTGTTCACCATCGGCCTCGGCCTGCTCGCCCTCTCGGTCTTCTTCTCCGCCCGCATCGCCCGTCTGAAGGTCTACACCGTCTCCGAGATGCTCGACCTCAGATACGGCGGCCGGGCCGGCGTGATCTCGGGCGTGGTCATGTGGGCGTACACCCTGATGCTCGCGGTCACCTCGACCATCGCCTACGCCACCATCTTCGACGTCCTCTTCGACATGAACCGGACGCTCGCGATCATCCTCGGCGGCTCCATCGTCGTCGCGTACTCCACGCTCGGCGGCATGTGGTCCATCACGCTGACGGACATGGTGCAGTTCGTCGTCAAGACGATCGGCGTGCTGCTGCTCCTGCTGCCCATCGCGGTCGTCAAGGCGGGCGGCTTCAGCGAGATGAAGGCCAAGCTGCCGACCTCGTACTTCGACCCGCTGGGCATCGGCGGCGAGACGATCTTCACCTACGTCCTGATCTACACGTTCGGCATGCTGATCGGGCAGGACATCTGGCAGCGCGTGTTCACCGCGCGCAGCGACACGACCGCCAAGTGGGGCGGCACGGTCGCCGGCACCTACTGTCTGGCCTACGCGCTCGCCGGCGCCGTCATCGGCACCGCCGCCAAGGTGCTGTTCCCCAAGCTGGGCAGCCCTGACGACGCGTTCGCGACCATCGTGAAGCAGGAACTCCCCGTCGGAATAAGGGGGTTGGTGCTCGCCGCCGCCCTCGCCGCGGTGATGTCGACCTCTTCCGGTGCCCTCATCGCGTGTGCGACCGTCGCCAACAACGACATCTGGTCGCGGCTGCGCGGTGTCGTGCGCCGCGACGAGGGGGCGCACGACGAGGTGAAGGGCAACCGCGCCTTCATCCTGATCATGGGGGTGGCGGTGATCGGCACGGCCATCGCGCTGAACAACGTGGTCGAGGCGCTGACCGTCGCGTACAACCTGCTCGTCGGCGGTCTGCTGGTCCCGATCCTGGGCGGCCTGCTGTGGAGGCGCGGCACGGTCCAGGGCGCGCTCGCCTCGGTGGTGGTCGGCGGTCTCGCCGTCATCGGCCTCATGGCGTCCTACGGCATCCTCGCCAACGAGCCCGTCTACTACGGTCTGGCGGCCTCGCTCGCCGCCTACGTCGTCGTGTCGCTGGTGACCAGGCCGACCGACGAGGCCGTCCTGGCCGCGTGGCGGGAGCGGCTCGCCGGGCGCGGCGCGGCGAGCACGGAGGAGCCCGCGGCGGTGGGCGCCTGACCCTGTTGCTTCGGCCCGGCCGCCAGGGGGCGGCCGGGCCGTGCGGGGCCCGTCGGAGGGCTCCGCGACACTGGAAGAAACACGCATTTCCTGGAGGAGTCCGACGATGAGCAGCACCGAGAACCCCGCAGCAGGCGGCAGCCGGCCCCGCGGCCCCGTCGACTCGTCCCGCATCCCGCGGTACGCGGGCCCCGCGACCTTCGCCCGGCTGCCCCGCCTCGACGAGGTCGGCACCGCGGACGTCGCCGTGGTCGGCGTGCCGTTCGACTCGGGCGTCTCCTACCGCCCGGGCGCCCGCTTCGGCGGCAACGCGATCCGTGAGGCGTCCCGCCTGCTGCGCCCGTACAACCCGGCGCAGGACGCCTCCCCCTTCGCGCTCGCCCAGGTCGCGGACGGTGGCGACATCGCCGTGAACCCGTTCAACATCCACGAGGCGGTGGAGACCGTCGAGGCCGCCGCCGACGAACTGCTCGGCACCGGCGCCCGCCTGATGACCCTCGGCGGCGACCACACCATCGCACTGCCGCTGCTCCGCTCGGTGGCGAAGAAGCACGGCCCGGTCGCGCTGCTTCACTTCGACGCCCACCTCGACACCTGGGACACCTACTTCGGCGCGGAGTACACGCACGGCACCCCGTTCCGCCGCGCCGTCGAGGAGGGCATCCTCGACACCTCCGCGCTCTCCCACGTCGGCACCCGCGGCCCGCTCTACGGCAAGCAGGACCTGACCGACGACGAGAAGATGGGCTTCGGCATCGTCACCTCCGCCGACATCTACCGGCGCGGCGCCGACGAGGTCGCCGACCAGCTGCGCCAGCGCATCGGCGACCGCCCGCTGTACATCTCCATCGACATCGACTGCCTGGACCCGGCGCACGCCCCCGGCACCGGCACCCCGGAGGCGGGCGGCATGACCTCCCGCGAACTCCTCGAGATCCTCCGGGGCCTCGCGTCCTGCAACCTGGTCTCGGCGGACGTCGTCGAGGTGGCGCCCGCCTACGACCACGCGGAGATCACGTCCGTGGCCGCGTCCCACACGGCGTACGAACTGACGACGATCATGACCCGCCAGATCGCGGCGGCCCGCACCGGTGAGGAGACCGAGAGCAAGTGACGCACGACCACGACCTGGTCCTCCGTCCCACGACCGCACAGACGGAGGCCGCACTCAACCCTCCCCCCGGCCGCACCGGCGGAGACCTGGTCGTGGAGACCCTGGCCGGGCTGGGCGCGACGACGGTTTTCGGCCTGCCCGGCCAGCACGCGCTCGGCATGTTCGACGCGCTGCGCCGCTCCGACCTCCGGTACGTCGGGCTGCGGGTGGAGAACAACGCCGGGTTCGCGGCGGACGCGTACGGCCGGATCACGGGTGAGGCGGCACCCCTGCTGCTCTCCACCGGCCCCGGTGCGCTGACGTCCCTGGCGGCGCTCCAGGAGGCCGCGGCGGCGTCGGCGCCCGTGCTGGCCATCAGCAGCCAGGTCCCGACCGCGGGCCTGGGCGGCGGCCGCCACGGCTATCTGCACGAACTCCCCGACCAGGCGGCCTCGTTCCGCGGCGTGGTCAAGTCGGTCCACACGGTCCGCACGCAGTCGCAGATCCCGTCGGCGATCGCGCAGGCATGGAAGTCGGCACTGACGGTGCCGCACGGCCCGGTGTGGGTGGAGATCCCGCAGGACGTGCTGCTCGCCGAGACACGGCTGCCGGTGGTGACGGCGGTGGACGCGACCCCGGACGAGCTGCCGCCGCGCCCCGAACTGACCGCGGTGGCCGCGCATCTGCTGTCGGGCGCCGACCGCCCGGCGATCATCGCGGGCGGGGGAGTGGTCAGGGCGGACGCGTCCGGAAAGCTGCTGGCGCTCGCCGAGAAGCTGAACGCCCCCGTCGTCACCACCTTCGGCGGCAAGGGCGCCTTCCCCTGGGGGCACCCGCTGTCCCTCCAGTCCTGGCTGGAGGACCGCCACACCACGGACTTCCTCGAGGACGCGGACGTCCTGCTCGTGGTCGGCTCCGGCCTGGGCGAACTCTCCTCGAACTACCACACGTTCCAGCCGCGCGGCCGGGTGATCCAGATCGAGGCGGACCTCGGCAAGCTGGAGTCCAACCACCCGGCCCTCGGCATCCACGCGGACGCCCGCCTGGCGTTGCAGGCGCTGCTGGAGACCGTGGAGGCCCGGGAGGACGAGGGGGCTCCGGAGCGTGTACGGGCGCTGCTCGCGAGGGTGGCCGAGCGGATCGCGTCCCAGGATCTGACCCTGGAGCAGGAGGTGCTGGCGTCGGTGCGCCGCGCCCTGCCCGCCGACTCCCCGTCCTTCTGGGACATGACGATCCTGGCCTACTGGGCCTGGTCGGCCTTCGACGCGAAGGCTCCCAACACCATGCACTCCGCGCAGGGAGCGGGCGGGCTCGGCTACGGCTTCCCGGCGGCCCTCGGCGCGGCGGCGGCGGACCCCACGCGCCCCGTCCTGGCGGTGTCCGGCGACGGCGGCGCCCTGTACTCCATCGCCGAACTGGCGACGGCGCGGCAGTACGGCCTCGACGTCACCTGGCTGATCGTCGACGACGGCGGCTACGGCATCCTGCGCGAGTACATGACGGACGCCTTCGGCCAGGCCACGGCGACGGAACTGACCCGCCCCGACTACGTGGCCCTGGCGGAGTCCTTCGGCGTCCCGGGCGTGCGCACGACCCCCGAGACACTGGAGGCCGACCTGGCGAAGGCCCTGGCGGAACCAGGGCCTTCGGTGGTCGTCCTGCCGGCGCTGCTGCGGATGTTCGCGCCGACGCACCTCAGCTGACGTCGGACGGGTCCAGGCGGTACAGCGTCGACTGGCTGGTCCCCGACGAGGAGTTCGCCGTCGTGGTCCTGCTGTAGGCGCTCTCCTTCACCGCCGTGCCGTGCTTCCGGACCCAGGACGTCACCTCGGAGCTGAGGCTGTTGTTGCCGCCGCCCGGGCCGCCCCCCATGCCGCCGCCGAGCTGGATGTAGTGGAGTTCGCCCTTCTTCACCAGCTCCTCCAGCTTCGCCACGGTCATCGCCCGATCGGTGCCGGTGAAGCCCCACATGGAGATGACCGGCACGCCGCTGCTCAACTCGATCTGCGCCGCACCCTGCGAGTTGGAGACCGCGAGCAGCCACTGAGCCCCGTCCCGGTGCTTCTTCAGGTAGGCGATGAGCTCGCTGCTCGCCCCGCCCATGCCGCCGGGGCCGCCGCCGAACCCCCCGCGCGCACGGTCGTTGCCGGTCGTACCCTCCTGGGTGCCGGGCTCGCCGCCGGTGCCGTTCGGGGGCGTCTCGCCCATCTCGGCGTTGCCGGCGCCCTGTTGGCCACCGGGGAAGCCGCCGCCGGGTGCGCCGCCGCCCGGGGCGCCGCCGCCCGGGGCGCCGCCGCCCGGGGCGCCGCCGGCCTCGGCGTTCTGGCCCGAGCCCTGCCGGGTGCCGCCCGGCATCCCGCCGTTGCCGGGGCCGCCGTTGCCGCCGCGGTTGCCGCCCGGCCCACCGCCGAAGCCGCCGCCGGTGGAGGGACCGGCGGTCGGGTTCGTACCGCCCATGCCGCCGCCGCTCGAACGGGACGGCACGGACCAGGCGTACGCCGCCGGGCCCGCGAGCGCCGCGACGACCGCCGCGGCGACGGAGGCCGCGAGAAGCCGGACGCGGTCGCCCGAGCGGAAGACGAACAGGCCGACGACCGCCGCCGCCATGACCGCACCGATGGCCGGCCACAGCCAGGTGTTCCAACCGGAGGCCCGGTGCAGCAGCTCGATCGCCCAGACGGCCGTCACGGCCAGTCCCGCCGGAAGCACCCACGCCCAGCGCTTGTCGGCGCGGAACGCACGCAGCAGCATCGTGCCGCCGCCCCCGCACAGGGCCGCGATACCTGGGGCGAGCGCGGTCGTGTAGTACGGGTGCATGGTGCCCTCGGCCATGGCGAAGGTCAGGTAGTGCAGCGCCGTCCAGCCGCCCCACAGCAGCAGCGCGGCCCGCGTCAGGTCGGTGCGCGGGGCGCGGCCGCAAAGGATCAGGCCGCCGACGCAGGCGATGGCCGCGAAGGGGATCAGCCAGGAGATCTGGCCGCCCAGGATGTCGTTGAACATGCGGCCGATGCCCGCGCTGCCGGAGAAGTCGCCGCCTCCGCCGCCGCCCCCGCCGTTGCCCTCGCCGCCGAAGACGCGGCCGAGGCCGTTGTAGCCCATGATCAGGTTCCAGGCGGTGCCGTCCGTCGAGCCGCCGATGTACGGCCGCTCGGAGGCCGGCACCAGCGACACGGCCGCCGCCCACCAGACGCTGGAGACGGCCAGGACCACGGCCGCGATCAGCAGGTTCACCAGCCGCTTCATCACGGGCAGCCGCGTGGCGTACAGGTAGACCAGGAAGACGGCGGGCAGGGCGATGTAGCCCTGGAGCATCTTCGTGTTGAAGGCGAGTCCGAAGCACAGCGCCGAGCCGAGCAGCGGCAGCAGCCGGCCGTTGGTCACCGCGCGCAGCGCGAGCGCCGCCGCGCCGACCATCAGCAGGACCAGCAGCGTGTCCGGGTTGTTGTCGCGGTTGATGGCGACCGTGATGGGCGTCAGCGCCAGCACCAGCGCCGCGAGGGCCGCCGTGCCGTGGCCCCACACCCGCTTCACTGAGGAGTGCAGGATCCAGATGGTCGCCAGCGCGGCGAGGATCATCGGCGCCATCATCTGCCAGGTGCCGAAGCCGAACACGCGGCAGGACAGTCCCATGACCATCAGCGCGAAGGGCGGTTTGTCGACGGTGAGGAAGTTGCCCGCGTCCAACGAGCCGAAGAACCACGCCTTCCAGCTCTGGGTGCCGCTCAGTACGGCCGCGCTGTAGAAGCTGTTCAGACTCGATCCGGACAGGTTCCAGGAGTACAGCACCGCGGCCAGCGCCAGGATGCCGAGCAACGCCGGCAACGACCAGCGCGGCGCGGTGCCGCTGTCGGGGGACGGGCCGTGGGGCGGCCCGGCGGCCGGTGAACCGGGGACCGAGGGGCGGCCGGGGACTTCGGAGCGAGGATGCGTGGCAGAGGTCACCGGTGCACCATGCGGGGACGCCATGGGTACGGACTGTGGTCAGCCTGGGCGTGGGCTGTGGATGATGAGATCCCGGTAAGCGGACGGCAAGTGAGAGGTTCCTCACAGGGGTGCCGTGATTGCGGGCGTGAATCGGCCTGCGAACGACTATGTGAGCGAACTCGCCTACAACTTTCGGACATTCCCGTGAGTCAATAGGGCACGAGCGCGCCGGCGGCGCGCTCTTGTCCATGTAAGAGGATGGTCAACCTCTATGACTCACCGGATATCCGGCAATTTCCGCACATTTAACAGAGCTCGGGTCCTCGCGGCCGGACTCGGCGTCGGCATGCTCGTACCGTTCGTGGCGGCCGCCACGCCCGCTGTGGCCGCCACGCCCACCGTCAGCTGCACCTCGGGCAAGGCGGGTCTGGCCGCCAAGCTGCAGAAGGACATCACCTCGGCCCTCGCCGGCCGCACGGGCACCGTCGCGGTCGGCCTGTACGACCGCTCCACCAACACCACCTGCTCGCTGCGCGGCACGTCCGCCTACGACTCGGCCAGCGTGGTGAAGGTCACGGTGCTCGCCACCCTTCTGTGGGACGCGAAGAACCACAACCGCTACCTGACGAGCCGTGAGACCAGCCTCGCCACGGCCATGATCACCAAGTCGGACAACAACGCCACCAGCACGCTGTGGAAGCAGCTGGGCCTGACGAAGATCAAGGGCTTCCTCGCCGCCGCCGGCATGACCCAGACCAAGCCGGGCGCGAACGGCTACTGGGGCCTGACCCAGATCACCGTGCAGGACGAGCAGAAGCTGCTCAAGCTCCTCACCGCGAAGAACTCTGTGCTGAGTGACAACTCCCGCGCGTACGAGCTGAAGCTGATGGCGAACGTCATCTCCTCACAGCGCTGGGGCACTCCGGCGGGGGCGCCCTCCGGCGTGGCCGTGCACGTCAAGAACGGCTGGCTGCAGCGCTCCACGCACGGCTGGCGGGTGCACAGCGTCGGCACGTTCAACGGCCGCGGCCACGACTACATGATCACCGTGCTGACCTGGGACAACAGCACGATGAACTACGGCGTCACCACCATCCAGAACGTGGCGAGGGTCATCCACAGGGACCTGGTGCCGACGACGTCCACCACCAGCACGTTCGTGCCCACGAGCACGCCGCAGGAGGCCTACCCGGCGGCCCCCGCGAGCTGACACGGCCGAACTCCCGGTGATCACGACTCCGGTCCGGACGACGCGGCTCTCCTACCCGCCGGTACGAGTCCGAACATTGCGGAGGGATGAAATCCGCTGCTGACGGCGTTGATGCCTTCCGGTAGACCAGGTCTGAAGGAGGGCATCGGCGTGGCAGAGCACGAGGGGGAGCATCGCGGCTGGGCGAGGCGACTCGCGGGGTACGCCTGGCGGTACCCCAAGGACGTCGTCCTCGCCCTGGGCTCCTCCCTCGCCGGCATGGCGCTCACCGCCCTGGTGCCGCTGATCACCAAGGTGATCATCGACGACGTCATCGGCAACCACAGCAGGCCCATGGCCCCCTGGGCCGGCGCCCTGATCGGCACGGCCGTCCTCGTCTACGCCCTCACCTACATCCGCCGCTACTACGGCGGCCGGCTCGCCCTGGACGTCCAGCACGACCTGCGGACGGACATGTACGGGACGATCACCCGGCTGGACGGGCGCCGCCAGGACGAGCTGTCCACCGGCCAGGTGGTCGGCCGTGCCACCAGCGACCTCCAGCTGATCCAGGGCCTGCTCTTCATGCTCCCGATGACCATCGGCAACGTCCTGCTCTTCCTGGTCTCCCTGATGGTCATGGCCTGGCTGTCGCTGCCGCTGACCCTGGTCGCCCTGGCCGTCGCGCCCGCCCTGGGGTTCATCGCCAAGCGCAGCCGGTCCCGGCTGCACCCGGCGACCTGGTACGCCCAGGCCCAGGCCGCCGCCGTGGCGACCGTGGTCGACGGCGCCGTCAGCGGCGTTCGCGTGGTGAAGGGCTTCGGGCAGGAGGAGCAGGAGACCGGCAAGCTCCGCGAGGTCGGGCGCCGGCTGTTCGCGGGACGCCTGCGGACCATCCGGCTGAACGCCAAGTACACCCCAGCCCTCCAGGCCGTGCCCGCCCTCGGTCAGGTCGCCATGCTGGCGCTCGGCGGCTGGCTCGCGGTGCGCGGGCACATCACGCTCGGCACGTTCGTCGCGTTCTCCTCCTACCTGGCGCAGCTCGTCGGCCCGGTCCGCATGCTCGCCGTGGTCCTCACCGTCGGCCAGCAGGCCCGTGCGGGCGCCGAGCGGGTCCTGGAGCTGATCGACACCGAGCCGTCGCTGAAGGACGGCACCAAGGAACTGCCCGCCGACGCCCCCGCGACCGTCGAGTTCGACGACGTCTCCTTCGCGTACGAGGACGGGCGCCCGGTCCTCGACGGGCTCTCCTTCGAGATCCGCCCCGGCGAGACCCTCGCCGTCGTCGGCTCCTCCGGTTCCGGCAAGTCCACCGTCTCGCTGCTGCTGCCGCGCTTCTACGACGTCACGCACGGTGCCGTCCTCGTCGGCGGCCACGACGTGCGGGAGCTGACCCTGACGTCCCTGCGCGCCGCGATCGGGCTGGTCCCCGAGGACTCCTTCCTCTTCTCGGACACCGTCCGCAACAACATCGCCTACGGCCGCCCCGACGCCACCGACGAGGAGATCGAGCGGGCCGCGCGCGCCGCCCAGGCGGACCGTTTCATCGCCGAGCTGCCCGACGGCTACGGCACCAAGGTCGGTGAGCACGGCCTGACCCTCTCCGGCGGCCAGCGCCAGCGCATCGCGCTCGCCCGCGCCATCCTCACCGACCCCCGGCTGCTGGTCCTCGACGACGCGACCTCGGCGGTGGACGCCCGCGTCGAGCACGAGATCCACGAGGCCCTGAAGCAGGTCATGGAGGGCCGCACAACCCTGCTGATCGCCCACCGCCGCTCCACCCTCAACCTCGCCGACCGCATCGCGGTCCTCGACGGCGGCCGTCTCGCCGACATCGGCACCCACGAGGAGCTGCAGGAGCGCTCCGCCCTCTACCGCCGCCTCCTCACCGACCCCGACGAACTGGGCGGTGTCTCCCCGGGCCACGCCCAGCCGGCCGTGCCCGAGGAGGACACGAGCGTCCGGGACGAGCTGGACGCCGAGTTCGACGCCGAGCGCGGCGTCACCCCGCGACTGTGGACCGGCGACCGCCGGCCCAAGGACCACGCCCTCGCCGGGACCCCGGCGACCCCGGAGCTGCTCGCCCAGGTCGAGAAGCTGCCCCCGGCCACCGACACCCCGGGCGTCGACGAGGCACGCGCCGTCCGGCCGGAGGAGTCCTACGGCCTCACCCGGCTGCTGCGCGGCTTCGGGCTGCCCCTGCTCGTCAGCCTCGCCCTCGTCGCCGTGGACGCGGGCATGGGGCTGCTGCTGCCGATCCTGATCCGGCACGGCATCGACCAGGGCGTGTCCCGGATGGCCGTCGGCGCGGTGTGGTCCGCGTCGCTGCTGGCGCTGGGCACCGTCCTGATCCAGTGGGCGGCGCAGGTCGGGGAGACCCGGATGACCGGACGCACCGGCGAACGCGTCCTGTACTCCCTGCGGCTGAAGATCTTCGCCCAGCTCCAGCGACTCGGGCTCGACTACTACGAGCGGGAGCTGACCGGGCGGATCATGACGCGGATGACGACGGACGTCGACGCGCTGTCGACGTTCCTGCAGACGGGGCTGGTGACGGCCTTCGTCTCCGTCGTCACCTTCTTCGGCATCATGGCCGCGCTGCTGGTGATCGACGTACAGCTCGCCCTGGTCGTGTTCGCCACGCTGCCGCCGCTGATCGTGGCGACCGTCTTCTTCCGCCGGGCCAGCGTGAAGGCGTACGAACTCGCCCGCGAGCGGGTCTCGGCGGTCAACGCGGACCTCCAGGAGTCGGTGTCCGGGCTGCGGATCCTGCAGGCGTTCCGGCGCGAGCGGGACGGCGGGCGGCGGTTCGCCGAGGGCAGTGACTCCTACCGCCGCGCGCGCATCCGCGGCCAGTGGCTGATCTCCGTCTACTTCCCGTTCGTGCAGCTGCTGTCCTCGGTGGCCGCGGCGTCCGTGATGATCTCCGGCGCCCACCGGGTGGAGGCCGGGACGCTGACGACGGGTGCCCTGGTCGCGTACCTGCTGTACATCGACCTGTTCTTCGCGCCGGTGCAGCAGCTCTCCCAGGTCTTCGACGGCTACCAGCAGGCCACGGTGTCGCTGGGCCGCATCCAGGAACTCCTCCAGGAGCCCACCACCACGAAGGCCGCCGTGGAGCCGCTTCAGGTGCTGTCGCTGCGCGGCGACATCGCCTTCGAGGGCGTCCACTTCGCCTACGGCGACGACGAGGAGGCGCTGACCGGCGTGGACCTGACGATCCCGGCCGGGCAGACCGTCGCGTTCGTCGGCGAGACCGGCGCGGGCAAGTCGACCCTGGTCAAGCTCGTCGCCCGGTTCTACGACCCCACGCGCGGCCGGGTGCTGGTCGACGGCACCGATCTGCGCTCGCTGGACCTGACCTCGTACCGGCACCGGCTCGGCGTGGTCCCGCAGGAGGCGTACCTGTTCCAGGGGACCGTCCGGGACGCCATCGCGTACGGGCGTCCGGACGCCACCGACGCCGAGGTGGAGGCCGCGGCCCGGGCGGTCGGCGCGCACGACATGATCGCCCGCCTCGAGGGCGGCTATCTGCACGAGGTGGCCGAGCGCGGCCGCAACCTGTCCGCCGGACAGCGGCAGTTGATCGCGCTGGCCCGCGCTGAGCTGGTGGACCCCGACGTCCTGCTGCTCGACGAGGCGACCGCCGCACTCGACCTGGCCACCGAGGCCCAGGTCAACCAGGCCACGGACCGCCTCGCCGGCCGCCGTACCACCCTGGTCGTGGCGCACCGCCTGACCACGGCGGCCCGCGCCGACCGGGTGGTGGTGATGGACCACGGCCGCATCGCGGAGGACGGCACCCACGAGGAGCTGCTGCGCCGCGGCGGCCGGTACGCCGAGCTGTGGCGGACGTTCGTGGGGGCGCCGGAACCGGGGCAGGAGGAGCCGGTGGGCTCCACGGCCTGACGCCCCGTCGAATTCAGGAAATTCTGCGGAGGTTGCCCCAAACGTTCGAAAATGTGTGCCTGTGTGCACCACCGCGATGCAACCATCTGCCGTACGCCATGCGTCCGTACAGCAGTACGCTTATCGTCGCGGGGAGGGACCATAAAGGTGGACAAGAGTGCGATACGCCGGCGCCTGGCGCTCGGCATGACCGTACTGACGGCGTCCGGGCTGCTCGCACTGGCGAGCCCGGGACACGCGGAGGCGGCCGGCTACTGCTCGGGACGCAACGTTCGTACGCTCTCGTTCTCCACCGGCTCCGTCCAGGTCTACAAGCGCGACGGCTACGTGTGCGCGGTGACCTTCGCCAAGCGGGTCTCCGGCAGGACGACCATGTCGGTGAGCGTGCAGGCGCGCGGCAGCCGTCCCGCGGTCGACATCGGGCAGTACACGCACCACGCCGGGCCCGTCACCGTGCACGCCGGCCACCGGTGCGTATGGATCCGCGGCTCCGTCGGGTCGGGATCGGTCAGCTCCGGATGGACCCTCTGCTGACGCGCCCCCGCGCTCACAGCCGCAGGGCGCACCCCACCGGCCTGCTGCCGCCCAGCTGGACGTAGAGGGCCGTGGACGGCGGGCACTGCGAGCGGCGCTCGACCGCCGACGTCACCCTGTACTCGGGCGTGCGCCCGCCCCTGCCGTCGCAGGCCGTCTCCCGGACCTCGCCCTTGCCCGCGCCGTACACGCAGTCCCCGACGATCGTGCGCGGGCCGCCCCCGCCGCCGGGGTCGCCCGGGTGCGGCGGCTCCAGGTTCCGCATGCACGCATAGCCGCGCCGCACCACCCCCGAGGGGCTGATGTGCAGCACGAAGTCCGTGGTCGCGGGGCATGCGGGGCCCTGCGCCGGATCGCCGTCGTGGCGGGCGACCACCCGGGCGGCGGCCCGTTCGCTCGTGCACGGCACTTCCGTGAAGCTCGTCGTGCCGAAGGAACTGCACTCGTCCACGGCGAGGAACTCGGCGCCGAACCCGGACGGCGCCGCCGACGTGGCACGCCCGCTCGGCCGGTCCCTCGCCGCCCCCGACACCGTCTGGCACCCGGAGAGCCCGCCCACCGCCAGCGCAGCGGCCAGCAGCGCACCCGGCAACGCTCGCGTCCCTCGCATCGCCATCCCCCCCCGTCCACCCCCGTCCAGCGTGACCCGCGGCCACGGCCCACGCCAGACGTCTCGGGCGCTTTGCGACATTTGGGGGCGGGGTGCCCGGTTCCCGGCGTACGGCTAGTACGACAGCCCGTACCCGATCGGGTACAGCACCTGCGCCGGATCGTCCGCCCGTTGCACCGGCACCGGCAGCTTCCCGCGCGGCCTCACCCGGCCCGCGATCACCCGTGCCGCGGCGCGCAGTTCGACGTCCGTCCAGGAGTACGACGCCAGGAAGGCGTCCACGTCCGGGAGGTGGGCGACGTCGTACGGATTCCGGACGGCGAGGGCGATCACCGGTTTCCCGGTGGCGGCCAACCGGTTCACGAGCGTTCGCTGGGGACTGGCCGCGTTCACGTTGTACGTGGCCACGACCACCGCGTCCGCGTCCCCCGCCGCCGTCACCGCCTTCGCGATCGTCGCCGACGAGGGGGCGGTGCCGGAGGACAGCGCGGTCGCCGTGAAGCCCAGCTCGGTCAGGGCGTTGGCCAGGACGGTCGTGGGCGGTCCGTCGGTGCCGGTCGGGGACGCCGGGTCCGCGCCGGCCACCAGCAGCCGGGGGCGGGTTCGGCGCGAGAGCGGCAGCAGACGCTCCCTGTTGACCAGCAGTGTGGTCGTGCGGTCCGCGATGCGGTCGGCGGTGCGCAGATGTTCCGGGGTGCCGACGGTCCGCTCGACGCCGGCCTCGGTCACGTACGGCTGGTCCAGCAGCCCCAGCTTCGCCTTCAGACGCAGGATGCGCAGCAGCGACTCGTCCAGCCGGGCCTCGGTCAGCTCGCCGCCCCGCACCGCGTCCAGGACCGCGTTCCAGGCGAGGTCGAGGTTCGGCGGGTTGAGCAGCTGGTCGACCCCTGCCTTGAGGGCGAGCACGGGCACACGGTCGTCGCCGTACTTCTGTCGTACGCCCTCCATGCCGAGCGAGTCGGTCACCACGACCCCGTCGTAGCCGAGCTCCTCGCGCAGGATGCCGGTGACGATGGGACGGGAGAGCGTCGCGGGGTCGCCCGAGTCGTCGAGCGCGGGAACCATGATGTGCGCGGTCATGACGGCGTCGATCCCGGTCCGGACCGCCGCCCGGAACGGCACCGCGTCCAGCCTCTCCCACAGCTCGCGGCTGTGCGTGATGACCGGGAAGCCGTAGTGGCTGTCGACGGCGGTGTCGCCGTGGCCCGGGAAGTGCTTGGCGGTCGCCGCGACGCGGGAGGACTGATAACCCCTGACCTCCGCCGCGACCAGGTCCGCCACCGCCTCCGGGTCGGCACCGAAGGACCGTACGCCGATGACCGGGTTGGCCGGGTTGACGTTCACGTCCGCGTCGGGGGAGTAGTCCTGGCGGATGCCGAGGGCGCGCAGCTCGGCCCCGGCGATCCGGCCCAGGGTCTGCGCGTCGGCCCGGGAGCCACCGGCTCCGATCGCCATCGCGCCCGGGAACAGGGTCGCGGGCCTGCCCACGCGGGCGACGATCCCGTGCTCCTGGTCGGTGGCGATGAGCACGGGCAGTCCGCGGGGCTGGTCGAGCGACGCCTTCTGGATGCCGTTGGAAAGTTCGGCGATCTGCCGGGGACCGCGGGTGTTGTGCGCCCAGGTGAAGTAGATGATGCCGCCGACGCGGTACCTGGCGATCAGCTCGGCGGCCGTACGGACGCCGATCTCCTTGAGGTTGGCGTCGATGTCGGCCTGGTCTGGGGCGGTCGCCGAGTGGCCGTAGACCCGCATCACGAAGAGCTGGCCGACCTTCTCCTCAAGCGACATGCGGGAGATCAGGCCCTTGAGCCGTTCGTCGTCGTACCCGGCGGCATGAGCGGCGCCCGGGGTGAGGGAGAGGGCCGCCGCCAGGCCTGCGGTGGCGGCGAGGACCGTGCGTCTGGAGGGCTGTGCGGTGCTTCCCGTGCCGGAGTCGTGCACGTGCGCTCCTTCCGGAGGAGGACGCTGAAGGAAACTTCCGAGGAGTCACCAATATCCGGGAAGTTTCTGCCGGTCAAGGCGCCGCACATGAAGTACCGCACATGAGGGGCCGCCATCGGCGCTGTTGGAGGGGGGCGCGCCGACGGCGGCGTGCTGCCGGCCGCGTGCGGCGGAGAGGGTGGTCAGCGATCGCAGCCAGCAGCGAGGGCCGACACCGCAGCGCGGAGACTCATCCGGCAACCTGCCCATGGGACGAAGGCGCACCGGGTCGGGTTCCCCGGAAACGGCCGGACGCCGGAAGTCGGTACGGGGGTGGTCAACGGGGCCTGTGCGCCGACACGGTGGGCCAGTGGTGCTGGAGGGTGCGCACGGTCTCGGCGATCGCCGGCCGCCGGGCCGCACCCCTGCGCCACAGCGCGTACAGATGCCGTACGGGCATGGGGTCCAGGGGCACCTCGACGACCCCCTCGGGCAGCGGGCCCCGGCCCAGCCGCGGGATCAGGGCGATACCGAGTCCGGCGGCGACCAGGGCGACCAGGGTCGGGTTCTCGTCGGCCTGGTGGACCACCTCGGGCTCGTGCCCGGCCGCGCGCAGCGTCCGCACCAGCCACTCGTGGCAGACCCGGCCCGGTGGCTGGCAGATCCACCGTTCACCACCCAGCTCCTCGCGGCGCACCGCCGTCCGCCCGGCGAAACGGTGGCCGGCGGGTACGAGCAGATCGCACAGGTCGTCCCCGATGACCGCCTGTTCGACCCCCTCCGGGGCGGGCAGCGGCGCGATGTCCCAGTCGTGCGCCACGGCGACGTCCACCACGCCCTTGGCCACCAGGTCGACGGACAGATGCGGGTCCACCTCGGTCAGCCGGGTGTCCAGGGCGGGATGCCGGCGCGCCAGATCCGCGAGCACCCCCGGCATCAGCCCCCGCGCGGCCGACGCGAACGCCGCCACCGTCAGCCGCCCGGCGGGCAGCCCCCGCCGCTCCTCCAGCTCGGTCTCGGCGCGCTCCACGATCGCCATCAACTCCTGGGCGGTGGCGGCCAGTTGCAGCGCCTCGTCGGTGAGCCTCACGCCGCGCCCCTCCCGTTCGAGGAGGACGGTCCTGGTCTCCCGCTCCAGCTTGGCGATCTGCTGGGAGACGGCGGACGGGGTGTAGCCGAGCGCGGTGGCCGCGGCGCCGACCGTGCCGTGGACGGAGACGGCGTGCAGGGCGCGCAGGCGCTGAAGATCGAGCAAGACGGCCCCCTGGGGTTAGAGATGCTTCATCCAACCATGCAGCAATCAGCGCTGGTGCTTCACGGTTGCTGGACGTGATGCTCGACGCATGCGACCCGCACACCTGTCTCTCGCCGTCCTCGTCGCCGCCGTCTGGGGCGTCAACTTCACCGTCATCGAACTCGGCCTCGGCCACTTCCCCCCGCTGCTGTTCTCGGCCCTGCGCTTCCTGGTCGCGGCCGTCCCCGCCGTCTTCCTCGTGGGCCGCCCCAAGGTGGCGTGGAAGTGGATCGTGGCGGTGGGCCTGGTGCTGGGCGTGGCGAAGTTCGGACTGCTGTTCCTCGGCATGGCCGCCGGGATGCCCGCCGGCCTGTCCTCCCTGGTCCTCCAGATCCAGGCCGTGTTCACGGCGCTCATGGCCTTCGCGCTCCTCGGCGAACGCCCCACGCGCCTGAGGGCGCTGGGCATGGCGGTGGCCCTCGGCGGCGTCGCCCTCGCCGCCGTCGACGAGGGAACGGCCGGACCGCTCGGCGCTTTCGCCCTGGTCATAGTGGCGGCGGCCTGCTGGGGCCTGTCCAACGTCCTCACCCGCAAGGCGTCCCCGCCGGACCCCCTGAACTTCATGGTGTGGGTGAGCACGGTGCCGGTGCTGCCCCTGCTCTGCCTGTCCCTCCTCACGGAGGGCCGGTCCCGTGACCTCGCCGCGCTGCGCGCCCTCGACTGGCAGGGCGCCGGCATCGTCCTCTATGTCGCCTGGATCACCACCGTCTTCGGCTTCGGCGCCTGGGGCTGGCTGCTGCGCCGTCACCCGGCGTCCACGGTCGCCCCGTTCTCCCTCCTGGTCCCGGTCTTCGGCATGTCGTCCGCGGCCCTGTTCCTGGGCGAACCGATCAGCCCGCTGCGCTGGGGCGCGGCGGCACTGCTGGTGGGCGGGGTGGCGCTGACGTCCCTGGCCCCGGCGAAGAGGGTCCGTTCGGAGGGTGGCCGTTCGGTGGGTGGCCGTTCGGAGGAGGTCCAGTCGGCGGACGTTCCGGCACGCGAGCCGATCACCGGGCCAGCATGAGCCCATGCCCGTAGTCGAGCTCCCCGGTTCCAAGTCCATCACCGCCCGCGCGCTCTTCCTGGCCGCCGCGGCCGACGGAGTCACCACGCTCGTACGGCCGCTGCGGTCGGACGACACCGAGGGCTTCGCCGAGGGCCTGCGCGCCCTCGGCTACCGCGTCGGACAGACCCCCGAGGCCTGGCACGTGGACGGCCGCCCGCAGGGTCCCGCCGCCACGGAGGCGGACGTGTACTGCCGGGACGGCGCGACCACGGCCCGCTTCCTGCCGGTCCTGGCCGCCACGGGCCACGGCACCTACCGTTTCGACGCCTCGCCGCAGATGCGGCGCCGCCCCCTCGGCCCCCTGACCCGGGCCCTGCGCGACCTGGGCGTACGGCTGCGGCACGAGGAGGCGGAGGGCCACCACCCGCTGACGGTCGAGGCGGCCGGGGTGGCGGGCGGCGACGTGGTGCTGGACGCCGGCCAGTCCTCCCAGTACCTCACGGCCCTGCTCCTCCTCGGCCCGCTCACACGTCAGGGCCTGCGCATCACGGTGACGGACCTGGTGTCGGCGCCGTACGTCGACATCACGGTCGCGATGATGCGGGCGTTCGGGGCGGAGGTGCGGCGCGAGGGGGACGTGTTCGTCGTCCCGCCCGGGGGCTACCGCGCCACGACGTACGCGATCGAGCCGGACGCCTCCACCGCCAGCTACTTCTTCGCGGCTGCGGCCGTGACGGGCGGCGAGGTGACGGTGCCGGGTCTGGGGTCGGGCGCGCTCCAGGGAGACCTGGGGTTCGTGGACGTGCTGCGGCGGATGGGGGCGGAGGTGGAGGTGGCCGCGGACCGTACGACGGTGCGCGGGACGGGCGAGTCCAGGGGCCTGACGGTCACCATGCGGGACATCTCCGACACGATGCCGACCCTCGCGGCGATCGCCCCGTTCGCCTCCGGTCCGGTCCGTATCGAGGACGTCGCGAACACCCGGGTGAAGGAGTGCGACCGCCTGGAGGCCTGCGCGGAGAACCTGCGGCGGCTGGGAGTGGGGGTGGCCACGGGCCCGGACTGGATCGAGATCGCGCCGGGGGCGCCGGTGGGCACGGACATCAAGACGTACGGGGACCACCGCATCGCGATGTCCTTCGCGGTGACGGGCCTTCGGGTACCGGGTATTTCGTTCGACGACCCCGGGTGCGTGCGGAAGACTTTCCCGGACTTCCACGAGGTGTTCGCGGAGCTGCGGGCGGGGTTGCCACCTCGGCGCAGGTAGCGTGTACCGCCCGGATCCGGATTCCGGTTCAGTCGCGTATGTCGACGCGTGCGAGAAGGTCGCCCCGGCCGCCGCCTCTGAGATGGACCACGCCGAAGTCGGCCAGGCGCAGGAACTGGCCGTTACGGATACCCCGAGGGACACGGATGGTCTGGGGACCGTCCAGTGTCTCCACCGGGAGAGTGCCGCCCGTCGTGGCCAAGGCGCGCGGAACCGTCAGCGTGCGGTGCAGGTCGTCGCCCTTCCGTTGGAAGACCGGGTGGGGTCGTTCCACGATTTCGATGTACAGGTCGCCTGCCTGACCGCCGCCGGGGCCCACCTCCCCTTCCCCGGCGAGTTGGATCCGGGTGCCGTTGTCGACGCCCGCCGGAATCTTGACGGTGAGCGTACGGCGGGAGCGGACACGGCCGTCGCCGGCGCATTCGGGGCAGGGATGGGGCAGGAGCGTGCCGTAGCCCTGGCACTTGCGGCAAGGCTCCGACGTGACGGTCTGGCCGAGAAAGGTCCGTCGGGTCTTCGTCGTCTGGCCGCGTCCATCACAGGCGTCGCACAACTGGGGCCGGGTACCCTCCGCCGTACCGGAACCCGTACAGGTCGGGCACACGATCGCGGTGTCGACCAGTATGTCCTTCGTCGTGCCGAACGCGGCCTCCTCCAGGTCGATTTCGATGCGGATCAACGCGTCCTGGCCGTGGCGGGTACGCGACCGGGGGTAGTGCTCCTCCGGCTGCCGACCGGTACCAGCTCCGGCCTCGGGCGCCGTTTCCGGCTCGGGAACCGTATGCCGTTCCCCTTCGCCGGTATCCGCACTCCCTGTGCGGGTGCCTTTCTTCGGCGCTCCGAAGAACGCGTCCATGATGTCCCCGAAGGTCTGGCCTTCCGACCCGGCCGCCTCCCAGGGCGGCGTCTCGGGCCGAGGGGGGACGTGGGACTCCCGTACGGGCGGGACCTCGGCGTCCCGCACACGTCCCCGCTCGCCGACCGCCCGCGCGATGGTCACCTGGTATTCCAGGTCCGCCCACATCCGAGGCCGCTGTTTCACCCCGGCGCGGTGCAGGGACTCGTACACGTAGTCGTACAGCTCGGTGACCGTGATCCGGCCGTCTCGGTTCTGGTCTGCCGCTCCCGTGGCCAGCCCCTCGATCAGCGCGCCCGTGAACCGTGAGGGCTGCGGCACCTTGGACTCGACACGCTCCCCCTCCCAGGCGTACTCGGTCCGGCTGGTCGCCGTCAGGATGGCTCTGCCGTGGCCGCTGAGCTCCTCGCGGACGTGGACCTGGTCGTCACCCTTCGCGCCGGGCAGGAAGGCCCCGCTGTAGCAGCAGTCGAGCAGGACGACGATGGTGCGGGCCCGACAGCGTTCCATGCGGTCGCGCAGGAAGCCGGCCGAAATCGCCGTGGAAGCCGGCAGGTCGCGGTCCGTGTCGCGCGCGGCGAAGTACAGGTTTCCGTCGTCGTCCTTGATGCCGTGGCAGGAGAGGTGGAGCAGGAGCAGGTCGTCGCGGCTGCGGTCGCGGAAGAAGCGCTCCACCGCACGCATCACTTCGTGGGCCCGGGCATCCCTCACCTGCTCCGTGCGGAAGCCGCCGATGCCGGGGTCGGCGAGTACGTCTGCGAGGCCCGCGCAGTCCTGGCCGGGGGAGCGCAGTGTGCTGAGCGTTCGGTCGTCGTATCTTCCGGTCGCGATGAGGAGAGCGTCCCTGCGGCCCGTGCCGAGGGGGAAGTCGGTCATGGTGCGGCCTACTCCTGAACGGCGGGCGGCTCTCCGGTACCACCCGCGACTCCCGCCGCTGCGTCCGGTACGGGCGGGCCACCCTCGGCCGGAGTCCGCGTGCGGAAGTCCTCGAGAAACGCGTCGACGAGCCGTTCTTGCTGCTCCGCCGAGGCGTGGCCGAGCTCGATCGTGCGGCCGTCGATGTCGACCTTGACCGTGCGCACGGGCCGGTTCTGCATCCAGGTCTCCACCAGCCGCAACACGGGCCGGAGGACGGCGGGTGCGAGACTGACGGCGAGAGCGCCGACCGCGATGACCTCGCCGGGCTTGGCGCCCTCGGGCGCGACTTCACCGGAGCGTCCCAGCCGTACGTCATCCACGTCCAGTTCGAGCAGCCGTCGTCTCAACTGCGTGGTGAGCTCGTCGAGTTCCTCCTGGTCCACGTCGACCTCACCGGACACCACCAGATGCACAGTACTGGCTGCCGCCATGTCGTCCCCCTGTTCAACAGCGGCCTCCAGTGTATGGGCGAACGCCCCGGCCGAACGGGCCGGTTGGGGCCACGCGCCTACGGGTCGGGTCGGGGAGCCACAAGCAGCGAATCCGCTCGACTGCATCCAGCGGGTGGGCGAGACTCCGTCCGTGACATTCATCTTGAACGGGCCCGTCCTGGAGGGTGCGCTCGTGCGCCTGGAACCGCTGGAGCACCGGCACGCGGCCGACCTGGCCGTGGCGGCGGAAGAGGACCGGGACACGTACGCGTTCACGTGGGTTCCGGGGGCGGACGAGGTCGGGGCCTACATCGACGCCCAACTCGGCCGCGCGGCGGCGGGTCGGCTCGCCCCGTACGCGCAGATCTCCCTCGCGACGGGGCGGGCGGTCGGTGCCACGGCGTTCTGGGACCCGCGTTCCTGGCGCGCGGACGACCGCCTCGACGCCATCGAGGTCGGTTTCACCTGGCTGGCCCGCTCCGCGCAGGGCACGGGGGTCAACGCGGAGTCCAAACTCCTGCTGTTCCGCCACGCGTTCGAGGAGTGGGGCGTGTCCCGCGTCGACCTGAAGACCGACGCCCGCAACAACCGCTCCCGCGCGGCGATCCAGAGCGTCGGCGCCCGCTTCGAGGGCGTCCTGCGCAACTGGTCCCGCTCCTGGGCACCGGGCGAGGAGGACCGGCTCCGGGACTCCGCGATCTACTCGATCACGGCGGAGGAGTGGCCCGAGTGCCGGTCGCTGCTGGAGGCGAAGGTGAGGAAGCGGGTCCAGGCGGCCGGGGAGACGGTGAGGTAAGGGAGTTGCGGGGTCTTGGAGTCGCGGATGTGTATGGAGTCGGTAGAGGCGACCTCCAGACAATCACCGCCGCTGGAGTCGCTGTAGCTGCTCTTGAACCACGCCAGGTCGGTCATAGCTCACCTGCCAACTGCTCGATCAGGACGGCGGTTTCCTCCGGTCGGAGCGCCTGACTCCTGATCATCGCATAGCGGCGGGCCAGCACCCCGACGTCTTCCGGCTTGGAGACCAGAGTGCTGTGCCCGTTGCCTTCCATGTACCCGAGCGTGGTCTGCTCAGGGGTCTCGCTCAGTTTCATGGGTCCTTGCAGGCCCGCATGCCCACCCTGCTTCAACGGCATGACCTGCACCACCACGTTGGGGCGCTTCGCGCAGGCGAGCAGGTACTGGTATTGCGCACGCATGACGTCCGGGCCGCCGATCTCCAGCCGTAGCGCGGAGCAACCAGCCCCCCGGCATCCAACGCCTTCTCCGCCGCCGCGATGAACTCGTCCGTCGCCGGTTTCGCGCCGGTCTCCACCGCGCTCACCGCCGCCCCCCCGAGTACGCCATCAGGTTGCCCAGGTCGTTCTGCGACAACCCGGCCTGCACCCGCAGCGTCCGCAGCACCTCCGCGAAGTACTGCGCGGCGGGCGACGCCGAGTTCTTCCTGAGCTGCCCCATCGCAGCCACCCCCTCTACATGGCTCCACACGACTCAACGCGCGCACCGCACCGGTTGCCGTGCGCGACCGTCGACGCTCCGTCCCTGGTGGCGGCGACTTCCATGGCCGACAGTATCTCCATGAGTACAGAAAGTGATGGCGTATCTCCACAACTCCGCACCTGGAGGATGAGGTTCGCGCCGACCCCGCGCAACGTTGTCGAGGCCCGCCGCGGCGCCCGCTGCCTGCTGCGCTCCTGGGCGGTGTCGGCCGACGCGCGGGACGTGGTCGAACTCGTCGTCTCCGAGCCGGCGACGAACGCGATCCGCCACGGCCGCGTCCCCGGGCGCCACTTCGCGGTGGCGATGACGTACGACGGCGAGAAGACCGTGGACGTGGAGGTGTCCGACGCCTCCCCGCGCAGGCCGGTCCTGTCGGCCCCGGATCCGGAGGCGACCTCGGGCCGGGGCCTGCTGCTGGTGGCCGCGCTGGCGGAGACGTGGGAGGTCAGGGAACGGTGCGTGGGGAAGACGGTGTGGGCCCGCGTCGTCGTCTGACCGCAGCGTGTTCATAGCATCGGCCCATGAGCGCCTACCTCATCCTCCACGGCTGGCAGAACCATCGCCCGAAGGACCACTGGCAGCACTGGCTCGCCGACCGGCTCGCCGAACTCGGCCACCACGTCACCTATCCGCAGTTGCCCGACCCCGACGACCCGGATCTGGAGGTGTGGCTCGCGGAGCTGGCCCGCCACCTCGGCGACCTGCCCGACGGGGCCGAACGCGTCGTCGTCGCCCACAGCCTGTCCAGCGTGCTGTGGCTGCACGCGGTCGCGCGCGGGGTGAAGGGCCTGGAGGTGGACCGGGTGCTGCTCGTGGCCCCGCCGTCCGCCTCCGTCCTCGCCCGGTACCCGGAGGTCGCCGCCTTCGTACCGCCGCAGCTCGACGGTCTGGCGCCGCCCGCGCCCACCCTTCTCGTCGCGGGCGACGACGACCCGTACTGCCCGGAGGGCGCGAAGACGGTCTTCGGGGATCCCCTCGGCGTCCCGGTCGAGATCGTCCCCGGCGCCGCCCACCTCGACCTGGACGCCGGCTACGGCTCCTGGCCCGCCGTACTGGAGTGGTGCCTGGACGGGGCCGTACGGTTCACGGCGCGTCCGGCGTAGTCCGGTCGCGCAGCTCCGGGGTGCCCGCGCCACCCACACCACCGTGAGCAGGCAGAACCGGCCACGGACAAGAGGGCTCCGCACCGGGCCAGGGGAACGGGACCACGAGAACGGGCCGGACGGGAGCACGGTGTTTCCGGAGCCGGCAGGGACCGGTTCCCGGGGACGGCTCGCCAAGGGCGTATCGACCACCCGAGTGGCCGCGTACGGATTGCGGCGCCGATCGGGTGTCAGCAGGCTGTAGCTGGCCAGCGACCCGCTGACCGAAGAGGAGATCAGGTTGGACCAGGCGCGCCCGGTCCGCCCGCCGGAAAAGTCGTCCGGGTGACGCCCCTGCCCGTCATGGGCCGATACGCCGGTTGTCCGGTCGCGGTCCTCCAGTGAACCCGCCCGTCCTTCTTCGCAGCATGCGCTGCGGGCTGCCCGACCGATCCGTCGTGTCCGCTGCCCCTGTGGTCCGCGGTGGACCACGTGGGCGACGTGTATGACCCCCCGGTTGCCGCAGCCCCCTCCAGCGACAAGGAGTCACACCACATGGGTGGAATACGGAAGACACTCGCCGTGCTGACCGGGACTGCGCTGGCAGCCGGACTCACCAGTCCTGCCTTCGGATCCACGGCCACTCACGCGCAGCCCCTGCGCACAGCTGCCTCAGCCTCCGGGACGCCGGTCGTCGAGTGGAACCGCGAACTGATCACCATCCTGAGCGATCCGAAGGCTCAACCGTCCACCGTCCACCCCACGCGCAGCTTCGCGATCCTCCAGGCCGCCGAGTACGACGCGGTGGTCTCGATCACCCGGACCGGCCCCGCCTACGTGTCCTCGGTGTCGGCTCCGCGAGGCGCCCGTGCGGATGCGGCAGCGGACCAGGCGGCCCACGATGTGCTGGTCGCCCTCTATCCGGCCAAGCGCACAGGCCTGGACCAGCGGCTGAAAAGCCGGCTGTCCGCGATCCCCGACGGCGCCGGCAAGCAGGCAGGCACGCGCGTGGGAGCCGAGGTCGCCCGCCGGCTGATCAGCCTGCGGTCCCATGACGGGTCCTCGGTCAAACCGCCGCTGTTCAGGCCCGGCAGCAAAGCCGGTGACTACCGGTCCACACCTCCCGATTTCCCCGCACCGGTGTTCACCAACTGGGGCTCGGTCAAGCCGTTCATGCTGGCCACCGGAAGCCAGTTCCGCCCGCCGGCACCCCCGGCCGTGAGCAGCGCCGCGTACGCCACCGCCTTGAACGAGGTCAAGGCTCTGGGGAGCAAGACGAGTCGCACCCGCACCCCCGACCAGACCGCGGCCGCGAAGTTCTGGGCGGCGGCGCCGGTATGGAACGTCTGGAACCAGGTCGCGCAGAACCTCGTCACCTCGCAGAACGCGAGCCTGGAGAAGGCTGTGAAGGTCTTCGCCCGGCTCGACCTGGCCCTCGCCGACACCGCGATCGCCATGTACGACGCGAAGTACGCCTACCGTGTCTGGCGCCCCGTGACCGCCATCCGGCTCGGCGGCACGCACTACAACCCGCGCATCACCGGTGATCCCGCCTGGACCCCCCTGCTGCCGACCGCCCCGGATCCGTCCTACCCCGGTGCTCACGGTGCGCTCAGCCAGGCAGCGGCGACGACGCTCGCCGGACTCTACGGTGCGCACCACCCTCTCGCGGTGACGTCGAAGGGCGTCACCCGCACCTTCCGCGGCTTCCAGGACGCCGCCACCGAAGCGTGGCTCAGCCGGATCTGGTCGGGTCAGCACACCTCCCTCGACAACAGCGCGGGCCGACAACTCGGCACGCAGGTGGCCGACTTCGTGGCACGCCGCCTCTGACCGGCCGCATCCGCGCGCAGTCGGCGCGCCGCACGGCGAGTGAGCCGAGGGCGGTTCTCCCCGCCGCCCTCGGCCCCTTACGCCGACTCGTTCAGCAACCGCCCCAGGTGCTCCCGTCCCGCCCCCAGCAGCTCCGGCAGTGGTGTCGCCGACTCGTACCAGCGCTTCTCGTACTCCCAGCACAGCCAGCCGTCCCAGCCGTGGCGGGAGAGGACCTCCACGCACTCGGCGAGCGGGAGGACGCCGGAGCCGAGCGGCAGCGGTGTCTTGTCCTCGGCGGACGCGATGTCCTTGACCTGGACGTAGCCGAGGTAGGGGGACAGCGCCGCGTACGTCTCCTGCGGCTGCTCGCCGCCCAGCCAGGTGTGCATCACGTCCCACAGCGCGCCCGCGTTCCGGTGGCCGACCGCGCCGAGGACACGCAGGGCGTCCGCGCCGGTGGGGTGCGAGTCGTGCGTCTCCAGCAGGATCCGTACTCCGGCGTCGGCGGCGTACTCGGCGGCGGTGCCCAGGCGCCGGGCGGCCGTCGCGTCGGCCTCCTCCGGGCTCTGCTCGGTGCCGCCACCGGGGAAGACGCGGACGAAGGGGGCGCCCACGTCGCGGGCCAGGTCGAGGAGGTCGCGGATCTCCGCCAGGACCGGCGCGTCGTCACCCGGCGCGGCCACACGCGCGTACCCCGCGAGCCCCAGGACCTCGACACCGGCCGCCTTGAACGCGGCGGCCGCGTCGGCCCGTTCGGCGGGGCCGATGCCCGGGTGCACGGGTTCGTCGGGATGCGCGCGCAGCTCGACACCGTGGTAGCCGTGGGTGGCCGCGAGGTGGACCACGTCGGGTATGGGCAGGCCTGGGACACCGAGGGTGGAGAACGCGAGCTTCATGCAAACGGACCCTACTCGGCAGGTGCGGGCAGCGCCCGTCGGCGACACTCGGGCGCGCCGGGCCGGATCGCCACCGTCACGGGCATGGGCCCTTACGGGCATTCCTCCGCCACGCCGACGGAAGGGCGGATCGGCGACGAGGACGCCGACATACCGGTGTCGCTGGGCTCCTCCGTAAGAGGGCGCCCTCCTCGCCCGGCCCTGTCCAGGCCCCGACGGGAAACCTTCCCCGGCGGGGCTTGCTTCGTCGAAGCCGTACATGCCGGGCATCGCACCACGTCCGGTGATCAGTCTCAGCGCCAGCCACGGGACCGGCCACGGCCCTACGCCCGCGGCGCCCCCGTCGACCCCCGCACCATCAACTCGCCCCGGACCGTCGCGATCCCGCCCGGCGGCGGCTCCTCGCGTCCCATCGCGATACGGCCCGCGCGGGCCCCCGCCTCCGAGAGCGGGAGGCGGACCGTGGTCAGGGCCGGTACCGCGTCGATCGCGAACGGGAGGTCGTCGAAGCCCGCCACCGACACGTCGTCGGGGATGCGCAGCCCGGAGTCGCGCAGCGCCGCGCAGGCGCCCAGCGCCACCGTGTCGTTCGCGGCCACGATCGCCGTGAGCGAGGGGTCCCGGCGCAGCAGTTCCAGCGTCGCCTCGTAACCGGCCCGGCGGTCGTAGCGGCCGTGCACGGTCAGGCGCGGGTCGTCCTCGATCCCGGCCGCGGCCAGTGCCGCCCGGTGACCCTCAAGTCGGTGCCGCGTCGTCGTGCGCTCCTCCGGGCCGGCGATATAGCCGAGCCGCCGGTGCCCGAGCCCGATCAGGTGCTCGGTGAGCTGCCGGCCGCCGCCGCGGTTGTCGAAGGTGAGGGCGACCGCCTCGGGCGCCGGCGGCCGGCCGCACAGCACCACCCGGGTCCCCGCCGCCGCGAGCTTGCGCAGCTTCGCGCCCACGGCCTCCACATGCGCGCTGACCTCCACCGCGCCACCGGTGAGCACCACGGCCGCCGCCCGCTGCCGCTGGAGCAGCGTCAGATAGGTCAGCTCCCGCTCCGGCGAGCCGACCGTGTTGCACACCACGGCGAGCCGTTCGCCGCCGGCCCGTCCGCCCGGGCCCCCGATCTCCGACTGGATCGCGCTCGCCATGATCCCGAAGAAGGGGTCGGCGATGTCGTTGACCAGGATGCCGACCAGGTCGGAGGTGGCCGCCGCCAGCGAGCTCGCCGGGCCGTTGAGGACGTAGTCCAGCTCGTCCACCGCGCGCAGCACCCGCTCCCGGGTCGACGCCGCCACGGGATAGTTCCCGTTCAGCACGCGCGACACGGTGGCGGGCGACACCTGCGCGCGCGCCGCCACGTCCGCCAGGGTCACCGTCATCGTCGTCGTCCTCCGGTCGCGTGTTTCGTCGTACCCGTCGTGCTCGGCGGTGTCCGTCGTGTCCGTCCACCGACATCCGCCGAGATCCATCTACAGCTCTACAGACACCCGTGTACAGGCCCGCGGTTCACCGTGTTCGACGGACCGACCAACTTCACGCTCCCGGACCGGCCGACTTCACGGCCCCGTGTCCGTCGTGTCACATCCTGTGACGCTGTATGCGGACACGTGCATCTCGTCGGCCCCGCGGTCTTGTCCGAGCCACCGCACAGAGGCTAGCGTCTTCCTGTATAGAAAGCGCTTGCTGTCACGCTCGCCCCAGAGCGTACGGGGCGCCGGACGCGTACGAAGGGATCGACGTGACACGCAAGACGGTGCGTATCGCCATGAACGGCGTGACGGGGCGCATGGGCTACCGCCAGCACCTCGTCCGTTCCATCCTGGCCCTCCGCGAGGAGGGCGGCCTCGACCTGGGCGACGGCGCCGTGCTGTGGCCCGAGCCGGTCCTCGTCGGCCGCCGTGAGCACGCCCTGAAGGCGCTCGCCGAGCGGCACGGCCTGGAGCACTGGTCGACGGACGTGGACGCGGTCCTCGCCGACCCGACCGTCGACATCTACTTCGACGCGCAGGTCACCTCCGCCCGCGAGGAGTCGATCAAGAAGGCGATCGCGGCGGGCAAGCACATCTACACCGAGAAGCCGACGGCCACCGGCCTGGAGGGCGCCCTGGAACTGGCCCGCCTCGCCCATGAGAAGGGCGTCAGGCACGGCGTCGTCCAGGACAAGCTCTTCCTGCCCGGCCTGCTGAAGCTCAAGCGGCTCATCGACGGCGGCTTCTTCGGCCGCATCCTTTCGGTGCGCGGCGAGTTCGGCTACTGGGTGTTCGAGGGCGACTGGCAGCCCGCCCAGCGGCCCTCCTGGAACTACCGTGCCGAGGACGGCGGTGGCATCGTTGTCGACATGTTCCCGCACTGGGAGTACGTGCTGCACGAGCTGTTCGGCCGCGTGAAGTCCGTACAGGCCCTGGCGACCACCCACATCCCGCAGCGCTGGGACGAGAACGGCAAGCCCTACGACGCCACCGCCGACGACGCCGCCTACGGCGTCTTCGAGCTGGAGGGCGGTGCGATCGCCCAGATCAACTCCTCCTGGGCGGTGCGCGTCAACCGCGACGAGCTGGTGGAGTTCCAGGTGGACGGAACCGAGGGCTCGGCGGTCGCCGGACTGCGCAAGTGCCGCGTGCAGCACCGCTCGGCGACCCCGAAGCCCGTGTGGAACCCGGACGTCCCCGCCACCGAGGTCTTCCGCGACCAGTGGCAGGAAGTGCCCGACAACGGCGAGTTCGACAACGGCTTCAAGGCCCAGTGGGAGCTGTTCCTCAAGCACGTCTACGCCGACGCCCCCTACCACTGGGACCTGCTGGCCGGCGCCCGCGGCGTCCAGCTCGCCGAACTCGGGCTGAAGTCCTCGGCCGAGGGCCGCCGTATCGACGTACCGGAGATCTCCCTGTGACCATCCACCTCCCCGATGCGAGCGGGCGGCTCAGGGCGTACGAGCCGCGCCGCGAGCCCCTCGCCCTCACCTCCGGCACGCCGTTCACCTCCCGTACGGTCTTCTCGGCGGCGCACGTCGTCGCGGACCCGTACGCGGACGTCTCCCCCGACTCGCCCGCCGCGGTCGACTGGGACGCCACGCTCGCCTTCCGCCGCCATCTGTGGTCGCACGGGCTCGGCGTCGCGGAAGCCATGGACACCGCGCAGCGCGGGATGGGCCTGGACTGGGCGGGCGCGGCCGAGCTGATCCGCCGGTCCGCCGCGGAGGCGAAGGCGGTCGGCGGGCGGATCGCCTGCGGGGTCGGCACCGACCAGCTCGCCGCCGGCTCCCTGGAGGAGATCCGCAAGGCGTACGAGGAGCAGCTCGCCGTGGTGGAGGAGGCGGGCGCGCAGGCGATCCTCATGGCGTCCCGCGCCCTGGCCGCCACGGCGAAGGGTCCCGAGGACTACCTGGAGATCTACGGCCACCTGCTGCGCCAGGCCGCCGAACCCGTCGTCCTGCACTGGCTCGGCCCGATGTTCGACCCGGCGCTGGAGGGCTACTGGGGCTCGAACGACCTGGACGCCGCCACGGACGTGTTCCTCGAGGTCATCGCCGCCCACCCGGACACGGTGGACGGCGTCAAGATCTCCCTGCTCGACGCCCAGCGCGAGATCGACCTGCGCCGCCGCCTCCCGCAGGGCGTGCGCTGCTACACCGGCGACGACTTCAACTACCCGGAGCTGATCGCCGGCGACGCGCAGGGCTTCAGCCACGCCCTGCTCGGCATCTTCGACCCGCTCGGCCCACTGGCCGCCGAGGCGGTACGGGTCCTGGACACCGGTGACGTGAAGGGTTTCCGGGAACTCCTCGACCCGACCGTGGAGCTGTCCCGCCACCTGTTCCAGGCGCCCACCCGCTTCTACAAGACGGGCGTGGTCTTCCTGGCCTGGCTCGCGGGCCACCAGGAGCACTTCACCATGGTCGGCGGCCTGCAGTCGGCGCGCTCGCTGCCGCACTTCGCGAAGGCGTACGAACTGGCCGACGGCCTCGGTCTGTTCCCCGACCCGGAGCTGGCCGAGACGCGGATGAAGACGCTGCTGTCCCTGTACGGAGTGGCCCAGTGAGCACGGCACCGGAGCGGTTCTCCATCAACCAGATGACGGTGAAGCAGCTGTCCATGCCCGAACTGGTCGATGCCTGCCAGGAGTCGGGCGTACGGGGCGTGGGCCTGTGGCGGGAGCCCGTGCAGTCCCACGGCCTGGAGGCGACGGCGAAGCTGGTCCGCGACGCCGGGCTGACGGTGACGACCCTGTGCCGGGGCGGCTTCTTCACCGCGATCGACCCCGACGAGCGGGCGCGCGCCCTCGACGACAACCGCCGGGCGGTCGACGAGGCGGCCGCGCTGGGCACGGACACGCTGGTCCTGGTCTCGGGCGGGCTGCCGGCCGGCTCCAAGGACCTGCGCGGGGCGCGCGAGCGGATCGCGGACGCGCTCGCGGAACTGGGCCCGTACGCGGCCGAGCGCGGCGTGCGGCTGGCCATCGAGCCGCTCCACCCGATGTACGCCTCGGACCGCTGTGTGGTCTCGACCCTGGCCCAGGCGCTCGACCTGGCCGAACGCTTCCCGGCGGAGCAGGTGGGCGTCACGGTGGACACGTACCACATCTGGTGGGACGACACGGCCCCCGAGCAGATCGCCCGCGCGGGCGCCGGTGGCCGGATCCACACCTTCCAGCTCGCCGACTGGACCACCCCGCTGCCGGAGGGCGTCCTCAACGGCCGCGGGCAGATCGGCGACGGCGCGGTCGACATGCGCGAGTGGAAGGGATACGTGGAGGCCGCGGGCTATACCGGTCCCATCGAGGTCGAGCTGTTCAACGACGGCCTATGGGCGCGGGACGGCCGGGAGGTCCTCGCGGAGACGGTCGAGCGGTTCGTGGAGCACGTGATCCGGTGACGCCCCGGGTGGGCCGGGCCCGCGCGGCCCGGCCCGCTCACAGGCCCTCAGGGCGGAAGCAGCGAGCCCAGCGGGCCCAGGTCGATGTTGAGGTCGGCCATGGTGAGGCCGTACTGGTCGCACAGCTCGGCCATCCGGTCGTGCAGGAGCATCAGGGTCATTCCGAGCCGTTCCTCCTGCTCCTCGCTGAGGTCGCCCTCGTCGACGCGGTGCAGGGCCTGCCGCTCCATCAGCTGGCGCAGCAACTCGACGATGGTGAGGACCAGTTTGACGAGATCCCGCTCCACCGTCTCCGGGTCGGCGTGCAGACGGCGCGCGACGCCCTCGCCTCGCCCGGCGGACGGCGGGGGGATCTCGTCCGGGCGGGCGGGCAGCAGTGAGAACGCCCGGGTCGCGGCCTCGGCCACCTCGCGCAGCCGGTCCGCGCGCGGGTCGTCAGCCGGGCCCGTCACCGTGGCTCCCGTGGACCGGAAGCGCGGAGTGTCCCGGGGGCAGGAACGTCGCCCACTCCGCGTCCAGCTCCTCGCGGATCGCGACGATCACCGCGCGCAGCGAGATCCGCACCAGGTCGACGTCGGCGATGGACAGCACAAGATCGCCGGTGAGCACCACACCGCCGCTGAGCAGCCGGTCCAGCAGGTCGATCAACGCCACCTGCGGCTGAGCGACCGGACGGTCGTCGTACGGGCCGTAGTCGCTCACCGCTGCCCGGCCCCTTCCTGCGCGTCGGGCGCGAGCGGCGCGGTGAACGAGTACGGCGCCCACGGCCCGGTGACGTCGACGCGGACCCCGGGCAGGCCGTCGGCGGCGTGCAGCATCCGGTCGCGGAACTCCCCGGACAGCCGGCGCGGGACCAGATAGGCGTCGTTGGCGATGTTCTCGCCCGGCACCTGCGCGAGGCCCCCCTGCTGCGGCCGGTGCCGGGTGCGCTCCACCGCCAGGCCCCTGGCCTCCACCTCGGTCCGCCGCACGGCCTCCTCGGCGAGCCGCCAGGCGTCCTCGCGCGCCTGCCGCTGGTGCCGACGGCTGCGCAGATACGCCCGCCCCGGGTTCTCCTCGCCCGCCGGGGCGCCGGTGGGCGCCTGGGCGGGCGGGGGCTCCGGCGGCGCCTCGACGTAGACCTTCACGCCCCACTCCACATGCGAGGCGAGCCGGTCGAGGAGTGCGGCGAACTCCGCCTCCCGCCCGGCCAGCATCTCCCGTACCCGGCTCTCGTCCAGGTAGACGGTGGCCAGCCGCAGCGGAAGGACCGTGGTGTGCCCGGCCAGGGTCTCGATCACGAAGTGGTGCGCCCAGGCCGTCGCCTCCAGCCACCGCAGGTCCTCGAGACCGGCCCTCAGGGCCGCCTCCGAGAACTCGGCCGCGGGCACCGCGCTGACCGCGGCCGCCACCCGGCCGTGGCGGACCAGGGTGACGGGGGCGTCCGCCACGCCCCGGACGGGCGCGAGCACCGTCTCGTCCAGGGCCGACGCACCCAGCACGGCATACGCGTAGCACAGCTGCTCGTCCACCGCCCTCAGCTCCGGTCCTCGTCCTCATCGGCCCTGCGCCGGGTGCGCCGTGGCTCGGTGCGCGGCTCTCGTTCGGCGTCGCGGTCCCGGCGTGGCTCTCGTTCGGCGTCGCGGTCCCGGCGTGGCTCTCGTTCGGCGTCGCGGTCCCGGCGTGGCTCTCGTTCGGCGTCGCGGTCCCGGCGTGGCTCTCGTTCGGCGTCGCGGTCCTCCCGCGGCCGGCTGCGGCGGGCGGACCTGCCCTCGGACAGCTCGGGCGGTGGGGGCGACGTGAGCTGTTTGCGCAGCTCCTCCACTTCGGCCCGCAGCTGCTCGTTCTGTTCCCGGAGGCTGTGCCGACCGTCGGCGCGGGAGGACAGCGCCGGGTCGTGCTCCCACCAGTCGATGCCGATCTCCCGGGCCTTGTCCACGGAGGCGACCAGGAGCCGGAGCTTGATGGTGAGCAACTCGATGTCGAGCAGGTTGATCTTGATGTCGCCGACGATCACGATGCCCTTGTCGAGCACGCGTTCAAGGATGTCGGCCAGATTCGCGCCGGAGGACCCCTGACTGTAGGGGGTCAGGGGCCGCGACGCGGGGACGGCGGGATCGGACACGGCACACTCGACCTCGTTTCCCTGAGCACCCGGCGCCGGCGGCGACGAAGGCCGGCGAGCTCGCGCACCTCAGCGCCCGCGACTATCCGCGGCGCCGACGCCCTTCGGGTGCCTCCCTCTCGTCGTAGCGGTCGTCGGGTTGCTCGTCCTCGTCCTCCTCCCACTCGTCGTCTTCCTCGGAGGACTCGGGCTCCTCTTCGTCCTCGTCCTCTTCGTCCTCGTCCCGGCGTCCCCGGCGTCCCTCTTCTCTGTCCGCCTCTTCTTCTTCCTCTTCCTCGTCCCGGCGGCGCTCCTCGGGCTCCTCTTCCCGCTCCTCGGGCTCCTCTTCCCGCTCCCCGCGGCCCTCCTTCTCAGCCTCTTCCTCTTCCTCGCGCTCGACCTCCTCCGAGCTGCGGACCACCTCCCCGTCGCGGATCTCGCCGCGCCAGGCGCCGGTGGCCTCACCGCGGCTCATGACGAACGAGCGGTAGAGCTTGAGATCGAGCCGCACCCGCCGCCCCTGGGCGCGCCACAGGCTGCCCGTCTTCTCGAACAGACCCTTGGGGTAGTACTGCATGACGAGCAGCACCTTGGTGAGGTTGTCGCCGAGCGGGTGGAAGGTGACGACGCCCTTGTTCGTGCCCTTGGGGCCCTCGCTGGTCCAGGCGATGCGCTCATCGGGCACCTGCTCGGTCACGATGCCCCGCCATTGACGACGTGACTTGGCGATCTTCGCCTGCCAGTGGGTGTTGGTCTCGTCGTCCTGCCGGACGTTCTCGACACCCTTGGCGAACTTTTCGAAGTCCGGGAACTGCGTCCACTGGTTGTAGGCCTCGCGGACGGGCACGCCCACGTCGACGTCCTCGATGATGGTCAGTCCCCGCTGCGGTCCGCCGGGCTTGTTCTTCTTGCCGCCTACGCCCGCCGCCTCCTTGGCCTTGCCGAGCAGCGTGTCCTTCGCCTGGGACAGAATCCCGCCCGCCCCCGCCCCCGCGCCGTCCCCGCCGAGGAGCCTCTTGCCGCCCTTGAGAGCGAGTTTGCCCAGCATGCCGGGACCGACGTGCGTCTCCGCCAGCCGGCGCGCCCCCTCACCCAGCCGCTCGCCCATGCCCTCGAGCATCACCTGGAGCCGGGCCTGCAGGTAGTTCTCGAACTCTTCCTTCAGCCGGTCCGCGCCCGGGGTTCCCTGCACCTGATCGCGAACCTTGTTGAGGGTGCCCTCAACCATCGTCCGGCCTCCTCGGTCGTGCGGACCCGCTCTTCGCCTTCTTCCCGCGCCCCTCGCTCCGGCGACCCGGCTCTTCCCCTGCTCCGCTCCGACGCTCTCTCCGGCGGCCCTCGTCCCGGTCCCCCTCCTCGTCGGCGCCCTCCTCGTCGCGGGCTTCCTCGTGCCGACCGCGCCCGCCTTCGCCGTGCGTCCTCTCCTTCAGCCCCTCGGTGCGTTCGTGCAGGGCGTCGGCCAGGCTCTCGGCCTTCGCCGACAGCACGGTGGTGGCCGCGGCCTTGCCCGCGCTCGCCAGCTCACCGCGCACCTGCTTGCTGACGTTGCCGAGGACGGGGGAGTCCTGGAGCAGCTTGCCGACCTGCCCGGGCCTCATCCGCGACCCGGCCATCGCCGCCCCCAGGCTCAGGGCGAGCTTGCCCTTCTTCGTCCGGCCGAGCAGATAGCCGCCGAGAACAGCCGCGCCGATCTTGGCGTTGTTCATGGTTCCTTCTTTCTTTCGCCGACCGTCACGGCCCGCCCTGCGCCTTCCGCAGGTGGTAGGCCCTGATCTCCTCCAAGCGGTGCAGCAGCGCCTCCTCGCGCTGCGCGAACTCCTCCTCGGCGATGCGGCCCTCGGTCCGCGCCTGCTCCAGGTTCACCAGCTCCTCCTGGATGGGGGCCGGGTCGTAGTACTCCTGCTCCGCGGTCTTGACGACCTTGTCGAGCACCCAGCCGATGCCCTTGACCGGGGCGAACGGCAGCCCCAGGATCCCGGTGACCAGTCCTCCCACAGCGCCTCCTCCTCATGCCGTCCGGGCCGGTCGGTGGGCCGGTCGGGCAGGGCGGTCAGGCGAAGCTGTACGGCGGCAGCGGCCCCCGTACCCGCACCTCGATGCCCTCTCCGATGCGCTCGGCCAGCTCCTGCCCGGCCCGTGTGAACTCCTCCGCCCGGTCGCCCTCCACCAGGAAGGACGCGTTCACGAAGTACTGCTTGGACGGCGGGGACACCTTCTCGGCCAGTGCGAGCGGCCGCAGCGCGGCGAGGACCAGCTCGGCCTGCGCGTCCTGGCGGCTCTGCACCTCCTGCGCGATGAGCTGACCGAGCGCCAGGCGATCGTCGTAGCTGCCGCCCTCGCGGGTCCGCGCGCTCAGCGCCCGGGCCTGCTCGGACTCCTCGAGGATGGTCCGCAGCAGGGCGTCCTCTTCCTGCACGCCCTTGACGTTGAACTCGGCCCGCCCGCTGAGCTCGTCCAGACGCCGGGAGAACTCCTCGCCCCGCGACTCGAGCACGGCGCGTACGGCGTCCTCGTTCTCCGCGACGTATCCGAAGCCGAGCGGCAGGATGCTGCCGCCGGCCCACAGACGTCCCTGGACCTCGTTGTGCGCCTCCAGGTCCCGGCGCGCGACCGACAGGTCCTGGGGGGCGTCACTGACGACGGCGCACAGCGAGCCGCTGCGGACGGTCCGCAACTCGGCGGGGGCCTCGCCCACGCCCTTGACCCCGTCCAGATCCAGCGGATGCGAGTCCTTGGTGATCGCGTACACGTACAGCGACATCGGCTCGCTCACTCCTCCCGGTCCTTCGAGGAGCGGTGGCTCGACGAGCCGCGTTCGCTGTGCTCGGGCTCCCTCTCGCGCTCCTTGCTCCCCTTCTGGAGCGATTCGGTGAACGCCTCCACCGCGCCGGTCAGCGCGCCCTTGGCCTTGCCCTGGGCACCACCCTCGGTGATGCTCTGGGTGATGTCCGTCAGCGTCGCGGGGGCCTTGCGGCCGGACTCCAGGTCCAGCCGGTTGCAGGCCTCGGCGAAGCGCAGATACGTGTCGACGCTGGCGACGACCACGCGGGCGTCCACCTTCAGAATCTCGATTCCAATGAGGGACAACCGTACGAATGCGTCGATGACGAGGCCCCGGTCGAGAACCAGTTCCAGTACGTCGTAGAGGTTGCCGGAGCCTCCGCCGCCCCCGCCGGCAGGCAGACCACCGCCCTGCGGCATTACAGTCACAATCTTCTGTCCCTTCGGGCGAAGGGCGTCAGCCGCTGTCAGCGGCCCTCTTTGTCGACCTGCGCGCGGGTGTAGCGGCGTACCTGTTCGTAGCCCATCAGATTGCCCGCGGGGTCCAGAACGACCCGGTAGCTGGCCATCACACTGCTCGTGTCCGGAACGCGCTCCAGCTCCAGGACCTCGACGAGGGCTTCCCAGCCCTGGTCCGTCGGCCTCAGCGCCGAAACGGACTGAGGAGCCCGCCCGAGCAGCTCGGTCAGCTGTTCGGCCGCGCTCCGCATGGCCCGGGGAGCGCTCACTCGCTGAGGAGCGGACGCCTCCCTCGACGAGGAGTCTGCCTTGTCCGGCTCACGGTCGTTCGTGATCCATCACCTTCTTGCTCCACTTCCATCATCGACCCTGTCCACATCCCGTGCCAGTTCTTGCGCCGCCCGCACCGGACCCCGCGGAAAATTCCCCGGCGAAAGATGCAACCCTTGCCGCCTTCTGCGTGTCGTAAGGGGAGTCAGGACTCCCCGGGGGGATCTGGGGGGATCACGGGGGTTCTGGCTGGGTGGGGGGAAACCGAGGGGCCCGGGCAGTGACCGGGCCCCTCGAAGTATCTCGGGCGGAGCGGCCGGTTCAGCAGATCGCCCGGTTCGGCAGATCGCCCGGTTCGGCAGATCGCCTGGTTGAGCAGAGCGGCCGGTTCAGAAGAAGACGCCGCAGCGCAGGAGTACGTTCGCGTACGGGCGGGCCTCACCGGTGCGGACCACCAGGTGGGCATCGGCCGCAAGCCGCTTCAGCTTCTCGTGCGGGACCAGCTCGAGGTCCGGGAAGCGGGCCTCCAGCAGCGTCGTGGCCTGCGGGTTGGCGTCCCGCACCTCGTGCGCGGCCGTGGCGCCCTCCACCACCAGCTCCTGGAGCAGACCGTCCAGGACCTCCGCGAAGGACGGCACCCCGGCGCGGAACGCCAGGTCCACGACCCGGGGGCCCGCCGGGATCGGCATGCCGGCGTCGCATATCAGGACCCCGTGCCCGTGCCCCAACTCGGCCAGCGCGCCCGCGAGGTGACGGTTCAGGATTCCGGCCTTCTTCACAGGGACTCACCTCGCGCGGACGCTCCTCGCGCGGGCTCTCCCGGCTCGCCTTGCCGGCCGGGCGTCCGGGGGTTGCCCCCCAGACCGGCACCGCACAGGGCTTCGACCTCCTCGGCGGTGGGGTAGGACTCCTGAGCGCCGGGGCGCGTCACCGCCGCCGCCCCCACCCGCGCCGCGTACGCCGCCGCCTCGGGCAGCGCCGCGCCCGTGCCCAGCCGCCAGGCCAGCGCCGCCGTGAAAGCGTCGCCCGCGCCCGTCGTGTCGACGGCGTCCACCTTCACCGAGGGGACACGGGTCATCGAACCGTCGGCCGCCACCAGAGCGCCCTCCGCGCCCAGCGTCACCACCACCGAGCGGGGGCCGAGCGCCAGCAGCGCCCGTGCCCAGTCCTCGGGCGCCCCGCCCAGCTCGTCGCCCGCGATGACCCGTGCCTCGTGCTCGTTCACGATCAGCGGGTCACAGGCCGCCAGCACCTCGGCGGGCAGTGGCCTCGGCGGCGACGGGTTCAGCACGAACCGGGTGCCGGACGGCAGGTTCCGTACGACCTCCTCCACCGTCTCCAGCGGGATCTCCAGCTGCGCCGACACCACCTGGGAGGCGTGCAGCAGGCTCTGTGCGGCCCGTACGTCCTCGGGGGCGAGCCGCCCGTTGGCGCCCGGGGAGACCACGATGCTGTTGTCCCCCGACGGGTCCACCGTGATCAGCGCGACCCCCGTGGGCGCCCCGCCGACCAGGACCCCCACCGTGTCGACGCCCGCCGCGCGCTGCGCGTCCAGCAGCAGCCGGCCGTGCGCGTCGTCGCCGACCCGGGCCAGCAGCGCCGTACGGGCACCGAGGCGGGCGGCGGCCACCGCCTGGTTCGCGCCCTTGCCGCCCGGGTGGACGGCCAGGTCGGAGCCGAGCACGGTCTCCCCGGCCGCGGGCCGCCGCTCGACCCCGATCACCAGGTCGGCGTTGGCCGATCCCACGACCAGCAGGTCGTAGTCGTACATGAACTGTCTCCCAACGGATCCCAGCGGATCCCCGTGCATCCGACAAAGCGGTGAATCCGGCCCCACGGCGGCGGACCGCGCGTGCTGCGCGGCCCGCCGCCGTGGCGACCGGACGGGGCGGGTCAGCCGGTGAACCCGGCCACGTTCTCCTTCGTGACCACCTTCACCGGCACCATGACCGTTTCCTCGACCTTCTTGCCCTGAGCGGCCCGCAGCGCGTTGTCGATCGCGATCCGGCCCAGCTGCGAAGGCTGCTGCGCCACCGACGCGTACAGCGTGCCCGCCTTGACCGCGGCGAGTCCGTCCGGCTCACCGTCGAAGCCGACGACCTGGACGGACTTCCCGGCCTTCGACCCCAGCGCCTTGATCGCGCCGAGCGCCATCTCGTCGTTCTCGGCGAAGACGCCCTGGATGTCCGGGTGGGCCTGGAGCAGGTTCGTCATCACGTCGAGGCCCTTGGTGCGGTCGAAGTCGGCGGGCTGCTTGGCGACGACCTGGATGCCCGGGTAGGCCTTCAGGCCCTCGGCGAAGCCCGCGCCGCGCTCACGGCTCGCGGACGTGCCGGCCAGACCCTGCAGGATCACGATCTTGCCCTTGCCGCCGAGCTTCTCGGCCAGCGCCTCGGCGCCCAGCTTGCCGCCCTCGACGTTGTCGGAGGCGACCAGCGCGGCCGTCTTCGCCTTGTTGACGCCGCGGTCGACGCCCACGACGGGGACGCCCGCCTTGTTCGCGGCCCGCACCGCCGGGCCCGCGGCGTCCGAGTCCACCGGGTTGACGACGATCGCGCCGAGGCCCGAGCTGGTGAAGTTCTGCAACTGGTTGGCCTGCTGCGAGGCGTCGTTCTGCGCGTCCGTGACGGTCAGGTCGACGCCCAGCTTCTTCGCCTCCGCCTGCGCGCCCTGCTTGATCTGCACGAAGAAGGGGTTGTTGAGGGTGGACAGCGACAGGCCCACCTTCGGCGTGGTGGAGGACGAGCCGCCGTGCAGGAAGGACATCCCGCCCACCACGGCCACCGCGACCACGGCCGCGAGCGCGTACGTCAGCGTCTGCCGGCCCCGGCCGCCCGGAGAGGTGCCGGCGGCCACGGGGGTGGCCCCGGCCTTGCGGCGCACGGTGTCCAGGAGCACCGCCAGGGCGATGACGACACCGATGACGACCTGCTGCCAGAAGGCGGACACCGACAGGAGGTTGAGGCCGTTGCGCAGCACCGCCAGGATCAGCGCGCCGATCAGCGTGCCCGACGCCTTGCCGGTGCCGCCCGCGAGGGAGGCGCCGCCGATGACCACCGCGGCGATCGCGTCCAGCTCGTAACCGTTGGCGGCCTGAGGCTGCGCGGAGGAGAGGCGCGCGGCGAGCACGATGCCCGCGGCCGCGGCGAACAGACCCGACAGCGCGTAGATCGCGATCTTCTGCTTCTTCACCCGAAGACCCGACAGACGGGCCGCTTCCTCGTTGCCGCCGATCGCGTACATGGAACGGCCGATGTACGTGCGGCCGAGGACGAACGCGGTGATCAGGCCCATGACGACCATGACGAGGACCGGCACGGGCAGCCAGCCGCCCAGCGTGTCACCGAGGTGCGAGACCGAGTTCGGGAACGCGATCGGGGAGCCCTGCGAGATGACCAGCGACAGACCACGGCCCACCGACAGCATGGCGAGCGTCGCGATGAACGGCGGGAGCTTCCCGTACGAGATCAGGATGCCGTTGACGAGTCCGGCGGCGAGGCCGGTCGCGATCGCGAGGATCACCGCTGTCGCGACGGGGACGCCCGCCGACGTGGCGCTCCAGGCCAGGACGGTGGCCGACAGCGCGGCGACCGAACCCACCGACAGGTCGATGCCCGCCGAGACGATCACGAAGGTGACGCCGAAGGCGAGGATGGCCGTGACGGCCGCCTGGACGCCGATGTTGAGGAGGTTGTCGGTCGTCAGGAAGTCGCCGGACAGCGCCGACATCGCGATGACCAGGACGATCAGCGCGGTGAGCGCGCCGTTGTCGAGCAGGAGTCTGCGGACCCCCGTGGCGCCACCGGCGCCCGCTGTGCTCTTGAGCGTGTCAGTGGCCACGGGTGGCCTCCATTTCGTTCACAGACGTGGTGGGTGTGCTGACGGCGAGCGCCATGACGGAGTCCTGCGTCGCCTCGTCGGCGGAGAGTTCGCCCGCGATCCGGCCCTGGGCCATCACCAGCACCCGGTCGCTCATGCCGAGCACCTCGGGCAGATCGCTGGAGATCATCAGGACGGCGGCGCCCGCGGCCGTGAGTTCGTTGATCAGTTGGTAGATCTCGACCTTGGCGCCGACGTCGATACCGCGCGTCGGCTCGTCGAGGATGAGCACCTTGGTGTTCGCCAGGAGCCACTTGCCGATGACGACCTTCTGCTGGTTGCCACCGGAGAGCGTGCGCACGTGCTGCCCGAGACCGGCCATCCGCACGCGCAGCTGGTCGGCGACCTTGGCCGCGGCGGCGTGCTGCCCCTTGCGGTCGACGAGCCCGCCGCGGGTCGCGGCCCGCATGGTCACGAGTCCGAGGTTCTCCTCGATGGACGCGTCCAGGACGAGACCCTGGCCCTTGCGGTCCTCGGGCACGAGCCCGATCCCGGCCTCCAGCGCGGCGTTCACGTCGTACCGGCGCACCTGAGTGCCGGCGACGCGCACGGCTCCCCTGTCATAGGGATCGGCGCCGAACACCGCCCGTACGACCTCCGTACGGCCGGCCCCCACCAGCCCCGCGATGCCGACGACCTCACCGGCCCGCACCTCGAACGACACGTCGTGGAAGACCCCGTCCCGGGTGAGCCCCTCGACGGTGAGCAACGCCGCGCCGGTGTCGGGCCGTTCGCGTGGGTACTGCTGCTCGATCGACCGTCCCACCATGAGGCGCACGAGCTCGTCCTCGGGCGTGGAGGCGGGCACCTGCCCGACGCTCCTGCCGTCGCGGATCACGGTCACCCGGTCCCCGAGGGCGGCGATCTCCTCCAGATGGTGGGTGATGAAGACGATGCCGACGCCGTCCTCGCGCAGCGCGCGCACGATGGCGAACAGCTTCTCGACCTCTTCGGAGGTGAGCACGGCCGTCGGCTCGTCCATGATGAGCACGCGCGCGTTCAGGCTGAGCGCCTTCGCGATCTCGACCATCTGGAGCCGGGCGATGCCCAGTTCACGCACCCGCGCGCGGGGAGACACGTGCACACCGACGCGTTCGAGGAGTGCGGCGGCGTCGGCCTCCATCTTCTTGCGGTCGATCATGCCGAAGCGGCGCGGCTGGCGGCCCAGGAAGATGTTCTCGGCGACGGTCAGGTCGGGAACGAGGTTGAACTCCTGGTAGATGGTGGCGATCCCGAGGCGCTCGGAGTCCTGCGCACCGTGGATGCGCACCTCCTCGCCGCCGACCAGGATCCGCCCCGCGTCGGGGCGGTAGGCGCCGGAGAGCATCTTGATGAGGGTGCTCTTGCCCGCGCCGTTCTCACCGAGCAGCACGTGCACCTCGCCGCGGCGCAGATCGAAGTCGACGCCGTCGAGCGCGACCACGCCGGGGAAGGTCTTGCGTATGCCTTCGATGCGCAGCAACTCGTCAGGGTTGCTCACGACTGGCTCCTTTGTACGGGGAACTGCACAGCGGGGGCCTGTGCAGGCGGCTCGCCGCACGAGCGGCGTACGACGAGACGGGCGGGGAGGGTGACGGACTCGGGGTGCCGCCCCTCGATGCGGTCGACCAGCGCGCGCACGGCGGCGCGTCCCAGCCGGCCGGTGGGCTGGGCGATCGCGGTGATCGGAGGATCGGTGTGCACGAACCACGGGATGTCGTCGAACGCGGCGAGCGCGATGTCGTCCGGCACCCGCAGGCCGCGCGCCCGGACGGCGTCCAGCGCGCCGAGCGCCATCAGGTTGTCGGCGGCGAACACGACCTCGGGCGGCTCGGCCAGGTCGAGGAACCGCTCGGTGGCCCGGCGCCCGCTCTCGACCTGGAAGTCGCCCTGGCCGATGTAGGTGTCCGGCAGGGGGAGCCCGTACTCGGCCAGGGCCTCGCGGAAGGCCTCGACGCGCTCCCGGCCGGTCGTGGTCGCCGCCGGGCCGGCGATGATCGCGAGCCGCCGGTGGCCGAGCCCGTGCAGATGACGGACGAGGTCGTGGACGGCGGCGCGGCCGTCGGAGCGTACGACGGGTACGTCGACGCCCGCGATCCACCGGTCCACGAAGACCATCGGGGTGCCGGCCCGCGCAGCGTCCAGCATGAGCGGCGACCCGCCGTCCGTCGGGGAGACGAGCAGTCCGTCGATCCGCCGGTCCAGCAGGGTCCGCACATGGTGGTCCTGGAGGTCGGGCCGCTCGTCGGCGTTGCCGATGATCACGCTGTAGCCGAGGGCGCGGGCCTCCTCCTCGACGGAGCGGGCCAGATGGGTGAAGTAGGGGTTGAGTACGTCGCTGATGACCAGGCCGAGGGTGTGGGTCTGGTCGGTGCGCAGGGACCGGGCGACGGCGTTCGGGCGGTAGCCCAGCGCCTCGACGGCGGCCAGCACACGGGTGCGTGCCTCGGCGCTGACCGACGGGTGGTCGTTCAGGACGCGCGACACCGTGGCGACGGAGACCCCCGCCTCGGCGGCGACGTCCTTGATGCTCGCCATCGCCGGACCACCTCCTTGTGAGTCCGTGGAATCGTTTTCACGACTGACAAAGAGGATTGGAAACGATTACATTCCCCCCTTCAAGGGGTGGGGCGAGGGCGAGACCGGATTGTGACCTGTGTGACGGGGGTCACTTGAGGCGGGCGGGGTCATGGGGCAGCGCAGTCGACAGCGGCGCGGTCGGTTCGGCGGCCGTCAACCTCCGTGGAGCGGCCGGTGGTTGAGGGAAGCCGCCGTGTGACGCCGCGTCAGGGGAGCGTGCCCGGCCAGGAGCTGAACTCCTGGGTGCTCACCGTGGTCCGCCCCACCCGGCCCCGTCTGTCACACCCCGGCGGTAGCGTCGGATCATGACCAAGGAGGCCAGTCGGGCAGGGCAGGCGGCCGACGCCGGGGAGCGGCGGCTCGCCGTGCTGGAAGGTGTGCTCGAGCGGATCACGTACGCCAACGAGGAGAACGGGTACACCGTCGCCCGCGTCGACACCGGCCGCGGCGGTGGTGACCTGCTCACCGTCGTCGGTGCGCTCCTCGGTGCGCAGGTGGGCGAGTCGCTGCGGATGGAGGGGCGCTGGGGGTCGCACCCCCAGTACGGGCGGCAGTTCACGGTGGAGAACTACACGACCGTCCTCCCGGCCACCGTCCAGGGCATCCGCCGCTACCTCGGGTCCGGACTCGTCAAGGGCATCGGCCCCGTCTTCGCCGACCGGATCACCCAGCACTTCGGGCTGGACACCCTGAAGATCATCGAGGAGGAGCCCGAGCGGCTCATCGAGGTCCCCGGCCTCGGCCCCAAGCGCACCAAGAAGATCGCCGACGCCTGGGAGGAGCAGAAGGCGATCAAGGAGGTCATGCTCTTCCTGCAGACCGTCGAGGTGTCCACCTCCATCGCCGTCCGCATCTACAAGAAGTACGGCGACGCCTCCATCTCCGTCGTCAAGAACCAGCCCTACCGCCTCGCCGCCGACGTCTGGGGCATCGGCTTCCTCACCGCCGACCGCATCGCCCAGTCCGTCGGCATCCCGCACGACAGTCCCGAGCGCGTCAAGGCCGGCCTGCAGTACGCCCTGTCGCAGTCCGCCGACCAGGGGCACTGCTACCTCCCGGAGGAGCAGCTCATCGCCGACGCCGTGAAACTCCTCCAGGTCGACACCGGCCTCGTCATCGAGTGCCTCGCAGAGCTGGCGGAGCCACCGGAGGACGGCGACGACCCCGGTGTCGTACGGGAGAAGGTGCCCGGCCCGGACGGAGGCGACCCCGTCACCGCCGTCTACCTGGTCCCCTTCCACCGCGCCGAACTCTCCCTCTCCGCCCAGCTGCTGCGCCTCCTGCGCACGCAGGAGGACCGGATGCCCGGCTTCCGGGACGTGGCCTGGGACAAGGCCCTGGGCTGGCTCAAGGGGCGTACGGGGGCCGAACTGGCGCCCGAGCAGGAGCAGGCCGTACGGCTCGCGCTGACCGAGAAGGTCGCCGTCCTGACCGGCGGCCCCGGCTGCGGCAAGTCGTTCACCGTACGGTCGATCGTCGAGCTGGCCCGGGCCAAGCGGGCCAAGGTCGTGCTCGCCGCGCCCACCGGCCGTGCCGCCAAGCGCCTGTCCGAGCTGACCGGCGCCGAGGCCTCCACCGTCCACCGGCTGCTGGAGCTGAAGCCCGGCGGCGACGCGGCGTACGACAGGGACCGCCCGCTCGACGCCGACCTGGTCGTCGTCGACGAGGCCTCCATGCTCGACCTCCTGCTCGCCAACAAGCTGGTCAAGGCCGTGCCGCCCGGTGCCCACCTCCTCTTCGTCGGCGACGTCGACCAGCTGCCGAGCGTGGGAGCCGGCGAGGTCCTGAGGGACCTGCTCGCCGACGGCAGCCCGATCCCGGCCGTCCGGCTCACCCGCGTGTTCCGCCAGGCCCAGCAGTCCGGTGTCGTCACCAACGCGCACCGCATCAACGCCGGACAGCATCCCCTCACCGACGGCCTGAAGGACTTCTTCCTCTTCGTCGAGGACGACACCGAGGCCGCCGGACGGCTCACCGTGGACGTGGCGGCCCGGCGGATCCCGGCCCGCTTCGGCCTCGACCCGCGCCGCGACGTGCAGGTGCTCGCGCCCATGCACCGCGGACCCGCAGGCGCGGGCACCCTCAACGGCCTGCTCCAGCAGGCGATCACCCCCGCCCGCCCCGACCTGCCCGAGAAGCGGTTCGGCGGCCGCGTCTTCCGCGTCGGCGACAAGGTGACCCAGATTCGCAACAATTACGAGAAGGGGAAGAACGGCGTCTTCAACGGCACCGTCGGCGTGGTCACCGCGCTCGACCCGGTCGATCAGAGCCTGACGGTGCTGACGGACGAGGACGAGGAGGTGGCGTACGAGTTCGACGAGCTCGACGAGCTGGCCCACGCCTACGCGGTGACGATCCACCGCTCACAGGGAAGCGAGTATCCGGCGGTGGTCATCCCGGTCACCACCGGAGCCTGGATGATGCTCCAGCGGAACCTGCTCTACACCGCGGTCACCCGGGCCAAGAAGCTGGTCGTGCTCGTCGGTTCACGCAAGGCGATCGGTCAGGCGGTGCGTACGGTGTCGGCCGGCCGCCGCTGCACGGCACTGGACTTCAGGCTGTCGCCGCGGCCCCTGGAGAGCTGAGCACCTCCCGTCCTCGGCACCCCGCCACCGCCCACCCCGGTCATCGAAAAAAATGATCGATCAAATGAGTCGCGAAGGTCACAGAGCACTTCCGGAACGGGTCGGAGGGGGGCAGGATGAGCAGGTTGACGGCACTCAGTGCCGCCGATGAGCCCAACGGCCGACCCCGAGTGCACTCTCCTGCGCCAAATGGGGGATGGTAGAGACAGTCAGGGCACCTCGAAGATGAGGCACTACGTCGGTGAGGGAAGACGTGAGCGACAACTCTGTAGTACTGCGGTACGACGGCAACGAGTACACCTACCCGGTGGTCGACAGCACCGTCGGTGACAAGGGCTTCGACATCGGGAAGCTCCGCGCCCAGACCGGTCTGGTGACCCTGGACAGCGGCTACGGCAACACCGCCGCCTACAAATCCGCCATCACCTACCTCGACGGCGAGGAGGGCATCCTCCGGTACCGCGGCTACCCGATCGAGCAGCTGGCCGAGCGCTCCACCTTCCTGGAGGTCGCCTACCTGCTGATCAACGGCGAGCTGCCCACGGTCGACGAGCTCTCCGCCTTCAAGAACGACATCACGCAGCACACCCTGCTGCACGAGGACGTCAAGAACTTCTACAAGGGCTTCCCCCGCGACGCCCACCCGATGGCCATGCTGTCCTCGGTGGTCTCCGCGCTGTCCACGTTCTACCAGGACAGCCACAACCCGTTCGACGAGAAGCAGCGCAACCTCTCCACCATCCGCCTGCTCGCCAAGCTCCCGACGATCGCGGCGTACGCCTACAAGAAGTCGATCGGTCACCCGTTCGTCTACCCGCGCAACGACCTCGGCTACGTCGAGAACTTCCTGCGCATGACCTTCTCGGTCCCCGCGCAGGAGTTCGAGCTGGACCCGGTCGTCGTGTCCGCGCTCGACAAGCTGCTGATCCTGCACGCCGACCACGAGCAGAACTGTTCGACCTCCACGGTCCGCCTGGTGGGCTCCTCGCAGGCGAACATGTTCGCCTCGATCTCGGCCGGCATCAACGCGCTCTGGGGCCCGCTGCACGGTGGCGCCAACCAGTCCGTCCTGGAGATGCTCGAGGGCATCCGCGACTCCGGAAACGACGTCGACACCTTCATCCGCAAGGTGAAGAACAAGGAGGACGGCGTCCGCCTGATGGGCTTCGGCCACCGGGTCTACAAGAACTTCGACCCGCGCGCCAAGATCATCAAGGCCGCCGCGCACGACGTCCTCTCCGCCCTGGGCAAGGAGGACGAGCTCCTCGACATCGCGCTCAAGCTGGAGGAGCACGCGCTGTCCGACGACTACTTCGTCGAGCGCAAGCTCTACCCGAACGTGGACTTCTACACCGGCCTGATCTACCGCGCCATGGGCTTCCCGACCGAGATGTTCACGGTCCTGTTCGCCCTCGGCCGCCTGCCGGGCTGGATCGCCCAGTGGCACGAGATGATCAAGGAGCCGGGCTCCCGCATCGGCCGCCCGCGCCAGATCTACACCGGTGTGGTCGAGCGCGACTTCGTCCCGGTCGAGGAGCGCTGAGACCTGCCGGTGTGGGGTGCCGGGTGTCTGGTGCCCCGCCCGCCGGTTTCGGTGGCTCCGGTCGGTGTGTCGGCTTGGGGTGGCGTGGGCTTCTGGGTCGGCCGGGGGTCCGGGGGTTGCCCCCGGGTCGGCACGGTCACCGGTGTGGTCGAGCGCGACTTCGTCCCGGTCGAGGAGCGCTGAGCGGCGCTGCCGCGTAGCTGTCGTACGTACCCATGGCGTACGCCGTCTTCGTAGAACGGCGTACGCCGCGCGCTCCGCGCACATGAGCCGGAAAAGCAGAAGGCGCCCCGGCGCCGGTCCCCCCACGGGCCGACGACCAGGGCGCCTTCCCATGTCCCGGTGCGGATTCCCCCCACGGGATCCGGCCGGGCGCCTGCGGGACAGCGCCTGAATCGCTGTGAGCAAAACGAGCAGAACTCGGCATACCACTGCGGTGCGGTCTGCCGGGACGCGTACGGACGGGAGGGCCGCTCAAAGCTCCCCGGTGTACGTGCCCCGGCAACGCAGTTTCCCGGGGACGTCCCCCAAGACATCCCCAGATGTCAGTCGCGCCCCCCAAGACGCTTCCGACATCGCCAACTTAGACCCACGAACCCTTCCGCTGGTTACGTTCACGTCACTGTGATCTGTGTCTCTTGCGCACCTCCTGAAGATGCGCAAGAGCCTCGACACGTTGATCGAGGCCCCAGCGTAAGGATGATGCGCGGGCCTTGTGAAGAGCTTATGTGAGGCTCGCTTCCGACTCTAGAGGGACTCTTACCGCCCCGTCCCGGGAACCGCGCGCCGAGGCCGGTGTCCCCGCGGTCCCCTCACGAGAACGCCCGCAGCCGCAGGCTGTTCGTGACCACGAACACCGACGAGAAGGCCATGGCCGCACCCGCGATCATCGGGTTGAGGAAGCCCGCCGCGGCCAGCGGCAGGGCGGCCACGTTGTACCCGAAGGCCCACGCCAGGTTCCCCTTGATCGTGGCGAGCGTGCGCCGTGACAACCGGATCGCGTCCGCGGCCACCCGCAGGTCCCCGCGCACCAGCGTCAGATCGCTCGCCTCGATCGCCGCGTCCGTCCCGGTGCCCATGGCCAGGCCCAGATCGGCGGTGGCGAGGGCGGCCGCGTCGTTGACGCCGTCGCCGACCATGGCGACGGTCCGCCCCTCGCCCTGGAGCCGCCGGACGACGTCGACCTTGTCCTCGGGCAGCACCTCGGCGATCACGTCCGCGCCGTCGATGCCGACGGCCCGCGCCACCGCCTCGGCCACCGCCCGGTTGTCCCCGGTCAGCAGCACCGGCCGCAGCCCCAGCGCGCGCAGGTCCCGTACGGCTTCGGCGCTGGTCTCCTTGACCGCGTCGGCCACGGTGACGACACCCAGTGCCACCCCGTCCCGGACGACCACCACGGCCGTACGTCCCTGCGTCTCGGCCCCGGCCTTGGCGCCGGCCAGCGGCTCCGGGAGCGCGCCGGGGAAGCGGCCCACCGTGACCTCGTGTCCCTCGACGCGGCCGCGCACGCCGAGTCCGGGCACGTTCTCGAAGTGCTCCGGCGCCGGAAGGTCGCCGAGGCGCTCCTGAGCGCCTTCCGCGACCGCCCGGGCGATCGGGTGCTCGGAGGCGTGTTCCAGGGCCCCTGCGAGCCGCAGAACCTCCTTCTCGTCGCTGTCCTCGGCGGCGTACACCTCCTGGAGCGTCATCCGGCCGGTGGTCACCGTTCCGGTCTTGTCCAGGACCACGGTGTCGACCCGCCGTGTGGACTCCAGCACCTCCGGACCCTTGATCAGGATGCCGAGCTGGGCGCCGCGGCCCGTGCCGACCATCAGGGCGGTCGGGGTGGCGAGGCCCAGTGCGCACGGGCAGGCGATGATCAGCACCGCGACCGCCGCGGTGAAGGCGGCGACGGTGTCCCCGGTGACGCCGAGCCACACCCCGAAGGTGCCGAGGGCGATCAGCAGCACCACGGGCACGAAGATCCCGGAGATGCGGTCGGCGAGGCGCTGCACCTCCGCCTTGCCGTTCTGCGCGTCCTCCACGAGCCGCGCCATCCGCGCGAGCTGGGTGTCCGCGCCGACCCGGGTCGCCTCGACCACCAGGCGGCCGCCGACGTTCACGGTCGCGCCTGTCACGGAATCGCCCACCGCCACATCGACCGGCACCGACTCGCCGGTGAGCATGGACGCGTCGACCGCGGAGGCGCCCTCCACGACGGTCCCGTCGGTGGCGATCTTCTCCCCGGGCCGGACCACGAACCGGTCGCCGACGGCCAGCCGCGCCACCGGAACGCGTACCTCACGTCCCTCCCGCAGCACGGAAACGTCCTTCGCGCCCAGTTCGAGCAGCGCCTTCAGGGCCGCGCCCGCGCGCCGCTTGGAGCGGGCCTCCAGGTAGCGTCCGAGCAGGATGAACGCGACGACACCGGCGGCCACCTCGAGGTAGATCGTGGACGCCCCGTCGGTACGGGAGACGGTGAGCTCGAAGCCGTGGCGCATGCCCGGCATGCCCGCGTGCCCCCAGAACAGCGCCCACAGCGACCAGCCGAAGGCGGCGAGCGTGCCGACCGAGACGAGCGTGTCCATGGTGGCCGCGCCGTGCCGGGCATTGGTGAACGCCGCCTTGTGGAACGGCAGACCGCCCCATACGACGACGGGTGCGGCGAGGGTGAGCGAGAGCCACTGCCAGTTGTCGAACTGAAGGGCCGGAACCATCGCGAGCAGCACGACGGGCAGGGCGAGCAGCGCGGAGACGGTCAGGCGCCGGCGGAGAGAGGCGAGCTCCGGGTCTTCTTCGAGCCCCGAGGGCTCCTCGGTCCCGGCGGGCCGTTCCGGCTGCGGCGGCGGGGGTTCCTCGGCGGAGTAGCCGGTCTTCACCACCGTGGCGATCAGATCGGCGACCTCGATCCCCTCCGGGTAGGAGATCTTCGCCTTCTCCGTCGCGAAGTTGACCGTGGCGGTGACGCCGTCCATCCGGTTGAGCTTCTTCTCGACACGGGCCGCGCAGGAGGCGCAGGTCATGCCGCCGATCGTGAGCTCGACCTCGGAACGCGCGGTCGTGTCGTTTATCGGGGCTGGTGCTGTGGTGCTGGTCATGTCCGGACTCCAGACAACGGACCGGGCCGTGCGGAGCCAGTATCAGCTGGTCGGTACGGCTCGGTGCGGTGGGCGATGCCGGTGGTTCAGGCCTTGCCGACGAGCTCGAAGCCCGCCTCGTCGACCGCGGCGCGCACCGCCTCGTCGTCGAGGGGGACGGCGGAGACGACCGTCACCTCGCCGGTGGACGCGACGGCGGTGACCGAGGTGACGCCGTCGATGCCGGAGATCTCGCCGGAGACGGAGCCTTCACAGTGCCCGCAGCTCATCCCGCTCACCTTGTAGACGGTCGTCACGGAACCCGGGGTGTCGGTCTGCGCGGTCATGGCATTACTCCTCAGGGAGGCGTGTGTGGCTTACGAGAATCACACTATACCCCCTGGGGGTACCCGACGAGGGGAGGTGGGGGCGCATCGGCGGGGCGCGTTCCGTTCGGCCGCCGTCGGCGGGTCGCATCTCGCGGACGCGGAGGAGGCCCGGGGCACGGGGCACGGGCGGGGCACTAGCGTTCGACAGGAGACGATCCGGGGCAGGGATCGCGGACATGGCGGAGGGTCGGTCGTATGCGTGCGGTGGTGTTCGAGCGGTACGGGGAGCGGGCCGAGGTGCGCGAGGTGGCGGACCCGGAACCGTCAGAGCACGGGGCCGTGGTGCGGGTCGAGGCGACGGGGCTGTGCCGCAGCGACTGGCACGGCTGGATGGGGCACGACCCGGACGTCACGCTCCCGCACGTGCCCGGCCATGAACTCGCCGGTGTGGTCGAGGCGGTCGGCCCCGGGGTGAGGCGCTGGCGGCCCGGCGACCGGGTCACGGTGCCGTTCGTCTGCGCCTGTGGCAGCTGTCCGTCCTGTGCGGCGGGCGACCAGCAGGTGTGCGAGCGGCAGACCCAGCCCGGGTTCACGCACTGGGGGTCCTTCGCACAGTACGTGGCGCTGGAGCACGCGGACGTGAACCTGGTCGCGGTGCCGGAGGAGATGTCGTTCCGGACGGCGGCGGCGCTCGGGTGCCGGTTCGCCACGGCGTTCCGGGCGGTCGTCCAGCAGGGGCGGCCTGCCGCGGGGGAGTGGGTCGCCGTGCACGGCTGCGGGGGTGTCGGGCTGTCGGCGGTGATGATCGCGGCGGCCGCGGGGACGCGGGTCGTGGCCGTGGACCTGTCGCCCCAGGCCCTCGAGCTGGCACGGAAGTTCGGCGCGGCGGAGTGTGTGAACGCGACGGGCACCGACGACACGGCCGAAGCGGTCCGCGCCCTGACCGGCGGCGGCGCCCACGTCTCCCTCGACGCGCTCGGCTCGCCGGCGACGTGCGCCGCGTCGGTGAACGGACTGCGCCGCCGCGGACGCCACGTCCAGGTCGGCCTGCTGCCCTCCTCCGACGGCACCACCCCCGTCCCCATGTCGCGGGTGATCGCCCTGGAACTGGAGATCCTCGGCAGTCACGGCATGGCGGCCCACACGTATCCGGCGATGCTGGAGCTGGTCCGGTCCGGCGCCGTGCGCCCCGACCTCCTGGTCACGTCGGCCATCCCGCTGGCCGCGTCCCCCGAGGCACTGGCGGCCATGGGTACGGCACCGGGGCAGGGAGTGACGGTCGTCGAGCCGTGGCGCTGAGCCGGCCGGCCACCGGCGGCGAGAGCCGAGTGGCCCGCCCCGACCGGGACGGGCCACTCGCAGGCACCGGGGGAGGCCGTCAGGGCTCTCCGCGGCCGCGGTTGCCCGGGCGGGAGGCCACCCAGGCCCGGACGGTGTCGGCGTACCAGTAGGGCTTTCCGCCCTCCACATGGTCCGGTGGGGGAAGCAGCCCGTGCTTGCGATAGGACCTGACGGTGTCCGGCTGCACGCGGATGTGGGCGGCGATCTCCTTGTAGGACCAGAGGCGACGGTCCGTCATCTTCAAGCACCTCCTCGCGCACGCCACGGCGGCGACCGGGGGGAGGTCGTCGGGGGAGCCGGGCCCGCGCTGGCGATCACAAAGCCTGTGCCGGGTCAACGACCCGCGACGCGCACGGGAAAGGGCCTGTGAACCGGCTGTGACAGAAGGCCCGCACAGCCGGGACATGCGTGACCGGAGGGAGTTCTTTGTGACACGGGTGGCGCATCGGGCGCCAGTGCCCCTCGGCTGAACGGCCCAGGGGCGGCGCCCGGAGTGGACGCCGCCCCTGGGCGGTGAACTGAGGGAGTGACGCCTGAACGACGGCACGGGTGCCGGACGCGGGACGCACGGCACCCGGCGCGCTACCGGCGGGAGGTGACCCGCCCCCGTCGGTACAGGATGAGCCCGCCGGTCAGCATGGCGACGCTGACGGCCGAGGCCGCGAGGAGGCCCTCACTGCCGGTCTCCGCCAGGGCGGGCAGGGTGTGCGAGGCCGCCACGGGCTGCACGCCGGCCCGCGGGATGTCCGTCTGCGGGACACCTGCCTGGGGCGGCAGCGTTCCTGTCGGCGGGGTCGTCCCGGTGCCCGGCGTCTGGGGCGTCGCCCCGGAACCCGGAGGGTTCGTGGTGCCGGACCCGGGCGGGGTGCTCGAGGTGCCGGACCCGGGCGGGGTGCTCGGGGTGCCGGACCCGGGCGGGGTGCTCGGGGTGCCGGAACCGTTGCCGCGCGGTGGCGTCTGCACCGGGACGGTCGGTGTGGGGGCGGGGGTCACGGGTGCAGGGGATGCCATGGCGCCCCGGCCGTTGGCACAGGCGTTGCCGAACGCCGGGTTCAGCACGGCGATCACGTTGACCGTGTTGCCGCAGACATTGACGGGGACGTTCACGGGGGCCTGGACGGTGTTGCCGGACGCGAGGCCCGGTGATCCGGACGTCGAGCCGTCGGCGGTCGAGTCGGCGAACACCGGGCTGCCGCACAGGGACAGAATGCCCGTCGCGGCGGCCGCCGCGACCATTCCCCTGCTCAGGGTCTGTCGCAATCTCGTTGTCTTCCTGCTGGTAGAGGTGGGAGAAGTGGTAAAGCCGGCCCTGGAACCGAGAAGAGCAGTCCAAGGCCGGCTGTGACACAGCCGGACGGCTGGTGTGCGACGACCTCAGCCGCGCGCGGCCATGGCGTCAGGTGTTGGAGCACGCGTTGCCGGCTGTGGGGTTCAGCAGCGCGATGATGTTGAGGCTGTTGCCGCAGACGTTGACGGGCACGTGCACGGGAACCTGGATGACGTTCCCGGACAGGACACCCGGGGAGTTGCTTGCGGACGCGTCGGCTCCGGAGTCCGCCATGGCCGGCGCGGCCATTCCCAGAGCCATGATGGCGCCGGCCACGACGGCGGCGCTCTTCTTGTGCTTCACGGAGTTTCCCTTCTGTGCGGTCGTGCCCCTGTGACGGCCGAGACCGAGCGAGCACGGCTTGAAACGGCTCGCCGCACGACCTGCATCTGTGAAACGAGGAATGGACGGCCGAAGCAACTCCCTGGCGCGGGCCGCCGCGCAATTCACCCGAACGCCGATCGTGAATACACACGAAAGGCGGGGCGAGCCGTCGGCGTGGCTTCGTGCGATCGAAAGCCATTCGGGAGGAGGCCGGGAAAAGGAGAATGTGCCGACGACCGCCCGCGTCCGGGCCGCCCGAAGATGCGAAAGCGGGCGGCCGACCGGTGCGCGAAGACGGTCAGCTGTTGCCGGTTCCGTTCGCGGACAGGACCGGAACGTCGTCCACGATGTGCGACAGCGGCTCGTCGCCCTTGGTCTGGGTGGAGTTCTCGGTGCACTGCTGGTTCTGCGGAGCCGACAGGACCGGGACGTCCTGCACGGCGACCGGCACCAGGCCGACGAGTGAACCGGCGTTGGCCTTGGCCGGCACACCGAGGCAGAGCTTGTTCAGTGAGCCCTGCACCAGGGACATCTGCGGGCTCATGGCGCCCGAGGTCGCCGCGTTGCCGAACGACTCCGAGATGGTGTTCGAGTTGGTGGACGTGGTCCCGGTGTCGTCGCCGAGCGCCAGCGCCTGCGGAGCGGCCGCCGCCGAGACACCCACCACGGAAGCCGCGACCGCTGCCGCGGCCATCGCCTTCTTGAACATGTCGGTTCCTTTCCTGACAGAAGACACGTGTTCCTGCTCTGCGACCAACCCGGAACCCTTGAATTGGTTTCGGCCGTTCACCCGGTCGGGCCCGTTCCGCGGGCAGTAATTCTGGAAATACGCGCCCGGCATACGGATCCGCTTGCACCTCTCGATATCGGCCATCGGAGTGAAGGGGAGCAACCATGACACCGTGCGGCAGTTGTCCAGAGCGCTCCGGTGGACGGGGTTTCTCCAGAAGGGACTAGCAAGTGATGAAGAGGTTCATGGCCGCCGCGGCGGTCGCTGCTTCCGTGGTGGGCGTCTCGGCGGCGGCCGCTCCCCAGGCGCTGGCGGTCGGCAACGACACCGGGACGACGTCCACCAACGGCAACACCTCGACGCAGCAGTACGGCAACTCGGCCACCTACGGCGCCATGAGCCCCCAGATGGCGCTCGTCCAGGGCTCGCTGAACAAGCCCTGTGTCGGTCTGCCGGCGAAGGTCAACGCCGGTTCGCTCGTCGGTGTCGTGCCGGTCGGCGTGCAGGACATCCCCGTCCTGTCGGCGTCGCAGAACCAGCAGTGCACCGAGAACTCCACCCAGGCCAAGGGCGACGAGCCGCTGTCGCACATCCTGGACAACGTTCCGGTCCTGTCCGCGAACGGCACCAACAACGGCTGAGTCCGGGGCATCCGGCGCACGAGGAGCGGCCCGCCGAGCGATTCGGCGGGCCGCTCCTTCGTATGCGCTCCGGTCACTCGGCTCCGGGGATCTCCGGCTGTCCTGGTGCCGCAACGGGCGCTAGGAGACGACGTCCTTGCGGGCGAAACCGCGGAACGCCAGGGCGAACAGCACGAGCGCGTACGTCACCGAGATCGCCGTGCCCTGGACCATGCCGGCCCACTCCGGCTGGGTCTGCACCGCGTCGGCCCAGGCGAACTGCCAGTGCGCCGGCAGGAAGTCGCGCCAGTGGCCGAGAGCGGTGACCGCGTCCAGCACGTTCCCCACGATGGTGAGCCCGACCGCGCCGCCCACCGCGCCCAGCGGGGCGTCCGTCTTCGTCGACAGCCAGAACGCGAGCCCGGCGGTGACCAGTTGGGACACGAAGATGTACGCCACCACGACGACGAGCCGCTGGGCCGCCGTGCCCGGGGAGAGGGAGCCGCCGGTCGGTATCTCCAGCGGCCCCCAGCCGTAGGCGGTCGTACCCACCGCGAGCGCGACGACGGGCAGCAGCACCATGGCCGCGAGGCTCATGCCGAGTCCCACCGCGAGCTTGGACCACAGCAGGCGGGCGCGGGGCACGGGTGCCGCGAGCAGATAGCGCAGCGAGGACCAGCTCGCCTCCGAGGCGACCGTGTCGCCGCAGAACAGGGCCACCGGGATGACCAGCAGGAACCCGGCGGAGACGAACAGGTTCACCGCGGCGAAGTTGGCACCCGACGCGGTCGCCGTGTCCATCAGCGTCACCTGGCCGTTGCGTGAGCCCGGGTCGCCGCCGATGGCGAACGCGACGGCCAGCACGAACGGCAGCAGGGCCAGGATGGCCCCCATCACGAGGGTGCGGCGCCGCTTCAACTGCCGCACGAGTTCCACGCGCAGCGGCAGCGTCCGCCGCGCCCGGTACCCGTCGGCCGTCTCCGCCCGCTCGGCGAGCGTACTCATGCCGAACCTCCGATCAGGGTCAGGAAGGCGTCCTCCAGACGCCGGTGGGGGCCCACGGACTCCACGGGGACGTCCAGCCGCACCAGCTCCGCGACCAGCCGCCGGGCGCTGCCGCCCGTGTCGAGCCGGACCAGCAGCCCGTCCTCCGTGCGCACCACCGAGGCCACGCCCGGCAGCGCGCCCACCTTCTCGACGAGGGGCTCCTCCACGGGTGCGGTGGTGCCGACGAGCAGGGTGTCGCCCGAGCCGACGATCTCCTTGACCGGGCCCGCCTGGAGCAGTCGGCCGCGGTCCATGACCACCAGGTGGGTGCAGGACTGCTCGACCTCCGCCAGCAGGTGGCTGGAGACGATGACCGTGCGGCCGCCCGCCGCGTACCGGATCATGACCTGGCGCATCTCGCGGATCTGCGGCGGGTCCAGGCCGTTGGTCGGCTCGTCCAGGATCAGCAGGTCCGGCAGGCCGAGCATCGCCTGGGCGATGGCGAGGCGCTGCCGCATGCCCTGGGAGTACGTGCGCACCGCGCGCTCCAGCGCGTCGCCGAGCCCCGCGATCTCGAGCGCCTCGTCCAGGTGCGCGTCCTCGGCCGGGCGGCCCGTGGCCCGCCAGTACAGCTCCAGATTCTCCCGGCCGGACAGGTGCGGCAGGAAGCCGGCGCCCTCCACGAAGGCCCCGACCCGTGACAGCACCGGGGCACCGGGGCGCACCGCATGCCCGAAGACGCGGATCTCGCCGCCGTCCGGCCGGATCAGGCCCATCAGCATGCGCAGCGTGGTCGTCTTGCCCGCGCCGTTCGGCCCCAGCAGGCCCAGCACCTGTCCCTTCTCCACGCGGAAGGACAGGTCCCTGACGGCGTACCGCTCCGCCGACTTCGCGTACCGCTTGCTCAGGCCGGTGATCTGCAGCGGCACCTCCGCCAGCGCCGGGTCGGGCGCCGGTGCCGTCGTACGGCGGCGGGCCGTGAGCAGCAGGGCCGCCGCGACGACCGCTCCGGTCACCGGCAGCCACCACACCCAGGAGGGAAGCGGGGCCGCAGCGGTCGCGACCCCGGGTGCCGTCGGCACCTTCAGTCCGCTCTTCAGGGAGACCGTGTACATGGCGGGTGCGGTCGGGGAGGCGTAGCCGAGGTCCGTGGAGGCGAGGACCAGCCGAAGCCGGTGTCCCTTCTGGACCTCGTGGTCGACGGCGGGCAGGGTCAGCGTGACGTCCTTGCCGGTCCTGGCTCCCTCCACCCGGACGGGGGCGACCAGTTGCGACGGCAGTACCGGCTGTCCCCTGCCGGGGCCGACGTCGTACACCTTGCCGAACAGCACGGCGTCGTCGCTCGTCGAGGTGACATGCACCGTCACGGTCGGCGAGCCGGTGATCCACAGGTCCTGGCGCACGGGACGCGAGTCGAACTGCGCGTACTGTCCGGGGAAGTCGAGTGACACCCCGACGCCCAGCGACGACAGCTGGGCGAGGCCGCCCGAGCCGCCGAGGCCGGGGAGGGCGGAGACCGCGGGCGGGGTGGCCCCGGCCGGGTTGGCGAAGCGCTGCTGACGGCCGCTGAGCTCGACCGTCAGCTGCCCGCTCTCCAGCCCCGGGTACGAGGCGCCGCTCGCGCCCTTCAACTGGGCCGCACCGTCCGTGGAGTCGATGCCTCCGGTGCGGGTGATCCGGAAGGCGGGCCCCGTGTCGACGCCCTTGTCGCCCTTCAGATAGCGGTCGAACCAGGCGGTGTCACGGGCCTGCACGCGGCTGGTCTCCATGTCCCCGCCGTCGTGACCGCCCGCGATCCAGTCGACGTCCACCGGGGCGCCGTTGGCGCGGATCGCCCGGGCCGCCGCGTCCGCCTGGCCGAGCGGGAACAGCGAGTCGGACTGGCCCTGCACCAGCAGGGTGGGCACCTTGATGTCCTCGCCCACGGCGGACGGCGAACGCGCCTGGAGCAGGGCACGCGCCTCCGCGTCCGGCCTGCCGGACTCGGCGACCCGCTCGTACATCCGGCACAGCTCGGCGGTGAACTTCGCACAGCCGCCGCCGGAGTTCACGAAGACGCCGGCCCACAGCTTCTTGAACACGCCGTTCGGGAACAGGGCGTCCGCCAGGTTCCAGTACGTGATCGCCGGGGCGATGGCGTCCACCCGGTGGTCGTAGCCCGCGGCCAGCAGCGCGATCGCCCCGCCGTAGGAGGCACCGGCCATGCCCACCCGCGGATCGCCCGGCTTGTCCAGCTGGACCTCCGGCCGCTTCGCCAGCCAGTCGATGAGCCGGGAGACGTCGGCGACCTCGCCCTTCGGGTCGTTCAGCCCGATCTTTCCGGTGGACCTGCCGAAGCCGCGCGCCGACCAGGTCAGCACCGCGTACCCGTCCCGGGCGAGCGTGACCGCCTGGTCCTTCATGTCGTCCTTGCTGCCGCCGAAGCCGTGCGCGAGCAGGACGGCCGGGCGGCGGCCGGGGGATCCGGACGTGAAGAAAGAGGCGTCGATCCGTACTCCGCCGCCCATGTCCATGGCTCTGTCGGTGCGGTGTACGGCCGGCGCGTCGTCCGATGCGACGGCCGTCCACGTCCCGACGCCGGCCAGCACGAGGAGGGCCGCGACCACGGCGGCCACGGCCCCTCGGCGCAGCCCACGGAATGCGGGCAGTCGAAGATCCATGCGTCAACGGTAGAGGTCGCCACCGACAACCGGGGCAGCCGCGGGACTGAACCACGGCCCCTCCTGCGGGAGTACGGGCCCGCCGCCGCGTACCGCAGCCGTGGTACGACGACGCGGCCGCCCCTGCCGCCGGTGGTGGGCGGCAGGGGCGACGGGGCGACGGGGACGGCGGCTCAGGCCCGCGCGTCCTCCGGGAGCGACACCAGCCAGCGGGTCGCGCGGCGCGGGCGGAGGTACAGGGCCCAGTAGAGGGTGGCGGCGGCCGTGATGCCGCCCGTCCACAGCAGGTAGGTCGCCTCCTGCTGGGTGAGGATGTAGCCCAGGACCGCGATCAGCAGGACCGGCATCGCGGGCCACAGCGGCATCCGCCAGGCCGGCGTGTGCGCGTGCGCGCCGCGCCGGGCGAGCAGGGCGGCCACCGCGACGAGCAGGTACATGCCGGTCACGGAGACGCCCGTGACGCCGTAGAGGGTGTCCAGGTTGACGAAGCAGAGCACTGCGCCGGGGACGCCGACGACGAGGGTGGCGACCCACGGGGAGCCGAACCGGCCGAGCCTGGCGAGCGCGTGGTTGACCGGCTCGGGCCAGGCCTTGTCGCGGGCCGAGGCGAACAGCACGCGGGAGTTCTGGATGACCATGACGATGCCCGCGTTGATGATCGCGAGCGCCACGCACAGGCTCACGAAGGTGCCGACGGCGGTGTTCGACCAGGCGGTGACCATGCTGCTGAGGTCGCCGCCGGTCAGCGCCTTGAGGTCGGGGGCGCCCATGGTGATGGCGACGACCGGGACCAGGATGACGACCGAGGAGATGGCGAGGGTGGCGAGGACCGTGCGGGCCACGGTGCGGCGCGGGTGCTCCAGTTCCTCGGAGAGGTAGACGGCGGTCGAGAAGCCCTGGGTGACGAAGAGGGCGATGGCGAGGCCGGAGACCACCATCATGGCCGTGACGTGGTCCGTGTGCCCTCCGGCGCCGGTCACCTGCATCGAGACCAGACTGCCGGCTCCCCGCTCGCCGTGCGCGAAGCCGAGGACCGCGACGACGCCCGCGGCCACGACCTCCAGGACCAGGAAGATGCCGGTGATCCAGGCGTTGGCGCGCAGGTCCAGCAGGCCGGCGAGGGTGGCGAGGAGCATGACCCCGGCACCCGTCATGGCCGGGTCGAGGTGCACCACCGGAGCCAGGTAGTCCGCCGTGCCCATCGCGATCACCGGCGGCACGATCATGACGACCAGCAGGGACAGCACGAACACCAGCCAGCCCGCGAGCCGTCCGGCCAGCGTCGACACCATCGCGTACTCGCCGCCCGCGCTGGGGATCAGGGTGCCCAGCTCCGAGTAGCAGAACGCCACCGCGATACAGAGGACGGAGCCGATGGCGATGGTGAGGGCGGTGGCGGTGCCCAGCGAGCCGAACAGGTCGGGGACGACCACGAAGAGCGTGGAGGCGGGCGTCACGCACGACAGGGTGAGCAGGGTGCCGCCGACGACGCCGATGGACCGCTTCAGCTTCTGGGGACTGCCCGATACCGGGACGGGGGCGTTCTCGACAGGGCGGAGCGTGTCGGTCATGCGGCGGTTCCGATCGACTCGTGCGACATGGTGGGGTCGGGAGCGTTATCGCCTCCGCGGCTTCGGTCGTACGTGCTCTGGTCCGCTCCCGGCGCACGCATCGAACCCCGACGAAAACCGCCGCGTCAATGGGTGTTCACCTACGGAATCCGCACCAAAAAAGCGATCTACGACGGAATCGCGCGTCAATCGGTCCGTCTGTTCGGCATCTTGCGAGCATACGGGAACCGCAGCCGGGTCCCGGAAAAAAATGAGGCCGTCCGCATGACGGACGGCCTCGTCAGCCCTGCCGGGCGATGATCAGTGGTTGCGCGGGAACCCCAGGTCCACGCCCGCCGGGGCGTCGGCCGGGTCGGGCCAGCGGGAGGTGACCACCTTGCCGCGGGTGTAGAAGTGCGTGCCGTCGTTCCCGTAGATGTGGTGGTCGCCGAAGAGCGAGTCCTTCCAGCCGCCGAAGGAGTGGTAGCCCACCGGGACCGGGATCGGCACGTTCACGCCGACCATGCCGGCCTCGATCTCCAGCTGGAAGCGGCGGGCCGCGCCGCCGTCCCGGGTGAAGATCGCGGTGCCGTTGCCGAAGGGCGAGGAGTTGATCAGAGCCACGCCCTCGTCGTACGTGTCCACGCGCAGGACGCACAGCACCGGGCCGAAGATCTCGTCCTGGTACGCCTTCGCCGTGGTCGGCACCCTGTCCAGCAGCGAGATGCCGATCCAGTGACCGTCCTCGTAGCCGTCGACGGTGTAGCCGGTGCCGTCCAGGACGACCTCGGCGCCCTCCGCCGCCGCGCCGGCGACGTAGGACGCCACCTTGTCACGGTGCGCCTTCGTGATCAGCGGGCCCATCTCGGACGTCGGGTCGTCGCCCGGACCGATCTTGATCTTCTCGGCGCGCTCGCGGATCTTCTCCACCAGCTCGTCGCCGATCGAGCCGACCGCGACGACCGCGGAGATGGCCATGCAGCGCTCACCGGCGGAGCCGTACGCCGCCGAGACCGCCGCGTCCGCCGCCGCGTCCAGGTCGGCGTCCGGCAGGACCAGCATGTGGTTCTTGGCGCCGCCCAGGGCCTGCACGCGCTTGCCGTGCGCGGAGGCCGTGGTGTGGATGTAGCGGGCGATCGGGGTGGAGCCGACGAACGACACCGCCTTGACGTCCGGGTGTTCGAGCAGCCGGTCCACGGCCACCTTGTCGCCGTGCACGACGTTGAAGACGCCGTCCGGCAGACCCGCCTCGGCCAGCAGTTCGGCGAGGCGGATCGACGCCGACGGGTCCTTCTCGGACGGCTTCAGCACGAAGGTGTTGCCGCACGCGATGGCGATCGGGAACATCCACATCGGCACCATCGCCGGGAAGTTGAACGGCGTGATGCCCGCGACCACGCCCAGCGGCTGCCGGATCGAGGCCACGTCAACCCGGCTCGCCACCTGCGTGGACAGCTCGCCCTTCAGCTGCACGTTGATGCCGCAGGCCAGGTCCACGATCTCCAGACCGCGCGCCACCTCGCCGAGCGCGTCGCCGTGCACCTTGCCGTGCTCGGCGGTGATCAGCTCCGCGATCTCGTCGCGGTGCTCGTCCAGCAGCGCCCGGAACCGGAACAGGATCGAGGTGCGCTGCGCGAGCGAGGACTGGCCCCAGGTCGCGTACGCCTCCTTGGCCGCGGCGACGGCCGCGTCCACCTCCTCCACGGTCGCGAACGCGACCTTCGTGGTGACCGCGCCGGTCGCCGGATCCGTCACCGGCCCGTACGTGCCCGACGCGCCTTCGGCGGTCTTGCCGCCGATCCAGTGGTTGACGATCTTCGTCATGCCCGAGAACTCCTTCACAGATGGCGGCGTCGGGTGGCAACGTGCCGTTCGTAGACCTCACGCGCCTTGACCGCGGACGGCCGGGTCGCGGTCTCGGCCACGGGTACATCCCACCAGGCCTGCGCGGGAGGCGCGCCCGACACAGTGTCTGCGGTTTCGGTCTCCACATAGACACATGTGGGAGTGTCCGCGGCGCGCGCCTCGGCGAGCACGTCACCCAGGTCGCGTACGGTCCTGGCGCGCAGCACCCGCATCCCGAGACTGGCCGCGTTGGCGGCGAGGTCCACGGGCAGCTTCGTCCCCGTGTACGTGCCGTCGTCGGAGCGGAAGCGGTAGGCGGTGCCGAACCGCTCGCCGCCCACGGACTCCGACAGGCCGCCGATGGACGCGTAGCCGTGGTTCTGCACGATCAGCACCTTGATCGCGATGCCCTCCTGCACGGCCGTCACGATCTCCGTCGGCATCATCAGATAGGTGCCGTCGCCGACCAGCGCCCACACGGGCCGGTCCGGCGCGGCCAGCTTCACGCCGATCGCGGCCGGGATCTCGTAACCCATGCACGAGTAGCCGTACTCGACGTGGTACTGGTCGCGGGAGCGGGACCGCCACAGCTTGTGCAGGTCGCCGGGGAGCGAACCGGCCGCGTTGATGATCACGTCCGACTCGTCCACCACCGCGTCCAGCGCGCCGACGACCTGCGGCTGCGTCGGCCGCAGATCCGGCTCCTCGGCCTCGAAGCAGGCCTCCACGCGCTGCTCCCAGCGCTCCTTGTCCTCCGTGTACTCGGTGACGTACGCCGGATCGACCCGGTGGTCGTGCAGCTCCAGCGCCTCGGTCAGCTCCTCCAGCCCGCTGCGGGCGTCCGCGACCAGCGGCGTCCCGGACATCTTGTGCCCGTCGAACGAGGCGATGTTGATGTTCAGGAAGCGGACGCCCGCACCGGCGAAGAGGGTGCCGGAGGCCGTGGTGAAGTCCGTGTAGCGGGTGCCGACGCCGATGACCAGGTCGGCGGTGCGGGCCAGCTCGTCGGCGGCCGCGGTGCCGGTGTGGCCGATGCCGCCGACGTCCTGGGGGTGGTCCCAGCGCAGCGAACCCTTGCCGGCCTGGGTGGAGGCGACCGGGATGCCGGTGGCCTCGGCGAACTCGGCCAGGGCCTCCTCGGCGCGGCTGTGGTGGACACCACCGCCCGCGATCACGAGCGGGCGCCGGGCGCCGCGGATCGCCCGGACGGCCTCGCCGAGTTCGATCGGGTCGGGGCCCGGGCGGCGCACGTTCCAGGTCCGCTCGGCGAAGAACTCCTCCGGCCAGTCGAAGCCCTCCGCCTGCACGTCCTGCGGCAGCGCCAGCGTGACCGCGCCCGTCTCCACCGGGTCGGTGAGCACGCGCATCGCCTGCAGGGCGGCCGGTATCAGCGCCTCCGGGCGGGTGATCCGGTCGAAGTACTTCGACACCGGGCGCAGACAGTCGTTGACGGACACGTCGCCGGCGTGCGGGACCTCGAGCTGCTGGAGGACCGGGTCGGCCGGGCGGGTGGCGAAGACGTCGCCGGGCAGCAGGAGGACCGGGAGGTGGTTGATCGTGGCGAGGGCGGCACCCGTGACCAGGTTGGTCGCGCCGGGTCCGATGGACGTCGTCACCGCGTGCGTGGACAGCCGGTTCGACTGGCGGGCGTAGCCGACCGCCGCGTGCACCATCGACTGCTCGTTGCGGCCCTGGTGGTACGGCATGGCGTCGGGGTACTCGACCAGCGCCTGCCCGAGGCCCGCGACGTTGCCGTGCCCGAAGACGCCCCAGGTGGCGGCGATCAGCCGGCGGCGCACGCCGTCGCGCTCGGAGTACTGGGCGGCCAGGAAGCGTACGAGCGCCTGAGCGACCGTGAGCCTCGTCGTTGAGGTCATCGGTATCCCTCCGTGTGGTCCGGGTGGAAGCAGATCCGCACCTGGGGTACGGCCCTGCCACCCTGCACGTCTCGACCGTACGTCGCTCGGACCTCCGGCGCGGGGCCGTAGCGGGCGGGGAGTCTGCGCTCGCACTTCGCTCCTGCCAGGGCGAAGCGGTCTCCCGCGCCGGAGGCGATCGGTGCCCGGGCGTCCGGACCCGTGCGCGAGGCCGGTCATGCCCGCGAACACGGTGTCCCTGCCCGGGAGTTGTCAAGCTTGTCCGCTATGTTCTCGTGGCGGCGGTCACAGCACCGCTCCCGCCGTGATCGCCGCCTCCACCTCGTCGGCCGTGGGCATCGCGGAGGAGCACTCCAGGCGGGAGGCGACGATGGCGCCCGCCGCGTTGCCGTACCGCATGATCCGCTCCAGGTCCCAGCCGGCCAGCAGCCCGTGGCACAGCGACCCGCCGAAGGCGTCGCCCGCGCCGAGGCCGTTGAGGACCTTCACCGGGAGCGGCGGCACCTCGGCCGACTCGCCCGTGCTGCTGACCGCGAGGACGCCCTTGGGTCCCTGTTTGACCACGGCCAGCTCGACACCGGCGTCCAGCAGGGCGCGTGCGGCGGCGTGCGGATCGCGCTCACCGGTGGCGATCTCCACCTCGTCGACGTTGCCGACCGCGACGGTGGTGTGGCGCAGGGCATCGGCGTAGAACGGGCGCGCGGTGTCCGGATCACGCCAGAACATGGGCCGCCAGTCGAGGTCGAAGACCGTCGTTCCGGCCTCGGCGCGGTGGGCGAGCGCCGCGAGCGTGGCGGTGCGGCTGGGCTCCTCGCACAGGCCCGTGCCCGTGATCCAGAAGACGCGCGCGGCGCGGATCGCGTCCAGGTCCAGCTCGTGCGCGTCGATCTCCAGGTCCGGCGCCTTGGGCTGCCGGTAGAAGTACAGCGGGAAGTCGTCCGGCGGGAAGATCTCGCAGAACGTGACCGGTGTCGGCAGCCCGGCCACCGCTGTGACCCAGCGGTCGTCGACGCCGAAGCCGCGCAGCGCCTCGTGGAGGTAGGCGCCGAAGGGGTCGTCGCCCGTGCGCGTGATCACCGCCGTACGCCGGCCGAGCCGGGCTGCGGCGACCGCGACGTTCGTCGCCGAACCGCCCAGGAACTTCCCGAAGGACGTGACCTGCTGCAGGGGCACCCCGGTCTGCAGTGGATAGAGGTCCACGCCGATCCGGCCCATGGTGATCAGGTCGTAGGCCTGCATCGGGTTCCCTTCGCTTCGGCTGTCCCCCAGGTCTAGCCGCGCCGGGGAGCCCTGTCAATGTTTTGTCCAGACATTCGGATGACACCTTGACGTGGTTTCGGGAAATCGAGGGCCGGTGGACTTCCGGAGGCTGTGGCGGGTGGGCATTACGGGCGGTTTCCGGGTGTCCCGGGAGGACGTACGGCGAGCGCGGGACGGTGGCGCGAAGTGCGCGCGGCCGGGCGGGAGTTGGGAAACCGTGCTCGCGCGGCCGCACCCCCGCCTGCGCCCCGGTGTGATCGGCTACCGGGGGATCCGGCTCGCGCTCGCCGGCCCGCGCAGCCGCCTGGAGACCCCCATCGGCGCGGCCACGGTCCCGCCGGGCTTCGAGGGCTCCGTCCGTATCGCTCGGCCCGGCCGGCCCCCGACGACCCGTGAGTCGGCGTACTCCGGGCTGAACACCACGGCGGCCGTCGGCGAGCACGGCGGCCGCATCTTCGGCATCGACACACGGAAACCGGTCAAGTGTCCCGGAAGGGTGAAGCACGGCAATTCCGGAGATCACCCCATCGGAGGCGCAACCCGGGCGGGTGCATCGCAGTTGACTCAACGTCGGGCATTCCGCCCGGCTGTTGTGACGATCCCCAAGGAGCACCTCTCCATGTCGCGTATCGCGAAGGGCCTTGCCCTGACCTCCGTTGCCGCCGCGGCCGTGGCGGGCACCGCCGGCATCGCCGCCGCCGACAGCGGCGCAAGCGCCGCCGCCGACAACTCTCCGGGCGTTCTGTCGGGCAACGTCGTGCAGGTCCCGATTCACGTTCCGGTCAACGTGTGCGGGAACACGATCGACGTCGTCGGCCTGCTGAACCCGGCGTTCGGCAACACCTGCGCCAACGGCTGACGCCCGACAGCGGACCCTTGCGCCGGCCGTTCCCCCCTCGGGGGGACGGCCGGTTGGCGTCATTGCGCCCGTTCGGCGTTGCACCGAACGGGTGGCGCCGTCGCCAACCCGTTCCTATGGCCTCTCACCAGCGGAAACGTGGTGCCAGACGGGCCGCGGACGCTACTGCGGGCGGCCGATCTGTTGCAGGCCATGACGGCTCCTTCCACGGTGAGCACAAGCACCCTCACCGACCACGAAGGGGACCACTCATGCCTGCTCTGTCCAACCGCCGCCTTGCTTCCGCCGCTGTCTGCGCCGCCTTGCTGCTCGGCATCACCGGCCCCGCCGCGGTGGCGGCCGACCACGACGCGCCCCGTGGCCGTACCCACGCCTCCGCCCCGCTGCCCGGTCCGGAGGTGCTCCTGCCCCGGGTCCAGCAGCTCACCGAAGTCGACCGTGCCGTCGCGCCGGTCTCCGAGCTCGTCAAGGCCGCGCTCACGGCGGACAACCACCGGCTGCCCGCCAACGAGGCGGCCAAGCTCAGCAGGGCCGCGCAGGACGCCATCTCCAAGATCGCCCCGCCCACCCCGGCGCCGACCCTGCCCATACCGTCGCGCAACGACGTGCAGGGCGACGCGCTCGCTGCTCTGCGCAAGGCGGTCGACGAACTGGCCGCCGCGACCACGTCCGGCAACGGCGGTCAGGTACTGCCCGCGGCCACGGCCGTGCTCAACAAGCTCATCAGCGTCCTCGTCGCCTCCGTGGCCGGCGGGGTGACCATGCCGCCCCTTCCCAGCCTGCCGAGCATGCCCAGCCTCCCGCCGTCGATGATGCCGAAGCCGAGCGGGAGCGCCACTGCCAAGCCCAGCCCCACGACCACGCCGACGTCGTCTCCGACGTCCGGCTCGAAGCTCGCGCCGGCCGGCACGCCCACGGACCCGCCGCAGCGCACGGTCTCGGCCATGCCGTACCCGCCCAAGCGCTGAACCGGCCTGATCCAAACGAGAGGCCCTAAGGGTTTCCGTCGGGTCGGGGGCTCGTTAGCCAGGACGAACCGTCCCCTCCGGTGACTTCGGTCACCGAAGCTCCGGTGACTTCGGTCGCCGAAGAAAGGAACACGGATGAAGTCCCTCAAGGCCGTCGCCGTCGTCGCCGGGTCCCTGGTCGTCACCGGTGTCGCCGCACCCGCCTTCGCCGACGACGCCTCCGACCTGACGCCCACCAGCCTCAACGGTGCGCTGCAGACCGTCACCACCCAGAAGACCCTCGACGTCCGCCCCATCGCCCACCAGTCCGACACCCTGGACACCGAGAACAAGCACTCGGTGCTGAGCACTGTGAACGGCGCGGCGGCCGCCCTCAACCGGCAGGCCGGCCCCACCCGGCTGCTCGGCGGCCTCCCGCTCCGGGGCCGCTAGGTGTATTGCGAGGGACCCTTGTGTTGCGAGGGACCCTCCCTCGCAGCCGACCTGATCCGAAAGACAGGCCCTGGCCGTCCGGGTCCCTCGTTCGTGTGGTCGCCGCCGTGCGCATCCCCCGGTCGGGCGAGAAACCGTCCGCTGGGCCGCCGGGCCGTCGATACGGTTCCGCGGTGACCACAACTTCCAGCGCAACGCGCCCCTTCCGCGCCGCCGACCTCGGCACGCTCGTCGTCCTGGCCTGGAGTGGCGAGGCCCCCGGCGGGGACATGCCCTACCTGCTCGCCTACTCCCTCGGCGACGGGGAGAGCGGTCCGGAGGGCTCGGCGGCCGCCGTCGAGGCGCTGCTGCGCACCAACGGGCTCTACCCGGGCGATCAGCTCATCGACGGCACCCAGCGCCCCGGCCTGCCCGTGACGCTGCTGGTCGAGGCGGGCCAGGCCGTCGTCACCATGCCGTATCTGAACGCCCAGTGCGCCGTGCCGCCCCAGTGGCTCGCCGCCCTCCGCGCACGCGGCCACGCCCACTTCCTGTTCGCCACCCGCCCCTGGCCCGAGGCCGCGCCCGGCAGGCCCGTCGAGCCGGAGCGGCTGGCGGCGTTCGCGGGCGCCGAGGAGACGCTGACCACGGCCGCGCACGTCCTGGTGCCGGCCCTCAGCCTGCGCGGCTGAGGCTCCGCGGCCGCCGGTCAGCCGAGGCGGCGCACCGGCTTCCCGTCCAGGTGTGCCTGGATGTCCTCCACGGCCTGGCCGTAGTACGTCGCGTAGTTGTCGCGCGAGACGTAGCCCAGATGGGGGGTGGCGAGCAGGCGCGGGGCGGTGCGCATCGGGTGGTCGGCCGGAAGCGGCTCCACGTCGAACACGTCGACGGCCGCGCCCGCGATACGGCCCTCGTGCAGGGCCGCGAGCAGGGCGTCCTGGTCGACGATGGCGGCACGTGAGGTGTTGACGAGGTAGGCGGTCGGCTTCATGAGCGCCAGTTCACGGGCGCCGACCAGGTGGCGGGTGCGGTCACCGAGCGCGAGGTGCACCGAGACGAAGTCGCTTGTCGCGAGCAACTCCTCCTTGGACCCGGCGAGTTCCACCCCGACCTCGTCCGCGCGCTCCTTCGTGAGGTTCTCGCTCCAGGCGGCGACCTCCATTCCGAACGCGAGCCCGACCCGCGCCACCCGGCTGCCGATCCTGCCGAGACCGAGGAGTCCGAGCCGCCGTCCGTGCAGGTCCGCGCCCACGGTGCTCTGCCAAGGGCCGCCGTGCCGCAGGGCGTTGCTCTCCTCGACGATGCCGCGCGCGAGCCCGAGCAGCAGGGCCCAGGTCAGCTCGACGGGCGGTGTGCCGGAGCTCTCCGTGCCGCAGACGGTCACCCCGTGCGCCTCCGCGGCGGCGTAGTCGATGACGCTGTTGCGCATGCCGGAGGCGACGAGCAGGTGCAGTCTGGGCAGCCGGGCGAACAACGAGCCCGGGAACGGCACGCGCTCGCGCAGCGTGACCACGATGTCGAACTCCGCCAGCGCCGTGGCCAGGGCCTCCTCGTCGTCGAAGTGCTCGGCGAAGGACACCACCTCCACCCGGTCCCCGATCGGTGACCAGTCCGCGACGGTTGTCGCGATCTGCTGGAAGTCGTCGAGCACGGCACAGCGAAGCCGCATGTCAGCCCCCTTTGATCAACGGGGGGCACCTTATCGGACGGGGTACCGCGGCCCGGTGGCCCTGTGGACGGCCGCCCGGGAATTCGCCGTGCGACTACTCTCCCTTCCTGGTGCCCCAGAGGTAGACGCTGTCACTGATGCGGAGCAGAGACCAGAGCACCTTGGCGTCGTCGTACCGCAGATTCACGCACCCGTGCGATCCCGGGTCCTCGAAAATGGGCCGGTAGCTCGCGTGGAGGGCCTCGCCGCGGTCGAAGAACTGGCTGTACGGCATGGGGCCGGGAAACTGCGTCGAATAGAAGTCCTTCACGCGCCGGTAGATCTTGTGCGGGCCATTGCGGGTGAGGTAACCCGGACGGCCGGTACGCGCCGGGACAGGCCCGAAGACGATCTTCTTGTTCTTCCGCACCCACAGCAACTGACGGTTCTGGTCCACGCAGACCACGATTTTCGCCGCCTTGGGGCATCCGGTGAGGGACTTCTTGTGGGCCGCGGCCCAGGTCACGCTCGCGGCTCGATAGCTGATGAGGCCGGCATACCCGTCCGCCGGGTCGATCTCGTACTTCTGCTGCATCTGTTGGATGGCCGCGCAGTCCTCCGCAGACTGCTCTCCGTCCTGGCGCAGACCCAGATACATCTCCACCTGCCGTTGAAAAGGCCCTGTGCTGAGCCGGCATTCCGGCTTTTCGTCGTCGGCGGGACGGATGTGAGGAGTGCTCGCGGCCGACGGCGCCGAGGTGATGGCGAGCGTCATGGGAAAGGCGATGCCCGCGGTGGCCCAGATGCGAATCCAACGGAAGGGGATTCGTTTCCTCCTCGCCATCAGGTTCCCTCTCGGTACCGGGCCCATGGAATTCCGGGGCGTGCGTCGACGGGGAACCAGTTGACATTTCCGGTTCCTGTCAAACGGAGGCGCCGCGGGCATCACCCCAATGCCCCGGGCGGCGCTCCCGGGACGGTTCCCCTCAGTCCTCGACGGTCCGTCAGGCGCGCCGGTCAGCCCTCGAAGCCGTGGGCGCGCAGGATCGCGTCGACGCGGGAGCGGTGAGCCTCGGGACTGAGGCCGCCGGTACAGATCCCTGCAAGGCTCCGGCTAGGGCGGGCGTCCACCATGGCAGATGTCCAGCTGAGGCCAGGGTGCGGCCGGGAGCGGCCGGTCCCGATTCCGGAGGGGGGCGTGCAGATGACCGAGCCGGGGGACGCCCGCGCCAAGGCGGCCGCGCTGGCCGCCCTGCGCGAGCAGGTGCACGCCGGACCGGGCTCCGAGGCCACGGCCGCACAGCACGCGAAGGGCAAGCTCACCGCGCGCGAGCGGCTCGTGCTCCTCTTCGACAAGGGCACGTTCACGGAGACCGAACCCTTCCGCCGGCACCGCGCGAGCGGCTTCGGCCTGGAGCACAAGAGGCCGTACACGGAGGGCGTCGTCACCGGCTGGGGCACCGTCCACGGCCGTACGGTCTTCGCGTACGCCCATGACTTCCGCATGTTCGGCGGCGCCCTCGGCGAGGCCCACGCCCAGAAGATCCACAGACTCATGGACCTGGCGGAGAAGACCGGCGCGCCCTTGGTGGGCTCGCCTCCGAGGACCCGGAGGTCACCCGTCGGCAGCGCGTCGAGGAGTACCGGCGCGCATTGATGCATCCCTACTACGCGGCCGAACGCGGCCTCGTCGACGACGTCATCGACCCTGCGGACACCCGTTCCGCACTGATTGGAGTGCTGGCCATGCTGCGCGAGAAACACGTCCCCCTGCCCGGCCGGAAGCATGGGAACCAGCCCCAATGAGCGCCCGCAGCGAGGGGTTTCGCGCGCCCGACCTGCTGGCCGCCGGGGCCTGGCGGGTCGTCAGGGGAGAGCCCACGGCGGAGGAGGTCGCCGCGCTGGCGCTCGTGCTCGGGGCGGCGCTGTCCCGGCGGCAGTCGGCCCCGCGCGACGCGGAACGGACGGTCACCGCTCCCGTGGCACTGCGGCGCGGCGAGCCCTGGTCGGCCGCCGCCACGTCGTGGGCGGCGGCGCCCCTGACCGGTCGGCGGGAGGCGGCATGAGCGGCGCGACGGCGGGCAGGCTGCGCTGGCTGACGGCGGGGGAGTCCCACGGTCCCGCGCTGGTCGCGACGCTGGAGGGGCTTCCCGCCGGCGTGCCGATCACCACCGGGATGGTGGCGGACCACCTGGCGAGGCGGCGGCTGGGCCATGGACGCGGCGCGCGCATGAAGTTCGAGCGTGACGAGGTCACCTTCCTGGGCGGTGTACGGCACGGGCTCACCCTCGGCTCACCGGTCGCGATCATGGTCGGCAACACCGAGTGGCCCAAGTGGGAACAGGTCATGTCGGCCGACCCCGTGGACCCGGCGATCCTCGAGGGCCTCGCGCGCAATGCGCCCCTGACCCGGCCCAGGCCCGGTCACGCCGACCTGGCGGGGATGCAGAAATACGGCTTCGACGAGGCCCGGCCGATCCTGGAACGTGCCTCGGCCCGCGAGACGGCGGCCCGCGTGGCGCTGGGCGCGGTGGTCCGCTCGTACCTGAAGGAGACCGCCGGGATCGAGATCGTCTCGCACGTCGTCGAGTTGGCGAGCGCCAAGGCCCCGTACGGCGTCCACCCGACCCCGGCCGACGTGGCGAGGCTGGACGCGGATCCGGTGCGGTGTCTGGACGCGGACGCGTCGAAGGCGATGGTCGCGGAGATCGACCAGGCGCACAAGGACGGTGACACGCTCGGCGGTGTGGTCGAGGTCCTCGCGTACGGCGTGCCGGTCGGGCTGGGCTCGCACGTGCACTGGGACCGGCGGCTTGACGCACGGCTGGCCGCCGCGCTGATGGGCATCCAGGCGATCAAGGGGGTCGAGGTCGGCGACGGGTTCGGGCTGGCGCGGGTGCCGGGGTCCGAGGCGCACGACGAGATCGTGCGGACGGGTGGCGGGATCAGGCGTGCCACCGGCCGTTCCGGGGGCACCGAGGGCGGTCTGTCCACGGGTGAACCGCTGCGCGTGCGGGCGGCGATGAAGCCGATCGCCACCGTGCCGCGGGCGCTGGCCACCGTCGACGTGGCCACCGGCGAGGCGGCCAAGGCCCATCACCAGCGCTCGGACGTGTGCGCGGTGCCGGCGGCCGGCATCGTCGCCGAGGCGATGGTCGCCCTGGTGCTGGCGGACGCGGTGGCGGAGAAGTTCGGCGGCGACAGCGTGACCGAGACCCGCCGCAACGTGCGGTCGTACCTCGACAGCCTGCACATCCGCTGATGTGACCGCCGCCGGGCCTCCCGACGGCCGCCGCAGCGGCGTGGCGGCGGTCGTCGGGCCGTCCGGGGGTGGTCAGGTCTCCGGGGGTGGTCCGGTGCGGGAAGGGACCAGGTGTCAGCTCGGCGGTGTCAGACCTTGCCGGCCGCGGAGGTCGCCATGGGCAGCACGGCGTCGATGATCTCCCGCACGCGCGTCACGAGATCGGCCCGCTGGTCGAGCCGCCACGAGATGTGCTGCGCCCCGAAGAACGCCGCTACGAGCACCCGGCCCAGAGCGTCCGGGGCGCTGTGCGACGGCAGGTCGCCCGCGCTCCGGGCCCGGTCGAGCAGCTGCGTGACCGACTCGGTGTATCCGACGAACGGCTCGGGAAGCGAGGCGTTGATGGACGCCGACTCGATCTGCAGCCGTGCCCCGGCCTGGATCATCGTGTCGTCGCGGAAGGCCAGCGCCGTGCGGTTGAGGAGCTCGGCCACCGCCTGAAGGGGAGGCAGCCCGGCCTTGCCCACCTCCTCGGCGATCAGGGGAAGACGGCGGTAGAACTCCTCGCTCACCGCGGTGGCCAGGGCTTCCTTGTTGGCGTAGTGGAAGTAGACGGCGCCCTTCGTCATGCCCGCGATCTCGGCGATGTCGAGCATGGTCACGGCCGGAAAGCCCCGTTCCGCGAAGGCGGCGGCGGCCGCGTCCAGCACCTGCTGACGGGTGCGGACGGCGCGCTCCTGCTTGAGCTCGCGCGGCCTGGCTGCCCTGGGCGAGGGTCGGCGCGTGGGCTTGTCTTCTGCTCCCACAGTGCTCCTCTTCACGTTCATTGCTCCTTGGTATGCCGACCATCGTCGGGGAGAGCGGCAGGCATTGCAATATTCCTTCTCGAAGGTATATTTTCTCGCCCCGGGGGGATGGGTTCTTGCCCCCGCTCCGTCATCGCAGCGATCCGTACATCGTTCCATCGTGACTGAGTGGAGGATGCATCAATGTTTGACGTCTTAGCCGCGGAGGCGACCGCTCCGAGAGCCGAGACCGTGACCGACCGGGGCGGTGAGCCGGACGTCCGCACCTCGACGTGCGAAGCGCCCGTCGTGCCCGGCGGTGCGTGGAGTGCCGACTTCGTGCAGCGCCTCGATCATCTCAGGCCGGTGCCGCGCACCCTGGTGCACCGTGCGGCCATGGCCGAGGTCTTTCTCACCGACACGGCACCGATCGGGGAGGACCACTTCCTGGTCGCCGCGCAGTGGCCCAGGGACCATGCGCTGTACTACCCGGATCCGCTGGGCCGCACGGATCCTCTGCTCATTGCAGAAACGCTTCGGCAGTCGTTGGTCTACCTCTCCCACGAGTACTACGACGTGCCTCTCGGCTACCGGTTCGTGGCCTACGACATGGACTTCGAGATCACGGATCCGGCGCCCCTGCGCGTGCGCGGGGTGCCGCACTCCGTGGTGCTGGACGTCCGCTGCGTGCGCGTGGGGCATCGGCCGCCGCGCCGTCACGGACTGCGCCTGGAGGCGGAGCTGACCGTGGACGGGAAGGTCTGCGGGCGGGCCGGGATCCGCTTCATCGCACTGGACGAACGGACTTATCAGGTTCTGCGGTCCCGCAGCACCCCCTACGCGAGCCCGGTCTCACTGACGAGCGACGCGGTGCGGACGGGGCCCGGCGGGGCGGAGTGGGAGACGGTGCCGCCCACCGGGACGGGCCGGTTGCGGGCCAAGGACTGTGTGCTGGAGCGGTCCGCCGCGGGGGAGTGGCGCATGCGGATCGACACCGACCACGCGATCCTGTTCGACCACCCCACCGACCATCTGCCGATGATGGCGTCCCTCGAGGGGTTCCGGCAGCTCGGGCATCTGCTCGTCAACGGCGGCTCGTCCGACGTCGGCGCGTACTCCCTGGTCTCGTGCACCACCGACTGCCGCCTCTTCGTCGAGCTGGACGCCCCGGTCTCACTCGTCGTCCGGGACGACCGCCACGACGCCGGCACCCGCCGGCTGACCGTCGACGCGGTGCAGTGCGGCAAGGTGGTCACCACGGCGGACCTGGTGTGGGCGGAGAACGGCTGACGCTCCGTCGGGTGGCGGTGTGGCGGAGGCGGACTGACGTTCCCTCGGGCGGTGGTGTGGGTGGCGGTCGGCTGATGCTCCCCGTCGTGTGGTGGTGTGGGTGGAGGCCGGCTGATGCTCCCCGTCGTGTGGCGGGGCGGGTGGCGGTCGGCTGACGTTCCCCGTCGTGTGGCGGGGCGGGTGGCGGTCGGCTGACGTTCCCCGTCGTGTGGCGGTGTCGGTGGAGGCCGGCTGACGTTCCGTCGGGGCGGCGGTGCGGGCGGAGGGTGACCTCTCCCTCCGCCCGCACGCCGGCCGCCGCCGTGCCCCGTCTGCCCCGGGTCGGCCCGGGGCGGTGGCGTGCCCTCACGGTCAGGAGCCGGGTTCGGCCCGGTGTCCGCGTAGGGCCGGGTCCAGGAGGTCCCACATCTCGCGGACCCGGTCCGGCAGCTTGGTCCAGTTCACGACGGGTGCCGTGCAGTGCGCGCCGAACAGCACGGCGAGCAGCACGTTGGCGACGCGCTCGGCAGGCAGCTCCGGGTCGACGTCCCGCTCCCGCTGGGCCTCCACTACCAGTTCCACGGCGTGCGCCCGCAGCCGGGACAGCATCGTCGGGGGCTCCCCGGTCCGCTGGGCGCGGTCCATGACGAGACGGAGGGCGGCGGCGGTGCGGATGTCGTTCTCGAGGCGGTCGGCGAGCGAGAAGGTGAGCGAGCGCAGCTTGCCGAGCGCGGTACCGTCCGGACCGCCGGAGGCGTGCGTGCCGTCGTCGCCCCCCGTCCTGTCATGGTCCGGTGTGCTCAGGGCCGCGTCGAACTGCTCGACCAGGGCCCTGGCCAGTTTCTCCTTGGAGGGGAAGTGGCCGTACAGGGCGCCCTTGGTGAGGCCGGTGCGTTCCGCGACCCGCTGCAGATTGGTGTTCGGGTACCCCTGCCGGGCGAACTCCTCGGCCGCGGCGTCCAGGACGCGTTCGTACGTCAGCCGTGACCGTGCCTGCTTTCCGGTCATCCCTCTTCCCTTCCGAGGGCTGCTGGTACATGCTAAAGATACCTTCGCGAAGGAATTTTTACTAGCCCGAACGCCCTCGTCATGGTCCGGGCCGTCTCAAACAATCGCATTGATCCGAGGAGTTCAAGGGATGACCGAGCTGACTGACCTGATCGCAGCGGACGTTCGGCGGCACGGGCTGCTCGCTCCGGCCCCGGCCGCCGCGGTCGCCTCGCTCGGCGCGGCCGACGCCGAGCAGGAACGGCACATCTCCGCGCGGACCGCGCGGGCGCTGACCGAAGCGGGCTTCGCCCGCCACTTCGTGCCCCGGACCTGGGGCGGCGGCGAGGGCGGCTTCGCCGAGCTGTTCGACGCGACCGTCGAGGTCGCCGGGAGCTGCGCCTCCGCCGGATGGTGCGGGGTGCTGTGGGCGGGCCACGGGCGCTTCGCCGCGTTCCTGCCCGAGGAGGGGCAACGGGACCTCTGGGGCCGAACGCCCGACGTGCGGATATCGGCGGCGGTCATCCCGCCGGCGGGCAGCGCCGAGCCCGAGGCCGACGGCTGGCGGGTGAGCGGCAGATGGCGGTTCGCCAGCGGCGTGGACCATGCCGACTGGGTGCTGGTGGCCGCGCCGGAACGGCAGGCGGATGCGGACGCGGGCGGGGGCGCGCGTGCGCTCGTCTTCGCCGTGCCCCGGGCCGAGGTCGAGGTCATCGACTCCTGGAACAGCGTCGGCCTGCGCGGGACGGGCAGTCACGAGATTGCGCTCGACGGAGTGTTCGTGCCGCGTCGGCGCTCCTTCGAGATGGCCGCGATGATGAGCGGCGACGCGACGCCCGGACGCCCCGTCCCCTATGCCGCCCCCGCCCAGCTCGTCGGCGGAGTCCTGCTGGTCGCGGTGGCGTTGGGCGCCGCCCGGCGGGCCCTGCGGCTGTGGAGCGAGCTGGTGCTGGGCAAGGCGGCGTCGGGCGCGGCCTCCGCAGCCGTTCCCGTCTGGGAGGCGTTCGCCCGCTCCTCCGCCGAACTCGACGCCGCCGGGCTGCTGTTGCGCGAGGTGGCGCGCCGGGCGGACGTGGACCCTCGGGCCGAGGGTGCGGTCGCGCACGGCCAGCGGGACGCCGCGGTCGGAGCCGAACTCGTGGTGGCAGCCGTGGACCGCCTCTTCCGCACCGGCGGCTCGCACGGCAGCGACGCCACGGGCGACTTCCAGCGCGCCTGGCGCGATGTGCACACCGCCGCCGGGCACGCCGCCCTGCGGCTCGGCCCCGCGGCGGAGGCCTATGCCCGCGTCGGCACGGCGGCTCCGGCGGCCGAGGGCAGGTGACGAGGGCATGGCCACGGGGGAGCGGACGCCGGCGGTGGCGGCGGTCGAGGGCCGTGCGGGCGGAGCTGCCGCGAAGACGGTCGAACGGGCAACGGGCACGCGAGCCCTGGCGCGCGGCGGACACTCGCACGCGGCCCCGCGGACCGTCGTCGGGCAGGCCCGCGCCGGCGGCGTGAACGGGACGAGGGAGTCGGCGGCCGCTGCGCCGCCCCACGGCGCACCGGTGTCTCCGCCCCCGTGCGGACCCGCCCCCTGCCCGGTGCCGTCCGGTCCGCTCGGGTCCACCGGGCGGGAGCGGCCGGACGGTGCCGTCGCCGTGCGGGTGGTGGTGTTCAGTGACGTGGACGAGACGCTCGTCGCCTGCAAGAGCCTCATCGATTTCCTGGGTTTCTACTGGGGTGAGCGGTACGGCGCACGGGGCGTCCGGCACGCCCGGCGCCTCGCCGCCGGACTCGCCGCGATGGCGGGCGCCGGGGTGTCCCGCGAGGAGGCGAACCGCCGGTACTACCGGGCCTGGGCCGGTGAGAGCGCCGCCGCCGTCGCGGAGGCGGGGCGCCGCTGGTATCGCGAACGGTCGCGCCGGACCGGGTTCTTCGTCCCCGGCACCCGCGCGGCCCTGGACGCGCACCGCGCCGAGGGCGCCGTCGTCGCGCTCGTCTCCGGGTCGTTCCCGGCGCTCCTCGACCCCGTGGCCGAAGCGGTCGGCGCCCGGCACCTGCTGTGCGCCCGCCCGGAGGAGCGCGGCGGGGTGCTGACCGGCGAACTTCGGGACGGGCCGGTGATCGGGGAGGGCAAGCGGCGACTGGTCCGGCGGCTGCTGGACCGGTACCCCGGGGCCGACCCGCGGAACTGCTTCGCCTACGGCGACCACGTCTCGGACCTGGCGATGCTCACCGAGGTGGGCCACCCGGTCATCGTCGGGGACGCCCCGGAACTCGCCGCGCGCCTGCCGGGCGCCACTCGGCTCCAATAAAATTCCTTCGCGAAGGTATTATGCTTGAAGCGGGGACTTGGCGGACGGCCCGAACCCCGAACGGCCCCGCCGCCCCGAAGGGGGACACGCACCATGCGGAACGCCACACATCTGTCACCGGCCGGGACCGCAGCTCGCGCCCGGCTCCGTACGCCTCCTCGGATGCGACCCCGCACGACCGACCCGACCGGGGGGACAGCCACGTGAGCAGCACCGACTCCACCGACACAGGCGCACCGATCCGGGAGACCGGGACCGCCGCCCAGGGGAGCGCCCTGACCATCGGATCCCCGGGCGGCGGGTTACCGCTCAGCCTCGCGGACTCCGCGGCCCTGTTCCTGGACACGGCCGATCCCGAGGCCGCGCACCACAACCGACTCTCCCCCGTGGAGCTCGTCCCGATCGACTCGCTGCTCCCGGCCGCGTCCCCGCGGCTGGGCGGGGAGGACGCGGCGCACGCACGGACGCTCGCCGGGTCCGGGGCGACCCTGCCGCCCGTCATCGTGCACCGCGCGACGATGCGGGTCGTCGACGGCATGCACCGGCTGCGCGCCGCGCGCCTGCGCGGCGAGGAACGGCTGCCGGTGCGGTTCTTCGACGGGTCGGAGCACGACGCCTTCGTGCTCGCCGTCGAGTTGAACGTCAAACACGGCCTGCCGCTGTCCACGGCCGACCGCACCGCGGCCGCCCACCGCATCCTGCGCACCCATCCCCAGTGGTCCGACCGGGCCATCGCCTCGGTGGTCGGCCTGTCCGCCCGCACCGTGTGCGCGATCCGCCAGCGCATGGAGGGCCCGGAACCGCAGGCCGCGGTCCGCGTGGGCCGCGACGGGCGGGTCCGCCCGCTGAGCACCGCCGAGGCCCGCCGCCAGGCCGGCGCGTTCATCGCGGCGCACCCCGAGGCGTCCCTGCGCGTCGTCGCGGCCGCGGTCGGCATCTCGCCGGGCACGGTCAGGGACGTACGCCAGCGGGTGCTGCGGGGCGAGGACCCCGTGCCCCCCGGGCAGCGGGAGCGGCGGGCCGCCAAGCCGGCCGGGGTGGACCGGCCGGTCGACGGGACCGAGGGAGCCGACGAGGACACCGGACGCGCGGGCCGCCCGGCGCGGACCCGCGGCGGACGCGGCGCGGCCGGACGCCCGGCGGCCGAGGAGCGGGACGAGCTGCTGCGGGTGCTCAGCCGCGACCCGTCGGTACGGCTCACCGAGAACGGCCGCTACCTGCTGCGGCTGATGGCCACCCATGCCGTCCCCACCGAGCGTCGCCGCCAGCTCGTCGACAGCGTGCCGCCGCACTGCACCGGCATCGCCGCCGGCCTGGCCCGGCAGTGCGCCGAGGCCTGGCTCGACCTGGCCCGCAGCCTGGACGGCCGGGCCGGATGACGCCCGGCCGAAGAGTCCCCGACGGACACCGGGAAGTGCGGTCCGCCCACCCGCCGGAGCGCCCGACGGCGCACCACGCGTGCAACTGCCGCACCCCCGCGGTCGCACACCGCCGGACCGCGTCCCTCGCGCGTCCCCTCCCCTCCGCCGACCCTCCGATCCGACCCACCCCCCGACGAGGAACCGACGATGCTTGACGAACTCGGACTGGGCCCGGACGCCGCAGCCGTGTACGGCGTCATGCTCAGGACTCCACAGCTGGGACGGCAGGAACTGGCCGGGATCCTGGGCTGGGCGCCCGACCGGATCGAGGACGCGTGGGACGAACTGATCCGCCTGGCGCTGCTGCGGCCCTCCGAGGAGCGGCCCGGACGCATGCGGCTCGTCGACCCCGAGCTGAGCCTGCAGCGCCTGCTGGCCCGCCAGGAACAGCGGCTGCTGGAGCGGCAGAAGGCCGTCGCGGAGGCCCGGTTCGAAATCAGCCGCATGCTGATCGAGCTCATGGACGAGGCCCCGGGCACCGGGCCCAGCGGGGTCAGGCAGTTCACCGGCGAGGACGCGGTCCGCTCCCGGCTGGAGCGGTACGCGTACGGCTGCGAGCGCGAGTTCGCGCTGTTCGCGCCGCGCGGCCCGCGGCTGGAGAGCTCGCCGGAGGCCTCCCGCGTGCTGGAGCAGGGAGTGGTCGGCCGCCGCCTGCGTGCCCGCTACCTGTGCGTGACCGGCCTCGCCGGCGACCGGGACGCCCTCGCCCACGCCCGCTGGCTGCGGGGCAGCGGTGCCGAGGTGCGTGCGGTGCCCGAACTGCCGTTGCGCATGGCCTTGTTCGACGGCCGCACCGCAGTGCTGCTGCGCGATCCGGACCAGTTGGACGAGGGCATCCTGGTCCTGGACGGCGGCCCTGCCGTCACCGCCCTGAACGCCCTCTTCGAGCTGCAGTGGCAGCGCTCCGAGCCGCTCGACCCCGAGCCGGAGCCGGCCGACGACGAACGCCCCACCGGCCAGGAACGCGCGGTCCTCGAACTGCTCGCGGCCGGGCACACCGACGAGGTCGTCGCCCGCAAACTGGGGATATCGGTGCGCACCGGACGCCGTGTCACCGCGCACCTCCTCGAACGCCTGCAAGCTCGCAGCCGCTTCCAGGCAGGTGTCCTCGCCGCCGCCCGCGGCTGGCTCACGCCGGTCCCGCAGCCGCCGTCGCCCGTGCGGGCGGCCCCCGGACGGCGGGGGAGGAGCGACCGTGGCGCGACGTGAGGAGAGGGTGGGCCGGCCGCAGACCCGCCCTCAGGCCCCGCCGGGTGCCCCTGTCACGGCCGGGGTCTGGGCCTGACCGGGTGCCCCTGCCAAGGCCGGGGTCTGGGCCTGACCGGGTGCCGCTGCCAGGGCCGGGGTCTGGGCCTGGCCGTGTGCCCCGGCCCCCGCCTGGGCCTCACCGTGTGCCCCGGCCCCGGCCCGGGCCTGACCGGGCGCCGGAGCTTCGAGGGACCGGGCGAACAGCTGTACCAGACCGGGGCAGCGGTACAGCGGCTGTCCCCGGTCGTCGATCGCCGACAGGTCCAGCAGGCGGGCGTCGGCCAGCCGATCCAGGGCCTGCTCGAACGACGCGGGCTCCGCGCTCCCGGCCCGCCCGGCGGCCTCCGCCGCGGTGAACGGGCGACCGCCCAGAGCGGGGAGGCTCCGCAGCACCGCGACGGCGATGTCGTCGAGGCCGTGCAGCGAGTGGGCCAGGCTCGCGGCCACGGACAGCTCGCCGTACCGCAACTCCCCGAGCCTCGCCTCGGGTTCGGCGAGGCGGTCGGCCAGCCAGGACAGGGGGAGCCGGGGCCGGGCGGCCAGGCGGGCGCCCACCGCGCGCAGCGCCAGCGGCAGCCCCTCGCAGTACGCCACCAAGTCCCGTGCCGCCTCCGGCTCGCGGGCCAGCCGCGACGCCCCGGCCATCGCCCCCAGGAGCGTCAACGACTCGCCGGGGCGCAGCGGCTCGAGGACCACCGTACGTATGCCGGAGACCGCCGCCGGATGCGTCCGGGCGGTGACCACCACCGCGGATCCCGTCCCGCCCGGCAGCAGCGGGTCCAACTGCCGCTCCGCCACCAGGTTGTCGAGGACCACCAGCAGCGCCTTGCCCGCCGTACGGGCGCGATACCGCTGCACGTACGCGGGCAGGGCGGCGCCCGCCAGGTCCTCGGCGCCGTCGCCGAGCGCCCGCAGCAGCTCGGACAGCACCGTGCGCGGGTCCCGCGGCGCGCCGTCCGGCGCGCGCAGGTCGGCGTACAGCTGTCCCTCGGGGAAGGAGGCCGCGACCGTGTGCGCCACCTGCACGGCCAGCGTCGACTTGCCGACGCCCGCCATGCCGGTCAGCAGGAAGCGCCGCGGACGCTGCGGGCCCTCCTCGCCCTCGTCCCACGGCGGCAACAGCCGGGCGAGCTCGGCCAGTTCCCGCTGCCGCCCGGTGAAGTCGTCCGCGGGGGGCGGCAGCATCGCCGGCGCGTCGGCCGACGCGGCCGGCACCGGGGCGGCGGCGCGCCCGGCCGGCGGCACCGCCAGGACCGGGGCGTTGTTCAGCACGGTCTGGTACGCGGCGCTGAGCGTCGGCCCCGGATCCACCCCGAGTTCGTCGGCAAGCAGCTGCCGTCCGTGGTGGTACACCGCGAGCGCGTCGCTCTGCCGGTCGCAGCGGTACAGCGCGGTCATCAGCTGGGCGCGCAGCCGCTCGCGCAGCGGGAACGCGTGCACCAGGCCCGTCAGCTCCGCGATCAGCTCCCGGTGCCTGCCCAGCGCCAGATCCGCCTCCAGACGGTCCTCCAGGGCCAGCGCCCGGGCCTCCTCCAGCCGGGGCCGCTCCGCGTCCGCCAGATGCTCCGTCACATCGGCGAGCGCTGTCCCGCGCCACAGCCGCAGCGCCTGCCCCAGCCGCCGGCTCGCCCGTTCGAACTGCCGCTGGCGCAGCGCCCGCGCCCCCTCGGCCGCCAACTGCTCGAATTCCAGTACGTCGACGGCGGCGTCCTGGGCGTGCAGCAGATAGCCGGACTGCTGCCGCTCGAGCCGCACCGACGGACCCAGCAGCCGCCGCAGCCGCGACATGTAGGTGTACAGCTGCGCGGTCCGGGTGTCCGGCGGGTGCCAGCCCCACAGCGCCGAGGTCAGCGCGGAGTCCGGCACGGGCCAGCCGCGGGCGAGGACCAGGGCCGCGAGCGCCGTGCGCACCTTCGCGCCCGGCAGTGGGACCGCGCCGCGCTCGCCCAGCACCTCGACATTTCCCAGCAGCCGGAATTCCATCGCCCTCTCCTTGCCCCGTGGCGGAGTCGTCTCCGTTCCGGCATTCTGCGCGAACGGTCGGCCCGGATTCAGCAGGGCCGGGCGTCAGGAAGCTGCGTGGGCAGGACGTTGCCACGCGCGTATAGACGAAATATGGCAGCGCGCTCCCCGGCTATAGACACCCGTCCCACGGTGGCGGGCGGCAGCACCCATCCGTCCGTACGACGCCGGAGGACACCGTGTCCGACACCGCACAGCTGAACGGCACCGCCGACACCGCGGTCTTCGCCGACGAGGCCGAACTGCGGCGCGCCAACCGCGCCGCCGTCGAGACGTACATGCACACCCTGGGCCAGGACCGCCTGACGCGGCATCACCTGTTCACGGAGGACGGGGTGGGCGGTCTGTGGACGGCCGACACCCCGGGCCCCATCGCCATCCACGGCCGCGACCGTCTGGGCGAGCACGCCGTCTGGTCGCTGCGGTGCTTCCCCGACTGGGTCTGGTACAACATCGAGATCTACGAGACGCAGGACCCGAACCGCTTCTGGGTCGAGTGCGACGGCAAGGGGAAGATTCTGTTCCCCGGCTATCCCGAGGGCTATTACGAGAACCACTTCATTCACTCGTTCCTGCTGGAGAACGGAAAGATCAAGCAGGCCCGGGAATTCATGAACCCGTTCAACCAGCTCCGTGCGCTCGGCATCGACGTCCCGCAGATCAAGCGGGAAGGAATTCCCACCTAGTCCCCGCCCTGGACGGCCGGTGCCGAAAGGTCCGTGCCGGACAGCCCGCGTCGAAGAGTTCGCGTCGAAGAGTTCCCGGCGACGAGGAGTCGTGGTGTCCCCGAAGGAAAAGGCTGCACGCCGCCGGGCCCTGGGCCGCACGCGGCGAACCACTCGGTACGGCCTGCCGCGGAGCCTGGACGTCTGGGCGCACTGTGCGCCGATCAGGCTCGCCGGCTGCGAGGACGTGCCGAACGAGACGCACATCCTGCGCGGCATCGACTGACGGCGGCGGCCACCGCCGCCTCACCCGAGAAAGGTTTACATGTCATGAGGGCCATGGTCGCCTGGTGGGATCTGAGCGCATCCGACCAGACCATCCAAACCCTGCGGAACTTCCTGCGCGACGAGGCCGTCGACGCATGGAACCGCCAGCCCGGACTGATCTACAAATTCTGGATCGCCGACCAGGAGCACAACCGCTGGGGCGCCGTCTTCATCTGGGAATCGGCCGAGGCGTCCGCGCCCCCGCACCCGCGCAGCGCCGCGGAACTCATCGGCTACCCGCCCACCCAGCGCGCGGTGTTCGACATCGAGGCCGTCGCGGAAGGCATCCACGAGCTGGCCGGCATCTCCAGCCTCGCGGGCCTCGGCCGCGCGCTGCAGGTATGAGCACGACGGAGGCGCACGTGACCGCGACGCCCGTGGACCCGCCCTTCCCCGACGACCCCATCGGGCTGCTCAGAGACTGGTTCGGCACGGCCGCCGAAGAAGGGGTGCGGGAGCCGGGAGCCATGGCGCTGGCCACCGCGGACGAGGGCGGCCGCCCCTCCAGCCGTACCGTCCAGGTCAACACGATCACCGACCGCGGCCTGGTGTTCACCACCCACGCGGGCAGCCGCAAGGGCCGCGAACTCGCCCGGCGCCCCCGGGCGTCCGCGGTGCTGTACTGGCGCGAGAACGGCCGCCAGATCGTCCTCGAAGGCCCCGTCGAGCGGCTGCCGGACGCCGAGGCGGACCACCTGTGGGCCGTGCGCCCGGTGGGCACGCACGCCATGTCCACGGTCTCCCGGCAGAGCGAACTTCTTGACGACGAGGAGCGGCTGCGCGCCGAGGCCGCCCGGCTCACCGGGCTCGGTGCCCTGCCCCGGCCGGAGTCCTTCGCCGGATACCTGCTGACCCCCGACGCGGTGGAGTTCTGGCAGGCCCGCACCGACCGGCTGCACCACCGGCTGGTCTACCAGCGGACCGACCGGGGCTGGACGACGAGCCGCCTGCAGCCGTGACGCGCCCCGGCCCCGCACCTCGGGGTGCGGGGCCGTCCCCCCTCCCTACGACAGAAAGGTGACGGACATGGCTCCGGCGCCCGCGCGATTGGACGGATGATGCACGCCTACATGGTGGCTGACGCCTTTACGAGTACGCGTCTCGAGGGCAACCCGGTGGCCGTTTTTCTGGACGCGGCCGACATACCCGGCCCGCGGATGCAGCGCATCGCCCGGGAGATGAACCTGTCGGAGACCACCTTCGTGCTGCCGCCCCAGGAGGGCGGCGACGCGCGCATCCGTATCTTCACCCCGGTCAACGAGCTGCCCTTCGCGGGTCATCCGCTGCTGGGCACGGCCATCGTGCTCGGTGAGTCGGTCCGGGCCAACCGGCTCCGGCTCGAGACGGCGATGGGAGTGATCCCCTTCGTCTTCGACCGCGGCGACGACGGGAGGATCGTCTCGGCACGGATGCGGCAGCCCATCCCGACCTGGGAGGTGTACGAGCACGCCGACGAACTCCTCGCCGCTCTCGGCCTCGACTCCTCCACCCTGCCGGTGACCGCGTACCGCAACGGCCCCCGGCACGTCTACGTGGGCCTCGAGAGCATCGAGGCGCTCTCCGCCCTGGAACCCGACCACAAGGCGCTCGCCAAGTTCCCGGACATGGCCGCCAACTGTTTCGCCGGATCCGGCACGCAATGGCGCAACCGCATGTTCTCGCCCGCCTACGGCGTCGTCGAGGACGCGGCGACCGGATCCGCGGCCGGCCCGCTGGCCCTGCATCTGGCCCGGCACGGCCTGGTCGAGTTCGGCCGGCAGATCGAGATCCAGCAGGGCGTCGAGATGGGGCGCCTGTCCACCATGCTCGCCACGGCGTCCGGCCGGGCCGACCACGTGGAGTCGATCGAGGTGGGCGGCTCCGCGGTCATCGTCGCCCGCGCCGGACTCATGGCCTGACACCGGCGTGAACGACGCCACGGGCGCCCGGCACCCGGCCGGCGCCCGGCACCGGAGCACCCAGCGGACAAGGAGTGACCGCACCATGCCGATCACGCCGTACGCCGGCGCCGCATGGCCCCTCACGGCCAGGGAGACCGAACTGACGGACGTCGCCGCCGCGGTGGAGCGCGGCGGCGCCCTCCTCGTCGGAGAGCCCGGCACCGGAAAGAGCCGGCTGCTCGCCGCCGCCATGCAGGCGGCACGGCACGCCGGGCACACCACCGTGTGGCTGCACGACCCGCGCGCCACCGACCTGGACCGGCACTTCGGCGAGGCGGACGGCGGGGGCCGGACCGTCGTCGGGGCCGACGACGTGCACCTGCTGGTACCGGGCGCGGCGGAGCGGCTGTACACGCTGGTCCGCGCCGGCCGGGCCGCCCTGCTCGGGGCGGCCCCGTCCGGCATGCCGCTGCCGGACGGTGTCTCCCGGCTGTGGGTCGAGGGCCGGGTCGAGCGGATCCCCGTCGAGCCGTTCGACCCGGCCGCGGCCGAGGCCCTGCTGCGGGCCCGGCTCGGCGGCCGGATCGCCCGGCCGAGCCTGGACGGGCTGTGGTCGCTGACCCTGGGCAACGCCCAGTTCCTGTGCGAGATCGTCGAATCCGCGCTCGCCGAGGGCGGCCTGCGGCTCGACGGCGACACCTGGCAGTGGCACGGCCCCGCCGGCGAGCCCTCCGACCGGCTCGCCGAGATGGTGCGGCTGCGGCTCGGCCCGCTCGCCGACGACGAGGCGGAACTCGCCGCGATGATCGCCCTCGCCGGACCCCTGGAGGCCGGTCTGGCACCGGTCGAGGACCTCATCCACGCCGCCGAGTCCCTCAACCGGCGCGGCGTCGTGGTCACCGAACGCGACGGCAAACGGCTACGGCTGCGCCTCGCCCATCCGCTGTACGCGCCCGTGCTCACCGCCGGGCTGCCCGATCTGACCGCCCGGCGGCTGCGGCTGCGGCTGGCCGAGGCCATCGAGGCGACCGGCGCCCGCCGCACCGACGACGGTCCGCGCACGGTCGCGCTGCGGCTCGCCGCGGGCGACGAGCTCCCGCCGCACCGGCTGCTCGCGGCGGCCGACGCGGCCCTGCGCCGCCGGGACTTCGCCCTCGCGGAGCGCCTGGGCCGCCTGGGACTCGCGGCGCAGGGCGACCGGGACCACGGCGGGGGTGGTCCCGGTGCCCTGCTGGCGCGGGCGCTCGCCGGGCAGGGTCGGCACGGGGAGGCGGAGGAGGAGTTCGCCCGGGGAACCGGGGACGAGGCGGCGCGGGCCCTCAACCTGGCCTGGGGCCTGCACCGGGTCCCCGAGGCCGCCACGCTCGTGGAGACGGCCGCCGCGAGGCGCCCCGACGACCCCGAGCTGCTCGGTGCCCGTACCGTCCTGCAGTTGCTGCGGGACGACACCGGCGGCGCGGCCGGCACCGGGCTCCCGGGCCCGGACGCCGCCGCCCTGGTCGTGCCGCCCGTGGCGCTGGCACGGATCGAACGCGGCGACGCCGCCGGCGCGCTCGCGCTGCTGCGGCAGGTGCGCGACCGGATGGACGGCTGGGACGCCGAACACCGGCTGGCGGCCCGGCTGCTGACCAGCCGCGCCGCGTTCCACGCCGGCCGGACCGCCGAGCTGTCCGCCGCACTCGACGGGATCCGCCACGACAGCGCGGGCAGCCGCGGCGAGATCCGCGGCGCGGTGGTGCGGGCCCGCACCTACCGCAGCGCCGGGCGCTACGACGAGGCCGTCGCGCTGCTGCGGCGGGCCTGCGCCCGCGACGACCGCGCCGACTGGTTCACCACCCCCGCCTGGACGCTCTCCCAGCTGGCCGGTGCGCTCGCCGAGGCCGGTGAGCACACCGAGGCCGTACGGACCGTCGTCGAGGCCCGCGCGGTCGAGCGGCAGTCCGTGGCCTACCCGCTCGCCGTGGACGGCGCCGCCCTCGAGCACGCCCTCGTCCTCGCCTACACCGGCGACCTCGCGGGCGCCGCGCGCCGCGCCCGCGAGGTCGCCTCCCGAGCGGCCGCGGCCGGGCGTCTGCAGCAGGCGGTCACGGCCCTGCACCTGGCGGGCCGGGTCGGTGACGCGGCGGCATCCGCCGCGGACCTCGCCCGGCTGGTCCGCGAGGACGACGGCGGGTACCCGGCGCTGCTCGCCACCCACGTCCGGGCCCTGGCCCGGCGCGACGGCGACGCGCTGGACACGGTCGCCGACCGGTTCGCCTCGTTCGGCGCGCCGCCGCTCGCCGCCGAGGCGTCCGCGCAGGCCGCCCGCGCGCACCAGGCGGCCGGCCGCCGTCGCCGGGGCCGCGCCGCACGCGTGCGGTGCGCGGAGCTCCTCGCCGCCTACGACGGTGAACTCCCGCCCTGGGCGCCCGCATCGGCGTCCTGGACGGAACCCGCCCCGGGCATGGCCCGGCTGACCGCCCGGGAGCGCGAGGTCGCCTCGCTGGCCGCCTCCCGACTGTCCAACCAGGAGATAGCCGACCGGCTCGTCGTCTCCGTGCGCACGGTGGAGAACCACCTGCACCGGGTGTACGGGAAGCTCGGCGTCACCGCCCGCACGGAGCTCGCCCACCATCTGTGAGCCCTCCTCTCTCGTCCGTCCTCTCCGTGAAGGGCCCCGGCCGTCCGGCCGGGGCCCTTCACGCGGCCGGCTGCCTCACCCGGCCACCGGGGTGGCCAACTCGCCGACCAGCCGGGCCAGTTCCAGCGTCTGGCTGCGGTTGAGCCGCGGGTCGCAGGCCGTCTCGTAGCGGAGCGGCAGGTCGGCCGGGGCGACGCCGGCGCCGACGCACTCCGTGACCTCCTCCCCGGTCATCTCCAGGTGCAGGCCGCCCGCGTGCGTGCCCAGCGACCGGTGCACCTCGAAGAAGCCGGTGACCTCGTCGAGGACCGCGTCGAAGTGCCGGGTCTTGTGCCCCGACGGCGCGTTGTAGGTGTTGCCGTGCATCGGGTCGCATATCCACACCACCTGCCCGCCCGCCGCGGCGACGCTCTCCACCAGCGGCGGCAGCGCGTCCCGCACCCGGTCGGCGCCCATCCGCGCGACGAGCGTGAGCCGGCCCGGCTCCCGGTCCGGGTCGAGCCGCTCGACCAGGGCCAGCACCTCGGCGGGCGTGGCCGTCGGGCCGACCTTCACCGCGACCGGGTTGCGGATCCGGGACAGGTACTCGATGTGCGCCCCGTCCGTCTGCCGGGTCCGCTCGCCGACCCACAGCAGGTGTCCGGAGCCCGCGTACGAGTCGCCGGTGCGGGCGTCCGGCCGGGTCAGCGGGCGCTCGTAGTCGAGCAGGAGCGCCTCGTGCGAGACGAACATCTCCCGCTGCCCGAGGGCCGTGCGCCGTTCGGTGAGCAGCGAGCGCACGGCGTTCAGCGTCGCCCCGGCCGCCGCGTACACCTGCAGCATCCGGTGCGGGTCCGGGGTGCGGGCCTCGGCGGTGAACTCCGGGCCGTTCACGGCGTCGCCCCGGTACGACGGCAGGGTCACCCCGTCCCGGGTCTCCACCGGCTGGGAACGGGGTTTGGCGTACTGGCCGGCGAGCCGCGCCACGACGACGACCGGGAGGAACATCGCCTCGCTCAGCTCGTCGGCCGTACCGAACAGGGTGTCCATCTTGCGTGAGACCGTGCCGAGCGACAGGTCGCGGAAGGTCTCCGCGCAGTCGCCGCCCTGCAGCACGAACGCCTTGCCGGCCGCGACGGCGGCGAGCCTCCGGCGCAGGACGTCGCACTCGGTCGGCAGCACCAGCGGCAGCGCGGTCCGCAGCCGCTCCCGGACGGTCCGCAGGGCCTCGGGGTCGGGCCACACCGGCTGCTGGAGCGCCTCGGGCACGGCAAGGGACGACGGGGGCAGAAGGGCGCTCATGCGACTTCCTCGCGTTCCGAGTAGGGGAGGGGTGAACGGAGACGGGCCGGGAACAGGCCGCTGACCAGGCGTTCGAAGGTGTGCACGCCGGCCCGCGACATGACGGACTCGGGATGGAACTGCACGGACGCGAAGCCCGCGCCGCGCAACCCGTGGACCTCGCCGGTGGCCGGGTCCCGGGCGACCTGGACGGGGCCGGGGCGGGCGGCAGGGCCGGGGAAGGCGTCCGCCGCGCTCACCGCGGTGAACGTGTTGTAGAAGTAGACGTCCTCGCGGTGCCCGAACAGGTCGATGGTGCGCTGCACGCCTTGGTTCGGCACGTCCTTGCGGACCAGTTCCAGGCCGAGCACCGAACTGAGGATCTGATGGCCCAGGCACACCGACAGAAACGGCGTGCCCCGGCGCAGCAACTCCCCGGTGAGCGCCCGCATGTGGGCGATCTTCGGATGGGCGGTGTCCCGGGGGTCGCCCGGTCCCGGGCCCACCACGACCAGGTCGTTGCCGTCGAGGTCGTACGCCTCGTCGAACCGGCGCACCACGACCTCGAGCCCCAGGGCCCGCATCAGGTCGGCGCCCATCGCCGTGAACGTGTCCTCGGCGTCCACGAACAGGGCCCGCAGCCCGGCCAGCGGCGAGCCGGCCGTCCGCCGTCGCCGCGGGTCGGCGCGCCAGAACGGAGCCAGCGGTTCGTTGCGGGCGGACAGGGCGAGGGCGACCGCGGGCAGCAGGCTCAGCCGGCGGGCGGCCGCGGCGGCCGGGGACACCTCGCCCGGCTCCGCCGCGGCGGCGCCCGGGTCGCCGTGCACCACGGCCAGCAGGCCCGCCGCCTTGGCCCGCGTCTCGGCGGCCTCCGCGTAGGGGTCGGAGTCCCGCACCAGGGTCGCCCCGACGCTCAGCCGCAGCGTGCCCGCGGCGTCCACGTCGGCGGTGCGGATCAGGATCGCCGTGTCCAGGGCGCGCTCACCCGCGGCGTCCCGGCCGATCAGCGCGGCCACGCCCGCGTAGTAACCCCGGCCGCCCGGCTCGTACTTGGAGATCACCCGGCAGGCGCTCTCCAGGGGGCTGCCGGTGACGGTCGGCGCGAACAGCGTCTCGTGCAGGACGGTGCGCACATCGAGCCGGGAGTGCCCCTCGACGAAGTACTCGGTGTGCGCGAGCCGGTCCATGGCGCGCAGCCGGGGGCCCACCACGCGGCCTCCGCCCTCGCAGATCCGGCTCATCATCTTCAGTTCCTCGTCGACGACCATGTACAGCTCGTTGGCCTCCTTGTGGTCGGCCAGGAACTCGAGGAGGCCGTCGGCGGACGGGCCGGACTCCGGGTAGCGGTAGGTGCCGCTGATGGGATTCATCACGGCGGTGCCCGCGTCGAGGGTGATGTGCCGCTCGGGGCTCGCGCCGAGCAGCGTGCGCTCCCCGGTGTGGATCAGGAAGGTCCAGTAGGCGCCCGCCGAATGGCGCAGCAGCCGCTTGAAGAGCGCGAGCGCCGCCTGCGGCGACCAGTGGTCGAACTGCGTCACGAAGGTGCGCTTGAGGACGAAGTTGGCGCCGGCGCCGGTGCCGATCTCCTCGTCGACGACGCGGCGCACGGCGTCGGCGTAGGCGTCGTCGTCCAGGTCGAAGCCCAGGTCGCGGGCGCTCAGCGGCACGTCGGGGAGCCGGTCGAGCACCTCGCCGACCGGTGCCGAGGTCTGCCGCTCGATGCTCATCACCGTCAGCGGCGCCCCGTCGTCGGGCGCCTCGAAGCCGCGCTCGGCGATCTGCCGGTAGGGCAGCAGCACCAGCGCCTCGTGGCGTGCGCGCCCACCGGGCGCGGGCAGCGGCACCTCGGCGAGGGTGTCGGCCTCGTGCAGGGTGCCGGTGAGCAGGTCGATCCGCTCGGCGGCCGTCTCCGGGCGGTGCAGCAGCGCGAACGCCGCGGGCGGGGTCGGACCGGTCAGCGCGTCCAGCAGGTCCGGGTACGTCATCGCAGGGCTCCGGTGGTCTGAAGGGCCAGGGCGTCGCACACGTCGGCCGTGGTCACGACCATGGCGCAGCGCTTGGCCGCGTACTCCACGGCCATGCGGTGGTCCCGCTCGCTGAAGTCGGCGACGGCGTCCGCCACGAAGAACGGCTGGATGTCGTGCGCCATGGCCTCGCAGGCGGTCTGCAGCAGGCCCACGTGTGCGTACACGCCGCACAGGATCAGCTGGTCGCGTCCGCTGTCGCGGAGCAGGTCCAGCAGCCCGGTGCGGAAGAAGGCGCTGGGGCGCCACTTGGTGAAGACGGTGTCGCCGGGGGCCGGCGCCAGGGACGCGGGGATGTCCCGGTCGGCCGCGGTCGCGCGCATGCCCTCGCCCCAGAAGTCCTTGAGCAGGCCGCGTTCGGCGGGCGTCATGCTGCCGGGCTGGGCGGTGTACGCCACCGGCACGCCGGCGACCGCCGCCGCGCGCCGTACGGCGGTGGCGTGGGCGAGGAGTTCGGGTCCCGGGGAGCGGTCGCCGAAGCACCTGAGGAAGTAGTGCTGCATGTCGTGGACGAGCAGCAGCGCCCGGCGCGGGTCCACCGTCCAGGAGACGGTGTTCTCGGGCAGGTCGGCGCGGGTGGGCAGGGAATAGGGCGGTACCGGCGGAATGGTGTTCGCCATGGTCCGGGCCTCCTGGGTAGGGAACGGGACTTCAGGTGGGGCGCAGCCCGTGCGGGCACGGGAGTGGTGTCAGGGCAGGGCCGCGGTGATCTCCAGGACGGCGGCGCCCGCTTCCAGCCCCGGCGTGGCGGCGGTGAGCAGCAGCCGGTCGCCGGGCGCCGCGCGGCCCGTGGCGCACAGCTCCTCCAGGGCCGGCACCAGGTCGCCCGCGCCGGACGCGCCGGTGAGGGTCGCGGCGAGATCGCCCCGGGCGACGCCGGCCTCGGCGAGGACCTGGTCCTCGGTGCGGGTACGCAGCGCGGCCCAGCCGGTGCCGGGCGGGATGCGCAGGTCGTAGTGGCCGGGGTCGCAGTTCTCGGCGACCGACAGCACGCGGGCGAAGCCGCCGAGCCGCGAGACGACGAGCGCGTGGCCGGTGGGTGCGGCCGGGGCGGTGGCCGACGCGTGCGGGTCGTCCCGGACACCGAGGTCGCCCCGGGTCTCAGGTGCGGGGGCGGCCGGGTCGGATCCGGTGATCAGGACGGCGTCCTTGCCGCCCGGTGCGCGCAGCAGATGGGCGCACAGTCCCAGCGCGGACAGCAGGGAGAGCTGTCCCTGGCGCAGCTCGGCCGCGGTGACGGCCCGGCCGAGGGTGCGGTGCAGGACGTAGTGCGGCACCGACAGGTGCGCGGGGCCGGCCGGAAGCGTGCTGCCGTGCAGAAGCGCACCGAACCGTTCGTACGGCAGCCCAGCGCGCGTCAGGGCGGTCCGGGCGGCGTGCACGGCGGCCTCGGCGCCGGGCCGGGCCGTGGTGTCGTCGCCGTCGGCCTGGGACCGGGCTGCCGTGTCGGCGGGTTGGACGTCGGGTCGGGCCGCCGCGTCGCCGGGTTCGGCCTTCGGGCAGGCTGCGCTGTCGTCGTGGTCGGTCTTCGGCCGGGCCGTGGTGTCGTGGCGGGCGGCCTGGGACGACCGGGCCGCCGAGTCATGCCCGGTGGCCGTCCAGGACCCGGAGGTCGACCCGGGTCCGGCCGTGGGCGCGGCGCCGGGACGGGCGAACGCGCCCGGTGGGCGGATGTGCGCGGTGGCCGGGCGCCAGGTGCCGATGCCCGCGAGATGAATGTGTCCGGCTCTCACCCCGTGCCCTCCTTTCGGTGCGGTGACCGGCGGAGAGCAGCACAACACGCGGGCGATACCCGTCTCTTGAGTGGACGTCACTCACAAACGTCCGGGCCCGGCCCGGCAGCGCGTGGGCGTCGGCGGCCCGTGCGGGCGGTCGGGCGGCCCACCCGTGGGGCCCGGCATGCGACCGGGCCCGGGAGGAGGCCTCCCGGGCCCGGCGCGCCGGATGGGGGACTGCCGGTCACCAGGTGACCGGGAACCGCTCCAGCCTCCTGCTGGCCGCGCCGGGCACGAACCGCAGCTCCTCGTCGGGCACGGCGAGCCGCATACCCGGGAAGCGGGTGCGCAGCGCCAGCAACGCCTCCTGGATCTCGATGCGGGCGACGGGGGAGCCCAGGCAGTGGTGCACTCCGAAGCCGAAGGCCATCTGGTGGCTGCCGTTGTCCCGGGCAGCGTCGTGGTCCAGCGGGGCCGGGAAGGCGGCCGGGTCGAAGTTGGCCGCCTGGGTGGCGGCGACGATCACCTCGCCCGCGCGGATGAGGACGCCGCCCACCTGCATGTCCTCCGTCGCCTGCCGGGCCAGCGTGCCGCCGAAGTTGCCTATGGGCAGCCGGCGGACCAGCTCCTCGACCTCGGCGGCCAGTTCCGTCCGCTCCGTGGGCACGCTCAGCAGACCCTCCGGGCGGGCCAGGATCTCCCGCAGGCAGAGGCCGAGCTGGGCGACGGTGGTCTCGAAGCCGGCGACCAGCAGGGTGCCGCCGAGCGCGACGATCTCCTGATCGGTCAGGGCGTCGTCCTTGTCCGAGGGGCCCTGCCCCGCGGCGGCGAGGATGCTCAGCAGGTCGTCGCCCGGCTCCTTGCGCTTGGCCGCCACGAGCTCGCCGATGTACGCGAGCAGGGCCTGGTGCGCACCGGCGTCGAAAGGCCGGTCGGGTCCGGTCGGGGCGATCAGCGCGTCCCGCCACGCCTCGAAGCGGTGCCGGTCCCCGAGCGGCACGCCGAGCAGTTCGCAGATGACCCGGACCGGAAGCAGCATGCAGAACTGCTCGTTGATGTCCGCGGGGCGCGGTCCGGCGGCGAGGTCGTCGAGCAGTTCCCCGGCCATCTCGGCGATGCGGGGCCGCAGCGCCTCGCTGCGGCGCGCGGTGAAGCCCCGGCCCACGATCCGGCGCAGCCGGGTGTGGTCCGGCGGGTCGAGGGTGAGGATCGAGGTGCCGACCCGCTCCACGGCAAGGACCTGCGCGCCGTCCGAGCGGGCGGCGGCCTGCCGCGAGGCCCGCGCGTCGGTGAGGACGGCGCGGACCTCCTGGTAGCCGGTGACCAGCCAGGCGGGACGGCCGCTGGGCAGCCGCACCCGGGTCACCGGGTCGCCGGTCGCGAGCTGCGCGTAGGCCAGGGCTCCGTCCGTGCGGGACTCCTCCTCGCCGAAACGCAGTGGGAATTCGGGAAGCAATTCAGCCGTGTCTTCCGAGGTGACGGTTTCGGTCATCGCGGTGAAATTCCTTCGGTGGAAGCCATTCGGATCCGCGGCACCGTACGACCCGTCCGGGTCCCCGGACAATGTACGCAGTCGAACGCCCGGCCGGACTTATTCCGTGTGCAAGTCCGCTGTGCAAGTGAGGACTTCGCGCTGCCCCCGAAGCGGAATGCACTGCCACAATTCCCGGACGGCAGGCCCGTGCGCACCGGCACGCGCGCACCGCTGCCGCCTGCCGTTCGCACACCGATGTGGAGAGTGAGTACGCGGATGACTGAACGCGAAACCGCCAAGAGCCCGGAGGACCTGCTGCGGCTCTTCATCGAACGCGGCAACGCCGGGGACGTCGAGGGCCTGCTGGCGCTGTACGAGCCGGACGCCGTGGTGGCCGTCCCGCCGGGCCGCGAGACCACCGGCCACGAGGCGCTGCGCGCGGTCTACACCCAACTGCTGGCGAAGAAGCCCAAGTTCGACGCGGGCACGGTGCTGCCCGTGCTGCGCAGCGGCGACTACGCCCTGACGACGGCGCGCACCGGCGACGGTGGCGCCCGTGCCGAAGTGGCCCACCGCCAGCCCGACGGCACCTGGCTCTGGATCATCGACCGGCCGTTCTTCGGCTGACTCGGTCCGCCGGGGGCGGCGGCGACGCGTCCGGCCGCTGCCGCCCGCACCGGACCGCTTCCCAAGGAGTCACATGAACACGAAGCTGCGCGGCAACCCCTGGGCCATGCTGACGGTGCTGTCCCTCGGCTACTTCATGACCATGCTCGACATGACGATCATCAACGTCGCCGTGCCGAGCATCTCCGGCGATCTGCACGCCTCCCTCGCCGACATCGCCTGGATGATCAACGGCTACGTCATCGCCGTGGCGGCGTTCCTCATCACCGCGGGACGCCTCGGCGACCTCTGGGGGCCGCGCAACCTCTTCCTCGGCGGCGTGGTGCTCTTCACCGTGTCGTCCATGGCCTGCGGCCTGGCCCAGAACACCGAGCAGTTGATCGCCGGCCGGTTCGTGCAGGGCCTGGGCGCGGCGCTGCTGCTGCCGCAGACCATGACGTTCATCATCGCGGTCTTCCCCGCGGAGCGGCGCGGCTCGGCGCTCGGCGTGTGGGGCGCGATCGCGGGCGTGGCGACCGTCGCGGGCCCCACGCTCGGCGGGCTGCTGATCACCGTCGCCGACTGGCGCTGGGTGTTCTACATCAACCTGCCCATCGGCGTGGCCGTCCTGGTGCTCGGCCCGCTGCTGCTGACCGACGTGCGTCCCGGCCGCCGGGCCTCGCTGGACCCGCTCGGCGTGCTGCTGCTCACCGTCGGCCTGGTGCTGCTCACCTACGGCCTCGCCGAGGGCCAGCGCTACGACTGGGGCACGGTCGACGGCTGGATCACCATCCCAGGGGTCCTCGCCGCCGGTGCCGTGGTGCTGCTGCTGTTCCTGCTGGACCAGCGACGCAAGCAGGGCCGCTCCCCGCTGGTCCCGTTCGAGCTGTTCAAGGACCGCAACTACACGCTGATGAACGGCGTGAACGTCCTCGTGTCGCTGTGCACGGTCGGTGTCTTCCTGCCGCTGAACATCTATCTGCAGTCGGTGCTGGGCTACAACGCGCTCAAGACCGGTCTGACGATGGCGCCCATCGCCGTCGTCTCCGTCGCCGTGGCCCCGGTCGCCGGGCGTCTCGTGGACCGGGTCGGCGGCAAGTACATCCTGGTCGCCGGACTCGTACTGTTCATCGCCGGCATCGGCTCGGTGGCGTTCATCGCCGAGGTGGAAACGCCCTGGTACGCCTTCCTGCCCGGGTTCGCCGTCGCGGGCGCGGGCGTCGGCTGCACCTTCGGGCCGATGCAGACCCTGGCCACGTACGACGTCCCGCACCGGCTCGCCGGGGCCGCGTCCGGAGTCCTCAACAGCAACCGCCAGTTCGGCTCCGTCCTCGGCGGTCTGGTCGCGGTCGCCGTGCTGCAGAACCGGCTGCTGGCGGACGTGACCCCGCGAGCCGCCGACGCGGCCCGCGCGCTGCCCGCTCCGCTGCGCGGGCGGTTCGTGGACGAGATGACCGGGGCGGCGGCCGGTGCCGCGGCCGGAGGCGGCCGGTCCGCTCCCGCGCTGGCCCGCGAAGCCTCGCCCGAACTGGCCCGGAAGATCACCGACCTGGCGTCCACCGTGCTGTCCCACTCCCTCGTGGCGGCCCTCGTGCCCGCCCTGTTGGTGGTCTGCGGAGCCATGGCGCTCGGGGTGCTGCTCGCTGCGGCGGCCCGGCAGCCCGCCCCGTCCGCAGCGGCGGACCAGAGCCAGGCCACGGCACCGACGGCCGTACCGGCCCTGCCGCCGACGGACTGAACGAAGGCCTCCGCCCGGACCGCCGTTCCCGGCACCCGGGGCGGAGGCCTCCACCCACCGACCGTCCGCTCCCGCACTCTGCCCGCCCGCCGGGTGCGGCGGGCGGACGAGGAGTTCCGGAGTGCGCCGACGGGAGGCGGGGCCGTCAAGCCGCCGCCTTCACCGGCTCGGAGGACGGCGCGGCAGGCGCAGCGGCCGGGGTGCGGCGTCGGCCCGGGAGCAGCAGGACCGAGCCGGCACCGAGCACGGCGGGCACGGCGAAGGCGTAGAAGTTCACCGCCGCACCGACGTCCGCGGCGACCAGCAGCCCCCCGACGGCCGGCCCGGCCACCGCCCCGAACCGCCCGATCCCGAGCGCCCAGCCCAGCGCGGTCGCCCTGATCTGCGGCGGATAGTGCAGCGCCACATAGGCGTTGACCAGGATCTGGGTGCCGATCGTGCCGCATCCGGCGACCGCGACGAGCAGATACAGCGCGGGCGCGTACGTCGCCCGGCTGAGCAGGGCGATGGACACCGCGGCGGCGGCGAAGGAGAGCGCGGTGACCGGCTTCATGCCGATGCGGTCGCCGAGCGGCGCGAGCAGCAGCGAGCCGGCGACCGCGCCCGCGTTCATCGCGACGAGGAACAGCAGCGACCCCGACAGCGGGTATCCCGCCCCCTTCATGATCTCGGGCAGCCAGGTGTTCAGTCCGTACACGAGGAGCAGACCGAAGAAGCTCGTCAGGGCGAACAGCAGGGTGGCCCGCAGGTGGCGGGGTGAGAACAGGGCGAGTGTCACCGCCCGCGCGGAGGCCCGGCCCGCGGCCGGCACGGTGGGCGCGGCCCGGCCGGCGGTGAAGCGCCGTGCCACCGCCTCCGTCTCGGCGAGACGGCCCTCGTTCCGCAGGAACGCCGCCGACTCCGGCAGGTACCGCCACAGCAGCGGCACCACCAGTACCAGCGGCAGCACCCCGATCCAGAACATGACGCGGAAGCCGTAGCGCGGCAGCAGCGGCATCGCCAGCACCGCGGCGAGGATCCCGCCGACCGAATAACCGGAGAACATCAGCGCGTTGTTGAGGCTGCGCCGGTGCGGCGCCGAGCACTCCACGGTCAGGGCGATCGCCGTGGGCATGACTCCGCCCAGGCCCAGACCGCCGAGCGCCCGGAACAGCCCGAACCAGCCGGGCGTGGGGGCGAGCGCACAGGCCGCCATGGCGAGCGAGAACCACGCCACGCTGATCAGGACGGTGCGGCGGCGCCCCAGGACGTCCGCGACCGCGCCCGCGCACAGGGCGCCGACCAGCATGCCGAACAACCCGTAGCTGCCGATCGCGCCCGCCTCGGCGGGCGTCAGGTGCCACGGCTCGTAGCGGAGCAGCTCCGGCACCACCGCGCCGTACACGATCAGGTCGTAGCCCTCGCACACGATCGCCGCGAAGCAGAGCCCCACGACCAGCAGTTCGCCGCGTCGCGCACGGGGGAAGAGAGCCGTCGTCATGGCGCTCACACCCCCGCTGCGGCCGCGAGCGGGGCGAGCTCGCGCGCCATGGTGCGCACGTCGCCCGCGATGCACCGGGCTATCCCGGGCAGCCCGTCCGACACGGGCAGCCGACGGGACCAGGAACGCGGCTTCGCCGGACCGTCATGGGTCATCCGGAATTGCAGCTGGAACGAGTCTCCGGATTCCCGCAGATGCACGTGGAAATGCGTGTCGGGGATGTCGAGCGTCACCTCGTCCCCGACGCAGGAGAAACGGACGAGCTGTTCCACGTCGGCATCCAGCAGATGCCGGGCGAGCCGGGCAGCCGTTCCGTCGACACGGAATTTCCGTACTCGGGTGGCCATGATTTCCTCACCTCTCCCCGTTCCCGGAGTTCCCGGAGTTCCCGGAGTTCCCGGAGTTCTCGGCGTTCTCGGAGACGAGCCGGGCCCAGGCGTTCACGGTGGGCTCGGCGGCCAGGTCCTGGTACTTCACCCGGATCCCGGCGCGGCGCCAGCGCGAGCCGAGCCGCATGACCTGGAGCGAGGTCAGCCCGAGGTCGACCAGGCGGGCGTCGCCGGGGACCTCCTGCGGGGCGGTGCCGAGCAACTCGGCGACCGCCGCCCGCACCTCGTCCTCGGCTCGGGTGGTGCTGTTCATGGGAGTTCCTCCCTCTCGGTGGTGGGACGGCGGGCCGGTGGATCAGCCGGCGGCCGGCAGGCTCGCGGCCGCGGGCGCGTCCTCGCCCCGGGCGATCGCGGACAGCCGCTTCTTGTCGACCTTGCCGAGCCCGGTCAGCGGCAGGCTGCCGAGGTACTCGATCCGGTCCGGGAGCTTGTACTCGGCAAGGCCCCTGGCCCGCAGCGCCTCCTTCAGCTCCACCAGGGACGGCGGAGTGCCCTGTGGCACGACGAACGCGCAGGTCTTCTCGCCCAGGTAGGTGTCGGGTACGGGCACCAGCGCGGCCCGCGCCACCGCCGGCAGGGTCAGCAGATGCCGCTCGACCTCGTCGGCCGGGACCTTGTCGCCGCCGCGGATGATGACGTCCTTGATGCGGCCCTCGATCACCAGATCGCCGTCCTCGGTGAGCCGGGCCAGGTCACCGCTGCGGTAGAAGCCGTCCGCGGTGAAGGCGCGCGCGTTGTGCTCCGGCGCCCGGTAGTAGCCGCGCAGTGTGTACGGCCCGCGGGCCAGCAGCTCACCGGTCTCGCCGACCGGCACCTCGCGGTCGTCCTCGCCCACGATGCGGATCTCGTCGGCGGGTGAGATCGCGCGGCCCTGCGTGGTCAGCACCGTCTCCTGCGGATCACCCTCGCGGGTGAAGGTGAGCAGGCCCTCCGCCATGCCGAACACCTGCTGCAGCCGGCAACCGAACGCCGGTTCGACTCGCGCGGCGACCTCCGGGTGCAGCTTGGCGCTGCCGATCTGCAGGGTGCGCAGCGAGGAGATGTCGTTGTCCAGCCACTCGGCCTCGTCGAGCCACATCTGTACGACGCTGGGCACGACGGAGGTGATCGTCACCCCCTCCTTCTCGATGAGCGCGAAGCACACGTCGGGCGTGGGCTCCTCGGCGAACACCACCGTGCCGCCCTGCTGAAGGGCTCCGATCACACCCGGGCAGCCCCAGGTGAAGTTGAACTCGACCGGCAGCACCGCGAGATACACGTCCTGCTCGCCCAGGCCGGACGCCTGGGAGGCGGCCCGCGCCTGGTACGCGTACTCCTCGTGGATCCGCGGGATCAGCTTCGGCAGGCCCGTGGTGCCGCCGGACAGCAGGAAGAACGCCACGTCCGACGGGTCCGGCGCGGGCAGTTCCTCCGGCTCGGCGTCCACCTCGGCGAGCGGCACCGCGCCGACGCCGGCGGTGTCCTCGCCGTACACGAACAGATGCTGCAGCGTGGGCAGTTCGTCACGGACCCGGCGTGCGAGCCCCAGGTGGTCGAAACCGTTCAGCTCGGCCGGGAAGACATAGCCGACCGCCTGCGACAGCTCGCACAGGTGGCGGACCTCGGCCGCGCGGTGCGCGGGCAGGCAGAACACCGGTTTGGCGTCCAGGCGGAACAGCGCGAAGCAGACCACGACGAACTCCGGCGTGTTGGGCAGTTGCACCACCACGCGGTCCCCGGCCCTGATGCCGCGGGCCCTGAAGCCCGCGGCCATGCGCCGGGAGCGGCGGTCGAGTTCGTCGTACGTCAGCCGGGTGCCCGGCCCGACGAGGGCGGTCCTGCCACCGACCCGGCGGACGGACTCGTCCAGCAGATCCAGCAGCGTCTCACCGCGCCAGTAGCCCTCGGTGCGGTAGCGCTCGGCGACGTCCTGCGGCCAGGGCGTGCATCCGTCGAGCATGGTCGTCTCCTTCAACTCGTACTCGATTGGGTCGGTCGGCGGCGGTCACCCGGACACGGCGTCCGCTTCACCGGTGGGCGGCGCGGTGATCTCGACCACGGCGCAGCCGCACTCCATGCCCGGGGTCGCGCCGACCAGCAGGACCCGGTCCCCGGGCACCACCTGGCCGGTGGTCCACAGGTACTCGAGGCCGATCGCCAGGTCGTTGACGCTGGCGTGGCCCGTACGGCGGCCCATCTCCCAGGTGCTGCGGGAGATGTCGATGCCGAGCGGTTCGAGGAACATCGCCTCCAGGGCGTCCCGGGTGAAGGACACGGTGACCACGCGGGCGATGTCCTCGATGGCGGTCCCGGCCTCCGCGAGCGTGCGCTGCACGGCCTCCTCGCACAGCTCCTGCCAGCTGCCGCCCGGCGGGGTGTGCCCCTCGGCCCACTTGCGCCGCCAGTAGTCGGAACGGGACTGGAAGTCCATCAGCCGTTCCTGCGGCTGCTGCGGCGGCAACTGGACGCGGCCGTCGCGGTGGCGCCACTCCATGTGGGGATCCGACAGCGAGCCGACCGCCAGCAGCCGCGCGAAGCCGGAGCGGCGGGAGACCACCAGGGCGGAGCCCGCGTCGCCGAGCACGAACAGGTCCATCGCGCGCCAGCGGTCCACCAGCGGAGTGGAGAAGGTGTCCGCGCCGGTCAGCAGCACCGCGTCCTTGCCTTCCGGGGCGGCGGCCAGCTGCGCGGCGGCCATGCCGAGCGCGGACAGCATGCCCAGGCAGCCCTGGCGCACCTCTACCGCGCTGATCGGCGTGGCGAGGGTGTGCAGCAGTACGTAGTGCTGCGCGGACCAGCCCTCCTGGCCCTGGCTGAAGGTGCCGGTGTGCAGCAGGGACGCGAAGTCCTCGGGACGGTGGCCGGAGCGGCGCAGCGCGGTGCGCGCCGCGCGCACCGCCATCTCGGGGGCGGGCAGTTCGCTCTCCACCGTCACCGACTCGATGCCGGACGCCTCCCGGGCGTCGGCGTCCCACCAGCCGGCCTTCACGGCCTGCTCGGTGGGGACGGCCGGGGGCAGATGGGTGCCCACCCCGGCCAGGTAGATGTCGTCGACCTTCACCTCACGGTCCTCCTTCCGCGCACGCTCAGGGACCGGCTACTGGTCGGTGGAGCCGGGCTTGCCGCCGATGCCCCAGCGCCTGCGGGGCACTCCCTGCACGGCGATCCAGGTCTGTTCGGCGGCGCCGGGTCCGAAGACGTCGCCGACGGCCTCGGTGAGGCGGGCGATGAGCGCGGCCTCGGTCCGCTCGTCGAGGCGGTCCTCGTAGAGCTTCACGTTGATGAAGGGCATGGTGGGCTCCTCGGGAAGAAGGGGAGGTGGGAAGGGTCAGCCGCGCGCCGCGCCGACCGGCTGGGCGTCGGCGGCCGGGGCCAGCGCCTGTGTCAGGGCCTCGTCCAGTGCGTTCACCAGGTGGTCGACCTGCGCGTCGGACAGCCCCGGGTGGCAGGGCAGATTGACGTGCTCGTGGAACCACAGGTGCTCGGCGACCGGGCACTCGCCGGCGCCGTGGCCGCGCTGCTGCCACTCCGGCAGCAGGTGCAGCGGGAAGTAGCGCAACTGCACTTCCACGCCACGGGAGTTGAGGCCGTGCACCAGGCGCTCGCGGGCGCCGTCCGGGCCGTCCAGGAAGCAGGTGTACAGGTGCTGGGCGTGCTGGATGCCCGGCCTCGGCCGCTGCACGCGGGTGTACGGGTGGGCGGCCACGACCTCGTCGAGGCGCGCGGCGATCGCGCGGCGCCGGGCCACCAGGGTGTCGAGCCGGTCCATCTGCACGAGACCCACGGCGGCCGCGGCCTCCGACAGGGTCGCGTTCGTGCCCGGCCTGCGGAACTCGGAGACCACCCGCTCATAGGCGCCGGAGGTGAACTTCATCCAGGGCAGCAGCTCCGGGGCCGGCGCGGTGGGCTCCGGCACCGCCGTCAGGACACCGTCGATCTCGTTGGACCGCAGCCGGTCGATCCGCTCCGCCCAGTCGTCCCGGTCGAAGGTCAGCATGCCGCCCTCGCCCAGGGTGCTGATGTTCTTGGCGGAGTGGAAGCTGAAGCAGCCGATGTCGCCGAGCGAACCGGGGCGCCGTCCGTCGTACCGGGCGCCGAGGGCGTGCGCGCAGTCCTCGATCACGGTGATGCCGCGCTCGCGGGCGATCGCCATGATCTCGTCCATGTCGGCCGACCAGCCGCCGTAGTGCACCAGCAGGATCGCCCGGGTCCGCTCGTTGACCAGGGACTTCAGAACGACCGGGTCCATGTTCAGGGACTCGGGTTGTACGTCGCAGAAGCGCACCCGGGCCGGCGACCCGAGCAGCGGCTGGGCTGTCGCCTGGAACGTCTGCGGGGTGACGACGACCTCGTCGCCCGGCTGTAGGTCCAGCAGATGGATGGCCAGTTCCAGGGCAACCGTGCCGCTGGTGACCGACAGGGCGTGACGGGCCCCGACATGGCGGGCGAAGCGCTCTTCGAAGCGTTCCCGCCAGGCGCCCATCGTCAGCGCGTCGTCAGAGGCGACGACGTCCTCGAGAGCCGCGACCTCGGCCGCGCCGAGTATGGTTCCGCGTTTCGCGTACGGCACGGAATAACTTCCCCGCATGGTCATCCCCTTCTTGCCAGCTCGACTTGCTCGCCGATCGCGTACTGCATTCGCAGCTTAGGGATGCGGGGGAGTGGGGGAAGGAATACGGGCCTTTGCTGACTCCAGGCTGACGTCCTGACATCAGCCGCCGGTCCTTCCTTGACAGTTGATGACGTGTCGGGGGCAATGTGGGGTGCGTGGCAAGGCGAGTCCAAGAACGAGGACGCATACACGACCACAGGGAGTCGTCATGGAATTCGGTGTGAACTTCTTTCCGGTCATCGACCCGGCCGAGAAAACGGCGACGGCCTACTACGACGAGACGCTGCGGCTCATCGAACTGGCCGAGTCCCTCGGGTTCACCCAGGCGCAGACCGTCGAACACTACTTCTCGGGTTACGGCGGTTACTGCCCCGACCCGATCACGCTGCTCACGGCGGCCGCCGCCCGCACCACGCGGATCCGGCTGGCCACCGGGGCGTGCGTGCCCGCCTTCACCCACCCGGTGAAACTGGCCGGCAAGCTGGCCATGCTCGACCACCTCTCGCACGGCCGGCTCGACGTCGGCTTCGGACGCGCCTTCCTGCCCACGGAGTTCGAGGCGTTCGGCGTGTCCATGGACGAGAGCCGGGCCCGGTTCGCCGAGGGTGTCGAGGCGATCCGCAGGCTGTGGACAGAGGAGAACCTGGTCTGGGAGGGCAGCTTCCACCGGTTCGGGCCGGTCACCATGCTGCCCCGCCCGTACCAGGACCCGCACCCGCCGATCTACATCGCCTCGGCGTCCAGCGCCGAGTCCTGCGCGGCGGCCGGCACCGCCGGGCACCACCTTCAGGTCGTGCCGTCGGTCACCTCCGCCGAGCAACTGGCCGCGATGCTGGTCCACTACCGGCGGGCCTGGGACGCGGCGGGGCACGACCCGGCGGCCCGCCGCATCCAGATCAAATTCACCTGCTATGTGGACGCCGACCGGGAAACGGCGTACCAGCAGGGCGAATTCTACGAGCGCAACTACGTGGACCACATGGCGAAGGCCGTCGCCCCGCTCGCCGAGAAGGGATCGGCGGACTATCCCGGGTACGAGAAGTTCCTCGAGAAGGCGCGGAATTACGACTTCCGTGCCGCGCTCGGGGCGAACAAGGTACTGGCGGGAAATCCGTCCGACGTGCTCGCCCAGATCGAGACGGTACGCGAGCAGTTCGGCACGGATCTCTCCTTCAGCCTCCAGTTCAACCCGGGCGCCATGGAATACGGCCGGGCGGCCGCCGCGATGGAATTGTTCGCGGCCGAGGTGATGCCGGCGTTCCAGGACGACGCGCCGCAGGACGGCACGGGCGCCGAGATCCGCTGCCGCGCCGCCCTCGCGGTGCCGGCCTGACCGGACGCCGGACGCCGGACGCCGGACGTCGGAAGCCGGAAGCCGGCCGGCGAGGAACGCGGTGAGCGGCTTGTCCCATCGGGGGACCCCCAGGGCGGCACGGGCGGGCGCTGGGGGGACCCCTTCGGGGGCCCCGGCCGGCGTCGCTTGTCGGCGCCGGCGCCGCGGTGAGGGCTTGCTCCCCGTGGTGCGGGTGGTCAGGTCGGCCGCCGTGCCGCGCTCGCGGTGCCGGTCTGAGCGGGCGCCGGGAGCCGACTGCCGAGAAGCGCGGTGAGGTGCTCCACCTGAGCCTGCAACTCCCTCTGCTGCGAAGCGAGCAGCGCGACCCGCTCGCGCAGCCGGATCAGCTCCCGCCGCTCCGCGGCCCGCTCCGGCTCCGCCTCGTTGCCGAGCCACACACCCCGGCTTCCGGGCCCCGTCGTCGCCGTCTCCCGCGGGGCCCGTGGCACGGCTCGCGGGCGACCGGGGCCGGGAGCGGCGAGTCCGCCCCCGCGCCCGGTGCCGTTGCTCGTGGCGGGCACGGGGCCGGCGTGACCGGGGGCGCGGCCCACCGCGCCGGACCCGGTGGGGCCTGACCCGGGGACGGTACCGAGAGCACGGTCGTCGGCGTGGCCGGTGCGCCGACCACGGCCGTCCGTGCCGCCGGGGCCCGTGGCGACGCGGGTGGCGGTTCCGGTCGTGGAGGAGCGCCCGTTCGCGTCGTCGCGGTCGCGGTCGCCGTCGGCGGCGCCGGAGCGGGCGCCGATGCCACCGCGAGCGGCTCCGGCCGGTCCGTGTGCCCCCGGGACACCTGGCCGCCGACCGGCCGGGACGGGGCCGTGTGCAGGCGCTTCCGGTCTGCCGCCGGCCTCGACCGGCCGACGCCCCTCCGCATCGGGCGCCGGCTGCCGCCGGTCCGACCCAGCGCCCGTGGGCTGCGACGGGCGGCCGTTCGAGTGAGGCTGGTGGGCCGAGGGGTCGGGTCGACGTCCGTTCGGGCCGGGGCGGGAGGCGGTGGCATCGGGCCGGTGGCCGGCCGGGCCCGGCCGGGGCGCCGTGGAACCGGGGAGACGACCGCTGGGGCCCGGCCGGGGGGCCGTAGGACGTGGCCGACGTCCGTTCGGATCCAGGTGGAGGGCCGTGAGGTCGGGCTGCCGACCGCTCACGTTCGGCGCCGGCGCCGTGGGATCGGGTCGATGACCGCTGGTGCCCGGCCAAGGCGACTTGGGTTCCGCCCGACGACCGTGCCGACCCGGCGAAGAGCTCTCCGGAGCGGGGTCATCATCCCGTCGGCCCGGTGCGTGGACCTGTGAACCGGAGCCGAGGTCGATGCCGGTGCCGGTGCCGTAGGGGGCCGGCCCGGGCTTCCCCGGTACCGACGCGGAGCCGCCCGATGCGGCCCCGGCATCCCGCCGCCCCGGCCCGGGCTCCTCGGGGTCGAGCCCGAAGTCGCCGGTGGCGGTCTCGGATTCCCGTACGTCCGGTGCAAGTTCCTCCCGGCTGTAGCCGAGGGCGGCGCTCCGGAACGCCTCGAACTTCGGTACGCCCGGCCCGGACTCCTGCACGCCGCCCCCGAAGCCCCCGGCAGCGGCGTCGGGCCGCCGCAGGCCCGATGCGGGCTCCTCCCGCCCCGAACCGAGACCGCCCCGGAGCGTCGCGGTATCGCGCGGGGCGGGCTCGTCGGCGGGCAGGTCGTAGCCGCCGACGCGGCGCATCGCCAGGGCCAGTTGCTCCTGGAAGCGGGAGCGGCCGGGGTGCGCCAGGGCGACCGCGTCGATCTCCTCCACCAGCTGCGCGTGGCGCCCGGCGCGCAGCCCGCAGTCGAAGTACAGCTCCAGCACGTCGAGCCGCTCCGCCTCCAGCCGCCGGGCGACCCCGGAGCACAGCGGTCCGCGCGCACTGCCGTACAGGGCGGGCCCCCGCCACAGTGCCAGCGCGTCGCGCAACTGCCGCCAGGCGGTGCGCGGATCGCGCTCCCCCAGGGCTCGGCCGCGCTCCACGGCGTTGCGGAAGCGGGTGCGGTCCAGTTCCTCGGGGCGGACCTGGAGCAGATATCCGGCGCCCCGGGCCACCAGGCGCGGGGTGTTGGCCCGCTCCGGCTCGACCGAGATCAGCGCCTGCCGCAGCCGCGACACGTGCGCCTGCAGCGCGTTGCCCGCCTTGCCGGGCGGGCAGTCGCCCCACAGTTCGCGGATCAGCTGCTCCGCGGGGACGACACCGCCCGGCCGGGTGAGCAGCGCGCCGAGCAGGGTGCGCTGTTTCGGGCTGGTGAGCGCCACGCCCGGTGCGCGCGGTCCGGCGGCCACCTCCGGGGCGCCCAAGATCCGGAATTCCATGCGGTCCCTCTTTCGATCCGTCCGGTCCGCGACCGCTCCGCCGTCGCGGGCCGTTCCCCGTGTTCGACGCGCGGGTGTCTCCCGCCGGGCCGATCGGACCACGCGCCCAGCCCGGGCAGCGTGAGTGAGCGGTACTCAACTGAGCGGTACTCAACCGAGCGGCCGTCAGGCCGCACTCACCCCCGTCCTCCCGTCCGGGGACCCGGATGAGTGGTGGCTACTCAGGCCCCGCGCCGGCGCCGGGTGGTGTGGTGGACGCCGTCGGCCGGCCGGATCGTGGCCGGCCCGAAGGAGGAGGGGACATGGCCGGGTGGGACGCGGAAGTGGCCGTCGTGGGCCTGGGAGCCTGGGGCGCCTCGGCCCTGTGGCAGCTGGCGGCGCGCGGCATCGAAGCCGTGGGACTCGACCGCCACGAACCGGGCCACCCGTTCGGCTCCTCGCACGGCGGCTCCCGGATGTTCCGCGTCACCTGCCTGGAACACCCCCACCTGGTCCCCCTGGCCCGCCGCTCCCTGGAGCTGTGGCACCAGCTGGAGCAGGCCCACGGGCAGCAGCTGTTCGTTCCCGCAGGCGGTCTGCTGATCGGCCCCGAGGACGGTCTCATCGCCGGCGGCACCCTGCGCGCGGCCCGCGTCCACGGCATCGAGGTGGAGACCCTGACCCCGGCCCTGCTGCGCGAGCGCTTCCCCCGGCAGGCCGCGCTGCCCGCCGACCACATCGGCGTGTGGGAGCCGTCCGCGGGCATCCTGCGCCCGGAGGAGTCGGTGCGGGCCGCCGTCGGCCTGGCCCGGGCCGCCGGGGCCCGGGTCCACACCGGCACCCGTGTCGACGCGATCGAACTGGTGCCCGGCGGCGCGCTGGTGCGCACGGCCCAGACCGAACTGCGGGTCCGGCAGGTCGTCGTCGCGGCCGGCGCGTGGCTCGGCTCCCTGGTGCCCGGCCTCCCCGTGGAGACGTACCGGATGCCGATCACCTGGTTCCGTCCCCGGGCGGGCCACGAGGACGGCTTCGGCCTCGCCGACCTGCCCGTCTTCATGCGGGAGATCGAGGGCGGCCGGGTGCTGTGGGGCAACGGCGCCGAGAACGGGCACGACGTCAAACTCGGCTTGGAGGAGCACGGCCGGGTGCCCACCCCGCTGGACCCGCTGACCGACGACCGCGCCGTCCGCCCCGAGGACTGGACGGAGCTCGGCTCCCTGCTCCCCGAGAAGCTGCCCGGCCTCGCGGACGTGCCGTCGAAGGTCGCGGTCTGCATGTACGCGAAGACCCCCGACGGCCAGTTCGTCATCGGACGCCCCGGCGGGGACAGCAGGCTCGTGGTCGCCGGCGGATGCAACGCCCACGGGTTCAAGCACGCCACGGGCATCGGGGAGCTCCTCGCCGACCTGGTGCAGCACAAGCCTGCGGCGATCGACGCCGGCTTCCTCTCCCCGGACCGTTTCTGACGGCCCCGGACCGCTTGCGACGGAAGGTGAATCATGACAGTTGAGGCACTGGCGCGGCCCTCCCTCATCGGCAACCAGGAGTTCCGCGACGCGATGGCGCTGCTCGCCGCCCCCGTCACGGTCGTCACCACCGTGGACGCGGTGGGACGGCGGCGCGGGTTCACGGCCAGCGCCGTCTCCTCGGTGTCCATGGACCCGCCGCTGCTGTCGGTGGGCCTGGCCCGCACCTCCAGCTGCCACGACGACCTGCTGGCCGCACCCGAGTTCGTGGTCAACGTGCTCGCCGGGCATCAGCAGGACGTCGCCCGCGGCTTCGCCCGGCAGGGCCAGGACCGGTTCGCCCAGGGGACCTTCGCCGAGTGGCCGGGCACCGGACTGCCGTATCTGCCGGACGCCCTGATGACGCTGCACTGCCGGCTCGACCAGGTGGTGGAGGCCGGCGACCACGTCCTCGTACTGGGCGCGATCTGCGGCACCCGGACCCGCGCCCCGGGCAAGGCGCTCGTCTGGTACGACCGCGCCTTCCACACCCCCGGCTGACCCGGCCCGCCGCGCCCGCCCACCCACCGTGAGACGATCAAGGAGACGTCGTGCCCACCGCAGTCAACCCCCTGCTGGAGCTCCCCTTCGACAGCCGCCCCGACCCGGACGAGTTCGTCCAGGCGGCGATGGAATGGCACTTCAGCCCCGAGACCGGCTCCCCTTACTGGCTTCAGCGGGCCAGGGCCCTGGACTTCGACCCGCGCAGGGACATCAAGAGCCACGCCGACCTGCACCTGTTCCCGAACGTCGTGAACGAGATGCGCAAGGTCCCGGTGCACGAGCTGATCCCCAAGGGCTACGGCCCCCGCCCGGACATCGTCGGCATCTACGAGAGCGGCGGCACCACCGGCGCGCCCAAGCGCGTGGTGTGCCCCCGCGACTGGCTCGACCGGCTGGTCGAGTGGAGCAACGCCAACCTGGACGAGCACGGCTTCCCGCGCGGAGTGGACTGGCTGGGCCTGACTCCGTCCGGGCCGCACATCGTCGGCGAGATCTTCCGCCGGTCCGCGGCCACCCACGGCCGGTACGGCTTCCAGGTCGACCTCGACCCGCGCTGGGTGAAGAAGCTCATCGCCGAGGGCCGCAAGGACCAGGCCGACGCATACGCCGAACACGTCATCGACCAGGCGGCGTTCGTGCTGCGCACCCAGGACATCGGGGTGCTCACCATCACCCCCGCCCTGCTGGAGCGCCTGGTGCGCCGCGACGACCTGGTGAAGCTCGTCAACGACAAGGTGCGGGCCATCCGCTGGGGAGGCACCCAGCTCGACCCCGACACCCTGCACCTGTACCGCACCGAGATCTTCCCGGACACCGTCCTGTACGGGCACTACGGCAGCACGATGATCCTCGGCATCGCGGGCCAGCGGGCCGGGGACACCGGCGACGCCTGTGTCTTCGACACCTTCTCGCCGTACGTGACCTTCTCCGTCGTCGATCCGGCCACCCGCCGCCCCGTGGCGTACGGGGAGCGCGGCCAGGTGGTCATGAACCACGTGTCCAAGGCGCTGTTCCTGCCCAACAACCTGGAGCGCGACCTCGCCACCCGCGTCGAGGCGCTGCCCGGCCGGGTCGGCGACGCGGCCGCCGACATCGCCCCGGTCGCCACCTTCGAGAACGAGACCGTCATCGAGGGGGTCTACTGATGACGACCGCACCCGCCCGGACGACGGCACCCGCGCCCGCGACGGCCCTGGCGGCGGAGCCTGGAGCGCCGGCGCCGGACGGCGGACCGATCCAGCTGGACGTCCTCGGCCCCTCGGGGCCGTACCGCTCCCGCAGCCGCGCCCCGGTCGCCGACGTCTCCGGTCAGCCGGTGGCCGAGCTCTCCCTCGCCCCGGCCGTCTACGTCGACCGGGCCATGGCCGCGCTGCGCCGCGCCCGGCCGCTGCCCGCGGACGAGCGGATCGCGGCGATCGTGCGCGCCGGACGCATCTTCGCCACCGAGACCATCGGCGGCCTCACCGTCGACGACTACGAGCACGCGGTCAGCCGGGTCTCCGGCGTTCCCCTGACGGTGGTACGCGCCGCCACCCGCACCGCGCTGCACCGCACCGCCCAGCTCCACCGCGGCCTCCAGCACGCCCGCCCGCACGGCGCGGTCGGGGACTGGCGCGACCCGCTGACCCGCTCCGGGCGCGCCGTGTGGACCCGCAGGGGCGAGGTGTTCGCCGTGCACGCCGCCGGCAACCACCCCGGGACGCACACCCTGTGGCCCGAGGCCCTGGCCCTCGGCTACCGCGTCGCCGTACGCCCCTCACGCCGTGAGCCGTTCACCCCGCACCGCCTGGTGAGCGCGCTGCGCATGGCGGGGTTCGGCGAGGACCAGGTGGTGCTGCTGCCCACCGACCACGCCGCCGCCGAGGCGCTGCTGAGCGGCGCCGACCTCGCGTACGGAAGCGACGAGGTCATCCGCCAGTACGCCGACGATCCGGCCGTACTGCCGCTGACCCCCGGCCGGTCCAAGATCCTGCTGACCGCGGACACCGACTGGCGCGCCCACCTGGACACCGTGGTCGACTCCATCGCCCATCACGGCGGCACCGGCTGCGTCAACGCGACGGCCGTCCTGGTCGAGGGCGACCCGACCCCGGTCGCCGAGGCGATCGCCGAGCGGCTCGCGGCGCTGCCCGCCCTGCCGCCCGAGGACGAGAACGCGGTCCTGCCGGTGCAGTCCGCGGTCGCCGCGCGCGCCCTGGAGAAGTACGTACGGGACCGCGCCGGGGACGCCCGCTGCCACCTCGGCGGCGACGGCTTCGTCGAGGAACTGGGCGACGGCAGTGCGGTGCTCCGCCCCGTCGTCCACCAGCTCGACAGCGCCGACGACGACCGCGCCGGCACCGAACTGCCCTTCCCCTGCGTGTGGGTGGCCCCCTGGTCGCGCGCGCAGGGCGTGGCCCCCCTGCGCGACACGCTGATCCTCGGCGCGTACACGCAGGACACCGAACTGATCGACGCGTTCCTCGACGAGCCGAGCATCGCGAACGTGTACATCGGCGACCATCCCACGTACTGGACCGACACCGGAATTCCGCACGACGGCTATCTCGCGCATTTCCTGATGCGGACCAAAGGCGTCATTCGCGGATGACCCGCGGATGCGCAAGCGGCGATGCCCGTCCCCGGCAGGGGGGCGGGCATCGCCGTATTTCACCGGCCACGGACGGGCATCGAATTCTCCGTGGACCGGAATCGGTGACGAGCGTGATCACCAGACGACGGGAAGGGACACCAGACGCCGGTTGATCGCGGCCTCGTGGAAACGCAGTTCCTCGGCCGGCACGGCGAGCCGCATTCCGGGGAACCGGTCACGCAACGCCTTGAGGGACTCCTGGAGTTCGATCCGCGCCACCGGAGCGCCGAGGCAGCGGTGCACCCCGTAGCCGAACGCCAGGTGGTGGGCGACGGTGTCGCGCACCGGGTCGTGGCGGCGCGGGTCGGCGAAGGCCTCCGGGTCGAAGTTGGCGGCCTGCACCGCGGCGATCACGATGTCGCCGGCCTTGACGGACACCCCGCCCAGTTCGACGTCCTCGGTCGCCTTGCGGGCCAGCGTGCCGCCGTAGTCGCCGATCGGCAGCCGCCGGATCAGCTCCTCGACCTCGGCCGCCAGCGCCTCCTCGTCCTGCGGCAGGCCGCGCGGCCCGTCCGGTCCGGTCAGCACCTCCCGCAGCACCAGGCCGAGTTGCGCCACGGTGTTCTCGAAGCCGGCGACCAGCAGGGTGCCGCCCAGCGCGGCGATCTCCCGGTCGGTCAGGACGTCCTCCTCCTCACCGTCCTCGCCCGCCCGGGCCAGCACGCTCAGCAGGTCGTCCTGCGGCCGCTCACGCCGCTCGGCCACCAACTCGTCGATGTATTCGAGGAGTTCGGCGTGTGCCGAGGTGTCCGGCGCGCCGTTCCCGGTGATCGGCGCGTCGAGGCCGTCGCGCCACTTCTCGATCCGGTACCGGTCGGCCGGCGGCACCCCGAGGATCTCGCCGATGACCCGCACCGGCAGCACCTTGCAGAAGCCCTCGCACAGGTCCACGGGGTCGGGGTGCTGCTGTGCCAGGTCGTCGAGGAGCTCACCCACCGTCTCGGTGATGCGGGGCCGCAGGGCGGCGATCCGCGCCTCGGTGAAGCCGCGCGCGGCCACGCGGCGCAACCGGGTGTGGGCGGGCGGGTCGAGGTTGAGTATCGACGTGCCGACCGCCTCCACGGCCAGCAGGTGCCCGCCCGGGTCGCGGACCGCCTCGTTCCGGGAGAACCGCGGATCGGTGAGCGCCGTACGCACCTCCCGATAGCCCACGATCAGCCATGCGGGGCGGCCGCTGGGCAGCCGTACCTGGGTGACCGGGGCCCCGGCCGCCAGCCTCGCGTACTCCTCCGCCGCGTCCGTGCGCCGTTCGACGCTGCGGAGCGGGAACTCCGGCAACTGCCTGCCGGTCATGGTCTGCGCGGTCATGAGTTTCCTCCCCTGGAAGACAGCGCCCGGAACAGTACGGGCCTATTTCAACCATCGGCAACGATCCGCAGTTGCCCACCGGATCGTTCCTCCTGAGAAGGAGTCAATCGCGTGGTCGTGCATGGGGGCGACGTCCCTTGGGCCTTCTATAGACCGCTCATGAGACCAGGAATGGAATTCCTGGAGAGGGCCGCCGGACGATGCTTTCGATGACGGACCGCGTTCAACCGAGGATGTGCGTCAGTCGCACGGCGGCGCGGCCCTCGGAGCCACGGCCGTCCCCCGTCATCCGGCGCAAGACATCCGCGCGACACAGGGGAGAAGACCGGTGATTTCCCATCCCCCGGCCACGGACACCGAGCGTGTCCTCGCCGGCATCTGGTGCGAGGTCCTCGAACTGCCCGAGGTGGGGGCCGAGGACAACTTCTTCGACCTCGGCGGGCACTCCGTCCTGCTGCACATGGTGCAGGACCGCATCACCGCCCGCCTCGGCGCGGCCCCGCCGCTCGTGGACCTGTTCCAGTACCCCACGGTGCGCGGGCTCGCCGCACACCTGGACGGGGACGGCGGCGCCGGGGAGCCGCTCGGCCGCACGGCACGACGCCCCGGGGGCGGCCGCTCCCGGCTCGCGGCGCGCCGCGCCCGCACCGGACTCGGAGGGCCCGGCCGTGGCGAGTGACCGCATCGACGACGCCGGGGCGGACGCCGGGCAGGACGACGGCCTGGTCGCCGTCGTCGGCCTGGCATGCCGGTACCCGGGAGCCGAGAACGCCGACGAGTTCTGGCACAACCTCGTGCGGGGACGGGAGACCGTCACCCGCTTCCCGCGCCGTCCCGCGCCCCGCGGCGGCAGCGCGTACACGCCCGCGCGCGGCCTGCTGAAGGACCCCGAGTGGTTCGACGCGGACTACTTCGGCTTCTCGCCGCGCGAGGCGCGCCTGCTCAACCCGCAGCACCGGGTGTTCCTGGAGTGCGCGGTCGAGGCGCTGGAGGACGCGGGCCAGGACCCGGACCGGCACTCCGGGCGCGTCGGCGTGTACGCGGGCAGCACCGACACGGCGTACGCGCAGTTGCTCAAGGAGCGCCGGGACGAGCTGCCTTCCGTGACCGACATGGAGATCCTGGTCGCCAACGCCCCCGACTACCTGGCCTCCCGCGTCGCCTACAAGCTGGGCCTGCGCGGCCCCGCCGTCGTGGTGCAGGCCGCCTGCGCGACCTCCCTGGTCGCCGTGCACACCGCTGTGCAGGCGCTGCTGTCCGGCGACTGCGACCTGGCACTCGCCGGAGGCGTCGCGGTGCGCGTCCCGGCCAAGGAGAGCCCGTACATCGAGGGCGGGATCATCTCCGCGGACGGCGTCTGCCGCACCTTCGACGCCGCCGCGGGCGGCACGGTGGGCGGGGACGGCGTCGGCATCGTCGTCCTCAAGCGGCTCGCCGACGCGCGGGCCGACGGCGACCGGATCCGTGCCGTGCTGCGCGGCTCCGCGGTCAACAACGACGGCTCCGACCGGGTCGGCTTCACCGCGCCCAGCGTGTCCGGACAGGCCGCCGTGATCCGCGAGGCCCAACTCGTCGCGGGCGTCGACGCGGACACCGTCACCTACGTCGAGGCGCACGGCACGGCCACCCCGCTCGGCGACCCCATCGAGATCACCGCCCTGACCCGGGCGTTCCGCGAGGACACCGACCGCACCGGGTTCTGCGGCATCGGCGCGGTGAAGACCAACATCGGGCACACCGACGCGGCCGCCGGGGCAGCCGGGCTGATCAAGACCGTGCTCGCCCTGGAGCACGGCGTCCTGCCGCCGAGCCTGAACTACACCGCGCCCAACCCCGGGATCGACTTCGCGTCGAGCCCCTTCGAGGTGGTCACCGAGGTCCGCGAGTGGCGCCCGGACGGCGGCGTCCCGCGCCGGGCCGGGGTGAGCTCCTTCGGTATCGGCGGCACCAACGCGCACGTGGTCCTGGAACAGGCACCCGAGCCGGCGCGCAGCGGCCCCGAACCGGGCGCGGCGGAGCCCGGACCCCAGCTGCTCGTCCTGTCGGCCCGCACCGAAACGGCTCTCGACACGCTGACCGACCGGCTCGCCGCCCACCTGCGCGACCGCCCCGGACTCGCGCTGCCCGACGTGGCCTGGACCCTCCAGACCGGCCGCCGCGAACTGCCCGTGCGCCGCTGCGCGGTCGTCGACGGCCCCGCGGACGCCGTACGCGTCCTCGACGGCCTGGACCGCGGCCGCCTCACCGACTCCACGGCCGCCGTCTTCGCCGGCCCCGTCACCCTGTTCTTCCCCGGCACCGCGACCCGCGCCGACACCCGCGACCTGCGCGCGGAGCCCCTGTTCCGGCGCACCGTCGAGGAGTGCCTGGCCCTCGCCGACCCGGACGCGGAGGTCCCGGAAGCCCTCGACGTCTTCGCCACCGAGCTGGCCCTGGGCCGGCTGTGGCAGTCCTGGGGCGTCCGTGCCGCGGCGGTCGCGGGACACGGCACCGGGGCGCTCGTCGCCGAGACCGTGGCGGGGGTGTACACAGTCGCGGACGCGGTGCGCCTCATCCTGACCGGGGCCGGAGCCGGGGCCGGGGCCGACCCCGGGGCCCAGGCCGACGGCGGCAGCAACGTCACCCGCCGCGACCCGAGCATCCCGGTCAGCACGGCAGGCGCCGACGTGTCGGCCGAGGACCGCGGCACCACGCTGCTGCCGGTCCTGCCCGAGGAGGCCGGTGCGCTCGGCGCCCGCGCCGCCCTGCTGACCGCCCTCGGCCGGCTGTGGCTCGGCGGCCTGTCCGTCGACTGGAGCGCCGTGCACGGATCCGGGCGGCGCCGCAAGGTGCCACTGCCGACGTACCCCTTCGAGCGCCGGCGCTACGTCGTGGAGCCAGTGGCCCCCGCCTCCCCGGACGCCACGCCCGAGGCGTCCCCGGCCCCGGAAGCCCCGACCGCAGCCGTGCCGCCGGCCTCTGGTGTTCCGGTCACGCTGGCCGCGGTGTCGGAGTTGTTCGCCCGGACGTTGGGGCTGGAGTCGGTGGGTCCGGATGCCGGGTTCTTCGATCTGGGTGGGGATTCGCTGGTCGCGACGCAGTTGCTGGCGTTGGCGCGTGAGTCGTTCGGGGTGGAGCTGGAGTCGTCGGTGCTGTACGACGCGCAGACCCCGGCCGAGTTCGCGGCCCTGGTCGAAGCAGCCGCCGCGTCCTCCGCCGCCGTGCCGCCGGCCTCTGGTGTTCCGGTCACGCTGACCGCGGTGTCGGAGTTGTTCGCCCGGACGTTGGGGCTGGAGTCGGTGGGTCCGGATGCCGGGTTCTTCGATCTGGGTGGGGATTCGCTGGTCGCGACGCAGTTGCTGGCGTTGGCGCGTGAGTCGTTCGGGGTGGAGCTGGAATCGTCGGTGCTGTACGACGCGCAGACCCCGGCCGAGTTCGCGGCCCTGGTCGCCGACCGGCTCGGCGGGCGCACACCCGAACCGGCCCCGGTCGCCTGACGGCCCCCGCCGTGAGCCCCCGCCCCCGCCTCCCGAAAGGAGCACCACCCATGAACGCCGGTACGCCACGCGGCCGGTGGCTGGTCACCCGCACCCGCCGCCCCGACGCCGTCGCGGACCTGTACTGCTTCGCCCACGCAGGGGGTTCGCCCGGCGAGTACGTCCGCTTCGGCGACGAACTGCCCGAGCTCGAGGTCCACGGCATCCAGCTCCCCGGCCGTGCCGCGCGGCACGCCGAGCCCCCCGTCACCGGCATGCCCGAGCTGGTCGACGCGGTGGTCGCGGTCCTGGAGCCGCAGCGCCCGTTCGCCTTCTTCGGTCACAGCCTGGGTGGACTGGTGGCCTTCGAGGTGACCCGTGCGCTGCGCCGCCTGGGCCGGCCGCTGCCGACCCGGCTGCTGCTGTCCTCCAGCCCGCCCCCGCCCCACCCGCGCGCCGCCACGACCGTCCACACCCTCCCGGACGACGAACTGCTCGCCGAGGTCGAGCGACGCTGGGGCGCCCTGCCCGCCCAGGTGCACGAGGACGCCGCCCTGCGCGCCATGGTGCTCGGCACGTTCCGCGCCGACCTGCGGATCTTCGAGACGTACCCCTTCGAGCCCGGCCCGCCCCTTCAGATCCCGCTCACCGTCTTCGCGGGCGACCAGGAGCGCGAGACCCTGCGTGTGGAGAACTGGCGGGAGCACACCGAGGGGCCGTTCGAGACCGTCCACCTGCCCGGGGGCCACTTCTACTTCCGCGCCCCCGACCAGCGGCACCGGCTGCTCGCCCGGATCCGCGGCCTCCTGGTGGAGGAGCCGTCCGGCGGGACGGTGCACGTCAGGGCGGGGGCCCACCGGGTGGTGGCGGTGACCGCGCCGGTACCCCCGTACCGCGCCTTCGCGGTGGGGGAGACCGACGAGGACCTGGCGAAGGCACTGCAGCGGGAGCGGGAGAAGGCACGGCATGAACTCCGGCAGGCCGCTGGGCAGGCGGTGACGGGAGGAGTGCCGACGGGGCCGGGAGGGGCGCCGGCGGCACGGCGAGGGGCGCCGACGGGACCGGGAGCAGCGCCGCAGCGGCCGGACGGCCGACCGCCCGCCATCGCCTTCGTCTTCCCCGGCCAGGGCTCCCAGTACGGCCGCATGGGCCTCGCCCTCGCCCACGACCTCCCGCTCTTCCGCGCCGAACTGGACCGCTGCCTCGACCTGCTGCACAGCGCCGCCGGAATGGACCTGCGCCCCGTCCTCCAGGACGCGACGGGAGCCGGACTCCGGCAGACCGAGGCCGCACAGCCCGCCCTGTTCGCGCTGGAGTACGCCTTGGCCCGCACCCTGATCGCGCTGGGCGTGCGGCCCGCCGCGATGATCGGGCACAGCCTCGGCGAGTACGTCGCCGCCACCCTGGCCGGGGTCATGGAACTCCCGGACGCCCTGCGCTTCGTGGCACTGCGCGCCCGGCTGATGCAGCAGGCGCCGCCCGGGGCGATGCTCGCGGTCCCGCTCCCCGAGCACGCACTCGCCCCCTGTCTCACCGAGGGCACCGACCTGGCCACGGTCAACGCCCCCGACTCGTGCGTGCTGGCCGGCACCGAGGAGGCCATCGCGCGCGTCGAGGAGAGGCTCGCCGGCGCCGGCACGCCCGGCCGCCGCCTGCGCGTCTCGCACGCCTTCCACAGCAGGATGATGGACGGCTGCGTGGACCGGCTGCGCGAGGCCGCCGCCGGGATCGGCCTGCGCCCGCCCGCGGAGAGGTTCGTCTCCGGCGTCACCGGTGCCTGGATCACCGCCGAGCAGGCCACGGACCCCGACTACTGGGCCCGGCACCTGCGGCAGACCGTGCGGTTCTCCGACGCCGTCGCCACCCTGCTCGCCGACGCCCCCGGAGTCCTCCTGGAGACCGGCCCCGGCCCCGCCCTGACCGGACTCGTCAAACGACGCTCCGACCTGCCCCCGGGCACCACCGCCCTCTCGTCGCTGCCGCACCCCGGCGCCCGCACTCCCGAAACCGCCGGACTGCTGACCACGCTCGGCACGCTGTGGACGGCCGGCGCCCCGGTCGACTGGGCCGCGCTCGGCGCCGTGCCCGGCGACCGGCCCACCATCCCCCTGGCCGCCTGAGGAGGCCCGCCATGCGCAGTCCCGCCTTCGGACGGAAGACCGGCCTGAGGGTCTCCCAGTACGGGCTCGGCACCGTCAACTTCGGCACCCGCTGGGGAGCCGGGGCCGAGCCCGCCGTCGCCCGCCGCATGTTCGAGCGCTTCGCCGAGGCCGGCGGCACCCTGATCGACACCGCCGACTACTACCAGAGCGGCCAGGCCGAGGAACTGGTGGGCGAGTTCGTCGGGGCGGACCGCGACGCGTTCGTGCTGTCCGGCAAGTACACCTTGGGCACCGGGGCCTCCGGGGCCTCCGGGGCCCCCGGGGACACGGCCCGTGGCGCCGGCCCCCGCCCCGGCAACAGCCGCAAGAGCATGATCCGCTCGCTGGAGGCGAGCCTGCGGCGGCTGCGCACCGACCACATCGACATCTACTGGGCGCACTTCCCCGACCCGGTGACCCCGGTCGAGGAGATCCTGGCCGCCTTCGACGATCTGGTGCGCGCCGGGAAGATCCTCTACGCGGGTCTGTCCAACTTCCCCGCATGGCGGGTCTCCCGGGCCGCAACCATCGCCGAACTGCGCGGCTGGTCCCCCCTGATCGGCATCCAGACCGAGTACAGCCTCGCCGAACGCACCGCCGACCGCGACCTGCTGCCCATGGCCGAGGCCCTGGGCCTCGGCGCGGCCCTGTGGTCGCCGCTCGGCGGCGGACTGCTCACCGGCAAGTACCGCACGAGCAGCGCGGGCCGCCTGACCGACCTGGGCGGACGCGTCATCCGTACGGAGTCCAGCGCCCGCGTCACCGCGGTCGTGGACGCCGTCCTGGCCGTCGCCGCGGAGATGGGGGAGCCCGCCTCCCGGGTGGCCGTCGCCTGGGTCCTGCACCGCGCCCGGCGCAGCGGCACCACGCTGGTGCCGGTGATCGGCCCGCGCACCCCCGCCCATCTGGAGGACTACCTGGCCGCCCTCGACCTACGCCTCACCGACGAGCAGACCGCCCGCCTCGACGAGGTGAGCGCACTGCCGCCCGAGCCGCTCGAGGAAACGACCCGCCGGGCCCAGCGAGGCATGACCGGCGACGACACCCCTGAACCCGCCGCTCCCGCGGCCTGAGCGCCCCGGAAGGGAGACGCCGATGCACCCCACGACGACAGCACAGCTCACCGCACCGGACGGCACGGGACGTGAAGCCCGCCCCACGGCACCGGAGACCACCGCTCGCGCGGCCGGTCCGTGGGAGACCGACGAGGACCTGACCGGCGTCTGGTCCCTGCGGTCCTTTCACGACCTGGACGACGACGGCACGGTGCACGAGGGCCCGCTCGGGCCCGCACCGGCGGGCCTGCTGGTCTACGCCCCGGGCGGCCGGCTCTCCGTGACGATGATGCGCACCGGTCCCGCGCGGCCCGGGCGGCCCGACTACATGAGCTACGCGGGCACCTGGCGCCGGGACGGCGACCGCGTCGTCCACACGATCGACCTGGCGCCGGACAGGTCGTGGCTGGGCACGGACCAGATCCGCGACCTGGTCTTCGTCGCCCGGGACGAACTGGAGCTGCGCGGCCGGGCCCTGGTGGGCCGCCCCCAGCTGCGCGTACTCCGGTGGCGCCGCGTCCCGGACTGACCGGCAGCCGGATCCCGGACTGACCGGCAGCCGGAGCACGGACTGACCGCCAGTCGGCTCACCGACTGACCGGCGGCCGCATCACCGACCGACCCGGGCCGAGCAACCGGCGCGGTGTGCAAACAAGCCCATCCATCGACTGCCGACACAGGCAACGGCAGGGTGGCAGCCGACCCCCCTGGAAAGGAACGAGCAGATGAGCGTCGACGTCGACCTGGAAGGCCTGACCGGGCAGGTGAAAGGCCCTGTGCTGCGGCCGGGCGACGAGGGCTACGACGAGGAGCGGTCCGGCTTCCAGGCCGGTTTCCGGCACGAACCCTCCGTGATCGTCGGGGCGACGTGCGCTGACGACGTGCGCGCGGCGGTGCGGTTCGCCGCCGGCCTCGACCTGCCGGTGGCCGTGCACTCCACCGGTCACGGCATCGTCACCGCGCTGCGCGGGGAGGGGGTGCTGATCAGCACGCACCGGATGACCGGCCTCGAACTGGACGCGGAGGCCCGCACCGTACGGGTCGAGGCGGGCGTGCGCTGGGAACAGGTGATCAAGGCCGCGGCCCCGCACGGCCTGGCCCCCCTCAACGGCTCGGCGCCCCACGTGGGCGTGGTGGGCTATCTGCTCGGCGGCGGCACGGGACTGATGGGCCGTGAGTTCGGCTACGCCTCCGACCTCGTCCGCTCCCTCGACGTGGTCACGCCGGACGGCACCCTGCGCCACGTCACGGCGGAGTCGGACCCGGACCTGTTCTTCGCGCTGCGGGGCGGCGGCGGCGCCTTCGGCGTGGTGACCGCCGTCGAGACGGAACTGGTCCCGGTGGCGCGCTTCTACGGCGGCGGCCTGTACTTCGAGGCGGACGACCCGGTGGAGTTGCTGCGGGCGTACCACGAGTGGACGCTGACGGTGCCGGAGCAACTCACCTCGTCGATCGGGCTGATGGGCTACCCCCCTGCCCCCGCGTTCCCCGAGCCGCTGCGCGGCAAGTACGTCGCCCACGTGCGGTTCGTCTTCAACGGCAGCGCGGAGGACGGCGAGCGCCTGGTGGAGCCGCTGCGTGCGCTCGGCCCCCGACTGATCGACTCGGTACGCGAGATGCCGTACGAGGAGGCGGGATCGGTCTACCACGACCCGGCGTTCTCGCACGCCTACTTCGGCGGCAACGTGCTGCTGCGGGAGTTGGACCCCATCGCCCTCCAGACCCTGATCGACCTGGCGGGCCCGGGCACCCCGGTCCCGTGCATCATCGACATCCGTCACCTGGGCGGCGCCCTCTCCCGCCCCCCTGCCCACCCCAGCGCGGTCGGCGGCCGCTCGGCCCAGTACGTGCTCCGCCTGATGACCGGCGGCATGGCGGCCCCGCCGGAGGCCGCGCGCCCGGTCCACCAGCGGGTCTACGACGCCCTCAAGCAGTGGACGGTGGGCCGCAGCCTCAACTTCGTCTACAACGACGGCACGCCTGTCTCCGAGTCCCAGGTCCGCGACCTGTTCGAGCCGGAGACCTACGCCCGCCTCCAGTCCCTCAAGTCGACCGTGGACCCCCAGAACCTCTTCCGCCACACCCACAACATCCCACTGTCCCCGACGACCTGACAGCCCTGGCCCCGGCTCACCATCCCCCGGGCCGGGGCCAGTTTCCACCGGGGGAGCACGTCCCCCGTCGACCTGGACGGGGCGGAGCGCCGAAGACCCGTACGGACCTTCGGCGGGTCAACGGCCGGCTGACGCCGACCCCGTGAAGACGCGCCGCTCGAGCGGCCCGTGCATCCCTCGCGGCCCCGCTGCGAAGTGACGGGGCCCGGGCCTGTCGCCTCAGATCCGCCCGCCGGTCAGACGGGTGATCGGACCGTGCGTGCGGCGCCCCGCACGACGGCCCGCCAGGTAGGACGTGGCACCCAACGCCGACAAGCCCGCACCCACACCGGCGGCGAGGAGCTTTCGATGGGCGATCAACGTCCATGCCGTCTTGGCGAAGCCCACGGCCTGTCCCGAGGCGGCGATGACGGCCTGCCGACCGGCTTGGACACGCTCGGCCGCGCTGTGCACGACCGCGGTGCCCGTCCCGGCAGCACGCTCGGCCGCGTCCCCGGCTGCTGACGCCACGGCACCGGTCTTTTCGGCTGCCTCGTCTGCCGCCCGCGACGCGGGGGCAGTCGCCTTCGTAGTGGCCCGCCGGGCCTTGGCAGATGCACTCCGCTTGGATGCGGAACCTTGATTCGTGCCGCTGTTCGATTGACTCATGGACTTCGCGTTGCCGCTCGCCTGAACGGCAAACACACTCCGCCAGGACGGTGCGCGCCGATACACAATCCAGCACGACTGCCCTTCGTCCCGAATTCTCGGCCGGATGGGTCGGCGCGGGGCGGGGGCCGTGGTGAACGGTGTGCTCGGCGTTGTCAGGCGCTGACCGGCCTGCTGCAGATCGCCCGGCGCCAGGGCACGGTTCACTCGGTGCGCAGCGCGGTGGCGGTGTTGTTCCTGGCGGCCCAGCCGGCCGGCAGCAGGGCACCCGTCACCGCGATGACAAACCCGCCGAGGGTGAGACGCTCGCTCGGCAGCGGCCTCGCTCAGGCCGAACTCGCCGCGCGCTTCGGCCTGAGCGAGGCCACCGTCAAAACCCACGTGGCCCGCATCCTGGCCAAGCTGCGCCTCCGCGACCGCGCCCAAGCCGTCGTCGTGGCCTACGAGACAGGACTGATCGTTCCGGGGACAGGCGCCCCGGCGACAGAGCCGTAGACAACTTCGAAGGTCACGCTCCCCGCCGCCCAGCCTGGTCCGACTCTTCATGGTCGATCAGGGGCGGTTGAGACCCCACGTTTGCAGCGCGTAGGGCCGGCCCTTCTCCTCACCCCTGATCAGCGGCACGTCGAGCAGTCTGAAGCCCGCCTTGGTGGCCACGGCGACACTGGCGGCGTTCTCGGCCTCGAGCTCCAGGATCACGTTCTCCGCGCCCAGTTGCTCGAAGGCGTATGCGGCCATCACCCGCACCGCCCGCGCCGCCAGCCCCTGGCCGCGGTGCGCCGGGCCGACCGCATAGCCGAGCTCCGGGCCCTCGGGGGTACGCCGCAGCATCACCTCGCCGAGCGGTGCGCCGCCGTCGACGGTGATGGCGAGCAGGATGGTCGTGCCCTCCGCTCGCAGCTGCCGGTCCCGGTCCAGTCGTGTGCGGGCGGCCGCTTCGTCGAAGGGGGAGACGATGGGTGTCCAGTACGCGATGTCGGGGTGGTCGAACAGCTCCGGCATCGCGGCCAGGTCCGCCTCCGTCCAGTCGCGGAGAACGAGGCCCTCCCCCGAGAGCTCGATCCGCTCGGGAAAGGACGTGGTGCTGATCATGGGGACCTCCCTGGCCTGTTCAGGACAAGGCAGGGTAACCAGGGGCAGGCAAAGGCTCGCCGATATTTTCCGGAACTCTCTTCCGGAACTCTCAAACCCGGCCGTGGTGTCCGCCAGTACCGCCGACGGCCCCGTCACGATGGGCAACCGCCCCACGACCCCTTCGAGCCCACCCTTGATCGTCAAGGGTGTTCGCCGGTAGAACTTCGACACGGATTCGACACACAGTGTCCCGGCGGATCTGTACGGTGCGAACGACACTCACGCCATGCACTGACTGTTGGGGGCGGGCATGACCGAGTATCTGTCTGAGGTTGATCCGCGATGGGCTGAGCACTCTGGCGAAGAGAAGCACTACGGCGCCCCGGAATGGAGCCCGGAGGACCTGGAGCGTGCCGCGGTGTTCCTGGCTGAGCTCGCCCCGCAGGCCCGGCGGATGTTCGAGTACATGCTGCGCACCCCTGGCCGTACGATCCACTGCACGGAACTGGCGGACAAGGCTCTGGGCTGGCCGAATGAGGGGAATCTGGCGGCGCGCGTGGCAGGTGTGGTGCGTGGAATGGACAAAGCTCAGAGCAACAGCGGGCGGCGGTATCCGTTCTACTGGTGGGCGGCCCCTGAGCGGAGCACGGGCGCAACGTACGCAGTCCGCCCCTCGGTGGCAGCAGTGTTCCTGGCCGCCCAGCTCGGCGAATGACTCCATCGCCTCCATCGCCCATGGCCTAGGGACCGCTGGTCTCGTAGTGGCGCCTCGCCGACGACCATCTGTCGTCGACGGGGCGCACGCCTTTCGAACCTCGTCCGGTGCATGTCAGTCGCCCTGCGAGCTAGCAGCCAACGGTTGATCGGGATCTCGTAGACGATCTCGCCATGCGCGCCGGGCACCACGATGTCCACCGTTTCCATGGGATGCCCCTGGTCCTGGGTTGCCCGCACGATCTGTGACGCGTCTGGCGGCTCTCCCGGGCCGGGCCATCTTGGCTTACGCGCCGGGAGGGCGGAAGGTGACCTGCCGGCGGGCAGCCTCGTCGATCTCGTCGAGGGTGAGGAGGGGAGTGGCCCGGGTGTGGAGCGCTCCGCTGGCCTTGACGCTGAGACTTACGGCGGCCATGGACACTGGGTCGGGGAAGTCGAGGATGCACACGAGGTCGTCCTCTCCGAAGGCGAAGTACATGGCCTCGACTGTCCCGCCGAGGCCGGCGACGACCTGTTCGACAGCGGCGCGGCGGCCACTCGCGCCTTCCTTGAGCAAGCCCTTCGTCCCCTCGGGCGTGTAGGTGGACTGGATGAGGAACTTCGGCATAGGGGCGCTCCCTGCCCGTCACTTGTCCGGTGTTCAGAATGGCCTTCCCGCCGTCACGTCGGCTGCCGATCAACGAACGGCTGGATTCACTCGTAAGGCACATCGCCACGTGCCTGAGAGCTCGATCCGCTCGGGAAAGGAGGTGCGGGCACGCCCGTGCCGCGCGTCCGGTTCGGCTGACGCCGCAGCCGTGACCGACTGTCGACGGCTACCGCCGTCTTTGTTCGTCGCCGTCAGCGCTGCGTCATTGCCGTCGCCGCGTGGGCTCCGCACTGTGCCGCCTTTGCCGCAGAGTGCGCCCCCGTCACTGCTGTACCTGTGGCTCCTCTGCCACTGTCGGTCGCCGTCGACCGGCCTCGAACATCCTGGGGACACCCCAGGGCGTCCTGGCTGTCGCGGTAGCTCAAGCCATGCGGCCTCCTGACTGCAAGGCGTGGTGATGTGGAGCAGAGTGTCTGCAGGGGAAGAAACCAGAGCGGGAGGGAGAACAGGAGGATGAGGTGACCGTCCTCGCGATCTTTCTCTTCATCATCGGGACGCTCCTGATCCTCATCGGGGCGCTCCTCATCCTGATCGGGACGTTTCTGACCGCACTCGGGGCGACCTTGATCCTGACGGGGCTCGCCCTGATCGCCATAGGCGCGTTCTTGCTGATCCGGAGAGTCCTCGGACGTGGTCGAACGCAATCGCACTCCTGGTGAACCTGGCGTTGCTGCGGCCGAGGGAGCGCTCGTGTACGCCCTCCGACCGGCGTCGTCGATGTTCAGCTGTGGATGTGAGGCCGCCCCTCGATGCGAGCTATGGGCAAAGGTCACTGAGGTCTGCCGTGCCGGCCAGGCGACCAGTGAGGAGTATGGCCGGTCGGTGCTAGTCGGCGGGGTTGCTGTACTTCCCTGCCGTGCAGCCGTGCAGCCGCGCGTCGCCGAGCTCAGGTCGCGGGAATGGCACGCTCTGATCACGCTCGCGTCGCGGCTGCAACCCCGTTCACATGGCGACTTGACTGAAAATCATCCTTAGGTGAGCCTTACCTAACTATCGTCTGTGATCACTTAGGAGTCGCCTGTGTCCGTGCTGCCCTCGGAGCCATCCGTGTCCCCTGAGGCGGCGCCCACCCGGCGGTTGGGGCTGTACGACACATGGTGGACGGTCGGAGCGGCCGCGCTGGCCGTCTGCCTGGCCTTCTCGGCCTGCACCTGGATATCCCTGCATCTGCGAGTGGACGCCACCCTCCACACCGTGGCGCTTTTTGCCCACCTGGCCTCGCTCGTGCTCGGCTTCGGGGCCGTCTTGGTGGCTGACTACCATGCGCTCCTGTATCTGACAGGCCGGTGCACCTTGCGCGACGCCCTGAACAGCACAGCCCACCTCCACCTCCTGATCTGGAGCGGCCTCGCCGGTCTCGTGGCCAGCGGCGTAATGCTCCACCCGAACCTCGGCTCCGCCCTGACCCGCATCAAGTTGGGGCTGGTGCTCGTCCTCACCCTCAACGGCCTCCAAGCCGGGCTCCTCAACAGACGCATGAAGCAACAGGGCAGTGCCGTGGTCACGCCGAGCCTCCTGGCTTGGGGAGCCGCGACGGCTCTGGTGTCTCAGGCCTGCTGGTGGGGCGCCGTGGCCATCGGCTTCCGCAACAGTCAGTACTGAGGTCGGCGAAGCGGCTTCGGGCCGGGGAACGCCCTCCCGCGTGCCGCCCGCGAGGAACTGGTGCGGCGTAACGTCGCCAAGCTGGTGCAGGTTCAGCCTCCAGGCCACCCAGGACAGGCTGGGGAGCCTGCTGGCCGACGAGTGACGGGGCCGTTGCCCTCAGCGTTGCCGTCAGAGACACGAAACGCCCCGGAGGGAAGATTCCCTCCGGGGCGTTTTCGCTGGTCGTGGGCGGCGCCCCCGGCAGGACTCGAACCTGCGGCCAAGCGCTTAGAAGGCGCCTGCTCTATCCACTGAGCTACGGGGGCCTGTGTGGTGGCCTGTCGTGGGGCCCGGACGGGCTGATCCGTGACCTTGCCGGGGACAAGGATAGGGCTCCCCGGGCCCTTGTCCCTGTTGCTTCGCCTCCGTGGCTCCGTGTGGAGGTTCAGTGAAGCGGTCCGATAATCGCAGGCAGGTGCGAATCGTGCATCGCTTTTGGCGTTCCACGCCCCGGGTGTTGTGCACTCGTTATGCCTGGGTCCCAGTCGCCCCATCCGTCCCGTCTGTCCTTCGGCGCGCAGACATCGCCATATGCTTCAGAAAGCGTCCAAAGTTGGGCATTCTTCGCATGTGGTGACCTTGGACGTACGGCCTCAGCTGCTCGACGCACTCTCCGCCCTGCGCGACCGTGTCGCCGCCGCACGCTTCCCGCTGCCCCTGGCCGGGGCTCCACGCGCGCGTGCGAACCGCGACGAGCTTCTCGCACAGCTCGACGACTATGTGGTGCCCCGGCTGCGAGAGCCTGAAGCGCCCCTTCTGGCCGTCATCGGGGGATCGACCGGGAGCGGCAAGTCGACGCTCGTCAATTCCCTCGTAGGGCGCAAGGTCAGCGAGGCGGGCGTCCTCCGGCCCACCACCCGAACGCCCGTCCTGGTCTGCCATCCGGGCGACCACCACTGGTTCAGCCGTATGCGCGTCCTGCCCACCCTTCCGCGCGTATGGGTGCCGCAGCAGGAGTCCGGCGACGACCCACGCACCGCCGTGGGCCGCGAGGAGCGGGTGCTGCGCATCGAGACCGCCGACACGCTCCCGCGCGGGCTCGCCCTCCTCGACGCGCCCGACATCGACTCCCTGGTCGCGGGCAACCGGATCCTCGCCGCCGAGCTGATCTGCGCCGCCGACGTCTGGGTCCTGGTCACCACCGCCGCCCGCTACGCCGACGCCGTGCCCTGGCACCTGCTGCGCACCGCCAAGGAGTACCGCGCGACCCTCGTCACCGTGCTCGACCGGGTACCGCACCAGGTCGTGTCCGAGGTGTCGCGGCAGTACGGCGCCCTGCTCACCAAGGCCGGGCTCGGCGACGTCCCCCGGTTCACCGTGCCCGAGCTGCCCGAGTCCGCCTGGGGCGGGGGGCTGCTGCCCGCCACCGCCGTCGAGCCGCTGCGCTTGTGGCTCGCGAACCTGGTCCGGGATCCCGCCGCCCGGGAGGCCGCCATGACACGGACGGCCCAGGGAGTCCTCGACTCGCTCAGGGCCCGGCTGCCGGAACTGGCCGGCGCCGCCGCCGCCCAGTACGCCGCCGCTCTTCGGCTCACCGCGGCCGTCGACACCGCGTACGACAGCGAGTGCGCGCGCGTGCGGGAGCGTCTGGAGTCCGGGGCCGTCCTCGCCGGCGACGCCCTGAAACGCTGGCGCGGCCACCCCGTGGACTGCACCGCCGGGGAACTGCTGGACGCCCTCGTCGACAGCCTCGGCGCCCTGCTGCTGTGCGCGATCGCAGCCGCCGACGAGCGCGTCGAGGAGGCCTGGCGTCGCGAACCCGCCGCGGCGACCCCGGAACTGATGCAGCGCGACCCCACGCTGGACAGCGCCGAGCACCGCATCGGGATGACCGTACGACGCTGGCGGCGCGTCCTGGAGGAGTACTCCGAGGAAGCGGTGCGCGACCTGGACAAGAGCACCGCCCCGGACGCCGAGGAGGTGGCCGCCCTCGTCGCCACGGCCCTGCTCGGCGGAGGGCGGGCGCGGGCGGCCGGCGAGGGGCTTGCCGAGCGGATCGGCGCGCATCGGGCGCTGCGGCTGCGCGACCGGGCCGCGCGGCTGCTCTCGGAGTACCTCGACCGGGCCCTGCGCACGGAACGCGAACGCCGCCTCGCCCCCCTCGACGCCCTCGACGTCCACGCCGAGCCCCAGGCCGATCTCATCGCCGCGCTGTCCGTACTCGAGAAGGAGAGGTGACCGCGGTGACCGCCGCCAGGGATCACACCGAGCACATGGGTCACGCAAAAAGTCCCGAACACGAGCTCGCGGAAGGGGTCGTCGCCACCGCCGAGCAGCGGGCGGGCGACGGACGGTCAGTCGGCGAGTACGCGCGTGAGGAGCACGATTCCGCGGCGGAGCAGACCCGTGCGGACATCGGCGTGCCGCACAGCTCCCCGATGGGCGTCCCGATGGGCGTCCCGAAGGCGACGCCCCCGACCGGGGGCCCGGCGGACGACGACCGGCACGCGCGCGTGCAGCACGGCGACCCGGCGGCGCATACGGAGTCCCCGACCGTCTGGGACGACGGACTGATCGCCCGCCGTACGCCCGGTACGGCCGTCCCGCCGGACGGCACCAGACCGGACGCGCCGGGTGACGCGGCCGTACGGCAGCCCGCGCCGCTCGCCTACGACGGGCCGCTGCGCTCCCGGCTGGACGCACTGCGCGAACTGGTGGGTCTGTCGCGGACCCGGCTGGACAGCAGCACGCTCGTGGAGGCGGGCCGGGTGCTGGACGAGGCGGCCGCGCGTCGCAGGCTCTCCGGGGAGCACACCGTGGTCGCCGTCGCGGGGGCCACCGGCAGCGGGAAGTCGACGCTCTTCAACGCGCTCGCCGGCGTGCCCCTCTCCGAGACCGGGCTGCGCCGGCCGACCACCGCCGCGCCGATCGCGTGCAGTTGGAGCGACGGCACGGGCCCGCTGCTCGACCGCCTGGGCGTTGCGGGGCGGCTGCGTCGACGCCCCCTGCCGAACCCCGAGGGCGAGGCGCGGCTGAGCGGCCTCGTCCTGGTCGACCTGCCCGACCACGACTCCGCGGCCGTGGAACACCGGCAGCAGGTCGACCGCATTCTGGCCCTGGTGGACGCCGTCATCTGGGTGGTCGACCCCGAGAAGTACGCCGACGCCGTTCTCCACGAGCGCTATCTGCGGCCCCTGGCCGGGCACGCCGAGGTCATGTTCGTCGTCCTCAACCAGGTCGACCGGCTCCCCGGGGAGGCCGCCGAGCAGGTCCTCGACGATCTGCGGCGGCTGCTCGACGGGGACGGGATCGCCCTGGGGGAGTACGGCGAGCCGGGCGCGACCGTGCTGGCGCTGTCCGCGCTCACCGGCGAGGGCGTGGGGGAACTGCGCGAGGCGCTCGGACAGTTCGTGGCCGAGCGGGGGGCTGCCGCGCGCCGTGTCTCCGCGGACGTGGACGTGGCCGCCGCCCGGCTGCGGCCGGTCTATGCCACCGCGGGCCATGCCGGGCTCACCGAGGAGACGCGTGAGGAGTTCGCCGGGCGGCTCGCGGACGCGGTCGGCGCGACCGCTGCGGGGGAGGCCGCCGAGCGCGCCTGGCTGCGGCACGCCAACCGCGCGTGCGGCACGCCGTGGCTGCGGCTGTGGAGGTGGTACCGGGACCGGCGGGAACCCTCCACGGGACGCCTGCCGGTGCCCATGCCCCCGGACGGGGAGGCCACCGCGCGGCAGTGCGTCGAGCAGGCCGTGCGGACGGTGGCGGACCGGGCGACGGCCGGGCTGCCGGCGCCCTGGGCCCAGGCGGTGCGCGAGGCCGCGGTACGGGGCGCGCAGGGGCTGCCGGAGGCGCTGGACGAACTGGCGCTGCGCACCACCCCGCCCTCGGGGCGGCCGCCCCGGCCGGGCTGGTGGCGGGTCGCCGTGCTCGCCCAGGCGTCGATGACGCTTCTGCAACTTCTGGGGTGTGTGTGGTTGGTGGGGCAGGTCGTCGGGTTCATGCCGTCGGGCCTCTGGATGCCGCTGCTGCTGTTGCTGGTCGGCCTGGCCGGTGGTCCGGGCGTCGAGTGGGGCTGCGGGGTGGCGGCCCGCGGACCGGCCCGGCGGTACGGCCTCGAGGCGGAACGGCGGCTGAGGGACGCGGCAGCCGCGTGCGGACGGGCCCGGGTCCTGGATCCGGTGGCGGCGGAACTGCTGCGGTACCGGGAAGTGCGGGAGCAGTACGCGAAGGTGGCGGGGGCCGGGGTGGGGGCGCGGGTGGGGTGAGCGCCGTGCGGCCGCCGCGTCGGAGAGCTGACGGAGGCGTCGCACAGGCACGGGAAGGGGCGGAGGCACTCGTTCGGGTGGCGGAGTTTTCCACAACCGGGCGGTAGCCCACAGGGCCCAGCGGGCTCGGGCCGACGGAGGCAGTCTGGCTTCGCGGCGATCGCGGACGACGCGGTCGCCGTGCGGCGGCGGCGGGCGACAGGGCGTGGCCGCTGCGGCAGACGCATCCGTGCGGGACAGGCCCGTACGCGTTCCGCTTCGGCGTGCGGCCGGAGCGAGGGAGGGGATTCGCCATGAACGAGACGACGGTGTGCGTGGTCGGCAACGTCGCCACACAGCCGGTCTACCGGGAGTCGCCGACGGGACCCACCGCCCGCTTCCGGCTGGCGGTGACGGCGCGGTATCTGGACCGCGAGAAGAACGTGTGGACGGACGGGCACACCAACTTCTTCACGGTGTGGGCCCGGCGCTCGCTGGCCACGAACGTCGCCGCATCGGTGGCGGTGGGGGATCCGCTCGTCGTCCAGGGGCGGTTGAAGGTGCGGACCGAGCAGCGCGACGGGCAGGGCTGGCTGTCGGCGGACCTCGACGCGGCGGCGATCGGCCACGACCTGTCCCGCGGCACCTCGGCCTTCCGACGGTCGTCGCGGCCCGAGACGCAGAGCGGAGTGACGGCGCAGCCGGAGCCCAACTGGGAGACGGAACCGACGAGTCGGATGCCGGAGGAGACACACCCGCGAGAAGGGGCGGAGCAACCGAGCCCGGAGCCAGCCGGAGTGACGTGACGTCAGGCACAGCCGCCATCCGTCCTGGCCCGACTGCGGCTTATCACCGCAAGTATCGCCCCATATGCTGACGCTTCCTGCCCTAAGGGCGATAGGCGCAGCTCACAGGCTGTGTGAGGGATAACGATTACGAGTCGGATCGGCCGTCGGGTCACATGATCGGGGAGCGGGGTGCGCGGCCTCCCTAGGATGCCGGGCATAGCTCTTGGGGCTTCTGATTCTGCTGGTGGGACCACGCCCCCCACGTCAACGGGTCCTGCGCGAAGGGGAATTCTGTGTTTGCTGCATTCTCTGCGTCGTCCGCGCGCAGGCGAGGGGCCGCCCGCCTCGCTGCCGCGACGCTGGTGTCCGGACTCGTCGCGGCGGGCCCGCTGGCCGCCGCGGGGGCGGCGGCCGCCGACGGGACGCCGCAGAGCGAGGGCGGGGCGACCGCGACCATCGGCGGCCTCAAGACCTACGGGGCCGCCGTCATCCACGGCGGCGGCACGGACGAACAGGTGTCGGCGGGCCTGTTCGAGATGTCCGTCGACAACGGCGGAACCCTGCAGACGTACGGCATCGACATCCGCAACCCCACGCAGAAGGAGGCCAGGTACCACGAGACGTCCTGGAGCGGCACGTCCCTGAACGGCAACAAGAACGCCGGAAAGATCCGCTGGATCCTGCAGAACTCCTACCCGCAGGTGAACGACCTGGCGCGGTTGGCGGCCGAGGCCGGGGCCAAGGGCCTCACCGAGCAGGACGCGGCGGCCGGCACCCAGGTGGCGATCTGGCGTTTCTCGGACAGCGCCGACGTGGACGCGGTCGACCCGCAGGCCGAGAGACTCGCGGACTACCTGGAGAAGCACGCACGGAGCCTCCCGGAGCCCGCGGCGTCCCTGACCCTCGACCCGCCGGCCGTCGCGGGCCACCCGGGCGAGCGGCTCGGCCCGGTCACGGTGCACACGAACGCGGACAGCGTGACGGTGACCCCGCCGGCGGACGCCGCCACCACGCAAGTGAAGATCGTCGACAAGGGCGGCAAGCCGGTCACGACCGCGGCCGACGGCAGCCGGATCTACTTCCAGGTTCCCAAGACGGCGCAGGGCGGTTGGGCAGAGCTGACGGTCCAGGCGTCGACCACCGTGCCGGTCGGCCGGGCTCTCACCTCCGAGACCCGCAGCCAGACGCAGATACTCGCCGGCTCCAGCGAGTCCACCGTCTCGGCCACGACCACGGCGGCCTGGGCCGAGAAGGGCGCCATACCGGGCCTGTCGGCCGAGAAGAACTGTGCCGAGGGTGCTGTGGACATCTCCGCCGTGAACAAGGGCGACAAGGCGTTCACGTTCGATCTGATGGGCGCCGAGCACACGATCCCGGCAGGGGCGTCACAGAAGGTGACCATCCCGTTGCAAGAGGACCAGCCCTACGACTTCACGATCAAGGGCCCGGCAGGTTACAAGAAGTGGGTCAAGGGCGTTCTCGACTGCAAGACGGAGACCGCCGCGGGCGGCCTGAAGATCCAGACGCTCAGCGAGCCCAGCCCGGCCACGGCGGGCGGCACGGCAACGGACACCAACCTCGCCGAGACGGGCACGTCGAGTGCCACCCCGCTCATCGCGGGCACGGCGATAGCCCTGGTCCTGGCCGGCGGCGCGGCACTGCTCCTGGTCCGCAGGAAGCAGACGTCGACGCACGACTGAGCGATACGAAGCGGCCCAAGTCACGGAAGGTCATCGAATATGACTGAGAATATGACCGAGCGTCATGGCGAGGCGTCCTCAGGTGACAGATAGGACCAGAAGACGTCCTCCGGGTCGTACGTCGTCTTGAGGCTCTGCAGCCGCTGCCAGTCGTCCGGGGCGAAGGACCGGCGGGCACGGGACGACGCGGCGGTGAGGTCGGCCTCGGCGATGTAGTGCCCCGTCCCCAGGGGTTCGATCGCGTGCATGGCCTGACGCAGCCAGTTGATGTTGACCGCGTCTTGGCGGGGATCCTGCCAGACGGCGTACAGAGCGACGTAGCTGTTCCCGAGCGCGGAGAAGGCCATGTCCTCGGGTGGTCGGCCCGCCGGCGAGACCGGCGCCAGGATCAGCGACCTGCTCGACGGGGCCGCGTCGAAGACGTCGGCGAGTCGCGCGAGCAGCGTGGGGAAGTCGGCGTCCGACCACAGCGTGTCCGCCGCATAGCGGTACTCAGGACCCCACAGGGTGGCGGAGAGGTCGTACAGGGTCTCGAACGTCATCGGCTCGTCCAGTCGGCGCGAGAGGGAGCGTTCGGCGAGGGGACAGGTCCGGAGCGGTCCCAGGAAGTCGTAGGCCTCTTGCTTGCAATGGGCGAAGGCGGTCCCCGTCACGGTCACCACTTTCGGGCCCGGCGCCGAGCCGGGGTCCGCCGTGGCGAGGGAGAAGCTCAGCTCGACGCTCGGGGGGAGCTCTGAGGACGCCCCCATGGCCCAGTGCGTCACCTCGACGACGTCCGCGAGGGGGAAGGTCCACGTGGTGCTGGTGATCGCCTCGGGGCGTGGATACAGCCTGAGGTGGAAGGCGGTGACCGCGGCGAAGAAACCGGGACCCGCTCCGCGTGCCGCCCAGAACAGGTCCTGGTGTTCACGCTCGTTGCAGGTGATCGGCTCGCCGTTCGCGGTGACGGCTTCGACGCCTGTGACGTCGGCGCAGGCCGGTCCACGGACTCCGGAGTTCCATCCCAGGCCTCCGCTGAGGAGGTATCCGCCGACGGCGACGGATCCGCAGTGGCCCGTGGGGAAGGCGAACCCGTGACGGCCGAGCTCGGGAGTGAGCTCCCGGCCCGTGATCCCGGGCCGCACCGTCGCCGTTGCGGAGACCGGGTCGACCGCACACGTGCGGAGTCCGGACAGGTCGATGAGCATGCCGCCGTCACGTAGCGGTGACCCGCACCAGCTGTGTCCTCCCGACCGCATGGCGATCCGGAGTCCCTGGGCGCGGGCCAGGCGGACCGCCTCCACGACGTCGTCGGCCGAGGCCGGGCGGACGATGACGTCCGGGTACCGCGCCGGTGTGAGCCCGTTCCACACCGCGGCGGTGCGGATGGCTTCGTAATCGGCGTCGTCCCGTCTCACCGACATTCCCGCGAGACGGCGAGTTCGGGTGTGGCGGTTCATCACCTGTGCTCCTCACCTCGGCACGTCAAGTGGTGAAGCCGAAAACAGCGAGGAGCCCCGCGTAGCACGCCGTCACCAGGGCGGCGCCCGCGAGCTCGACGCGTCGCGACCGTGGCCGGTCGGGCGCCAGCCAGAAGGTCAGGGCGCGGTTCACCAAAGGCATCAGAACCCAGGTCAGAATCGCGACGCTCAACACGTTTCCGATGAACAGGCCGAGGTACCCCGGAACGCCGGCATCCGTGAGGGCACGGCCCACGCTGAGGTTGAGCACCACGACGGTGGGATAGAGCGCGAGGAGAACGGACATGGCCTGCTTCCAGTTGGGAGGGGCACCCGCCTCCTCCCTGCCGCCGAAACGGAACCAGCCGCTGAAGGCCGACGCGATCTCGCGCACATCGAAGTCGGCGAAGTAGTCGCGTCCCTCGTCCAGCAGTTTCCCGCGGACGTCCGACTCGAGCCACTGGTCGAGGTGTTCACGGGTGTCGAAGCGGAACATGACGACCCAGCGATCCTGGATCCCCTCGACGGGGGCGAAGAGTTCGGACCCTTTGAAGCCCCGGTACTTCTGCTGAGTCTTCAGGACCTTGTCCTGCCAGCGCAGGAAGTCCCGTTCGCGGCCGGGCTTCACGTCGTGGGAGACGACCGCCGTCACGGCTTCCCGAGCCGGTCGCCCTCCTCTGAGGACCTCCTGGGATGACTCCCCCTCGAACAAGTCGCGGCCCTCATGCAGAAGCTCCCGGCGCGTCGCGGACTCGAGCCAGGCGCTCAACTGGTCGACGCCCGAGAAACGGAACACCACGACCCACTGGTTTTCCTCGGCGGATTCGGGCGGGTACAGCTCCGTTCCCTCGAACCCGTCGAAGTCCCGTACAGCCCGATTCACCTGCCCTTGCCAGCGCTTGTAGTCCTCCTCGCGACCGGGTACGACCCTTTGCGTGATCACCACGGTCGCTCCGGCCTCACCAGGGGCGCGGTTTGCGCTGGCGTTCATACGGAGTAGCCTAATCTGAACGGGATTTAAGGGGCAAATCGGTGGAATGTGAAAACCGTTGAATGTCGAGCCGTGAAATCGCGGGAAGCGGAGGTCGTCATGGAGCACAAGGAGTTCCTGGCGGAAGCGGTACGGCTGGCCACGGAATCCGTCGAGCATGGATGGGGTGGCCCGTTCGGCGCCGTCATCACCAGGGACGGCGAGATCCTCGCCCGGGGGCAGAACCGCGTGCTCCTGACCGGCGACCCGACCGCACACGCCGAGGTGGAGACCATCCGCAAGGCGGCCCAGCTCCTCAACCCCCAGGCGCCCACCATCCCGGAAGAGCACCAGAACGAGGGCACCCTGCAATATGTGCCGCGTCCCGAAGGCTCCCCCGACCTGGTACCCGAGCGCGCCCGGATGCTCCAGGGCTGTTCGATCTACATCAGCGGTGCACCGTGTCCGATGTGCATGAGCGCCATCTATTGGTCGCGCATCGACAACGTCTATTTCAGCTGCGACCTGGACGCCACGCGGAATATCGGCTTCGACGACGCCTTCCAGTACGAGGACTTCCAGAAACCGCTGGACGAGCGCCGGATCCACATCGAGCAGATTCACCCCGAGCTGGGCGCGACGGCGTACGAGGCCTGGGAGACGAAGCCGGACCGGCACCCCTACTGATTCGGGCGGGATGACACGCAGCCACTGGGAGTGCACGTAAGGTCACTGAGCTGCAGATGCCGGCGCAGGCTTCCACGCCGTCGACCCAGGCGGAGCCGAGCAGACGCTGCCCATGGCGTCCAGGTCGTTCGCGAGAGAGCACGGCGACGACGATGCGGTCTCCGGCAGCGGCCTCCTGCTGTGCGGATCAGCAGCAGAGAGCCTGCGCCACGGCCTGGCTGAAGTCGCCGGTCGCGAGTGCCTTGACCGGGATCGTGAAGTACAACGTTCCGGCGTCCCCCAGCCCCATCCGAGTTCGGTGTCCTCGGCAAGCCGGAGCAGATGGACGGCCGGGCCGTTCGGGCCAGCAGATCTCCGGTTCGAGGAGGGCAGGCCCACCAAGTCGGCATTGCCCAGTGGCCTGGACACTTCCTGCTGGGCGGACCAACTGAAAGCCGCGGCGGGCCATGGCAGCGAACTGTCGACCGGCCTTCTCGCCGAGCCGTTCTGTGCATACGCGACTCAAGTCGGCCGGGTCGTCGAACTGCATGCCAGGATCTTCTCAACCTCCGTTCGGTCTTGGCCATTGACAGCTCACCGCGTGAAGCCGGACGTCAGGAACCTTCCTTCCGCAAGGACGCGATGAGCAGGTCGAGGTCCCCGCGTGCCGTGTATGTACGGATCGGGTCGATGTAATCGCGTGACTCGATGATCTGACCGTCCCGAACACGCATGACAAAGACGCAGGGCACCTTGTTCATGGAGTCGTCCGGCAACGTGAACTCATAGGCGAACTCGGTGACGCGCCAGATGGCCGTCGCACCGGTCGCGGACAGCGGACTGTCGTCGGCGCAGGCGTCCGGCCGCTCCACGACGGGCAGCCTTGGCAGTCCGATACGTGGGGCGACGGCCTCGTTTGCCTCCTTCATCCATGTCGAGGCCCATACGGTGAGCAGGGGGTCCCCCTGGTCAAGGGACGCCTCCGAGTCGGAAGCAGGGGCCTGCAGGCGACTGGATGGGGAACCGAACGGTATGAGCCGTCCGTCGACGGCGACGTCGACGAAGAGGACGGGGCGCTCCGCTGCGCTTGTCACGGCCGCACGATAGCCCGGCGTAGCGGGGGAGTGACTCTCTGCCCTGGGGGCGTCCCTGGGCGTCCGAGGCTGCCCGAGGGCGACCGACGTCGAGCGTCAGTGACAGGCGATCCCCAGCCGTCGACGGCGAAGCCCCAGGTCACAGGCCCCGGACCTAACGCGTTTCCGCCCAGGCCTGGCCGTACGGCAAGATGGGGTGTATCTGCCCACTGCCAGATTTCAAGCTGCCGGACGGTTTCTCTTGGCTGAGTTCATTTACACCATGCGCAAGGCGCGCAAGGCGCACGGCGACAAGGTGATTCTCGACGACGTCACCCTGAACTTCTTGCCGGGTGCCAAGATCGGCGTCGTCGGTCCGAACGGTGCCGGTAAGTCGACCGTGCTGAAGATCATGGCGGGGCTGGAGCAGCCGTCGAACGGTGACGCGTTCCTCACGCCCGGCTACAGCGTCGGCATCCTGCTCCAGGAGCCTCCGCTGAACGAGGAGAAGACCGTCCTGGAGAACGTCCAGGAGGGCGTTGCCGAGATCAAGGGCAAGCTCGACCGGTTCAACGAGATCGCCGAGCAGATGGCGGTCGAGTACACCGACGCGCTGATGGAGGAGATGGGCAAGCTCCAGGAGGACCTCGACCACGCCAACGCGTGGGACCTGGACTCCCAGCTGGAGCAGGCCATGGACGCCCTGGGCTGCCCGCCCGGCGACTGGCCCGTCACCAACCTCTCCGGTGGTGAGAAGCGCCGCGTCGCGCTCTGCAAGCTCCTCCTCGAGCAGCCCGACCTGCTGCTCCTCGACGAGCCCACCAACCACCTCGACGCCGAGTCCGTGAACTGGCTGGAGCAGCACCTGGCCAAGTACGAGGGCACCGTCGTGGCGATCACCCACGACCGGTACTTCCTCGACAACGTCGCCGAGTGGATCCTCGAGCTGGACCGCGGCCGCGCCTACCCCTACCAGGGCAACTACTCCACCTACCTGGAGACCAAGGCCACCCGCCTCAAGGTCGAGGGCCAGAAGGACGCCAAGCGGCAGAAGCGTCTGAAGGAAGAGCTCGAGTGGGTGCGGTCGAACGCCAAGGGGCGCCAGGCCAAGTCCAAGGCGCGTCTGGCCCGCTACGAGGAGATGGCCGCCGAGGCCGAGAAGATGCGGAAGCTGGACTTCGAGGAGATCCAGATCCCGCCGGGCCCGCGCCTGGGCAACGTCGTGGTCGAGGTCAACGACCTGCACAAGGCCTTCGGGGAGAAGATCCTCGTGGACGGGCTTTCGTTCACGCTGCCCCGTAACGGCATCGTGGGTGTCATCGGCCCGAACGGCGCCGGCAAGACCACCCTCTTCAAGATGATCCAGGGCCTGGAGACGCCGGACTCCGGTGACATCAAGGTCGGCGAGACCGTCAAGATCTCGTACGTCGACCAGACCCGCGCCAACATCGACCCGAAGAAGACGCTGTGGGAGGTCGTCTCCGACGGCCTGGACTACATCAACGTCGGCCAGGTCGAGATGCCGAGCCGGGCGTACGTGTCCGCCTTCGGCTTCAAGGGCCCGGACCAGCAGAAGCCCGCGGGTGTCCTCTCCGGCGGTGAGCGCAACCGCCTCAACCTCGCGCTCACCCTGAAGCAGGGCGGCAACCTGCTGCTGCTCGACGAGCCGACCAACGACCTCGACGTGGAGACGCTGTCGTCGCTCGAGAACGCGCTGCTCGAGTTCCCCGGCTGCGCCGTCGTCGTCTCCCACGACCGCTGGTTCCTCGACCGTGTGGCCACCCACATCCTCGCCTACGAGGGCGAGTCCAAGTGGTTCTGGTTCGAGGGCAACTTCGAGTCGTACGAGAAGAACAAGATCGAGCGGCTCGGCCCGGACGCGGCCCGTCCGCACCGTGCCACCTACCGGAAGCTGACCCGGGGCTGATCTTGCGCCACATCTACCGCTGCCCGCTGCGCTGGGCGGACATGGACGCATACGGCCACGTCAACAACGCGGTTTTCCTCAGCTACCTGGAGGAGGCCCGGATCGACTTCCTGAGCCGCCCGGACAAGCAGTTCAGGCAGGGATCCGTCGTGGCACGCCATGAGATCGACTACAAGCGGCAGCTCGTCCACCGGCCCGAGCCGGTGGACATCGAGCTGTGGGTGACGGAGATCAAGGCGGCGTCCTTCACGGTCGCCTACGAGGTCAAGGACGGCGACCAGGTCTGCGTCCGGGCCTCGACGGTGGTCGTGCCGTTCGACTTCGAGGCACAGCGGCCCCGCCGGATCACGGCGGAGGAGCGCGCGTTCCTCGAGGACTACCGGGACCACGAGGAGGAGGCCGTCGCCGCATGACGGTGCTCCACCTCGCCGACGACGGGGAGGCGGCGGACCTCGCCGCCTTCCTGGCCCGGCTGCTCCACTACGACCGCGGCGCCGCGGTACGTCTGCAGGCGGCCGGGACGACGCTGGCGGTCTTCGGACGGCCGCCGTCGTTCGAGGTGCTCGCGGTCCGCGCGGTGCGGCTCGCCAAGCCGTACGAGGACGGGCTGGAGGTCCAGCTCGATGTGACCGTGTCGGCGGGTGAACTCCTGGAGTCCGTCGACGAGTCGGCGGCCACGGCGGCGGTGCCCGCCGCCGTCACCGGGCCGCCCTGGGCGGGGGTCCTGCCGCCGCGCGTCGGCTGGCGGCCCGAGCCGGGGCTCGCGGCGCCCGACGCGCTGCGGGCGACCGTGGCGGCGGCGGTGGCCGAGTTCAGGTCCCGCACGGAGGAGCTGCCGGCCGAGCGGCGCACCCGTGCCGAACTCGACCGGATCGGCCGTGAGATCTGGTCCCGCCCGGTGGGGGACACCGGACTGCCGGTGCGGGCCGTGCACGCGGCGCAGTCGCTCGGCTTCCTGCGCCCGGCCCCGCAGGCGTCCACCGAGGAACCGGTCGCGCTGCTCTCCTGCGGCGCGTGGCTCCGGCTGCGCACGCCGTACGGGTCGATCGCCGTGCGCAGGGCCGGACTCGGCGCGCTGAACGTCAGCGTCCGCTGAACGTCAACGTCTGCTGACCTTCAGCGGAGCCTGACCCCAAGGCTCACCCCGGGGTGTTCACCATCGTCGCGGCGGCGTACGTCAGGTAGTTCCACAGCGTGGTCTCGTGCTCCTCGGAGAGGCCGAGTTCCTCCACCGCCACCCGCATGTGCTTCAGCCAGGCGTCGTGCGCGGCCTGGTTCACGGCGAACGGGGCGTGGCGCATGCGCAGACGGGGGTGCCCGCGCCGCTCGCTGTACGTCGTCGGGCCGCCCCAGTACTGGATCAGGAACAGAACGAGGCGCTCTTCGGCCGGGCCCAGGTCCTCTTCGGGGTACATGGGCCGCAGGACCGGATCCTCGGCGACTCCCTCGTAGAAACGGTGGACCAGGCGGCGGAAGGTCTCCTCACCGCCGACCTGCTCGTAGAAGGTCTGCTCCTGAAGCGTGCCGCGCCGAATCTCTTTCACATGCTCCATGGTCTCAGACACGCCGACCGAGGACGCAAGGCTTAGGACCAGGGGGCCAGAGGGACGGATTCCGGATCCGGCGCGCGGCGTGCTCGCCCCGGGACTGTGTGCCGCAGCACAGTGGGGGTATGGCCACGCACGCTCTCGACCAGGATCTGGAGAACCTCGCCGCGTCCGCACGGGCGGAACTCGTGCGGGAGATCGACGCGAGCGGCGCCTGGAGCGCGGACCCCGGGTGGCGGGAGGCGTTCGAGGCGGTGCCGCGCCACCTCTTCGTGCCGTACTACTACATCGGCGTCAGGGGCGGCTACGAGCGCCGATGGTGCGGCGACCCCGACCCGGAGCGCAGGGAACAGTGGCTGCGCGGCGCGTACACCGACACGCCGCTGGCCACCCGTGTGCGCGACGGCGAGCTGCTCTCCTCCAGCAGCCAGCCCTCCCTGATGGCGGAGATGCTGACCGAGCTGGGGGTCGAGGACGGGAACGCCGTACTGGAGATCGGCGCCGGCACCGGCTACAACGCGGCCCTGCTCGCCCACCGCCTCGGCGACGACCGGGTCACCACCATCGACCTGGACCCGGAGATCACCGAGTCCGCCCGGCAGCACCTGGCGGCCGCGGGATACCGTCCGGCCGTGGTCACGGGCGACGGCGCGCGCGGCGTACCGGAACGCGGCCCCTTCGACCGGGTCATCGCGACCTGCTCGCTGAGTTCGATCCCGGGCGCCTGGCTCGCGCAGTGCGTTCCGGGCGCGCGCATCCTGACGCCGTTCGCGACGGGGCTGATCGCCCTGCGGGTGCGGGACGCGGGGCACGCCGAGGGGCGTTTCCTGCGTACGCCCGCCTTCTTCGTGCCGTTGCGCGGGGGCACCCGCGCCGAACCGGAGCCGCGGGATCTGGGCGGGCTGCCGCAGCGGGCGCGCGGCAACGACCGGTTCCGGTTCCTGCTGGCCCTGACGCGGGGCAGCCTCGACCCGTACGAGGCGTACACGCTGTGGGAGCGCGAGGAACAGCCCGGGCGGGAGCGGTACGGCATCACGGTCGGCGGCGACCGCTCCTGGGCGTGGCTGGACGATCCGGAGGGGCCGTACGCCTGGCCCCTCCCCTGACCGTCGGTTCTTCCAGCCCCTCAGCCCCGGCGGATGGTGATCGTCGTCCAGGCGCCCACGTGCACCCGGTCCCCGTCCTGCAGGGGCACCGGCACGAAGGGCTGGATGGGCTCCTCGGAGCCGTTGACCGTGGTGCCGTTGGTGGAGTTCTGGTCGACGATCGCCCAGGACCCGTCCGGCTGCTGCACCAGCATCGCGTGCTGGTGCGAGACGCCCGGGTCCTCCGGCGGCACCGACAGGTCGATGTCGGGGGTGTCGCCGGTGGAGTGGCGGCGGCGGCCGATGGTGACCTGGTTGCCGGTGAGCGTGCGCTGCTGCTCCGGGGAGTACGCGGGCAGGTTGAGGCCCGCGGCCTCCGGTCCGGAGCGCTGCATCATCGCCATGAAGTACTCGCGGTCCGGGCCGATGGTCGCGGTCCAGGTCGCGGGCTGCTGCTGCTCGTACGGGCGCGGCGGGGCCTGGGTGGCGCCGGGCTGCGGGTAACCGTAGGCACCGCCCTGACCGCCACCGGGGCCGCCGGGGCCGCCCGGGCCACCCGGGCCGCCGGGCGCCGGGGCGGACGACGGCGGTGAGATCACCCAGTCGTCGTCACCGCCGCCGAAGGACGGACCGCCCGACTGCGCAGGGGCGGGCGGAGGGAAACCCTGGGTCGGCGGCGGGGGAGGCGGCGGACCGGGCCGCTGGAAGGCGGAGGGCGGTGCGCCCTGCGGGAAGCCCGACGGGGCACCCGGAGCCGTGGTCTGCGGACCGCCGGACGCGCCGGGACCACCCGGGCCACCGGGAGCACCGGGACCGCCCGGACCACCGGGCGTGGACCCGGGCGGCGGCGGAACCGGACGCGACGGATCGGCACCGAAGCCGGGCGGACCGGACGGACCGGCGGGACCGGCGGGACCGGCCGGGCGTGAGGCATCCGGGCCGAACCGCGTCGGCCCGGACGGCTCGCTGCCGAACGGCGGCGACGGCGGAATCGGTTCCGCAGGCCGGTTGACCTGCGACGGCCGGGACCTCTCGTAGTCGTACGAGTCCGGGCCGGGCCCGGCCGGTCGGCCCTGCTGGAAGTGCGGCGGCAGACCCGGCGCCGGCGTGCGCGGGGCGGCGGGGGTGTACGAGGTCGCCGTGTTGGTCAGGAAGTTCCACCGGCACTCCTCGCAGAACGGGGCGCCGCCCTCGCGGGGCGTACGGCACTGCGGGCACAGCTCCGGCTCGGAATCCGGTACGGCGGACAGCGGGCGTCCCCCCGGGCGGCCGCCCGCGCCCGGAGGCGGCGGGGGCGAACCCGGCGGCGGGTAGCCGTAACCGGCGGCGGGCGGCGGTGGAGGCGGCGGGGGTACGGCACCGGCCATACGGTGACCGCAGACCTCGCACCAGTCGTCGGAACCCGACTGGTGTCCGTTCGGGCAGGTCGGCATGTCGGTGCGTCCCCCTCTCCTTCTTCCGGTCACCGGGACCGGCGTGGTTCTCCAACCCCTGGGGGTCGGGCTGGCTGTCATGTCACTTCTTTACGCGAACAGTCTTTGTGGACCGTGTCTCGAGTGTCATCTCGTCGGCCTCCGCGACCTTCGCCTTCAGTCGCACAGTACCTGTCGCGGCATCGACCACGTCCACCACCTTCGCAAGCAGTTTCGCAGTATCCGCGTTCCCTGAGGCATTCGCGAGCTGAACGGCGCGGCCCAGTTTGGCCGTTGCGCCATCGAAATCGCCCTCTTTGCGCAGATCCAGCCCCTGCTGGATGACTTGGGCGAGTTCGGCCTGCCCTGTGTAGTGGGCGACCTGGGGGTTGATGGACGTGGACGCCGCCATGTCGTCGGTCCACACGGCGCGTACGAGCCCCTGGACGCCCAGGCTCTGGGCACTTCCTCCCCCACTCTCGGCTGAGGCACCCCCAGCCTGGGGTATGACCAAGGACACGCGCGCGGCCAGCATCTCCTGGCCGATGTTCGCCGCCGGGACCCGGACGCAGACGTGGTAGTCGCGGGACTCGTCGCCCCAGGAGCCGGTGGGGTAGTCCCCGGCGCGCGGACCCGCCTCGACCCGTCGGGCGGTCAGGTCCTCGACGGTGGGCGCCACCTGCTTGACGAATGCGATCTCCGTGCCGACGGGTGTCCACAGCCGCAGCGCGACGTCCGCGACCTCCTTGCCCATGGCCGTCTCCATCATTTGTGTGAAGTCGGCGGCGAGGGCGGCCGGATCGGCGACGATGTCGGCGGTGCCGAGCAGCGCGGAGGCGATCCCGGTGACCTCCTTGACCTCCCAGTCGGTGCCCACTCCCCGCGCGTCGCAGGTGAACCGGCCGGCGCAGGCGTCCAGCGTGGCCTTCAGCGCGTCGGGGGACTCGTGCTCGTTGCGGCCGTCGGTGAGCAGGATGCCGTGGCGTATGGAGACGTCCGCGGAGGACAGCAGCCGGTCCGCGAGCCGCAGCCAGGTGCCGATCGCGGTGCCGCCGCCCGCGCTCAGCCGGCGCAGCGCCTGTTTGGCCTGGCCGCGGGTGGTCGCGTCGGCGACCGCGAGCCGCCCGCCGCCCGGGTAGACCTCCTTGGTCACATGGGTGCCGCCGATCACCGCGAAGTGCACGCCGTCGCGCAGGGTGTCGATGGCGGCGGCGGTCGCCTCACGCGCGTTGCGCATCTTGGTCGGCGGATAGTCCATCGACCCGGAGCAGTCGACCATGATCGCCACGGCCGCGTCCGGGCCCTTCCCCGGCGCGTAGAGGTGGGGCGCCGTGACGGCGCTTCCGATCGTGCCGCCGCCGGTCGCCGTCACCGTGACGATGGCGTTGACCTCGCGGCCCCCCTCCGGCAGGTACTCGTTCTGGTAGACGTCCACCGAGAACTGCGGCACGTTCGACTTCGAGAAATTGGCCATGGCCGTATCGGATCCCCCTTGAGAAACCCACCGCGGTGGGTGACGACTGGTGGCGGACCGGTCCCCTCCGGTCCTGGGTCCTGCCGTCGAACTCCCCACGACAGGACTTGGGGCCCCTCTTTCGGCTCATGCCGGGCTGATCCGAATGAGGAGCCCTGGGGCCGACCCCTGCCGGCCCCGGGCGCGTCCGGGGCCCTCACGGCGCCCCCGGCACACCTCTCAGGCGGATCCTGCCCCCTGCGGCAGGGCCGGGAACGGGAGGACCGCCACTGTTACGTTGTCGTGCCCGCCGCCGTCCAGGGCGTGCCCCAGAAGTACCCGGGCGGCGTGCAGCGGGCGGAGCCCGGCGTCGAGCGGCACCACCTCGGCCATCTCCTCGGCGGCCTCCGCGTAGTTCCACAGCCCGTCGGTGCACACCACCACGACACCCGGCCGGTCCGGCTTGAACGACGCCGTGTGCGGGTCCAGTTCGTAGGCGTCCGCGCCGAGCCAGCCCGTGATCGCGTGGGCACGCTCGTCGGCGTACGCCTCGGCCTCGCTCATCAGGCCCGCGGCGACCATCTGCGCGGCCCAGGAGTCGTCCTCGGTGAGCCGGGCCGGCGGCGCGGCGCGGTCCACCGGGACCCAGTAGGCGCGGCTGTCGCCGACCCAGCCGACGACGAGCAGACTCGCGGTGACGACGGCGCCGACCAGGGTGCACGCGGGCGCGTTCTGGTGCGGGGCGTGCTCCTGGGCCGTCTCCGGCTCGGCGGCCAGGGAGTTGACGGCGTGCGAGGCGGCGATGATCGCGTCGTGCATGGCCTGCTGCGGGTGCGTGCCGCGCGGCAGGGCGTCGAGGAGCGCCTCGTTCGCCGCCCGGGCGGCGGCCAGAGAGGCGTCGTCGGGGCGGGTCGCCGAGGACACGCCGTCGCAGACGATCGCGACGACCGCGGGCGAGCCGTCGGGCAGCGCGGTCGAGGAGACCGTGAACGCGTCCTCGTTGCGGTGGTGGCGCAGGCCGCGGTCGCTGACCGCCGCGACCGCGCCCAACTCCTGCTCCAGGTGGTCGCGTTCGCGCGGCTGGGCGTGGCCGCAGTTCTCGCAGTAGCCGTCGCTGTCCACGGTGCCCGCGCGGCAGGCCACGCAGACCTTCGTGCCGGCGGGAGGCGTGGACGGCACGGTGGTGCGCGGGTCGACCGGCTGGGACGGGGTTCGCCCCTGCTCATGGGGGTCCTCCCGCTCGAACGACGCCGAGAGCGGGGGAGGAGCCGAGTGCTCGGGGGAGGCGAGGTGGTAGTCGTCGGGTTCCACGGGACGGTCGAACCGCACGCCCCTCCCGGCGGACGTGCCGGGAGGCTCGGCGCCGCCCAGGTCCGTGCCCGGCAGGTCGGTCGGCAGGTGCACCGGGGCGGGCGCCTGCGGGCCGCCGGTCGGCGGGGCGGCCGGCCAGTCCACCGGGGGTGCCTCCGAAGAGGCCCGTGGCACCGTGCCGTTCATGGTCAGTGTCGGGGGGTCGGACGGCGGGGCGGGCACCACCGACAGGTCGTACCCGCAGGCGCCGCAGTAGAGGTCGCCCGACTCCAGGGGCTCCTCACAGCTGGGGCACCGCGAAAGCGCCGTCGACCGGGGCATCTGCGACATCGATCACACCCACGTCCGGGGGCGGTAACGGTTTGCACGTTCCACCAGGTCGATCCTCTCCTCGCCGCCCTGTGCGAGTCTGGCCAGCGTCCGGTACGAGCGCTCCAGGCCGAAGCGCAGGCCGCGCTCGTCCAGGTCGCTGCCGAGCAGCGCCCGCCCGTCGGCCGGGGGCGGCGCGGAGCCCTGGCCACCGGAGAGTACCCAGTCCAGCGCACAGCCCAGGACCTCTGTGGACAACTGCTCGCGCCGCACGGCGTCCAGACCGTACGCCTCCAGCGCCTGCACCTGTCCCGCGGCGGCCACCAGGTCGTCCAGGAAGGCCTGGTCCGGTCCCCGGCCGGTGCGCTGCCGCAGCCGCGCCCGGACGGCGGCGACGCGGGCGGCGGTGTAGTGGATGGACGCCTCCGGCACGGACTCCAGGGTACGCACGGCACCCTGGCGGTCACCGGCGGCGAACCGGACGCGGGCGAGACCGAACGCCGCGCTGACGTAGCTCGGATCGGTCGTCCATACGAGGCGGTAGTACTCGGCGGCGTTGTCGAGCTGGCCGAGGACCTCCGCGCACAGGCCGAGGGCCAGCTTGGGCGCGGGCTCGCCGGGGAAGGCGTCGTAGACCGCGTCGAAGGAGAGCGCGGCGGCCTCGTGGTCGCCCGTGACGAGCGCGGTGACGCCGCGGTACCACACGACCCGCCAGTCGTCCGCGTGGTCCGCCTCCAGGGCCGCGAGGGCCTGCCCGGCACCCGCCGTCTCGCCCATTTCCAGCCGGGCGCGCAGCTCGCGCAGCCTCAGCTCCGGCGAGGCGGTGGGTGCGCTCCGCAGAGCGACGATCAGCTCGGCGGGCGCGGAGGCGATGAGACCGGCCAGGAAACCGGCGTTGGGGTCGCCGGGATCGACATGCGGGACCGGCAGCGCGAGCGCGGCGGCAGGGGCGTCGACCGGCTTGACGACGGCGGGGGCGCCGACGGCGGCCGCGCCACCCGTGCCCCCGGCCGCCGCCGGACCGGTACCGGCGGCGGGGGAGCCGGAGACGGCGGGAGGGGCGGCGGGGGCAGGGGCTTCGACGGCGGAGGCGGACGCAGCCCCCACGGTGCCCGGCGTGGCGGGCAGCGTACTCCCGGCTCCGGAGCCCGCCGTTCCCGGCGTGGCGGGCAGCGCACCCCCGGCCGACCGGCGCAGGCGGCGCGCCGGCACCACCCGGGCCCCCAGCCGCGACACCTCCTCGGCCTGCTTCGGGAACAACTCCGTGTCCGTGACCCTGAGTTCCGGACCGAACAGCGTCGACAGCGCGGGCCTCGGACGGCCCGTCCGAAGCGCGACGACCTCCCGCAGCACCCCCGTCAGCTGCTCCGACATCTCCTGCGCGGACGCGAACCGGCGCGCGGGGTCGGGGTCGGTGGCGCGGACCAGCAGCCGGTAGAAGGACTCGTACCGGCGGAAGACCTCGATGGTGTCCGGGTCGGGCAGGGAGTCGGCGTAGGCGTTCGTGTAGCCCTGGAAGTCGAAGGTGAGCACCGCCAGGGTGCGCGCGACCGTGTACAGGTCGGAGGCCACCGACGGGCCGACCTCCGCGACCTCGGGCGCCTGGTAGCCGACCGTGCCGTAGATGGCCGACTCGTCGTCGTCCATCCTGCGCACCGCGCCCATGTCGATCAGCTTGAGCTGGTCCTCGGTCTGGATGGCGTTGTCGACCTTGAAGTCGCAGTACAGCAGGTTCCGGCTGTGCAGATGGCCGAGCGCCTCCAGCGCCTCGATGCCGTATGCGCACGCCTGCTCCACCGGCAGCGGATCGCGTCGCCCGTCCGGTGCGCGACGCTCGTTGGCGATCTCCTTCAGCGACTTGCCGCCGACGTACTCCATGACGATGTAGCCGTCGAGGGAGCCCGTGCGCTGGTCGAGGTGCTCGACGAAGTTGTAGATCCGCACGATGTTGGCGTGCTCGATCTCCGCGAGGAAGCGCCGCTCGGAGATCGCCGCGGCCATCGCGTCCTGGTCGCCGGTGTCCAGCAGGCCCTTGAGGACCACCCAGCGGTCGGAGACGGCGCGGTCCACCGCCAGGTAGATCCAGCCGAGCCCGCCGTGCGCCAGGCAGCCCACGACCTCGTACTGGCCGTGCACGATGTCCTGGGCCTTCAGCTTCGGGACGAACGAATAGGGGTGGCCGCACTTGGTGCAGAACCCCTCCGTGCGCCCGGGCCGGTCGCCGCGCGCCCGCCCCACCGGGGCCCCGCAGTCGGAGCGCGAGCAGAACCGCTTGCGTTCGGGCACCTCCGCGCGCTCCAGCACCATGGCCCGCGGGTCGGGCCGCGGCACCGCCGGGACCTGCACCAGCCCCAGGCCGAGCCGGCTGCGGCCCGAACTCCCGGCCGTGGAACCGGAGCTGCGCACCGACACCGAGCGGCCGGTGGACTTCCCGGACAGCCGGCCCGACACCGACCGCCGCGACTGTGACGACCGCCTGGACTGCGACGACCGCGACGACGCTCCGGAACCGGGCCGCGCACCGCCGGTTCCCGAACCTTGGGAGCCCTTGCCGTCCGCGGTGCCTCCCGCGGGCGACGAGCCCTCCGCGCCCTTCGCCGAGACGACCGGCGCGAGCCCGCACGTGTCGCAGTACAGCTCGCCGCCGCCCACGTCCTCGTACGACCCCTCGCAGCCGGGCCGCTGGCACGTCCGCCCCGCCTGGCTCATGCCTCCCCCCTCCGGTCGGCCGGTGCGCCCGGTTCGGGCACGCGCGCGCCGAGCAGTTCCGCGGCCGCCCGCTGGTAGCGCAGCACCGCCTGCTCGGCGGCCCTCAGGTCGCAGGGTGCGCTCCACAGCATGCGGCGGGCCGTGTCGTACCGCTCGACCAGCAGCGGGTCCTCCGCCAGGCCGTGCCGGGCCACCTTCGCCTTGTACGCGTCGAGGCGGCCGCGCAGCTCGGCGCGGACCGCGAGCGGCGCGGTGACCGCCGTCAGCGACTCGCGGGCGCGCTGGAGTTCGTCCTCCGCCCTCTGCTCCAGTGAGTCCAGGAGCGGCGACAGGCGGTGCCACTGGGCGTGCCTGCGGTACTCGGCGGCCGTCGCCAACTGCTCCTGCAGCGCGGTGGGCGGACCGCTGACCGCGGGCACCTCCGAGGCGGCGATCTTCGCCAGCACCTCACCGCGCGCGCTGCGGGCCTCGGCCAGGGTGCGGTCGGCGCGGCTGAGCAGGTCGCGCAGTCTGACGAGCCGCTTCTCCGCGTCCTGACGCACCGTCAGTACGGCGTCGATCTCCCGGCGTACGTCCTCCAGGGCGCGCGCCTGGCGGTCGTACACCGTGGTGTCCGGCCTGCCGCCGCCGGGAGCCGAACTCCCCTGGGCCGGGACCCAGTACGCCAGCGGGTCGGAGACCACCTGCTCCCGCAGCCTGGTCAGGGTGCGGGTGATGCGCTCCAGGTCGTCGCCGGCCGGATGCTCACCGGGGCGTACGCCCACCGAGTGGGCGAGCTGACGCGTGCGCTGCAACTCCGCGGCCAGTAAATCGATGCGGGCGGGCAGCGCCGACCACACCGCGTCGGCGGCCACGACCATGTCCAGCGAGGACGCGTACAGGTCGTTCATCCGGTCCACGAGCTGCTCCAGGGTGAACTGCTCGCTGAGCCGGCCGGTGCCCGCCAGGGTCGGCGCGTTCGCCGTCGCCGTGGTGCCGCCCGCGACGGTGACGCTCGGGCCGCGCAGCAGTTCGGTCAGCTCGGCCAGGTCCTCGCGGCTCGACCAGCGTCTGCGGGAGCGGATCTCCCGGGCGGTGCGCAGCGTGTCCGTGTAGGCGTCGAAGTACGCCCACAGCAGGGTGATCGACGCCTCCGCCGACGCCCACCGCTCCTTGGTGACGCCGGTCAGTTCGGCGCCCTCGAGGAGTCTGCGGCCCGCGTGGTCCTGGAGGGCGAGGAGCGAGGTCTCTATGGCCTCGTGCTCCGCACCGAGCCGCGCCAGCGCACGGTCCACCTCGTCCCGGTCCAGCACCGGCCCGGTGGGTCCCGTGACGCCCATCGATCACCTCTCGCTCTCGTCGTTCCCCGCGCGCGTGTCCGGTGCGCCGGGGCAACTCTCCAGTGGTACCAGGTCGGTTGCGCCGGTTCAGGTGGAAGGCGGCTGTGACGGCGTCGAGTCCTTGCCCAGCGTCTGGGACAGCCACCTGGTGTACGAGGCCTGCCAGCCGTCCTTGCGGTAGTCCTCCAGCACCTGGTTGACCCGGCGTACCAGATCCTTGTCATCCTTGTTCATCGCCACGCCGTAGTACTCGGTCGTGAAGGGCTTCCCCTTGAGTTCGACGGTCGGGTCCTGGGCGGCCTGGCTCGCGGCGAGCGCTCCGTCGGTGACCACCGCGTCGACTTCGCCGAGTTGCAGTTTCACCAGGCAGTCGAGCTGGTTGGGGACGGTGGTGGAGATGTCGGCGGACGCGGCGAGCCGGCCGGACTTCCTGTCCTCGGTCAGCTTCGCGCCCGCGGTCGAGCCCTGGGCCGAGCAGATCCTCCTGCCGACGAGCGACGTGTCATAGCCCGTGATCGAGGACGACTTGGGCGCAAGGACCTGCTGACCGGTCGTGAAGTACGGCTCGGAGAAGGAGACGTCCGCCAGCCGGGCGCAGGTGATCGTCATGGTGCGCACCACCATGTCCACCTGGTGGTTCTTGATCGCCGGGATGCGCTGGTTGGTGGGGATGGCGTGGAAGCGGACGGCGTCCGGGCTGCCGGTGATCTGCCGGGCGATCTCGCGGGCGAGGTCGATGTCGAAGCCCTCGAGGTCGCTGCCCTTGCTGTTGGGGTCGCGGTAGCCCCAGTGGTAGCTGTTCTGGTCGACGCCCACCGAGAGATAGCCGCGCTGCTTGATGGCCGTGACCGCCCGGCCCGTCTCGTCGTTCGACGGCGGCGGGCTCATCCGCTCCGGGTGGCCGTCGCAGGAGTCGTCCTTGGCCTGCGTGGCCTGGGCGAGGCCCGGGCCGCCGGTGCCCGTGGAGCCGTTCCCGCGGGGGTGGGTCAGCGGCAGCAGCAGCGCGAGGACCAGGGTGAGCGCGCAGGCGACGAGCATCGCCGCCACGCCGCCCCAGCCCTTCAGGCTCGCCCTCAGACGCCGTGCGATCATCGCCGCTCCCCCTCTCACCGGTACTCCGACAGCCTGCGCCCGATGCCGAGCACCGCGCCGGAGGCGCCCAGCACGGCGAGGACGGCCGCGCCCACCGGGAGCCCGGTCATGGCGTCCCGGCCGTCGCTCGCCGCCTGCACGAACTCACTCTCCTCGTGGTCCAGCGCCTTCGCCAGGTTCGCGTCCACGCTGTCGAAGCACTCGCCGGTGGGCTGGTCCGCCCTGGAGCCGATGATCTTGTTCAGGGCCGCCTGGTAGTTGCCGTCGTCGTCGGCCGCCCGGGCCTGCTTGTGGCGCTCCTGCCACACCTTCATGTTGCCGGTGGCGGCCTTCACGGGCTGCTCGCCCGCCTGGTCGTCGGCGAGGGAGGCCGCCTTGGCCAGGGTCGTGCCGAGTGCGTCCATGTCCTGCTGGAACGCGTAGTCGTAGGCGTCCTCGACCACCCCGCTCGGCAGCTTCTTGGTCTCGGCGCCGCGGCTGACCAGGGTCAGGTTCTCGTTTCCGCGCGCGTTCAGGGACGCGATACGGGCGTCGTGCAGCACGTTCAGCGAGCGGATGCCGTGCGCGTACGAGGAGTTCAGGCCCGCGCGGGCGACGCTGTGGCCGGCGACCAGCCACAGCAGGACGATCGCGGAGGCGGCCGTGGCGGCGACCAGACCGTGGTTGAGCACCCGGTTGGTCCGCAGGTAGTGGCGGCGCTGCGCCCAGCCGAGGGCGGCGAGCGCGAGGACGCCGAGGGCGAGGGCGAACCAGGGATACGGAGTGGCGCTCTTGTAGTCGGAGCGCAGCCGCTGGTTCTCCTTGGTGTACAGGTCCTGGGCGGCCGGCAGCATCTCCTGCTGCATCTTCTCGTTCGCCGCCCGCAGATAGGCGCCGCCGACCGGGAAGCCCTGGCGGTTGTTGGCGCGGGCACGTTCGATGAGGCCCTTGTACTCCGGGAGCAGCGTGTTGAGCTTGGTGATGGTGGCCGCGGAGGGGGAGCCGGGCTCGGCGTTGGCGGCGGCGGTGACCAGCTTGGCGGCGGCCGTCCGGATGTCCTTCTCGTAGCGGAGGGTGGTCGCGGCGGGTTCCTGGCCGCCCGCCAGGAAGCCGCTGGAGGCCGCGGTGTTGGCGTCGGCGAGGGAGCGGTAGATGTCGGCGGCGCCCGCGCTGAGCGGCTGGCTGCGGTGGAGCACGTCGTCGGCGGCGCCCGCGCGGTCGGTCATCTGCCAGGCGGTGACGGCGCCGAAGGAGACGACGAGCAGGGCGAGGACGGCGCCGATGACGCGGAGCCGGCCGGGTTCGGTGGCGGCGGCGGCGCGCAGGCGGTCGGCGCCCTCGGCGAAGGCGGTGCGGCGGGGTGCGAGGGGCGTCGCCGGTGGGGCGACGCCGTGCTGCAGCTGTGTCACCTGACCTCCCCCTTGGCCATCCGTCGCGGCAAGTATCGCCGCCGGGGGTGCTGTCCGCACAGGGCTTTGGGTGATCTTGTTGCTGAGCTGTGCCGTTTTGCCCCTCCCCCCGCTCTTGAATACGCGTTCTGGTGGTGTTCGGTTCCCGGGGGTGGGGTGGGCCGGGGGAGGTTGCGCAGCCCGGCGCTGACGGGGTGCCTCCCCCCAGTGCCTCAACGGCCTGGGAGGTACCCCCGGCGCCCACCCGTCCCCCCAGCGGCACGACTGCCCGCAGCTGCGCAGGCCGACTGCCCGCAGCCACGGCAGCTGCGGTGGCCGGGGCGGCCCGGCGGCTGCCGTAGCCACGCTCCGCCCGGCGCCCGCGCTACGTCCCCTCGTAGTACCCCCGTACCCGTTCCTGGGCCTGCCGCGGGGCGCCCTCGTGGTCCAGGCCCAGTAGTGCCGCTCCCAGGACCGGGCGGGCCGTGACCACCTGGGGGACCGCCTTCGGGGCCTTCGACGCCAGGAGGTCCCTCACCGCGCCGTCCAGTTGGGGGTGCCGGGCCGCCAGGATGCTGCCGCCCAGTACGACCGGGGTCTCCTCCTCCAGGAGGTCCAGCCGCCTCAGCGCCACCGTCGCCATCGTGACCACCTCCTCCGCCAACCGGTCCACGACCGCGCGGGCCACCGGGTCGCCCTCCTCGGCCGTCGCGAACAGCACCGGGGTCAGCTCGTGGCGCCGGTCGTGGGCGATGTGTCCCAGGTGCAGCGCCTCGATGAGCGCGTACACCGAGGCGAGACCGAAGTGCGCCGGCAGCGTGCGTGCCAGGGCGGTGGAGCCGCCGCGGCCGTCCTCCGCGCGCGCCGCCCACCACATGGCCTCCTCCGCAAGGCCCCAGCCGCCGCCCCAGTCACCGGAGATGCGGCCGAGTGCGGGGAAGCGGGCGGTGCGTCCGTCGGGGCGCATGCCGACGCAGTTGATGCCGGCGCCGCAGACCACGGCGACGCCTCTCGGTTCGGCCACCCCGGCCCGCAGGATCGCGAACGTGTCGTTGCGCACCTCCACCGTCGTGCCCCACGCGCGCGCGTGCAGCGCGGCGGCCAGCTGCTCCTCCTCCACCGGCAGGTCGGCGTTGGCCAGGCAGGCCGAGACATGGGCGACCGAGGCGACCCCCGCCGCCGCGCAGGCCCGCTCGACGGCTTCCGCCAGGGCGTCCACCGCCGTCTCCACGCCCACGGCCGGCGGCCGGAACCCCCCGCCCCGCGCGGTGCCGAGGACCTCGCCGTCGGCGGCCACCACGGCGACGTCGGTCTTGCTGTTGCCCGCGTCGATGGCGAGGACACTTGCGGTCAGGCCCACGCGAGGTGCTCCCGGTTGTGCGCGATCAGTCGGTCGGTGAGGGCGTCGGCGTGGTCGTACTGGCCGATCAGGGGGTGGGAGAGCAGGGCGCGGAAGACACGGTCCCGGCCGCCGCGCAGGGCGGCGTCCAGGGCCAGCTCCTCGTACGCCGTCACGTTCGCCATCAGCCCCGCGTACAGCGGGTCCACGGCCGGTACAGGCAGCGGGGCCGGTCCGTGCGGGCCGACGGCCGCCTGCACCTCGATCACCGCGTCGTCGGGGAGGAAGGGCAGCGTGCCGTGGTTGTACGCGTTCACCACCTGGTACGGCGACCCGGAACCGCCGAGCAGCGCCGCCGCGAGGTCGACCGCGGCCTCCGAGTAGTAGGCGCCGCCCCGCCGGGCGAGCAGCGCCGGCTTCTCGTCGAGCGCCGGGTCGCCGTACATCTGCAGCAACTCCCGTTCCATGGCGGCGACTTCGGCGGCGCGCGAGGGCTTCGTCCTCAGTTCCCGCACGACCTCGTCGTGCGCGTAGTAGTAGCGCAGGTAGTACGACGGGACCACGCCGAGCCGGTCCACCAGGGCCCTGGGCAGGCGCAGATCGGCGGCGATCGCCTCGCCGTGCTCGGTGAGCAGCTTGGGCAGCACGTTCTCGCCCTCGGGGCCGCCCAGGCGCACACCGGTCTCCCAGGTGAGATGGTTCAGGCCCACATGGTCCAGGTGCACATCAGCCGGGGTGACCCCCAGCAGCGCGGCGAACTTCCGCTGGAAGCCGATCGCCACGTTGCACAGTCCGACGGCCCGGTGGCCCTCCTTCAGCAGGGCACGGGTGACGATGCCGACAGGGTTGGTGAAGTCGATGATCCAGGCCTTCGGGTTGGTGCGGCGGACCCGTTCGGCGATGTCCAGGACCACCGGCACCGTACGCAGCGCCTTGGCGAGGCCGCCCGCGCCGGTCGTCTCCTGGCCGACGCAGCCGCACTCCAGCGGCCAGGTCTCGTCCTGCTCCCGCGCGGCCTGGCCGCCGACGCGCAGCTGGAGCAGCACGGCGTCGGCGCCGTCCACGCCGGCGTCCAGGTCGTCGGTCGTCACGATCCGGCCGTCGTGCCCCTGTTTGGCGAAGATCCGGCGGGCCAGCCCACTCACCAGCTCCAGGCGTTCGGGCGCCGGGTCGACGAGGACCAGCTCCTCGACGGGCAGGGTGTCGCGCAGCCGGGCGAAGCCGTCGATGAGTTCGGGGGTGTAGGTCGAGCCTCCGCCGACCACGGTGAGTTTCATGAACAGTTAACCCTTCACTCCGGTCAGCGTGACGCCCTCTACGAACGCCTTCTGGGCGAAGAAGAACACGAGGATCACGGGGGCCATGACCAGCACGGTCGCGGCCATGGTGAGGTTCCAGTCGGTGTGGTGGGCGCCTTTGAAGGACTCCAGGCCGTAACTGAGGGTCCAGGCGGCCGGGTTCTCCGAGGTGTAGATCTGGGGGCCGAAGTAGTCGTTCCAGGCGTTGAAGAACTGGAAGAGGGCCACCGCGGCGATGCCGGGCTTCGCCATCGGGAGGACGACTTTCAGCAGGGTGCGCATGTCTCCGCAGCCGTCCACCTTCGCCGCGTCCAGGTACTCGTTGGGGATCGTCATCAGGAACTGGCGGAGGAGGAAGATCGAGAACGCGTCCCCGAATGCGAGCGGGATGATCAGCGGCCACAGGGTGCCGGACAGATCCAGCTGCTTTGCCCAGAACAGGTACATCGGGATGACCACCACCTGGGGCGGCAGCATCATCATCGAGATCACCAGCATCAGGGAGAGGTTGCGGCCCCGGAAGCGGAACTTGGCCAGCGCGTACGCCACGGGGATCGAGGACAGGACCACGAGGACCGTGCCCGCGCCGGCGTAGATCAGGGTGTTCTTCCACCAGGTGAGAAAGCCCGGGGTGTCGAAGACCTTGCGGTAGTTGGCCCACTCCCAGGTGTGCGGGATCAGGTCCCGGCTGAGGGCCTGGTCGTCGCTCATGAGCGAGGTGAGGAAGACGAAGACGAAGGGGAGGGTGAAGAACAGGGCCGCGGCGATGCCGAGGGAGTGGATGGCTATCCATTCCAGGAGCGCCTTGCGGCGGGCCGTGCGTTCGGCGGGGGAGGCCGGGGTCTTCAACTCCACGGGCCGGTCCAGTACTTGGGTCATCTGTCAGTCACCTGCCTGGATGAGTCCGCCGCGGCGCCGCATCAGGAACGCGGTGAAGGCCATGGAGAGGGCGAACAGGACGAGGGCGACCACACAGGCCGAGCCGTAGTCGAAGCGCTGGAAGCCCAGGTTGTAGACGAGTTGGGGGAGGGTGAGCGTCGACCTCTCGGGGTAGCCGGGCTCGAACATGGTGCCCGCGCCCTGGATCACGCCCGAGGCGACCTTTCCGGCGACCAGCGGCTGGGTGTAGCACTGCATCGCCGCGATCACCCCGGTGACCACCGCGAACATGATGATCGGCGAGATGTTCGGGACCGTGACGAACCGGAACCGCTGCCACGCCGAGGCCCCGTCCAGCTCGGCCGCCTCGTACTGCTCCTTCGGTACGTCGAGCAGCGCGGCCATGAAGATGACCATCAGGTCGCCCACGCCCCACAGGAAGAGGAGAGTGAGGGCCGGCTTGGACCAGTTCGGGTCGTTGAACCAGCCCGGGGCCGGGATGCCGATCTTCTCCAGGATCGAGTTGACCGGGCCGGTACCGGGGTTGAGGAGAAAGGCGAAGGCCATCGTGGCCGCCACTGGTGGGGCCAGGTAGGGCAGGTAGAAGAGGGTGCGGAAGACACCCGTGCCGGTCTTGATCTTCGTGATGAGGAGGCCGATGCCCAGTCCGAAGAGGACTCGCAGGGTCACCGTGACCACCACCAGCCACAGGGTGTTTCGCAGAGCCGGCCAGAAGTAGGGGTAGTGCTCGAAGACGTACGTCCAGTTCTTCGTCCCGCTCCACGTCGGCGCTTTGAAGCCGTCGTAGTGCATGAAGGAGAAATAGACCGTCGAGATCAGCGGATACGCGAAGAAGACCGCGAAGCCGATCAACCAGGGCGACATGAAGGCGAGAGTGCGAAGCGCCGACCTGCGGCGCTTCGACGCCAGAGTGATGGTGCTCATCGTCGGACTACTTCGCCTGCGCGATGTCCGTGTCGATCTGCGCGGCCGTCTTCTTCAGGCCCGCCTTGAGGTCGGTGACCTTTCCGCTCTCGTAGTCGTAGCCGAAGTTCTGGATCGTCGTGAGATACACGCCGCCGTTGATGGAGGCCGGAGAGGTGGTCGAGTTCGGGTTCGCGGCGATGTCCAGGAACGTCTTGAAGCGCGGGTCGTACTTCAGCTTCGGGGACTTCAGCGCGGCAAGGGTCGAGGGCACGTTGTGGATGGCGTTGGAGAAGTTCACCACCGCGTCCGTGTCCGTGGTCATGTACTTCACCAGCTCCCAGGCCGCGTTCTGCTTGTGGCTGGCGGCGGAGATGCCGGTGATGGTGCCGGTGATGTAGCCCTTGCCGTACTGGCTCACCTGGTCGTCGGGGACGGGCAGCGGGGCCACGCCGATGTCGAACTTCGGCTTGGCGTCCAGGGCCATGCCCAGGCGCCATTCGCCGTCCAGCTGCATGGCCACCTGACCGGTGTGGAAGGGGTGCTTGACGCCCCATTCGTCGCCGAGCTTGGAACGGTAGGTCTCCAGTTTCTTGAAGCCGCCGAGTTCGTCGACGAGCTTCTTCTGGAGCTTGAATCCGGCCTCGAAGGCGGGGTCCGTGGCGAGCTGCGACTTGCCGGCCTTGTCGAAGTACGTCGGGGAGAACTGGCCGAAGTAGTGCTCGGTCGTGGTCTCCCAGCCGTGGTAGTCCGGCATGAAGCCGAGCTGCTTGTAGCTGTCGCCGTCCGGGATGGTCAGTTTCTTGGCGTCGGTCTCGAATTCGGACCAGGTCTTCGGCGGAGTCTTGATGCCCGCCTTCGCGAAGGCCGTCTTGTTGTAGTAGAGCCCGTAGGCGTCACCCAGCAGCGGCGCCGAGCAGCGGTTCCCGTCGAACTGGGTGTATTCGTTCATCGCCTTCGGGAACGTCGTCTCCGGGTCGATGCCCGCCTTCTTGAAGAAGGGGTTGAGGTCGACCAGTGCACCCGACGAGCAGAACTTGCCGACGTTGTTGGTGGTGAATGAGGAGATGACGTCCGGGGCCTTGTCGCCGCCCGTGCGCAGCGCCTGGTTGATCTTGTCGTCGGTCATGTTGGCGACGACGTTGACGTGGATGTTGGGGTGCGCCTTCTCGAAGCCGGCGATCAGCGCGTTCACGGCCTTGGTCTCGTTCGGCGCGCTCCAGGCGTGCCAGAAGTTGATGGTGGTCTGCTTGGACGCGTCGTCACTCGCGCCGGAGGAGGACTGGCCGGTACAGGCGGTCGTGAGGAGAGCGACCGATGCGGTCAGGGCGAAAGCAACTTTTCGGACTGTTTCGGGCATGACGGGGTCTCCCTGGGACGGGCGGGGGTGTGGTTCGACCGGAGTGGGTGCCGGGGCAGGGGTGGAACCGGGGTGGGGACCCGGGGACTCAGCGCGAGGTGTCGAAGACCTCGTCGCGGGTGGTGGCGAGGGCGCTCTCCAGCGCCCCGCGCAGCACGGGGTGTTCACGCACGTCGCCTACGACGAGGCGTGGCCGGGATGCGGCCAGCTCCTCCAGTTCGGCCTGGAGCAGGCCTCGCAGCGGCTCGCCCCCGGCGGTGAGGGAGGCGCCGCTGAGGACGACGAGTTCGGGGTCGAGCACGGAGGCGAGCGAGGCCAGACCGGTGGCCAGCCGGGTCGCGTACGTCTGAAGGAGCCGCCGGTGGGGGCCGGTGGCGCTGTCGGCGGCCCGGGCGACGAGGGTGGCGGCGACCTCGGCGTACGGGCCGGTGGGTACGTCGTCGATGCCGAGTTCGCGGGCCAGTGCCGGGATGGTCTGGGAGCCGGCCAGTTCCTGGAAGCCGCCGCTGTTGGCCTTGGTGACGTGGCGCACCAGGGGTGCGCCGGGCACCGGCAGGAACCCGACCTCGCCCGCGCCGCCGGTCCAGCCGCGGTGCAGGCGTCCGCCGAGGACGAGGGCCGCGCCGAGACCGCCCTCGCTCCACAGCAGGACGAAGTCGTCGTGGCCCCTGGCCGCGCCCAGGCGCTGCTCGGCGAGGGCGACGAGGTTGACGTCGTTCTCGTACTCGACCGGCATCGGCAGGGCGGCGGCCAGTTCCTCCAGCAGCGTGGGGGAGTGCCAGCCGGGCAGGTGGGAGGCGTAGCGCAGGCGGCCGGTGTTGGGGTCGAAGGCGCCCGGGGTGCCGATGACCACCCGGTGCACGTCGGAGGCGGCGAGCCCGGCGGCCTTCACGGCGCCGTCGAGGGCGTCGGTGACCTGCCGTACGACGGGTTGCGCCGTGCGGCGGCCGGGGGTGGGCAGCTCGTACTCGCCGACCGTCCGGCCCGTGATGTCGGCGACGGCGGCGAGGATGCGCTCGGGGGTGACGTCCAGGCCGGCGACATGGGCGGCGGCCGGGTTGACGACGTACAGCTGGGCGCTGGGGCCCGGGCGGCCCTCGCTGGTACCGGTCATCAGGACGAGTCCGGCGGCCTCGAGACGGGCGAGCAGTTGGGAGGCGGTGGGCTTCGACAGGCCGGTGAGCTTGCCGATGCGGGTGCGGCTGAGCGGGCCGTGCTCCAGGAGCAGATCCAGGGCGGCGCGGTCGTTCATGGCGCGCAGCACCCGGGGGGTGCCCGGTGTACCGGCGGATCCTGCCATGCGTGTCGCCACCTGCCTTTCAACGGCCCAGCTTCTCAGTGAGGGCGCGGGGAAGTCCACCGACTGATCGCTGTGCTCGCGATCTGTTAGGAAGGTTTCCTATCGGTGGCAGGAAGGTAGGCGCGAACCGCCGGAGGCGTCAATACCGGCCACCGGCGGGCGACCGAGTCGTTACCGGGTCAGCTCTCCAGGAAAGGGGTCGTGTCCAGGGTGGGGTAGGGGTTGGGGAGGGTGAGGAGTTCGCCCAGGTGGACCTTGGACTCGTTGCCGTAGTACGCGGCGGTGGGGTCGTCGCCGGGCAGGATCGGCTCGGTGTAGCAGTGCGCCGTCTGCGTGTGGCGGTTGATCAGTACGTAGACGGGGACGCCGGCGGCGGCATAGGTGCGCAGCTTGGGGCCTGTATCCGTCTCGTGGTTGGTGGAGGTGACCTCGCCGATGAGCGCGACCATGTTGATCGGATACCAGCCCTTGTGGGCCTTGCGGTAGGACTCGTCGAGTTCGGTGGGTTCGCGGTGGCAGACCTAGAGGTCCGGGACCACCAGTGCCATGGTGCGCCCGTCTGTGTGGGCGACACGAAACCCGTCGCCCGCACCTGCCAGATCCATTCCTGCCATGTGGAGCTGAACGATCAGCTTGATGGCCCCGGCGTTGTGCCGATGCTCCGGTTGAGGCGGCACGATGCCCGTCCCCTCGATGTACTCCGCCCGAATCGGCATCGGTGACGCTGCCTCCTCGAACGCGATCAACAGGTCGATGGGGTCCACCTGTGGCATGACCGGCTCCATGAGGGGTTCGGCGATCACTGCTGGTTCTCCTTGTCGCGCTGGTGCCAGGCTACGCCCACGCTGGGTTCCCCGGCAGGAGCATGCGCGAGCCGATCGGGTCACTGACCTGCAAAAACGTTCCCGTTCACCGAACGAGCGTGCTGAACCGTTCCGCCCTCCCCGCGCACACGAAGAAGCGGCGCCCGGAACAACCAGGCGCCGCCTCCCTCACACGACCGTGCGACCCGCTACTTCGCCGCCGGACGCGGCGGTGGGATCGGGGACGCCGCCTCCGACTGCGGGGAGTCCGGGTTGGAGTGGGCCGACGGGGGTGCCACCGGGGCCGCAGGGTCGGCGGCCTCCTCCTCCGTGAGGGTTGCGGGCAGGCCGCCCACGATGCGGATGTCCTCCTCGTCGAAGGCCCGCTTGACGCGCCAGCGCAGCTCGCGCTCCACCGCCAGTGCCTTGCCCGGCATGGTCTTCGCCGAGAGACGGACCACCATGGAGTCGATCAGCACGCTGTCCAGTCCGAGCACCTCGACGGGGCCCCAGAGGATCTCGTTCCAGGGCTCGTCCTTGCTCATCCGCTCGGCCACCGCGTCCAGGACCGCCTTCACCCGGTCCAGGTTCTCGCTCGCGCGGACGGTGACGTCCACCCCGGCCGTCGCCCAGCCCTGCGAGAGGTTGCCGATGCGCTTGATCTCGCCGTTGCGGACGTACCAGATCTCGCCGTCGGCACCGCGCAGCTTCGTCACTCGCAGGCCGACCTCGATCACCTCACCCGAGGCCACACCCGCGTCGATGCTGTCCCCGACGCCGTACTGGTCCTCGAGGATCATGAACACGCCGGACAGGAAGTCCGTGACCAGGTTGCGGGCGCCGAAACCGACCGCGACACCAGCGACACCCGCCGAGGCCAGCAGCGGGGCCAGGTTGATCTGGAAGGTCGCCAGCACCATCAGCGCCGCGGTGCCCAGGATCAGGAAGCTCGCCACCGAGCGCAGCACCGATCCGATGGCCGCCGCGCGCTGCCGGCGGCGCTCGGCGTTGACCAGCAGGCCGCCCAGCGAGGTGCCGTTCGCCGTCGCCTCGGTGCTGCGGTTCATGCGCTCGATGAGCTGGGTGATCGCGCGCCGTACCGCCACTCTCAGCACTGCCGCGATGACCAGGATCAGGATGACCCTGAGGCCTATCGCGAGCCAGGTCGACCAGTTCTGCTCGACCCAGCTCGCGGCATGGTTCGCGCTCTCCTGGGCGTCCTGGAGCGTGGGAACCGCCGGAGCCGTCGACTCCGTGGGGGACGGAGCCGGTGTGGCGCCGGCGGTCAGTAGGGCGGGCAGGGACACGGCGGGTACCTCCAGTGCGTCTGCGTCCGGTGGGGGCGGTCAAGGTCGTCGAGGTCACGGAAAGGTCACCGGACGGCAGGAGCACCACACTAACGGGGCATCGTGTGGGGATCATGACGATGTTCCGTGGAGAGACCGTGTCACCTGGGGGTTCACCAGGTGAAGCAGGGGGGCGCGCGCCCGGTGGCGCCCCGGGTGTGGTCGAAAACACTCCCAGCCCGTTACCGGGACATGGTGGCGCTTCCACCAGGCATGAGGGGAGACTGGCTCTCAGATCGTCCCGGCGCGAGCCACGCGCCGCCGGCGTACAAGGAGGGCATCCGTGCCGCACGTCCTGGTCCTCAACGCGTCGTACGAGCCACTCGGCGTCGTACCGCTCCGCCGCGCGCTCGTCCTCGTCCTCGAGAACAAGGCCGTCTGCCTCGAGGAGTCCGGCGCCTACCTGCACAGCGCGACCGTCACTGTCCCCGCACCCAGCGTGGTCCGGCTGAAGCGATTCGTACGGGTTCCCTACCGGGGGCCCGTTCCTCTCACCCGTCGTGCGCTCTTCGCCCGCGACGGCGGCCGGTGCATGTACTGCGGTGGCGTCGCAACCAGCGTCGACCACGTCATCCCGCGCAGCCGCGGTGGTCAGCACGTCTGGGACAACGTGGTGGCCTCCTGCCGCCGCTGCAACCACGTCAAGGCCGACCGCCACCTCGTCGAGCTGGGCTGGCGGCTGCGCCACAAACCCGCCCCGCCCACCGGTCTGGCCTGGCGCATCATCGGCACCGGCCATAGGGACCCGCGCTGGCTGCCATACCTGCAGCCGTACGGCGCGGACGACGCCTTGGCCCGGATCGACGGCATTTCTGCCTGAGGATCCGGGCCTTCGTGTTCCCGGGGGCGATCGGCGGCGGCATGCCGTCGACCGCCGCCGGGCTGTCCTGGCCTACGGCTCCCCGTGGCCCAGGAGAGCGGTGTACGCGCCCTCCGCGGCACGTCCCTGGGGGACGTCGGCCGGGGTGTGGGCGAGGAAGGACTCGGTGGTGCCGGAGTGCAGGATCCGGCCGGCCTCCAGAACGGTGACGTGGTCGGCCTCCTCGGCGAGGTCCGCGACATCGTGCGTGGACATGAGCACGCGCACGTCCTCCCTCAGACCGGCGAGGATGTCCCGGAAGACCCGGCGCTGACGCGGGTCCATGCCGGCCGTCGGCTCGTCCAGCAGGAGCACCCTGGCGTCGTGCACCAGGGCCGCCGCCACCCCCACCCTGCGCAGCTGGCCGCCGGAGAGGCGGGTGGTGCGCTCGTCGGCCTTGTCGGACAGCTCGACGCGCTGCAGCGCCCGGCGCGCCTGCGACCAGGCGTCGCCGCGGTTCATCCCCTTGAGCCAGCCGATGTAGGCGACGTACTCCCGTGCAGTCAGGGAGGCGAGCGGGGTGATGGTCTGCGGCATCCAGGCGACGGCCTTGCGGAACTCCTTGCTGCCGGCGCGCAGCCTGCCGAAGGAGACCGAGCCCGACTCCGGGACGACGACGGAGGCGGACATCTTCAGCAGCGTCGACTTCCCCGCGCCGTTGGGGCCCAGCAGGATGGTCAGGCCGCCGGGCAGTTCGTAGCTGAAGTCGCTGAGCACGGGCCTCTTGCGCCGCCCGTAGGAGTAGGTGCAGTCGGCGAGTACCAGGGTCATGGCTGATTCCTAGGGGAGCGGAGCTGGGCGGCGATGCCGGCGGCGAGGGCCAGGACGGCGGCGATCGCGGCGTGCGGAGCGCCGAGCGGTTCCGGGACGATCGCCCAGAAGTACGGGTCCGTGAAGGTGCGGAAGCCCACCAGGACGACGGCCATGACCCAGGCGACCGGCACCATGACGGCGGGCGTGCCGACCAGGGCGTGGAAGCAGAGCATCAGACCGGTGAGGAAGGCCGTGTTGCGGCCCACGGCCCAGGCGGCGGAGGAGCCCGTGAGGGCGCCGATCGCGAAGCCGACGAGCAACGAGGCCGCGACGACCGAGAGGACCAGCAGGGTGTCCAGCCGTCGTACCGGCCGGATCCCCGAGCCCTCCGGCGCCGGGAGCCGGGAGTCCAGACAGCGTGCCACCGCGGCGACCGGCACGATCGCGACGAAGGTCATCACCTGGGTCTGGGTGCCGCCCGACAGGCTGATCGACGGCAGCAGGGCCGTCGTGTCCTGGAAGACGAGCGTCAGTGCGGCCAGTCCGGCGAGGCTCGCGGGAAGCACCACGTGGGCCTGGCGCGCCTTGAGCCACCAGATCATGCGGCCCCTCCGTTCTCGGCCTTCGCGCACGCCGCGGTCAGCTGCCGGCGGTACCAGCGGGTCTGCTCCGGCCCGGGCTTGCCGAGCACGGCACGCACCTGCCGCTGGAGCGCGGAGCGCTGCTCGGTGCCGTAGAACGGGTCCTGCGCCAGGAGCTTCTCGAACGTCTTCGACTCACCGGTCCGCTCGGCCGCCCATCCGACCACGACCCGGGTGGTGGCGAGGTCGGGCCGGCGGCAGGGGAAGGTGATCGCGCTGCGCACGATCTGGTAGCGGACCGTTCCGCGCTTGGCACCCTTGGTCAGCCCCACCCGCCAGGTGCTCCCGGTGGAGGCCGGGTGGTCGGGTCCGTCGGCGAGCGTGTCGGTGACCAGCTGCGGAGGGGTCCGCGTGATGCCTGCGGCGGCCAGGTCCTTGAGGGCGCTCGCCACGTCGGTGTGCACGGCGTCCAGGTCGTCCGCCGTCACCTCCGGCATGCAGACCTGCGGCGCCGTGCCCGTGCACGACATGGCGACCTCACCCTTTGCCAAGGGGGGCACGGGGCCCCAGTCCCGGGTGATGCAGAAGGCGCTCACCGCACAGGCGCCCGCGAGACAGACGGCGAGTGCCCCGCGCAGCGCGGGCCGGCGCAGCGCGGACCAGGACGACCACAGGAGCGCGACCGCCAGTGCCAGACCGCAGGTCGGCAGGGACTGGGCGAGCATGGAGGTCCAGGTCGCGGCTTCGCCGAAGCCCAGGGTCGCGGGGTACTGGCCGCTGATCTGGCGCCACCAGAACGTGTCGAGGGTGACCGATGTCGCCACCAGCAGCCAGACCGCCACGGCCAGGACGGGAGCCGCGAAGACGGGCTTCGTCCGCAGTCCCACGGCGAAGCCGATCACCGAGTGCGCGACGCACACGAGCATGGCCATCAGCAGCGGCCGCAGGCTCACGAGGGTGGGCGTCGCACCTTCCTGGGCGAAGGCCATGGTCACCGGAAGGAGCAGCAACAGCCAGGCCACGGCGACCACGGGCCCGAGCGCATCGGCGGCTATCCGGTAGCGGGAGCGGGCCGGGGCGAGCTGCCAGACGGCGCCCTGAGTCAGACGCCCGCTCTCCCAGGCGCCCAGGGCGGCGGCCAGGGCGTAGGCGAACGGGTACATGGACGCCAGCGGGTAGGCGACCAGGGTCGGGGCGTAGGCGTAGCTCGACGCGGAGATCGGGCCGGCGGTGACCTCGTAGTAGTAGAAGAGGGCCAGCGCGATCGCGACGGGGAAGGCCCACAAGGCGCTGCTGGCGCGCAGCCGCGTGCGAAGTCTCACGGATGTCCTCGGGTGGGGGGCGGGGGAGGGGCGCTCCCCGGGTGGTGGCCGGTGAACGCCCCTCCCCTCCTCGGGTGGTCGGCCGGTCAGTCCGCCTGGGTGGTGTCGACGTAGACGGTGCTGACGTTGAGCAGACAGCAGGAGCCGCCCTGGGCGATCTTGTCCGCCTCGAAGTAGAAGTCACCCGACGGCAGGCCGGTCCACTCGCCGTTGCTGGTGTAGCCCGAGCCCTTGAAGCAGTTGGTGAACGTCTTGCTGCCGTAGCTCGGGTCGGTCGCCAGCGGCTTGTCCTGCCACATCTTGACGACGACCGAGTCCTGGGTGCCGTACTGGGCGAAGCAGTTGGTGAACTGGACCTGCGAGTAGCTCTCGTCCGCCCAGCGGCGGGACTCGTTGCCGTCGGTCCAGCTGCTGATGTAGCTGGTCCAGTTGGCGGCGGCCGAGGGCGCGTTGATCAGGCCGAGGGAAGCCACGGCGGCGGCGGCCAGAGCCGCCCGGCGTATGGTGGTCACGGAACGCATGTCTGTTACTCCTCACCAGGTTGCGGATCATGTGCTCCGGAGGCGGATGCGCCTCCTGGCCCCTTCGGACCGGGCAGGGTCCGGAGGGGCCCCTAAAGATCACTTAACTTCTTCACCTTGTCAACAACGTTCGTTTTCTTGCCTTTTACCTTTCCGTGGGGTGTCGGCGACCCGGGGAGGCGGCGCGGCAGTACGTTGTGTGACCAGACCCACGTTGTCCGTCCTCACACGTCTGCGCACGCGCCCACTGGGTAGGGCTGCACTCACCCGCAGAACGTCGCACGACGACAAGGAGGCCCCCGTGGCCGCACCGGCACACCATCCGCTCCCGACCCTGTCCAAACGTCGCGCGGAACCGTCCGCCGCCCCCCGGGCCCCGATCGGCGTCCTCAGCGCGGAGGGCGCCCGCACCCAGGCGCCGCTGACCAGCGAGCCGCCGCTGCCCGACGCCGAGCCCCTCACCAGCGAACCCCCGCTCGCCGACGTCGCCCCCCTGACGAGTGAGCCTCTGGCCGCCGGCCCGGACCCCATGGGGTACTAGATGACACCGGCGGACCCCGCGCGCGACGACACGCCCCTGTTCCGGCTCGCCGCGCTGCACGGCGTCGCCACCTCCTACCGCCCCTCGCCGGACCGTACGGTCACGGCCTCGGACACCGCGGTCTCCGCCGCCCTCACCGCGCTCGGCGTGGACGCGAGCACCCCGGACGCCGTGGGCGACGCCCTGGCCGCCCGTGAAAGAGAGCTGCGGGAACGGCTGCTGCCCCCGACCGTGGTCGGCTGGGGCGGCGAGCCGCCCGCCGCACTCGCCGCCCTCCCGGCCGGCACCCGGGTGCGCGTCGAGACGGAACAGGGCGAGACGCGCGCCTCCGCCGACGACCTCCCGCCCGGCGTCCACACCCTCCACGTCACCGCCGCCGACGGCCGCACGGCCGAGGCCCACCTCATCGCCGCCCCCGCCCGGCTGCCCGCGCCGCCGGGGCGCTCCCACGGACTGCTCGTCCAGCTCTACTCCCTGCTCTCCCGCCGCTCCTGGGGCATGGGCGACCTCGGCGACCTGGCCGAGCTCACCGCCTGGGCCGGACGTGCGCTCGGCGCGGGGTTCGTGCAGGTCAACCCGTTGCATGCGGCCGTACCCGGCGCTCCCACCGACCCGTCCCCCTACCGCCCCTCCTCCCGCCGCTACCCGGACCCCGTGCACCTGCGCGTCGAGGACATCCCCGAGTTCCCCTACGCCGAGGACCGCTCCCGCATCCGGACGCTGCTGGAGCGCGCCGCGCGGCTGCGTGAATCCGTTCTCGACAAGGGCGAGTTGATCGACCGCGATGCCGTGTGGGAGCTCAAACGCGAGGCGCTGGAGCTCGTGCACGCCGTCCCGCTGGGGCCCGGACGGCGCGCCGCCTACGCCGACTTCCTCGCCGAGCAGGGCCGGGAGCTGGAGGACCACGCCACCTGGTGCGCGCTCGCCGAGCTCTACGGCCCCGACTGGCACAGCTGGCCCACCCGGCTGCGCGACCCCCGCTCGGCCGCGATCGGCCGCGCCCGGGCCGCGCTGATGGACCGCGTCGACTTCCACAGCCGGCTCGCCTGGCTCACCGACGCCCAGCTCGCCACCGCCCAGCGCACCGCCCGCGACGCCGGAATGCCGATCGGGCTGATCCACGACCTCGCGGTCGGCGTGCATCCGGGCGGTGCCGACGCCTGGGCCCAGCAGGAGTACCTGGCGTCCGGGATGTCGGTGGGCGCCCCGCCGGACGCCTTCAACCCGCGCGGCCAGGACTGGGGCCTTCCACCCTGGCGCCCCGACCGGCTCGCCGCCTCCGGCTACGCCCCCTACCGCCGACTGCTGCGCGCCCTGCTGCGGCACGCGGGCGCCCTGCGCATCGACCACGTCATGGGCCTGTTCCGGCTGTGGTGGGTGCCGCAGGGGCAGCCGCCCACCGAGGGCACCTACGTCCGCTACGACGCCGAGGCCATGCTCGCCGTCCTGGTACTGGAGGCCTCGCGCGCCGGGGCGCTGGTCATCGGCGAGGACCTCGGGACGGTGGAGCCCGGGGTGCGCGAGACGCTGCACGAGCGCGGGGTGCTCGGCACGTCCGTCCTGTGGTTCGAACGGGACTGGGAGGGCGACGGGCAGCCGCTGCCGCCCGAACGCTGGCGCGCCGACTGCCTGGCCACCGCCACCACCCACGACCTGCCGCCCACCGCCGCCCGGCTCAGCGGGGAGCACGTCGAACTGCGCGACCGCCTCGGCCTGCTCACCCGCCCCCTGGCCGAGGAGCGCGCCGAAGCCGCCGCCGAGACCGGCCAGTGGCTCGCCCTGCTGTCGCGGCTCGGCCTGCTGGAAGGGGGCAGCGGGGGGAACTCGGCGGTGTCGGAGGAGAGGGAGATCCAGGCCGTCCACCGCTTCCTGCTGCGCACCCCCGCCCGGCTGGTCGGCGTCTGGCTGCCCGACGCGGTGGGCGACCGCCGCCCGCAGAACCTGCCGGGCACCTGGGACCAGTACCCGAACTGGCGCCTGCCGATCGCGGACGCGCAGGGACGCCCGGTGACACTGGAGGACCTGGCGGCCTCGCCGCGGCTGTATGCGCTGATGGACGTGGTACGGGGCCGATAGGCGCGGTACGGCACCGCGGGCGGCCCCGGTGCGGCACTCGGCGGCCCCGGGACGGCGCCCCGGTGACCGGGACGGGACCTCGGCGGCCCCGGTACGGCGCCCCGGTGACCGGGACGGGACCTCGGCGGCCCGATACGGCCACCCCGGGCGCGCGGGCCGTTCGGGCGTTCGCTACTTTTGCACCGTGGACAAGAAGAACGCCCTGCGCGCCGGCGCCCTGGCCGCCGGTACGACGCTGATGATGCTGCTCATGTCGTCCCCCGCGCTCGCGCTGACCCGCGACGACGGCGACGACCCCGGCAAGGGCCTGAGCGTGGCCGACACGCTGGGGTTGTTCGTGGCGGCGCCCATCGTCCTGTTCCTGGTCATCGCGGGCCTGGTCATGGTGACCGACAAGACCCGCAAGGAGACCAAGCAGGGCTGACGCCCACACAATCGACTGTCCGCCGAGGGAGTCCGCGCACCGGGCGGGTGCGTGGGCTCCCTCGGCGTGTTCGTAGGCCCGCGGCTCCGCGGGCCTACCGTCGTTCTCCACACCTTCGGGTCTACGGATGCGGTGCGGTGAGGTAGCGCCGCAGCGTAGGGGCCAGCCACGCCACCACCTCCTCGCGGGTGAGGGCGACGGCCGGCGGGATCTTCAGGACGTACCGGGCGAACGCCATCCCGACGACCTGCGAGGCGGCGAGCCCGGCCCGGGTGGGTGACTGCTCGGGGTCGGGGCAGGTCTGCCGCGCGACCGGCAGCAGCTGGTCGCGGAAGATCTCCTGGAGCCGCCGGGCTCCCGCCGGGTTGGTGACGCCGACGCGCAGCAGCGCGGTGAGCGCGTCGTGGTTCTCCTCCCAGAGGGTGAGGAAGTGGTTCACCAGGACCACGCCCACATCGTGGCGGGGCACTCCCCTCAGGTCGGGCAGGCGCAGATCGACGTCGAGCACCGCGTCGAAGAGGCCCTCCTTGGAGCCGTAGTAGCGCATCACCATGGACGGGTCGATCCGCGCGTCCCTGGCGATCGCGCGGATGGTGGTGCGCTCGTAGCCGTCGGAGGCGAAGCGCTCCCGGGCGGCGGCGAGGATCGCGCCGCGGGTGGCGTCGGAGCGGCGGGGTGGTGGCTTTTCGGACATGCCAACAAACGTAGGCCAACAGGTGTTGACCGTCCAGTGTTGGTCAACATATGTTGGCCAACGAGCGTTGGCCTACACGCGTTGGCATCAGGAGGCAGCCATGGCACAGACGCCCCGCACCACCGTCACCACCGCTCCCGGCGACGGCGAAACCACCCCCACCGGCGTCCTCGTCGTCGGCTCCGGCCCCACGGGTCTCCTCCTCGCCGGTGACCTCGCCACCGCCGGCGTCCCCGTCACCCTCGTCGAGAAGCGCCCCCACAAGATCAGCAACCTCTCCCGCGCCTTCGTCCTGCACGCCCGCACCCTGGAGCAACTCGACGCCCGCGATCTCGCCGACGACCTCGAGGCCAAGGGACAGCCGCTCTCCGACATCCGGCTCTTCGGCGGGCTCTCGATCCGGCTCGACACCCTCCCCTCCCGCTTCCGCCACCTGCTCGTCCTGCCCCAGTACGAGGTCGAGAAGGCGCTGGAGCGGCGCGCGGCCGACGCCGGGGTGCGGTTCCTGCACGAGACCGAGGTCACCGGCGTCGGCCAGGACGCCGACGGCGTGACGCTGCACGTCCGCCGCCCCGACGGCGGGCCCGGCCAACTGCGCGCCGCCTACGCCGTGGGCGCCGACGGTCTCCGCAGTGCCGTACGCACCTCGATCGGCCTGTCCTTCCCGGGCAGGTCCGTCATCCGTTCCGTCGTCCTCGCCGACGTCCTCCTCGACGAGCGGCCCGAGCACACCCTGACCGCCAACGCCGTCGGTGACGCCTTCGCCTTCATCGCGCCGTTCGGCGACGGCTACCACCGGGTCATCGCCTGGCAGCGCGGCCGCGACGTTCCCGACAGCGCGCCGCTCGACCTCGACGAGGTCCGCGAGACCGTCCGCCTCGCGCTCGGCCGCGACTACGGCATGCGCGACGCGCGCTGGATGTCCCGCTTCCACAGCGACGAGCGCCAGGCGCCCGCCTACCGCGTCGGCCGTGTCTTCCTCGCCGGGGACGCCGCGCATGTGCACACCCCGGCCGGCGGGCAGGGCATGAACACCGGTCTGCAGGACGCCGCGAACCTCTCCTGGAAGCTCGCCGCCGTCCTGCGCGGCCACGCCGACCCCGCCCTCCTGGACACCTACCAGTCCGAGCGGCATCCCGTCGGCAGGTCGGTGCTGCGCAGCAGCGGCGGCATCGTGCGCCTCGCCATGGCCAAGCGCCCCTGGACCCTCGCACTGCGCACCGTGCTCGCCGCCGCCGTCACCCACGTCGGCCCCCTCCGGCGGCGCGTGACGGGCCAGGTCACCGGCATCGGCTACGCCTACGCCGCTCCCCGCGGGGCTCACCCCTTGACCGGCAGGCGCATCCCGGACGTGGCCCTCACCGGCGGCCGGCTCTACGAGGCCCTGCGGGGCGGCCGGTTCGTGCTGGTCACCCCGGGCCCGTACGACGCGGCCGGCCGCAAGGACCGGCTGGCCGTGGAGCACTGGGCGGGCGAACGGCACACGACCGTGCTGGTACGGCCGGACGGCTATGTCGCCTGGGCCGCCGAGGCGCCCGACGCCGCCCAGATCGAGGCCGCGCTGCTGAGTTGGACGGGCCGGGGATGACCGTACCGGCGAGCGAACCGACCGGCCGCCGCGGCCACCGGAAACCCGGCCACCGAAACCCCGGCCACTGAAAAAGGGGCGCCCCGCACGAGCCGGGCGCCCCTTCCGCGTGCGATCAGGCGGCGGCCGCGTCCGCCGCCTGGGCCTTCAGTGCCCGTTCGATGCCCGCGCGGGCCTCCGAGACCAGGCGGCGCAGAGCCGGAGGCGGTTCGGCGGAGGCCAGCCAGGCGTCGGTCTTCGCCAGCGTGTCCTCGGACACCTGGATGGACGGGTAGAGACCGACCACGATCTGCTGGGCCATCTCGTGCGAGCGGGAGTCCCAGATGTCCCTGACCACCTCGAAGTACTTCTCCGTGTACGGGGCGAGCAGCTCCCGCTGGTCGGTCTCGACGAAGCCCGCGATCACCGCCTCCTGCACGGCGTTCGGCAGCTTGTCGGACTCCACGACCGACGCCCACGCCTCGGCCTTGGCCTCCGCGGTCGGGCGGGCGGCCCGGGCGGTGGCCGCGTGCCGCTCACCGGCCGCCGTCTTGTCGCGCTCCAGCTCGCCCGCGATCTCCGCCTCGTCGAAGCGGCCCACCGCGGCGAGCCGCTCCACGAACGCCCAGCGCAGCTCGGTGTCCACGACCAGGCCCTCCACCGACTGCGAGCCGTCGAGCAGCGCCTCCAGCAGGTCCAGCTGCTCCGGGGTGCGGGCGGTCGCCGCGAAGGCGCGCGCCCAGGCGAGCTGGTGGTCGCTGCCCGGCTCGGCGGCGCGCAGATGGGCCAGGGTCGCGTCCGTCCACCGGGTCAGCAGCGCCTCACGCGCGGACGGGTCGGCGTACAGGTCGATCGCCAGCTTCACCTGGCGGTGCAGCGACTGCACGACACCGATGTCGGACTCCTTGGCGATGCCGGACAGGACGAGCGAGAGGTAGTCCCGGGTCGCCAGCTCCGCGTCCCGGGTCATGTCCCAGGCGGAGGCCCAGCACAGGGCGCGCGGCAGCGACGACTCGAAGTCGCCCAGGTGCTCGGTGACGAAGGCCAGCGACTTCTCGTCCAGGCGCACCTTGGCGTACGACAGGTCGTCGTCGTTGAGCAGGATCACGTCCGGGCGGTGCCGGCCGGTCAGCTGCGGCACGGCGGTCAGCTCGCCGTCGATGTCCACCTCGATGCGGCCGTCCTCGTCGCGCAGCAGCTTGCCGCTGTCCTCGTCGAGGCCGTACAGGCCGATGGCGATGCGGTGCGGGCGCAGGATCGGCTCGCCCTTGGCGCCGGCGGGCAGGGCGGGGGCCTCCTGGCGGATCGCGAAGGACGTGATGACGCCGTGCTCGTCCGTCTCGACCTCAGGCCGCAGGATGTTGATGCCCGCGGTCTCCAGCCACTTCTTGGACCACGTCTTCAGGTCCCGGCCGGAGGTCTCCTCCAGGGCGCCCAGCAGGTCCGACAGGCGCGTGTTGCCGTATGCGTGCCGCTTGAAGTACGCCTGCACGCCGCGGAAGAACGCGTCCATGCCGACGTAGGCGACGAGCTGCTTGAGGACGCTGGCGCCCTTGGCGTACGTGATGCCGTCGAAGTTGACCAGGACGTCGTCCAGGTCGTTGATCTCGGCCATGATCGGGTGCGTGGAGGGCAGCTGGTCCTGCCGGTACGCCCACGTCTTCATCTGGTTGGCGAACGTGGTCCAGGAGTGCGGCCACCGGGAATTCGGGTGGAGCGCCTGGCAGGCGGCCTCGGCGTAGGTGGCGAACGACTCGTTCAGCCACAGGTCGTTCCACCACTCCATGGTCACCAGGTCGCCGAACCACATGTGGGCCAGCTCGTGCAGGATCGTGGCGGCCCGGGCCTCGTACGCCGCGTCCGTCACCTTGGAGCGGAACACATACTGGTCGCGCAGGGTGACCGCGCCCGCGTTCTCCATCGCGCCCGCGTTGAACTCCGGCACGAAGAGCTGGTCGTACTTCTTGAACGGGTACGGGAAGTCGAACTTCTCCTGGAACCACTCGAAGCCCTGCCGGGTCACCTCGAAGATCGCGTCCGAGTCGAGGTACTCGGCGAGGGAGGGCCGGCAGTAGATGCCGAGCGGGACGCTCTGGCCGTCCTTCTCGTACACGCTGTGCACGGAGTGGTACGGGCCGACGATCAGCGCGGTGACATACGTCGAGATCCGCGGCGTCGGCTCGAAGACCCAGACGTCGTCCTTGGGCTCGGGGGTGGGCGAGTTGGAAATGACGGTCCAGCCGCTGGGCGCCTTCACAGTGAACTGGAAGGTGGCCTTCAGGTCCGGCTGCTCGAAGGAGGCGAACACCCGCCGGGCGTCGGGCACCTCGAACTGGGTGTAGAGGTAGGCCTGGTTGTCGACGGGGTCGACGAAGCGGTGCAGGCCCTCGCCGGTGTTGGTGTAGGCGCAGTCGGCGACGACGCGGAGGATGTTGCGGCCCTCCAGTAGCCCGGGCAGGGTGATCCGCGAGTCCTTGAAGACGTCGGCGGGGTCGAGGGAGTCGCCGTTGAGAGTGACCTCGTGGACGGTCGGGGCCACCAGGTCGATGAAGGACTCCGCGCCGTTCTCCGCGGAGTCGAAGCGCACCGTGGTCACGGACCGGTAGGTGCCGCCCTCCTGCGCGCCGGAGAGGTCGAGATCGATCTCGTACGAGTCAACGGTGAGCAGCTTCGCCCGCTGCTGCGCCTCTTCGCGAGTCAGGTTTGTGCCAGGCACGCGGTCATCTCCTCGTGGTGTGTCGGTTCCGTCATCCTTCCACGTCACCGCCGTGCCAAGCGATGACCGGACGCACAGCAAGGGGCGCGCACCGGCAGCGGTGCGCGCCCCATCTCGGCGTGAGGGTTTTCCCTACTTCTTCAGCTCCGCCGCCACCAGCTCGGCGATCTGCACCGCGTTCAGGGCCGCGCCCTTGCGGAGGTTGTCGTTGGAGACGAACAGGGCCAGGCCGTTCTCGACCGTCTCGTCGCGGCGGATGCGGCCCACGTACGACGGGTCCTTGCCGGCCGCCTGCAGCGGGGTCGGGATGTCGGAGAGGGCCACGCCCGGCGCGCCGGCCAGCAGCTCCGTCGCACGCTCCACCGACAGGGGACGCGTGAAGCGGGCGTTGACCTGGAGGGAGTGGCCGGAGAACACCGGGACGCGCACGCAGGTGCCGGAGACCTTCAGAGCGGGGATCTCGAGGATCTTGCGGGACTCGTTGCGGAGCTTCTGCTCCTCGTCGGTCTCGTTCAGGCCGTCGTCGACGAGGTTGCCCGCGAAGGGGACGACGTTGAAGGCGATGGGGCGCTTGTAGACCTGCGGCTCGGGGAAGTCGACCGCCTCACCGTCGTGGGTCAGCTTGTCGGCCTCGGCGACCACCTTCTGCGCCTGTCCGTGCAGCTCCGCCACGCCCGCGAGGCCCGAGCCGGACACCGCCTGGTAGGTGGCGACGACCAGCGCCTCGAGCCCCGCCTCCTCGTGCAGCGGCTTGAGCACCGGCATCGCGGCCATCGTCGTGCAGTTCGGGTTGGCGATGATGCCCTTCGGCCGGTTCACCACCGCGTGCGGGTTCACCTCGGAGACCACCAGCGGCACGTCCGGGTCCTTGCGCCATGCGGAGGAGTTGTCGATCACGACGGCGCCCTGCGAGGCGACCTTCTCGGCCAGCGCCCTGGAGGTCGCGCCGCCCGCCGAGAACAGCACGATGTCCAGGCCGGTGTAGTCGGCCGTCGCCGCGTCCTCCACCGTCACGCCGTCGAGGATGGTCCCCGCCGAACGGGCCGAGGCGAACAGGCGCAGCTCGGTGACCGGGAAGTCGCGCTCCGCGAGGATCCTGCGCATGACCGTGCCGACCTGACCGGTCGCTCCGACGATTCCGACCCTCACGGCGACTCCCTCTCGTGATCTTTGCGTGCGTGTTGCCTGACCGAGGCTTTTCCATCATGCGGCCGACCCCGGCCCGCCTGTCCAATTCTTTGTACGGCGTGCCCGAGGAATGGGACGCGACGGCCCGGCCGGCGGTTGCGGAACTGCGGCGTCCATCCCGCTGAGCTGCATAAATTCAGCCGACGGGGGTCCCGCACCGCAAGCTGTGCTGCCCCGTGCCTGCCCCCGCCCCGTCCGGCGCACACGACGATGTGATGTACGCCCCATCGGCCGGGCGGACGAGAAAGGGGGCGGGCGCCCCATGGACGCCCGCCCCCACAGCCGTAGGAAGCCCTACGGCGTGACCTTCTCGATCTTCACGCTGCCGGTGCCCGCGACCGTGCCGCGCGCGTTCACCAGCTGGACCTGGCCGAAGAACTCCCGGCCCTCGGGTGCCGGAGCGGCCGCGGTGACCGTGCCGGACACCGTCGCGGAGTCGCCCGTGCCGAGCTTGACCGGGGCCGAGCCGTCGACCGTGACGGAACCGAGCGCGGGGGAGAAGAACACGTCCCGGTAGTCGTACGCGGTCGAGCCGGACGGGACCGAGTAGCCCGCCACCTGGATGGTGTACGTCCCGGCGGCCGGCGAGCCGATGTGCACCGACTCCTCCGAGTCGCCGTCGGCGGACTGTGCGACCTGCTTGCCGCTCGCGTCGTAGACCGTCAGGTCGAGGTCGGCGGCTGTGTCGGACACGTTGCCGATCGCGACGTCCAGCGAGGTGGCACCGGCGGGCACCTCGACGGTGGTGGTCTGCGTCTCGCCGTTCTTGATGGTCGGCCGGGCCGTCTTGGACGAGCCGAGCGGGCCGCCGACCAGCTTGCCGTCGAGCGCGGCGAACTTGTTGGTCACCTTCCAGGAGGCGGCGGCCGGGGTGCCGACCTTGGCCTCGGGCACGGTCACGGTCTCAGGGTCGAACGCCGCGCCGAGGACGGTGACGTCCAGTGTGTAGGGGTTGTCGAGCAGCGGCGAGGTGCGGCGCGACTCGACCTCGATCTCCCAGACACCGGCCTGCGGGTCCGCGTACGAGCGCACGTCGGGCTTGCAGCCGTTGCCGTCGAGGTAGTTGTTGTAGCAGTACGGCGTCGAGGTGTTGTCGACCGGAGTGCCGTACGGGTGGATCGCGATGAACCGGGTCTGGCTCTTGTCCTTCAGCCCGCCGATCGCCACCTCCAGCGACTTCGCGCCCTCGGGCACGGTCAGGAAGTACGACCGGGTGCTGTTGCGCTGCACCGAACCCGGCGCCGAGTAGGTGTACTTGACGGGGGTCGACACCACGACGGTGGTGAGGATCTGCTTGTCGACACCCTCGGTGAACGGGTCGTCGACCTCGAGGATCGCGCTCTTGATGCCCGCCGAGCGCGGCGCGGCCTGGACCTTCACGGTCACCGGCTGGTTCAGCGGCAGCTTCACCAGGGGCGAGCCGAGGAGGCGGAAGGTGTCACCCGCGTTGTTCTCGAAGCGCAGCGTGTGCCAGACCGGCGTGTCGGGGCCGGAGGTGCGGGTGACGGTGATGTCGTACGTCTTCTTCTCGCCCGCCTTGAGGCCGCCCTCGCGGTCGTACAGGCCGGTGCCGAAGCCGGGGGTCTTCAGCGCGTAGTCGATCGCGGTGTCGACCGGGGCCTTCACGGTGTAGTCGTGGGAGGTCGCGTCGTCGCGGATCGCGTCCCAGGCGTCGACGATGTTGATGCGGCCCGCACCCTCCTCGTACGCCTGCACACCCTTGATGTGGTCGGCGGTCGAGGTCAGCGCGGTGCGCAGCTTCGCGGGTGTGAGGTCGATGCCCTTCTGCTCGGCGGCGGACAGCAGCAGCGCGCTCGCGCCCGCGGCCTGCGGGGAAGCCATCGAGGTGCCCTGGAGCATGGAGTAGCCGGCCGGAAGCGAGTAGCCCGCCTCGGTGACCGGGGAGCCCGGCAGCCAGGTCTGGGTGGTGTTGATCGCGGCGCCGGGCGCGACGAGCGTCGGTGTGAAGCCGCCGTCCTCGCGCGGGCCGCGCGAGGAGAAGGGCATCATCTGGTACTTCTTCTCCACCACCGAGCCGTAGTTGGCGGCCCAGGTCTCCTTGGAGATGGCCGCGCCGACCGAGATCACCTTGTCCGCGAGGCCGGGGTCGCCGATGGTGTTGGCGCCGGGGCCGGAGTTGCCCGCGGAGATCACCAGCTGGACGCCGTAGGTGTCGATCAGGCGCGTGTACAGCTCGGCGCGCGCGTTGTTGCCGTCGTTGAGCGCCGGCAGGCCGCCGATGGACATGTTGACGATGTCGACGCCGCGGTTGACGACGAGGTCGATCATGCCCTCGGTGAGCGCGACGTTGGTGCAGCCGCCGGTCCAGGTGCAGGCACGGGAGGAGACGATCTTGGCGCCCGGGGCGGCGCCGTTCATCGTGCCGCCGAACAGGCCGTTGGCGGCGGTGATGCCGGCGACGTGGGTGCCGTGCTCGGACTCGATGACGCCGATGTTGACGAAGTCGGCCTTCTTGCCGACCCAGGACCCGCCGTAGGGGTCCATCGGGACGTCCTTGCGGATCTGCACGACGAACGGCACCCGCTCGACGACGTCCGTCTTCGGGTCGTCGGTGCCGAAGTAGCCGACCTGGAAGCCGTCCTTGTACGGCTTCATCGGCGTGTCGTCGGTGAAGTCGTGGTCGTTGTTCAGGTCGACGGTGACCGTGCCGGCCGCCGGGTCGTACAGGACGCCCCAGCTGTCGGTGGTGTCGCCGTCGCGGTTGAGGTCGCCCTTCTCGTCGCCGCCGGTGGTCGCGGACTCCTTGAAGGAGCTGATCCCGTACGAGCCCGCCGGGGCCTTCCAGCTCTGGCCGCCGTAGGTGAAGGAGGGGCCGGAGACCGTCGTCACCATGGGGCGCCAGGTCGCGTCGCTGTCGACGATCGGGTCCGTCGAGGTCACCCAGTCGACGATCTTCCGCTCGCCGGTGGTGGTCTTCTGCAGCGCCGGGTGGCCGAGGTCCACGCCCGAGTCGAGGATGCCGATGGTGATGCCGCGGCCGTCCGCCTTCGGGTGCTCCTGCACGAAGTCGACGGCACCCGTCTCGAAGGACGGGTTGTACGGGTTCCTGGCCGGGGTGTTCTTGCCGGGGGCCGGATAAGTGGCGCTGTTCGCCCCGGACTTGACGCCGTCCGCGCTCGGCGACGGGTCGTCGAGCGGGATCTCCCGCTTCAGGTCGATGGCGTGCACGGAGGACAGCTTCTCGGCGGCCGCGATCGCCGAGTCCGCCTCGGCCGTCGGGACGGTGGCGCGGACGTAGCCGAGCTTGTCGTAGGCGCGGCCCACGGAGCCGCCCTTGACCGCGTCCAGCTCCTTGGCGACCTGCTCGGTCTGCCCGGGCGCGGTCGCGACCATCATGGTGACGTTCTTGGCGCCGTCGGCCTTGGCCTCGGCGAGCAGGTCCGCGTCGTCCGAACCGAGCTTGGCGCTCGCGGACTTCACGGCGGGGTCGGCATCGGTCGTCGGGTGGTCCGCGGAGAAGGCCAGGGGTATGGGCCCGGCCGCGGAGAGCGCGGCCACGAGACCGGCGGTCACGGCGGCGCGGGCCACGCGTCTCGCGCCCGATGTCGGGGCGCGGTGAGGGTCGGTGGTCATCGGCATCCCTTGTAGGTAAAGGAACGTGGGCGGTGCGGCCGGAATCCGACAGTGGATCGGTCCTGACCGCAGTCGTCCGGATGTCGGGTCCGGGTGACCGCTCAGCTTTACCCAAGCGACAGATGTTTGGGGAGAGTTGACCGAGGCGGGGTGGACGCATGGCGTAATCCCGCCATGCGTCATCGGGGACGTACAGGAGCAGGACGGGACATACCTATGAGCCGACTGTGCCCCTACGCGCGTAGCGGAGCGGTTCGGCTCACGCGTGCGCGCACCGGGTGACGGGCCGCCTTCGCGCCGCCGCCGCGCGGCTCGGCCCACGCGTGTGCACCCCGGGTGACGGGCCGCCTTCGCGCCGCCGCCGCGGGCGGCCGCGGCGCCGACCCCCGGCCTGGAAACGCACCGGCCGACCACGCCTCGGCGCGCTAACGTCCGTATGTGCGACGGAATTTGAGGGTGGCGGCCTACGCCGTGTGCGTCCGCGACGGACAACTCCTGCTCGCCCGCTCGCCGGGCCCCGACGGCACCCCCGAGTGGGTGCTGCCCGGCGGCGGCATGGAGCACGGCGAGGACCCCTACGACACCGTCCGCCGCGAGGTGACCGAGGAGACCGGCTACCGGATCCGGGTGACCGGCCTCCTCGGAGTCGACTCCCGCCGCCACCTCTTCCGGCGCCGCGGCCTGGAGCCCGCCACCGACCACCAGGCGCTGCGGCTGATCTACGAGGGAGAGATCGTCGGCGGCGAACTCCGGTACGAGGTGGGTGGCTCCACGGACTTCGCCGCCTGGCAGGACCTGGACGCCGTGCCCGGACTGACCCGGGTACGGCTCGTCGACGTGGCGCTGCGGCTGTGGCGCGAACGGCCGGCCGACGGACACCTCGCAGTTCTCGGGACTCCTCCCCTTCCCCAGGAGGCGCTCGAAGAGTGACCGCGCCTCATCAGGGGCGGGCCTCCGTCACCCGTCCTCCGGTGCCGTCACCCGGCCTTCGGTGCCAGCACCAGCTCCGCCCTCTCCACCACCGGCTCCCGTGGCCCCGTCGAGCGGTTCGCGGTCGTCGGGCCCTGTGAGGCCGGGCCCGTGAAGCGGAAGGAGAGCGCGGCGAGGAAGCGGCGGCCCCGGTCCCAGTCCGACGGCACCGTCGCGGTCACCCGGGCCGTGCCCGAGGCGGCCGTGCGGTCCAGCAGTGCGGTGGCCAGGGGCCGGGCCGCTCCGGCGCCCCACAGGGAGGGGTGCAGCAGGAACAGGCCCACCGCGCAGGCGTCCGGGTCCGGGTGGCGCAGCACCGCGTCGACGATCCCCACCACCGGGCCGTCGGCGCCCTCGGTCACGACCAGGATCCGTTTGTCCTGCCAGTCGGCGCCCGGCGGCAGGCTGTAGTACAGGCTCTGCAGATCGGCGGGGCCCGAGGGCAGGCCGGTGGCCGCCTCGAAGTACTCCGTGCTCGCCTCGAACAGGGACGTCACGCCCGGCTCGTCGTCGGGTGTGGCCTCGCGGACGGTGTACCGGCGCCCGTCCTCCGTGGTCACAGTGATCGGCTCGGTCATCGGTTCATCGTCACATCGGCCGCCGGCCCCTGGCCACCGAAAATGCGGTGTGCCCCTGGATCAGGGTGCACAAGACCGACGAATTACGGCGTAACCCAGTCGACCCGGACATGAGACGCGGTGTTCATCCGTTCGAAACATTTGTGCCGCCTCATAGCGACCAACCCGCTGTTCACGGGGATGGTTCGACACTTGTGCAAGGCGGGTGGTCACGTGCGCGTAAGGCACGAGCTGCGCGTGCTGTCGGTCTACGACGGCTTCTTCTCCGGGGGCGCCCGGATCCTCCACAGCGACGTCGTCCTGGGGCTGCGCGAAGGCGGCCAGCACCACCGGGTGCTCAGCGTCCACGGGGAAGTGCTCCGTGAGGCGACCCGGCAGACCATGCGGGACGACGCCTGCTACCGGTCGCTGACCGCGGCCGGGGTGGAGGTCGCGTCCCTGGGCCGTACCTTCGGGCTGAGCGGGGTCCCGGCCGTCGATCCGGCCGTCTTCAGCGGGCCGGAGCTGGCGGAGACGGCACGGGCGATGGCCGGGGCCGACGTCGTCCTGTCGCTCAAGGAGCAGCCGCTCGGCCTGCTCAACCAGGGGGGCCTGCCACGCCGCCCCGTGATCGTCTGCCTGCACCGCTCCGACCCGGAGAACCAGGGCGGGGCGCTCGCCGAGCTGAAGGCCGCCATCGCCGACGGCACCGTGGTCGCCTGCGTCTGCTGCGCCGAGTCCACCCGGGAGGCCTACCGGGCCGCCGGGATCCCGGCCGAGCTGCTGCACGTCATCCCCAACGGGGTCGACCTGCTCCGGTTCCGGCCCGACCCGGGCCGGCGCCTTCGCATGCGGGAGGCGCTCGGTATCCCCGACACCGCCCCGGTCGTCGTCTTCGCGGCCCGCTACGACGCCATGAAGAACGTCCCGCTGTTCCTGCGCGCCGCGCACGCCTGGCTGCGCCGTGAGCCCGCCGGGCACGTGCTGATGTGCGGCGCGGGCATGACCGGGGACCAGCCCGGGCTGGCCGCCGACATCCGGGAGGCCTTCGGCGGCGACACGGGGCTCACCGAACGGCTGCACGCGCTGGGCGTCCGGCGCGACATGGAGACGGTCTACGCCGCCTCCGACGTGGTGGCGCTGACCTCGTCCTGGGGGGAGGCGGCCCCGCTGTGCCTGATCGAGGGCATGATGTGCGGGGCGGTCCCGGTCGCCACGGACGTGGGGGACAGCGCGCTGATCGTGTCCGGGCACGGCCACCTCACCCCGCCGGATCCCGAGGTGATCGCCCGGGCCTGGACCGAGGCCGCCGCCGCCCGCCCCGACCTCGCGCCCGTCCTCGCCCGCAGCCGCGAGCGTTTCAGCCGCACCCGCATGATCGCCGCGTACGCCGACCTCATCGACCGCGTCCACGCGCAGGCGATGAGGCCCACCGCGCCGGAGCGGGAGCCCGCGCTCCCCGAACCGCCCCTCCCTGACCCGCTCTGACGGTCACCGGCGTCCCCGGGCCGAACCGGACCCGCACACGAGGAGGGGCCGCCGGCACCTGTCGGCGGCCCCTCCTCTCCCCTCCTCGTGTCACCCCGGTCCGTCACCGGGGCAGCACCTCCACCGGCGCGGCCGGCTCCCGGTCCAGGGACGCCATCAGCGCCGTACGGACCACCGTCGCCTGCTGCTCCGGACAGTCGCGCAGCTTCTTCGGCGTCAGGTACACGACCGTGATGCCGAGCCGCTCCAGCTGCTCGCGCTTGCGGGCGTACTCCGACCACAGCGCGTCCTCGTCGTGGCGCGGGGCGCGGGTGTCCAGTTCCAGCGCCACCGCCTGCTCGGGCCAGTACGCGTCCAGGCCGCCGAGGTAGGGGCCGTCCGGCAGCCTCAGGTCCACGTTCCAGACCGGGTCCGGCAGGCCGTGCTCGCGCACCATCCGGTACAGGCGGTCCTCCGCGACCGCCCGGCTCTCCGCCAGCAGCGCGTCCACGGCGTCCACCACGTGCGGGCGGCTCAGCAGCCGCGCCTGGTTCAACTCCCGTACCACCGCGGCCGGTTCGCAGTGTCCGTCGCGGACCGCCTCGGTCAGCAGGCGGCGCACCACAGTCGCGTCCGGTACCTCCGCCACCGCGTCGGCCAGGGCGCGTACGACCGGGGCGACGGGCACGCCGGTCACCAGTCGCGGGTCGGGCAGCGACGGGGTGCGGACCAGCCGGGCGCAGCCGGTGCTGCGCAGCCGGCGCGTCCGCGGCACAAGGACGTCGATCTTCTCGAGTGACGACAGTCCGGGCACGGAGGCGAAGCCGTACAGAGCGAGGGCGGCCAGACCGGTGACCATCGCGTCCGTGTACGGCAGCGGGCCGTGCGGGGCGCCCGCGCCGGGCTGGGCCGGGACCGCGGGCACGGGGTCGGCGAGCGAGGAACGGGCCGCGTAGAGCAGCACCCCGTGCAGGCGTTCCTCGGAGGTCGGCGGGCCGGGGTGCAGCAGGTACACGCCGGGCAGGAACTGCTGCCAGGGGCCGCCGGGCCTGCACTTCCCGGTGGTCTCGGCGGCGGTCACTCCGTGGGCGCGCAGCTGGGCGGTGGTCAGCACCCGGCGCTGCACATCGGACAGATGGCGTAGGGGGCGGGGGGAGAGCGGGGTGTTGTGGTTCATGATCCCGGGTTTCCCGCCCCCGGTGCGCCCTCTAACCGCTGTTACACGTCTGTCGACAAATGCGGACAACACGGCGCTAAAGTACGTGCGTTCGACTGCCGAAAGAGGCTGGTCCGGACGGGGGACGCGGCAGGTTACGGGTTCCGATACTCGTATTTCGTCACCGTCGTCCCGCCGCGCCCGTCCATCGCCGTCTCCGGCCCGGCGAGCCGCCCGCCAACCGCCGTCCCCCGGTGTCAGCCGGCCGCCGCCGCGTCGCAGGCCTGCCCCCGCAGGGCGCGTGCCAGGTCGTCGCGCGCCTCCAGCACCAGCCGTCGCAGCGCCGGCGGGGCGTCCTCGTGCGCGGCGATCCATGCGTCCGTCGCCTCCAGCGTCTCCGGCGAGTCCTGCAGCGCCGGGAACAGGCCCCTGACCACGTGCATCCCGATCTGGATGGACCGCTCCGCCCACACCCGCCCGATCGCCGCGAAATACTTCTCCGCGTACGGCGCGAGCAGCTCCCGCTGGGAGGGCTGCACAAAGCCCGCGATGGTCGCCTCGACGAGCGCGTTCGACAGCGTGTCGGACTCGACGACCTGCGCCCACGCCTGCGCCTTGACCGCGGCCGAGGGGCGCGAGGCCAGGCAGCGGACCTGGTGGCGCTTGCCGGAGGCCGTGTCGTCGCGGGCCAGCTCGGCGGCGAGCACCGACTCGTCGGCGGCCCCGTGCGCCGCCAGCGGCCGCAGGAACGCCCAGCGCAGCTCCTGGTCCACCTCCAGCCCGTCGATCTTGTCCGTGCCGTCCAGCAGCCCCCGCAGCAGCCGCAGATCGGCCTCCTGGAACGCCACCGCCGCGAAGAACCGCGCCCAGGTCAGCTGGTGCTGGCTGCCCGGCTCGGCCTGCCGCAGCTCGCGCAGCGCGCCCTCGGAGAGCAGCCGCCCGCCCGTCTTTCGCCACGCGGGCGCCGCGTAGTGCGTCAGCGCCGAGTCGGCCCAGGTGTGCAGCATCTGCAGCACGCCGATGTCGGACTCCCGGCCGGCGAACCGCAGCACCAGGTCGACGAAGTCCCGCGCCGGCAGCAGAGCGTCCCGGGTCAGGTTCCACAGCGCCGACCAGCACAGGGCGCGGGCCAGCGGGTCGGTGATGTCGCCGAGACGGTCCTTCAGGGTCTCCAGCGAGGTGTCGTCGAAGCGGATCTTGCAGTAGGTGAGGTCGTCGTCGTTGACCAGGACCAGCTCCGGCGTCCCGGCGCCCGCCAGTTCACCGACGACCGTCCGCGGACCGTGCACGTCCACCTCGGCGCGCGCGTACCGCACGAGCGCGTCGCCCTCGGTGCGGTACAGGCCGATCGCCACCCGGTGCGGGCGCAGCTCCTGGATGCCCGTCGGCGGAGCCGACTGATGGGCGGGGCCGGCCGCCTCCTGGAGCACCGACAGCTCCGCGATCCGCCCGTCCTCACCCAGCAGCACCTGCGGAGTCAGGGAGTTGACGCCCGCCGTCTGGAGCCAGGAGCGCGCCCAGGACGCCATGTCCCGGCCGCTCGTCTCCTCCAGCACCGACAGCAGGTCGGTCAGGCGCGTGTTGCCGTACGCGTTCCGCTTGAAGTAGCGGCGCGCGCCCTCCAGGAACGCCTCCCGCCCGACGTACGCCACCAGCTGCTTCAGTACGGACGCGCCCTTGGCGTAGGTGATGCCGTCGAAGTTGAGCTTCGCGTCCTGGAGGTCGCGGATGTCCGCCGTGATCGGGTGCGTGGAGGGCAGCTGGTCGGCGCGGTACGCCCATGCCTTGCGGTTGTTGGCGAAGGTGATCCAGCCGCTCGTGAACCGGGTCGCCTCCACCAGCGAGAACGAGCCCATGAAGTCCGCGAAGGACTCCTTCAGCCACAGGTCGTCCCACCAGGCCATGGTCACCAGGTCGCCGAACCACATGTGGGCCATCTCGTGCAGGATCACATTGGCCCGGCGCTCGTAGGACGCCTGGGTGACCTTGCCGCGGAAGACGAACTCCTCGGTGAAGGTCACGAGCCCCGGGTTCTCCATGGCGCCGAGGTTGTACTCGGGCACGAACGCCTGGTCGTACTTGCCGAACGGGTACGGGTAGTCGAAGTGGTCGTGGAAGAAGTCCAGGCCCTGCTTGGTGATCAGGAAGACGTCGTCCGCGTCGAAGTGCCGGGCCAGGCCCTTGCGGCACATCGCGCCGAGCGGGATCTCGAGGGTCGTGCCGTCGTCGAGGGTGCGGGTGTAGGTGTCGGTGACGTAGTGGTACGGGCCCGCCACGACGCAGGTGATGTACGTCGAGATCGGCTTGGTCTCCGCGAACCGCCACACCCCGTCGTGCTTCTCGCCGACGCCGTTGCTCCACACCGTCCAGCCCTCGGGGGCGCGGACCTCGAAGCGGAAGGGGGCCTTGAGGTCGGGCTGCTCGAAGTTCGCGAAGACGCGGCGGGCGTCGGCGGGCTCGTACTGGGTGTACAGGTAGACCTCGCCGTCCTCCGGGTCGACGAAGCGGTGCAGGCCCTCACCGGTGCGGGAGTAGGCGCACTGGGCGTCGACCACCAGCTCGTTCTCCGCGGCCAGGTCCTCCAGCAGGATGCGGGTGCCGTCGAAGACCTCGCCGGGGTCGAGGTCCTTGCCGTTGAGGGACACCGCGGTGACGCTCGGGGCGATCAGGTCGGCGAAGCTCGACGTGCCCGGCTCGGCGCAGCGGAAGCGGATCGTGGTGACCGAGCGGAAGGTACGCGGCTCGTCCGCGCTGCCGGGTGCCTCGCCCACGGCGGAGCGCAGGTCGAGCGACACGTCGTACCCGTCGACGGACAGCAGGGCGGCCCTCTCCTGGGCCTCGTCGCGGGACAGGTTCTCACCGGGCACGGGCGGCACTCCTTGGCGGCTGCTGGGTGGCACGGACAGGACCGATCCTGCCATGCGCCCCTGACCCGGGGCAGCAGGGAATACGGCAGGCACGTGCGAGGGAATGACCCGGGCGGTGCACCGGTTGTTGCCGGTTGAACGTCCACGTTTCCGAGGAGAGCCATGTCCGAGACCGCGACCGCTTCCGGCAAGACCCCCGTCGACTTCTGGTTCGACCCGCTGTGCCCCTGGGCCTGGATGACCTCCCGCTGGGTGCTGGAGGTGGAGAAGGTCCGGGACATCGAGGTGCGCTGGCACATCATGAGCCTGGCGGTGCTCAACGAGGACAGGATCGACCAGCTGCCCGAGGAGTACCGGGAGATGCTGGCGACCAAGGCGTGGAAGCCGGTGCGGGTGGTGACGGCGGCGTGGCAGAAGCACGGTGCGGACGTCCTCGGACCGCTGTACACCGCCCTCGGCACGCGCTTCCACAACCAGGACGAGGGCCCGACGCTCGAGGCGATCGCGGCGGCGCTGGAGGAGGTCGGTCTGCCCGCCGACCTGATCGACTACGCCGAGCAGGAGGACTTCGAGTTCGATGCGCAGCTGCGCGCCTCGCACAAGGAGGGCATCGAGAAGGTGGGCCAGGAGGTGGGCACGCCGGTGATCGCGGTGCCGGGCCCGGACGGGGAGCAGATCGCCTTCTTCGGGCCGGTGGTGACTCCGGCGCCGAAGGGCGAGGAGGCGGCGAGGCTCTGGGACGGGACGCTGGCGGTCGCGTCGGTGCCGGGCTTCTACGAGATCAAGCGGACGCGGACGAAGGGGCCGGACTTCAGCAACCTGTAGTCCTCACCTCCGGGTGCCGCTGAGGCCGGGTGGGCAGGGCGCCGCAGCCACGGCCGGTGCGGCGCCCTTTCCCGTGTTCCGTGCCTGTCGGGGCACTAGGACTCCTCCGGCAACGTCGCCCCCGTCCTCCAGTGGTCCTTGCGCTGGATCCGCCGGCAGCCGGGGCGGGCGCAGCGGTGGTAGTCCTTCGCGACGAAGGGGTGGCCCTCAAGGACCGGTCGGAGGGCCTCCTCGGCCGCCGCCTTCTCCTCGTCCCCCTCCAGCTCCCGGAAGTCCTGCATGGTGTCTCCGCAGTTGGGACACCGCCGGTATGCCCGGTAGGTCATGGCTGTCTCCTCGTTGTGACCGATCACGACAGGGCGTGCGCCGGGGGCTCCCCGCGCACCCAGCGGCCCACCTCCTCCGCCGCGATCCCGGCCGCCTTCTCGGCCGCCGCACGGCTCGACCCGCCGAGGCGCGGGGTCAGCACCAGCCGCTGTGCCAGAGCGAGGAGCCGGGAGTCCGGCGGCAGCGGCTCGTGCGCGTACGTGTCGAGGGCCGCTGCCGACAGCTGCCCGCTCTCCAGGGCGTCGCACAGCGTGTCCTCGTCCAGCAGCTCCCCGTCCGCCGCGTTCACCACCACCGCGCCGCGCGGCAGCAGGGCCAGCTCCCGGGCCCCGATCAGGCCCCGGGTCCCGGAGGTGAGCGGGGTGTGCAGGGTGATCACACGGGAGCGGCGCAGAAGGTCGTCGAGCGAGCCGATCCGCAGCCCGTGCACCTCGCCGCGCACATACGGGTCGTAGACCATCACCCGTGCCCCGAACGCGCACAGCGCCCGCGCGACCCGGCTGCCCACCGCGCCGTGACCGATCAGGCCCACCGGCAGGTCCTCCAGCTCCGGGCCGGCGTGCTCGTACGTGAGGGACGCGGGGCCCTGCCACCTCCCTTGCCGGGTCAGGAATGCGTGGGCCTCGGGGATGCGGCGCAGGGCGGCCAGCATCAGGCCGAGCGTGAACTCGGCGGTGGCCGCCGCCTCGCCGCCGGGCGCACGGCACACGCGGACGCCGTGCGCCTTGGCCGCATCGAGGTCGACGTTCACCGGGCCGCCCCGGCACACGACCACCAGCCGCAGCTCCGGTGCGGCGGCCAGCACCCGCTCGGTGACCGGACCGCCGCGGGTGACGAGGACCTCGGCGTCCGCCAGCGCCTTGATCAGCTCCTCCTCGGCGTCGCCCGCGCCCTCCGGGAGTTCCAACTCCCGTACTTCGCAGGGATGTTCGTCCATCTCGTGGTGTATGGCCGCCGTGATCAGCGACGGCACGACGAAGCGGTCACCCGCGGCCACCACACGTACCGGGTCGGTCGACTCCATCGGCTCCCCTTCCCGTCCCCGTCCCCTCGTGGGAACGGCTTGTCGACCGAGGGTGATCCCGAGGTGGCGGACCGTCAATCCCACGTGCGACGGAAAGAGGAGCGCGCGGGACCGCCACGCGGCGCTCCCGGCGTCAGCGTTCGGCGCGCGCCCGCTGCCAGACGTAGCCGACGGCCGCCAGGAACAGGGTCATCCCGCCCGTCGAGTACAGCTGAACACGGGTGTCGGGCTGCCGCGCCATCAGCACGAAGATCGCCGCCATGCCGGCCAGCGCGAGCCACGTCAGCACGGGGAACGCCCACATCCGCACGACCAGCCTGCCGGGCGTCTCCCGCTCCAGGCGGCGGCGCAGGCGCAGCTGCGAGACCGCGATGAAGACCCAGACGACCAGGATCACCGCGCCGATCATGTTCAGCAGCCAGGGGAAGACGTCGTCCGGCCGCCAGTAGCTCAGCACCACGCACACGAACCCGAAGACCGAGGACACCAGCACCGCGATCCGCGGGACGCCGCCGAAGACCCTGCCCAGCGCCTTCGGGCCCTGGCCGCGCTCCACCAGCGAGTACGCGATGCGCGAGGAGCCGTAGATGTTGGCGTTCATCGCGGACAGCAGCGCGACCAGCACCACCACGTTCATCAGCTGCCCGGCGCCCGGAATGCCCAGGTGGTCGAGGGCGGCCACGTACGGGCCCTTCTCGACGACCTCCTTCGCGTTCCACGGGACCAGCGTGACGATGACCGCCATCGAGCCGACGTAGAACACCGCGATGCGCCACATCGCCGTACGCACCGCGCTCGCCACACCCCTGACCGGGTCCTGCGACTCGGCCGCCGCGATGGTGACGGTCTCCAGGCCGCCGTACGCGAACACCGACGCGAGCAGGCCGATGACCAGGCCCTCGCTGCCGTGCGGCAGGAAGTCGGTCAGGTGCGAGGCGCCGGGGGAGTCGGTGCCGGGCAGTACGCCCGCGATCGCCAGCACGCCGAGCACCAGGAACAGGGTGATCGCGCCGACCTTCAGCGCGGCGAACCAGAACTCGAACTCGCCGAAGTTCTTCACGGCGGCCAGGTTGGCCCCGCAGAAGACCACCATGAACAGCGCCACCCACGCCCATTCCGGGGTGCCGGGCAGCCAGCCGGTGACGATCTTCGCGGCGCCGATGCCCTCCAGGCCGACCGCCGTGCACAGCAGCACCCAGAACGACCAGCCCGCGGTGAAGCCCGCCCAGGGGCCGATGGCCCGCTCGGCGTGCGCGGAGAAGGAGCCCGACGACGGATAGGCGGCCGACATCTCGCCGAGCATCCGCATCACCAGCATGACGAGCAGACCGGAGACGGCGTACGCGATCACGATCGACGGCCCGGCGGCGGCGATGCCCGCGCCGGACCCGACGAACAGGCCGGCGCCGATCACCCCGCCGAGGGCGATCATCGACAGATGGCGCTGCTTGAGGCCGTGGGAGAGGGAGACGTCGTCGGTCGGCGGCGTCTCGACGGTGGTGCTGGGCATGGGCGGTGCTCGTCCCGTACGTGAGAAGGGGCAAAACGCCCACAGTGTGGGCAGCCTCTCCGGTGGGACGGAGAGGCTGCCCACTATCCGGACGCCGGATGTACGGCGGGTGACCTTCCGGTTACGCGGCGACCGGCGTGTAGTGCGAGGCGTCGCCCTCGATCGAGTAGCTCTCCTTGCCCTCGACGCCGACCGGGACGTCACCGGCGACGGTCACCCGGTGCAGCCGGCGCGGCTGCCCGTCGTAGTTGTCGATGGCGTAGTGCTGGGTGATCCGGTTGTCGAAGAGCACCAGCTCGTTCCGGGCCCAGCGGTGGCGCAGGATGTTCTCCGGACGGGTGACGTACGCCTGGAGCAGCTCCAGGATCTTGCGGGACTCGCCGACCGACAGGCCCACGATCCGCTGCGCGAAACCGCCGATGAACAGCCCGCGCTCCCCGGTCAGCGGATGGACGCGGACGACGGGGTGGGCGGTGCGGTACTTGATCGAGGTGAACTGGGCGCGCTGGGCGGCCTTCTCCTCGTCGATCTCCTCCTCCGGCACCGCGTAGTCGTAGTCGTTGGTGTGCTCGGCCCACAGGGTGTCGGCCAGGCGGCGCAGCGGCTCCGGCAGGTCGCGGTAGGCCGCCGCCGCGTTGGCGATCAGGGTCTCGCCGCCGTAGGGCGGGATCGTGATCGAGCGCAGGGTGCTGGCCTGCGGCGGGTTGAGGACGAAGGTGACGTCGGTGTGCCAGTGGTTGGCGCGGCCCCGCTCGCTGTCCACGGGCAGCACGTTCGGGGCGCCCTCGACGGCGCCGACCGTCGGGTGGGCGGTGGTGAGGTCGCCCAGCCGGCGGGCGAAGGCCTGCTGGCCCTCGTCGTCCAGGTCTCCGGCGTCGAAGACGAGTGCCTTGTGGGCGTTCAGGGCCTCGCGGATGGCGGTGACCTGCTCCTGGTCGAGCGGCTTGGTGATGTCGACTCCGGAGACCCGGGCGCCGATGCGTGCGGTGACCTTGGTGATCTCGATGGACATGGCGGGTCCTTTCAGGCGGTGGCGAGTGCGGGGGTCAGGTACTGGTTGGCGGGGCGGGGGAGGCCGTAGCGCTCCCGCAGGGTCTGGCGGGGGCCGTACTCCGTGCGCAGCAGGCCACGGGCGCGCAGGATCGGCACGACGTGCTCGACGAACGCCTCCAGGCCGGAGGGCAGCACCGCGGGCATGATGTTGAAGCCGTCGGCGGCTCCCTGTGTGAACCAGGTCTCGATCTGGTCGGCGACCTGTTCGGGGGTCCCTGCGAAGGTGAGGTGCCCGCGCCCGCCGCCGAGCCGCCCGATCAGCTGCCGTACGGTCAGCCGTTCGCGCCTGGCCAGCTCCACGACGAGCGTGTAGCGGCTCTTGGCGCCCTCGATGGCGGACTCGGGCGGCAGGTCGGCGGGGAGCAGGGCGTCCAGCTCCAGGGTCCCGGGCTCCAGGTGCAGCAGGCTCTCCAGGCGGCCCACCCCGTGGTCGTGGACGATGTGGTCCTCGAGGAGCTGCTCGGCGGCTCTGGCCTCGGCCTCGGTAGAGCCGAGCACGGGGACGATGCCGGGCAGCACCTTGACGTGGTCGGGGTCGCGTCCGGCCCGCTCGGTGCGGGACTTGAGGTCGGCGTAGAAGGCCTGCGCGTCCTCGATGGTCTGCTGGGCGGTGAACACCGCCTCCGCGTACCGTGCCGCGAACCGCTTCCCGTCCTCCGAGGAGCCCGCCTGCACAAGCAGCGGGTAACCCTGCGGGGTGCGCGGCACGTTGAGGGCGCCGGCGACGCTGAAGTACCTCCCCTTGTGCCGGGGCGGGTGGATCTTGCTGTCGTCGCCCCAGACTCCGGCCGCCTTGTCGGCGACGATGGCGTCGTCCTCCCAGCTGTCCCAGAGCTTGAGGGCCACGTCGAGGAACTCGGCGGCGCGCGCGTAGCGCTCGGCGTGCGCGGGCTCGGCGTCCAGGCCGAAGTTGCGCGCGGCCTCGGCGCCCGCGGTGGTGACGATGTTCCAGCCCGCGCGGCCCCCGCTGATGATGTCCAGCGAGGCGAACTTGCGGGCCAGGTTGTACGGGGAGTTGTAGGAGGTGGAGGCGGTGGCGATCAGGCCGATGTGCTCGGTGGCCGTCGCCAGCGCGGTCAGCAGGGTGAGCGGTTCCAGGGCGCCGGCCGGCCGCTGGGCGAGGTTGTTCCACAGCTGGGGGCCGTCGGCGAGGAAGAGGGAGTCGAAGGTGCCGCGCTCGGCGGTCCGCGCCAGGTCGACGTAGTGCGCGAGGGCGACGTGCGCGTAGGGGTCGCTCTCCGGGAGCCGCCACGAGGCCTCGTGGTGACCGGTGTTCATCAGGAACGCGTTCAGGTGCAGCCTTCTCTGTGTCACTGATGGTCCTCCGTGACGCCCAGGGCGGCCAGCAGCCGCTCGCGGTATTCGCCCAGGACCGGCTCGCGGTAGGAGCGCGGATGCGGGCGGTCGATGGTCAGGTCGAGGCCGATACGGCCCTGGTCCAGGACGAGGACGCGGTCGGCGAGCACGATCGCCTCGTCCACGTCGTGGGTCACGAGCAGCACGGAGGGCCGGTGGCGCTTCCACAGCTCGCGCAGCAGGTTGTGCATCTTGATCCGGGTGAGTGCGTCCAGTGCCCCGAACGGCTCGTCGGCCAGCAGGAGTTCGGGCTCGCGGACCAGGGAGCGGGCCAGCGCGGCCCGCTGGGCCTCACCGCCGGACAGCTCGCCCGGCCAGGCCCGCTCGCGGCCCTTCAGGCCCACCTCCGTGAGGGCGGCCCGGCCGCGTTCCTCGGCGTCGCTGCCGTCCAGGCCCAGCAGGACGTTGTCCAGCACCCGGCGCCAGGGCAGCAGCCGGGAGTCCTGGAAGACCACCGAGACCCGCTCGGGCGCGGTGAGCTGCCCCCTTCCGGCCACCCCGTGGTCGAGTCCGGCGACGGCCCGCAGCAGGGTGGACTTGCCCGAGCCGCTGTGCCCGAGCAGGGCGGTGAACTGTCCTGCGGGCAGGTCGAGGTCGATGCCGTCGAGGACCGTACGGCCGTCGAACGACCGGGTCAGGCCCCGCAGCCGGACGGCGGGCCGGGTCAGCTGCTCAGTGTGCGGCGCCACGACAGCACCCTCCGTTCGATGAGACGGACCACGCTGTCGGAGACCAGGCCGAAGACGCCGTAGATCAGCAGGCCGACCAGGATGACGTCGGTCTGGCCGTAGTTCTGCGCCTGGAACATCATGTAGCCGAGGCCGCTGGTGGCGTTGATCTGCTCCAGGACCACCAGGCCCAGCCAGGAGCCGGTCACGCCGAGCCGGAGCCCCACGAAGAACCCGGGGAGCGCGCCGGGGATCACCACCTGCCGGATGAAGGTGAACCTCGACAGGCCCTGCACTTCGGCGAGTTCGACGTACCGGCTGTCGATGCCGGACAGTGCGGAGTGCGTGTTCAGGTAGATGGGGATGTAGACGACGATCGCGATGATGGCGATCTTGAAGGTCTCGCCGATGCCCAGCCAGAGGATGAACAGCGGGATCAGACCGAGGGTCGGGATCGCCCGGTTGAGCTGCACGGTTCCGTCGATCAGCGCTTCCCCCACCCGGCTGAGCCCCGAGGCGAGCGCCAGCAGCACGCCCGCGGTCAGGCCGATCGCGAAGCCGTACGCGGCCCGCTTCAGCGAGGTCAGCACGTCCGTGGACAGCGTGCCGTCCGTCCACAGGTGGCCGGCCGTCCTCAGCACCGTCCAGGGCGCCGGGACGGCCCCCGGGTCGAGCGCTCCGGCGGCCGAGGCGGCTGCCCACAGGACGAGGAGCAGCAGCGGGCCGATGAGCCGGGCGGCGGGCAGCTGACGCCCGGGGGAGAGCCGGCGGCGCCGGCGGACCTGGGGGAGTTCCTCGGCGGCCGTCGCCGCCAGGGCTGCCGTGGTCGCGGTCACGGCGCTCACCTCCGGTACTCCGCCGGCACGGCCCTGGCGGCGATGGACTCGAAGCGGTGGTCGAAGAGCGAGGAGACGTCGAACTTCTTCACGAAGCCGCCCTCGGCGAGCAGATCGGCGGTCTCCTGCTCCCACTTGATCGCCTCGTCCCAAACGGGCGGGAACAGCGGCTTGTTGGCGAGCGCGGTGATGGACTCGGCCTGCTCAAGGGTCAGGTTCTGCGTCTTGACGTAGAACTCCTCGTCCCAGACGTCGGGGTGCTCGTACTGCCACACCTGGCCCCGGGCCCACTGGGGGATGTACGCGGCGATCGCGGCGGCCTTGGCCGGGTCGTTGAGCACGGACTGCGGCGCCCACAGCAGGTTCAGCAGGTCGACCACGTCGGTGGTGATGGTGTGGGCGCCCTTGGGCCCGTACTGCTTCAGATAGGCGGGTGCCTGGTTGTTGCCGAGCGGGGCCACGTCCACCTGCCCGGACTGCAGCGCGGTGAGGAACTGGTTGCTGGTCAGTGGGACCAGCTTCACGTCGTCGTACTTCAGGCCCGCCTTCTTCAGCGCCCGCAGCAGTACGACGCCCTGCGCCTGGCCCTGGGAGAAGGCCAGCCTCTTGCCCTTGAAGTCCTCGACCGTGCGGATGTCGCTGCCGGGTTTGGTGGCGAAGAGGTAGTTGGGCTTGCGGGTGATGTCGATCGCCACGATCTTCGCGGCGAAGCCCTGGTAGTGCGCCTGGATCGGCGGGATGCCCGCGTTGTTGGCGAGGTCGAGGGACTTGGCGCGGAACGCGTTGATCACATCGGGGCCGGCCCCGATGTTCGCCCAACTCGACACTGTGAACGGCAGCTTGGGCAGCCTCGCCAGCTTGAACTGCAGCTGCTGCTGGTTCTGGTACGAGGCGATCTTCAGGCTGGTGCCGGCCGGGACCTTGTCGGCGAGCGGCTTGGTGGCGGCGCCCGAGGTGTCGGCGGCGGCACTGCCGCCCGCGCAGCCGCTGAGCCCGGCGACGGCGGCGGACGCGCCGAGCAGAGAGGTGAGAAACAGGCGGCGGTCGAGACCGGAAACAGATGGAGAAGGCATGGGAGGACTCCCTGGATGCACGGAGCGGAACAGAGCACAAAGGCAGGAGGAATTCCGGGCGGGCCGCATGCCGGAAGTGGGGAATCCCGGACGGGAAGGGTGCCGGAAGAAGTGAACTCACGCAGACGGAAACACGCGCTTCATGCGCGGCAATGTGTCAGCAACAGAGGGTGCGACAGCTCGTGAGCGGGTTCATGAGCAGGATGTTCCCGGCCATGGACGACCCCTGTCAACATTCCGAGTTTCTGAATTAAATAGCCTCAGGTGACGCGCCCAGCGGGTCCCGGAACAGCACGTCGAGAACCACGGAGCCGCCCGCTACCGCAAGCACGGAATCCGGGAAACTGGTCGGCACGACGGCCGCCGCCCGGCGTATTCCGGCCGCTTCCCGCAGTGCGTGCAAGCAGTCCTCGAAGTGCATGACACCCACCTCGGTCACCACGACCGTCTCCGGGTTCAGGACGTCCAGCAGCAGCCCGGCCGCCCACCCGGTCGTCCGGGCCCGTTCCCTCAGCAGCCGCCGCGCCACCGCGTCCCCGGCCGCCGCCGCGGTCACCACGTGCATCGGGTTCACCCCGTCGATCACCCCGGCCGCCCGGGCTCGTCGGCACAACGTCCGCTCGCTCAGCTCCACTTGAAGGCAGCCGGTACGGCCGCACGCGCACGGCTCGGTGCCGCCCGGCACCGGAAGGTGGGCGATCGCCCCCGCCTGGGAGCGGGGCCCGTGGTGCACCTCGTCGTTGGTGGCGAAGGCCGCATCGACCACGTTGCCCACGAACAGGTGCAGCACGCTGCGGCTGCCCCGGGCCCGCCCGAACAGCCGCTCCCCGTTGACCAACGCGCGCGCGTGCCCGTCCACATGGACCGGCAGCCCGGTACGGGCCTCGAGCAGCTCCCGCACCGGCACCTCGCGCCAGCCCAGCAGCTCGTGCTCGACCACGGTGCCCGTCTCCCGGTCCACCCAGCCGCCGACCGCGACGCCGACCCCGAGCGGCCCGCGGCCGGGCGCCTCGGCGAGCAGTGCCGCGAGTCCCTCCGCGGCCCGGGCCAGCACCCAGCCGGGGTCCGTCCGCTCGTGCTTCACCTCGCGTTGCGCCACGACGCGCCCGCGCAGATCGAGCAGCGCGACCGTGGTGTACGGCACGGCCACGTGCACCCCGCAGACCAGGAACCGCTCGGTGTCGAGATCGACGGGCACATGCGGCCGGCCCACCCCGTTCGAGCGGCGCGGGGCCGCCTCCTCACGGATCAGCCCGAGCCCGGTCAGCCGGGCGCAGTGCTCGGTCACGGACGCGGGCGACAGCCCGGTCAGCCGGGCGACGGTGCTGCGCGCCACCGGCCCGTGCTCCAGCACGGACCGCAGTACGACGCTGGCGCTGGTACGCCGCCGGTCGCTGTCGGCGGCACGGGGAACGGGGGAGACAAGAGTGGATGCCGCGGTACGGGGCATGGAGAACCGTCCTCGGGAACGGGGCCGACACGTCTCGGAAGGCTCGAGGCGCGCCGGAGCCCGCCCCTACACCGGGCGGCGACAGGTGGCCGTGCCCTGGCGTCGCAGGTCGACATAGCGACGCGACGTGAAGTTCCGGGCCTGGGCAACCATGCGCTCGAAGCTAGCAAAACGGCCCACCGCTGCCCAGACGGCGACCGACGGGCGAGACGAGCCCCTCGGGGCTTTGGCGGGACCCTACAGTTCCCGGTCGCCACCAAAGCGTGAGTGGAACGCCTTCATCTCAGTGACCGGTCTCACGCCTGACCATGTGTAAGGAGCACCCTTTGTGCGAAGTTCACGAACGCGCTGTTCCACCCTTTGTCGACCGCCGATGGTGATCGGCCCAAGGGCGCTGGGATAGCGTCACGCTGTCCCGACGTGTCCACACCACCCCGCGGAGTCCCCATGAGCACCGCCACCACCCTCGCCCGCCCCGGCACGGTCCTCGCCGACCTGCTGCCGACGTCCCGCGTCCGCGACGCGGCCCTCGTCATCGGCGGCGCCGTGCTCACCGGCCTCGCGGCCCAGCTGTCGGTCCCGGTGCCCGGGTCCCCGGTGCCGGTGACCGGCCAGACCTTCGCCGCGCTGCTCGTCGGCACCGCGCTCGGCGCCCGCCGCGGCTTCCTCTCCCTCGCCCTGTACGCGCTCGCCGGTGTGGCCGGCGTGCCGTGGTTCGCGGGCGGCGCCTCCGGCGCGGGAGCCGTCTCCTTCGGCTATGTCATCGGCATGCTGCTCGCCTCGGCGGCCGTGGGCGCCCTGGCCCGCCGAGGCGCCGACCGCTCCCCGCTGCGCATGGCGGGCACGATGATCCTCGGCGAGGCGATCATCTACGCGGTCGGCGTCCCCTACCTGGCCCTGGCGGCGCACCTCTCCTTCCCCCAGGCGGTCGCGGCCGGACTCACCCCGTTCCTGATCGGTGACGCCCTCAAGGCCGCCCTGGCGATGGGCGCGCTGCCCACCGCCTGGAAGTTCGTCAGCAAGCGCTGACGCCGTAGTTCCTGCGGAAGAGGTTCGCCGGGTCGTAAGTCTCCTTCAGCCCGGCGAGCCTCTTCCGCGTTTCCGGGTCGTACAGTCCGGCACCCCGGTCCCCGGCCCCGAAGGCGAAGTTCAGCGAGCGGCCCAGGCGATCGTCCGCCAGCAGGGCGAACGCCGGGTCCAGTACGGCCCGCGCCCGCTCACGGTCGCCCACGGTCAGCAGCCGCACCAGGAACCGCCCCTCGCGGTACGGCACCGCGTTCGGTGCGGGCCGGGCCAGCGCCCCGCCCAGGTGGTTGATCTGCACGACACACATCTGGCCCGCCTCGGGCCCGGTCCGCTTCAGCAGTTCCCCGGCCCGTTCGACGTCCAGCTCCCGCAGCACCGCGCTGTCGCCGTAGTAGGCGTGCGGGAAGTCCGGGTCGCTGTGGATGGTGTGGCTCTCGGCGTACGGCATCTCGCGCAGCGAGTCCGACAGCACCGGCCCGATCTCCCGCAGCGGGGCCGTGAGCCGTTCGCCGTCGGCGCCCGTGTGGGCGACCCTGATCGAGACGAGGTACCGGCCGCGCAGGTGGGGCGGCAGCGCGGGCAGGTCCGGGTACGGTACGGCGGCGAAGGAAGAGGTCACCCCGTCCGGCACGGTCCGCGTCCACGCCTCGTACGCGCGCAGCACGGCCGCGGGGTCCACCTCGCGCCCGTCGAAGGCGAGCGAGCCGCCGTACAGCGTCCGCACCGGAACGAGGCCGATCTCCAGCTCGGTCACGATGCCGAAGTTCTGCCCCGCGCCCAGCAGCGCCCAGTACAGGTCGGGGTCGGACTCCGGGGTGACACGGCGGAGTTCGCCGTCGGCGGTGACGACCTCCAGCCACCGCACATGGTCGGCCGCGTACCCGAACTGCCGTGCGAGGATGCCGAGTCCGCCGCCCAGGGTGTACGACACCGCGCCCACGCCGGGCGCCGAGCCGTTGAGCGGTGCCAGCCCGTACGGCTCGGCCGCCGCGACGACCTGCCCCCAGCGCACCCCCGCCTGCACGCGGACCGTACGCGCCTCGGGATCCACGGTGAGCCCGTCCAGCCGCCGGGTCGTGATGAGCAGCCCGCCCTCGTAGCCCCCGGGCAGCCCGTGTCCGGTGGCCTGTACGCCCACCGGCAGGTCTTCGGCGGCCGCGTACCGCACGGCGGCCACCACGTCCGCGGTCGACCGGACGGCCGCGATCACCGAGGGCCGTTGGGTGAACCCGGTCTGGAATCCGGCGAGTTCGTCGTCGTAGCCGGCGTCGCCGGGGCGGAGCAGGGTCAGGTCTGCGCGGTTGTCCGTGTAGGTCATGCGACGCATGATGGCCGCATAACCTGACAGGTTCCGTCAAGTTATGCGGCCATGTTCCCAGGGGCGTCGGATCAGCCGACGGAGATCTTGTCGGCCGGTGCCTCGGCGGGGGCGGCCGGGCGGTTGCCCGCGATCCGCTCCTTCACCACGGCGATCACCAGCACCACGGCGGCGACGAGCAGCGACAGCAGCACCGTCTCACGTCCGTCGTGCTCGGTGTCGGTCAGCATGTAGCCGAGGACGAACACGATCAGCGCGGCCGTCGCCCAGGTCAGGTACGGGTACAGCCACATCTTGACGAGCAGCTTCTCCGGCGCCTCGCGCTGGATGATCTTCCGCATCCGCAGCTGCGAGAAGCAGATGACCAGCCACACGAACAGGGCCACCGCGCCACTGGAGTTGACCAGGAAGAGGAAGACCGAGTCCGGGAACTTGTAGTTGAAGAAGACGGCGACGAAGCCGAAGACGACGGACGCGACGATCGCGGCCATCGGCACGCCACGGGACGTGGTCCGCGCGAACGCCTTCGGCGCGTCACCCCGCTGGCCCAGCGAGAAGGCCATGCGGGAGGCCGTGTAGAGCCCGGAGTTCAGACAGGACAGCACCGACGTCAGCACGATGACGTTCATGATCTGGCCGGCGTGCGCGATGCCGAGGGAGTCCAGGGCGGCGACGTAGGAGCCCTTGTCCTTGATCGACGGGTCGTTCCACGGCAGCAGCGAGACGACCACGAAGATCGAGCCCAGGTAGAAGACGGCGATACGCCAGATGATGCTGTTCGTCGACTTGGTGACCGCCCGCTGCGGGTCCTCCGACTCGCCGGCCGCCAGCGTGGCGATCTCGCTGCCCATGAAGGAGAACACGACCAGCAGCACACCGGTGAGGATGGCGCCGGGTCCGTGGGGCAGGAAGCCGCCGTGACCGGTGAGGTTGCCCAGGCTCGCCTTGTCGCTGTGGACGCCCGGCAGCACCCCGAAGACGGCGAGGGCGCCGACGACGATGAACGCACCGATCGCCACGACCTTGATCCCGGCGAACCAGAACTCGAACTCACCGTAGGAGCCGACGGAGACCAGGTTGGTCGCGGTCAGCACGATCATGACGATGAGCGCCCAGCCCCACTGCGGCACGGCCGGGACCCACCCGGAGAGGATCTTGGCGCCCGCGGTGGCCTCCACGGCGAGCACGACGACCCAGAAGAACCAGTACAGCCAGCCGATCGAGAAACCGGCCCAGCGGCCGAGCGCCCGGTCCGCGTGCGCGGAGAAGGAGCCCGAGGTGGGGTTCGCGGCGGACATCTCGCCCAGCATCCGCATCACCAGCACCACGAGCGTGCCGACGAGAGCGTACGAGAGCAGGATGCCGGGGCCGGCGGTGGCGATGCCGGAGCTGGATCCGACGAACAGGCCGGCACCGATGACGCCACCGATGGCGATCATCGACAGATGACGGTTCTTGAGTCCTGCCTGAAGGCCGCCGCCGGGTTCTCCGGGGCGGCCGGATGCGTTTCCGGCCTGGGTGGGGGTCGGCTGCGAAGTCATAAAGGGTGATTCCTTTGCGCCGGGTGTACGAGAAACAAGAGGGGACACACGTACGGACGGACACCTTCTGCCCCGTACGAGCGGAAGTGCGGGGGCTCGTACGAGCGGTGTACGAGCCGGTCCAGTGAATCCGAGGCGAACAAATTCGGGAACCTTTGAATCCGGATTGTTACTTGAGGTTTCCTTGAGGTTCTATGGTGTAGCTCACACCTATTCCTGGCCGTCACCCCACGAGGCCGAGCCGCGACGGACGTGACACACTCGGACCATGCGCGTGTACCTCGGCTCCGACCATGCCGGTTTCGAACTGAAGAACCACCTCGTCGAGTGGCTCAAGGCCGCCGGGCACGAGCCCGTCGACTGCGGGCCCCACATCTACGACGCCCAGGACGACTACCCGCCGTTCTGCCTCCGCGCCGCGGAGCGCACCGCCGCGGACCCCGACGCCCTCGGCATCGTGATCGGCGGCTCCGGCAACGGGGAGCAGATCGCCGCGAACAAGGTGAAGGGCGTGCGTGCGGCCCTCGCCTGGAGCGAGGAGACGGCCTCCCTGGGCCGGCAGCACAACAACGCGAACGTCGTCGCCGTGGGCGCCCGGATGCACACGGTGGAAGAGGCGACGAAGTTCGTCGAGACGTTCCTGAACACGCCGTTCTCGGGCGACGAGCGGCATGAGCGACGCATCGGCATGCTGTCCTCGTACGAGACCACGGGCGAGCTGCCGCCGATCCCCCCGCACCACCCGCAGGGCTGAGAACCGGCAGGTCAGGGGCAGGGCGGAGCCAGGGGGCGGTAGTGCCCCCGGCGCGCCCCGCTGTTGTGAAAGGTTGAGGGAAGCCGTGCCAGAGGGGCACACCATCCACCGTCTGGCCCGGGACTACGCGGCGCGGTTCGCCGGCGGCGCGGTCGCCGTCACCAGCCCCCAGGGCAAGTTCGCCGACGCCGCCGCCCTCCTCGACGGGGCCGAGCTGCACACGGCCGACGCCCACGGCAAGCACCTCTTCCTCGGCTTCCGCGGCGCCGACTGGGTGCACATCCACCTCGGCCTGTTCGGCAAGGTCACCTTCGGCGACGGCCCCGCGCCCCCGCCCACCGACACGGTCCGCCTGCGTCTGGCGAACCCCACCGCGTACGTCGACCTGCGCGGCCCCACCACCTGCGCGCTGGTCACCGGCGAGGAGAAGACCGCGGTCCACGGCCGCCTCGGCCCCGACCCGCTGCGCGCCGACGCCGACCCGGAGACCGCCCACCGGCGGGTCCGCCGCAGCCGGACGAGCATCGCCGCCCTGCTCATGGACCAGAAGGTCATCGCGGGGGTGGGCAACGTCTACCGCGCCGAGGTCCTCTTCCGGCACGGCATCGACCCCTACCGGCCGGGCAAGGACATCACGCCCGCCGAGTGGGACGCCATCTGGGCCGACCTCGTCGCCCTGATGCGCGAGGGCGTCCGCACCAACCGCATCGACACCGTGCGGCCCGAACACACCCCCGAGGCCATGGGCCGCCCGCCGCGCGTCGACGACCACGGCGGCGAGGTGTACGTGTACCGCAGGGCCGGCCTGCCCTGCCACCTCTGTGGCGGCGAGATCCGCACCGCCTCTCTCGCCGCCCGCAACCTGTTCTGGTGCCCCGGCTGCCAGAGGTCATAGGGCCCTTCGTGGAGCCCGCAGAGCCTTTCGCCCCCCGGGGCCTAGAACCCGTGCGGCAGCCACGGCGCCACCACCGAGCCGAACGCCAGGGACGCCTCCGCCAGCGCCCCCTGCCGCAGCTCCCGTACCCGCCCGGCCGCGGCCAGCGACGTGAGCGACACCCCGCCCAGATACGCGGACCCCAACTCCCGCACCGACAGGGTGAGATCGGCCGCGTCCGCCGTGCGCGCACACGAGGCGCCCTTCGCGTCGCCCGTCAGCCGCCAGCGCCCCTCGTTCCAGGGGCAGAAGGCGTCCTCGACCTCGAACACCACGTCCACGGGCGCCTGGTACGTCCGTGCCTCCAGGGCCGCGCCGACATCGACGAGACGCAGATGGAGGGCATCCCTCAGCCGTGGCCGGCACCGCCGGATGTCGGACACCAGGTGCTGCCAGGCGTCGTCGACCGGCCGCGCGCGCACGACCAGCGTCGTCGTCAGGTCCACGCCGAACAGGAAGCGCCACAGCGCCGCATCCGTCGCCGGGTCCAGCGCGGCCAGGTCCACCAGGGTCACCGTCCCGTCGTGCCCGGCGACCCCCCAGCCGAGCTTGGTGCGGAAGCGGGCGTACCCCGTGATCTCGCCCCCGCGCTCGGCGACCACGCACTGCAGCGCGGACGCCCCGTCCCGCTCGCTCGCCGGGTCCAGCAGCCCCGCCCGCTCCCAGCCGGGCCGCCGCTCCAGCATGCCGGGACGGCCGGGCACCAGCCGTGCGTACACCGCCTCGCAGGCGTCGAGCACGTCGGCGGGGGCCGCGTACCGCAGTCGTACGTCATCCGTGCCGGCCGGAACGGACAGCTCGACGCGGCTCGTGTCGATCTCCGCGCCCAGCTGGAACGTCGCCGCGCCGTACCCGAACCGGCCGTAGATCGCGGGCTCTGAGGCGGTCAGCACCGCCAGCGGCTCCCCCCAGGAGCGGACGTCGTCCAGCTGCCGGCGCATCATCGAGGTCAGCACCCCGCGGCGGCGGTGCGTGGCCGCCACACTCACCATGGTGACGCCCGCCGCGGGGACGGAGGCGCCGCCGGGGACGGTGAGACGGAAGCTGAACGCGCCCGCAGTGCCCACACATGTGGTTCCGTCCCACACGCCCAGGGATCGATCGAATTCGGTGAGTTCGCGATCCAATGCGCGTTCTTCGGGTGCTTGGTCCGCGCCGCCGAAGGCCCGGACCAGGTTGTCGTACCACGTGTCCCACTCGTCCTGCCGCAGCACCCGCACGTCCGTCGTCATGTGCCATGCCTATCAGGGCAATGCGGGGCGAGCGAGGGAATTTCCCCCGCGTTACGGGGCGCCGCTTCCTGTGAAGTTCAGCGCTCGGACGGGGGACAAGTGGGACCTCCCGTGCCAAGGGGCTGGTCCGATGGATAGGGTCCCGAACAATGGCAACAGGACGAGAGCGGCGCGCGGAAGCCGAGACGTTCACGGCCCGGTTGAGGAAGCAGTGGCACCGGGCCCGCACCGGCATGCGCCGATCCGCCGTGGACTACTTCCGCGGGGACGGCTCGGACTGGGTCGCGCTGGCCGGCCTGCTGCTGACGATCCCGCTGATCGCGGCGGTCACCCTGGCCGACCCCGTCTGGTGCTCACCGGCCGTCCTGGTCCTCCCCATCGTCGCCGGCGGCCTGCTGCTGCGCCCCTCCAGCCTGCTCGGCCTGTACGCCGCGGCCGCGACCGCGCTGATCGTCGAGTCCGTCAGACTCGGCCCCTACACCGAGGGGCCGTCCCGGGTCACTCCGGGCACCGTGCTCGTGGTCGCGGCCTGCGGCCTCTTCGGCCTGCTGATCGCGCAGTTCCGCAGCCGGGTCGGGGTGCCGTGGCGGCGCGGCGGGACCATGCTCTTCGACCTGCGGGAACGCATCCGGGTCCAGAGCAAGCTCCCGAAGCTGCCGCTGGGCTGGCACCGCGAGATGGCGCTCAGACCGGCAGGCGGGCAGTCCTTCTCCGGCGACTTCGTGGTGGCGGCCCGCACCAACGGGGGCCGCACACTGGAGGTCGTCCTCACCGACGTCTCCGGCAAGGGCATGGACGCCGGTTCGCGCGCACTGCTGCTGTCCGGGGCGTTCGGCGGACTGCTGGGATCGCTCCCACCGCACGCGTTCCTGCCCGCGGCGAACGGCTACCTCCTCCGCCAGGACTGGGACGAGGGGTTCGCCACCTCCATCCACCTGGTCCTGGACCTGGAGTCCGGCGACTACGAGCTCTACTCCGCCGGACACCCGCCGGGTCTGCAGCTCAGCGCGGGCACCGGCCGCTGGGAGGAGAAGGCGGCCGAGGGACCGCTCCTCGGCGTCTACGACGGCGCCCAGTTCGACTCCGTGAAGGGGACGCTGCGGCCCGGCGACGTGCTGATGCTGTTCACGGACGGCCTGGTGGAGACGTCCGACCGCGACATCGTGGAAGGCATGGACCGCCTCATGGGCGAGGCCGACCGCTATGTCACGGGCGGCTTCCGCGGCGCGGCCTGGCACCTCATCGAGGCGGTCGCGAAGGATGTGAACGACGACCGGGCGCTGCTCCTGATCTGCCGGGAGACGGCGACGGCGCAGGCGGTGCGCTGAGGGGGGCGCGTCCGGGGGCGCGCCCGCGGTGGCCGGCGGGGTGTACTCCCTGCTCGGCCATGCCCTATGTTGCGGAAGCAGAATCAGGGGGAGGCTGTCATGTCGCTCATGACACCGGCCGAGGTCGAGGCCGTCGCCCGCGCCGCGCACTCCGCGCAGAAGGACAAGGCCGGACGGCCCTACGCCGAGCACCTCGCGGCCGTCGCCGAGGGTGTGCGCGCCCGCGGCGGGGGAGACGAACTCGTCGCCGCCGCCTGGCTGCACGACTCCGTGGAGGACGGTGTCCTCAGCGAGGAGTGGCTCGACACCGCCCCCTTGTCCCCCACGACGAAGGCCGTCGTACGGGCCGTCACCAAGCGGCCCGGCGAGGACCCGCAGGCGTACGCGCGGCGCATCCTCGCCACCCCCGGGGCCCGTCTGGTGAAGGCCGCCGACCTCGCCCACAACGCGGATCCGCAGCGGCTCGCCGCCCTCGACGCCCCCACCGCGGAGCGGCTCACCCGCAAGTACGCCACCATGCGGCGCCACCTCGGCCTCACCGCCGGTGATTGACGGTCCGCCGGCAACGACGAGTACACAGGACGAATTCCATGGCACGGGACTACGACAGCCAGCTGCCGGAGTCGGTGGCGGTACGCCGCTGTGGGCGATCGGTCCTGCCCCGCTTCGAGGGCCCGGGCGTCCCGTACGCGTTCGTGCTGGGCGCGGAGGAGGTGCGGGCCATGCCGGGCGACAGGGCCCGCCGCACACCCCTGCGGGAGCCCCCGGTCCCCCTGGGCCCGAGGACGGGACCGGCGCTGTACTACCCGTGGCCGGGGACCCGGGGGACCTGTCGCGGTCGCAGGACTTCGAGCGGCTCATTCGGCACCTGAAGGGAGCCCCGACCGGACAGGGTCCGGCGCGGCGCCCAGGAGGAGCAGCAGGCGCTGAGCGCCGGCGAGCAGCCCGGCAGCGCCGGCACCACCGGCCCGGACCACCACGGGCGCGCCCAACTCCCGCGCGCCCTCGCGGCGGATGGTGAGATGTCGGTGTGGAATCACCTGCGCACACGATGTGCGGGCATGGAAACGATCAGCGCCGATTGGCCCTACGCGTACCGTGCGATTTCCTTGCGCCGCAGCCGGGTTGACCATGGCTGACCGCTCCTCTCTGTGACGAGTTGCCGCCAAGGTGGTCGACGATGCCTCAGCGGCCGCATAGGGCGGGCCGGTTGGTGGCACGATGGTTCTGGCGGGGTGTGCAGGGGACGGCGCCCCGGGCCGGGAGAGCGGACCGACCGAGGGTGTGATCAGTTGTGGCGATTTCGCTGTCAGTGGTGCTGCTGTTGGCGATCATCCTGGTGGTGATGATCAGAGGGGGCTCGATCAAGGCCGGACCGGCGATCGTGGCGATGCTCTTCGGCTTCTTCCTGGCCTCCACCGGCATGGCTCCGTCCATAAACCGCTTCCTGAACTCGATAGCGGACACGATCAACTCGATCCGCTTCTGAGCTGAGGGGACGGGACCACGCCCGGCACCGGTCGGCTCGCCCTCTGCGGAGTCGGCTGGTCCGGTCCGGGCGACTTCGGCGACGGCCGCACCGGCAGTGCGCCACCGATCGCCGACCGGCCCGCGCCCTGGGCCCGGCGCGCCCGGACACGCCGTTCCACGCCGAGAAGACCATGGTCACGGCCGGCGGCTGCCCGGCGTCGCAGTACCTCGCCCACATGGGCACGCAGGGGGTACGGACGGCTGCCTCCTGCTCTTTGCACCTTGTCGGCGCCTTCTCTGTTCAGCCACCGATGGCCGATGGGTACGCTCCTCGGCAGTCCCTGGTGATCGGCGCCGGGGCGCGGGAGGGGAGGGGGGACGATGGTCTACCTGGTGCTGACTGCGCCAGCGGTCGGGTTCGTCCTGGCGGCCTTGACGATCGTGCTGGTACGCCGTGAACGGGGCCGCGCGGTTGCGGGTCCGCAAGCGCAGCGGATCGAAGCGGCGGCTACGAGACATGCGGTCGGCGTGCGCGGCCGGGCACGCGCCTACACGCGCTTCGCTCGGCGGTTCTAGCGGCGTCGGTGAAAAAGATCGCAAGCCGAAGCGGCGCACGGGGGACACGCCGGACTCGGCAGACCCGGAAACGATCAGGGCCAGGTCGGAGGGTCACTTCTCCGACCTGGCCCTGAGCCGTCAGAGCGGGCGACGGGAATCGAACCCGCGTAGCTAGTTTGGAAGACTAGGGCTCTACCATTGAGCTACGCCCGCAACACGATGCGCCGCGGGTCACCGACCGCGGCACAGAAGGCATCGTAGCGGGTCGCCCGCCTCGTAGGCCAACGCGTCGGGGCTCGCACACGCCCGCGAACAAACCGGCCGACTCAGCCGGTCCGGGCATGTACCCTACGTGTCGCACCAGACGGGGTGTGGCGCAGCTTGGTAGCGCGTCCGCTTTGGGAGCGGAAGGCCGTGGGTTCAAATCCCGCCACCCCGACCACCGGCCCGGCACGGCCCGGCGCCGATCCGGGTGATCGCCTTTGGGGGCGCTCAGTGCCTGCGGTTACTATGCAAGCTGCGCGCCCGTGTGTCTGCACTGCCATGTCTCTCAGGCAGGGGCCCGCGAATCCGCCGAAGGCATGCCCGCCCCTCCGGGTGGCGCAGGCTCGGCAGAACCCCAAGAAGTCAGCCACAAGGAGACCGAACCGTGAAGAGCGCCGTGGAGACCCTGAACCCGACCCGGGTTCGGCTCACTGTCGAGGTGCCCTTCGAGGAGCTCAAGGACAGCCTCGACGCGGCGTACAAGAAGATCAACCAGCAGGTCACGGTGAAGGGCTTCCGCAAGGGCAAGATCCCCGCCCGGGTCATCGACCAGCGGTTCGGCCGTGGCGCCGTGCTGGAGGAGGCCGTCAACGACGCGCTGCCCAAGCTCTACACCGAGGCGGTCAACGAGGCCGAGCTGAACCCGCTGGGCCAGCCCGAGGTCGACATCACGGAGCTGAAGGACAACGAGCTGCTGTCCTTCACCGCCGAGGTCGACGTCCGCCCGACCATCGAGATCCCGGACTACTCGGGCATCGAGGTCGAGGTCGACGCCGTCGAGGTCACCGACGAGGACGTCGAGAAGTCGGTCCAGCAGCTGCGCGACCGCTTCGCGTCCACCTCCCCGGTCGAGCGCGCCGCCGAGGACGGCGACGTGGTCACGATCGACCTGGAGGCCAAGGTCGACGGTGAGGTCCTCGAGGACGGCGTCGCCAAGGACGTCTCGTACACGATCGGCTCCGGTGAGCTGCTGGACGGTATCGACGACGCCGTGAAGGGCCTGTCGGCAGGCGAGGAGGCCACCTTCACCTCCGAGCTGAAGGGCGGCTCGGCCGCCGGCAGGGAGGCCGAGGTGACGGTCAAGGTCACCCAGGTCGCCGCCCGGGAACTGCCGGAGCTCGACGACGAGTTCGCGCAGCTCGCGTCCGAGTTCGACACGCTGGAGGAGCTGAAGGCGGACAGCCGCAAGCGCCTCGAGAACATGAAGCAGTACGACCAGGCCACGCAGGCCCAGGAGCGCGTCCTGGACAAGCTCCTCGAGCTGGTCGAGGTCCCGGTCCCCGAGAAGCTCCTCGAGGACGAGATCAACACCCGTAAGCACAACCTCGAGCACCACCAGCTCGGCCAGATGGGTCTGACCCTCGACCGGTACCTGGAGATCCAGGGCAAGACCGCCGAGGAGTTCGAGACCGAGACGCGCGAGGCCGCGATCAAGGGCATCAAGACCCAGTTCGTCCTGGACGAGCTGGTCAACAAGGAGAAGCTCAACGTCAACCAGGAGGAGCTCACCGAGCACCTCATGCGGCGCGCGGCCTCCTCCGGCATGTCCCCCGACCAGTTCGCCCAGGCGGTCGTCGAGGGCGGCCAGGTCCCGATGCTGGTCGGCGAGGTCGCCCGCGGCAAGGCCCTGGCGCTGGTCGTCGAGGCCGCGACGGTCAAGGACACCAACGGCGAGATCGTCGACCTGGACGACGAGGAGGAGTCGGAGGAGGAGTCCGCCGAGGCCTCCACGGACGCCTCCGCCGAGGCCACCGAGGAGAAGCCGGAGGCGTAACCTCCCTCGCTACGGCAGCACGGGCCCCGGGGCGCACAGCGCGCTTCGGGGCCCGTCGCCGTATGCGCATGGCCGGCAATCGCCTGGCGACCGCCGGTAACCGGTCGGCCCCCGGCGGGGGGCGCCCAAAGGGGCGCGGGAACTGCGCGAGCGACCCACCACAAGCCCACACCGACGCGACGACGGCACCCTGCACGGCGACAATGGACCCGGAGCCCCGCGACGGCACCCCCGGCGCGGACCCCCGCACAACCGGGCCCCGGCACCACCCTCCGCCCACCCCGCGGAGCGCATGCGCTCACAGCGAACAGCCCCTTATGCGGGATTCCCCGAAGGGACCCGCGCGTTAGGGTCCATGAATACGAGGGCAGGGGAGTCCCCGAAGCCGCCCCGCAGGGGGTCGGACGGGGTCCCACGCCCCAGCAGGACACGTGAGACGGCCCCGTGCCGTCGTAAGACGAGCAGGTGGATACGTGACGAATCTGATGCCCTCCGCCGCCGGCGAGCCTTCCATCGGTGGCGGCCTCGGCGACCAGGTCTACAACCGGCTGCTCAACGAGCGGATCATCTTCCTCGGCCAGCCGGTGGACGACGACATCGCCAACAAGATCACCGCACAGCTGCTGCTCCTTGCCTCCGACCCGGACAAGGACATTTACCTGTACATCAACAGCCCGGGCGGCTCGATCACGGCCGGCATGGCGATCTACGACACCATGCAGTACATCAAGAACGACGTGGTGACGATCGCCATGGGCATGGCGGCCTCCATGGGGCAGTTCCTGCTCAGCGCGGGCACCCCGGGCAAGCGCTTCGCCCTGCCCAACGCCGAGATCCTGATCCACCAGCCCTCGGCCGGCCTCGCCGGCTCCGCGTCGGACATCAAGATCCACGCCGAGCGGCTTCTGCACACCAAGAAGCGCATGGCCGAGCTGACCGCCTTCCACACCGGCCAGTCGGTCGAGCAGATCACCCGGGACTCGGACCGCGACCGTTGGTTCGACGCCCAGGAGGCCAAGGAGTACGGCCTGATCGACGAGGTCATCACCACCGCTGTCGGCATGCCGGGCGGCGGAGGCACCGGGGCGGGCTCGTAAGGGCTCACGGGGTCCGCTCGAGGCCCCACGGCCGCCCAGGCGGACCGTGAGCCTGCGACGAGGCCCCGAAGGCCTGCGCGGCCGGGCAGCCGGTCCCGTCGGCCTTTCGGACCGGTCGAGCACGAGCCGGCCGGCCCGCCCGGGCACGTGAGGGCTCCCCGGCCCCGGCACCGCCGCAGGGCCCTCCAGAGGCCCGGCAGGCGCCCATGGGCCCGGAGCCGGTCCCAGGCCCGGCGGCAGCCGCAGCGGCCGTACAGGACCCACAAGGACCCGAACAGCCCCCAGCGCCCCTCAAGCCCCCAGCCACCGCCCCAGCCCCCTTCAGGAGACACCGTGAACGACTTCCCCGGCAGCGGCATCTACGACCGTATGCGCGCCGAGTACACCGGCCCCGCGGCCGAGTCCCGCTACGTCATCCCGCGCTTCGTCGAGCGCACCTCGCAGGGCATCCGCGAGTACGACCCGTACGCGAAGCTCTTCGAGGAGCGCGTGATCTTCCTCGGCGTCCAGATCGACGACGCCTCCGCCAACGACGTCATGGCGCAGCTGCTGTGCCTGGAGTCGATGGACCCCGACCGGGACATCTCGGTCTACATCAACAGCCCCGGCGGTTCCTTCACCGCGCTCACGGCCATCTACGACACGATGCAGTTCGTGAAGCCGGACATCCAGACGGTCTGCATGGGGCAGGCCGCCTCCGCCGCCGCCGTGCTGCTGGCCGCGGGCACCCCGGGCAAGCGCATGGCGCTGCCGAACGCCCGTGTGCTGATCCACCAGCCCTACAGCGAGACCGGCCGCGGCCAGGTCTCCGACCTGGAGATCGCCGCCAACGAGATTCTCCGGATGCGGACCCAGCTGGAGGAGATGCTGGCCAAGCACTCCACCCAGCCGATCGAGAAGATCCGCGAGGACATCGAGCGCGACAAGATCCTCACGGCCGAGGACGCGTTGCAGTACGGCCTGATCGACCAGATCATCTCTACCCGGAAGATGAACAACACCGCGGTTCGCTGACACGGATCCACGCGATTCGTCACCGGACCTGTATCGTCTGCCGCCCCTTGGCACGGTTTGCCCCGGCTCACGTCGAGCGAACCACGCCAAGGGGGGCCCGAACGGGGGGCCCGGCAAGGTACCGTCGACATAAGGCAGCACCAGGAGCCGCTGGATGTAAGGCGTCTCCCAGGCGAAGGGGAAGCACACCGTGGCACGCATCGGTGACGGCGGCGATCTGCTCAAGTGCTCGTTCTGCGGCAAGAGCCAGAAGCAGGTCAAGAAGCTCATCGCAGGCCCCGGTGTGTACATCTGCGACGAGTGCATCGATCTCTGCAACGAGATCATCGAGGAGGAGCTCGCCGAGACGAGCGAGGTGCGCTGGGAGGAGCTTCCCAAGCCCCGCGAGATCTACGAGTTCCTCGAGGGGTACGTGGTCGGCCAGGAGGCGGCCAAGAAGGCCCTGTCCGTCGCGGTGTACAACCACTACAAGCGGGTCCAGGCCGGTGAGAACGGCGGCGCCCAAGGCCGCGACGACGCCATCGAGTTGGCCAAGTCGAACATCCTGCTGCTGGGCCCCACGGGCTCCGGCAAGACGCTGCTCGCCCAGACCCTGGCCCGCATGCTGAACGTCCCGTTCGCGATCGCCGACGCGACCGCGCTGACGGAGGCGGGGTATGTCGGCGAGGACGTCGAGAACATCCTGCTGAAGCTCATCCAGGCGGCCGACTACGACGTCAAGAAGGCCGAGACGGGCATCATCTACATCGACGAGATCGACAAGGTGGCCCGCAAGAGCGAGAACCCGTCGATCACCCGGGACGTGAGCGGCGAGGGCGTCCAGCAGGCCCTGCTGAAGATCCTTGAGGGCACGACGGCCTCGGTCCCGCCGCAGGGCGGCCGCAAGCACCCGCACCAGGAGTTCATCCAGATCGACACGACGAACGTGCTGTTCATCGTGGGCGGCGCGTTCGCGGGCCTGGAGAAGATCATCGAGTCCCGGGCGGGGGCGAAGGGCATCGGCTTCGGCGCCACCATCCGCTCGAAACGCGAACTGGAGGCCAAGGACCAGTTCGAGGACGTCATGCCCGAGGACCTGGTGAAGTTCGGGATGATCCCCGAGTTCATCGGCCGTCTCCCGGTCATCACCTCGGTCCACAACCTCGACCGCAAGGCCCTGCTGCAGATCCTCGTCGAACCGCGGAACGCGCTGGTGAAGCAGTACCAACGGCTCTTCGAACTCGACGGCGTGGAGCTGGACTTCGAGCGCGAGGCCCTCGAAGCGATCGCCGACCAGGCGATCCTGCGCCAGACGGGCGCCCGGGGTCTGCGCGCCATCATGGAGGAGGTCCTCCAGGCGGTGATGTACGAGGTCCCGTCCCGCAAGGACGTGGCCCGCGTCGTGATCACGGCCGACGTGGTGCTCCGCAACGTCAACCCGACCCTGATCCCGCGGGACGCTCGCGGGCGCGGCCCGGGCGAGCAGAAGACGGCTTAGCCGCAACCCCCGTGCACACGGCGAAGGGGCCCGGTCGACGGGCCCCTTCACTGTTGTGGCGTACGGCGGTGTCAGGCCTTGACGCGCACGTCGTCGCGGAGCTTGCGGGTGATGTCGGCCGCGGTGTCCTTCGACACGTCGGCCGCGTTGTTGCCGGGGGAGACCATGGCCATCGTGCTGTAGTCGGCCCAGGCGCAGAACCAGTCGGTCTGCTGCTGCTTGGTGAGCTGGTTGGTCCCCTTGGCCGCCTGGCACTTCATGACCGCGCCGTCGATGCCGACCGACTCGGGCTCGCCGACCAGTTCGCTCTTGCCCGCGGCACCGCCGGCGGACGAGTTCTTCTGGAAGTTCTTCTTGATCTGGGAGAAGTACGCGTCCAGGGCCGCCTTCGGATCGGCGATCTTGCCGTAGGCCCCGATGAGGGTGACGCCCTTGGCCGTGAGCAGCTTGGACTTGTCGGGCAGGGTCGAAGGATCGCTCGGGTCGTACTTGCTGAGGTCGGCCGTCGAGTACGCGCCGTAGACGGCGGTGCCGTTCTTGATGCCGCTCTTCTCCAGGTCCTTGACGGTGCTGGAGCTGGTGTCGCTGGTGTCGCTCTCCTTGGTCGCCCGGTTGTACTCGCCGAGCACCTTCTGCGGCGTCGTCAGCTTGTGCGGACCGTCGTCCGCGAGACCGGAGGACCCGCCACCGGCGAGGACGAAGTACGCCCCCACCGCGATCGCCGCCGCCACCGCCACCGCGCCGATGATCAGCCCCGTCTTCTTCTTGCCGCCCCCTGGGACCGGCGGCTGCGGGACGCCGTAGGGCTGCTGCTGGCCGTAGGGCGGCTGGCCGTACGGAGGCTGCTGGCCGTAGGGCGGCTGCGGCTGCTGCTGGGCGTACGGGTTCTGCTGGGGCGGGGCGGCCTGCGGGGGCTGCTGGGGGTAGCCGTAGCCGGGCGCCTGCGGGGTCTGCTGGGGGTAGCCGTAGCCGGGCTGGGGCTGGGGGGCCTGCGGCGGCCGACCGTAGGGGCCCGGCTGACCGTACGGCCCCGGCTGCCCCTGCCCCTGCCCCGGCTGACCGTACGGTCCGGGCTGCTGGGGCTGCCCGCCGTACGGGCCCGGCTGGTTGTAGCTCATGTTCTGGGTTCCCCTCCAGACGCTTATGTGGCCCTGACATCCTGGCGCAGGCCGGGGAACGCCGGGTCGCCAGGGGGCTGGCCGTTACGAAAGAATCGTGTTTCGGGACGGGGCCGTGACACCTCTAAACTGACCCCCGTGACCGAGAACGCTCAGCAGCAGCCATCAGCGCCCCACACCGAACTGCCGACCCAGTACGCGCCGGCCGATGTAGAGGGGCCGCTGTACGAGCGCTGGGTAGAGCGCGGTTACTTCGAGGCCGACGAGAAGAGCGACAAGCCTCCGTACACCATCGTCATCCCGCCGCCGAACGTCACCGGCTCCCTCCACCTGGGGCACGCCTTCGAGCACACCCTCATCGACGCCCTGACCCGCCGCAAGCGCATGCAGGGCCACGAGACGCTGTGGCAGCCCGGCATGGACCACGCCGGTATCGCCACGCAGAACGTGGTCGAGCGCGAGCTCGCGAAGGAGGGCAAGTCCCGGCACGACCTGGGGCGGGAAGCCTTCGTCGAGCGCGTCTGGCAGTGGAAGGCCGAGTCCGGCGGGCAGATCTCCGGGCAGATGCGGCGCCTCGGCGACGGCGTCGCCTGGTCCCGCGAGCGGTTCACCATGGACGAGGGCCTCTCCCAGGCCGTCCAGACCATCTTCAAGCGCCTCTACGACGACGAGCTGATCTACCGCGCCGAGCGCATCATCAACTGGTGTCCGCGTTGCCTGACCGCCATCTCGGACATCGAGGTGGAGTACCAGGACGACGACGGCGAACTCGTCTCGATGAAGTACGGCGACGGGGACGACACCATCGTCGTCGCCACCACACGCGCCGAGACGATGCTCGGTGACACGGCCGTCGCCGTCCACCCCGACGACGAGCGCTACAAGCACCTGGTCGGCAAGCTGGTCAAGCTGCCGCTCACCGACCGCTCCATCCCGGTCGTCGCGGACGAGCACGTCGACCCCGCGTTCGGCACCGGCGCCGTCAAGGTCACCCCGGCCCACGACCCGAACGACTTCGAGATCGGCCAGCGCCACGGCCTGCCCGCCATCACCGTGATGGACGAGCACGCCGTCATCACCGCGCACGGCCCCTTCCAGGGCCTGGACCGCTTCGAGGCCCGCTCGGCGATCGTCGCCGCCCTGCGCGCCGATGGCCGGATCGTCGCCGAGAAGCGGCCGTACGTCCACTCCGTCGGCCACTGCTCGCGCTGCAAGACCACCATCGAGCCGCGCCTGTCCATGCAGTGGTGGGTCAAGGTCGGGCCGCTCGCCAAGGCCGCCGGTGACGCGGTCCGCGAGGGCAAGGTCAAGATCCATCCGCAGGAGATGGAGAAGCGGTACTTCGACTGGGTCGACAACCTCCACGACTGGTGCATCTCACGCCAGTTGTGGTGGGGCCACCGCATCCCGGTCTGGTACGGGCCGGACGGCGAGGTCGTCTGCGTCGGCCCGGACGAGGAGCCGCCGAGCGGCGAGGGCTGGCGTCAGGACACCGACGTCCTCGACACCTGGTTCTCCTCCGGCCTGTGGCCCTTCTCCACGCTGGGCTGGCCCGAGCAGACCGAGAGCCTGAAGAAGTTCTATCCGAACTCCGTCCTGGTCACCGGCTACGACATCCTGTTCTTCTGGGTCGCCCGGATGATGATGTTCGGCCTGTACGCGATGGACGGCACCCCGCCGTTCCACACCATCGCCCTGCACGGCATGGTCCGCGACCAGTTCGGCAAGAAGATGTCGAAGTCCTTCGGCAACGCGGTCAACCCGCTGGACTGGATGGACAAGTACGGCTCGGACGCGCTCCGGTTCACCCTGGCCCGTGGCGCCAACCCCGGTGTCGACGTCCCGATCGGCGAGGACTGGGTCCAGGGGTCGCGCAACTTCGCCAACAAGATCTGGAACGCGACCCGCTTCGCGCTGATGAACGGCGCCACGGTCGAGGGCCCGCTGCCCTCGCCCGAGAAGATGTCGGCCACCGACCGCTGGATCCTGTCCCGGCTGAACTCGGTCGTCGCCGAAGTCGACGCCTTCTACGACGACTTCCAGTTCGCCAAGCTGTCCGACGCCCTCTTCCACTTCGCGTGGGACGAGGTCTTCGACTGGTACGTCGAGCTGTCGAAGACCACCTTCCAGGCGGGCGGCGAGGCGGCCGAGGTCAGCAAGCGGGTCCTCGGTGAGGTCCTGGACGTCACGCTGAAGCTGCTGCACCCGATCGTGCCGTTCGTCACCGAGACGCTGTGGACCACCCTCACGGGCGGTGAGTCGGTCGTCATCGCGGACTGGCCGACCGACAGCGGCTTCCGCGACCAGGCGGCCGAGCAGGAGATCTCCACGCTCCAGTCGGTCATCACCGAGGTCCGCCGTTTCCGCGCCGACCAGGGCCTCCAGCCGGGCCAGCGGGTTCCGGCCCGCCTGACGCTCGACGGCACGGCCCTCGCCCCGCACGAGGCCGCCATCCGCCAGCTGCTCCGGCTCCAGCCCGAGGGCGACTCCTTCACCGCCACGGCCACCCTGCCGGTGGCGGGCGCCGAGGTGGCCCTCGACCTCTCCGGCACGATCGATGTCGCCGCGGAGCGCAAGCGCCTCGCGAAGGACCTCGCCGCCGCGGAGAAGGAGAAGGCCCAGGCCACGGCCAAGCTTGGCAACGAGGCGTTCCTGGCGAAGGCCCCGGAGAACGTGGTGGGCAAGATCCGCACACGTCTGGCCAAGGCGGACGAGGACATCACCCGCATCACCGCCCAGCTGGAGAAGCTGCCGCAGGCGTAGCCGGTTGTACGCAGGTGAAGGCCCCGGTGCCGATGAGGCGCCGGGGCCTTCAGCGTGCCCCGTCAGGGGCGCGGGGAACTGCGCGACCAACCCATGGCGGCCCGCAGTCGCCCGACAGGGCAAGCCACCCCATACCGGCGCCGCGCCGCAGGCACCCGCTCCGTAGACTGGGCCTCGTGAGCGAAGCGCCTGGCACCAGCGACACCCCCGACCCCCTCGACAGCTTCGAAGAGATCATCGAGGCGGAGACCACCCGCGATCCCGACCTCGCGGTGATCGAGGCCGGCAGCCGTACCCTGCGCACCCAGGGCGGCCCGGCGCAGGCCGACGTGCCCACGCGGCCCGAGGGCCCCGAGGTCGACAAGGCGCTGCGCGAGGTCGAGGCCGAGCTGGCGACCCGCTGGGGCGAGACCAAGCTGGAGCCGTCCGTCAGCCGTATCTCCGCGCTGATGGACGTACTGGGGGAGCCGCAGCGCTCGTACCCCTCCATCCACATCACCGGCACCAACGGCAAGACCTCCACCGCACGCATGATCGAGGCCCTCCTCGGCTCCTTCGAGCTGCGCACCGGCCGGTACACGAGCCCGCACGTCCAGTCGATCACCGAGCGCATCAGCCTGGACGGCGCCCCGATCACCGCCGAGCGGTTCGTCGAGACGTACCAGGACATCAAGCCGTACATCGAGATGGTCGACGCCTCGCAGGAGTACCGGCTGTCCTTCTTCGAGGTGCTCACCGGCATGGCGTACGCCGCCTTCGCGGACGCGCCCGTGGACGTCGCGGTCGTCGAGGTCGGCATGGGCGGCAGCTGGGACGCCACCAACGTGATCGACGGGGACGTCGCCGTCGTCACCCCCATCGACCTGGACCACACCGACCGGCTCGGCTCCACGCCCGGCGAGATCGCGGGTGAGAAGGCCGGGATCATCAAGTCCGACTCCACCGTCATCCTCGCCCAGCAGCCGGTCGACGCGGCCCAGGTGCTGCTGAAGAAGGCCGTGGAGGTGGACGCGACCGTGGCCCGCGAGGGGCTGGAGTTCGGGGTCGTGTCGCGGCAGGTCGCGGTCGGCGGGCAGCTCCTCACGCTGCGCGGCCTCGGCGGCGAGTACGACGAGGTGTACCTGCCGCTGCACGGCGCCTACCAGGCCCACAACGCCGCCGTGGCGCTCGCCGCGGTGGAGGCGTTCTTCGGCGTCGGCTCCCAGCGCCCCGAGCCGCTGGACATCGACACGGTCCGCAAGGCCTTCGCGTCGGTGTCGTCCCCGGGCCGGCTGGAGGTCGTACGGCGTTCCCCGACGATCGTCCTGGACGCCGCCCACAACCCGGCGGGCGCCCGGGCCACCGCGGAGGCGGTGAGCGAGGCGTTCGACTTCAGCCGGCTGATCGGGGTGGTGGGGGCGAGCGGCGACAAGAACGTACGGGGGCTGCTCGAGGCCTTCGAACCGATCTTCGCGGAGGTCGTGGTCACCCAGAACTCCAGCCACCGCGCGATGGACGCGGACGAGCTGGCCGCGATCGCCGTGGAGGTCTTCGGCGAGGAGCGCGTCCAGGTCGAGCCGAGACTGCCGGACGCGCTGGAGGCCGCGATCACGCTGGCCGAGGAGGAGGGGGAGTACGCGGGCGCCGGCGTGCTCGTCACCGGTTCCGTCATCACCGTCGGCGAGGCCCGACTGCTGCTGGGGAAGGGCTGAGCTGTCGTGCGTACGCTGTGTGCTTCGACGCTGATCGGCGAGTTCTTCGTCATCGGTTTCGCCGCGCTGGTCGCCATGAAGGACCCGGGCCTGTCCACGGGCACGGTCTGGACGGTCAGCGGGATCGCGATGCTGCTCAGCATCCTGCTCTGCGGCATGATCACCCGGCCCGGCGGGGTCCAGCTGGGCTGGGCTCTGCAGATCGCGCTGATCGCCTCCGGGGTCTTCGTACCGACGATGTTCTTCATGGGGGCGGTCTTCGCCGCGCTGTGGTGGGCGTCGGTCCACTACGGGCGGAAGATCGACGAGGCCAAGGCGAGATTCGCGGCCGAGGGCAGCCGGTAGCCCGCCGGCGGTCCCCCTTCGCGAAGAGCCCGGGGGAGTTCGAGCACGAGGCCGTTCAGGCCGGAAGCGGTGGTCCGGGGCGCGGCCCCCAGCCGGCCGCCGCACCAGAGGGCACCTGACGCTGCGTAACGTCCACCCAGACCCGCCCTGTAACCTCTACGCACCGAAAACCTTGGTAAAGGAGCCCTCTCGTGACCTCGCGCACCCTCGTCCTCCTCAAGCCCGACGCCGTTCGTCGCGGGCTGATCGGCGAGATCATCGGCCGTATCGAGCGCAAGGCCGGCTGGACCATCAGCGCGCTGGACATGCGCACCCTGGACCAGGACACGCTGGAGCAGCACTACGGCGAGCACAAGGGCAAGCCGTTCTACGAGCCGCTGGTGGAGTTCATGGCCTCCGGTCCGGTCGTCGCGCTCGTCGTCGAGGGTGAGCGGGTCATCGAGGGCGTGCGCGCGCTGGCCGGCGCCACCGACCCCCTCGCCGCCACCCCGGGCTCCATCCGCGGCGATTTCGGTGTGATCGTCCGCGAGAACCTCATCCATGCATCGGACTCCGAAGAGTCGGCCGAGCGCGAACTGAAGATCTTCTTTCCCGGGCGCTTCTGAGTCCAAGAATGATGAACTTCCGAACCCGTCTTGTGGATGATTTCTGAGGGTTTGTCACGTCACCCGGATGTCGTAACGGTCCCGCCGGGATTCCCGGCCCCGGAAACCCCGCCGACCCTTGGCATATGCGGCGTGTTCGGGGGAACGGCTACCCCCGAACGCCCGTCTCCAGGAGCGAGGCGACGCGTCATCTGCTGACAATGGCGGAGACCCTCGCGCAGTGTTTCGTGCAGGCGAGACTACGATGTAAGCCTTCACGTCACAGCACCCACTTCGCCGCCCCAACGAAAGCTGTCCAACGCTCCACTTGGGAAGGCCAGACGAATCCTGATGGGGAACTCAATGTCGTTCATCGGCCGTGACATGGCTGTCGACCTCGGGACCGCCAACACGCTGGTGTACGTCAGGGGTCGCGGGATCGTACTCAACGAGCCGTCCGTCGTCGCGATCAACACCAACACCGGTGGCATCCTCGCGGTCGGCGCGGAAGCGAAGAAGATGATCGGCCGGACGCCGGGCAACATCGTGGCCGTGCGCCCGCTGAAGGACGGCGTGATCGCCGACTTCGAGATCACCGAGCGGATGCTCCGCTACTTCATCCTGAAGATCCACAAGCGGCGGTATCTGGCTCGTCCGCGGGTCGTCGTCTGTGTGCCGTCGGGCATCACGGGCGTTGAGCGCCGGGCCGTCATCGAGGCGTCCTCCCAGGCCGGCGCCCGCCAGGTGCACATCATCGAGGAGCCCATGGCCGCCGCCATCGGCTCCGGCCTGCCGGTCCACGAGGCCACGGGCAACATGGTGGTGGACATCGGCGGCGGCACCACGGAGGTCGCGGTCATCTCGCTCGGCGGCATCGTCACCGCCCAGTCCATCCGCGTCGCGGGCGACGAACTGGACAACGCGATCATCCAGTACGTCAAGAAGGAGTACTCGCTCCTCCTCGGTGAGCGGACGGCCGAGCAGATCAAGATCACGATCGGTTCGGCGTACGACCTCGACACTGACGAGCACACCGAAATCCGCGGCCGGGACCTGGTCTCCGGCCTGCCCAAGACCGTGGTCATCTCCGCGGCCGAGGTCCGCAAGGCCATCGAGGAACCGGTCAACGCGATCGTGGACGCGGTCAAGACGACCCTCGACAAGTGCCCGCCGGAGCTGTCCGGCGACGTCATGGACCGCGGGATCGTCCTCACCGGCGGCGGCGCCCTGCTGCGCGGCCTCGACGAGCGGCTGCGCCGGGAGACCGGCATGCCGATCCACATCGCCGAGGACCCGCTGGACAGCGTGGCGCTCGGCTCCGGCAAGTGCGTCGAGGAGTTCGAGGCGCTCCAGCAGGTGCTGGACGCCCAGCCCCGCAGATGACGCGACGCGCCGACTCCGCCGTACGAGACCATCTGTGCTCGTGCGGCGGATCGTTGATATAGAGGCATAAGCCCCGTATCGCCATCAACCGAACCTCCCATCCCGAACCCCCCATCCCGAACCTCCCATACGACGAGGAAGGCACGGCCGCCGCACGTGAGGGACACACGAGAGAGCCGGCTGCTCCTGGTGCTGCTGATCGCCATCGCGTTCGCGCTGATCACGGTGGACATCCGCGGTGGCCAGGACTCGCCGGTCGAAGGTGCCCGCCAGGCCGCCGCCACGGTCTTCGGCCCGATCGAGAACGGGGTGTCGTCCGCCGTCGACCCCGTCGGCAACGCGATCGCGGCCGTACGCGACTCCGGCAGCCGGCACGACCGCATCGCCCAACTGAAGCGCGACAACGCGGCCTTGAAGGCGAAGCTGGGCAGCGACGACCGCAACCGCAGCCGGCTCAAGCAGCTGGACAAGATGATCCGGGTGGCGGGCGAGGGCCAGTACGGCATCAAGGGCGCGGAGGTCATCGGGATAGGAGCGGCCCAGGGCTTCTCCTGGACCGTCACCATCGACGTGGGCGCGAACGACGGCATCAAGCGCGACATGACCGTCCTCAACGGCGACGGGCTGGTCGGCCGTGTCACCACCGTCGGCCCGGACACCTCGACGGTGCTGCTGGCCAACGACCCCGACTTCACCGTCGGCACCCGAATGGAGGGCAGCGACGAACTCGGTTTCGCCTCCGGGCAGGGCGACCGCCCGCTGCGTGTGCAGCTCCTCAACGCCAAGGCGGACGTGAAGAAGGGCGACCGTCTGGTCACCTTCGGTTCCGAGGCAGACAGGCCGTTCGTGCCGGGCGTCCCGGTCGGCGTGGTCTCCCGGGTCGACCCCTCCGGCGGCGACCTGACCCGCACGATCTACGTGACCCCGTTCGTGTCCTTCACCAAGCTCGATGTCGTCGGCGTCGTCGTCCAGACGCCCAAGAAGGACCCGCGCGACACCGTCCTGCCACCGAAACCGCAGCCGACGCCCACGCCGACCGTGACCGTCACCGTCACCCCCTCGGCCTCCGCCGACGGCGGGCAGCAGACGCCCTAGGAGCCGAACCTGATGCGCCTCAACCGGATGCTGCTCGCCACCCCCCTGGTCCTCGTCGCCCTGGTGATCCAGGTGAGCGTCCTCGCCCGTCTGCACCTGCCCGGCGCCGTCCCGGACCTGGTGCTGCTGACCGTCGTCGGCCTGGCTCTCGTCTACGGCCACGTCGGCGGCTGTCTCGTCGGCTTCGGCGCGGGCCTGCTGTCCGACCTGGCCCCGCCCGCCGACCACGCCGCCGGCCGCTACGCCCTCGTGCTGTGCGCCATCGGCTACCTGGCCGGACTCGCCAAGCCGGAGAACGGCCGCCTGAAGTCCGCCAGCGGCCCCATGGTCGTGGTGGTCGCCGCCGCGATCGGCTCCACCCTGCTGTACGCGGGCGTGGGTGCCCTCGTCGGTGACACCGCCGCCCGCCATGTGGGCCTGCCGAGCCTGCTGTTCACCGCCGCGCTGTACGACCTGCTGCTCGCGCCCTTCGTGGTGCCCGGGATCATGGCCCTGGCCCGCCGCGCCGACAACGACCCGCTCGCCGAGACCAACTCCGCCAAGGCGGCCGACGTCTCCTCCGGCTGGCTGTCCTCCGGCACCGGGCTGCGCATCGGCAGCCAGCGCAGCGGCCTGAGAGTCAGAGCCGCCAAGGCCAGGGTGGCCCGGGCGGGACGCATCAAGGGGGTCAAGCGGCTGTGACGAGACCTGGGCCGCACAGGTCGACCGTGTATTCGTATGACCCGTACGTGCGCTGAGAGGGGGCGGCAGCAGTGACCAACGCCCACCCGTCGCCCACCACCACCCTCAACGGAATGGGCTGCGCCCATGACTAACATTCCTGAGACCGGGCGGACTCCACGGGTCCAGATCCGGCTCGTCGTCATCCAGATCCTCGTCTTCTCCCTTCTCGGCACTCTCGGCAGCCGCCTGTGGTACCTGCAGATCCGCGAGGGCGCCCAGTACCAGAAGGAGGCGTCCGGCAACCACGTCCAGCAGGTCGTCCAGCCCGCCGTACGCGGTGACATCCTGGACGCGCGCGGAGTCCCGCTCGCCGACAACGAGACCAAGCTCGTCGTCTCCGCGTCCCGCACCGACCTGATGAAGATGAAGGACGGCGGCAAGGCCGTCCTGACCAAGCTGTCCGGTGTGCTGGGCATGAAGCCCCAGGACGTGATGGACAAGGTCCGGCTGTGCGACGCCAAGACGCCCCAGCCCTGCTGGAACGGCTCCCCGTACCAGCCCATCCCCATCACCGACGAGGCCACGCCCCGGCAGGCCCTCCAGATCCGTGAGCGCTCCGAGGACTTCCCCGGCATCACCGCCGAGCCGGAGGCCGTGCGCCGTTACCCGAGCCCCGGCGACGCCAACACCGCGCAGGTGCTCGGCTACCTCTCGCCCGTCACGGACCAGGAGATCCAGCAGGCGAAGAACACCGACTCCCCGTATCTGCGCTCCGACATGGTGGGCCGCTCCGGGCTCGAGCGCCAGTACGACGCGGTGCTGCGCGGCAAGGCCGGCGTCACCCGCTACGAGGTCGACAACCTCGGCCGGGTCATCGGCAAGGCCAAGTCGGACGCCGCCGAACCCGGCTCCAAACTGGTCACGAGCATCGACGCCCGGGTGCAGCGGGTCGCCGAGTACGAGCTGGACCGGGCGATGAAAGTCGCCCGCACCCAGTTCGACAAGATCACCGGGGAGAAGTACAAGGCCGACTCCGGTGCCGTCGTCGTGATGGAGGCCAAGACCGGCCGCGTCATCGCCATGGCGTCCGCGCCGACGTACGACCCGAACGTGTGGGTCGGCGGGATCTCCGCCAAGGACTACAAGAAGCTCACCGGCAAGGACTCCGACTACCCGCTGCTCAACCGGGCCATCCAGGGCCAGTCCGCGCCCGGTTCCACCTTCAAGGTGGTCTCCACGGCCGCCGCGATCCAGGCCGGCTACGACTTCGACGGCCACTACCCGTGCACGAGCTCCTACTCGGTCGGCGGCCAGGTCTTCAAGAACTTCGAGGGGGAGAACTTCGGCCCGATCTCCCTCGGCCGCGCCCTGGAGGTCTCCTGCGACACCGTCTTCTACGGCCTCGCGGACAACGAGTGGAAGAAGGACGGCGGCATCAACCCCAAGAAGGGGCAGCCCAAGGACTGGTTCTTCAAGACCGCCCACCAGTTCGGCCTCGGCAAGCCCACCGGCATCGACCTGCCCAACGAGGTCTCCGGCCGCGTCCCCGACCGCGAGTGGAAGCAGAAGTACTGGGAGGCCAACAAGGACGCCTGGTGCAAGACCGGCAAGAAGGACGGAAGTTACGTCGAGAAGATCGCGTACGAGAACTGCCTCGAGGGCAACAAGATGCGCGAGGGTGACGAGATCAACTACTCGATCGGCCAGGGCGACACTCTCCTGACCCCGATCCAGGAGGCCGTCATGTACTCGGCGATCTCCAACGGCGGCACGCTGTGGGACCCGACCATCGGCAAGGCGATCGTCAGCCCCGACGGCAAGAAGGTCACCGAGATCAAGCCCAAGTCGCACGGCAGGCTGCCGATCGACGCCAAGACGCGGGACGTCATGGAGGAGGCCCTCGCGGGCGTCGTCACCCGCGGTACCGCCGCGTGGAAGTTCGGCGGCTGGCCGCAGGACAAGATCCCGCTGCACGCCAAGACCGGTACCGCCGAGGTCTACGGCAAGCAGACCACGTCGTGGCTGGCCACGTTCTCCAAGGACTACACGGTCGTGATGACGATCTCCCAGGCCGGTACCGGTTCCGGCGCCTCCGGTGAGGCCGTCCACAACATCTACAACGCGCTGTACGGCGTCCAGTCCGACGGCTCGATCGACAAGAAGAAGGCCCTGCTCTACACCCCGCAGCAGGGCCTGCCCAAGATCCAGCCCGACGGCTCGATCGTCTCCCCGAAGATCGAGAAGTACGACCCCAACGCCAACCAGGCCAGCCCGTCGCCCGGGCAGACGGCGCCCACCGACAACCCGCCGGCCACCGCGCCGTCGCCGACCGCGAGCAACCGCGACACCCGACGGCGCACGGGCCGCCCCAAGAAGAGGCGGAGGACCCTCACGTGACCGGAGCGAACAACTTCTCCGTCTCCGGGTACGGGCCCGAGCGGGCCGGCTGGACGCGGATCTTCGCCCGCGACGGCCTGGCCCGCCGCCTCGACTGGCCGATACTGCTGTCTGCCCTGGCCCTGTCCCTGATCGGCACGGCCCTCGTCTACTCGGCCACCCGCAACCGCACCGAGATCAACCAGGGCGACCCGTACTACTTCCTGATCCGGCACCTGATGAACACCGGCATCGGGATCGCCCTGATGATCGGCACGATCTGGCTCGGCCACCGCACCCTGCGCACCGCCGTGCCGATCCTGTACGGCATCTCGCTGTTCATGGTGCTGCTGGTGCTCACCCCGCTCGGCGCCACCATCAACGGCAACCGCAACTGGCTCGTCTTCGGCGGCGGCTTCTCCCTCCAGCCCTCCGAGTTCGTGAAGATCACGATCATCCTGGGCATGGCGATGCTGCTCGCGGCCCGGGTCGACGCCGGCGACAAGCCGTACCCCGATCACCGGACCGTGGCGCAGTCCCTGGGCCTGGCCGCCATCCCCATGATGATCGTCATGCTCATGCCGGACCTCGGTTCCACGATGGTCATGGCGGTCATCGTGCTGGGCGTGCTGCTCGCCTCCGGCGCCCCCAACCGCTGGATCTTCGGCCTGCTCACCGCGGGCGCCGTCGGCGCGATCGCCGTCTGGCAACTCCACATCCTGGACGAGTACCAGATCAACCGCTTCGCCGCCTTCGCCAACCCCGACCTCGACCCCTCCGGCGTCGGCTACAACACCAACCAGGCACGCATCGCCATCGGCTCCGGCGGACTGACCGGCGCGGGACTCTTCCACGGCTCCCAGACCACGGGCCAGTTCGTGCCCGAACAGCAGACCGACTTCGTCTTCACGGTCGCGGGGGAGGAGCTGGGCTTCCTCGGCGCCGGCCTGATCCTCGTCCTGCTCGGCGTCGTCCTGTGGCGGGCCTGCCGGATCGCCCGCGAGACGACGGAGCTGTACGGCACGATCGTCGCCGCCGGCATCATCGCCTGGTTCGCCTTCCAGTCCTTCGAGAACGTCGGCATGACCCTCGGCATCATGCCGGTCGCGGGCCTGCCACTGCCGTTCGTGTCCTACGGCGGCTCTTCGATGTTCGCCGTCTGGATGGCGGTGGGACTGCTGCAGTCCATCCGGGTGGAGCGGCCGATGTCGGCGTAGGCCTTCGGCGGTCGGGCCGCCGTCCGGTGCGGGCCGGTCGTCCGGTGCGGCCGTCGCGGCGGCCGTCTCCGGGGCTCCGCCCCAGACCCCCGATCGGCCTGAACGGCCTCGTCCTCGAACTCCCCCACGCTCGACTTCGCTCGGGCCGGAGGCATGACGGGCCCAGTGGCACCCCTGCCGTCCCGCACCGATTCCCACTAGATTCGCGTCATGGCGGACACCAAGCGCGAGATCGAGCGCAAGTACGAGGCCGCAGCCGACGACCAACTGCCCGACCTGACCGGCGTCGCGGGCGTCTCGGCCGTCATCGACAAGGGCGTCGCCGAACTCGACGCCACCTACTACGACACGGCCGACGAACGACTGGCCCGCGCCCGTCTGACCCTGCGCCGCCGCACCGGAGGCGCCGACGCCGGCTGGCACCTCAAGCTGCCGGTCGCCGACGGGGTCCGCGACGAGATCCGCGCCCCGCTCTCCGACACCGTCCCCGCCTCCCTGTCCGCCCTCGTCCGCTCCCGCGTCCGCGACACCCCCCTCGTCCCCCTCGTACGCCTGCGCTCCGCCCGCCACGTCCGCCACCTCGTCGACGCCGACGGCGCCCTGCTCGCCGAGGTCAGCCTCGACCACGTCCGCGCCGAGCGGCTCAGCGGCGGCACCGGCACCGCCGCCTGGACCGAGATCGAGGTCGAACTCGCGGACGACGCCGACCCCCGCTTCCTCGACAAGGTCGAGAAGAGACTCCGCAAGGCCGGAGTGCACCGCTCACCGTCCCACTCCAAGCTCGCCAGGGCACTGCAGGAGACCGGCGGGCCCACCACGACCGGTGAGCAGCCCCCACCGGCCACCGCGGGCGACCACGTCCTCGCCTACGTCCGCGCCCAACGGGACGCGATCGTCGCCCTCGACCCCGCGGTACGCCAGGACGCCTTCGACTCCGTGCACGCCCTGCGCGTGGCCACCCGCCGACTGCGCAGCACACTCCGCTCCTACGCCAAGGTCCTCGACCCCGCCGTCACCGTCCCGATCGCCGACGAGCTGAAGTGGCTGGCCGGCGAGCTGGGCGTGGACCGCGACCAAGAGGTGCTGACCGAACGCCTGACGGCCGCCGTCGCCGCACTGCCCCGCCACCTGGTCGTCGGCCCGGTCCGCGGCCGGCTGCGCACCTGGTCCCGCGCGGGGCGCGGCGGCTCCCGGCGCCGGCTGATCGCGGTCCTGGACGGCGAGCGCTACCTGCGACTGCTGGACGCACTGGACGCCCTGGTCACCGACCCGCCCCTGCTGAAGGCGGCCGCCGGGAAACCGTCCAAGGTGATCGCCAAGGCCGTACGGAAGGACGTCCGCAAGGTCGCCGACCTGATCGGCCGCGCCCTGGACCAGCCACCGGGCACCGACCGCGACCTCGCCATCCACGAGGCCCGCAAGAAGGCCAAGCGCACCCGGTACGCCGCCGAGGCCGCCGCACCCGCCCTGGGCGGCCCCGCCGAATCCCTGGCCACGGCGATGAAGTCCCTGCAGACCCTGCTCGGCGACCACCAGGACAGCGTGATGGCCCGGATCGCCCTGCGAGAGCTCTCGTCACAGGCACACACGGCGGGGGAGAACGCGTTCACCTACGGCGTCCTGTACGGCCGCGAGGAACAGCGGGCGGCAGCGGCGGAGGCGGCCCTGCCGGAACTGTGGCAGGCGGTGGAGGCGGAAGCGGACGTCTGAGCGGATGGGGCCTGCCCGGGCTCGATGCCGAGGCGGGACGGGCTGACCGGCGCCTGCGACCCCTGCCCTGCGGCCCTGCCCTGCGACCCCTGCCCTGCGGGCGTCCGAGGAGGTGTCCCGGCCGCGTTAGGCTAGATGGTCACCCCTGACAGTTCCGTCCAGCTCACGAAAGTCGCGAGATGTCTGCCGAAGCCGCTGTATCGGTGTTCCCGCAGCTCGAAGCTCTGCTGCCACACGTGCAGAAGCCGATCCAGTACGTGGGCGGCGAGCTGAACTCCACCGTCAAGCCGTGGGACGAGTGCGACGTCCGCTGGGCACTCATGTATCCCGACGCCTACGAGGTCGGGCTGCCCAACCAGGGCGTCATGATCCTCTACGAGGTCCTGAACGAGCAGCAGGGCGTCCTCGCCGAGCGCACCTACAGCGTGTGGCCGGACCTGGAGGCGCTGATGCGGGAGCACGGCGTCCCTCAGTTCACCGTCGACAGCCACCGCCCGGTGAAGGCCTTCGACGTGTTCGGCATCAGCTTCTCCACGGAGCTGGGCTACACGAACATGCTGACGGCCCTGGACCTCGCCGGCATCCCGCTGGAGTCCAAGGACCGCACCGTCGACGACCCGATCGTCATGGCGGGCGGCCACGCGGCCTTCAACCCCGAGCCGATCGCGGACTTCATCGACTGCGCGGTGATCGGCGACGGCGAGCAGGCGGTCCTCGAGGTCAGCAAGATCATCCGTGCTTGGAAGGCGGAGGGCCGCCCCGGCGGCCGCGAGGAAGTCCTCTTCCGCCTGGCGAAGACCGGCGGGGTGTACGTCCCGGCGTTCTACGACGTCGAGTACCTCCCCGACGGCCGTATCGCCCGCGTGGTCCCCAACCGCTCCGGCGTCCCGTGGCGCGTGTCGAAGCACACGGTCATGGACCTCGACGAGTGGCCCTACCCCAAGCAGCCGCTCGTCCCGCTCGCGGAGACGGTCCACGAGCGCATGTCGGTCGAGATCTTCCGGGGCTGCACCCGAGGCTGCCGCTTCTGCCAGGCGGGCATGATCACGCGCCCGGTCCGTGAGCGGTCCATCACGGGCATCGGCGAGATGGTCGACAAGGGCCTGAAGGCCACGGGTTTCGAAGAGGTGGGCCTGCTCTCCCTGTCCTCGGCGGACCACTCGGAGATCGGCGACATCGCCAAGGGCCTGGCGGACCGCTACGAGGACGACAAGATCGGCCTCTCGCTCCCCTCCACCCGCGTGGACGCGTTCAACATCGACCTCGCGAACGAGCTCACCCGCAACGGCCGCCGCTCGGGCCTGACCTTCGCCCCGGAGGGCGGCTCGGAACGCATCCGCAAGGTCATCAACAAGATGGTCTCGGAGGAAGACCTCATCCGCACGGTCGCCACCGCCTACGGCAACGGCTGGCGCCAGGTGAAGCTGTACTTCATGTGCGGCCTGCCGACGGAGACCGACGAGGACGTCCTCCAGATCGCCGACATGGCGACGCGCGTGATCCAGAAGGGCCGCGAGGTCTCGGGCTCCAACGACATCCGCTGCACGGTCTCGATCGGCGGCTTCGTCCCCAAGCCCCACACTCCCTTCCAGTGGGCGCCCCAGCTCTCCGCCGAGGAGACGGACACGCGCCTGGAGAAGCTGAGGGACAAGATCCGCGGCGACAAGAAGTACGGCCGCTCGATCGGCTTCCGCTACCACGACGGCAAGCCGGGCATCGTCGAGGGCCTGCTGTCGCGCGGCGACCGCCGGATCGGCGCGGTGATCCGCGCGGTGTACGACGACGGCGGCCGCTTCGACGGCTGGCGAGAGCACTTCTCCTACGACCGCTGGATGGCGTGCGCGGAGAAGGCGCTGGCCCCCTACGGCGTGGACGTCGACTGGTACACCACCCGCGAGCGCACCTACGAGGAGGTCCTCCCCTGGGACCACCTCGACTCCGGCCTCGACAAGGACTGGCTCTGGGAGGACTGGCAGGACGCCCTCGACGAGACGGAGGTCGAGGACTGCCGGTGGACGCCTTGCTTCGACTGCGGGGTGTGTCCGCAGATGGACACGGCCATACAAATCGGCCCGACCGGCAAGAAGTTGCTTCCGCTGACGGTCAAGAGGTCTGCGACCAGCGAACACGCCCACTGACGTGAGTGCCGCGTTACGGCGCTGGCCGAGGCCTTGGCGGATTATCAGCGAGGAAGACAGAGCTGCCGTACTGAACGCGCTCGGTGCTCAGGCTAGGCGGCAGAGGCCTGCGCGGGATACGCCGAGAACGCCGCTGCCGCCTCCTGGGGGCCCTTCGGACATCCACTCAAAGGTGGAGTGGGTCTGAGCTCCCTACGGCCCCTTGCGCAGTTGCATGCCGTCCTGAGCCCTCTCCCTGATCAGGAGAGGGCTCGGTGGTTTTCGCAGCACCCGTGCCAAGCCGGCAGGTGCTTTATCTGTCGGGCGCCCCTCGACCGTCGCCCTGTCGGGTGGATCAGCAGGATGAAGCGGGATCGAGCGTCCGCGTTGGGGACCTATGGACTCGCGGGCCAGGTCTGCGGTCCGCCACGAGGGATTGGGCAGGCCGGTGCCTCGTAAGGGGTGAGGATGGGACCGTCGATGAGCAAGGTTGCCGTGAGCAAGCTGCCGATGGTCGGCGCGATGTTCAGGGCGACCAAGATCGTCACAACCGCACTGGGCGAGTCGGCATCGAATTTCGTCACCGGCGTCATTGAACCTCGGCTACGCCGTCGGCGCGATGATCTTCCTACTGGCCTTCGTGGTCACCCTGGCGATGCAGCTCACAAACCCGCTGAGCCGCCACACATGCGGCGGGAAGTGGTCGGGCCGATCTCTGAGCTGAGTGGGGCTGAGGCTGCCACATGAGGGCGGCGCCGAGCTTGGCCGAGCTCTCTCTGGTGCCTTCGGCGGAGCCTGCCGAAGGTGAACACGGCGAGCCCGGCCGCCGTAAATCGTAGAACCGGAGGCCTTCCGGTGCGCTGACGGGCCCTAGCCTCCGCCGCTTCCGGCTTGGGAGTTCGAGCTGGAGCGGCGGCTGCTATGCGAGGTGCGGACGATGCAGAGGTTGACAGGTAAAACACAGCGGGCGCACTGACGCAAGATCCATGGTGCGCACGTCCAGGATGCGTTCAGGTTGATCTTGTCAGGGTCGAACGGAGATCCAACCCCCACAAGTACAGGAGCACCCTTTTGACGTCGACGAAGTCTGTGATGAAGAAGCTGCCCGAGGTCACGCTGGCGTTCTGGATCATGAAGATCGCCGCGACGACCCTGGGGGAGACGGCGGGCGACCTGTTCTCCCAGACGCTCAAAATCGGCTATTTCCTCACCACGATCGCCCTGTTCCTGATCTTCGCGGTGACGCTGGTGGTGCAGCTGCGGTCCTCGCGGTACAACCCGTTCTTCTACTGGACCGTGATCCTGTCGACCAGCATGGCCGGCACGACGATGTCTGACTTCATGAACCGCGACGCCAGCGACAAGTACCTCTCGGGCGGAGCTTCTTCGCTGGGCTGGGGTCCGCAAGGCCTCGGCCTCGGCTACCCGGAGGGAGCCGCGATCCTCGTCTCCATCCTCCTGGCGATCTTCCTCGCCTGGAGGATCAGCGGGATGACGTTCCAGATCCGCGACATCGTCACCTTCAAGGGCGAGGCCCTGTTCTGGGCGGCGATCCTCGTCTCCAACACCCTCGGTACCTCGATGGGTGACTTCCTGTCCGACAGCTCCGGACTCGGCTACCTGGGTGGTGCGGCGCTGGTGTCCAGCGTGCTGGTCGTGCTGGTCGTCCTGATGAAGGTGCCCGCCGTCCCGAACGTCCTCCTGTTCTGGATCGCCTTCGTCCTCACCCGCCCCCTCGGCGCTACCGCCGGCGACTTCCTCACCAAGCCGGTCGCCAAGGGCGGACTGAACCTCGGCACCGCGGGCTCCTCGGCCGTGCTGCTCGCGGTCCTGTTCGGCCTGATGGCCTACGCGCACATTCAGGAGCGCAAGGCCGTGACACCGAGCCTTGAGACAGTCGGCCCGGAGGTCGCAGCGGCCCGCCCGGAAGCAAGTCAACGGTAGGCACTGGTCGGGGCGCGAGCCCTCGCCCAGGGGACCGCAGGTTCATGGACACGCATTCCGCGGTCCAGCACAGAAACGGCTAGGGAGCGCCTCCTCACTGCGGGTAGGTGACCCTGGCTCGTTGCGTGATGCCCCTCCCTCCTTGGACGTCGCGCTGCGGGATGTCCAGGGGATGTCCAGTACATGAGGCTGAGATAAGGGGTGCTGCGCCGGGCGGTGGGTTCTTCATCCAAACCCCGCAGAACCGTCCACGGCGCTGGACCGGCCCAGTCTTCGGTGTGGTTCAGCCCTCAGATGGACACGCACATCCAGGTCGGTCAGTGCGCGTATGACCGGCCGGCCGCGCATGAACCTGGCTCCACTCATCAGGGCCCCCTGGAATCGACCGTCTAGGCTGGCGCGGTGACTGATGAGCAGGAGCGGGTGCAGCCGTCGGGAGTGTGGGCCACGGCGGTGGGGGTGGCCAGGGTGCGGGCCCTGGAGACCGAGCGGGAGAACGCGCTGTTCCGCGACCCACTGGCGCAGGCCTTCGCCACCGCCGGCGGCCTGGGGCTCTCCTCGCCGCCGCTGCCCGGTGACGAGGCCGCGCGACGCCGCCGGCAGGGCGTGGCGTTCTCCATCGTCATCAGGACGAAGTTCCTCGACGACCTGTTGCAGCAGGCCTCCGCGTCCGGGGTGCGGCAGGTCGTGCTGCTCGGCGCCGGCATGGACAGCCGGGCCTTCCGGATGGACTGGCCCGAGGGCACCCGGCTGTTCGAGGTCGACACCGCCGCGCCACTGGACTTCAAGGCTTCGGTGCTGCGCCAGGAGCGGGCCGTCGCACGCTGCGAGCGGATCACCGTCGCGGTCGATCTGCGTGAGGACTGGCCGGGCGCGCTGGCCGCCGCCGGGCACGACCCGGCGGTGCCGACCGTGTGGATCGCCGAAGGACTGCTGATCTATCTGCCCGAGGACGCGGTGGAACTGCTGCTGGCCCGGATCAGCGCGCAGTCGGCGGCAGGCAGTCGGATGGGGCTGACGTTGGGCCCGCGCGGTGTGATCGAGCGCTTCGGCGCGGACGCCGTGCCGGGATCGGCCGCGTCCATGTGGGTTTCGGAGATGCCCGACGACCCGGTGGGCTGGCTGGCCGGGCACGGCTGGGAGGCCAGCTGCCACACCCTGCGCGAGCGCGCCGCCGCCTACGGCCGCCCGATCAGCACCCCGCCGCAGCGCGAGGAGCGGCCCGGCGGACTGATCTCGGCGGTCCGCCGGTAGAGCACCCCGCATGTCATGGCACCGAGTCGCCCCGCTCATCGGCCGTGATAGGTCAGCCGCCGCCGGGGCCCGGGCCGTAGAGCGCGGCGATGTCCTCGGAGCTCGCCCACCGGCTGTAGGTGGGCGACTGAGGCCAGCCCTCGGGTGAGTCCTGCCATTCCTCCTGCCGTCCGTACGGCAGGACGTCGATCAGCGCGAAGCTGTGACTGAGTTGCTCGGTGCCCCGGCCGTTGGTGTGCCAGGTGCGGTAGACGGTGTCGCCGTCGCGCAGGAACACGTTGACCGCGAATCCTCCGCCGGGCGGTGCGCCGACGTCGGCCCCGAATGAGCTGTCGGCTGTCGAGTACCAGGTCATCCGGTTGCCGACCCGCTGCTTGTAGGCGAGCGCCTCTTTGATCGGGCCCTGGGTGACGATGACGAATCGTGCGTCGTAGTTGTCCAGGAACTCCAGGCGGGTGTACTGCGAGGTGAACCCCGTGCAGCCCGGGCACTGCCATTCCTTGCCGGCGAACCACATGTGGTTGTAGACGATCAGTTGCCTCTTGCCTTCGAAGACGTCCGCCAGCCGAACGGGGCCGTCCTCGCCCTCGAGGGTGTAGTCGGGCATCTCGACCATCGGCAGGCGACGACGCTCGGCGGCGATGGCGTCGAGTTCCCGCGTCGCGGCCTTCTCCCGGGCACGCAGTGCCTCGAGCCGGCGTTCCCAGGTGGCGGTGTCGACGACGGGTGGTAGTGCGGGGCTGGTCATGGTCGCCTCACAGAGCTCGTGCGCGGCTTTCGCTTGTCCAGAGGTAGACCGCACCGCGCTCCGGAACTCATCGGTCGCAGGCCGTACCGTCTTTGCCGGCTCACCGCCCGGCAGGGCCTGCGCGTCGCACGAGCGCCGGGCGCGTGGTCCCGGTAGGGGCAGCGGTGGCGGCCTGGAGGATCAGGTCGGTGACGGCGTCGGGGCGGGCGATCAGGGACACGTGGCAGGTGTCGATCTCCACGGTGTGGGAGCCGGCGCGCTTGGCCTCGAAGCGTTCCTGGTCCGGGCTGATGGTCATGTCCTGACGGCCGACCAGGGCCCAGGAGGGGATGTTCTTCCACGCCGCGACCTGGGCCTTCTCCGAGAACGCGGTGCTGGCCGCGGGCCGCTGGGTCACCGCCAGCAGATTCGCCTCGCTCGCCGGCAGGCAGGCGGCGAAGACCGGGTGCACCTTGTCCCGCTTGAGGTACAGGTCGGTTCCGCCGGCGTCGCCCGTCCGGTAGGGCACCGATGTGGTGGCGGTGCCCAGGGCGCTGGGGAAGCGGGCGGACAGCGACATGCCGCTTTCGCCCACGTCGGGCATCAGCGCTGAGATGTACACGAGGGACCTCACCTGGGGGTTGCCGGCTGCGGCCGTGCTGATCACGGCTCCTCCGTAGGAGTGGCCGACCACTACCACGGGGCCTTTGACGCTCTTGAGCACCGAGGCGATGTAGGCGGAGTCGCTGTACAGCCCGCGCAGTGGGTTGGCCGGGGCCATGACCGTGTAGCCGCGGCTCTCGAGCCGTTCGATCACCCCGTTCCAGCTGGAGCCGTCGGCAAAGGCGCCGTGCACCAGGACGATGGTGGGCTTGGGATCGCTTGCGCCGCTGTCTGCGACGGCCGGAGCCGCCGTGACCGCGCTCAGGGTGGCGACGGCGCATCCCGCCGCGGCGATGCGGCAGCGATGTGTGCGGCGACGTATGCCGTGGACCGTGGATGTGCTCATGCCCTTCTCGCTTTCCGCTGGGGTTCCTCTGGGGTGTACGCACATCAGCGTTGACGCATCGGTGCCGTGGAGCCCGCTCATCCGGTGCAATCGGGTGAAACCGGCGTCTCGGGCCGTCCGTTGAGCGGCATGTCCTCCGCGCGGTGGCAGGGCGGCCCGGAGGGGGCCTGCGGGGGCAAACCCCCGTAGGGACAGGCACGTTGGCCGGATGGGAAGGACGGTCGTGATCCGCGAGGCTCATCGGCATGAAGCAGACCAGCAGCACGAGAGCCGTCTGGACCGCCGTATCCGCCGCCGTCCTCTGTATCGCCGCCCCGCTGACCGTCTCCCCGACCGCATCCGCATCCGCATCCTCCGCCGAGGCCCCCTCCCTGAACTGGACCAGGTGCGAGGGTCATGGGCTCGATCCCCGCCAGCGGTGTGCGTCCGTCGAGGTGCCGATGGACTACGCCGACCCCGGGGGCCGGAAGATCGACGTCGTGGTCTCCCGCATCCCCGGCGAGAAGCCGTCCGCCCGCCGCGGCGCGCTGCTGCTGATCCCCGGCGGCCCCGGAGGCTCCAGCCTCAACGACCCGTCGGGCAAGGGGCAGAAGCTGCCGCAGGAGGTGCGGGACGCCTACGACCTGATCGGTTTCGCGCCGCGCGGGCTCGCGCCCTCCACCTCCGTCAGCTGCGGTCTCGAACACGGCGACCTCGCACTGTCGAAGCTGCGGCCCTGGCCCGCGGCGGACGGGTCGGTCATCGGGAACATGGCCACCGCGCGGCGGACGGCGGACGCCTGCGCGCGCAACGGCGGTGAGCTGATCCGGCACATCAGCACCGTCGACGAGGCCCGCGACATCGACCGCATCCGCGTCGCGCTCGGCGAGCGCAGGCTCTCCGCGTGGGGTGTCTCGTACGGTACGTACGTCGGCGCCGTCTACAGCCAGTTGTTCCCGCAGCGCACCGACCGCGTCGTGCTCGACAGCAACGACGACCCCGACCCCGTCAGGGTCTCCCGGGCCTGGCTCGCCGCGTACGAGACCGGCGTCGAGGACACCTTCCCCGAGTTCGCCCGGTGGGCCTCGGCGCCCGGCAACCCTGACCGGGTGGCCGTGACGGCGGCAGAGGTGCGACCGCTGTTCCTGCGCCTGGCCGCACGCCTCGACCGCGCACCGATCCCCTGGCCGGGCGCCAACCCCGAGGAGCTGAACGGCAACGTGCTGCGCCAGGCGATGCTCGACAGCTTCTACACGCCGAGCCGTTTCCCCGCCCTGGCGAAGCTGATGCTGGCCGCCCGGAACGGCACCGTCCCGCCCGCGCCCGCCGCGCAGCCCGATGCGGTGCTGCAGAACGTCACCGCGGTCAGCGCCGCGACCATCTGCAACGACGTGGCCTGGCCCAGGTCGGCGGCCGCGTACCGCGACGGTGTCGCCGAGAGCCGCCGGGAACACCCGCTGACCGCCGGCATGCCCCGGAACGCGATGGTCTGCGCCGCCTGGCCGTACCCGCCGGAGCAGGCGCCGGTCCGGATCACGCCGAGAGGGCCCTCCGGCATCCTGCTCGTGCAGAACGCACACGACGTCGCCACCCCGCTGAGCGGCGCGCGGAAGCTCCGCGAGGCGTTCGGGGCGCGTGCCGTCATGGTGACCGTCGACTCCACCGGCCACGGCGCCTACCTGGCCAACGGGAACGCGTGCGGCGACCGCACCGTCTCCCGCTTCCTGGCGACCGGAGAGCGGCCCGAGCGGGACGTCCGCTGCCCGAAGGGGCCGTCACGCCGTGGCTCGTACGTGTGATCTTCGAGGTCTCCCGCGCAGGGGTTTCGCGAGCCGGCACCGCCGGGCACCCGTAGATGCGGGTGCCCGGCGGGAACGTTTGGGCCGCCGGACACGTAATGTAGGTAGGAGTACCACCGCTCTCACGAAGGACTGAACGACACTGGGCAAGCGACAGCCCGAAGGCCCGCCGCCCGCACCCGCGGTGCAGCGCATTCGACTGCGTTACACCAAGCGCGGCCGCCTCCGGTTCACCAGCCACCGTGACTTCCAGCGCGCCTTCGAGCGTGCGTTGCGCCGTGCCGAGGTGCCGATGGCGTACTCGGCCGGGTTCACGCCGCATCCGAAGGTGTCGTACGCCAATGCCGCACCCACCGGCACGGGCAGTGAGGCGGAGTACCTGGAGATCGCGCTCACCGAGGCGCGCGATCCGGAGCGGCTGCGTGTCCTCCTCGACGAGTCGTTGCCCGCCGGGCTCGACGTCCTGGAGGCGGTCGAGGCCCGCACGTCGGGGCTCGCCGACCGGCTGACGGCCTCCGTGTGGGAGCTGCGGCTGGACGGTGTGGACCCGGCGGAGGCAGAGCGTGCCGTCGCGGCCTTCAACGCGGCCGAGAGCGTCGAGGTCCAGCGCCTGACCAAGAACGGCATGCGCACCTTCGACGCCCGTCCCGCCGTCGCGAGCCTGGAGCGCGTCGAAGCGCACAGTTCGCAGGCTGATAGGCCGAGCGACCAGCCCTGTGCGATACTGCGGCTGGTTGTTCGGCACGTGACGCCTGCCGTACGACCCGACGACGTCCTGTCCGGTCTCCGCGCCGTGGCCGACCTGGCGCCGCCGGTCCCCGCAGCGGTGACCAGGCTGGCGCAGGGGCTGTTCGATGAAGAGACCGGCACGGTGACCGACCCGCTCGCGCCCGACCGCGAGGCAGCAGCGACCGAGCCGCATCAGGCCGCCGCTACTGCCGCCGCGACGGCGCCGGCGTAAGGAAGGTCCCGCGCAGGGACGTACGTCGTAGCGCCGCCCTCGTACTCGGGAGCCACCTGGGTCGGGCAGCGCACCGACCAGAAGACTTTCGCCAGGCCGTGCACAACAAGGAGTACGGAACCGGCGAGACAGGACACAGAGAGCTCCCGTGCGGCGCCCGCGCCCCGGACGGCGGCACCGCGCACAGCGCGAGCCGCGGACGTCAACGGCGATCATGCCGGACCAGGCGCGGCGCCCGGGAGCCTGACGGGAGAAACGCCCGCATGCTCGAACCGACCGAACCCACCGAGGGTTCCGAGAACAACACCCCCAGCGACACCCTGCCGCCGCGCCGTCGGCGCCGCGTCGCCTCGCGCCCGGCGGGCCCGCCGAGCGCCGACGCCGTGACCGGCGAGGTCACGGTGCCCGACCCCGCGAACGGGGCCGGGCCGGCCATACCGGCGGAGGCGGAGCCCCCGACCGCTGGGGCAGAAGAGACCGAGGAGACCGGGGCGGTGGCCGAGGCCGCCGTTTCCGGTGCCGCCGAAGCCGAGCCCGCCCCCGCGGAGGCGCCCGTTCCGGCTCGTGCGCGTCGGCGTGCCACGCGCCGTGCGTCGGCGCCCGCCGGGGCGCCCGCGACCGCGGAGGCCGTGGAGGTCGTCGTGCCCGCCGGTGGGGACGGCGCCGAGGAGTCCGAGGCCCCGGAGGCCGAGGCCGAGCCGGTCGCCGCGGCGGTGTCCGCTCCCGCTCGTCCGCGTCGGCGTGCCACGCGACGTGCGTCGGCGCCCACCGGGTCGCCCGCGGCGGCCGAGACCGTCGAGGTCGTCGTGCCCGCCGGTGGCGACGGTGGCGAGGCGCCCGAGACCCCCACGGTCGAGGCCGAGCCGGTCGCCGAGGAGGCACCCGCTCCGGCTCGTGCGCGTCGCCGTGCCACGCGCCGCGTCTCGGCGCCCTCCGCAGCGCCCGCCCGCACCGAGGCCGCGGAGCAGGAGGCGGCCGCCGAGGCCGAGACGAAGGCGGCCGTGCAGGCCCCCGCCGAGGAGCCCCAGGCCCCCGCCGCCGAGGAGCCCGCCCGTCGTACCCGTCGCCGTGCCACCCGCCGGGTGTCCGCGTCGGCCGCCGCGCCCGAGGGCGCCGCCGACGAGGCCCCGCAGGCCGAGGCCGCCGGTACGGCCGGCGCGAGCGAGAAGGCCGAGGTCGTCGAGGAAGGCGCCCACGCCCCCGCCTCGGCGCCCGAGACCCCCGCGGTCGAGGCCGAGCCGGCCGCCGAGGAGGCCGCCCCGCGTCGTCGCCGTCGTGTCGTCCGCAGGGCCGCCGGCGGCTTCTCCGAGCCCGCGCAGCCCGCCTCCGGCGCCGACGAGGCGTCCGAGGCCGCGCAGCGGCCCGCACGACCCGCCGTGGCCGTGTTCCAGGCGCCGGTGTTCACCGAGCCGATGTTCCAGACCCCGGAGCGGGCCGCCGCTGCCGCTGCCGCCGAGGCGGCGGAGCAGGAGGAGGCCGCCGAGGAGGAGACCGCCGGTGCGCGCCGCCGCCGCCGTCGCCGGGGCGGTGACGAGGAGCCCGTGGCCGTGGCACCGGAGACCACCGACGAGGTGGAGGAGGCCGAGGAGGCGGAGGAGTCCGCCGAGGACGAGGAGGCCGAGGAGACCGGTTCGCGTCGGCGCCGCCGCCGCGGTGGCCGCCGTCGTCGCCGTGGCGAGTCCGCCGAGGCCGAGGGCGAGTCCGCGGAGGGTGACGAGGCCGAGGAACTCGCCGCCGAGCAGGCCGCGCAGGACGCCGAGGACACCGCCGAGCAGGTGGAGGAGGACGACGAGGAGGCCCAGGAGCACGCCGAGGACACGGCGTCCTCCAGCAGCACCAGCCGTCGCCGTCGCAGGCGCCGCCGCCGGGCCGGTGACGTGCTCGTCGACAACGAGCCGACGCCCGACGACCCGGAGCGCACGGTCGTCAAGGTCCGCGAGCCGCGCAAGGCCGCCGAGCCGTCCGACGAGGTGCAGTCCATCAAGGGCTCGACCCGTCTGGAGGCGAAGAAGCAGCGCCGCCGGGAGGGCCGCGAGCAGGGCCGACGCCGCGTCCCGATCATCACCGAGGCCGAGTTCCTGGCCCGCCGCGAGGCCGTCGAGCGTGTGATGGTCGTCCGGCAGAACGGCGAGCGCACGCAGATCGGCGTCCTCGAGGACGGCGTGCTCGTCGAGCACTACGTCAACAAGGAGCAGTCGACGTCGTACGTCGGCAACGTCTACCTGGGCAAGGTCCAGAACGTGCTGCCGTCGATGGAGGCCGCCTTCATCGACATCGGCAAGGGCCGCAACGCGGTGCTCTACGCCGGTGAGGTCAACTTCGAGGCGCTGGGCATGGCCAACGGCCCGCGCCGCATCGAGTCCGCCCTCAAGTCCGGGCAGTCGGTCCTCGTCCAGGTGACGAAGGACCCGATCGGCCACAAGGGCGCCCGCCTGACCAGCCAGGTCTCCCTGCCGGGCCGTTACCTCGTGTACGTCCCCGAAGGCTCGATGACCGGCATCAGCCGCAAGCTGCCCGACACCGAGCGGGCCCGGCTGAAGACCATCCTCAAGAAGATCGTCCCCGAGGACGCGGGCGTCATCGTGCGCACCGCCGCCGAGGGTGCGAGCGAGGACGAGCTGCGCCGGGACGTCGAACGGCTCCAGGCGCAGTGGGAGGAGATCCAGAAGAAGTCGAAGAACGGCAACGCGCCGACGCTGCTGTACGGCGAGCCGGACATGACCGTCCGCGTCGTGCGCGACATCTTCAACGAGGACTTCTCCAAGGTCATCGTCAGCGGTGACGACGCCTGGGAGACGATCCACGGATACGTCTCGCACGTCGCGCCGGACCTCGCGCCGCGCCTGCAGAGGTGGACCAGCGAGGTCGACGTCTTCGCCACGTACCGGATCGACGAGCAGCTCGCCAAGGCGCTGGACCGCAAGGTGTGGCTGCCCAGCGGCGGTTCGCTGGTGATCGACCGGACCGAGGCGATGGTCGTCATCGACGTCAACACCGGCAAGTTCACCGGTCAGGGCGGCAACCTCGAGGAGACCGTCACCAGGAACAACCTGGAGGCGGCCGAGGAGATCGTCCGCCAGCTGCGGCTGCGCGACCTCGGCGGCATCATCGTGATCGACTTCATCGACATGGTGCTGGAGTCCAACCGGGATCTGGTGCTGCGGCGCCTGCTGGAGTGCCTGGGCCGGGACCGTACGAAGCACCAGGTCGCCGAGGTGACCTCGCTGGGCCTCGTCCAGATGACCCGCAAGCGGGTCGGACAGGGCCTGCTGGAGTCGTTCTCCGAGACCTGCGTGCACTGCAACGGCCGTGGCGTGATCGTGCACATGGACCAGGCGGCCGCGGCCGGCGGCGGCAAGCGCAGGAAGCGCGGCCGGGGCGGTGCCGAGGCAGAGCCCGAGACGCACGAGGCGGTCGCGGTCGAGGCCGAGGTCGAGGAGGCCCTCGAGGCCACGGTCGCCGAGCCCGAGGTCGCGGCTCCGGCGGCGCTGTCGGAGTCGGCCGTGACGGAGTCGCTGATGGACTCGGTCGCGCCGGACGAGGAGCTGTACAGCAGCGTGGCCGAGGCGGAGGCCGCCGCGTCCCGTGGCCGTTCGCGGCGCCGGGTGAGCCGGCGGGCGTCGGCTCCGGCGGGCGCCCCGCGGGCCGAGGAGCGGGCGCCGAAGTCCCGTACGGACGAGCGCGCACCGAAGTCGCGGTCCGAGGCGGAGGCGGAGCCGGTGGCGGCCGAGGACCCGGTCGTCGAGGCGCCCGCGCCCGCCGAGGAGGAGGCCGCGCCGAAGGGCCGTACGCGCCGTCGGGCGACCCGCAAGGCGTCGACGCCGGCCGGTTCGCCCGCCGAGGCCGTGGTGACGGTCCCGGAGGCCGCGGCACAGCCCGCCGAGGAGCCGGAAGCCCCGGCCCCGGCTCCGGTTGAGCCCGTGGCCGAGCCGGCCGCCCAGCCGGCCGCCGAGGCGCCCGTGGAGAGCGCTCCGGCCCGTCCGCGCCGCCGTGCCGTCCGCAAGGCCACGGCGCCGACCTCGTCGGAGGAGACGGCGGTCGTGGTCGTCCCATCGGCGGCTGAGGCCCCGGCGGAGCAGACCGAGGCCCCGGCGGAGGCCGAGCCCGAGGCGGCGGCGCCCGCCAAGAAGGCGGCCCGCAAGACCGCCAAGAAGGCCACGGCGAAGAAGGCGGCCACCAAGAAGACGGCGGCCAAGAAGACGGCCGCGAAGAAGACCGCCGCGAAGAAGACGACCGCCAAGAAGGCGGCGGCCAAGAAGACGGCGGCGGCCGAGCAGTCGGCACAGCCGACCGTTTCGGTCACCGCGGAGGACTGACCCTTCGACGCGACGGCACCGTCACGACGGCGGCCCGCCCGGATCTGTCCGGGCGGGCCGCCGTCGTGTGGGGCAGTGGCGGACAGGACCCGGTTTGACCCTTCCCGACCCGGCCCCGTAACCTTGACCGTCGGCGTGTCCACTGATGCGCCACATCCCCGTAAACCTCTTCCTCCCGGACGCGGGCCGCAAGGACCGGCCGGGAGAGGTCGCTCGCGCGTTTCGCAGGGCGGCTGGCCTGCGGGGGTGCCGTTCCCGAGCGAGAGAGTGAGTTCCGCGTGTACGCGATCGTGCGCAGCGGTGGTCGTCAGCACAAGGTTGCTGTCGGCGACATCGTCGAGGTTGACAAGATTTCCACCGCCAAGGTCGGCGACACGGTCGAGCTCTCGACCCTGCTCGTGGTCGACGGCGACTCCGTGACCAGCGACCCGTGGGTGCTGGCCGGCATCAAGGTCCAGGCTGAGGTCGTGGACCACCACAAGGGCCAGAAGATCGACATTCTGCGCTACAAGAACAAGACCGGTTACCGCCGTCGCCAGGGCCACCGCCAGCAGTACACGGCGATCAGGGTCACCGAGATCCCCACGGCTGCGAAGTAAGGGACTGAGAACAGATGGCACACAAGAAGGGCGCATCGTCCACCCGGAACGGTCGCGACTCCAACGCCCAGCGGCTCGGCGTGAAGCGCTTCGGCGGTCAGGTCGTCTCCGCGGGTGAGATCCTGGTCCGCCAGCGCGGCACCCACTTCCACCCGGGCGCGGGCGTCGGCCGCGGCGGCGACGACACGCTGTTCGCGCTGCAGGCCGGTTCGGTGCAGTTCGGCACCCACCGTGGCCGCAAGGTCGTGAACATCGTTCCCGTCGCCTGAATCTCCTGATTCACGGCTACGACCGAACGTTCAGCGAGGCGGACCTCACTTCCCGGTCGGGAAGGCGGGTCCGCCTTTCGCTTGTTGGACAGCTGTCGGACAGCACACACCCCGTACGTTTTCTGGAGGCACTGAACCATGACCACCTTCGTGGACCGCGTCGAACTGCACGTCGCCGCGGGTAACGGAGGCCACGGCTGTGCCTCCGTCCACCGTGAGAAGTTCAAGCCGCTCGGCGGCCCCGACGGCGGCAACGGCGGACGCGGCGGCGACGTCATCCTCACCGTCGACCAGTCGGTCACCACGCTGCTCGACTACCACCACTCCCCGCACCGCAAGGCCACCAACGGCAAGCCCGGCGAGGGCGGCTTCCGCTCCGGCAAGGACGGCCAGGACCTCGTCCTGCCGGTCCCGAACGGCACGGTCGTGCTCGACAAGTCGGGCAACGTACTGGCCGACCTGGTCGGCCACGGCACGTCGTACATCGCCGCCCAGGGCGGCCGCGGCGGCCTCGGCAACGCGGCGCTGGCCTCGGCCCGCCGCAAGGCGCCCGGTTTCGCGCTGCTCGGCGAGCCCGGCGACGTGCAGGACATCGTGCTGGAGCTGAAGACCGTCGCGGACGTGGCCCTCGTCGGCTACCCGAGCGCGGGCAAGTCCTCGCTCATCTCCGTGCTGTCCGCCGCCAAGCCGAAGATCGCCGACTACCCGTTCACCACCCTCGTCCCGAACCTGGGCGTGGTCGCCACGGGCTCGACCGTGTACACCATCGCCGACGTTCCCGGGCTCATCCCGGGTGCCAGCCAGGGCAAGGGGCTGGGCCTGGAGTTCCTGCGGCACGTCGAGCGGTGCAGCGTCCTCGTGCACGTGCTGGACACGGCCACGCTGGAGTCCGACCGCGACCCCGTCTCCGACCTCGACGTCATCGAGGAGGAGCTGAGGCAGTACGGCGGCCTCGACAACCGCCCGCGCATCGTCGTCCTCAACAAGATCGACGTGCCTGACGGCAAGGACCTCGCCGAGATGGTGCGGCCCGACCTCCAGGCCCGCGGCTACCGCGTCTTCGAGGTGTCCGCGGTCGCGCACACCGGGCTGAAGGAGCTGTCGTACGCCCTGGCCGACCTGGTCGCGAAGGCGCGTGCCGCCAAGCCGAAGGAGGAGGCGACCCGGATCGTCATCCGGCCGCAGGCCGTCGACGACGCCGGTTTCACCGTCACGCGCGAGGCCGACGGGCTCTTCCGCGTGCGCGGCGAGAAGCCCGAGCGCTGGGTGCGCCAGACCGACTTCAACAACGACGAGGCCGTGGGCTACCTCGCCGACCGGCTGAACCGCCTCGGCGTCGAGGAAAAGCTGATGAAGGCGGGCGCGAAGGCCGGGGACGGCGTCGCCATCGGACCCGAGGACAACGCGGTCGTCTTCGACTGGGAGCCGTCGCTGATGGCCGGCGCCGAGATGCTCGGACGACGCGGCGAGGACCACCGGTTCGAGGGCGTACGGCCTGCTGCGCAGCGGCGCAAGGAACGGCAGGCCGAACACGACGAGGCACAGCAGGAGTTCGACGACTTCGAGCCGTTCTGACAGCCGCGGCAGCCGGGGGTCGGCCCCCGGCTGCCCGCAGTGCTGCGCACGAAGGCCTCCTCCCGCGCGTCCGCCGGACTGCGGGTCGAGCGGGCGTGCCGGCGGTGCGGCTGGTGTGACGTCTCGGTGACCGGACGGCGCGCCGCGGTCACCGTCCGCTTCCTGGACCGGTGCGCGGCACCCGTGCGTCTTCGCGTAGATTGCCGGACGGGAGCGGGTATCGCGCGCGAGGGGAAGAACAGCAGGTGGCAGGCGCAAGACAGGCCGTGGAAGAGGCCCACAGGATCGTCGTCAAGGTGGGCTCCTCCTCACTGACCACGGCCGCGGGCGGGCTCGACGCCGACCGCGTCGACGCCCTGGTCGACGTGCTCGCCAAACACCGCAGCGGTGGGGAGAGGGAGGTCGTCCTCGTCTCCTCCGGTGCCATCGCCGCCGGCCTCGCGCCTCTCGGTCTGCGCCGCCGCCCCCGCGACCTGGCCCGCCAGCAGGCCGCCGCCAGCGTCGGCCAGGGCCTTCTGGTCGCCCGCTACACGGCCTCCTTCGCCCGCTACGGCATCCGCGTCGGCCAGATCCTGCTGACCGGCGACGACACCAGCCGTCGCGCCCACCACCGCAACGCCTCCCGCACCCTCGACAAGCTTCTCGCGATGGGCGCGCTGCCGGTCGTCAACGAGAACGACACCGTCGCCACCGACGAGATCCGCTTCGGCGACAACGACCGCCTCGCCGCGCTCGTCGCCCACCTCGTCCACGCCGACCTGCTGGTCCTGCTGTCGGACGTGGACGGCGTCTACGACGGGGATCCCAGCAAGCCCGGCACCTCGCGGATAGCGGAGGTGCGGGGCCCGGAGGACCTGGCGCACGTGGAGATCGGCAGCGCGGGCAAGGCCGGCGTCGGCACCGGCGGCATGGTCACCAAGGTCGAGGCGGCCCGCATCGCGGCGGCGGCCGGCATTCCCGTGGTGCTCACCTCCGCCGTGCACGCCGCCGACGCCCTCGCGGGCCGTGACACCGGCACGTACTTCCACCCCACCGGCAAGCGCTCCGCGGACCGGCTGCTGTGGTTGCAGCACGCCTCCACCCCGCAGGGCGCCCTCACCCTCGACGACGGAGCCGTGCGCGCGGTCGTCGAACGCCGCAAGTCGCTGCTGCCCGCCGGCATCGCCGCGGTCGAGGGCGACTTCAGCGCGGGCGACCCCGTCGAACTGCGTGACAGCGAGGGGCGGGCGGTCGCACGCGGGCTCGTCAACTTCGACGCCAAGGAGATCCCCCGGCTGATCGGCCGCTCGACCAGGGAACTGGCGCGCGAACTGGGCCCCGCCTACGAACGTGAGGTCATCCACCGGGACGACCTGGTCGTCCTGCACCCGTGAAGCCGTAAGCCCGCGTTCCGCGCCTGAGCGACAGGCCGAAAGTCCCGCCCCGCGGGCCCCGTCCGGTGAGGGACGTTCCGCAAAACCGCCCCACGGGCCCGCGCGGCCTGCTCCACTGGGTCTCGGGGACCGGTCGACCGACCGGGTCCCCGGCACCCATTCCGCACGAGCACCGCGTAAGGAGGCCGTCGTGAGACGAGTGCGCCCGGGGGCGGCGTCCCGCGGTGGTGGCACCTCCGGTGCCTCCCGGGGCGGCGTCCCGCGCAGGGTGGACGAGCAGCGGGCGCTGACCAGCGTCCCGGCCGGGGAGGCGTACCAGGAGCCCGCCGACGCGCACCAGGAGCCCGGCGAGACGCCCCGGCTGTGGCACGTCACGCTCAGCGTCTCCGGTGAGGAGGCACCGCTGAAGGAGGTGCGGCGCTCCCTCGAACAGCTGGCCAACGACCACCCCTTCCTGCTGACCAGCCGCTACGCGTGCGACCACGCCGAGATCCGTTACTGGGAGGAGGCCCGCGACCTGCATGACGCCGCCGCGGTCGCGCTGCGCCTGTGGGGCGAGCACCGGCAGAGCGCGGGGCTGCCGCCCTGGGAGATCGTCGGCCTGGAGGTCGTCGACCGCGACACCTACCACCAGCGGGTCACCGAGGGATACGGGCCGCCACCGGCCACACCGGTCGGAGTTCACCCGTTTTGAGCGCGTCTCGGAAGGTGGGACGAGCCCTGAACGGGGATGTCCGGCGCACTACGCTTCCCTCATGACCACGCTCTCGCCGTACGACTCCATGTCCCCGGTGGCCCAGGCCGCCTACCGTGCCCGGGCCGCCGCCGCAGACCTCGCGCCGCTGCCGCGGTCCGAGAAGGACGACGCGCTGCTCGCCATGGCGGACGCGCTGGAGGTCCGCACGAGCGAGATCGTCGAGGCCAACGCCAGGGACATCGCCAAGGCCCGCGAGGCCGGCACCAGTGAGGCGATCATCGACCGGCTCACGCTCACCCCCGAGCGGGTCCGGGCCATCGCCTCCGACGTCCGGGACGTCGCCGCCCTGCCCGACCCGGTCGGCGAGGTCGTCCGCGGCTCCACGCTGCCCAACGGCATCGACCTGCGCCAGGTCCGCGTCCCGCTCGGCGTCGTCGGGATCATCTACGAGGCCCGGCCGAACGTGACCGTCGACGCCGCCGCCCTGTGTCTGAAGTCCGGCAACGCGGTCCTGCTGCGCGGCTCCTCCTCCGCCTACGAGTCGAACGCCGCGCTCGTACGGGTGCTGCGCGACGCCGTGGGCGGGGCCGGCCTGCCCGCCGACGCCGTCCAGCTCGTGCCCGGCGAGAGCCGCGAGTCGGTGCGCGAGCTGATGCGGGCCCGCGGCCTGGTCGACGTGCTCATCCCGCGCGGCGGCGCCTCCCTGATCCGCACGGTCGTCGAGGAGTCCACCGTCCCGGTGATCGAGACCGGCACCGGCAACTGCCACGTCTACGTCGACGCCCGGGCCGACATCGACATGGCGATCGACATCCTGATCAACTCCAAGGCGCAGCGGCCGAGTGTCTGCAACGCCGCCGAGACGCTGCTGGTCCACCAGGACATCGCACCCGAGTTCCTGCCGCGCGCCCTGGACGCCCTCGCGGACGCAGGGGTCACCGTGCACGCCGACGAGCGCGTGATGGCGTACGCCAAGGACTCCCGGGCCACGGTGGTGGAGGCGACCGCCGACGACTGGGACACCGAGTACCTGTCGTACGACATCGCCGCCGCGGTCGTGGACTCGCTCGACAAGGCCGTATCGCACATCCGGCTGTGGAGCTCCGGCCACACCGAGGCGATCGTCACCACCTCGCAGCAGGCCGCCCGCCGATTCACCCAACTGGTCGATTCGACGACGGTCGCCGTGAACGCCTCGACGCGCTTCACGGACGGCGGCCAGTTCGGCTTCGGCGCGGAGATCGGGATCTCCACCCAGAAGCTGCACGCCAGGGGGCCGATGGGCCTGCCGGAGCTGACCAGCACCAAGTACATCGTCACCGGCGACGGGCACGTACGGCGCTGAGCGAGCGCTCGTTCCGCAGAGCGGTGCCGGTTCCTGGCACCCGCCTGTGAACCGTCTCGCCAGTCGGATGAATTTCCATACCGTCTGCCCAAATTGACCCCCCAGGTCTACTCTGGATCCGTGCCGGAGGACGTGGGGGGCACGCCGTTCGCTGACGGCCCGGAGCCCGACGACGACCGCGACCGCGGAGCGATGGACGAAGAGTTCGCCTCCGCGGTCTTCGACGAGGCCTGGATACGGGCCGCCGTGGTCCACGAGCCGACGGCCGTGGAGAGACTCCTCGCCGCCGCCCAGGCCCGCGCCGACGCCCAGGAGGCGGAGGCGCGCCGGGCACGCGGCAGGGCCGCACGGGGCGACGACGAGCGCTACGACGACGGATTCGGCCCCGACGACGGCTTCGGCCACGGCCTGGACCCCGACGACCTGGACGACCTGGACGCCCTCGACGGCCGCTACGGCACCGTGGGGCCCTTCGGCAGGGCCTACGGCAAGGGCGCCCGCTGGCACCGCCCTGTCGCCTGGATGCTCGCCCTCGTCATGGGTATCGGCATGGTCGCCCTGGCCTTCACCGCGGTGTACCGGGGCGGGTCCTCCGGTCGTCAGGACCAGGTCCCCACGCCCGCCTCGACCGGTCTGGAGCAGGGCCAGGAAGCCGGCGCGGGCACCGGCCCCTCGGCCTCCGCGGACTACTCGCCCCCCGCGTTCTCAGCGGTGCCGCGGACCCCCTGACCCTCCGAACCGGGGCGTTCCACAAGCTCACAGGCGCTGGGCCGAACCGGCCCGACCCGAGGGTTCGAAATTCGTTCCAAAACCTGGTGAGGACCTGTCAGAACTTGTCGTGTACCAGGGCGTTTACCCGGGCTCCCGGAGACCTACTCTGAAGATATGGGCGGGCCTGGAGACCCACCCGAGGGGCTGCCCGAGGGTGCTCCAAGTGGTGGCGAGGACGAGTACCGATCCGTCGTGTTCGACGAGTCGTTCGTCCGGGCTGCCCGCCTCCAGGAGTACTCCGCCCAGGAGCGGATGGCCGACCACGCCCCCGCCGTGCGCCGGCGCCCGCTCCTGCACCGCGCACTGCCCAGACAGGCGCTGATCCTCGTCCTGCTCATAGCCGTCGCCTTCGCCACCGCGATCTACATGGGCGTGCGCCATCCGTACCAGGCGCCCAGGGCCCAGACCGCCGAACCGCTGCGCATGACGGTGATACCGCTGGCCCCGCAGTCCGCCGTACCCGGCGCCACGGACCCCGAGGCGCTGTTCGAGCACAGCCCCGCCGCGCAGTTCCGCATCGGCGCCCAGGGCATCACCTTCCCCGCCGCCCGGCGTACCGCGCACTTCTCCGAGAGCCAGGTCTACGCCGCCCTGACCGACGCGAAGAACTACCTGGTCGCGTCCTCTCTCGACCCGGCCGTCCTCACCGGCGGCGCCGTGCGCCCGGTGCGCCTGCTGCTCGATCCGCAGCAGTTCGACCAGTTCGACCAGAGCTTCTCCCACCCGGCCTCGGACGGGCGGCACGCGGCCACCGGCTGGCTGGTCCGCTTCGATAACTCCCGTGCCCGGCTGGCCGACCCCGACATCCGCGTCCAGGGCACGCTGCAGGCCATCGAGGCCGACTCCGACACGCTGGAGGTCAGCGCCGACCACACGGTGGTGTACGCGCTGAAGCCGGCCGGCTCCGACGCCAAGGCGAAGGCCTCGCTGTTCACCGTGCGTCGCGAGCTGACGTTCCGCTTCGACCGTGACGACCTCCGCCTGAACCAGGCGGAGCTGGTCGCCGCCTACGTCCAGGCCGGACCGCTCGCCTGCGCCGAGGACACCGGGAGCCACCTCCGGCCGCTGCTCGCCGGTCAGACCGCCAAGGCGGGCGGCCCGGCCGGCACCGACCCCTTCGCGACGGGCAGCGCGACGGCCGTGTGCGGCACGCTGTCGGCGAGCGCGGAACCGAAGGTGTAGGGACCGCCCACCGGGCCGTAGGGACCGCCCACCGGGCCGTAGGGACTGCCCACCGGGCCGTAGGGACTGCCCACCGGGCCGTAGGGACCGCCCACCGGGCCCGTCCCCCCGCACCAGGCCGGCCCGGGCGGAGGCCGTCAGTTCTTGCCGTAGGGGCTCTCGCCGCCCGGGTGGCTGTCGTCCGGGCGGCTGTCGTCCGGTTCGCGCGGCGCGTCCTTGGGAGCGCTGCCCGTAAAGCCCGCGAAGCCGCGCCGCACCCGGTCGCCGAGGTCGCCGGCGCCGCCCGCGAGGTCGTTGACCAGCTTCATCAGCGGGTCCTTGGACTGCCTGACCTCGTTCGCGTAGCTCGCCGCCGACTGCCGGAACGAGTCCGACACCGAGGTGTCCCCGTCCTCGCTGCGCCGCGCGTAGTGACCGTCCATGATCCGCTGGTGGTCGCGGGAGGCCGCCCACTTCTTCAGCTCGGCCGCGCGGACCGTGGTGAAGGGGTGCGTACGCGGCAGCACGTTGAGGATCTTGAGCACGGAGTCGCGCAGATCGCCCCCGGCCTCGTACTCCTCGGCCTGCTCGAGGAACGCGTCCACGTTCATCTCGTGCAGATGGTTGCCACCCGCCATCTTCATCAGCCCGCGCATCGAGGCCTGCAGATCCTGCCCGACCAGCAGACCGGCGCGGTCGGCCGACAGCTCCGACTTGCGGAACCACTCCCGCAGCGCGGTCACGATCGCCATGATCGCGAGGTTGCCCAGCGGGATCCAGGCGACCCGGAGCGCGAGGCTGGTCAGGAACAGCAGGATGGTCCGGTAGACGGAGTGGCCCGAGAGCGCGTGCCCGACCTCGTGCCCGACGACCGCCCGCATCTCCTCCTCGTCCAGCAGTTCCACGAGCCCGGTCGTCAGGACGATGATCGGCTCGTCGAGGCCGATGCACATCGCGTTCGGCTGCGGGTCCTGCGTGACGTACATCGGCGGGACCTTCTCCAGGTCCAGGATGTAGCAGGCGTCCCGCAGCATGTCGTGCAGGTGGGGGAACTGCGCGTCCGAGACCCGCACCGAGTCGGAGAGGAACAGCAGCCTGAGGCTGCGCTCGGGCAGCAGACCGCTGAGGGCCTTGAAGACCGTGTCGAAGCCGCTCAGCTTCCGCAGGGCCACCAGGGCCGAGCGGTCCGCCGGGTGCTCGTACGCGCGCGAGGAGATCCCCGGAAAACGCCTGCGCTGCCTGCTCGGCACCTGCTCGTGACCGTTCTGACCCTGACCGTCGTCGGACATGCGTTCCCCCATGTGTCTGATGGCTCACTGTGTGCGGCCCGCGCGATGCGCCCCCGAAGCGGTGTCCAGCCTAGGCGGAGATACCGTGACAGGGCAGCACACCGTAAGGAGCGATCTCATGGAGCACATCAGCGCCGCCTGGCTCACCGAGGCAGCGACGGCCGCCAGCCGACAGGGCCCGGGCAACCTGCTCCGAGTCGTCCTGATCGTGATGGTCCTCGGCTGCGTCCTGACCGGCTGGTTCCTGCTGCGGGGCTACAAGCGCAAGGACTGACCCGGGCGCCGCGCGGGGGCGCCCGGCGGGCGGGAACCGTCGGCCCGGGCCTGCCCGATGCCCCGCGGTCCGCGCCCAACGGCGGAGTCGCCGTGATGCCCCGGAACGCGCCCGCATACGATGAGCCGACGTCTTTATCCCGCCCACACCGGATAGGTACTGCCGAAGATGAGCTTCCACAGCACCGCTGCCCAGTTGGCCACCCTCGCCGAGGGCGAAGGCGAGCGCCACGCGAGCATCAGCCCCTTCATGACCGGCGGAGGCGCCCTCGTCATCCTCCTGCTGCTGCTGTGGATCACCACCCGCTTCAACCGCGACCGCTGAGCCGAGGCCAAGAGCCCGTCCCGGCCGCTTGCGGGGGCCTGTCGGCCGGTGCCCGTTGGCCGGGCCGGTAGGGTCTGCACGCATGGGAGAGCAGCACACACCCACCGGTCCGGCGAAGGGCACGGGACCCGGCCCCGGCAGCGGGCCGTCGAGCCCGGGCAAGCGCCGCCTCGGCGTCATGGGCGGAACGTTCGATCCGATCCACCACGGCCACCTGGTCGCGGCCAGCGAGGTGGCCGCCCAGTTCCACCTCGACGAGGTGGTGTTCGTGCCCACCGGCCAGCCGTGGCAGAAGACCGACCGCAAGGTCAGCCCCGCCGAGGACCGCTATCTGATGACGGTCATCGCGACCGCCGAGAACCCCCAGTTCTCGGTGAGCCGCATCGACATCGACCGGGGCGGTCCCACCTACACCACGGACACCCTGCGTGATCTGAAGGCGCTCAACCCCGACACCGACCTCTTCTTCATCACCGGCGCCGACGCGCTCAGCCAGATCCTCACCTGGCGTTACACCGACGAGTTGTTCTCCCTGGCCCACTTCATCGGCGTCACCCGCCCCGGTCACACCCTCGCAGACCCGGGCCTCCCCGAGGGCGGCGTGTCGCTCGTCGAAGTTCCCGCGCTGGCCATCTCGTCCACAGACTGCCGTGCGAGAGTCGCCAAGGGCGAACCCGTCTGGTACCTGGTGCCGGACGGCGTCGTGCGCTACATCGACAAACGGCAGCTGTACCGCGGCGAGTGAGCCGAGAGGGGCACCGGTGAACGACCGATACGACGGATACGCGGGCGGCGACCAGTACGAGCTCGTCGGCTACGACGAGTTCGGGCAGCCTGTGTACCGGCAGGTGCCCGCACAGCGGACCCCGCAGGGCTACGACCCGTACGGCGCACAGCCCGACCAGCAGCACCAGGGATACGGCTACGACCCGTACGCGACCGGCACCGGCACCCAGCAGTCCGTGGGGCCCTACCACACCGGCCGGCATCAGCCGGAGTCCTCCCATGACACCGGCCCGCAGCCCCCCGCCCCGCCTTACGACCCCTACGCCCCGTACGGCACCACGACCGCCGCCGGCCACGACCCCTACGGCCGGTCCGCGACCAGTGGTCAGCAGCCGCGCGTCACCGAACAGACCGCCTACATCCCGCACCAGGCCGGCCCGGCCGACAGCGCCCCGGGGCACGCCCCCGGGGCCGGCTTCGCCGACGACGGCACGCCCACAGGCGATGAGACCTCCGAGAAGGAGCCGCACGGCGACCGCGACTACCGCACCGAACAGTTCGCCTTCGTCGAGGAGCCCGACGGCGACTCCGAGGACGTCATCGACTGGCTGAAGTTCACCGAGAACCGCACCGAGCGCCGCGAGGAGGCCCGCCGCCGCGCCCGCAGCCGGATCATCGCCCTGGCCGTCGTGCTCGCCCTGGTGGCTGTCGGCGGCGTCGGCTACCTCTGGTACGCGGGCAAGCTGCCCGGCCTCTCCTCCGGCGGCAAGTCCGGCACGACGACGACGGCCGCCACCGCCCAGAACCGTGACGTGATCGTCGTCCACCTGCACAACACCAAGGGCGGCGGCACCTCCACCGCGCTGCTCGTCGACAACACCACCACCAAGCAGGGCGCCACCGTCCTGCTGCCCAACTCCCTCGCTCTGACCTCGGACGACGGCAGCACCACCACCCTCGCCAAGTCGGTCGCCGACGACGGCTCCTCCGGCACCAGCGACGCCATCGACTCGGTCCTCGGCACCAGGATCGAGGGCACCTGGCGCCTCGACACGCCCTACCTGGAGAACCTCGTCGAACTCGTCGGCAACATCGAGGTCGACACCAACGCCGACGTCCCCGACCCGGACCCCAAGAAGAAGGGCGGCGCGCCCCTCGTGCACAAGGGGCAGGACCAGACCCTCAGCGGCACGATGGCCGTCGCCTACGCCACCTACCGGGCCACCGGGGAGTCCCAGGACGCCCAGCTCGAGCGGTTCGGCCAGGTGATGCAGGGGGTGCTGCGCAAGATGTCCTCCGACCCGCAGGCCGCGACGACCACCGTGCAGACGCTCGCCCAGATCCTCGACCCCTCCCTGACCGACAACGACCTCGGCACCTTCCTGGCCAAGCTCGCGGACCACGCCAAGGAGGGCGACTACAAGACCGCACTGCTGCCGGTCCAGTCCGACGGCACCGTCGGCCAGAAGGCCACCGACACCGTGGTCAAGACGCTGCTCGGTGGCACCGTGAAGAGCCCCCAGGCCGGTGACGCCGTCCGGGTCGGCATCAAGAACGCCACTGGTTCCCAGGCCGCCGCCGAGCAGGCCCGTGTCGTCCTCGTCAACGGCGGCTACACCTCCGTCGACGCCGGTACCGGCCCGGCCCAGGCCACCTCCCAGGTGACCTACGCCGACGACGGCGACAAACAGAACGCCATCGAGGTCGCCAAGACCCTCGGCCTGCCCACCAGCGCCGTCAAGAAGGGCACGGGCGCCCCGAACGCGAACGTCTCGGTCGTGCTCGGCAAGGACTTCAAGCCGTCCTCGTGACGTGGGCCACATTTCGGCCGCCGGGGCGTGCTCCATTAATCACATGGGGTGCCGTCGGCGGTCCGTGAGACCCTTGAGGTATCACTGACCGCCGACGGAAAGCCTTGTAGTGACCGCCACGGACCGCTCTCTGGAACTCATCAACACCGCCGCCCAGGCGGCCGCCGACAAGCTCGCGCACGACATCGTCGCCTACGACGTCAGCGACGTTCTCTCGATCACGGACGCCTTCCTGCTGGCCTCGGCCCCCAACGACCGCCAGGTCAAGTCGATCGTCGACGAGATCGAGGAGCGGCTGCTGAAGGAACTCGGCGCCAAGCCGGTACGCCGCGAGGGCGACCGTGAGGCCCGCTGGGTGCTCCTGGACTACGTCGACATCGTGGTGCACGTCCAGCACAGCGAGGAGCGCGTCTTCTACGCCCTGGAGCGGTTGTGGAAGGACTGCCCCGAGCTGGACCTGCCGCCCGACGCCAAGGCCACCCGCGGCAAGGCCGCGGAACACGCCAGGCTGCAGGCCGCCCAGGACGCCGCCGAGCTGGACGCGCAGCTGGGCGGGGAGCTGCGGTGACGGCAGCGGGCACCGACACGGGGAAGAAGGGCCGGGGGCGCCGGATCATCCTGTGGCGCCACGGCCAGACGTCCTGGAACGTGGAGCGCCGCTTCCAGGGCTCCACGGATGTCGAACTGACCGAGACCGGCATCGGCCAGGCCCGCCGCTCCGCGCGCCTGCTCGCCTCACTGAAGCCGGACGCCATCGTCGCCTCCGACCTCAGGCGCGCCGCCGCCACGGCCGCCGAGCTGGCCACGCTCACCGGCCTGGAGGTCACCCTGGACGAGGCCCTGCGCGAGACGTACGCGGGCGTCTGGCAGGGGCTGACCCACGAGGAGATCATCGCCCGGCACGGCGAGGAATACGCCGCCTGGAAGCGCGGCGAGCCCGTCCGCCGCGGCGGTGGCGAGCTGGAGACCGAGGTCGCCGACCGGGCCGCCCCCGTGGTGCTCCGCCATGCCGAGAAGCTCCCCGTGGACGGCACGCTCGTGGTGGTCAGCCACGGCGGCACGATCCGCACCACCATCGGCCGCCTGCTCGGCCTGGAGGCCCAGCACTGGGAGAGCCTCGGCGGTCTCTCCAACTGCTGCTGGTCCGTCCTCGGCGAAGGCACCCGCGGCTGGCGCCTCCTCGAACACAACGCGGGCACCCTGCCGGAACCGGTCCTCGGCGACGACGACTGAGCGGCCTCGCGGGTGCTCCTGACCCGGATTTCACTTTCTGGCAGGTCGCAGGCTAAAGTTCTTCTTGTTCGCCCCGCCGAGCGGGGCGAAACACCATGCGGCTCCGCCGCGTGGAACGAGGGGCTATAGCTCAGTTGGTAGAGCGCCTGCATGGCATGCAGGAGGTCAGGAGTTCAATTCTCCTTAGCTCCACGGATCGGCACTCTGTTGAGTTGTCAAAGATCGATGATCAGGATCCCGTCCCGTCAAGGGGCGGGATTTTCTGTGTTCCCCATGCGGACGACCTCCCCGGCCGCCTCGTCCGACGACGGCCACAGCCGCTGCCTCCGCGCCCTGAGCAGTGCGACCTTCTCGTGAGCCTCCTCGTTCTCCGGCGTGTACGCCACGATCCTGCACTCCGGCATTCCGTCGATCGACAGGGACAGCGAGGTCATCCTCAGCTCGCCCACCGCCTTGTGACGGAAGGTCTTCACCCGCGGCCCGGGCGGGGTCACCTCGCCGCTCGCCCACAGCTCCGCGAAGTACGCACTGGCCGCCGACAGCTTGCGTATGAAGTCCTCCCACGCCGGCTCGCCCACATGTCTGCCGTACGCGGAGCGAAGAGTGGCCACCATCACCGGCAGCTCCCTGTCCCGGTGCACCACCGGGCAGGCCTCCTCGGGCACCATGAACAGCGTCCACAGCGCGTTCGCCGCGCCGATGTCCGGCGTCCTCGGAATCCGGAACAGGTCGCCGTAGGCGGCGTTCGTGGCGAGGACGTCGTAACGCGAGTTGTAGACCACCGCCGGACGCGGATCCAAGGCGTCGATGACGTCCTGGACGTCCTGGCCGACCCGCTGGGGCAGCCCCTCCCCGCCCCCGTCGTAGGGCACCTCCGCCAGGTGGTACAGGTGCTCGCGCTCCGGCTGGTCCAGGCGCAGCGTGCGCGCCACCGCGTCCAGGACCTGTGGCGAGGCGTTGATCGGGCGGCCCTGCTCGAGCCATGTGTACCAGGTCACACCCACCCCGGAGAGCTGCGCCACCTCCTCGCGGCGCAGACCCGGTGTCCGGCGCCGCAGTCCCGGCGGCATGCCCACGTCGGCCGGTGTCACCCGGGCCCGCCTGCTGCGCAGGAAGGCGGCCAGCTCCGGCCTGCGGCGCTGTGTCGTCGTCATGGTCCCCACATCCCCCGTCTCCATCGTCGGGACCGGAGCCGGTCGCTGCCAGGTGCTGTCGGTACCAGCATCGGCGGGCTCTCGTCACCCGTGTCCGCTCGTCGCCAGGCTCGCAGACATGACGACGACAATCCCACCGGGTCCCGGATCCACTCCCGGAACCCGACCTGCGACCAGTAAAACCCCCACCACTGACAATCGCCCCGGCCGGCTGCTCGCGGTCGTGCTCACCGCCCAGTTCATGGCCCTGCTCGACGTCTTCATCGTCAACGTCGCCGTGCCCACGATCGGTTCGGACCTCCACGCGAGCGACGCCGGACTGCAGTTGGTCGTCGCCGGGTACTCCATCGCGTACGCCGTGCTGCTGATCACCGGTGCGCGCCTCGGCGACCTGCTCGGCCACCGCCGGGTCCACCTCGCCGGGATCGCGGTGTTCACGGCCGCCTCGCTGGCCTGCGGACTGGCCGGGGGAACGGGGGAGTTGATCGCCTTCCGGCTGGTGCAGGGCGCCGGGTCGGCCGTGATGATCCCGCAGGTGCTCAGCCTGATCCAGCGTCACTTCACCGGCGAGGCCCGGGCGAAGGCGCTCGGGGCCTACTCCGCCGTCCTGGCCACCGGTGCCGCCGCCGGGCAGGTGCTGGGCGGGGTCCTGGTCAGCGCCGACCTGTTCGGCGCGGGCTGGCGGCCGGTGTTCCTCGTGAATGTGCCCGTCGGCGCCGTACTGCTGGCCGTCGGCAGCCGCGTCCTGCAGCGGGACGACGCACACGCCAGCGAACGCTCGCGCGGCCTCGACCTGCCCGGCCTGGTGCTGCTCGGCGGTGCCGTCTCGTTGCTGACCGTGCCGCTCGTGCTCGGCCAGGAGGAGCACTGGCCGCTGTGGTCCTGGCTGTCCCTGGCCGCGGCCGCACTGGCCTTCGCCCTGTTCCTGGGATACGAGTCCCGGCTCGCCCGGCGCGGCGGGGCGCCGTTGATCGCGCCGAGGGTGCTGCGCCATCCCGGTATCGGCCTCGCGGTCTTCCGGCTGCTGGCCGTGATGGCCGTCAACGCCGGTTTTCTCTTCTCGCTGACCCTCCACATCCAGGGCGGCCTCGGCTACAGCGCCCTGCGGGCGGGGCTGACCTTCGCGCCGACCGCCGTGATGTTCGGGCTGGCCGGTCTGACCTGGCGCAAGTGGCCGACCTCCTGGCAACGTCACCTGATCCCGGCAGGGTTCGTCCTCACCGGCCTGTCGGTGACCGGGGTGGGCCTCGCCCTGCACGGGGGGAGCCACGGCGGAGCCGGGCTGTACCCGGCCTTCGCGGGCGTCGGGGTGGGCCTTGCGCTCGCCTTCAGCCCCACCCTGACCGGGGCCCTCGCCACCGTGCGGCCCGAGGACGCGGCCGACGCCAGCGGCCTGCTCGCCACGGTCACCCAGCTCGGTCAGCTGCTCGGTGTGGCGGCCTTCGGCGCACTCTTCCTGAACCGGCTTGAGTCACTGGGGGCCCCTGGGGCGTATACCTCTTCGGACGCGCTCCTCGTGTGCATGTACGCGCTGGCCGCGACGGCCACGCTGGGTGCTGTGTCCGGACTGGTACGAAGGCGTCGCTGACCGTATTGGTCCGGCCGTGGCAGAATCAAACGGCCGGAAGGGGGCGCGGCCCGACGGGAGGGAGTAGCGATGCCAGCGAGCATCCGCGGGGAGGTCCACGATCTCCTCGCAGTGGCGGTGACACGTCGGAATGCCACCCTCCTCGACTGCCCCTCGTGCGGCTCGTCCCACGTCGCCCAGGTGCTCGGCGACAACGGCGGCATCTCCTACGTGTGCACGGCCTGCGGCCACAGCTGGAGCTGATCGATGGGTGCACACAGGCGGAAGTGCGACTGGTGCGGCAGCGGCACGCCGATCGTCCGTGACATGGAGCCGGTCAACCCGGACTACCAGTACTGGTGCGAGGAATGCGCACGGGCGCTGATCATAAAAGGCGACCCGATCGAAACCTATCGGGAGCTGGAGGGGGAGCCGATCTACGGCCGCCTCCTGGACGAGCACTGCACGCTCAAACGCTTCTACTCGTTCGCCACGGCCTGACGCGGGGGACGAGGGAAACGATTTGGTGTTCCACCCGGTGGACCGTGTAATGTTGGCGTCGCCGCCGGGGAAACCGGGCGGCAAGGCCGATACGCGGTTCCGCCGCGTGGCCGCAAGGGGCTATAGCTCAGTTGGTAGAGCGCCTGCATGGCATGCAGGAGGTCAGGAGTTCAATTCTCCTTAGCTCCACAGAAGTTGAAGGCGGTTCATCCGAGGGATGGGCCGCCTTCGTCGTGCGTTCGGCGTGGACGGCCGCGGACACATGTGCGAGCGGGGAAGACGACTGCGCACGCGGGGAGGACAGTCCGCGTACGCGGACGTGTGGGAACGAAACGGCGGGCCCCCGGTGAGGGTGGCCCGCCGTCCGTGTGGCCAGCGCCCGAGGGCCCGGTCAGCGCCCGAGGGCCCGGCGTCCGCGGCCCTGCGACAGCACGGGCAGGTTGCTGCGTGACGGCGGACCGGACCGGGTGTCCTCCTCGATCCGCAGCGCGAGCGCCGGGCAGCGGCGCACGGCCCGCAGGGCTTTCGCCTCCGCGTACAGCGGCACCGGCGCCTGGGCGACCGTGGGGAAGCCGTCGGCACCCAGTTCGAACACCTCCGGGAGGATGTCCGCGCACAGGCCGTGGCCACGGCACAGCGTCCAGTCCACGTAGATCTTCTGCCGGCTGGCCCCCGCCTCCGGCTCGGCCTGTCCGCCGCCCGGGATGCCCGTCGGGGCCCTGCCGTCCTCGAACAGCGGCAGCACGCCCTCCACGGGCCGGCCGCAGCCGTTGCCGAGGACGTGCGCGGCCAGGTCGTCCGTGAACGCCTTGATGGTCGATTCCAGGAACATCGCGGAGCCGTCCGGGTGCGAGCACGCACCGCGCCTCTTCACGGCCTTGGCGACCTGCTTGAGGGCCTCCAGGGCGGCCGGACCGCCACCGTTGAGGATGTCCTCCATGCCGCGGGCCGCGGCCGGCAGCCCCAGGTAGCAGGGGCCGCACTGGCCCGCGCTCTCCTCGGCCAGCCACTTCGCCACCTGCAGGGACTCGCCGAGCGGGCAGGTCTCCTGGCTGATCGGCAGGATCGCGCCGGCGCCGAGCGAGCCGCCGACGGCGTCCAGGGAGTTGCGCGAGACGACCGCCTCGTTGACGGTCGTCGCGTCGATCCACTTGCCGTGGTAGCCGCCGGTCAGCACGCCCTGCGGGACGGGCGGGGCGCCGGCCAGCTGGAGCACGTACCGCAGCGGGACGCCCGTGGGGACCTCGATCACCATGGGGCGGTTGACCGCGCCGGAGACGGTGAGCATGACGGTGCCGGGTTCGTCGTACAGACCGGTGTTGCAGTAGCGCTCGGCGCCGATGCGCGCGGCGATCGCCAGCTGGGCGAACGTCTCGGCGTTCGACAGCAGCGTGGGCGCGCCGCCGACCCCGCTCTGCGAGGCGCTGGTCTTGCGCCCCGGAGGGATCGCCGGACCGCCGTCGATCGAGCGGATCAGCGAGGCGGCGGCTCCGGTGACCATGCGCACCGGATTGCGCTGCACGCGCGCGCGGATGGGCGCGCCGCGCCGGTCGCTCAGCCCGCGCTCGGCCAGCGCCTGCTCCATCGACCGCTCGGTCGAGGCACGTGTCACCCCGACGACGAGCTGGCGGGCGCCCAGGGCCTCCGCGACCAGCAGGGCGCCGTCCAGGATGAGGTGCGGGGCGCGGTTGATCAGCACCGTGTCCTTGCGGCAGGCGGGCTCGTCCTCGCTTCCGTTGACGACCACGACCGGCCGGATGCCGCGGCGGATCGCGGACTCGGCGACCGAGCGCAGCTTCTTGTGGAAGGGGAAGCCGGCGCCGCCGCGCCCCTTGAGGTTGATCTGCTCGGCGAGCTGTGCGAGCTGCTCTCCGCCCATGGGCTCGAGCGGGCCGTGCACCTTGAGGTGCATCGGCAGGTCGAGTCTCTCGACAAGGTCGAAGCCCGACGTGAGCTGCGGAAGCCCGACCACCCGGACTTCTGGGACGTCGGGCAGGGCCTCGTTCACTTAAAGCCTCCGGAAGGCGCGTTCCAGGGTTCGCCGGCTCCCGGCGTGTCGAAGGCGCCGGGGAACGTTTCCGCTGCGGGACCGCTGTTGTACGTGTTGTTCGAGTTGTACGTGCCGAACGGTACGTTCGTCTCACCGGTGTCGTACATCTCACTCGCGCCGTACCCGTTGTATCCCGGACTGCCATAGGCCGGGACGGTGTATCCGGTGTCCTGGAGCGGGTCGTACGCGGAGGGAGGCGCCTCCCCGACCGGCGGCGGTGACGGGATCGGCCAGCTGCCCGAGGTGCTGCCGCCGGCGTCGACGCGCGGCATGGCCTCGGTGGCCTGTGTGTCGTACAGATCCATCCGCTGGGTCGCGTCCGGCATCATCGGTGTCTGCGCGCGCGGGGTGGCCGACGTGGCCCGGTAGGCGGCCGCGAAGCCGTTGCCGGGCTCCGGGGTCATGCTGCGGGCTGCGGGAGCCTCGTACAGGGGCGTTGAGGGCTGTGGGGGGACCAGACCACCCTCCCGGCCGCCGGCGCGGTCCGCCGAGCGCCCCGAGAAGCCCGCCAGGGTGGCCGCCGCCTCCGCGTTGCGAGCGCGGCTGGCGTCCAGCCCTTCGCGTCCCGCCATGTCACCGCCGCCGACGATCGCGAAGACCCTGTCGGCCACCTTGCGCTTGAACGGGCGCGGCGCGGCGCGCAGGGCCAGCGCCCCCATGACCCCGAGCAGGCACAGCTCGTAGGACACCATGAAGAACGGCTTCGCCGCGCGTCCCGCGTACAGGCCGTGCACGAGCGCGGCGCACCAGGACGGGTAGGCCAGCATGTGCATCGCCCGCCAGCGCGCCGCGACCGGCGCGGGGGTCGCGAAAGCGCTGCGCAGCGCGCCGGTGATACCCACGAAGATCATGAGGAGGCCGGCCAGGGAGCCGAGGCCGATGAGGCCGGCCGAGCCGCTGACGCCCAGGCTGAAGGGGATCAGCGCGGCGATCAGCACAGTGTGTTCGAGCGCGATCTTGACCGTGACGTGCACCAGGAGGAACGCGATCGAAGCGACCGCGGTGGTCCGGTGGACGGCCTGCGCCACGATCCGCTGGCGGGTGTTGAGGAAGATCCGGTCCTGGGCGACGAGGCCCCAGATCACGGAGCAGCTGAGGGAGACGAGCGAGAGCACGCCCGCTCCGAAGTTGAGGAAGTCCCGGACTGCGTTCCCGCCGGCCAGCACGATGACGGGTATGAGCAGCAGCACCACAGCCGACGCCACGCCGTAGGCCGAGCGGCCCGGCTTGGGGAGCGAGCTGTTACTACGTGGAGGGTTCATGGGGGCAACTCCGAACAGTTTCGGGAAGGCGGTCCCGCTGCCGCACTCTAGGTGGCTCCAAACCGAGCGGTACGTGGTTTCAGTTATTGCGTTGTTATCAAAGGGTCGCGGCGTGGTTGCGATGTCCGATTAGCTGCTGTTACGCGAAGTAATATTTGAACTCGATTCAGCCTTTCGTGACGTGCGCCACCTGACCGTCGATGTCTGAGTACGGCTGCGATCGGTGTTGGGTTCATCCGGTTCGCTCAGAGTCGGGTCCGCGTCGGGTCCGCGTCGGGTCCGCGTCGGGTCGCGTCGGGTCCGCGTCCGACCCGGGTCGGCTCCCGGTCGTCCCGGGTGCGCTCCCGCGGTGACCCCGGTGGCCCGTCGCGGTGCGCTCGGGCGCTGCGGTACCCTGACGCCATGCGTGCCGTACGCCTTCTGCTTAGCGAGCCGCGCTGATCAGTCCCGACCACCGGGCGAATCCGATGGTCGGAATCGGCGCGGCGACCCCTCCTGTGCGAGGGGCTTTTTCATTTCCGCTGGCAGAGACGATCTATGGAGCTTTGAGGATCATGAGCGAGACGAATCCCGCTGCCGCCGCCGTGTCGGCGGAGGCCGCGCCGCACCGCTACACGGCCGCCCTGGCGGCCGAGATCGAGGCACGCTGGCAGGACTTCTGGGACGCCGAGGGCACCTACGAGGCGCCGAACCCGAGCGGGGACCTGGCAGGCGATCCCGAGCTGGCCGCCAGGCCCAAGAAGTTCATCATGGACATGTTCCCGTACCCCTCGGGTGCCGGCCTGCACGTCGGCCACCCCCTGGGGTACATCGCCACCGACGTCTTCGCCCGATTCCAGCGCATGACCGGGCACAACGTCCTGCACACCCTGGGCTTCGACGCCTTCGGCCTGCCCGCCGAGCAGTACGCCGTGCAGACCGGCACGCACCCGCGCGTGTCCACCGAGGCCAACATCGAGAACATGAAGTCCCAGCTGCGCCGGCTGGGCCTGGGTCACGACAAGCGCCGGTCGTTCGCCACGATCGACCCGGACTACTACAAGTGGACCCAGTGGATCTTCCTGCAGATCTTCAACTCCTGGTACGACGACGAGGCCCGCAAGGCCCGCCCGATCTCCCAGCTGATCGCCCAGTTCGAGTCGGGTGAGCGGGCGATTCCGGGCACCACGCGCGCGTGGAACGAGCTGACCGCCGCCGAGCGCGCCGACGTCCTGGGCGAGTACCGACTGGCCTACGCCTCCGACGCGCCCGTCAACTGGTGCCCCGGCCTGGGTACGGTCCTGGCCAACGAGGAGGTCACCGCCGACGGCCGCTCCGAGCGTGGCAACTACCCCGTCTTCAAGGCCAAGCTGCGCCAGTGGAACATGCGCATCACCGCCTACGCCGACCGGCTGCTGGAGGACCTGGAGGAGCTGGACTGGCCCGAGGCGATCAAGCTGCAGCAGCGCAACTGGATCGGCCGCTCCGAAGGGGCCCGGGTCGACTTCCCGATCGACGGCGAGACGATCACGATCTTCACCACGCGCCAGGACACCCTGTTCGGCGCCACCTACATGGTGCTGGCACCCGAGCACCCGCTGGTCGAGAAGTTCACCCCCGAGGCGTGGCCCGAGGGCACGCACGAGGTGTGGACCGGCGGCCACGCCACGCCCGCCGAGGCCGTCGCCGCCTACCGTGCCCAGGCCGCCTCCAAGTCGGACGTCGAGCGGCAGGCCGAGGCCAAGGACAAGACCGGCGTCTTCACGGGCGCGTACGCCACCAACCCGGTCAACGGGGAGAAGATCCCCGTGTTCATCGCCGACTACGTGCTGATGGGCTACGGCACCGGCGCGATCATGGCCGTCCCGGCGCACGACAGCCGCGACTTCGCCTTCGCGCGCGCCTTCGAGCTGCCGATCCGCTGCGTCGTGGAGCCCACCGACGGCCGCGGCATCGACCCGTCGACGTGGGAGGACGCCTTCGTCTCCTACGACGCGAAGATCGTCAACTCCTCCGGTGACTCGGTGAAGCTGGACGGTCTGGGCGTCACCGACGCCAAGGCGCGCATCACCGAGTGGCTGGAGCGCAAGGGAATCGGCGAGGGCACGGTCAACTTCCGCCTGCGCGACTGGCTGTTCAGCCGCCAGCGCTACTGGGGTGAGCCCTTCCCGATCGTCTACGACGAGGACGGCGTCGCCCACGCGCTGCCCGAGTCGATGCTGCCGCTGGAGCTGCCCGAGGTCGAGGACTACTCGCCGCGCACCTTCGACCCGGACGACGCCGACACCCAGCCCGAGACCCCGCTGTCGCGCAATGAGGAGTGGGTCAACGTCACCCTGGACCTGGGCGACGGCCCGAAGCAGTACCGCCGCGAGACCAACACCATGCCCAACTGGGCCGGTTCCTGCTGGTACGAGCTGCGCTACCTGGACCCGCACAACAGCGAGAAGCTGGTCGACCCGGCCATCGAGCAGTACTGGATGGGCCCGCGCGAGGGCATGCCGCACGGTGGCGTCGACCTGTACGTCGGCGGCGCCGAGCACGCCGTGCTGCACCTGCTGTACGCGCGCTTCTGGTCCAAGGTGCTGTACGACCTGGGGTACGTCTCCTCCGCGGAGCCGTTCCACAAGCTGTTCAACCAGGGCATGATCCAGGCCTACGTCTACCGCGACAGCCGCGGCATCGCGGTGCCGGCCGCCGAGGTGGAGGAGCGCGACGGCGCGTACTACTACCAGGGCGAGAAGGTCAGCCGCCTGCTGGGCAAGATGGGCAAGTCCCTGAAGAACGCGGTCACTCCGGACGAGATCGCCGCCGAGTACGGCGCGGACACCCTGCGCCTGTACGAGATGGCGATGGGTCCGCTGGACGTGTCGCGGCCGTGGGACACGCGCGCGGTGGTCGGCCAGTTCCGGCTGCTGCAGCGGCTGTGGCGCAATGTCGTCGACGAGACCACCGGCGAGGTCACCGTCACCGACGCCGAGCCCGACGAGGACACCCTGCGCGCCCTGCACAAGGCCATCGACGGCGTCCGCCAGGACCTGGAGGGCCTGCGGTTCAACACGGCCATCGCCAAGATCACCGAGCTGAACAACCACCTGACGAAGGCGGGAGGCCCGGTGCCGCGCTCGGTCGCCGAGTCGCTGGTGCTGCTGATCGCTCCGCTGGCCCCGCACATCGCCGAGGAGCTGTGGCGCAGGCTGGGCCACACCGACTCCGTCGTCCACCGTGACTTCCCGGTCGCCGACCCCGCCTACGTCGTGGACGAGACCGTGACCTGCGTGGTCCAGGTGAAGGGCAAGGTCAAGGCTCGCCTGGAGGTCCCGCCCTCGATCTCCGAGGAGGAACTGGAGAAGGTGGCGCTGGCCGACGAGAAGGTGGTCGCGGCCCTGGGCGGCGCCGGGATCCGCAAGGTGATCGTGCGCGCGCCGAAGCTGGTGAACATCGTCACGGCATAGCGGCCGTCGCTTCGGGCGACCTGTGCCGCCCTTGTCGGGGTAGTCCCCTACGGGCAGGTTCGGGGTTCTTCCGGAACCCTGGGCCTGCCCGTTGCGTTTACCGTGGAAGAGCGGTGAGCAGCCGCCCGGCCGACCGGAGGAGGAGCGTTGTGGAAGCCGTTCTGACCGTCATCGCGCTCCTGTTCGTGCTGTGCCTCGTCCTAGGCGTGTATGCGACGGTGAAGGCGGTCGGCGCGGCGAAACGCGGCGTGGACCGGACGATCGCGCAGGCCCGGCGCACGGTGGAGGACACCACCCTGCGCGCCAGGACCCTCACCCAACCCGGTCCGGCGGGTGAACTCGCCGAGCTGCGACTGAGGCTGCGGACCTCGATGCGCGCAACTCAGGACGCCCTCCACGCGGGCGTCACCGAGGACGAGTCGCTGAAGGAGGCGCTGGGCCTCTTCAAGCGCCTCAGCGCGCACGGACACGAACTGGACGCCGAGCTGCGGCGCCTGGAGGCGGAGCCGGACCGCCAGGCGCTGGTCTCCCGACTGCCCGAGCTGCGCGTACGGACCGAGCGCGTCACCCGGTCGGCGGACTCGCTGCGCTGGGCCGCCCATGACAGGGCACGTCGGTTCGCGGACGACGACCTGGACGCGCTGAGCGCCCAGATCGACGTCGAGGCGGGCGCCCTGCGCCACTGGACCAGAGAGCAGCCGACGGGGTCCGCCGCGTCCTGGCCCGAGGCGCCGGCGCCGGAGGATGCGGCCTCCTCCCAGACCTGGCCGGAGACACCCGAGTCGCGTACGGCGCGGGAGCAGACCCGGCCGGCGCTCGGCTCGCGCACCCAGCGGCCCGTGTATCCCTGGCAGAGGAAGCCCCGCCCCGAGAGCACCCGATGATCCCTCCACAGACCGTCCAGGTCGGCGGGGTCGGTCTGCCACCGGCGCGTTCCGGCAGGTAACCTCCAGCTCATGTCCCGCCATGTCGCGATCGTCACCGATTCAACGGCCTACCTGCCGCCGCGGACGATGGAGCGCCACGGCATCACCGCGGTGCCCCTGACCGTGGTCCTCGGCGACCAGGCACTCGAAGAGGGCACCGAGATCTCCGCCCGTTCCCTGGCCCAGGCCTTGCAGAAGCGACGGCCCGTCACCACGTCCCGGCCCAGCCCGGAGCTGTTCGCGGACACCTACCGCAAGGTCGCCGCGACGGGGGCGAGCGACATCGTCTCGCTGCACCTGTCCTCCGAGTTCTCCGGCACGTACGACGCCGCGGTGCTCGCCGGGCGCGAGGCTCCCGTGCCGGTGCGCGTGGTCGACACCGGGATGGTCGCGATGGCCCTCGGCTTCTGCGCGCTGGCCGCCGCCCAGGCCGCGGAGGCGGGCGGCACGGTCGACGACGCCGTCACAGCGGCGGAGAAGCGGGCCGCGGACACCTCCGCGTACTTCTACGTGGACACCCTGGACTATCTGCGGCGCGGCGGCCGGATCGGCGCCGCGCAGGCGCTGCTCGGCTCGGCGCTCGCGGTCAAGCCGCTCTTGCAGCTGAACGGCGGCCGTATCGAGTTGCTGGAGAAGGTGCGTACGGCGTCCAAGGCCATCGCCCGCCTGGAGGAGATCGTCGCCGAGCGCGCCGGCGACGGAAAGGTCGACATCGCGGTCCACCATCTCGCCGCTCCGGAACGGGCGTCGGCGCTCGCCGACCGCCTGCGCGCACGGGTGCCCGGGCTGGCCGACCTGCATGTGAGCGAGGTCGGGGCGGTGATCGGGGCGCACACGGGACCGGGTCTGCTGGGGGCCGTGGTGTCGCCTCGGTGACAGGGTCACACCGGACCTGGGGCGATGGTGACTCATGTGGGTGACGGAGTTATCCACAACTGGGCAGTAATCCCCGGGAATCGACCAAGATCATCGCCAGGTCGGCGATCTGCCCGATCCTCGGCGCATGGCACTTCGATCACGTTCACGCACCACCGCTCCCACCAGCGGTCCCGGCCGCGGCCCCGGCTCCGACGGCCGCGCCCACCACCGCCCGCGGCATCCGCGGGCGCACACCCGACGACACCAGCCCTCAGCCGCTGACGTGCTGCGCCTGCGCGCGCAGGCACTCTTCGCCGAACGTGCGGAGGCACCCTTTGCCGAAGGAGCAACGGAACGACAGGCATGGGGAAACGGCCCACCGAGGGCGGACCGGGACGTCGGGGAGTCACGGGCGGGCACGTCGGCGGGGAGCGGGATCGCCCGGCCGAGCGGGCCGGCCGCCGTCGGCGACATGGACGCACCCGAGCCCGCCGCGACGGGCGGCGCCTGGCGGGCGCGGGTCGTCCCGGCACTGCGCGAACGGATGCCGCTGTGGCTGCAGGCCAGGTGCGGGCTGGAGCGGAGGAGCGTGGCCGCGCTGGGCGTACTCCTGCTGGTGGCTGTGGTTTTCGCGGCGCAGCACTTCTGGACGGGCCGGACCGAGCCGGTGCGGGCGCCCGAGGTGGTGCGGGCGGCGGCGCCCTACGGGACGGCGGGAGCCAGGCGTTCGGCCGAGTCGGGCGCCTCGACGGGAGCGCAGGCGACGGGGCCGCAGGCGACAGGCGGCACCGGAGCGGGGACGGGTGCCGTCGTGGTGGTGGACGTCGGCGGCAAGGTGCGCAACCCCGGGTTGCAGAGGCTGCCGGCCGGGTCACGGGTGGCGGACGCCCTGCGGGCGGCGGGCGGAGTGCGCCCGGGCACCGACATCGACGGCCTCAACCGCGCCCGCCTCCTGGTGGACGGCGAGCAGATCGTGGTGGGCGGCCCGGCCCCGGCGCCGGGCACCGGCCCGGCCCTCCCGGCGGCCGGCGGATCGGCCGCTCCCGGCACCCCGGTCTCCCTCAGCACCGCGACGGTGGACCAACTCGACGCGCTGCCCGGGGTGGGGCCCGTGCTGGCCCAGCACATCGTCGACTACCGGTCCCAGCACGGCGGTTTCCGCTCGGTCGACGAACTACGGCAGGTCAACGGCATCGGCGCACGCCGTTTCGCCGACCTACGGAACCTCGTACGGCCATGAGGCCGCCGAAGCAACCCGGCGCGGACGGGCCGAAGGCGCCACCGGGGGATGTCCGCAGTCCGCTGGGTGATCCCCACCCCCGGCAGGAGGGGCCGGCGGATCTCCGGCTGGTCGGGCCCGCGTTGGGGGCCTGGGGCGCGGCCGCGTGGGCTCTGGACGCGCCGGCCGCCTGGGTCGTCGGTGTGACCGTCGGCTGTCTTGCGGCGGCCGGTGGGCTGTTGGTGCTGCGGAGGGAACGCGTCGGCGGCGGGCTTCGGGCCGGGGCCCCGCGGTCGGCGGTGTCGGTCGCCGCCGTGCTGCTCTGTGTCGCCGCTGCCGCCGCCTCCGCCGGGCTCCATGGCGCGGATCTGCGACGGGGGCCGGTTCCCGCGCTGGCGCGTCAGGGTGCCGAAGTGACCGCGGAGATCGAGGTCACCTCCGATCCACGGCTCACCCGGCCCAGGATCAAGGGCGATCACGCCACGGCCACCGCCGTCCTGCTCGACGGCGAGATGCGGCGCCTGACGAAGGCCGACGGGGCCGTGGTCGCGACGCGGACGCCCGTGCTGCTGGTCGTCGATCCGCGCACCCGCGGGGTGGAGCCCGGGCGGTGGCCGTGGCTTGCGCTGCTGCCTTCGACGCGGGTGCGCGTGGCGGGCAGACTGGCACCCCCGCTGACCGGAGGTGACCGCGTCGCCGCCGTGGTGCGCGTCCGGGGCGGGGGACCACCCGACGTCGTGGGCGAGCCGTCGACGGCGCAGCGATGGGCGGGGCGGTTGCGCGCGGGACTGCGGGAGGCGACCGAGGGGCTCGGCCCGGACGCGCGGGCGCTGCTGCCGGGGCTGGTCGTGGGCGACACCTCACGAGTCACCCCGGAGCTGGACGACGCCTTCAAGGACACGGATCTCACGCATCTGCTGGCCGTGAGCGGAGGCAATTTCACGCTTCTGCTGGCCCTGTTCATCGGCCCGGCCGGACTGGCACAGCGCGTCGAGCGCCGAGGACTCGCACCACTGCTCGGCATCCCGCTGCGGGGCACGGCGCTGCTGGGCGGCGTGCTCACCCTCGGCTTCGTGGTGGTGTGCCGGCCCGACCCGAGCGTGCTGCGGGCCGCGGCCTGCGGGACGATCGCGCTGCTCGCGCTCGCCACCGGGCGCCGCAGATCCCTGCTTCCCGCGCTGGCCGCCGCGGTCCTGCTGCTGGTGCTGTACGACCCCTGGCTCGCGCGGGGCTACGGCTTCCTGCTGTCGGTGCTGGCCACCGGGGCGCTGCTGACGGTCGCCCCGCGCTGGAGCGCGGAGTTGCGGCGGCGCCGGGTGCCGCCGAGGCTCGCCGAGGCGCTGGCCGCCGCGGCCGCCGCCCAGGCGCTGTGCGCACCGGTCGTCGCGGTGCTGTCGGCGCGGGTGAGCTTGGTCGCGGTGCCCTGCAACCTGCTCGCGGAGTTCGCGGTGGCACCGGCCACGGTGCTGGGGTTCGCGGCACTGGCGGTGGCTCCGGTGGCTCTGCCGGTCGCCAAGGCGCTGGCGTGGTGCGCGGGTTGGCCGGCCGGATGGATCGCCGGCATCGCGCGCACCGGGGCGTCGTTGCCGGGCGGCGCGGTGGACTGGCCCGGCAGCTGGACGGGGGCGCTGCTGCTGGCAGCCGTGACGGCGATGGTCCTGCTCGTCTGCCGACGGCTGCTGAGGCACCCCTGGTTGACCGGTGCCTGCGCCGTGGTGCTGCTGCTCGTGGTGGTGCAGCCGCCCCCTCTGACCCGGGTGATCACCGGATGGCCGCCGCCGGGCTGGCGGTTCGCGATGTGTGACGTGGGGCAGGGTGATGCGACCGTGCTGGCGGCGGGCGAGGGCACGGCGGTGGTCGTGGACGCGGGGCCCGATCCGACGCTGGTCGACCGGTGTCTGACCGTGCTCGGCGTCAGCCGGGTCGCGCTGCTCGTGCTGACCCACTTCCACGCCGACCATGTGGCGGGGCTCCCGGGAGTGCTGCGCGGGCGTGCGGTGGGGGCGATCGAGACGACCGGGTTCGACGAGCCACCGGACCAGGCCGCGTTCGTGCGCGCTCAGGCGGCCGCCCGGCACATTCCGGTGACCCGCGCCGTCGCCGGGGAGGGCCGCCGCACCGGGGAGCTCGACTGGCGGGTGCTGTGGCCTCCCCCGGATCCCGCCCCGTCCCCCGACGGACCGAACGACGCGAGTGTGGCGCTGTTCGTGCGGTCGGCGGGGCTGACCCTGCTGCTGCTCGGGGATCTCGAACCACCGGCCCAGCAGGAGCTGCTGAGATCACCGGCCGGGGCGGAGCTGGGACCCGTGGACGTCCTCAAGGTCGCCCATCACGGGTCGGCCTACCAGGACCCGGAGCTCATACGCAGGGTGGCACCGCGGCTCGCGTTGATCTCGTGCGGCAGGGGCAACCCCTACGGTCATCCGGCGCCGAGCACGGTCGCGGCGCTGCGGGACGAGGGCGCGCTGGTGCTGCGTACGGACCAGGACGGCGCGATCGCCGTCACCGGGGCGGGCGGGGGGTTGAGCGTGGCGAGAGACTGAGGGCATGGACTCCGCACAGGTTGACGCCTACCTCCGCCGGATCGGGGCGCAGCACCCCGCCTGGCCCACCGGCGATGTGCTGCGCGAGCTGCATCTGCGCCATCTGAGGACCGTGCCGTTCGAGAACCTGTCGATCCACCTCGGCGAGAAGATCGTGCTGGAGGAGGAGCGGCTGCTGGACAAGATCGTGGGGGCGCGCAGGGGCGGCTTCTGCTACGAACTCAACGGAGCGTTCGGGGCGTTGCTGGCCGCGCTCGGCTTCGATGTCACGCTGCTCGCCGGGCGGGTCTACGACGACGAGGGGCGGCTCGGGATTCCGTTCGACCATCTCGCGCTGCGGGTACGGACGGTGGACGGAGGCGACTGGCTGGCGGACGTCGGGTTCGGTGCGCACAGCCACTGTCCGCTGGCGTTGCGGCAGCGGGGCGAGCAGCGGGACCCGGCCGGGGTGTTCCGGGTGGTCGAAGCGGGGGCGGATGCGGCGGGGACGCGGGGAGGCGGTGGTTCGGCCGAGTTCGAGGATCTGGACGTGATGCGGGAGGGCAGGCGGCAGTACCGGCTGGAGGTGCGGCCGCGGGCGCTCGGGGACTTCAGGGCCGGGGCCTGGTGGCACAGCACGTCGCCCGAGTCGCACTTCGTGCGGTCGCTGGTGTGCTCGCGGGTCACGGAGGACGGAGGGCGGGTCACGCTCAGTGGCAGCCGACTGACGGTGACGACCCCGGACGGGCGGAAGGAGGGGACGGAACTGGCGGATGAGAAGGAGGTGCTGGAGGTGTACCGGGAGCGGTTCGGGATCGAGCTGGACCGGGCGCCCACGCTGCGAGAGGCCGGTCGAAGCGGCTGATCTCCGAACCGGGTGCAGCGGACGGGGTCTCTGGTCGCGTCGCCAGTGCCCGACAATGGGCGTCGTGAGCGATGTGAGACATGTGCTGGTGCTGCCGGACCGTGATGCCGCTCAGGAGGCGGCGCAGGCGCTGGTGGAGCGGTTCGGGCTGGACGAGGAACCGCGGATCGTCCGGGACGCGCTGGCCGGTGAGGACGACGCCGAGGACGCGCAGTGGCTGGTGGTGCTGCGGGACGAACAACAGTTGCTCGATCCGGAGCGGCTGGACGCGTTCGCGGGGGAGTGGGACGGCTGGCGGGAGGAGCCGTAACCCTCCGGGCGGCGGCGGCCGCGGGCGCCCGTTGTCAGTGGCGCGTGGGATGCTGTCCGTGATGGCCAAGAAGACCGCGAATGAAGACCCCCTCGCCCCCGTCACCCTTGCCGTGGGCCAGGAGGACCTCCTGCTCGACCGTGCCGTGCGGGAGGTGGTGGCCGCCGCCCGGAGCGCCGACGCCGACACGGACGTACGGGATCTGACCCCGGAGCAGTTGCAGCCCGGCACACTGGCCGAGCTGACAAGCCCGTCGCTCTTCGCCGAGCGCAAGGTCGTGGTCGTACGCAACGCACAGGATCTTCCAGCCGACACGATCAAGGAACTCAAGGGGTACTTCTCCTCGCCCGCCGAGGAGATCACCCTGGTGCTGCTGCACGCGGGCGGCGCCAAGGGCAAGGGCCTGCTCGACGCCGCGCGCAAGGCGGGCGCCCGGGAGGTGGCGTGCCCGAAGATGACCAAGCCTGCGGACCGGCTGGCGTTCGTGCGCGGAGAGTTCCGCACGCTGGGGCGTTCGGCGACGCCCGAGGCGTGCCAGGCGCTGGTCGACGCGATCGGCAGCGATCTGAGGGAGTTGGCGTCCGCGGTGGCGCAGCTCACCGCGGACGTCGAGGGCACGATCGACGAGGCGGTGGTCGGGCGGTACTACACCGGGCGGGCCGAGGCCTCCAGCTTCACGGTCGCGGACCGGGCGGTCGAGGGGCGGGCGGCGGAGGCGCTTGAGGCGCTCAGGTGGTCGTTGGCGACAGGCGTGGCGCCGGTGATGATCACGAGCGCGCTGGCGCAGGGTGTGCGGGCGATCGGAAAGCTCTCCTCGGCCCGAGGCGGTCGCCCCGCGGACCTCGCCCGGGAGCTGGGTATGCCGCCGTGGAAGATCGACCGGGTCCGGCAGCAGATGCGGGGCTGGACGCCGGAGGGGGTCGCGGTCGCGCTGCGCGCGGTGGCCGAGGCGGACGCGGGCGTGAAGGGCGGTGGCGACGACCCGGAGTACGCGCTGGAGAAGGCCGTGGTGACGATCGCCCGCGCGGCGCGGTCCCGGGGGCGCGGATAGCGAGGAGCGCGGCCCACCCACGCGCGGCTTCCCGTGCCGACGTGGCTCCTCATGCCGACGTGACTCCTCACCCAACCGGCCCCGTCCCCGACCGGCTCCCCATGCCGAAGGCCCCGCGCACTCCGTCCTGGGGAAGGACGGGTGGCGGGGCCTTCGGTTCAAGCGGATGAGTCCGTACCCGCGTGGCGAACGCAGGCCGCGTACGGACTCGGGGTGCCGGTCGGGAGCGGATGAGAGAGGGCCCGCTCTGGGTCCTACCGGCGGTTGGATCAGTTCAGATCAAAAGGAGGGCTCAGCCCTTGAGGGTCGCGACCTTGGTGGCCAGCGCCGACTTCTTGTTGGCGGCCTGGTTCTTGTGGATGACGCCCTTCGAGACGGCCTTGTCGAGCGCACGCGCGGCGGCGCGCTGGAGCTCGGTGGCCTTCTCGACGTCGCCCGCGGCAGCGGCCTCGCGAGCCTTGCGGATCGCGGTCTTGAGCGAGGACTTGACGGCCTTGTTGCGCAGGCGCGCCTTCTCGTTCGTCTTGTTCCGCTTGATCTGGGACTTGATGTTCGCCACGAATGAGCCTTTACAGGTTCAGGCACGCCAGACTGGACGTCCCACGCGCCGGTGATTTCTTGAAGACGTGCCTCGCGCTGAGAGGGCAGGAGACACAGCCACCCAGGCTACCAGTCGCCCTCTGGCCCGCCCAAACCGGCCGGGAGGCCTCCCCCGGCCACCCGTTCCATCGCCTCCGGCACGGCCCGAACCGGTCGTAGCCCCGCGCGCGTGGGACCATGGAGGCTACGTATCGATCCGACCCGAGACCGCAGACACTGCGGACGCCTCAAGAATCAGGACCCTGCGTGCCCGCGATCCCTAGCCATGTGCCCGAGCCGAGCCGTACCGACCCGGCTCTGATCCGCAATTTCTGCATCATCGCGCACATCGACCACGGCAAGTCCACGCTCGCCGACCGGATGCTCCAGCTGACCGGCGTCGTCGAGCAGCGGCAGATGCGCGCTCAGTACCTCGACCGCATGGACATCGAGCGCGAGCGCGGCATCACCATCAAGTCCCAGGCCGTGCGGCTGCCCTGGGCCCCCACCCACGATCCGGGCAACACGCACATCCTGAACATGATCGACACCCCGGGGCACGTCGACTTCACCTACGAGGTCTCGCGGTCCCTCGCCGCGTGCGAGGGGACCATCCTCCTCGTCGACGCCGCCCAGGGCATCGAGGCCCAGACCCTCGCCAACCTCTACCTGGCGATGGAGAACGACCTCACGATCATCCCCGTCCTCAACAAGATCGACCTGCCGGCCGCGCAGCCGGAGAAGTTCGCCGAGGAACTCGCCAACCTCATCGGCTGCGATCCCGGCGACGTGCTGAAGGTCTCCGCCAAGACCGGCCTCGGCGTCGAGGCGCTGCTGGACAAGGTCGTCGAGCAGATCCCGGCCCCGGTCGGCGTCGCCGACGCGCCCGCCCGCGCGATGATCTTCGACTCGGTCTACGACTCCTACCGCGGCGTCGTCACCTACGTCCGTGTCGTCGACGGCCAGCTCAACAAGCGTGAGCGCATCCGGATGATGTCCACCGGCGCCACGCACGAACTGCTGGAGATCGGCGTCAACTCGCCCGAGATGCTCGGTGCCGACGGCCTCGGGGTCGGTGAGGTGGGCTACCTCATCACCGGGGTGAAGGACGTCCGCCAGTCCAAGGTCGGTGACACCATCACCAGCCAGGTCAAGGGCGCCGAGAAGCCGCTGGGCGGGTACAAGGACCCGAAGCCCATGGTCTTCTCGGGCCTGTATCCGCTGGACGGTTCGGACTACCCCGATCTGCGCGAGGCCCTGGACAAGCTCCAGCTCAACGACGCCGCCCTCGTCTACGAGCCGGAGACCTCCGCCGCCCTCGGCTTCGGCTTCCGGGTCGGCTTCCTCGGACTGCTGCACCTCGACGTCGTCCGTGAGCGGCTCGAGCGTGAGTTCGGGCTGGACCTGATCGCCACCGCGCCCAACGTGGTCTACCGCGTGATCATGGAGGACGGCACCGAGTACACGGTCACCAATCCGAGCGAATTCCCCGAGGGCAAGCTCGCCGAGGTGTACGAGCCGGTCGTACGGGCCACCATCCTCGCGCCCACCGAGTTCATCGGCGCGATCATGGAGCTGTGCCAGACCCGCCGCGGCACCCTCCTCGGCATGGACTACCTCTCCGAGGACCGCGTCGAGATCCGCTACACGCTGCCGCTCGCCGAGATCGTCTTCGACTTCTTCGACCAGCTGAAGTCCAAGACGCGCGGCTATGCCTCCCTGGACTACGAGCCCACGGGAGAGCAGTCCTCCAGCCTGGTCAAGGTGGACATCCTGCTGCACGGCGACAAGGTCGACGCCTTCTCCGCGATCACCCACAAGGACCAGGCGTACGCCTACGGCGTCCGGCTCGTCGCCAAGCTGAAGGAACTCATCCCGCGGCAGAACTTCGAGGTGCCGGTGCAGGCCGCCATCGGCTCCCGCGTGATCGCCCGCGAGACCATCCGCGCCATCCGCAAGGACGTCCTCGCCAAGTGCTACGGCGGTGACATCTCCCGTAAGCGGAAGCTGCTGGAGAAGCAGAAGGAGGGTAAGAAGCGGATGAAGATGGTGGGTTCCGTGGAAGTTCCGCAGGAAGCCTTCATCGCGGTGCTCTCCAGCGATGACAGCGCGGGGTCGAGCAAGGGCAAGAAGTAACCCCGGTCTCCACGCGATGACCCCGGCAAACCGGGCGGTACGGGGCCCGTCGTGCGAAAGCGCGGCGGGCCCCCGTGCGTGCGCCCGGTCGCTCTGTGTACGAAACGACAGGCCACCGCCCCTTACGAACCGGCCGGACGGGCTCTACTCTGATGCCTGCTCGAGGGTTACTCGTGAGTTAAACAAAAGGTCTCGAGTGACTGCAGCCGCAACGATCCAGCAGCAATGAGCCAGCCAGCCGCACCGCCGCGGGCCCCGGAGGATGTCGTGAGCGACACACAGACTTTGATCGAGAACCGTCCGCCCTCCGTGGCGGCGCTCTTCCTGGAGCGCGTGGCGGCCACGCCGGACGCCGAGGCCTACCGCTACCCCGTGCCCCCGGCCTCCGGTGAGGGCCCCGACGACTGGAAGTCGCTGAGCTGGGCCGAGGCCGCCGAGCGGGTCCACGCGATCGCGGCCGGGCTCATCGAACTGGGTGTCCAGCCCGAGCAGCGCGTCGCCCTCGCCTCCTCCACCCGGGTCGAGTGGATCCTCGCCGACCTCGGCATCCTGTGCGCCGGTGCCGCCACGACCACCATCTATCCGCAGACCAACGCCGAGGAGTCGGCCTTCATCCTCGCCGACTCCCAGAGCAAGGTCCTCGTCGCGGAGAACGCCGAGCAGCTCGCCAAGGCCCGGCAGAAGCGCGACGAGCTGCCCGCCCTGACCCATATCGTGGTGATCGACCCGGCGGGCGCCGAGACCGGCGACGGCGTGCTCAGCCTGGCCGAACTGGAGCAGCGCGGCGCCGCCTACCTGGAGAAGCACCCCGAGCTGATCAAGGAACGGGTCGGCGCGATCACCAAGGACCAGCTCGCCACGCTCATCTACACCTCCGGTACCACCGGCCGCCCCAAGGGCGTGCGCCTGCCGCACGACAACTGGGCGTACATGGCGAAGGCGATCGCCGCGACCGGGCTGCTCGGCCCCGAGGACGTGCAGTACCTGTGGCTGCCGCTCGCCCACGTCTTCGGCAAGGTGCTGACCTCCGGCCAGATCGAGGTCGGGCACGTCACCGCCGTCGACGGCCGCGTCGACAAGATCATCGAGAATCTGCCGGTCGTGCAGCCGACGTACATGGCGGCCGTGCCGCGCATCTTCGAGAAGGTCTACAACGGCGTCGCGGCCAAGGCCCGGGCGGGCGGTCCGGCCAAGTACAAGATCTTCCAGTGGGCGGCAGAGGTGGCCCGCGAGTACGCCAAGGTCTCGCAGGACAACTTCCGCCGCACCGGCACCCACGCCGTGCCGTTCGGCCTCGGCGCCAAGCACAAGGTCGCGGACGCCCTCGTGTACGCCAAGATCCGCGAGGCGTTCGGCGGCCGGCTGCGCGCCTGCGTCTCCGGCTCGGCCGCCCTCGCACCCGAGATCGGGTACTTCTTCGCGGGCGCCGGCATCCACATCCTGGAGGGCTACGGCCTCACCGAGTCCTCCGCGGCCTCCTTCGTCAACCCGGGCGAGGCCTACCGCACGGGCACGGTCGGCAAGCCGCTGCCCGGCACGGAGGTGCGCATCGCGGACGACGGCGAGATCCTGCTGCGCGGCCCCGGCATCATGGAGGGCTACCACGGGCTGCCCGAGAAGACCGCCGAGGTGCTGGAACCGGACGGCTGGTTCCACACCGGTGACATCGGCGAGCTGTCGCCCGACGGGTATCTGCGCATCACCGACCGCAAGAAGGACCTCATCAAGACCTCCGGCGGCAAGTACATCGCGCCCGCCGAGGTCGAGGGACAGTTCAAGGCGGTGTGCCCCTACGTCTCCAACATCCTCGTGCACGGCGCCGACCGTAACTTCTGCACCGCGCTCATCGCGCTCGACGAGGTCGCGATCCTTCAGTGGGCGAAGGAGAACGGCCTGGAGGGCAAGTCCTACGCCGAGGTCGTGGCCGCGCCGCAGACGGTCGAGATGGTCGACGGCTATGTCAAGCAGCTCAACGAGGGCCTGCAGCGCTGGCAGACCATCAAGAAGTTCCGCTTGCTGCCGCGGGACCTCGACGTGGAGCACGGGGAGATCACGCCCAGCCTGAAGCTGAAGCGGCCGGTCGTCGAACGGGAGTACAAGCACCTGATCGATGAGATGTACGCGGGATCGCGCGAAGCCTGAGAGGGCGTCAGGACGCCTGCCCCTCGGCTGCCAACTGCTGTAACTCCCGGACCTGGCACCGTAGTCGAGCCAGGTCCGGGAGGTCGTCCGCAGACAGGCGATCCTCCAGGCCGGACAGGCGCTCCACCAGGCCGGCCAGGCCCTCCTGCAGCCGCTCCAACCGCCTGCTCTTGCGGTACAGATCGAGGAACACCGTCACCTTGGCCCGCAGCACCCACGGATCGAACGGCTTCGTCAGATAGTCCGCGGCCCCCGTCGCGTAGCCCCGGAAGGCATACCCGGCCTCCGCGTCCGAGCCGGTCAGGAAGACGATCGGGACGTCCTTGGTCCGGTCGAGCCGTTTGATGTGCGCGGCGGTCTCGAAACCGTCCATGCCGGGCATGCGGATGTCCAGCAGGACCACTGCGAACCGGCGCTCGAGCAGCGCCTTCATCGCCTCCTCGCCCGATCGCGCGCGCACCAGCGGCTCGTTGAGCGAGCGCAGCACGGCCTCCAGCGCCGTCAGGTTCTCCTCCATGTCGTCGACGAGGAGGATGCCGGCGCTGTCCTCGGACGTCTTCTCAGTGGGCATGCCCTGCTCGAATCTGTCCGTCTTCGACCACATGGGTAGCACGGTTCTCACTCATGGCGGGCCACTTCGGTAACTCGGTGCTTATGGGCGGGGTCAGTCTGTCACCCTGTCCGCATCGCCACAGGCTCATTCGACCGAACTGCCCGGGGAGCTGTCCATGGGGCCCATTCCCACCCAACGGGAGACCGCCTCCCGCGCCCCCGACCTACTCGAGTCCGCGGGGCTGCGCACCGTGGTGCGGTCGACCCTGCCCGGCAGCCCCCTCGCGGCCGGCAACGCCCGCCGGCTCGTGCGCGCCGCCCTCAGCGAGTGGGACCGGCCCGCCGAGCCCGACGCCGTCACCGAGCGGCTGGCCGACGACGCCCTGCTCGTCGTCAGCGAACTCGTCACCAACGCCGTGGTGCACGCCGGCACCGACGTCGAGCTGGTCTGCCGCCTCAAGGACGCGCAGGGCGAGTCGGCCGAGCTCCTCGTCGAGGTCTCCGACCACCACCCCTCGCGCGCGGTCCGGGACGACGGCGCCGAGCGGCCCTACGGCATACCGGAGTACGGCCGCGGCCTGCGCCTCGTCTCCTCCCTCTCCACGGCCTGGGGAATCAGCTACCGCACCGGCACGAAGACCGTCTGGGCGCTGCTTCCCCTGCACGCCGCCCTGGACGCCGAGGACGCGATCGAGACGTACGCCGGAGACAGCGCCCTGGGACGCGGGCTGAGCCCCGCCGAGATACTCGGGCCCGAACTCTCCGCCTTCGCCGAACCCGGGCGCGGCCTGTACGACCGGGAGTGGCGGGGCCGCGGCGCGCTGTCCTTCTTGGCCGAGGCGTCCGACCTGCTCGCCGGGCAGCTCGACGAGGACCTGGTCGCCGCGCTCACCGGGCAGCTGATCGTGCCCCGGCTCGCCGACTGGTGCGCGGTGTGGCTGGAGGACGAGGCGACCGGCTGGCGCGGCCCTTCCGCGCCGGTCGCGGCCGGGCCCCGGCTCGCCCGCGTCTGGCACGGCAGCGAGAACCACATCGAGGAACTGCGCCGGGCCCTGGAGAAGGACCCGCCCCGGCTGCCCGAGTCGGTGCGTTCCCGGGCGGTGCCCGTGCCCTGGCCCGGCGAGGCGCTGGGCCCGCGGGGCGCGACCGGGGCGGCGCTCGCCTACCGGCTGATCGCGGGCGGGCGGCCGCTCGGGACGCTCGTCATCGGACGGGGCGGATTGCTGCGCTTCCCCGACGAGATCACCGGACTCGTCGAGGACCTCAGCCGCCGGGTGGCGCTGGCCATCGGGGCGGCCCGGCAGTACGCGCGCCAGGCCACCATCAGCCGGGTGCTCCAGCGCGGGCTGCTGCCCGGCGCGGTCGCCGAGATCCCGGGGGTGAGCAGCGCACTTGTGTACGAGCCGTGCGACATGGGCGGACCGAGCGGTGACTTCTACGACATCTTCCCCGCCGGCCACGGACGGTGGTGCTTCGCGCTCGGCGATGTCCAGGGCAAGGGTCCGGAGGCCGCGGTCGTGATCGGCCTCGCCCGGCCCTGGCTGCGGCTGCTGGCCCGCGAAGGCTACGACGTCCCCGACGTCCTGGACCGCCTCAACCAACTCCTGCTCGACGACGCCACGGAGGCCTCCGACGCGGCGGCCCGGGCGCTGGTCGCGGCGGGCACGCCGATGCCGGTCGCCGACGAGGGCCCCCACGCCCGCTTCCTCTCCCTCCTCTACGGGGAACTGGTCCCCTTCGACGGCGGAGTGCGCTGCACGCTCGCCTCGGCCGGGCATCCGCTGCCGCTGCTGCTCGGCCCGGGCGGCGACGTACGGGCCGTGGCCCAGCCGCAGACGCTGCTCGGGGTCGTCGAGGACGAGACGTACACGTGCGAGACCTTCGATCTGCGCTCCGGAGACACACTGCTGTGCGTCACCGACGGGGTGACCGAGCGGCGCAGCGGGTCCCGCCAGTTCGACGACGGCGACGGGCTCGCGGCGGCCCTGGCGGGCTGCGCCGGGATGAACGCGGAGCTGGTCGCGGAGCGGATCAGGACGCTGGTGCACGAGTTCGGCGGGAAGCCGCCGGAGGACGATCTGGCGCTGCTGGTGCTGCAGGCGGAATGAGGACTTCTGGCAGTACGGGACAATGGGGGACATGCCTTCCGCACTCCCCGACGGCGAACCGGTCCCCGACGACGGCGCGCTGCCCGCGCACGCGCTCGCCGGGGCCGCCGAGCGCCCCCTCGGGTTCTACCTCCATGTGCCGTACTGCGCGACGCGCTGCGGTTACTGCGACTTCAACACGTACACGGCGACGGAGCTGCGGGGCACGGGAGGCGTCCTCGCCTCCCGGGACAACTACGCGTCGACCCTGGTCGACGAGGTCCGCCTGGCCCGCAAGGTGCTGGGCGACGACCCGCGCCAGGTGCGCACGGTCTTCGTCGGGGGCGGTACGCCGACGCTGCTGGCCGCGGACGACCTCGTACGGATGCTGGGGGCGATCCGCGACGAGTTCGGCCTCGCGCAGGACGCGGAGGTGACCACGGAGGCCAACCCGGAGTCGGTCGATCCGGCGTATCTGACCACCCTCCGGGAGGGCGGCTTCACCCGGATCTCCTTCGGCATGCAGAGCGCCCGCCCGCACGTCCTGAAGATCCTCGACCGCACGCACACCCCGGGCCGTCCCGAGGCGTGCGTGGCCGAGGCGCGGGCGGCGGGCTTCGAGCACGTGAACCTGGACCTGATCTACGGCACCCCGGGGGAGTCGGACGACGACTGGCGCGCCTCCCTGGACGCGGCGCTGGGAGCGGCCCCGGACCACATCTCGGCGTACGCGCTGATCGTGGAGGAAGGCACGCAGCTCGCCCGGCGCATCCGCCGGGGCGAGATCCCGATGACGGACGACGACGTGCACGCGGACCGCTATCTGATCGCGGACGAGGTGCTGGGGTCGGCGGGGTACGACTGGTACGAGGTCTCGAACTGGGCCACGTCCACCGCCGGCCGCTGCCTGCACAACGAGCTGTACTGGCGGGGCGCCGACTGGTGGGGCGCGGGCCCGGGCGCCCACAGCCATGTGGGCGGGGTGCGCTGGTGGAACGTGAAGCACCCGGGGGCGTACGCGGCGGCGCTGGCGGGTGGCCGCTCCCCGGGAGCCGGGCGGGAGGTCCTGTCGGAGGAGGACCGCCGGGTGGAGCGGATCCTGTTGGAGCTGCGGCTGCGGGAGGGGGCGCCGTTGGCCCTGCTGCGGGAGGAGGGGCTCGCGGCTTCGCGCCGGGCGCTGGGGGAGGGGCTGCTGGAGGCAGGGCCCTACGAGGCGGGGCGGGCGGTGCTCACGCTGCGGGGGCGGCTGCTCGCGGATGCGGTGGTGCGGGACCTGGTGGACTGATCACTCCGGCGGGTGAATGCCAGCGGAACGGAGGTTCGGTCCCTAACCTGGTTCGTAGGCTGCCGCCAAAAGTACGCGGCGGATGTGGAGGGCCACGGAGATGACCGCTGTGGACGAGCGTGGGATGACCAAGTTCTTCGAGGAGTTTGAGCCTCCCGGGGGCGTCAAGGTCGAGCTTCTCCGGGGGGAAATCGTGATGATGGCCACTCCCGATCTGGTGCACAACCGGATCGTGGTGGACGTGCAGGACCAGATCCCACGTAAGCATTGGGAGCGGCTCCAGACGACGGATGTGGACATTGTCGATGAGGCCAGTGAAACCGTGCCGGACCTGTTGGTGCTGGAACGAGGTCTTGCCCCGGACTCGGGGCGCTTGCTGCCGTCCCAGTTGATCACGTTGGTCGTCGAGGTGGTCTCCAAGACGAGTGTCGACCGGGACTACGGGATCAAGCGTTCCATCTACGCGGCAGGCAAGATCCCCGCGTACCTGATCATCGACCCGATCGTTGCCCACTGCGTCCTGCTCACCGAACCCGTCGGAGACGGCGAAGTAGCTGACTATCGAGCGCAGCGGATTACGAAGTTCGGCGACCCCCTTCCCCTGGAACCCCTCGGCATCGAACTGGACACCAGCGAGTTCGGAACGCTCACCGGAGTCCGGCGTCACCACCTGCCGTAACGAAGTCGATCAACTCCTCCACCCTCCCCAGCAACTCCGGCTCCAGGTCCTTGTAAGACCCCACCCGCTTCAGGATCGCCTGCCACACCGCGCCGGTGTTGTCCGACGGCCACCCCAGCGCCCGGCACACCCCCGTCTTCCAGTCCTGCCCGCGAGGAACCCGCGGCCATGCCTCGATCCCCAGGGACGCCGGCTTCACCGCCTCCCAGATGTCGATGTACGGGTGTCCGACCACGAGCGCGTGCTCGCTCGTCACCGACTGCGCGATGCGCCACTCCTTCGTGCCGGGGACCAGGTGGTCCACCAGGACACCCAGGCGCGCGTCCGGGCCCGGGGCGAAGGACTCGACGATCGACGGCAGGTCGTCGACGCCCTCCAGGTACTCCACCACCACGCCCTCGATGCGCAGGTCGTCGCCCCACACCTTCTCGACCAGTTCGGCGTCGTGGCGGCCCTCCACATAGATACGGCCGGCGCGGGCCACCCTCGCGCGCGCCCCCGGAACGGCCACCGAGCCGGACGCCGTACGCGTGGGGCGCTGCACCGAGGGCCTGGGACGGACCAGGGTCACCGTCCGGCCCTCCAGCAGGAAGCCCCCCGGCTCCAGCGGGAACACCCGGTGCTTGCCGAAGCGGTCCTCCAGCGTCACCGTGCCCGCCTCGCAGCGGATCACCGCCCCGCAGAACCCCGTGCGCGGCTCCTCCACCACCAGACCGGGGTCCGCCGGGACCTCCGGTACGGGCTTCGGCTTCTTCCACGGAGGGGTCAGATCCGGAGAGTACTGGCGCATTCGAGTGACGATAGGAGAAGACGCCCTCGAGGTGCTACGACACGCCGAAGCGTGCCGCCAACTCGTCGCGCTGGGCCCGTACGAACCCCGCGTCCACCACCGCCCCGTGCCCCGGCACGTACGCCGCGTCCTCGCCGCCCAGCTCCAGCAGCCGGTCCAGGGCCGCCGGCCAGTGCGAGGGGATCGCGTCCGGGCCCGACTGAGGCTCGCCGGACTCCTCCACCAGGTCCCCGCAGAAGACCACTTCCGGGAACCCGGGGTCCCCGGGGACGAACACCACCAGATCGTGGGCCGTGTGGCCCGGGCCCACATTCGCCAGCAGCACCTGGACCCCGCCCAGGTCCAGCGTCCACTCGCCGGAGACCTGGTGGTGCGGGCGGACCAGTGCGTCCGCCGCCTCGGCCGCCTCCGCGGGGTCCAGGCCGTTGCGGACCGCGTCCGCGACCAGTTCCCCCCGCCCGTACGCGAGCACCCTGTCGATGCCCACCGCTCCGAACACCTCCGCGCCCGCGAACGCCGCCGCCCCGAAGACATGGTCGAAGTGCGGATGGGTGAGCGCGAGATGCGTCACACGCCGGTCTCCGCCGAGCGGCTCCAGCAGCCGCTCCGCCGCGCCGCGCAAGCGCGCGCCCTCGGCCCGGCTCGATCCGGCGTCGACCAGCAGCGCCGCGTCGTCGCCCACCACCAGCCCGGCCGTGCAGTCCCAGACCGGCAGCCTGGTCCGCCCCGCACGCGCCCCGAGCGCCTCCCACCCCGACCCTTCCCACCACACCGTCATACGGCGACGCTATCCGCAGGCGCCCCACCCGGCAGGACAGGCCGGTACGGGTCGGTAACACCTCGGCACGGCACCGGCGCCCGCCCTTGCCGGGTGTGTACCCGACAGCCGTACACTGGGGCGGGGAATGCTGGCACTCGCAAGTGCAGAGTGCCAGGGGAAGCGCCAAGGGGACATGACCGCTGGAGGTGTGCGCGATGCTCAGTGAACGCAGGCTCGAGGTGTTGCGCGCCATCGTCCAGGACTACGTCGGCACCGAAGAGCCGGTGGGTTCCAAGGCCCTCACCGAGCGGCACAACCTCGGCGTCTCCCCGGCCACCGTCCGGAACGACATGGCCGCGCTGGAGGACGAGGGGTACATCGCCCAGCCGCACACCAGCGCAGGACGCATTCCCACGGACAAGGGCTACCGCCTCTTCGTCGACAAGCTCGCGGCCGTGAAGCCGATGAGCCCGCCCGAGCGCCGCGCGATCCAGAACTTCCTGGAGGGCGCCGTCGACCTCGACGACGTGGTGGCGCGCACGGTGCGGTTGCTCGCACAGCTCACCCGGCAGGTCGCCGTGGTGCAGTACCCGTCGCTGACGCGTTCGACCGTGCGCCATGTCGAGCTGCTGTCGATGGCACCCGCGCGTGTGATGCTCGTGCTGATCACGGACACCGGCCGGGTCGAGCAGCGCATGATCGACTGCCCGGCGCCGTTCGGTGAGACGTCGCTCGCGGACCTGCGCGCGCGGCTCAACAGCCGGGTCGCCGGCCGCCGCTTCGCGGACGTCCCGCAGCTCGTGCAGGATCTGCCCGAGGCGTTCGAGGAGCCGGAGGACCGCGGCACTGTCTCGACGGTGCTCTCCACGCTGCTGGAGACGCTCGTGGAGGAGACCGAGGAACGGCTGATGATCGGCGGCACCGCGAACCTGACCCGCTTCGCGCATGACTTCCCTCTCACCATCCGCCCCGTCCTGGAGGCGCTGGAGGAGCAGGTCGTGCTCCTCAAACTGCTGGGTGAGGCGAAGGATCCGGCCATGCGGGTACGTATCGGTCATGAGAACGCGCACGAAGGACTCAACTCCACGTCCATCGTCTCCGTGGGCTACGGTTCGGGCGGCGAGGCAGTAGCGAAACTCGGCGTGGTCGGACCGACCCGCATGGATTACCCGGGAACGATGGGAGCGGTACGAGCGGTGGCACGGTACGTCGGACAGATCCTGGCGGAGTCGTAAGTGGCCACGGACTACTACGCCGTACTCGGCGTGCGCCGCGACGCGTCGCAGGAAGAGATCAAGAAGGCGTTCCGCCGGCTCGCCCGCGAGCTGCACCCGGACGTCAATCCCGATCCGAAGACGCAGGAGCGGTTCAAGGAGATCAACGCCGCGTACGAGGTGCTCTCGGACCCGCAGAAGAAGCAGGTCTACGACCTCGGCGGCGACCCGCTGTCCCAGTCGGGCGGCGCCGGCGCGGGCGGCTTCGGCGCGGGCGGCTTCGGGAACTTCTCCGACATCATGGACGCGTTCTTCGGTACGGCGTCGCAGCGCGGTCCGCGCTCGCGCACCCGCCGGGGCCAGGACGCGATGATCCGGCTCGAGGTCGAGCTGGACGAGGCGGCCTTCGGCACGACGAAGGACATCCAGGTCGACACGGCCGTCGTCTGCAACACCTGCAACGGCGAGGGCGCCGCGCCCGGTACGTCGGCGCAGACGTGTGACATGTGCCGTGGCCGCGGTGAGGTCTCCCAGGTGACCCGGTCCTTCCTGGGCCAGGTCATGACCTCCCGGCCGTGCCCGCAGTGCCAGGGCTTCGGCACGATCGTCCCGAACCCGTGCCCGGAGTGCGCCGGTGACGGGCGGGTGCGCTCGCGCCGGACGCTCACCGTGAAGATCCCGGCCGGTGTCGACAACGGCACACGGATCCAGCTCGCGGGCGAGGGCGAGGTCGGCCCCGGCGGCGGTCCGGCCGGCGACCTGTACGTCGAGATCCACGAGCTGCCGCACCAGACGTTCCAGCGCCGCGGCGACGATCTGCACTGCACGGTCACCATCCCGATGACGGCGGCGGCCCTCGGCACGAAGGTGCCGCTGGAGACGCTGGACGGCCTGGAGGAGGTCGACATCCGTCCCGGTACGCAGTCCGGGCAGTCGATCCCGCTGCACAACCGCGGTGTCACGCATCTGCGCGGCGGCGGCCGGGGCGACCTGGTCGTCCACGTCGAGGTCCAGACGCCCACCAAGCTGGACCCCGAGCAGGAGCGACTGCTGCGCGAGCTGGCGAAGCTCCGCGGCGAGGAGCGGCCACAGGGGCAGTTCCAGCCGGGGCAGCAGGGGTTGTTCTCGCGGTTGAAGGATGCGTTCAACGGGCGCTGAGGCGAGTGCCGGCGTCGGCCGGGGGTCCGGGGGTTGGCCCCCGGTCAGGCACAGTCAGCCGGGGCAGCAGGGGTTGTTCTCGCGGTTGAAGGATGCGTTCAACGGGCGCTGACGGTGTCGGACCCGGCGTTGGATGGCATCCGGCGCCGGGCCGGCCGTCCCTGGGGGCTGCGCCCCCAGACCGCCCTTCCTCCCGCGTATGCGACGGGACCGGTGGATTCGGACTCGTTCGAAAGACGTGACAACATGCCGTCATGTCCTCCCTGACCGATCTCTTCCCGCACCCGATCGTGCAGGCCCCCATGGCGGGCGGCGCCTCCGTGCCGCAGCTCGCCGCCGCCGTGTCCGAGGCCGGCGGCCTGGGTTTCCTCGCCGCCGGGTACAAGACCGCCGACGGGATGTACCAGGAGATCAAGCAGCTCCGCGGGCTGACCCACCGCCCCTTCGGCGTGAACGTCTTCATGCCGCAGCCCGAGTATGCCGACCCGGCCGCCGTCGAGGTGTACGCCAACCAGCTCGCCGGCGAGGCCACCTGGTACGAGACCGAGCTGGGCGATCGCGACAGCGGCCGCGACGACGGCTACGACGCCAAGCTCGCCGTCCTCCTCGACGACCCGGTCCCCGTGGTCTCCTTCCACTTCGGGGTCCCGGCCCCGGACGTCCTGGCCTCCCTGCGTCGCCTGGGCACCCTCACCCTGGTCACCGCGACCACCGCAGAGGAGGCCCTGGCCGTGCAGGAGGCGGGCGCCGACGCGGTGATCGCGCAGGGCCTCGAGGCCGGCGGCCACCAGGGCACCCACCGGGACAGTCACGAGAACGACGGCGCCGGCATAGGGCTGCTCTCGCTCCTCGCCCAGGTCCGCGAGACCGTGAGCATTCCGATCGTCGCCGCCGGAGGCATCATGTGCGGCAGCCAGATCGCCGCCGTCCTCGCCGCGGGCGCGAGCGCCGCACAGCTCGGCACCGCGTTCCTGGCCACGCCCGAGTCCGGTGCCCACTCCGCGCACAAGCAGGCGCTGACCGACCCCCACTTCGTCCGCACCGAGCTGACCCGGGCCTTCTCCGGACGCCCGGCGCGCGGGCTGGTCAACAGGTTCATGCGCGAACACGGCCCCTACGCGCCCGCCGCGTACCCCGAGATCCACCACCTCACCTCCCCCCTGCGCAAGGCGGCCGCCAAGGCCGGTGACGCGCAGGGCATGGCCCTGTGGGCGGGCCAGGGCCACCGCCTGGCGCGGGACCTGCCCGCCGGCCGGCTGGTGGAGGTGCTGGTCGCGGAGGTTCAGGAGGCGGCGACAGCGTTGTCGACGGGGGGTGCCGGGCGATGACGGCTCCGGTGTTCGTGGTGGAGGACTTCCGGGCCGGTTCCGGAGGACGGTACGTCCTGGACGGCCCCGAGGGACGCCATGCGGTGTCCGTGAAGCGGCTGCGCCCGGGGGAGACCGTCGTGCTGACCGACGGCGCCGGGCGGTGGGCGGAGTGCGAGGTCGTCGACACCGAGGGCAAGGACCGGTTGGTCGTCCACATGCACGGGGTGAACGAGGAGCCCCTGGAGTCTCCCCGTATCACCGTCGTCCAGGCCCTCCCCAAGGGCGACCGCGGTGAGCTGGCCGTGGAGACCATGACCGAGGTCGGCGTCGACGCGATCGTCCCCTGGCAGGCCTCCCGGTGCATCACCCAGTGGAAGGGCGACCGCGGGCTGAAGGCACTCGGCAAGTGGCGGGCCACCGCCCGCGAGGCGGGCAAGCAGTCGCGCCGGGTGCGCTTCCCGGAGGTCGCGGACGCGGCGACCACCAAGCAGGTTGCCGCACTTCTCGCCAAAGCCGACTTCGCCGCCGTGCTCCACTCGGACTTCGAGTACGGCAGCGAGCCGCTCGCCACCGCCCAACTCCCCGCCGAGGGGGAGATCGTGCTGGTCGTCGGGCCCGAAGGCGGCATCTCCTCCGAGGAGTTGGCGCTGTTCCGGGAAGCCGGTGCGAAGGCGTACGTCCTCGGGCGTAGTGTCCTTCGTACATCGACCGCCGGCACCGCGGCGGCCGCGCTGCTGCTCGGCCGCACGGGCCGCTGGTCCTGACGCACGGATCTCCAACGGATCCATCGAGCCACCGGGGGAACGCCATGGAACTCGCCCAAGTGCGGCTGCTGGTCTCGGACTTCCCGGCCTGCTACCGCTTCTACGCCGACGTCCTCGGCCTCAAGCCGCAGTCGGGCGCGGCCGACGGGCCGTACGAGAAGTTCAGCCCGGCCACCGGCTCCGCGGGCATCGCGCTCCAGGACCGGGCGATGATGGCTCAGGTCCTCGGCGAACTGGGCGACGAGGCCACGGGCCACCGGTCGCTGGTGGTGCTTCGCGTGGACGACCTGGACGCGTACTGCGCCGAGATCACCTCCCGCGGCGCGACCCTGCTGCACGGCCCGGCCCCCATGACCGACCGCATGCGCGTCGCCCACCTGAAGGACCCGGAGGGCAATCTGGTGGAACTTCAGCAGTGGCTGCTGCTGCGCGGCTGACGACGCGGGGAGGCCGACGGGGCGGGGAGGCTGACGGCGCGGGGAGGCTGATGGTGCGGCGAGGCTGACGGCGGGGCGCTCGCGTGGCCGTATGCGCTCTACCGTCTGCGCTGCGGGAGTGGCACGCTGCCCTTCATGGGGGCATTGCGGCGCATCGGGCGACGACCCGGCTCACGACGGCTCGCCGCGGTCACCGGCCTCGCGGTGGTGGCCGTGGGCGGGGCCGTGGCCTGCCAACCCGGTGATCTCAGTTCCGCGTCGGTGGCGTACACCACGGACCAGACCGCCACCAAGGAGCTTCAGCGGCAGCATGTGAAGGTGCGCTGGCTGAGCTGCTCGGGCGACTACGGCGGCGGGGCCGGCACGAGGGGCACGTCCGGCTCGGCGCCCTCGGCGAGCGAGACCGCCGTCGTCACCGTCGACTGCAAGGGGCAGACGGACGACGGCAAGGACATCACCGTCAAGGGCCGGGTTACCCGCGCCGTCGACGGCAGGTGCGTCCGCGGGGACCTCAGGGCCACCGTGGGCGGCAAGGAGTTGTTCCACGTCAGCGGCCTCGGCGACTGCCAGGGCGGCACGCCCCGTCCGCCCGCCGGCAACCCGACCGGCCCCGGACGGCCCGGGCCCACGGTCACGGTCACCGTCACCAGGACCATCTGGTGCCAGGGCGACCCCACCTGCTGGCCGGTTCAGGGCAAGTGACGGACGCATGCGACGCAGGCAAGTGGGGAAGCCCCCTGTTCGGGACCGCGCTCGCTGCTTAGGGTGACCTGGTGACTCAGTCCGCATCGCCCGCGTATCTCCGTTTCCCGCACCTGCACGGCGAGTTGGTCGCCTTCACCGCCGAGGACGACGTCTGGGTCGCCCCACTCGACGGCGGCCGCGCCTGGCGGGTCAGCGCCGACAACATACCCGTGAACCACCCCCGCATCTCCCCGGACGGCACGACCGTCGCCTGGACCTCCACCCGCGACGGCGCCCCCGAGGTGCACATCGCGCCGATCGACGGCGGGCCCGCCAAGCGCCTCACGCACTGGGGGAGTTGGAAGACACAGGTGCGCGGCTGGACCCCCGACGGAGACGTGCTCGCGCTCAGCACGGTCGGTCAGGCCTCGCTGCGCCGCACCTGGGCGCACGCCGTACCGCTCGACGGGGGACCGGCCACGACGCTGCCGTACGGGCCCGTCGGCGAGGTCGCGTACGGGCCGCACACCGTGCTGCTGTCCGCCGGGGCCCGCGAGGCCGCCCTCTGGAAGCGGTACCGGGGCGGCACGGCCGGCAAGCTGTGGATCGACCGCGAGGGCAACGGCGAGTTCGCACGGCTGCACGAGGACCTGGACGGCAACATCGAGTACCCGTCGTGGGTGGGGGACCGTATCGTCTTCCTCTCTGACCACGAGGGCGTCGGGGCGCTGTACTCGTCGCTCGCCGACGGCTCCGACCTGCGGCGGCACACGCCCGGTGGGGGCACCTCCCGCTCATGGGGGTCCTCCCGCTCATGGGGGTCCCCACGCTCGAGCGAAGTCGAGAGTGGGGGAGGAGTCGAGAGTGGGGGAGGAGTCGAGAGCGGGGGAGGCTTCTACGCCCGCCACGCGGCCACCGACGGCACCCGGGTCGTGTACTCCTCCGCCGGCCGGCTGTGGATCCTCGACGACCTCGACGGCGCCGAGCCCAGGCCGCTCGACATCCGGCTCGGCGGGCAGCGCGTGGACCTCCAGCCGTATCCGGTCGACGCCTCGCGCTGGTTCGGGGCCGCCTCGCCCGACCACACCGGGCGCGGCAGCGCCGTCTCGGTGCGCGGCGCCGTCCACTGGGTGACCCACCGTTCGGGACCCGCCCGCGCGCTCGCCGCCGAGCACGGCGTGCGCGCCCGGCTGCCGCACACCTTCCGCGCGGACGGCGAGGAGTGGGTGGTGTGGGTGACGGACGCGGAGGGCGACGACGCGCTGGAGTTCGCGCCCGCCACCGGCCTCGCCCCCGGCGCCGTCCCGCGACGGCTCGCCGCAGGGCAGCTCGGGCGGGTGCTGGGGCTCGCGGTGTCGCCCGACGGCAGCAAGGTGGCCGTCGCCGCGCACGACGGGCGGGTGCTGCTCGTCGAGCGGGACAGCGGCGAGGTGCGCGAGGTCGACCGCAGTGAGGACGGCGAGGTCAGCGGGCTCGTCTTCGCACCCGACTCCGCGTGGCTGGCCTGGTCGCACCCCGGGCCGCGCCCGCTGCGCCACCTGAAACTCGCCAACACGGCCGACCTGTCGGTGACCGAGGCGACCCCGCTGCGGTTCCGGGACTACGCGCCCGCGTTCACCCTGGACGGCAAGCACCTCGCGTTCCTCTCGGCGCGCTCCTTCGACCCGGTGTACGACGACCACGTCTTCGACCTCGCCTTCGTGGGCGGCTCCCGGCCGCACCTGATCACGCTGGCCGCGACCACCCCGTCCCCGTTCGGTCCGCAGCGGCACGGCCGCCCCTTCGAGACGCCCGACAAGGACGAGACACCCGACAGCGAAGGCGCGCCGACCACCCGCGTCGACCTGGAGGGCCTCGCCGACCGGATCGTGCCGTTCCCGGTGGAGGCCGCGCGCTACTCGGGGCTGCGCGCCGCCAAGGACGGGGTGCTGTGGCTGCGGCACCCGGTGCGCGGCGTCCTCGGCGCCTCCCGCGCCACGCCCGACGATCCCGACCCCAGGAGCGAGCTGGAGCGGTACGACCTCGTCCAGCAGCGCATCGAGCACCTCGCCTCGGACGCCGACCACTTCTCGGTCACCGGCGACGGCAAGCGGGTGCTGCTGTGGACCGACGGCAAGCTCAAGGTCGTCCCCAGCGACCGGCGCGCCCCGAACGACGACGACTCCGACGCGAACATCACCGTCGACCTGTCGCGCATCCGGCAGACCGTCGATCCGGCGGCCGAGTGGCGGCAGATGTTCGACGAGACCGGCCGGATCATGCGGGACAACTTCTGGCGGCCCGACCTGGGCGGCGTCGACTGGGACGGCGTACTGGACCGGTACCGGCCGGTGCTCGAGCGGGTCGCCACCCACGACGACCTGGTCGACCTGCTGTGGGAGGTGCAGGGCGAGCTGGGCACCTCGCACGCGTACGTCCTTCCCCACGGCTACGGACCGGGCCACGACCGGCGGCAGGGACTGCTCGGCGCCGACATCTCCCGGCACGCGGACGGCAGTTGGCGCGTCGACCGGGTGCTGCCCTCGGAGACCTCCGACCCCGACGCCCAGGCACCGCTGGCCGCGCCCGGGGTGGCGATACGGGCCGGTGACGCGATCGTCGCGGTCGGCGGGCGTCCGGTGGATCCGGTGACCGGGCCCGGGCCGCTGCTGGTGGGGACGGCCGGCAAACCGGTGGAGCTGACGGTCTCGCCGGCGGGCGGGGGCGACCTGCGGTACGCCGTCGTCGTCCCGATCGCCGACGAGGAGCCGCTCAGGTACCACGCCTGGGTGGCGGACCGGCGGGCGTACGTGCACGAGAGGTCCGGCGGGCGGCTCGGGTATCTGCACGTGCCGGACATGGTGGGCTCCGGGTGGGCGCAGCTCCACCGTGACCTGCGGGTCGAGGTCGCCCGGGAGGGGCTGGTCGTGGACGTCCGGGAGAACCGGGGCGGCCACACCTCCCAACTGGTCGTGGAGAAACTGGCGCGGCGGATCGTGGGCTGGGACCTGCCGCGCGGACTACGGCCGTACAGCTACCCGGAGGACGCGCCGCGCGGGCCCGTCGTCGCGGTCGCCAACGAGTTCTCCGGCTCGGACGGCGACATCGTCAACGCGGCCATCAAGGCGCTCGGCATCGGCCCGGTGGTCGGGACGCGGACGTGGGGCGGTGTCATCGGGATCGACAGCAAGTACCGGCTGGTCGACGGCACTCTGGTGACCCAGCCCAAGTACGCCTTCTGGATGGAGGGGTACGGGTGGGACGTGGAGAACCACGGCGTCGATCCCGACGTCGAGGTGGTCCAGGCCCCGCAGGACCACGCGGCGGACCGCGACACGCAGTTGGACGAGGCGATCCGTCTGGCACTGGCGGCACTGGAGGAACGTCCGGCGAAACAGCCCCCGGAGCTGCCGGCACTGTGATCCGCCGCGCACGCGCTGCCGCTCCCGTATCCGCTGCGGGTGGCTCGCGCCGGTGCGTCGGTGCTCCCTCCCGTCGGCGCGCCCGATCCGCCGCTTCTCGGCGGACGTTCCGCACCCGCCCGCTCTTCCAGGGCGGCAGGGCGGGAGGGACGGACGGGGCCGGCTCGGTCGCCGGAGGAGCGGGAGCCGGTGGCCTGGCGGGACGGATCGCCGCCCTGCCGTCTCCCGGCCCACGCCGAGCGGCCCACCACCCGCCCCCGGCCCACGCCGAGCGGCCCACCACCCGCCTCCCGGGCCCCCGCGCCGCCGGGCCGCCACCGGATGCCCCGCATCCGTCAGCCCTCTCAAGGCGGCCGGTGGGCCGGGCCCGATAGCATGCCGTCGTAGTGATCAGTCCGTGTGAGGAGGCACGCATGGCGGGAGAGCCGCAGGACGACTGCCTGTTCTGCAAGATCGTCGCGGGGCAGATCCCGGCGACGATCGTCCGGGAGACCGACACCACCGTCGCCTTCCAGGACATCAACCCCCAGGCGCCGACCCATGTGCTGGTCATCCCCCGGGTGCACCACCGGGACATCGCCGCCCTCGCCGCCGCCGAACCGGCCATCACCGCCGACCTGCTCCGCGAGGCCGGTGAGGTCGCCGCGCAGGAGAAGCTCGACAGTTACCGCGTGGTGTTCAACACCGGCAGCGGCGCCGGCCAGACCGTCTGGCACGCGCACGCCCACGTCCTGGGCGGCCGCGGCCTGCAGTGGCCCCCCGGGTAAGGCGCCGTGTCCGTACGCGAACTGGTCGTGCTCGGCACCGCCAGCCAGGTCCCGACCCGGCACCGCAACCACAACGGGTACCTGCTGCGCTGGGACGGCGAGGGCATCCTCTTCGACCCCGGCGAGGGCACCCAGCGGCAGATGCTGCGCGCCGGGGTCGCCGCCCACGACCTGCACCGGATCTGCGTCACGCACTTCCACGGCGACCACTCGCTGGGCCTCGCCGGTGTCATCCAGCGCATCAACCTCGACCAGGTGCCGCACGAGATCACCGCGCACTACCCGAAGTCGGGACAGCGGTTCTTCGAGCGGCTGCGCTACGCGACGGCGTACCGCGAGACCGTCTCCCTGACCGAGGCGCCGGTCGACGCGGACGGGCCCCTCGCGGTGACCCCCGCGTACACGCTCCAGGCACGCCGGCTCTCCCACCCCGTCGAGTCCTACGGCTACCGGATCATCGAACCCGACGGGCGCCGCATGCTGCCCGAACGGCTCGCGGCGTACGGCATCAAGGGCCCCGACGTCGGGCGGATGCAGCGGGAGGGCTCCCTCGGGGGCGTGTCGCTGGAGGAGGTCAGCGAGGTGCGGCGCGGGCAGCGGTTCGCGTTCGTCATGGACACCCGGCTGTGTGACGGTGTCCACGCCCTCGCCGACGGCTGCGACATGCTCGTCATCGAGTCGACCTTCCTGGACGAGGACGCCAGACTCGCCGACGACCACGGGCATCTGACGGCCGGACAGGCCGGACGTGTCGCCGTGGAGGCCGGGGTGCGGCATCTCGTCCTCACCCACTTCAGCCAGCGCTACACCGAGCCTGGGGGCACCTCCCAGACGGAGTCTGGGGGAGAATTCGAACGGCAGGCGCGTGCCGCCGGGTTCGAGGGAGAGCTGACCGTGGCGCACGACCTGATGCGGGTGCCGGTTCCGAAACGGCGGTGAAGCCCCCGTACGATGCTTCGATGCCCCTCCCGAAAGCTGAACTGCACCTGCACATCGAAGGCACCCTGGAGCCCGAGCTGGCCTTTGAGCTGGCCGCTCGCAACGGTGTGAAGCTGCCCTACGCCGACACCGGCGAACTGCGCGCGGCCTACGCCTTTCAGGACCTCCAGTCCTTCCTGAACCTGTACTACGAGCTGATGGCCGTCCTGCGCACCGAGCGGGACTTCGAGGACCTCGCGAACGCCTATCTCGCGCGCGCCGCCGCGCAGGGCGTGCGGCACGCCGAGATCTTCTTCGACCCGCAGGCCCACACCGCCCGCGGCGTGGACATGGGCACGGTGGTGGAGGGGCTGTGGCGCGCGCTCGGCCACAGCGAGCAGAACCACGGCGTCTCCAGCCAGTTGATCATGTGCTTCCTGCGGGACGAGTCCGCCGAATCGGCCATGGAGACGCTGGAAGCGGCGAGGCCGTACCTCGACCGGATCACCGGTGTGGGTCTCGACTCGGCCGAGGTCGGGCATCCGCCGGTCAAGTTCCGCGAGGTGTACGAGGCCGCCGCCGCCCTGGGTCTCAGGCGCGTGGCGCACGCCGGTGAGGAGGGGCCGCCGGAGTACATCACCGAGGCCCTCGACGTGCTCGGTGTCGAGCGCGTCGACCACGGGCTGCGCTGCATGGAGGACCCGGCGCTGGTGGAGCGGCTCGTGCGGGAGCGGATCCCGCTGACCCTGTGCCCCCTGTCCAACGTCCGCCTGCGCGCCGTCGACACCCTGGAGGCCCACCCCCTGCCCGCCATGCTCGACGCCGGGCTGCTGTGCACCGTCAACTCCGACGACCCCGCCTACTTCGGCGGCTACGCCGGCGACAACTTCGACGCCGTCCGTGCGTCCCTGGGGCTTGGCGAGGAGCGGCTGCGCGAGCTGGCCCGCAACTCCTTCCTCGCGTCCTTCCTGGAGCACGACGAGGAGCGGCGGGCGCGCTATCTCGCCGAGGTGGACGCGTACGCGTTCTCGTAGGCGTCGGGCACCTCCACGACCGGTGCGCCGCCTGCGAGCTCTTCGAGCCGGGGGGACCCCCACCCACGGCGCACCGCGGCCGGCCGCAGTGTGCGGCCCCCGGTGCGCAGGGCGACCGCGGTCAGCGGGAACGCGATCGCGAGCAGCCCGGCGGCGAGGATGGCGCCCATCGCCGGGAACCCCGCCTGCGCGGACAGCACACTGCCGGTCAGCGGGCCCGCCGCCGTGCCGAGCGAGGACGCGGAGCCGACGAGGACGGCCCACCGGCCCCGCCCGTCGAGGGAGGCGGCGAGGCCGATCAGATACGACAGCACGATCGGGTAGAGCGTGTTCCAGGCGATCTCGCCGGTCGCGAAGGTGCCGAGCCCGGTGGCGGACGCGCTGACCGCGATGCAGCCGGCGATGAGCGCGGTGCCCGCGCCGATGGGCAGCGCACGCCCGAGGCGCGGGCCGAGCGCGCCCGCGCCCGTCACGCCGAGCAGCCCGGCGCCGAGCGCGACCGCGAAGACCGCGCCGACGGTGACCTCCGTGAGGTGCGCCTGGGTGAGGCCGATGCGTCCGCTGACGCCCCAGAGGGAGTTCTGGGCGAGGGACCAGCACAGCATGCAGGCGGCCAGGACCAGCCCCGAGCGCGGATGGGGGAGCCGGACGCTCTCGCGGGCGGCCGTGGGGGCCGGACCGTCGGAGGTGAGGCGAGCGGTCGCCGGCCACACCATCAGCGCGGTGAGTGCGATCGCGGCGAGCGGCAGGCCGTGGCCCGGGCCGAGGTGGGGGACCGTCAGGTAGACGGCGCCCGCGAGCGCGGACACCCCGAGCAGGCCGAGTGTGGAGGCGCGGTGGGGGTCGTGGTGGGCGGCGATACCGGTCGCGGCGACCGTGGTGACCGTCCCCGACCCGAACCCGCCGACGACCGCCGCCGCGACGACCACGGGGATGCTGTGGCTCAGGGCAGCCGTGCCGTAGCCGACGGCGGCGCACAGGAGACCGGCGCGGGCGAGGCGGCGGGGGCCGATGCGCCGGACGTGCGCGGCGAGCAGGAAGCCGGCGGTGGCCGAACTCAGCAGCAGGGCACTGCCGATGGAGCCGGCCTCGGTGGCGGAGAGCGGAAGACCGGAGTCGAGCCTGCCGACGGTGGTGGGCAGCAGGTACGAGGCGAGGTACCCGGCCGTGAAAAGGGCGACGAGGGGCCAGGGCGGGGCGGTGCGGGAGGACACGGGCGTTCCAGGGCGTGCGAAAAAGAGCGGCTCAGAATGGGGGAGGGGCGCCGTCCGTCGAACGACAGGAACGTGCAGGGAATTTGTATCAAGCACGCGTTTCGAGAAGAAGCGCAGAGTATGTGATCTGAGTCACTTTTGGGTTTGGTCCTGGTGGCGTCGGGTAGTAGCAGTCGCTCCCTTGGTCGTCCGCCGCCCTCAGCGCCAGTGCGGAGCGCCCGCACCACCCACCGTGATGCCCTCGATCCTGGCCCGGATCTCCCGCATCACGGCGACGATCCGCTCCTCATGACCCTGCGTCAGCCGGGCCACCGGCACCGAGCAGCTGATCGCGTCCTGTGCCGGGGTGTCATAGCGCAGGGCGAAGCCGAAGCCCGCGATGCCGACGACGCTCTCCTCCCGGTCGATGGAATAGCCCCGCTCGCGCGTGGCGGCGAGGTCCGTCAGCAGGGACTCCCGCGTGGTGTGCGTGTGGGCGGTCAAGGGCTCGAACGGCCCCTGCGGCACCGCCTCGTCCGGCCGTTCCGCCAGCAGTGCCTTGCCGAGCGCGCCCGCGTGCGCGGGCAGCCGCCGGCCCACGCGGCTGATCGTGCGCAGGTATTCGTGCGACTCGCGCGTCGCCAGATACGCCACGTCCCTGCCGTCCAGCCGTCCCAGGTGGATCGTCTCGCCGAGCGCCTCCGACGCCTCGTCCAGGTAGGGGCGGACGGTGCGGACACGCGGGTCGGAGTCCAGGTAGCTCGTGCCCGTCAGCAGCGCGTGGATGCCGATGCCGTACAGCGAGCCGGTGACGTCCGTCCGCACCCAGCCCCGTGAGATCAGGGTCTGCAGCAGGGCGTACATCGAGCTGCGCGGTACGCCGAGCTCGTCCGCCAGCTCCTGCAGGCGTGCCGGACGGTCGCCGCGCGCGGCGAGCACCTCGAGCAGTTCCACCGTGCGCGCGGCCGACTTCACCTCGCGGACGCCCCCTGTGTCGGACATGCGGCGATGGTAATGCGGCGGGCGGTGCGGCACTCCGGTCGCGGTGCGGGGCATTGACGGCATCCGTTCGCGTATCTAACCTCCATCTTCATACGTGGACGGTATTCAGGCAGGGAGATGAACAGGGTGAGCGGCGGTTCGGACACGGAGGCCGTGGCGCGGCGGCTGCGGGACGGTATGGCGCGCGGGATCCTGTCGTTCCCGCTCACGAGCTTCCACGACGACGGCTCCCTCGACCTCGAGGGGTTCCGCGCCCATGTCGGGGCGCAGCTCGCCACCGGCCCCGGCGCAGTCTTCCCCGCCTGCGGCACCGGTGAGTTCTTCTCCCTGGACGAGGACGAGTACGGGCAGGTCGTCACCGCCGCGGTGGAGGCCGCCGCAGGCACCGTGCCCGTCGTCGCGGGCGTCGGATACGGCTGGGCGCAGGCCGTGCGGTTCGCGCGGATCGCCGAGGAGGCGGGCGCCGACGCGCTGCTCGTCCTGCCGCACTACCTCGTCGCCGCCCCGCAGGACGGGCTCGTCGCCCAGCTCGAGCACATCGCCGCCCGCACCCGGCTGCCACTGATCGCCTACCAGCGCGGCCAGGTCGCCTACGGCCTTCAGGCGTTCCGGCGCATCACCGAGATCCCCGGTGTCATCGGCCTCAAGGACGGCCACAGCGACCTCGACCGGCTGCAACGGCTCACCCTCGCCGCACCCGAGGGCTTCCTGTTCTTCAACGGCGCCGCCACCGCGGAGGTCCAGGCCCGCGCGTACGCCGCCGTGGGCGTCCCGGCCTACTCCTCAGCCGTCCACGCCTTCGCCCCCGAGATCGCGGACGCCTTCTTCACCGCGCTGCACGCCGGAGACGACGCCAGGGTGGACAAGCTGCTGCGCGACTTCTACGTCCCGCTCGTCGCGCTGCGCGACCGGGTGCCCGGATACGCCGTGTCGCTGGTCAAGGCCGCCGCCCGGCTGCGCGGCCGCCCCGTGGGACCCGTGCGCGCCCCGCTCACCGAGCCGTCGGCCGCAGACCTGGCCGACCTGAAGGACCTGCTGACCACCGGACTCGACCTGGTAGGAGCCGCCCTGTGACCCGCGACCTGACGGTCTCCGAGGTACGGCTGACCCCGATCCTGGTCGCCGACCCACCCCTGCTGAACACCCAGGGCGTCCACCAGCCGTACACGCCCCGGCTGATCGTCGAGGTGGTGACGGCCGACGGGACCAGCGGCGTCGGCGAGACCTACGGCGACACCAAGTACCTGGAACTCGCCCGGCCCCTCGCCGAGAAGCTGCTCGGCCGTCAGGTGTCCGATCTCAACGGCCTGTTCACGGTCGCCGAGGACGTGGCCGTCGACGGCTCCCGGGCCTCCGACCGGCTCGACGTCGGCGGGCTGCGCGGCGTCCAGACCAGCGACAAACTGCGCCTGTCCGTCCTGTCCGCCTTCGAGGTCGCCTGCCTCGACGCGCTCGGCAAGGCGCTCGGCCTGCCCGTGCACGCGCTGCTCGGCGGCAAGCTGCGCGACGAGGTCGAGTACAGCGCGTACCTGTTCTACAAGTGGGCCGGCCACCCCGAGGGGGTAGCGGCAGAGCAGGACGACTGGGGTGCCGCACTCGAACCGGCGGGCGTCGTCGCACAGGCACGCAGGTTCAAGGAGCGGTACGGCTTCACGTCCTTCAAGCTCAAGGGCGGGGTCTTCCCACCCGATCAGGAGATCGCCGCGATCCGCGCGCTCGCCGAGGCGTTCCCCGGGCACCCGCTGCGCCTGGACCCCAACGGCGCCTGGTCGGTGGAGACCTCCGTGAAGGTGGCCGAGGAACTGCGCGACGTCCTCGAGTACCTGGAGGACCCGGCCCTCGGCACACCCGCCATGGCCGAGGTCGCCGCGCGATTGAAAGGGGCGGCGCGATGGGGGTCCCCCCAGGCGTTCAGCTCTGGGGGAGCCTCGGACAAGGGTGGTGGTGGGCGACGGGCGGGAGTGCCGCTCGCCACCAACATGTGCGTGACCACGTTCGACGAGATCAAGGAGGCGTTCACGCAGGGCGCCGTGCAGGTGGTGCTCTCCGACCACCACTACTGGGGCGGGCTGCGCAACACGCGCGAACTGGCCGCGATCTGCCGCGCGTTCGGGGTCGGGGTGTCCATGCACTCCAACACGCACCTCGGCATCTCGCTGGCCGCGATGACCCATGTCGCCTCCACCGTGCCGGGCCTGCACCACGCCTGCGACACCCACTACCCGTGGCAGTCCGAGGACGTCATCACCGAGCGCATCGCCTTCACCGGTGGCCGGGTCGCCGTCCCCGACGCGCCCGGGCTCGGCGTCACGCTGGACCGCGACCGGCTGGCCGCGCTGCACGAGCGCTGGCTCGCCGACGACGGCGGCCTGCGCGACCGCGACGACGCGGCGGCGATGCGGGTCGCGGACCCGGGGTGGGTGACGCCGACGGTGCCCCGCTGGTAGCGGCCCGCGAACGTGGCGGGTACGGGGCGCGCGCCCGCCGGCAGCCGATGGCCGACCGCCGACCCGGGCGGGCGCGGGCGACCGGCCCGCCCGGAGGGACGCTTGGTGCACACTGGCTGGATCAGCACCACGCCAGGGAGCGCACCGTGACCGCGTCCATCGGAGAGGGACCACACCGCCACCACGCCCACGTCGACCCCCTTGGCGCGCTGCGCGCGCCCGGCGACCCGCCCTGGGACGTCTACCTCACGGGGACCGTCTTCCTCGACATCATCTTCACCGGCCTCGACTCCGCCCCGGTGCGTGGCACCGAGTCCTGGGCGCGGGGCATGGGGTCGAGCCCCGGCGGCGTCGCCAACATGGCCACCGCGCTGGCCCGCCTCGGCCTGCGGACGTGCCTGGCGGCGGCCTTCGGTGACGACCACTACGGCGAGTACTGCTGGGACGAGTTGAAGGAGGGCGAGGGCATCGACCTCTCGCCGTCCCGCAAAGTCCCCGGCTGGCACTCCCCGGTGACCGTCTCCATGGCCTACGAGGGCGAGCGCACCATGGTCTCCCACGGCCACGAGCCGCCGCCGGAGGAGCCATCCCGCCCGTCGCCCACCACCACCCTCAACGGACGCCCTCCGGGCGAAGATCTTTTCGCCTGCCCGCCGCGCGCCCGGGCCGCGGTCGCCTCGCTGACGCCGGGCAGGCGTGAGCCGTGGATCGCGGAGGCCGCGAAGCAGGGCACACGGATCTTCGCCGACGTCGGCTGGGACGAGACCGGGGCGTGGGACCCGGCGGCGCTGGCCGACCTCGAACACTGCGAGGCGTTCCTGCCGAACGCGGAGGAGGCCATGCGGTACACGCGCACGGACTGCCCGCGCGCCGCCGCGCACGCGCTCACCGAGTACGTGCCGCTGGCCGTGGTCACCCTCGGCGCGGAGGGGGCGTACGCCGTGGACGGGCGCACCGGGGAGAGCGCGGGCGTGCCCGCGATCGCCGTGGAGGCGCTGGACCCCACGGGGGCGGGTGACGTCTTCGTGGCGGGTTTCGTGACCGGCACGCTGGCGGAGTGGCCGCTGGCCGACCGCCTCGCCTTCGCCGGTCTGACGGCGGCGCTGTCCGTCCAGGAGTTCGGCGGCTCGTTGTCGGCGCCCGACTGGTCGGAGATCGGGGCATGGTGGCGCAAGGTCCAGTCCTACGAGAGCCAGGACCCGGCGGCCCTGACCCGCTACGCGTTCCTGGAGGGCCTGGTCCCGCAGGAGGACATCGAAGCGTGGCCGCGCCGCCGCGCCGTCCCGACGATCGGCTTCCGCCGACCGGGGTGACGCCGCGGGGGTGGCACGGGATTTTTCCCGCCCCCGCCGCCCCTACCCTTCCCGACCCTGGGGGGCTGCGCCCCCAGACCCCCGCCGTCGGCCTACGGCCCCGTCCTCGAACTTCCCCAAGCTCTTCGAGCAGGGAGACGCCGGACGGGCGCAGAATTCAGCCCCTCCGGCGTTCGAGGAGCGGGGGTTCGGGGGCCGGCCCCCGAACGGGGTCTGGGGCGGAGCCCCGGCGGGGTGTAGGGGCGCAGCCTCGGCGGGGTGTAGGGGCGCAGCCTCGGCGGGGTGTAGGGGCGGAGCGCCGACGGGGTGCAGGGGCGGAGCGCCGACGGGGTGTAGGGGCGGAGCCCCGGCGGGGTGTAGGGGCGGAGCCCCGGCGGGGTGTAGGGGCGCAGCCTCGGCGGGGTGTAGGGGCGCAGCCTCGGCGGGGTGTAGGGGCGCAGCCTCGGCGGGGTGTAGGGGCGGAGCCCCGGCGGGGTGCAGGGGCGGAGCCCCGGCGGGGGCGAAGGGGCGGAGCCCCTGGAGGGCGGGAAGGGTAGGGGTGGCAGGGGCGGGAACCGCTCAGAAGCCCAGGCGCCGCAGCTGCTTCGGGTCCCGTTGCCAGTCCTTGGCCACCTTCACGTGGAGGTCCAGGAACACCGGCGTCCCCAGCAGCGCCTCGATGTGCTTGCGGGACTTGATGCCGACCTCCTTCAGCCGCTTGCCCTTGGGACCGATGATGATCCCCTTCTGGCTCGGCCGCTCGATGTAGACGTTCGCGTGGATGTCCAGCAGCGGCTTGTCCGCGGGCCGGTCCTCGCGCGGCAGCATCTCCTCCACCACCACCGCGATCGAGTGCGGCAGTTCGTCCCGGACGCCCTCCAGCGCCGCCTCACGGATGAGCTCCGCCACCATGACCTGCTCCGGCTCGTCCGTCAGATCGCCCTCGGGATACAGCGCCGGCCCCTCCGGCAGCAGCGGGATCAGCAGGTCCGCCAGCAGGTCCACCTGCTTGTTCGCGGTCGCCGACACGGGGACGATCTCCGCCCACTCGATCCCCAGCTCCTCACCCAGCCGGTCGATCGCGATGAGCTGCTCGGCCAGGGCCTTGGAGTCCACCAGGTCCGTCTTCGTGACGATCGCGACCTTGGGGGTCTTCCTGATCCCCGCCAGTTCCTTCGCGATGAAGCGGTCCCCTGGGCCGATCTTCTGGTCGGCGGGCAGACAGAAGCCGATCACGTCGACCTCCGCCCACGTCGTGCGCACCACGTCGTTCAGCCGCTCGCCCAGCAGCGTGCGCGGCTTGTGCAGACCCGGTGTGTCCACCAGGATCAGCTGGGCGTCCGGCCGGTGCACGATGCCCCGCACCGTGTGCCGCGTCGTCTGCGGCCGGTTCGAGGTGATCGCCACCTTCTGCCCGACCAGAGCGTTCGTCAGGGTGGACTTGCCCGCGTTGGGGCGGCCCACGAAACAGGCGAAGCCCGCCCGGTGGACGGCCTCGGTGGGCTCGGATGGCTGGGTGCGCACGCTCATGGCGCCCATTCTCCCTGATCCACGGAGCCCCTCCGCACGCCCGGCCGCGCCCCGGGCCCCGCGAGCACCCCGGTGAGATTCCGGAAACCTTCCCGCAATACGAAACGTCACGGAAACACACCTGTACGCAACAGGAAACGAGCGCCGGTGACCCTCGGACGAGCCCCCGGACCGTAGGAGAGCCCGTGACCCTGGCCGCGCCCCTCCCCCTAGCTCTCGACTCCGCTCGAGCAGGGGGGACCCCCATCGACACCGGCGACACCGCCTGGCTGCTCGCCGCCACCGCCCTCGTGCTGCTGATGACTCCCGGCCTCGCCCTCTTCTACGGCGGCATGGTCCGCACGAAAAGCGTGCTCAACATGCTGATGATGAGCTTCGTGTCGATCGCCCTGGTCACGGTGGTGTGGCTGGCCTGCGGCTACTCCCTCGCCTTCGGCGACGACGCGTTCGCCGGCCTCATCGGCGGGCTGAAGCACTCGGGCATGGCGGGCCTCGGCCCGGACAGCCTCCACGGCACCGTGCCCACCCTCCTCTTCGCCACCTTCCAGCTCACCTTCGCGATCATCACCGCCGCCCTGATCAGCGGCGCGATCGCGGACCGCGCGAAGTTCGGCGCCTGGCTGGTCTTCGTGCCCGTCTGGGCCCTGCTCGTATACGTTCCCGTCGCCCACTGGGTGTGGGGTCCGGGCGGCTGGATCCTGGACAGGCTCGGCGCCCTCGACTTCGCGGGCGGCCTGCCCGTCGAGATCACCTCCGGCGCGTCCGGACTGGCGCTGTGCCTGGTCCTCGGCCCGCGTCTGGGCTTCAAGAAGGACGCCATGCGTCCCCACAACCTGCCCATGGTGATGCTCGGCGCAGGTCTGCTGTGGTTCGGCTGGTTCGGATTCAACGCCGGTTCGGCCCTCGGCGCGAACGGCCTCGCCGCGGCCGCCTTCCTCAACACCCTCGCCGCCGGCTGCACCGGCCTGCTCGGCTGGCTCTTCGTCGAGCAGAAGCGCGACGGCCACCCCACCACTCTGGGCGCGGCGTCCGGCGCGGTCGCGGGCCTGGTCGCCATCACGCCGTCCTGCGGCACGGTGTCCCTGCTCGGCGCGCTGGTCGTCGGCCTCGCCGCCGGCGTCGTCTGCTCGTACGCCGTGAGCTGGAAGTTCAAGCTGAACTACGACGACTCGCTCGACGTCGTCGGCGTCCACCTGGTCGGCGGCGTCATCGGCACCCTCCTCATCGGCCTGTTCGCGGTGAAGGAGATGACCGGCGGGGCCGAGGGCCTCCTCTACGGCGGCGGGATCGCCCAGCTCGGCAAGCAGCTCCTCGCGGTGGTCGTGGTGGCGCTGTACGCCTTCGCCGTGACGTACGGCATCGGCAAGCTGATCGACAAGACGATGGGCTTGCGCGCGAGCGAGGAGCAGGAGCACACCGGACTGGACCTTACGGTGCACGCCGAGACCGCTTACGATCACGGGGTCCTGGGCCACGGCGCCCCGGTCGCCCACTCCGTCCCCGCAACCACCCAGAAGGTCACGACCCAGGCATGAAGCTCATCACCGCGATCGTCAAGCCGTTCCGCCTCGACGCGGTCAAGACGGCCCTGCAGGAACTCGGAGTGCACGGCCTGACCGTGACCGAGGCCAGCGGCTACGGCCGTCAGCGCGGCCACACCGAGGTGTACCGGGGGGCCGAGTACCGGGTCGACCTCGTGCCCAAGGTCCGGATCGAGGTCGTGGTGGAGGACGCGGACGCCGACGCCGTCATCGACGCGATCGTGAAGGCCGCGCAGACGGGGAAGATCGGAGACGGAAAGGTCTGGGCACTGCCGGTCGAGACGGTCGTACGCGTACGGACGGGCGAACGCGGCCCCGACGCGCTCTGACCGCCGACGCTCCCGCCACGACCCCCGCGACGAACACGGCCGCGACCACCAGCCACGGCAGCGCGAAGAACGAGGCGCTCGCCGACTCACGCGTGTCCTTCGCGCTCGCCGTCAATGTGACGTCGCCCCAGTCGAACTGGGGTGCGTCCCGCCATGGTTCGGACAACCGCACGCGCTGACCGGGCAGCAGCTCGGAGGGGATCCGCGACAGTGAGCGCGTCAGGAGCGTCCGGCCGAACAGGCCCGTCGCCCGCAGCTCCACCTTCGGGGCGAGGGTGACGTTGCCCGTGTTGTGCAGGGTGTAGGAGACGGTCGCCGTGCTGTCGCCGAGGCCGGGGACCAGGGGTTGCCGGTGGGTGACACGGACGTCCTCCACGGCGATGGCGGGCAGCGTGGGTCCGCCGACGCGGAGGTAGACCCGTGCGGCGACCGCCCGCTGCACGCCGAGGGCCGGCGTGCCGCTGCCCGGGGCCGGCTGCTCGTCGAGCGCGACGATCGCGCCCGGGTGGTCGCCGGGTTCCGCAGCCTCGGGCACATGCAGCGTGAAGGGCACGGTGACGGTCCTGTGCCCGGGCACGGTGATCCGGGACTGCGCGGGCCTCGCCCAGGCGCCCACCGCCAGCATCCGTTCCGCCGGCGTGCGTACGGCGAAGCCGCCGTCCCTGGGCGTGTTGTAGGCGTCGGCCGCGTAGAGCCGGAAGGCGATCGGCTTGCCGGTCTTGTTCTGGACGGCGACCTTGTCGCTGAGGGTCTGGCCGGGGTCGGCGGAGAGGTAGAAGTACGGCCGCGCGGCGACTTTCGAGGCGACCGGGTAGACCGACCAGCTGCCGTTGTCGGCGGCGTGCGCGGGCGTGGCCTGCCCTGCGAGCGCGAGGCCCAGGAGGAGGACGTACAGCTTGCGCATGGGTGCGGACCCCCACGGACGAGGGACGGGGAACGGGCGGGTGCGGACGCCCCTTGCGCTCAGGCGAGCGTCAGGGTGAGCACACCGGAGTACGAGCCCGGAGGCGTGAACGCCGGTACGTCCAGGGACAGCCCGGCGTCGACGGTGAACTGGCCGCCGGTGAGCATGCCGTCGGACGTCGACGCGAGGGTCGCCCCCGAGGTGCCCACGGCTCCTGCCGAGCCGGCCTTGCAGGTGCTGGGGCTGCCCGGCTTGGTCGCGCAGGCCGGGGTCCAGTTCAGCTTCCCGGCGTCGATCTTGCCGCCGGGCCCGGTGAAGTTCGTGACCTTGCCGGTCAGGGACCAGCCGGCGGGGCCACCGCGGAAGTCCTGCACGGTCACGGTCTGGAGCTTCCCGGCGGAGGTCCCTCCCTCGCCGAAGTCCACCGCCGCCAGGGCCACGGCGTCCCCGGCCTGGGACATGGACAGGGTGCCCGCCTTGACGGTGGTGGTCAGCTTCTGACTGCCGGCCGGGACGGGCGTGTTGTCGTCGACCACGTACGCCGCCGGGCCCGCGCCCTTGTCCTGGCTCCAGGAGCCGCCCTCGTAGGCCACGATCCCGGTCGTGGCTCTGTCGTTGACGACGAGTGAACCGCTGAAGGAGCCCTGGGAGTTCGCGGTCACGGTGGCGGTGTCCGCGGTCGGGGTGCCCCCGGCCCGCCCGGCCAGGGTGACGGTCGCGCCCGGCGTGAAGTTGCTGCCGCTGACGGTGACACTGGCGCCCGGGTCACCGGAGGCCGAACTCAGCGAGATGGCCCGGGTGTTGGCCGGGGTGCCGTCGGTCGCCGTGACGGTCTCCGACACCGGGGCGGGCGGGTTGGTCACCGTGCACGGGGTGTCCAGCTCGAGGATGTAGCTGGTGTGGATGTTGTAGTCGCCCGGCGAGAGGGTGATCTGGCCGGCCTTGGTGACGGTGAACGTTCCGGTCATGGAGAAGGACGGGAAGGCCGCCTTCCCCGGCACCGGCGGGTTCTTCTTCGGCCCGGCGACGGTGACGTCACCGGTCTGGGCGCCCCCGAGGGACACTTTTCCGGTCGGGGTCATGATGTCGGCCGGCAGCGCCAGGTCGGTCGGATTGCTCGCGGCGGCCTTGACCACCGTGTAGGTCACGGTGACCGTGTCGCCGACCTTGGGACTGGCGTTGTCCACCGTGATCTTCGCGGTGGTGGTGCCGTCGATCGGGGGGATGCCCGCGACCGCGGGCGGAATGCAGTGGGTGGGGAAGTCCACCTGCTGCGGTGCGGCGCCGGCCGGACAGGCCAGGGCACCCCCGCCGGCGACCGCGAGGGCGGTCACCGTGAGTATCGAGGCCCAGCGGCGTCTTCGAGTCGGTAAAGCCATGACGGCCCCCTCGTGTGGTTGCGGGCGCAGCGGCTCTTCTGCGCCGACAGGGGGCCATTGACGTGCGGGTTGTGTGAGAAGTCAATGGAGATGCGGCAAGTGGACTGACGGGCCGTCAGTTTTGTCCATTCGACCGTGGCGCGAGCCGTCAGCCCGCGGTCACCGTGACGCGAACCGTCCCGTCCGGCCCGGCCACCAGCACGGGCGTCTGAGGCCCGCCGAGATCCCGTACGGCCGCGCGGTCCTCCGCGGACGCGACCCCGGCCTCCGTGACGACCGCCGCCGCCTCCAGCGACTTCGCGCCCGAGGCCACCGCCATGGCCACCGCCGTCTGCAGGGCACTCAGCTTCAGCGACTCGAGGGCGACGGTCCCGGCGACGTACGTCCGTCCGGTCTCGTCCCGCACCGCGGCCCCCTCGGGCACGCCGTTGCGGGCCCGCGCGGAACGGGCCAGGGTGACGATCTTGCGGTCCTCGGGGTCGAGCGCATTGCTGTCGGTCATGCCACGAGCATACGAAGAGCGGTCGAGGTCATCGCGCAACGGGGTACACCGCCGAGATCGTCCCGCGACGGGTTGCCGCCGAGATCGTCCCGCGACGCGTTACCGCCGAGATCGTCCCGCGACGCGTTACCGCCGAAGTCGTCCCGTGACGCGTTACCGCCGAAGTCGTCCCGTGACGGAAGACGCCGAGGTCAGCCCGCCACGGGATACATCGCCCCGCGCCTGCCCTGCGGCGAGGCCAGCCACTCCAGCTTCGCCGTGGTGTTCGCCTCCTCCAGCGGGGTGTGGAGCACGATCGTCAGGTCGGGCCGCGCCGGCACCTTCAGCGCCGTCGACTCCACGCACAGCAGCCCCACCAGCGGATGGTCCAGCTCCTTGCGGACCACCCCGGCGTCCTTGATGTCCCGCCGCTCCCACAGCTCGGTGAACTCCGGGCTCGCCGCCTTGAGCTCGGCCAGCACCGCCCGGAACCCCTCGTCGTCGGGGTTGTCCGAGCACATCGCCCGGAACTGTGCGACGACCGTGTGCGCGTTCTGCTCCCAGCTGTGGGAGCGGGAGCGGTACAGCGGGTCGGTGAAGAAGTCGACGATGCAGTTCTGCGTGATCTCGGGCCGCATCCCGAGCACCCAGCCCGCGGCGTCGTTGTACATCACGCAGTTGTAGTACCGGTCCATGATGTGGGCCGGATACGGCATCCAGGCGTCGATCAGCCGCCGCATGCCCTCGCAGCCGTGGTCGGGCGCCGGCTCCGGCGCGGGCGGGTTCAGCCCGGCCAGGACGTACAGATGCCGGCGCTCCGCGTTGCTGAGCCGCAGCACCCGCGCCACCGCGTCCAGTACCTGCGGGGAGACGGAGATGTCCCGCCCCTGTTCCAGCCACTGGTACCAGGAGACGCCCACCCCGGCCAGCACGGCGACCTCCTCGCGGCGCAGACCGGGCGTACGGCGCCGCGGCCCGCCGGCGGGCAGTCCGGCCTCCGCCGGGGTGACCCGGGCACGCCTGCTCATCAGGAACTCGCGCAACTCCCGCAGCCGATGGCTCTTCAGCGCGTCCTCGGGCACGTACGGATCCCCCCGTCGGTGTCTGGTGGTGCGACCACCACCATAAGTGCCGACTCCCCATGGATGTTCCGCTCGCACGAGGCTCTTGCCCATGGCGATCGACACCACCACCTCCACCTCGACCACCTCCGCACGCGAACCGCTCGACAACCCCCGGCTGTCGACGCGCGACAAACTCGTCCTCTTCGTGCTGTGCGCGGCCCAGTTCATGGTCGCGCTGGACTTCTCCGTCCTGAACGTGGCGCTGCCCGTCCTCGGCGACGACCTGGGAATGAGCCGCTCCGCCCTTCAGTGGGCGGTCACCGCGTTCGCCCTGCCGTCCGGTGGCTTCCTGCTCCTGTTCGGCCGGATCGGCGACCTCTACGGGCGCCGCAAGCTGTTCCTGGCCGGCCTGGCCCTGTTCGGCGCCGCCTCGCTGCTCGCGACGTTCGCCTGGGACCCGGCCTCGTTCCTGGCGGGCCGCGCCCTTCAGGGCCTCGGCGCGGCGGCGATCGTGCCGACCGGGATGTCGCTGCTCACCACCACCTTCCCGGAGGGCCCGGCCCGCGACCGCGCCCTCGGTATCTCCGGCACGCTGCTGTCGCTGGGCTTCACGGTCGGCATGGTCGCGGGCGGCGTCCTCACCGACGCCCTCGGCTGGCGCTCCACGATGGGCCTGCTCTCGGTCTTCGCGCTGATCGTGCTCCCGCTCGCCCCCGGTCTGCTGCCCGAGTCCCGCACCCCGGACCGCCCGCGCCTGGACGTCCCCGGCGCGATCACCGTCACCGGCGGCCTGCTCTCCCTGATCTACGCCCTGTCCACGGCCGCCGACCACGGCTTCGGCCGTGCGGACGTCATCACGACGCTGGTCGTCGGCGCCCTTCTGCTGACGGCGTTCGCCTTCGTCGAGTCCCGCACCGCGCAGCCCCTGGTCTCGCTGCCCATGCTGCGCCGCCGCACGGTGGCGTGGGGCAACCTGGGCGGCCTGGTCACCTTCTCGATGATGTCGACGGTGATCTTCGTGCTGACGCTCTACCTCCAGGAGGTCCTGCGTCTGTCCGCCTTCGAGACCGGTCTGGTCTTCGGCTTCCAGGGTGTCCTGTCGGCGGTGGCGGGCACGTACGCCCCCAAGGTCATCGGCCGCTTCGGCGCCCGCCGCACGCTGGTCGGCTCGCTCGCCGGGCAGGGGGCGCTGATCGCCGCCCTGCTGGGCCTGAACAGCCACGTCTGGTCGGTGTGGCTCGCCACGGCCGCCGTCTCCCTGGCCAGCATGTGCCACCTGGGCGCGATCATCTCCTACGGCCTGACGGTCACCTCGGGCGTCCCGGACGAGGAGCAGGGCCTGGCCACCGGCCTGGTCACCTCCACCCAGCAGGTCGGCATCACCGTGGGCATCCCGATCCTCGGCGTCCTTGCCACCACCTCGACGGACCTGCTGTCGGGCGTGCACACGGTGATCGCGCTGGACGCCGCGATCGTCCTGGCGGCGGCGGTGCTGGTGGCGCTGGGACTGCGCACCCGGCGTGCGGGCGGCTCAGGGGCGGTCGAGTCGGAGGCGGTCGGCGCGCGGTAGGCCGGCGACGACCAGGTCGTACGAGTCCTCGACGAGCTCCCGGACCAGGCGGTCCGGGAGCTCGCCGTCGACCGTGACCGTGTTCCAGTGGCGCTTGTTCATGTGCCAGCCGGGGACGATCAGGCCCTCGTGCTCGCGGCGGAGCCGCACCGCGTCGTCCGGGTCGCACTTGAGGTTGACCTTCAGCGGCCGCGCGTCCAGGGTCGTCAGCGCGAAGAGCTTGCCCTGCACCTTGAAGACCGAGGTCTCCGGGTTGAACGGGAAGTCCTCCACCGCCGCGTTGAACGACAGACAGAAGGTGCGCAGCTCCTGAGGGGTCACTCGGGCTTCTTCTCCTCGTCCTCGGCGCTCTCCGCCGGACCCACGGGCTCCACCAATACCGTCACGATCTTGTTGCGGCGGCCCGCCGCGGCCTCCGCCGTCAGGCGCAGTTCCCGGCCGTCCGGAAGCTCCACCACGGACGACGCCCCGGCGATGGGCACCCGGCCCAGGGCCTTGGCGAGCAGACCGCCGACGGTCTCCACGTCCTCGTCGTCGAACGCCTCGAGCCCGTACAGCTCGCCCAGGTCGCCGATGTCCAGACGGGCGGTGACCCGGTAGCGGTCGTCGCCCAGCTCCTCCACCGGCGGCAGTTCGCGGTCGTACTCGTCGGTGATCTCGCCGACGATCTCCTCGAGGATGTCCTCGATGGTGACGATGCCGGCCGTGCCGCCGTACTCGTCGATGACGACCGCGACGTGGTTGCGCTCCTTCTGCATCTCGCGCAGCAGGTCGCCCGCGTTCTTGGTGTCGGGCACGAAGGCGGCCGGCCGCATGGCGGTGGACACCAGCTCCGACTCGGCGTCCCGGCTGATGTGCGTCTTGCGGACCAGGTCCTTCAGGTACACGATCCCGACGACGTCGTCCTCGCTCTCCCCGGTGACCGGGATGCGCGAGAAACCGGAGCGCAGGGCGAGGGTGAGGGCCTGGCGGATCGTCTTGAAGCGCTCGATGGTGACCAGGTCCGTCCTCGGCACCATCACCTCCCGCACCAGGGTGTCGCCCAGCTCGAACACCGAGTGCACCATGCGGCGCTCCTCGGCCTCGATCAGGGACTCCTTCTCGGCGAGGTCGACGAGGGCGCGCAGCTCCGCCTCGGAGGCGAAGGGGCCGCGGCGGAAGCCCTTGCCAGGGGTGAGCGCGTTGCCGATGAGGATGAGGAGGGACGGGATCGGGCCCATGATCCGGGCCAGCGGCACCAGGACGTACGCCGCCACCGTGGCCGTGTTCAGCGGGTGCTGGCGGCCGATCGTGCGCGGGGAGACGCCGACGGCGACGTACGACACCAGGACCATGACCGCGATCGCCACCAGCAGGGCCTCGGCGGTCCCGCTGAGCTCCTTCAGGCAGGCGTAGGTGACCAGGGCGGCGGCGGCCATCTCGCAGGCGACACGGACCAGCAGCGCCACGTTCAGGTAGCGGGTCGGGTCCGCGGCGACCTGGGCGAGCTTGGCGCTGCCGCGCCGGCCCGCCCTGACGGCCTCCTCGGCGCGGAAGCTGGAGACGCGCGCCAGGCCCGCCTCCGCGCAGGCGGCGAGCCAGGCGACGACGACCAGGGCGATCGCGCCGACGACGATCTGGGGGCTCATGACACGGTGGGGGCCGGGGACGGGCCGGTCAGGCCCCTCTCCGCGCGCCAGCCGTCCACGATGGCGGCCTGCAGACCGAACATCTCGGCCTTCTCGTCCGGTTCCTCGTGGTCGTAGCCCAGCAGGTGCAGCACCCCGTGGACGGTGAGCAACTGCAGCTCCTCGTCCATGGAGTGCTGCGTCGGGGCCTCGGCGCCCTGCTTGGCGGCGACCTCGGGGCACAGCACGATGTCGCCGAGCAGACCCTGCGGGGGCTCGTCGTCGTCCTTGGACGGCGGCCGCAGCTCGTCCATCGGGAAGGACATGACGTCCGTGGGCCCCGGCAGGTCCATCCACTGCACGTGCAGCTGCTCCATGGCGTCGGCGTCCACGACGATCACCGAGAGCTCGGAGAGCGGGTGGATGCGCATCCGCGCGAGCGCGTAGCGGGCGATGTCGAGGATCGCCTGCTCGTCGACCTCGGTTCCGGACTCGTTGTTGACGTCGATCGACATGTGGTGCTCGGTCTCTACTTCCCCTTGTGCCCGGCCTTGCCCCGGCTCTGCCCCTTGTGCGTGCCGTTCTGGGTGCCGTGCCTGCTGTCGTACTGCTCGTACGCGTCGACGATACGGCCGACCAGCTTGTGCCGTACGACATCGTGCGACGACAGCCGGGAGAAGTGGACGTCCTCGACGCCCTCCAGGATCTCCTGGACCTGGCGCAGACCGCTCTTGGTGCCGTCCGGGAGGTCGACCTGGGTGACGTCACCCGTGATCACGATCTTCGAGTCGAAGCCGAGGCGGGTGAGGAACATCTTCATCTGCTCGGGGCTGGTGTTCTGGGCCTCGTCCAGGATGATGAAGGCGTCGTTGAGCGTGCGGCCGCGCATGTACGCGAGGGGGGCGACCTCGATCGTGCCCGCGGCCATCAGCCGGGGGATCGAGTCGGGGTCGAGCATGTCGTGCAGCGCGTCGTACAGCGGGCGCAGGTACGGGTCGATCTTCTCGTAGAGGGTGCCGGGCAGGAAGCCGAGGCGCTCGCCCGCCTCCACCGCCGGACGGGTCAGGATGATGCGGTTGACCTGCTTGGACTGCAGGGCCTGCACCGCCTTCGCCATGGCGAGGTAGGTCTTGCCCGTACCCGCGGGGCCGATGCCGAAGACGATCGTGTGCTTGTCGATCGCGTCCACGTACCGCTTCTGGTTGAGCGTCTTCGGGCGGATGGTGCGGCCGCGCGACGACAGGATGTTCTGCGTCAGCACCTGCGCCGGGGTCTCCGGCGCACCCTCGCCGTTCTCGCCCGCCCGGAGCATGGCGATCGAGCGTTCCACTGCGTCCTCCGTCATCGGCTGCCCGGTGCGGAGCACCAGCATCATCTCGGCGAACAGGCGCTGGATCAGGGCGACCTCCGTCGCCTCGCCGACCGCGCTGATCTCATTGCCCCGGACATGGATGTCGACCCCGGGGAAGGCCGTCTCGATCACGCGCAGCAGGGAGTCGCCGGAACCCAGCACCATCACCATCGGGTGCTGGGCGGGGACGGTGATCTGTGCACTCGCCTGCCCCTGCGCGGGGGTGTGAGCTGTGGGTGTCTGAGTCATGGGCCGGCTCTGTAGGCCTGCGATTCCTCCTCCGTACGGCCGCACGACTGACGGCGGCCTCGCGACTTCAAGAGTACGACGCGGGGCTGACAGACCCGTAGGGCTTTTCGTCGCGGTCTTGCACCGCCGCTCGGGTGACTTCGCCACCCCGGGCCGCCACCCTCGGGCGCGGAGACCCATACCACCTCTTCGCGGAACACACCGCTCCGTATCGCGCCTTTTCATCAATCATGGTTGCGAGGGGTGACAGGGCGATGACTCAGTGCAATGGTGCCGCACATGACCAGTCACGGGGGCCACGGGCCCGTCTTCTGCACCATCGTGCCACCGCACGTCCTCGACAAACTCGCCCGGCACGAGGACACCGCGCTCGCCGCTCCCGCGCGCCGCACCCTGGAGCGCGACGCCCTCGAGCGCACCCGCCGCCGGCTGACCACGGTCATCGGCGCACCCGCGGCGACCCCGCCCCAGGACACCGTCGGCCGGCCGCACCGCACCGTCTACGACGCCGGGCACCACCAGACGCTGCCCGGGAAGGAGGTCCGCGGCGAGGGCGACGAGCCCGGCAAGGACGCCACCGTCAACCGCGCCTACACGGGCCTCGGCGCCACCTTCGAGCTGTACCGGACGGCGTACGGCCGCGACTCCGTCGACGGCAAGGGCCTCCCGCTGGACGCCAGCGTGCACTTCGGCGAGGACTACGACAACGCCTTCTGGAACGGCGAGCAGATGGTGTTCGGCGACGGCGACGGCAGGATCTTCCTCGACTTCACCCTCCCGGTGGACGTCATCGGGCACGAACTCACCCACGGCGTCACCCAGTACACGGCCAACCTGGTCTACTTCGGCCAGTCGGGTGCCCTCAACGAGTCCGTCTCGGACGTCTTCGGCTCGCTGATCAAGCAGTACACCCTCGGCCAGACCGCCGACCAGGCCGACTGGCTGATCGGCGCCGGACTCCTCGCCCCGCAGGTGAACGGCACGGCGCTGCGCTCCATGAAGGCGCCGGGCACCGCGTACGACGATCCGGCGCTCGGCAAGGACCCGCAGCCCGCGACCATGGCCGGGTATGTGAGGACCAGCCAGGACAACGGCGGCGTGCACATCAACTCCGGCATCCCCAACCACGCCTTCTACCTGGTCGCCGGCGCGCTCGGCGGACACGCCTGGGAGCGGGCCGGGCAGATCTGGTACGACGTGCTCACCGGCGGCGAACTGCAACAGGACGCGACCTTCGCCGACTTCGCGAAGCTGACCGTGACGGCCGCCAAGTCCCGCTACGGCGCCACCGGCCAGGAGCAGGAGGCGGTGCTCAAGGCCTGGGAGGAGGTCGGGGTGCCGACCGCGTAGTTCTGTACTAGACAGACACCCATGCGTATTCACGTCAGGCGCACGGGCGGTTTCGCGGGCGTCGAGCGGCAGGCCGAGGTGGACACCTCGGGGCGACCCGACGCACCCGAGTGGCATGCCCTGGCCGAGCGCGCGCTCGCGGCCGGCCAGGGCGCGCCTCCCGCGGGGGTTCCCGACGGGTTCAGCTACCAGATCACCGTGGACGGCAGGACGGTGTACGCCGCCGATCCCCGGCTGACCGAGGAGCAGCGGCAGTTGGTCTCGCGGGTACTGAAGGAAGGGGCCTGACTGCGGGTACTTGAAGAGAAGAAGGGGCCTGACTGCTTGTTCGCGCCTGCCCGTTGACTTCCGTTACCGGCGGTAAGGATGATCCGCGCATGGCGACAGACGAGCGCAGGGCGACGGACCCGATACCCCAGTTCCCGCCCGGCTTCCTGTGGGGCGTGTCCACCTCGGCCCACCAGATCGAGGGGGCGGCCGACGCGCGCGAGCCCTCGGTGTGGGACGCCTTCACCGCCGAGCCCGGCCGGGTGAAGGACGGCTCGACCGCGGAGGTGGCCTGCGACCACTACCACCGCTACCGCGAGGACGTGGCGCTCCTGGCCGGCCTGGGCGTGGACGCGTACCGCTTCTCCGTTTCCTGGCCGCGGGTGAACACACCCGGCGGCCTCGACTTCTACGACCGCCTGGTCGACGAGCTGTGCGCGGCGGGCGTACGCCCGGTCGTGACCCTCTTCCACTGGGACCTGCCGGTCACGCTGGACTGGCTCCAGCGGGACACGGCGTCGCGATTCGCCGACTACGTGTCGGAGGTGGCCGGCCGTCTCGGCGACCGCGTGCACAAGTGGATCACCCTCAACGAACCCGCCGAGCACACGCTCCTGGGCCATGCGCTCGGGGCGCACGCGCCCGGCAGGCAGCTGATGTTCGACGCCCTGCCGGTGGCCCACCACCAGCTGCTGGCCCACGGCCTGGCCGTACGGGCGCTGCGCGCGGCCGGGGCGAGCGACATCGGGATCGCCAACTCGCACGGCCCGACGTGGCCGGCGTCCGAGAAGCGGGAGGACGTGGAGGCGGCGGAGTTCTACGACGTCCTGCTGAACCGGTTGTTCTCGGACCCGCTGCTGCTCGGCCAGTACCCGGAAGGCATCGGCGAGTTGATGCCGGGCGACGTGCACTCCGACCTGAAGGTGATCGCGGAGCCGGTCGACTGGTACGGGATCAACTACTACGCGCCGACGCGGGTGGGCGCCCCGCAGGGCGCGGAGATCGAGTTCGGCGGCCTGACACTCCCCGCCGGACTGCCCTTCTCCGTCCGGGAGATCGCGGGCCACCCGGTCACCGACTTCGGCTGGCCGGTGGTCCCCGAGGCGCTCACCGAGCTGCTGACCGGCTTCCGCGCGCGCTACGGCGACCGGCTGCCGCCCGTGGTCATCACCGAGAACGGCTGCTCCTACGAGGGCGTCGACGACCAGGAGCGCATCGCCTACCTGGACGGGCACATCCGTGCCCTGCACCGGGCGCTCGAGGCCGGTGTCGACGTACGGGGCTACTTCGTCTGGTCGCTGCTGGACAACTTCGAGTGGGCCGAGGGGTACGCGCGCCGGTTCGGGCTGGTGCACGTGGACTACAAGACGCTGGAGAGGACGCCGAAGGCGTCGTACGGCTGGTTCCGGGACCTACTGCGGGCGCGGGGATGACGACGGCCGACCGGGCCCTGCCCGACGTCGACGCCCTCGCCGAACCCGTCGAACGCGTCGGCCGGGGCTGGACCGCCGCCCTGTCGCTGGCCAACGGGGCGATCTGGGTCGGCTGGTACGGCCCGCTGCAGATCCTGCTGGCCTCCCAGGCGAAGGACTTCGCGCCCGGCTCCGGGATGTCCAAGGAGACGATGCTGGCCTGGGTGACGGGCGCGGGCGCGGCGGTGTCGCTGGTGGCGAACCCGTTCTTCGGCGCCCTGTCGGACCGGACGACGGCGCGCCGGGGCCGCCGTACACCGTGGATCGTGGCCGGCACCGCGGGCGGCGCGGTGTCGCTGCTGCTGCTCGCGGCCGCGGGCGGTCCCTGGACCATGGCGCTCGGCTGGTGCCTGGTGCAGCTGACCCTGAACGCGGCGTTCGCGGCGGTGACGGCGGCGGTGCCGGACCGGGTGCCCCGGCCGCAGCGGGGTTCGGTGGGCGGCTGGCTGGGGGCGGCTCAGATCCTCGGCGTGGTCGGCGGGACGGGCCTGGCGACGGCGGCCGGGGGCATCGGGGCGGGCTACGCGGCGTGCGCGGTGTTCACGGTGGCGGGCGTCCTGCCGTACGTCCTCGGCCACCGGGATCTGCGGCTGCCGGTGGCGGCCCGTCCGCCCTGGTCCTGGCGGGGCTTCCTGGCCGGCTTCCGGCTGAGCCCGCGCCGCCACCCGGATCTGGGCTGGGCCTGGCTGACCCGCTTCCTGATCAACCTCAGCAACGCCCTGGTCCTGCTGTACCTCCTGTACTACCTCCGGGACCGCGTCCACTACCACGATCCCGACCAGGGCGTCCTGGTCCTCACCGCGGTGAACGGGGTGACGCTGCTGGCCACGGTGGTGGTCGGCGGGGTCTGGTCGGACCGGGTGGGTCGCCGCAAGCCGTTCGTGATCTGGTCGGGGGTGCTGATGGCGGTGGCGACGGCGGCCCTGTCGGCGTGGCAGACCTGGCCGGGGGCGATCGTGGCGGCGGCGGTGCTGGGCGTGGGCTTCGGGGTGTTCACGTCGGTGGACTTCGCCCTGATGACGGACCTCCTGCCGAAGGCCCTGGACCGGGGCAAGGACCTGGGGGTCGTCAATGTCGCCAACGCCCTGCCCCAGGTCGCGGCGCCCGCGCTGGCGGCACCGATCGTCACCTACCTCGGCGGATACCGGGTCCTCTACCTGGTGGCGGCGCTGATCGGGATCGCGGGGGCGGGGCTGGTGGGGCGGATCCGCGGGGTGGACTGACCCCGCCCTCTCGTTTCACGGGCGCCGCCCCGGGTCAGGGGCGCCGCCAGTCGTCACCGGCCATGTGGGAGCCGGCCATCGGGCCCATGCGCAGCATGCCGCCGTCCACGCTCCAGGAGGCGCCGGTGACATAGGAGGCGTCGGGGCCGGCGAGGAAGGCGATCACGGCCGCGACCTCGCGGGCGTCGCCCGGCCGTCCGAGCGGGACCCCGGGGCGGCGCTCGGTGTGCACGTCGGTGTCCTCCTGCCCGGTCATCGGCGTGGCGATCTCGCCGGGTGCCACCGCGTTGACGGTGATGCCGTGCTCGGCCAGTTCCAGGGCCATGACCTGGGTGAGCAGGCCGAGACCGCCCTTGGCCGCGCAGTACGGGGCCGCACCCACGCGCGGCTGGTGTTCGTGCACCGAGGTCACGTTGACGATCCGGCCGCCGTCGCCCTGCCGGATCATCCTCCGCGCCGCGCGCTGGCCGCACAGGAACGGGCCGAGCAGGTCGACGTCCAGGACCTGGCGCACATCGTCCAGGCCCAGGTCCAGGAAGGGGGTCATGGTGCCCGTACCGGCGTTGTTGACCAGGACGTCGATGCGGCCGAGTTCCTCGCACAGGGCGTCGACCCTGTCCGCGGCCTCGGGCAGCCGGGTGAGGTCCACCTGGGCCACGGCGGCCCGCCGCCCCTTGCCGCGGACCTCGTCGGCGGTCTGCTCGGCGCCCTTCCGGTCGCTGTGCCACGTGATGCCGACGTCCATCCCCGCCTCGGCCAGGCGGACGGCGGTGGCGCGGCCGATCCCGGAGTCGGATCCGGTGATCACGGCCACCTTGGACACGGACGGGGTGGGGGCGGACATACGGGCCTCCCGTGGAGTGTGCGGTCCTGGACGAGGGGTCGACGAGGGATCGCAGTACCCGGGGACGTACCGGGCAAACGGTGACTGGAGCGCGCCCGCGCCGGACCGGTCGGCAGCCCGCCGCCGAGCGGCACCAACTCGTGCATGCGGCCCCAGGCGCCGGTGGGTCCGCAGGATCCGTCACCGAGCGGGAACGCAAGGGAAATGTGACTTTAAGAACTCTTTGTCCGAAAGCTGCCCCCGGTCCCGCATACTGATACAGGCCTTCGCATCCGGCGCGCCTCGGCTAGCATGCGGAGCATCATGCGTTTCGGGCTGCTTCTCCTTAGCTGCCGCGGCGAGGGCCTGTAGTCGAGGCCGACTCCCTCCCCGCGGTGCTTGGCGTTGCGTCGTCGGCCGTCCTTCCGGACCCCTTGAGGAGCCCACGCACCATGGCGAACCGCCAGCAGCCCACCTCCATGCCGATCCACAAGTACCGGCCGTACGAGCAGGTCGACATCCCCGACCGCACCTGGCCCGACCAGCGGATCACCAAGGCCCCGCGCTGGCTCTCCACCGACCTGCGCGACGGCAACCAGGCCCTGATCGACCCCATGTCGCCGGTGCGCAAGCGCGCCATGTTCGACCTGCTGGTGAAGATGGGCTACAAGGAGATCGAGATCGGCTTCCCGGCCTCCGGCCAGACCGACTTCGACTTCGTGCGCTCCATCATCGAGGAAGAGGGCGCGATCCCCGAGGACGTGACGATCTCCGTCCTCACCCAGGCCCGCGAGGACCTGATCGAGCGGACCGTGGAGTCCCTGAAGGGCGCGCGGCGCGCCAACGTCCACCTGTACAACGCCACCGCCCCGGTCTTCCGCCGGGTCGTCTTCCGCGGCTCCAAGGACGACATCAAGCAGATCGCCGTCGACGGCACGCGGCTGGTGATGGAGTACGCGGAGAAGCTGCTGGGCCCCGAGACCGAGTTCGGCTACCAGTACAGCCCCGAGATCTTCACCGACACCGAGCTGGACTTCGCCCTGGAGGTCTGCGAGTCGGTCATGGACGTCTGGCAGCCCGGCCCGGACCGCGAGATCATCCTCAACCTGCCCGCCACCGTGGAGCGTTCGACCCCCTCCACGCACGCGGACCGCTTCGAGTGGATGCACCGCAACCTCTCCCGCCGCGAGTTCGTCTGCCTGTCCGTCCACCCGCACAACGACCGCGGCACGGCCGTCGCCGCCGCCGAGCTGGCGGTGATGGCGGGCGCCGACCGCGTCGAGGGCTGCCTGTTCGGCCAGGGCGAGCGCACCGGTAACGTCGACCTGGTCACCCTGGGCATGAACCTCTTCTCCCAGGGCGTCGACCCGCAGATCGACTTCTCCCACATCGACGAGATCCGCCGTACCTGGGAGTACTGCAACCAGATGGAGGTCCACCCGCGCCACCCCTACATCGGGGACCTCGTCTACACGTCCTTCTCCGGCTCCCACCAGGACGCCATCAAGAAGGGCTTCGACGCCATGGAGGCCGACGCGAAGGCCAAGGGCGTCACGGTCGACGACATCGAGTGGGCGGTGCCGTACCTGCCGATCGACCCCAAGGACGTCGGCCGCTCCTACGAGGCGGTCATCCGCGTCAACTCGCAGTCCGGCAAGGGCGGTATCTCCTACGTCCTGAAGAACGACCACAAGCTGGACCTGCCGCGCCGGATGCAGATCGAGTTCTCGAAGATCATCCAGGCGAAGACGGACGCCGAGGGCGGCGAGATCACGCCGAAGGAGATCTGGGACGTCTTCCAGGACGAGTACCTGCCGAACCCGGACAACCCGTGGGGCCGCATCCAGGTCAGGACGGGTCAGACGACCACCGACAAGGACGGCGTCGACACCCTGACGGTCGAGGCCACCGTCGACGGCGAGGACACCGTCCTGACCGGCACCGGCAACGGCCCGATCTCCGCGTTCTTCGACGCCCTGCAGTCCATCGGCATCGACGTACGCCTGCTGGACTACCAGGAGCACACGATGAGCGAGGGCGCCTCCGCGCAGGCCGCCTCGTACATCGAATGCGCGATCGACGGAAAGGTCCTGTGGGGGATCGGCATCGACGCGAATACGACACGTGCCTCGCTGAAGGCGGTCGTCTCCGCGGTCAACCGAGCCGCCCGCTGACCCTCTGACCTCCACGTTCACGGCCCCGTCCGCCTCCCGAGGCGGACGGGGCCGCGTCGTGCACCGGCCATTTCGGCCGAAGATCACGAGGAGGTCTCGTCCGGGGTACTGACTCCGCCTCAACAATGTGGCTAACATCACGCCAGCAGCGGCGATGTTGCCGCGGCGAGGACGGAGGTGCGACGTGCTGCCAGGACGGGGACGCAACGGCCCAGAAGCCCGCAAGGGCCGCATTTCGCAGGTCCTCGGCGTCCGCATCGCGTGGACCACCGTCGGCGACGGCGAGTTCTTCTGCCCCGGCTGCGGGGGCGACCGCAACTACCAGCGCCTCACCGGACGCCGCCGCCTCACCCTCGCCGGCCTGCCGGTCGTGCCGCGCGGGGAGACGGGTCCGGTCGTGGAGTGCGCGGCCTGCGGCCACCACTACGGCACGGACGTCCTCGACCACCCGACCACCACCCGCTTCGCCGCGATGCTCCGCGACGCCGTCCACACCGTGGCCCTGGCGGTCCTCGCCGCGGGCGGCAGCTGCTCCCGTACGTCCCTGGAGACGGCCGCCGCCGCCGTCCGCTCCGCCGGCTTCGACGACTGCACGGCGGACGGGCTCAGCGCCCTGGTCGACGCCGTGGCCGCCGACACCGGCCGGGTCTGCGGCGAACCGGGCGGCGGCGCGAGTCTGGCCATAGAGCTGCACGAGGCCCTGGACCCGCTCGCCCCTCACCTCGCCCCCACCGGCCGCGAGTCGATCCTCCTCCAGGGCGCCCGCATCGCGCTCGCCGACGGCCCCTACACCCCCGCGGAACGTGACGTCCTGGCCACGGTGGGCGCGGCCCTGACGATCTGCTCGCAGGACGTGACCCGCCTGCTCGCGGCGGCCCGCACGGTGTCGTAGTTCCCACGACGGGGCACAGGTCACTCGGTCCGGCTCCGGTGCACCCCTGACCGCCCCGGAGCGAGGCGTCACAGCAGCCCGGCCGCCGCGAGATGCTTCCCGACGCCCTCCCGCTCCTCCTGCGTGAGCGGCACCTGTGGCTCCGCCGTCGCCGGACACGCGATCACCCCGCGCAGATGCAACGCCGCCTTGAACGCCCCCAGCGCCGACGAACTCACGCCCATCCGGGCCGGGTCCCCGACGCCGACCATGCCGTACAGCGCGCACAGCCGCTCCTGTTCCGCCCGCGCCGCCTCCCAGTCGCCCGCGCGGCACAGCCGGTCCAGACGGACATAGCCCTCCGGGTCCACATTGGCCAGCCCGGGCACCGCCCCGTCGGCGCCGAGCGCCAGTGCCGAGTCCACGACCAGCTCCGAACCCGTCAGCGCGCTGAACCCGGTGAGCGCGGGACGTGACCGCACCCCCGTCACGACCGCTCGCAGACCGGCCAGGTCGCCGCTGGAGTCCTTCAGCCCGGCCAGCGTCCCGTCCGCCGCCAGCTCCAGCACCAGCTCAGGGCCGAGCTTCACGTGCACGGAGACCGGGATGTCGTAGGCGACGACCGGCACGGGGGAGCGGTGGGCGACCAGCCGGTAGTGCCGGGCGATCTCCGCGGGGTGCGTCCGCGTGTAGAAGGGCGCCGTCACGACGACCGCGTCCGCGCCCGCCCGTGTCACATACGCCACGTGGTCCAGCACCCGCGGTGTCGTCATGTCGATGGCCCCGGCCAGTACCGGCACCTGCCCCGCGACGTGGGCCACCACCGACTCGACCACGACAGCGCGCTGACGGTCCGTGAGGTGGGCGGCCTCGGCGGACGACCCGAGCACGAACAGGGCGTCCACCCCGCCGTCCAGCAGATGGTCCACCAGCCGCAGCAGCGAGGGCACATCCACCTCGCGGTCCGGTGTCAGAGGGGTGCAGACGGGCGGGATGACACCGGTCAGCGGGGCGGGGAAGGGCATCGGGGCTCCCGGACGTGTTCCTGTTCCCGGCGCTGCGCCGGCCGTGGCGGTGGCCGGGGAGGGCCGGGACGGCCGACGTGTTCGGCTCGGGGACGGCTCGTCCCCTCCCCAGGATGGTGGCAGCGGGAGCGGTGGCCGACGGCCGCCGACGCGCCCGTCCGCTGCCCGCGAAACGGCCGCCCGCGCGGGCCCGTCGGCCGACACTGGACCGATGAGCGATCCCGAACCGGACAACGGCACCGGAACGGCCGACGGCGAAGGCTGGGATCCCGAGGCACCCGGCGTCCTGCGGCTGCCGTCCGGGCGGCTGGTGCGCGGCCGGGGCCTGCGGCGGCCCGTGCCGGACGGGCCCGTGCCCACGTACGGGCTGTATCTGCTCGGCAAGCGGCCCCCGGACGTGCCCTGGGCCTCCGACTGGCTGCGATGGCCCGACTTCCGGCTGCCCAGCAGCCGTGGCGAGGCGCGGCGGCTGCTGGCCGAGGCATGGGAGCGGGCCGCGCGCGGGCGCGTCGAGGTCGCCTGCGGCGGCGGACGTGGCCGCACCGGTACCGCGCTCGCCTGCCTCGCCGTACTGGACGGCGTACCGCCGGACCAGGCCGTGGCCTACGTGCGCGCCCACTACGACCGGCACGCCGTGGAAACGCCCTGGCAGCGGCGGTACGTACGGCGCTTCACAGGCCCAGCGTCATGATGAGCCGGTCCTCTCCGGCCCCGAAGTAGTCCTTGCGCACCCCCTCGTCGGACGAGAAGCCCAGCGACCGGTAGAGCATGATCGCGGCCGCGTTCGCCGGCTCCACCGTCAGCCGCACCTCGCGCACCTCCTCCGCCCGCAGTCGGCGCAGCACCTCCAGCATCAGCCGCCGGCCGAGCCCGCGCCCCCGCTGGTCCCGGGTCACACCGAGGCTGACGATCCAACTCCGGTAGCGGTCCGGCGTGGTGACGTACAGGACGTACCCGTGCAGGCTCTGCCCGTCGTCCAGCACCAGCAGGCAGTCCCCGTGCAGGTCGAACAGCTGGCGCAGCACGAAGTAGGGGTACGGCTCGTCGGGGAAGGCCTCCCTGTCCACCCGGACCAGTTCGGGCAGGTCGTCCTCCGTGACCCCCCGCATCGTCAGGGGGCGGTCGACGAACGCCCGATCGTGGAACAGAGCCGGCCCGGTGGGCCCGCCACGCGAAGGGAAACGTTCCTCTGGAAACACAGTCATGCCGCCCCCCTGCGGAATGGAGTCAAGCGCCCGTGACCATCCGTACGGGTGGTACGAGTGGGACGCGCGCTGTCTGTCGTTCGGGTATGTTCGACAGATTTCCGACCATCTTGAGCGGGGCGATCCGGCCCCTTCAAGGCAGGATCAGGTCCAATAAGTCATTCGCCCCGATGCGCCCCCGGTGCGCCCCAAGTGGCGTAACTGCGTCGCCCGGTTGGCCCAAGGGGGATCCCGCCCGGTCTTCCGATTGGTACGCTCGACCAATGACCTTCAGATCGCCGGGGGACGTACAGCTGAATGCGGACGTATCATGGGCCGCATTCGACCCCATCGCCTACGTTGAGCACAATTACCGCGGCCTGCAGGCGGAGGACGCGGAGATCCTTCAGATCGTGGGCGATCATTTCGGCGATCATTTCCAGGGACGTGACACCACCCACGTTTCGGGCATCGATGTCGGGGCCGGCGCGAACCTCTACCCGGCGCTCGCCATGCTCCCCTGGTGCGACGAGATCACCCTCTACGAGCGCTCGCCGTCGAACGTCCGCTACCTCGAGAGCCAGGTCGCCTCCTATGACGGGAACTGGGACCAGTTCTGGGACCTCCTGCGCAAGAACGAGGTATACGGCGCACTGGAGTTGGACCCGCGCGCCAGGTTCCGGGACGTGGTCCGGGTCCAGTCGGGCAACCTCTTCGACCTGGTGCGGCACCAGGGCCGCTGGTCCATGGGGACCATGTTCTTCGTGGCGGAGTCGATGACCACCTCGCACGCGGAGTTCGCCCGCGCCGTCGAGTGCTTCCTGCGCGCCCTCGCCCCAGGTGCGCCCTTCGCCGCCGCTTTCATGGAACATTCGTCCGGGTATCACGCGGGCAAGCATTTCTTCCCGGCGTGCGACGTGGGAGAGTTGGAGGTGTACGAGAGTCTCGTGCCTTTCGCGGGCGAGTTCAAGACCATGCGTCTCAAGGCTTCGGCCGCCGTGCGTGAAGGCTATTCGGGAATGATCGTCGCCTACGGCTGGAGGAATTCGGAGTCCGACATTCCGGAGTCCGATATTCCGGCCGTTTGAGGACCGCATCGTCACAACAGAAGACGGCACGCCTCCAATGATGGCAGCGCGGCCTGTGTGAGGGGCATGGGATGCAGATCAAGCCACGCCAGCATCTGCTGGACATCTGGCAGGCGATCGCCCGCCACTCGTTCGACGGCGGGGAGTGGACCTGGGGCAAACGGGGTGGGGAAAGCAGCGTCGCCGATGCCGAGCGCCTGCTCTGCATCCTGTATCCGGCCACGGAGATCCCCGCCTTCCGCCTGGACGACCCGGACACCACACAGGACGACGTCCAGAGGGTGATGAAGCGGGCGGGCGGGCGCCTGGAGATCCCCGCGAACCTCGTCACGGCCACCGCCGAGTTCATGCGCAGGCACACCGACGAGAAGAGACCCACGTTCGCCGGCGGCCACTACTTCGTGTCCGGGGACAAGGACCGCGACCTCACCCAGGAACAGCGCGACCTCGGAGTCGTCGACTCGTACTCCATGTCGATCACCCTGTGCCTGGCCACCCTCGGCTTCCTCAAGATCTACGAGTCCAAGACCCGGCGCGGCGACGTCCTGGAGACCATCCAGGAAGTGCGCACCGCCACCAGCAACCGCCTCACCGCCGCCATGGTGAGCCTGCTGCGCTCCTTCACCATCAACGTCTTCGACACCGACTCCTCCCAGGGGCGCACGCTGTGCGAACTCCTCGGCCAGGGACGGCTGTCGCAGCGGCATGTGCTGCGCAGGTTCCAGGACCGCTTCGAGGCACTGCGCGCCGCCATGGTCGAGAGCTTCGTCCTCGGTGTCGACGTCGAGGAAGGCCTCAAGGACCCCAACCAGCTCTTCGAGTGCGGCTGGGGCTGGAGCATCGTCAGGGACGCGCCCGAGGTCCCGACCGACGAACCCATCGGACCGCAGCCCCAGGGCGTCGCCAACCCGGTGCCGTACCTCTACTTCACCGTGGTCGCCCTCGACGGCATCCAGGACCTCTTCTCCGACCGCACCCTCACCCTCGGCCTGCTCAACCCCGAACAGCAGCGGCTCGCCGAGGCGTTACGACTGCGCTGGGAGATCACCCAGCAGTTCTGGTCCGGCATCGCGCGCTTCGGCGGCGACCGCTGGCCCCTCGAGGACATCCCCTGGCGCACCACCGGCCAGAAACTCGAATCCGAGTACTTCTCCCTCTCCGTCGCCGCCATCCTCGTCCACGACCTGATGCGGCGCCGCGCCACCGACGACGACCTGACCCGCACCGTCAGCGTCATGGAACGCCTCGCCGAACGCGGCCGCATCACCAGCCGAATGACCCAGGACGACCCCATGGTCCGGCTGCACCACCCCGGCGTCACCCTGCCGTTGCAGGGCAGCGAGAGCGTCGGACCGCCCATGCAGTGGATCATGAGCGACTTCTCCGCGCAGCTGCTCAAGCGGACCATCCAGCTGTGCACGCTGTCCCGCAACCTCGGCTCGCACGACCGGCTGCTCCGGCTCGCCGAGGACATCTTCGACCACCTGTGGCGGCGCCGGATCGGCGACGGCGAGGGCACCGGCCTGTGGGACAACGTCCACGCCGCCTACCCCGAGACCCCGGCGTACGAGGGGCAGGTGTCCTGGAGCGTCACCGAGCGCGTCACCGAGGTGATGGTCCAGGTCCACCAGATGTACAAGCAGCCCCCCATCCGCAGCACCGAACTCACCGTGCTGGCCAGGGCGTTGCTGAGCGAGTCGACCCACCTCCTCGGCAACGAACAGATGGAGCCCGCGCCGGCCTCCGAAGGCAACCGAGGCATGGAGCTCAGGAGCATCGAGGTCAAGTTGCGCCGCGCCCGCAAGCTCGTGGACGAACAACCCGGCACCGCCTGCTCGTTGACCCTCGACGTCCTCGGACAGCTCGACGCCCTCGCCCGGGCCCGGGAAGCCGCGGCCCAGGGGGTGTGACCGTGCTCGTCTTCGCGGCCTCCGACAAGGGAGGCACGGGCCGCTCCGTCACCAGCGCCAACCTCGCCTACCACCGGGCGCTGGGCGGTGACGACGTCTGCTACCTCGACTTCGACTTCGGCTCGCCCACCGCGGCGGCCGTCTTCGACGTACCCGACGCCCGCCGGGCCGCCGAGGACCGAGGCCTGCACTCGTACCTGACCGGCGAGGTCGGCGAACCGGCCCGCATCGACGTCTGGGCCGAGACCGAACACCCGGTGCTGCGCAACCGGCCCCCCGGCTCGGGCAGCCTGGTGCTGATGCCCGGTGACGTCAGCGGCGGCGAGTTCGCCACCACCGACGAGACCCTGCGCCGCTGCGTCGACCTCCTGCTGCGGCTCAACGGCGAGTTCGACATGATCGTCGTCGACCTCAGCGCCGGCCGCAGCTACGCCGTCGACATGGCCCTGGAGGCCACCTCGCAGCGCGAGCTGCGCGGTGTCCTGGCCCGCTGGCTGGTCTTCCACCGCTGGACCCGGCAGCACGTGGGGGCCGCGGCGAGCCTGGTCTACGGCAAGCGCGGCATCGTCGCCGGCGGGGTGGCCCGCGGCCACGACGAGGAGGCGCTGCGCAACGTCATCCGGTTCGTCCGGGCCGCCGTACCCGACCCCGAGTCCGCGCTGTGGTCGCAGGTGTCGGCGACCCAGTCGGCGTGGATGCGCGCCTGCGACCGCGACCTGAAGCAGATGTCCTCCACCCTCGGCATCGGATACACCCAGGTCCTGGGCTCGGTGCCGCTGGAGCCCGTCCTGCAGTGGCGCGAGCAGCTCATCACCGACGAGGACGTTCTCGACAGCCAGATCGCCAACCGGGAGACGTGGGAGGCACTGAGCGAACTGGCGAACCGGCTGACCGACGACAAGTACTGGGAGCAGCCGTGACGGAAGCCGTGTTCCGCGAGACCACCGCAGAGCCCCGCACCCAGTCCGTACCGCTCGCCCACCTCTCCCTCGAACTCGGCCACCTCTACATGGAGGACTTCGAGGCCGGGCCCGAGCGGCTGCGTGAGCACTTCGCCGAGGTGCGCGTCTGGGTGGACGCCGCCCGGGCCGCCGCCGCCCGCCGCAACGGCGGCAAGCGGCCCCGCATCAGCACCTGCTTCCTCGTCGACGACTACTTCACCCGCTTCTCCACCCCGGCGGAACTGGTCCCCGTGGTGCTTGAGGAGGCCGAGCGGGCCGGGCTCGTCATCGACTACCTGGCCCGCGAGTCGGGCTGCGCCGTCGCCGACAAGATCGAACTCGCCGAGGCCGTGATGCACCGCCTCGTCGAGTCGCCCCCACCGGGCAGCTACGGCTCCCGCCCGCCCGTCAGCCAGACCGGCTGGCTCGCCAACGGGCAGCGCAGCCCCGGCTCGCGCAGCGCCATGGGGGAGATCACCGGCTGGCAGCCGCCCCAGGAGACCGCCGCCCGCAACCACTCCGTGTTCATGGACGTCGAGCTGTGGTCCGAGAAGGACGGACAGCGCCTGTGGTCCTGCCCGTTCCTCGCCGCCGTCTGGCAGCTCGCCCGCCTCGGCCTGCTGCGCCACCTCGGCGAGCCCGTCCTCGTACCGCGCCCCTGGAACGGCCGCGACTTCCCCCACGAGTGGGACCGGCTGCCACCGCTGATCCAGCTCAACCCGACGGCGGCGCCGTTCAGCGCCTACCGCACCTGCACCCTGATGGCCAACCGCTTCCTCGCCGTCGAGGACGCCGTCCGGCTCATCCTCGACCAGATAGACGTCGACTCGGGCGCGCTCAAGCAGGTCGCCGAGCGTTCCGCCCGCGAGGGCGCGGCGGTGCCGGACGCGGTCGCGCAGCGCGCCACGTACGTCTTCTACGAGGAGCCCGCCGGCGCCTTCACCGCCGAGGAGAGCTGAGGTGCCGGCCGGGGGACAGTCGGCGCGCCCGGTGCTCGCCTGCGGTGAGGTGCGGACCTGTCTGCTGCCGTCCTTCCACGCACTGGACGGCCGGGCCGCCGCCCAGCTGCTGAGGCTGCGCGCCGACGAACACGTCCGGGTCTCCGAGCGGCCCAACCTGTACGCGCTGTCCCCGGACGTCCTCACCGGCGTGGACTGCCGGCTGCCCACCTCCAACGGCGCCAAGGTGCGCGGCGTCGGCACCGTGGCCGCCCGCGCCGCGCTCACCGAGGGCCGCGTCCTGCAGGCCACCGCCTACTTCAGCGCCCCGTCCGCCGGCCCCGACACGCGCCGTCCCTGGGGCCACTACCTGGTCAGGCCCGGCCTGGTCGAACCCTTCGGGAAGCTCCCCGAACAGGCCACCGCCGAAGGCGTCCTGCGCGGCGGCGCACGCGGCGAACTCGACCTCGGAATGATCGCCGAGGGCCTGCTCGCCCAACTGCTGCGCCACCCGCTGCTCGACCACAAGGCACCCTTCAAGTCCCGGCGCACCCATCTGCGCTGGGTCGCGCGACGCGCCCCCGAGGGCGAGGGACCGTCGCTTCAGCGCTTCACCCTCGCCGAGCACGGGCTGCGCACCGTGGAACTGAGGCTTCCGGAGGACGTGCCGGCCGCCGCGGCCGCCGGCCTGTGCGAGGACCTCGCCCTGCACGACTGGCTGCTGACGACCGTCGTGCACATGTTGGACAGCAGCCGGCTCGGTGCGGCGGACGGCCCCTCGGCCGTCCTCGCGCTGCGCCCGGCCGTCGATCACCTGCTGCATGTGTGGATGCCGCGCGCACACGTGGACCGCACACTGGGTCACCTGTGGGACGTGCTGGAACGGGAGCCGGGGTTCACCCGTCAGTGGCAGACCCTGGTCCAGCGCATCCGCGACCAACTGGCCGTCCAGGCCATTCCGTTGCTGCACGAAGCGCTGAGCACGCGCTGAAGGGCGGCACGAACCGACAATCGGGACGGGGGAGACCGACATGACAGGAGCGTCAGGAGCGTCATCAGGGGACGCACGCAGGGCGTCGAGGAGCGAGGAGGGGCAGCGCTCACCGAACCTGTTACGGAAGACACTGGTCACGGCGGTGGTGGCCGGTGCCACCTACTTCCTGACCAACGTCCTGAACCAGGACAAGAACGGGGTGTGGCAGCTGACCGTGTCCGTCGTCCTCGGTGGCGCGGCACTGATCATCCAGTACCTCGTGGACTTCGAGCAGCGGCTGAACTCGATGGAGCAGGGCCTGGACAAGTACCACCTCGAGATGCGCAGGGAGGTCGAGGGGGCCTTCGTCCGGATCAGTGAGGCGACCGAGCTGTTCAGCGAGGTGGACCGCTCGGTGCTGCGGTCCGACGGCGTGGCGCGGCTGGCGCGCGCCTACACGCATGTGGGCCGCCAGGAGTCACAGCTGGTGAAGGACTTCGCCCAGGACCGGATCGCCCAGCTCGCGTCCACGATGGAGAGCCTCAGCCGTGGCAGCACGGACCGCCCGGGCGAGGAGCACGACTGGCTGATCGCCCTCACCGCGTGCTGCGCCCGCACCCTGGAGGCCACCAGCACCCCCGTGGACCGCGACTTCTGGACCAGCGAGCCCGCCAACCGCTACCTGAAGGCACAGGAAGAGGCCGTGAAGCGGGGAGTGCGGGTGCGGCGGCTGTTCCTCGTGAAGAATCCGCTCGAACGCACCGAGGAACTGGAGGACCTCTGCCGCAGCCAGCGGGACCTCGGCATCGACGCTCGCATCGCGGTCCGCTCGGAACTGCCGCAGCGGGCCCGTCTCACGCTCACGAACGACTTCATCGTCTTCGACGGGCAGCTCTGCTACGAGATAGAGCCGGACGTGGACGTCGTACCGGCCAAGACACTCCTGAAGATGACACCCGAGCACGTCCAGGAGCGCATGAAGCGGTTCAACGTCCTGTGGGAGGCGACCGAGCCCACCGGACCGGACCCGCTGCCCGCACCGACCGCCGCGTCCGGCTGAGGGGTACGGCCGCGCGTCGCACGCCGCAGCGTCCACGGTCTGCTCCGTGCGGCGTTGCTCCGTGCGGCGTTGCTCCGGACGTCGTAGCGAGGTAGTACCGCCCGTCGGCGCTGATCGACGGATCACGTGAGACGACACCGAAGCCCTCTTCGAGCCCGCTCGGGGATACAAGCGCACCGGGAAGCACGGGTCAATCAGCTCGAGGTCGTACGACTCGTACGCGAGATCGGTCGTCAACGAGGCAATTCCGATGAGCCTGTGAGGGACTTGTGGGACGCTTGATCACCGCTGGCACATGACCAAGTGCCGTTGAGCAGATCACAGGGGGATCTTCATGACCGTCGTCAGACGTCGTCGTGCGTTCCGGAGCGCACTGGCCGCCACCGCCGTCACGGCCGTGCTGGCCGCCACGGCCGGTACGGCCTTCGCCTCCGGCGACCCGGCCGGGGCCGCCCGGACGCGTGCCGCATCCGGGCCCCGGCACCAGGCCCACGACGTACAGAGCCTGGGGCCGCGCGTCCGTGCGGACGGCCCGGTGCAGACGCCCAGCTTCCCGCTGACCGCCGTTCACAGGCGGACCGCCGAGCTGTACTTGTACTTCACGGACCGCAAGGGCGGTTTCGAGCCCCGCGAAGACGTGGGGGTCACCTTCGAAGCCTTCGCCGACTCGATCGACGTCGACAACGACAAGGACGGGTGGAGCGACGGCACCTGGTACCTCTACAAGGACGGGAAGCTGGACTACCAGTGGATCGATGACCACCTCGACATGCACACCAACCATGTCGGCACGGGCTGGAGCATCTACACCACGGTCCTCTCCCCCGGAGACCTCGGCGGAGCCAAGGAGGCCGACCTCATCGGCGTCGACAAGGCCGGTGCTCTGTGGGAGTACCTCGCCCACCCGGACGGAAAGCTCGCCCCGCGGAAACGTATCGGCCAAGGCTGGGGCCAGTACACCCAGATCGCCGGCCAGGGTGACCTGACCGGTGACGGCAAGGCCGACATCGTCGCCCGGGACAAGTCCGGCGTTCTCTGGCTCTACAAGGGCACGGGCGACTACACGGCCCCCTTCGCGCCCCGTACGAGGATCGGCGGCGGCTGGAACACGTACGACCGGCTGCTGTCGGTCGGCGACCTCGACGCCGACGGAAAGCCGGACCTGATCGCTCGCAAGCCGAACGGCGACCTGCTCCGGTACTCGGGCACGGGCAACGCTCAGTCCGTCTACCAGAAGCCGGTCAAGATCGGCAGCGGGTTCCAGGTCTACAACCTGCTGTAGCGGTACGTACCGACAGGACCGGACGGGCCGTTGCCTCCACCTCGGTGACGGCCCGGTTCGGCGTCTCCTGGGAACTGAACCTGCCCGTGTCAGCCACTCAAGGTGACACCGATCCGGACCGAAGACGAAGGGGAGGACATGTCCCAGAACGGTGATATCCACACTCGTGGAGCAAACAAGGCGTCCGCTCTGGCGGTGGGGCAGGTTCTCACGGCGGAGCGCACCATTCTGGCTGAGGACATCGCGGCTTTCGCCTCCCTGGTGGGCGACGAGGGGCGCCACCACATCCCGGCTGACGGGCCGGTCATGGCGCACGGGCTGCTGACAGCCTCGTTGGCGACGCAGATCGGCGGCCGACTGGACTACATCGCCCGTCGGATGAGCTGGGAGTTCCTCAAGCCCGTCTGGGAAGGGGACACCATCACCGCACACGTGACAGTGCGGGCACTGGAACGGAAACGGGCCGGGATGAAGATCGAGTTCGGCATCGTGATCGTCAACCAGGACGGCGACGAGGTGCTGCGCGGGGACAGCACGGGCGTTGTGCGCGACCAGGGAGTGCGCGAGATCCTCGGGCGGACGGGCGACGCCTGAGACCGCGCCTGCTGGGCAGACTGACCGGCATGGCGACCTACGACACGCTCGGCGCGACGTATGCCCGGACACGGCAGCCTGATCCGCGGATCGGCGCGCAGATCCGCACCGCACTCGGCGACGTCAGGGACGTGATCAACGTCGGCGCGGGCACCGGCTCGTACGAACCGCCGCAGACGGTCCTCGCGGTGGAACCCAGCCAGGTCATGATCGCCCAGCGCCCGCCGGGATCCGCACCGGCCGTGCAGGCCGTCGCGGAACGCCTCCCGCTGCGTGACGGTGCCGCCGACGCCGTGATGGCCCTGCTCACCGTCCACCACTGGTCCGACCTGGCGGCCGGAATCAAGGAACTGCGCCGGGTCGCCCGCCGCCGCATCGTCATCCTGACCTGGGACCAGCGCATCTTCCGCGAGCGGTTCTGGCTCGTACGGGAGTACCTGCCGGAGGCGGCCGCGTTCGACGACACCCGCGCCGTCCCCACCGACCGACTGGCTGACCTGCTCGGTGGGGCGCGCCAGGAACCGGTCCGGGTTCCCCATGACTGCGCGGACGGATTCGGCGCCGCATACTGGCGCCGCCCCAGCGCCTACCTCGACCCGCAGGTGCGGGCGGGAGTCTCCCTGTTCGCCCAGACCGGCGAAGACGCCCTCGCGCCCGGCCTGACCCGGCTCGCGGAGGACCTGGCGACCGGCCGCTGGCACACACGCCACGCCGAGCTGCTCACGCTCGACAGCATCGACGTCGGGTACCGGCTGCTCGTGTCCGACCGCTGACCCGCGGTGTCCGCGCACGAACGCCGTCCAGGCGGCCTCGATCAGAGCCAGGGACGCCGTAGGCGAGAGCGCGGCGGCCCTGGGCAGATCGTAGGGTCGGCGAGCGTCACCGCGCTCGCGTACTCCGCCGTCTGCGGCAACCCCGGCACCAACGTCGGCGCGAACTCGCAGTTCTTCGTCGCCGTCCGCTCGAGCTCAACCACCTGAGCGAAATAATCCGCATATCTCGCGTCATCAATGAGCTTTCGCCACGTCCGCTCGAAAAAGCCCTCGGTTTGCAGGACCTCGTCGATCCGCTGTGCCACATCCAACTGCGGTTTGCGAATCGCTTGTTCGAATTGGCCGATGTGGCCGCCCGAGACGAAAACACGCGCCCCCAGCCGCCTGGGTGAACCCCGCGTTCTCCCGTCGCCGCTTCAGCTCGGTACCGAAGAACTCCCACGCCGCCTGCCGCGCACCGTTGGCCATGGCTCAACGCACCCCTGCTGCCTCGCACTTGTAGGGCACAGACACCTGTCGAGTGTAGATGCAGAGCGTCACCATGGAGATGCGAAGCGTGAAATTGCACGGGGAAGGGGAGCACGGTGACTGCAGTACACGTATCACTCGGGGGACGAGACTCGGCGCACCGCGTCGAAGAGGCGGAGGAGACAGTGAAGGAATTGCGGGCTGCGCTCGCGAGCGCCGGAATCACATTGCCGTCGCTCCGGCTCGACCCGGCAAGTCTGGCGCGGGAGACTCCCTGTCCGCTGGTGGAATCGGGCGGCTGTTCCGTCGACGTCGCCGCCCGGCTCGCGGAGGCGCTGCGGGCGCGGCCGGCGGCGGAGGCGCGATGAAGAAGAAGCCGCCGATCGGGTCGTACGCCGTCGACACCCGCACCGGGAGGGTGGGCATCGTCATGGGGCACGAGGGCCCCTACGTACAGCTGAGACCGTACGGCGGGGGCAAGGAGTGGGACGTCGAACCGGAGGCCGTGCGCCCCGCGACACCGGCCGAGCGCCTGCGGGCCGCCACCGCGTACGCCAACGCACGCAGCCGCGGTGAGGTCCCTTGAGGACCCGGCCCGAGGCGGGTCCGCCGTAGGCGAGAATGGACCCCATGAGTCTGTTCCGCGACGACGGCATCGTGCTGCGCACCCAGAAGCTGGGTGAGGCGGACCGGATCATCACGCTGCTCACGCGGGGTCACGGACGTGTACGCGCCGTGGCCCGCGGGGTGCGCCGGACGAAGTCGAAGTTCGGGGCCAGGCTGGAGCCGTTCTCGCACGTGGACGTGCAGTTCTTCGCGCGCGGGAGCGAGCTGGTCGGGCGGGGGCTGCCGCTGTGCACGCAGAGCGAGACCATCGCCCCCTACGGTGGTGGGATCGTCACCGACTACGCCCGGTACACCGCCGGGACCGCCATGCTGGAGACCGCCGAGCGGTTCACCGACCATGAGGGGGAGCCGGCCGTCCAGCAGTATCTGCTGCTGGTCGGGGGCCTGAGGACGCTCGCCCGTGGTGAGCACGCGCCGCACCTCGTCCTGGACGCCTTCCTGCTGCGTTCACTCGCCGTCAACGGCTACGCGCCCAGCTTCGGCGACTGCGCGAAGTGCGGCATGCCGGGGCCGAACCGCTTCTTCTCGGTCGCCTCGGGCGGGTCCGTGTGCGCCGACTGCCGGGTGCCCGGCAGCGTCGTACCCTCGCCGCAGGCCCTGGAACTGCTCGGCGCGCTGCTGACGGGAGACTGGGAGACCGCGGACGCGTGCGAGGCGCGGTACGTCCGGGAGGGCAGCGGGCTCGTGTCGGCGTATCTGCACTGGCACCTGGAGCGGGGGCTGCGCTCGCTCCGGTACGTGGAACAGTAGAGCGACGCGGCGTCACAGTTGTCGGAGCGGCAGACCGACACGGCGATACAGCGACAAAGCGACAGAGCGACAGAGCGAACAGACCGAAGAACCGAGGAGCGAGAAGCACATGGCCGTACGCGGGTTTCTGGGGCGCCAGCGCCGGGAGTACAGGACGCCTGAGCCGCACCCGTCCGGCGCGCGGCCTCCGAAGCTCCCCGGGGAGCTGATCCCGAACCACGTGGCGATCGTCATGGACGGGAACGGGCGGTGGGCCAAGCAGCGCGGGCTGCCGCGCACCGAGGGACACAAGGTCGGTGCCGAGCGGGTGCTGGACGTGCTGCAGGGCGCGATCGAGATGGGCGTCGGCAGCATCTCGCTGTACGCCTTCTCCACCGAGAACTGGAAGCGCTCGCCCGACGAGGTCCGCTTCCTGATGAACTTCAACCGCGACTTCATCCGCAAGACCCGCGACCAGCTCGACGAACTGGGCGTGCGGGTGCGCTGGGTGGGCCGTATGCCCCGGCTGTGGAAGTCCGTCGCCAAGGAGCTCCAGGTCGCCCAGGAGCAGACCAAGGGCAACGACCGGCTCACGCTGTACTTCTGCATGAACTACGGCGGCCGCGCGGAGATCGCGGACGCGGTGCAGGCCATCGCGGAGGAGGTCAAGGCCGGCCGGCTCGACCCGTCGAAGGTCAACGAGAAGACGGTCGCCAAGCACCTGTACTACCCGGACATGCCGGACGTCGACCTGTTCCTGCGCCCGAGCGGCGAGCAGCGCACCTCCAACTACCTGCTGTGGCAGAGTGCCTACGCCGAGATGGTCTTCCAGGACGTGCTGTGGCCGGACTTCGACCGGCGGGACCTGTGGCGGGCGTGCGTCGAGTACGCCTCCCGCGACCGCCGCTTCGGCGGCGCGATCCCGAACGAGGAGCTGCTGGCGATGGAGGGCGAGCAGGCCTAGAGCCGCTCCGGGCCCGGAGTGATGAGCCCCTGCTGGTAGGCCAGGGCGACCAGGTGGGCGCGGTCACGGGCGTCGAGCTTGGTGAGAGCCCGGCTGACGTGGGTCTTCGTCGTGGCCAGGCTGATGTGGAGGGTCGCCGAGATCTCGTCGTTGCTCAGGCCCTGGGCGGCGAGGGCGACCACCTCACGTTCCCGGTCGGTCAGGTGCGCGAAGACACCGGGATCCACGTGCGGGCGGCGGCCGCCGAGCAGACGCCGGGCCAGCCCGGGCGAGAGCAGTTCCTCGCCGCCCGCGACCAGGCGTATGCCGTGGAGCAGCTGGGCCGGCTCGGTATTCTTCAGCAGGAAACCGCTGGCTCCCGCATCCAGCCCGTCCATCAGGTAGTCGTCCTGGTCGAACGTCGTGAGGATCAGCACCCGCACCCCGGCCAGTGCCGGATCCCCGGTGATGAGGCGGGTGGCGGCCAGCCCGCCCGTGCCGGGCATCTGGATGTCCATGAGCACCACGTCGGGGCGTTCGCCACGGGTCAGTGCGACGGCCTCGTCACCGTCCCGGGCCTCGGCGACCACGGTCATGTCCGGCTCCGTCTCGATCAGCACCCGGAAACCGCCGCGCACCAGGGCCTGGTCGTCGGCGATGAGCACCCGGATCATGAAGCCTCCTCAGGGGGGACGAGGGGCAGCGAGCAGCGCACCGCGAAGCCGCCGCCCGGCTGCGGGCCCGCGGAAAGGGAGCCGCCCAGGGCGTCGGCGCGGGCGGCCATGCCCTCGATTCCGCTGCCGCGGCCGTCGGGCGTTCCGCCCCGGCCGTTGTCGGTCACGGTCAGGTCCAGCCGCGAGGGGCCGTAGTCGACGGCCACGCGCACCGCTGTGGCGTGGGCGTGGCGGCGGATGTTGGTCAGGGACTCCTGAAGGACCCGGTAGGCGGTCAGGTCGGTCGCCGCGGGCAGCGGTCTGACGGCGCCCCGCACCGTGAGCTCGGTGTGCACCCCGGTCGACTTCAGCGTCTCCAGCAGGCGGTCGGCCCGGGCCAGACCCACGGACTCCGGTGCGGCCGGGGACGGAACGCCGCGTAACGCGCCCAGCAGGGTGCGCACCTCGTCAAGTCCCTCGTCGCTGATCCGCTTGATCGCGGTGAGCGCCTCGGCGGCCTGCGCGGGGCGCCGCTCCATCACATGGACGGCGACCCCGGCCTGCACACTGATCGCGGCCATGGTGTGCCCGAACACGTCGTGCAGTTCGCGTGCGATCCTCAGCCGCTCCTCGGCGACCTCGCGCCTGGCCTGCTCGGCGCGCGCCTGGGCGACCTGTTCGGCGTGCGCCCTGGCCCCGGCGGCGAAGGCGCGGTGGTAGTGGATCGCGGCGCCCAGCGCGAACGAGGCGACGATGAGGGCGGCCCCGTTGAAGGACCGGTCGTCGAACCAGGACCCGGTCAGCCACACCTTCGTCACCACCGATGTGGTGGCCAGGCACACCAGTGCGCCGGCGACCCCCCACCGCCAGCCGCGGCGCGCCGTCACGGTGTAGCACGTGATCAGTGCGCTGAGTGTGATCAGGCGTCCGGGGTAGCCCGCGGCCAGCCAGCCGAGCGTGATCCCATCGGCGGCGAGCAGCGCGGTGAAGGGGAGACGGGTGCGCAGACCGAGCGCGACGGCGCAGCCGACGGCCAGCGCGACCGCTCCGGCATCCACCGGCCGGTCGTCACCGCCCGAGGGCCCGATGCCGCCGGCCGCGAACACCAGCGTCAGCGTCGCCACCGAGACGGCAGGCAGGGCGTTGCGGATCCCGACGCGGTTCATCACGCGGTCAAGTGTCGACTGCAGGGGCATGCGCGGGAATCCGCCCTGTGAGGTATTCGGACGATACAACTCGTACGGTATGCGTAACCCGCCCGCAGCAGGGCGAAGTTACCGGCTCCGGCGGACGCGGGCGAGTGCCCCGGGCCGGGAGCATCGGGCCCCATGGTGGTCTTCTTCATCCTCGGTTTCTCCGCGGCCCTCGGCCTGGTGCTGCTGTACGGCACGGCCGCGGCCCTGGGGGCGCGTGCGCCGCGCCTGCGCGGGGTCCTGCTGCTCCTCGCCCTGCTGCCGGTGGCGCTGCGACTCGTCGCCGGGACGGTGCTCGTGTCGGTCGACCGGCTTCTCGCAGCCGACTTCGTCCCCCTCGTGCTGCCGCTGCTGGTCGCGGCCGTGTGCCTGGCGCCGCCGCGCGGTCGTCCGGCCGTGTGGCGGGTGCGTACCGCGGCGTTCGCGGCCGCCGAGCACCTCTTCGTGACGTTCAGCCCGCCGGCACCGCCGTACCTCGTCCCGGCCGTGGTCGTACCGACCTTGCTGCTGGTGTTCGCGTCGGCCGCACGGAAGTGGGAGGCCCTCATGGCCGGTGGCCGGCTGGCGCCGGGATGGAAGGCGCTGGTGGTGTCGGGCGCCGCGCTCGCCGTGGTGGCGGCGGGCGGGTGGTCCGCGGCGGCGAGCAGGCTCCCCGACCGGATGCCGATGGCCTCCCACGGCTCGCACGGCACGGGGCACGAGCACGGCACGCACGGCACCGACATATCGACTCTGACCGGACCCCGGGACCGCGAGCCGGACCGCCGCTTCACGCTGACCGCCCGGCGCACCCCGACCACGCTCGCCTCCGGACAGCGGGTCGAGGCGTGGACGTTCGACGGGCGGCTGCCCGGCCCCGAGCTGCGCGTCCGGCAGGGCGAGCTGGTCGAGGTCACGCTCGTCAACCGGGATGTCGCGGCGGGAGTGACGGTGCACTGGCACGGCGTGGACGTGCCCAACGCGGAGGACGGCGTGGCCGGAGTGACGCAGGACGCGGTCCCTCCCGGTGGCCGGCACGTCTACCGGTTCGTGGCCGACCGGGCGGGCAGCTTCTGGTACCACTCGCACCAGCAGTCGGCCGAGCAGGTGGAGCGCGGGCTGTTCGGCGCCCTGATCGTCGAACCCGCCCGGTCGTCCGCCGCAGGAGAGGACCTGGCCGTGGTCTCACATCGCTGGCCCTCCCGGGACGGGAACGTCACCGCGCTGTCCCTGGCCGGCGGTGCCCCGTCCGGATCGGTGTCGCGCAAGGCGGTTCAGCCGGGCCGGAAGGTGCGCCTCCGCCTGATCAACGCCGACAGCCATCTGCGCACCTTCGCGTTCTCCGGGGCGCCTTTCACCGTGGCCGCCGTCGACGGCACGGACCTCAACGGCCCCACCCCGCTGGGGAACGAGCGGATCAGCGTCCCCGGCGGCGGCCGGTACGACCTCACGTTCACCATGCCCGAGCGTCCCGTTCAGCTGCGGCTCGCTCGAGGGGACGCCGGAGTGCTGCTGTCCCCGACCGGTGGGGGTGAGCCGACCCCGGTCGCGTCCGGTCCGGACTTCGACCCGGCCTCCTACGGCAGGCCCGCCCCGACGCCCTTCGACAAGGCCCGGTTCGACCGCGCCTACACGGTGGTGCTCGGCCAGAGCTTCGGCTTCTACGACGGCCGCTTCACACTGCGCTGGACCATCAACGGCAGGACGTTCCCGAACGTGCCGACCTTGGCGGTGCGTACCGGAGACCTGGTCAGGACGACGTTCGTCAACCGCAGCTTCGGCGACCATCCGATGCATCTGCACGGCCACCGGATGCTCGTGCTCAGCCGCAACGGCCACGCCGTCTCCGGCAGCCCCTGGTGGGCGGACACCCTGAATGTGGCTCCCGGCGAGCGCTACGAGGTGGCGTTCCGTGCCGACAACCCGGGGATGTGGATGGACCACTGCCACAACCTCGCCCACGCCGGCGCCGGGATGACGATGCACGTGGCCTACGAGGGCTATGAGAGCCCCTACGAGACCGGCCGCGCGACCGCGAACCAGCCTGAGTGACCATCACGGCCCAAGAGTCCCGAACAAAATGGGAGCACGAGCCGGGCTCCCATTTTGTTCGGGACTCTAAGCGGGGCGCGCACCCCGGAGGACGTGGACCGGTTGCGGGCCCTGCTGGACCGCCACCTGACCCGCGTATGAGCGTCGTCCGAGGCTGCGCGGCGGTCGTCGCCTTCGGCTGCGCGGGGCTCGTGGTGTTCTTCGGCTCCATGGTCACGACCGACACGGAGACGGTCTCCGGCCTGCTGGACAACGGGGCACCGATGACCGTGGGCGCGCTGGTGTTCGCCGTGCTGCTCGCCGTCGGCGGAACGGTGCTCGGCTGCGACCGTCGTACGCGGGGTGGGCGGTCGCGGCCCTGTTCGCCGGCCTCGTCGTGCTGCGGATGTGGACGCTCGCCCCGATGCTGCACTGCCGGTCGTACGACAGCGTGGGGCGGAACGACGACGGTTCCTACTCGTGCGTGAACCGGGGAGCCATGTCGCCCTGAGCCCGCTGTCGTGCCGGGCGCCGCCCCGGCTCCGACCCGGAACCGGGACCGATGACACGGCGGGGGCCCGACCGGCGGGCGCTCGAAGCCGTCGGCCACGAGGGCCTCGCGTTCAGTCGCCGGAGGCGCCCGCGCACTCCGCGCACGTGCCGAAGATCTCCACCGTGTGGGCGACGTTGACGAAACCGTGCTCTGCCGCGATCGCCTCCGCCCACTTCTCCACCGCGGGGCCCTCGACTTCGACGGCCTTGCCGCAGACGCGGCAGACCAGGTGGTGGTGGTGTTCGCCGGTCGAGCAGCGGCGGTAGACGGACTCGCCGTCGGAGGTGCGCAGGACGTCGACCTCGCCGGCGTCGGCGAGGGACTGCAGGGTGCGGTAGACCGTCGTCAGGCCCACCGAGTCGCCCTTGTGCTTGAGCATGTCGTGGAGCTCCTGCGCGCTGCGGAACTCGTCGACCTCGTCGAGGGCCGCCGCGACAGCGGCACGCTGCCGGGTGGCGCGGCCCTTCACGGGCGGTCCTGCGGTGGTCACCGGTTGCCTCCTTCTTGACGGCTCGTTCGCCTGCGGGGCGCTGCGAGCGGGTGCCGAGACCGTGACGGTGCTCAGCCCTCGGGGCCTCCGCGAGCCCACGACCTCAGCACCGGCGCGCCCCTTGGGCTCTTCGCGCCGCACGTCTGTGCCCTGCCGGGCCATTGTGCCAGCCCGGCCTGTGCGCGGTCAGACTCCGACCTCGTCGCCGGCCCCCCGAGTGGCCGGAATCGCGCACTCTGCGGGGTCCCCGGAGGGCTGTGCGGCGGCGAGCGCCCGCGCGCGTCGCCGGGCCAGCGGAGTGGCGAGGGCGGTGAGTGCGATGAACGCGGCGATGGTCAGCAGCACGATCGTCGCGCCGGGCGGCACGTCCTGGTAGTACGACGTGATCGTGCCGCCGAGGGTGACGGTCACGCCGATGGCGACCGCGATCGCGAAGGTCGCCGCGAAGCTGCGGCCGAGCTGCTGCGCGGCCGCCACCGGGACCACCATCAGCGCGGAGACCAGGAGGAGACCGACCACCCGCATCGCGACGGTCACGGTCACGGCCGCCGTGACCGCCGTCAGCAGGTTCAGCGCGCGCACCGGCAGGCCCGTCACCCGGGCGAACTCCTCGTCCTGGCTGACCGCGAAGAGCTGGCGGCGCAGGCCGAGGGTGACCAGGACGACGAAGGCCGCGAGCAGGCAGATCGCCACCACGTCGGACTGCGAGACGGTGGACAGCGAGCCGAACAGGTACGACGTCAGGTTCGCGTTGGAGCCGCCCGGCGCGAGGTTGATGAACATGACGCCGCCGGCCATACCGCCGTAGAAGAGCATCGCGAGCGCGATGTCGCCGCGCGTCTTCCCGTACCAGCGGATCAGTTCCATGAGGACCGAGCCGAGGACGGAGACGGCCGTCGCCATCCACACCGGTGAGGTGGACAGGAGGAAGCCGAGGCCGACGCCGGTCATCGCCACGTGGCCGATGCCGTCGCCCATCAGGGCCTGGCGGCGCTGGACGAGGTAGATGCCGACGGCGGGGGCCGTGATGCCGACCAGGACGGCGGCGAGCAGGGCCCGCTGCATGAAGGCGTAGTTCAGGAAGTCCATCAGCTCAGCAGTCCCGTGCGGATCGGTTCGGTGCCCGCGGCGTCGTGCGGGTGGACATGGTCGTGGCCGGGCAGGGCGTGCTGGCCCACGGCCTTCGGGGGCGGGCCGTCGTGCAGTACGCAGCCGTCGCGCAGGACGACCGCCCGGTCGATCAGGGGCTCCAGCGGGCCCAGTTCGTGCAGCACCAGCAGGACGGTGGCGCCGGAGGCCACCTGCTCCTCAAGTGTCCGGGCGAGCACCTCCTGGCTCGCCAGGTCCACGCCCGCCATCGGCTCGTCCATGATCAGCAGCTCCGGCTGGGAGGCGAGCGCGCGGGCGATCAGCACGCGCTGGTGCTGACCGCCGGACAGGGCGCCCACGGAGTCCTTGGCCCGGTCCGCCATGCCGACGAGGTCCAGGGCGTGGCGTACGGCCTCGTGGTCGGCCTTGCGCAGGATGCCGAAGCGCGCCCGGGACAGGCGGCCCGAGGAGACCACCTCGGTCACCGTGGCGGGCACGCCGCCCGCGGCGGTGGTGCGCTGCGGCACGTACCCGACGCGCCGCCAGTCGCGGAAGGCGCGCCGCGGGGTGCCGAAGAGTGCGATCTCCCCGGCGCTCACCGGCACCTGGCCGATGATGCTCCGCACGGCGGTCGACTTGCCCGAGCCGTTCGCCCCGAGCAGCGCGACCACCTCACCGCGGTGCACGGTGAGGTCGATGCCGCGCAGGACCGGGCGCGAGCCCAGGTCGGCGCGTACGCCGCGCATCGATATGACGGGCTCGCCCATCGCGTCCATGGCGCCCATGGCGTCCTCCGTTGCGATCACTTGCTGCCCAAGGCGGTCTGCAGGGCTTTGAGGTTGGACTCCATGACCTGGAAGTAGTCGCGGCCGCGGGACTTCGCAGTGATGCCCTCGAGCGGGTCGAGGACGTCCGTCTTCAGGTTCGCGTCCTTCGCGATGGTCTTCGCGGTCTTGTCGCTCACCAGCGTCTCGTAGAAGACCGTGGAGACGCCGTCGGCCCTGGCCATCTTCTCGAGGTCGCGGACGCGGGCGGCGCTGGGCTCGGACTCGGGGTCCAGACCGTTGATGGCCTCCTCGGTGAGGCCGTAGCGCTCGGCGAGGTAGCCGAAGGCGGCGTGCGTGGTGACGAAGACCTTGGTCTTCGTGTTCCTCAGTCCGTCCGCGTACTGGGTGTTCAGGTCGTCGAGCTTCTCGACCAGCGCCTCGGTGTTCTTCTTGTAGGTGTCCGCGTGCTTCGGGTCCGCCTTCTCGAAGGCGGCGCCGACGCCCTTGGCGACCTGGGCGTAGCGCACCGGGTCGAGCCAGATGTGGGGGTCCTTGCCGCCGGTCTCCTCGCCCTGGTGGGTGTCGTGGGCGGCCGCGTGCCCGCCGACCTCGTTGCCGTGCTTCTCCAGGGAGGTCAGGGAGGCGGCGTCGATCTTCGTCCTGATCTCGGACTGGGCCACCGCGTCGTCGACGGAGGGCTGCAGGCCCTTGAGGTAGAGGACCGCGTCGGACTCCTGGAGCTGCGCGGTCTGCTTGGCGCTGATCTCCAGGTCGTGCGGCTCCTGACCGGGCTGGGTCAGACTGGTGACGTGGACGTACGACCCGCCGATCTGCTCGGCGAGGAAGGCCAGCGGGTAGAACGACGCCACGACGTCGAACCTGCCGCTGTCGCCCGCTGCGGCACTGGAGGAGGAGCACGCGGAGAGGGCTCCGAGCCCGAGGGCGGTGGCCGCCGCGACCGCGGTCCCGGATATGAGGCGTCGTCGTCCGTTCATGACAGTCATTTTCATCAAACATGGAAACCGTTGTCAACAAGCTCTGTGTGGGCTTGTGGACGGCACCGATTTGATTGAGAGGGAGCCACCGCCGGTACCCTGAAGCATTCGCTTTGAAGCGTCTCGCTTCGTCGCCCGTCGTCGTAATGAAGAGAGCACCGTGGCCGCCGACAAGATCGACACCATCGTCAGCCTGAGCAAGCGCCGTGGCTTCGTATTCCCCTGCAGCGAGATCTACGGCGGTCAGCGCGCCGCCTGGGACTACGGACCGCTGGGTGTCGAGCTCAAGGAGAACATCAAGCGCCAGTGGTGGCGCTACATGGTGACGTCGCGCGAGGACGTCGTCGGTATCGACTCGTCGGTGATCCTGGCGACCGAGGTCTGGGTGGCCTCCGGGCACGTCGCCACCTTCACCGACCCGCTCACCGAGTGCACCTCCTGTCACAAGCGCTTCCGTGCCGACCACCTGGAGGAGGCGTACGAGGCCAAGCACGGCCGCCTCCCGGAGAACGGCCTCGCGGACATCAACTGCCCCAACTGCGGCAACAAGGGCCAGTTCACCGAGCCGAAGCAGTTCTCGGGTCTGCTCTCCACCCACCTCGGCCCGACGCAGGACAGCGGCTCCATCGCGTACCTGCGCCCCGAGACCGCGCAGGGCATCTTCACCAACTTCCTCCAGGTCCAGCAGACCTCGCGCCGCAAGCCGCCGTTCGGCATCGCGCAGATGGGCAAGTCGTTCCGCAACGAGATCACGCCGGGCAACTTCATCTTCCGCACCCGCGAGTTCGAGCAGATGGAGATGGAGTTCTTCGTCAAGCCGGGCGAGGACGAGAAGTGGCACGAGTACTGGATGCAGGAGCGCTGGAACTGGTACACGGGTCTCGGCCTGCGTGAGGAGAACATGCGCTGGTACGAGCACCCGAAGGAGAAGCTCTCCCACTACTCCAAGCGCACCGCCGACATCGAGTACCGCTTCCAGTTCGGCGGCTCGGAGTGGGGCGAGCTGGAGGGCGTCGCGAACCGCACGGACTACGACCTGTCGGCGCACTCCAAGGCCTCCGGCCAGGACCTCTCCTACTTCGACCAGGAGGCCGGCGAGCGCTGGACGCCGTTCGTCATCGAGCCCGCGGCGGGTGTCGGGCGCACCATGCTGGCGTTCCTCCTCGACGCGTACGTCGAGGACGAGGCGCCCAACGCCAAGGGCAAGATGGAGAAGCGCACGGTGCTGCGCCTCGACCACCGCCTGGCTCCCGTGAAGGTCGCGGTGCTGCCGCTGTCCCGGAACCCGGAGCTGTCGCCGAAGGCCAAGGGTCTCGCGCAGGCGCTGCGGAAGCACTGGAACATCGAGTTCGACGACGCGGGCGCGATCGGCCGCCGCTACCGCCGCCAGGACGAGATCGGTACGCCGTACTGCGTGACGGTGGACTTCGACACGCTGGAGGACAACGCGGTGACGGTGCGTGAGCGTGACTCCATGAAGCAGGAGCGGGTTTCTCTCGACCAGATCGAGGGGTACCTGGCCGGGCGGCTCCTGGGCTGCTAGGCGCTGGGCACTCCGCGCGGGACGACGACGCCGGGCGAGCTGGAGGGATTCCAGCTCGCCCGGCGTTTTTCACGCGGATCGCCGGAGGGGCTTCGCGATCTTGTTCGCAGGGTGCGGGTTCGTCGTGGCTGGTCGCGCAGTTCCTCGCGCCCCTTGGGAGCGCACTCGGCGGTCGGGATGCACCGCCGACCGGTGCCGCCCTGCCGCCCGGGTGAAGATCGGGTCGGCAGGTCCTGCCGGATCCACTTCAACGGAAAAAGGATCTTCATACTGCGAGTATGCGGACACCGGAGAAGATTCCCACCCTGATCCATCAGACCTGGAAAGACACCGACGTACCTCAGAAATGGCAGAAGTGGGTCGATTCCTGGCGTCTGCATCATCCCGGCTGGGGATACCGGCTGTGGACCGACGCGGACAACCGTGCCTTCCTCCAGGAGCACTATCCCTGGTTCCTGCCGGTGTACGACGGCTACCCCGAAGGGATCATGCGGGCCGACGCGATCCGCTACTTCCTGCTCGATCATTTCGGCGGGCTCTACGTGGACATGGACTTCGAGTGCCTGAAGCCGGTCGACGCACTCCTCGACGGACGGGAACTCGTCCTCGGCTGCGAACCCGAGGCGCACACACGGCTGCTGCTGGCCCGCCAACGCGGATTGCGCCGCATCGTCGGCAACGCGTTCATCGCGTCACGTCCGGGCCACCCCTTCTGGGCCCACGTGCACCGGCAACTGGTCGGCGCGCACCGGGCGCCCGGTGCCCTGGACGCCACCGGCCCCTTCTTCCTCACCAGGGCCGTCGACAGCGCCCCGCAGCCCGCCTCGGTCACGGTCCTCGACCCTGAAGTCCTGTATCCGGAGGTGAGCCCCTACGCGACAGAGCTGTTCGGCCCTCAGCAGTCGAACCACGAGCATGCGTACGCCGTGCACCACTGGTCCGGCAGCTGGACGCCCGACATCCCCGCAACGCCGCGGACCTCGGCCGGCAAGCGGTTCCCGTTCTGGACCAGCCAGGGGATGCACCCGCTCGCCGAGGGGGTGCTCAGCCTTGACGCGCAGCGCCGTCGCTGGGCCTCGGGCGCGCCCACGCCGACGGTGTCCTGCCTGATGGTGACCAAGGACCGCTCGTCGACGGCCCGCCGCGCGATCACATGCTTCCGTACGCAGACGTACCCGGACCTGGAACTGGTCGTCGTGGAGGACGGCACGGACGACGGTCTCGAGCAGCACATCCGCGAGCTGGGCGACCCGCGGATCCGCCATCACCGGCTCCCCCCTGAGGGCCGGCCGCTCGGTGAACTGCGCAACGAGGCGGTGGACCGGGCGACCGGAGCGTACGTATGCCAGTGGGACGACGACGACCTGTACGACCCGGAGCGGGTCGAGACGCAGATGGCGGCGATCCTCGCACTCGGCGCCGATGCCTGTTTCCTCGCCCGTGAACGGCTGTGGTGGCCCGCTCGCCACAAACTCGCGATCTCCTGCGCGCGGGTCTGGGAAGGGTCGATGATCTGCGCCAAGGACCGGATGCCGCGCTATCCGGCGCTTCGCCGGGGCGAGGACACACCCGTGGCGGAAGAGCTGGTCCGCACCGGCCGGGTCGTGTCGGTCGACGCACCGGAGCTGTACACGTACGTCTGTCACGGCGGCAACACGTTCGACGAGTCCCACTTCGCCGAGCACTTCGAGGTGGCGACCGAGGTCTGGGCCGAACCCGGCGCCTACGCCGAGCGGCTGCTGGCCATGGCGGACCGGCTGCCGATCGAGCCGGAGGACATCGTCCACGCCGAGACCCATCCCGCCGCCCGGGCGTCCGAGCGACGGCCGCGGGCGGACGTCGAGCCCGCCCCGGGCCCGGCGAGTGAGCGGCCCCGGGTGCTGGTGCTCACCCCCGTCAAGGACGCGGCCGCGTTCCTGCCCGGCTATCTGGAGGGGCTTCGCTCCCTCGACTACCCGCGCGAGGCGATCTCCCTGGGGCTGCTGGAGGGCGACAGCAAGGACGCCACCCCGGAACTGCTGCGCCAGGCCCTGCCCGGCCTTAAGGCCGAGTACCGGCGGGTCACCCTGGTGCACCGGGACTTCGGACTCCAGTTGACCGGCCCTCGTTGGGAGCCCGGTGTCCAGCGCCGACGCCGGTCGGTCCTGGCCAAGGCCCGTAACCATCTGCTCTCCCGAGCCCTCACCGACGAGGAGTGGGTGCTGTGGCTCGACGTCGACGTCACCGGCTACCCGGCCGACCTCGTCCAGCGCCTGCTCGGAGCGCGCAAGGACATCGTCGTTCCGCACTGTGCCAGCACGGCCGGTGGTCCCACGTTCGACCTCAACACCTTCGTGCTCCACCCCGGCGCCCGCACGCTCAACTGGTCCCAGTGGCTTCGCGACGGCATTCTGCAGCCGCCCAAGGGGTTCGGCCGGATCTACCTCGACGCCTTGCGCGGGAAGGGCCTCATCCGCGTCGACTCGGTCGGCGGCACCGTACTGCTGGTGCGCGCCGACCTGCACCGTGACGGCCTGAACTTCCCGTCCTTCCCGTACCAGTACCTCATCGAGACCGAGGGCCTCGCCGCGATGGCCCGGGACATGGGCACCGCCTGCTGGGCGCTGCCCGACCTGGAAGTCCTGCATCCGCACCATGCCCCCGAACCGGCGGACACCGCGGCCCTGTCCTCGTCCTGAGCGGCACGGTGCCGCTACGTCGCCCCCCGCCACTCGCATAGCGTAATCATTTTGCCACGCTATGTATGCAAATCCTACTGTGGCGCTGCTGCCCCTGCCGTGAAGGCCGCCGGCATGCCGGGGCAGCTTCCCCGACAGGAAGGCACTACCGTGAAAGCTCGTGTCATGTCCTCGCTGGCACTCCCGGCCGCACTGGCAACCGCCGGACTACTCAACACCGCGGAGGCCGCCTACGCCTCTGCTCTCGGTCAGGACACCCTGACGGCGTCGGCCCCGTACGCGCACCAAGGGCAGCCGATGAGCGGCGACGCCACCCTCATACCGGGGGCGGAGCGACCCTGCAAGAACCTGGCCAACGTCACCATCAGCGACTACAGCCACTGCTGCCCGTCCATGGCCAACGTCACCATCAGTGACTACAGCCACTGCTGCCCGTCCATGTCCAATGTGATCATCTGTGACTACGGTCACCACCACGGTCACCACGGCTCCGGCAACTACTCCGACTACGCCGACCGCTCCTACGCGTCCGGCCTGCGTATCGGCTAGCAGTGATCGGCGGGTCCGCTGCGACGTGGCCCTGACGCAGGGCCGGGGGGGCCGCCCGCGCCCGACATCGCGCAGGCCTGCCGCCCGTGGTCCTCGCTCCTCGTCCCCCCCTTCCGTTCCGAGCGAAAGACGGCTCATGCCCCACGGTTTCGACCCTGTGGTCTCGGTGGTCATCCCCTGCCACGACTACGCCCGCTATCTGCCCGACGCGGTGTCCAGCGTCGTCGCCCAGACGTTCCGTGACTGGGAACTCGTCATCGTCGACGACGGCAGCACCGACGACACCGCCGAGGTGGCGAAGGGCCTGATCGCCCGCCACCCCGACCGGTGCATCCGGCTGCTCCAGCAGGCCAACGCCGGAGTCTCCGCCGCCCGCAACACCGGGATCGAGGCGGCCGCCGGCCGCTACATCCTTCCGCTCGACGCCGACGACGTGATCGCGCCCACGATGCTGGAGAAGACTGTCGCGGTCCTGGACGGCGACCCCGGCATCGCCATCGCGTCGACGGACGTCTTCACCTTCACCGACGACGACCTGCCCCCGCAGGCGATGCCCCTCCCCGCCTACAGCCGGGAACTGATGCTCCAGCGGCTGATCATGTTCTACTGCTCGCTGTACCGCCGTGAGGCGTGGCAGGCCGTGGGCGGGTACGACGAGAGCATGAGAGCGGGGGAGGACTGGGACTTCTGGATCGGCTGCGTCGAGCACGGCTTCGACGCCCACCACATCCATGAGCCGCTGTTCGGGGCGCGCAACAAGGACACCGGACTGCATCTGGAAGCCGCGGAGAACGACCTCGCCATCCGGGCGCGGATCGTGGTCAAACACCCGGGTCTGTACAAGCCGATCACCCGTGGCTGGGCGCACGCCGTACTCGCTCAGGACGCGGAAGCCTGCCTGCGGGACGAGAACGTACCCGACGACATCCTCACCCGGGCCGCCGAGATGGACCAGTTCCTCGGTGCGGTCATGGCCCTGCAGCGCACCACGCGGGTGCAGTACTACCACATCCGGCGTCTGGAGAAGGCCCTGGCCGCCCACACGGGCACCGCCGCCACGAGCACCCGGGAGAACGACCCCGCCGCCCCACCCATCCGGGAGAACGACCCCGCCCCGACGGCTTCCGCCGTGTCCTAGAGCGCCAAGGCGGTCTGCTCCGGCAGCCGGTGACTGCGCGCCGCTGTCCTGACCGGCGCGCTCCTCCGCGAAGCTCCCGAGGCGCGCCGCAGGAGCGGGGCTTCGCCGACTCCGAGCGGCGGATGGCCGTCCACTACGAGCGACTCGACGCCCTGGGCGTGGCCTGCCGCCGCCGGATGGTCCGAAGTCGTGGCAGAGGCGGCCTGGAGGTGCTCGGGCGGCCGCTCGACGGGCCACCGTCCCTCGGGTGGGCGTCGGGCCGTTCCGAACACGTTCAGGGCCAGGCGGCTAGGCGACGCAGAACTCGTTGCCCTCCGGGTCCCGCATGACCCACCAGTGCCCGGCCGGGCCCTTGTCCACCTCCCTGACGCGGGTCGCGCCCAGGGACTCCAGACGGGCGGCCGTCGTGTCCCGGGCGTCCGGGCCGGCGTGCACGTCGAGGTGGAGGCGGTTCTTGGCGGACTTCGGTTCGGGGACGTCCTGGAAGAGGATGCGGCGGCCCCGGCCGATGCCCGTCTCCTTGTCGTACGGGTCGTCCGGGTGCCGGATGGCGGCGAAGCCCCGGAAGATCCGAGTGCCGTTGTGCTCCGCTACCGCCTCCTCCGGAAGCTGACCGGCTGTCAGCAGACGGTTGATCAGTGCGCTGTTGTCCTCCACCTCGTACCCCAGCGCCGCCGCCCAGAAGTCCGCGAGGACGGGGGCGTCGTGCGTGTCGACGACCAGTTTCCAGTCCAGTGGGGCTGCCATGTAACCATTTATATTGGTTACATGGAGTCGTCGTCCAGAAGGCGGGCCGCCGGTACGCCCGGACTCGTGCTGCGGTCGCGTACCGGGGCCGAGTTCCGCTTCGACGCGGGAGCCTTGAGCCTGGAGTTGCTGCCCACCGGCGGGCCGGGGGTCTTCCGGCGCTACGAGGTGCTGCACGAGCCGGCGGATCTGGTCCGGTGGGCGCGGCGGTCCCGGCTGGCGCCGACGCCGGTCCTGCAGATCACACAGGGGGAGGTGGCGGCGGCTCGGAGGGTGCGCGACGCGCTGTGGCGGGTCGTTCTCGCGCGGACGGAAGGGACGTCGCCGGCCGCCCTCGACGACGTACGTCTCATCAACGAGGCCGCCCGGCGGCCTCCCCTCGTCCCGGCGATCGACGCGGACGGCACGCGCACCTGGGCCGGCCCCGGCAGTGGCACGCAACTGCTGTCCACAGTGGCCCGGGACGCCGTGGACCTGCTCACCGGCCCCTTCGCGGACCGCATCCGCATGTGCGCCGCCGAGGACTGCCAGTTGGTGTACGCCGACACGTCCCGCCCGGGCCGCCGCCGCTGGTGCTCGATGGAGCACTGCGGCAACCGGCACAAGGTCCGCACGCTTCGGGCACGCCGGGCCGAGGAGGCGTGACGCTCTTCACGGGAGCAGAAGGCATGATCCGGCCGATGATCGGCCGTCCCCACCTTTGGTGATCCACCCCGTCCGGACCCCGCTCCCCGCACAAGTGGAACCGAACCCGCCACATGACCGGCATCAACGGGTGTCGGCGCACGCGGAGTTGGCCCCACCTGCGGCGGGGCCGCAGGATGTCCGGAAAGGCGCGACATGTGGTCCGGACCATTGACAGGTTCCTGCCCGGATGGTTGTCATAGGGCCCGTCAGATCCTGTGAGCGCTCTCAGGAGATCCCGTGAGGCGCTGCTGTCATGCACTCAACAATGAGCTGCTGACAACGTTGCCGAAGCCTCACGCGAGCCACCCCCCAATCCCTCAGGAGAGACAGTCATGCGCATTCGACGTGCCCTCGTGGCCGCTGCCGCCGCGGCGGCAGCCGTCTCGGCGCTCGTCCTGCCCACCTCGGCCGCCGCCTCCCAGGTCGGCGTGCCGGCGCGGGCGGACGCGGCCGACTTCGTCGTGACCCGGGCCCAGTTCCAGCAGATGTTCCCGAACAAGAACGCCTTCTACACCTACGACGCGCTGGCCAACGCGACCGGCGCGTACCCCGCCTTCGCGCACACCGGCAACGACCGGGACCGGAAGCTGGAGGCGGCGGCCTTCCTGGCGAACGTCGGCCACGAAACCGGCGGCCTGCGGTACATCAAGGAGCAGAACACCGCCAACTGGCCGACGTACTGCGACACGACGCGCCCCTACGGCTGCCCGGCCGGACAGGCGGCGTACTACGGGCGCGGCCCGCTCCAGCTCAGCTGGAACTTCAACTACAAGGCGGCGGGCGACGCGCTGGGGATCGACCTGCTGCACCAGCCGGACCTGGTGGCGACGGACGGCCAGGTCTCCTGGAAGACCGCGCTGTGGTACTGGAACACCCAGTCCGGTCCGGGCACGATGACACCCCACCAGGCCATGGTCTCCGGGGCCGGGTTCGGCGAGACCATCCGCAGCATCAACGGCGCCGTCGAGTGCAACGGCCGCAACCCCGCCGAGATGCAGGACCGGATCAACCTCTACCGGCAGTTCGCGCAGATCCTCGGCGTGACCCCGGGCGACAGGGTGACCTGCTGAAGCCACCTTCGTACCGCTCTTCATGACTCGCGCGACGGAGGAGTTGTGCGCAGAATCCTGACCACTCTGGCCGCCGTGGCCGCCGCCCTGCTGGTGGCCCTGGCACCGCACCAGACGCCCGCGCAGACCCACACGAAGACGTCTGCGGGCGCCGCCGCCCACCGGGTGGTGCCCGCCGCAGCGGCCGCCACCAACCACACCGTCACCTTCGTCAACCACACCGGACGCCGGATCTGGATCGGCAGCACCGTCAACGACGACGGCTCGAAGCCGCTGACCGGACTGCCGATCCTGGACCCCGGCCAGTCGGCGACCGTGACGATCCCCGAGACCGCGGCGCCCGGCCACTGGCGCGGGAAGTTCTTCGCCCGCATGGGATGCGGCGGCACCGTCGGCAGCACCTTCCACTGCCAACTCGGCGACTGCGGCGTGTACGCCCAGAAGTGCGACCCGAACAAGACCGAACAACCCGTCAGCCTCGCGGAGTTCAACTTCGACAGCGCCGACGGCCTCGCGCCCTGGTACGACGTCAGCTACGTCAACGCCTTCTCCGTGCCGATCACCATCACCCCGGTGAACGTGACCGGAAGCGGCGGCGGCTGCGCCACCCAGGGCTGCTCCCAGAACCTGCTGCCGAAGTGCCCGGCCGCCGATCTGACCCGGTGGGCGGACGGCACGCCCATGCTCTGCACCAACCCCAACCGCGATGCCAAGACCGCCTACAGCGACATGATCGCGACCAACTGCCCGCGAGCCTACGGCTGGTCGAAGCAGGACCAGGAACCCGGCAACCAGGTGATGCAGCAGTGCAGCCGGTGCAACGGCTTCACCGTCGAGTTCCACAAGGGAGCCTGAGCATGCCGTCGGACTCCCTGCGCAGAAGGAGCGTCGTCGCCGGGCTGCTCTCGCTTCCGGCCGGGCTCGCCGTGGGCGGCCGGGCAAGCGCAGCCACCGCGCCGGCGGTGCCGGACACGGCGGCCGCCGCCGTGAAGAAGAAGGGCATCAGCGCCTGGAACTTCAGCGGGGTCACCCAGGACCTCGCCGACTCCAAGGTGGGCTGGTTCTACACCTGGTCCTCGGGCCGAGGGCAGATAACGGCGCCCGCGGGCGTCGAGTTCGTCCCCATGATCTGGGGGCCGGGCTCGGTCACGGACGCGGAGCTCAACCAGGCGAAGCAGCAGGGCAGCACCCTGCTCGGCTTCAACGAACCCGACATGGCGGGACAGGCCAACATGACCGTGCAGCAGGCGCTCGATCTGTGGCCGCGGCTGCAGTCGACCGGTCTCAGACTCGGCGCGCCCGCGGTGGCGACCGGCGCGAACGCCGCCGGCAGCTGGCTGGACCGCTTCCTGCAGGGCGCGGCCTCGCGCGGCTACCGAGTCGACTTCATCCCACTGCACTGGTACGGCGCCGACTTCAACACCGCCAACGCGGTCGGCCAGTTCTGGACGTACATCCAAAGCGTCCACGAACGCTACAACAAGCCCGTCTGGATCACCGAGTACGCGCTGATCGACTTCTCGTCCGGTACGCCGAGGTATCCGACGCAGGCCCAGCAGGCGGCGTTCATCAAACAGTCGACCGACCTGCTCCAGTCGCTGTCGTACGTCGAACGGTACGCGTGGTTCACGCTCTCCACGAGCCGCGGCGACGGCACCGGTCTCTACAACGGCACCACCGCCACGCAGGCGGGCGCCGCGTACCGGGCGGCGGGCTGACCCCCGTTCCCGCGCGGATTCCTCTCCTTCCTTCCGTCTTTCCTCTTCCTTCCTTCCGTCTTCCGTCCGTCATCCATACGACGACGTCCGAGAGAGGCAAGAAAAGCGATGAGTCGTGCAATACCCTTCGTCCGCCCTGCCGTCGGGGCCGCTGCGCTCGGTGCGCTCCTGGTGATGGCGCCCACCGCCACCGCCACGCCTGCCGCGGGCACCGCCCAGGCAGCCGCCGGCCAGTGCTGGGCGACGCACTACGGCCCCGTACCGGCCGGCGCGCTGACCGCCAGCGGCGAGGTCTTCGACAACAACGCGGACACCGCTGCCACCTCCCTGACCCGCAACCCGCAACTTCCCTTCGGGACCAGGGTGAAGGTCACGAACGTGGCGAACGGCAGGTCCCTGGTGGTCCGCATCAACGACCGCGGCACCTTCCAGCAGACGCCCCAGGAACCCAAGTGCCTGGACCTGACGGACGGAGCCTTCAGCCGGCTCGGCGGCGTCCTCAATCCCGACCAGGGTCACATCGTCGTCACCCAGCAGGTGCTCAACTGATGCCCTGGAAGACGGCCGAGGGCGCCGCCGACAGCAGCGACCCCTGACCGTCGTCGGCGGACTTCGGCCCTCCCGGGCAGCGGGCCTGCCGCTCGGTGCGGCCACGGGGCGACCGTGGCCGCACCGGGTCACGGGCGCCCCGCAGGAACACCGCCCTCATGCGATCGTGCGCGGCAGGCGCAGGCTCAGGGCGGCCGTCAGGGCGATGCCGGCCAGCTGCACCAGCAGCGTCGTCACCAGGGCGTCGCGCATGCCCATGCCCGGCACCAGCGTCAGGAACAGCGTGCCGAGCGTCGCCACGCCCAGCGCCAGCGCCGACTGCTGTGTCGTCACCATGACACCGCTGCCGACGCCCGCGCGCGCCGTCGGCACCTCGGACAGGACGATCCGCATGATGATCGGGAGCTGGAGCGCCTGGCCCGCGCCCGCCACCGCCGCGCCCGGCAGCAGCTCCCACACGCCCAGGTGCGGCCAGGAGCGCCAGGCGGTCAGGACCAGCAACCCGATGCCGACCGCCTGGATCAGCCCCCCGGCGGTCACCACCCGGGTGCCGAAGCGGGCGACCAGCCGCGGCCCGTACAGCGAGACCACGAAGAACGCCAGCGCCATCGGCGTCAGCGCCAGACCCGCGGGGACCGGACCGAGCCCCGCGCCCTGCTGGAGCGACACCGCGATCACGAACATGAATCCGCTGAACCCGATCGAGAACGGCACCATCATCACCAGTCCCCGCCGCAGCGAGGTGAGCGCGAACAGGCTCGGCGGCACCAGCGGCGTACGGCCCTGCCGGTCCGCGCGGCGCTCCACCGCGTAGAACGCCCACGCCGCGAACGGGAACGCGGCCAGCGCCAGCCAGGTCCACAGCGGCCAGCCCGCGGCCCGGCCCTCGGTCAGTGGCGCCAGCAGGGTCAGCAGCGAGACGGCGAGCAGCACCGTGCCGGGCCCGTCCACCGGCTCCGGGTGCTGCGAGCGGGTCTCCGGGACCGCCCGCGCGCCCAGGAACAGGCCGACCGCCACGACCGGCACGTTGACGAGGAACACCGAACGCCAGCCGGTGCCCCAGATGTCGGCCGCCACCAGCACGCCGCCGAGGATCTGCCCGGCCACCATGGACAGGCCGGCCGTCGCACCGTACAGGCCCATCGCCTTGGCGCGGCGCTGCCCGCTGGTCGCCGCCTGGATCGTGGCGAGCACCTGCGGCAGCATCGCCGCGGCCGCCGCGCCCTGCGCGACCCGCGCCGCCACCAGCGTCCAGGCCGTCGGGGCGAGCCCGCACGCCAGCGAGGTCACACCGAAGGCGGCCATCCCGTAGAGGAAGAACTCACGCCGGCCGAACAGGTCGCCCAGCCGGCCGCCGAGCACCAGCAGGACGGCGTACGACACCCCGTACCCGGCGACGACGAGTTCGAGGACGGACTCGCCCGCGTGCAGGTCCCTGCCGATCGTCGGGAGGGCGACGTTGACGATGAAGAAGTCGATGAGGGGCAGTGCCGCGCCCAGCAGCACCGTGAACAGTCCGAGCCCGCCCAGCCGTGGGGTCGCCACCGGTGAGCGGACGGTAGGGGAAGTGAGAGTCTCGGTCACACCAGCAAGGCTCCGCCGACCCTCAGCGTGGTACCAGAGTGTCTTTATCCTGGTAGCAGGACTACCTGGAAACAGGCTCCGCGGAGCGGCAGGCTGGGGGCATGGCGACGATGGCGCAGGAGATGGTGGCGGTCCCCGAGACACGGACGGACCGGGAGGCGGAGGCGCCCGACCGGCGCGCATCCGAGATCCGGCGGCATGAACTGGCAGCGTTCCTGCGGCACCGCCGCGAGCACATCACCCCCGAGCAGGTCGGGCTGCCCCGCGGTCGGCGCCGCCGCACCCCGGGGCTGCGCCGTGAGGAGGTCGCGCAGCTCGCTGCGGTCGGTGTCACCTGGTACACCTGGCTCGAGCAGGCCCGGGACATCCAGGTGTCCGTCCAGGTCCTCGACGCCCTCGCCCGCACGCTGCTGCTCGACGCCAGCGAGCGGGCCCATCTGTTCAACCTGGCCGGTGCCGTCGACCCGGCACCCGGCGCGCACTGCCCGTCTGTCACCGAGGCCCAGCGCATCCTGCTGGAACAGCTCGAACCGCTCCCGGCCTGCATCTCCAACAGCCGGTACGACATCCTCGCCTACAACCGCACCTACGGGCTGCTGATGTGCGACCTCGATGCCGTCCCGCCGGCGGACCGCAACTGCATGGTGCTGTGCTACACGCACCCGGACTGGCGGGCGGCGATCGTCGAGCACGAGGCGACCATGCGGCTGATGGCCGCCAAGTTCCGCGCCAACATGGCCGACCATCTCGGTGAGCCCGCCTGGAAGATGCTGCTCAACCGGCTGATGACAGAGTCCGCCGAGTTCCGCGAGGCCTGGGAACGGCACGAGGTGGTCGGCTCCCGCAGCAAGCGCAAGCAGTTCCGCAACGCCCACGTGGGCTTGCTGACTCTCGACCACACCGATCTGTGGCTCGGGCCGCACAACGGGCCCCGGATGGTGACGTACGCGCCGGCGGACCGCGAGTCGCGGGTGCGGCTGGAGAAGTTGCAGGCGATCGCGTCGCAGCGGAGTGCCGCCTGACCCGAGGAGGCGCTAGGCGGAGACGCCGGAGGCCTCACGAACCTCGGGGGACTCGAGCCGGTCAGCCGTACGCTCGGCCGTCCTCCTGGCCCACCGGCCGGTGGTGAGCGCCCCGAGTATCAGCACGGCCGCACCGCAGGCGACGAGAATCCACCAGCCGGGGCGGGCCGCCGAGACGAACGTCTGCCGGTACGCCGACGCCGTCACACCGGAGGCCAGCACCGCGCCGACCACCGCCACGCCGAGGGTCTGGCCGAGCTGGCGGCTGGTGGAGGCGACCGCCGCGGCGACGCCGGCCTGGGCGCGGGGCATGCCGGAGACGGCGGTGTTGGTGATGGGGGCGTTGACGAAGCCGAAGCCGATGCCGAACAGGACATAGCCGACGAGCAGCGTGGTGTTCGACGTCTCCGCCTCGAAGGCCGCGAACAGCACCGCGCTCGCGGTCATCGCACAGCCCGCCACCAGCAGCGGCAGGCGCGGCCCGCGGTTGCCGACCAGGCGCCCGGACAGCGGGGCGCACAGCATCGTCGGGGCCGCCAGCGCCAGCATCCACAGGCCCGCGTGCAGCGCGTCCAGTCCGCGTACGTTCTGCAGGTAGAGCGTGGACAGGAACAGGAAGCCGCCGAGGGCCGCGAACGCGCTGATGGCGATCACCGTGGCCCCGCTGAACGGCGCCGAGCGGAAGAAGCGCAGGTCAATGAGCGGGTCGGTGCGTCGCGGCTCGTACCAGAACAGGCCGAGCAGGGCCGCGAACGCGACCACGGCGAACGGGGCGATCCTTCCGGCACTCGCGTCCGGGGCCTCGATGATCGTGTACGTCAGGCAGCCGAACAGGGCGATCACCAGCAGCTGGCCGACCGGGTCCGGGCGACGCGCCTTGGGCGCCCGGGACTCGGGGACGAAGCGCTGGGTGAGCAGGAGTGCGGCCAGTCCGACCGGCAGGTTGACCCAGAAGATCGAACGCCAGCCGACCGACTCCACCAGCAGCCCGCCGACCAGTGGGCCCGCGGCCATGGATATGCCGACCACGGCGCCCCACACGCCGATCGCGCGGGCGCGTTCACGTGCGTCGGTGAAGGTGTTGGTGATGATCGACATCGCGACCGGGTTGAGCATCGAGCCGCCCACCGCCTGCACCATGCGGAACACGACCAGCAGTTCGAGGTTCGGCGCGAGCGAGCACAGCAGGGAGCCGACGCTGAAGACGATCAGGCCCGCCATGAAGACCCGCTTGCGGCCGATCCGGTCGGCCGTCGAACCCGCGAGCATCAGCAGCGAGGCCAGGACCAGCGTGTACGCGTCGATCGTCCACTGCAGGCCGGACACGCTCGCATGCAGTTCCCGCTGCATCGAGGGCAGCGCCACGTTCAGGACGGTGTTGTCGAGGCTCACGATCAGCAGGCTCATGCAGCAGATCGCGAGCACCAGAAGACGTCGGCGATGGCTGAGCTCGGGCATGCGGTTCATGGTACGCCGACATTGATAGTGTGTCTAACTAATGAGTGCTACATGATCATTGCCGATACGCGACAATGGGGCAATGCCCATGACCGAGTCCCTCTTGCAGATCGGCCCGCACACCGTCCAGCCGCCCGTCGTGCTCGCGCCCATGGCCGGGATCACGAACGCGCCGTTCCGCACGCTGTGCCGAGAGTTCAGCGGCGGCAAGGGGCTGTTCGTGAGCGAGATGATCACGACGCGGGCGCTGGTCGAGCGCAACGACAAGACCATGCAGCTGATCAAGTTCGACGCGAGCGAGCGGCCGCGGTCGATCCAGCTGTACGGCGTGGACCCGGCGACCGTCGGCAAGGCCGTCCGCATGATCGCGGAGGAGGACCTCGCCGACCACATCGACCTCAACTTCGGCTGCCCGGTGCCGAAGGTGACCCGCAAGGGCGGCGGCTCCGCGCTGCCGTACAAGCGGAACCTGCTGCGGGCGATCCTGCGTGAGGCGGTCAGCGGGGCCGGCGACCTCCCGGTCACCATGAAGATGCGCAAGGGCATCGACGACGACCACATCACCTACCTCGACGCCGGTCGGATCGCCGTCGAGGAGGGCGTGACGGCCATCGCGCTGCACGGGCGTACGGCCGCCCAGCACTACGGCGGCACGGCGGACTGGGACGCCATCGCGCGGTTGAAGGAGCATGTGCCGGAGATCCCGGTACTGGGCAACGGCGACATCTGGTCGGCCGAGGACGCGCTGCGGATGGTGCGCGAGACCGGCTGCGACGGGGTGGTCGTGGGGCGCGGCTGCCTGGGGCGGCCATGGCTGTTCGCGGACCTGGTGGCCGCTTTCGAGGGGCGGACGGAAGCCCGTGCCGGAGGCACTGATGGATACAGTGCCAGGCCGACCCTCCGCGAGGTCGCCGACGTCATGGTCCGGCACGCCACCCTGCTCGGCGAGTGGCTCGGCGACGAGTCGCGCGGCGTCATCGACTTCCGCAAGCACGTGGCCTGGTACCTGAAGGGCTTCGCGGTCGGCTCCGAGATGCGCAAGCGGCTCGCGATCACCTCCTCCCTTCAGGAGCTGCGGGCCGGCCTGGACGAGCTGGACCTCGACCAGCCCTGGCCGTCCGGCGCCGACGGGCCCCGCGGCCGTACGTCCGGCAACAACCGGGTGGTCCTGCCGGACGGCTGGCTGAAGGACCCGTACGACTGCGCGGGGGTCGGCGAGGACGCGGAGCTCGACACCTCCGGAGGCTGATCAGTCCTTGGAGGGGTGCGGCGTGGAGCCGTACGCCGTCAGGAAGCGGTCGCGGAAGGAACTCATCTTCCACACCGGCGCGTTGTGCGCGGGCCGCAGGCCGTCCGTCCAGCCCCAGCTCGCGATCTTGTCGAGGACCTTCGGGTCCTTGGCGACGATCGCGCAGGGGACGTCATGGCTGGCGTGGTTGCCGCTGACGTGGGCGTTCGCCTGGTGGTCGCCGAGGAAGACGAGCACGGTGTCGTCGTTGCCGTAGCGCTCCAGGAACTGGGTGAGGGCGGTCACCGAGTACTGGACGGACTTGCCGTACTCCTCCCTGGAGTGGGTGTCGCTGGTGTAGGTGTAGTCGGGCTTGTTGCCCGCCTTCTGGATGGCGTCGAAGATCGAGCCGTTGCCCAGCTGGTTCCAGCCGACCATCTTCGGGATGGGCGCCCAGGGGGTGTGGCTGGACGTCAGGATGATCTCCGACATCAGCGGCTTGTCGCGCTTCCTGCCGTGCTCCAGGCGCTGGAACGCCTCGAGCGCGTACTGGTCGGGCATGGTGGACCAGCTGAACTTCGGGCCCTCGTAGCCCATCTCGAAGGCGTTGTAGACCTTGTCGAGGCCGTAGTACTTCTGCTCCGGCCAGCCCTTCTGCACACCGGGCATGATGCCCACGGTGTCCCAGGCGCCGGTCTTCTTGAACACCTTCGTGAGGCTGAGGTGGTTGCTGGTGGTGACGGTGCGGTAGCGGTTCTGGTTGTCGATCCACAGGCCCGACAGGAACGTGGAGTGGCCGAGCCAGCTGCTGCCGCCGTACGTCGCCGAGGTCAGCCAGCCGCTCTTGGCGTGGAAGCCGGCCTTGGCGAGGGCCTGGGTGCTGGTGTCGAGGGTCTTGTCGACGCCGGGTGCCATGATCGGGTCCTCGATGGCGCTGCGGCCGTAGCTCTCGATGAACGTGAAGATCATGTCCTTGCCGCGCAGATCGGGCACGAGCTGCGAGCCCGGGGTGGCGCCGAAGGCGTCGACCCTGGCGGTCTTCGCGAAGTCCCGCTCGTCCCTGAGGGTCTGACGGATGAGGTCGGAGCGGGCCTTGAGCATCGTGACGGTGCGTTCGGCGGCCAGCGACACGCCCCCGAACTGGAGGCCGAGGACCGTGCAGGTCATCCACACCATGCTGAGCACGAGGACGGTCCGGGTGGTGGTGGTGCGGTGCCGGGCCATGACGTTGCCGAGCAGCACGACCGACAGCGCCGAGACGGCGAGGACGACGAGGACGATCGCGACGGCCGCGAGCAGGACTCCCAGGGCGCCCGCCCCGCCGAGGGTGTCCTGGAGGTAGGAGTAGGCGTCGCTGAGGAGGGGCCAGTCGAGGACGGCGTTGAAGTCGCGGCCGAGGTACTGGTAGAAGCCGGCGTCCAGCAGGTTGAGCATGGTCTGCACGCCGAGCGCGACACCGCCGACCCAGGCGACGACCAGCCGCGGCCGCCGGGGCAGAGCGGTCAGCACGACGCCCCCGATCAGCGCCTCCACCGGTATTCGCGTGAACATGGCCGGCCGGAAGCTCGCGAGCCTGTTGGGCATGACGAGCGAGACGACGACGAGGACACCGGCGAGCACGGTGACCGTGACACCGAGGACGCGGGCGGCGACCGGGTGGTCGGCCCGCCAGGTGCGCCAGCGGAAGCGGTGACGAGGGCCGTTGGCCATGCCGGCCCGGTTTTCCGCCGCTCCGGTTTCCGCCGCCCCGCTTTCGGCGGTGGGGGTGTCTTCGGTCGTGCGGGTGTCCTCGGCGGCGGGGGTGCCTTCGGCGGTGCGGGTGTCCTCGGCGGTGCGGGTGTCTTCGGTCGTGCGGGTGTCCTCGGCGGTGGGGGTGTCCTCGGCCGCGCGGGCGTCCTGGGCGTCCGGCTCCGTCGTACGGTCGGCGGGCGCGTCCGGCGCGACGGGCTCCGCCTCCGGCACCGGCCGTTCGTCCTCCTCCGCCGGCAGGACCCCGTCGGTGGCCGCCGCCGCCTTGCTCGTCGTGTGTGGTGCGCGCGTGTTGAGAGGCAACCCGAGGGTCCTTCCGTGCGAAGCCCGTGGTGGAGGGCGGGCCACGCTGGGGAGGCCGGCCCGCCGTCATCCCGTACGGGTGGCCGGGTACATGCGTTCACCACGGCGCCCCAGCGCCCGGCAAACACCCGGCAAATCCCAGGTCAACCACTCCGGGAGCACGTCGGGTCGTACAGGCGGGGCGTCGGGAGGGAGCCGCCCCGGGGCCGCGCGCCGCCCGCCCATTGGCTCCGCGCGGTCCCGGGTGTCTGTGGGGGCTGCGCCCTGCTCACCGCTGTGGCCGGGGCTACGCCCCGCCCACCGCCGTGAGCAGGGCGAGTGGTGTCGCCGCCGAGCGGGACTCGCGGACGCAGGCGTGCGGGTACGGCACCGGCTCCGGATGGCTGTCGCGGCCGTACCCGGCGAGCACCTCCGGCAGTCGGTGGCCCGTCGCCGTCGCCGCGTCGACCAGGGCGTGGGCGACCGTACGGGCCTCGTCGTGCAGGCCGTAGCGGGCGAGGCCCAGCGTGATCAGCGCGTTGTCGTGCGGCCAGACCGAACCGCGGTGGTACGACATCGGGTGGTAGGCCGCCTGGCCCGCGGCCAGGGTGCGGACGCCCCAGCCCGAGAAGAAGTCCTCCTCCAGGAGGCGGCGGCCCACCAGTTCCCCGTACTCCTTGTCCAGCAGGCCCGACCACAGCAGATGCCCCGCGTCCGAGGCCAGCGCGTCCACCTGGTTGCCCTCGCCGTCCAGCGCGAGCGCCGGGAACGCCTGTTCCTCCATCCAGAAGTCCCGCTGAAAGCGGTCGCGTAGATCCGCGGCCGCCTGTTCGAGCAGCGCCGCGTACACCTCGTCCCCCCACACCGTGCGCGCCAGGTGCGCGGTGCGGCGCAGCGCGTCGTACGCGTAGCCCTGCGCGCCCGCCGCCATCACCGGCCCGGTGGGGCGGCTGCCGTCGGCGGAGCAGATGGCGCCGGGGGAGTCCTTCCAGTTCTGGTTGGCGAGGCCGCCCTGGTCGGCGCGGTAGACCAGGTAGCCGCGCGAGGTGAGGCCGCCGTGGTCCAGCATCCAGCCGATCGCCGCTCGGGCGTGGGGCTCCAGCCGGCGAGCCATCGCCGTGTCACCGGTCTGCTCGACGTAGGCCCCGAGCAGCACCAGGAAGAGCGGTGTCGCGTCGACCGAGCCGTAGTACCGCCCGTACGGCACCTGCCCGAAGTGCGCCAGCTCACCGTGCCGCACCTCGTGCACGATCTTCCCCGGCTGGGCGACCGAACCCGCGGCGACCTCGGTCGCCTGGGTCGCGGCGAGCGCGGGCAGGGTGGCCGCCGCCGGCTCGGGGCGGTAGGGGAGCACGAAGAGGGAGGTCAGGAGTGCGTCGCGGGCGAGGAGCGTGAGGAACCAGGGCGCGCCGGCCGCCGGGACGCGCAACTCCTCGCCGTCGGGGCCCGTCGCCGGGACCTGGAGCGCGGCCAGGTCGGACAGGCCCCGCGCACAGGCCGTGGCCAGCTCGGGCCAGCCGCTGGGGAAGGCGATGCCTTCCATGAACTCGCCCTCCAGGCGGAGGAGTCGGTGGTTGGCGGCGGCCGGGGACGCGGGGACCACGGGGGCCTGCACCGCCCCGTGCGGCCGGGCGGCGACCCGCAGGGACAGTTCCGCCGAGCCGTGCGGCTCCAGCTCCAGCGTCCACACCAGGCGCCGGGCGCCCGTGCCGGTCTCCTCGACACCGTCCGGCGCGGGCTCGGCCGTGACCGTCGTACAGGAGCGCCATTCGCCGCGCCGGTAGCCGAACTCCACACCGTCCTCCAGGACCCGGCGGAAGCGCACGGCACCCGTCTTCGTGTACGTACGGTGGTCGGAGCGCAGCTCGAACTGGTCCGTGAAATCGGCGTCCACGGTGACCGCGACCCGGACCGTGGTCGGCACCGGGCGGTTGCTGGTCACGCGCAGCGACTCCACGAACGCACCGTCGACGACGGCCTGTTCGCGGAAGAGCGTGTGCGCGGGCGGCTCCTGGCGGCCTCCGCGCGGCACGAGGACGCAGCGCGCCGTGTCCCCGTCGGCGACCGGCGTGAGCGTCTCGGGCACCGCGCCGTCCACGGTGAGTTGCCAGCGGCTCAGATGGCGCGCGTCCCGTACGAACAACCCGGACGGGGAGCCGGCGCCCCGCACCCCGCTGATGTCCCCGCTGTCGCTCACGGCGGCGAACGTCCCGCCGCACACGAGCAGATGATGCCGGTCCGTCATCCCCGGCCCCCTCCTTTGTCACTCCTGTCGAACGTGCCGGTGCCGGTCGGGGACACGCCCTGTCCGGGGTGGTCGTGGAGCAGGTCGAGTGTGAGGGCGGCGGTCCAGCCGAAGCCGACCGCTCCGCACGCCTCGCCGGTGTACGGATCGACGTACTCCGCGAAGTCGGAGGTGCCCGAGGTCTCCAGCAGGGCCTCGCGCAGCGCGTCGGCGTCCGCCTGCTCGCCGTGCAGGCGCAGCCCGCGCTCCAGCAGCCAGCCGGTGTTGAACCAGGCGGGCCCGCGCCAGTACCGGTGCGGATCGAAGGCCTCGCCGAGCAGGTCGTAGCTGGGGACGAGCCGGGTGGCGTCGCCGAGCGAGAAGTGCGGCCCGCGCAGGGTGCGGACAAGGGCGGTGGTGATGTCGCGCGGGAGGGTGGGCAGCAGCAGGGGGATGAGGCCGGAGACGGTGCGCTCGGGGACGAGGGCGCCGGTGAGGGAGCGGCGCTCTGATCCGAGAGCGCTGCTCCCGAAGCGCTGATCTCGATCGAGAGCACCGCTCTCCCGCGTCTCGCCCCCATACACGTCCCGGCAGAAGAACATCCCCTCCACGGGGTCCCACAGCCGGTCGATCAGAGCCTCCGTCAGGCGCTCCGCGCGGGCGTGCCGTGCCGTCCCCGGTGCGCCCAGCTCCTGGGCGATACGGGCCAGCGCGTGCTCCGACGCGATCAGCAGCGCGTTGAACGCCGGGTCCTCCACCGCGAAGCCGCCCACCCGTCTCCCAGCACCACCCTCGACCGAGGCCCTACGGGCCGCCCCCTTGTCTGTTCCGTCGGCGTATCCGCCGTCGCGGTACTCCGTCGCCAGCCGGACGTACCGCCCGTAGTCCAGATCCGTCGGCCGGTCCTCCGGCGCGCCGTGGGCCAGGTCGGCGCGGCGGAACGAGCGGGCCGGGGCCGGGGTGATCCGGGACAGCGGCGCGTCCCAGGCGGGGCTGTTGTCCATGCCCTGCTCCCAGGGATGCACCACCGATGCCAGTCCGCCGCCGCCCAGGTCGCGGCGGTGGAGCAGATAGCGGTGCCAGGCCGCCAGGTGCGGGTACACCCGGGCGAGGAAGCCGCGCGCCAGGGACAGCCCGGGGTCGGCCAGGTGCACCAGCCAGGCCGCCAGCGCGTGTACCGGTGGCTGCACGATGCCCGAGGTCTGTACGGTGCGCGGGGCGCCCGCCGCGCGCCCGGCCGTGGAGGAGCGCCAGAAGTCGGGGCTCGGGAAGTACGCGTCGAAGGGCACGGAGGGGTTGAACACGATGTGCGGGATCCGCCCGTCCGCCCACTGTGCGTCCAGCAGCGTCTCCAGCTCGGTCTGCGCCCGTAACGGCGAGATGTGGCGCAGTCCGATCGCGATGAACGCCGAGTCCCAGGACCACTGGTGCGGGTACAGCCCGCGCGAGGGGACCGTGGACGTCCCCGTCCAGTTGGCGTCGAGTACCTGCGCCGCCCTGACGTGCAGCGATCCCGGAACGGCCGGATCGTATACAGGTGCCCCGGAAGGCGTGGTGTCACGGGGGCGGGACGTGGTCGGTGAGCCCGGGGGACGCTCGGGAAGCGCCGGTTCCGTACGGCGGGCGGTGAGTTGGGTCGTGCGCTCCACTCAGGTCTCCCCGAAAGACGTGCGGCCGAGCGGTTCGGCGCGGTTCGGCAGTGGCTACCGTAGGGTTACGTCTATTTAACACGCAAAACTCACTATGTAATGCAGGATCGTTGAACGCAAGGGGGTGCGCATGACCGGAAGAGCTGGAAAGCCGGGCGCGTCGGCCGGCGCCGGAGATCTGCTCGAGCTGGTGCGCAGTGGCCGCGCCACGACCCGGGGCGCCCTGCAGCAGGCCACCGGCCTGTCCCGGGCCACGGTCGGCCAGCGCCTCGACCGGCTGTTCCGGGCCGGGTGGCTGCGCGAGGGCGCGGGCGGACCGGTCGACTCGCCGCTGGGCGGACGCCCCTCGATCACGCTCGAGTTCGACGACGCCCATGCCGTGGTGCTCGCCGCCGACCTCGACACCCGGCACGCCCGCGCGGCCGTCCTCACCCTGGCCGGGGAGATCCTGGCCGAGCACAGCGGCGTCCTGCTCCTGGAGGAGGGCCCGGACGCCGTCCTCGGTGAACTGGGCCGCTGGTTCGCCGGACTCCTCGACAAGGCGGCCCATCAGGCGCACGAGGTCTGCGGGATCGGCCTCGCGGTACCGGGGCCCGTCGACAGCGACACCGGCCTTGTCGTGCAGCCGCCGATCATGCCGGGCTGGGACGGCTACGACATAACGGGGCGCCTCGCCCGCGCCTTCACCGAGCATGCGCGCGGCGCCGCCGACGTCCCCGTCCTGGTCGACAACGACGCGAACCTGATGGCGTACGGCGAGCAGCGCACCGCGCACCCGGACTGCCGGGCGTTCGTGCTGGTCAAGGTCTCCACCGGTATCGGCGCGGGTGTGGTCGTGGACGGCCGGATCTACCGCGGCATCGACGGGGGCGCCGGCGACATCGGGCACATCCGCGTCCCCGAGGGCGCCGACGCGCTGTGCCGCTGCGGGTCCTACGGCTGCCTGGCCGCCGTCGCGAGCGGCGGTGCCGTGGCGCGCCGGCTGGATCGGGCGGGAGTGCCGGCCGCCTCCGGCTCGGACGTACGGGACCTGCTGGCCGCGGGGCACCCGGAGGCCGTTGCGCTCGCGCGGGAGGCCGGGCGGAGGGTCGGGGAGGTGCTGGCGACCGTGGTGACCCTGCTGAACCCGGGGGTGCTGATGATCGCGGGCGACCTCGCCGGGACGCCGTTCCTGACGGGTGTGCGGGAACTGCTGTACCAGCGGGCGCTGCCCCGCTCCACCGCGCATCTGGACGTGGTGGTCTCGCGGCTCGGCGAGCGGGCGGGGCTGGTGGGTGCGGGCGCGTTGGTCGTCGAGCACCTGTACGCACCGGAGCGGGTGGAGGAGCGGTTGAAGGCACTGGGTGTCTGAAGCCCCGCCCATGACCGGAGATCCCTCTCTCTTCTTGTCGGGTGCCTGACAGCTGCATTTCGGTCCGGATCGGCGTCCGCATGGTGAAATCGGGCGTCCTCGGTTAGCGTGATTCTCGCCACCCCTGATAGGGGTTGCGCTCAGATGAGCGGATCTTGGGCGGCTGCACTTCCTCAAGGGGTGGCACTGAGTGTCACCCCTTGATCGTTCATCGATCGAAAATCAGAAGTGTCGAGGCCCGCTCATCTGAGCATCAAACCCCCTCTACGGGCGTTGATGCCTTCAACAAGTGAAAACATCGCCCGGTCGCCACTTGCCAAGCCTTGACTTTCGATCCGGTGGCGGACGAGTGGTTACGGGCACATGGCGGGCAAGTGGACGTACCCAGACGCCTTTGATCTGGGTATGTTCCTCGCCGTCAGGGCAGCCACCGCGTCCTCGAGGAGTCGAGACCGTGTCGGAAAACAAAGATCGCCACGTAACAGAGAACGGCGTCGAGGGCATGAAGTTCGTTTACGACTTCACCGAAGGCAACAAGGACCTCAAGGACCTTCTCGGCGGCAAGGGCGCGAACCTCGCCGAGATGACCAACCTGGGCCTGCCGGTTCCTCCGGGCTTCACGATCACCACCGAGGCCTGCAAGGTCTACCTGGACAGCGGCGAGGAACCCCCGGCACTGCGTGACGAGGTGAGTGCGCACCTCGAGGCCCTCGAGAAGAAGATGGGCAAGAAGCTCGGCCAGCCCGACAACCCCCTGCTCGTCTCCGTCCGCTCCGGGGCCAAGTTCTCGATGCCGGGCATGATGGACACCGTCCTGAACATCGGGCTCTCCGACAAGTCCGTGCAGGGCCTGGCGAAGCAGGCCGGCGACGACCGCTTCGCGTGGGACTCCTACCGCCGGCTCATCCAGATGTTCGGCAAGACGGTCCTCGGCGTCGACGGCGAGCTCTTCGAGGACGCGCTGGAGGCGGCCAAGGAGGCCAAGAAGGTCGCCGACGACACCCAGCTCGACGCGGCCGACCTGAAGAAGCTGGTCACCAAGTTCAAGAAGATCGTCAAGGCCGAGGCCGGGCGCGACTTCCCGCAGGACCCGCGCGAGCAGATGGACCTCGCCATCAAGGCGGTCTTCGACTCCTGGAACGGCGACCGCGCCAAGCTCTACCGCCGTCAGGAGCGCATCCCGCACGACCTCGGCACCGCGGTCAACGTCTGCTCGATGGTCTTCGGCAACCTCGGCCCCGACTCCGGCACGGGCGTCGCCTTCACCCGGGACCCCGCCTCCGGCCACCAGGGCGTCTACGGCGACTACCTGCAGAACGCGCAGGGTGAGGACGTGGTCGCGGGCATCCGCAACACCGTCCCGCTCGCGGAGCTGGAGAACATCGACAAGAAGTCGTACGACCAGCTGCTGCAGATCATGGAGACGCTGGAGAACCACTACAAGGACCTCTGCGACATCGAGTTCACCATCGAGCGCGGCAAGCTGTGGATGCTGCAGACCCGCGTCGGCAAGCGCACGGCGGCCGCGGCCTTCCGCATCGCGACCCAGCTGGTGGACCAGGGCCTGATCGACGAGGCCGAGGCGCTGCAGCGGGTGACGGGCGCGCAGCTCGCGCAGCTGATGTTCCCCCGGTTCGACGAGAAGGCGAAGGTCCAGCAGGTCGCCCGCGGCATCGCGGCCTCGCCGGGCGCGGCGGTCGGCAAGGCGGTCTTCGACTCGTACACGGCGGTGAAGTGGTCCCGCTCCGGCGAGAAGGTCATCCTGGTCCGCCGCGAGACCAACCCCGACGACCTGGACGGCATGATCGCGGCCGAGGGCATCCTGACCTCCCGCGGCGGCAAGACCTCCCACGCGGCCGTCGTCGCACGCGGCATGGGCAAGACCTGTGTGTGCGGCGCCGAGGAGCTGGAGGTCGACACCAAGCGCCGCCGGATGACGGTCCCGGGCGGGCACGTCGTCGAGGAGGGCGACGTCATCTCCATCGACGGCTCGAGCGGAAAGGTCTACCTGGGCGAGGTCCCGGTGGTCCCGTCCCCGGTCGTGGAGTACTTCGAGGGCCGGATGCACGCGGGCGCCGACGACGCCGACGAACTGGTCGAGGCCGTGCACCGCATCATGGCCTTCGCCGACCGCAAGCGCCGCCTGCGGGTGCGCGCCAACGCCGACAACGCCGAGGACGCGCTGCGCGCACGCCGCTTCGGCGCCCAGGGCATCGGCCTGTGCCGCACCGAGCACATGTTCCTCGGAGACCGGCGTGAGCTGGTCGAGCGCCTGATCCTGGCGGACACGGAGGCGGAGCGCGAGGAGTCGCTCAAGCAGCTCCTGCCCCTGCAGAAGCAGGACTTCGTGGAACTGTTCGAGGCGATGGACGGCCTTCCGGTCACGATCCGCCTGCTGGACCCGCCGCTGCACGAGTTCCTGCCGGACATCACCGAGCTGTCGGTCCGCGTGGCCCTCGCCGAGTCCCGCCAGGAGCCGCACGAGAACGAGCTGCGCCTGCTCCAGGCCGTGCACCGGCTGCACGAGCAGAACCCGATGCTCGGCCTGCGCGGCGTACGTCTCGGCCTGGTCATCCCCGGCCTGTTCACCATGCAGGTCCGGGCGATCGCGGAGGCGGCGGCCGAGCGCAAGGCGGCCAAGGGCGACCCGCGCGCCGAGGTCATGATCCCGCTCGTCGGCACGGTCCAGGAGCTGGAGATCGTCCGCGAAGAGGCCGACAACGTCATCGCGGAGGTCGAGTCGGCGACGGGCACGGAGCTGAACCTCGCGATCGGCACGATGATCGAGCTGCCGCGGGCCGCGCTCACGGCGGGTCAGATCGCGGAGGCCGCCGAGTTCTTCTCCTTCGGCACCAACGACCTCACGCAGACGGTGTGGGGCTTCAGCCGGGACGACGTGGAGGCGAGCTTCTTCACGGCGTACCTGGAGAAGGGCATCTTCGGCGTCTCCCCGTTCGAGACGATCGACAAGGACGGCGTGGGCAAGCTGGTCCGCGACGCCGCGAAGGCGGGCCGCGCCACCCGCCCCGACCTCAAGCTCGGCGTGTGCGGCGAGCACGGCGGTGACCCGGAGTCGGTGCACTTCTTCCACGAGGTGGGCCTGGACTACGTCTCCTGCTCCCCGTTCCGCATCCCCGTGGCCCGCCTGGAGGCCGGCCGGGCGGCGTCGCAGTCGCAGGGAAGCGACCACCGGTAGGTCCTCTGGCGGACCTTCACCGAACGCCGGAATCGCTGCCGGTCACCCCGACCCTCACCGACACGGCAGCGTTCCGGAGCACCACAGAGAGGGCGGCACCCCTGTGCGGGGGGTGCCGCCCTCTCGCGTCAGTAAAGGAAACGGTGCAGTGGAGCGGACTCGGTCAGCAGCATGGTGACCCGGTGGGCGAGCCGCTGCCACGCCTCCTCCTGTACGTGGGAGAGCCGCACATCCTCGTCGCCGGCCGCCGTCTGCAACGTCGTGAAGAGGACATCGGTGTCGGCGTCGGGCGCGAGGTCCACCATCGACAGCACACGCGCCAACGCACCGACCAGGCCGACCGCGGACTCGCCCTCGGCGGACACGTCGCCGAGGAACGCGGCGACGCCGCCCGACGGCTGCGGCGATGCGACGAGGGCCCCGGACAGCTCACGCAGCAGTGCGTACAACAGGTCCGTCTCTTCGGCGGGCAGCTGGACGACGCGCAGACCCTCGTGCTCCCAGCGGCCGTTCGGCGTCCACACCCGCGGTCCGCGGGCCACCGCTTCGGCCAGTGCCGCCCGGATGTGCCGGAAGGCGGCGAGCCCGTCCGCGAACAACGCGTGATCACACCCCTCACGGGGAGCCTTGACCAGGGGAACCAGCAAGCGCTGCTCCACCCGATCGCATTGAGCGTCCAGTTCCGGATCCACGACGACGAGGCGAACTGACGTGCGCTGCTGGTGCTCCTGCTCCATGTCGAACACTCTGCCAGTCGGCTCTGACAACGGTCGTGGGGCGTCCCGAGCCCCGTCTCACACCGCGCCCCCGCCCCGCCCCCGGAACCCTCACACCCACCCCCCGCCCCTGCTGAGGGCAGCGTTCCCCGTGGGAAACAGTCGTGATGCGGCCGGGTAACGTCGGCACCGCACGCTCGACACATGACCTCGAATACGCGTGTGGTGGTGATCGGCGCCGGGCTCGCGGGCGTCCGACTCGCCCGGCGGCTCGGCGAGCTAGGTGTGCCCGCCCTGGTCGTCGGCGAGGAGGAGCACCCCCCGTACAACCGTGTGCTGCTCGCCGACGTGCTGGCCGGCCGCTACGCGCCCGAGGTGATCTCCCTCCCGGCCCCCGAGCGCCTCGTCCGCGCCCGGGTCACCCGGATCGACCGGGCGGCCCGCGAGATCCACTGCTCGGACGGTGCGGTGATCGCATACGACACGCTCGTCCTCGCCACCGGTTCGAACCCCGTCCTGCCGCCCCTGCGCGGTCTGCTCACCCCCGACCGGCCCGAGCTGCCCGAGGGCGTCCACGCGTTCCGCACCATGGACGACTGCCTGGGCCTCGCCAAGGCTGTCCGCCCGGGTGCGCGCGCCGTCGTCATCGGCGGCGGGCTCCTCGGCGTCTCCGCCGCCCGCGCGCTCGCCGCCCGCGGCGCCCAGGTCGTCCTGGCCCAGCAGGCCGAGCGCCTGATGGAACGCCAGCTCGACCCGTCGGCGTCCAAGCTGGTGCGCCGCCACCTCACCGGCCTCGGCGTCGAGGTCCACACCGAGACCCGGGTGCGCGGCGTGCGCACCCTCGGCGGCGCCGTCCGCACCGTGGAGATGGCCGACGGCTACGCCCTCGACACCGACCTCGTCATCCTGGCCTGCGGCGTCCACCCCCGGGTGGGCCTCGCCCAGGACGCGGGCCTCGCCGTCCACAAGGGCATCCTCGTCGACGACGAACTGCGCACCTCCGACCCGCACATCCGGGCCATCGGCGACTGCGCCCAGCACGACGGCACGGTGTACGGGCTCGCCACCCCGGCTCTCGAACAGGCCGAGGCGCTGGCGGAGTCGCTGGCCGGAGACCCGAACTCCCGCTACACCGGCACCCGCTCCCTGACCCGGCTCACCCTCGCCGGGCACGACTTCCTCGACCTCGCCGCCTTCGGCGAGACCGAACCCCGCCCCGGCGACGACGTCGTTCAGCTCACCGACGCCACCCGCGGCACCTACCGGAAGGTCGTCGTCCGCGACGACCGCCTGGTCGGCGGCGTACTCGTCGGCGAACTCGGCACCGTCGGCGCGCTCGCCCGCGCCTGGGAGGGAGCAGAGCCGCTCCCCACGGACGGTGCCCCGCTGCTCCACCTGCTCACCAACGATGGAGGCTCCTGATGTCCACGGACACCACCCCCACGATCGTGCTCGTCGGCCATGGCATGGTCGGCCAGCGCTTCCTCGAAGCGCTCGCCGAGCGCGGCCTGACCGCCACGCACCGGGTGGTCGTGCTGTGCGAGGAGCCTCGCCCCGCCTACGACCGCGTGCAGCTCACCTCGTACTTCTCGGGCACCACGCCCGACGAGCTGTCCATGACCGACATGGAGTTCATCGCCACGCACGGCATCGAGCTGCACATCGGCGACCCGGCCGAGACCATCGACCGGGAGGCGAGGACGGTCACCGCCCGCTCCGGGCTGACGGTCGCGTACGACACGCTCGTCCTCGCCACCGGCTCCTACCCCTTCGTCCCGCCGGTCCCCGGCAAGGACGCCGAGGGCTGTTTCGTCTACCGCACCATCGAGGATCTGCTGGCCATCGAGGAGTACGCCAAGACGAAGGCGACCACGGGCGCGGTGGTCGGCGGCGGTCTGCTCGGTCTCGAAGCGGCCGGCGCGCTCAAGGGCCTCGGCCTGAACACGCACATCGTGGAGTTCGCGCCGCGTCTGATGCCCGTGCAGGTCGACGAGGGCGGCGGCGCCGCGCTGCTGCGCACCATCGAGGACATGGGCCTGAGCGTGCACACCGGCACGGGCACCCAGGAGATCGTCGTCGGTGAGGACGGCTCCGTCACCGGCATGAAGCTCTCCGACGGCTCCGAACTCGCCACCGACATGGTGGTGTTCTCGGCCGGTGTCCGCCCCCGTGACCAGCTGGCCCGTGACTGCGGTCTGACGGTGGGCGAGCGCGGCGGTATCACCGTCGACGAGCAGTGCCGCACGGTCACCGACCCGCACGTGTTCGCGATCGGCGAGTGCGCGCTCGCGGCGGACGGCCGGGTGTACGGCCTGGTCGCGCCCGGTTACGAGCAGGCCGAGACGGCGGCCGCGACGATCGCCGCCCACGAGACCGACCAGTTGACGTTCACCGGCGCCGACCTGTCCACCAAGCTGAAGCTGCTCGGCGTCGACGTGGCCTCCTTCGGCGACGCGCACGGCACCACCGAGGACTGCCTCGACGTCGTCTACTCCGACTCGCGCTCGGGTCTGTACAAGAAGCTGGTCATCGGCCGCGACGGCACGCTGCTCGGCGGCATCCTGGTCGGCGACGCGGAGGCGTACGGCACGCTGAAGGCCTTCACCGGTTCCATCCCGCCCGTCTCGCCCGAGTCGCTGGTGCTGCCCGCCGGCGCCGGGGAGTCCGCCCAGCTCGGCCCGACCGCGCTGCCGGACGACGCGATCATCTGCTCCTGCAACAACGTCACCAAGGGCACGATCCGCGGCGCGGTCACCGAGCACAAGTGCACCACCGTGCCCGAGGTGAAGAAGTGCACCAAGGCCGGCACGACGTGCGGAAGCTGTGTCAAGGTGCTGGGCCAGCTGGTCGACGCCGAGCTCGAGGCGAGCGGCGTCGAGGTCGACAAGGGCCTGTGCGGCTGCTTCTCGCAGACCCGCGAGGAGCTGTACGAGATCGTCCTCGCCCTGCGCATCAACTCCTACCAGGACCTGCTCGACCGCTACGGCCGCGAGGGCGCCCGCGGCGGCGACGGCTGCGAGACCTGCAAGCCGGCCGTCGCCTCGATCATCGCCTCGCTCGCCCCGACGATCGGCGCGAGCGGTTACGTCCTGGACGGCGAGCAGGCCGCGCTGCAGGACAGCAACGACCACTTCCTGGCCAACCTGCAGAAGAACGGCTCCTACTCGGTCGTGCCGCGCATCCCCGGCGGTGAGATCACCCCGGAGAAGCTGATCGTGATCGGCGAGATCGCCCGGGACTTCGGCCTCTACACGAAGATCACCGGCGGTCAGCGGATCGACCTGTTCGGCGCGCGCGTCGAGCAGCTCCCGCTGATCTGGGCCCGGCTGGTCGACGCCGGCTTCGAGTCCGGCCACGCCTACGGCAAGGCGCTGCGCACCGTGAAGTCCTGCGTGGGCTCCACCTGGTGCCGCTACGGCGTCCAGGACTCCGTCCGCATGGCGATCGACCTGGAGCTGCGCTACCGGGGCCTGCGCTCCCCGCACAAGCTGAAGTCGGCCGTCTCCGGGTGCGCCCGCGAGTGCGCCGAGGCCCAGTCGAAGGACTTCGGCGTGATCGCCACCGCGGGCGGCTGGAACCTCTACGTCGGCGGCAACGGCGGCGCCACCCCGCGCCACGCGGACCTCCTCGCCCAGGACCTGTCCGACGCGGAGCTGATCCGCCTCATCGACCGGTTCCTGATGTTCTACATCCGTACCGCCGACCGCCTGGAACGCACCAGCGTGTGGCTGGAGCGGATCCCCGGCGGCCTGGACCACGTGCGCGACGTGGTCGTCCACGACTCGCTCGGCATCTGCGACGAGCTGGAGGCCCTGATGGCCGCGCACGTCGCGAACTACCGCGACGAGTGGGCCGAGACCATCAACGACCCCGAGAAGCTCGCCCGGTTCGTGTCCTTCGTCAACGCGCCGGACACCCCCGACCCGGTCGTCGGCTTCGTCCCCGAGCGCGACCAGATCAAGCCCGACCTGCCGCTGCTCACCATCGGCACGCGACCCCTGGAAGGAAGCGCCCAGCGATGACCCTGGCACTCGAGACCACCGACCTGAAGATCGAGCTCCGGATCGACGAGGACACCTGGTTCCCCGTCTGCGACATGAGCACGCTGACCCCGGGCCGCGGCGTGGCGGCACTGCTGCCGGACGGCCGCCAGGTTGCGCTCTTCCGGGACCGCTCTGGCCGGCTGTACGGCATCGACAACCGGGACCCCTTCGGCGGCGCCGCGGTCCTCTCCCGGGGGCTGACCGGCACCCACCAGGGCCGCCCCTTCGTCGCCTCGCCGCTGCTCAAGCAGCGCTTCGACCTGGAGACCGGCCAGTGCCTGGACGACGAGACGGTCCGGGTGGCGGCGTACGAGGTGCGGGCCGCCTGAGGACGGCGCCGAGGACCCCTCCCTTAAGTCCGCCGCCGGGCCGGTCACAGGCCCGGCTGCGGGGCCGTCGGCAACCCTCGGAAGACCCTCGTGCAACCTCAGAAGACCCTCATATGGATGGACGGGCCACCGATCCCGTCCCTAGGGTCACGATCATGCCCGACATTTCGCTGACCTTGGTGGCCGCCCTGTGCCTCGCCGCGCTCGCGGCCGGCTGGATCGACGCCGTGGTCGGAGGTGGCGGGCTGCTGCTGCTTCCCGTACTGCTGCTGGGGCTGCCCGCCGGCACCCCGGCGTCGTACGCGCTCGGCACCAACAAGGCCGTCGCGATCGTCGGGACGACGGGGGCGGCCGTGACGTACGCGCGCCGGACACCGGTCGACGTGGGCACGGCCGTACGGATCGGGCTCGCGGCGCTCGCCGGGTCCACGGCCGGGGCGTTCGTGGCCGCCGGGCTGAGCACCGACGTCCTCAAGCCGGTCGTCATGGTGGTGCTGCTCGGCGTCGGCGCCTTCGTGATCCTGCGCCCCGCCTTCGGCACCGCCCCCTCCACCGGGCCGGTCTCCGCACGCCGGGTGCTCGCCGCGATCGGGCTCGCGGGCCTCGGCATCGGCTTCTACGACGGCCTCATCGGCCCCGGCACCGGCACCTTCCTCGTCCTGGCGCTCACCGCGGTGCTGCACCTGGACCTGGTGACCGCCTCCGCCACCGCGAAGATCGTCAACTGCTGCACCAACGCGGGCGCGCTCGCCACGTTCGGGTGGAAGGGCACGGTGTTCTGGCAGCTGGCGGTGCTGATGGCCGGCTTCAACCTGGCCGGCGGCATGATCGGGGCGCGGACGGCACTGAAGCGGGGCAGCGGGTTCGTGCGGATCGTGCTGCTGACGGTGGTGTTCGCCCTGGTCGCGAACCTGGCGTACGAGCAGTGGCCGGCCTGAGCGAGCGGTGGGTGCCGCAGCCGTCCCGGGCGGTTCAGCGGCTGCCCGTCAGGTGGGCGAAGACGACCACGTTGCCCTGGTAGCCCGTTGTCTTCGAGTAGCCGCCGCCGCAGGTGATCACCCGTAGCTCGGGGCGCCCCGCCGCGCCGTACACCTTGTCGTCGGGGAAGTTCCGCGCGGCGTAGACCTCGACCGCGTCCACGGTGAACAGGGCGGTCGAGCCGTCGCGGCGGCCGATCTCGATCGTGCTGCCCTTGCTCAGGGCGCCCAGGTCGTAGAAGACCGCCGGGCCCCGGGTGTTGTCGACGTGCCCGGCGACGATCGCGGTGCCGGTCTCGCCGGGCATGGTGCCGGCCTCGTACCAGCCGGCGAGGTTCTTGTCGTCGGCGGGCGGGACGTCCAGGCTGCCCGCGCTGGTCAGCCTCAGGCCCATCAGCGGGGCGTCCACGTGGATCGAGGGTATGCGGATGCGGTCGGGCGGGGAGGGCGGCAGCGCGGGCGCGGCGGAGCCCTCACGGTCCGGCTCCACGGCGCCCTGGGCGGCCGAGGGTTGAGGGGGAGCGTCGCTCCGGTAGGCGCTGTGCAGCAGCCAGGCGCCGGAGCAGAGGGAGACCGCCGTGACGGACGCTATCGCGGCGTTACCGACCTTGTGCACACGAAGCTCCTTCCGGGAAGGCGGGGCCCCGGACCCCCTCCGGGCCGCGAGGGGCAGTCGGACCCGGAGGGGGACGGGGACGGCGGTACCGGCGACGGACAGCGGAGGTGTCCGTCAGATCCCGTCGCCTCTCATTCGGCGATGCAGGAGCCAGGTACCGCCCGCGGCGGCGACGGCGAGCGCCGTCACACCGGCCGCGGTCCGCACGGGGTCGGGGCCGAGTGCACCGCCGACCCCCGTCTTCACGCTTCCTCGCGGACGCGTCTGATCCTTGGCCGCGCTGAGGGTGACCGTCAGGTCGCCGGTCACCCTGGCCCGCCGGCCTCCGGAGCACGTGGCGACGATCTCGTACGTCCCCGGCTGCGCGCTGGGCGGCACCCGGAACCGGCCGATCACGTCCTGCTCGTGCGTGCTGGGCGCGAGCGTGAACGTGCCGCCGCCGACCGCGGTGGCGTCGCCCGCCGCGGAGCCGTCCGCGCCGCACGCCGCCGTGTTGACGGTGACCACGCTCCCGGGCACGGCCATGGAGGGGAAGACCTCCAGCCTCCCGGTCTCACCGCCGTACGCGGGCGCGGCGGCGAGTCCCGCGGCGGCCAGGGCGAGCGCGGTGCCGGTCAGCGAGCGGGCCGTACGTCGCATCGTGGTGCTCCTCGGGCGGGACACGGCCCGCGGCCTCACCGGCGTGCCGCTGTGTCGGTCGTGTCCTCGCACTGTCGAGGAAAAGGGCAGCGGAGCGCGGCCGCTCGCTGACGGTGTGTCAGGAATGCGGTGAACGGGTGCCCGCCGAAGTCGTCGGCGGCGACGTTTTGGCAGGTCAGCGGCGCGGGGGCGGCGAGTGAGGGAAGAACACCCCAGGGTGAACGGGGGTGGTGAACAGGCACTGGTGAACGGGTGACCGGTCGTCAGGCGCCGGATGCCGTCCGCTGCGCCGCCAGGAAGCCCCGGTCCGCCAGCGCCTCGGTCACCGCCCGGTGCCCCACCGCCGCCAGGACAGGATTGGTCTCCCGGTAGTAGTGCTCCGCCATCAGGCCGAAGCACAGGGCCCAACCCCGGCCCCGGGCCCAGGTCGCGTCGTCCACGGCGGCCGCCTCGCGGAACCGGTCTCGGGTGCCGTGGGTGAAGACCGCCCACGCGGCCAGGGTGTCGGCCGCCGGGTCGCCCACGCCCAGGCCCCCGAAGTCGATCACCGCGGTGAGCCGGCCCGCGGTCGTGAGCAGGTTCCCGGGCAGCAGGTCCCCGTGCAGCCAGACCGGATCGCCCTCCCACTGCGGGAGCCGGACGACCTCCTCCCACAGTGCCGTCGCCGCGGCGGCGTCCACCGTGCCGTCCGCGCCCAGGTCGCGGATGGCCGCACGGACGTACGCGTCGTTCGCCGCCACCGGGCCGCCCCGCCAGGACATCGGGCCGCCGCTCGCGTCGACCCGCCGCAAGGCCACCACGAAACGACCCAACTCCACGGCTGCGTCGCCGAGTTCGGTGATCGGGTCGTCGTACGCGTTCCCGCCGTCCAGCCAGCGCAGCACCGACCACGGATGCGCGTACCCGGGTGCCGGGGCGCCCCTGCCGAGCGGCACCGGGACGGTCAGCGGCAGATGCGGGGCCAGCAGCGGCAGCCAGCGCTGCTCCTTGTCCACCTGCCGCGCCCCGCCGGGCCGCCGGGGCAGCCGTACGACCATGTCGTCGCCCAGCCGGTACATGGCGTTGTCCGTCCCGGCCGACGGCACCTCGGTGACCGGCAGCCCGGCCCACCGAGGGAACTGCCCGGCGACCAGCCGGCGCACCAGCGCGGTGTCCACGTCCAGTTCGTCGGCGTGCATCTTCGCGGCGGGCATCGGTCTCCAGCGGAAGTACGGCGGTCGGGTGCCGCAGCGTAGGCAGGGCGGCACCCGGCCCGCCACCGTATTTCCCTCAGCCGACGTTCACGGCGCTCCAGGCCGCCGCCACGGCGTTGTACTCCGTGCTCCCCGCCCCGTAGAGGTCCTTCGCCGCGTTCAGCGTCGCCGTGCGGGCGCCCGCGTAGTTCGTGGAGGACGTCATGTAGACGGTGAGCGCCCGGTACCAGATCTTGCCGAGCTTGTCCCGGCCGATGCCCGTCACCGTGGAGCCGTTGCAGGTGGGGGAGTCGTAGGCGACGCCGTTGAGGGTCTTGGCGCCGCTGCCCTCCGCGAGCAGGTACGCGAAGTGGTTCGCGACGCCGGACGAGTAGTGCACGTCCAGGTTGCCCACCGAACTGCTCCAGCAGTCGGCCGAGTTGACGTCCTTGGACGGCTTGTCCATGTAGCGCAGCGCCGACTTGCCGAAGCCCGAGCGGACGATCTTCTCGCCGATCAGGTAGTCACCGGGGTCGGAGGCGTTGTTCGCGTACCACTCCACCAGCGTTCCGAAGATGTCGGAGGTGGCCTCGTTCAGCCCGCCCGACTCCCCGGAGTACGCCAGCGCCGCCGTCTTGGACGTCACGCCGTGCGTCATCTCGTGCCCGGCCACGTCCAGCGCCACCAGCGGCCCGAGCGCCGTGCCGTCACCGTCGCCGTACGTCATGCAGAAGCAGTTGTCGTCCCAGAAGGCGTTGTTGTAGTTCGTGCCGTAGTGGACGCGGTTGTAGGAGCCCTTGCCGTCGCCCGCGATGCCGCTGCGGCCGTGCACGTTCTTGTAGTAGTCCCAGGTCACGTCGGTGCCGTACTGCGCGTCCACCGCCGCGGAGGAGCGGTCCGACACCGTGCCCGAACCCCAGTGGTTGTCGGAGTCGGTGAAGAGGGTGGCGGGGGCGCGGCTGACGCAGATGGTGGTGAGGAAGCACAGGTCGGTCTTGTTCTCGGCGTCGCCCGTGTACGTGCCGCCCCGCGTGGGGTCCTTGAGCTGGTACGCCGACCCGGACTGCGTCGTCTCAAGCGGAACCGTCCCGCTGTAGAGGGACTTGCCGTCACCGGTCGCCGTCTCGATGCTGTCCCAGGCGTCGATCTGCCGCCCGGTGCCGGCGTCCGTGACCACGGTGCGCGCGACCGGGTTGCCGAGCGTGTCCTGCCCGGTGACCTCGGTGCGCCAGGCCAGCCGGGGCGCGCCGTGCAGCGCGTCGACGACGAGCTGCGGCCTGGCGGTCAGGTGCTTGAGCAACTCCCCGGCGTTCGCGGCGCGCAGCGCGGCGGTGGCGAGGTCGGCGGCCTTGGGGGCCTTCACGGCCGGGGTGATGGTCGGCAGGGAGATGTCGCGCCTGGTGGCCCGGTCGGCGCTGCGGTACGACCCGTCGGGCGCCAGGTGGAGCACGAAGTCGCCGCCGACGACGGGCAGCTGACGAAAGGTCCGGTCATAACGCACATGCCGGCTGCCGTCCGGGTCCACGACGACGTCCCGTACGTTCGTGCCCTGCGCCGGTGTCAGGCCCAGGCGGGCGGCCTCGCGCACCAGCACCGCCGCGGCGTCGCGGATCACGGTGGACCGGCTGGGTCTGGCGGCCGCCTCGGCGGCGGGGGCCGGGGCGAGTGCGGCGGCCAGCAGGGCGGCGGCGGTCGCGGCGGTGCCGGCCGCGGTGAGACGGGAACCTCGGGCAGGCCGTATCCGGCTCATCGGTCTCCTAGGGAAGGCGCCCGGGGGCGCGTGGGGAGGGCAGGGGCGGGGAACCCCCTGGCGTCCCTCCGATTGAAGGGTCCAGGGCATGTCATGTCCATGGAGCAGCCGGGGAGATGTGTGAGGGGGAAGAATCGGTTCTGTGAGACTGCCGTTCTTCGTCTACGGGACGCTGCGCCCGGGCGAGCACAACCACGCCCTCTTCCTGCACGGCCGCACCGGCTCCGAGGAGCCGGGCCTGCTGCCGGGTGCGGTGCTGTACGAAGGGCCCGGCTACCCCTACGCGGTGGCGGACGCGGACGGCGGCACGGTCACGGGCGAGATCGTCACCGCCCGGCCCGAGGCGTACGACGGTCTCCTCGTCCTGCTGGACCGCCTGGAGGAATACGTGCCGGGTGATCCGCGCAGCCTCTACGAGCGGGTGCAGCGGGAGGTGACCGCCGCGGACGGCAGGACCGTACGGGCCTGGGTGTACCTGGCCGCCCCCGCCGTCGCGACCCGCCTGCGGCGGCGGGGCAGGCTGATCGAGAGCGGGGACTGGCTGAGCCGGCGGACTCGGGAAACGGGGTGAGCCCCGGCACAGGGTGCCGGGGCTCACGCGAGGTAACGGAGCCGACCGTCAGCCGAAGGCCTTGATCGTGTTCCAGTTCACCGACAGGACGACCCTCACCGCAGCGTTGGTGTTCGTCCGCGACGGGTGGTAGATCCGCGTGTAGCCGTCGGAGGCGAAGCGGGCCCAGATGTCGGGGATGCCGTCCTGGTTGACGTCCGGGATGCCGATGGCCGTCGGCACGCCGGCCTCGTCCCAGCCGGTGCCGTAGGACTCGTCCTTCCCGGTCAGCGAGTTGGCGGCCAGCTTCAGCGACTCGAGGTCGACGCTGCCGGTGACGGCACCCGGCTTGCCCTGGCGGTCGTACATGTTGCCGTTGTCCAGGTTGCGCCACAGCAGGTCGGGCGTGTTGTCGCCGCTGATGTCGGTGACGTTGACGATCTCCCGGCGGGCCCAGGCGGTGCCCTCCATCAAGGTCGCGGTCTGGAAGGTGGCACCGGTGTAGCCGGACAGGGTCCAGAAGGCGGTGCCGGCCCGCAGCACCAGGTCGGGCAGCTTGTCGCCGGTGATGTCGCCGACGGCCTTGATCTGGGTCCACGTCGAGGGCGCGGGGGCGTTCGACGGGAGGCGGACCTCCAGGCGCTGGGAGACGTCGTAGCTGCCGTAGCCGTCGCCGGGGTAGAGGTAGAAGTGCCCGTCGGGGGTGGCTGCGAACAGGTCGGTGGAGCCGTCGCCGGGGTAGGCGTCCTGGTAGTGCGTGATCAGGGCGGCCTTGCCGGTGGCCGGGTCGAACCAGTGGCCCTGTGGGTCGGCCTGCTGGTCCTTCGGCTTGGTGCTGTCGTAGGACCCGACCAGGCAGTTGTACAGGTCGCCGTCGTCGCCGCCGACGCAGTTGCGCAGGTTGCCGTTGGCGTCGACGATCAGCAGATCCGGCTTGGCGTCACCGCCGGTGTCCATGGGGCCGTCGGCGGTGTCCCGCGGCGGCACGTAGAAGGTGTAGTCGGTGCGCTGGCTGGCGTTGCCGGCGGCGTCGTAGGCGTACACCTGGAGCGTGTTCGGCCCGGCGTGCGCGGGGAACATCGGGTCGACGGTCGCGGTGCCGTTGGTGGCGTTCACGTAGACCGGGTTGTTGCCCTCGAAGGACCAGCGGAACTTCGTCGCGCCCTCGGAGGTGAAGGTCACCGCCCCATGGTCGCCGAACTTGACCGTGGACCAGGTCTGCCCGTCGGGCGTGGCCGCGGGGAAGTTGTCGCTGTCGACGGTGGGCTGCGGCGGGGCGCTGGCGTCGATGTTGAGCCGGCACGGGTCGGTGCCGGGAGGGAAGTACGAGGAGGTCAGGCCGCCGGAGTCCTCCGCGCGCACGTCCCACGAGTAGGTGGTCTTGTCCTCCAGCGGGAACGTGGCGGGCACGGTGTAGGTGGCGGTTCCGCTGGAGTTGGGAGTGACCAGCCAGCCGGACGGGACCGTGCCGCCGGTCTTCCAGAAGCGGAAGCGCAGCTTGCTGAGGTTGCCGTCGGCATCCTTGGCGTTGGCCGACAGCACGATGTTGGTCTTGCCGACGGTCACGCCCGAGCCGCCGACGGAGCAGGTACCGCCCGGCGTGGTCTTGCCACCGGTGGGCTCGGAGGGCGGCCGGTTGTAGACGACCTCGAGGGTGGCGCTGGTCGCCTGGAACTTGCGCCACGTCTGCACGTCCGACTCGCTGCTCGCGCGCATGCCGAAGGTGATGTTCGACCAGCCGCCCTCGGCGGCCTTCTGCGCGCCGGCCGTCACCGGGAACGCCTCGTAGTCGTCGGGGCAGGAGCTGGAGGACCAGCCGTGCGCGAAGGAGTGGTGGTCCAGCTGCGTGGACCAGCTCGGCTGCTTGTTCCAGGTGGTGCCCGACGAGATGGCCCCGGTCAGCCAGAACTGGAAGTCACGGGTGGTGCACGACCAGGAGTGGTTGTTGAGCACCTTGAAGGTGGCCTTGGAGACGTCCGCGCCCTCGATGCTGGTGTCGAACTTCATCCGCCAGAAGGAGCGGGCGGTGCCGCCGGTCTCGTTCTCGAAGCCGACGCGGGCGTCGGAGGTGCCGGAGGAGAAGTTGGTGCCGTCCCAGAAGCTCGAGTTCGGGTACGGCTTGTAGGCGACGGTCCAGGCGAGCCAGCCGCCGTTCATGGTCGGGTCGACGAACACCGGGAACTTCACGTCGGCGTTCGTGAACAGCCCGGCCTGCGCGGCGTGCAGGTCGAGGCGGGCGGTGCCGGTGCCGTCGCCGTCGAGCTCGACCGGCATGGGGGCGCTGTGCGCGCCGGGCTCGATGCCGCTCAGGCCGGACAGCTTCAGCACGTCGGTGGGGGTGTCGACCGAGGTGCGCGGGGTGCCCCTGCCCTCGTCGAGCTCGGGGTCGCGGCCGGCGGAGTCCCAGGCGAACGGGGTGGGGATGGAGCCGATTTCCTTGCCGGAGCGGTCCTGGACCAGGATGCGGCCGCTGCCGGCGTCGTGGTGGAAGACGGCCGTCTTGGAGCGCAGGCCGTAGGCCACGGTGGCCAGCGCCGGGGACTGCGCGGCCTCCTTGGTCTTGACGATCAGCAGCTGGGCGAAGCCGCCCTCGGCGCGGGCGACCAGCAGCAGGTCGACGCCGGGCAGCACCTCGGAGTACAGGGCGCGCGGGCCGTCGAGCACCGGCTCGGGCAGGGTGCCGGGCCAGGTGTAGGCGACGGTGTGGCCGTCGATGTCGACCTCGGCCAGCACGGTTTCCCGGCGGCCCGTCAAAGGCGCACGGACGAAGGAGCGGTCGGCGTGGGTGTCCTTGCTGCCGCTGGAGAAGCGGACGGGCCGCGCGGGGTTGACCGGCTGGATGCCGAGGCCGCGCGGGGCGTTCTTCACCCGCCGCAGGTGGTTGTCGATCGGCGCCCACTGGCCCGTGGCGGTCTTCGCCCGGGCCGGCGTGGCCGTGATGCTGGTGCGCAACTGGCCGTCCGGCTGGGCCCACGTCTGGGACGTGGCCGTGGTGGCCGTCTCGACGAGGACCGGCTTGTGGGTGCGGCGGGCCTCGGCCTGGGCGTCGGCCTCGTCGCGCGGGCCGGTGGCGGCCTGCCGGGCGCGGGTGGCCTCGGCCGCCTGGGGTGGTGAGGCGTCGTCGGGTTGCCACCAGGGCAACAGTGCGGCGGTCAGAGCGGCCAGGACGAGGCCGAGGGTGACAGCCAGCCTGGTGCGCGTGCGCACGAAGGGGCTGAGAAAACGAGGCGGCGCGGACACGGCGGCGGTCTACTCCCGTGTGGACCAGGCGGATACGGACAGCACGAACGGCCCCGGTCGGCGGGCCGCGGGGCAGAGTCGCGCACACGATCACACGAACGTCACGTCAGGTCCACATATGAAGAGTTTATGAAGTTGTGACGAACGAATGAGGCGGGCTTGACTCCGCTTTGACGGTGCCTCAAGTGCGGCTTTTGATCACCTGATGTGCGGTCATAGGGGCGGGTTGCCGCGGTCTTGCCGACTTGTCCACGAAGGTGATCACTCGTCAGGTCTGGCGCCATGACGCAGATCACATCGCGTCCGGGAACCTTTGCGGACCGATCTTGAAACCTGTGGGGGTCATGACAGAAGGTGCGGATTCCATCTGTCGTTTTTCTTTGCATGCCTTGGTGGGGTCGACGCGTATGCGCGCTCAAAGTCCACCGTTGTGGCTGGGGCGGGCACGCCCAGCGATGACGGAGTCACAACGACGGCGCCGCCGGCAAAGCCGCGCGGCGACCGTCCTTTTGTTGTCCACGGCCTTGTTGGTGAGCAGTCTCGGCACGGAGGCGTGGGCGATACCCGGCCCCGGCATGGCCCGGGAGGAGGTCAAGCTCCCCGACCTGCCGAAGTCCACGGCGATTCCGCAGGACAAGGAAGCCGAGAAGAACCTCACCACCGCGCCCGAGGTGCCCGCCGACCCCTACGTCCCGACCGCGGTCACACCATGGGCGCAGGACAGCGGTGTCGCCACCTTGCAGGCCGGCACCGCGCCCGGCAGCACGGTCCCGGTCGGCGACCTGCCGATCGCCGTCGGCGTGCCCGCGGGCACCGACCCGGCCGCGATCGACGGTGACTGGAAGGTCGACCTGGCCGCGCCGACCGCGTCCCAGGACGCGAACGTCGCCGGCATGATCATGAAGGTCACGCCGCCGGCCGACGCCGACCCGGCCGCGCAGGTCACGATCGACGTGGACACCTCCGGCTTCAAGGACCTGTACGGCCAGCGAGCAGCCGAGCGCTTCGGGCTGGTCCTGCTGCCCAACTGCGTCATGGACGCGCCCGACGCCGGTGACTGCGCCATCGACAGCGGTGTGACCACCATGTCGGGCAAGAACGACAAGCAGCCTCAGCGGCTGCGCAGTTCGATCAAGGTGGTCCCCGCAGCCAAGGCGCCCACCCGGACCAGGGCCGCGAAGAAGACCGGCACGCGCACCATCCTCACCGGCTCAGTGCCGGTGTCGAACCTGCTCGGCGGCAACGCGGGCACCGTCAAGTCCAGTGCCCGGACGGCGTCGTACCGCAGCGGTGACGTGCTCCCGGCGGTGGACGCCTCCGGTCCGCAGGTCATCGGCGCGATGGACACGGGCGCCTCGGCCTCCGGCGACTTCACCGCCACCCCGGTGCTGTCCTCGGGGTCCTGGTCGGCCGGATCCTCCTCCGGCGCGTTCACGTACTCCTACGACGTGCAGGTGCCGCAGACCGCCGGCGGCCCGATGCCGAAGATCTCGCTGGGCTACTCCTCGCAGTCGGTCGACGGCCGCACCTCCGCCACCAACAACCAGGCCTCCTGGATCGGTGACGGCTGGGACTACAACCCGGGCTCGATCACCCGGACCTACGTCAACTGCCGTCAGGACTCCAAGAAGTCCGGCTCGAACAACGCCACGCACCGCACCGCGGACCTGTGCTGGGGTTCGATGAACGCCACGCTGTCGCTGGGCGGCATGACCACCGAACTGGTCTGGGACAAGGACCAGGGCAAGTGGTTCACCGCCAACGGTGACGGCTCGAAGATCGAGCGGCTCACCGACTCCGGCAACGGCAACGGCGCCCGCAACGGCGAGTACTGGGTCGTCACCACCAGGGACGGCACCCGCTACTACTTCGGCCTGAACAAGCTGCCCGGCTGGTCCGACGGCCAGTCGACCACCGACTCGGTGCTGACCGTGCCGGTGTACGGCAACCACGAGGGCGAGGACTGCTACAAGGCCGGCGACTGGGTCGGCTCCGCCTGCACGCAGGGCTGGCGCTGGAACCTCGACTACGTCGAGGACATCCACGGCAACGCCATGTCCCTGTGGTGGAAGAAGGCGCAGAACTACTACGCCCGCAACTTCAACTTCAAGGCGCCGGTCGTCTACGACCGTGACGGCTGGCTCGACCACATCGACTACGGCCAGCGCAAGGACACCCTGTTCTCCGCGACCGCCCCGGCCCGCGTGACCTTCAAGGTGGACGAGCGCTGCCTGCCCGAAGACACGCTGACCTGCTCGGACGCCAACTTCGAGGACAAGGACCCGGGCAAGTACCGCATCTGGTACGACACCCCGGCCGACCTGAACTGCAAGCAGGTCACCTCCACCTACACACGCAAGTGCTGGAACGCGGGTCCGTCGTTCTGGAGCCGCAAGCGTCTGGTGCAGATCCAGACCTCCGCGCAGCGCCGCACCGACACCACCGCACGCCAGGTGGTGGACCAGTACAACCTCAAGCACAGCTTCCCCGTCCTGAAGACCGGCCCGAACACCGCGCTGTGGCTGGAGTCGATCCAGCGCACCGGCTTCGGCCGCAACGGCACCACGGACCGCAGCGTCACCATGAACGCGGTGCGCTTCGAGTCCAACGCCGAGGACATGCCCAACCGGGTGATGCGCCCGGGCGACGCGCGCCCCGGCTTCTCCCGGCTGCGTGTCGCCCGCGTCATCAACGAGTACGGCGGCGAGACCGTCGTCACCTACAAGAAGCCCGAGGGCGACTGCGCGACCGGCACCAACCTGCCCGGCAAGAGCGACACCGCGGCGCTGAAGTCCAACACGCGCCTGTGCTACCCGGCGTTCTGGAACCCCGACCCCGAGGTCGAGGACATCGACTGGTTCCACAAGTACGTCGTGGACTCCATCGAGGAACTCCCCAACGTCGACGGCGCGTTCGCCACGAAGACCGCCTACCAGTACAAGAACCCGGGCTGGAAGCTCGCCGACGCCGAGTTCACCAAGAAGTCCACGCGCACCTACTCCCAGTTCGCGGGTTTCGAGCAGACCACGGTGATCACCGGAGCCGACGACGCGTCCATCGGCTCCAAGCGGTCCAAGGCCGTCACCCGGTTCTTCCGCGGCATGGGCGACACCGTGTCGGTGAAGGACATCGAGGGCAACGAGATCGCCAAGGACCGCGAGCCGTTCGCGGGCCGGATCGCCGAAGAACTCGACTACGACAATGCCGACGACCCCGACACGGCGTGGGTCTCCCGCTCCGTCACCGTCCCGGAGGCCACCGAGCTGGCCCACCGCGACCGTGACGACGGCCTGGACCCGCTGCGCGCCTGGCGCGTGACCGAGCCGGACGAGATCGCGTACACCAAGTCCTCCACCACGAACACCGACGACAACCGGCCCCTGCGGATCGTCAAGACGCACACCACCTACGAGTCGACCTACGGTCTGCCCGTACTGGTGGAGTCCCTCGGCGACACCGGCCGTTCCGGCGACGAGTCGTGCACCAAGTCGGAGTACGTCCACAACACCGCCAAGAACCTGATCGGTCTGACCCGGCAGGTCCTGGTCTCCCCGACCACCTGCGCGGCGGCGGACTTCAGCGACCTCAGCACGCTCAGCAGCGGCCTGCGCACCGCCTACGACGGGCAGGGCTACGGCGCCGCGCTCGACGACACCACCAAGGGCGAGGCGTCCGAGACCTGGTCCGTCAACGGGGCCGGCACCGGCTGGCAGTCCGACGGCACCACCGAGTTCGACGCCGTCGGCCGTGTCACCCGCACCACGGACCAGGACCACAAGACCTCGGGCCTGATCACCTACGAGCCGTCCACCGGCCAGGTCTTCAAGGTGACCGAGACCAACGCGGTCGGCCACTCCGAGACCCGGGAGATCGAGCCGGGCCGGGGCACCACCACGAAGACGACCGACGCCAACGGCCACGTCACGCAGGCCGAATTCGACCCGCTGGGCCGCCTCGAGAAGGCATGGGCCGCCGACCGCGCCCCCTCCGACACGGCCGTGCCGGACTTCCGGGCCGTCTACACGGTCCCCACGTACGATCCGGCCAACCCCGACCGCAAGCCGGCGTACGTCACCACCTACACCCGCGGCTACAACGACCGCGTCGAGACCTCCGTCACCCTCTACGACGGGCTCGGGCGGGAGCGGCAGCAGCAGGAGCAGGCGGACGGCGGCGGCTGGCTGATCACCGACACGCTGTACAACAGCTCCGGTGAGGTCTGGCAGACCAACAACGCCTACCTGACCTACGAGGCCACGCCGGGCGAGCTGTTCACCCCGGACGCCGACACGCAGGTCCCCAACATCACGCGCTACACCTACGACGGTTCCGGCCGCGTGCTGCAGGAGACCCCGGTCCTCAAGGTCGCGGACCCGCAGACCGGCACGGTCAGCTCGCGGGAGGTCCCCGAGCGGGCCACCAAGTACCAGTACGGCCTGGACTGGTCGAAGGTCGACAACCCGACCGGCGCCTCCGACTACCGCGTCTTCACCGACGCCCTCGGCCGCACCTCCCGGGTCGACACCTTCAACCCGGACGCGCCCGGCGGCTTCACGTCGATGAAGTACGACTACGACGCCCTCGGCCGGCTGGCGAAGGCGACCAACTCCGCCGACACCGCCCACCCGTGGACGTGGACGTACGACCACCGCGGCCGCACCGAGACCGCTACCGACCCGGACACGGGCACCACGCGGACGACGTACGACAACCACGACCGCGTTCTCACCACGACGAACGCCCGTAACATCACCATCTGGAACGGCTACGACCAGCTGTCGCGGCCGACCGAGCAGCGCCTGAACGACTCGGGCGGCACCCTCCTGGCGCAGTTCGGTTATGACACGGCGCCCGGTGGCAAGGGCATGCCGGCCACCGCCACCCGCTACACCGACGGTGAGGCGTACACGCAGAAGGTCGACGGCTACACCAAGGACTACCAGCCGACCTCGACCACGCTGAACCTGCCGCTCACGGTGGCCTCCGCCTGGGGCCTGGACCAGTCGTACACGTACTCCTACAAGTACAGCGACAACGGCATGCTGGAGGAGTCCACGCTGCCGAAGATCGGCAAGCTCGCCTCCGAGAAGCTGGTCGTCCGCTACAACAAGGACGGCAAGCCGCTCTCCATCTCCGGCAAGGACTGGTACGGCTCCGAGACGGTCTACGACCCCTACGGCCAGGTGCTGCGCTCCACGCTCGGCGCCCAGCCCTACCGGGTGTGGACGCAGAACACCTACGACGAGTCCAGTGGTGAGCTGAAGGACCAGCAGGTCTACCGGGAGAAGGGCGCCACCAACGGCGGCGACACCTCCCTGCTCCCCGGCAACCTCGTCTCGAAGCGGTCGTACACCTACGACCCGGCCGGCAACGTCACCTCCGTCTCGGAGTCGGCCACCGGCATCGAGGAGCGGCAGTGCTTCGCGTACAACCCGCTGGGTGAGCTGAAGACGGCGTGGACGGCGAAGGACCTGACCTCCAAGCCCGAGACCGCCTGCGCCGGCCCGAAGAACGCCGACGGCTCGCTGAACGTGGCGGCCGGGAAGGACAACTCCGGCTACTGGCAGGAGTACGAGTACGACCTGCTCGGCAACCGCACCAAGCTGACCGAGAAGGACCTCACCGGCACCACCGCCAAGGACGCCACGACCACCTACGCCTACGGCAAGGCCGACGGCACCCAGCCGCACACGCTGACCAAGGTGTCGAAGACCTACACCACGCCGGCCGGCGCGCAGGTCAAGGCCGAGGCGGAGCGGCTGTACGAGCTCACCGGCGAGACCAAGACGATCACGTCCGTCCAGAACGGTGACAAGCAGTCGCTGAGCTGGACCTACGACGGCAAGATCGACCGCATCACCGGTCAGGGCACCGCCGGCAGGACCCCGTACGTGGGCCTCGCCGACAAGTGCCTGGACCTCAAGGGCGGTGCGGCGGTCGCGGGTACGGCGATCCAGCTGTACCAGTGCAACGCCTCGATCGCGCAGAACTGGCGCTTCAGCCCCACCCCGGGCGGGACCAACCCCGACCAGGGCACGCTGAACGTCTACGACAAGTGGTGCGTCCAGCCCGCCGGCAACACCGCCGGGTCGGCCGTCCAGTTGCAGAAGTGCGACGGCTCGGCCGGTCAGGAGCTCAAGCGCAACGCCTCCGGCCAGCTGACCCACGTGGCCTCGGGCCTGTGCCTGGCGGTCCAGGGCGCCAACTCGGCGAACTCGACCCCGGTCGTGCTCGCCACCTGCGACGGCACGAAGGCCGAGCAGCTGTGGGCGCCGCAGAACGACACCCGTTACATCTACGGCCCCGGCGGCGAGCAGCTGCTGACCATCAAGGGCAAGCAGGCCACGCTCAGCCTGGGCGAGGCCGAGGTCACCGTCCAGAAGGGCGGCGTCCTGGTCCACACCCAGCGCACCTACGACGCCCCCGGCGGCGCGGTCATGCGCTACGCCAACGGCACCGGGAGTGAGCGCCTGGTCGCGATCACCGGTGACCACCAGGGCAGCCCGTACGCCGAGGTCGCCCTCGACGGCGGGATGTCGGTCCGCATCCGCAAGCAGGACCCGTTCGGCAACCAGCGCGGCACCGACACCATCGGGGTCAGCCGGCAGGCGCACACCGGGTTCCTCGGTGCCACCGACGACAACGCCTCGGGCTTCGTCGGGCTGGGCGCGCGGCTGTACGACCCGGTGGTGGGCCGTTTCCTGTCCGCCGACCCCCTGCTGGACCTGAACGACGTCCTGCAGTCCAACGGGTACGCCTACGCGCACAACAACCCGGTGACGTACGCCGACCCGACGGGCGAGTCCATCGCCCTGACCGCCTCCGAGCGGGCCGCGGCCCTCGCGGGCGCGGGTCTGTCCGCGGCGCAGGTCGCGCAGGCGCAGGCGATGCAGGGCAAGTCCCTCACCTCGGTGATCCTCGCCGTGGCGTGGGAGACGCTGAAGGACTTCATCGGCATCAACGACGCCATCGCCTGCTTCGGCGGCGACATGTGGTCCTGCATGGGCATCGTGCTCGACGCCATCCCGTGGGGGAAGCTCGGCAAGATCCCGGCGGTGATGAAGGCCGTCAAGCGCACCATCAAGGCGGTCGAGTCCTTCCGCGCGGCCAAGAAGGCGGCGGAGCTGGTCCTGAAGGCGGCGAAGGCGGCCGAGAGGGCGGCGCTACGGGCGAAGAAGCTGGCGATCGAGCGAGCGAAGAAGCTCGCGGCGCAACGGGCGAGGAAGAAGGCGGCGGAAGAAGCCAAACGCACCGCCGACAAGGCCCTCGACCTCGCCAAGAAAACCGGCAACCCACGCCAGAAGCACGCCGCGGCCGAGGCGGCCCCGAAGGTCTCCTCGCACTCCCACGGAGGCGGCGGCAAGGGCGGCGGCGACTCCCATCCGGGCGGCAAGTCCGGCGGCTCCGCCAAGAGCAAGGGAGGATCCAGCGGCAGCGGCGGCTCGGGCAAGGCCGAGGGCGGCGGTCCCGGGTGTAACAGCTTCACGCCGGGCACGAAGGTCCTCATGGCCGACGGCTCGACCAAGCGGATCGAGAAGGTCAAGACCGGTGACAAGGTCGTCGCCACGGACCCGAAGACCGGCGAGACCCGGATCGAGACGGTCACGGCCGAGATCACGGGCCGGGGCCTGAAGCACCTGGTCAAGGTCACGATCGACGTCGACGGCAAGAAGGGCACCAAGACGGCCGAGGTCACCGCGACCGATGCCCACCCCTTCTGGGTCCCGGAGCTGCACGCGTGGATCAAGGCCACCAACCTGAAGTCCGGCGAGTGGCTGCAGACCAGTGCGGGAACGTACGTCCAGGTCACCGCGGTGGAGCGCTGGACGGCGCTCGGATCGACCGTCCACAACCTCACCGTCGGTGATGTCCACACGTACTACGTGCTGGCCGGCGGGACGTCGCTGCTCGTCCACAACGACTCGTGTCCGACGGGCGACGAGGGAACGGCCCTGGTTCACGCGCACACCGCTGACGGCACCAACGTTCACTTCACCGTCGAGGTGATGGACGCGCAGGGAGACATCACGCACTCCGAGTTGATGCCGAACGTGGGGCACACCGAGACGCCGATCAGGAACTACAACGGCGGGACCGGTACGATGACGTTCTCCTTCCGTCTTCCGAACGCCGACGCCGCGCGGTCCTTCCAGGCGAGCAGGATCGGAACGGAGCAGGGGCCGTACGACTTCCTGACCAACAGTTGTCTGACGCATGTCTGCGATGTCCTGCGGGCGGGAGGTGTGACGGACATACCCGAGACCGGAACTCGCATGGCGGTGTGGGCCAAGAGAGGCCTGCCCTCCGCCTTCCGCGAGGACTGACAGTCTGAGTCGGGCTCCCCGTGCGGCCGCTGTGCCGTGCGGGAGCCCGACTGTTTTCTACCTGCATGCGCGCGATCAAAGAGGCGGCACCACGGTGAGTCTGAGAAACTCGGAATATTACGAGGCTCTGATCAGGATGGCGAGCAGCGACCGCCTCGGCTGGGACACGGTCGCCCTCGCCGGCCGGGGCATCACGGCGTATGCCGCGGCGCAACGGTGGATGATCACTGAAGGGAAGGTCTCGGTCGATCCGCTGCGCCTCGCCGACCTCGTCATCGAATTCGGGATGACTGTGGAACAGCTTCCGGACCTGTGGGAGCGGTACGCGCAGGGCTCGATCCCGGATTCGCAGTTCCAGGCGTCCCTCGAGGCCATTGTCGAGCAGCTGGAATCCTGGCCCGATCCGCAGAGTTCGTGACCGAACCGTAGGGGTGCCGGGCGCTTGTTCCGGGCTCCAACGCAGACGGCCCAGCCCGAACCAGGAGGTTCGGGCTGGGCCGTCGACGTTGGCAATCGGTCAGCGACGCTCGGGCGACCGGACCCAGCAGGGCCATGCCCTGGTGGAGGATCTTCGCCGTGACCTCGCACAGGAACAGGCGGTTCTGGGCCGGGGTATCCACCTTGAGGACCGGGCACTTGTCGTCTGCCTCCCCAGGCGGCATGGCAGACCAACTCGGCGGTACCCACTCCGAGCCGGTCAACAAGGGCTCGGCTCGGGAGCCTCCGGGTTCTCGTCGAACAGATCCTCCGCCCGTTCGACCGTACCGGCCCGGTCGAGCCAATCGTCGAGGCGGGCAAGGTCGGTGCAGGTGGTGATGCGTTCGCGTACGGCGTCGGAGACCGGGAGCCCACGCACTTCCAGGACGCGCAGAACGCCCTTGGCCTGGCCCTTGGCCGCGCCGTCCAGGTAGGCCTCCTCGAAGACCGTGCCCCTGCCCGGGAAGTAGGTGACGACCATCTTCTCCAGCTCCCTCCACGTCTCACGGGTCGGAGTGTCCTCCAGGCCGATTTCCACGAGTTCCGACCAGTACTTGGCCGTGGCTTTGTCGAACGACCGCATTCCGCGGGCCAGCAGTTCCAGTATGGGCGCGATGTCCTCGCTTTCGCTGTGCACGATGACACTGAGCGTCGCCAGCGCCGGCTGCCGCGCCACCTCCGACTCGTCGGTGATCCGCGCGATGGTGTCCGGTCCGAGGACGAAGGGACGGGTGACCTGGGTCTTCCAGGGGCCGACTCGGCACTCGAACGGCCCGGCCGCCCACGTCGCGGTGGAGCGGTTGCGACAGACGGCGACCAGCAGCACCAGCAGTTCGAACTTGGCGTACAGGTAGCTCACGTAATAGACCCGTTGGTCCCCTTGTCGGGAGCCCGTCTTGTCTGGGCCTCGATGGCGAGCAGAAAGCCGTCACCGTCGGACGGCTCGACCTTCAGCACCGTGTCCACACGGCGCTCCAACGGTTTGATCTCCGTCGCGTCGGGGGTGATCGCTTCGATGTCCGCCTTCAAGGGCGGCGGCAGTCCCAGTGCCTTGAAGACTGGAGCGAGGACTTCCGGATGGTCCTGGAAGATCCGGTGGGAGGTCTCATGGGTGGCGGTGACCATACGCACAGCCTTGGCGAAGCGCAGACACGGCTGCCGGGCGATGGAGGAGCGTTCACTCTTTCGAGGAACGGAAAAACGGTCAGGCGACCGTGATCAGTTACCGCACGGCCTTGCCCCGCTCGCTTCTCCAGCCCCCCTGACTCACCTGCGTGCGTCCCTCGTGTGGGCGACCGCCCCGTGCGCCCCCGCTCACCGTCGTGTCGCGCCACCTAGGGTCCCGGCCATGACCGATAGCGACTTCACCCGGCGGCGTGCGCTCAGGCTGGGCGGTGCCGCCGTGGGTGCCGTCCTGGGACTGGGGACCGGCGCCTGCTCGTCCTCCCACCGGCACGCGCCGGACGCCCACGAGGCACCCGGCGCGCAGCTGTGCGTGCTCAACCCGAGCGTCACGCAAGGGCCGTACCACCTGGCCGACGCGCCCTTCCGCAGGGACATCACCGAGGGCAAGGAAGGGGTCCCGCTCACCGTACGGCTCACCGTGCGCGACGAGCCCCATGTCTGCGCCCTCCTGAAGGACGCGGCCGTCGAGATCTGGCAGTGCGACGCCTGGGGCTACCACTCCGGCTTCCCCGCCGTCCGCCCGGGCGGCACGGCACCCGCCGAGAGCCACGTCAGCGGCATCGCCCCCACGACGTACCTGCGCGGCTTCCAGACCACCGGCGCCGACGGCGTCGTCGAGTTCGTGACGATCTTCCCCGGCTGGTACACGGGGCGCGCCCCGCACCTCAACGTCAAGGTGCACACCGGAGGCAAGAAGACCGCCGGCACCTACAAGGGCGGCAGGGTCAACTGGACCGGGCAGCTCTTCTTCCCCGACGGCGACGCCGACGCGGTGTACGCGAAGGCCCCGTACACCCAGCACACGGGCACCCGTACCCGGCTCGCGCACGACCCGGTCTACCGTGGTGGCGGCGCCAGGGACGGGCTGATGACGGTCACCGGGGACGCCGAGACGGGCTTCGTCGCGACGCTGACCGTCGGCGTCGACCCGACCCGGGAGAACACCGCAGAGGGCGGCGCGCCCACCTCCCCCCTTCCGGGCAGCGCGTCGGCCGACGGCACGCCACCGCCGGACAGTGCGGCGAGCGCGTCCCGTACGCCCACCTCCGACCTCACTCCGCGGAGCCCTGGCCCAAGCGCTCCAGCCGTACCGCGCACACCTTGAACTCGGGCATGCGCGAGGTGGGGTCGAGGGCGGGGTTGGTCAGCGTGTTGGCGCGGCCCTCGCCCGGCCAGTGGAACGGCATGAACACGGTGTCGGGCCGGATGGCACGGCTGATCCGCGCGGGCGCGACGGCCCGTCCCCGCCGCGACACCACCGCGACCGCGTCCCCCTCCGCCGCGCCGAGCCGCTCCGCCAGCCGTGGGTGCATCTCCACGAACGGCCCGGGCGCGGCGGCGTTCAGCTCCGCGACACGCCGGGTCTGCGCCCCCGACTGGTACTGCGCCACCACGCGGCCGGTGGTCAGCAGCACCGGGTACGCGTCGTCGGGTTCCTCGGCGACCGCCCGGTAGGAGACGGCGGCGAACCGGGCCCGTCCGTCCTCGGTGGCGAAACGGTCGAGGAAGAGGCGGGGGGTGCCGGGGTGGACGCCGGGCGCCCGTTCGCCCGAGGGGTCCGCCGGGTCGTCGGGGAGCACGTCGAGGGAGGCGTCCTCGCCTTTCTGCGAGTCGGCGGCCGGCACCGGGCACGGCCAGAACACCCCGTTCTCCTCCGCCAGCCTGCGGTAGGTGATCCCGGAGTAGTCCGCCGGACCGCCCGCGCTGGCTCGGCGCAGTTCCTCGAAGACCTCCTCCGGGTCCGTGGGAAAGCCTTTCTCCACGCCCAGGCGGGCGGCGAGTTCGTGCATGACCTCCAGGTCGCTGCGCACCCCGGGCGGCGGGGTCAGCGCGCGGCGGCGCAGCAGGACCCGGCCCTCCAGGTTGGTCGTCGTGCCCGTCTCCTCCGCCCACTGCGTGACCGGCAGCACCACGTCCGCCAGCTCCGCCGTCTCCGACAGGACCACGTCGCAGACGGCGAGGAAGTCCAGCGAGCGCAGCCGGTCCTCGATGTGCGCGGCGCGGGGTGCCGACACCACCGGGTTGGAGCCCATCAGCAGCAGCGTGCGGATGTCCGTGCCGAGGGCGTCGAGGAGTTCGTAGGCACTGCGGCCCGGGCCCGGCAGCGAGTCCGGGTCCACGCCCCACACCTCCGCCACGTGCCGGCGTGCCGCCGGGTCGGTCAGCTTGCGGTAGCCAGGCAGCTGGTCGGCCTTCTGGCCGTGCTCCCGGCCGCCCTGCCCGTTGCCCTGCCCGGTCAGACATCCGTAGCCGGACAGGGGGCGACCGGCGCGCCCGGTGGCCAGGCACAGGTTGATCCACGCGCTCACCGTGTCCGTGCCCTTGGACTGCTGCTCGGGCCCGCGCGCGGTCAGCACCATCGCGTTCTCCGGCGCACAGAACAGCCGTACGGCCTCCCGGAGCTGCGGAACGGACACCCCCGTGATCCGCTCCACGTACTCCGGCCAGTGCGCCATCGCCGCCGCCCGCGCCTCCTCCCAGCCGCTGGTGCGCTCCCGGATGTACGCCTCGTCCGTGCGCCCCTCGGCGACCACCAGGTGCAGCAGGCCGAGCGCCAGCGCGAGGTCCGTGCCCGGGCGCGGCGCCAGGTGCAGATCCGCCTGCTCGGCCGTCCGCGTCCGCCGCGGGTCGACGACGATCAGCGTGCCGCCGTTCTCCTTGAGCTCCGTCAGATACCGCAGCGCCGGTGGCATCGTCTCGGCGAGGTTGGAGCCGACGAGGATCACACACCCGGTCTTCGGGATGTCCTCCAGCGGGAACGGCAGCCCCCGGTCGAGCCCGAACGCCTTCGTCCCCGCGGCCGCCGCGGACGACATGCAGAACCGCCCGTTGTAGTCGATCTGCGAGGTGCCGAGCACCACTCGCGCGAACTTCCCGAGCGTGTACGCCTTCTCGTTCGTCAGCCCGCCCCCGCCGAACACGCCGAGCGCGTCCGGCCCGTGCTCCGCCCGCGCGCGCGAGAACGCCCCGGCGATACGGTCCAGCGCCTCCTCCCAGGTGGCAGGCCTGAGCTCGCCCCCGGACCGGACCAGCGGCGACGTCAGCCGCACCCGTGACGACAGCACCTCGGGCGCCGTACGGCCCTTGCCGCACAGCGCGCCCCGGTTCACCGGGAAGTCGGCACGCTCGGCCACCTCGACGCCCCCCTCGGGCGTGGGATTGAGGTTCATCCCGCACTGCAGGGCGCAGTACGGGCAGTGTGTGGGCGTCGAGGTGGTCTGCATGCCGCTCAGCGTGCGTCGGCCGTGTTACGCGGCGGGGCGCTGCCGGTTACACGGCCGGGACCAGGACCTCCCCGCCGGCCCCGGGGCGGCGTGAGGTCCGCGGCCCCGGGTTCATTGCCGGTTCAGCGAGCGGGTGACGCCCGCCGCGATCGTCGTCGCCAGCACCCAGCCGGTGGCGATCAGCAGGTACGACAGCCACTGGTACCAGCCGCGCGGCGCGTACGCCCCCTGCTGGCCGAAGTCGACGATCGGCAGCAGCAGGTCCAGGGTGTAGACGAACGGATTGAAGCCGGGCGCCTCGGACGGCTTCAGCGCGGGCGGACGGTGCAGTGCGAAGGCGAGCGTACCGGTGCACAACAGCACCAGCAGCCAGCCCGCGGCCCGCATCGGGCGGAAGCCGTAGCCCACGGCGGCATCCTGCACATGGAGTCCTCGTCCTCGCCCTCCCGGAAGTCCACGCCCTCGCCGAGCGGGAAGGCCTTCCGTGATCTCCACGCTCAGTCCCGTGCCCCCGCCAGCGCCTTCGTGACCCCCTGCTCCTTCGGCCCGAGGAACGTCGGGTCCGGGCGGAACAGCGCGTCCAGGGCCGCCTTGCCCGCCGCGAAGACCTCCCGGGTGCCGCCGTAGTACCAGGTCACGTCGTGCTTGTCCGCCACCCCGACGCCGTACGACGTCACGCCCGCCGCCTGGCACAGGGCGACCGCGCGGCGGATGTGGAAGCCCTGGCTGACCAGGACGGCCCGGTCGACACCGAAGATCTTCTTCGCCCGGACGCAGGAGTCCCAGGTGTCGAAGCCGGCGTAGTCGGTCACGACCCGCTCGCGCGGCACGCCGTGCCGCGCCAGGTACGCGCGCATCGCGTCCGGCTCGTCGTAGTCCTTGCGGCTGTTGTCCCCGGTGACCAGGACGACCTTGATCCGGCTCGCCCGGTACAGGGCCGCCGCCGCGTCCAGGCGATGGGCCAGGTACGGCGACGGCTCGCCGCCCCACAGGCCCGCGCCGAAGACGACGGCGACCTCGGTGCGCGGCACGTCCGCGGTGGTGCGCAGCCGGCCGGCCGTGGTCAGGTACAACCAGGTGGCCGGCAGCAGCGCCAGCACGCACAGCGCGGCCAGGACCTGAACGGCCCTGCGCTGTCCGGCGCGCGTGCGCGGCAGCCTCGGTCTGTGGATCTTCATGCCCGGCATGCCAAGAGGGACGCGGCGAACGGCCATCCGGTTCGCGCCCGCCTCGCGACACCCCTCACACCTTCCGCGCCCGCGCCGTGAAGCGCCGGAAAACAACCCGGTCACGGCCGCGCAACGGCGCGGCAACCTGCTGCCGCCAGGATCGGTGCATGACGGCGTCGAACCTTCCACCCGACGAGTCCCCCCTGCGCCCCGGCGGCCGGCCGTCCGGTGGCGCCCACCTCGACAGTACGGCGCAGCTCATGAACAGGATCACCAGCCAGCTCGGCAGTCAGCTCAGCCTCGTCTCGCTCGACGGCAGCCGGCGTCCCGCCCCGCCCGCGCTCGTCCTCGTGGCGCACGGCAGCCGCGACCCGCGTGCCCTGGAGACGGTGCGGACCCTCATGGAACGGGTCCGTGAGCTGCGCCCGCACCTGCCGGTGCGCCTCGGGCACATCGAGCTGAACGAGCCGCTGCTGCCCGACACCCTCGCCTCCCTCGGCGACGCTCACGCCGTCCTCGTACCGCTGCTGCTCAGCCGCGGCTACCACGTCAAGCAGGACATCCCCGAGGCGGCGGCAGCGGCGCGCGCCCACACGCGCGTGGCGGCCCCGCTCGGCCCGCACCCGCTCCTCGTGGAGACCCTGTACGCCCGGCTGGTCGAGGCCGGCTGGCCGGCCGGCATGAGCGGCGCCCTGCGCCGCACCAGCGCGGTGGTGCTGGCCGCCGCAGGCTCCCGCGACCCCGAATCCGCCGTCGACACCCGCCGCACCGCCCAGCTCCTCGCCGAACGCCTCGGTGTCCCCGTCGTCCCCGCCTACGCCTCCGCCGCAGCGCCCACCGTGCCCCAGGCGGTCCGTGCGCTGGCCGCCCGCGGCCGCCACCGGGTCGCCGTCGCCTCGTACTTCACCGCCCCCGGCCGCTTCCACACGGAGTGCGCCGAGGCCGCCCCGTGGATCGCGGCCGCCCCTCTCGGCGCCCACGCGGCGATGGCCCGCCTGGTCCTGCACCGCTACGACCAGACTCTCGCGACCCCGGAGGCGGCCACGGAACCCGCCCTGGCATCGGCCTGAGCACGCCTGACGGTCCGGCGAGAAACGGACGACGACATCCCGATCGTCCGTGGCTGCGATTACTGTCAGGTCATGGACGGGATCGCACCGAAGGCCCACGAGACCCCCACACGCTGCGAGAACGGCTCGGCGTACGACGCCTCGGACACCGAGCGCTGGGCCGCGGAGCCCGACAAACGCCCCGGCCGCACCGCCTTCCAGCGCGACCGCGCCCGCGTGCTGCACTCGGCCGCGCTGCGCCGTCTGGCGGGCAAGACCCAGGTCGTCACCCCCGGCACCAGGAGTGAAGCCTGGGACGCCAGCCCCCGCACCCGGCTCACCCACTCGCTGGAATGCGCCCAGGTCGGCCGCGAGCTCGGCGCCGCCCTCGGCTGCGACCCGGACCTGGTGGAGGCCGCCTGCCTCTCCCACGACCTCGGCCACCCGCCCTTCGGGCACAACGGCGAACAGGCGCTGAACGAGTTCGCTCACGACTGCGGCGGCTTCGAGGGCAACGCCCAGTCCCTGCGCCTGCTCGCCCGCATCGAGCCCAAGCGGTTCGTCCCCCATGTCTGCACCGGCGAACTCGTCAGCGTGGGCCTCAACCTCACCCGCGCCGTCCTCGACGCCGCCACCAAGTACCCCTGGCCGCGCGGCGCCCACCCCACCGACCCCACCTCCGCGAAGTTCGGCGTCTACGAGGACGACCGCCCCGTCTTCGACTGGTTCCGCAAGGGCGCCCCCAGCCACCGCACCTGCTTCGAGGCCCAGGTCATGGACTGGTCCGACGACGTGGCCTACTCCGTGCACGACTTCGAGGACGGGCTGCACGCCGGATACGTCGACCCCGGCAGCCTGCACGCCGAACCGGAGCGGCAGGCGGTCTTCGCCGTCGCCCTCGGCCGGTACGTGCCCGCGGACACCGACCCCGAGGAGCTGGCCGAAGCCCTCGACCGGCTCCTCGCCCAGCAGTGGTGGCCACGCGAATACGACGGCTCCGCCATCGCCCAGGGCCGCCTCAAGGACGCCACCAGCCAGCTCATCGGCCGCTTCTGCCTGGCGGCGGAGGGGGCCACCCGGGCGGCGTACGGAAGCGGGCGCCTGACCAGATACGCCGCCGAGCTGGTCGTGCCCCGCAGCACCCGCATGGAGTGCGCGGTCCTCAAAGCGGTCGCCGACCTGTACGTGATGCAGCGCGCCGAGCAGGAGCGGATCCGCGCCGACCAGCGCGTCGTCGTCGCCGAACTGGCCGAGGCGCTCACCGCCCGGGCGCCCGACGGACTGGACCCGCAGTTCAGGGCGCTGTTCGAGGAGGCCGCCGACGACCGCGCCCGCAAGCGGGTGATCGTCGACCAGATCGCCTCGCTCACGGACGCCTCGGCCGGCCACCTGCACGCGCGGCTGACGGGGCGCGCATGACCGGCACATGAACCGCGCATGACCCGCCATGACCCGTACATGACGGCGGCACGTGACGGCCGGTCGTGCCCTTCCGTGGCCTGATCGGGGCACTCCCTCTTCCCGCAGCCCGCTCCCGTGCGGGAGGCTCGCATGTGGCGACATCCTTACGAGGAGGCATCAAGTGGTCGACGCGGATCAGACATTCGTCATCGTCGGAGGAGGTCTCGCCGGCGCCAAGGCGGCCGAGACGCTCCGAGCGGAGGGCTTCAGCGGCCGCGTGATACTGATCTGCGACGAACGCGACCACCCGTACGAACGGCCTCCCCTGTCCAAGGGCTACCTGCTCGGCAAGGAGGAGCGCGACAGCGTCTTCGTCCACGAGCCCTCCTGGTACGCGCGCAACGACGTCGAGCTGCACCTCGGCCAGAGCGTCGACGCCATCGACCGCGCCGCCAAGACGGTCCGCTTCGGCGACGACGGCACGCTCGTCCACTACGACAAGCTGCTCCTCGTGACCGGCGCCGAGCCCCGCCGCCTGGACATCCCCGGCACGGACCTCGCGGGCGTCCACCACCTGCGCCGGCTCTCCCATGCCGAGCGCCTCAAGGGCGTCCTCACCGCCCTCGGCCGGGACAACGGCCACATCGTGATCGCGGGCGCCGGCTGGATCGGCCTGGAGGTCGCGGCCGCCGCCCGCGAGTACGGCGCGGAGGTCACCGTCATCCAGTCCGCGCCGACCCCGCTGCACCACGTCCTCGGCCCCGAGCTGGGCGAGCTGTTCGCGGAGCTGCACCGCGACCACGGGGTCCGCTTCCACTTCGGGGTGCGGCTCACCGAGATCATCGGCCAGGACGGCATGGTGCTGGCCGCCCGCACCGACGACGGCGAGGAGCACCCCGCGCACGACGTGCTCGCCGCGATCGGCGCGGCCCCCAGGGTCGCTCTCGCGGAGGCGGCCGGGCTGGAGCTGGCCGACCCCGCGCAGGGAGGCGGTATCGCGGTGGACGCCGCTCTGCGCACCTCCGACCCCGACATCTACGCGGCCGGTGACGTGGCGTCCTTCCACCATCCCCTCTTCGGCACCCGGCTGCGCGTCGAGCACTGGGCGAACGCCCTGAACGGCGGCCCGGCCGCCGCCCGCGCGATGCTCGGGCACGAGGTGACGTACGACCGGGTGCCGTACTTCTTCTCCGACCAGTACGACGTGGGGATGGAGTACTCGGGGTGGGCGCCGCCCGGGACGTACGACGAGGTGGTCATCCGGGGTGACGCCGGCAAGCGGCACTTCATCGCCTTCTGGCTCAAGGAGGGCAGGGTGCTGGCCGGGATGAACGTGAACGTGTGGGATGTCACGGACCGCATCCAGAAGCTGATCCGGGAGCGCACGGTGGTGGACCCCGAGGCGTTGTCGGACCCGGGGGTGCCGTTGGAGAGCCTGACCTCGTGAGCGGACGGGAAGCCGTTCCTGTCACACCACCCCCGTAGAATCTCCTCGTGGCAGGACGGATCAACGACGAGGACGTGAAGGCGGTACGGGACGCGGTCCCGATCGACGCCGTCGTGTCCGAGTACCTCCAGCTGCGCAACGCCGGCGGGGGAAACCTGAAGGGGCTGTGCCCCTTCCACGACGAGAAGTCGCCGTCCTTCCAGGTCAGCCCAAGCAAGGGGCTGTTCCACTGCTTCGGCTGCCAGGAGGGCGGCGACACCATCACATTCGTGATGAAGGTCGACCACCTCTCGTTCTCGGAGGCGGTCGAGCGCCTGGCCGCCCGCGCGGGCATCACGCTGCGGTACGAGGAGGGCGGGTACAACCCCACCCACCAGCGCGGGGAACGCATCCGCCTGGTGGAGGCCCACCAGCTGGCCGCCCAGTGGTACGCCGAGCAGCTCGACGCGAGCCCGGAGGCCGAGGCGGGGCGCAAGTTCCTGGCCGAGCGCGGCTTCGACCAGGCCGCCGCCGTCCACTTCGGCGTCGGCTACAGCCCGCAGGGCTGGGACCACCTCACCCGCTATCTGCGCGGCAAGGGCTTCAGCGACAAGGAACTGATCCTCTCCGGCCTGTCCCAGGAGGGCCGCCGGGGCCCCATCGACCGCTTTCGCGGCCGGCTGATGTGGCCCATCCGGGACATCGGCGGCGATGTGGTCGGCTTCGGCGCCCGCAAGCTCTACGAGGCGGACACCGGCCCGAAGTACCTGAACACCCCCGAAACGGCGATCTACCGGAAGTCCCAGGTCCTGTACGGCATCGACCTGGCGAAGAAGGACATCGCGAAGACCAGCCGGGCCGTGGTCGTCGAGGGCTACACGGACGTCATGGCCTGCCACCTCGCGGGCGTCACCACGGCCATCGCGACCTGCGGCACGGCCTTCGGCGGCGAGCACATCAAGATCCTGCGGCGGCTGCTGATGGACAACGGCAGCGCGCGCGTCATCTTCACCTTCGACGGCGACGCGGCCGGCCAGAAGGCGGCCCTGAGGGCCTTCGAGGACGACCAGAAGTTCGCCGCCGAGACGTACATCGCGATCGCGCCGGACGGCATGGACCCCTGCGACCTGCGGCTCGCCAAGGGCGACGAGGCGGTCGCGGACCTGGCGGAGCCGCGTACGCCGCTCTTCGAGTTCGCGCTGCGCCAGATCGTCGGCCGCTACGACCTGGAGACCCCGGCGGGCCGCGCGGCCGCGCTGGACGAGGCGGCGCCGGTCGTGGCCCGCATCAAGAACAGCGGCGCGCAGCACGAGGTGGCGGTCCAGCTCGCGGGCATGCTCGGCATCCTGGACACGCAGTTCGTGGTCAAGCGGGTGGCGCAGCTGGCCCGTTGGGCGCGCGACCGGGGCGGCAGGGGCCCGGCGCCGACGGGTCCGCGCCCGGCGGAGCGCTACGCGGCGGCGCCCCGCCCGGCCGTCTCCGGCCCGGCGCTCACCCTTCGCAACCCGGTCTACGCGACCGAGCGCGAGCTGCTGAAACTCGCCCTCCAGCGGCCGGAGTTGGTGTCGCCCGCGTTCGACGCCTACGGGGTCGACGAGTTCACGGCGGCGCCGTACGCGGCCGTACGGCAGGCGATCATGGAGGCGGGGGGCGCGGAGTGGGGCGCGCAGGACCCGCAGGAGTACCTGGTCCGGGTCCGCGAGGCGGCGCCCGACGACACGGTGCGCGCGATGGTCACGGAACTGGCCGTCGAGGCGATCATGCGCAGGACGGTGGACGAGGTGTACGCGGGCACGGTCCTCGTCACGGTCCGCCGCCGCGCGGTAGAACGCCGGATCCGCGACATCCAGTCCACCCTGACCCGCCTGGGCACACACGGCGACCCGGCCCAACTGGCCGCCGTGCAGAACGAGCTGTGGGTACTGCAGCAGTACGACCAGGCGCTGCGGGAGCGGGGGGCGGCCGCGCTGTAGGCGGCGTACCGCACACCCGTGCGGCAGCGTAACCACCCGGTCACGGACCGGACTCAAAAAGTGGGCGCACAACCCTCGTGGCGGTGATGTGTCGTACTCCACACTGGGTTCCGGTGCCTGAGTCCTCGGAGCGCGGCCGGCCCGCCCCTGGCGGCGGGTCCGACACCCCCGCGGTTCCGCTCACCGACGTACCGCTGCCGCACGCCTGAAGCAGCGACATTCCTGGAGGTCGCCCCCCGTGCAGACCCAGACCCTCACCCAACCGGACATCCTGAACGACGAGCCGGCCGCGGAGGCCGGCGTCCTCCCGGCGGTTCCGCCGCAGAACCGGCTCGCGCACCACCCCGAGACGGAGGCCGAGCCGGAACCACCGGGCCCGTCCGAGCTCGAGGAGCCGCTCGACGCCGTCGAACCCGCTGAACCCGTCGAAGCCCCGCGCGACCGTGCCGACACCGGTGGCCCCTCCTCCGACCTGTTCCGCCAGTATCTGCGCGAGATCGGCCGCATCCCGCTGCTGACGGCCGCCGAGGAGGTCGAACTCGCCCGCCGCGTCGAAGCCGGCCTGTTCGCCGAGGAGAAGCTCCTCAACACCCCCGACCTGGACATCCGGCTGGCGCTCGACCTGGACCGGCTCGTCGTCATGGGGCGCATGGCCAAGCGGCGGCTGATCGAGGCCAATCTGCGTCTCGTCGTCTCCGTCGCCAAGCGGTACGTCGGCCGCGGGCTGACCATGCTCGACCTCGTGCAGGAGGGGAACCTCGGTCTGATCAGGGCGGTCGAGAAGTTCGACTACGCCCGCGGCTACAAGTTCTCCACGTACGCGACCTGGTGGATCCGGCAGGCCATGTCCCGCGCCCTCGCCGACCAGGCCCGCACGATCCGTGTCCCGGTCCACGTCGTCGAGCTGATCAACCGGGTCATCCGCGTCCAGCGCCGCATGCTCCAGGAACGCGGCTACGAACCCACCCCGGAAGAGGTCGCCGCGCATCTTGAGCTGCCCAGCGAGCGGGTCAGCGAGGTGCTGCGGCTCGCCCAGGAGCCCGTCTCCCTGCACGCCCCCGTCGGCGAGGAGGACGACGTGGCCCTCGGCGACCTCATCGAGGACGGCGACGCCGCCAGCCCGGTCGAGTCCGCGGCGTTCCTGCTGCTCAGGGAGCACCTGGAAGCGGTCCTGTCCACGCTGGGGGAGAGGGAGCGCAAGGTCGTGCAGCTGCGGTACGGACTCGTCGACGGCCGCCCCCGCACCCTGGAGGAGATAGGCCGCATCTTCGGCGTCACCCGCGAACGCATCCGCCAGATCGAGTCCAAGACGCTGAACAAGCTCCGCGACCACGCCTTCGCGGACCAGCTCAGGGGCTACCTGGACTGACGTCGGGGTGCCGCTCCCGAGCCGTAGCTGCGGGCAGTCGTGCCTCCCCCGGTGCCTTAACGGCCTGGGAGGTGCCCCCAGGGGCGGCACGGGTGGGCGCAGCGGCACCCCCGACGCCGGGCAACTGCTCAGTCCACCTCGGCGACAGCCTGGGCGAACTGTGCCTTGTACAGCCGTGCGTACGCCCCGTCCGCGGCCAACAGCTCCGTGTGCGAGCCCTGTTCGACGATGGAGCCGTTCTCCATCACGAGGATCGTGTCGGCGTCCCGGATCGTCGACAGCCGGTGCGCGATCACGAACGACGTCCGCCCGTGCGCCAGCTTCGCCATCGCCTTCTGGATCAGCACCTCGGTCCGCGTGTCCACGGAACTCGTCGCCTCGTCCAGCACCAGGATCACCGGGTCCGACAGGAACGCCCGCGCGATCGTGATGAGCTGCTTCTCACCCGCGCTGACCCCCGTCCCCTCGTCGTCGATCACCGTGTCGTAGCCGTCCGGCAGCGTACGGATGAACCGGTCCGCGTGGGCCGCCCGCGCCGCCTCCTCGATCTCGCTGCGCGTGACCTTCCGGGAGGCGCCGTAGGCGATGTTCTCCGCGATGGTGCCGCCGAACAGCCAGGTGTCCTGCAGCACCATCCCGATCGAGGACCGCAGTTCGTCCCGGGACATCTTCGCGATGTCGACCCCGTCGAGCGTGATCCGTCCGCCGGTGACGTCGTAGAAGCGCATCAGCAGGTTGACGAGCGTGGTCTTGCCCGCTCCCGTCGGGCCGACGATCGCGACCGTCTGGCCCGGCTCCACCTTCAGCGACAGGTTCTCGATGAGCGGCTTCTCCGGGTCGTAGCGGAACGACACGTTCTCCAGCGCGACCCGCCCGCGCAGCTCCTCCGGGCGCAGCCCGCGCTCGGGGTCGGCCCCCTGCTCCTCCGCGTCCAGCAGCTCGAAGATCCGCTCCGCCGATGCGACACCCGACTGCACCAGGTTCGCCATCGACGCGACCTGAGTGAGCGGCATCGAGAACTGCCGCGAGTACTGGATGAAGGCCTGCACATCACCGATCGACAGGGCGCCCGACGCGACCCGGAGACCGCCGACCACCGCGACCAGCACATAGTTCAGGTTGGACACGAACATCATCAGCGGCTGCATCACACCGCTGTTGAACTGCGCCCGGAACCCCGCCTCGTACAGCGCCTCGTTCTGTTCCGCGAACTGCCTGGCCGACTCCTCCTGCCGACCGAACACCTTCACCAGCGTGTGCCCGGTGTACATCTCCTCGATGTGGGCGTTCAGCTTGCCGGTGGTGCGCCACTGCTGCACGAAGTGCGGCTGCGACCGCTTGCCCACACGGGTCGCGACGAAGAACGACAGCGGCACGGTCACCAGGGCGACCAGCGCCAGCAGCCACGACACCCAGAACATCACCGCCAGCACGCCGACGATCGTCAGCAGCGAGTTGATGAGCTGGCCCATCGACTGCGACAGCGTCTGCTGGATGTTGTCGATGTCGTTGGTCGCGCGGCTGAGCACCTCACCGCGCTGCCGCTGGTCGAAGTACGACAGCGGAAGCCGCGACAGCTTCGCCTGCACGTCCTCACGGATGCGGTAGATCGTCCTGTTGATGGCCCGGTTGGAGAGCCTCGTCGACACCGCCATCAGCAGGCCGGCCACCAGGAACGTGCACAGCGCGAGCAGCAGGACGTTCCCCACGGCACCGAAGTCGATGCCCTTGCCCGGGGTGAAGTCCGTGCCGGAGAGCATGTCGGCGATGCCGCCCTGGCCGCGCTTCCGCATGGAGTCGAGGACCTGTTCCTTGCTCAGGCCCGCCGGCATCTGACGGCCGATGATCCCGGCGAAGACGAGGTCCGTCGCCCTGCCCAGGATCTTCGGTCCGACCACGGACAGCCCGACGCTCAGCACACCGCAGACCAGCATCGCGATCATGGTGGGGCGTTCGGGTGCGAACTGGGCGAGGAGCCGTTTCCCGGACCCCTTGAAGTCCATCGAGCGCTGGTCGGGGCCGCCCCCGCCCATCATCCCCCGCATGGGCCCGGCCATCAGGCAGCCTCCGCTTCCGTGAGCTGGGAGAGCACGATCTCCCGGTAGGTCTCGTTGCCCGCCATCAGCTCGTGGTGGCGGCCGGTGCCGACGACACGGCCCTCGTCCAGGACGACGATCCGGTCGGCGCCCCGGATGGTCGCCACCCGCTGGGCGACGATGACGACGGTCGCCTCGGCGGTCTCCCGGGTGAGCGCCGCCCGCAGGGCCGCGTCGGTGGCGTAGTCGAGGGCGGAGAAGGAGTCGTCGAAGAGGTAGATCTCCGGGCGCTGCACCAGGGTGCGGGCGATCGCGAGGCGCTGCCGCTGGCCACCGGAGACGTTGGTGCCGCCCTGCGCGATGGGGGAGTCCAGGCCGTTCTCCAGCTTGGAGACGAAGTCCTTGGCCTGCGCCACCTCCAGCGCGTGCCACAGCTCCTCGTCGGTGGCGTCCGGATTGCCGTAGCGCAGGTTCGTGGCGACCGTGCCCGCGAACAGGTACGGCTTCTGCGGCACCAGTCCGACCGTCTTGGCCAGCAGCGTCGGTTCGATCTCCCGCACGTTCACACCGTCCACGAGGACCTCGCCCTCGGTGGCGTCGAACAGGCGGGGGATCAGCCCGAGCAGGGTGGACTTGCCGCTTCCGGTGGACCCGATGACGGCCGTGATCTCGCCGGGCCGCGCCACCAGGTCGATGGCCTTGAGCACCGGCTCCTCGGCACCCGGATAGCGGAACCCGGCGCCCCGGATCTCCAGATGACCGTGCCGGCGCAGTTCGGCTACGGGCGCGGTGGGCGGTACGACGCTGGAGGAGGTGTCGAGGACGTCCTGGATGCGCTCGGCGCAGACCTCCGCGCGCGGCACCATCATGAACATGAAGGTGGCCATCATCACGGACATGACGATCTGCATGAGGTAGGCGAGGAACGCCGTCAGGTCGCCGATCTGCATGCCGCCGCTGTCGATGCGGTGCGCGCCGAACCACACCACGGCGATCGAGGAGAGGTTCACCACGGTCATCACGATGGGGAACATCAGCGCCAGCGTGCGGCCGGTGGCGAGGGCCACGTCGGTGAGCTCGGTGTTCGAGCCCTTGAAGCGCTCCTTCTCGTAGTCGTCGCGGACGAAGGCGCGGATGACCCGGTTGCCGGAGATCTGCTCGCGCAGCACCCGGTTCACCGTGTCGAGGCGGACCTGCATGCTGCGGAACAGCGGCCGCAGCCGGCGCACGATCAGCGTCACGGAGATGCCGAGCACGGGCACCACGGCGACCAGGACACCGGACAGCGGCACGTCCAGACCGAGCGCCAGGACGATGCCGCCCACGCACATGATCGGCGCCGACACCATCAGGGTGAACGTCATCAGGGCGAGCATCTGCACCTGCTGCACGTCGTTCGTGGTGCGGGTGATCAGCGACGGCGCGCCGAAGTGACCCACCTCACGGGAGGAGAACGACTGCACCCGGTCGAAGACGGCTGCCCTGATGTCCCGGCCTACGGCCGACGCGGTCCGGGCTCCGAAGTAGACGGCGCCCATGTTGCACACGACCTGGCCCATCGAGACCCCGATCATGAGGCCGCCGAAGGTCAGGATGTAGTTCGTGTCCCCCTTCACGACACCGTTGTCGATGATGTGCGCGTTCAGGGTGGGCAGATAGAGCGTGGCGCAGGTCTGCAGGAACTGCAGCAGCACCAGCAGGGCTATCGGTTTCTTGTACGGGCCCATATGGGCCCTCAGAAGTCGTATGAGCACGCGGAGTCTCTCGGAGTGGTCGACGAAAAGGGAGGCGGTCGGTGGTGCACCACGCCCTATCGTCGAACACTCCACCCGCGTTACCTCAACCGATTAAGCCGACAGCGGTCATAAGACCGAGCGGCCTCGGCCTTCGGGCGTAGTCCTGAAGGGTGGTGACGTGCGTCACCGCCGGGCGGCCGCCGTACGGGTGACGCCCCGTGAGATGGGCGTCACGGCCGCCTCTACGGCCGCGACGATCAGCGCGTCTACGGGCGGAACGCTCCCGGATGCGTCTGCTCGCGTACCGACACGTACTGCTGCCGTACGGCCTGGCCCACCGCGAGCTCCTCGCCCGGCTCCAGGACCTGGGCCGCCGCGCCCTGCCACGGGGGCGGGGTGCGCGGGTCGAGGGTGCCCCGGGAGACGCCGAGCGACCAGGCCGCCTGGCGGGCCGCGCCGATGGCCGCGTAGTCCGCGGGCTGGGGGACGACGACCTGCGCGCCGAACAGCGAGGGCGCCGCGGCCTGCACGGCGGGCAGCTCCGCGGCGGCGCCCAGCAGGAAGATCCGCCGCACCTCCACGCCGCGCCCGCGCAGCACGTCCAGCGCGTCCGCGAGCCCGCACAGCATGCCCTCGAACGCGGCCCGCGCCAGGTGCTCCGGCTTCATCGACTCGCGCCGCAGCCCGGCCAGGGTGCCCGCGGTGTGCGGCAGGTTCGGGGTCCGCTCGCCCTCCAGGTAGGGGAGCAGGACGAGCCCGTGCGAGCCTGGCGTCGACTTCATCGCCAGGTCGGACAGCGACTCGAGGTCCGGCAGGCCGAGGAGTTCGGCGGTGCCGCGCAGGGTGCGCACGGCGTTGAGGGTGGTCACCACCGGCAGGTGCATGCCCGTGGCGTCCGCCAGCGAGGTGATCATCCCGGAGGAGTCGACGAGCGCCTCGGGGTGGACGGCCATCACGGACCCGGAGGCACCGAGCGAGACCACCGCGTCGCCGAGCCCGATGCCCAGACCCAGCGCGGCGGCCATGGTCTCCCCGGTGCCGGCGGAGATCAGCAGCCCTTCCGGAGTCGTACCGGCCGCCTCGGAGGGGCCGATCACCTCGGGCACCATGGCCTGGTGGCCGAGGGCCAGCTCGACGAGGTCGCTGCGATAGGTGCCGGTCGCCGCCGACCAGTACCCGGTCCCGGAGGCGCCGCCCCGGTCGGTGGTCCGCCTCACGGGGCGGCCGAGCAGCTGCCACACCAGCCAGTCGTGGGCCTGCATCAGCACGGCGGTGCGGAGCGCGTTGTCGGGCTCCGTCTTGGCGAGCCAGCGCAGCTTGGTCACGGGCTGCGCGGCCTGCGGGACGCAGCCGACTGCCTCGGCCCAGGCCTGCCGGCCGCCGAGCGCGTCGATCAGGTCGGCCGCCGCCACCTGTGCCCGCTTGTCGCCGCCGACCAGCGCGGGCCGCACGGTGGCGCCCTGTGTGTCGAGCGGGACCAGCGCGTTCGCCTGCGCGGAGACTCCGATGGCCTGCACGCCCTCCAGGAGCCCGCCGCCGGCCGCCTCCCCGAGCGACAGCAGCCAGGCCTGCGGGTCGATGTCGGAGGGACGGCCTCCACCCTCGAGGGTCTCCACCGGATGCGGCGCATACCCCTGCCTGAGCACGGCCCCCGTGTCCGTGTCGCAGACGACGATACGAGTGAAATCGGGTGAACTGTCCAACCCGGCGACTATCCCCATGGCGGAATTCTGCCGTACGGAAGGGGGTGGACGTGCGCGCCGGGAGGAGCCGCGGGGCCCTCCCGGCGCGCACGTCACCGATCCGCGGTCAGCTGTTGCTGGTGCCCCAGTCGTCGGGGCCGCTGCCGTTCGTGCCGCGTTCGCGCAGTGAGCGCACGCGGTCGGCGACCGAGTCGGGCATGTGATCGCCCACCTTGGCCCCCACCGCGTGGAGGGCCTTCCCGGCGATCTCGCGGCCCTGGTGGGCGGCGGTCTCGGCGGTGTTGCGCACGGCAGGGTTCTGCGCGACCTGCCGGGCGGATTTCTTCAACTGCTCGTAACGCTCGCGCCCGGCCCGTGTGCCCAGCACATAGCCCAGGACCAGCCCGGCGACGAACGTGAGCCGATAGCGCATGGCGGCCATCCTTCCCTTGCGTCTGCGTCGTCCCTTGCGTGGGCGCCGGTGTCGAGGAGTACCGGTTGGCGGAGCACCCCCCTGCTTGCGCTAATGTATGTGTCGCAGCGAGCGAGCGCCCCCTGGCGGATACCCGGGGAGGTACGTTCGATGCAACGAGGCATTCCTCCGTAGCTCAATTGGCAGAGCAGCCGGCTGTTAACCGGCAGGTTACTGGTTCGAGTCCAGTCGGGGGAGCTCGGTCCTCCGTAGCTCAATTGGCAGAGCAGCCGGCTGTTAACCGGCAGGTTACTGGTTCGAGTCCAGTCGGGGGAGCATGCTGAACGAGGACCCTTCGGGGTCCTTTTTCATGCCCGGGGGAACCGCCGCGCCCGCGGCGAAGTCCTCAAGGTCATGAAGGGCCGCGGAAGACGACCATCCGAAGCAGGAGATCGTATGAGCGGCTATGCTGCGGCAGACGGCGCGCACACATGTACGCGACGCGCCGTGACGGGGCGGTAGCTCAGCCGGTTAGAGCAGCGGACTCATAATCCGTCGGCCGTGGGTTCGAGTCCCACCCGCCCCACTGGGCGCTACACGCGCAGAAGCGTTTCTATCCAGAGAAGCGCAAGAAGGAGGGCCGCCACGCCAGCGTGGCGGCCCTCCTTCACTCCCTCAGACCAAGATCCAGGGGCGTTGTCCACCCTCACCGGTTCCACCGGCGGCGTCCTCGCGAAGGTCCGAGGAGGTCGACGGGGCCTGCGCTTGCGGTGCTCACCCTTGGCTGTGAGCTGCTCCTGGACGACGCGGGAGCGGCGGTGGACGCCGTCCGGCATGGGGCACCAGGTGTAGGTGGCGTCGAGCGCCGCGTGGGGGTGTGGATCGCGCCGAGGGAGACGGACTCGTCGCCGAGTGTGGAGACCTCGATGCGCGGGGTGGTCAGGCCGGACAGCTCGACGAGACGCCTGAGGCGTCGGGACACCCAGCCGGGGGGAAGAGGCCCGCCGTTCTCGTGGGTACAGACGTGTTCGGACTCGACCCGGGCATCTCCCGCTCGCCGGTGGTTCACGGGTCAGCGGGCGTCGCCCACATCCACCACCCGCTGGAACTGGTCACGCGCCGCGCGGAGGCAGCCCGCCGCCGCGTAAGCGTGGCCCAGGCGGGTGCGGATGTCCATTTCGAGCCAGTCGTGGCCGGGTGCGGGAATGCGGGACAGCAACTCGAACCGCTGGAGGGCGAGTCCGTGGAAGGCCATGGCCGCCAGCAGGTCTCCCTCGGCTTGTTCGACCGTACCGAGGCGGGTCAGGCTGCGGGCGCAGAAGAAGAGGTCCCCGGACTGCTCGGCGAGGTCGAGCGCCTGGCGTAACAGGGTCTTCGCCTCGCCGTGCCGACCGAGCCTGAGGTGGCCGTCGGCGGCGATGCTCAGGATCCTGCCGAGCTGGTGCGGCCTGCCGATCGCTTCGGCGTGGACACGGGCCTCGGCATAGTGGGCCAGCGCCTCTTCGTCCCGTCCCGCGTACTGGTGGGCGCGGCCCAGAATGAGCAGGGACATGCAGCTGGCCCAGTGGTCGTTCCCCGGGCGGGATACGTCCAGTGCCGCGGTGACGTGGGCGATCGCCAGGTCTCCCTCGCCCACACTCACGTGGACGGAACCCAGTCCGGCGAGCGCCCGGGACTCATTGAGCCGGTCGCCGCGGCTCCGGCTGAGGTGCAGTCCCTCGGTGAACAGGGCGCGCGACTGCGCATACCGGCGCTGGTACACGGCGGTGTAGGCCAGGCAGCCCCTGAGCGACGTGGCCATCCGGGCGTCGGTGCTCTCCGTCACGCGCGCCAGCGTGATCTCCAGAGCCGTCTGCGACTCGTGATAGCGGCCCTGCCGGGTGAAGTAGTCGCACAGGGCCTCCGCGATCCAGCAGGCGAAGTCGATCTCGCCGTAGGCGACCGCGTGCCCGACGACATCGGGGAGTTCGCCGCCTGCCGCGTCCAGCCAGGCCTCCGCGTCCCGCCAGTCCTCGAACAGTGCCTCGGCGGGCCGGGGGCCGGTGGGGAAACTCACCGCGCCCCAGTCACTGGCGGTCCGCGCCGCGTCGAGGACCACTCGCAGCGCCGCGCGGCGCGCGACGGCCGCCTCCTCCGGCACCGCTTCCGCGACCCGGCGGGCGAACACCCGCACCAGGTCGTGCAGCCGGTAGCGGCCCGGCCGCGGCTCCTGGAGCAGGCTCACATCGACCAGGCTCGCCAGGATCCGCTCGGTCGCGCGGGCCGGCAGGCCGAGCATGGCCGCAGGCATCAGCGCGTCGAACTCGACGGTCGGCACCAACCCCAGGGCGCGGAAGGCCCGTTGCTGCGAAGGGGTCAGATGCTGGTCGTACGACAGTCGAAAGTTGGCCTCCACACTGCGCTTCCCGGCGGTCAGCTCCTCCATACGTCCCTCGTCGCCCGCCATCCGGTCCACCTGCCCCCGCACCGGCCAGCTCCGTCGGTTCTGCAGCCGCGACCCGGCGATGCGCAGCGCCAGCGGCAGGCCGTCGCAGAGTTCGGCCAGCCGGTTCACGGCCTCCAGGTCGTCGTTCGCGCGCTCCGCGCCGATGAGATGGGTGAGCAGGGCAACCGAGTCCGCGCTGGTCAGGGGCTCCAGGGTGATCCGGCGGTCGGCGTCGAGTTCGGTGAGCCGGCGCCGGCTTCCCACCAGCACCCTGCTGCCGGCCCCGGCGGGCAGCAACGGGCGGATCTGATCGGCGTCCAGGGCGTCGTCCAGGACCAGCAGCAGCCGTAGCCCACTCGTCGCGGTCCGCCAGGCGGCGGTGAGTTCGTCGAGGTCGGCGGGCAGCTCGCCCTTGGCCGCGCCGAGCGAGCGCAGCAGGCGTTGCAGGGCCTGCTCCGGGGACTGCCGCCGCTGGGTGCTGTGGGCACGCAGGTCGACGAAGAGGCAGCCGTCCGGGTACTCGGTGCAGATTTCGCGGGCCGCGCGGACGACGAGGGCGCTCTTGCCGACGCCGGCCGGGCCGTCCACGGTCAGGACGGCCACCGACTCCGGCGGAAACGGCTCCGTGAGTAGCCGCAGTGCATCCTTGCGGCCGATCAAGTACCCGGCGTCGCCCGGCAATTGGTTGACAGTACGGCGGAGGTGGGGCGGTTGGTCGGCGGCGGGCCGGGGGTGGGGCAGCTTGTCGGCGGCCCGGTCGGCGCGGGACCGTTCGTCGGCGGCGGCGTGGACGCGCGGCAGCAGCCCGGCGTCCCGGCGCAGCACGGCCAGGTGCACCCCGGCCAGTTCCGGCCCTGGATCCACGCCCAGTTCCTCCTCCAGGCGCCCGCGCATCTCCTCGAAGACGCGCAGCGCGTCGCCCTGGCGTCCGCTGCCGTACAGGGCCCGCATGCGGTAGGCGGCCAGCGACTCATCGAGCAGATCGGCGGTGGAGGGGGCGGCGAAGTCGTCCAGCGCGTCCGCGTACCGGCCGAGCAGCATCAGGCACTCCAGGCGGGCGAGCCTGAGCTCCCGCCGACGCATGGCCAGTCGGTCCCGCTCGGCATCGGCGAACGGACCGGGCAGGCCGGCCAGCGGCTCGCCCCGGAACAGGGCGAGCGCGGCGGCCAGTTGGTCGGCGGCGGTGGCCGGGTCGCCGTTCTGCCTGGTGCGCAGCGCCTCTACGGCCCGCTCCTCCAGGTCCGTCACATCGAGTACGGCCGTGTCGGCGACGAAGCCGTACCAGCCCTGTCCGCTGCGGATCACCGATTCGGCGGGCGGCGTGTTCTCGGGGTCGAGCCTGCTGCGCAGTTGCTTGACGTAGATGGCCAGCAAATTGCGCCCGGACAAGGGCGCTTCCGTACCCCACACCGCGTCGAGCAGCCGCTCGTGGCCGGCCCTGCCCCATCGGCCGAGCAGCAGAGCGGCCAGGAGGGCCTGCGCCTTGACCGATCCCAACTCCAGGAGTGTGCCGTCCCGCCAGGCCCGCAACGGCCCGAGCAGCTCGATCCGCAGCCGCTGAGGAGCTTCGCCGCCCACCACCCCAAAACCCCCCGCCCCCGCGCACCAGCGGCGCTTCATCGCCAGTACATCGCCGCCTGCCATGGTCGCAGACCTGACAGTGTGCCGCCGCGCATCGCGGGGAGTGAAGGGAGTTCTGGTGACCGAAGTGGAGTTGGTGGCCGCCGCCCTGGCCGCGGGAGCCTCGGCGGGGCTCACGGACACGGCACGCGAAGCCGTCCGCGATCTGTACGCCCGGCTGCGCGACCGGCTGGCCGGTAAGGGGGATTACGGCGTACGCGTCCTGGACGCGCATGAGTCGGACCCCGACGCGTGGGGGACACGGCTGACCGAGGTGCTCACCGGCATGGGGTTGGAGCGGGACGAGGAGATCCTCGCCGCCTCCCGCCGCGTCCTGCTCGGCGCGGAACGCCGGCTCGGGGCCATGATCGTGGACGCCCGCGGCGCCCGGGGGGTGCTGAACGGCGACCACAGCACTCAGAACAACACGTTCAACTGACGGCACGTCATCCATGCCTTCTCAGTTCGACGTGAACGCCTCCGGCGCCCAGGGCGTGCTGAACGGCGACAACAACACCCAGAACAACCAGTGGATCGTGGTCGGCGCCCGGACCCTGCTGACCGTAGTGCTGGTCGCGGCCACCGCCGCCGTGGGGACGCTCGCGTTCACGGTGTACGACAAGGACGCGCAGTCGAAGGTGTCGCCGTCCGAGACGCCCTTCTCGCAGGCGTCGTCGTCCTGGAAGCCGGAGTCCGCCCCGACCACCGACACCGCGACACCCTCCGAGAAGGAATCCGAAGCGACCCCCGAGGACAGCGAAGAACCCGTCTCCGAGCCGCCGAGCCCCACGGCCTTCGACGTCACGACGCTCGACGACGAGGCCACCGACGGCACCCCGGCCACCCCCTCGGCACTGCTCGCGGCCTCTTTCACGGACTCCAAAGGCGTGACATACACGCGCCGCAGCCAGGGTGTGCACTCCTGCGCCCAGGCGGGCCGCAGCGCCGAAGTGCGTGCCACGCTCGCGCGCCTGGGCTGCTCGGGCGGTGACATCGTCACCGGTTCGTACATCGACGCGGGTGGAAACATCATGGTCTCGGCGGTGGTTGTCCCGTTCGCCGACAAGGGCACCGCCGGCAGTGCCTATCAGCAGTTCAAGAACACCCCCACCGGGGACTGGTCCTACTGGTGCCCGCTGGAGGGCACCGGCTCCGCGGTCTGCCGCGACTCCGATGCGCTCCAGGCGACCCAGTTCGGCTACACGAGCTGGAAACACCGGTATCTGATCCGCACGGTGGCCCTCTACATCGACCTGCGGCAGGACAACGGCGTCCTGCCCTGGCTGGTGGCGGCGTCCAACCAGGGTTGCGTGTCGGCGGGACCGGACAACTACCCGGCAAACCGGTGACGTGTCGTCAAGTCGACGACATGGCCCCCTTTACGCTGTTCAGCGGGGCGGAAGGTGCGGTGTCGGTCGTGGTCCGGTGCGCCGCTCCGCGGAGGCCGTGGTCGACGCCCGGGACGCCGCTGCCTGCCCGATCACGGACGGGGCCGGGCCCCTCTTCGGCGGGGCGGGCCGTCGGTCACCCCGAGTTCGGTGAATCTGCACCGTGAATGCGCAACTGCGGCACGAGGTGCGAGGGATCTCCACGACGGGTGGCCGGGGCGCGTTCCATTGGCGCGGAATGTCTTGTTCCGCATCACGGGGGAAGCGCCGGTTCCGTCCCGGGTCGGTGCGGCGTGTGGAGAAACCGCCCCCAATTCGTGCGCGCGCCTTTACGGATGCGTGGCCCGCGCGGTCAACCGCTCTGGTGGAAGCGCCGATTGATTGGATAGCCGGCGCACTCCGTGCTTTGATCTCTGGCGCCGCGGGGTCGTGCGAAGGGTGGCCGGTAACGGATGCCGCACGCCCGCGGTCGCGGCCCGCCACCTGTCCCCAGCGGGACGCTCCCCCCTTGCGGAACACCACATGCGAAGGGAAGTTCCATCATGAACTCCGCTCCCCAGGTTCACACCGCCGAGCTGTCCGACGCCGAGCTCGACAACGTCTCCGGCGGCCTGGCCCCGCACGCCAGCGCGGCCGTCGGCCCGACGACGGTCAGCGACGCGGACGTCCTGGCTCAGGTCGGCACCGTCGAGGGCGTTGCCCTGGGCACCGTCGGCACCCTCGGCGCCTACCACCAGGCCGGCGTCAACGTCTCCTTCTGATCGCCGGCTCGAAGGCGGCCGTCCGCCCCGCGCTCCTCGCGCGGGCGGGCGGCCTCTTCTTGTCGTGCTGCGACCGGCTCACGCCGGGTAGGGGGCGGCTTCGCGTGCCGTCCGAAGTGCGCCCGCCCACCAGGTGAGTTGGTCCAGCAACGTCTTGGCGTACCCGGGGGCCTCGGGGTCGAGCGGCTGACCGTCCCGCCACGCCGTGAAGTAGTTCGGGAAGGCGAGACCGTCGCGGATCGTCACCGCGTGCAACTCGGTCAGAACGTTCTCCAGATGCAGTACGGCATGCCGGCCACCTGCCGCGCCGCCGTAGCTCACGAACGCGACCGGCTTGGCGGTCCAGTGGGTGAAATGCCAGTCGATGGCCGCCTTCAGCGAGGCCGGATAACTGTGGTTGTACTCCGGCGTGACGATGACGAACGCGTCCGCGCCGTCGAGTGCCGACGTCAGGGGCTCCATCCCGGCCGGACGGGGGTAGTCGTCGCCCGCGAACTTCGGCGGCACGGCGGGCAGGGCCAACGGGACCTCGACGTCCGCCAGATCGACGACCTCGACGTCGAATCCCCCGTGCGCACGGGCCTGATCGGCGACCCATGAAGCCACCACGGGACCGAACCGGCCCTCCCGGACGCTGCCAACGATGATGACCAGCTTGTGCGTGTTCTCCATGCCCACCACCATCGGCCGCCGCGATGAGCCCAACCAGGCCGGGCTCAGGCTGGCCCCCGCAGGGCCACCCTCAGCACTCCACGACCGGCGGGGCGTCACCGTATGCTCACGGCATGGGTACACCGTTGGGTGACTTCGTCCGGGCCAAGCGCGACAGTATCCAGCCGGACGAGTTGGGGATACCGGATCATGGCCGCCGCCGTTCACCCGGTCTGCGACGCACGGACGTGGCCGTGCGGGCCGGCATCAGCGTCGAGTACCTGACCCGTATCGAGCAGGGCCGCGACCGCAACCCCTCCGTGGCGGTGGTGAACGCGCTCGCGGACGCCCTCAGTCTCGACCCCGCGGAGCGCAACCACCTGCGCTACCTCGCGAAGATCAGCGGCGGTGAGTGTGTCGCCCACACCCGGCCGGCGCCGCCTCGGCGCGAGGTCCGGCCGTCCGTACTGGAGACCCTGCGCCTCCTCGAGCCGGGGATCGCGCTGGTGACGAACCGTCTGGGCGACGTCCTCGCCCACACCGGCGGCTACGCGTGGCTGATGGACGGAACCGGGTTGCTGGAGACCGGCGCACCCAACCTCACCCGCTATGTGTTCACCGACCCCCGCGCCCGCACCTTCTTCGCCGACTGGGACGACATCGCGGACCAGCAGGCCTTCGACCTGTGGCTCGGGCCGTCCGTCGAGAACTCCGAGTGGTTCACCGCGGAACTCGCGCCCCTCGCCGGTCCCGACTTCACACGGCGCCTGAACCGGCACATGGTCCCGAAGCGCGGCGTCCTCCGACTGAACCATCCCACCGCACACGAACTCCGCTTCCACCGGGAGACACTCGAGCTCTCCGCGGACGCGCAGCAGCTGGTCGTTCACCTGCCCGCGGACGAGGAGACCGCCCGGAGCGTCGATCAGCTCCGCCACGAGTCCTTCCGCCACCGGCCCTACGGCAGGCTCCGCGCCGTCACCTGACACCGCGCCGTCGCCCGGGTGCGAAGGGAGCCGGATCCGGGGCAGCGGCCGTACCGCCACCGCCCCGAACCGGCCCTGGGCCCACAGCCCACTGACTACTGCCTGCTGACCACTGCCTACCGCTCGCCGAGCATCTTCTTCATCTCGGTGATCTCGGCGGACTGCGAGGTGACGATCGACTTCGCCATCGTCTGCGCGGGACCGTAGGCACCCTTGGCCCCTTCGGTCCTCGCCATGGCGATCGCGCCCTCGTGGTGGCCGATCATCATCTGGAGGAAGGCCTTGTCGAAGGCGTCACCCGACAGGTTCTGAAGTTTCTTCATGTCCCCGTCGGACATCATGCCGGGCATCGACGAGCCGGAGTGGTCCATGCCCGGCATGCTCTCCATGCCGGACCCGCTGCCGTCGGGGACCTTCTCGCCCCACGCCTTCAGCCAGCCCGACATGGTGGCGATCTCCGGGTCCTGTGCCTTCCGGATCCTCGCGGCGAGGTCCTTGACGTCCTGGGAGGAGGCCCGCGACGGGGCCAGGGCGGCCATGGCCACGGCCTGGCGGTGGTGGGGGATCATCTCCTGCGCGAACGTCACGTCCTGCGCGTTGTGGCCGCCCTGCGCCGCGGAGGCGGCGCCCGAGGGGGCGGCCGGGGACATCGACCCCATGCCGTGGCCGGAGTGCCCCGACGAGGCGGAGGACGAGGCGGAGGGCGAGGAGGAGGGCGAGGAGGAGTCGCTGCCGCCGCAGGCGGTCAGCACCACCGCTGCGGTCGCGGCCGCGGCCAGCGCGACGGTACGGCGGATCGAGGAACGGCGAAATGCCATGAGAAGTACAGCTCCTTGGAACACCCCGCGCAGGCGCGCGGGAAGAACGGATCATGAGACGGACCGGAGCACGCCACCTGAGAAGGCCGGTGTCGTGCGGGCGCCTCTAGATCCGCAGAAGCTGTAGTTCGGACAGGTCGGGCGGAGCCCGGCCCTCGGCCGTCCGTGCGACGGGGTGACCGGAGAAGGCCGCGGCGCACTCCCCGGGGACCGTGAGCGCGGGCAGCAGGGCGGGCGGGACGTAGGAGGCGGCGGTGCCCCCGGCCGCGCAGGTGCCGCCGGAGTGGTCCATGGCCATCCCGCCATGGTCGGCGCTCGACAGATGGGGGCACACGCAGTCGTCCGCGGGAGCGGGAGCGGATGCGGATACGGTCCGATGCCCTGCCGTACCTGGCGCCCCCACCATGACGTGCTGCCCCGCCGACGGCGTCCCGGACGGCGACAGCGCGTGCATGGCCAGCACCCCGGCCAGCACCGCCATCACCAGCAGCACCCAGCGGGCACGGCTCACCGAGAAGCGGGTGCGCACGCGGGACGTCATGGCGCCCATCGTACGGAACGCCCGCCGCTCCGTGCGCAGGCCACCCGGACGCCGCCCCGATCCCGCCGAAGCCGTCCGGCCTTCAGCGCGACCGGGGGGCTCAGGCCGCCAGTGGATCCAACGTCAGAGGCTGGATCCTGCCCTCCAGCATCGCGCCCAGGCCCTGCACCGCGCAGATGTCGGGCCGTTCGGCGATGTGCACGGGCATGCCGGTCGCCTGGCGCAGCATGTCGTCGAGTCCCGGCAGCAGCGCACTGCCCCCGACCATCATGATCCCGCGGTCGGCGAGGTCGGCCACCAGATCGGGCGGGCAGTCCCGCAGCACCTTGCCGATGCCGTCCAGGACGGCGGTCAGCGGGGTCTGGATGGCGTTCCGCACGGCCGCCGTGTCGACCTTCACGGAGCGCGCGAGCCCGGTCGCCACGTCCCGCCCCATGATCTCGGTGGAGGCCGGCCCGTCCGAGGTGAACCCGCCCGCGCACAGGGCGAGCCGCAGCGGCCGTACGGACTGGCTCGGGAGCATCAACGCGTGCTCGTGCCGCAGGTGTTGCACTATGGCGTGATCGACGGCCTCGCCGCCCACCGGGATGCGCTCGGCGGTCACGATGTTCCCCAGCGACAGCACCGCGATCTGCGTGGCGGCGGCCCCGCACACCATGATCATGGAGGCTTCCGGCTGCTCGACGGGCAGCCCGCACCCCACGGCCGCCGCGACGAGCGTGTCCACCAGCTCCACCCTGCGCGCCCCCAGCCCGACCAGCGTCTCCACGGCCGCGCGCTGGGCCAGCGGGTCCGCGTCGTGCGGGGTGCAGGCGGCGGCCCGCAGCCGGGGCTTGCGGCGCAGGCTGCGGCGGAGCTTCTCGCCGAGCAGATGGCGCAGCATGCGCTGGGCCATCTCGATGTCGACGACGGTACCGCCGGAGACGGGCCGGACGACGCGGATGTAGGAGGGCGTGCGGCCCGTCATCTTCTCGGCGAACTCACCGACCGCGATCAGCGCACCCGTGCGGGTGTTCACGGCCGCCGCACTGGGCTGGTCCACCACCAGACCGGCGCCCTTGACGTAGACGCGGGTCCTCGCCGCGCCCAGGTCGACGGCGAAGTGGCAGCGGCGCAGCTGGTCCAGGCTGACGGTCATGGCGGTACCTCCCGAGAACGGACCGCGGGCGGGCCGCCGGGCGGCGGGCCTCTTCTCCGCATCCTCTGCCGTGACGCGGGCCCGCGCCCCCCGGGGTGGTCCGGGCGGGTGGTCCTGGGCGCGTCGCGCACGGGGGACCTTGTACGGGGTCCGCCCGTCACGTGGCGGCGCCGGCGATCCCCCGTACCACCCCCAGGGCGACCAGGTCCTGGGGCCGGACCCGGAGCTGGTCCGCCGTCTGCCGCACCTGCTCCGGCGGGCGCTTGAGTATCGCGGCGGCGAGCTCCGGGGCGATGACGGAGAAGTAGCTGTCCGGCGTGACCCACGTGTTGCCGGGCGCGGCGAGCGCGAGGGCGCCGCCCGAGCCGCCCTCGCCGATGACCAGCGTGGTGATCGGCGTACGGGCGGTGGCGACCGCGGCGAACAGGTCCGCGATCGCGGCGCCCGCGCCCTGCCGTTCGGCGTCGGCGTCGTTGGCGGCGCCCGGGGTGTCCACCAGCGTCAGCACCGGCAGGGACAGCCGGTCCGCCAGGCGGATCAGCCGGGCGGCCGTACGGTACCCGGCGGGCCGGGTCGCGGTGCCGGTCTGGGCGGCGTAGGCGACGGTCCGGCCGTCGTGGGTGCCGAAGCCGCACAGCATGCCGTCCGGGTCGGTGCCGCCGCACCGGTCGCCGCTGATGGCCGCCCGGCCGGTGAAGTAGGCGTCCAGGTAGGCGTCCGCGCGGGGGCGCTCCGGGTCGCGGGCGCGCCGCACCGCGTCCCAGCCGGTGGCCGGGAGGTCCACCTGGCCGAGCGCACCGGGCACGGGCGCGGGCTCGGTGGAGGGCGCCGTCAGCAGCGCCAGCCACCGCCCCAGCGTCTCGCGCAGCTCTCCGGGCCGTATGACCGCGTCGACGGTGCCCGCCGCGAGCTGCGCCTGGGCGGTGTACGCCGCCGGGTCCGCGTCCGGTGGGCGCACCCGGGAGCCCGCGAAGCCGACCTGGGCCTCCGGCAGGGCCAGCACCACGTCGGCGCCCGCACCCAGCGTGGCCCAGCCGCCGCCCGTCGTCGGGTCCCGCAACACCGCCAGCTGGGGCAGACCGACCGCGCGGGTGAGCGCCGACTGGCGGGCCACGCGCTGCAACTGGGTCAGCGCGAGCATGCCCTCCTGCATCCGGCTGCCGCCCGTCGAGACCAGCGAGACCACCGGCAGTCGCCGCTCACGGGCGTGGACGTGGGCCGCCTCCAGCCGGTCCCCGGTGCGTTCGCCCAGGGAGCCGCCGAGGAAGCCGAACTCGAACGCGATCAGCACGACCGGGGTGCCGCCGACGGTGGCGCGCCCGCAGACGACGGACTCCTCCTCGCCGGTGCGCGCGGCGGCGCGGGCGCGGGAGGCGTCGTAGCCGGGCCAGGCCAACGGGCCGTCGGGCCGGCCGTCGCGCGCGGGGGACGGGAGTTCCGCGAAGTCGTCGGTGACCAGGGCGAGGGCGTCCCGTGCGGAAGGGCGCTCAGGCATCCCGCAGGGCCCGCTTCATGATCTTCCCCATGTCGTTGCGGGGCAGGGCGTCCAGGTACCGCACCACACGCGGACGCTTGTGCGGGGCCAGCCGGCGGGCGACGTGGCCGGCCAGCTCGTCGGCACTGGGCGGCGCCGCGGGATCCGCGGGCACCACCCAGGCGACGATCCGCTCGCCCAGGTCGTCGTCGGGCTCCCCGGCGACGGCGGCCTCCCGGACACCCGGGTGCTCGAGAAGCGCGTTCTCGATCTCCCCGGCCCCGATCTTGTAGCCGCCGCTCTTGATGAGATCGGTCGCCTTGCGCCCGACGATCCGCACGTACCCGTCGGGCTCGCGCACCGCCATGTCCCCGGTGCGGAACCAGCCGTCCGGGGTGAACGCGGCGGCGGTGGCGTCGGGCCGGTTGAGGTACTCGGTGAACAGATTCGGCCCGCGCACCTGGATCTCCCCGACGCTCTCGCCGTCGCGGGCGGCGACCACGGACCCGTCCTCCTCCACGAGCCGCAACTCCACGCCCGGCAGCGGAACCCCCACCGTCCCCGCGCGTGCCTCCCCGTCCACCCGCACGCTGGTGTTCATCAGCGTCTCGGTCATCCCGTACCGCTCGATGACCCGGCGGCCGGTCGCGGCGGCGATCCGCTCGTGGTCGTGCACCGGCAGCGCGGCGGACCCGGAGACGAGCAGCCGGGCCCCGGCGAGCGCCTTGGCCAGCTCGGGCTCGGCGGGCAGGGCCTCGGCGATGCGGTGGTACATCGTCGGCACGCCGAACAGCATGGTCGCGCCCTCGCCCAGCTCCCGCGCCACACCGTCCGTACTGAACCGCCCCAGGTGCCGCACGGACCCGCCGCGCCGCAGCGGCCCGAGGACACCCAGCACCAGCCCGTGCACATGGAACAACGGCAACCCGTGCACGAGTACGTCGTCGCCGGTCCACTGCCAGGCGTCCGCGAGCGCGTCGAGGGTGGTGGCGACGGCGCGACGGGGGATGACGGCGCCCTTGGGCGGGCCCGTGGTGCCGGAGGTGTAGACGACGAGGGCGGGGTCCTCGTCGCCCGTCCCGTCCTCCGGGAGAGCCCCGGAGCCGTGCACATCGACGTCGACGCGCTCCAGTCCGCCGACCGGGCCGGGCAGTTCGACGCCCGGCCCGGCGAGCACCAGCGACGGCGCGCTGTCCGCCAGGATGTGCCCGAGCTCCCGCTCGCCGGACTTCGGGTTGAGCGGGACGAAGGGCACACCGGCACTCAGCGCGGCGACCGCGGCGACGGCGGTCTCCAGGGAGGGCGTGGCCCACACGGCCACCCTCCCCACTCCGCGGATCCGCCCGGCGAGCGCCCCCGCCGCCGAGGCGAGCTGCGCATAGGTCAGACCCCGCTCCCCGAACCGCAGGGCGGGCCGCCGGCCGGCCGAGGGATCGGACAGCGCCGGAAAGAGGGAGGACACGCGGACACTCCTTGCGTCGAGGCGGACGTACGGACGGGACCTACGAACCCATCGTGCCGCACAGCCCCGTCCGCTATGCGGCCTCCACCACCTCCGCCACCACCCAGCTCACGTTGTCCGGACCGCCGGCGGCGTTCGCCGCGCCCACCAGTGCCCGCACCGCCTCGTCCGGGGCGGACGCGGACGTGAGCGCGGAGCGGATCTCCTCGTCCGGCACGACCCCGGACAGGCCGTCCGAGCACAGCAGATACCGGTCGCCCGGCAGCGCGTCGTGCAGCCGCAGATCGGGTACGGCACCGGCGTCGTCGCCGCCCGTCAACGCCTTGTTGTTAGCCTGCGCGGAGGAATCGTCGCGGAGCATTGGTCGTACGAACAGGAGTCCAGACGTGGCCCGAGTCGCACTCGTCACCTGCCGTCCCGGGCCGGAGGTCGCCGTCGACCGCGATCTGCCGGTGCTCATACGGGAGTTGCGGGCGGCGGGGGCCGAGGCGGACGCCGTGTACTGGGACGACACGGACGTCGACTGGGCGGGATACGACCTGGCCGTGATCCGGTCCACGTGGGACTACAGCTGGCGGGCGGCCGAGTTCACCGCGTGGGCCGAGCGGTGCGGGAGGGCCACCCGGCTGGCCAATCCGGCGGACGTCGTGCGCTGGAACACCGACAAGCGGTACCTCGGGGACCTGGCCGCCGTGGGTGTCCCCACCGTCCCCACGCGGTACATCGCCCCCGGCGACCCCGCCGACCTGCCCGAAGACCACGAGTACGTCGTCAAGCCCACCTCCGGCGCCGGCGCCCGGTTCGCCGCCCGGTACACGCCCGGGGAGCACGACACCGCCGTACGACAGCTCGCCCGCCTGCACGCCGACGGGTTCACGGCGATGGTGCAGCCCTATGTGAAGGGCATCGACGTGAGCGGGGAGCGGGCGGTGCAGTTCTTCGGCGGGCGGCTGCTGCACGCCAGCCGGAAGGGGGCCGTCCTGGCGCCCGGCACCCCGTACGACGAGAAGAAGGTGGCCCACCCCGGCCTGGAGCCCTGGACCCCGACCCGGGCCGAACTCGCCACCGCCGAGGGCGCCCTGGCCGCCGTACCGGGCCACGCCGACCTCCTCTACGCCCGCGTCGACCTGGTGGACGGGGCGGACGGGCAGCCGTGCGTGATGGAGCTGGAGCTCGTCGAGCCGAACCTGTTCCTCGACCTCCACGCCGGGTCGCTGCCCGTGGTGGTGGACGCGATCCTCACCGCTGCCCGCTGACGCCCACCCGCTGCAACAGCCCCCAGGTGAACTCCGCGGCGACCTGATGGCGTACGCCCCGCGCGTCCGGGGCCGTGAAGGCCAGGCCCCAGCGGGTCGGCGCCGTGCCCTCCAGGGGGCGGGCGGGGGCGAAGGCGCGGGCCGCCTCGTCGACCGTGCAGGACCAGGGGGTCAGGTCCTCCAGGGTCTTCAGCTCGGGGGACGGCGCGCCCGGGGCCCGTACCAGCCACTCGTTCCACACCACCCCGTTCGGCGCCACCAGGACCTCGAAGCGCAGGTCGGACCAGAGGGGGACCGGCCACAGCAGGGCGTCGCAGTCCAGGTCGCCGATGCGGCGGGGCGTCGTCGACTCGGGCTCGCCCAGGACCGAGCGGTACCGGCTCAGGGCCGAGCGGGAGCGCGGTGAGCGGACCATCGCCTGCCAGCGCTTGTTGGCCTCGCGCATGTCCGCGATGGAGACACCCAGCTCATGGCGGGCGTCCTCCACCAGGTCCGGGTTGTGGTCGGCCATGCGGCGCAGCAGGACCAGCTGGAAGTCGCGGGGCGTGAAGGCGGACGGCATGCCGTCCATCCTCGCTGACCACTTGCCGAATCCCGCAGCGCGCACGACCATTGCCGCCCCAGCGCACTATGACTAGCCTGTGTTCGTCATGCCGATCGTCAGTTGAAATTTCGAACATGGAGAGGGGGCCGGTCGTGGGACGCCTCGTACCTGCCGTCACCCGGGCTCTCGACATCCTGGAGCTCTTCCTCGACGGGGACGGCACGCTGTCCGCCCCCGACATCGTGCGCAAGCTCCAGCTGCCGCGCACCACGGTGCACGAGCTCGTCACCACGCTCGCCGCGCGCTCGTACATCGTGCCGGTACAGGGGCAGCCGGGACGCTACCGCCTCGGCGTCCGCCCGTACCAGCTCGGCAGCCGCTACGCCGAGCAGCTCGACCTCGCCGCCGAGGGACTGCAGGTCGCCCGGTCCGTGGCCGAGACCTGCGACGAGACCGTCCACGTGGCCATCCTCGAGGGCACCGACGTCATCTACATCGCCAAGGTCGACTCCACGCACGCCGTGCGCATGGTGTCGGCGGCCGGGCGCCGGCTCCCCGCCCACTGCACCTCCGTCGGCAAGATGCTCCTCGCGTCCCTGCCCGAGCCGGAACTCGCCGCCCGCATCCCGGACGACGCCGAGCTGGTCGCGATGACTCCCAACAGCATCACCGACCCGGCGGCCCTGCGTGAGGCACTGGCCCAGATCCGCGCCCGCGGCATCGCCGTGGAGAGCCGCGAGTCCAATCCCGACGTCAGCTGCGTCGCCGCCCCCGTGCGCGACCGCACCGGGCAGGTCGTTGCGGCACTGTCCATCTCGGTGCCCATGATCCGCTGGAGCGACGAGCGCCTCGCCGAGCTGGAGCAGCTCGTCGTGAAGGGCGCCGCGGAACTCTCCGAGCGGCTCGGCCACCGGGGCGTCGCATGACGACGACGTACGAGCGCGCCGTACGCGAGGAGGCGGCCCTCGGTGAGGGCCCGACGTGGGACGCCGACGGCGGTCGGCTGATCTGGGTGGACATCCTGGGGTCCCGGGTGCACACGTACGACCCCGCCTCCGGGCGCCGCACGGTCATGACCAGCGAGCAGCACGTGGGTGCCGCCAAGCCGCGCTCCGGCGGCGGCCTGGTGCTCAACCTCCGCGACGGCGTGGGCCTGCGCGACCCCGACGGCACCTTCCGCTGGCTGCGCCACGAGCCGGTCCCCGGCCGCCGGGGCAACGACGCGGCCGTCGCCCCGGACGGCTCCCTGTGGGCGGGCACCATGCGCTACGACGAGGCGCCGGGCGGCGGCACCCTGTCCCGGATCACCGGCGACGGCACCGTCCGCACCGTCCTCGACGACGTCGCCGTGAGCAACGGCACCGGCTGGAGCCCCGACGGCCGGCTGATGTACTACATCGACTCGCCGACCCGCCGCATCGACGTCTTCGACGTCGGCGACGACGGGCTTCCGGCGGGCAGACGCGCCCTCGCCCACGTCGAGCGCGGCTTCCCGGACGGGCTGACGGTCGACGCCGACGGCTGTGTGTGGGTCGCCCTGTGGGACGGCGGCGCGATCCACCGCTACACCCCGTCCGGGGACCTGGACCGCGTCCTGGAACTGCCCGTCGAGCGCCCGACCGCATGCGCGTTCGGCGGCGCCGACCTGGCCGACCTGTACATCACCACCGCCCGCACGGGCCTTCAGGCGCCGCACCCGCTCTCCGGCTCGCTCCTCGTCGTCCCCGGCGCCGGAAAGGGCCTGGCGCAGCCCGCTTTCGCCGGCTGACCCCTCGTCCGCTCAGGGCCTCCGCCCGGTCATCACCGGGTGGAGGCCCTGGACTGTGCCCGGAGTGAACGGTCTTTCCGGGTCGCAAAGCCGGGGGAGTCCACCAGCGTCACCGGGACTCCCCCGGCCGTCCGTCCCAGCAGCGTCAGTTCGGCGGTGCCCGGCCCCGACGGGGTGGTCCCGTCGGCGAGGACCGCCAGCGCGAGCGTGTTCGGGCCCCGGGTGTCGAGCACGCCGTTGGGCAGGACGAAGGTGTGCTGGGGGCCCACGTCGTTGATGTACTGGCCCATGTTCCAGCCGTTGAGGAAGATCTGCGCCCGGTAGGCACGCGCCGGATCGTCCGTCAGGGTGAGCCCGATGGACGCGTCCGTGCCGGGAGCGACGGCCAACCGGAACCGCGTCCGGTACCAGACCACACCCTGCCCCCGCTCGGCACGCGGAAGCGGGACCGCCTCCCAGTCGCCGTCCGGGAACCCGGGCAGATGCCAGCCGTGCCGCTCCCCGTACAGCCCGCCGTTGTTCAGCGGGCCGCGCACCGGGTCCGGGGCGGCCTCGCCCTGGATCCGCCAGCGCACCGCGGGCGACGCCCCGTCGAAGGCGACGGAGACCAGGCCCCGGCCCGCCTTGTGGCTGTCGTTCGCCCCGCCGTCCTCGTCGTGCTGCATGCGCCGGACCAGCACCGACAGCACGTGCGGTCCCTCACCCGGCGCGATGGGGAACGTCGCCGTGGCCGACCACGTCCCCCGCCGCACCGTCCTGGCGTCCGGCACGGGCATCCGGTGGGTGCCCAGCGGCTTCCCGTCCAGCCACGCCATCAGCAACCCCTGTGTGCCGGACACGTACGCCAGCGACACGGACTCGGCGCCCGCCGCTCCCTCGAAACGGCCCCGGTACCAGACGTCCCCGTAGTGGAAGCCGTAGTCGTCGGCGAAGAGGACGGGCTGTCCGGCCGGCACAGGAGTCGTGGCGTACGACGTCGTCCGGTCGGCCGTCCGCCACGCCGAGTCGTCGAAGCCAACGGCGGCCTCGGGGTTCTCCGCCCTCCGGCGCCACCCGGTCAGCGCGGGCAGCCGGACCGGTGCCGCGCCCGGCAGCCGCCGGGTGGCGCGCACACTGCCGGACGGGGTGCCGCGCGCGGGCACGGGAGCACCGTTCCAGAAGACCTCGGTCACTCCGGGCGGCGCCCACACCTCCAGATCGGCGTCGTCGACCGTGTCGCCGGTGAGCTGTGCGGTGGTGCCGCGACGCTCGGCGGTGCGCAGCAGGGCGGGCCCGTGCACCAGGAACGGCCCCGACGGTGTGTGGTGGGGCCATAGCCGTACGGACGTCTCGTCGTCCGCGAGGAGGAGCAGCAGCGGACGCGCCACGCCTCCGCCCTCCACCAGCACCCGGACGAGCCCGTCGAGCCGCACGTCCAGGCGCAGGGCGCCCCGTGCGTAATTGTGCGCCGCGTCCCCCTCCAGCACGGTGACCCTCGGCTCGCGCGCGCACTCCAGGACGGTCGTCGTCGCCTCGCCCGAACGGCCCGTGAACACGGCGACGTCCTGCCGCCCGACGGCCAGCCGCAGCATGGGCTGCGCGGAGGAGTACCGCAGCGTCCGCCGCCCGAGCGAGATCCCGGCGGCCAGCAGCCGGGCGTCGAGGCCAGGCACGCGCACCCGGACGGTGGTCCCGGCGACGGGGACGGCGGCCTCGGCCTCACCGGAGGCGTCGTTGCGCAGCACGTACACGTGCGCGCCGGTGCCCGGATTGACCAGGTGATACGCCCTGAGCTCCGAGCCGCCGCCGACGTCGACGTCCTCCGCCCGGTCCAGCTCGGCCAGGTCCGGCACGGTGTGCAGCAGATGCCCGATCTGGTGCATCGGGACCAGCTTGGCGGTCGGCTGCCTGGCCTCGTCGAGGGCGGCGCCGTAGTCGTACGACGTGTAGACGACCGGCGCGGGCAGCCACCCCCACGACGTGCCGCCGAACGTCATGTACACGTTGTGGATCCTGATGCCGTTGGCGAGGTTGGTCAGGTAGAAGCGCCGCTCGTACGCCGCGTCCCGGGTGCGGCGCGACTCCGCGTACCCCTTCCCGCCGAACTCGGCCCCGCCCCACGGGTCGAACCAGCCGCCCCCGAACTCGGCCAGGAAGCCCGGCGTGCCGGGACTCGCGGTGGACCCGCCCTTGGTCCCGCCCGGCCCGAAGTACCCCCAGTCCGGCGGCGGGCGGAACGGGGACGGATACCCGTCGAAGCCGTACAGCCAGCGCCCCCGCTCCCCGCCGGTGTCGAAGGTGCCGGGCGCCCAGTAGCCGTTGCGGCCCTTGTCGTTGTGGAAGAGCGGCACATCGATGCCGTCGGCGCGGACCTTGGCGTACAGGTGGGCCATGTAGTCGCGGCCGGCGGCCTCGGTGACGTGGTTCGCGTACTCGTTCTCGAGCTGGTAGAGGACGATCGTGCCGCCGCCGCGCGTGTACAGGTGCCGTACGGCGATCCGGTTGACGGCCGTCAGCCACTCGTCGACGTGACCCAGATACGTCGGATCGGAGGTGCGGGCCGTGCCCGGCGTCGCCGTCAGCCAGCCGGGGAAGCCGCCCGCGTCGACCTCGGCGTTGATGTAGGGGCCCGGGCGCAGGATCACGTACAGACCGGTTTCGGCGGCGGTGCGCAGGAACAGGTCCAGGTCGCGGACGCCCGTGAAGTCATGGTGGCCGGGGGCGGAGGAGTGGAAGTTCCACGCCACATAGACGCTGACGGTGTTGTACCCGTGGGCGCGCATCTTCTGCAGCACGTCCCGCCACAGTGACGGGCTCGGCAGCCGGAACGGGTGCATCTCGCCCGACCACAGCACGACCCTCCGGCCGTCGACGAGCATCGAGTACCGGTCGAAGCCGACGGTGTGCGCCCGTCCGTCCGCCCGCCGAGGATCCGGGGGCGGACCGGTCGGGGCGCTCACGGCGGCCCGCACCTCACCGCTGCCGCCGAGCGCCAGACCGAGCGCGGCGGTGCCGGTGATCATATGGAATGTACGTCTGCTCATCGCCACGCGAGGATTGTCACCCGTGGCAGGCATGACAATGGCCGCATGAGGATCTCGGCACGGGCGGATTACGCGGTACGGGCGGCGCTGGAGCTGACCGTGCGCGAGGACACGGCACCGGTGAAGGCGGAGACGGTCGCGGCCGCGCAGGGCATTCCGCACAAGTTCCTGGAGGGCATCCTGGGCGATCTGCGCCGCGCGGGCCTGGTCACCAGCCGACGCGGCGGCACCGGAGGCTACGCGCTGGCCCGGGAGCCGTCCGCGATCACCGTGGCGGACGTCATCCGCGCGGTGGACGGTCCGATCGTGTCGGTACGGGGGGAGCGGCCCACGGGCCTCACCTACACCGGCTCGGCGCAGCCGCTCCTGCCCCTGTGGATCGCCCTGCGGGCGAACGTACGCAAGATCCTCGAGGGCGTCACGCTCGCCGACATCGCGACGGACACCCTCCCGGAACCGGTCCGCCGCCTGGCCGCGGAACCGGCGTCGTGGGAGAACCCGTGAGACTCGGCACCGAGGCGGGCTACCCACTCGGACGGCACAGCAGCGGTTTGGCCAGTTCCGCGCAGGGGCGGTCGCCGTGGGAGCGGATGACGTCCTTGCCGACCTCGTCGGAGAGATAGCGCAGGAAGCCTGCGGCGAGGGAGTCGGCGGGTGGTTCGCCGTAGGTGTAGGCGTACTCGGTCTGCCAGTACGGGTAGGCGCCGCCGTCGACGCCCTCCAGCGTGGCCGGGTAGCCGTCGATGCGGACGGGCTGGATGCCGGCGTGGGCCGTGGCCGCTCCGACCTCGCTGTGGCCCAGGGCGCCCGGGGTCGAGGCCACGGTGTCCAGGAGGGTCTGGGTGTCGCCGACCTCGCAGCGGCCCGGCTCGGCGGTGTCCATGGCGACGCAGTCGCTCGCCGTGACGCCCGGCAGTCGCTGGTTGCCGAGGACGCGGAGTTCGAGGGTGATGCGGGTGCCGGAACCGGGGTAGCGGCTCACGAGGTGGATGGGCACGTCGTTGCCGTTGACCTGCTTCCAGTTGGTTATCCTGCCGGCGTAGATCTCCCTGATCTGCTTCAGCGGCAGGTCCTTCACGCCCGCGTCCGGGTTGACGACCAGCGTGAAGAGGGAGAGGGCCACAGGGCGGGGGAGCAGTTGCGGGTGGCCGGTCCCGCTCTTGGGGCCGTCGCTGAACGCCAGACGGTCGCCGAGGCCCTTGCCGCCCTTCGGCTTGTCCTGTTTCCCTGCCGCCTCCAGGGCGTTGAGCCCGGGGACGCTGCCCTTGAAAGTGTCGTTCGAGAGCGGGATGCGCGCGTCGGGGCACGTCTTCTCGTACTGCCGCGCGGCCTCCCGCAGAACCGGCGCGAACGCGGTGGAGCCGGACAGGGTGAGCGTGCCCTTGGCGCAGTCCAGCGGCGCGGGCTTCGGGTCGCTGCGCAGGAGCATGAACAGGGACTGCCCGATGAGCACCAGGACCAGGAGGACGAGCAGCACCCGGACCGGCTTGGCGGCGAACGGGTAGTACTCGGTCCTTCGCATCCTGCCGCGGCGGACCCCGCCCACGATGCCGCCGACCACCTCCGGGTCGGGGAACGTCTGCTCGGTGAAGCCCGCCTCGCGTTCCAGCACCGCCAGCACCTTGTAGTGGTCGCGGCGGTTCAGCTTCACCTTGGGCAGTTCGATGAGCCCGTCGCTGACCCCGAGGCCCGGCACCGGCTGAGGGGTGCCCTGGCCGTTGCCGGAGGGGACGAAGAAGCTGCGCAGCTCGCTGCGGCTGAGTTCGGTGACGACCATGCCGACGACCCGGCGGCCCCGGAACGTGACCTGGATGCCGGCCCGGGCGCCGTCGGGCGCCAGGTAGTCGTCCTCCACGATGGGGGCCCGGCCGCTGTTCTCGATGCGCAGCAGGACGAACGACGGGTCGTGCAGGGACGTGCCGTTGTGCTGCATCTGCCGCAGCACTCCCGCGTACGGCGCGGCGGCCGCGTCCTGGGCGGTCGTGTCCATCTGCACGCGGTAGCCGAGGAGCTTCCGGCTGCCGACGACGAACTCCCACAGAGCCGCGGCACCGGAGACGGCCAGACCGACGACGGCCAGGGCGGTGTCCCAGGGAAAGCCGTTCACGGCCGACTCCCAGACGTCACAAGGTGGATGGGGAGGTCATGGTGGCCGGAGCGGGCGGCTGATGGGGAGGGGGAAAGGTCGTCTTCTATGGTGAATTCACTGGCATGTCATCCCGGGACACCGGGCGTTTTCCGGCCGTTGGGCACGGACGGGGTGGTGGCTGCCCTGCGCCACCACCCCGAGTCGCGGATCAGGCCCGTCAGTAGGGGCCGTTGACGTTGTCGATCGAGCCGTAGCGGTGGTAGGCGTAGTTGCACGCGGCGGTGATGTTGGCGACCGGGTCGTAGATGTTCCACGAGGTTCCCGGCACGTGGTAGGCGCGGAAGGTCGGGTCGATGACCTGGAGGAGGCCCTTGGACGGGATGCCCTTCGCGGCGTTGGAGTCCCAGAGGTTGATGGCCTTCGGGTTGCCGGAGGACTCGCGCATGACATTGCGGTAAATGCCGTTGTAGGAACCCGGAATACCGTGCTGCTTCATGACCGCCAGCGAGTGCTTGATCCAGCCGTCCAGATTGTTGGCGTAGATCACGCCGCTGGAAGCCGGCGCGGTTTTCGTGGCCGCGGCGGACACGGTTTTCTTGATCGAGGAAGAACCGGTGGGAAGAATCAAGACCTGACCCGGCCGGATGATGTAGGGGCTGGAAAGCTTGTTGGCCGCTGCGATGGCCTGCCAGCCGCCCGGCACATTGTGGGCCCGTGCGATGGAAGCCAGGTGGTCGCCGAGCCGGACGACGTATGTGGTCGTAGCGGTGGACGCGGCCGGAGTTCCCGCGACGGCTGCCGAAGCGGCCGGAGCGGCGTTGGCGGCCTGGGCCGCCCCGAGCACGGCCGTGCAGGCCAGGGCGAAAGAGCAAGCGGTGACGGCGCCGCCGGTGGAGAACCGGCGGGCCCGGCGCGAGCGGTTGAAGGCGTGTTTGGGCATGGTGCGGTCCTTGGTCCGGGGATTGCATTGCCCGCAGTTGCCGGTTCCCCTCGACAAACAGCACCGCATTTCGTTTGCGGTGCGCTGCGGCGGGAACATTCTTAGCCGCTGGGAATAACTCGACAATTCCCGTTTTTACTAAGCGGGCTAGTTGTCGCCCGTGCCTCGGATTGGGGCATGTCCGCAAAGTCGGGGAGTTAAGGACCGGGTAAAAGCACTAAGGTGCATCGTAAGTGAATTGCGTCACTCGGGGCCGAGCGGCATTTTGGGTGCGGTTATTCAACGGGCGAAACAGTTGCTTGGTGATTCCTTGGTATTTATAGGAGTAAATCGGACATCAAGGAATAACTCGGTGGCTTTTGTATCACCCGGACGGCACCTGCGCCGCGGTCCTACCCCGCCTGCCCCATCCCCGCCGCGTTCGGCCAGGCCGGCGGGCTGGGCCAGCCGGTGGCCGGGGCCGGTGCCAGGCCGGGGATGCCGGGGGCGGGCGCGGTCACGCCGCGCACCTGGGCGGCGGTCAGGCCGCCGCGCGCGGGAACGCCCGGCGGGGTGGGGCCGGTCGCCGCGGCAGCCGCGGGGACCGGGGCGGCCGCCGGGAACGGCGTCGGAGCGGGCGCGGGGACCGGAGCGGGCGCGGGGGTCGGCAGCGGGGCCGGAGCCGGTGCGGGTGCGGGCGTGAGCAGTGGCGAGGGCGCCGGAGGCAGGGGAGCGGCCTGGGCTGCCGCGGGCATCGGCGTACCGCCGACGGCCGGCTGCGCGGCGGGGAGCGGTGCGGCGGCCGGGAGCCCTGGACCGGACCCTACGGCCCGGGCGGCGAGCCCCCGCACCCCGGCCCCGTTGGTCTCGCTGACCAGGCGGTCCACCGCCGCCGTACCCGAGCTGTAACCGGTTCCCCGGCTCAGCTCGGGCACGGCGGCTCCCCTCCTGGACCCGTAGAGCACCTGCTCCAGGGCGGACACCAGGCGACGCACGTCCACCTGGGGGCGCACCACGAGTCGCAGGAAGCGGCTGGAGGAGCCGATCTTGTTGCCGCACTCGCGGACCAGGATCCGGTGCTCGGTGAGCAGCCGGTCGCGGACCACGGTGCCCTCGGCACCGACGGGGAGGCGCACGAAGAGGAAGTTGCCCTGGGACGGGTAGACCGTCAGGCCGGGCAGCGCCGAGAGGTGGCTGGCCATCTCGAGACGGTCGCGGCGCACCTGCTGCAGGCTCTGCTGGTACTCCGCCCCGTGCTCCTTCAACATGAACACCACGTGCTCGGCGAAGGAGTTGAGGTTCCACTTCGGCAGCATGGAGCGGATCCGGCCCGCGAGCGACGGGTTGGCGACCAGGTAGCCGAAGCGTATGCCGTGCAGGCCGAAGTTCTTGCCGAGGCTGCGCAGCACGACGACGTTGGGCCGCAGCATGGCCTCCTGCACGACGCTGGGGTCGGCCTCGGCGTCCGCGAACTCCAGGAAGGACTCGTCCACGACGACCAGGTCGAGGTCGGCCATCTGGTCCATGAACTGCACCAGGGCGTGCTTGTACTGGTAGCCGCCGTCGGGGTTGTTCGGGTTGCAGACGACGGCGACCCGGGTGCCCCGCTTGCGGATGAACTCGGCGTACTGGATGAGGTCCAGGGAGAAGCCGCTGGACTCCTGGAGCGGGAACATGTCGACCCGCTTGCCGGTCTCCATGGGCTGGTCGGTCCAGCGGCCGAAGGTGGGGACGGGGACGGCGAGGGACTCGCGGACCAGCAGGTGGTCGATCCAGGTGATCAGCTCGGTGGAGCCGTTGCCCATGGCGACGCACTGCGGCGGCAGCTGGAGCAGACCGCACAGCTCGGCCGTGATCGTCTCCGCGCCGCTCGGGTAGTAGGTGAGGATCTCACGCAGCTTGCCCGCCATCTCCTCGAACATGGCGGGCGTGGGGAAGTACGGGTTGCAGGGGATGCAGAAGTCCACCGGGCCGACTCCGTCGTTCTCCCGTGTCAGCGCCGCCATCGAGGGGCTGTGCGCCGCGGAGCTGCGGAACAGCGAGGTGACGTTGTCTGCCAAGGCAACCTCCGTACGGTGGGTGGCCCGTGCGGGGGAGCACGGGCCACCCACTCATACGGATGCGGACGTGGCGTTGTTCAACTGGTGTGCGTCGAGTGTGAGTTCCCTCGCGTTTACGCGCTGAACGAGTGGATCGTCGTCGTCCGGTACGTCTGCCCGGGCCGCAGCACGGTCGACGGGAAGTTCGCGTGGTTCGGCGAGTCCGGGAAGTGCTGGGTCTCCAGGCACAGCGCGTCGCCCTGGCGGTAGGTGTGGCCGCTGGTGCCGACCAGGGTGCCGTCGAGGAAGTTGCCCGAGTAGAACTGCAGGCCCGGCTGGTCGGTGGAGATCTTCAGGGTGCGGCCCGATCGCGGGTCGCGCAGCGTGGCCACGTGCTCGGGCTTCGCGGTGACGCCCTTGTCCAGGACCCAGTTGTGGTCGTAGCCCTTGGCCTGCACCTGCTGCGGGTGGCCGGCCCGGATGTCCCGTCCGACCGCCTTGGCGTGGCGAAAGTCGAAGGGGGTGCCGGCGACCTTCGCCAGCTCGCCGGTGGGGATGAGGCCCGAGTCGGTGGGCGTGTAGCGGGAGGCGGCGATCTGCAGCTCGTGGTCCTCGATGGTGCCGCTGCCCTCGCCGGCCAGGTTCCAGTAGACGTGGCTGGTGAGGTTGACGACGGTGGCCTTGTCGGTGGTGGCCTCGTAGTCGATGCGCCAGTCGCCGTGCTTGTCGAGGGTGTACGTCACCTTGGCCTTGAGCGTGCCCGGGTAGCCCATCTCGCCGTCGACGCTCGTGTAGTACAGGTGCAGGCCCACGTCGGAGCCCCTGGTGAACGGCTCGACGTCCCAGATGTGCTTGTCGAAGCCCTGCTTGCCGCCGTGCAGGCTGTTCTCGCTGTCGTTGACGGAGAGCTGGTAGCCCTTGCCGTCCAGGGTGAACCGGCCCTTGGCTATGCGGTTGCCGTAGCGGCCGATGAGGGCGCCGAAGTACGGGGTCTTCGCCACGTAGTCGTCGATGTTGTCGAAGCCCAGGGAGACGTTGGCGCAGCGGCCGTGCCGGTCGGGGATCTCCAGGCCCTGGACCACACCACCCCAGTTCAGGACCTTCAGGCGGGTCCCGCCGTTCTCCAGGGACCAGCGGTAGACCTTGGTGCCGTCGGCGAGCTTGCCGAAGAGTTCCTTCACGGGCTTCCTGCCTTCTGCTGCCTGCGCCGTGCCCAGGGAAAAGGGCCCCCGCCTTTCGGTGGGGGCCCTTACCGGCTCACGAACCGGACTTGCGCTTGTTCCACACGTCGAAGCCGACCGCCACCAAAAGGGCCAGGCCCTTGATGACCTGCTGCCAGTCGGTGCCGACGCTGAGGAGGTTCATGCCGTTGTTCAGCACACCGAGCACGAGACCACCGATGATCGCGCCGAGGACGGTACCGACACCGCCGCTCATGGACGCACCACCGATGAAGGAAGAGGCGATCGCCTCGAGCTCGAAGTTCACGCCCGCCTTCGGCGAGGCCGCGTTCAGACGGGCGGCGACCACCAGACCCGCCAGGGCCGCGAGCACTCCCATGTTCAGGAACACCTGGAAGGTGACCCGCTTGTCCTTCACGCCGGACAGCTTCGCGGCCGGCAGGTTGCCGCCGATCGCGTAGATGTGACGGCCGAAGACGGCGTTGCGCATGACGTAGCCGTAGCCGACCACCAGGACACCGAGGACGATGAGGATGATCGGCGCCCCCTGGTAGCTGGCGAGCAGCATCGTGAGGGCCAGGATGGCGGCGACGATCGCGACGATCTTCAGCGCGAACATCCGGGCCGGCAGCACGTCCAGGGAGAACTCCTGCTGGCGACGCCGGTCGCGCACCTCCTGCCACACCACGGCGGCGATCATGACGAGGCCGAGCAGCAGCGTGAGGTTGTGGTAGTTGGTGTTCGGGCCGACCTCGGGCAGGAAGCCGTTGCCGAGCTTCTGCAGCCCGTCCGGGAAGGGGCCGAGGGTCTGTCCCTTGAGCAGGATCTCCGTCAGGCCGCGGAAGAGCAGCATCCCCGCGAGGGTGACGATGAACGACGGTATGCCGAGATACGCGATGAGGTATCCCTGCACCGCGCCCGCCACCGCGCCCACCAGCAGACACAGCACGAGCGCGAGGGGCCACGCCACACTGTGCTCCACCGTCAGCACGGCCGCGAACGCACCCACGAACGCCGTCAGCGAGCCGACCGACAGATCGATGTGCCCGGCGATGATGACCAGCATCATGCCGATCGCGAGGATCAGGATGTAGCTGTTCTGCAGCACCAGGTTGGAGACGTTGCGCGGCAGCAGCAGGTCCCCGCCGGTCGCCACCTGGAAGAAGATGACGATCAGGCCGAGCGCGATCAGCATCCCGTACTGGCGCATGTTGCGGCGCAGGCCGCCCAGAACCAGCTGGAGCAGGCCCCTGCTGGTGGCCGATCCGCTCTTGCCCGGCGGCGCCGGGGCCGGGGTCTTGGCGGTCACATCGGTGCTCATCGGGTTACCTCTTTGTCCTTCGTCATCTGGCGCATCAGCACTTCCTGGGTGGCCTCGGCCCGTGGAACCTCTCCGGTCAGCCGCCCGGCGGCCATGGTGTAGATGCGGTCGCACATGCCGAGCAGCTCCGGCAGCTCGGAGGAGATGAAGACGACCGCCTTGCCCTGCGCGGCCAGCTGGTCGATCACCGTGTAGATCTCGTACTTGGCGCCCACGTCGATGCCGCGGGTGGGCTCGTCCAGGATCAGCACGTCCGGTCCCGCGAAGATCCACTTGCTGAGGACGACCTTCTGCTGGTTACCGCCCGACAGCTTGCCCACCGGCTCGAAGACGGTCGGCGCCTTGATGTTCATGGTCTTGCGGAAGCCCTCGGAGACCTGCCGCTCCTCGTGCTCGTCGACGATGCCCCGCTTGGCCACCTTGTTCAGCGCGGTCAGCGAGATGTTGCGGTTGATGGTGTCGATGAGGTTCAGCCCGTAGTGCTTGCGGTCCTCGGTGACGTAGGCGATGCCGTGCTCGACCGCCTCGGCGACGGTCTTCGTACGGATCTCCTTGCCGTCCTTGAGGACCGTGCCGCCCGCGTACCGGCCGTAGGTGCGCCCGAAGACGTTCATGGCCAGCTCGGTACGGCCCGCGCCCATCAGGCCCGCGATGCCGACGATCTCCCCGCGCCGCACCTGGATCGACACGTCGTCGACGACCTTGCGCTGCTGGTCGATCGGGTGGAACACGGTCCAGTTGCGGATCTCCAGGGCCGGCGCCGCGCCCTCCTCCGCCTCGTGCGGGGAGCGCTCGGGGAACCGGTGGTCGAGGTCGCGGCCGACCATGCCGGCGATGATCCGCTCCTCGGTGGTCTCCGGCGCCTTGACGTCCAGCGTCTCGATGGTGCGGCCGTCGCGCAGGATCGTCACCGAGTCGGCGACCTTGCGGATCTCGTTCAGCTTGTGGGAGATGATGATCGAGGTGATGCCCTGGTTCTTCAGCTCCAGGATGAGATCGAGGAGCTTGCCGCTGTCCTCGTCGTTCAGGGCCGCCGTCGGCTCGTCCAGGATGAGGAGCTTGACGTCCTTGGAGAGCGCCTTGGCGATCTCCACGAGCTGCTGCTTGCCCACGCCGATGTCGGCGATCCGGGTCTCCGGGTGCTCGTCGAGACCGACGCGGCGCAGCAGTTCGGTGGCGTGCTTGAGCGTCTCGTTCCAGTTGATGAATCCGCGTGCGGCGTGTTCGTTGCCGAGGAAGATGTTCTCGGCGATGGAGAGAAACGGCACCAGCGCCAGCTCCTGGTGGATGATCACGATGCCGTGCTCTTCGCTCGCCCGGATGTCCTTGAAGCGGCAGACCTCTCCCTCGAAGAGGATCTCCCCCTCGTACGTGCCGTGCGGGTGGACGCCGGAGAGGACCTTCATCAAGGTCGACTTGCCGGCGCCGTTCTCCCCGCAGATGGCGTGGACCTCGCCCTGACGGACGGTCAGAGTGACGTCCGACAGCGCCTTGACGCCGGGAAAGGTCTTGACGATCGAGCGCATTTCCAGGACGGGTCCCGCCATGGTCGTGCCTTCCAGTCGTGTGCGGTCGGTGAGGGTGTACGCCGGTTACTTGAGCTGGGCGTCGGTGTAGTAGCCGCCCTTGACCAGCACGTCCTCGTAGTTCGTCTTGTCGACGCTCACCGGCTGCAGCAGGTAGGCGGGGACGATCTTGGTGCCGTTGTTGTAGGTCTTGGTGTCGTTGACCTGCGGGGTCTTGCCGTTGAGGGCGTCGTCGACCATGGTCGCGGCGACCTTGGCGAGCTGGCGGGTGTCCTTGTAGACGGTCTGCGTCTGCTGACCGGCGATGATCGACTTCACCGAGGCGAGCTCGGCGTCCTGGCCGGTGATGACCGGCAGCGGCTTGCTCGCCGAGCCGTAGCCGTCCGACTTCAGCGCGGACAGGATGCCGATGGAGATGCCGTCGTAGGGCGAGAGCACCGCGTCGACCTTGCCGCTCTTGTAGGCGGAGGTGAGGATGTCCTCCATGCGCTTCTGCGCGGTGGTGCCGTCCCAGCGCAGCGTGGTGACCTGGTTGAGCTGTGTCTGCCCGGACTTGACCACCAGCTCCTTCTTGTCGATGTACGGCTGGAGCACGCTCATCGCGCCGTTGAAGAAGTACTTGGTGTTGTTGTCGTCGTTCGAGCCGGCGAACAGCTCGATGTTGAAGGGGCCCTTCTTGCCCTTGTCCAGGCCGAGCTTCTGCACGATGTAGGTGCCCTGCAGCACGCCGACCTTCTCGTTGTCGAACGAGGCGTAGTAGTCGACGTTCTTGGTGCCGAGGATCAGGCGGTCGTAGGCGATGACCGGGATCTTCGCCTGTGCGGCCTGCTGGAGGACGTTGTTCAGGGACTTGTTGTCGATGGCCGCGATGATCAGGCCCTTGACGCCCTGGGTGATCAGGTTCTCGATCTGGGATACCTGGGTGTCGGGGTCGTCCTCCCCGTAGACCAGCTTGGTCTTGTAGCCCGCGGCCTGAAGGTTCTTGACGACGTTGTTGCCGTCGTTGATCCAGCGCTCGGAGGACTTGGTCGGCATCGCGATGCCGATGGTCCCGCCCTTGGCGCTGCCCGCCTTCTCCTTACTGCCGCCCTCGCCGCTCTGGCCGCAGGCGGTCAGGGTGAGAGCGAGGGAGGCGGCTCCGGCTATCGCGGTGAGAGCGGCTCTGCGAGTGCGCATGATGATCAGTCCTTGCTGTGCGGGAGGTGTTCGGTCGTTCGGATGCCGTGCGGAGTCTCGACCGAGAGCAGGTGTGTGGGATTCTGCGCGGGGTTGTCGGCCGGTGTGAAGCCGAGTTTCCGGAACGTTATGACGGAATGGCGAACCGGTTGAGCGAGCCCGGCAGCCGGGAGCCGAGCGGCGCCATGTCGCCGTCCGCTCCGTGGCGTGCGAGCAGGTCCAGGGCGAGCCGGCCGCGCCGCACGCGTTCCTTGGCGGTGGCCAGGGTCAGCTCCCGCATATGGTTGCCGTACGGGTAGATTCCGGGCGCCTTGGACAGACCGAACTTGAGGTACAGCGGCGCGCCGCGCCGGATCAGCTCGGCGACCTCGTACATGCGCACATAGCCGCCGAGATCGTCGGGCGCTTCGATGTACATGTCCATGGGGGCGGCGGAGACCCGCCGGATCTCGGTGAGGTGATCGAGCGTCAGGTCGCTGGGCACGTTGACCGAGTCCGCGCCCAGGCGCTCGTACACGGCGTACGCGGCCGGGTTGACCGGGCCGATCAGCGCCGAGACCTTCAGCGTGGTGTCGGCCGGGATGATGCCCTTCTCGCGGGCGCGGTGCAGAGTCCACAGCACGCCCTCATCGGCGACGAGCAGGCACTTCACGCCCAGCTCCGTCGCCCGGACGGCGTCCTCGACACAGCCTGCGACCGCGTCGTGGCCACGAGCCCGCAGACCCGCGCCGCGCGAGTCGGTGCGGACCGAGCCGCCGATGTCCCAGGTGCCGCGCGGCCCCGTGAACAGGCACAGCTCGATGTCACGTTCGGCCGTGGCCTCGACCATCTCGGTGATCTCGGCGTCGGTCAGCATCCAGACGCCGCTGCCCTGGCTGATCCGGTGGATCGGCACATCGAGCCGGGAGGACTCCTTGAGGACCACCGCGAGCGCCTCGGGCCCCTCGCACGAGGGGATCTCGGTGCGCCAGCGGCCGCCTCCGGGGAAGGTGTGCGGCGAGGCGTCGGCGGGGGAGGGGGCGGGGGCGCCCAGGCCGAGCGCGGCGAGCGCCTGCTCACCGGGCCTGCGGGCTGCCGTAGCGGAGTCGGTGGTCACGAGGAGTCCTTCATGTTCGGTATATCGGACGAAGTTCGCGGCTCGGGGTGCGGGTGGGCCTGGTGGTACGCCGGTACGGAGCTCGTCAGGTAACTCCGTACCGGCGTACGGCTCTAGGGGTGTCACGGTCGTAGCAGGACCTTGCCGACCTTCGGGTCGCCGGACCCCACCAGCTCGATGGCCTGCGGGAACTCGGTGAGCGGCAGCTCGTGCGTGACCAGCCGCAGCGGATCGAGCAGCCCCGCGCCGAAGACCCGCACCGCGTGCGCCCAGGCGTCCGGCGGCGCACCGAAGACGGTGTGCACCTCCAGCTGCCGTACGACGAGGTCGGTCGGGTCCAGGCCCTCGGCGCCCGGCGCCGGGATGCCCGTCAGGACGAGCCGCCCGCCGCGCCGCAGCAGCGAGGCGGAGGTGCGCGCGGCGGAGGCGGACCCGGCGGTCTCGATGACGACGTCGAAGTCGTCGGGGAGCTCTTGGTCCTTGGTGCGGAAGTCGGTCGCGCCGAACCGCCGCGACAGCGCCTCGCGGTCGTTCCTGGTGCCCACCACCAGCAGCTCCGAGGGCGAGACCGCCTTCAGGAACTGCACGGCGAACATGCCGAGCGTGCCCGTGCCGACGACCGCGACCCGCTCGCCCGGCTGTGCGTTCCCCTTCAGCGCGGCGGCCGCGATGCAGGCGGCCGGCTCCAGCAGGGCCGCCGCCGTGAGATCGGCGTCGTCCGGCAGGATGTGCAGCAGGCGGGCCGGGAGCGTGAGGGTGGTGGCCATCGCGCCGGGCTGGGTGAAGCCCGTCTCCTCGTACCCCGAGGTGCACAGCGTCGTCTCGCCCGCGTGGCAGCGGTCGCAGACCTGGCAGTTGCGGAAGCCCTCCCCGACGGCCTTGCGGCCGACCAGCGACTCGGGCACCCCGGCGCCGACCGCCTCCACCGTGCCGGACCACTCGTGGCCGGGAGTGAGCGGGTAGCGCACGTAGCCCTCGGGCCGGTTGCCCTGGTAGACCTCGCGGTCGCTGCCGCAAATGCCGACCGCGTGGACCCGCACCAGCGCCTCGCCCGGGCCGGGCTCGCGCGGTGTGTGCTCCTCGAGCCGGTAAGCGCCGGGCGCCTCCACGACTACGGCGGTGGTCACTGCCCGTCCTTCGGGTTGCGCCTTTCCCAGCCCTCGGCCCACAGGTCGAAGTGGGCCCGCTGCTGCGGGAACTCGGCCGCCGCGTCGGTGTCCAGTTCCACACCGAGGCCCGGGGCGTCGGAGAGGTGGAAGCAGCCGTCCTCCGGGTTCACCTGCGGGGCACCCTTGACCACCTTCTTGATCTCCGCGTCCGCGAAGTCGTTGAAGTGCTCGAGGATCTTGAAGTTCGGCGTGGTGAAGCCGACTTGGAGGGAGGCGGCGGTGAGTACCGAGCCGCCCACGTTGTGCGGCGCCACCAGCATGTAGTGCGTCTCGGCGGTCGCGGCCAGCTTCCGCGTCTCCCAGATGCCGCCGATGTGGCCGAGGTCGGGCTGGATGATGTCCACGGCCTGGCTGTCGAACAGCTCGCGGAACTCGATGCGGTCGTGGATGCGCTCGCCCGTGGCGACCGGCATGTCGACCTTGGCGGCGACCTTCTCGAGCGCCTTGAGGTTCTCCGGCGGAACCGGCTCCTCAAGCCAGGCGGGCTTGAACGGCGCCAGCTCCTTGGCGAGCCGCACGGCGGTCGCGGGGGAGAAGCGGCCGTGCATCTCCAGCATCAGCTCGGCCTCCGGCCCGATGGCGTCGCGCACAGCCTCGATGAGGGAGACCGCGTACATGGTCTGCTCGTGGTCGAGCTCGAAGTGGCCGGTACCGAAGGGGTCGATCTTGAGGGCCCGGTACCCGCGCTCCATGACCCCCTGGGCGGCCTTGTGATAGGCCTCCGGCGTCCGCTCGGTGGTGTACCACCCGTTCGCGTAAGCCTTGACCTTGTCGGTGACCTTGCCGCCGAGCAGCTGCCAGACGGGCACCCCGAGGGCCTTGCCCTTGATGTCCCAGCAGGCCATCTCGACCACGGCGATGCCGGACATCACGATCTCACCCGCGCGCCCGTAGTCGCCGTACTTCATACGGCGGACCAGGTCCTCGACAGCGAACGGGTCCGAGCCGAGAATGTGATTGACCTCGGCCTCTTTGAGGTAGCCGATCAGCGCGTCGGTGTGGCCCAGCATGCGGGTCTCGCCCACGCCCGTGATGCCCTCGTCGGTGTGCACCTGTACGTACGTCAGATTCCGCCAGGGCGTCCCGACCACGTGTGTGCTGATTCCGGTGATGCGCACGGAGCTCGCCTTTCAGCTGTTCGAGATTTCGTCACTCGTTCGAAATGCTGGCCAGACAGTAAGTTTGGTGCGGCGGGAGTGTCAATGGGGCGAACGAGTAACGGTTCCGATACTTTCTCAGGCTACTTTTGTGCCGGCATCGGGGGGATGGGCGGGGGATGCCGGGGTTGCCGAGGGGATGCCGCGAGATGGTGCGGAATGTGGAGTGCCGGTATCAAGTCGCCGCGCCCGAACGGCCTGTTTCCCACATAACTTTCACAGAGGCTCCTGGGAACGTCCCCGACGGGGGACCTAGTCTTCCCGCGTCATGGACTTCTGCCACCCGTGCCGACGGCACCTCAATGGCGCCCTCGCATGCCCGGGGTGCGGCACAGCAGTCGAAGAACTCCGCGCGCATGCGGAGGAAGCGGACGTCGCTCCGCAGTCGGACATCGCCGCCGAGCCGTACGGCGACGAGGACTCCGGCAGTCCGGACCAGCACATGCACGGTCCCGACGACGGAAGCGTGCCGCAGGGGCGGGCGGCCAGGCGCCGGGCAGAGGGGCGTCGGCGAGGGACTGGACGGGAAGCCGACGAGCAGGCGACCGGACCGGCCGTCGGTGGCAGTACCAGTCGTCGTGACCGCAAGGCCGCGGCCCACCGCCGACGCCGCCGGCGCACCCTCCTGATCACCGCGGGTTTCGTCCTCGCGGCGGGCGGCCTGAGTCTCGCGGAACTCGGCGTCGACGCGCCCTTCGCCGACCCCGGGCCCCCGGCGGCGGGGGGTGCGAATGCCGAGGGCGGTACGTCGTCGCAGGCGCAGAGGACGGCACGGCCGGCACGGTCCCTGGACGGCCCGACGAGCACGGGCACCGGTTCGATGTCACCGAACCCCTCGGCGTCCGCATCGGCCTCGGATTCCCCGTCGCCCTCCGCGTCCAAGAGCGCCGGCGGCAAGGCCACCCGGTCGGCGACCGCGGGCGCTTCGCCGGTCACGCCGACGCAGGGTCCGGCGACGACGCGCCCGGCCGAGACGGGCAGGCCGACGGCGGATCCCACGACGTCGAAGCCGGATCCCTCGCCCTCCCAGACGTGCACGCGCTTCCTGTGGTGGTGCACGTAGGGCGACGGCTGGAGGGTGATGTTCGGGAGGCGGCTTGCCCGACGCCCTCGTGTTCCGAACGGCCCCAGTGGGGCTCACGTCGACTCGTCTCGGTCGCCGCGGCGTTGCCGAGCTGCCGCTCGACACGGGTGCCCGTGGCCTGCTCCGGGCCTTTGACCATGGCGGACGTGCCGCCGCCAGGTGCGTTATTCAACCGTGAACGACGATATCGGTGCAGCCCTCTTGACTCCCGTGAATTGTTAGCGCTCACAATAGCCCCCGCATTCACCAGTGAGCGGTCAACGCAGGACGGGAGGTGCGAGGGCCATATGCACAGCGCGCCAACTCGCCCCTCCCGCGCGTACCGTCGGGCTTTCCGGAACCACGGAGCGAAACCCGCGGCGCGGCGACAACCGCCCACATCGCAGGAGTTACCGGCAGGCGAGCGCCAGAGGAGGGGTGGTCGTGCCAGACAGTGAACTTCGACCGCCCACCATGGCGGACGTGGCGCGCGTGGCCGGTGTGTCCCACCAGACCGTGTCCCGTGTGCTGGGGGACCACCCCAATGTGCGGGACGCGACACGGGCCAGGGTGCTGCGCGTGATCGAGGAGATGGGCTATCGCCGCAACTCCTCCGCACGGGCCCTGGTGACCCGGCGCACCCGGACGCTGGGTGTGGTCGCCTCCGACACCACCCTCTACGGGCCGGCCAGTACGTTGTTCGCGCTCGAAGAAGCGGCCCGCGCCGAGGGATATCTGGTCTCGACGGTCAGCCTGCGCAAGCTGACCATGGAGACGCTCTCCGAAGCCATGGACCACCTCAGCGAGGGCGGAGTGGAAGGAGTGGTCACCATCGCTCCGCAGCAGTCGGCGGTGGACGCTCTCGCCGAACTCCGTTACCCCTTCCCGGTGGTGGTCGTGGGCAGCGCGCCGGGCGTCGACATTCCCGGCGTCAGTGTGGACCAGCACCTGGGAGCGACGCTGGCCACCAGTCATCTGCTGGCCGCCGGCCACCGCACGGTCTGGCACCTCGCCGGGCCCGAGGACTGGCAGGAGGCGGCCGACCGGGCCGCCGGCTGGCGGGCGACCTTGGATGCGGCGGGCGTCGAGGCGCCCGTCCCGCTGCGCGGGGACTGGAGTCCGCTGTCGGGGTACCGCGCCGGCCAGGAACTGGCCGGCTGGGTGGGCCGAGGGCTGACCGCCGTCTTCGCGGCCAACGACCAGATGGCACTGGGGGTGTTGCGGGCCCTGCGTGAGGCGGGAGTCCGAACGCCCCAGGACGTCGCGGTGGTCGGTTTCGATGACATCCCGGAGTCGGAGTTCTACGCTCCTCCTCTCACCACCGTTCGGCAGGACTTCTCGGCAGTGGGCAAGCGCGGCATCGCGCTGCTCCTGGAGTTGATCGAGGGCCGGCCACCCGCCACCACGGCCCGGATCACGATCGAACCCCAACTCGTCGTCCGCGCCAGCACTTTCCCGTACGCCGCTCGAACGGAGGGCGTACCCCACTGACCGACCGGTCGGCCGCACCGCGCGCAGCAGCGTGGCCGATATTTCGAACAATGATCGACAGGCTGGACGCACCGCGGCCGGCTCCCCTCCAGCACCAGCGGGTCCCATCCCCCGGGTCGGCTCTTCAAAGGAGAAGAACATGCTCAACAGAAGGAACTTCCTCACGGCGGCGGTCGGCGTGGCGGCCGCGGGTGGCCTGGCGGCCTGTGCCAAGAAGGACAACAGTTCCTCCGGCTCCTCCGGGGGCGGCAGCAAGACGATCACCCTCGGCTTCTCCCAGGTCGGATCCGAGAGCGGCTGGCGCAGCGCCAACACCACCTCCGTGAAGGACGCGGCCAAGGCGGCGGGTTACAACCTCAAGTTCTCCGACGCCCAGCAGAAGCAGGAGAACCAGATCTCCGCCATCCGCAGCTACATCGCGCAGAAGGTGGACGTCATCGCCTTCTCGCCGGTGGTCGTCACCGGCTGGGACGCGGTGCTCAAGGAGGCCAAGGCCGCGAAGATCCCGGTGGTTCTCACCGACCGCTCGGTGGAGACCTCCGACGACTCGCTGTATGTGACCCTGGTCGGCTCCGACTTCACCGACGAGGGCCGCCGCGCCGCGAGGATCCTGGAGAAGGTCCTGGAGAAGGCTGGCCACAAGGGTGCGGTGAAGATCGCCCAGCTGGAGGGCACCACCGGCGCCGCCCCGGCGATCGAGCGCGCCAAGGGCTTCAAGGAGGTCATGGACGCGCAGCACAAGGACGACTGGAAGATCGTCGTCAGCCAGACCGGTGACTTCACCCGCGCCGGCGGCAAGCAGGTCATGGCGGCCTTCCTGCAGTCCAACCCGGACGTCAACGTGCTCTTCGCGCACAACGACGACATGGCCCTCGGCGCCATCCAGTCCATCGAGGCGGCGGGCAAGAAGCCCGGCAAGGACATCCTGATCGTCTCGATCGACGGCGTCCACGACGGCTTCGTCGCCATGTCCCAGGGCAAGATCAACGCCATTGTCGAGTGCAACCCGCTGCTCGGCCCCCAGCTCATGGAGGTCGTGAAGAAGGTTCACGAGGGCCAGACGGTCGAGCGCTGGATCAAGACCAAGGAGGGCGACTTCATGCAGGACCAGGCCGCAGCCGCGCTCCCGAACCGCAAGTACTGACCGACCGCGCCCACGGCAGGGAGCCCCCGTCCGGCCGAGCCCTCGGTCACGGGGCTCCCTGCGGGCCTGAACCAGTCTCAATAGGAGCGCTGCCATGGCAGAGCCGCGGCCCGTCCTGGAAATGACGGGCATTGTCAAAGAGTTCCCGGGGGTACGGGCTCTGTCGGACGTCGACTTCCGGCTCTTCCCCGGCGAGATCCACGCCCTGATCGGCGAGAACGGCGCGGGCAAGTCCACCCTGATCAAGGTGCTGACGGGGGTCTACTCCCTGGATGGCGGCACGGTCACGCTGGACGGGAAGTCCGTGCGGTTCGGCAGCCCGCTGCAGGCGCAGCAGGCCGGTATCAGCACGGTCTACCAGGAGGTCAACCTCTGCCCGAACCTGTCGGTGGCGGAGAACATCTTCATCGGGCGCGAACCGACCCGCATGGGCCGCATCCAGTGGAAGCGGCTGCGCAAGGAGGCGGCAGAGCTCGTCGACCGGCTCGGCCTCGACATCGACGTCACCGCACCCCTGTCCTCGTACCCGCTGGCCGTGCAGCAACTGGTCGCGATCGTGCGGTCGGTGGGCACCGGCGGCAGCGGCGACGAGGCACCGGGCACCAAGGTGCTGATCCTCGACGAGCCGACCTCCAGCCTCGACCGGGACGAGGTCCTCGAACTGTTCGCCCTCATGCGGCGGTTGAGGGACGAGGGCGTCGCGATTCTGTTCGTCTCGCACTTCCTCGATCAGATCTACGAGGTCTGCGACCGGATGACCGTGCTGCGCAACGGCACCCTCGTCGGTGAGCACATGGTGCGCGACCTCGATCAGGTCGGTCTCGTCCAGCTCATGCTCGGCAAGGCACTGGACCAGCTGGAGGAGCTTCACGACCAGCAGCTGCACTCCGACCTCGGCGAGACGCTGCTCCGGGCGGACGGCCTCGGCAGGATCGGCGGCATCGCACCCTTCGACCTGGAGATCAAGAAGGGCGAGGTGGTCGGGCTCGCCGGCCTGCTCGGATCGGGACGGACCGAACTCGCCCGGTTGCTCTTCGGCGCCGACCAGCCGGACAGCGGCACGGTGTCCATCGGCGGCAAGCAGGTGTCGATGAGTGCTCCCAACGACGCGATCGGCGCCGGCGTCGCGTTCTGCTCCGAGAACCGCAAGACCGAGGGGCTGGTGCCGGATCTGACGGTGCGGGAGAACATCATCCTGGCCCTGCAGGCCGCGCGCGGCTGGACCCGGCCCATCCCCGTCTCGCAGCGCGACGAACTCGTCGCCAAGTACATCAAGGCGCTGGACATCCGCCCCGCCAATCCGGAGGCCCGGGTCGGACAGCTCAGCGGCGGCAACCAGCAGAAGGTGCTGCTGGCCCGCTGGCTGATCACCCAGCCGAAGCTGCTGATCCTGGACGAGCCGACGCGCGGCATCGACATCGGCGCGAAGGCGGAGATCCAGAAGCTCGTGGTCTCCCTCTCCGAGGACGGCATGTCCGTCCTGTACATCGCGGCCGAGCTGGAGGAGGTACTCCGGCTCAGTCACACCATCGGAGTACTGCGCGACCGCCGGCTGGTGGCGCAGATCGCCAACGGGCCCGAGATCACCACCAGCCGGATCCTGGAGACCATCGCGAGCGGAGAGCACCAGTGACCACCCCTTCCCGATGGCGAGCGCTGACCCAACACCACCTCTTCTGGCCGGTGGCGGTCCTCGTCCTCCTGCTGCTCGTCAACGTTCCCTTTACGCCCGACTTCTTCTCCGTGCGGATGTCGGGCGGTCACCTCTACGGCAGCCTCGTCTCCATCGTGCTGTTCGGATCGCCCCTCATCCTGGTGGCAGTCGGCATGACCCTGGTCATCGCGACCGGCGGCATCGACCTCTCCGTCGGCGCGGTGGTCGCCATCACCGGAGCGCTGGCCTGCTCGTACATCAGCCACCAGGCCGACCAGAACGCCCTGTCGGGAGTGCTGCTCGCCATGGGCCTGGGCCTGCTGGCCGCAGTCGTCTGCGGTCTGTGGAACGGCTTCCTGGTTGCCAGGATGGGCATCCAGCCGATCATCGCCACGCTGATCATCATGGTCGCCGGTCGCGGTGTCGCCCAGCTGATCAGCGGCGGCCAGATCATCACCGTGAACAGCGACCCGTACAAGCTGATCGGCGGCGGCTACTGGCTGACGCTGCCGTTCTCCATCTTCGTGGTGGCCGTGGTCGTGGCCGTCACCGTCGCGCTGACCCGCCGCACGGCACTCGGTCTGCTCGTCGAGTCGGTCGGCGGCAACGCCGAGGCCAGCCGCCTGGTGGGCATCAGGTCCCTGCGCATCAAGATCATGGTGTACGTGTTCTGTGCGCTGTGCGCCGGCATCGCGGGCCTGATGATCAGCTCCAACACCTCGGCCGCGGACGGCAACAACGCCGGCCTGTGGATCGAACTCGACGCGATCCTCGCGGTGGTGATCGGCGGCACCTCGCTCCTGGGCGGCCGGTTCTCCGTCGGCGGCACGGTGGTCGGCGCCCTGGTCATCCAGACCCTGACCACCACGATCTACACCATCGGTGTGCCGACCCAGACCAACCTGGTCTTCAAGGCCGCCGTCGTCATCGTCGTCTGCCTGCTGCAGTCCCCGAAGTTCCGCGCCAGGCTGTTCGGTGCCAGGTTCGGCACGAAGGGGAGCGCCACGCCGACCGCGCCCCCGGCGGACACCGCCGCGGCGGCCGACGCCGCTCCCAAGATGGAGGTGTCGTGATGAGCGCGACCACCCAGAGCCCCACGGCGCCGGACAGCCGTACCCCGTCCAAGGCGCGGCGTCTGCTCGGTGACCCGCGCCTGCCCGTCGTCGCGACGGCACTGCTCTTCCTCGTGATGTACGGCGTGGGCCTGAGCCGCTACCAGTACTACGGGTTCGCCGAACCGCAGGTCTTCTTGAACCTGTTCATCGACAACGGCTATCTGCTGGTCGCGGCCGTCGGCGCCACCTTCGTCATCCTGTCCGGCGGCATCGACCTGTCCGTCGGCTCGATGATCGGTTTCACCACGATGTTCACGGCCTGGCTGGTGGAGCGCCAGGGGGTGCCGCTGCCGCTCGTGATTCCCATGGCGCTGGCCGTGGGTGCCTTCGGGGGCTTCCTGATGGGCTATGTGATCCACAACTTCGAGATCCAGCCCTTCATTGTGACCCTCGCCGGCCTCTTCCTCTTCCGCGGCCTGTGCCTGGTCATCAGCAAGGAGTCGATCTCCATCAGCGACTCCTCGGTGAGCCGCATGGCCCAGGCGCAGGTGTCGCTGGGGGTGGGCTTCCTGTCGCTCGGTGCGATCGTCGCGCTGGTCGTCCTCGCCGTGGCGTTCTACGTCCTGCACTACACGCGCTTCGGGCGCAGGGTGTACGCCATCGGCGGCAACGAGCAGTCGGCCATGCTGATGGGCCTCCCGCAGGGCGGCACGAAGATCGCTGTGTACACGGTGAGCGGCTTCTGCTCGGCGCTCGCCGGCCTGCTGTTCACCCTGTACATCCAGTCCGGCGACCCGCTGCACGCGACCGGCATGGAACTCGACGCGATCGCCGCGGTCGTCATCGGCGGCACGCTGCTGACGGGTGGCTCCGGCTACGTGCTGGGAACCCTGTTCGGTGTGCTGGTGCTGGGCCTGATCAAGAGCATCATCCAGTTCGAGGGCACGCTCAGCTCCTGGTGGACGAAGATCGCCACCGGTGTGCTGCTGTGCGCGTTCATCCTGGTCCAGCGGTTCATGACGACCCGCAGGAAGACCTGATCCAATAGGGACGTTCCCAGTCCGAGCGGTCCGGGGCACGCCGTGCACCGGACCGCTCAGCCGTTTCCGCCCCGGTGGCGCGCATGGCCGACAGGGTCTGCCGCATCCCTCGTTCTCCGTTCTCAGTACACCTGGGTGTCCCCGGTCAGCATCCGCTGCAACAGCCCCCGCATCACGTGGCGCTCCTCCTCGGTGAGCGCGGCCAAGGGCTCTTTCGCGAAGCGCAGTGACTCGCGCAGGCTGCGGGCGACGCGGCGGCCGTCGTCCGTCGCCGCGGCCAGCTTCACACGGCGGTCCGCCGGGTCCGGGCGGCGTTCGACCAGGCCGCGGGACTCCAGGCGGTCGACGATGCCGGTGACGTTCGACGGCTCGCACTTCAGTTTCTGGGCCAGCTTGCGCATCGGCAGCGGCTCCAGCGACAGAAGGCTGAGCAGGCGTGCCTGCGCGCCCGTCAGCGCGTGCTCGCCGGCCGCGGTCTCGTAGTCCTCGTAGAAGCGGGCCACCACCTCGCCGATGAGCTCGACGACTTCCAGGGTCAGGGCGTCGGGGCGAGGGGTCTTCCGCGGAGTGGCCATGCGCTTCAGGATACCCGGTTACTTGACACACTGAAATATTCAGGAGCATGGTTGTTTTAGGTACTGAAGTAAATCCGAAAGGCGTAGTCATGATCAACCGCGAATGGCACCTGCTCAGCCGACCGGTCGGCTGGCCGAAGCCCGAGGACTTCGCCCTGGTCGACGCGGAGGTCCCGACGCCGGGCGAGGGTCAGGTGCTCGTGCGGAACAAGTACCTCTCCGTCGACCCGTACATGCGTGGCCGTATGAGCGCCGCCAAGTCCTACGTCGCCCCCTTCGAACTCGGCAAGGTCATGCAGGGCGGAGCGGTCGGCGAGATCGTGGCCTCCGACGCCGAGGGCCTGGCCGTCGGCGACCACGTGCTGCACTTCTTCGGCTGGCGCGAGTACGCGGCAGTGGACGCGAAGAACGCCGTCAAGGTCGACCCCGCGGCCGCACCCCTCTCCACGTACCTGGGCGTCCTCGGCATGACCGGCCTCACCGCCTACGCCGGCCTGCTGCGCACCGCCGCCTTCAAGGAGGGCGACTCCGTCTTCGTCTCCGGTGCCGCGGGCGCCGTCGGCAGCCAGGTCGGCCAGATCGCCAAGCTCAAGGGCGCCTCCCGGGTCATCGGTTCCGCGGGCTCCGACGAGAAGGTCAAGCTGCTGCTGGAGGAGTACGGCTTCGACGCCGCCTTCAACTACAAGAACGGCCCCGTGAGCGAGCAGCTCCGCGCCGCCGCCCCCGACGGGATCGACGTCTACTTCGACAACGTCGGCGGCGACCACCTGGAGGCCGCCATCGGCTCCCTCAACCGCGGTGGGCGCATCGCCGTCTGCGGCATGATCTCCGTCTACAACAACACCGAGCCCGCTCCCGGCCCGAGGAACCTCGCCCGGCTCATCCAGACCCGCGGCCGGATCGAGGGCTTCCTGGTCGGCGACCACTACGACCTGCAGCCGCAGTTCGTCGAGGAGGTCGGCGCCTGGATCCGCTCCGGCGAGCTGAAGTACCGCGAGACCGTCGTCGAGGGCATCGAGAACAACCTGGAGGCGTTCTTCGGCGTCCTGCGCGGCGACAACGTCGGCAAGATGATCGTCGAGCTCTGACCGGCGGAACACCACCTGCCTCACCGTGACGCCCGCCTGACCGGGGTCGTTGCGTACGGCGAAGGCCGCGCCCCTGGACGTGGGGTGCGGCCTTCATCGTGCCGTCCGCCTGGGGGAACCGCCGCCTCCACGCGAGGGCGGCACGAGTGTGACGGCGATGGTGACGCCACCATGACAATCGAAAGGCCGACCGCCGATAGGGTTTTCCCATGCATGATCTGGGCGCGGGACTCGGCTATCTCCTCAAGGGCCAACGCTGGGTGGCCCGCCACGGCAAACAGTACGGCTTCGGCATCCTGCCGGGCCTGATCGCCCTCGTCCTGTACGCGGCGGCGCTCGTCGCACTCGCCCTGTGGGGCGACGACCTCGTCACCTGGGCCACCCCCTTCGCCGACGGCTGGCCGGACCCCTGGCTCGGGCTCTTCCGCGGTTTTCTCACCGTCGTGCTGTTCGCCCTCGCGCTCCTCCTCGCCGTTCTCACCTTCACCGCGGTCACCCTGCTCATAGGCCAGCCCTTCTACGAGAACCTCTCGGAGAAGGTCGACCGCGACGTCTCCCCGGACGGCACCGCACCCGAGTCGGACCTGCCCCTCCACCGGGAGATGTGGATATCGGCCCGCGACAGCCTCCGCGTCCTCGTACGGGCCGCACTCTGGGGCGTCCTGCTCTTCGCCCTCGGCTTCCTGCCGTTCGTGGGCCAGACCGCCGTCCCGGTCATCGGCTTCTTCGTCACAGGCTTCTTCCTCACCGAGGAACTCACCGCCGTGGCGCTCCAGCGCCGCAGCGTCGAACTCCGCGACCGCCTCACCCTGTTGCGCTCCCGCAAGCTGCTCGTCTGGGGTTTCGGCACACCCCTCGGCCTGGCGTTCCTCGTCCCGTTCGTCGCCGTCTTCCTGATGCCGGGCGCGGTCGCGGGCGCCACACTGCTGGCCCGGGACCTGCTGGGTGAGGAGAACGCCCGGGAGGCGGAGGACGCCCCCGAGGACGAGCAGATCACCCACCACTGAGCGCGCCTCCGGGGACGTACGCCGTCTCCCGCAAGGCCGCCACGAACGCCTCCCCGGCCGGGGACAGGACCGGCGCCGCGGCAGGGGAGTGCCGTGCCGTCAGAGGCGCCGAAGATCTGCGACGAGCGCGCGCCCACGTGGACGTTTGTGAAGGGTTCGTACGAAGTCCAGGGCGGACGCCCGATCGCCGACCACCGGGTCACGACGGCGATTAACGTCTGAGGCGGGACCGAGTCCCCCTACGAACAGCCCCGGTCCGGGACCTGACGGCCGGACCGGGGCTCGTCGCTCGTTCGACGGACCTCAGCGCACCGAGAAGCGGTACACCGTCTCCGACCGGTACCCCTCGCCCGGCCGCAGCCGCGTGCTCGGGAAGTCCGGGCGGTTCGGTGAGTCCGGGAAGTGCTGGGTCTCCAGTGCGATGCCGTCGCCGGGGGCGAACGGGGCGCCGAGGTGGTCGGCCGTGTACAACTGCACGCCGGGTTCGGTCGTGGACACGGTGAGCAGGCGCCCTGACGCCGGGTCGTGCAGCTCGGCGACCTCGACCGGGGTGCGCGTCACACCCTTGTCGAGCACGAAGTTGTGGTCGTAGCCGGAGCCCACCTTCCGGGACTCCCGGAAGTCGAAACGGCTGCCCTCGACGGTCTCCAGCGCTCCCGTCGGGATCAGGTCCGCGTCCACCGGGGTGTACCGGGAGGCCGCGATGCTCAGCTCGTGGCCGCCCGCGTTCCCGGAACCCGCCAGGTTCCAGTACGAGTGGTTCGTCAGGTTCACCACGGTCGGCGCGTCCGTGACCGCCTCGTACACGATCCGCAGCGCGCCGTCCGCATCGAGGGTGTACGTCGCCGAGACCTCGAGCCGGCCCGGGAAGCCCTCCTCGCCGTGCGGGCTGACCCGGGACAGCCGGACGCCGTGCTCCACCGGCTCCCCGTCCCAGATCCGCTTGTCGAAGCCCCGCGACCCGCCGTGCAGCGAGTTGGGGCCGTTGTTCGGCTCCAGCGCGTAGGTCCGGCCGTCGAGCGGGAAGCGGGCGCCCGCGATGCGGTTGGCGTACCGCCCGACCAGAGCCCCGAGGAACGACTCGGGGTGGCGCAGATAGCCGTCCAGACCCGGGAAGCCCAGCACCACGTCCGCCCGGGCCCAGTCCCGGTCCGGGACCTCCGCCGACTGCACGATCCCGCCGTACGACAGGACGCGCACCCGCACCCCGCCCCGCTCCAGCGTCCAGCGGTGGACCGCCGAGCCGTCGGGAAGTGTGCCGAAAAGTTCGCTCATGTGGGAAACCCTAGGTCACGGGATCCTCGGCGGTGACGGCACGGTAGGCGATCTCGGCGAGTCGTGCCTGACCGTTCCTGCTCGGGTGGAACCAGTCCCAGGGGCTCAACTGCGCGGGCCCGAAGCGGTAGTCGAAGACCGCGTTGCCGTCGAAGCGGCACCGCCGGTCCTTCGCGCACACCTCCTTCAGGACCCGGTTGTACTCCTCCACCCGCGACTGCACGGTGGCGCGCCGCTGGGTGGACGCGGCGTCCAGCGCGTCCGCGTCGCCCAGCATCGACGGGCAGATGCCCAGCTTCCACACCTGCTTGCCGAGCGCACTGGTGCGGCCCTCGGACCACAGCCGCATGAGGTTCGGCACGCTGGAGACGTACACCTGGGCGTTCGGCAGCGACCGGCGCAGGACCGCCATCGCGTCCTCGAACTGCTCGCGGAAGTCGTCGACCGGGGTCATCGCCGAGGTGGAGGAGCGGCAGGCGTCGTTGGCCCCGACCATCACCGTCACCAGCTCCGGCCTGCGCTGCACCGCCTGCGCGACCTGCCCGGCCAGGTCGGCCATCCGTGCCCCGGTCGTCGCGTAGTTCCAGCTGCGCTCCGCCGCCCCGGTCGCCCCGAGGAGCCGTACGGCCAGGCTGTCGACGCCGGTGTCGGTGCCCGTCGCCCACGACACCTGAGGGCAGTCGGACAGCACGGTGCAGGCGTCGAAGCCGCGTGTGATGGAGTCGCCGACCGCGGCGATCGAGTCGGGGGAGCGGTTCCAGACCGGTTTCGGGGACGGCCGCGACGACGGCGCGGTGCCCCGCCCCCCGTCGCCACCCGAGGCGTCGCATCCCGCGAGCCCCAGGACGACCGCGGCCGCGACCGCGGCGACGGCCCTGAAGCGGTGGCTTCGCTTCCGCATCCGTGGTCCCCTCGTTCGGCAGCGCTTCGAACACGCTGGGTCAGGCCCGCGTCCCCTTGGGTGAAACCTCGGCATTCACGGGCAACGGGACCGACGGTACGTCACACTCCTCGGCCCGCCGCACGGTAGCCTCGCCCCGTGGCCGCCCTTGCCACACCCGTTCCGCAAAGTTACAAGATGTGGCGCTCTGCCCGGAGGTTCAGGTGACGACACGTGGAGTCCTGTACGTGCACTCCGCGCCCCGCGCACTGTGCCCGCACGTCGAGTGGGCCCTCGCGGGCGTGCTGGGCACCCGCGTCAACCTCGACTGGATCCGGCAGCCCGCCGCCCCCGGCACCTGGAGATCGGAGTTCTCCTGGCAGGGCGAGGCCGGCACCGCCTCCAAGCTCGCCTCCGCGCTGCGCGGCTGGCAGCTGCTGCGCTTCGAGGTCACCGCGGAACCGTGCCCGACCGCCGAGGGCGAGCGCTACAGCTGCACCCCCGACCTGGGCATCTTCCACGCGGTCACCGGCATCCACGGCGACATCCTGATCCCCGAGGACCGGCTGCGCGCGGCCCTCATCCGCTCCCAGCGCGGCGAGAGCGACCTGGAGGCGGAACTGGCCCGGCTCCTGGGCAAGCCGTGGGACGACGAACTGGAACCGTTCCGGTACGCGGGCGAGGGAGCGCCGGTGCGCTGGCTCCACCAGGTGGTTTGAAGACCTCCGCACACGACGTGAGGGGCCCCCACCAGCCGGTGGGGGCCCCTCACGTGTAGCCCGGGGTGCTGATCAGACCGTCCGGAACGCCAGCACCACGTTGTGGCCGCCGAACCCGAACGAGTCGTTCAGCGCGGCGATCCGGCCCTCGGCCCGCAGCTTCCGGGCCTCCCCGCGGACGACGTCCGCGTTGGCCTCGGCCTCCGGGTCGATGTTCTGCACGTTGATCGTCGGCGGCGCCACCCGGTTGTACAGCGCGAGAACGGTCGCCACCGACTCCACGCCGCCCGCACCACCGAGAAGGTGACCGGTCATCGACTTGGTCGCGGAGACCGCGATGTGGTCCGCGTGGTCCCCGAACACCTTCCGCAGCGCCTTCAGTTCGGCGATGTCACCGGCCGGCGTCGAGGTGGCGTGCGCGTTGACGTGCACGATCTCCGCCGGGTCGAGGTCGCTGTTGTCCAGCAGGTTGTGCAGGGCGTGCGAGATGCCGCGGCCCTCGGGCTCGGGCTGCACGATGTCGTGGCCGTCGGCGGAGATGCCCTGGCCGACCGCCTCCGCGTAGACGCGGGCGCCGCGCTTGGCGGCGTGCTCGGCGGACTCCAGGACCAGGACGCCCGCGCCCTCACCGAGGACGAAGCCGTCACGGTCGACGTCGTAGGGACGCGAGGCGCCCTGCGGGTCGTCGTTGTTCTTGGACATCGCCATCATGTTGCCGAACGCGGCGATGGGCAGCGGGTGGATCGCCGCCTCCGTACCGCCGGCGACGACGACGTCGGCGCGGCCGGTGCGGATCATCTCGATGGCGTAGCCGATGGCCTCGGCGCCCGAAGCGCACGCGGAGACCGGGGTGTGCACACCGGCGCGGGCGCCGACGAGCAGGCCCACGTTCGCGGACGGGCCGTTCGGCATCAGCATCGGCACGGTGTGCGGGGAGACACGGCGGACGCCCTTCTCCTTCAGCACGTCGTACTGGTCGAGCAGGGTCGTCACACCGCCGATGCCGGAGGCGATGACCGCGCCGAGCCGGTCGGGGTCGACGCTTGCGTCCTCGCCCGCCGTGGCGGTGAAACCGGCGTCCGCCCAGGCCTCCTTGGCCGCGATCAGCGCGAACTGCGCCGAACGGTCCAGACGGCGGGCCTGGGGCCGCGGGATGACCTCGGACGGCTCCACGGCGATCTGCGCGGCGATGCGGACCGCCTGCTCGGCGGCCCACTCCTGCTCCAGGGGTCCGACGCCGGACTTGCCGGCGATCAGGCCCTCCCAGGTAGAGGCCGCGTCGCCACCCAGCGGTGTGGTTGCGCCGATACCGGTGACGACCACGGTGCGATTGGTCGAGCTCACGGGAATTCTTTCTCCAACGGATACGAGGATTCAGCGGCGCCACCGCCGGGTGGCGGGGCGACGGCCCGGCGACCGGACCACTGGCCCGGCGCCTGGCTGTCTGCCCAGGTGATCGGTCGATCAGGCCTGGTGCTTGAGGATGTACTCGGCGGCGTCACCGACCGTCTTGAGGTTCTTGACGTCGTCGTCGGGGATCTTGACGTCGAAGCGCTCCTCGGCGGCGACGACGACCTCGACCATGGACAGCGAGTCGACGTCCAGGTCGTCGGTGAAGGACTTGTCCAGCTGGACGTCCTCGGTGGGGATCCCGGCGATCTCGTTCACGATCTCGGCGAGACCGGCGACGATCTCTTCCTGAGTGGCGGCCATGTCAGGCGCTCCTTCGTAGATATCCATCAGGGTGTGGCGCCCGCCGCGTCAGCGGCAGGTGGTGCAGTTCCGCACCGGACCGCATGATCCGGCACGGAGTGCCTAGGGGAGGGTAACGACCGTGGCGGCGTAGACGAGACCCGCCCCGAAGCCGATGACGAGCGCGGTGTCGCCGCTCTTCGCCTCGCCGGTCGCCAGGAGCCGCTCCATCGCGAGCGGGATCGAGGCGGCCGAGGTGTTGCCGGTGGTGCGGATGTCACGGGCGACCGTGACGTGCTCCGGCAGCTTGAGAGTCTTCACCATCGAGTCGATGATCCGCACGTTGGCCTGGTGCGGGATGAAGACGTCCAGGTCGTCCGAGGTGATCCCGGCCGCGTCCAGCGCCTGCTGGGCGACCTTCGCCATCTCGAACACGGCCCAGCGGAACACCGCCTGGCCCTCCTGCGTGATCGCGGGGAACTTGACGTTGCCCTCGCTGTCCACCGGGAGCTCGGAGACGTCGCCCGTGGGGGTCCCCCCGCTCGAGCGAAGTCGAGAGTGGAATTCGTTCCACGGCACCGTCTGCTTGATCGTCTCGGACTTGTCGCCCTCCGAGCCCCACACGGTCGGACCGATGTGCGGCTCCTCGGAGGGACCCACGACGACCGCGCCGGCACCGTCGCCGAACAGGAACGCGGTGGCCCGGTCCTCCAGGTCCGTCAGGTCCGACAGCCGCTCGACGCCGATGACGAGGACGTACTCCGCGGAGCCTTCGACGACCATGCCCTTGGCGAGCGTGAGGCCGTACCCGAAGCCCGCGCAGCCCGCGGAGATGTCGAAGGCGGCGGCCTTGTTCGTGCCGAGCTTGTCGGCGATCTCGGTGGCGACGGCCGGGGTCTGACTGAAGTGGGAGACGGTGGAGACGACGACCGCGCCGATCTGGTCGGCCGCGATGCCCGCGTCGGCGATCGCCTTGCCGGCCGCCTCGATCGACATCGCGGCGACGGTCTCCTCGTCGTTCGCCCAGTGCCGGGTCTCGATGCCGGAGCGGGAGCGGATCCACTCGTCGGAGGAGTCGATCTTCTCCAGGATCACCTCGTTCGGCACCACCCGGACCGGACGGTACCCGCCGACGCCGAGGATGCGCGCGTAGGGGGCGCCTTTGCGTGCCTTGATCTTCGACATGCTCTCGCTCTCCTGATCAGGCGCTGTGCTCGGCGATGAGCTCGCGAGCCGCGTCGAGGTCGTCGGGGGTCTTCAGGGCGAGGGTCTTGACGCCCGGCAGCGCGCGCTTGGCGATGCCGGTGAGGGTGCCGCCGGGGCACACCTCGATCAGCGCGGTCGCGCCCAGCTTCTCGAAGGTCTCCATGCACAGGTCCCAGCGGACCGGGTTGGCGACCTGGCCGACCAGGCGCTTGAGCACCTCGGCACCGGTCTCGACGGTCTGCCCGTCCTTGTTGGAGACGTACGTGACCTGCGGGTCGGCGGGCGTCAGCGCCTCGGCGGCGTGCGCGAGGGCGTCGACCGCGGGGGCCATGTGGTGGGTGTGGAAGGCACCGGCCACCTTCAGCGGAACGACCCGGCGCACACCCTCCGGCTTGTCCGCCTCCAGGGCGGCGAGCTGCTCCAGGGTGCCGGCGGCCACGATCTGCCCGGCGCCGTTCACGTTCGCCGGGGTCAGGCCCAGCTTGTCCAGGTGCGGGATCGTCGTCTCGGGGTCGCCGCCGAGCAGGGCCGACATGCCGGTGGGCGTGATCGCGGCGGCGTCCGCCATGGCCAGACCCCGCTTGCGGACCAGGGTCAGCGCGGCGGTGTCGCCGAGGACGCCCGCGAAGGCCGCTGCGGTGATCTCGCCGACGCTGTGCCCGGCGACGGCGCCGGGGGTGCCCGCCGCGTCAGCGGCAGATGTGCCGATACCGAGTGCCGCGGCGGACAGCAGCCCGGCAGCCACCAGCAGGGGCTGGGCTACGGCGGTGTCCCGGATGGCGTCGGCGTCGGCCTGCGTGCCGTAGTGGACGAGGTCCAGTCCGATGGCCTCCGACCAGGCGCCGACGCGGTCGGCGGCGCCGGGGAGGTCGAGCCAGGAGGTCAGGAAGCCGGGCGTCTGGGCGCCCTGGCCGGGAGCGACGAGTACGAGCACTCTCACACTCTCTCTTGGGGACGGCCGGGGCCGCCCGTGGGGACAAGGACGAAGAACCGCAGGGGGTTTTGTGGGCCCCCGACAAAAGACTAGGTCTGGGGATCACCCTCGGCCAGACGCCCCAGGATCAGCGCGATCCGCAACGTGAACGCGGAGCGTACATCAGAGGGTGACCAACCGGTGACGTCAGTCACACGTCGGAGCCGGTAGCGGACGGTGTTCGGGTGAACGAAGAGCATGCGCGCGGCGCCCTCGAGACTGGATGCCTGCTCCAGGTACACGCTGAGCGTTTCCAGCAGCGCCGAGCCCGCCTCCTCCAGCGGTCTGTAGATCTCCTCCACCAGTTGCTCGCGCGCACCCGGATCGCCTGCGATCGCGCGCTCCGGCAGCAGATCGTCCGCCAGGACCGGGCGCGGCGCGTCCTGCCAGGCAGAACACGCCTTCAGGCCCGCGGCGGCGGCCTGCGCGGACCGGGTCGCGGCGAGCAGATCGGGCACGATCGGCCCCGCGACGACCGGCCCGGCGGCGAACGGCCCGATGAGCGACTTGGCGACGGCGAGCGGATTGTCGCTGCCGCCGGCGATGACCACGAGCCGGTCCCCGAGCACCCCGGTGAGGACCTGCAATTTGGCGTGCCGGGCAGCCCGTCGAATGGCCTCCACCGTCAACTCGCTGTCACCGTCGGGCGCCGTACCGAGCACCACGCACACATGTTCAGGCGAGTTCCAGCCAAGTGCGGCGGCCCGGCTGACGGCCCCCTCGTCGGCCTCCCCGCTGAGCACGGCGTTCACGACGAGCGACTCGAGCCGCGCGTCCCAGGCGCCGCGGGCCTCGGCGGCCTGGGCGTAGACCTGCGCGGTGGCGAAGGCGATCTCCCGCGCGTACACGAGGAGCGCCTCGCGCAGCACGGACTCGTCGCCAGGGGCGGCCACCTCGTCGATGGCGGACTCCATGACCTCGATGGTGGTGCGCACCATCTCCACGGTCTGCCGCAGGGTGATCGCCCTGGTCAGCTCGCGCGGCGCGGTGCCGAACACATCGGTGGAGATGGCCTGCGGGGCGTCCGGGTGCCGGAACCACTCGGTGAACGCGGCGATACCCGCCTGAGCCACCAGCCCGATCCAGGAACGGTTCTCCGGAGGCATCGCCCGGTACCAGGGCAGCGTCTCGTCCATGCGCGCGATGGCCTGCGCGGCGAGGCTTCCGGAAGATTTCTCCAGCCGCTTCAGGGTCGCGGCGTGCGGATGGATGGAATGCGGTGCGGGCTCGGTGAGGCGGGCTTCGGGTTCGGGCACGGGGACAAGACTGCCTTATCGGGACGGGACCGTGTGGCGGGGGTCCCTGAGCGCGGGATGTACGGGGCTACGGTGGGGCTGTGATGGACGTACGGCGCACCGGCGAGCGCTACCGCGGAGGGGACCCGGCGGCCGGGATCGAGTCCCTGCACGCCTTCAGCTTCGGCCCGCACTACGACCCGGACAATCTCCGCTTCGGCGCGGTGATCGCCTGCAACGAGGAGCGGCTCGCACCGGGCGCCGGCTTCGACGAGCACCCGCACAGCCACACGGAGATCGTCACATGGGTGGTGGAGGGCGAACTGACCCACCGCGACTCCACGGGCCACACGTCGGTGATCCGCCCCGGCGACGTCCAGCGCCTGAGCGCGGGGGCAGGCGTCCGCCACGTCGAACGCAACGACGGTGAGACCCCCCTGGTCTTCGTCCAGATGTGGCTGTCCCCCCTGACACCCGGCGGCGACCCGGTCTACGAGGTCGTCCACGGCATCGCCGACTCCACCCCGTACGCGGTCCCGGAGGCGGGCGCGATGCTCCATGTACGGCGCCTGGGCGCGGAGGAGCGGACGGCGGTGCCGGATGCGCCGTTCCTGTACGTGCACGTGGTGCGTGGCGAAGTGCTGCTGGACGGTGAGGAGTTGGGGCCGGGGGACGCGGCGCGGATCACGGACGCCAAGGACCTGGAGGCGGTGGCGGTGACGCGGGCGGAACTGCTGGTGTGGGAAATGACTCCCCAGTAGTGCGATGCCTCCGCACGCACCCTCAGGGAAGGTGACCGACCCGTGCTCGTCCTGCTGGCACTGCCCGCCCTGTTGGCGAGCCCCGTCTGGCTCATAGCGGTCGTTGTCAAGGTCCTCTCCGCCGCCCTCCCCGGACGCCGTCCGGACTGGGCCCTGGACCTGTTGCGCTGGTGCGCCGTCATGGCGGCGGTCGCAGCCGTCGGCCTCTACCTGATCGGGCTCGGCGCGGTCGACTACGCGGCGCACGAATCCGAGTCCGGCGCTGACTCGACCCCCTCCCCCTCCTGCCGTGACGTCCCCCGGGACGTGCGCGAGCACCTCGTCGGATACCGTCCGTCCCACCTGCCGTTGGGCTTCGACTGCGTCCTGGACGACGGCACGACGTATTCGGGCAGCGGCGTCTACACCTGGATGAACGCGCTCGTCGCCGCGTTCGGCCTGGGCGCCGCCGCGCTGACGGTGGCCTGGGGATGCGCGACCGAGCGCCGCGCCCGAGCGGTCAGCCCCGCACCTCCGCCAGCACCGCGTCCGTGAACGGCGTCCACGCCTCGATCGCCCACGGGCCGAAGGCGCGGTCCGTCAGCGCTACGCACGCCACCCCCGCGTCCGGATCGACCCACAGGAACGTGCCCGACTGCCCGAAGTGCCCGAACGTTCGCGGCGAGGACGAAGAACCCGTCCAGTGCGGCGACTTCGAGTCGCGGATCTCGAACCCCAACCCCCAGTCGTTCGGGTTCTGGTGCCCGTACCCGGGCAGCACCCCCTTCGTCCCGGGGTACTGCACCGTCATCGCCTCCGCCACCGTGCGCACATCGAGCAGTCGCGGCGCCTGCACCTCCGCCGCGAACCGCGCCAGGTCCGCCACCGTGGAGACGCCGTCCTTCGCCGGGGAGCCGTCGAGGGTCGTGGACGTCATGCCGAGCGGCTCCAGCACTGCCTGCCGGGCGTACTCGGCGAACGGGATGTCCGTCGCCTTCGCCACATGGTCGCCCAGCACCTCGAACCCCGCGTTCGAGTACAGCCGCCGCTCCCCGGGCGCCGACGTCACCCGGTGCTCGTCGAAGGCCAGCCCGGAGGTGTGCGCGAGCAGATGACGCACCGTGGCGCCGGACGGCCCCGCCGGCTCGTCGAGCTCGATCGCACCCTCCTCGTACGCGACGAGCACCGCGTACGCGGCGAGCGGCTTGGTGACCGAGGCCAGCGGGAAGCGGTGGTCGACCGGACCGTGCGCACCGAGGACGGTGCCGTCCGCGCGGACGACCGCCGCGGCGGCGGCGGGAACGGGCCAGTTCTCGATCAGTGCCAGGCTCTGCAGGGGCATGCCCCCGAGCCTAAGCGGCTCACAGCTGCAACCGCATCGAGGGGTCCGGCTTGCGCACGAAGCCCAGCGACGCGTACAGCGGCTCCGCTTCGGCGGACGCGTTCAGGTCGACCTGGGGGACCTCCTGCTCCCGGAACCAGCCCAGCAGCTCCTCCATGCAGGCGCGGGCATAGCCGCGGCGGCGCGCGTCCGGATCCGTGGCGACGCTGAAGACGTGCCCCACCCGCCCGTGCGGATTGCCCGCCCGCCCGATCCGGTACTCGATCGTCCCGGCCACCAGCGCCGCCAGCGCCCCCGGCCGCTCCGGATGGTCCACGACGAACGCCGCGAAGCCGCCGTCCGGATCGGCGAGCCGGCCGCGCAGGGTCGGCAGGGACTCCTCGTGCCACTTCGTGGACGAGGCGGAGGGGGCGGAGGAGCCGGTCGAGAAGACCGAGTCGATCATCACCTGGCGCAGGCGCAGCACTTCGTCGGCGTCCTCGGGCACGGCCCGGCGTACGAGACTCATGTCCCGCACGCTAGTCACAGCCCGTCGTCCGGGTCTCGCCATTTTCATTGCATTCCGCTTGCTTGGAGTGCACTCGAAGGCCCTAGCGTGGAGGCCATGACGGTGATCGAGACCTTGGCCCAGGCGGCCGAAAACGGGACCGACATCTGCGGCGTACCGCCCGGGCGGCACCCCCGCCCCGATGGACAGGACAGTTACACGATCAGCGAGGTCGTCGCCTTCACCGGCCTGACGGCGCACACCCTGCGCTGGTACGAGCGGATCGGGCTGATGCCCAACGTGGACCGCTCGCACACCGGGCAGCGCCGCTACTGCAACGCCGACCTGGACTGGCTCGATCTCGTCGGCAAGCTCCGGCTCACCGGCATGCCCGTCGCCGACATGGTGCGCTACGCCGAGCTGGTCCGCGCCGGAGACCACACGTATGCCGAGCGCTACGAACTCCTGGAGGCGACCCGCCGGGACGTGCTCGCCCGGATCGCGGAGCTGCAGGACACGCTCGCGGTGCTCAACCGGAAGATCGATTTCTACGCGGACGCCGGGCGCGCCCTGGCGTCGGAGAGGCCCTGATGACGGACAGCAGGATCACGCAGGTGCGGCTCGGCGACGACGGCCCCGAGGTGGGTGTGCAGGGCCTCGGCTGCATGGGCATGAGCTTCGCGTACGGCCCCGCGGACGCCGAGGAGTCGCGTGCCACCCTGGAGCGGGCGCTGGAGCTCGGCGTCACCCTGTACGACACGGCGGACATGTACGGCGCGGGCGAGAACGAGCGGTTCCTGTCGCCGTTCTTCAAGGCGCACCGGGACGAGGTCGTCATCGCCACCAAGTTCGCGATCTCGACCTCGCCCGACGACCCGTTCAAGCGGGTCGTCCGCAACGACCCGCCCTACATCCGTCAGTGCGTCGAGGCGAGCCTGAAGCGCCTGGACGTCGACGTGATCGACCTCTACTACATGCACCGCCGGGACGTGAACGTCCCGATCGAGGAGTCCGTCGGCACGATGGCGGAGCTGGTGCGCGAGGGCAAGGTCAAGCACCTGGGGCTGAGCGAGGTCACCGCCGACGAACTCCGGGCGGCCCGGGCCGTCCACCCGATCGCCGCCGTGCAGTCGGAGTGGTCGCTGTTCAGCCGTGACATCGAGGCCCATGTGGTGCCGGCCGCCAAGGAGCTGGGCGTGGCCCTGGTGCCGTACTCGCCGCTCGGCCGAGGCTTCCTCACGGGCTCCTTCTCGAACGCGGAGACGGACCTCACCGACCAGGACTTCCGCCGTACGATGCCCCGCTTCACCGGCGAGAACGCGGCCGCCAACGTGGCGCTCCTCGAACCGATCCGGTCGGTCGCGAAGGCCCACGGCGCCTCACCGGCGCAGATCGCACTGGCCTGGGTGCAGCAGCAGGCCACGGTGCGCGGCCTCGCGGTGGTCCCCATCCCGGGTACGACCAAGCGCCACCGCGTCGAGGAGAACGTGGAGGCCGCACGCATCGTCCTGACGGAGGAGGAGCTGTCCCTGCTGGAGCCGATCGCGGCCAAGGTGGCGGGCGACCGCTACCCGGACATGAGCTTCACGTCGGTGGGGCGGGAGTAGGGCGCGTCGCACGGGCCGGAGTGGTACGCCCCGACAGGGGCGCTGGCCTGCGACATCGTGGGGCTCCGCCGCGATGGGGGCACAGGGAGGTCGCCCCGCCCCCGGCGGAGCTCTAAAGCTCCGCCAGCAACTCCGCCTTCTTCACGGAGAACTCCTCGTCCGTGACGAGCCCCGCCTCATGCAGCTCCCCGAGGTGGCGAATCCGCTCGGCGATGTCCGCCGGGTCCCGCCGGGGGGCGGGCACGGCGACCGGGGCGGTGCCCGCGCCGCGCACCGCGGCCAGCACCGCCGCGGCGAACGGCAACGACTCATGCACCGGGCCGTAGCCGAGCCCGAACACCACAGCCGCCGGGTCCTGGTCCGGCTGAGCCGGCGGCAGGCCACCCGCATCTCGGCGCAGCAACCGCAGGTACCCGTCGAACACCTCGGGCGAGCGCCACTCCACCCCGCTGAGGCCGGTGACCGGGAAACTCTGGTCGCCGGCCTTCCACTTGGCCGAGGACGCGCCCGTCCAGAACCAGCGGAAGGACACCGCCTTGCCGTCGAAGGACGCCTTCCCGTCGTATGCCTTGAACTGCAGCGGCGCCTCGGGCGGCGCGACCAGGAACCGCTCGGCCGGCGTGCCGTCCCCTCCGATACGGGCGCGCAGCTCGTCCGCGTAGTACTCGGCCAGGGTCTCGCGGGCGGCGGGCAGGACCAGCCGGTAGGGGTCGGAGGTCTCCTTGAGCTGTCCGTCCGCCGCTTCCATCAGCGGGTCGGCGCCGGGTCTCGGCACCGCGTGCAGGACCACGGTCCCGCGTCTGCCCGGGCTCAGTGCGACCCCCGCGATCGCCTCCAGGGGGATACGGCGCTGCCCCAGCGCCTGGAACAGCTTCGGTGTGCGGATCCCCCGTTCGAAGCGGATGAGCACGGAGTCGGACTCGAACTCCCAGACGGCATGAAATCCGGCCAGTACGTCACCCATGCGGCTCATCGTATGCGGCACGCGCTCCTCCGTCGCTCCCCGAGCAGACCGCAATTCCTGGTCTTCTACGCGCGTCCGACCGGCACCGTGCCGGGCAGATCGGCCCGGCACGCGTCATCGTCGCGTGCGCAGTGCACCGCGTCGTACGCCCCGACGCCGATCTCGGCGAAGTTGCGCAGGCTCTCGGTGCCCGGCGCGAAGTAGCCGGCGTGCCCCTGCGCCCCCTGTGCGGACAGCACCCTCGCGCCGAAGCCGCGGGAGACCGGGTCGGCGCCGTGGCCGAGGCCCCCGACCTCCAGGTACGGCACGTCCTGGATCCAGTCGTCGGCGTCCCGCATGGCCCACACCCGGGCCGTGGTGTGCAGCCCGGTGGCCGACTCGGTGCGCATGCCGGGGCTGCCCGCCACCGTTATGTCGGACACCCGTGCGGGCAGCGTGCGCGCGGCGATCCCGCACAGCACCGAGCCGTAGCTGTGGCAGTACAGCTGGACGGACGACCGGCCGGGCAGGGCGCGCAGCAGGGCGTTCAGCCGGACGGCGCCCACCTCGGCGCGCATCGCGGTCGCCGCCTCCATGCCGAGGCCGCTGGGCGAGGTGTAGTCGGCCCAGGCGATCACGGCCGTACGGGTCCCGGGGCTCGCCGCACGCTCCGCCGTGTACAGCGACTGGGCCATGCCGACCGGGGCCGAGTACTTGCGGACGGTGCGCTGGAAGGTGAGCAGGTCGGTGTCGACACCGGGTACGACGACCGAGACCCGCCGGGCGGAGTCCAGGTCGCCGAAGACCTCCGCGATGCGGCCCGAACCGTCCGGGTCGAAGGCGAGGATCTGCCGGCCCTGCTGCATCAGCGCCTCGAAGCGGTGCATGAGGCGGCCCGCCGCCTGCTGGCCCACCGACGACAGCCGGTCGTCGTGCATCCGGGCGCGCTCGACCCTCCGCTGCTGGTCGAGGGCGATGCGGTTGGCCTCGTAACGCAGGCCCACCGGCGCGCCGTTCATGTTGCCGACCGCGAGCGGGTAACGGTGGGCGAGCCGGGAGCGCTGGTGGGCGCTGAGCGAGGAGAAGAAGCGGGCGAGGTGGGCCGGGGAGTCGCCGGGGTCCGGCAGCCTGTGCCCGGCGATCGTGCCGTGCTCCCACGCAGAACGCGACGCCTCGAGGGGCGTCGCGCCACGGTGGCTGCGCACGGCGGTCCAGCCGGTCGTCGTGAGCATCACGAAGACCACGGCCAGCGCGAGCAGTGCGCGCCAGACGTTGAGTTGCGGGGAGGTGTCGAAGGAAGTCACTGGGAGGACACACTAGGAGAACGAGAGGGTCTCGCGTTAACCGAGTGACGCGTCTCACGTTTCCTATATGCCAATTAGGGCAAAACGGGTAGGCCTTGCGTTCGATCATCACGCTAAGTCGATGAGGCGCACACCACTTGGCACACGCTGTCACCGAGAGGTCACTCGCCCGGCGGCCGGCGCCTCCGAGTGTGCCGGGAATTCACTTGACGCCCGCGGGGCCGACACACAATCAGTTCCCGCGGTATGCGTACGTCGTCACTCCGTGCGCCACTTGTCCGCCAACGCGGGGCGGAGGGCGTCGAGATACGAGGCCGTCAGCTCGCGGATCGCGTCCACGCTGGTGTCGCCTCCCGCGCACCACAGGCGCTCCGTGACCCGGATCACCCCGCCGAACACGGCCACCGCGACACGCGGCCGCGGGTCCGTGTCCACGTCGAGTCCCTCACGCTCGGCGATGATCCGGGCGATCTCCTCCTCCAGCTCCGCCGAGCGGCGCAGATGGGTGGCGAACAGGGAGGGTGTCGACTCGATCAACCGGTAGGTGCGCATGTGGAGTTCCACCGGGACGATCCGCTCGATGGCCTCGCCGATGCCGTCCCAGCCCTCCAGCACCGCCTGCCGCAGCGCCTCCAAAGGGGCCTCGTCGAGCGGCCGTCCGCGCAGGAGGTCGACGAAATGCTCCTCCGCGACGGACTGGGCGAAGAAGACGACGTCCTCCTTGCCGGCGAAGTACCGGAAGAAGGTGCGCTGCGAGACGTCCACGGCCTCGGCGATGTCGTCGACGGTCGTCTCCTCGTACCCCCGGGTGGTGAACAGCTCCAGGGCGGCACGCAACAGCGCGTCCCGGGTGCGCTGCTTCTTGCGCTCACGCAGACCCGGCCGCGACGCCGTTTCCATCAGTCCTCATTCCGTTCATCAGTCCCGTTCACACTATCCGGGAGCGGCGTGACAGTTACCGACTTGTGAAATGGTTTGTCAATTGTCAGTGGCTGTCACTAGCCTCGAACGCATGACTAGTCAGACCGTCGACACGACAGGGCCGGGGGACAAGGCGCCGGCAGCCCCGTCGGACCCCGCGCCGGGCAGGGGGCTGCGCGGGCACCCGTGGTTCACCCTGATCACCGTTGCCGTGGGGGTCATGATGGTGGCCCTGGACGGCACCATCGTGGCCATCGCCAACCCGGCCATCCAGAAGGACCTGGGCGCCAGCTTCGCCGATGTCCAGTGGATCACCAACGGCTACTTCCTCGCCCTCGCGGTGTCCCTGATCACCGCGGGCAAGCTCGGCGACCGCTTCGGCCACCGGCAGACCTTCCTCATCGGCGTGACCGGCTTCGCCGCCGCGTCGGGCGCGATCGGCCTGTCGCACAGCATCGCCGCGGTCGTCACCTTCCGCGTCTTCCAGGGCCTGTTCGGCGCGCTGCTGATGCCGGCCGCGCTCGGCCTGCTGCGGGCCACCTTCCCGGCCGAGAAGCTGAACATGGCGATCGGCATCTGGGGCATGGTCATCGGCGCCTCCACCGCGGGCGGCCCGATCCTCGGCGGCGTCCTCGTCGAGCACGTCAACTGGCAGTCGGTGTTCTTCATCAACGTTCCGGTCGGCGCCCTCGCCCTGGTCCTGGGCCTGCTGATCCTGACCGACCACCGCGCCGAGAACGCGCCGCGCGCCTTCGACATCCTCGGCATCGCGCTGCTGTCCGGCGCCATGTTCTGCCTGGTCTGGGCGCTGATCAAGGCCCCGACATGGGGCTGGGGCGACGGGAAGACCTGGCTGTTCATCGGAGCGTCCGTGCTGGGCTTCGCCCTCTTCTCCGTCTGGGAGACGAAGGTGAAGGAGCCGCTGATCCCGCTGTCGCTGTTCCGCTCGGTGCCGCTGTCCGCGGGTGTCGTCCTGATGGTCCTGATGGCGATCGCCTTCATGGGCGGCCTGTTCTTCGTCACCTTCTACCTGCAGAACGTGCACGGGATGAGCCCGATCGAGGCCGGCCTGCACCTCCTGCCGCTGACCGGCATGATGATCGTCGGCTCCCCGCTCGCGGGCGCGCTGATCACCAAGCTGGGCCCGCGCATCCCGCTCGCCGGCGGCATGGCCGCCACCGCCGTCGCCATGTACGGCATGTCCACGCTCGAGGCCGGCACGGGGAGCGCCGTCATGTCGCTGTGGTTCGCCCTCCTGGGCCTTGGCCTGGCGCCCGTGATGGTCGGTGCCACCGAGGTCATCGTCGGCAACGCGGCCATGGAGCTGTCCGGTGTGGCCGGCGGTCTCCAGCAGGCCGCCATGCAGATCGGCGGCAGCCTCGGTACGGCCGTGCTGGGCGCCGTGATGGCCTCCAAGGTGGACCACGACCTGCCCGGCAACTGGAAGGACGCGGGGCTCCCGCCGCTCAGCCAGGCCCAGCTGGACCAGGCCTCCGAGGCGGTGCAGGTCGGGGTCGCCCCGGTGCCGAAGGGCACGCCGGAGGCGTTCGCCGCGAAGATCACCTCCGTCGCGCACGACACGTTCATCTCCGGGATGAGCCTCGCCTCCCTCGTCGCGGCCGGGGTCGCGGCCGTGGCCGTACTGGTCGCGCTGCTCACCAAACGCGGGGAGAACGCGGAGGCGGGCGCGGGCGCCGCGCACATCTGACGCCGCCCGGGGGCAAGTTCGCTCATCAGGGTGAAGGCGCTCAAGATCCCTCCCGCCGGGCGCGTGCCGCGGGTCACAGTGGGTCACGTCCTGCGGTGCGCTGCTGGAGGGGGGCAGCGCATCGGCAGGACTGAAACGCGAAACGGGGGTACCCGCACATCAGCCCGAACCGACGGCCGAGTTCAGGGAGATGATGATGGCGGGCTTCGGACACGGCACGCGCAGGTACCCCCGCTCACGGAGCCGGATGTGGTCCCGGAGCGGGCCGGATCGCGCGACGCTCGGGATCGTCGGAGTCATCTGTGCGATCGCGGGCTTCTTCGCCCTCGGCATCATCCTGGGCCCGGTCGCGGTCGTCTGCGGCTGGCTGGCCATGGGCCGCACCTGGACGGGAAACCGTTCGGTGCCGGCCCTGGTGGCCGTGGTCCTGGGAGCGATCGACACGCTCCTGGCGATCGTGTGGCTGGCGGGCGGGGCGCCGGGGTTGACGTAGCGCAGCTGCGGGCAGTCGTGAACTCCCCGGCACGGGGCTAACCCCGCTGCCCCTCCCGCTCCCGCACCAGCGAGGCGACCTCCGCGCGAAGCGCCCGCACCTCCTCCGTCAGCGCCTCGATCGCCGCGGTCTGCCGCCGCTCCTCGACGTCGTCCTTCTCGAACCGCGCGATGAACCACGCGGCGATGTTCGCGGTCACCACACCCAGCAGGGCTATGCCCGACAGCATCAGCCCGACGGCGATCATCCGCCCCAGCCCGGTGGTCGGCGCATGATCCCCGTACCCGACAGTCGTCATCGTCGTGAACGACCACCACACCGCGTCGCCCAGCGTCCTGATGTTCCCGCGCGGCGACTCCCGTTCCACCGACAGCACGGCCAGCGACCCGAACATCAGCAGCCCGATCACCGCTCCGCCGACATACGTCGTCAGCCGGATCTGCGAGGCCATCCGCGCCCGCCGCCCCACGAGTATCAGCGTGGCCACCATCCGCAGCAGTCTGAGCGGCTGCAGCATCGGCAGGATCACCGCGCACAGGTCCAGCCAGTGCGTCCGTACGAACTCACGCCGCCGGCCGGACAGCGCCAGCCGCACCAGGTAGTCGGCGGCGAACGCCGCCCACACCGCCCACTCCGCCACCGCGCAAGCGGTCGCCACTGCCCGGCTCGCCCCGCTGTCCACGATCGGCACCGCGTACGCGACGCCGAACAGGACCGCCAGCGCCAGCAGGGGGCGCTGGGTGAGGTCCTCCCAACGGGCCTGCGCCGACTGCTCGTTCATGCCCGCATCGTAAAGAACGTAAAGAGATATGACGACGAAGGGCGGCGGGAGCCGGGCCCCGCCGCCCTTCGGCCGTCACCGCCGCTACCGCTCAACCCGAGCGCGGCGTGACGTCACGCGTCGCCACCCGCCGCGCCCGGGTCCGCCGCCGTCACATCCAGCAGCTGATACCGGTCGATGGCCTGCTTCAGCACCGAGCGGTCGACCTTCCCCTCCTTCGCCAGCTCCGCGAGCACCGCCACGACGACGGACTGCGCGTCGATGTGGAAGAAGCGGCGCGCCGCACCGCGCGTGTCGGCGAAGCCGAAGCCGTCCGCGCCCAGTGACTGGTACGTGCCCGGCACCCAGCGCGCGATCTGGTCCGGCACCGACCGCATCCAGTCGGACACCGCCACGAACGGCCCCTGAGCACCGCTGAGCTTCCGCGTCACGTACGGGACGCGCTGCTCCTCCTCCGGGTGCAGCAGGTTGTGCTCCTCGCACGCCACCGCCTCGCGCCGCAGCTCGTTCCAGGAGGTGGCCGACCAGACGTCGGCCTTCACGTTCCACTCCTCGGCGAGGAGCTTCTGCGCCTCGATCGCCCAGGGCAGAGCGACGCCCGAGGCCATGATCTGCGCCGGGACGCTGCCCGCCGTGCCCTCGCTGAAGCGGTAGATGCCCTTGAGGATGCCCTCGACGTCCACGTTCGCCGGCTCGGCCGGGTGCTGGATCGGCTCGTTGTAGACGGTGAGGTAGTAGAAGACGTCCTCGCCGTGCGGGTGCTCGGGCGAGGAACCGTACATCCGGCGCAGGCCGTCCTGGACGATGTAGGCGATCTCGTAGGCGAACGCCGGGTCGTAGGCCACGCACGCCGGGTTGGTGGAGGCGAGCAGCTGCGAGTGGCCGTCCGCGTGCTGCAGGCCCTCACCGGTCAGTGTCGTACGTCCGGCGGTCGCGCCGAGGACGAAGCCGCGCGCCAGCTGGTCGGCCATCTGCCAGAACTGGTCGCCGGTGCGCTGGAAACCGAACATCGAGTAGAAGACGTACACCGGGATGAGCGGCTCGCCGTGCGTGGCGTACGCCGAACCCGCCGCGATCAGCGACGCCGTGCAGCCCGCCTCGGAGATGCCGTCGTGCAGCATCTGCCCGGTCGGCGATTCCTTGTACGCGAGCAGCAGGTCCCGGTCCACGGCCTCGTACTGCTGACCGAGCGGGTTGTAGATCTTCGCGCTCGGGAAGAACGAGTCCATGCCGAAGGTGCGGTACTCGTCGGGCGCGATCAGTACGAACCGCCTGCCGAGCTCCTTGTCCCGCATGAGGTCCTTCAACAGCCGTACGAACGCCATGGTCGTGGCGATGGACTGCTGACCGGAGCCCTTCTTCACAGTCGCGTACGTCTTGTCGTCCGGCAGCGCCAGCGGCTTCGACCGCACGACGCGCGTCGGGACGTACCCGCCGCACGCCTTGCGCATGTCGTGCATGTACTGGATCTCCTCCGAGTCCCGGCCCGGGTGGTAGTACGGCGGCGGGCCGGACTCCAGCTCCTTGTCGGAGATCGGCAGGTGCAGGCGGTCCCGGAAGTGCTTGAGGTCGGTGACCGTCAGCTTCTTCATCTGGTGGGTGGCGTTGCGGCCCTCGAAGTTCGGGCCCAGCGTCCAGCCCTTGATCGTCTTGGCCAGGATCACCGTCGGCTGGCCCTTGTGGGCCTTCGCCGCGGAGAACGCGGCGTAGATCTTGCGGTGGTCGTGACCGCCGCGGCCCAGGTGCAGGATCTGGTCGTCGGTCATGTTCTCGACCATCGCGCGCAGCCGCAGGTCGTCGCCGAAGAAGTGCTCGCGGATGTACGCGCCGGACTCGGTGGCGTACGTCTGGAACTGGCCGTCGGGCGTCGTGTTCATCTTGTTGACCAGCACGCCGTCCCGGTCCCGGGCCAGCAGCGGGTCCCAGGAGCGGTCCCAGATGAGCTTGATCACGTTCCAGCCGGCGCCACGGAAGACCGACTCCAGCTCCTGGATGATCTTGCCGTTGCCGCGCACCGGGCCGTCCAGGCGCTGCAGGTTGCAGTTGACGACGAAGGTCAGGTTGTCCAGGCCCTCGCGGGCGGCGATCGTCAGCTGTCCGAGCGACTCGGGCTCGTCCATCTCGCCGTCGCCCAGAAAGGCCCACACGTGCGACTTGGAGGCGTCGGCGATGCCGCGCGCCTCCATGTAGCGGTTCATCCGCGCCTGGTAGATCGCGCCGATCGGGCCGAGGCCCATGGAGACCGTCGGGAACTCCCAGAAGTCCGGCATCGACCGCGGGTGCGGGTAGCTGGAGAGGCCGTACGGGGACTTGGACTTCTCCTGGCGGAAGCCGTCCAGGTGCTGCTCGGTGAGCCGGTCCAGGAGGTACGCGCGGGCGTAGATGCCCGGGGAGGCGTGCCCCTGGAAGAAGACCTGGTCGCCGCCGTCGCCCTCGTCCTTGCCGCGGAAGAAGTGGTTGAAGCCCACGTCGTACAGCGAGGCGGAGGAGGCGAACGTCGCGATGTGACCGCCGACGCCGATGCCCGGGCGCTGGGCGCGGGAGACCATGACGGCGGCGTTCCACCGGGTGGCGTTGAGGATCTTGCGCTCGATCTCCTCGTTTCCGGGGAAGAACGGCTCGTCCTTGGTCGCGATGGTGTTGACGTAGTCCGTGCTGCGCATCTCGGGCACGGCCACACGCCGCTCACGGGCCCGCTCGATCAGACGGAGCATCAGGTAGCGGGCCCGCTCACGGCCGCGCTGGTCCACGGCGGCGTCGAGCGAGTCGAGCCACTCCTGGGTTTCCTCGGGATCGAAGTCAGGAACCTGACTCGGAAGGCCGCCAATGATGATCGGATTGCGATCGGATCCGGAAGCCACGCTGTTCCTTACCTGTCAGAGGGCCACTTTTTTCCTGTGCCTGCACCGGTCCCCATCGTGTACCTCGGGGAAGTGAAACGTCATCTCTACCGCGAGGTAACCACGGCGGCGGACCGGATGTTCAGGGGCGGGCCCGATCAAAACGCAACGATACGCCCAGGCCGTGACGCGCCCCGCAAAGTCATTCGGGACTCGTACCCGCGGATGATTCCGGAATGCGCAAACCGGGCAGAACGGTGTGGTGTAGGTCACCTCGCGGCGCGATACGGTGCCTGGAGTTGCGGCGACACGGCCGGGATCGTCACCGTTTCGGCGGTCTGAACCGCCGGGTACTTGCGCGATCCGCCCCGCCCGTGTGGACTACGGCCAATGCTTCGCGTACGCGCGTGGCTGAGATACTCACCAACACATGATCAGGAGGCAACCCGTGAGCGCGACCGCGGACCACGCGGAGGAGCGGACGAACCCTGCCGTGAGGCTGGGGTTCCAGCCCGAGCAGGTGGTCCAGGAGATCGGCTACGACGACGATGTCGACCAGGAGCTTCGCGAGGCCATCGAGGAAGTTGTCGGCAGCGAGCTCGTGGACGAGGACTACGACGACGTTGCCGATGCCGTGGTGCTGTGGTTCCGCGACGAGGACGGCGACCTGACGGATGCGCTGGTGGACGCCACCACGTACGTCGAAGAAGGCGGCTCGATCCTGCTCCTCACGCCGAAGACCGGCCGAACGGGCTACGTGGAGCCCAGCGACATCTCGGAGGCCGCGACGACGGCGGGTCTGTCGGCGTCCAAGAGCGTCAGTGTGGGCAAGGACTGGAGCGGCTCGCGTCTGGTGACGCCGAAGGCGGCGAAGTCCAAGCGGTGACGCTCCGCTGGGGTGCCGTGCGCTGAGCGGTGCCCCCGTCTGGGTGGCCGCAGCCGGGGGCTGCGCCCCCAGACCCCATCGGCCTGAACGGCCTCGTCCTCGATCTCCGCCAAGCTCTTCGAGCAGGGGGCACCCCCAGGACGGGCTGGTTTCGCCCAGCCCGTCCGTGAGCGTGCCCTGGTCGCTGCGTAGGGTGGTCCTGCCTCAACCGTCCCGTCGAAAGGGAAGCAGGACCATGGCGATCCAGGTCGGCGACAAGGCCCCCGACTTCGAGCTCAAGGACAACCACGGCAGGGCCGTGAAGCTCTCGGACTTCCGCGGTCAGAAGAACGTGGTGCTGCTCTTCTACCCGTTCGCCTTCACCGGCGTGTGCACCGGCGAGCTGTGCGCGCTGCGCGACAACCTGCCGAAGTTCGTCAACGACGACACCCAGCTGCTCGCCGTCTCCAACGACTCCATCCACACCCTGCGTGTCTTCGCCGAGCAGGAGGGCCTGGAGTACCCGCTGCTGTCCGACTTCTGGCCGCACGGCAACATTTCGCGCGCCTACGGCGTCTTCGACGAGGACAAGGGTTGCGCGGTGCGCGGGACCTTCATCATCGACAAGGAGGGCGTCGTGCGGTGGACCGTCGTCAACGGCCTGCCGGACGCGCGCGACCTGAACGAGTACGTGAAGGCGCTCGACACCCTGTGATCCCGTGTCGAAGGGTCCGCCCGAGGGGCGCGCCCCTTCGGCTTACTTCGGTTCCAAGGCCTGTGGGGCGTGGGAACCCGTCACTAGGATCGACTCGTTGATCCGGTACATCGCACGACGGGGCTCCCCGCCCCTGGACACCAATGGAGGGACTCGTGGGAGTCAGCCTCAGCAAGGGCGGCAACGTATCGCTGACCAAGGAGGCCCCCGGCCTGACCGCGGTCCTCGTGGGACTCGGCTGGGACGTCCGCACCACCACCGGCACCGACTTCGACCTGGACGCCAGCGCTCTGCTGCTGAACTCGTCGGGCAAGGTGGCCAGCGACCAGCACTTCGTGTTCTTCAACAACCTCAAGAGCCCCGACGGCTCCGTCGAGCACACGGGTGACAACCTCACGGGTGAGGGCGAGGGCGACGACGAGGTGATCAAGGTCAACCTCGCCGGTGTGCCGGCGGACGTCGACAAGATCGTCTTCCCGGTGTCGATCTACGACGCCGAGAACCGTCAGCAGTCCTTCGGCCAGGTGCGCAACGCGTTCATCCGCGTGGTGAACCAGGCCAACCAGCAGGAGATCGCGCGGTACGACCTGAGCGAGGACGCGTCCACGGAGACCGCCATGGTGTTCGGCGAGCTGTACCGCCATGGCACCGAGTGGAAGTTCCGTGCCATCGGCCAGGGCTACGCCTCGGGCCTGCGGGGCATCGCCCAGGACTTCGGCGTCAACGTCTGAGCCGAGCGCACCAGCCCACGGACTCCTCCGCACCGTCCGGCGCGGGCGGTGCGGGGAGCCGTCTGCTGCGCGAGGGCCGTGTGCCCCTCGGGGCTCGTCGGCCTGCCTCCGGCCTCGACGACTCGCCCGCGCGGCACCACGCCTCCGGCCGCCGAGGGTTTCCCCTCCGGTCACCGGGGGAGAAACCAGGACCACCGGGGGAGCCCCCGACCAGCCGGGGGAAGAAACCCTCATCGCCGGGGTCGACTCCATCGCCGGGGCCGACCCATCAGTGGGGCCGACCCTCAGTGGGCCGACCCATCAATGGGGCCAAGCCCGAGCAACGGGGTGAAGCCCTGCCACCGGGGCCGGCCTCGTCACCGGGGCACCACCCCGGCCACCGGGGGAGGAAACCCCCGCGACCGGGGGATCAGCCCCCGGCCACCGGGGGCTTTCGCTCCCGGGGCAACCACGTACCGGGGAGGATCAGGATCATGGGCGTCACGCTCGCCAAGGGAGGCAACGTCTCCCTGTCCAAGGCCGCGCCGAACCTCACGCAGGTGATGATCGGGCTCGGCTGGGACGCGCGCTCCACCACCGGGGCCCCCTTCGACCTCGATGCCAGCGCACTGCTGTGCAGCGGCGGTCGGGTTCTCGGTGACGAGTGGTTCGTCTTCTACAACCAGCTCAAGAGCCCCGACGGCTCTGTCGAACACACCGGCGACAACCTCACCGGTGAGGGTGAGGGCGACGACGAGAGCATCCTGGTGGACCTCTCCAAGGTCCCGCCCCAGTGCGACAAGATCGTCTTCCCGGTCTCCATCCACCTCGCCGATGAGCGCGGTCAGACGTTCGGCCAGGTCAGCAATGCCTTCATCCGTGTCGTCAACCAGGCCGACGGCCAGGAGCTCGCCCGCTACGACCTCAGCGAGGACGCCTCCACCGAAACGGCCATGATCTTCGGCGAGGTCTACCGCCACAGCGGCGAATGGAAGTTCCGCGCCGTGGGTCAGGGGTACGCGTCCGGCCTGCGCGGCATCGCTCTCGACTTCGGAGTGAACGTTTCGTAAAGGGGCTCTCCGCTGTGCCCGCCTCCAGGCCTTTGCCCTCCCGGACCTGCGATGTTCCGGTACGGCTTGACCACATGTCCCGGCTGGACCGGGACCCCTCTAGACTCTGTGGTCAATGTTGGGTAAAGCCGGGTACGGCGACGGGTAGCCCCGTACACATACGGATTGGGTAGCCAGTGCTTCTGAAAACCTTCGGCTGGTCGTTCGTGGTCACCGCGGTCGGCTTGGCCCTGGCGGTCCTCTATGGGGGGTGGACCGCCTTCGGCATCGTGGCGATCCTCTCCATCCTCGAGATCTCGCTGTCCTTCGACAACGCGGTGGTCAACGCCGGAATCCTGAAGAAGATGAACGCCTTCTGGCAGAAGATCTTCCTCACGGTCGGCGTGCTGATCGCGGTCTTCGGCATGCGACTGGTCTTCCCCGTCGTCATCGTCGCCGTCACCGCGAAGAAGAACCCCATAGACGCCGTCAACCTCGCGCTGACGGACAAGGACCAGTACCAGCAGCTCGTCACCGACGCCCACCCGGCGATCGCGGCGTTCGGCGGTATGTTCCTGCTGATGATCTTCCTCGACTTCATCTTCGAGGACCGGGACATCCAGTGGCTGCGCTGGATCGAGCGTCCGCTCGCCAAGCTCGGCAAGGTCGACATGCTGTCGGTCTGCATCTCGCTGATCGTCCTGCTGATCGCCTCCATGACCTTCGCAGCCCACGCCCACCAGCACGGCGGCGCGCACGTCGACAAGGCGCAGACGGTGCTCATCTCCGGTATCGCCGGTCTGATCACCTACATGATCGTCGGCGGTCTCTCCGGTTACTTCGAGGACAAGCTCGAGGAAGAGGAGGAGCGCGAGCACGAGGAGGAGGAAGAGGCCGCCCGCAGCGGCAAGCCGCGCTCGGCGGTGCTCCTGGCCGGCCAGGCCGCGTTCTTCATGTTCCTCTACCTGGAGGTCCTGGACGCGTCCTTCTCCTTCGACGGCGTGATCGGCGCGTTCGCCATCACCAACGACATCGTCCTGATGGCGCTCGGCCTCGGCATCGGCGCGATGTACGTGCGGTCGCTGACGGTCTACCTGGTCCGCCAGGGCACCCTCGACGACTACGTCTACCTGGAGCACGGCGCCCATTACGCGATCGGCGCGCTCGCCGTGATCCTCCTCGTCACCATCCAGTACGAGATCAACGAGGTGGTCACCGGCCTCGTCGGCGTCGTCCTGATCGCAGCGTCCTTCTGGTCCTCCGTGCGCCGCAACCGAGCGCTCGCCGCGGCCGAGGGAAAAGCGACGGCCTCGGACGAGAAGACTGAGGTCTCGTCCGGGGTGTGATGGGACGCGGGGCGAGGAACGCTCTGTGCGGGGCGGTCGCGAGGAGGCGTCCTCGGCGGCCGCCCCGCGGCTGTGGAACCGGTGGGACGTGTAGGTGCAGGGGGCGGGCATGGGTTTCTGGGACGGCGTGTGGCGCGCGCGGGCGACGGACTTCGACTCGGGCAGCGCGGCGACCAACGCGATCGAACTGACCAAGCGGCACCACCGGGTCTCGCTCACCAAGCAGGGCGCGGCGAGCGGCAACCTGCGCATCAACCTTTCGTGGCGCATGCGGACGTCCGACATAGGCGGCCCCGAGCGCGGCAGCCTGCTCCGCAACCCGCTGCGGTTCTTCACCCCCGAGGTCGTGCAGGCGCACACCCAGAGCATGGTCAACGTGGACCTCGACCTGGGGTGCCTGTACGAGCTGAGCGACGGCACGAAGGGCGTGGTGCAGCCGCTGGGCAGCTTCTACGGGGAGCTCAACGACCCGCCGTACATCAAGCTGAGCGGCGACGACCGGTTCGGCTCCGGCTCCGGTGAGACGATCTTCGTCAACCTCGACCACCGGGACGACTTCAAGCGGCTGCTGATCTTCGTCTACATCTACGACCAGACGCCGGCGTTCGACCGTACCCACGCCCACGTCACGCTCTACCCGAGCAGCGGCCCCCGCATCGAGATCGGCCTCGACGAACGCCACCCCCAGGCCCGCTCCTGCGCGGTCGTCCTCATCGAGAACGTCAAGGGCGAGATCATCGTCCGCCGGGAGGTGAGGTTCGTCTACGGCTTCCAGGCAGAGCTGGACCGCCTGTACGGCTGGGGCCTGCAGTGGGGCCGCGGCTACAAGACCAAGGCGTAGCCGTCGTACGTGGGCTGCGGGCAAGCGTCAGCCGTCGTGGCCGCGGGCAGTCGTGCCTCCCCGGGAAACCGGAGCCGCCGGGAGCGCCTAACCCTGGCGCCCGATGAACTGCGGCCCCTGCGGCGGCAGCTTGAAGTCGGGGTCCGGCACCGGCAGTGCCGTCTGCGGATAGCCGTACGCGGGCACCGGCGCAGTCTGCGGATACCCGTACGCCGGCTGCGGATACCCGTAAGCGGGCTGCACCGGGGCAGTCGCAGGCGCAGCCACAGCCGCGGTCCCCGCCTCCGCCGGATACCCGTACGCCGCAGGCGCCCCCACCGGCTGCTCCGGCGGCAACGGCACCGACCCCTCCGCCGCGGGAACCGGCACCTCCGGCGCAGGAACCGGCACCTCCGGCGCAGGAACCGGCACCTCCGGCGCAGGAGCCGCCGCCGCCTCCTCCGACTCGTCCACCGAGATGCCGAAGTCGTTCGCGAGGCCCTTCAGCCCGTTGGTGTATCCCTCACCCAGCGCCCGGAACTTCCAGTCCTCCCCCCGCCGGTACAGCTCCCCGCAGATCAGCGCCGTCTCCGCGCCCGTCTCCGGCTTGACGTCGAAGTACGCCAGCGGCTCCCCCTCCAGGACCCCCGCGTCGTACAGCAGGATGCGCAGCCCTCGCACCCGGTCGAACGTGACGTCGTCCGCCGAGGCGACCAGCAGGATCCGCCCCACCCCCGGCTCGACACCCGCCAGGTCCGTCTGGATGGTGTCGGTCAGCCCGTCCGTCTCCCGTTTCTTCCCGAGCAGCCGGACCTTCCCGGACGGATGCCGGGGCTGGTTGTAGAAGACGAAGTCCTCGTCGGACCGCACACGACCGTCGGAACCCAGGAGCAGCGCCGAGGCGTCGACCTCGGGCACGCCCTGCCCCGGCGCCCAGCGCAGCACCGCCCGTACCGCCGTGGCCTCGAGCAGTACGTTCGACCCCTTCACCATCGCGTGCGTCATGCCCGTCATCCTGCCCTCTCCGTCCTGGTCACGACAACGCGGGGGCCATCCGTCCGCATGTTCTCCGCACGTGCGTCGACACGGCCGAGTTACCTGAACTTCATGCCCGAGGGGAACCCATGACACGGAGTTGTACGTACTATTACCGGCCACGTCTTTCCGGGCAGTCCTGCATCACGGGGGAGTCATATGCGTCATTTCGGGCACATCGCCCCTGAGGAGCGGAAGCGTCTCTTCTACCGCGAGCCGGCCGTCTTCACCGCCGACTCGCCGGCCCCCGTTCTCGCGGCGGCCCTCGGCGCCACCCTCTACAGTCCGGCGACCCGCCCGCACCTGGCCGACGACGTGGTCAAGCAGGCGGCCCGCGGTGTCGTCTCCATGGTGCTGTGCCTGGAGGACTCCATCGACGACGCGGACGTCGTGCCCGCGGAGGAGAACCTGGTCCGGCAGTTCACCGACCTCGCATCGGGCGGGGACGCGGAACTGCCGCTCCTCTTCGTCCGCGTCCGCGTCCCGGAGCAGATCCCGGACCTGGTCGCCCGCCTCGGCCCGGCCGTCCGGCTGCTGTCCGGCTTCGTGCTGCCCAAGTTCACCGAGGAACGCGGCGTCCCCTTCCTGGAGGCGCTCACCGCGGCCGAGACGGCGAGCGGGCGCCGCCTGTTCGCCATGCCCGTCCTGGAGTCGCCCGACCTGCTCTACCTGGAGTCTCGCCGGGAGACCCTGGACGGCATCTTCCGCACGGTCGACAAGTGGCGCGACCGCGTCCTCGCGCTGCGCCTCGGCGTCACCGACTTCTGCTCCTCGTACGGCCTGCGCCGGGCCCCCGACATGACCGCCTACGACGTCCAGATCGTCGCCTCCGTGATCGCCGACGTCGTCAACGTCCTCGGCCGGGCCGACGGCACCGGGTTCACGGTGACCGGGCCCGTGTGGGAGTACTTCCGGGTCCAGGAGCGCATGTTCAAGCCGCAGTTGCGCCGCAGCCCCTTCCTCGAGGGCCACGTCGAGGAACTGCGCGAGACGCTGATCGAGCACGACATGGACGGGCTGCTGCGCGAGATCTCCCTCGACCGCGCCAACGGCCTGCTCGGCAAGACCTGCATCCACCCCTCGCACGTGATGCCCGTGCACGCGCTGTCGGTCGTCAGCCACGAGGAGTACAGCGACGCCCAGGACATCCTGCGGCCCGAGCGACTCGGCGGCGGGGTCCTGCGCTCGGCGTACACCAACAAGATGAACGAGGTGAAGCCGCACCGCGCCTGGGCCGAGCGCACCCTGCGGCGCGCCGAGGTCTTCGGCGTCGCCAACGAGAACGTCGGCTTCGTCGAGCTGCTGGCAGCCGGGCTGCCGCAGTGACAGCCGTGAAGGAATCGATGAAGAACGTGGTCTGGTCCGGGACCTGGGTCGCCGAGCGGCTCGGGGTCGAACTCGTCGGCGACGAGCGGTTGACGCAGCTGCTGGGGCTCGCGCTGCGCCGCAACCCCAAGCGGGCGCACCTGCTCGTCTCCAACGTGCTGGGCAAGCACGTCCCGCAACTCCCGTCCGTCGTCCACGGCCACGGGGTGGCGCTCGGCCGGCGGGTGCGGGACCTGCTGGGGGAGGAGGACGCGGACCACGCGGTCGTCCTCGGGTACGCGGAGACGGCCACCGGACTCGGTCACTCCGTCGCGGACGGCCTCGGCCCGGTGCCCTACCTGCACTCCACCCGCCGCCCCGTCGAGGGCGTCGCCCGCGCCGGCGGTTTCGAGGAGTCCCACTCCCACGCCACCTCGCACCTGCTGCTCCCGCAAGACCCGGCGCTGCTGGCGGGCGACGGCCCGCTCGTCCTGGTCGACGACGAGTTCTCCACCGGCAACACCGTCATGAACACGATCCGCGACCTGCACGAGCGGTACCCGCGCGAGCGGTACGTCGTCGTCGCCCTGGTCGACCTGCGCTCGCCCGCCGATCTGGGCCGGCTCGAGGACTTCGCCCAGCAGATCGGCGCCCGCGTGGACCTGGTGGCCGCGGCCTCGGGCACGGTGAAGCTGCCCGAGGGCGTCCTGGAGAAGGGGCAGGAGCTGGTCGCCCGGCACGAGACGCCCGTGCGCCACGAAGAGGCCCACGGGACGATCACCCGCGTCGACCTCGGCTGGCCCCACGGGCTGCCCGACGGCGGACGGCACGGTTTCACCCCCGAGCACCGCTCCCGCCTCGAGCGCGCACTGCCCGCGATGGCGGCGCGGCTCGCCCGGGCACTGCCCGCGGGCGCCCGCCGTGTCCTCGTACTCGGCTTCGAGGAGCTGATGTACGCGCCGCTCAGGCTCGCCCGCGAGCTGGAGGAGACGGTGCCCGCCGAGATCCGCTACTCCACCACCACCCGTTCGCCCGTCCTCGCGGTCGACGACCCCGGCTACGCGATACGCACCCGCATCGTGTTCCCCGCGCACGACGACCCGGCCGACGGCCCCGGCGAGCGCTACGCCTACAACGTGGCGGGCGCCGGCTTCGACGCCGTCGTCGCGGTCGTGGACTCGGTGGCCGACACCCCCCGACTGCACGCCCCCGGCGGGCTCCTGGACCGGCTCGCCGCGCACACCCCGCACGTCCTGCTCGCGGTGGTCCCCGCCTACGTCCCCGCGCCGCCCCCGCCCGTCGCCGCCTCGTCAGAAAGTTCCGCCATGCTGCCCGAGCCCCTCCGCGGCCCCGCCTTCTCCTCGTACGCGCCCGACGAGGTCGGCTGGCTGCTCCAGGACCTCTCGGACGTCACCCTGGAGGCGCCGACCGAGGAGCGCGAGGAGGCCATCCAGAGCGGCGGCGCGCACTACGCGGAGTCGCTGCCGGTGGAGTACCAGCCGAGCGAGCAGTACCAGGAGCTGTTCCACGCGGCCCTCGAGGCCTCGGCCGCCCGCCTGGCGCAGGCCGTCGGCGTGGTCACCGAGACGGTCCTCGCCGAACGGTCGCCGCGCCCCGTCCTGGTCTCCCTGGCCCGCGCCGGCACCCCCGTCGGGGTCCTCATGCGCCGCTGGGCCCGGCACCGGCACGGCCTGGACCTGCCGCACTACGCGGTGTCCATCGTGCGCGGCCGCGGCATCGACGCCAACGCGCTGCGCTACCTCGCCGACCGCCACGACCCGAGCGACGTCGTCTTCGTCGACGGCTGGACCGGAAAGGGCGCCATCACTCGGGAACTCGCCGAGGCGATCAGGGAGTTCGAGGCGTCCGACGGCATCACCGGCTTCGACCCGGAGATCGCGGTGCTCGCCGACCCGGGCTCGTGCGTGCGGACGTACGGCACCCGGGAGGACTTCCTCATCCCGTCCGCCTGCCTCAACTCCACGGTCTCCGGCCTGATCTCGCGCACGGTGCTGCGCGCCGACCTGATCGGCCCGCACGACTACCACGGCGCCAAGTTCTACCGCGAGCTGGCGGGGGCCGATGTCTCGGTGGCCTTCCTCGACGCCGTCTCGGCCCGCTTCACCGAGGTCGAGGAGGCGGTCGATCTCCAGGCCAAGGAACTGCTGGCCGGTGACCGCACGCCGACCTGGGAGGGCTGGGCGGCCGTGGAGCGCATCAGCGAGGAGTACGGCATCCACGACGTGAACCTGGTCAAGCCGGGCGTCGGCGAGACCACGCGCGTGCTGCTGCGCAGGGTGCCGTGGAAGATCCTGGCCCGCGCCGGGGCCGGCGCCGACCTCGACCATGTGCGCCTGCTGGCCGCCCAGCGGGGCGTGCCGGTGGAGGAGGTCGACGGGCTGCCGTACACCTGCGTGGGGCTGATCCACCCCCGGTACACGCGGGGTGCGACGGGCGCCGACGGCAAGGCGGTGGCCGGATGAGCCCCGTACTGGTCGCCAGCGACCTCGACCGCACCCTGATCTACTCCTCCGCGGCGCTCGCACTGACCATGCCGGACGCGCGGGCGCCCCGGCTGCTGTGCGTGGAGGTCCACGAGAGCAGGCCGCTGTCGTACATGACCGAGACCGCGGCCGGGCTGCTCACCGACCTCGGCGACCGGGCGGTGTTCGTACCGACCACCACCCGCACCCGCAAGCAGTACCAGCGCATCAACCTGCCGGGCCCCACCCCGGCGTACGCGATCTGCGCGAACGGCGGCCATCTGCTCGTCGACGGCGTCACGGACCACGACTGGCACGCCGCGGTGCTGGCCCGGCTGGCGGACGAATGCGCGCCGCTGGCCGAGGTGCGCGAGCACCTGGCGGCCACCGCCGACCCGGCCTGGGTGCGCAAGCACCGGATCGCGGAGGACCTGTTCGCCTACCTCGTCGTCGAGCGGGAGCTGCTGCCCGAGGAGTGGGTGAAGGAACTGGCCGTCTGGGCGGAGAACCGTGGCTGGACGGTGTCGCTGCAGGGCCGCAAGATCTACGCGGTCCCCAAGCCGCTCACCAAGAGCGCGGCCGTGCGCGAGGTCGCCCGCCGCACCGGCGCCACGCTCACGCTGGCCGCCGGGGACTCGCTGCTCGACGCCGACCTGCTGCTCGCCGCGGACCGCGGCTGGCGCCCGGGCCACGGCGAACTGGCCGACACCGGCTGGACGGCCCCCGGGATCGGCGCGTTGCCGGAGCGGGGCGTGGTGGCCGGGGAGCGGATCCTGCGGGAGTTCCTGAAGGCGACCAAGGAGGCGTGACCGGTCCCGGCACGGGGACCTTCGAGGCTACGGTGGAGGGGAGGCGGGAACCCCCGGCGTCGCGGGGGCCGAGCCAGAGGAGGGCCGGGTGGCCAAGGGGAACGGGACGCCGCTGACGGACGAGCTGTACGGGTACATGCTCGGCCACAACCCGCCGCTCGACCCGGTGCAGCGGATGCTCGTCGAGGTCACGCACACGCAGCTTCCGCTGGTGGCCGGCAAGCAGGTCGCCGAGGAGCAGGGGCCGCTCCTGACCTTCCTGGTGCGGCTGACCGGGGCGCGCCGGATCGTCGAGGTCGGGACCTTCACCGGGCTGTCGGCGCTGTCCATGGCGCAGGCGCTGCCGCCCGGTGGGACGCTGCTGACCTGCGACGTCTCCGAGGAGTGGACGCGGCACGCGCGGGAGGCGTGGGAGAAGGCGGGCGTGGCCGACCGGATCGAGCTGCGGATCGCCCCCGCGCTTCAGACCCTGCGGGGGCTGCCGTCCGAGCCGCACATCGACATGGCGTTCATCGACGCGGACAAGGACAACTACGCCGCCTACTGGGACGAACTGGTGCCCAGGATGCGCCCCGGCGGCCTGCTGGTGGTCGACAACGTCTTCTTCCACGGCGGCGTGACGGACCCGGACGCCACCGGGCTCGCCGGGGCGATCAGGGACTTCAACGCCCATGTGAAGGCGGACGAGCGGGTGGACAGCGTGATGGTGTCGATCGCGGACGGCCTGACCCTGGCCCGCCGCCGCTGACGGCATCTCAGCCCGCTGTAGCTGCCGCTGACGGCGCCTCGGCCCGGGGCAGCCGCCGCTGACGGCATCTCAGCCCGCTGCAGCCGCCCCTGACGGCCCTTCAGCCGCAGCAACCACCGCCGCAGCAGCCGCCCCCCCGAGCCACCACCCGCCCTCGGTGCCGGCGCCGGGGCGGAGGCCGTGCCGCCCACCGCCACGGTGGACAGCAGCTTCACCGTGTCGTCGTGGCCCTGCGGGCAGTTCGCGGGGGCGGAGGACTCCGCCATGGGACGGCTCAGTTCGAACGTGTCGCCGCAGGTACGGCAGCGGTACTCATAGCGTGGCATGTGCACAGATTAACGGGCGCTCACCGGCGATCACAGGACTTCCGGCGCCCGCACCGCTTTGTGAATGCCGCACGATCTCCTCGAGATCTCCTTAATATTCTCTCCGTGACCATGTACCGGCCGGTACCTGATCGAGGACATCACAAAGGTCGCTGCTAATTTAAGGAAGCCGCGATGAGCCGCAAGGTCGGGGAGGGGGGCTCGCTGCCGCATGTCCGGCCGCTGCATCAACCCGCGCGTGCAATTCCGAGTGCGGAGGGAGACGCAGTCGTGACCGAGGCATGGCATCGAACAGGTGACAGGCCGTCCCAGGGCCGTCCGCACACCGGGGCGTGCCGTGGCTAGCCAGGACGGCGGCCGTCCGGACCCTCGTACGGACCGCCGCACCGGGGCCGACGACCCGTCGCAGGCGCCCTTCGACCCGGACGTCACCCTGCAGTTGAAAGCCGGGGCGCCTTCCGACGCCGATGGCGCAACGCAGTTGAGGGCCGCCGAACCCGCGGCGCCGGACCGGACCGCGCAGTTGAAGGCCGTCAGGCCCCTCGCGCCGGACGAGACCATGCAGTTGAAGGCCGTGGCGCACCCGGCTCCGGACGAGACCATGCAGTTGAAGGCCGTCAGGCCCGAGGCGCCGGACGAGACCATGCAACTGCGGATGCCCCGCCCGCCGGAGGCGCCCACGTCTCGCAGCGCGCGGCGCAAGGCCGCACGCCCCTCCGTCCTCACTCGTGTCACCTCGTACCTGACGCCGTACGTCCGCAAACTGACCCCGTACGCCCAGCGGTTGACCCCGTACGCCCGGCGGCTCGCGCCGTACGCCCGCAAACTCAGGCCCGTCTATCCGCGGCCCGGCCGCGTCGGCTGGCGCCGCTGGATGCCCTCATGGCGGCAGTGGCTCGGCGCCGTGCTCACCTCTTTCGGCCTGAGCAGCGTGTTCCTGGTCGTCGCGTACGCCGTCACCGACATACCGGACAACCTCAACTCGTACGCCACCCAGCAGGACAACGTCTACTTCTGGTCCGACGGCACGCCCATGGCCCGCACCGGCTGGGTGCAGCGTCAGGCCATGCCGCTGAAGGACATACCCGAGCAGGTCCGCTGGGCGGTGCTGGCGGCGGAGAACGAGAGCTTCTACTCCGACCCCGGCATATCCGCCAAAGGCATCACCCGCGCCCTGTGGAAGACGGTCGGCGAGGGTGACACCGAAGGCGGTTCCACCATCACCCAGCAGTATGTGAAGAACGTCTATCTGACGCAGAACCAGACCATCAGCCGCAAATTCACCGAGGCGGTGATCGCCCTCAAGCTCGACGACAGGATGCCCAAGGACAAAATCCTCGAGGGATATCTCAACACCAGCTGGTTCGGCCGCGGCACCTACGGCATCCAGCGCGCCTCCCAGGCCTATTACGGCAAGGAGGTGAGCCAGCTCGACGCGAGCCAGGCCGCCTTCCTCGCCTCCCTGCTCAAGGGCGCCGGCCTCTACGACCCCACCCTCGGCAAGGCCAACCACCACCGGGCCGTCGAACGGTGGAAGTGGATCCTCGACCGCATGGTCAAGATCGGCAAGCTGTCGAAGGCCGAGCGGGCCAAGTACACGACCTTCCCCGAGCCGCTGAAGCAGAACCCGCTCTACGACACCGGTCAGCAGAGCGACTACCTGGTGGAGCTGGCGTCGAGTTACGCCAAGAAGGCCGCGCACATCTCCGACCAGCAGTTCGACCTGGGCGGCTACCAGATCTACACCACCTTCGACCGCAAACGGGAGAGCGCGCTCACCGACGCCGTCAACAAGGCCCGCAAGCAGGCGCGGAAGGACCACCCGGACACCGCGCCGACCGCCCACTTCGGCGCCGCCTCGGTGAGTACCGACGGCCGGATCCTGGCCGTCTACGGCGGCCCCGACCACCGCACCCAGGGGTACAACGAGTCCAACGCGGCCACCGTCCCGGCCGGTTCGGCCTTCCTGCCGTTCGTCTACGCCGCCGGCCTCGAACACGGTGTCCACACGACGCGCGGCGGCCCCGCGACCCCGGTCACCCCGGAGTCGGTCTACGACGGCCGTGACAACATCCCCGTCACCACCCCCGAGGGGCCGTACTGGGACCGCAGCGGCAAGAAGGTCTCCGCCCACAACGACGGAAACAAGTCGTACGGGCACATCACCCTGCGCCAGGCCCTCGCCCGGTCGGTGAACACGCCGTTCATGCAACTCGGCATGGACACCGGCCTCGACAAGGTGCGCGAAACGGCGGAGGCGGCCGGGCTGCTGCCCGACAGCATGGGACCACAGGTGCCCGCGCTGTCCCTGGGCAACTCCACGCCGAGCGCCATCCGGATGGCGAGCGGATACACCACGTTCGCCGCGGGCGGCACGCACACCGAGCCGTACTCGGTGCGGCGCGTCACCCGCAACGGCGCCACGGTGTCCCTGAACGCGCCGAAGCCCCGCCGCGCGGTGAGTGCCCAGGTGGCCGGGGAGGTCACCGAGGCGCTCACGGATTCCTTCCGCGCCGCCCACCCGGACGCGGCGGACGCCTCCGCGCAGGTCGCCGGGAAGGCCGGAACCACCCAGGACGACACGGCCTCTTGGTACGTGGGCACGGCCCGGTCCGTGTCCACCGCGGTGGTCGCCTACCGCATGGACCTGTCCAAGAGCCTCGAACCACTGCCGTTGAAGGGAGTCGCCGGCACGCCGAACGACGGCGCCCCCTACGGCATCTGGTCCGCGGCCATGAGTCCGCTCGGCTGACGCCACCGGCCGAGCATGCAACCCCCCACCTTCCTCCTCGGAGAACGAGCCGCCCATGACCACGAGAAACGGCCGGCGCCGCCGCCCTCGCTCGTCCCGCATCGACCAGTGGAAGAGCCGCCCGAGCTTCATGACGCTGGCCGCGCTCCTCGCCGTCGCGTCGGTGACGGTGACCTTCCTGGCGGTGTCCCGGCCGGACAGCACCGCGGCGACCGCTACGGCGGACGCCGGCAAGAGCATCGGCAGAGGATTCACTCCCCGGCCCACCCAGCCACCCAAGTGGGACGGCAAGACGCAGATCATCGGTGACGGCTCCACCTCGTACACCGGGCCGCAGAAAGACCAGTTGAAGCCAAAACCGCTCAAGCCCGGTGAGAAACCACCCCAGTTCGTCGTCTTCTCCTGGGACGGCGCACTGGAGGGCGACGACCACCTCTTCTCCCACTACCGGGAGATGGCCGAGCAGTACAACGCCCACATGACCTTCTTCCTCACCGGCATCTACCTGCTGCCCAAGAGCAAGAAGGACCTCTACCACCCGCCGCAGCACCCGGTGGGCTCCGCGGCGATCGACTACGCCTCCGACGAGCACATCCGCGACACCGTGCAGCAACTGCGCCTGGCGTACGAACAGGGCAACGAGATCGGCACCCACTTCAACGGCCACTTCTGCGGCGCCAAGGGCGGCGGCGACTGGAGCGTGGAGGAGTGGAAGAGCGAGATCGACCAGTTCTACTCCTTCGTGGAGAACTGGAAGACCAACACCGGCTCCAAGAACATCCCGCCGCTGCCCTTCGACTTCCAGAGGGAGGTCACCGGCGGCCGCGCACCCTGCCTGGAGGGCCAGCCGAACCTGCTGAAGGCCATCAAGAGCTACGGCTGGCGCTACGACGCCAGCTCCCCGGGCGACTTCCAGATATGGCCGGCGAAGAAGAACGGCATATGGGACTTCCCGCTGCAGATGCTCCCCTACGAGGGCGGCAAGTACCAGGGCCTGTCAATGGACTTCAACTTCCTCTACAACCAGTCCAAGGGCGAGACCAAAGGCGACCCCGCGAAGTACGCCCAGTGGGAGCGGCAGACCGTCGACTCCTACATGGCCGGCTTCAACCGCGTCTACTACGGCAGCCGGGCGCCCCTGTTCATCGGAAACCACTTCGAGGACTGGAACGGCGACATCTACATGAAGGCCATCGACCAGGTCGTCAAGAACGTCTGCACGAAGAACGGCGTCAAATGCGTGTCGTTCAAGGAGCTGACCGACTGGCTGGACGTGCAGAAGCCCGCCACCCTCGAGCGGCTCCGCGCCCTCGACCCGGGGCAGTCGCCGGACTGGTCGGCCGTCGTGAAGTGACAACCGGGCGTTCCGCCAAGCCTCTTGGGGCACCCCCTTCACACAAGCCACACACGGCGTGCGAAGATGCGGCCCCCGGTATCGGAGTACCGGTGTTAGAGGGGAACATCATTGAAATCAAGAAGATTGAGCCGTAAGCGGCGCCGCGCGACCATAGTCACCGCGGCCGCCGCATCGGTCGTCGCCGGCGCCGCACTGCTGCCCAACTGGGGCGCGAACGCGGCGAGCGTCGCGGAACCCACGGTGGACCCGGGGACCAGGGCCACCTTCCAGCGGCTGGCGGACGCGGTCTTCACCGACCGTACGGACGCCCTGGTCGACAAGAGCGACAGCGGACGGGGCACGCCCCTGGCGTCCCGCTTCTCCGGCGACGTACGCCTGTCGTCCACGCTGTCGCACCAGGAGGACTCCGCCCTGTCCACGCTGCGCGGCCGCAAGTCCCGCCTCGCCGCGCTGGGCGAGAAGTACAGCAAGGCCGACACCACGGTCTCGCTGGACCGGACACGGGTGAAGGGCCGGCACGCCACGGTCGACGTCACCGAAACCACCACCCTGACGTACGAGAAGGCCGGCAACGGCCCGCAGACCACCGGCTTCCAGGCCCACCACCAGCTGACGTTCCAGGCCGACCGGCAGGGCACCTGGCAGCTGACCGGCATCCGCGACACCGACGCGGGCATGGCGGTGAACACGCTGTCCAAGCCGTCCGTCAAGGCGCCCACCACCGCGGACGACGGCGGCATGCCGAACGCCCCGCGCGCGGCCACGACCCGCAACCCGGTCGCCGTCCCGAAGACCGGCACCGCCTACAACTACAAGGCCATGGCGGCCTACGCCGAGAAGTACTGGAAGGTCTACAACAAGGACTACCCGGACTACAACGGGCACGGCGCGGGCGGCGACTGCACCAACTTCGTCAGCCAGTCCCTGAAGGCGGGCGGCTGGAAGCACGTTCCCGGCTACGTGTACGACTACACGAAGTGGTTCGGCAACGCCGACATCCAGTCGGACTCGTTCGTCGGCGTCAACGAGTGGTCCTGGTTCGCCCAGAACTCCAAGCGGACCAAGCCGCTCGCCAACGTCTACCAGCTCGAAGTCGGCGACGTGCTCCAGATGGACTTCGACCGGGACGGGTCCAAGGACCACACGATGATCGTCACCTACAAGAGCGGCGGCGTCCCGTACGTGACGTACCACTCCAACAACACCCTCCGCAGGTCGGTGGCGAGCCTCATCGCCTCCTACCCGAACGCGTACTACTACGCCTACCGCACCTGACCGGTGGTCCTCCGGGGCGGGGGCCGGATCAGTGGCCGGCTCCCCGCTCCTCCCGGATCCGCGTCACGACCTGGGCGACCGCCTGCCGCACCGCCTCGGTCTCCGTCAGGAAGTGCCAGTAGTCCGGGTGGCGGCCCTCCAGTGTGGCGATCGCGCGCTCCAACCGCGCCACCGAGTCGTCCAGCGGGCGGGCGTGCCGCGGATCGGGCGTCGTACGCCCCGCCATCGCCAGCCGCTGCGCGTCCCGGATCGCGAACCGGGTGCGCTCGATCTCCTGTTCCGGATCCTTCTGCACGGCGTTGAGCCGCCGCAGGCGCTCCCCGGCGGCCGACACGGCCTCGTCGGTGGTGTTCAGCAGCGCCCGCACGGTCGACAGCAGCGAGGTGGCGTCCGCCCAGCGCTGTGCATCACGCGCGCCCTGCGCCTGCCGCAGTTTGAGCTCCGCCTGCCGTACGTTCTCCACGGCCTGCTCCGGCACATGCTGGAGATCCTGCCAGCAGGCCGCCGTGAACCTGCGCCGCAGCTCGCTCAGCACGGGCTCGACCTGCCCGGCCCGCGTGGTCAGCGCCTCTGCCCGGGTGCGCAACGACACCAACCGGCGGTCGATCTCGGCCGCCTTCTCCGGCAGCCGCTCGGCCTCGGCCCGAACCGCCGCCGCCTCCCGCGTGACCCGCTCGGCACGCTCCAGCGTCTGCTGCACCCCGTGTTGCCCCGCGCCCTGGTTCAGCTTGGTCAGCTCCGGGCCGAGGGCGGCCAGCCGGGCGGCCAGGTCGTCGGCCTTCAGCCCGGAACCCCGTACCCCGTCCAGGGCATTGCTGGCGGCGAGCAGCGTCTGCCGGGCGCGCTCCACGGCCGGGGCCAGACGAGCCAGTTGGGTCTCGGCCTTGCCGAGCAGCGGCCCGAGACCCTGGGCGAATCGATCCAGCTCCTGCTTGACCCGGACCAGCTCGTCCTTGGCGGCGGTGAGATCCGCCCGGGCCCGGGAAGCGGCGGAGGCCTCCAGATCCACCCGGTCGAGATCATGCGCGTCCACGGCCTGGATGTACCGGTGACTGACCTCGTCGATCCGCCGCCCGAGCGCCTCGAAGTCGGCGAGGGCACGGCGAGCGGCCGGGGAGTCGTCCACAGCGGTGATCGTCTCGACGGAGATCCGCACATCCCGCTGAGCGGTGTCCAACTCGTAGAACGCTTCGGCGGCCGCGTCCTTGGCCCCCTGCGCCTCGGCCCGCTGAGCCTCGCCCCGCCCCCCGAACCACCGCCGGGTACCGCCCGAGGCGAAGGCGGCGGGGAGGACGAGGGTGACGAGGAGAGGGAGGAGGAGGACTCCGGGGACGGGCCGAGCGACGCGGTCGGACTCCTGCCGTGGTGTCGCCGTCACATCCCTCTCCCGTACCGTGATCCACCCTGCCCGGTGTCATTCTCCCACCGGTAGAGGACGAACACACGGGCCGGTCGGTTCGAGGTGCGGCCGGACTCATGGCGGTCGGTTCGCGGCGGTACCCGCGACGGCCGGTCGGCGACGCACCGTGCCGGTGACGGCCGGCTCAGCCCGCCGCCCGTACGCTGACCGACCCGTCACGGGTCCGGGCGTCGATCAGGTGGGAGCTCTTCGACTCCGTCGGGACGGACACATGGACGGAGCCGTCGGCGGAGTGCGTCGACACACGGTACGTGCTGTGCGGCAGCGCGATGGCGACCGACCCGTCGTGGCTGCTCGACTCCACCCGGTCGGGCACGTCACGGAACTCCAGGCTCACCGACCCGTCGTTCGTGGTCGCCCGCACACGCCGCGACCGCACGCCCGTCGCGCGCACCGACCCGTCGTCGCTGGCGAGCGCCAGCGGTCCCGTGGAATCGCTCACCCGCACCGACCCGTCCCGCGTCCGGATGTCCAGCGCCGTGGCGAAGCCCTCCGCCCGCACGCTCCCGTCACCGTCCTCCACCGTGACGGCGACCCCGCGCGGCACCTCTATCCGATGCCGGGCGGAACAGTCCGCGACGATCCCCGAGCACTTCAGCCGCAGCACGAGCCGGTCGCCCTTCATGGCCCACGTCACGCGCGGATCCCCACCCACCACGACCGTCCCGCGGAACCAACGGGTGACCTGCACCTTGTCCACATCGGCCGAGACGATCTCCAACGCCGAGTCGTCGGAGTCGACGGTGAGCGTACGGCCGTGCAGCGCGAAGGCCGCGTGGTCCGGGTGCGGGTCGTCGCGGGCGTCGTTCCCGCAGGCGGCGACGGTGCCGATGAGCACGGCGGCGCTCCCCGCCACGGCGACCACCCGGGTGCGCTGCGCGAGCACCGTCGTACGAGCCATGATGTTCCCCCTGAGAGCCGGAGGGCCGGATGCCCTCAACGCCGAAGTGCTTCGACGGTACGGAGCCACGGCTCTCGGCAGCATCCGGCGTGCTCCCGGATCGGGGGTGGGGATATCCCCCCGGTTACGGGTTTGCGAGGCATCCCCTACGGCAATGTAGGCTGTCGACTCGTCTCGGGTGCGTAGCTCAGCGGTAGAGCGCCTGCCTTACAAGCAGGATGTCGGCGGTTCGAAACCGTCCGCGCCCACCGGATGATCGCGGCAGAGTCCCGGAAGTGCCTGTGCAGGCCGCTTCCGGGGCTCTTCCGTGTCGGGCGCGGGGTCAGTGGTAGGCGTGGACGACCGCGTGGCCCTTGCCGCGGCCGATCATCCACCGGTTGACCGGGGTGGTCAGTACGAAGGCCAGGGCCAGGGAAAGGCCGAGCGAAGCCCAGAAGAGGATCTGGCCGAGACCGGCGTCCATGGCCCCGGGGACGCCCACCATGACGGTGTTGTCGATGAGTTCCATCACGGCGATGGACACGGTGTCTGCGGCCAGCGCGACCTTGAGCGCCTGCCGGAGCGGCAGCCCGGCGCGCAGCACGCCGCGCATGGTGAGCGCGTAGCCGAAGACGAAGGCCAGCGCTGTCGAGATGACGACGGTGGCCGCGTTGTGCAGGCCGGCGGCGGTGCCGATGACCATGCCGAGGACTTCGCCGATGGCGCAGCCGGTCAGGCAGTGCAGCGTGGCTTGTGCGGCCGTGCGCCAGGGGGTGCCGGGTGCATGGTGATCGTGATGCTCGTGCACGTGCTCATGTGCGCTGTGGTCCATCGCTCGTTTCCCCTCGCACGCTCGGGTCTTTGCTCCACCGAACGATATACCCCCCGGGGGTATTCCAAACCCGGTCCGAACTGGCAATCGCAGCGCACTTCCGGCAGGCGGCACAACCAGGGAGCCCGCCGAGGAGTCGTACGCGGCATGATCAGCACGCGCGCACGGCAGGCTTTCGGCGGCTCCACGCTCGTCGTGGTCCTGGCGTCATTGTTGCTCTCCTGTTCCAGCGGCCCGGGTAGGACGTCCGCCGACGAGGAGTCGCCCGCCCGTGCTGTCCGCCGGGCGGCGTCGGTCCCCACGACCCAGGAGCCGTCCGCCCCGAGCACGGCGGAACCGGCACCGAGTGCGGAGAAGGTCCGCGATGTGTTCGCCCGGCTTCAGGCCACCTACAACGACGGGTGCACGACCCCGGGGAACTGCGAGTACTTCCTGGGGCGCGTGCTCGATGAGCTCGGCAGTCTCGACGAGGCGATGAAAGCCGACCCTCAGGGGCCTGAACACTTCCGGGAACCCCTCGGGTGGATCGCGAAACTGCGGGCCGAACTCGGCGACGACAGGTCCTTCGAGAACCTCAAGAAGCACCAGAGCCTGCTCACCGGCACGCGCGACAAGATCAATGCTTGGATGCAGGGCCACCCGGAGGACTATCGATGACACCGCGCCAGGTGCGGGTGTCGTGAAGTCGGATCCGGTCGGCGCACCGGGCCGTTGAGGTGGTTGATGGGCGGCCGGCCGCACAGCGCCGCCCGCGGCTCCCCGTCACGCGAAACCCGAAGACCCCGGCCGCTTCCGCCGGGGTCTTCGCGTTCAGTTCTCCTTCTGCTCGTTCCTCTCGTCCTCGTGCACGTGCTTCAGGCGCGTCCGTGCGTCCATCCTGTCCTCGGTCGCCACCTCGTCCCAGAAGCGGTGGCAGGAGACGAACACCGCGAGTTCCCGCTCGCGCCGGCGGAGCTTTTCCACCTCCGCCTGTTCGTCCTGGGTCCAACCCGGGGAGGCGGGGCGCTCCACCTTGCGCCAGCCGGCGTCGTCGCTGAATCCGTCCAGCGGTTCCACCGACCACGGCAGCCGCTTCAGCAGGGCCAGGAGCTCTGCCCGGACCTGATGCAACTCCTCCTGGCCGGCCAGGAGGTCACTCGGAAACTCATAGCTCGCAGCCACAGGCCAATGCTACGCCTGTTCGATTTTCGGGGGCGACCCTCTTCCCTCGGTTCACTCGAACGGACGTCCGTCTCGTTGATCACGGGCCGGCCGGGGATGTGGCCTCAGCCAATCTTCAGGTAAACCTGTTCAGTTCGAACTGGACAGCTTTGCCTGGCGGATCTAGCGTGAGCCCATGGACCACAACCCGGAAGGCGTCTCCGAGTCCGCCGCCCGTGCGGCGCGTGATCTGCGGGTGGTCGTCAGCCGACTGCGGCGACGTATACGCGAGGTGGCCGGGGACGACGACCTGACACCCTCCCAGGTGTCCGCGCTCACCCTGGTCGGCAAGGGCGGTGCCGCCACTGCCAGCACCCTGGCGTCCGCCGAGGGTGTGAGGCCGCAGTCGATGGCCGCCACCCTCGCCGTCCTCGAACAGCACGGCCTGATCCGGCGCAGCCCCGACCCCGACGACGGCCGCCGCCAGTTGGTCACCCTCACCGAGGCCGGCCGGGAGCGCGTCGAGGGCGACCGGCAGGCCCGGCAGGAGTGGCTCGCCCGCGCCCTGCAGGACCGCTACAGCGAGGAGGAGCGGCAGACCGTCCTCGCCGCGCTCTCCCTCCTGGAACGGCTGACCCAGCCGTGATGCCGGAACTCCGTTCATGACGGCGGGATCGGCGGGATCCGTCCTGCCCGTGCCGCCGGCCCCGCCCGACCGCTCCCTGCCCGCTTCCACCCCCACCACGCGAAAGGCCTGACCATGGCTCTCACCACGCTCGACCCGCGCACCGCCCTCGTCGTGATCGACCTCCAGAACGGCATCGTGGGGATGCCCACCCAGCCCCACACCGGCTCCGAGGTGGTCGCCCGCACCGTCGAGCTCGCGGACGCGTTCCGGGCCCGGAACCTGCCGGTGGTCCTGGTCCGGGTCTCCTTCGCCGCCGACGGCTCCGACGCCGTCCCCGGACGCACCGACCAGCAGCGCGGCGCCCGCGCCTTCTCCGAGGGCTGGGACCTCGTCGTCGACGAACTCGCCGGCCACCCCGGCGACGTCCACGTCACCAAGCACAACTGGGGCGCCTTCCACGGCACCGACCTCGACGTCCAGCTGCGCCGCCGCGGCGTCACCCAGATCGTGCTGACCGGCATCGCCACCAGCATCGGCGTGGAGTCCACCGCACGGGCCGCGTACGAGCACGGCTACCACGTCACGCTGGCCACCGACGCCATGGCCGACGCCTCCCCGGAGGCGCACCGGAACAGCCTCGAGCGGATCTTCCCGCGCCTGGGCGAGTCCGGCACGACGGCCGAGGTCCTGGAGCTGCTGGCCAAGACGCACGCGGTCTGACGCCGGCGGAAGCGGAAACCCTTCTCGCCCAGCGGGGCGGGCAGGCCACACTGGAGTCATGTGCCGCAGCATCAAGACGCTCCGCCCGCCCGCCCTGCCCGAAGAGGCCACGGAGGAGGAGATCCGCGCCGCCGCGCTCCAGTTCGTGCGCAAGGTCTCCGGGTTCCGCGCCCCGGCCGCCCACAACCGCGAGGTGTTCGAGCACGCGGTGGACGCGGTCGCCGAGGCGACCGCGGAACTGCTCGCCGGCCTGGAGGTGCGTGGCGGGCAGCCCCGGCAGGCTACTTCGACGGCGCCGGGCCGCGCATGAGGTGGGTCGCGCCCGCACCCGCCGCGAACAGGGCCGCCACCGAGACACCGGTCGCCAGCCAGCTCGCGCCCAGCCACTGGGCGCCCAGGTAGCCGAGGGCCACGCTGTAGACGGCCCAGGCGATGCCCGCCAGCGCCGACCAGGGCAGGAACTCGCGGGCGCGGCGGTGGGCGGCGCCCGCGCCGAGCGAGACGAGTGAGCGTCCCGCGGGCGCGAACCGGGCGACGATCACCAGCGCACCGCCGCCGCGCGCGAGTGCCGCACCGAGGCGTTCCTGTGCGTGCCGCAGGCGGCGGGAGCGGGCGATGGCGCGGTCCAGACGCTCACCGCCGCGCCAGGCCACGCCGTACGCCACCAGGTCGCCGAGGACCGATGCCGTGGCCGCGCACAGCGTGAGCCCGACGATGTCCGGTGTCCGCGCGACGGCGGAACCGGCGGCCGCCGCCGTGGCCGCCGTGATCACCAGCACGCCGCTCGGCAGCAGCGGCAGGAAGACGTCCAGCAGGACCGACACGGCCACCACGGGGTAGATCCAGGGGCCACCGGCCAGCGACCCCACGCTCTCCATCACCGGAACTCCCCGTACGACTCCCCAACGGCGACCACGTGCCGCGATGTGGCGGGGGAGCGGCAGCCGGCGGCCTTCGACAGCCGTACAGCGTACGCGGCCGGTGTGACTGGCGGTGCTCAGGGGGCTGGTGAGGCGGTCGCCCGCACCCGTTGGACGACACCCGAAGCGGTCGCGGTGCAGGCCGGGCAGGTCGGCACGCCGGACAGGCCGGGCAGGTCGGCACGCCGGACAGGCCGGACAGGCCGGACAGGCCGGACAGGCCGGACAGGCCGGACACGCCGGACACGCCGGCGGCGCCCGCAAGCGGGCGCCGCCGTCCGTACGGAACTCGGTCAGGCCGCGACGGGCTCCGAAGCCCGCTCCTTCTCGCCGGCCGCCGACCGGGAGGCGAACAGGCGGTCCAGGCCGAGCGCCCCGGAGCCGGTGAAGACCAGCAGGAGGAAGGCCCAGCAGAACAGCACCGGCAGCTCGCCGCCGTTCTGGATCGGCCACAGGGCGTGGGACTGGTGCACGTCGAAGTACGCGTACGCCATCGAGCCGGACGCTATGAACGCGGCACCCCGGGTGCCGAGGCCGACCAGGATCAGGGCGCCGGCGACCAGCTGGATCACCGCGGCGTACCAGAAGGGCCAGGTCCCGGTCGGGACGGTGCCGCCGTCGGTGCCCGCAGCGCCGCCGAGGACGCCGAACAGTGAGGCGGCGCCGTGGCAGGCGAAGAGCAGGCCGACGACGATGCGGAACAGTCCGAGGGCGTAGGGCTGCGCCCGGTTGAGGCGTGCGGTCATGTGGGGGGCTCCTTCGGTCTTGTCCGGTCCGCGAACGGACCGGTCTGGGGGACGGAAACCGAGTGAGCCCACAGGTTAGGCAGGCCTAATCAATACTTGCAAGTTCAACATCCGGTCGATGGCTGATCCGTTTCGCATCCTGTCGCGATTGCGTTCCTCAACGAGCAGGCAGCTGAAGGGTTCTGACGACAGATCAGGTCGAACCGCTCGCGGAACCGCTCGCCGAGCCGCTCGCCGAACCGCGGGTCGCCCGCGCGGCGCGGCCGGGGGCGGGGCGGTGGTTCCGCGTCCCCGGCGCGTCGGCGGGCCCGCCGGGCTCGGGGCCCGCGGGGCGGCTCAGCAACTCGCGAGGTAGTTCTGCAGCGCGCTCTTCTCGGCGGAGTCGACGGAGAGGTCGTAGTAGTACTTCACCTGCACCCAGGCGCGGACGTAGGTGCAGACGTACGACGACCGGGACGGAACCCAGGTGGCCGGGTCCTGGTCGCCTTTTGCCTGGTTGACGTTGTCGGTGACGGCGAGGAGCTGCGGACGGGTGATGTCGTTGGCGAAGGCCTGGCGCTGGGACGTCGTCCACTTGCTCGCGCCGGAGTCCCAGGCCTCGGCGAGCGGGACCAGGTGGTCGATGTCGACGTCGGAGGCGGCGTACCAGGTCGCGCCGTCGTACGGGGAGTACCAGCTGCCGCTGGTGGCGGCGCAGGAGGAGTCGGTGACGACGTTGGAGCCGTCGCGCTTGAGGATGTACTCGCGGGTGTTGCAGGTGCCGCTGATGGTGATCCAGGTCGGGAAGAGGTCGCGGCTGTAGCCGGTGCGGTTCTCGGTGGCCACCGTGAGCGAGGCGAGGTAGCTGCGGGCGGTGGCGGCGCTGACCGGGGTGGGGAGGGCGGCGGAGGCGGTCGGACCGTTGAAGAGGCCGACGCAGGCTATGAGGCCGGTAAGAGCGGCGAGTATGCTGACGCGTCGACGCGCGTAGACCTTGGGCATGCCAACTTCCTTGTCGTGTGGGGGTGTTGAGGTGCGAGCGAGGGAATGCTCGCGGGGGAGTGTTGCCTCCAGGTGTGTGTTTGGTAAGAAGCTAATGACGCGGACATGACACGACAAGGGGTGCGGCGGAGCCGGCGGTGTGACCGGCGCCCTTTGGTGTGGGTTGTCCCGTCCCGTACGATGGGCGGCGCAGAAGGGGAGTAGCTCTTCGCCGGACCGTCGACACACTGCTCAGCTCCGCTGAGCCGGCGCCCGGAGGCGGACCTCGATCAGGGGTCGGCCAGCGAGACCTTCGGCAAGCAGTGCACGCCCGTGCCGTACGGCAGCGGGCGATCCGTGTGCTGCCGTGCCGAGGTGTCGAAGCGTTCACAGCACTCTCGGTGGGGCGGCCCCGACCGATTGAGGAACCTTGATCAGCATCACCGTCCTGGCGCTCGTCTTCGGTGTCATCTTCCTGGCCGAACTGCCGGACAAGACGGCCCTCGCCGGACTCGTCCTCGGCACTCGGTACCGCGCCTCCTACGTCTTCGCGGGCGTCGCCGCCGCCTTCACGCTGCACGTCGTGCTCGCCGTCGCGGCGGGCAGCGCGCTGACCCTGCTGCCGCAGCGGCTCGTGCACGCGCTGACGGGTGTGCTCTTCCTGGGCGGCGCGGCGATGCTGCTGCTGAAGAAGGGGGACGGGGAGGAGGAGATCCGCAAGCCGGAGGACCAGTCCTTCTGGAAGGTGGCCGGAACGGGCTTCATGCTCATCCTGGTCGCGGAGTTCGGCGACCTGACCCAGATCATGACGGCGAACCTCGCGGCCCGTTACGACGACCCGCTGTCCGTGGGTCTCGGCGCGGTGCTCGGGCTGTGGGCGGTCGCGGGACTCGGCATCGTGGGCGGCAAGGCGCTGATGAAGCGGGTGCCGCTGGGACTGATCACGAAGATCGCGGCGCTGGTGATGCTGGCGCTCGGGGCGTGGAGCCTGTACGAGGCCGTGGCCCGGTGACGCCGACGGGCCCGGCGGGGGTGGCCGGGCGGCGAACGGCTGGTGACGTCTTCGTGGGAGCGGTGGCGGGATCCCGCCGGGTTTTGTACCGTGTAGGAACAAAGTGGCTCCCGCCCGTTACCCCTGACCGGCGGGCGGGGCCGCCTTGTCCCTGCGGGGCCCGCACGCGCGGCCCCTCCGCCGTGTCTTGGAGCTGCCGATGACGGCCACCACCGTGCTCACCGCCCGCGCCCTCCTGCTGGACATGGACGGCACCCTCGTCAACTCCGACGCCGTCGTGGAGCGGATCTGGCGCCGCTGGGCCGACCGGCAAGGTCTGAACGGCGACGAGGTGATGAAGGTGGTGCACGGGCGGCAGGGTCACGCCTCGATGGCGCTGCTGCTGCCCGACCGGCCCGTCGAGCAGAACCTGGCGGACAATGCCCGCATGCTCGCCGAGGAGACGTCGGACATGGACGGGGTCGTGGCGATCCCCGGGGCCCGGGAGTTCCTGGACTCGCTGCGGGAGCTGCCGCACGCGCTCGTGACCTCGGCCGACGTGGCCCTGTCGACCGCGAGGATGGCGGCGGCGGGTCTGGAACTGCCGCCGGTACGGATCACCGCCGAGTCGGTCGGTGCGAGCAAGCCCGACCCCGAGGGCTTCCTGAAAGGCGCCGCGGAACTGGGCGTGGCCCCGGAGGACTGCGTGGTCTTCGAGGACTCGGGCGCGGGCATCGCGGCGGGACGCGCCGCGGGGATGCGGGTGGTGGGGGTCGGCCCCCGCGCGGGGCTGCACGGACCGGACGCGCTGGTGCCGGACCTGACCGGGGTGCGGGTGGACACCGCCGGGGACGGCACGATACGGCTCCACCTCGCCTGACGGTCCGCTCGCGCACGGGAGTTGCGACGACGGGGCCCGGCCTCGCGGCGGAAGCCGTGGACTACGGCCGCGTCGTTTCCGATTCCAGCCTTGCTCTCGTTGCCGCGCCGTACACCCCCGGCTCGTCCTGTGTGATGCCCCGGCTGAGCTGGTAGTTGCGGACCGCGCTCTCCACCTGGGCGTCGTAGGTGCCGTTCGCGGGGCCCAGGTACAGGCCCAGTTGACGCAGGCGGAGCTGCAGTTCCCTGACCTCCGGGCCCTCGTCGCCGGGGCGGAGGACGGAGGCGCTGCGCTGGGGCTGGGCGTGCGTGCCCGGGGACGCCGTCGCGGTGGGCGGTGCGGTCGTCGGTGTGCCGCTCGGGGTCGGCGACGTGGACGGCGTGGGGGACGGGCTCGACGGTGACGGCGACGGCGACGGGCTCGTACTCGGCGAGGGCTTCCTGCTCGGCGGGGGCGCCGCCGCGGACACCGTTGCGGCCGGCGCCGACGTACCGGCCGGCGACGACGCCTCCGGCACGCTCGCCCGTATCTCCTGCGGCAGCGCACCGTCCCGCTTCGGAGGGTCGTAGGAGAACAGCCCGCTCGCGTAACCTGCCGCCGCCACGACCGCGACCATCGCACCCCCGGTGGCCAGCAGGACAGCGCGCCGCAGGCGCCGGGGCCGCAGCTCGGCGTCCGCGGGCACGGCGGCCCGGTCCTCCACGTGGGGCACGGCCGGGAGAGCCGTCGTCACCTCCGGTACGGCAGCCGACCGCACCGTCGCGTCCGGCTCGTCCGATACGGCGCCCGGTCGTACCGTCGCGTCCGGCTCCTCCGGTACCGCGCCCGGTCGTACCGTCGCGTCCGGCTCCTCCGGTACCGCGCCCGGTCGTACCGTCGCGCCCGGCTCCTCCGGTACCGCGCCCAGCCGTACCGTCTCGTCCCCCAGCTCCACATACGGCCTGATGCGCAGCGGGTCGAAGTCCTCCGCCGCTGCCGCCTCCGCCGTGCGCGCCTCCTGGAGTGCCTCGGCCGCCCGCCGGGTGCATCCGCACGACGGTGTGCCGTCCCCTCGTCGCGGTGCCGCGCACTGCGGACAGGCCTGTCCGTTCGGTCCGTTCACGCGTGGGTCCCCTCCCCGCCGAATCCCAGAAATTATGCAGATCTCCCTCACGGAATCTCCCTGCAGCCCCCGGAATTCCTCCCTCCCATCAGGACTCAACAGGCCATAACAGGTCACACCCACCACGATGAGAGTGCACGATGGACGACAGCGCACGGAGGTCGTACGACCGTCCACGGGAGGCCTTCATGACCGATGACACCCAGGGCAGGGCGGCAGGGAAGGGCACGCGTCCCGGCACCGGGACCGGTGCGGGCACGCCCGCGAGCTCCGTCGCCGCACGCCACGCGCCCGGCGACGACAGCGTGCACGGCGGCGTCCTCGTGTCCATCGGCGCACTGCTGCTCGGCATGCTGCTGGCCGCCCTCGACCAGACGATCGTCTCCACCGCGCTGCCCACCATCGTCAGCGACCTCGGCGGTCTGGAGCATCTGTCCTGGGTGGTCACCGCCTATCTGCTCGCCTCCACCGCGGCCACGCCCCTGTGGGGCAAGCTCGGCGACCAGTACGGGCGCAAGAAGCTGTTCCAGGCCGCGATCGTGCTCTTCCTGATCGGCTCCGCGCTGTGCGGCATGGCGCGCAACATGCCCGAGCTGATCGGCTTCCGCGCCCTGCAGGGGCTCGGCGGCGGTGGGCTCATCGTGCTGTCGATGGCGATCGTCGGCGACATCGTCCCGCCCCGGGAACGGGGCCGCTACCAGGGCCTCTTCGGTGCCGTCTTCGGTGCGACCAGCGTCCTCGGCCCGCTGCTCGGCGGCCTGTTCACCCAGCACCTCAGCTGGCGCTGGGTCTTCTACGTCAACCTGCCCGTCGGTGCGGTCGCCCTCGCCGTGATCGCCACGGCCCTGCGCATCCCACGAAAGGCCGAACGGCACGTCATCGACTACCTCGGCACCCTCCTCATCGCCTCCGTCGCCACCTGCCTGGTCCTCGTCGCCTCGCTCGGCGGCACCACCTGGGCCTGGGGCTCACCGCAGATCGCCGGCCTGGCCGCCCTCGGCGGCGTGCTGCTCGTGGCGTTCCTCCTCGTCGAACGCCGCGCCGCCGAGCCCGTCCTTCCGCTGAAGCTCTTCCGCGTCCGCACCTTCACGCTCTCCGCCGTCATCAGCTTCATCGTCGGCTTCGCGATGTTCGGCGCGATGACGTACCTGCCGACGTTCCTGCAGATCGTCCACGGCATCAGCCCCACCCTGTCCGGTGTGCACATGCTGCCGATGGTGGCCGGCATGCTGCTGTCCTCCACCGCCTCCGGCCAGATCGTCAGCCGCACCGGCCGCTGGAAGGTGTTCCCGATCGCGGGCACCGGCGTCACCACCATCGGCCTGCTCCTGCTGCACCGGCTCACCGAGAACAGCAGCACCGCCGAGATGAGCGGCTACTTCTTCGTCTTCGGCCTCGGCCTCGGCCTCGTCATGCAGGTGCTGGTGCTGATCGTGCAGAACGCCGTCGCCTACGAGGACCTGGGCGTCGCCACCTCCGGCGCCACCTTCTTCCGCTCCATCGGCGCCTCGTTCGGCGTGGCCGTCTTCGGCACGATCTTCGCGGGCCGCCTCGCCGACAAGCTCGTGGCCGCGCTCGCCGGGCATCCGCTCCCGCCGGGCGTCACCCCGGCCGCCCTGAAGGCCGACCCGCGCGGTATCGCGGCCCTGCCGCCCACCGCCCGGCCCTCCGTGCTGCACGCGTTCTCCTCCTCCATCACCGACGTCTTCCTCTACGCCGCACCGGTCGCCCTCCTCGGCTTCGTCCTGGCCTGGTTCCTGCGCGAGGACAAGCTGCGCGGCTCGGTCACGGCACCGGACGTGTCGGAGACCCTGGCGAGCAATCCGGTGCACCGCTCGTCGTACGAGGAGGCCAGTCGCGCGCTGTCCCTGCTCGGCTCCCGGGAGGGGCGCCGGCAGATCTACGAGAAGATCACCAGGCGGGCCGGGTACGACCTGCTGCCCGCGACGAGCTGGCTGCTGCTGCGGATCAAGAAGCACGGCTGGGCCGAGCCGGCGCTGCTCGCCGAGCGCAGCTCGGTTCCGCTGCCCGTCATCATCGCCGCCGCACGGCAGGTGGAGGAGCGGCGCCTCGGCGTGCGCGAAGGGCTCGACCTGGTGCTGACCGAACAGGGGCGCGAGGTCGCCGACCGCCTCGCCGAGGCGCGTGAGGAGTCCCTGGCCGAACTGCTCGGCGACTGGTGGGGCCCCGACCGTCCGACCGACCTGATCAAGCTGGTCCAGGAACTGAACGCGGAACTGTGCGGCTCGGACGCGGAACGCCCGCACAACGGCTCGACGACGCCGCGACAGCTCGGCCGGGCCGTCTAGGGCGGGTCGCTCAGGTCAGCTGCTTGGCGAACCAGTGCTCCGCGTAGTCGTTGTCGTTGTACGGCGCTGTCTCCTCGTATCCCAGGCGCGCGTACAGGGCGCGGGCCTCCACCAGATCGTTGCGGGTGTCGAGCACCATCCGCCCGGCGCCCAGCGCGCGGGCCGCATCCTCGGCGGCGGTCACCAGGAGCGGGGCGCCGCCCTTGCCACGCACGTCCGGGTGCACGAAGACCCGCTTGAGCTCGGCGGTCGCCGGATCCATCAGGCGTACGCCCGCCATGCCCGCCGGGCGGCCGTCATGACGGGCCACCAGCAGCACACCGCCGGGAGGCGCCAGGTAGTCGCCCCTGTCGGCGGCGATCTCGCGCTCCAGCTCGTCAGCCTGCGTGCGACGCCCCTCGTGCAACAGGTACCAGCGGTCGCTGACCTCCGTGTAGTACGCCCGCCACAGCGCGGCGGCGACCGGGGAGTCGAAGGGTTCCGGGGCGATGGTCCAGCTCATGCGGCACATTCTCCAAAGGGCCCGGGTGGGGCACGCAAACGAATTACGTGCGCCCCTCCCGGGCCGTGCGGCGGCACGGGGCCGGGCGGCTCGTTTGGGGGCGGCCGTCCGGGCAACCCGGGCGGGAGACGGCCCGCCGGGCCGTAAGACCTGAAGGCAACCCCGGAAGGCACTCATGTCCACAGGCTGGATCATCGCTCTGATCGTGATCGTGATCGTGGCGGCCGCCCTCGCGGGCGCTGCCGCCGTGTCCCCGAAGGCCCGGGGCGCGGTCGGCGGTCGGAGCCTGAAGCGCCGCTTCGGACCGGAGTACGAGCGGACCGTGGCCCGACACGACGGCGACACCAAGGCCGCGGAGCGCGAACTGTCCGAGCGGCTGAACAAGTACGGCGCGCTGAACGAGCACCCTCTGGAGCCGGCCGAGCGCGAACGGTACGCGGCGCGCTGGGCGGCCGCGCAGGAGCGCTTCGTCGACTCCCCGGGTGAGGCGGTGGCCGAGGCGGACCGCCTGCTCGCCGAGCTGGCGGGCATGCGGGGCTTCCCGGACGGCGCACGCTACGAGGAGCAGCTCGACGCGCTGTCCGTGCACCACGCCCACCACGTCCACGGCTACCGCCGGCTGCACCGGGCCGCCCACACCCCGGACACCGGCATCTCCGCGGACGGCTCGGACACGGAGGAGATGCGTGAGGCCATGCTGGAGGCGCGTGCGCTCTTCGAGGACCTGGTGGCACCCCCACGCCGGCAGTCGGTCGGCCCCACCGAGAAGACGCCCCGGCACGCCGCCGGCAACGCCGGGCCGTCCCGTCTGCCGTGGGCGTTCCACAGGCAGCATGTGAAGGGGAGTTGAGGGCGATGACGGAATGGACACCGGGCGGCGCCGCCGAACGCCCGGAAGCGACGGGGCGTCGGCCCGACACCGGAGAGCCCCGGTCGGCGGCGGAGTTCAGGCCCGAGACGGGTGAGCGCCGGTCGGGCGCGGAGTTCCGGCCGGAGGCAGGGGAGTCCCGGGTCGCGGGCGAGTACCGGCCCGGGACGGGTGAGCCCCGGTCGGCGGCGGAGTTCCGGCCGGATACCGGCGAGTCCCGGCCGTCCCCGGCGGACTCCTCGCGGGAGCCCCGGCTGCTGCCGCGCGACGAGTGCGACAAGTTCGAGCTGCGGTTGCAGCACGCGGTCGGCAGGTTCGTCGACCGGCCCAAGGAGGCCGTGGAGGAGGCGGACCAGGTGGTCCAGGAGGTCGCCTCGCGCCTCGCGGAGGCCGTGTCCTCCCGGCGCCGGACCCTGAAGGCGTCCTGGCAGGAAACGGGCGACGCCGCCCACCCGACGGGCGACACGGAACAGCTGCGACTGGCGCTCCGGGACTACCGGGCGACGGCGGAGCGGCTGCTGAACATGTGAGCGGCCCCCGGGGCGAGCGGGGCCCGCCCGGAATGCGAGCGGCCCCCGCCGGGCGGGGCCGACCCGGACGACACCTCCGGGTCGGCCCCGCTCGCTGTGTCACCGCGCCGGCCCGGCGGCCGCCCGGCTGGACGGCCGCTGTGGTCGGCCTGCCGCCTTCCCGGCCCCTCTTCCGGGCGCTCAGCCCGCTCCCGAGCGACCCCTGTGGCGTTCGCGCCACTCCTCGACGACGGCCTCCACGTCGTACGGCTTCAGGCCCAGCGGCGGGCCAGGCGGCGGCTTGAACATCATGTCGCGGATCTTCACGTTCAACTGCTCGACCAGTCGCCGTGCCACCCGCTCCGACGGTGCCCGAGCGGCCTCCGCCAGCGTGTCCTCCGCCTCCTTGCGCAGGGCCAGCGTCGGCGGCAGGACCGAGATCCCCTCGCGGGCCATCTTGCGCTTGATCCACCACAGCTCGTCGTACGCCGTGTCGCTGACGGCCGGTGACGGCTCGCCCGCGCCGGCGAGGTTCGAGAACTCGCCTCGTGCCTGGGCGTCACGGATCTGCTTGTCGGCGAACGACTCGAAGCTGACACCGGGTGGCTTGCGCTCGGTCATGGGTTCATTGTGCGCGACGTCACCCGGCAGGGCGATCGGGCGAATTATCATTCCGGCGCGGCACGCCAATCGGGCCGGACCGCAGCACACTTGAACCGCCGCACCAGAAGGAGCGCACGTGCTCGAACTCACCATGGCCTCGGTCTCCGCGGCGGACGCCGGGGCGACGGCCGGCATGCAGATGGCCGACGCGCCCAGCGACCCGGGCACCGTGCTGCGGGTGGGCCGGGACAGGTCCGTGTGCCGGCTGGCGACCCCCGACGACTGGCTGTTCGTCTCCCGCGTCCATCTGGAGTTCCAGTGCGGCCCCGACGGTGTCTGGCAGGTCACCTGGCTGCGCGGCTCCCAGCCCGACCCCTCCTCAGAGGTCCTGCTCACCCTCGCCGGGCACCCCGCGCAGCCCCTGCCCTACGGCGGGGCGGTCCAGCTCCCGCAGGGCGCCCCCGGTGAGCTGGTCATCCAGGACCGCACCGCCCCGCGCAGCGTCAACGTGGGCTTCTACCAGGAGGCCTGAGGACCGCCCGGGTGGTCAGCCCACCACCCGGGCCAGCGCGAACCCGTCGTGCCCCTTGCTGCCCACCGTCTGCACCGCCGTCGCGCTCAACTTCGGGTTCGAGGCCATCAGTTCCAGCGCGGCCCGGGTCCCCCGCACGCTCGGGTCCTCGCTGCCCGCGTCGGTGACCTGGCCGCCGCGCACCACGTTGTCGAGGACGATCAGGCTGCCGGGGCGGGTCAGTTTCAGCGCCCACTCGACGTAGCGCGCGTTGTTGACCTTGTCCGCGTCGATGAACACCAGGTCGAACGGCTCGGGCTGTTCCTCGGCCAGCTTGGGCAGCGACTCCAGCGCCGGACCGACGCGCACCTCCGTGATCCCGGCGAGGCCCGCTCGTTCCAGATTCCGGCGGGCGACCTCCGCGTGCTCGGCCCGGTACTCCAGCGTGATCAGCCGGCCGTCCGGGGGCAGGGCGCGGCCCAGCCAGATCGTGCTGTACCCGCCGAGCGTGCCGATCTCCAGGATGCGGCGGGCGCCCTGGATCCGGGCCAGGAGCTGGAGCAGCTTGCCCTGGTTCGGCGCCACGTTGATGTGCGGCAGTCCCGCGGCGTCGCTGTCCCGCAGGGCCGCGGTGAGCGCCTCGTCCTCGGGGGCGAGCAGGTCCGTGAAGTAGGCGTCGACGTCGTCCCAGAGCTGTTGCGCTGTGCTCATGCACCATGCCTTTCATATGGCTGGTTAGATCACCTAACTAGGCTCGCTAACGAATATAGCCAGGGCAGGGTGGCGTGTCAGCCGATTTCCACCAGTCGGGTGACGTGCCGCACTGTCGAGCGGCACGTCACCCGGGAGTCGGCTCAGGTGGACCGGATCAGCGCTTCGCGCCCCGCTCCAGCGACGGTGCCGAACCCGGCAGCGGGCGGCCCGCCGACTCGGCCATGAACCACACCGCGGCACCGCCGATCACGGCCGCCGCCATCATGTAGTAGGCGGGCATCATCATGTTCCCGGTCGCGCCGATCAGCGCCGTGACCACCAGCGGGGTCGTGCCGCCGAACAGCGACACCGAGACGTTGAAGCCGATCGACAGCGAGCCGTAGCGGACGCGGGTCGGGAAGAGGGCCGGCAGGGCGGACGGCATGGCCGCCGTGAAGCAGACCAGCAGCAGACCCAGCGCACCCATGCCGAGCGCGACCGCGAGCAGACTGCCCTGGCGGATCAGCAGGATGGCCGGGACGGACAGGAACAGGAAGCCCGCGCACCCCGCCGCGATCACCGGACGGCGGCCGACCCGGTCGGTCAGCGCGCCCACGAACGGCTGCACGATCATCATCAGCGCCATCACGGCGAGCACGACCAGCAGCCCGTGCGTCTCGTCGTACTTCAGCTCACTGGTCAGATAGCTCGGCATGTAGGACAGCAGCATGTAGTCGGTGACGTTGAAGACGAGCACCAGCCCCATGCACAGCAGCAGCATCTTCCACTGGCCGGTGATCATCTCGCGCAGCGGCACCTTGGGCCTGGCGGCCTCGGCCTTCTCCACCTCGGCCGCGAACGCCGGGGTCTCCTCCAGGCGCAGCCGCAGGTAGAGCCCGATGACGCCCATCGGACCGGCGATCAGGAACGGGATCCGCCAGCCCCAGGACACCAGGTCCTCGGAGGACAGCAGGGCCGTCATCAGGGTGACCAGGCCCGCGCCGCCGATGTATCCGGCGAGCGTGCCGAACTCGAGCCAGCTCCCGAGGAAGCCGCGCCTCTTGTCCGGCGCGTACTCGGCGATGAACGTGGACGCGCCCGCGTACTCGCCACCGGTCGAGAAGCCCTGCACCAGCCGGGCCACGAGCAGCAGGGCCGGCGCGCCGACGCCGATCGCCGCGTAGGACGGGATCAGGCCGATCGAGAACGTGCCGATCGCCATCATGATCATGGTGACGGCGAGCACCTTCTGCCGCCCGACGCGGTCGCCGAGCGGCCCGAAGACCATGCCGCCGAGCGGGCGGACCAGGAAGGCCGCGGCGAACGCGCCGAAGGTGGACAGCAACTGCGCGGTGGAGTTGCCGGACGGGAAGAACACCTTGCCCAGCGTGACCGCGATGTAGCTGTAGACGCCGAAGTCGAACCACTCCATGGCGTTGCCGAGCGCGGCGGCCTGTACGGCGCGCTTGACCAGCGCCGGATCGGTGACCGTGGCCTTCGGGCGATCGGTGGACGGGGGTGCGTCGGATACTGAGGGTGGAGCGACGGTCGGCAAGATTCCGCTCGCCTGCCTTTCGACGGGGACAAGGACGGGGCCCGCCGTCGTCAGGGCGTACGAGGGTGTACGCCTGATACCTGTTCGCACGTCTTCGTGTCTGTTCGTACGCCTCGTACGTCGTCGTACGTCTGCTGCGTCTCGTACGGCGGGCCGGAGGCCGCACACGGGGCCGAGCCGGGGCCTGCCGCACGAGGGACGGGCCGGGGGCCGGCCGTGAGGGCCGACCCAAAAACGACCATAAGGGAACTTGCCGCCATAACGGACCGTAGCCGGTCCATCGCCCAGAGCGCGAAAAACGCGATGTCCAGGGGCGACGGGTCCGCTGTGCCCGTTCGGCCGCCGGTCATTCTGTGATCCATCTCGCGTACCGAAGCCGGAACCGAACCGTCCGCGCCCGGTCGCCATGCTGCTGAAGGGGGGAGCGGACCTCCGGGTGAGGGGGTTGCCCCGGGTTGCCCGCGTCCCACAGTGAGGGGGGCGGGAACCTCATAGAGTCGGGGCAGCGACCGGCGAAACGGGACATACGGGACCGATGCGGCGGGAGGACCGACGAGGCGCGGCGAACGTGGAGCACACCTCTCCGAGGCCGCCCTGCACCTGGAGATCGATTGCCTCGAGACCATGCGGGAGCAACTGGGCCACCTGTTGTCCTTCGACAACAACCCTCTGATCAACATCCAGGTGCTGCCGTTTTCGGCCGGAGCGCATGCGGGACTTCAAGGCCCGTTCGACGTCTATCGATTCGCGAGCGATCCGACCATCGTCTACACCGAGGGGTACGGCAGCGGGCATCCAACCGCCAATCCGGACACCGTCAAAGACTGCTCGCTCCGTTACGATCATCTTCAGGCCGCCGCACTGTCCCTAAAGGACTCGGCGACGCTGATCCGGCGCGTGATGGAGGAACGCTATGGAGAGCAAGGCGAAGCCGGCAGGGATCCAGTGGCGTAAGTCCAGCTACAGCGGCGACCAGGGCGGCAACTGCGTAGAGATCGCCGCCGCCCCCTGCGCCACCGTAGCCGTACGCGACTCCAAGCCCCCCGCCGGACCGGTGCTCACCCTCGCGCCGGCCGCCTTCACGGCGTTCGCCTGCTGGGCGGCTACAACCGCTGAATGATCGTCCCGGTCGCCAGCCCGCCCCCGGCGCACATCGTCACCAGCGCGAACTCCTTGTCGGTGCGCTCCAGTTCGTGCAGTGCCGTCGTGATCAGCCGGGCCCCGGTCGCTCCCACCGGGTGACCCAGCGCGATCGCGCCCCCGTTCACGTTCACCTTCTCCAGGTCCTGGTCGAAGACCTGTGCCCAGCTCAACACCACGGACGCGAACGCCTCGTTGATCTCCACCAGATCGATGTCCCTCAGGGACATCCCGGCCTTCCCCAGTACCGCCTTGGTCGCGTCGATCGGGCCGTCCAGGTGGAAGTGCGGGTCGGAACCCACCAGGGCCTGGGCCACGATCCGGGCCCGCGGGCGCAGCTTCAGCGCGCGCGCCATCCGCTTCGACGCCCACATGATCGCGGCCGCGCCGTCCGAGATCTGCGAGGAGTTGCCCGCCGTGTGCACCGCCGTCGGCATGATCGGCTTCAGCCGGGACAGCGCCTCCATCGACGTGTCGCGAAGGCCCTCGTCCCGGTCGACAAGTCGCCACATGCCCTGGCCGGCCCGCTGCTCCTCCTCCGTCGTCGGCACCTGCACGGCGAACGTCTCACGTTTGAACCGCTCCTCCGACCAGGCGATCGCCGCTCGTTCCTGAGAGATCAGGCCCAGCGCGTCCACGTTCTCGCGGGTGAGGCCGCGGTGGCGGGCGATCCGCTCGGCTGCCTCGAACTGGTTGGGGAGGTCCACGTTCCACTCGTCGGGGAAGGGCTTGCCCGGACCGTGCTTGGAGCCCGAGCCGAGCGGCACCCGTGACATCGACTCCACACCGCAGGAGATCCCGACGTCGATCACGCCTGCCGCGACCATGTTGGCCACCATGTGCGACGCCTGCTGGGACGAGCCGCACTGGCAGTCGACCGTCGTCGCCGCCGTCTCGTAGGGCAGGCCCATCGTCAGCCACGCCGTGCGCGCCGGGTTCATCGACTGCTCGCCGGCGTGCGTCACCGTGCCGCCGACGATCTGTTCGACGCAGTCGGCGGGGATGCCGGTGCGGCCGAGGAGTTCACGGTAGGTCTCGCCCAGGAGGTAGGCGGGGTGCAGATGGGCGAGCGCGCCGCCGCGCCTGCCGATGGGGGTGCGCACGGCTTCGACGATCACGGGTTCCGCGGCCATGGGGGCTCGTCCTCTCCTCGGTCACCCGCGCGGCGCGGGCGTCCCGGCCCACCCGCCACGCAGAACTAGTACGCGTTCTAGTTCTGTGTGCAGTTTGCTGACAGAGCGTCCAGGGCCGCAAGGGTCGTGCAGCCTCCGAAGTCGTGATCTGCACGAGTCTCGCACGCAATCGGGGCGCCGTGCCCCTTGCGGCTTGTAGAACCCGTTACTACCTTCACCGCAATTCCTGATAGACCGTCAGAATGGTGGGGGTCGCCCATGCCCTGTCCCGCGCTGCCCGACGGGTTCGACTTCACCGATCCCGATCTGCTGCACCACCGCGTGCCCCTGCCGGAGTTCGCCGCACTGCGCCGGGCGGAACCGGTGTGCTGGATACCCCAGCCGGCCGGGCTCGCGGGCTTCCAGGATGCGGGGTACTGGGCGGTCACCCGGCACGCCGACGTCAAGTACGTCTCCACGCACCCCGAGATCTTCTCCTCGTCCCTCAACACCGCGATCATCCGGTTCAACGAGCACATCGAGCGCGACTCGATCGACGCCCAGCGGCTGATCATGCTGAACATGGACCCGCCCGAACACACCCGGGTCCGCCAGATCGTCCAGCGCGGCTTCACCCCGCGCGCCATCCGGGCCCTGGAGGAGCGGCTGCGGGCCCGCGCCCGGGCCATCGTGCAGGGCGCCCTCGCCCACGACGGTCCCTTCGACTTCGTCACCCAGGTCGCCTGCGAACTGCCGCTGCAGGCCATCGCCGAGCTGATCGGCATCCCTCAGGACGACCGGGCCAAGATCTTCGACTGGTCCAACAGGATGATCGCGTACGACGATCCCGAGTACGCCGTCACCGAGGAGGTCGGCGCCCGGTCGGCCACCGAGATCATCGCGTACGCCATGAACATGGCCGCCGACCGCAAGCAGTGCCCGGCGAAGGACATCGTGACGACGCTGGTGGCCGCCGAGGACGAGGGGAACCTCAGCTCCGACGAGTTCGGGTTCTTCGTGCTGATGCTGGCCGTCGCCGGCAACGAGACCACCCGCAACGCCATCACGCACGGCATGCACGCCTTTCTCACCCACCCCGGCCAGTGGGACCTCTACAAGCGGGAGCGGCCCCGTACCGCTGCCGAGGAGATCGTCCGCTGGGCCACCCCGGTCAACGCCTTCCAGCGCACCGCCATCCAGGACACCGAGCTCGGCGGCAAGCAGATCAGGAAGGGCGACCGCGTGGGGCTCTTCTACTCCTCCGCCAACCACGACCCCGAGGTCTTCGACCACCCCGACGACTTCGACATCACCCGCGACCCCAACCCGCACTTCGGCTTCGGCGGCGGAGGCCCGCACTACTGCCTCGGCAAGTCCCTGGCCGTCCTGGAGATCGACCTCCTCTTCGACGCGCTCGCCGACGCCATGCCGGACATCAAACCGGCCGGCGACCCGCGCCGCCTGCGCTCCGCCTGGATCAACGGCGTGAAGGAGCTCCCGGTCACCGCGGGCTGACGGACCCGGGCCGCCGGCCTCCCGGCGCCGCCGGCCCGACCCGAGGGAGGCAGGGGCATCACCCCTACGCCCCGCCCCTGCCTCCCCCGAGACTCGCGCGGCGCGGCCGCCTCGCCGTCCGGGTCGCCCACTCGCCGTGCTTGCGCACCGAGGGGTGTGCCTGAGCCGGGGCGGCTTCACGCGGCTGACGGTGACCGCGCCCGGCACCTACCGGACCGGCTCGCGGTACGCGTGGTCACCGGAACCGGGGCGCTGCCGACGCCCGCGGGGCGCCGCCGGCACCCGCGGGGCGCCGCCGACGCCCCGCGGGCCGCGGCGCAGACGCCGTCACTCCCGCTCGGACGCGACCACCGCGAGCACGGCCGTCGCCACCGCCGTGAGCAGCAGGGGCCAGCCCAGGCCGTGGTGGACGACCAGCCACCCGCCCAGGACGGCGCCCGCCAGCAGTGAGATCGCCGAGGCCGCGCGGCGCCGGGAACGCCTGCCCGTGCCCCCGCCGAGCCGGGAGTCCGAGGCGAGCCCGGTCAGGGTCGAGGTGAGGACGGTGGTCGTCGTCAGGTCGGGCACGGCCAGCTTCCGTACCGTCGCGTTGCGCACCCCCATCGCGAAGGCCGTCACCGCGATCAGCGTGTACCTGGTCGTGGTGGTGCCCGGCGCGATGAAGGCGACCGCCGCCGACGCCCCGAGCAGCACCGCCTCGACCGCGAGCGCCAGCCGGGCCCAGGCGCGCCGTGACCCGCCGCCGTACCGCCGGCCCGCGCGGCCGCCCGCCACCGCCCCCACCAGGAACGACCCCAGCGAGACCACCGCGTGCGAGGTGGAGAAGCCGGGCGCCCCGGCGGCGGCGAAGCCGAGCACCACCACGTTGCCGGTCATGTTCGCCGTGAAGACGTGCCCGAGCCCGAGGTAGCTCACCGCGTCGACGATCCCGCTGATCACGGTCATCACGAGGAGCGCGGGGACCAGACGCAGTCCGCGCGTTCCGGGTTCCTCCACCGGTGTGTCAGTGCTCATAGAGGCCTCCGGGCAGTGGGACGGGCGCGGTGTACCCAGGTACACCCCGGACGCGGGGGATGTTCGGATGTCCGGGCGAACGGGGCGGCCCATAGCCTCGGATCATGAGTGAGGACACGTGCAAACACCAAGAGAACCACACGAGTTGGACGGTCGGACGCGGGCTCGCCGCCGCCGCGGCCCTCCTGCTCGCGGGCCTCGCCGCGGCCCCCGCGGTCGCGGCGACGCACACGCCGGACGCGCCGGACACGACAGCGCCCCGTCGCGGCACCCTCGTCTCGCTTACCCCGGTCCTGTCCCGGGACGCCACCGGCGTACGGACCTTCCTGGCCGGCCGGGACATCGCCACGGACACCGTGCGGTACGGCGTGACCGGATACCGGCTGACGTACCGGACCGTCGACCCGTACGGGAAACCCACCACTGCCACCGGTCTGCTCACACTGCCCGCCGGCGGCGCGCACCGGCTCGACCTGGTGTCGGACACGCACGGCACGATGGTGTACCGCGGTGACGCCCCCTCCGTGGGCGACGACTTCGGCCGCATCCCCTCCTACCTGAACGCGAGCGCCGGCCGTGCCGTCGCCGCGCCCGACTATCTGGGCCTCGGCGAGGGCCCCGGCCGACACCCCTACATGGACACCCGCTCCTCCGTCACGGCGTCCGTCGACATGCTGCGCGCGGCCCGTACGGCGGCCGCCCGCCTCGGCCGGCCGCTCACCGGCGACGTCTATGCGACGGGCTTCTCCCAGGGCGGGCAGGTCGCGATGGCGCTCGGACGCGCGCTGCGGCAGGGGGCCGACCGGACGTTCCGGCTCAAGGCACTGGCGCCCGTCAGCGGCCCGTACGACATCGAGGGCCAGGAGGTCCCGGCGCTGTTCGACGGCCGGGTCAACGACACCAGTGGTGTGCTGTACACCGCGTACTGGCTGGTCGCGCAGAACCGCCTGCACCACCTCTACGACAAGCCGTTCGAGGTGTTCCGCGCCCCGTATGCGGACCGGGTGGAGGCCCTCTTCGACGGCACCCACGCGGACGAGGACGTCGTCAAGGCGCTGGCGCCCAGGGTGAGCGAGCTGCTCACGCCCGCTTTCCACGAGCGGATGCGGCATCCGAGCGGTGCGCTGCGGACCGCGATGCGTGCGGCCGACGGCACCTGCGACTGGAAGCCCGAGGTGCCGGTGCGGCTGTACGCGGGGGCGGCCGACACCGACGTGCCGATCGGGAACGCGCGCAGCTGCGCCGCCGGACTCACCGGGCACGGCGGGCGGGTGCGGCTCGTGAACCAGGGGCAGGTGGACCACTTCGGGTCGTTCGTCGTGTCGGCGCCGCAGGTGGTGCGGTTCTTCGACGCGGTGCGCCGCTGACCGGAACACGCCGAAGGCGGCGGCCCCGGATTCGGGGGCCGCCGCCTTCGTGCGGTCGGTCGTGGGACCTGTGTGGTCGCTCGGGACCGCTGTGGTCGCGTGGACCGGCTCTATCAGTACCAGTGGTGGGTGGACCAGAAGTTCCACGCCGCCGCGGGGCTGCCGTAGCGGGAGTTCATGTAGTCCAGGCCCCACTTGATCTGGGTCGCCGGGTTGGTCTTCCAGTCCGAGCCGGCGGACGCCATCTTCGAGGCGGGCAGCGCCTGGACCAGGCCGTAGGCGCCGGAGGAGGCGTTGGTGGCGTGGGGGTTCCAGCCGCTCTCATGCGAGACGATCTTGTTGAACGCTTCGTACTGCGCCGGGTCCGGGATCATCTGGTGCGCGATCGCCTGGGCGGAAGAGGCCGAGCCGGACGCCGAGGTCGGGGTGGCGGCCTGGGCGGGCGCCGAGGTGAGCAGCGCGCCGGTGGCGGCGGCGGCGACGGCGGTGGCGGCGATGGCCTTCTTCGGGGAAGCGATGCGGCGGATGAAGGAGACGGTCACAGGAAACCTTTTCGTTCGGGTACATGGGGGCCGCGAACATGCCGGAACCACGAGGAACGCGGTGGGGGGCATGCGTCGGCGCCGCGACCCGGGTGGGCTCGTCGGCGCCTGGCGACGTCATCCAGAGAAGCAGGCCGGCGAGATGTCCGCAATGACCCCTTTTACTAGTTGTGGTCGCACCCGTCGGAAAAGTCTCGTGTGTGACCTGGCTCTCAAACCGCAGGTCGCGCGGGCAATTGGCGTAGGCATGCCATGCGAGTCGATCTACGGCCGGGCATCGTAGGTGACGGTGGTCACGTGGGGCTCGTCACGGTTTGGGTCACTTATCGCCAATAGCGGGTATACGGTGCGAAATCGTGCGGTGTGACCCGCGCCGCACGAACGGGGGCGGAGATGTGACCGGGGTCGCAGGCGTGAAGCCCGGAAGGCTGCTCGGGTCCGGTCGCAGTGCGGACGTGTACGAGATCGACGGGACCTGGGTGCTGCGCCGCTACCGGCACCCGCACGGGGACGCGGCCGCCGAGGCCCTGGTGATGGGGCACCTCCGCGACCACGGCTACCCTGTGCCCGGCGTCCGCGCTGCGACGCGCGGCGACCTCGTGATGGAGCGGCTGTACGGCCCGACGATGCTGGACGCGCTCGTGGCCGGCCGCCTCGGCCCCGAGGAGGCCGGCGCGATCCTCGCCCGGCTGCTGCGCGAGCTGCACGCGCTCCCCGCCCGCCGCTCCGCCGCCCCGGCCGTCCGCATCCTCCATCTCGATCCCCACCCGCTGAACGTGATCACGACCGCGGACGGCCCCAGGGTCATCGACTGGGCCAACGTCGAGGAGGGGGCGCCCGGGCTTGACTGGGGCATGTCCGCGGTGATCCTGGCGCAGGCCGCCGTGGTCGGCGAACCTCACGTGGACGGCGTGCGCGAACTGCTGGGCGCCATGCCGGCGGGCCAGGCCGGTGCCTCGGCGCTCACCGAGGAGGGTCTGGCGCAGGCCCGCAGTCGCCGCACGGCGAATCCCACCATGAGCGACCGCGAGGTCGAAGCCCTCGGGGAGGCCGAGGCGTTGGTCCGCGCGCTGCTCCGGCGCTGATCCGGAAGACAGGCCTCAGCCGGCCGGGAGCCGTGTGGTCGGGCCGCCGAAGGGCAGGTGGAGGGTCCGCGAGGCGAGCAGCCAGGCGCCGTCGGACTTGCGGAACGTGTCCTCGTAGTGGCCGACCTGGACCGGCGGGCCGGGCGGCACCATGGCGCCGGAGTAGCCGTCGACGCGGTACGTCGTGAAGTACGACGTGGCCTCGGCCGTGTCCGGCGACGTCACCGTGACGAGGATGTTGGACATGATCCGGCGCGAGAGCCGGTCCGCCGGCCGTGACCCGAAGTACTCCCGCAGTGCTTCCCGTCCCTCGGACCGCCGCCCGTCTCCCGGTGCCGGCCACTGCCAGACGCCGTCCTCGGTGAACAGCTCGGCCACGGAGGAGGGCTCGCCCAGGTCGAGGCGGCGGACGAAGTCGATGACGAGGCGCTCACAGGCGCGTTCGGCCAGAAGGCGTTCCAAGGGGTCCATGTTTTCCATGTCTTCGATGTCGTCCATGTGTCTGGGTACCGGCCGCGGAACGCGCCGTGCCGGCGCTTTTTCACGCCGTCACGTACGCCACCGGATCGCTCCCCGCCACCGCCTCCGCCCGGCCCAGCTTCACCAGCCGGCGCAGATGGGCCTCGGCCTCCGCGACCGCGATGTGCCGTGAGCCGTACGGGATCTGCTCCCAGGGACGGTTCCACTCCATGCGCTCGGCGAGCTGCCAAGGGGTGAGCGGGGCGGACAGCAGGGTCAGCAGCCCGGTCAGCCGCTCCCCGTGGTGCGCCAGCAACTCCCGTACGCGGCCCGGCGCGTCGGTGAACGGGTGCTGATGGGCCGGCAGCACCTCGGCGGGCTCCAGGCGGCCTACGCGCTCGAGGGAGTCGAGGTAGTCGCCGAGCGGGTCGGTCGCGGTGGTGTCGTCCGGGTCCTCGTACAGGCCGATGTGCGGGGTGATCTCGGGGAGGAGGTGGTCGCCCGAGAACAGGCGGCCGTGGCCGGGCAGTCCGGCGGGGTGGTCCTCCTCCAGGTGGAGGCAGACGTGGCCGGGAGTGTGCCCCGGCGTCCAGATCGCGCGCAGGCGGCGCCCGGGGAGGTCGAGAAGTTCCCCGGGGACGATCTCACGGTCGGGCAGCGCGGGGGTGAGGCCCGGCAGGGCCCGGCGGCCGCGCGCGGCGCGCAGCGGGGCCAGGTGCTCCTCGGGAGCGCCCGCCGCGGCCAGCTTGTCGGCCATGTACGCGTACCAGCGCTCGGGGCGGGTCTCGCGGGTCCGCCGTACGACCGCGGTGTCCGCCGCGTGCATCGCGACCCACGCGCCGGACGCCTCGCGGACCCTGCCGGACAGGCCGTGGTGGTCGGGGTGGTGGTGCGTGATGACGACGCCGAAGACCTCGGCGGGTGAGGCGCCGCACGCCGCCAGGCCCCGCGTGAGCGCGTCCCAGGAGTCCGGGTCGTCCCAGCCGGTGTCGATCAGCACCGGGCCGCGGTCGGTGTCGACGAGGTGGACGAGGGTGTGGCCGAGAGGGTTGTCCGGGATGGGAACCCTGAAGGACCGTACGCCCCCGCCGTGGTCGCGCACCTGTGTCACCGGCTCCCCGCCCTGACTCGTCGTCATCGCGCCTCCACCCCGCCCACCCTTCGCCATGGCCCACTATAACTAGAACTGGTTTCACATCAGAGCGGCCGGACGAAGCTCCGCCCCGGCCTGCGCCGACCAGCTGGAAAACCGTCGTTGCCGGCAGGGGTCCCGAGGTCAGGCCGTGGCCTCGGCCAGCCGCTTCATGCCGGGCTGGTCGGTCACGCAGCCCACCAGGCCGAGCGCCCGGGCCAGTGCCAGGTCGCGCTCGTCGTTGACGGTCCAGGCCATCACGTCGATGCCGGCGGCGCCGCACTTCTCCACGATGGCCCGGTTCAGCTGGCGCAGCTCCACGCTGACCAGGGTGGAACCGACCCTCTGGGCGCGGCCGACGAAGGTGTCGCGGTGCGCGCTGGGACCTGCCACCAGCACGGTGCGGGCCTGCGGCAGGAGGTTGTGGATCTCGACCAGCGCCACGTCGTGGAACGACAGCACCGAGACCCGGTCCAGCAGGTCGCGGTCGGTGAGCACCTTGGCCAGCGACCGGGCGGCGGCCACGTCCTTGATCTCCGCCTGGATCGGCAGCGTCGGCCCGACGGCGTCCAGCACCTCCTCGAACGTCGGGATGCGCTCGCCGAGACCGGCGTCGAGCTCCTTGAGCTTCCGCAACTCCTGGTCGGCGATCGGACCGGAGCCGTCCGTCGTGCGGTCCAGGGTCTCGTCGTGCATGACGACAAGCCGGCCGTCCTTGCTCAGGTGCAGGTCGAGTTCGATGCCGTCCAGCCCCTCGCGTTCGGCCCGCAGGAAGGAGCGCAGGGTGTTCTCCGGCTCGGCAGCCATGACACCGCGGTGGCCGATGGTGAAGAAAGACACTCGGTTGCCGTCCTCGGGTGTGGTGGTGCGGGGCAGCCGCACGAGTGTCGAACCCCGCACCGGGCGGCGGGCGACCGCCCGTCGGAGCGCCAAGCCTAATGGGCCTGTCCGGCCGCGTGCTCGGCCCGCCGGGACCGCGCCGGAGCGCGCCCCGAGACACACGATCCGAGATCGCACCGCCTGTCTCGCCGGCCATGGCCGGCGCGGCTTGGCGGCACCCCCACATGAGGCAAACCCGCTGGTGGGGGCCTATTCGGCCCCGAACCTGGCTTAGTTGGACCAGAACTGGTATCAGTTCTGAAATGCCGTCAGATACGGTACCGCCGGCTCCGCAGGAGGCAGTCGCCATGACCGAGCTCGTGGAACACGGACAGCTGTTCATCGGCGGGGAGTTGACCGACCCCCTGGGTGAGGACGTCATCGAGGTGGTCTCCCCGCACACGGAAGAGGTCATCGGGCGGGTGCCGCACGCCTCGCGGGAGGACGTCGACCGGGCCGTCGCCGTGGCGCGCCGCGCTTTCGACGAGGGGCCCTGGCCGCGGATGGCGCTCGACGAGCGGATCGGGGTCGTGACGAGGATCAAGGACGCGATCGCGGTACGGCACGAGGAGATCGCCCGCGTGATCTCCTGCGAGAACGGCTCCCCGTACTCCTGGAGCGTCCTCGCGCAGGCGCTCGGCGCGATGATGGTGTGGGACGCGGCGATCACGATCGCGCGCGACTTCACGTATGAGGAACGGCGGGACGGCGTTCTCGGGAGGATCCTGGTGCGGCGCGAGCCGGTCGGGGTGGTGGCGGCCGTCGTGCCGTGGAACGTGCCGCAGTTCGTGGCCGCCGCCAAGCTCGCGCCCGCGCTGCTCACCGGCTGCACGGTGGTGCTGAAGCCGTCGCCCGAGTCTCCGCTCGACGCGTACCTCCTCGGTGAGATCGCCCGTGAGGCCGGGCTGCCCGAGGGTGTGCTGTCGATCCTGCCCGCGGACCGCGAGGTCAGTGAGTATCTCGTGGGGCATTCGGGGATCGACAAGGTGTCCTTCACCGGCTCGGTCGCGGCCGGCAAGCGGGTCATGGAGGTCGCCGCGCGGAACCTGACGCGCGTGACCCTGGAGCTGGGTGGGAAGTCGGCGGCCGTGGTGCTGCCGGACGCGGACGTCGGGACGACCGTGGCGGGGGTCGTCCCGGCCGCCTGGATGAACAACGGCCAGGCCTGCGTCGCCCAGACCCGCATCCTGGTGCCGCGCTCGCGCTACGACGAGTTCGCCGACGCCTTCGCCGCCGCGGCGAGCGCCCTCGTCGTCGGTGACCCGCTGGACCCCGCGACGCAGGTCGGGCCGCTGGTGGCGCGGCGGCAGCAGCAGCGCAACCTCGACTACATCCGCATCGGCCAGGAGGAGGGGGCGAAGATCCTCACCGGCGGCGGGCGGCCCGCGGGTCTGGAGCGTGGCTGGTACGTGGAGCCGACGCTCTTCGGCGACGTGGACAACTCCATGCGGATCGCCCGGGAGGAGATCTTCGGGCCCGTCATATGCCTGCTGCCCTACGGTGACGAGAGCGAGGCCGTGAAGATCGCGAACGACTCCGACTACGGGCTGAGCGGCAGCGTGTGGACGGCGGACGTGGAGCACGGCATCGAGGTCGCCCGGCAGGTCCGTACCGGGACGTACTCGGTGAACACCTTCAGTCTCGACATGCTCGGCCCCTTCGGCGGCTACAAGAACTCCGGGCTCGGGCGGGAGTTCGGCCCCGAGGGGTACGGCGAGTACCTGGAGCACAAGATGATCCATCTGCCGGCCGGGTACGGGGAGGCGTAGCCCATGGGAGACCGTTGGCGCATCGAGGTCGACCGCTCGGTCTGCATCGGCTCGGCGCAGTGCGTGCACCAGGCGTCCGGCGCCTTCCGCCTCGACTCGGCCCGCCAGTCCCATCCCGTCACACCGTACGCCGACGCGGGGGAGCAGATCCTTCAGGCGGCGGAGAACTGCCCGGTGGAGGCCATCGTGATCACGCTGGCGGGAAGCGGGGAGCCGGTGTTCCCGCCGGGGGAGTAGGCGGGGTGACGGGTCCGGGCGACGGGTCCGGGCTACGGGTGGGTGATATGCCCGAAAAAAATATAAAAATCATGGTTCGGGGTCTTCCATCCGGCCGCAGAAGTCCTAACCTAGAAGTTGCCTACGAGGCGAGTGAAGGAACTCGACCGGAGATGCCGACTGGGGCGTGAAGTTTAGGCTTCCGCTGTGGCCGACATCGACGGTCGACAGGCTGGAAGGTCGAAAGACCGGAAGGTCGACCGGAACCCGTCTCGTAGGTCTTTTCGTGCCCTGGTTCCGTGGTCCTTGTGTGTCCTAGTCGCGCGCTCGGGCGTCCGTGAGGTCGATCAGTCGGCACACCGTCTCGATGTCGATCCTCACCTGCGCGATGGAGGCGCGGCCGGAGAGCCAGGTGATCAGCGCCGAGTGCCAGGTGTGCTCGATGACCCGCACCGCCGAGAGCTGGTCCGGCGTCGGGTCGCCGTCCAGGCCCATCGCGTCCAGGATGATCGCCGTCGTCTGCCGGGAGACCTGGTCCACCTCGGGGGAGACGCTGCGGTCGGCGAAGGTGAGGGCGCGGACCATGGCGTCGGCCAGGTGCGGCTCGCGCTGGAGGGCGCGGAAGGCGCGCATCAGGGTCTCCGCCACCCGCTCTGCCGCGGTCCGACCGGCCGGCGGCTTCTTCCGCAATGTGCCGTGCATGCGCTCCAGTTGGTCCTGCATGGTCGCGACCAGCAGGTGCACCTTGGAGGGGAAGTAGCGGTACAGCGTGCCCAGCGCCACCTGTGAGGACTCCGCCACTTCCCGCATCTGCACCGCGTCGAAACCGCCCCGGCTCGCCAACTGCGCGCTCGTGTGCAGGATCCTGCGGCGGCGTGCCTCCTGCCGCTCGGTGAGCGGAGGTGAGGCCGGCTGCGCCGCCGGTCTCGCGGTACTGGCTGGCACCTTGGCTTCCGCAGGCATGGGTCCCGTTCCGTGACAGTCGGTGAGGGTGATGATCAGGTCGGTGAGGGGTGGCGGTCGGACAGCATGGCAGGGCGTCGGCCGTGGCGCGAATCACCCGATCCGCCGCTCACAGTGGCGCTACCTGCCGGTAGATTCAGAGGCTCTTGAACGATCAAGTCTGTAACTTGTTCTAGATTACCGTCCCCGCGTAGTCTCGCGGGAAACTGCAGGGAAGAAGGGGCCGAGAGTGACCGCTGAGGGCAGGGAGGCGGGTCCCGAGGGGGGTTCCGCCGCCGGTGGGGGTCCCTCCCTGTTCGAGCGCAATCGAGAACTTGGGGGAGGCCGGCCGCTGCGCATCGCACTCCTGACGTACAAAGGGAACCCGTTCTGCGGCGGTCAGGGCGTGTACGTACGGCACCTCTCCCGTGAGCTGGTCAGGCTCGGCCACCAGGTCGAGGTCATCGGCGCGCAGCCCTACCCGGTGCTCGACGAGGGCGAGGGCCTTCAGGGCCTGTCCCTCACCGAACTGCCCAGCCTCGACCTGTACCGCCAGCCCGACCCCTTCCGCACCCCCAAGCGCGACGAGTACCGGGACTGGATCGACGCCCTCGAGGTCGCCACGATGTGGACCGGCGGCTTCCCCGAGCCCCTGACGTTCTCCCTGCGCGCCCGCCGCCATCTGCGCGCCCGACGCGGCGACTTCGACGTCGTGCACGACAACCAGACGCTCGGCTACGGCCTGCTGGGCGATGTGGGCGCGCCGCTGGTGACCACCATCCACCACCCCATCACCGTGGACCGGCAGTTGGAGCTGGACGCTGCCGAGGGCTGGCGGCGGCGGCTGTCCGTACGGCGCTGGTACGCGTTCACGCGCATGCAGAAGCGGGTCGCGCGCCGGCTGCCGTCGGTGCTCACCGTCTCCGGCACCTCCCGCCAGGAGATCGTGGACCACCTGGGAGTCGACCGGGACCGCGTCCACGTCGTCCACATCGGCGCCGACACCGACCTGTTCTCGCCGGATGCGTCGGTGCCGCAGGTGCCCGGCCGGATCGTCACCACCTCCAGCGCGGACGTGCCGCTCAAGGGCCTCGTCTTCCTCGTCGAGGCGCTCGCCAAGGTGCGGACCGAGCACCCCGGGGCGCATCTCGTCGTGGTCGGCAAGCGCGCCGAGGACGGGCCCGTCGCTCAGGCCATCGAGCGGTACGGGCTCGAGGGCGCCGTCGAGTTCGTGAAGGGCATCTCCGACGCGGAGCTGGTCGACCTGGTGCGGTCGGCCGAGGTGGCGTGCGTGCCGTCGCTGTACGAGGGGTTCTCGCTGCCCGCGGCCGAGGCGATGGCGACCGGTACGCCGCTGGTGGCCACCACGGGCGGTGCCATACCGGAGGTCACGGGCCGCGACGGGGAGACGTGCCTGGCGGTCCCGCCCGGTGACGCCGGGGCGCTGGCCGCGGGCCTGAGCCGGCTCCTGGCGGACCCGGAGCTGAGGGCACGGCTCGGCGCGGCGGGCCGCGAACGGGTGCTGCGGCACTTCACCTGGGCGAAGGCGGCGGAGGGGACGGTGGCGCGGTACCGCGAGGCCATCGCCCTCACCCAGACCCGGCTCGGCCCGCTCGGGGGCGCCGCCGCCGAAACAGTCGCCGCCCCCGCAGCCGCCGCCGAAGACATCGTCGTACCCAACCGCGAAAGCAGGGCCACGTGCTGACCGTCGACTTCTCCCGGTTCCCGCTCGCCCCGGGCGACCGCGTCCTGGACCTCGGCTGCGGTGCCGGACGGCACGCGTTCGAGTGCTACCGCCGCGGCGCGCAGGTCGTGGCGCTGGACCGGAACGGGGAGGAGATCCGCGAGGTCGCCAAGTGGTTCGCGGCGATGAAGGAGGCGGGCGAGGCCCCGGCCGGCGCCACCGCGACGGCGATGGAGGGCGACGCGCTCGCCCTGCCCTTCCCCGACGAGTCCTTCGACGTCGTGATCATCTCTGAGGTCATGGAGCACATCCCGGACGACAAGGGCGTCCTCGCCGAGATGGTCCGGGTGCTCAAGCCGGGCGGCCGTATCGCCGTCACCGTGCCGCGCTACGGCCCCGAGAAGGTCTGCTGGGCGCTGTCCGACGCCTACCACGAGGTCGAGGGCGGCCACATCCGCATCTACAAGGCCGACGAACTGCTGGCGAAGATGCGGGAGGCGGGCCTGAAGCCGTACGGCACGCACCACGCGCACGCGCTGCACTCGCCGTACTGGTGGCTGAAGTGCGCGTTCGGCGTCGACAACGACAAGGCGCTGCCGGTGCGCGCGTACCACAAGCTGCTCGTCTGGGACATCATGAAGAAGCCGCTCGCCACCCGCGTCGCCGAGCAGGCGCTGAACCCGCTGATCGGCAAGAGCTTCGTGGCGTACGCGACCAAGCCGCACCTGCCGCCTCTCGCCGAGGGCGCCAGGACCGCAGAGACCTCCGAGGCGGCCGCCAAGTGACCACCCCCCGGACAGAACACCTCGTCCTGCCCGGGGTCCTCACCGCCGAGCAGGCCGCCGCGACCGTCGCCGGGATCCTCGCCGTACAGCGGGAGGACGGCGCCATACCGTGGTTCCGCGGGCACCACCTGGACCCGTGGGACCACGTCGAGGCGGCGATGGCGCTGGACGCGGCGGGCGAGCACACGGCGGCCGAGCGGGCCTACGACTGGCTGGCACGAAACCAGAACGAGGACGGGTCCTGGTACGCGGCCTACGCCGACGGCGACCCGGAGCAGATCACCGACCGCGGCCGTGAGACGAACTTCGTCGCGTACGTGGCCGTCGGCGTCTGGCACCACTACCTCGCCACCGGCGACGACACGTTCCTGGACCGCATGTGGCCGACGGTGTACGCGGCGGTCGAGTTCGTGCTGCGGTTGCAGCAGCCGGGCGGGCAGATCGGCTGGAAGCTGGAGGACGACGGCACGGACGTCACCGACGCGCTGCTGACCGGCTGCTCCTCCATCCACCACGCGCTGCGCTGCGCGCTCGCGATCGCCGAGCAGCGCGAGGAGCCGCAGCCGGACTGGGAGTTGGCGGTGGGCGCGCTCAGGCACGCCATACGCCGGCACCCGGAGCGGTTCCTGGACAAGGACCGCTACTCGATGGACTGGTACTACCCGGTGCTGGGCGGCGCGCTGACGGGCGCCGAGGCCAAGGAGCGCATCGAGGCGGAGTGGGACCGTTTCGTCGTCCCCGGCCTCGGTGTGCGCTGCGTCGTCCCCAACCCGTGGGTGACCGGCGGCGAGTCGGCCGAACTCGCCCTGACCCTGTGGGCGATGGGCGAGTCCGACCGCGCCCTGGAGATCCTCCAGTCGATCCAGCACCTGCGGGATCCGAAGACGGGCCTGTACTGGACGGGCTACGTCTTCGAGGACGGCGCGATCTGGCCCGAGGAACTCACCACCTGGACGGCCGGCTCACTGCTGCTCGCCGTGGCCGCCCTGGGCGGCGACGAACCGACCTGCACGGTCTTCAGCGGCGAACAGCTGCCCCGGGGCCTGGACACCGACTGCTGTCCATAGCTCCGCGGACTGCTCGGTGCCGGTGGGGTGCCCCAGGGCTGTCGCGTTCAGCGGCAGCACTCAGTGGCAAGCGGCAGCACTCGGTGGCCGCGCTCAGTGGCCGCGTTCAGTGGCGGTGGATGCGGTTGGCGATGGCGTGGCCCACGAAGAGGTAGACCACCGCGGCGAGGCCGTAGCCCGCGACCACCCGCGCCCACGCCTCGTGGAACGTGAACAGGTCGTGGGACCAGCCGGCCAGCCATGCCGCCGCGTTGTGGACGAACTGCACCAGATCGTTGCCGGGGTTCGCGTTCAGCAGGTACATCAGGATCCACAGGCCCAGGATGACGGCCATGATGTCCGCGATCACGGCGATGACCGTACCGGCCTGATTCGCACCGTTGCGATATCGAGGGGACATGCCCTCCGGGTTGCCCGGCGATTCCCCGTCAAACTCGTGGAGGTCCGGGGACGACCGTGCGCGGCCGGGATCACCCGATCGCCACGCCCGGGCGGCAAGGCCGGGCGGTGTGGGTGAAGCTGTCGGTGGATCAGTCGGCTTCCCGGTCCCGGAGGCTCCCGTGCCCGCACCGATACTCCCCCGAGCTCTTCGAGCAGGGGGTGCCCCCACCCCCAAGCTCTTCGAGCAGGGGGTACCCCCACTCGTCGTGGCGCTCTTCCTCTGCTCCGCGCTGTTCGCCGGTGCCGCCGCCTGCGGTGACGGGAGCGCCGCGCAGCGGGCCGCCGCGTACATCGCGGTCCCCACGCCCACGCCGACCACCCCGGCGGAGCGGCAGAAGTTCGCCAGGGCGCGGTTCGCGGCGAACGCGGGGCTCGCGGCCGGGGCGGTCCACGAGTGGATCGTGAAGCCATGGAAGGCCGGTACGTTCAAGAAGGGCGCCAGGGGACGCAGGACCGCCCTGGCCAAGGCCGGACTCGCCGGCACCTTCGCCTACAACCGGCTCGGAGCCGCCGCACGCAACGCCCAGGGCGACCCCGCGCTGGCCAAGGGCCTCGCCCCGCTCGCGCCGGGCATCGACGGGCTCAAGGACCTGCCGTCCCGCCTGAGCAAGGGCGACGAGTCGGCCGTGGCGTCCTACGCCGGCCTCGTCGACAAGGTGAAGGCCGCGGCCAGGAAAGCGGGCGTCCCCGTCCGCAACCAGCTCCCGTCCGCCGCGCAGCTCGCACGCGGCTGACGGGGCCAACGGGGCACCGCCGTGCAGCGCTCCGCGGCGGTGCCCTACCCACCTGCGGTCAGTTCAGCTCGGCCAGCACCCGCAGCGTGTACGGGTCCGGGGCCAGCGCCAGCAGGTCCGTCACCGGGCCCTTGCGCCACAACTCCAGCCGCTCCGCGATGCGTCCACGCGGCCCGACCAGCGAGATCTCATCGGCGAAGGCGTCCGGCACCGCCAGCACCGCCTCCTCGCGCCGCCCCTGAAGGAACAGCCGCTGGATACGGCGCGCCTCCTCCTCGTACCCCATGCGCGCCATCAGGTCGGCATGGAAGTTCCGGGCCGCGTGCCCCATCCCGCCGATGTAGAAGCCGAGCATCGCCTTCACCGGCAGCAGCCCTTCGGCGACGTCGTCGCATACCTTCACCCGCGTCATCGGGGCCACGACGAACCCCTCACGCAGATCGGCCGGCGCCGCCCCGTACACCTGCGGGCGGGTCGGCGACCAGTACAGCGGCAGCCAGCCGTCCGCGATCCGCACCGTCTGCGCCACGTTCTTCGGGCCCTCCGCGCCCAGCAGGACGGGCAGGTCGGCGCGCAGAGGGTGCGTGATCGGCTTCAGGGGCTTGCCGAGGCCGGTGCCGTCCGGGCCCGGGTAGGGCAGGGGATGGAAGCGGCCGTCCAGCTCCACCGGCGCCTCGCGGCGCAGCACTTGACGTACGACCTCGACGTACTCGCGGGTCGCGGTGAGCGGTGAGCTCGGGAACGGGCGCCCGTACCAGCCCTCCACCACCTGCGGCCCCGACAGGCCGAGGCCCAGCATCATGCGCCCGCCCGAGAGGTGGTCCAGGGTGAGGGCGTGCATCGCGGTGGTGGTGGGGGAGCGGGCCGCCATCTGGGCAACCGCCGTACCCAGCTTGATCCTCGACGTCCGCGCGGCGATCCAGGTGAGCGGCGTGAACGCGTCCGACCCCCAGGACTCGGCGGTCCACACCGAGTCGTAGCCGAGCCGTTCCGCCTCCCGCGCCAGCGCGACATGGTCCGTCGCGGGGCCCCGACCCCAGTAGCCGAGCGCGAGTCCGAGCCGCATCCCGCCACCCACTTCTCTGATGAAGTATCAGATCCAAGGAGTGGCAGCGACTCTACGACAACGGCCCCCCGCCCGGAAGGGCGAGGGGCCGTGCCGACGGGCGGTGGGGCTCAGCCGCGCTGGATGCCGCTCGTGTCCTGGAGCACACCGCGGCGGCCGTCCTGCGTCTGCGCCACCAGGGCGGGGCCGCGCTGCTCGACGGCCAGGTACCAGGTGCCGGGCGCCAGTTCGGCGATCGGCGTGGGCGAGCCGTCCTCCGGGAACAGCGGGCGCGGCACCGGCACCGCGAACCAGAACGGCGAGAAGTCCGCGGCGGGAACCGTCTGCTGCGGCTGCTGCCCGCCGAACGGTTGCCCCTGCTGCGGCTGACCGTAGGGCGACTGCTGCGCACCCGGGTAGCCGTACCCGCCCTGCGGCTGCCCGCCGTAGGGCTGCGGGGCTGCGGGCTTGGGGGCCGGGACGAGGGCGGCCTGCAGGGCCGGCACCAGCGGCGTGGCGATCGCGGCGGCGGCCATGACGACAGTGGCGACGAGGCCGAGGATCAGGCCGGTGCCGGCGCTGACGCTGCCGCCGCCACCGAGGTTGTCGACACCGCCGATCGGGTCGAAGACGTTGCCGAGCGCGCTCCAGGCGGCGAAGACCGTGAAGGCGACGCCGAACTGACCGAGGTCGAGACCGGCGACCTTGGGCACCTGCGGCAGACCGTGGGCGACGACGACCAGCGCGGCGCCGATGATGCCGGCCAGGAAGACGCTCAGCAGGAGCGGTCCGCTGGCCCAGGCGCTCGGGATGTCCGCGCTGCTGGGCGCCCCGTCGATCGAGTAGATGTCGAGGAACGACGCGATGAACAGCAATACCGCTGCTCCGATCACCACGCCGTCGCCTCTCGTGAGGGAGCGGATATTCACTTCGGGTCCTTCGTCTGTCGTCTCGTCGTCGGAGGAGGCGTCGCTGTCACCATGTCGACCTCGGGCCGCGGTGTGAAGCGCGGGGGTGACCCCTCATCGTAGGGATGACACTATCGTCAGCCCGGTCGGGGTGTCCGCCGGGTCGGAGCCGATGATCGCTACCCGCGCAGGAAACTCACGATTCCCTCAGAGATGCCCTGCGCCGCCTTCTGCCGCCACGATCCGCTGGTCAGCTGTGCCGCGTCCTTGCTGTCGCGCATGTTGCCGCACTCGATGAAGACCTTGGGAACCGTTGACAGATTGAGACCGCCGAGATCGCTCCGTACGACGAGACCGGTCCCGTCGCCCACGTAGTTGGAGGGCGCGCTCCCGGTGACGCGGACGAAGTCGCCCGCCACGCGCTCGCCGAGGTCGCGGGAGGGGCCGACGATGCGACGGGTGTCCGCGGCGCCCTTGTGCACCGAGGCCGGCAGGATGACGTGGAAGCCGCGGTCGCCCTGGGCCGCGCCGTCCGCGTGGAGGGAGATCGCCGCGTCCGCGTGCGCCTCGTTGCCGATCCGCGCCCGCTCGTCCACGCACGGCCCCCACGACCGGTCGCCGTCCTGCGTGAACTTCACCGTGGCACCCTGCTGCTCCAGGAGCGTGCGCAGCCGGCGCGCCACGTCCAGGGTGAACTGGGCCTCCGTGTAACCCGAGTTGGTGGACGTGCCGGTGGTGTCGCACTCCTTGGAGTTCGTACCGATGTCGACCTTGCGGTTGATCTCGGCCGTGTGGTGGACGTTGCCGGGGTTGTGTCCGGGGTCGACGACGACGACCTTGCCCGCGAGCGGCTTGGAACCGGCCCGTGCGGTGGACGACGCGTCCGGCTGCTCGGCGCTGTCCGCGCCACCGGCCGGGGAGGCCGGGGAGCCCGGGGCGACGGCGGACGGCGCGGTACCCGCGGACCTCGTCGTGGGCGTCCCGCCCGCCGATCCACCGCCGCTGTCGGCCACCGCCTCGTAGACCAGCCAGCCGAGCAGCGCCGCCGGCACCAGTGCGGCCACCGCGACCGTCAGCGGCCCGCGCCGACGGCGGCGGGGTTCGGGGGCATCGAAGTCCGGTCCAACGTACGACATGCCTGCGACCCTAACGGGACGATTCGCTCCTTGCCCGCGTTCGCCGCAGGACGCGCAGCGAGTCGGCCGCCGAGACCTCCGAGAACTCTCCGGACTGAAGGGCCCTCAGGTAGACACGGTACGGGGCCTGGCCGGTGAACTCGTCCTCCGGGTCGGGGAACACGTCGTGGATGACGAGGAGGCCGTCCTGGGCCACATGGGGGGCCCAGCCCTCGTAGTCGGCGTTCGCGTGTTCGTCGGTGTGGCCGCCGTCGATGAAGACCAGGCCGAGCGGGGTGTTCCACACCCTGGCCACCTGCGGCGAACGGCCCACCAGTGCGATCACGTGGTCCTCCAGGCCGGCCCTGTGCAGGGTGCGCCGGAAGGTGGGCAGCGTGTCCATCAGGCCGACCTCGGGGTCGACCGTCTCCGGGTCGTGGTAGTCCCAGCCCGGCTGCTGCTCCTCGCTGCCGCGGTGGTGGTCGACGGTGAGCGCGGGGACCCCGGCGGCGCGGGCCGCGTCGGCGAGCAGGATCGTGGACCGGCCGCAGTACGTGCCGACCTCCAGCAGCGGCAGCCCGAGCCGCCCGGCCTCTACGGCGGCCTCGTACAGCGCGAGCCCCTCGTGCCGTGGCATGAACCCCTTCGCGGCCTCGAACGCGGCCAGGATCTCGGGCTTGGGCGCCGCGGGCATGGGGCGTCCTTTCGGTCGTACGAGCGTGTGGACGCCCCATGCTGCCGCACCCCCCGGCGGCGTGGCGACGGGGGGTGCGGGTGGCGTGTGTGGCGTGGAGGGCGGGCTGCTCAGGCCTCCGCCACCGGGACCGGCTCGCCCGGAAGGGACAGGTCCAGGTCCACCGGGCGGTCGTCGCCCGAGTGGGTGGCCGACGAGGCGACCGGGGCGTGGCCCGAGGCCCTGGCGGCCAGGACGTACGGGCCCTCGGACGGCACCGCCAGCGTGTAGCTGCCGTCCTGCGCGGACAGCGTGGCGCCCGCCTGGCGGCCCCGGCGATCGATCAGCGTGACCTTGGCGCGGGCGACCGGGGCGCCCTCGGCGTCCAGGACCCGGCCGCGGAAGGCCCGCAGCACCTCCTCGGCGCGCTCCAGGTTCGCGTCCTCCTCGCTGCTCGCGCGCAGCTGGGGCCGGGCCGCGGGGAGGCGGCCGGGCAGGAAGAGGGCGAGCAGCAGACCGAGGGCGACCGCGGCCGTCGCGATCAGGAAGGAGACCCGGAAGCCGTGCATGGTCGGCATGGCCAGACCGTTCACGTGGTTCGCCGTGTTCGCCAGCACCATGCCGATCACGGCGCTGGACACCGACGTGCCGATGGACCGCATCAGGGTGTTCAGGCCGTTGGCCGCGCCCGTCTCCGAGGCCGGGACGGCGCCGACGATCAGGGCGGGCAGCGAGGAGTAGGCGAGGCCGATGCCGGCGCCCAGGACCACCGAGGTGATCACGGTCTGCCACGCGGCGTCCATCAGGCCGAGGCCGCCGCCGTAGCCGAGGGCGATGACCAGCAGGCCGATGATCAGGGTGACCTTGGGGCCGTAGCGGGCGGACAGACGGGCGTAGACCGGGGCGGTGAACATCATCGTCAGGCCCAGCGGAGCCACGCACAGGCCCGCGACGACCATCGACTGGCCGAGGCCGTAGCCGGTGGCGGTGGGCAGCTGGAGCAGCTGCGGCAGGACCAGCGAGACGACGTAGAAGCTGACGCCGACCATGATCGAGGCGAGGTTGGTGAGCAGCACCTCGCGGCGGGCGGTGGTGCGCAGGTCCACCAGCGGAGCGCTGATGCGCAGCTCGAGCACGCCCCACAGGAGCAGGACCGCGACGGACGCGCCGAACAGGCCGAGTGTGGTGCCGGAGGACCAGCCCCAGTCGCTGCCCTTGGTGATGGGGAGCAGGAGCAGCACCAGACCGGCGGACAGGCCGAGTGCGCCCAGCAGGTCGAAGGAGCCCTTCGCGCGCATCGGGGACTCCGGTACGGCGAGGAGCGTGAGGACGATGGAGAGGGCGCCGAGTCCGGCGGAGCCGTAGAACAGGGCGTGCCAGTTCGTGTGCTGGGCGACCAGGGCGGCGGCGGGCAGCGCCAGGCCGCCGCCGACGCCGATGGAGGAGCTCATCAGGGCCATCGCCGAGCCGAGCCGCTCGCGGGGCAGCATGTCACGCATCAGGCCGATGCCGAGCGGGATCGCGCCCATCGCGAAGCCCTGGAGCGTACGGCCGACGATCATGGGCATCAGGGTGCTGGTGACGGCGCTGATCAGGGCGCCGACCACCATCACGGCCAGGCTGGTGAGCAGCATGCGCCGCTTGCCGTACAGGTCGCCGAGACGGCCCATGATCGGGGTGGCCACGGCGCCCGAGAGGAGGGTGGAGGTCAGGACCCAGGTGGCGTTGCTGGGCGTGGTGTGCAGCAGCTGGGGCAGATCCTTGATGACCGGGACGAGCAGCGTCTGCATCACCGCGACCACGATGCCCGCGAAGGCGAGCACCGGCACGATCGCGCCGGACGGCCTCGGTGCGGGCTGGTCGGTCGTTGGGTGCGTCATGGATCGGGGCCTCCGGGCCTGGTCGGTGTCGTGCGGAACGGTCGCTCGGGACAGGGGGAGCCGAGCCGACACGTGGTGGGTGAACCACGTATGCACAGGCAACTATTCCGATGCTTTGGCGTACTAACGAATCCTTGACCGTTTCATGGGTTTCTGAGCGTGCGTCATGGGTTCGCCTGCTGACGGCGTGTCAGGGGGTGTGTCCGTGGACGCGCCGGGGACGTGCCAGGGGATGCGTCGGGGACGCGGCGGGGATGGGCCAGGGGGTGCGTCGGGGACGTGCCAGGGGATGTGTCGGGAGACGCGTCCAGGGGCGTCGTACGTCCCAGGCCCGAGGCGGCTTGGGGCGAAATCCCGATGCGGACGGCGGGGCCGGGTTGGGAGCATGGCGCGCATGCTGCGAGCCGTCGAAGACACCGTGCCCACCCGTCGTACCGCGCCGCCCACCTGGGTGGTGGTCGCGCTCGCGTGTGCCGGGCAGTTCCTCGTCGTGCTCGACGTGTCCGTCGTCAATGTGGCGCTGCCGTCGATGCGGGCCGACCTCGGGCTGAGCGCGGCGGGACTGCAGTGGGTGGTGAACGCGTACGCGATCGCCTTCGCCGGGTTCATGCTGCTCGGCGGGCGGGCCGGGGACCTCTACGGACGCAAGCGGATGTTCCTCATAGGACTCGCCCTCTTCACGCTGGCCTCCCTCGCCGGCGGGCTGGCCCAGCAGGACTGGGAGCTGCTGGTCGGCCGGGCCGTCCAGGGGCTCGGGGCGGCGGTGCTCGCACCCTCGACGCTGACGCTGCTCACCGCGGCGGTCCCGGAGGGTGCCGCACGGGCCCGGGCCATCGCCACCTGGACCGCGGTGGGCGCCGGCGGCGGCGCGGCGGGCGGGCTCGTCGGGGGAGTGCTGGTGGACGTGCTGTCGTGGCGCTGGGTGCTGCTGATCAACGTGCCGGTCGGCGCGGTCGTCCTGGCCGGGTCGGCACGGTGGCTGGTGGAGAGCCGGGCGGGGGACGGGCGGCGCCTGGACCTGCCGGGCGCCCTGCTGGTGACGGCGGGCCTCGGCACGCTCGCCTACGGGATCGTGCAGACGGAGGCCGAGGGTTGGACGGCGGCGGCGACGCTGGTGCCGCTCGCCGCCGGACTCGCCCTCATCGGCATCTTCCTGGCCGTCGAGGCGCGGGCGAAGGCGCCCCTGATGCCGCTGAAGCTGCTGCGGGTGCGGTCGGTGTCCTCGGCGAACGCGGCCATGTTCGTCTCGGGCTCCGCGATGTTCTGCATGTGGTTCTTCATGACGCTGTACGCGCAGAACGTGCTCGGCTACTCGCCCCTGGACGCCGGACTCGCCCTGGTGCCCAGCTCACTGGCCGTGGTGCTCGGCTCGAAGGTCGCGCCGCAGGTGATGCGGAGCGTGGGGGCGCGGAACCTGGCGGTGCTCGGGACGCTGATCGCGGCGGCCGGGTTCGGCTGGCAGTCGACGATGACGGCGAACGGCTCGTACACGACGGCGATCATGTTCCCGGGCATCCTGATGATGCTGGGCGCCGGCCTTGCGGGTACCCCGCTCGCCGCCCTCGCGACATCGGGGGCCGCGCCGGGGGACGCCGGACTGGTGTCGGGACTCGTCAACACCTCGCGCACCATGGGGGGTTCCCTCGGCCTCGCGGTGATGTCCACCATCGCGGCGACGCGCACCGGGGCACGCGGCTCGGCCGATGCCCTCACGGAGGGGTACGCCGAGGCGTTCCGGACGAGCGGGTACGTGCTGCTGGTGGGGGCCGTGCTGATGCTGGCGTGGCTGCCGCGGACGCGGACCGGCCAGGGGTGACCCACCTCCGCAACCGGCCCTACAGCCACCCCTGCTGCCGGGCCTCCCGCATCGCCTCCATGCGGTTGCGGGTGCCCGTCTTGCCGATGGCGGAGGAGAGGTAGTTGCGGACCGTCGACTCCGAGAGGTGGAGCCTGGCGGCGATGTCGGCGACCGTCGCCCCGTCCACGGAGGCCTTCAGCACGTCGCACTCGCGGGCGGTCAGCGGATTGGGGCCGGCGCTCAGGGCCGCCGCGGCCAGGGCCGGGTCGACGACCGTCTCGCCGGTGAGCACCCGCCGGATCGCCGCGGCCAGCTCCTCCACCGGCCCGTCCTTGACCAGGAAGCCGGCGGCGCCCGCCTCCAGGGCGCGGCGCAGATAGCCGGGGCGCCCGAAGGTGGTGAGGATCAGCACTCGGCAGCCCGGAGCCTCCTCCCGCAGCTCGGCCGCGGCGTCCAGGCCGCTCTTCCCGGGGAGCTCGATGTCCAGCAGCGCCACGTCCGGGCGGTGGGTGAGCACGGCGTCCACGATCGCGTCACCCGCCGCGACCTGTGCGACCACCTCGATGTCCTCCTCCATGCCGAGCAGCAGGGCGAGGGCGCCGCGCATCATGCCCTGGTCCTCGGCAAGCAGTACCCGGATGCATCGCGTCGGCCGGTGACTTCGGGGCATCTCGTCCACGGGCCAAGGGTACGGGCAGCGGGCCGAGGTCCGGGGGCGCAGGCCGAGCGTGCCGCCGACTCGCCGACGCCATCCGGAAATCAATGACTCTCCCTTGTTCTCGGTCAGTCAGCCGTGGGCGCCGTAGCCGCCGGGGACGGCGACTGAGGGGGGCGGCTGAACGGGCGACGCGGACTCCACCGGGAGTTCGGCGGTGACCGTGAAGCCGCCCCGCGGCGACGGGCCTGCCCGCAGGGAGCCGCCCGCCGCCGCGAGCCGTTCGGTCAGGCCCTTCAGACCGGTCCCGCCGACACCCGCCGGGGCCGGCACGGTGGGCGCGCCGCTCCCGTTGTCCGCGACCGTCAGCCGGACGCGCTCCACGGTCCCGTCGACGGTGATCTCGCAGCGGGTCGCGCCGCTGTGCCGTACGGCGTTGGTGACCGCCTCGCGCACGACCCAGCCCAGCAGCGCCTCGGTCTGCGAGACCAGGGGAGGACCGGAGCGGCGTACCACGGGCTCGATACCGGCGGCGGTCAGGGCCGAGCCGGCCCGGTCCAGTTCCGTGCCGAGGCTGCCCTCGCGGTAGCCGGTCACCGCCTCGCGTATCTCGGTGAGCGCCTGCCGGCCGACCGACTCGATGTCCGTCACCTGGGCCAGCGCCGCCTCCAAGTCACGCGGGGCCAGGCGCCGGGCCGCCTCCGACTTCACCACGATCACCGAGAGCGTGTGGCCGAGCAGATCGTGCAGGTCGCGGGAGAAGCGCAGGCGTTCCTGCTCCACGGCGCGGTGGGCCAGCTCCTCACGGGCGGCGCGCAGTTCCCGTACCGCCTCGGAGAGGGACAGGATCGCCGCGGTCACCATCGTCGACAGGAACGTGCCGTAGGCGACGTTCAGCCCGTCCCAGCCGTCGCGCAGGCAGGAGACGGCACCCGCGACCGCGGTGAGGGCGAGGCCCGTCCTGCCGAGCCAGGGGCCTCGCACGACCGCTCCCGTCGCAAGGCCCAGCAGCGGGAAGAACAGCAGCCAACTGCCGCCGTACCCGATGGCCAGGCCGAAGGTCACCACGCCCATCACGACCAGCGCCGCCCGTGTGGAGCCGGCCTGACGCGTCTGCTTGTGGAAGGCCCGGAACACCACGTAGATGTAGCAGGAGTTGAAGGCGAGCAGGCCCAGAGCGCCGATCCACGGGTTGGGGGTCTTGCCCTGGAAGAGGTTGGAGAAGGCGCCCATCCCCATCAGCAGCCAGGGCAGCAGGGAGAATCCGGTGGGCGGCGGCCCCGGGTTCTCGGGCACCGTCCCGGCCTTCCGGGCGGCCTTCTGCTCGGCCTTGAGCCGCTCCTTGTCCTCTTTCCACGTCTGCCGCGCCTGCTGCCAGGCACCGAGACGGCACGAGACGTTTCGCACCCAGGACATGTCCCTCTTTCCCCCGTTCCCCCCGGTCAGATGTTCCCCGCGGTCCTGCGGTAGGACAGCACAGCGTAGGAACCGAACGCCAGCAGCCAGGCTGCGAGGACGACGATCGCGCCCAGTGCCGGGGCATGACCGTCCGCCACCGATGTGCCGAGCTCGGCGAAGCGGTGGGTCGGGGTGTACTCGGAGACCGAGCGCAGCCAGCCCGGGAACAGGGACAGCGGGAACCACAGGCCGCCGAGCACCGCCAGACCCAGGTTGCAGATCATGTTCGTCACGCCCGTGGTCTGCGCGGTCATCCGGTAGCCGTTGCCGAGCCCGAGCAGGGTGAAGGGGATCGAGCCGAGCCACAGCAGCAGCGCGATCGCCGCCCACTGCCAGGCCGCCAGGCGCACGCCGTTGACCAGGCCGCCCGCCGCGAGCACCGCGACGATCGCGGGCAGCACGGTCACCGATCCGGTCAGCGCCCGGCCGGCGACGACCTGGCGCGGGGTCATCGGGGTCACCCTCAGCTGCCGCAGCCAGCCGATCGCCCGGTCCTCGGCCACCCCGCCGCCGGTGTTCAGCGCCGAGCCGACCGCGCCGTACGCGGCCATGCCCACCATGGAGGCGGTCCTCCAACTGCCTTCGTTGTCACCGATGTTGGTGAACAGCAGGTACATCATCACCGGCATCGCGACCCCGCCGATCACAAAGCCCACGTCGCGCAGGGTCCGGCGCACCTCGAGCCGCAGGTAGTCCCACATCACACCGTCTCCTTCTCACGTGAGGTCAGGGCGAGGAACGCGTCGTCCAGCGACGCCGGGACGACCTCCAGGCCCCGTATCGCGTCCAGTCGGGCCAGGGCGATCACGGTCGCGTCGGAGTCGTCCGTGCGCAGCAGCGCCCGGTCCCCGCGCACCTCCACCGACCGCACGCCGGGCAGCAGCTCCAGGCCCGCCGTGCCGCGCCCCGCCAGGTCGAAGGAGACCAGGTTGCCGCCCGCGGCCCGCCTCAGCTGCTCGCCCGTGCCGTCCGCGACGACCCGGCCCCGGTCGATGACGACGATCCGGTCGGCGTGCGCGTCCGCCTCCTCCAGGTAATGAGTGGAGAACAGGACGGTGTGGCCGCGCCGGGCGTAGGCCCGCATCGAGTCCCAGAAGGCGTGCCGCGCCTCCACGTCCAGCGCGGCGGTCGGCTCGTCCAGCACGAGCAGCGAGGGATTCCCGGCGAGCGCCACGGCGAACCGCACCCGCTGGGTCTGGCCGCCGGAGAGCCGGTCCACGCGCCGCCCGCCCAGGTCCGCGATCCCGGCCAGCTCCAGGGCCCGGGCGACGGGCATCGGGTCGGGGTAACGGCCGGCCACGAAGGAGACCAGCTCGCGAACGGTGACCCGGGGGACCGCACGCGCCTCCTGGAGCATGGCGCTCACCCGGCCCGCGCGCACGGCGTGCTCCGGGGGCGCGCCGAAGAGCTCGACGGCCCCCTCGTCCGGCTCGTTCAGGCCGAGCAGCAGCGAGATCGTCGTCGACTTCCCTGCGCCGTTGCGGCCGAGCAGCGCGACCGTCCCGCCGTGCTCCAGCCGCAGGTCGATGCCGTCCACGGCGCGCACGGCACCGTAGGTCTTGACCGCCCCCGTGAAGGACACCGCCGGTGGTGTCCCAGTCGTCTTCGTCATGCGTACGACGCTATGCGGGGCGCGGTACTGCCCGGCAGAGGCGTTTGTCAGCGATCCGGCAGGACAAATGTCCCGCTGCTGTCCCGGACAGGTCGAGCTGACACGACGTCAGGGCGCGATGCCGGGAGCCTTCACAACGCAGGACCGCTGGGCTATACAGGGTCCGCCGGACTGGAACGCGTTCCTGTTCTGCCCGTGACGACCTCGGTGCGGCCGACGGTGCGGACGGCCGCACCGAGGTCTCGACCGTCAGGAGCCCCATGCCCATCGACGAAGCCTCGGCCCTCGCGGCCGAACCCCGGACCGGCGAGATCACCTGGACCTCCAAGGACGTGCAGCTCTACCACCTCGGCATCGGCGCGGGCATCCCCGCCACCGACCCCGACGAACTGCGCTACACCCTCGAGTCCCGGCTGCACGTCCTGCCCAGCTTCGCCACCGTCGCCGGCGCCGGCTCCCCGGGCGTGATCAGCGGTCTGTCCATGCCCGGCGTGGACGTCGACCTCGCCCGCGTCCTGCACGGCGGCCAGTCGCTGACGATCCACCGCCCGATCCCGGCCGAGGGCAGCGCCACGGCGACCTCCCGTATCGCCGCCGTGTACGACAAGGGCAAGGCGGCGGTCCTGGTGATGCGCACCGAGGTCGCCGATGCCGACGGCCCGCTGTGGACCAACGACGCGCAGATCTTCGTACGGGGAGAAGGCGGCTGGGGCGGTGACCGCGGCCCCTCCGCCCGGCTGGATGCGCCCACGGGCGAGCCCGACCAGGTCGTCGAACGGACCGTCCGTGAGGACCAGGCCCTGCTCTACCGCCTCTCCGGCGACTGGAACCCCCTGCACGCCGACCCGGAGTTCGCCAAGCTCGCCGGATTCGAGCGGCCCATCCTGCACGGTCTGTGCACCTACGGGATGACGCTCAAGGCCGTCGTCGACACGCTGCTCGGCGGCGACGTGACCCGTGTGCGCGCGTACGCCACGCGGTTCGCCGGGGTGGTGTACCCGGGGGAGACCCTGCGCATCCGCATGTGGTCTCGGAGGGCGAGGGGGACGGAGGGGGCGCATGGGGCGCAGGGCGTGGTGCGGGTGACGGTGGCCGCGGTCGAGCGGGGCGATGCGCCGGTCCTCGCCGACACGGTCGTCGAGCACTCCTGAGCCGCCGGGCCGTCCACGCACTCCTGAGTCACCGATCGGTCCAAGCCGTGCCGAGTCACCGATCGGTCCATGCAGTCCCGAGTCACCGAGTCGCCGAACACTCCTGTGCCACTGAGCCTTCGAGGGGAGCCGCACCATGCGCGCAGCCGTACTGCACGAGATCGGCCAGGACAAGCTGGAGGTCCTCGACGATGTCGAGGCGACGGGCTTCGGCCCCGGCAGGGTCAGGATCCGGGTGCGCGCCACCGGGCTGTGCCACTCGGACCTGTCCGCGATGAGCGGGGTGCTGCCGCAACCGGGGCCGTTCGTGCCCGGCCACGAGGGCGCGGGGGAGATCCTCGAGGTCGGCGAGGGGGTGAGCCGTGTGAAGCCGGGGGACAGGGTGGTCGTGTGCTGGCTGCCGGCCTGCGGTGCCTGCCCCGCCTGCCGGCGCGGACAGACCGAGCTGTGCCTGGCCGGGTTCATGAACGCGGGCACGCCCAACTTCAGGCGCCCCGGCGGTGACGTCTTCGGCTTCGCGGGCACCGGCACCTTCGCCGAGGAGGTCGTCGTCGACGCGGGCTGCGCGGTCCCGATCCCGGACGACGTGCCGTTCGACATCGCCGCGCTCATCGGTTGCGGGGTGACGACCGGGCTGGGCGCGGCGCTCAACACCGCCGATCTGGAGGCCGGTTCCTCGGTGGCGGTCATCGGCTGCGGGGGCGTCGGCATCTCCGCGATCCAGGGGGCGCGGCTGAAGGGCGCCGCCGAGATCGTCGCCGTCGACCCGGTCGCCTCGCGCCGTGAGGCGGCGCTGAGGTTCGGCGCCACCAGGGCCGTGTCACCGGACGAGCTGCCCGACACGAAACAGCTGGTCACCGGCGGCGAGGGCTTCGACCACGTCTTCGAGGTGGTCGGGAAGTCGGCCACGGCCCGCACGGCGTACGAGAACACCCGGCGCGGCGGCACGCTCGTGATCGTCGGCGCGGGCGCCATGGACGACTTCCTGCAACTCAACATGTTCGAGCTGTTCTTCGACGAGAAGCGGATCCTGCCGTCCCTGTACGGCGGCGGCGACGTGCTGCGCTCCTACGAGCGCACCATCGCCCTGTGGCGGGCGGGTCGCATCGACCTGGAGGGGCTGATCACCCACCGGGTGCCGCTGTCCGACATCAACGAAGCGCTGGACCAGATGCGTACCGGCACCGCCCTGCGTACGTGCATCGAGATCTGAGGACGCGACGCATGTCACTGCCACTTGAGGGGCTGTCCGCGATCGTCACCGGCGCCGGACGCGGAATCGGCCGGGCCGAGGCGCTGGAAGTCGCCCGGCTCGGCGCGGCCGTCGTCGTCAACGACCACGGGCAGCCGGGGCGATGGGGGTCCACCCTGCTCGAGCGAAGCCGCGAGCTTGGGGGAGGCTCCGGGGAGGCCTCCACAACCCCCGCCGAGACGGTCGCCGCCGAGATCCGCGCGGCCGGCGGCCGGGCCTTCGCCCACGACGGGGACGTGTCCGACTTCGAACAGGCCCGTGTGCTGGTCGAGTCGGCCGTCGAGGAGTTCGGCAAGCTCGACATCCTCGTCAACAACGCGGGCATCCTGCGCGACCGCATGGTCTTCTCCATGTCCGAGGAGGAGTGGGACGCGGTGATCCGGGTCCACCTCAAAGGCCACTTCAACACCACCCGCTTCGCCGCCGCGCACTGGCGGGCCCGCTCGAAGGCGGAGGGCGGGCCGGTGTACGGGCGGATCGTCAACACGTCCTCGGAGGCGTTCCTGGCGGGCTCGGCCGGGCAGCCCAACTACGCGGCGGCCAAGGGCGGAATCGTCGGCCTCACCACGTCGACGGCGCTCGCCCTCGCCAAGTACGGCGTCACCGCGAACGTGATCTGCCCGCGCGCCCGGACCCGTATGACCGAGGACGTGTTCGCCGGCTCGGAACCACCGGACGACGGCCTGGACCCGCTCGCGCCCGAGCATGTCGCCCCCCTCGTCGGCTATCTGGCCTCACCCGCCGCCGCGCAGGTCAACGGGCAGCTCCTCGTCGTGCACGGCGGCATGGTGGCGATCGTCGAACGGCCACGGGTCGGGGTGAAGTTCGACACCAAGCAGGACGCCTTCACATACGACGAACTCGACGCACTGCTCACCCCGCACTACGCCGAGCGGCCGCGGGGAGAGACGTTCGCGGCGGTGGAGGTGCTGGGGCTGCGGCACGAGGGGGCGTCGGGGGATCGCTGAAGGGGTCGGGTGAGGGCGCCGTGCGACGACGTCTACCGTCGTGGGGGGACCTCTCCCGTCGTGGGGGCGACTTTTCCCGTCATACAACGGCCCCGCCCGTATACAACGGCCCCGCCCGTCGCGGCGACGGGCGGGGCCGAAGAGACCCGGCAGCCGGCGGGGTACGGCGGCTGCCGGACCTCACATCACGCAGCGGAGGCGGTTCAGGCCGCTGTGCCAGCCTGTTGCTGCTGGCCGGACGGCTTGCGGTGCCGTCCGTGCGGCGCCGCCTCGTGGTCCTCGGCGGAGACCGGACCGCGGTGCTTGCCGTGCCCCGGGATCTCCTGGGCCTCGGCAGACAGAGGCTGTGTGGTGCTGGTGTCGTTCATCGGAAGTGTCCACCCCGTCACAACATGATCGTTCGTACAGCCGGGCGAGTCTAACGGGCGGCAACGACAGCCGTGCCGGGGGCCGGGGGTGTCGTGCTGCGGCTGCCGCCCTGGCCCTGCGCGTGCCCAGGAGACCCGTCCTTATTCCCCACCGGTGCCTGTCTCTTGCGGATCCACACGAGGGGGGCCGGGGCCGCCTCGGCGCGCCGTGGCGACAGCGCCTGCTGCAACGTGACCGGTCGCGTCACGGACGGCTCCGGGGGCACCGGGACCGGCCGTTCATCCGTCTCCCGGGCCATCGCGGCGCCCGTCTCCCGGGCCGATGCGGCGACCGTCGCGCCGGGCACCTCCAGCAGCGCCACCGCGCACCGCACGGCACCCGTCGCGTACGGCAGCCGCAGCACCCCGTCCCGCGTCCACAGCCCGGCCCCCGCCAACCACCCGGTGGGTGCGGCGAGTTGGTGCACCCGGCGGTCCGCGGGGCGCCACACCCCGACCCAACTGCCGGCCGGCCCGTCGATGCGCAGCGCCACCGCGCAGCTCTCCGGTGTCAACGCCTGCCCCGGCTGAATGGCGAACGGCGTCGTCGGGCGGTCCAGTCGCAGGCACTCGGGGAAACGCACCGGCAGCGTGCTCCCCAACACACCCCAGCCGAGCCGCTCCTGGCCCGGTGAGGGCGCGTCCGAGCGGATCAGCAGCAGGCCGCTGTCCGCGTCGGCGAGCAGCAGCCGGTCGTTGCTGCCGTCCGCGATCTGCAGCAGTGGCGACACCTCGCCGTCCCGCTCCAGATCGACCACCACGGTCTTGGTGGGACCCCCGTCCGGCGGCGTACGGTCCACGGCCAGCAACCGGCCCGTGCGGTCCAGCCACACCCCGCCCGAGCACCGGCCCGGCACCTCGGCCACCCGCTCGGGCCCCCTGGCGCCGCCCGCCACCAGCCACACCGCGCTCGTCCCCGCACCCACCTCCAGGGCGAACGCGCGGTCCCCCGTCGGCGCGGGCGGCAGCAGCCGCAGCCGAGTCTCCTCCGCGGGGCACTCCACCGCGCCCAGCAGCCGCTCCCCGGTCCCCGGCCCGGTCGGGTACAGCAGCGAGAACGTGTGCCGCCGCCGGGCCGCGACGCGGTGGACGAGCACCCGTCCGTCGGCCAACGGCTGCACTTCGGTGCCGGGCTCCTCGGGCTGGTTGACGGGCAGCGGTACGGCGTACGGTTCCGGGCCGTCCAGGGTCCAGCGCTCCGGGTACCAGGACGCGCCGTCCAGAGCGAGACGCGCCGCGTAGGAACCGTCCGCGGTGATCACGCATCCGGGCCCGGGCGCCCCTTCGGGGCCGTTCGCCGTGGCGGATGTGAAGGCACAGGCCGTCATCATTCGGTCACCTCCGGCGACGAAGCTAGTTTTCGTACGCACAGGCGTGACATCCCCCGGCCGTCGCTTCACACGTAAGGGTGTCGGTGCGGGGATTCCTGTGAATAAACGGGGGCGGTTGTGCTGCACAAGGGGGCGCGCGTGCGGCCAACTCACCACCTCAGCACGACCGGACGGCGACCGGGACGACGACTGGACGACGGCCGGACGACGTCTGGAGGACGTCTGGACGGGGAGCCGGCTCGTACGTCCGGGAGGCCGGATCGTACGAGCCGCTCCCGCCTGCCCGCCGGAACGACCCGCGACCGATGGGTCACCGCCCCGGGCCAGGTAGCCTTTTCCCCGTGCCCCGTCTGTCTGAAGTCATCGCCGCGCTGGAGAACCTGTGGCCCGCCGAGCGGGCCGAGTCCTGGGACGCGGTCGGCACGGTCGTCGGCGACCCGGACCAGGAGGTCTCCCGGGTTCTCTTCGCCGTCGACCCCGTCCAGGAGATCGTCGACGAGGCGGTGAAGCTGGGCGCCGACCTGCTGGTCACCCACCACCCGCTCTATCTGCGCGGTACGACGACGGTGGCGGCTTCCACCTTCAAGGGCCGTGTCGTGCACACCCTGATCAAGAACGACATCGCGCTGCACGTCGCCCACACCAACGCCGACACCGCCGACCCCGGCGTCAGCGACGCGCTGGCCGGCGCGCTGGACCTCAGGGTCGCACGCCCCCTGGTGCCGGACGCCACCGACCCGGAAGGCCGGCGGGGCCTCGGCCGCGTCTGCGAGCTGGACCACCCGCTGACCGTCCGCGAGCTGGCCGCCCGCGCCGCCGAGCGGCTGCCCGCCACCGCGCAGGGCATCCGCGTCGCCGGCGACCCCGAGGCGGTGGTGCACACGGTCGCCGTCAGCGGCGGCTCCGGCGACAGCCTCTTCGACGCGGTCCGCGCGGCGGGTGTCGACGCCTTCCTCACCGCGGACCTGCGCCACCACCCGGCCTCCGAAGCCCGCGCCCACAGTCCTCTCGCGCTGCTCGACGCGGCGCACTGGGCCACCGAATGGCCCTGGTGCGAGCTGGCCGCAGCCCAGCTCGACGAGATCTCCGACCGGCACGGATGGGACCTTCGCGTCCACGTCTCCAAGACGGTCACCGACCCCTGGACCGCCCACGCGGCGTCCACCACCTCTAGCTCAACGGGAGCCCCAAACTGAACGCCGCGCCCGCCGACCAGATCCGCCTCCTCGACGTCCAGGACCTCGACGTACGCCTCCAGCAGCTCGCTCACCGGCGGAGGTCCCTGCCCGAGCACGCCGAGATCGAGGCCCTGACCAAGGACCACGTCCAGCTGCGCGACCTGCTGGTGGCCGCGCAGACCGAGGAGAGCGACTGCGCCCGCGAACAGACCAAGGCGGAGCAGGACGTCGACCAGGTGCGCCAGCGCGCCGCCCGCGACCAGCAGCGCCTCGACTCCGGTGCGATCACCTCGCCCAAGGACCTGGAGAACCTCCAGCACGAGATCGCCTCGCTCGCCAAACGGCAGGGCGACCTGGAGGACATCGTCCTCGAGGTGATGGAGCGCCGCGAGGCCGCGCAGGAGCGGGTGGCGGAGCTGACCGAGCGCGTCGCCTCCGTCCAGTCGAAGATCGACGACGCGACGGCGCGCCGGGACGCCGCCTTCGAGGAGATCGACGGCGAGGTCGCGTCGGTGACCAAGGAGCGCGAGGTCGTCTCGGCGTCGGTGCCGGCGGACCTGCTCAAGCTCTACGACAAGCTGCGCGAGCAGCAGGGCGGTATCGGCGCCGCCAAGCTGTACCAGCGCACCTGCCAGGGCTGCCGGCAGGAACTGGCGATCACCGAGCTGAACGAGATCCGCAAGGCCGCGCCCGACACGGTGGTGCGCTGCGAGAACTGCCGCCGGATCCTGGTGCGCACGGCGGAGTCCGGTCTGTAAGAGGCGGCCAGAGGCCATAGAGGTTCGACAAGAGGCGTACGGCGTGCGGGAGTTCATCGTCGAGGCGGACGGCGGTTCCCGGGGCAACCCGGGGCCCGCGGGCTACGGCTCCGTGGTGCGCGACGCGGCGAGCGGCGAGACGCTCGCGGAACGGGCCGAGTTCATCGGCACGGCCACGAACAACGTCGCCGAGTACCGGGGACTGCTGGCCGGGCTGCGCGCGGCCCACGAGCTGGACCCGGGCGCGCGGGTGCGGGTGCGGATGGACTCCAAGCTGGTCGTGGAGCAGATGTCGGGCCGCTGGAAGATCAAGCACCCGGCGATGAGACCCCTGGCGGTGGAGGCGGCCGCGGTCTTCCCGCCCGAGCAGGTCACCTACGAGTGGATCCCGCGCGAGCAGAACAAGCACGCCGACCGTCTCGCCAACGAGGCGATGGACGCGGGGGCGCGGGGCGAGCGCTGGGAACCGTCCGGTTCGACGGCGGAGCCGGCTTCCGGTGGCGCCACGGGCCCCGGGCGAGAGGCTCCCGCGGGTTCGGCGAAGGCTTCCGTGGGCCCGTCCGAGCGGGAGGCGGCCGACATCCGGGCCGCTCGTCATGTCGCCTCCGCGCCGCCGCCCGACCTCGGCGCCCCCACCACCTTCGTACTGCTGCGGCACGGCGAGACCCCGCTGACCCCGCAGAAGCGGTTCTCCGGCAGTGGGGGCAGCGACCCGGGTCTCTCCGAGGTCGGCCGACGGCAGGCCGAACTGGTCGCCGGCGTGCTGGCCGCACGCGGGACCGTGCAGACCGTCGTCTCCTCGCCTCTCGCCCGTTGTCGTGAGACTGCAGGTGTCGTCGCAGCCCGCCTCGGGCTGGAGGTCGGCATCGAGGACGGACTGCGCGAGACCGACTTCGGCGCCTGGGAGGGCCTCACCTTCGGCGAGGTCCGCGAGCGGTACCCCGACGACATGAACGCCTGGCTGACCGACCCCGAGGCCCAACCCACCGGCGGCGGTGAGAGCTTCGCGGCCGTCGCCCGCCGGGTCGCCGTGGCGCGGGACAAGCTGCTCGCCTCCCACGCGGGCCGCACCGTCCTGGTCGTCTCCCACGTGACGCCCGTCAAGACGCTGGTCCGGCTCGCGCTCGGCGCACCGCCCGAGGCCCTGTTCCGCATGGAGCTGTCCGCCGCGTCCCTGTCCGCGGTGGCGTACTACGCCGACGGCAACGCGAGCCTGCGCCTCCTCAACGACACGTCGCACCTGCGCTGACCGGCCGCCACAGCCCCGCCGCCGCCCGGGCGAGACCCTCGATCCGCGCCCAGTCCCGCCCGGCGATCGCGTCCTCGGGGACCATCCAGGTACCGCCGACGCAGCCGACGTTGGGCAGGGCCAGGTACTCCGGGGCGTTCGCCGGTCCGATGCCGCCCGTCGGGCAGAAGCGGGCCTGGGGGAGCGGTCCGGCGAGCGACTTCAGGAACGCCGTGCCACCCGCCGCCTGCGCCGGGAAGAACTTCATCTCCCGCACGCCGCGCTCGAGGAGCGCCACGACCTCCGAAGCCGTCGACACCCCCGGCAGGAACGGCACCCCGGAGCCCTGCATCGCCGCCAGCAGCCCATCCGTCCACCCAGGGCTGACCAGGAAACGCGCACCCGCCGCGACGCAGTCCGCCACCTGCTCCGGCGTGATGACGGTCCCGGCCCCGACGACCGCGCCCGCGACCTCACCCGACACCGCCCGGATCGCCTCAAGACCGGCCGGGGTACGCAGCGTCACCTCGATCGCGGGCAGCCCACCGGCCACGAGCGCCCGAGCGAGAGGCACGGCGTCGGCGACGTCCTGGACGACGACCACGGGGACGACGGGCGCGAGATCGAGCACCGGATGGGCGCAGGGCGCGGCTGACGGCGCAGGGGACGAGGGCAGGGGCGAGGTCATGGCCGTCATCCTGCCGACGAATGACACCATGCGCAAAGGCCATTGCGCATGCTGCAACGCCACACGCTGCCCGGGCGTGGCCGATCAGTGGATCTCGGTCACCACCACGTCCAACGACCAGGGCTTCCCCGCCCGGCCCGGCGCCTCGGCCTCCACCACGTACCCCAGGTCCCGCAGCGCCTCGACCAGCTCCGCCGGGTCCTTGGGCGCGACCCCGGCCGTCAGCAGGGCGCGGACGATCCGCCCCTTGGTCGCCTTGTTGAAGTGGCTGACGACCGACCGCTTCTCCACCCCGTCCACGACCTGGGAGTGCAGCACCCGCACGGTCGCCGTACGCCCGGCCACCTCGCCCTTCGGCTTCCATGCGGCCGCATACGCGGAGGACCGCAGGTCGAGCACCAGACCGTCGCCGGCCGCCTCGGGCAGGACGGAGGCCATCGGCGTCCGCCAGTACGCGCCGAGCGCCCCGAGCCCGGGCAGCTTCACGCCCATCGAGCAGCGGTAGGAGGGGATGCGGTCCGTGACGCGGACGGCGCCCCACAGCCCGGAGAAGACGAGCAGCGACCTGGCCGCGCGCCGCTTGGTGGCAGTGTCCAGGGAGGCCAGGTCCAAGGCGTCGTACAGCACACCGGTGTAGATCTCCCCGGCGGGCCGCGCTCCTGCCGTCGGCAGCCCGGCGTTCTTCGCGACCTCGCCGCGCAGTCCCTCGCTGAGTCCGAGCACCTGGCTCGCCTTCTCCACGTCCCCCGTACACAGCTCGACGAGTTCCCCGAGCACGGCCTCCCGCGCGGCGGTCAGCCCCGGCAGGGACAGCGACTCCAGCTTCAGCGGGGCACCGCGTCCGGAGGGCGCCTTGCCTTCGGAGGGCGGCAACAGGACGAGCACGGGTCTTCTCCTTGGGGCCGGTGGTGGTGCTCGCGCCAGGTTACGGGGAGCGGCGTCCACATCGGGCGTCGACCCTTGACGGCTAACGCCGTTCGCCTTAACTTCGCGGCTAACGGCGTTAGCTCAACGCCCGACCGCCCCGGGAGGCAGTCATGAGTACGGCCGGCACCGCGTCCCCCCACTCCGCCCTCAGCGTCGTCCGTCGTACAGCCTGGCTCGTGAACGCGATCTTCTGGTCCGCCTTCGCCGTCCTCGAAGCCGTCAACCACGGCTGGGCCGCCGGCACCCTCGCCCTGGTCTTCCTCGTCCTGCCCGACCTGACCTTCCTGGTCGCCCTCGACCAGGCGCCCCGCATGGCTAAGGGGCAACTGGCACCCCGCGCGGTGCCGTACTACAACGCCATGCACCGGGCGCTGGTCCCGCTCACGCTCATGGCGCTGTACATGGTCGCGCCCTTCGCCTGGGCCCCCGCCTTCGCCGCCCTGTGCGGCTGGCTCGCCCACATCTCGTACGATCGCGCCCTCGGCTACGGACTGCGCACCAGGGAGGGCTTCCAGCGTGGCTGACCGACCGGCCCCCACAGCCGGGGCGCACCTGTCGCCCCGCGCCCGCGAGATCGTCGCGGCGGCCCGGACCCTCCTGGAGGACTCCGGGCCCGCCGCGCTCACCATGCGCACCCTCGCCGACCACCTCGGCATCAAGGCCCCCTCCCTCTACAAGCACTTCCCCGACAAACACGCCGTCGAGGTGGAGCTGATCGCCCAGATGCTCGACGAGTCGGCCGAGGCACTGGAGGCCGCCGAGACCCGCGCCCCCGGCTCCCTCCAGGCGCTGGCGGAGGCGTACCGCACGTACGCCCTCGCTCACCCGCACCTGTACCGCCTGGCCACCGAGCGCCCCCTGCCCCGCGCGTCCCTTCCCGCCGGACTCGAGGACCGCGCAGCGCTGCCGCTGCTGCGCGCCTGCGCCGGCGACCTCGACCTCGCCCGGTCCACCTGGGCCTTCGCCCACGGCATGGTGATCCTGGAGATCCACGGCCGGTTTCCACAGGACGCGGACCTGGAGGCGGCGTGGAAACGGGGACTGCAGGCTCTGCACCCCTGAACAAGGATCGTGTGCCACGATCGAAGGAACGGTTCCCGATCTCACGGCCAGGTGATCAGCCGATGTCCCATTCCGGTGAGCGACCGAAGGAGGGGCGTGACATGACCGCCATGGCCCATGAGCCGCTCACGCAGGAAGACGTCCTGCTGGAGGGCTTTCTCGCCCTGGACACCCCGGAGGGCTTCCGGGCGGAGCTGATCGAGGGGGAGATCGTCGTGACGCCGCCACCGGACGGGGACCACGAGGACTGCATCAGCCAGATCGTGAAGCAGGTGATCAGGCGGTCCCGGACCGACATGGATTTCTCCGGGAACAAGGGCTTGAAGTGCGGCTGCCCGAAGGACCATGTGATCCCCGACGGCACGTTCGCCCCCGCTGAGCTGCGGCTCTATCGAGGCGCGGACCCGTGGATGCCGTGTGACGGCGTCGCCATGGTCCTCGAAGTGACGTCCACCAGGCCCAACACCGACCGTCAGGCGAAGCGCCGCTGCTACGCCCGTGGCGGCATCCCGCTGTACCTGTTGGCCGACCGCGAGGCGTCGTCGATCACCTTGTTCAGCGACCCGGAGAAGGACGACTACCCCGAGCACTGCACCCGCCCCCTCGGCAAACCACTCGCTCTCCCGGAGCCCTTCGCCTTCGAACTGGACACCGGCGACTTCCTCTGATCCCATCGACCCGGGGGTGGGTGATGGGCGTACGGGAACAGGCCACGTGGACCAGGGCACGGCTCGGCACCGGCGGCCCGCCCCTCGACCTGCTCACCGCCCGCTTCGACCAGCACCGCTACGCCCCGCACGCCCACGAGGAGTTCACCATCGGCGTCTGCGTCGGCGGCTCCGAGGTCATCGACTACCGCGGCGGCCACATCCGCACCGGTCCCGGCACCATCGTCGTCCTCGACCCCGGCGAGACCCACACCGGCGCCCCCGCCACCACCACCGACGGCTACGCCTACCGCGCCCTGTACGCCGACCCCGCCCTCCTCTCCGACGGCATCCTCGGCGGCCTGCCCCACTTCCGCGAACCACTCCTCGACGACCCCGAACTGGTCGCCGCCCTGTGCGCCACCCACACCGAACTCAGCGTCTGCCCCGACCCACTGGAAGCCGAGTCCCGCCTCCCGTGGCTGCTCACGGCCCTGGCCCGCCGCCACTCCACGGCACGCCCGGTACCCGACACGATCCCCGGCGCCGCCTCGGTCGCCCGCGCCGTCCGCGACCGCCTCGCCGACGAACTCCTCGCCCCGCCCTCTCTCGCCGGCCTGGCCGCGGACCTGGGCATGTCCCGCTACCAGTTGCTGCGCGCCTTCCGCACGGAGCTGGGTCTGCCGCCGTACGCGTGGCTGGCCCAGTACCGCGTCGCGAGGGCCCGAGGCCTGCTGGAGACGGGCCTGCGCCCGGCGGAGGTCGCCCCGCTGGTCGGCTTCGCCGACCAGGCGCACCTCACGCGCTGGTTCCGCCGGGTGCTGGGGGTGACCCCGGCGGCGTACCGCAACAGCGTTCAAGACGCGGCCTGAGGCCGGGCCTCACACTCACCGCATGACTGCACGCGGCTGGTTCCTCTTCTCCCTCATGGGAGTGATCTGGGGCATCCCCTACCTGATGATCAAAGTGGCGGTGGACGCGGTGTCCCCGACCATGGTGGTGTTCACGCGCTGCGCACTGGGCGCCGTCCTCCTGCTCCCGTTCGCGGTACGGCAAGGGAACCTCACCCGGGTCGTACGGACCCACTGGCGCCCCATGCTGGCCTTCGCGTGCATCGAGATCATCGGCCCCTGGCTCACGCTGACCGACGCCGAGCGGCACCTGTCCAGCTCCACGGCGGGCCTGCTGATCGCGGGCGTCCCGATCGTGGGCGTGGTCGCGGCCCGGCTCGTCGGTGACGCGGAGCGCCTGGGCGTACGACGGCTGACGGGACTGGCGCTGGGCCTGGCCGGCGTCGGCGTCCTCACGGCCCCGCACCTGACCGGCGGCGACGCGCGCTCCCTGGCCGAGGTGCTGCTGACGGTCGTCGGCTACGCAACCGCACCGCTGATAGCGGCCCGCCACCTCAAGGACGTCCCCACGCTCCAGCTCATCGCACCCTGCCTGACGCTGGCGGCCCTGGTCTACGCCCCCGCTGCCGCGGCCACCTGGCCGACCACCCTCCCCTCCGCCCAGGTCCTGGCCGCCCTGGCCGGTCTGGGCGTCCTCTGCACGGCCGTGGCCTTCGTCGCCTTCCTGGAACTGATCAAGGAAGCGGGCCCGACCCGAGCGACAGTGATCACGTACGTCAACCCGGCCGTCGCGGTCGCGGCGGGCGCGGCCCTGCTGGACGAGCCCCTGACGGCAGGCATCATGATCGCCTTCGCGTTGATCCTGGCAGGCTCGGTACTCGCGACGGCGGGCCCGGCCGTGGCCACGGCACCGAAGCGGGCGCCGCGCCCGGTACCATGGTCCACACGGCAGACGAGCCGGGCGGACGGCCGCGTGGAGTCCCCCTGACGGGGGTGCTCCCCGAGGAACGTCCGGGCTCCACAGGGCAGGGTGGTGGCTAACGGCCACCCGGGGTGACCCGCGGGACAGTGCCACAGAAAGCAAACCGCCCGGCGCTCAGGCGTCGGGTAAGGGTGAAACGGTGGTGTAAGAGACCACCAGTGCCCAGGGTGACCTGGGCAGCTAGGTAAACCCCACCCGGAGCAAGGTCAAAAGGAGCACTGTGAAAGGTGCTCTGCGCGGACGATCGAGGGCGGCCCGCCCGAGTCCGCGGGTAGACCGCACGAGACCGGCGGCAACGCCGGTCCTAGATGGATGGCCGTCACCGAAAGGCCCGCGAGGGCCTCTCGGGACAGAACCCGGCGTACAGCCCGACTCGTCTGCCATCAAGGCCCTGAACTGGGATTTCTTTTCTAGTCAGGGTCTTTTCCCGTGTCGAGGCACTTCCCGCTTCTACCTGGGAGTTCCCGCGCGTTCCCGTGGCCCGGGCCCCGACGACGCGCGGTGAAGGCCCGACCTGCCGTCCGGCGCGATCGTGGGCCGCTCCGGCGTCGAGAAGGCCTACGACCAGCTGCTGCGCGGCGTGGACGGCAAGCAGTGCATGCACCTGACCCGACCGGCGTGCCAGCCGCCACGGGCCGCGTAATCCCCCGTGGTCGGCGCCACATCGACGCCCGACGCACATGTGGACCGAGCCGAGCGTGATGGTCGCCGAAGCCCAGGCCGCGGCGGCCTCCGGGCGCGACCCGCGGGCGGTCGTCCGCGCCAAGCTGGCCACAGCGGCCGCGCGGGGCGGCTTCCTCGCCCTCACCCTGAAGGGCGTCGACCTGCCGGGCGCGGCAGAGCTGCTGGCCGCGGAGTTCGGTGTCCTGCCGGTGGACCTCAACGCCGAGTTCCTGACCCTCTTCCGAGCCCTCGCGGACGAACTCGGTACCGACTGGTCGAAGGTCCTGCGCGCGGACGCCGCATTCACCGAGTCGGGCGAACTCAAGCCCGGGCTGCGCTCGTACGTCCAGCGGGTCACCGCCAGGCTCACGGAACGGCTGAAGGAGCTGGCGGAGAGGACCGGGCCGAAGACGGTGCTGTTCGTCCACAACTCCGGCCTGATCGCCCGCTACTTCGACGGTGGCGGTCACGAACTCCTTGTCTCCCTCCAGCAGTCCGCCCGTCGGCCGGCCGACACCCCCCATGGTCTGTGGTGGCTGTGCCCGATGGAGGACCCCAAGCAGACGCCTTCACTGGATGGCAGGACCGTGGAGGTCGTGGACCGGGCCACGGAGTGGATTGTGCTTCCCTCGTTGTTCCTGAAGGAGCTGAGGGTCGAACGTGAGGGATCCCAGCAGTGACCGCCGATCCGATCCGTAGTCCTATGTAATCAGCACTTCACGCAACGGAGTGTTGAACGTAGAATTCCGTGTCGAGGGGGGATCAGCGGGACTTACGCGGCCACCGGGACGGCACGAACGCCCATGGCCGCTCTTTGCGTTGTCGGCGGAACTGCTGCCGACGACGCGATGCTCCGTTGGCCCACAGGCGACGACCAGCGGGGACCAGCGTGACGAATCCAGGCGGCTGCGGCGGTGAAGAACTCCAGCGGCTCAAGACGATCCTGGCGGGATGGCGAACCTCCCTGGTGGACCTGAGTGGACGCAACCGCCTTCTCAATTTCCGTGTCACCAAGGCGTCCACCCTGGAGATCTCCTATCCGTCGGCGCAGCAGCTCGTCGAAGGCCTGGACCGGGGCTGGGACTTCGCACCGCTGCCGGACGAGGAGCCCGGGGCCGATGAGACGGTGGAGGAATCCCACGGCGCCGCGCTTGATGTGCGAGGGCGAGCCGACGTCTTCGGCGGTGCCGAGGGAATCGTCACCCAGAAGACCACCGCCCCCGCCCTCCTGCGCTCGATCGCCAACCTTCGCGGCAAGGCCACCCAGCTCTTCAACGACTACGGCCTGTGGACCCTCAACCTCGGCGTCGGAATGCTCCGTTGGCGCGAGGACGGGGCCGAGACAGGCAGTGACGCCCCTTTGGTGCTGCTTCCGGTTCTCCTCGAGCGCACCAAGAACGGCCGGATCCGCCTGCGAGCCAACGATGAAGAGGAGCCACGGCACAACCCCGCCCTGAAGGTGAAGCTGGAGCAGTTCCACATCGACTGGACGTCCGTCACCCAACTGGACCCCACCGACCTGCCCGCCGTCCTCTCCGCCGCCACGCACGCGGTCGCGGGCAAGAGCGGCTGGCAGGTCACCGACCGTGTCGTGGCGGCACTGTTCGCCTCCCACAAGGAGTCGATGTACCAGGACCTGCTGGACAACGAGGACCGAGTGCTGGGCAGCGACCTGGTACGGGCGATGGCGCTCGGCGCGGAATCAGGTCTCGCGTCCGACCGCTTCGACTTCGAGGAGATCGACCTCGACCGGATCGACGAACTGAGCCCGCCCGAGGACAGCCCACTGGTGCTCGACGCCGATGCCTCGCAGCGCCAGGCCGTCGCCGCGGCCGTGGCCGGTCATTCGTTCGTCCTGGACGGCCCGCCCGGCACCGGAAAGAGCCAGACGATCACGAACATGATCGCCGCGCTGATGCACGCGGGCCGCAGTGTGCTCTTCGTGAGCGAGAAGGCGGCGGCCCTCGACGTCGTCCTCGATCGGCTGCGCTCCGTCGGCCTCGACTCGTACGCCCTCGCCCTGCACAGCCACAACACAAGCCGTAAGGCCGTCGCCAAAGAACTGGGACGCGCGCTCGCCGAGGAGCCGCGAGCCCCACAGTTGTCGCAACAGACCGTGGCGCAAGCCCGGGAGCTGCGCCTCGCGCTGAGTGCTTACGCCGAGGCGATGAACGAGGTACGTGGACCGCTGGGACGGACGCTGCACGATGTGATCGGCCAGGTGGGCCAGTTGTCGGACGCGCCCGTGGCGTTTCTGACCCCGGGCGACGGTACGGCGTCGGACGAGACCGCTGCGTTCCGCCCTCAAAGCCTCAGCGCCGAGGATCTGCGACTGATCCTTGAGGCGACAAAGGCCATTTCCGCTTCCTGGGCAGCCGTCGCCGATCCCTCGTTTCCGTGGCGCCGTCTGCGCTCGGGCATGCCGCATCCGCGGCCCGCGCTCCAGCAGGCGCAGGCCGCGCGGGACGGGCTCGCGGCGGCCGTCGACCGGTACCGGGACCTCGCACCCGAGGGGGCGGCTGCCACCGACCAGGCCGGCATCGACCGCCTGGCCGCACTCCTTCGGCTGCTCGACTCCCGCAGCCCAGTACCGGAGACATGGCTGACGACGGACGCTTTCGCAGACGTCGTCGACGCTCCGGTCGATGCCTTCATCGCGGAGCTCCGCAAAGCCCATCGCGCAGGCTCTGCCGCCCGTTCGGCGGTCGGTGAACGCTGGCGGGAACTGTCCACCCGGCTCACGGCGGAACCGGGTGGGGCCGAGCAGGCGCTTTCGGCCCTGTCACCGGCCGGGCTCGACCCCACTGGACTCACCGAGGAGCGGGCTCGCGGGCTCGCCGACGAGTTCGACGCCACCGCCGGTCGGCTGGAACGCGCTCATCAGACCCTCATGGGCATCAGCCACACCATGGGACTTGCCGAGCCGGGTGGTATCGAAGAAGCGCGAAACCTGTGCGCGGTGGTCGTGGTGGCGGGTACCGCGCATCGGCCGCTCGCGTCGTGGCTGGTCCCCGGCGGGGCGGCGCAGGCGGAAAAAGCGGCCGTGCGTGCCATCGCGGACGCCCTCACGGGGTTCTTCGCCCGCAAGGAACAGGTGCTGTCCGCTCAGGCCCTCGCCATGACCCAGGCGGGACCACGGTGGGCCGACCTGCATGCGGACATCAGCGCCGAGCGACCGGCCAACGAGCAGGCACTCGGGGAGCTGGAGCCACCCGGGGTCGACATCGCGGCACTGACCGGACGAGAGGCCGTGGAGCTGGAGTCCTGTTTCGCGACTCTGGCCGACACGCTCGAAGCCGCCGCCCATCGAGCCGACTCGATGGCTGCTCGCCTCGGCTGTGACCGGCCCAAGTCGACATCGGAGGCGGAGAACCTGGTCACCCTCGTCGATTCCGCCGCCGCGGCCGAGCGCGCTCTCGAAGCCTGGCTGGACCCCCACGTGCTGCCACTGGTCCAGGCGGCCGTCGCCGACATCTCCTCGGCCGCCGATGCATTGGCAGCTGCCGAGGAAGCGGCGCGTGACACCTTCCTGCCGGCAGTCGTCTCCACGCCGGAACTCCCTGACGTCGTGCGCCGACTCACCGAGGGACGCCATGGACTCGCCGGACTGCTCTCCAGCGGTGTTCGCGCAGACCGCAGGGTCATCGCCCGGCTCACGCACGGCGGCTCGTGGCGCGGCGAGTTGTACGACAAGCTGGCCCTGGCCGACGCCTGGTACGCCGCGCACGAGCGACTGCGGTCTCTCGCTGCAGACCACGCCGAACTGATCGGCCGCTACAGGGGCACAGAACTGCCCGACGTCCCGGCCCTGCGGAAGGCGCTGACGCATGCTGAGGCCGTCCACAGGCTGGCACCGCACACCGTGGCGGACCCGTATCGCCGGGGCCTTCTCGCCGCGCACGTGTGCGACGGCCGGGAGACCCAGCAGGACCTGGTGGACCAGAGCGCATCCCTACGCGCCGAACTCGCGCAATCGCAGAGGGACTTGACCCGCCCCTTCCTCGTGCCGTACGCGGCCGAGCTGACGAAGCAGCCGCTCGGTGACGCCGCCCAGTGGCTCCGCGCTCACCTCACCCCGCTGCGCCAGGGCATCGCGCTGCTGGACACCGTGGCTTCGGTGGGCCGCCGCGACGACGGCCCCGGCTCCGAGCACACCCTCGCCTCCGCGCGATCGGCGGTCACGGTCGCCCACGCCGCCCAGCGCGAGACGACGGAGTTCGCGGCCGAGGCCATGACCGACCGCCGGCTCCTGGGACCGTGGTACCGAGGGCTGGACACGGAGACGGGGGACCTGCACGAGGCCGCTCCGAGCAGAGTGGCGGGCTACGAGCCCCTAAGTGACCTCCTGCGCCGAGCTCTGGACATGACCCGCCGGCAGCCGGGCCCGTACTCGACGGAGCATCCCGATCTGCTGGGCCGGTACAGCGCGGACGGACATCCCGACACCGAGGCCCTGTGCGGTGCGCTGGAAGCCGCGCACCTGGTCGAACGGCTGGCACCGGCGACGCTCGCCGACGCCGAGCGTCGTACCCGCCTCGCGGACGTGCTGGCCGACGGCCGTCCCGAACCGCGCGACCTTCTCCTGCAGACCGAGCAGATCCGCGACGAGCTGGACCACTGGCAGGAGTACATCCAGCAATCACACCTCTCCGCCGTCGGCCCGGCGCTCGCCGCTCGCCCCCTGGACCAAGCGGCGGGTTGGCTGCGTGCCCATGTGGATCCCTTCGAGGACGCGGCGGACCTCATCCACTCCGTCTCCCGCGTCATGGACGAGAGCACCGGCCTGACCCTGGCCCGTGCCCGGGACGCGGTGACCGCAGTCGTGTCCGCGCGCGCCGCGGAGTCCCGTTTCGCCGAGAACGACACCGCCTACCGGAACCTCCTCGGCGCTCTCTACCACGGCACGAACACCGACCGTGACGCCGTACTCGACGCGCTGGACTGGGCGCAGAAGGTCCGCCGCACGGCTCACGGCGGCATCTCCGGGCCGTTGTCGGAGGCGGCGGCCCGGACGATGCTGACGGCATCCGCCGACCCGTCCCTTGCCGCCCGCGACGAGGACTGGCGCCGCCAGCGCGACGCGCTCGTCGGGTACTTCGAGCCCGAGCGGGCAGAGGAGCTACGGCAGGAACTCGGTGAGTCGCTCGCTGCCGCCGGGTCGGTCCTCTCCCGCCTGGACCGCGATCCGTTCGGGCCCGAAGCATGGACGACCTGCGCCGAGGCGCTGACGGTGCTGCGCAGGTATCACCTGAACGGTCTGCCCGACCAGCTCGCCGGCCGTGACGTCTCCGCCGAGGACTTCCCCGCCGCCGTGGAGCGTGCGGTGCTCACCGCATGGGTCGAGCACCAGCTCGCCGTCGACGCACGGCTGAAGCCGATGCGGGCCGTCGAACGGGACCAGCTCGTGGAGCGGTTCCAGTCGGCCGACAAGGCCCTGGTGGCGGCGGCGCACGCCGAGGTCATCGCCGCGTGCAACGCTCGCCGCCCGCGTCGTACGACGGTGGGGCAGGCCGCGGTGATCCGCCGCCAGGCCGAGCTGCAGCGGCGGCACATGCCGGTACGGCACCTGCTGAAGCAGACTCGGGACGTGGTACGGCTGGTCAAGCCGTGCTTCATGATGAGCCCGCTGACGGTAAGCCAGTTCCTGCCGTCCGACTTCCAGTTCGACGTCGTCATCTTTGACGAGGCGTCCCAGGTTCTGCCGCAGGACGCGGTGAACTCCGTCTACCGAGGCAAAGCACTCATCGTGGCGGGCGACCCGAAGCAGCTGCCGCCCACCTCGTTCTTCAGCGCGGGCGGCGACAGCGACGATGACGACGAGTGGGACGAGGAGGCCGTCGACAGTTACGAGTCCATCCTCGACCTGTGCAGGGGCAACAGCGTGCTGCGCGGCATGCCGTTGCGCTGGCACTACCGCAGTCGGCACGAGAACCTGATCGCCTTCAGCAACCACGAGTTCTACGAGGATTCCATGGTGACGTTCCCGGGCGCGCTGGAGCACGGCCCGGACATCGGCGTGGAGTTCTTCAAGGCGGACGGTGTCTACGACCGCGGTGGGCGCAGCGACAACCCTGGCGAGGCGGCCAAGGTCACCCAGCGCGTCATCCACCACTTCGAAACCCGCCCCGGCCTCACCCTGGGCGTGGTCGCGCTGTCGAAGGCGCAGGCGGAGGCGATCGAGGAGGCGGTGCAGAAGGCCAGGCTGGCCCGCCCCGACCTCGACCGCTTCTTCACGGAGGACCGGCTCGACGGCTTCTTCATCAAGAACCTGGAGACCGTCCAGGGCGACGAGCGAGACGTGATCATCCTCTCCATCGGTTATGGCCCCGACCAGCAGGGCAAGTTGCGCTCGTCCTTCGGCCCGATCAACAAGGAGGGCGGCTGGCGGCGCTTGAACGTGGCGGTGACCCGCGCCCGCCGCCGCATGGAGGTTGTGGCCTCTTTCTACGGCGGTGACCTGCCCGACAGCGGCAACAAGAGCGTGCAGCACCTCAAGCGGTACCTGCAGTACGCCCAGCACGGCCCGCAGATCCTCCAGACCGAGGCCGCCAACCCGGACGCGGCGCCGGAGAGCCCCTTCGAGGAGGAGGTCCTCGACGTCCTGCGCGACTGGGGCTACTCGGTCCAGCCGCAGGTGGGCGTCGCCGGTTTTCGTATCGACATGGCCGTACGGCACCCCGCCGCACCCGGCACGTACGCCCTCGGCATCGAGTGCGACGGCGCCATGTACCACTCCTCGCGCGCGGCCCGCGACCGCGACCGGCTCCGCGAGGCCGTCCTGCGAGACCTCGGCTGGCGGCTCCACCGTATCTGGGGCACTGACTGGTACCGGAACCGGCGGGACGCGATGGCACGGTTGCGGGCGGCGGTGGAGGCGGCGTGCGCCGAGGATCCGCACACGGTGACGGTTGCCGGTGGTGGGAAAGGCGGCGGGTCGGCGGATGCAGTGGGGGAGCCGACGGCTGTGGACTCCGAGGAGGGGACGGCTGACCTGGTCGGCGCGCAGCCTCCCCGTGTGGAGTTCGTGGCCGTGAACGCCGGGCCGGCGGCCTGGAGCCGCCCGTACCAGGACGTTGACCTCGACCTGCTGGTCGAGGTGCGGAACAGGGCGAGCCGTCGACGGGGCTTGGGGGTGCTGGAGCTGCAGGATCCCGACGCCATCGACGTGGTGGCGGACGTGGCCCAGTGCGTCATCGACGTGGAGGGCCCTGTCGAGGAAGAGGTGATCTTCACCCGGGTCCGCCTGGCATGGGGCGTCGGACGGGCCGGCCAGGTCGTACGTGACCGGATCGGCCGGGCGCTGAAGCGATTGGTGCGGCGGGGCATCGTCGTCCGCATGGGCACTGCCTACGACCGTCCCGGCCGGGAGCTGGAGTACGCGCGCACGCCGACGGAACGGTGCAGTCGGCGGGTCGGTGAGGTGCCGGCACCGGAGCGGCAGCTGGTGATCCGGAATGTGATCGAGGAGGGGCCGGGAGTGCAGCGGGAGGACCTGCTGCGGGAGGCGGCCCGGTTCTTCGGGTGGGCGCGGCTCGGATCCGACATCCGGGACGCGCTGACGGCCGACATCGACAAGTTGATCGCCGACGGGACTGTCGTGGAGTCGGAGGGCGGCCTGATGCCTGCGGAGGGTGCCTGAGCCGTTACGGCGGGTACTCCCTGCTCGTCCACAGGCATTTCATGGGACTGACCGCCGTGTTCACGGCCCCGCCTCAGTTCACCGTGATGCAGGGACGTACGGAGATCGGAAAGACCGACCCCGACCTCCTCACGGAGAGGATCGAGGGCCCGCGCAGGCTCCTCGCAGGCCGGAGCTGGCTGGTCACGTACATCGACTGGAAGCGCAAGCGCTGTTTTGTGGAACCCGTCGACGGTGGCGGCAAGGCGAAGTGGAGCGGCTTCGGATTCGAGCGCATCACGTCCTTCGAGCTCGCCCGAGCCGTACGCGAGGTACTCCTCGGAACGGATCCCGACGTGGTTCTCACGAAGCGAGCATTGGCGGCCCTTGTCGAGGCCAGGGATCACTTCCTGGAGCACGTGCATCCAGGGGGAACGCTCGTCGCCCGAGGCTCTGGTGGATATCTGCGGTGGTGGACCTGGGCTGGACATCGTGCCAACGCCACGCTGGCAGCGTCACTGGGCTCAGTGGCGGCACCTGCCCAGCGTGTCAATGACTGCTGGATCCGGCTGAGGGAGGACACCACTCCTCAGACCTGGAAGCAGGCAATGAAGGATGTGCCGAAACAGCTTTGCCTGCCGGAGGTCGACGAACGGGCGGTGAAAGGACTCAAATTCGCGGAGGCTCTGCCGGCACGCCTTGCAGAGGCCACCCTCGCCGCGCGGTTCGCCGATGTGCAAGGAGCGCGGGCCGTGTTGGAGGAGCCGGTGAGAATCGTGGCCGGCGACTGACAAGGCGGAGGAGGCTCGCCCCCCCGGTCGGGCCTTGACCCGGATCTTGGACATGGGCTATGCGCTCCGGAGCCCCGTCCTGGTCGATGTGCACTCGTTTGTGCATGGTTTCTGGCCACGCGAAAAGGTTCAGAGGCTACTTTCACGAACTGCGCAGCTGTCCCCGGCGTACAGCCCGACTCGTCTGCCGCCTGTCTGCGGCCTTGTTCGGGAAAGGGCCTCCGACCCTGTCGGAGGCCCTTTCCCTGTTTCAGCGGCTTGCCGCGTGGCGGCGCGGCCCGAGGCAGCCCGGCAGGGCCTACCTCTCCAGGAAGGCGAAGAGCTCTTCCCAGCGGTCGGTGATGTGCTCGGGGGAGTAGCGCTGCACGGATCGGCGGGCCTTCTCGCCCATCGTCTCCCGCAGCTCCTCGTCCGACATCAACCGCACCAGCCGCTCGGCGAGTTCGGTGGTGTTGCCGGGTCGGGCCAGCAGTCCGTCCTCGCCGTCGGTGATGATCTCGTGGACGCCGGGCGCGCAGTCGAACGCGGCACACGGCAGGCCGAAGGCCATCGCCTCGAGCAGGGCCAGCGGGAAGCCCTCACCGCGGGAGGAGAGCGCGAACACCGAGGCCTTCCTGAGCGCCGCGGGCACGTCGTCGGTCTGCCCGGCGAAGTCCACCGAGTCCTCCAGGCCGAGCTCGGCGCACCGCTGCTTCAGGGCGGCCTCCTGGTCGCCGGTGCCGTGCAGGCGCAGCACCCACCCCGGCTGTTGGCGCGAGGCCTCGGCCCAGGCGTCGAGCAGCATGTCGATGCCCTTCTCGTGGGAGAGCCGGCCGACGCTCAGGACCACCTTCTCGGTGCGCTCGGACGTCTCCTGCGTCGGGGTCAGCGGCAGCGGGTTCGGCATGAAGCCCACGTTGTTCATGCCCTCGACGGCCCAGCGGTCGGCGTCTTCCTGGGTGAGCACCAGCAGCCGGTCGACGTCCTTGTAGTACGTCTTGACCCGCTCGAACCGGGAGGACTTCTTGGACGTCTCGAAGGCCTCGTGGCTCATGCCGATGACGGTGTGCCCGGCGGTGTCGGCGAGGGCCACCCACTCCATCGCCCACACCTGGGTGACGATGATCACCGCGCCCGGCCCGGCGGCCCGGAACATCCGGGTGAGCTTGTCGGCGGCCGCCTGCATGTGTCCCTCGGCGCGGCGGACGGCCGGGTCCAGCCGGCCGAGCTTGAGCCGCGGCTTGGGGCGGCTCGGCGGTCGGCGGGCGTACAGGGTCGCCGTCTCGAACGGCGGGTCGTTCAACTCCATGGGCGCGTGCGGCGGCGCAATGCCGACGACCTTCACCCGGTGGCCGCGCTCGGCCAGCAGGCGGGCCATCTGGATCTGCCACCGGCCCACGCCGCCGAGCTCGTTGACCTCGTTGCCGACGAAGAAGATGTCACGCCGGGTCATCGGGCCTCCCTCGCGTCACCGAAGAAGCGGTCCACGATCTGTGCCGCCGCGTCGCCTCGGTCGTACTCACCGTACTTGTCCACGAATTCCTTCAGCTGCGCCCCGTACCGGGACGCGGCCTCGTCCAGCTCTGCCACGGCCGTGAACAGTTCCTCCTCGGTCCGGGCCACCGGACCCGGTGCCTCGTCGAGCAGGTTGAAGTAGGTGCCGCGGACGTCGCCCGCGTACTCGTCCCAGTCGTAGGCGTAGAAGAGGATCGGGCGCTGCAGCAGCGCGTAGTCGAACATGACCGACGAGTAGTCCGTGATCAGTGCGTCTGCGAGCAGCATCAGCGGAGTGACGTCCGGCTCGTCGGTGACGTCGATCACCCGCCCGGCCACCGACGGCGGCAGCGCGAGCCGGTTCAGGTAGTGGGCCCGCACCAGCAGGACGCAGTCCTCGCCGAAGCGGTCGGCGAAGCGCTCGACGTCGAACGGGAACTCGAACTCCCGCAGGCGGCCTTCCCGGTTGGCGCGGAACGTGGGCGCGTACAGGACCACCCGCTTGCCCGGCGCGATGCCGAGCCGCTGGGCCAGCTCTCGCACGGCGGGATCCTGTGTCTCCGGGGTCTGAGCCGCCCGCACCAGGGCGTCGTTGCGCGGGTAGCCGGTGCGCAGCAGCTTCTCGTCCGGAATGCGGTAGGCACGGGCCAGGGTGCGCACGTCGTGCTCGCTGCGCACCACGAAGTGGTCGAAGCGGTTCAGCGCCTCCTGGTAGAGGCGCTGTTCCTGCTCGGACGTCACGCGCAGGGAGGGCTCGTCGAAGCCCATCCGCTTCAGTGCCGAGCCGTGCCAGGTCTGGATGTACGTCGTCTCCGGCCGCTTGGGCAGCCGCAGCGGGAAGCCCTGGTTGTCGATCCAGAACTCCGCCTGGGCGAGCGCCCTGAGATACGGCCACGACCACCGGCGCACCAGCTGGACGTCGTCGGGGAAGCCCTTGGGCTTCTCACCGGCGTGCGACCAGATGGGCGTGATGGGTGCGCCGCGCCGGCGCAGCTCCTCGTAGATCGCGCGCGGGCTGTCGCTGTACTGCCGGCCCAGGTGGCTCTCGAAGACGACCGTGCCCTTGCGGACCGGCAGGAGGCGCAGCATCCGGCGGTAGATCTGAATCTTGCGCTCGCCGGAGTTGAGATCGCGGTGCACGGCCCGCAGGGAGCGGTAGGCGCTCTTCGCGGCGCGGGCGGGTCGGCCGTGCATGTGGCGGTCGACCAGGGCACGTCCGTCGCGGGCGGCCTTGCTCTCCTGGGTGAGCTTGAGGGCGAGGTGGCCCTTGGCGGAGGCGTGCGCCTGCATGCGGTCGGCCGTGAAGCGGCTCAGTCGCGGACGGACCGGTACCAGGCCGGCGTTCTCCAGGTCGACGGTGCCGACGGTGAGTCGGCTGGTCGTGCGCTTGCCGTCCGCGGTGAGGTGCAGCCGGACGTCCCAGACCTCGTCCACGATGCCCAGCGGCCGCAGCCGGCGCTCCAGCGGGACGTCCGCGCGCCAGCTGATGACGTCGCCCTCGTGCCGTACGTCCTGCACGGGGAAGTGGAAGGTCTGGAGGCTGCGGCGACGGGCCCGGAACTCCAGCTGGGCGGTGAGCCGTGCCTCGGGGGCGATGGTGTGCAGCGGGTTGACGATGCCGCCCGACAGTGTCACGTCGCCGCCGTGCACTTCGTAACCGGTCAGCAGATTGCGCAGGACCATGGCGTCCAGCGGCTTGGCGTGCAGACCCAGCGAGGTGACATCCATCACGGCCCGGCTCTGCGGATCGTCGAGGTGCTCGTCGCACCAGTAGACCCGGCCGTCGCGCACGACGAGCGGGGTGGAGATCTTGTTCCGGTTGATCAGGGTGTCGATCGCCGGCATGAGGTTGGGCCAGTCCTCCCGCAGCAGCAGGTAGGCACAGATGGCGTGGATCCGGTCCAACTCGTCGTAGGCCGCCTGCGGGAAGTCCTGGATGTAGCCGCGCGCCAGCTCGGCGAAGAGGTGGCGGTAGCCGTCGTCGAGGAAGGGCAGGTCGCGCAGGTACAGCACCAGGTCGTGCTTGAGGAACTTGATGTCCTTGCGCAGCTTCAGCTCGTCGTGCCCGAGCCGGTCCAGGATCGCGTCGATCCGACGGTGGATCTCGACCCGGTCCGCGAAGTTGTTGATCTCGTGACGCCGGTTGCTGATCGACTTCGCCTGCGTCTTCTCGACGACGTTCCAGTAGTAGATGGTCTGCGGGATCAGCGTGATGCGCCGCGCCGCCAGGTAGGCCTGCGCGGAGAACAGCAGGTCCTCGTAGTGGATGCCGCGGGGGAAGGTCAGGCCGCCCTCGACGAGGAAGGAGCGCCGGTAGCACTTGTTGGTCGAAAGGGTGTCGAAGACCATCAGATCCGGCAGTTCCGCCACCGACTCAAGGGTGCGGGTCTCCCGGTACAGCCACGGGTACCAGGGGACGCGCTTGTCGTGCCGGCTGTCGGTGTGGACGCGGACGCACAGGCCGGAGACCAGGTCGGCGTCGGTGCGGTCGGCGGCCTCCAGCATGTTGCGGCAGGCGTTGGGATCCAGGGTGTCGTCGCTGTCGAGGAACATCACGTAGCGCCCGCGGGCGACGGCGATGCCCTGGTTGCGGGGCTCACCGCAGCCGCCGCTGTTCTCCTCCAGCCGGATCGCCCGGACACGGCCGGGATGAGTGGCGGCAAGCGAGCACGCGACCTCGTAGGAGTCGTCGGTGGAGCAGTCGTCGGCAATGACGACCTCCACGTTCCCCAGCGTCTGGTCGAGAACCGACCGCACGGCGGTAGGCAGGCGCTGGGCATCGTTGTAGACGATCACCACGACACTGATGTCGGGCACGTCCTCCGATTCGACGCCTGACTGCGGGGTAACTATCGACACGGCCACCTCTCGTATGGCTTTCGGGATCTTAGCCTGTTCCTGGGCACGACCAGGGGAAAGGCCGGGCATGTGTCTCGGCGCGAGACACGCGATCCGCTGTGCAGGTTGTGCTTGCGTTCATGTGGCAGGAACCCTATCGTTCCATAATCATTCGCCGGGGCAGGCGCCGGTCGGCAGTACATGATCACCGAGCCGCCGTGAATCCCCGCCTTCCCGCAGCATGAAAAAGGGCCTGCCCCTCGCGGGCGAGAGCCGCGTGCGGAAGCGGCGCCGGGCCGTGCGAGCGAGGCTCGGGACCAGGCGGGCATCGGTGTGACCAGTGTCGACACCGGTACGCCGATCCTCGACTCCGGGAAGGTCCGTCCGACCGTTCCTGCTGCTCCGGCCCGCGCCTCCAGCGCCCGCCCCCGTCCGATCCAGGAGGCGGCGGGGCAGGCGCCGGATGCCGTTCCCGCGGCACGACGTCAGGATGCCGCCGGCGCGCGGCTGAGGCTGCGGAACGCCGAGAAGCGCCGGCCTTCGTCGCCGGGGCGCTCCAGAGCCCCTCACCGCATTCGGCGTGCATTATCCAGTCGCGCTGAGCGGTTTTTGTTGAATGGGAGGGGCGTGAACGGTTCCGGGAGAGCGGCGTTGTCCGGATGCAGGCATTGCACGCGCAGGGGGACCGTAGGGTCGCGGGTATGACCGACGACCGACAGCAGGAAGAGGCCGTAGCGGGCGCCTGGGCGAGGATCGAAGCGTGGCTGAGGGAGAGCGCTCCGCGTTCCCACCGGATGCTTCCGCCACCCGCTCCGGAAGCCGACATCCGTGCGGTCGAGCAGGAACTCGACCTCACCATCCCACCGGGACTCAAGGCCTTCTACCGCCTCCGCAACGGCACTGGCCACCCTGCCGACTTCGGCTGGACACCCGAACCCGAAACCGGGCTTCCGCTCCAAGGGCAGGGAACGGCCTGGCTGTTGCCGAGGAAGCACGGGATCCCTCCGGTACAACATCTGCCGTACTGGGACGAAGGCCCCCACACCATCGGCATGCCGGTCGATCCCGCGATGCGGTATCTCGCCTTCGCCGCTACCGACCGCAGCGGCCTGTACGGGTTGTTCACGGACTGCACCCCGGGACCCGGCTACGGACGGATCGGCACCTTCGAGGAGGCCGGCATCCCCAGGCTGGGCGTGTGGCCGTCGTTCGCCGACTACCTCATCGAAGTCGCCGATGCGCTGTACGAAAACCGTGGCGTGGAGTACGCGGACGGACACCAGGACAAGAAGGTGCCCGGTCTCGTCGACCAGGCTCTGGTGTGGGACAGTCCGGGGCATCCGCGGGACCCGGACTGGACACGCATCGCATAGCACTGTGGCCGGAGCACCACGGGGTGCTTCGGCCACAGGATCCTTCGGTCAAACGGTCAGGTCAGCCGACCTTCTTCCACGCGCAGACCGTGTCGGCGTTCTTGCAGTGCTCGAAGCCGGGATCGCTGATGAAGAACCCGTCCTTGTCGAGCAGCCGCATCTGCGGGACGAAGTTGATCCCGAACTTGCGGAAGGCGCCCGTGTTCTGATCGGTCGGCACGGAAGCACGACCACACTTCTCGTTCCACTTCGGGCCGGTGTAGCCATCGCGGTTCTCTGCGAAGAGTCCCCACGTGCCGCCGGTCATCGGCTTGGTGTACAGCTGTGCGCACTCCTTCCCGGAACCGACCTGGTTCGGGCCCTTCGGCATGCCGCCGCTCTGGTACGTGGCTGCGGGCGCGTACTCGTCGCACGACCCGTCGGGAGTGGCAGGATTCGGCTTGAAGCCGTTCGCCCCTGTGGGGCAGACGATCTCGCGGCTGTCGTCGTTGGTCCAGTCGCCGCCGTCCGGGTCGGCGTTGTTGCCGGGGCCGAGGTAGGTGACGAGGGAGTCGAGTTGCGGGCTGCCCGGGTGGGATGGGAGCTTCTGCTGCACCAGCCAGTAGTAGGCGCCGGCCGCTGGGTACAGGTTGGTGTCGACCGTCCAGGTGGGCTTGAAGAACGGGAAGACGCAGCCGGTCTTGATGGTGCCTCCGGCGATGTCGTCGCAGCGCGGCGCAAGTTCCCGGACGCGGACGTCACCGCTGGTGCCGAGGCTGGTCTGGGCGTGCGCCTCTCCGGCGTCGACGGAGCCGAGGAGGCTCCAGCCGAGGTCGAACTGCTCCTTGCCGGTGCCGTTCCAGATCGTCTGCTGCTTCGCGGTCATGGCGTACTGGGAGCCGACCTGGCCCACTGTCCAGTGCGGTGTGTGGTTGAGGCCGTCGTCGCTCGACCACTGGACCTGCGAGCTGGTGCAGTCCTTGCAGTTGTCGGACGCCTGCCACGTGAGGTGAACGCCCTCCGTGGCCTCGTCGATGTGCGTCGGAATCGCGGTGAGTTGCTGATCGAACTCCGCTCGCTGGGTGCCGGTGTCCGACGCCTTGTTGTACAGCTTGATCTGCTGGGACAGCGCGAAGGTGGCGGTCCCGAACTTCGGCAGTTCGTCGGCGTCGACGAAAATCAAGGTCGCGTAGCCGACGCTCTTCAGGCAGGCCTCGGTCCGGTTCATGTAGTCCTTGCCGTCCGGCTTCGCGGCACACCACGGGACGAGATCGGCGCCTCGGAGGGTGTTCCTCGTCGCCTTCCTGGCAACAGCTGCATCCTCCGGAGTCGGCGCATCACGGCTGATCTCGATGCACACCTTCCGGCCCTTGGAGTCCGGGGAAGAGCACTTCCGGCCGGCGTCCTTGCTACGCACGCCCTGGATCGGGCCGGGATCGGTGCGCCCGAACTCTCTCGGAGTCTGCGCAACCGAGTCGATGGTGGAGGTGGCCTGCGGCGCCGGGAAGGTGACGTACGGCTTCTCGGCCGGAGGAACGCTGATCTTGAAGGTGGAGTACGGGGACCAGTCGTTCTCGTAGACCTTGCTGGTGGCGTCGTACCCCGACGAGCGGACCGCGTAGGTGACGCCCTCCTTGAGCTTGCCGGCGGGGACCGCGACGGAGGCCGGTTTGCCCGCGTCCACCTCGCCGGAGACGAGGACACCCCATTGGTTGGCGTCGGTCAGCTTGACCACCGTAGCGGTCGGCTTGCCGGTGGAATCGGTGGTGTGGACCTCGAAGGTTGCCGTGGTCTTGTGGCCGCTGGTGGCAGTGACCGTGTTGCGCAATGTCGGAGTGGTGGTGTCGACCTGCCACACGCCGTTCGTCTTCGTGAACGGCGGGCCCGCTTCTGGTGCGTTGGGTGTGTTCGGGGCAGCGGCTGCGACTGCCCGTGAGCCGGGGCCGTGGACAGGTGGTGGGTTGTCGGAGCCGGCCGCGTAGCTGGTGGCGGTGGCTCCGGATCCGAGGACGACCGCGAGGATCGTGCCGAGGGCTATGCGTCGTCTTTTTCTGGTGGGGGTAACAACCTGTGACCTCTCTGTGGGAACAACAGTGCGAACCCCACCAGGTCCCAAGCGTGAGAACCATGACCAGGGTCACGGTTTGAGCGGTCAGAGAAAGAGATGAGCCACCAGGGAATCCCGTCCGCGCCGAACCGACGGCACCTTCGCTTCCGGCCCACTCACCCGACCCTGAATCGATGAACCGGTCAGGCCCGGGTGACGAGCGACTGGCTGGTGTGCGGGGACGCGGTCAGAAGGATGCCAAAAGTGACGGGCACGGATGCGGTTGCGGGCTCGCCAGTGAAGAGAACCGAGACGCTTGCGGGGACCGTCGATGGACGAGGATCCGCCCATCTCGATCACGGCACAACGTTCCGGCGATCCGGTGCAGCCGGCCCGGATGGACCGCCTCACTGCGAAGCACTACGGCAGATACCTGGTCCGGCTCGTCGACCTGATCAACCCACTCATCCATGAGCCGACGATCGCGGCAGCGTCTGACGAACGAACTGCCCTCGTCGACGGCTACCGGTCCGGGAGCAGACTCTGATGATCTGCATCTTCTCCACTGCTTTCAGAACCGGACGAAGCGGAGGGAAGGGCGGCACTGACGAATTGCGCTGGGGGCAGCTGAAGAGGGGCGGTGCGCCGGACGGCGGGTACCCAGGGGTGGGTTCGGGGAGCGGTCGGCGATCGGCGCGCGGACGGGTGAGCCGGAGACGGCGGGACGCGAAGGCAGTCGCGGGCCTGGGTACCCGGAGTGCAAGAGGCGGGCCTCCGCACCGCACCTCGCAGGAGACCACCATGGACCTCCTCGAAGAAGCCCCCCACCGCTTCCGCATCGAACGACACGGTGACATGCGCGTCCCGGGCGTCGTCTTCGCCTCCCGGGCCCTGCTGAGCGACGCGCAGCAGGCGCTGGGACAGGTCGTCAACGTGGCCACGCTGCCGGGCATCGTCGTCGCCTCGTACGCCATGCCCGACATCCACTGGGGCTATGGCTTTCCCATCGGGGGTGTCGCGGCGACCGACGTCGAGGACGGCGGGGTGGTGTCGCCGGGAGGGGTGGGGTTCGACATCTCCTGTGGGGTGCGGTTGCTGGCCGCGGACTGTGACCGCGCCCAGCTCGCCCCCGCCCTGGACGCCGTCATGGACGGGCTCGACCGGGCCATTCCGCGCGGCGCGGGACCCGGCGGCGTGTGGAAGCCCGGCGGCCCGGGGGAGCTGGAACGCGTCTTGGAGGGCGGAGCCCGTTATGCCGTTGAGCAGGGGCACGGTGAGGAACGGGATCTTGCCCGGTGTGAGGACCGTGGAGCGGTCGGTGACGCCGATGTCGGGCAGGTCGGCGGGCGGGCCCGTGAGCGGGGGCTCGGGCAGGTGGGGAGTCTGGGGTCGGCCAACCACTTCCTCGAGGTGCAGCAGGTCGCCGAGGTGTACGACCAGGCGGCCGCCGACGCCTTCGGGATCGCCCGCGGGCAGGTGACCGTCATGATCCACTGCGGGTCGCGCGGGCTCGGTCATCAGATCTGTACCGATCATGTGCGGGCGATGGACCGGGCCATGACCCGGTACGGCATCGCCGTGCCCGATCGGCAGCTGGCCTGCACCCCGGTCACCTCGCCGGAGGGGCAGGCGTATCTGGGTGCCATGGCAGCCGCCGCCAACTACGGGCGCGCCAACCGCCAGCTGCTCACCGAAGCCGCCCGGCGGGTGCTCCGCCGCGCCGCCGACGTCCGGTTGTCCCTCGTGTACGACGTGTCGCACAACCTCGCCAAGCTCGAGACCCATGAGGTGGCCGGGCGGCGGCGTCGGCTGTGCGTGCACCGCAAGGGCGCCACCCGGGCGTTTCCGCCCGGGCATCCCGAGCTTCCCGAGGACCTTCGCGAGCAGGGGCAGCCCGTGTTGATTCCCGGGACCATGGGAACGGCCTCGTATGTCCTGGCGGGGGTGGCCGGGGGAGGTGCCTTCTTCTCCACCTGCCACGGTGCGGGGCGCAGGATGAGCCGCCACCAGGCCGCCCGTTCGATCACCGGCAGGGAGCTGCGGGCCAGGCTCGAGCGGGACGGCATCGCCGTGCGTCCGCTCTCCTGGCGCGGCCTGACCGACGAGGCCCCTGAGGCGTACAAGGACGTCGGGGAGGTCGTGGCGGCGAGTGAGAGTGCCGGGTTGTGCCGCATCGTCGCCCGTCTGGTGCCGCTCGGTGTGGTCAAGGGCTGAGCCTCAACCATGAACCCCAGGTCGACGGCTGCTCACACGTCCACGATCGCCGTGCACGACCAGCCGTACGGGTCCGGGCCCATGTGCAGACCGTGCCACGACACGCCCTTCGGTACGGCGCCGGTGATCTCCACGTCCGACAGCCCGGTGACCGTCAGCCGCACCTCGAGCCCGTCGTCGTCGGACTCGGCCTCCACGTCCACGGGCACCTGGCCGTGGACCTCCAGCCGGTAGACGACCTCCTCGAGGAGCGCGGCCAGCAGATCGTCGTCGTCGTTCTCGGCCAGTCTTACGCGCTCCACGGCGGTGGGACGTGCCGTGGACAGGTCCGCGAAGCAGTCCACGAGGCCGGTCGCCGCCTCCGCCAGGCAGCTCTCCCGGCTCACTCCCCACGCCTCGATCCGTACATCGGCGGTGTGCGGCACCGTTCGGTGGCCGCTCGAACCCTGCCGACGCATCGACCTGTCGTCGTCCGTGTCGCCGACCATGTCCATCGTGTGCCCCCTTGGGACACAGTCAATCGGCTTTCGCCGCGTCGCTCTGCTGCCGACGCGAGGCCCTGGGGCGCTGGAGCGGCCCCAGGGCCTCGCGACAACGTCCGTCGCCCGCCTCACCCCGTGGCGAGCACCGCACGTTCCTTCCCGTCCCCCTCCGGCTCCGCCGCGCTCTCCTCCGCCGTACGCCCCCGCAGGGCCGTCACCACCAGCAGTGCCGAGAACAGGGCCGCCGAGCCGCACACCACGAACCCGATCGAGTAGCCGTGGCCGAGCGCGTCCAGGACGTAGGAGCGGGCCGCGCCGGGCGGGGAAGCGGGCGGTACCGAGTTGAGGGCGAGCGGGCCGCCCTCCTTCAGCACCTCGTGTGCCGCCGCCTTCGACTCCGCGCTCAGCGAGGACGAGGTCGCCAGCGAGGAGGTCACCCGGGACGCGGCCTGGCTCAGAGCGACCGCGCCGATGACGGCCGGGCCCAGCGTGAAGCCGAAGTCGCGCAGCAGGTTGGTGGCCGCGCTCGCCATGCCCGCGAGCGGCACCGGGACCGTGTTGACGGCGGTCGCGGTGATCGACGACACCGTGAAGGCGAAGCCGATGCCGACCAGACCCAGCGGCAGGATCAGGGAGGTCAGGTTCTCGTCGCCCACGTCCAGCCCCGCCGCCAGGAAGTCGCCCGCCGCGATCAGCGCCAGGCCGGCGGTGAGCAGAGCCCGGGCCGGCAGCCGGTGCAGCAGCCGCGAGGTCAGTGGAGTGAGGACCGGCGTGATGGCGTTGAGCAGCAGGAACGCGAACGCCGTACGCATCGGGCTCTGGTGCTGGATCGGGCCGAGCCGGATGCTCGCCGCGTAGGCGGTGCCCAGGAAGCTGAACATGCCCACGACCGCGACGACCGACGCGATCGCGAAGGAGCGGTTGCGGAACAGGTCCAGACGGAGCAGGGGCGACCGGGCTCGGCTCTCGGCGTAGACGAACAGGCCGATGAACACCGTCGCGATCACGAACGCCACGACCACCGGGGTGGACCCCCAGCCGTCCGTCGGCCCCTGGATGACCGCGTACAGCAGTGCGAACAGGCCGATGCCGATGGTGATCTGGCCCCCGACGTCGAGTGAGCGGCCCTCCGGCGCCCTGGAGTCGGTGGCCAGCCACAGGCTCACGAGCGCGCTGATCGCGGCCAGTGCCGCGACCACGACGAACGCCGAGCGCCACGAGCCGTACGTTCCCGTGATGCCGCCGAGCAGCGGGGCGAGGAAGCCGCCCGCGGACAGGCTGGAGGCCCATACGGCGATGGCTCGTGCCCGCTGGGGGCCGGTGTGCGTGCCGGCGGCGATCATGGCGAGCGAGGTGGGGAAGAGTGCGGCGGCGCCCAGGCCGGCCAGGGCTTGTCCCACCCACAGCTGGTGGATGCCGGAGGCGCTCGCGGCGACGATCTCGCCCGCGCACAGCAGCGCGGCGCCGCCGACCAGGAGCCGTTTGCGGCCGAAGAGGTCGCCGAGGACGCCGAAGGACAGTTCGAGGACGGCGACGGGCAGCAGGAACGCGTCCGAGATCCAGGTCAGCTGGGAGCCGACGGGGTGGAGGTGTTCCTGGAACAGGCCGTTGAGCGTGGCCGGCATGGCGAGGCCGATCTGGGCCAGGCACACGGCGAGACAGCCGGCCACGAGCGTGCCGATCGGGAGCGACGCACGCGGGGGAGCCGATGCGGAGGTCGCAGGAGCGGAGGTGTCGGACATGGGCGGGTCCCAACGTCGGTGGTGGGTGTGGTGCGGGGCGCGAGGCCGGGTGGCGGGTGCCGTACGTCAGGGCTGCGTGGGGTATGAGGGGCGGTCCCGGCCGACCGTCAGGCGTGCCGGCCGGTACGTGACGTACGCCGCCCCGTCCAGACCGAGCGCCGTGGCCGACCGCTGGAGCGCCCCCGGCGTCGCCGCGTCGTCCCAGTGGCCGGTGGTGACGCGGTGTTCCAGTGCGTGCAGGGCGGCCACCGTCTCGGCGGTGGTGAACGTGCAGTGGCCCTGGCGCTGGACGTAGGCCTGCCGCAGCAGCGCCCCGTCACCGGCGGCGCGCACCCGGTCGCCGAACCGTCGCTCCTGCTCGACCGGGACCAGGTTGTCGGCGACGGTGTGCACGTCCAGCAGCGGCACGCCCAGGCCCTGGCCGGCGGAGGACGTGCGCTGGGCGGTGCGTACGGCAGCCGGGTCGGCGGTGATCGCGGCGCCCGCCGTCAAGGACCTCAGGTCGGCGCGCAGGTCCAGGCCGGCCGCCTGGTACAGGGCGAGGACCTGCGGGGCGTGCACGGAACCGGCCAGCAGACGGGCGTAGTCGACGCCCTTGTTCCAGGAGTTGTTGCCGCCGGCGGACTGCTCGATCGCGTACCGGCCGCCCTCCACGAAGGAGAGGATGCCTTGCGCGAACCACGCGTACTGCTGCTTCTCCTGCCCCGCCCAGTCGGTCGGCGCGGGGGCGGTCTCGCCCGGCGCCCACGCGGGCAGGTTCAGGAAGGCGGCGGCCAGCGCGATCCGGGCCCGGCCCTGCGGGGTGGCCTGGGCGGTGGTGACGGCGTCGGTGAGCTTCTTCGCGGTGGCGGCCGCGTCGGCGGCCGACCCGAAGCGGACCAGGCCGACGTCCTGTCCGGGCAGGAGCAGCCGGGCGATCGTGTACTCGGCGTCGAGTTGGTAGTCGTCCAGGTCGTTACCGCCCGCGACCAGGCCGCACAGTCCGAGCGCGCCGTCGACGCGACCGGCGCCGTCACGGGCGATCTGCGCGTTGACGAGCCCGCCCATGGACTGGCCGACGGACAGCGTGCGCCGCGGTGTGCCGATCTTCGCGGTGACCGCGTCGAGCGTGGCGAACTGGTCGCGTTCCGCGCTGTTCAGGGCCCACATCGAGCCATGGGGGTCGTACGACGACCCGGCCATCGCGTAGCCCTCGGCGAGCAGCTCGGTGCGTACGGCGTCGGAGGGGGCGTCCTGGGCGACGGTGGGGCCGAAGCCGTGGCTGAACAGGAGGAGGGTGCCGTTCCAGCGGGCGGGGACGTCCGCGATCCAGGTGGCGCCGTCGGCGAGGGTGCCGGTGAGGTGGCCGGCTCCCGAATCCGCCTGGGCGGCCGGTGCGGGGAGCGTGGTCAGGGTCGCGGACGCCACCGTGGCCAGGGCGGCGAGGGCGATGCGGAGTCGGGTACGGGGACGAGTGCGGGCGGCGCGCATGCGTCGGCTCCTGTCTGGCGGCTCGGGAGCAGGGACCGTGCGATTGCTCGAAGGCTTGAAGGAAGGCTCGAAGGCCCGATTGCTCAGTGCACTGAACGTCAGGGAATGTAGGGCCGATTTCTTGCGGGCGTCAATGGAGTGCACAACATCACTTCGCGACGCCGCGGCCGGGGTCACGTGCCCGCAGGGCCGCTACTCCGCCGGAATCGTTTCGATCAGCCGCCGCGCCGCGTCCCTGGCCGGCGCGTCCAGCAGGCCGTGAACCGCCCGGAACGTCTCCTCCGCGCCGACCGCGGGCCAGTCGGCCGGCAGATGCCGTACGGGCAGCCGGGGGTCGCTGCGGATCACCTGCAACCACTCGGAGGTCAGCCGCAGCCGCAGCGCGAGGGCGTCCTCCGCGGTGATGTCCGTGCCGCCCGACGCGAACGGCCGCCAGGCCGCCTCGAACTCCCGGTAGCGGCCGGCCAGTTCGTCCAGGTCCCAGGTCTCGTCGATCATTCCGGCGATGTCCGTGCCGGTGTCCGCCCGGGCCCGGAAGACCTTCACATGCGCCGCGAGCCCGAGTTCGGCGACGATCCCGGAGACATCGACCTCGCCGGGCGCGATCCACAGCCCGCTGAACAGCGCCCCGAACCCCGCCCAGGTCAGCTGCGACCGCAGATCGTGCCGCTGACGCTGCCAGGACTCCGGGAGCGAGAAGCCGAGGAGGGTCCAGGTGCCGTCCCAGTCCCGGTTGACCGCGCCCGTCTTCCAGATGCGCCGCTCCCCGTCGCGCAGGATCGCCTCCGAGCGGTCGGTGAGGCCGACGTACGTGCGGCGGCCCTCGCGGCGGCGGGACAGCAGTCCGCGGGCGACCATGCGGGTGAGGGTGGACCGGGTGGCCTGCTCGCCCACCCCGGCGCGCCGGAACACCTCGATGACGCTCCCCGTGTACACGCACACCCCCCGGCCCAGCACCTCGTCACCGAGGAAGCTGAGCAGCAGGGACTGGGGGCGCAGGGCCGGGGTGGTCACGCGGATACAGTACGAGGCCGTGTCATTCCTGACACACCTTCAGTCCTCTGGGCGTTGGTGGGGCAACTCAGGACGAGGAGCCCAGCGAGCGTGCCCTGACCCCCTCCAGGTGTGCCGTGAACACCTCGCGCGCCTCAGGCGTCAGGGTGCGCAGCGCCACCAGCGCGGTGATCACCACGTCGCACAGCTCCGCCTGTACGTCCTCCCAGCTGTGCGACGTGCCCTTGCGCGGGTTCTGGCCCGTCGCGCCGATCACCGCCTGCGCGACCTCGCCGACCTCCTCCGACAGCTTCAGCACGCGCAGCAGCCGCTCGTCGGCGCCGTCGTGCACACGGTTCGCGTCCAGCCACGCGTGCAGCCGGTCGATCGACTCCCAGAGGTCCGGCTTCGAGTCCGATGTCAAGAGGTCCGCGGACGTCACCTGTTCGGTCATCCCGGCAGACTGCCATGGAAACGGTCACTCCTCGAAGAGCGCCTCCTGCTCGCCCTCCGACTTCTGCCGCAGCCGCTTGGCCCGCGCCCCGACCACCAACGCCGTCCCCGCCGCCGTCGCCGCGAACGCCGCCGGGACCATCCAGTCGCGGTTGAAGGCATGACCGGACAACGCGTCCAGGGAGAGCCGGCCCGGGCCCGTGACCGCCAGGCTCGCCGCCGTCAGGCCGAGGGACACCGGGTATTCGAGGCCGCCGCTCTGGGCGAAGAACCCCTGCGGGGCGTGCACGGCAGCCGCCCCCGCCATCCCGCCGGCCACCGCGGCGCCCGCCGCCGGTGTCGCGAGGCCCAGCGCCAGCAGGGTGCCGCCGCCCGCCTCCACCAGCCCGGAGACCAGCGCGTTCTGCTTGCCGGGCCGATAACCCACGGACTCCATCCACTGCCCGGTGCCCTCGAGTCCGCCCCCGCCGAACCAGCCGAACAGCTTCTGCGCGCCGTGCGCCGCCAGCACCGCGCCGGTGCCCAGCCTGAGCAGCAACAGCCCCACGTCACGTCGGTCGAAACAGGTCACGGTCACTCCCTGGCAGGCAACAGGAACATTCCCCTCCGCGTTCCCACCGTCCCACCCGTCGCACCGGCCGACCCGTTCACGACGCCGTTCGGGTGGCGAAAGGCGCGACCGCGACCCGAGAAAGGGCTTGCCTTCGTGTGCACTCCAACTCCTACGGTCACCGGCATGGAGAGCATCGAGCACGTCAGGACACTGGGAAGAAGCGGCATCCGGGTCAGCGCCCTCGGCTTCGGCTGCTGGGCCATCGGAGGTGAGTGGGCGTCCCTCGACGGACAGCCCCTGGGCTGGGGGAAGGTCGACGACGAGGAGTCCGTACGGGCCGTACGACGCGCCCTCGACCTCGGTGTCACCTTCTTCGACACCGCCGACGCCTACGGCACCGGCCACAGCGAGCGCGTCCTCGCGCGCGCCCTCGGCAAACGGCGCGCCGACGTGGTCGTCGCCACCAAGTGGGGCAACCTCATCGACGAGGAACGCCGGCTGCTCACCGGCAGCGACGACTCACCGGCGTACGCCCGCCGCGCGCTGACCGCCTCCCTGCGCCGCCTCGACACCGATTACATCGACCTCTACCAGCTGCACCTGTCCGACGCGGACCCCGGGCGCGCGGCCGAACTCCGCGACATCTGCGAGGAGTTCGTACGGGAAGGGCTCATCCGCGCGTACGCGTGGAGCACCGACGACCCGGCCCGCGCCGCCGTGTTCGCCGAGGGGGAGCACTGTGCGGCCGTCCAGCACCGCCTGAACATCCTTCAGGACGCGCCCGAACTCCTCGCCCTGTGCGAGGCGTCGAACCTCGCGAGCATCAACCGCAGCCCCCTCGCCATGGGGCTGCTGACCGGCAAGCACACACCCGGACGCACGCTGGAGGCCGGCGACATCCGCAATGCGCCGCCCGCGTGGCTGCCGGGCTTCACCGAGGGCGGCGGTGCCGACGCCGAGTGGCTGCGGCGTGTCGAAGCGCTCCGGGACGTCCTCACCAGCGGCGGACGCACGCTCGCCCAGGGAGCCCTCGCCTGGATCTGGGCCCGCAGCCCGCTCACCGTCCCCATCCCGGGCTTCCGCTCGGTCGCCCAGGCCGAGGAGAACGCCGGCGCGCTCGCGAAGGGGCCGCTCACCGCCGCGCAACTGGCCGAAGCGGACCGGATCCTGGGGCGGTGAGCGCACTGGGACGGTCGCCCGTCGTGGGCGCGGCACAGGCCGGGGAGAAAGCGTTGAGGGGCCCTGAGTAAGAAATGCGTGAGGGCCGAGAAAGACGCCCGGGGCCGGTTTTTCGCAAGACGGCGCATTTTCGGCTGTTGGCGGTGTGCTGCCGGGAAACTCCTGGTGAGCGGTGTGGTCTGCGCCACGGATGTTTTCCGGACACGACCCGGACTTTGCCGTGCCTTTAACGCCCCGGAGCGTGTCGCAGGGGATGGGCTTTGTACGGTCCCGGGGTGCGTTTTTCCTCTTCGCTTTCCCCGTGTGACGCGCGGCTGTCGCGGCGCGCCGTGCTCGGGCTCGCTGCCGCCACGCCGCTGGCCCTGGCCGCGCCCGCGTCCGCGTTCGCCTCGGGGTCCCCGGTCATCGGTGGCGAACGGCTGGGCCTGGCCGGAGTCCAGGTGCAGGGGGACGCCCCGCTGCCGAAGAAGCTCACCGCCCGCGCCTGGCTCGTCGCCGACCACGACAGCGGTGAGGTGCTCGCCTCGTGCGATGCGCATCGGCGGCTCGCCCCCGCCTCCACGCTGAAGATGCTGTTCGCGGACACCGTGCTGGGGAAGTTCGAGCGGAACCAGACCTACACGGTGACCGACGCCGACCTCGCGGACATCCCCGCCGGGTCCAGCCTCGTCGGGATCAAGCCCGGAATCACGTACACCGTCGAACAGTTGTGGCTCGGTGTCTTCCTGCGCTCCGGCAACGACGCGGTCCACGTCCTCAGCCATATGAACGGCGGAATCGCGAAGACCGTCGCCGAGATGCAGACCCGGGCCGAGGACATGCAGGCCCTCGACACCCACGTGATGAGCCCCGACGGCTTCGACCACCCCGGGCAGCTCTCCTCCGCGTACGACCTGACGCTGTTCGCCCGCCACGGCCTCAGGAACGGCGACTTCCGCGGCTACTGCTCGACCCGCATCGCGAACTTCCCGGCGGGTGGGAAGAAGACCTTCCAGATCCAGAACACCGACCGCCTGCTGACCGGTGCCTGGGGGCTTGGCGCCTACAAGGGCCTCATCGGCGTCAAGAACGGGTACACCAGCAACGCCGGCAACACCTTCACCGGCGCCGCCACGCGCGACGGGCGCACCCTCATCGTGACCGTCATGCACCCCGAGCCCGGCGGCAACGGCGTCTACCAGGAGACCGCCTCCCTGCTCGACTGGGGCTTCGCGCACGCCGGGAAGGTCCAGCCCGTGGGCACCCTGGCGGAGGCCCTCAGTGAGGGCGGGGCAAAGGGGGCGCCCGCGCCGGGGAAGCAGGCGTCGGCTCATGGGGCGGGCGCCGCGGGGCACGGTGGTCCGTCGTGGGGGCTGATCGGCGGGGCCGGGGCAGCGGCGTCGCTGCTGGCCGGCGGGGTCTACGCGCTGCGTGGGCGCGGGCGCGGACGGCGCAGAGCCGCGGAGGACGGCCGCCACCGGGGTTGATCCGGGCGAAGTTTGGGCAGCCGTTCCGAGGTCCGGCGCGTACCCCGCGGTCCCCCGCGAGGTCCACCCCCTGCCGGACCACGGAACGGCTGCCACCCCCCTTGGTGTGGCCTACGGAATCCCAGTGCTCCAAGTGTGAAGCTCTGGTGTAGATGCGCTCAGCGTAAGCCCGTCTCGGGCCCAGATGGTGCGGAGTCTTCTATTCCGTTTGTGGAAGTTGAGTTGTCGACAAAACGCTGTCCCGGGCGCCGGATCCGTCAGCCGCGGCCCACGTACGGCATCGTCGTCGCCAGCACCGTCGCGAACTGCACGTTCGCCTCCAACGGCAGCTCGGCCATGTGCCGCACGGTGCGCGCCACATCCGCCACGTCCATCACGGGCTCCACCGCCACCTCCCCGTTCGCCTGGAGGACTCCGCGCCGCATACGCGCGGTCATGTCGGTCGCCGCGTTGCCGATGTCGATCTGGCCCACCGCGATCCGGTGCGGACGCCCGTCCAGGGACAGCGCCTTGGTCAGTCCGGTCAGGGCGTGCTTGGTCGCCGTGTAGGCCACCGAGTGCGGGCGGGGCGTGTGCGCGGAGACGGAGCCGTTGTTGATGATCCGGCCGCCCTGAGGATCCTGCTCCTTCATCTGCCGGTACGCCGCCTGCGCGCACAGGAACGCGCCGTTGAGATTGGTGTCCACCACATGCCGCCAGGCGTCGTACGGCAGCTCCTCGACCGGGACGCCACCGGGGCCGAACGTGCCCGCGTTGTTGAACAGCAGGTCGAGCCGCCCGAACCGGTCACGCACGGCAGCGAACAGGGCCTCGACCTCCTCCGGCCGTGACACGTCGGTCCGTACGGCGAGCGTGTCGCCCCCGGGCACGAGCGCGGCCGTCTCCTCGAGCGTCTCCACACGCCGCCCCGCGAGCGCCACCGCCCAGCCCGCGCCCAGCAACTCCACGGCGACCGCGCGCCCGATCCCCGAACCGGCGCCGGTCACCACGGCGATCCTCGTCTCCCTGTTCGTCATGGGCCCGCAGCGTAGGCGTGTCCGACCCTCGGTACGCCATCCCGTCCAACCGGTGGGAGCTGAGAACATCAGGGGCGGACCGTACGACGAGGAGGATCACATGCTCGAGCGTGGACGTACCACGCACGACAGGAAGCAGCCGGAAAGCCACATAACCGAGCCGGAGACGGCACCGCCCGGCACCCCGTCGCACCCCCGGGGCGCCGTCCAGCGCCGCACCGGCCTGCTGGTCACCTTCCTCCTCGGCGCCCTCACCGCCACGCCCCCGCTCGCCATGGACATGTACCTCCCGTCCCTGCCGGAGGTCACCAGGTCGCTGCACGCGCCCGCCGCGACCGTGCAGCTCACCCTCACCGGCTGCCTCGCCGGCATGGCGCTCGGTCAGCTGCTGATCGGCCCGATGAGTGACAAGTGGGGGCGCCGCCGCCCGCTGCTCACGGGCCTCGTCGTCTACGTCCTCGCCACCGCGCTGTGCGCCCTCGCCCCCTCGGTGGAGGCGCTGGTCGCCTTCCGCCTGGTGCAGGGGCTCGCGGGCGCGGCCGGGATCGTGATCGCCCGGGCAGTCGTCCGGGACCTGTACGACGGCGTCGCCATGGCCCGGTTCTTCTCCACGCTCATGTTGATCTCCGGGGTGGCGCCGATCGTCGCGCCGCTGATCGGCGGCCAGATCCTGCGCGTCACGGACTGGCGGGGCGTGTTCGTGGTCCTCACGCTCGTCGGCATCGCGCTCACCGCGCTCGTGTGGGTCCGGCTGCCCGAGACGCTCGAGCCGGCCGGACGGCACGGGGGCGGGGGAGTGGGTGCCGCCCTGCGCTCCATGGGGACCCTGCTCGCCGACCGCGTCTTCACCGGCTACACCATCGCGGGCGGTTTCGCCTTCGCCGCGCTGTTCGCGTACGTCTCCGCGTCCCCGTTCGTCATCCAGGAGATCTACGGCGCCTCCCCCCAGACCTTCAGCCTGCTGTTCGGCCTCAACTCGGTCGGCCTGGTCGTCGCCGGGCAGGTCAACGGCAAGATCCTGGTCGGCAGGGTCAGCCTCGACAAGGTCCTGGCGGTCGGCCTCACGGTCGTCACCCTCGCCGCCACCGCGCTGCTGCTGATGGCGACGGGCACCCTCGGCGAGGTCGGCCTCGCTCCGGTCGCCGCCGCCCTGTTCGTGCTGATGTCCGCGATGGGCATCACCCTGCCCAACACCCAGGCACTGGCTCTGATGCGCACCCGCCGCCACGCCGGTTCCGCGTCCGCGCTGCTCGGCACCACCTCGTTCCTCATCGGCGCGGTCGCCTCGCCGCTCGTCGGGGTCGCAGGCGAGGACACCGCCGTCCCGATGGCCGTCGTCCAACTGGCGGCCGCACTGGTGGCGGTCGCCTGCTTCGTGGCACTGTGCCGTCCCTGGACCGCACGCGCGGGCGCGGAGGGCGGGGGTGCCCCCGCCTCGAGCGCAGCCGAGAACTTGGGGGAGGAGCACTGAGCGCACCGAGACTGCGTGTCGACACCCCGGAGAGGGCCGGGCTCGACGCGGAGCAACTGCGTCTTCTCGTACGCGAGGTCCACGCCGCCGTCGAAGGGGAGCGCCCCTGGGCGGCCGGCGCGGTGGTGGTCGCCGGACGCGGACCGGTGGTCGCCGTGGAGGAGGCGGTGGGCTGGGCGGTCCGCTACGCCGCCTACGACGAGCAGGCCGACCGGGGTGTCGAGCTGCCGCCGCACGAGCGGGTGCCGATGACCGTGGACACGCCCTTCGACCTGGCCTCGCTGACCAAGCTGTTCACGGCGGTCGCCACGGTGCAGCAGCTGGAGCGGGGCACGCTCGGCATCGATGCGCGCGTGGGGGCGTACCTTCCGGAGTTCCGGGCGGTGGCGCACGCGGGGATCACCGTACGGCAGCTGCTCACCCACACCTCCGGGCTGCGGCCCGAACTCCCGCTGTACGACTGCGCGTCGCAGGAGGAGCGGCTGGCGCTGCTGCGGGCGGAGGAGCCGGTGGGCGAGCCCGGCACGGCGTACTGCTACTCGGACCTGAACCCGCTGCTTCTGCAGTACGTCCTGGAGCGCGTCACCGGCCGCAGCCTCGACGTGCTCTTCCGCGACGGGATCACCCGGCCGCTGGGGATGGCCGCGACGGGCTTCGGACCGTGCCCTCACGCGGCGGCGACGGAGGACCAGCGGCGGCCGTGGGCCAAGGCGGACCGGGGGATGGTGCGGGGCCGCGTCCACGACGAGAACGCGTGGGCGCTCGGCGGGGTGGCCGGGCACGCGGGCCTCTTCTCGACGGGGCGGGACCTGGCGGTCTTCTGCCGCACACTGCTGGCCGGAGGCTCGTACGGGACGGCTCGCATCCTGGGTCCCGACTTCGTCGAGCTGATGCTGACCCCGCCGGGGCTGGGCTTCGCGGTGGACCAGCCGTGGTTCATGGGCGAGCTGGCGGGCCAGGGGGCGGCGGGCCACACCGGCTTCACGGGCACCTCACTGGTGCTGGACCCGGCGACGGACACGTTCCTGATGCTGCTGGCGAACACCGTGCATCCGCGACGCCGGGGGCCGGACAACGGGCCACGGGCACGGGCGGGCGACCGGCTGGCTCGGGCGGTACGGGGAGTGAGCGGTGATCCGGGCAGCGATGGGCGCTCTGTCAAGTGAGCGGTGCTCTCCGGAGAGGGACCCGCTCTCGTGTGTGAGCGCTGGTGTCGGCCGGCTCCGTCTCCTGCGGCAGCCCTGTGCTGATCTACGGGCCGCTCGCGCTGCCGGCGTGGCCGCCGGTGTTCTTGACGATCACTGTGTCGCCGATCCGGCTGAAGTCGTAGAAGCGGTGGGCGTCCGCCGTGCTCAGGTGGATGCAGCCGTGGGAGATGTCGGCCCGGCCGATGGCATGGTTCCAGGGTGCCGCATGGACGAACACACCGCCGCTGGTCAGGCGCACCGCCCAGCGGACCATGAGGGCGTAGTAGTTGGGATTGTGCGGATCACACGTGATGTTCGCGCTGCACGAGGTCATCCTGACGACCGCGTCCTTGCCCAGCACGTGGAAGGTTCCGGACGGCGTACGGAAGCCGGGCTTGCCGAAGCTCACGCTGAAGGTCATCACCGTCCGGCCGTGATCCGTGACGGTCATCCGATGGGTCGCCGCGTCGAGCGTCGAAACATGGCCCGCGGATGCCTGGGCAGGACCTGCGCCCAGCGACAGGACAGCCGCCAGAACGCCGGCCAGTGCGAGCCGGGCGGCGTCATGAAGGCGCGAACGGGGGACTTCGCGTTGGTGGGCCATCTCTGATCACCATCGCTTTCCTGTACAGGTCAGGATATTCCGGCCCATCCCTCCCATCGAGCCGACATCGCCCCATCGGTTCGGGCGCTCCGCTCTGAAAGGCGAGCACCGCTCACCGCCCTAGAATCGGCACGTGAACGCCCCCGACTCCTCAGCCGACGCCCTCCGTGCCGCCCTGTCCCGGCTGCTCGACGGGCTTCCGTCCCGGCAGGCCGCGCAGGCCGTGGACCGGCTGATCGCGAACTACCGGGGGCGGACCCCGACCGACGCGCCCGTGCTGCGGGACCGCTCCGACGTCGTCGCCTACGCCGCCTACCGCATGCCCGCGACCTTCGAGGCGGTGTCCGCGGCGCTCGGCGCCTTCGCGGACGCCGTCCCCGGCTGGGTGCCCACGAGCCACGTGGACGTCGGCGGCGGTACCGGCGCCGCGACCTGGGCCGTGAGCGCCACCTGGGGCGGCGAGCGCCCGGTGACCGTCCTCGACTGGGCCGAGCCCGCGCTGGCGCTCGGCCGGGAGATCGCCGCCGCACATCCGGCGCTCAAGACCGCCGAGTGGCGCCGCTCTCGTATCGGATCGGCGCTCAACATAGAGAGCACTGATCTCGTCACGGTCTCGTACGTCCTCGGCGAGCTGACCGAAGCCGACCGCGCCGCCGTCGTCGACGCCGCGGCCACCGCCGCCCAGGCCGTCGTGATCGTCGAGCCCGGCACCCCCGACGGCTACGCCCGCGTGATCGAGGCGCGCGACCGCCTGATCCGCGCCGGCTTCCACGTCGCCGCCCCCTGCCCGCACAGCGCCGCCTGCCCCATCGTTCCCGGCGAGGACTGGTGCCACTTCTCGGCCCGCGTCAGCCGTTCCTCACTGCACCGCCAGGTCAAGGGCGGCTCGCTGGCGTACGAGGACGAGAAGTTCAGCTATGTCGCCGCGGCCCGTTTCCCGGTGCGCCCCGCCGCCTCCCGAGTGGTCCGGCGCCCCCAGATCCGCAAGGGCCAGGTGCTCCTCGACCTGTGCGGCCCGGACGAGTCCCTGCACCGCGACACGGTCACCAAGCGCCACGGTCCTCTCTACAGGGCCGCCCGCGACGCGGATTGGGGCGACGCCTGGCCCGCGCCCCGCGACGATGCGCACGGACAGACCGGATGAATTGCCGCGATGTCTGCTGGTGGTGCACCGCAGTTGGCATCGCCCTACCCGTCGCCCTACCCGTCGCCCTGCCTGTCCCGGCAGGCAGCTCCGGTCACCCGGCGCGCAGGATGGTGGGACCATAGGGCATGCTGTCAAGACACAGCAGCGAGGCGAGGGGATAGATGAGCGCAGACTTCGGCCGCCGCACGAGCGTGCAGGGCAGGATCTCCCAGTGGCTGCGCGGACGACGTCCCGCCCGTCTCAAGGAGGACGCCGGCGACGGCGGCCGTGAGGCGATGCTGCTGGCTGCCGCCGCCGCGGGGCTGCCGCTCGCGCCCGCCGCCCACCCCGTCGGCTACCGCTGTTCCTGTGACCGCGTCGGCTGTCCCACGCCTGCCCGGCACCCGGTCTCCTTCGCCTGGCAGACGCAGTCCACCACGGACCGCGCGCAGATCGAGCGATGGGCCCGGCACCAGCCGCAGGCCAACTTCATCACCGCCACCGGGATGGTGCACGACGTGCTCGACGTCCCGCGGGAGGCCGGCGAGAAGGCCCTGGACCGGCTGCTCACGTCCGGTGTCGAGGTGGGTCCGGTCGCCACGACCGGGGACGGCCGCATGCTGTTCTTCACGCTGACCCGCGGCACGCCCGAGGACGAGGACGAATGGTGGCCGTGCGAACTGGACTGCCACCCCGAGACGATGGACGAGCACCCGGGACTGCGGTGGCACTGCCGGGGGTCGTATGTGCTGGTGCCTCCGGCGCAGTTGCCGGGTGAGCTGACCGTGGAGTGGGTACGGGGGCCCGAGCACGCGCTGCCGGATCCGCTGAGCCTGCTCGAGGTGCTCACCGACGCGTGCGCGCGGTACGCGGGCGAGGAGAGCGAGTTGGCGGGCTGGCCCCACCGGGGCTGAGCCCCGGCGGAGACCCCCGTCACCGCGTCGCTCCCCTTGCTCCCGCTCCCGTTGCCCCGTTACTCCCGCTCGGCTTACTCCCCCTCGGCCCCCGTGAGCCCCTCCACCCGGCTCACGAACTTCACCGGGCCCTTCCTCGGATCCAGCACCGCCTGGTTCGACACGTACTCCAGGGTCAGGGACTGCTTGACCTCCCCGGTCAGCAGGGCCTTGATGTTCGGGTCGCTGATGTTGATGTTCACGCCCTGCGCGGCCGTCTGCCTCTCGTAGTGGTGGGTGGCGAAGAACACCAGCGCCCCGCCGTCCGTGGTGCGCAGCCCCACCGGGGCGTAGTCGCCGTTCGTCAGCGGCTCGTCGATGTACTGCCGGGCCAGCCCGGGCTGGCTCGCGTTCTTCAGCCGGGTGGCGCGCCACTGCGAGGTGTGCGGGCCGGGCGCGAACATGTCCCCGCCGCTTCGCAGATAGGTCGCGTACGCGGTGCTGAGCTTTTGGGGCTGGACGGCGAGCGCCGGGTCGTCCGCGGTGACGGGTTCGGCCCAGCCGTCCTTGTCCGTCTTGAACGCCGGTACGTCCCCGGGCGCGAGAATCGTCAGGTACGACACCGCCCACACCTTGCTCGCATCGGAGCGGGTGAAGACGAGCAGCCAATGGGCGTCCGCGCTGCCCTTGTTGGCGCGGGTGTCGGCGACGAACCAGCGCGGCCAGCCGGCCTTCCTCGGGATCGTGAACTTGGCGTCGGTCAGCTTCAGCGGCACATGGCCGGGGTTGCCGCCCGGATCGGTCTTGTGGCCGGCCTCCAGTTTGCCGCCGTCGATGGCGCCGAGCGCACCGGTGACCCGGCTCGCGTCCTGGGACCGGTCGTAAGTCTTGTCCGCCTTGTTGTAGGCGGTGAGGAAGTCCGTCAGCGCGCGGGCCGCCTCGGCGCGTGTCGCCGTCGGTACGACCTCCCGCTCGCCGTGCACCACGACGCAGCCGCTCGCCGTCACGGACAGAACCGTCACCGCCGCCGTTGCCAGGGCGAACCGGCCTGGACTACGCAGCGTTCGAGGGCTGCGATCCCCGCGCTCCCTGCTCATCAGTGACCTTCACCTTCCCCTTTCCGGAGGCGAACCCTACCGGGGACAGGAAAAGCGTGAGCGTCGGGATCAAGTACAGCAGCCACACCGTGACCTGAAGGACCGTCGGATCGGGCTGGAAGTTGAACACGCCCTTCAGCAGCGTGCCGTACCAGCTGTCCGGCGGAACGGTGTCGCTGATGTCGAAGGCGAGGCTCGTCAGGCCCGGGACCCAGCCGGCCTCCTGCAGGTCGTGGAAGCCGTAGGCGAGCACGCCCGCGGCGACGACGACCAGCATGCCGCCGGTCCAGGTGAAGAACTTCGCCAGGTTGATCTTCAGGGCGCCGCGGTAGAACAGCCAGCCCAGGAAGACGGCCGTGGCGAGGCCCAGGGCGACGCCGACGAGCGGGCGCGGGGTGCCGTCGCTCGCCGCGTGCACCGACGCCCACACGAACAGGGCGGTCTCCAGCCCCTCGCGGCCCACGGCGAGGAACGCGGTGGCGACCAGCGCGCCCGTGCCCATCGCCAGGGCCGCGTCCAGCCTGCCGTGCAGTTCGGACCTCAGATGCCGGGCGGTGCGCCGCATCCAGAAGACCATCCACGTCACCAGACCGACGGCGAGGATCGACAGGGAGCCGCCCAGCGCCTCCTGCGCCTGGAACGTCAGCTCCTGGGAGCCGAACTCGAGGACGCAGCCGAAGCCGAGCGCGATGGCGACCGCGATGCCGATGCCGGTCCAGATCGGCTTCAGGGCGTCGCGACGGCCGGTCTTGACCAGGTAGGCGATCAGGATGCAGACGACGAGGCTGGCCTCCAGCCCCTCGCGCAGGCCGATCAGGTAGTTGGAGAACACGGGCTACGCCTCCTCGGACAGCAGGGTGCGGCCCCACCAGTCGCCGGAGTCCCGGACGCCGGGCGGGATGGCGAAGACGGCCGAACCCACGTGCTGGATGTACTCGTTGAGCGCGTCGTGCGCCGCCAGCCTGCGCTGGAGCGGGATGAACCCCTTGCGCACGTCGCGCTGGTAGGCCAGGAAGAACAGGCCCGCGTCCAGGCGGCCGAGGCCGTCGGTGCCGTCGGTGAAGGAGTAGCCCCGGCGCAGGATGGTGATGCCGTCGTTGGAATCGGGGTGTGCGAGCCGGACGTGCGCGTCGGGCTTCATCGCCTTCAGGAACGGCTCGTCGTGCTCCTTCGCCTTGCCGACCGGCGCGCCCTCGCGCTTGTCCCGGCCGAAGACGTCCTCCTGCTCCTGCAGCGAGGTCCGGTCCCAGGTCTCGACGTTCATGCGAATCCGCCGGGCGACCAGGTACGAGCCTCCGGTCATCCATTCCGGCCCGTCCCCGTCGCCCACCCACACGAACTTCTTCAGCCGGTCCTCTTCCGTCCCCGCGATGTTGCGGGTGCCGTCCTTGAACCCGAAGAGGTTGCGCGGCGTCTGCGCGTCCGGGGTCGTCGAGGAGGTCTTGCCGAAGCCGAGCTGGGACCAGCGGATGGCGACCTTGCCGAAGCCGATGCGGGCCAGGTTGCGGATCGCGTGCACGGCGACCTGCGGGTCGTCCGCGCAGGCCTGGATGCACAGATCGCCGCCCGTGCGGGACCTGTCCAGGTTGTCGCCGGGGAACTTCGGCAGGTCGACCAGCGCCTCGGGCCGCTTGTCCCTCAGCCCGAACTTGTCGAAGAGCGACGGTCCGAAGCCGATCGTCAGGGTCAGCCGCGAGGGCTTGAGACCCAGCGCCTCCCCGGTGTCGTCCGGCGGCGCCTCGGCAAGCCCGCCGTACGCGCCCTCACCGATGGCCTGCCCGGCCGTCATCCGCCGGGCCGCGGCCGTCCAGTCCTTCAGCATCTGCACGAACTCGGCGCGGTCGTCGGTCTTCACGTCGAACGCGGCGAAGTGCAGCCGGTCCTGCACGGGCGTGGCGACGCCCGCCTGGTGGGCGCCGTGGAACTCCACCGCGCCACCGGCCTCCGCCGCGGCCGGATCCACGTCGTTGCCCGCGTTGGCAGCCGCCACCGCGCCACCGGCCACGGCGGCACCGAGCGCGAGCCCGGCGCCTGTCCAGCCGATCAGCGCCCGGCGCGACGGACTGCTCCCCTGGATGTCGGTCATCGCCCTACCCCCCTGCTTACTTCACGACCGCGGCGGCGAGCTTGGAGAGCGGCTCGGCGAGGGCGTTCACCGCGTCCGAGAGCTCCTTCTGCTGGTCCTCGGTGACCTTGTCGTAGGAGACGAACTCGTACGAGGCCTTGTCCGAGCGGTACTTGTCCAGCAGGGCGTTCAGCGCCGCGAACTGCTTGTCCAGCTCCTTGGCCAGCGCCGGGTCGTTCTTCGACGCGACCGGCTTGAGCAGCTCGTACGCCTTCTGCGCGCCCTCCACGTTGCCCTTGAAGTCGACCAGGTCGGTGTGGGAGTAGCGCTCCTCCTCACCGGTGACCTTTCCGGTGGCGACCTCGTCGAGGAGTTCCTTGGCGCCGTTGGCCATGGAGGTCGGGGTGATCTCGGCCGTGCCGACCTTCTCCTGCCACTCCTTCAGGTCGGTCACCAGCTGGTCGGCGAGGGCCTTCTCCTCGGCGCCGATCTTCTTGTCCTGCCAGAGGGCCTTCTCCAGACGGTGCCAGCCGGTCCACTTCTGGCCGCCCTCGAGGCCGTCCTCGCGGACGTCGACCTTCGGGTCGATGTCGCCGAAGGACTCGGCGACGGGCTCGGTGCGCTCCCAGCCGAGACGGGAGGGGGCGTACGCCTTCTTCGCCGCCTCCAAGTCCCCGGCCTTCACGGCGTCGGTGAACACCTTGACCTTGGGCATCGTCTCGTCGGCCTGCGCTTGCGCGTACTCGCGGTAGGCGGCCACGGCCTGGTCCAGGCGCGGGTCACGCTTGGCGACGCTGCCGCCGCCGGTGGCCGTGACGGTCTGGCGTATGCCCTTGCCCGTCATGCCCGGCTTGCAGGCGATCTGGTAGTCGCCGGCCTTCACCTCGGCGGTGACCGTCTGCTTGGTGCCGGGGCCGATGTTCTCGCGCTCGGCGACGATCCGGTCGTCCGGGAACAGCAGGTACACCTCGGTCACCTTGGCGCCCTTGTTCTCGACCGCCACCTCGACGTGCCCGGCCGGGAACTCCTTCTTGGACACCTCGCACTTCGAGTCGGTGGCGGTCACCCGGATCGCGCGGTCGGATCCCTCAGCGGTGCTCTTCTCCGTGCATCCGGTGAGAGCGGTCAGAGCCGCCGCGGTGGCGGCGGCGGTGACGACGGGGAGTCGAACGGCTCGCATGCAGGCTCCAGGAAGAACGGTTCGGTGAGGCTTGCCTAATTTAACTGAGCATTACCTTCCCCATACCCACCCGGACCGTGATTCAGGTCTCACTGGGGTCTTCGGGGCTCCGCCCTGCGTCCCCGGGTGATGTTTGAATGCGCCGGTGACTGACTACGACGTGCTGCGCGTCTTCTGCGGACCCAGCGGCGGCTACGGCAACGAACTCGGCGTCGTCCGGGACGGTTCGCTGATGCCCGGGAGGGACGAGCGGCAGGCGTTCGCCGCCAAACTCGGGTTCAGCGAGACCGTGTTCGTCGACGACCCCGAGCGCGGGATCATCGACATCTACACGCCCACGCTGCGGCTGCCGTTCGCCGGGCACCCCTGCGTGGGCACGGCCTGGCTGCTCGATCTGCCGGAACTCGTCACTCCGGCCGGTGTGGCGGGGGCGCGCCAGGACGGCGAGTTCAGCTGGATCGAGGCCCGCCCGGAGTGGGCGCCGCCGCGCACGCTGCGGCAGTACGCGACGGCCGCCGAGGTGGACGGCCTGGCCGTCCCGCCGCCGGGGGAGTGGATCTACGCCTGGGCGTGGGAGGACGAGTCGGCGGGCCGGATCCGCGCCCGGGCCTTCCCGGGGCGCGACGACGGTATCGAGGAGGACGAGGCGACGGGGGCGGCAGCGCTCCTGCTCACGGCCCGACTCGGCCGCGCGCTCAACATCCGCCAGGGAGCAGGCTCACAGATCCTCACGGCGCCGCAGCCGGAGGGGTGGGTGGAGGTCGGGGGGAGGGTGTTTCTCGAACGCTGACACGCTGACCCTAGGCGCTGCGTGGGAACTCCTCGCCCAGCGCCCGGAAGACGGCCGTGTTGAGTGTGTACGCCCGCCGGCACTCGGCGATGACCCGCTGCTTCTCCAGGTCGTCGACCCGGATGCCGTCCAGGAGGGTCCGGTACGTCCTCTTGAACGCCGCCGGGTTGGGGATCGCGTCGAACACATAGAACCGGACCCCGTCGCCCTTCCGGGTGAAGCCCCATGTCCTCTCGGCCATGTCGCGGATGATCTGGCCGCCGGCGAGGTCGCCCATGTAGCGGGTGTAGTGATGGGCGACGTATCCGCCGGGCCACTGCTCGGCGCACTCCCGCACCCGGTTCGCATACGTCCGCGTCGCGGGCAGCGCCGCCAGGTGCGCCCGCCACTCGGGTCCGCGCAGATGCGCCAGGTCCCGCTCCAGCGCGGTCAGCCGGAACAGCTCCGGCCGCACGAACGGCCCGGCCACCGGGTCGCCCGCCAGCCGGGCGGCGGCGGACTCCAGGGCCTCGTACACGAACCACAGCTGCTCCGTGTACCGCGTGTACGCGTCCACGCCGAGCCTGCCGCCGAGCAGTCCGGTGATGAACCCGGAGGTGTTCGCCTCCCGGTGCCCGTCCTGTGACGCGGCGCGGATGAGCGCCGAGAAGGCCGTGCCGGTCGTCTCCGGGGTGTTCATGAGGCCTCCGCGGTTTGCCGACATCCTGTCGGCAAAATCCTACCCGCGATCCGCTCCCGGCCCACGCGAAAGAGCCCGCTCTGTGGACAGAGCGGGCTCCGGGGGTGCGGCGTGGCTACGGCAGCGTGAGGATCTCCGCGCCCGTCTCCGTGACGACCAGCGTGTGCTCGAACTGCGCGGTCCGCTTGCGGTCCTTCGTGACCACCGTCCACCCGTCGTCCCACATGTCGTACTCGTGCGTGCCGAGGGTGAGCATGGGCTCGATGGTGAAGGTCATGCCGGGCTGCATCACCGTGGTCGCGTGCGGGCTGTCGTAGTGCGGGATGATCAGCCCGGAGTGGAACGACGAGTTGATCCCGTGACCGGTGAAGTCCCGCACGACCCCGTACCCGAACCGCTTCGCGTACGACTCGATGACACGGCCGATCACGTTGATCTGACGGCCGGGCCTGACGGCCTTGACGGCACGGTTGAGGGACTCGCGGGTGCGCTCGACGAGCAGCCGGGAGTCCTCGTCGACGTCGCCGACCAGGTAGGTGGCGTTGGTGTCGCCGTGGACGCCGCCGATGTACGCCGTCACGTCGAGGTTGATGATGTCGCCGTCGCGCAGGACCGTGGAGTCCGGGATGCCGTGGCAGATGACCTCGTTGATCGAGGTGCACAGCGACTTGGGGAACCCGCGGTAGCCCAGGGTGGAGGGGTAGGCGCCGTGGTCGCACATGTACTCGTGCGCGACGCGGTCCAGCTCGTCCGTGGTGACGCCCGGGGCGATGATCTTCGCCGCCTCGGCCATCGCCCGCGCCGCGATCCGCCCGGCGACGCGCATCGCCTCGACGGTCTCGGGGGTCTGCACCTCCGGCCCGGTGTACGGGGTCGGCGCCGGTTTGCCGACGTACTCGGGGCGGCGGATGTTTCCGGGCACGGAACGGGTGGGAGAGAGCTCTCCTGGTACGAGCAGCGACTGGCCAGACATGCCAGCGAGTCTATCCAGCGGCCGTGCGGGACCATGGCCGTGGCGAAAGGAGCTCCTGCGATGGCGCTGTTCAGGAAGCGTACGGTCGGCAAGCCGGGCGAGTGGTACTACTGCCTGGTCCACCAGAAGGTCGAGGAGGGCCCGGACTGCCCCGCGAAGGACCGTTTCGGTCCGTACGCGTCCCGCCAGGAGGCGGAACACGCGATGGAGACGGCACGGGAGCGGAACGTCGAGTGGGAGACGGACCCGCGCTGGCACGACGCGCCTCCGGCGGAACGGGAGGGGGACTGAGCCGTGTGGCTTGCGCGGAGCGGCATCGGGACTGAGCCAGGGGCTCGCGCAGAGCGGATGGAGGACTGAGCCGGGGCTCACGCACCGCCTCCGCCGCTGCCCGGCGGAGACAGGAGGCCCCCCACCCGTCCGCCTTCCGGGCGGGCGGGTGCCCACCGCCCGGCGCCCGGGGCAACCGGGTCTCCCGCCGGCTACCACCGCGCCGGCGGCGGCTCCGTCAGCTGGTCCGCCAGCCGGGACAGACGGTCCCGGAAGCGGCGGCGGCCCCGTGGAGCCGGCAGCCGGTTCTCCCCGGCCGCCGCGCTCACCAGGTGCTGCACCGTGTCCAGGTCCAGATCCGTCTCCTCGGGCACCGTCAGCGACTCGTGTGCCAGAGCCGTCAGGTCCCGGTCCCCGGCGTCCAGCGCCAGCACCGTCGCCCCGGCCCGCCGCGCGTCGTGGACCCGCTCCAGCAGCGCCGCCCCCGGCGCGGCGGGCGACACCACCAGCAGTGTCTCCCCGCGCCGCGCCGCCGACAGCCGTCCCGGCCCCACCGCCAGGTGCGCCGGGTCCGAGGCCCGCGCCGCGTGCCGCACCAGCGTCGGGGACAGCTCCGGCGTCCCGGACCAGGCCGCCTCGTCGGCCAGGTGCGCCGCCAGGTGCCACGGCTCGTAGTCCTGAGTGCCCACGAGCAGCAGCCCGCCCCCGTGCGACACCACGGACCCGCGCAGCGTCCCCGCGAACCGCCGCGTGGCGACCGGCCACTCGGTCCCGGCGAGCACTTCCCGCAGCAAGGCGACCCGTACGGCGTCCATACGCACGTATCCTGCCGCAAACGGCCCCTGGGAAGCGGGAGTTCCCCCTGAATTCCCCCGACCCGGGGACGGGTCAGGACCACCGGCCGCAGACGCACCACCGCCCACCGCCACCGGCCCTCCGGAGGGCACCGTCCGTCGGATCCCGGGACGGCCCTCACCTGAGCGGCGCGGCCGGCCGGGGCGCACGTAGAGTCGGCCCATGACCTCTACCGACAGTGCACCCAAGGCCCCCGCCAAGGACCCCTGGGACCTCCCCGACGTCTCCGGACACGTCGTCGGCGTGCTCGGCGGCACCGGGCCGCAGGGCAAGGGCCTCGCCTACCGGCTCGCCCGGGCCGGCCAGAAGGTGATCATCGGCTCCCGTGCCGCGGAGCGCGCGCAGAACGCCGCCCAGGAGATCGGCCACGGCATCGAGGGCGCCGACAACGCCGAGACCGCGCGGCGCAGCGACATCGTGATCGTCGCCGTGCCGTGGGAGGGCCACGGCCCGCTGCTCGAGTCACTGCGCGAGGAGCTGGCCGGCAAGCTCGTCGTCGACTGTGTCAACCCGCTCGGCTTCGACAAGAAGGGCGCCTACGCGCTGAAGCCGGAGGAGGGCAGCGCCGCCGAGCAGGCCGCCGCTCTGCTGCCCGAGTCGCGGGTCACCGCCGCCTTCCACCACCTGTCCGCCGTCCTCCTGGAGGACCCGGAGGTCGAGCAGATCGACACGGACGTCATGGTGCTCGGTGAGGAGCGGGCCGATGTCGAGATCGTGCAGGCGCTGGCCGGACGCATCCCCGGCATGCGCGGCATCTTCGCCGGCCGGCTGCGCAACGCCCACCAGGTGGAGTCGCTGGTGGCGAACCTGATCTCCGTCAACCGGCGGTACAAGGCACACGCCGGTCTCCGGATCACGGACGTGTGACCCGATGGGGGACACTGGTCGGCGAAGCAGTTCCGAGCATTGCGAGCATTCCGAGCAGTGTCCCCCGACAGGAGAGCCGAACCCATGCCCCGCCTAGCCCTCTACGCCCTCGCCGTCTGCGTCCTCTCCGTGGCCGCGGCCGTCGTCTCCTTCGTCCAGGGCAGCTGGCTCGGCATCGTGTGGATCCTGCTCGCGGGCGTGTCGTCCAACATGACCTGGTACTACTTCAAGCGCGGCCGCGCGGGCCGGTCGGACGGGGCGAGGTCCGTCACGGGCTGACCGAGCAGCCCTCGTTGGTGCCCTGCCAGAAGCGGTACAGCTCCTGACCGCAGTACCGGTCGAAGTCGCCGATGCCCAGGCCGTTCAGGATGGTGTCGATCGCGTCGAAGAACGCGTTGTTGACGGACGGCACCCACAGCAGCGCGAACACGAACAGCAGGCCGAACGGCGCGAACGGCTCCACCTGGCGCCGGACGCCGTACGGCAGCCAGGGCTCCAGGATGCCGTAGCCGTCCAGGCCGGGCACCGGCAGGAAGTTCAGGATCGTCGCCGAGACCTCCAGCAGGGCGAGGAAGGCCAGGGCGAACCGGAAGTCCCGCGGCACCCCGTCCAGCGCGCCCAGCCAGAACGGGGCCGTCAGGAGCGCCGCGAACACCACGTTCGTCAGCGGGCCCGCCGCCGAGATCAGGCTGTGCCGCCAGCGGCCCCGGATACGGCCCCGCTCGATGAACACCGCGCCGCCCGGCAGACCGATCCCGCCCATGATCACGAAGACCACCGGCAGCACGATGCTCAGCAGGGCGTGCGTGTACTTCAGCGGGTTCAGCGTGAGGTAGCCCTTCGCGCCGACCGAGATGTCGCCGCTGTGCAGGGCGGTGCGGGCGTGCGCGTACTCGTGCAGGCACAGGGAGACCACCCAGGCGGCCGTCACGAACAGGAACACGGCGACGCCAGGCTGCTCGGCGAACCCGCTCCAGGTGGCCCAGCCGGTGACCGCCGTCACGGCCAGAATCCCGACGAACACGGGACTGATCCTGCGGTCACTGCGCCGGGCGGCGGCGGTGGTCATGGGTCTCCCTGAACTCGTACACATACGGCGACGGCCCGACCGTACCGGGCGCAGCGGGAAAACGTCTCGCCACGGGGGCCGAGTTCCGGTGCCCGCGCCGCGCCGCGCGGAAACCCCGTGACCCGCGGTGACGGTGGCGGAGAGAATGAACCCCGTGCGCTATCGCCTTCTCGGTACCACCCAGGCACTTCGCCCCGACGGCACGCCGCTGCCCCTCGGCGGGGCGCGGCTGCGTGCCCTGCTGACCGTGCTCGCGCTGCGGGCCGGCCGGGTCGTGCCGGCCACCCTGCTCGTCGACGAGGTGTGGGACGGCGACCCGCCCGCCGATGCCCCCGGCGCCCTGCAGGCGCTGGTCGGGCGGCTGCGCCGGGCGCTCGGTGCGGAGGCCGTGGAGTCCGTGGACGGCGGCTACCGGCTGGCCGCCGCGCCGGACGACGTCGACCTGCACCGGTTCGAGCGGCTGGCCGGGGAGGGCCTGCGCGCACTGGCCGACGGCGACCCCGCGAAGGCGGCGGTCGTGCTGGACGACGCCCTCGCCCTGTGGCGCGGCCCCGCCCTCGCCGACCTGCCCGACCGCACCGCCGAGGCCGCCCGCTGGGAGACCCGCCGCCTCGACGCGCTCCGCGCCCGCCTCACCGCGGGGCTCGCCCTCGGCCACGGCGAGCAGCACCTGCCCGAGCTGACCGCCCTGTGCGACCTCCACCCCCTGGACGAGCCCCTCCAGGCGCTGCGCCTGCGCGCCCTGCGGGACGCGGGCCGCCCGGCTCAGGCCCTGGCCGCCTACGAGGACGTACGGCAGTTGCTGGCTGACCGGCTGGGCTCCGACCCCGGACCCGAACTGCGCGCGCTCCACGAGGAGTTGCTGCGTGTCCCCGGCGCCGCGCCCACCACGCGCCCGTCCCACGGCGGCACCCCCGCCGCACCCCCGCCTCCCGGAAACCTCCGCGCCCGGCTCACCTCCTTCGTCGGGCGCGACGCCGACATCGACGCCCTTCGCGGTGATCTCGCCCACTCCCGGCTCGTCACCCTGCTCGGGCCCGGTGGCGCCGGAAAGACGCGGCTGTCCCAGGAGGCCGCCGAGACCGTGGCGCACGAACTGCGGGACGGCGTGTGGCTGGCCGAACTCGCGCCCGTCGACGACCCCGAGGCCGTGCCCGAGGCCGTGCTCACCGCCGTCGGCGCGCGCGAGACCGTGCTGCGCGGCGCCGGCGCCGAGGAGATGCGCGCCGTCGCCGACCGGCACGACGACCCCCTCGTCCGGCTCGCCGAGCACTGCGCCCGGCGCCGCATGCTGCTCATCCTCGACAACTGCGAGCACGTCGTGGACGCCGCCGCCCACCTCGTCGCGCACCTGCTCGAACGCTGCCCCGGCCTGACGGTCCTCGCCACCAGCCGGGAACCCCTCGGCGTCCCCGGAGAGGTACTGCGCCCCGTCGAGCCGCTGCCGCAGCCGTACGCCCTGGAACTGCTCGCCGACCGCGGCGCCGCCGCCCGGCCCGGCTTCCGCGTCGAGGACGACCCCGAGGCCGCCGCCGAGATCTGCCGCCGCCTCGACGGGCTGCCCCTCGCCATCGAACTGGCGGCCGCCCGCCTCCGCATGCTCACCCCGCGCCAGATCGCCGACCGGCTCGACGACCGCTTCCGGCTGCTGACTTCCGGCAGCCGCACCGTGCTGCCCCGCCAGCAGACGCTGCGGGCCGTCGTCGACTGGTCCTGGGACCTCCTCGACGAGGACGAACGCGCGGTGCTGCGCCGGCTGTCCGTCTTCTCCGGCGGATGCGACCTGACCGCCGCCGAGGCCGTGTGCGGACCCGCCGCCCTGGAGGCACTCGGCTCGCTCGTCGACAAGTCCCTCGTCGTGGCCGCCCCTTCGGGCGACGGCGAGATGCGCTACCGGCTTCTCGAGACGGTCGCCGAGTACGCGGGGGAGCGGCTCGACGAGTCGGGCGAGCGGTCCGACACCGAACGCGCGCACCTCACCTACTACCGTGAACTGGCCCGCACCACCGACCCGTTGCTGCGCTCCTCGCAGCAACGGTCGGCGGTCGAGCGCCTCCAGCTCGAGTACGAGAACCTGCGTACCGCCCTGCGCCACGCAGTCGCCGCCCGCGACGAGCAGGAGGCGCTGTGCCTGCTGCTCTCGCTGTGCTGGTACTGGCAGATGCGGGACCTGCGCACGGAGGCCCGCGCCTGGTCGACCGCGGTCATGGCGCTCGGCCCCGACCCGTTCACCTCGCCCGCGCGTGCGGTGCCGGACCTGCTCGACCGGCCCACCGACACCCCGCCGCCGATGCGCCCCGAGGTCCTCGACGAGGCCCGCCGCGACGCGCATCTCGTCCACCTCTCCTGCATGGACGTGGACATCCAGGCGTGGGAGACGCCCGAGGCCAAGGAGAAGCTGAGCGTCATCAGCCGGACCTACCGCCCCGGGCAGCCGCAGACCTGCCGGGTGCCCGGGTTCCTGTGGTTCTTCGCCGTTCTGCTCACCACGGACATGGAGCGTGTGCGCACGGTCCTCGACGAGTCGGTCCGCACCTGCCGCGAGCTCGGCTACACCTGGGAGCTGGCCCAGACCCTGCAGTTGCGCGCCAACATCTTCGCCAACCGCGGCGACTGGGCGGGCGACGCGACCCGGGACGCGGACGAGGCGCTGGAGATCTTCCGCCGCCTCGGCGACGCCTGGGGCGCGGCCGAGGCCCTGTCAGCCCGCGGTGAGGCGAACGAACGCCGCGGTGACTACCTGCTCGCCGCCGCCGACTACGAAGCCGCGCAGCGTCAGGCCGAACAGCTCGGTGCCCTCTCCCAGATGGCCGTGCTCGGCGCCCGCCTCGGCAGCGCCCTGCTGGACGCGGGGGAGGCCGAGCGGGGTGAGCGGCTGCTGCGCCAGGTGATCGAGGAACGCCACGGCGCGATGGACGCGATGCCGTTCGCCCGGATCTTCCTGGTGATGTGGCTCGGCCGGACGGACCGCGTCGCCGAGGCGCGCGAGCAACTCCAGGTGGTCCGCGAGGAGTTCGGCGCCGCGTCCTTCGCGGTCTTCGACGGGATGATGACCGGCCTGGACGCCTGGCTGGACGCCGTCGAGGAGCGGTACGAGGAGGCGCTCGTCAAGGTGCGCACGGCACTCGCACGCGCGGCGGACCGGGTGAGCCTGGTGATCGCTCCGCACATGGCCTCCGTGCATCTGGTGACCGCGGCGATCGCGCTCGCCGGCGTGGACGGCGGGCGTCGCGCCGCGGACGCGGCCCGGTGCGTGGCCGCCGCAGACGGGCTGCTGCCGCCCGGCCACGTCCGGGCACCCGCGGAGCTCGAGGCACGCGCCAGGGCGGAGGCGGGTGCCCGGGCCGCGCTGGGCGACACTGCCTACGAGTCCGCGTACGCGGAGGGCGGCGGCCTCACTCTGGAGGAGGCCGCCGCCCTCGTGTGACGCGGACCGGCTGTGCCCGTGCCCGGCGTCAGCTCTTGTTGTTGAACTTGCGGATGGCGATCGGCGCCATGACCAGCGTGAGGACGGCCGACCAGGCGAGGGTCATCAGCACGCTGTGGGCGACCGGACCCCCGTTCATCAGACCCCGGGCGGCGTCCGCGAGCGTCGACAGCGGGTTGTAGTCGGTGAACGCCTGCAGCCAGCCCGGCATGGTGCTGGTCGGGGCGAAGATCGACGAACCGAACTGCAGCGGCATCAGCACGAGAAACCCCATCCCTTGGACGGCCTGGGCGCTCTTCAGCACCACGCCCAGGGTCAGGAAGATCCACATGATCCCGAACCCGAAGAGCACCGACAGGCCGATCGCCGCGAACAGGCCCGGGACGTTCGACACCGACAGTCCGAGCATGAAGCCCACCGTGAGCAGAACCGCAGTGGCGAACAGCATCCGCCCGAGCTCCACCGTGATCTTCGCGACCAGGACGGAGGCGCGACTGATCGGCAGGGACCGGAAGCGGTCCATCACGCCCTTGTGGAAGTCCTCGTTGAACCCGGTGCCCACGCCCTGCGCGATGTTCATGCCCATCATCGCCATCAGGCCGGGGACCACGTAGTTGACGTACGCGTGCCGGTTGTGGGTGCCCGCGATCGCGCCGCCGAAGACGAACACGAACAGCAGGCAGAAGATGACGGGGAACAGGATCGCGTCGAACATCGACTCCGGGTCCTGCCGGATCCACAGCAGGTTCCGGCGGACCAGCGCGCCGATGTGGCGCAGGTTGGCGCGCAGTCCGATACGGCCTTCGGAGACCGGGGCGGCAGGTGCGGTCAGGGTGGTGGCGCTCATGCGGCGACCTCCTCACGGGCGGGGGACGCGTTCTGCGGGGTTCCGGCCTTGTGGCCGGTGAGGGACAGGAACACCTCGTCCAGGCTGGGCAGTTCGGTGGAGATGCCGGCCAGCGTGATGCCGCGGGCGGTGAGCGCGCCGACCACGGCGGTCAGCTGCTCGTCGCTGAGGATCGGCACGAGGACGGTGCCGGTCTCGGTGTCCAAGGTCGCGCCGCCGGGACCGGTGAGGCCGAACTCGTCGAGTGCCGCGGCCGTCGGGCGCAGCTCCGCCGGGTCGGCCGGACGGACGCGCAGCGTACGGCCGCCGACCTTGGCCTTCAGTTCGTCGATGCCGCCGCCCGCGATGACCTTGCCGCGGTCGATGACGGTCAGCTCGGAGGCGAGCTGCTCGGCCTCCTCCATGTACTGGGTGGTGAGCAGCACGGTCGCGCCCTCGGCGACCATCCGCTTGACCTCGGTCCACACCTCGTTCCGGGTGCGGGGGTCGAGGCCGGTGGTCGGCTCGTCCAGGTAGAGCACCGCCGGGTGCCCGATCATCGAGGCGGCGAGGTCCAGGCGCCGGCGCATACCGCCGGAGTACGTGGACGCCGGGCGCTTCGCGGCCTCGGTGAGCGAGAACCGCTCCAGCAGCCCGTCGGCCCGGGCGCGGGCCTCCTTGCGGGACAGGTCGAGGAGCCGGCCGATCATGTAGAGGTTCTCGAAACCGGACAGCTTCTCGTCCACGGAGGCGTACTGGCCGGTGAGGCCTATCACGCGGCGCGTCTGCCGCGGCTGCCGTACGACGTCGTAGCCGGCGACCACGGCGTGGCCGGCGTCCGGGGTGATGAGGGTGGACAGGCAGCGCACGAGGGTGGTCTTGCCGGCACCGTTCGGCCCCAGCACGCCGAGGACGGTGCCCTCGCGCACATCGAGGTCGACGCCGTCCAGCGCCTTGGTCTCACCGTAGTGCTTGACCAGCCCCCGCACGGTGACGGCCGCGTCCGGTGCGGCGTCTTTCGGGGTGTTGTCGATTCGCGTCATGCCACGAAGGTGTCAGCCCCCACCGACAAACGACCGACAGCGCACCTACAGCCGCCGACAGGGTGCCGACAGACGGCGAACAGCCCGCCGACGGGGGAAGATCGGCGGGCTGCTGCGCGCCACCTGAAGGGGCGCGGGGCGGTGGCCTTATGGGGCTTCGCCGTGTGGACGGCCGGCGGACGTCAGTGGACCGAGTGCTCCTCGAGCGGGAACGTCCCGCCCACCACGTCCTCGGCGAACGCCTTCGCCGCGTCGCCCATCACCTGGCGCAGATCCGCGTACTTCTTCACGAACTTCGGCACCCGGCCCCCGGTCAGTCCGAGCATGTCCGTCCACACGAGCACCTGCGCGTCCGTGTCCGGACCGGCGCCGATGCCGACCGTCGGAATGTGCAGCACCCGCGTCACCTCGGCCGCCAGCTCCGCCGGCACCAGCTCCAGGACCACCGCGAACGCACCCGCGTCCTGCACCGCCTTGGCGTCCCGCAGCAGCTGCGCGGCCGCCTCCTCGCCGCGGCCCTGCACGCGGTACCCCATGGCGTTCACGGACTGCGGGGTGAGGCCGATGTGCGCCATGACCGGGATGCCGGACTCCACCAGCAGCTCGATCTGGCGGTGCGAGCGCTCGCCGCCCTCCAGCTTCACCGCGCCGACCCCGGCCTCCTTCACCAGCCGGGTGGCCGAGCGCAGCGCTTGCACCGGACCCTCCTGGTACGAGCCGAAGGGCAGGTCGCCGACGATCAGGGCGCGCCTGGTGCCCCGTACGACCGCCGCGGAGAGCATGGTCATCTCGTCGAGGGTGACGGGCACGGTCGTCTCGTACCCGAGGTGGCAGTTGCCCGCCGAGTCGCCGACGAGCATGACCGGGATGCCGGCCTCGTCGAACACGGACGCGGTCATCGCGTCGTAGGCGGTGAGCATGGGCCACTTCTCGCCGCGCTCCTTGGCGGCGGTGAGGTCGCGGACGGTGATGCGGCGGGTGCTCTTCCCCCCGTACAGCGCCTTGCTGCTGTCGGAGGACCTGAGCGTGCCCTGAGCGTGCTGCCCCTGGGCAGCCGGAAGCTGCGTCATCGCAACGGCTCCTTCTGTCATCTCGAGGCGCCCTGACGGCGTCCCCGGACCACCCCCATGGTGGCACCTCGTGCCACGCGCGGCTAGGGCAGGGAGCGGGGCTCGGCCCGGGCCGGGGGCCGAGCTCGGCCCGGGCCGGGGGACAGGTGGCCGCTCGACCTCGGGGCCGAGCCCGCATCTCCCGGATTGGGCCGTTTGACACGTGACACAGGTCTCTTCTTAAGGAGTCCGTAAAGACTTCCGATACGAGACGGTTCCGTATCGGAAGTCGCCTAGGCTCGCTCATATGACTACCCCTGCTGCCCCTGTCGAACGGCGGGTGCCCGATGCCGTGCACCGGCGCCGGTGGGCCATCCTCGGCACGCTGATGCTCAGCCTGCTGATCGTGGTGCTCGACAACTCCATCCTGAACGTCGCCATCAAGACGATCTCCACCCCCGCGCCGATCGGCCTCGGCGCCACCCAGAGCGAGCTGGAGTGGGCCATCAACGCCTACACGCTCGTCTTCGCCGGGCTGCTGTTCACCGCGGGGCTGCTGGGCGACCGTCTGGGCCGGAAGAAGGCGCTGCTGGCCGGTCTCGTGGTGTTCGGCGCGGGGTCGGCGCTCGCCGCGGAGTCCGGTTCACCCGATCAGCTGATTGCGTTCCGCGCCCTCATGGCCCTCGGCGCGGCCTTCGTGATGCCGGCCACGCTCGCCGTCCTCATGAACGTCTTCGAGCGCGACGAGCAGCCCAAGGCCATCGGCATCTGGGCCGGCGGCGTCGGCCTCGCCATCGCCATAGGGCCGATCACCGGCGGCGTGCTGCTCGACCACTTCTGGTGGGGCTCCGTCTTCCTGATCAACGTGCCGATCGTGATCCTGGCGCTCGCCCTGATGATCTGGCTGGTCCCCGACTCCCGCGACCCCAACCCCGGGCGCCTCGACCCCATCGGCGTCGTGCTGTCCGTCGTCGGCCTGGTCCTGCTCGTCTACGGCATCATCAAGGGCGGCCAGCTCGCCGACTTCACCGACACCAAGGTGATCGGGACCATACTGGCCGGCCTCGCCGTCCTCGCGCTCTTCGTCGTGTTCGAGAAGCGCAGCGACCACCCGTCCATCGACGTCGGCTACTTCAAGAACAAGGCCTTCTCCTCGGCCGTCACCGCGATCTCCCTGGTCTTCTTCGCGCTGATGGGCGTGACCTTCTTCTCCGTCTTCTACACCCAGAGCGTGCGCGGTTACTCGCCGCTGCAGGCCGGTCTGCTGTTGCTGCCGCTGGCCGCCGCACAGCTGATCTTCGCGCCGCGTGCCCGGCTGCTGGTCGACCGGTTCGGCAACAAGGCCACCACCACCGCGGGCATGCTCATCATCGCCGCGATGCTCGCCGCGTTCGCCGCCCTGACGGCGGACACGCCCATCTGGATCCTCGAGGTCCTGTTCTTCCTGATGGGCACCGGGATGGCGCACATCATGACCCCGACCAGCGTCGTCATAATGCAGGCCCTTCCCCGCGAGAAGGCCGGCTCCGCGTCCGCGCTCAGCAACACCTTCCGTCAGGTGGGCGGCGCGCTCGGCATCGCGGTGCTCGGCTCGGTCCTGTCGACGTCGTACCGCGACGGCATCCAGGACAAGCTGACGTTCCTGCCGGCAGGCGTACGCCACACCGCGGGCGAGTCCATCGAGGCGACCCTCGGCGTCGCCTCGAAGCTCGGCCCGAAGGGCAGGGCGCTCGTCTCCCCGGCCAACGACGCCTTCCTGCACGCCATGCACGTCACCGCGCTGTGGGGCGCGGGCGTGGCGGTGCTCGGCGCCGTGGTGGTCGCGCTGTTCCTGCCCGGGAAGGCGGCCGCGCGGACCGGCACGGAGGAGCCGGAACTGGTCGCGGCCGATCACTGACGGTGCGTCAAGACGGGCACTCGGACAGCCGGGTGCCCGTTGACGACAGACAGCGGGGGAAGATCCCACCGCCGGCCAAGGACGGAGTCGAACGTGAGCCTCGCCGAGAGCAGGCCCCGGACCCAGCAGCAGGAGTGGCCCGTACGCGGACGTCCGCGCAGCGAGGCCGTCGAACGGGCCATCATCGAAGGGGTGATGAAGCTCATGGAGGACGGCGTGTCCCTCGCCGACCTTTCCATAGAGCGCATCGCCCGCACCGCGGGCGTCGGCAAGGCCACCATCTACCGGCGGTGGAACAACAAGGAGGACCTCTTCGTCGACGTCCTGCGCGCCGCCGACCCCGAGGACCCCGAACTGCCGGGCACCTCGATGCGCGACGACCTGGTCGTGCTGCTGGAGTGGCTGCGGCAGCGCGCCCTCGCCAGCCGCTCCTCGGCAATCCTGCGCAACGTGCAGGCGCAGATGAAGTCCAGCCCCAAGATCTGGGCCGCCTATCACGCGACCGTCATAGCACCCCGGCGCCGGCTCGGCCTCGACATCCTGCGCCGTGGACAGCGGAACGGCGAGCTGCGCACGGACGTGGACATCGATCTGATGAACGACATGCTGGTCGCCCCCATGCTCGTACGCTCCCTGCTGCGCCCCGAGGCACCGCTCGAGGAGGGCCTGAGCGAGCGGATCGTCGACACGACCCTGGAAGGCCTACGACCCGTCAGATCGTAACGCCCCCGTGCCGATTTCCCGCGCGTATGTGCGCGTTTCGTCACAGAAGGCCCCTCAGGAACCCCCGTTCGGAACTTCGGACGCCGCCTCGTTCGTCCTCGTGCGCGTACGGCCGCCATGGGGCGGCAGGGACGGAGCCGATCATCCCCTAGGGTCGTTAGCGCGGGGGGACGACGGTGTGCACGGCAAGGTGTGAGGCGACGGTATGGCGCAGGCGTACATGACGGAGACGGGTGGCGGCGGCACGGGGCCGGGCCGCAGAGGATCCCGGCTCCGGCGCCTGTACGACGCTCTGCGCGGTGACCGCGGCATCTGGCGCCGCGGCATCGTCCTGGCCGCGCTCGCGGTGGTCCTCGCACTGGTGATGCTGCTGCACGCGCGGATCCCCAACAGGGTCGGAAACCTCGGCTCCCTGACGGAGACGTTCCTGCCGTGGCTCGGGATCGTGGGCGTGCCGCTGCTGCTGATCCTCGCGCTGCTGCGGAAGTCGGCGACGGCACTGATCGCGGTGCTGGTGCCCGTGACGGTCTGGCTGAACCTCTTCGGCGGGCTGCTCGGCGACAAGAGCGGCAGCGGCGGCGACCTGACCGTCGCCACGCACAACGTGAACGCCGACAACCCCGACCCGTCCGGCACCGCCCGGGACGTGGCCGCGTCCGGGGCCGACGTGCTGGCGCTGGAGGAGCTGAAGGCGTCCGCCGTGCCGGTGTACGAGCGGGCGCTGGCGTCGACGTACCGGTACCACTCGGTGCAGGGCACGGTCGGGCTGTGGAGCAAGTACCCGCTGAGCGGGGTCGAGCCCGTGGACATCAAACTGGGCTGGACGCGGGCGATGCGGGCCACCGTGGACACGCCGCAGGGCGAGGTCGCCGTCTACGTCGCCCACATGCCCTCCGTGCGGGTGAAGCTGGCGGCCGGGTTCACGGCGCGGCAGCGGGACACCAGCGCGGACGCGCTCGGGGAGGCCATCGCGGAGGAGAAGCTGAGCAAGGTGATCCTGCTCGGCGACCTGAACGGCACCATGAACGACCGGGCGCTCAACGCCGTCACCTCCCAGATGCGTTCCACGCAGGGCGCGGCCGGCAGCGGTTTCGGGTTCAGCTGGCCGGCGTCGTTCCCGATGGCGCGGATCGATCAGATCATGGTCAAGGGCATCGAGCCGGTGAGTTCCTGGACGCTGCCGAGGACGGGGAGCGACCATCTGCCGGTGGCGGCACGTGTGAACGTCACCACGTCTTAACCCCGCGGAATACTGGGCCTGCCAGACTTTGTTCCGTACGTGAACATACGAATCGCAGACGACGTACGGAACCCCGTTTTGGAAAGGCACAGGCACTTCATGCCCCTGGCCCTGCTCGCCCTCGCCGTGGGCGCCTTCGGCATCGGAACAACCGAGTTCGTGATGATGGGCCTCCTGCCCAATGTCGCGGACGACCTGCACATATCCATCCCCACCGCCGGGCACCTGGTCTCGGCGTACGCCCTGGGCGTGGTGATCGGCGCGCCACTGCTCGCCGCGGTCACGGCACGCATGTCCAGGCGCACGGTCCTGATCGGCCTGATGGCCCTGTTCGTGCTGGGCAACGCCCTCTCGGCGCTGGCGCCCGGCTACGACTGGCTGCTGGCCGCCCGCTTCCTGAGCGGGCTGCCGCACGGGGCGTTCTTCGGCGTCGGCGCGGTCGTCGCCACGAACCTGGTGGCGCCCGAGCGCAAGGCCCGCTCGGTCTCGCTGATGTTCCTGGGCCTGACGGTCGCGAACGTCGCGGGTGTGCCGGTGGCCACGCTGATGGGCCAGCACCTGGGGTGGCGCGCCACGTTCCTGGGCGTGAGCGCGATCGGCCTGGCCGCGATCGCCTCCCTCTTCCTGCTGATCCCGCACGACCACACCCACGCCGCGGCCGGCGGCCTGCGCGGCGAACTGGCCGCCCTGCGCTCGCTGCCGGTGTGGCTGGCGCTGGGGACGACGGTGGCGGGCTTCGGCGCGCTGTTCTCGGCGTACAGCTATGTCACGCCGATGCTGACGGACGCGGCGGGCTACGCCGACTCGAGCGTGACGCTCCTGCTGGCCCTGTTCGGCGTGGGCGCGACGATCGGCAACCTGGTGGGCGGCCGGCTGGCGGACCACTCGCTGCGGGGCACGCTGTTCGGCGGCCTGACGTCGCTGGCGGCGGTCCTGTCCCTCTTCCCGCTCCTGATGAGCGCCGAGTGGAGCGCGGCCCTGGCGGTCACCCTGCTGGGCATGGCGGCGTTCGTCACCGGGTCGCCGCTCCAGCTCATGGTCATGGAGAAGGCGTCGGCGGCGCCGTCGCTGGCCTCCTCGGCGAACCAGGCGGCGTTCAACCTGGCGAACGCGGGCGGAGCGTGGATCGGCGGCCTCGCGCTGGCCGCGGGCTTCGGCGTGACGTCTCCGGCGGTGGCCGGCGCGGGGCTCGCGGTGCTGGGGCTGGCGGTGGCCGGGGTGGCTTACGCGGTGGACCGGCGGCGGGAGGTTGTCCGGGTGGGCCGGGTGGTCGCCACCCACGTACCCGAGCAGTCCGGCGCCCTGCATCCCTGACCCAGGGAGCTCCGCCACCGGGTCCCCGATCTGACTCGGGGCTCGAACCGACTGGATCCGCTGCGGGAGCAAGGGAGCGGCGGGGTGGTGGGGGCGGGGTGCGTCACGTGGGCTTGCCGTCTGCGGACGGAGGCCCCGCCGGAGCCGGACGGCGTTCCTCCTCGATGTGGTCCTGGAGAGGAACGCCGTTCGTTCTGCTCCTACTGTTCGACCAGGTACCTGACGTAGTCGACGACGTATTCGCCGTACTGGAGCGCCGATCCGATGGCTTCCAGCCTTGTGTACTGCTCGACGGAGAGTGAGGCGTCGGGAGCACAGCTGATCGCTCTCAGCAGCGTCCGGAACGCCACGTCCGGGGTGCAGCGGCGCGCGCAGTCGGTGAGCGCCGCACGCACCTCGGCCGCCAGGAACGGTGCGCCCTCGATCTCGGCGAGGACCGCGTCGAGGTAGGCCGTGCCGTCCTCGGTGTTCGCCCCCGTGAGGGGGCACACCTCCGCGTTCGCGGACAGTCGGGCGTCACACAGATCGACGACCGTCCGCGTCCACTCAGCTCCGCCTCCCAGGCGCTCGAAGCTCGGCATGTACTGTGATCCGGCTTCCCACAAGACCTCCAGCGTCGGGGACGGAAGGTTGCCGAGAATCAGCGCGTCACGGCGTACTGCCAGGGAGTCTTCGTCGGCCGATTCCGCAAGGTGCTTGGCGACGACGTCGGCAGCGGTGTCCCCTTCGTAGGTCCAGTCCTGGTGGAAGAAGTGCATCACCCAGGACACGCCGAAGTCGAACTCCGTGAAGCGTGGCATCGTGTCCTGTCTCCTCACTTCGGATGGCAAGTCTGTACGTAGAAGCCGTCCGGGTGTCCTTTGGCTCGCATGAGCTTGATGTAGTACGCGTTGCCACCTTCACGGACCCGTCAGGGTAGCGATCACGCCGGGGCCGGGGCCGGGTCCGTACGGTCCACGGCCGGTAGGTAACTCCTGGCGGCCAGCCCTCATCGACTACCGCTTCGGGAGCCCTTCTCCATGCCGACCGGCCAAAAGTTAGAGACGGCGTTCCGCTTTCCCTGGTTCGTAAGTCCGCCTGCAATACCGACCCGCTCGCACCACGCCGGTCTCGTGTGGCTGCTGCCGATGCTGTGGACGTTCGCCCTCGGCCTGTGGGGGTTGTCACGGCAGGACAGTGTGTGGCGGGACGAGGCCGCGACTTGGCAGGTGGCCCAACGCTCGACAGTGCAGATCTGGCACATGCTGGCGAACGTCGACGTGGTCCATGGGTTCTACTACCTGCTGATGCATCTACTGTTCGAGTGCTTCGGCCCCAGCACCACGACCCTCCGTCTGCCGTCAGTGCTGGCCACGGCTGTGGCAGCGGCCTGTGTGGCCGTCATCGGCCGCCGGGTGGCGGGCGGACCTAGCCGGCGGAATGGCTTTGCCGCTGCTGCCGACCGTGCAGTTCTATCTCCAGGAAGGTCGGTCATACGCGCTGGTGGCGGCCGGAGCCGGGGTTTCGACGCTGTTCCTCATAACAGCCCTCCAACGGCCGGTCAGGACGCGCCACTGGGCCGGCTACGGCGCGGCCGTGCTTCTCGTGAGCCTGCTGAACTGGCTCTCCCTCATGATCCTCGCGGCACACCTGGCTACCTTGCTTTGGACCCGTGCCGAGCGTGGAGTCCTCGCCCGCTGGGCGGTGGCAGCCGGGTGCGCCAGCGTCGGTGTGTTGCCGTTGATCGTGTTCAGCCGGAGCCAGTCCGCGCAGCTGTCCTGGATCCCACCGCTGTCGTGGCACATGCTGATCGGCCCGGGGGTACTGCTGGCGATCGGCGGTGCCGGCGCACTGCTGGATCGCTCTCGGGCGGGTCGCTTGTCGTCGGCGGCCGTGGGGTTGCCGCTGCTGGCGGTGCCGCAACTGGGCCTCATCGCGCTGTCCCTGATTCAACCGATCTTCCTGGACCGCTACATCCTCTACAGCATGCTGGGGTTGGCACTGCTGATCGGTACGGCCGTCGGCTCCGCGGTACAGGCGGTCGAACTCCGCCTCCCGGCAGCAGCGAAATGGGTGCTTCCCGCAGTGCTCGCGCTGGCAATGCCGGCCCTGCTGCCGCAGTCACTGGCCAAGCGGTCCCCGGCTAGCCGGGTGGACGACGTCCTGGCTGTTGCGTCGGACGTAAGGCACTTGAGGCAGACCGGGGATGCGGTGCTCTTTGTCCCCTCAGCCCGCCGCGACACCAAGTCCGTCTGCCCGGAGGCCTTCGCGGGCTTGAGGGACATAGCCCTCGCGGAGACACCGGAAGCATCCGGCACGTTGAAAGGCATTGAGTCGGCCCCACATCGCATACGCGCCGCGATCCTCGCCGAGCACCGAGTCCTCCTGGTGACGGACGCATCTCGGGTGGCTCGCCCGGTGACAGCCGACCGCGACAAAATGAAGACCACAATCCTGCGCCAGTACTTCACCCCGGTGGCTGACGAACAGATCCGCGGCCGCAGGGTGACAGTGTATGAACGTAAGAAGCCGATCCCAACCGAACGTGATCCCTTGTTTCTGCTGGTCAGACATGGTTTCGCTCGGGTTGAGGGAGGCATCGCGAGTCTTGTGCCGGCCGGCCGCACGTCAACCGCGATCCCGCATGGGTGCGCGAACAGCTCTCCCGTTCCCGGTGACAGGCCGCTGCTCCGGTTCGGCCAGCTCGCACCAGACCGTCTTGCGGTCCGCTCCCTGATCCACGCCCCAGCGCTGGGAGAGCTGGTCGACCAGGGTCAGACCGCGGCCGGACTCGGCTGTTCCGGTGGCGGACAGGAGCGTTGGCAGTGCGCGTGGGTCCGGATCGGTGACCTCGACGCGGGTGTGGCCGTGGGGCGTGCCGGTGACGCGGACGGTCACCGGGGTGCCCTCGCCGAGGTGGTCGATGACGTTGGTCAGCAACTCCGTGACGCACAGGCGCACTTCGAAGTCGAGCGCACGAAGGTGGTGGCGCAGTTCGGGTACGGCCTTGGGGGTGGCGAGCAGGTCGAGTTCGAAGGTCATCGCTCGGCCGCCGTCTTCCGGAGGGCGGTGGCGAGCGCGTGGGCCGTGTCCGTGTTGCAGTTCCCGAGCGCTACGAGGCCGGCGGGCGGTGCGTACGTGCTCGCGAAGCTCGGCAGGTCGACGCCCAGGGAAGGCAGCGTGATGCCGTGCAGGGCGAGGGCGGCGCGGAGGTCCTCGACGCAGAGGGTGACGTCGTGGGCTGTGGGGGAGGGGTCGGGCATGGGGAGATGGCAGCCTTCTGTGCGATGTGTGACGAACACCTCACAGAGTGTCGCCCTGCTTACTAGCGTGGAAGGGCGTTCGCGTCCGCGACGCGAACAGCGGAAACGGCGCGGTGAGTTATGGCGGTGAGCACGTGGCACGGCGTAGGGACATCGACGGCTCGATGAGCGTCCCCACCTTCTACGGCAAGGAGTTGCGGTGGAAGAGGGAGGCGGCGGGGCTGTCGCTCGAAGCGTTCCTCGAAGGCAGCTTCTACGGCAAGACCTACCTCAGCGACATCGAGCGCGGGGAGCGGCGGATGCCGTTGGACTTGGCCCGGCATGCGGACCGGGTACTGAAGACCGACGGGTTCTTCGAGCGGCATTGCGAGGATGTGCGGAAGGCGCGGCGAGGGCCGCATGCCGCGTACTTCGAGAAGGCCCTGGAGGCGGAGAAGTACGCGGACTCCATCGAGCTGTGGTCCCCCATCATCTTCCCCGGGCTGCTCCAGACCGCCCCGTACGCTCGGACGCTGGTCCGGTCGGCCCACCCGGCGGCCTCCGACGAGTGGGTCGAGGAGAAGGTGACCGCCCGACTCGCGCGCGCCCGTCTCTTCGAGGATGATCACTCCACCCCGGAGTACTGGGCGATCCTGCACGAGTCGTTGATCGCGGACCCGATCCTCTCGCCGCCCGAGACGGCTGAACAGCTCGAGCGGATCGTGGAGTTGGCCGAGCGGCGGCGGATCACTCCGCAGATCGTTCCGCGGACGTGCGGCGCGTACCCCTTGATGGCCGCCTCCATCATGGTCATGACGTTCCCGGACGCTCCGCCTCTGATCTACACCGAGGCGTCCTACAGCGGCGACACCATCGATGATCCGGCCCTCGTGAAGCAGTACCGCAAGGCATACGATCGGCTCAGGGCCGTCGCGCTGTCACCAGACACGTCCCTCGCCATGATCAAGGCCGCCGCAGAGGATTACCGAAATGGCAAGCAACCCGGTCGACTTGAGTGATGCGCTCTGGTTCAAGAGCAGCCACAGCAACGGTGACGGCGGGGAATGCGTAGAAGTCGCCAGCGACTTCCCCGGCGCCGCCCTCTGGCGCAAGTCGAGCTACAGCAATGGTGACGGCGGCAACTGTGTCGAGGTAGCCGACAACATCCCCGGCCTCGTCCCCGTCCGTGACTCCAAGGTGCCCGACGGGCCCGTCCTCGTCCTCACCGCCGCCGCCTGGGCCCCCTTCATCGCGTCGCTGAAGAGGTGAACCGGGGCCCAGGGGCCGTCACCGTCACTTCTCCGGGGCGTCGAGGCGGGCGAGGTCCCGCAGCCAGGCCCGCGCGTTGCTGTCGGACGGCGCTCGCCAGTCGCCGCGCGGGGAGAGCGAACCGCCGGCCGAGACCTTCGGCCCGTTCGGCATGGCGGACCGCTTGAACTGCGCGAACGCGAAGAAACGACGGCAGAAGACCTCCAGCCAGTGCCGGATCTCCGGCAGGTCGTACGCCACCCGCTTGGCCTCGGGGAAGTTCGGCGGCCAGGCGCCGGCCTCGGCATCGTGCCAGGCGTGCCAGGCCAGGAAGGCGATCTTCGACGGCCGGAAGCCGTAGCGCAGCACGTGGAAGAGCGTGAAGTCGTGCAGCGCGTACGGGCCGATCTTGGACTCGGTGGACTGCATCTCCTCGCCCGGCACCAGCTCCGGGCTGATCTCGGTGTCGAGGATCGCGGCGAGCGTCTTGCCGGTCTCCTCGTCGAACTGGCCGCTGCTGATGACCCAGCGGATCAGGTGCTGGATCAGCGTCTTCGGCACCCCGCCGTTGACGTTGTAGTGGCTCATCTGGTCGCCCACGCCGTACGTGGACCAGCCGAGCGCCAGCTCCGACAGGTCGCCGGTGCCCAGCACGATGCCGCCGCGCTGGTTGGCGAGCCGGAAGAGATAGTCCGTGCGCAGGCCCGCCTGCACGTTCTCGAAGGTGACGTCGTACACCGGCTCGCCGGAGGCGAACGGGTGGCCCATCTCCTTCAGCATCAGCCGCGCGGTGGGCGTGATGTCCAGCTCGGCCGCGGTCACGCCGAGCGAGTTCATCAGCTTGTGGGCGTTGTCCTTGGTGTGGTCGCTGGTGGCGAAACCGGGCAGCGTGAAGGCCAGGATGTCGCTGCGCGGGCGGCCGGCGCGGTCCATGGCGCGCGCCGCGACGATCAGCGCGTGCGTGGAGTCCAGGCCCCCGGACACCCCGATGACGACCTTCGGGCCGCCGATCGCCGCGAGCCGCTGCTGTAGGCCCTCGACCTGGATGTTGTACGCCTCGTAGCAGTCCAGGGCGAGGCGCTCGGGGTCGGCCGGCACGAACGGGAAGCGCTCCAGGCGGCGGCGCAGCCCCAGGTCGGTGAGCGGCGGCTCGAGCTCGAACGTGACCGTCCGGAAGTCGCCGGTCCGCGCGCGGTGCGTACGGCGGTTGTCGTCGAACGTGCCCATGCGCTGCCGCTCCTGCCGCAGCAGGTCGAGGTCCACGTCGGCCACCGCGTAACTGTCGCCGAGCGGGAACCGCTCCGTCTCGGCCAGCAGCACGCCGTTCTCGTAGATCATGGTCTGTCCGTCCCAGGACAGGTCGGTGGTCGACTCACCGAGGCCGGCCGCCGCGTAGACGTACGCCGCGAGGCAGCGGGAGGACGCCGAGCGGCACAGCAGCTTGCGGTCCTCGGCCCGCCCGACCGTGATCGGGCTGCCCGAGAGGTTGACCAGGACGGTCGCACCGGCGAGGGCCGCCTCCGCGCTGGGCGGCACCGGCACCCACATGTCCTCGCAGATCTCCGCGTGCAGCACGAGACCCGGGACGTCCTCGGCCGCGAACAGCAGATCCACACCGAACGGCACGGTCTCGCCGCCGACCCGGATCGACCCGCCGCGCTCGTCGGCGCCGTCGCCGATCTGCCGGCGCTCGTAGAACTCCCGGTAGTTCGGCGGGTACGACTTGGGCACGACACCGAGGACGCGGCCGCGGTGCACGATGACCGCGCAGTTGTAGACCCGGTTGCGGTGGCGCAGCGGGGCACCGACGACCAGGACCGGCAGCAGATCCGCCGACCCGGTCACCACCTCCTGAAGCGCTTCCTCGACCTGGTCGAGCAGCGCGTCCTGGAGCAGCAGGTCCTCGATCGAGTAGCCGCTCAGCACCATCTCCGGGAAGACGGCGACGGCGACCCCCTCCCCGGCGCACCGGCGCGCGTGGCGCAGGACCGCTTCGGCGTTGGCCTGCGGGTCCGCGATGACGGTGTGACCCGTGCACGCGGCGACGCGTGCGAAGCCGTGCTGATAGATCGACCAGAAGTTCAAGGGAGGCACGGGCCCAGTGTAATCGTCAGAGCGACGCGATGGGTGGTGCGGGGTGTGTGCCACCTCACGCACGGCGAAGGGGCGCGGGGTGGACCCACCCCGCGCCCCCTCAAGGTGCCGTTACCGGCGGTACCTCAGCGGCGCTTGTACGACTCGACGTAGCCGGGAGCGGGCGAGCCCACGCCGGTCACGTCGTCATAGCCCTTCACCGCGCTCAGCGAGCTGTCCTTGCCGAGGCTGCGGACCGAGGTGGCGATGCCGCCCGTGGCGTCGTAGCCGTTGACGAAGTCGACGCGCGCCACGGCGAGACCGGAGCCCGTCGGGTTGTCCGTGACGTCGTGGTACACCTTCGAGCCGTACCTGGCGTAGATCTCCGGGTTGGCGAAGCCGATCGGCTGGCCGCCGCGGGCCTCCTGGGCCAGCGCCTGGACGGCGGCGATCACCGGCGCGGCGAGCGAGGTGCCGCCGATGCGGTACTCGTCGTACGCCTGCGTCTTGCCGTCGGGCAGGGTCTGCGTCTGGCCGACCAGGAAACCGGTGTTGGGGTCGGCGATCGCCGCGATGTCCGGGACGACGCGGTTGCCGGTCGCGTTGTTGGCGTTCGCCAGCGCGTCCGGGACGACGCCCTTCTGGTAGTCGGGCTCCGCCACGGTCTTGCTGGTGCCGCCGCCCGCGCCCGAGGTGAACGCGCCGGGGAAGCCCGCCCAGCTCTTGCCGTCGCTCGACAGCAGAGCCTTCTCGGTGCCCCAGCCGGTCTCCCACTTGTACGTGTCGTTCTTGCCGACCGCCAGCGAGGTTCCGCCGACCGCGGTCACCCAGGCGGAGTTGGCCGGGGTGTCGACCTGCTTCGTACCGGTGTTGGCGACCTCGTCGCCGTTGTCGCCGGAGGAGAAGTAGAAGCCGATGCCCTCGACCGCGCCGAACTGGAAGACCTGGTCGTAGGCGGCCGCGAGGTCCGGGGTCTGGTTGGCCTCGATGTCGCCCCAGGAGTTGGAGACGATGTCGGCCAGGTGGTTGTCGACGACCTTGCTGAGCGAGTCGAGCAGGTCGTCGTCGTAGCAGGAGGCGGCGCCGACGTAGGTGACGTTCGCGGCCGGGGCGACCGCGTGCACGGCCTCGACGTCGAGCGTCTCCTCGCCGTACCAGCCCGCGGCCGAGCACTCCTTGGTCTTGGTGTACTGGTTCGGCAGCACCTGGTGCAGCTGGCCGGTGGTCCAGGCGGCGTCGCCGTGCTTCTTCGCGTAGGTGGCCGCGTCGAAGGCGATGGTCGGGGAGGCGTACGCGTCGGTGATGGCGATACGCACCCCCTTGCCCGTGCGGGTGCCCGCGCCGTACGCGGCCCGCAGCTGCTTGCCCGTGTAGCCCTTGACGGCGTACGGGATCTCGTGGCCGTACGCCTCCGGCAGCGTCGTCGCGGTGTTCGAGCCGTAGTAGGAGGAGAACGGCCCGGAGTTGCGGAAGACGGTCTCCGGCGGCGGCAGCTGGTCGTCGTGGTTCGCCTTGTGCGGGGCGTTGTCCAGGCCGGTGACGGTCAGGACGGCGCCCTTCAGGCTCTCCGGAGCGGTGGCCGCCTTCGAGGGCGCACGGTAGGTCTTGCCGCCCTTGGCGTAGTTGTGCAGCTGCGTGCCGAACGCCTTCTCGGCGGCGGCCACGTCACCGGTCACGGCGACGTAGTGCTGCGTGACGGCGGTGACCGTCAGGCCCGACGCCTTCAGCCACGACTTCACCGCGGCCACCTGCTCCTTGGTCGCGCCGAAGCGCGCCTGCGTCTGCTTGGCGCTCAGGTACTTGCCGTACAACGGCGAGTGCGGGTCGGAGACGGCCTTCGCGTAGGCGGCCAGGCCGCGCGCGTCACGGCCGGCGAGGTAGACCCGGGCGGAGACCTGGGCGCTGTCGGAGGTCGCGCCCTTGTCCGCCGTGGCCGTCGCCCACGCGGGCTTGGTGCCCTGCAGTACGTCACGAGCGGGGCTGCCCGCGGCGTGCGCCGCGGGTATGCCCAGCGCCAGCGCGCCGGCGATCATGGGCAGTGTTGCTGCCATGCTCACAGCGCGCATCTTGGCGCGGTTGGATCTCATAGAACCCCCTGCGATGCGGTTCGCATGCATGTAGTGGTCGATACGTCATGCGGTCCGCGTGCCGGCCCGCGGCGGTTCGGCCGACCGTATGGATCACACGATGGGGGTCACTCTGTCGATGAACGATTCATGCCAGGGGAATGAAAAGGCCAAGGAAACCCCAAGTGGTCGCGGCCACTTGGGGTTTGGGTGGATTTGGGTGTTCCCCGTATGTTGCGGAAAGGTTGCGATTCCCGGGATGCCCTTGCGGTGGACTCCGTTCGATGCCGCTTTGTCGACTTGTATGCAGATCGGTGGCGTCAGGTGCGTGGCTCGGCGCCGCGTTCCTCGAGCATCGTCGTCATCAGGTCGATCTCCGACCGCTGTGCGTCGACCATGCCCTGCGCGAGCCTCTTCTCCACGGCCACCGTGCACTTGGCGACACAGCCCTCGGCCATGTGGATGCCGCCCTTGTGGTGGTCGGTCATCAGTTGCAGGTAGAGGATCTCCGCCTGCTTGCCGCTGAGTTCGCCCAGCTTCCTCAGCTCCGTGTCGGTCGCCATGCCCGGCATCAGCGCGCCGTCCTCGCCGGAGGCCATGCCGCCCATGCCCATCCACGTCATCGGCGGCTCGGAGGACACCTTCGGCAGCCCCCACAGGTCGAGCCAGCCCAGCAGCATGCCGCGCTGGTTGGCCTGTGTCTGCGCGATGTCGTACGCGAGGCGGCGCACCTCCTCGTTCCCGGTGCGGTCGCGCACGATGTACGACATCTCGACGGCCTGCTGATGGTGGACCGCCATGTCCCGAGCGAAGCCGGCGTCCGCCGAGTCCGCGGCGGGCACCCGGACGCTCCCCGTCCCGCCGTCCTCGGCGACGGCGTACGTGATCGCGCCCGTCGCGACGAGCGCCGCCGCCGCGGCCCCGGCGATCCAGCCGATGTGCCGGTTCACCGCATCGTCCCGCCGGTGCACGAGGCACCCGGCTCCGGCGTCTGCTCGCCCTGGACGTAGGTCGCGAGGAACCGATCGACGCCCGGGTCGCCGGCGCTCTGCACGGAGAGCTGATGGCCCCAGGCCGTGAGCATGATCGGGCTCGCCTGGTTCTCGTAGGGGCTCATCAGCGTGTACGGGGTCTTCCTCACCTTCGCCGCGAGCGCGGCGACGTCGGCCTTCGACGCCTTGCTCGAGTACGTCACCCACACCGCGCCGTGCTCCAGCGAGTGCACGGCGTTCTCGTCCCTGACAGGCTCGGTGTAGACGTCGCCGTTGCAGTTCAGCCAGACCGGGTTGTGGTCGCCGCCGACGGGCGGGCGCATCGGGTAGGGCACGTTCGTGGTGACGTGGTTGCGGGACAGCCTGCCCGTCCAGATCCGCACGCCGTCCTTGCCGGTGACGAAGTGGCCGGAGTCCTCCGCGCTCTTCGCGGAGCCCTTGGAGCCGCTCGCCGAGCCCTTGGAACCGCTCGCCGAGCCCTTGGAGCCGCCGGCCGAGTCCTTCGAGCCGCTCGCCGCGGACGCCTTGCTCCCGGACTGCGAGTCGATGAGGACCACCCCGCCGACGACGAGACCGGCGACGACGACCACGCTCGCCGCGATCGTCAGGATGCGGTTGCGGCGCTCACGTGCGCGTTCCGCACGGCGCATCTGCTCCATGCGGGCCTTGCGCTCGGCGGAACCAGGGGTGGGGGCGGAGCCCATGGCGCGTCCTTCGAGGGGAAAAGGGACCTTCGGGACGGCTGATCGTAGTGGGGCGCCAGTCCCTGGACCTAGGCCGGACCACCCGAATGGCCGAGGGGGCGGCCTTCCCGCCGAATAATTTGAAGCCCAGATGCGCATTATCTACGCTGACGGCATGCGGTTGTTGCGCTCCACCGACCTGGCGCTGCGGGTCCTGATGCGGCTCGCCGTCGCGGGCGACTCCAGCCCCACGACCCGCGAGGTCGCGGGGGCCATGGACGTGCCGTACACCCACACCGCGAAGGTCGTGGCCGAACTGACGCACATGGGGCTCCTCGAGGCCCGCCGCGGCCGGGGCGGCGGGCTCACGCTCACCGAGGCCGGGCGGACGGCGTCGGTCGGCGCGGTCGTGCGCCGCTTCGAGGGGGACGGCGACGTCGTCGACTGCGAGGGCGCCGCGCCCTGCCCCCTGCACACCGGCTGCCGGCTGCGGGGCGCGCTGCGCCGGGCCCAGGAGGCCTTCTTCGCCTCGCTGGACCCGGTGACGGTCGAGGACGTGGTGGCGGCGCCGACGGGGCCGCTGCTTCTCGGTATGCCCTCAGCGCTGTGACGGCGAATGGCCGGGGTCTCGACCTCGTCCCGTGCCTGTGGACTGCCGCACACGATGCAAGCGTCGCCGGACTCGACCGCCTCCGAGCGGTACGGTCGCCGCTCTCCTGCCCCGCCGCGCCCGGCGGGACAGGCTTCCCCGTCTGCGCCGACGCCCGGGCGAAGTCGTCTCGCATCGCCACGGTCAACGGCTCCCGCTGCCGCAGGGCACCGGCGACGTCGCCGTCCCGTGGCACGACGGGGACATCACCACCGTGTACCGCCCGGCGTGGAAGGTGTCCGCGCTCCTGAGCAGGCCGAGGACGGCGCACTCGGACGGCGCGCGGGAGGCGGTTCCGCGTCCGCCCGGCTCAGGCGCCCGTGGCGCGGAAGGCGGTGGCGCGCACACTGGTCCCGCAGAGCGCGAAGTCGCCGCCGTCGTCCGGGGCCAGTTGCTGGCCCCCGCCCGCGACGCCCACCACGATCGAGGGTGCGACGGAGGGCACGGCGCCGGACGCGCAGTACCCGCTCGCCTCGCCGAGGACGGGCGTGAAGCTGAGCTGCGTCGACGCCCGGCCGCCGACTGTCAGCGTCACCGGTCCCGAGGCGCCCTGGTGGACGACCTGGAGAGGTTTGTTCCTGCCGGGCGAGCCCAGACCGGCGAGGGCGACGGTGGGATAGCCCTTGAGCACACACGGTCGAGGGCCCTGGTTGACGACCGTCACCACCACCTGGCCCGACGCCAGACGGTGCGCGCTGCTCGCGATGAGCTGCGCGCTCGTGCACGGGGCGACCGTCACCTGCGGCGACGTGGCCCCGTCCGCCATCGCAGTGCCGGCGCCGACGCCGGCAGCGGTGGCAGCAGCAGGGGCAGCGGCCGACAGGCCTGCCGCGACAGCTCCGGCCGCGGCCGCGGACAAGAGCGTCCCCACGCGTTTCCTCGTTGTGCGTGCCATGAGCGCCGTCCTCCGCTTTGAATGGTGGGTGGCTCGACCTCACACCCTCGAAGGTCTCTTCTGCCTCACAAGCCTCACCACACCACCGTCGCACCAGGACCCCTCACCGGCCAGCCGGGCAGCCGCGGCGGGATCAGTCCCGAGCGAGCCAGAGGTCCGGCCCGAACACCTCGTAGTGGATGTCGGCGGGGCGCACACCCTTCTCGATCAGCTGGGCGCGCACCGCGCGCATGAAGGGCAGCGGACCGCACAGGTACGCGCGCGTGCCCGACGCGACCGGCACGGCGGACAGGTCCACGAGGCCCTTGTGTGCGGACTCGGGTGCCTCCTGCTCGTACCAGAAGTGCACGGCGGCGTCCGGCAGCTTGGCCGCGAAGCCCTCGTGGTCGCTGCGCAGCGCGTGCGTGGCGGCGGAGCGGTCGGCGTGCACCACGGTGACCGGGGCGCGGTGGCCGGTGCGGGCGAGCTGCTCCAGCATGGCGATCATCGGGGTCACGCCGATGCCGGCGGAGGCGAGCAGCAGGGGCGCGTCGGTGGCGTCCAGGACCAGGTCGCCGTACGGGGCGGACAGCTCCAGGGTGTCGCCCTCGCGCACGCGCGCGTGGAGGTGACCGGAGACCTCGCCGTCCGGCGTGTCGCCGCCGTGGACGCGCTTGACACCGATCTGGCGCACCGGGGAGCCCGGCGCGGCGGACAGGCTGTACTGGCGGATCTGCCGGGCGCCGTCCGGGAGTTCCACGCGGACGGAGACGTACTGGCCGGGGCGGAAGTCGGGCACCGGGCCGTCGTCGGCCGGGCTGAGCTGGAAGGTGGCGACGTCCGCCGTCTCCTCCGTGCGTCCGACGACCCGCCACTGCCGCCAGCCGGTCTGCCCGCTCGCCGCGTACAGCCGCTTCTCGATCGCGATCAGCGCGTTCGCCATCAGCCAGTAGACCTCGTCCCAGGCGGCGGCCACCTCGGGGGTGACCGCGTCGCCGAGGACCTCGGCGATGGCCGCGAAGAGGTGCTGGTGGACGACCTTGTACTGCTCGGGCGTGACGCCCAGCGAGGCGTGCTTGTGGGCGATACGGCCCAGCATCACGTCGGGGCGTTCGTCCGGGTGCTCCAGCAGGTGGGTGGCGAAGGCGGCGATCGAGCCCGCCAGCGCCTGCCGCTGGGTGCCGGCCGCCTGGTTGCCGCGGTTGAACAGGTCGCGCAACAGCTCCGGGTGGGCGGCGAACAGTCCGTCGTAGAAGCGCTCGGTGATCTCGGCCAGTGAGGCGCCGACGGCGGGGAGGGTCGCGCGCACGGTGGCGGCGGACTGCTCGGAGAGCATCGGGACTCCTTTTGTGAAGGAAGGGTGGGCTTCGGCTCGCTCGGCCGTCGGCACCGTAATAAAACTTGCATCTGAGATGCAAAATTAAGGAGAAGGGGGAGGGACGAGATCGGCCATTACGCATGGGCCGCCGAACAGGCAAGATGGGCGTCAGAGCAGGACACCTGCCGTATGCGAGGCGTTCAGCCCGAGGTCGGGCGGCCGATCAAGGTCCGCAACGCGCATGAAATGCTGTTGTGGTGGGATGCTCAGGTGCCCGACCGCCTCCCGTGGTGCGGGAGACAGGCGGCCTGACCAGCAAGGATGGGGAAGCGGAAGATGGACAAGCAGCAGGAGTTCGTGCTCCGGACCTTGGAGGAGCGCGACATCCGGTTCGTACGCCTGTGGTTCACGGACGTGCTGGGCTTCCTCAAGTCCGTGGCCGTGGCCCCTGCCGAGCTTGAGCAGGCGTTCGACGAGGGCATCGGCTTCGACGGCTCCGCCATCGAGGGCTTCGCCCGCGTCTACGAGTCCGACATGATCGCCAAGCCGGACCCGTCGACCTTCCAGGTCCTGCCCTGGCGCGCGGAGGCCCCCGGCACGGCCCGTATGTTCTGCGACATCCTGATGCCGGACGGCTCGCCGTCCTTCGCCGACCCCCGGTACGTCCTCAAGCGCGCCCTGGCCCGCGCCTCCGACCTGGGCTTCACCTTCTACACCCACCCCGAGATCGAGTTCTTCCTGCTGAAGGACCGGCCGCTCGACGGCAGCCGCCCGACGCCGGCCGACAACTCCGGCTACTTCGACCACACCCCGCAGAACGTCGGCATGGACTTCCGCCGCCAGGCGATCACCATGCTGGAGTCGATGGGCATCTCGGTCGAGTTCTCCCACCACGAGGGCGCCCCGGGCCAGCAGGAGATCGACCTGCGGTACGCCGACGCGCTGTCCACCGCCGACAACATCATGACGTTCCGCCTGGTCATGAAGCAGGTCGCGCTGGAGCAGGGCGTGCAGGCGACCTTCATGCCGAAGCCGTTCTCCGAGCACCCCGGCTCCGGTATGCACACGCACCTGTCCCTGTTCGAGGGTGACCGGAACGCGTTCTACGAGTCCGGCGCGGAGTACCAGCTGTCCAAGGTGGGCCGCTCCTTCATCGCCGGCCTGCTGCGGCACGCCGGGGAGACCTCGGCGATCACCAACCAGTGGGTGAACTCCTACAAGCGCATCTGGGGCGGCACCGAGCGCACCGCGGGCGCCGGCGGCGAGGCGCCGTCGTACATCTGCTGGGGGCACAACAACCGCTCGGCCCTGGTCCGGGTCCCGATGTACAAGCCGGGCAAGACGGGCTCGGCCCGTGTCGAGGTCCGCTCGCTGGACGCCGGCGCGAACCCGTACCTGGCCTACGCCGTCCTGCTCGCCGCCGGCCTGAAGGGCATCGAGGAGGGCTACGAGCTGCCTCCCGGCGCCGAGGACGACGTGTGGGCGCTGACGGACTCCGAGCGCCGCGCGATGGGCATCGAGCCGCTGCCGCAGAACCTGGGCGAGGCGCTCGCGCTGATGCAGCGCAGCGACCTGATCGCCGAGACGCTGGGCGAGCACGTGTTCGACTTCTTCCTGCGCAACAAGAAGCAGGAGTGGGAGGAGTACCGCAGCGAGGTCACGGCGTTCGAGCTGCGGAAGAACCTGCCGGTGCTGTAGGCGCAGGTTTCGGTGGTCTGCTGGACGGGGGCCGACGGTCGCGGACCGTCGGCCCCCGCCGCGTCCCGGCGTCGCCGGGCATGTCGCCCTAGACTCGAATGGCCTCGGGGCTCCCCCACCCAGGAGGTCGTGATGGTGCGGCACACCCGACTGCCCGGCGAGTCCGCCGACTACCTCGCCGCCCGCGAAGAGCTCCGCCTCGCCGAGATCGAGCTGATGCGCCACCGGGAGGAAGTCGCTTCCCGGCGCCGGGCGCTCCCTCAGGGCCCTGCCGTCGACGACTACGTCTTCCTCGAAGGCCCGGCGGACCTCGACGAGGGTGACACCCCCGTCCGCGAGGTCACCCTCAGCGGGCTGTTCACGGCCCCGGACCGGCCGCTGATCGTCTACCACTTCATGTACGGCAAGGTGCAGATCGACCCCTGCCCGATGTGCACCCTGTGGATCGACGGCTTCAACGGCGTCGCCCACCACATCGCCCAGAGAGCCGACTTCGCCGTCGCCGCCGCGGCCGACCCGCCCACCCTGCGGCAGCACGCCCGCAACCGCGGCTGGTCCCGGCTGCGCCTGCTGAGCTGCGGCGACAGCACCTTCAAGTACGACCTCGGCAGCGAGGACGAGGACGGTGCGCAGGACTCCACCGTCTCCGTCTTCACCCGGGACGGCGACGGCACGGTCCGCCACTTCTACTCGGCCCACCCGCGCATGGCCGACGACATCGACCAGCGCGGCATCGACCTGCTCAACCCCGTCTGGCACCTCCTCGACCTGACCCCGGGCGGTCGCGGCGACTGGTTCGCGGGGCTGGACTACTGACGATCAGGACGCCGGCCCCGTCCCGCCGACGAACGCCGGGGACACCGCCGCGCTGTCGATCCGGCGCGGGGCGCCCGTGCCGTCCGCCGGGACCTCGTACAGGTCCGCTCCGAAGTCGCCCGGCAGTGCGTACACCACCGTGCGTTCGTCACGCCAGACAGCCTGGTCGTCCACGCTGCGGGACTCCGCGAGCGGGGTCTCGCGCATCGTGCGCAGGTCCAGCACGTACAGGTGCCAGGGGGCGTCCTTGGGCAGGCCCTTCACCCGTTTCTTGTACGCGATCCGCGTGCCGTCGGGGGACAGGGACGGGCACTCGACGTTCGGGTGGAGGGTGGTGACCGTGCGGGCGCGCAGGTCGCCCCGGACCAGGTACGTCGTTCCCTTCGTCGCCAGGGTCGCGTAGAACGTGCGGTCGTCGGACGCGAACGTCACGCCCCAGAAGTTCGCGTCCGACGCGTGGTACGTCCTGCCGTCCTTGACGATGCGGTACGCCTCCAGGGACGGGATCAGCGCGCCCGTGCGGGTGTCCACGATCGCCGCACGGGTCGAGAAGTTCGTTCCCGCGTACGAGTCGCCGCCCACGAACGCCGTCCACGCCGCGTAGTGGCCGCTGGGGGAGACCCGGGCGCGGGACGGGATGCCCGGGACGTCGTAGTGCGCCCTGATGTGCAGGGACGCGTCGAGGATCAGCGCGCGGTAGGTGTCCGAGACCGGCCCGTGCACGGCCTGGAGGCAGACTCCGGTGCCCGCGGCGGCGTAGAAGCGCAGGCACTTCACCCCCGAGGCGGTGCGCGGGCCGGAGGGGTCCGACGCCGGGACCGTCGTGAGTTCGTCGCGGTGCGGGCCCCACGCCATGTTGCGGAACACCATGCGGCCGGGCTCGGTGAGCGTGACCTTGCCCGAGGTGATCCGAGGGCCGCCGGCCTGGGCCTGGTCCCTGCGCTCCGCCCGCGCCGACGCGTGCAGGACCGAGGCCGTGCCGACCCCCGCCAGGACCAGGAGGGCCGAGAGCAGGACCAGGATGCGGGAGCGTACCGTCATGCCGTGCCTTTCGGGCGGAGCGTCGTCAGGGAGAAGGCCGCGCACACCGCGAGCGCGACCGCGGAGGCCGTCAGCGCCGTACGGTCGCCCCACACCGTCCAGACCGCACCGAACCCCAGCGAGCAGGCGAACCGGGCGAGCGCCTGGCCCGTCTGCACCAGGGCGAGACCGGAGGAGCGCAGTTCCTCGGGGACGCTGCCGGAGGCCGCCGCCATCAGCACGCCGTCGGTGGCCGCGTAGAAGCCGCCGTGCAGGGCGAGCACGGCGTACGGCAGGGCCGCCGTGTGCCAGGACGTGAGCAGCAGGGCGTAGGCCAGGAGCAGCGCTGCGTGGCCCGCCAGGAAGATCCGCCAGCGGCCCACCTCGTCCGCGAGCCGCCCGAGCGGCATCGCCAGCAGCAGGAACGCGGCCGCCGTGCCCAGCGGCAGCAGCGCGAACCAGCGGTCGGGGACGCCGAGGCGGTGTTGCAGCAGCAGGTAGACGAACGAGTCGCTGACCGTGGCGAGGCCCAGCAGCAGCGCGCAGACCGTGAGGCGGCGCAGGTCGCGGCGGTGCAGCAGGGCGAGGGCGGCGCGGAGGGTCGGCCGGGGGCCGTCGCCGGCCGCCGGGGCGTGTGCGCGGCCGCCCGGCACGAACAGCACCAGGACCAGGACGCCCGTCACGGCCACGCAGAAGCTCACCGTGAACACCGCGTCGTAGCCGTCCACCGTCGCCCGCAGGATCAGGAACGCCACGAGCGGGCCGAGCAGCGCGCCCGCGGTGTCCATCGCGCGGTGCACGCCGAAGGCGCGGCCACGGGTCTCGGGGGTGCTGGAGAGCGAGATCAGCGCATCCCGGGGGGCCGTGCGCAGGCCCTTGCCGGTGCGGTCGGCGGCCAGGACGAGGCCGACGGGGGTGAGGGCATGGGCCACCAGCAGAAGGGGTTTGCACAGGGCCGAGATGCCGTAGCCGAGGCCCGCCACCCACTTGTGACGGCCTCCGCCCCGGTCGGCGAGATGGCCTCCGGCGAGCCGTACGAGCGCGGAGAAGCCGTTGTAGACGCCGTCCAGCAGGCCGAAGCCCAGCGGGGACAGGCCGAGGCGCGTGACAAGGTACAGCGGGAGCACCGCCGTGACCATCTCGGAGGAGACGTCGGTGATGAGGCTGACCGTGCCGAGTGCGAGCACGGTGGGGGCGACCGCGGTGAGGCGCCGCCCGGCGCTGGGCCGGGCGGCGCCGTCCGCGGACGCCCGCGCCGGGGTACCGGCGCGGCTGTCCGCTACATACATGTCACGGCGCCCAGATGCCGGTGATGTCCTTGGCGGAGGCGGCGTTGCCCGCGTGCGTCGTCAGGCCCTGGGTGTCCTCCAGGGTGCGCAGCAGGTCGTAGTGGTTGTAGGTGGTGGAGGTGCTGGACCCCGGGGTCACCGGCTGGCCGTACAGCACCGTCGGGATGCGGTTGCCGCTGAGCCTGTTGTCCTCGTCGAAGGTGACGACGAGAAGGCTGTTGTGGGTCTTGGCCCAGGTGGCGTAGGCGCCCAGGTTGTTCTTCAGCCAGGTGTCACCGGTCGAGATCGAGCAGTCGTGCATGTCGCTGCACAGGTTGGGGACGACGAAGGACAGTTGAGGCAGCGTCGTGTAGTCGGTGGGGAACTGCGCGAAGGTCTTGGCGCTCGACGTCGGCACGTTGCTGAAGGCGAACCACGGGTTGTGCTTGCGGGCGTAGTTGCCGCTGCTGCACGTGGTGGAGCCCTGGCTGGGCAGCGACTCGTTGTAGCTGGCCCAGGTGCGGCCCGCGGCGAGCTGCTCGGAGGCCAGGTTGGCGGCGGAGGAGAAGCCGGGGGTGTAGCAGCTGTCGTCCGTGATGCCCTGGGTGGAACCCGAGAACATCGCGAGGTAGTTGGGCTGGCTGGGGTGGGTGATGGCGTACGACTGGGTGAGGTTGGCGCCACCGGACTTCAGCGAGTTGATGTACGGGGCGCTGGAGGAGCCGATGATCTGGCTGTACGCGTGATTCTCCATGACCACGACGACCACGTGGTCCGGGCTGGGGACGGAGCCCGCGGCGTGCGCGGACTCACCGCCGAGCCCGGTCCACAGCCCGATCGCTGCTGCGGCGAAGGCCGCCGCGGACGCCACGGTGGCACGGGTGCGGCGGTACAGGGAACTGCCGGACACAATCAACCTCCGGTGAGGGGAGGGGCTACGGGGGGCAGCGCTGCCAGAGCATGCTCACGCCAAGGTGCCCTCGCCCCACGCCCCGCGACCCGGCGGATGAAGAGCCGGTGAATTGCCGGCGTGCCGCACCGGCCGGACATGGCCGGACGTCCCCGGGTAACACGGGGCCCATGGGCGACATCCTGGTGGGGACGTGTTCCTGGACGGACCGGGCGCTGGTGGCGAGCGGCTGGTATCCGCGGGGGCGGCGCGACGCGGAGGGGCGGCTGAGGTTCTATGCCGAGCGGTTTCCCGTGGTCGAGGCGGACTCCTCGTACTACGCGCTGCCCAGCGAACGCACCAGTCGCCTGTGGGTGGAGCGGACACCGGACGGCTTCGTCTTCGACGTCAAGGCTTTCTCACTGCTGACGGGACATCCGACGCGGCCGGACGCGCTGCCCGCCGACCTGCGGCCGGCCCTGGCCCGACGGCGCGCCCCGGATCCGGGCGGCGGCGACGCGGGCCTGCTCGACGAGTTATGGGCGCGCTTCACCGAAGCGCTGGCGCCGCTGCGGCGGGCCGGACGGCTCGGGACGGTGCTGTTCCAGTTCCCTCCCTCGCTCACTCCCGGCCCACGGTCGGAGGCGTTCGTACGCGCCTGCCGTGAGCGGGCCCGCGGCTGGCCGTTCGCCGTCGAGTTCCGGCACCCGGACTGGTGGCGGGGCGACCGGGAGACGGCCACCGCGGCACTGCTCGCGGATCTGGACGCCACCGCGGTCGCCGTGGACACGGCGCGGGACCTGCCGACCTCGATGCCGCCCTTCGCGCCGGTCACGACACGGCGGCTGGCCGTCGTCCGCTTCCACGGGCGCAGCCCGCACTGGGGCACCGGGTCCAAGGAGGACGCCTACCGCCACACGTACACCGAGGGGGAGCTGGCGGAGTGGGTGCCGCGGGTGCGGGGCCTGGCCGAGCGGACGGAACAGGTGCACGTCCTGTTCAACAACTGCTGCGCCGACGCGGCGGTCCGCGCGGCGGAGGCGATGCGCCGCCTGCTGGGGGAGCAGGTACCGCACCAGGTGCGGCACGCCTTCACGCCGCTGCCGGGGCTGTGGCCGGAGGACTGACGCCCGTGGCTCCGCCATCCGCGGCCTGCACGCCCGCAGATCACCGCCACGAGCGCCTGCCTGCCCGCACGGCGCCGCCACGCGCGCCTGCGCCACCGCAGGAGCACCACGACCCGGGCCGTGCGCGCCCGTAACCACCGCACCCGCGCCCGCGCGCCCGTAACCACCGCGCCCGCGCCCCCGACTCGTGCCTGCAACCACCGCACCCGCGCCTGCGCGCCCGTAACCACCGCCACCCGCACCGGTCGCTCCCGCAACCACCGCACCCCCGCCCGCGCCCCCGCAACCACCGCCACCCGCACCCGCCGCGCCCGCATCCGCGTACCCCCGCCTACGCACCCGCACGGCCCCGTACCCCCAGGCCTGCGCCCCATGGGCCACCACCCCGGCGCTCCCGTCCCCGTCTCCGGTTACGCTCAAAGCCGCAGGACCTTGATCTCGATGCTCGGGAGGCCGAGGGATGACCGTGCCCCAGGGGCGCAGAAGCAGCACCTTCACGCGACTGCTGCGACACGGTTTCACCGACCCCTCCGCGGCCGAGCGGCTGCTGGAGAGCGTCGAGCTGGCGCCGGTCAGGTCCGACCCCGTCCTGCTGGACGCCCTGGGCGCCACCGCCGACCCCGATCTCGCGCTGGGCGGCCTCGTCCGGCTGCTGGAGGCGCAGCCCGCGCCCACCGCCCGCCGAGAGCTCCTCGACACGCTGATCTCGGCCAAGCCCCTGCGCGACCGGCTGCTCGGTGTCCTCGGCGCCTCCGCGGCGCTCGCCGACCACCTCGCCCGCCACCCCGGCGACTGGCACGCCCTCGTCAACTACGAGCCGCACGACCTGCACCCCGGCGTGGCGGAGTTCGAGCGGCAGCTCGCCGAGGCCACGGACCCCGTCTCGCTGCGCGTCGCCTACCGCCGCTGCCTGCTGTCCATCGCCGCCCGTGACGTCTGCGGCACCACCGACGTCGCCCAGGCCGCCGCCGAACTGGCCGACCTGGCCACCGCCACCCTGCGTGCCGCCCTCGGCATCGCCCGCGCCGCCGCCCCCGACGACGCGGCGCTGTGCCGGCTCGCGGTGATCGGCATGGGCAAGTGCGGCGGCCACGAGCTGAACTACGTCTCCGACGTCGACGTCATCTTCGTCGGCGAGGCCGTGAGCGGCGCCGACGAGCGCAAGGCCCTCCAGGCCGCCACCCGGCTCGCCTCGCACATGATGCGGATCTGCTCCGAGACGACCGTCGAGGGAAGCATCTGGCCGGTGGACGCCAATCTGCGTCCCGAGGGCAGAAACGGTCCGCTGGTGCGCACCCTGGCCAGTCACCTCGCCTACTACCAGCGGTGGGCCAAGACCTGGGAGTTCCAGGCCCTGCTCAAGGCGCGCCCGGTGGCCGGTGACCTCGACCTCGGCGAGGAGTACGTCGCCACCCTGGCCCCGCTGGTCTGGCAGGCGGCCGAGCGGGAGAACTTCGTCGCCGACGTCCAGAAGATGCGCCGCCGGGTCGTCGAGAACATCCCCGTGGGGGAGGTCGAGCGTGAGCTGAAGCTCGGTCCGGGCGGCCTGCGGGACGTCGAATTCGCCGTCCAGCTACTGCAGTTGGTGCACGGGCGGTCCGACGCCTCGCTGCGCAGCGGCACCACCCTCGACGCGCTCAAGGCCCTCGCCGCCGGCGGCTACGTCGGCCGCGCCGACGCCGCACAGCTCGACGACGCCTACCGCTTCCTGCGCTCCATGGAGCACCGCATCCAGCTCTACCGGCTGCGCCGCACCCACCTCGTCCCCGAGGACGAGGCAGACCAGCGGCGCCTGGGCCGCTCCCTGGGTCTGCGCACCGACCCCGTCGGCGAGCTGAACCGCGAGTGGAAGCGGCACACCGGCGTCGTACGCCGGCTGCACGAGAAGCTGTTCTACCGCCCGCTGCTCGATGCCGTCGCCCAACTCGCCCCGGGCGAGGCCCGGTTGAGCCCCGACGCGGCCCGGGAACGGCTCGTGGCCCTCGGCTACGCGGACCCGGCCGCCGCCCTGCGCCACCTGGAGGCGCTGGCGTCCGGCGTCACCCGCAAGGCCGCCATCCAGCGCACCCTGCTGCCCGTGCTGCTCGGCTGGTTCGCCGACTCCGCCGACCCGGACGCGGGCCTGCTCAACTTCCGCAAGGTGTCCGACGCGCTCGGCAAGACCCCCTGGTACCTGCGGCTGCTGCGGGACGAGGGCGCCGCCGCCGAGAACCTCGCCCGCGTGCTGTCCGCCGGCCGGCTCGCCCCCGACCTGCTGATGCGGGCCCCCGAGGCGGTGGCCCTGCTCGGCGACGGGGACGGCGGCGGACTCGAACCCCGCTCCCGCGCCCACCTCGAGCAGGAGATCCTGGCCGCCGTCGGCCGCGCCGAGAACGCCGAGCAGGCGGTCACGGTGGCGCGCGGTGTACGGCGCCGGGAGCTGTTCCGTACGGCCGCCACGGACATCGTCGGCTCCTACGGCACCGAGGAGATCCCCGCCCGCCCGGACCAGGGTGCCCTGGTGGACCTCGTCGGCGGCGCGGTCTCGGACCTGACGGCGGCGACCCTGGCGGGCACCCTGCGGGCCGTGGTCCGTGACGGCTGGGGCGACACCCTGCCCACCCGGTTCGCCGTCATCGGCATGGGCCGCTTCGGCGGGCACGAACTGGGCTACGGCTCCGACGCGGACGTGATCTTCGTGCACGAGCCGCAGGACGGCGTGGACGAACGGGAGGCTGCCGAGGCCGCGAACAAGGTCGTGTCGGAGATGCGACGGCTGCTGCAGATCCCGAGCACCGACCCGCCCCTGCTGATCGACGCCGACCTGCGCCCCGAGGGCAAGTCGGGACCGCTCGTGCGCACCCTGACGTCGTACGCGGCCTACTACCGCCGGTGGTCCCTGGTGTGGGAGGCGCACGCGCTGCTGCGGGCCGAGCCGGTCGCCGGCGACGAGGACCTGGGCCGCCGTTTCATCGAACTGGTCGACCCGCTGCGCTACCCGGCGCAGGGGCTCGGCGACGACGCCGTGCGCGAGATCCGGCGCCTGAAGGCCCGTATGGAGTCCGAGCGGCTGCCGCGGGGCGCCGACAAGACCCTGCACACCAAGCTGGGCCGCGGCGGCTTGTCGGACGTGGAGTGGACGGTCCAGCTGCTGCAGCTCCAGCACGGCCGGTCGGAGCCGGGCCTGCGCACCACCCGCACCCGCGCCGCCCTCGCCGCCGCCTGCGCCGCGGGCCTCATCTCCGACGAGGACGCCGCGATCCTGGACGAGGCCTGGGTCCTCGCCACCCGGGTGCGCAACGCGGTGATGCTGGTCCGGGGCCGCGCGGGCGACACGTTCCCCTCCGAGACCCGTGAGCTGGCCGCCGTGGGCCGCTACCTGGGGTACGGCCCGGGCCACGTCGGGGACATGCTGGACGACTACCGGCGTACGACGCGCAGGGCACGCGCCGTGGTGGAGAAGCTGTTCTACGGGTCCTGACGCGCCGGCGGCGGGGGTCAGGTCACACCCGTACCGGCACCAGCGCGGGCTCGCCGGCCGTCGCCACCCGTCGCGGCAGTGCGTACGGCAGCGCGCCGTACCAGACCCGCACCACGGTGAAGCCGAACGCCAGGCAGAGCGTGCCGCCCACCGCGTCCAGCCAGAAGTGGTTGGCGGTGGCGACGATCACGACCAGTGTCGTCGCCGGGTACAGCAGGCCCAGGACCCGCGCCCACGGCACCGTCGACAGCGCGAAGATGGTCAGACCGCACCACAGCGACCAGCCGATGTGCATCGACGGCATCGCCGCGTACTGGTTCGACATGTCCTTCAGGTCGCCCGACGCCATCGAACCCCACGTGTGGTGCACCACCACCGTGTCGACGAAGTGCCCGCCGTTCATCAGGCGTGGCGGCGCCAGCGGGAAGAAGTAGTAGCCGAGCAGTGCCACGCCGGTCGTGGCGAACAGGGCGAGGCGGGCGGCCGCGTACCGTCCCGGATGGCTGCGGTACAGCCACACCAGCACACCCAGCGTCACCACGAAGTGCAGTGTGGCGTAGTAGTAGTTCATCCCGATGATCAGCCATGTCACCGAGTTCACGGCGTGGTTGACCGAGTCCTCGACGGCGATCCCCAGGTGGATCTCCAGCCGCCACACCCAGTCCGCGTTGCTCAGCGCCTCGGCCTTCTGCTCCGGCACGGCGTTGCGGATCAGCGAGTAGGTCCAGTAACTCAGCGCGATCAGGAGGATTTCGAACCAGAAGCGCGGGCGGCGGGGGGTGCGGATCCGGCGCAGGGCGCCGTGGAACGCGCCGTCCCGCGCATCGTCCGTGACGGGCCGGGGAGCGGCCTGCTCCTGGCCCCCCACCGCCGCCACGGTCCTTTCACCCATAGCTACAGAGTCTGCCAGAAAAGGGTTCCCCCACCGATCATCCCCTGGCAGGGTTCCCGCCACCTTTTCTCCAACCGGCGTACTGGTACGAAGCGCCGGAAGTACTGCCTAGGGACGACTCCGGTCCCCAGGTGCCGAAGCAGTCGACCCGCGCACCACCAGCTCCGGCATGAACACGAATTCACTGTGGGGAGCGGGCGTCCCGCCGATCTCCTCGAGCAACGTGCGTACCGCCGCCTGCCCCATCGCCGGGACCGGCTTGCGGATCGTCGTCAGCGGCGGGTCCGTGAACGCGATGAGCGGCGAGTCGTCGAAACCCACCACCGAGATGTCCGTGGGGACTTCCAGGCCCCGCTGCCGCGCCGCCCGTATCGCCCCGAGCGCCATCATGTCGCTCGCGCACACCACCGCCGTGCAGTCCCGGTCGATCAGCGCGGACGCCGCCGCCTGACCACCCTCCAGGGTGTACAGCGAGTGCTGGATCAGCCGGGACTCGATGTCCTCGACGGTCAGCCCGAGCTGCTCCTGCATGGTGCGCACGAAGCCCTCGATCTTGCGCTGCACCGGCACGAACCGCTTGGGCCCGAGCGCGAGTCCGATCCGGGTGTGTCCGAGGGACACCAGGTGCGTCACCGCGAGGGCCATCGCGGCCCGGTCGTCGGGGGAGATGAACGGCGCCTGCACTTTCGGGGAGAAGCCGTCCACCAGCACGTACGGCACGCCCTGGGCGCGCAGCCGCTCGTAGCGCTGCATGTCGGCGGTGGTGTCCGCGTGCAGCCCGGAGACGTAGATGATCCCGGCGACCCCGCGGTCCACGAGCATCTCCGTCAGCTCGTCCTCGGTGGATCCGCCCGGCGTCTGCGTCGCCAGCACCGGCGTGTACCCCTGCCGGGTCAGGGCCTGGCCGATGACCTGGGCGAGGGCGGGGAATATCGGGTTCTCCAGCTCCGGGGTGATCAGGCCCACCAGCCCCTCGCTGCGCTGCCGCAGCCGGACCGGGCGCTCGTAGCCGAGCACGTCGAGAGCGGCCAGCACGGACTGGCGGGTGGTCGCCGCGACGCCCGGCTTTCCGTTCAGGACACGGCTCACGGTCGCCTCGCTGACCCCCGCCTGCGCCGCGATGTCGGCAAGCCGTGTGGTCACGGCACTGGACTGTACCGGCCGCGTCTCCGCTTGCCCACCAAAGGGACGCCGGGCCCGGGCGGCTGAACGCCCCGCTGGGGGTTGCTGCGTCATCGCGCTCCCTCGTGTTCTGTTTCGGCGTCCGGTCCGCAACGGGATGATTCCCGCGACGGTGACGTATGGCAAGAGCTTGCAGAGTCTTGCACAACTGTCCGTCGTCCCGCAGATCAGCCGCAAACGCGGGTCTACGGGCCCTCACGGCGAGGTCACGGCGCGGTAACCATTGTCGCTTCTTTCATTTTTTTGCTGCAAGGTCTTTCGCGGCGATTGCATCGCTGTTACGTTCACCGTCGCCCGGCGGCCGCAAGGAAGCAGTCGGCAGTCGGCAGGGGCGGCAGACGGGGCCGCCACCTGTAGCACTCGGGCTTTCACCCTCAAGGAGAACTCATGCGGCGTGGCATAGCGGCCACCGCGCTGGTGGCGTCCGTCGCCCTCGCGGCGACGGCCTGCGGCGGAAGTGACGGCGGCAGCGGCAAGTCCGACGGCCCGGTCACCATCACCTGGTGGGACACCTCCAACGCCACCAATGAGGCGCCGACGTACCAGGCGCTGGTCAAGGACTTCGAGAAGGCCAACCCGACCATCAAGGTCAACTACGTCAACGTCCCCTTCGACCAGGCGCAGAACAAGTTCGACACCGCCGCAGGCTCCAAGGGCGCCCCCGATGTGCTGCGCTCCGAGGTCGGCTGGACCCCCGCCTTCGCCAAGAAGGGCTACTTCCTGCCGCTGGACGGCACCGCGGCCCTCGCCGACCAGAGCAAGTTCCAGCCCAGCCTGATCAAGCAGGCCCAGTACGACGGCAAGACCTACGGCGTGCCGCTGGTCACCGACACCCTCGCCCTGGTCTACAACAAGGCCCTGTTCAAGAAGGCCGGCATCACCGAGGCCCCCAAGACCTGGGACGAGCTGAAGTCCGACGCCGCCAAGGTCAAGGACAAGACCGGCGCCGACGGCTACTGGGGCTCCACCCAGGCCTACTACGCCCAGACCTTCCTCTACGGCGAGGGCACCGACACCGTCGACGCCGGCGCCAAGAAGATCACCGTGAACTCGGCCGCCGCGAAGAAGGCGTACGGCACCTGGCTGAGCACGTTCTCCGGCAAGGGCCTGCACAAGGCCGACACCACCGCCGACGCCTACGCCCACATCCAGGACGCGTTCGTGGGCGGCAAGGTCGCCGCGATCATCCAGGGCCCGTGGGAGATCACGAACTTCTACAAGGGCTCCGCCTTCAGCGACAAGTCCAACCTCGGCATCGCCACCGTCCCGGCCGGCTCCACCGGCAAGGCGGGCGCCCCGACCGGCGGCCACAACCTCTCCGTCTACGCCGGCTCCGACAAGGCCCACCAGGAAGCGGCGCTGAAGTTCGTGGGCTTCATGACCTCGGCGAAGTCCCAGGAGACCATCGCCCTGAAGAACTCCACGCTGCCCACCCGCGACGACGCGTACACCGCGCAGGTCAAGGCCGACCCCGGCATCGCCGGCTACCAGTCGGTCCTGCCCGCCGCCCAGCCGCGCCCGGCGCTGCCGGAGTACAGCTCGCTGTGGGGCCCGCTCGACACCGAGCTGCCCAAGATCGCGGGCGGTAAGGAAACGCTGGACAAGGGCCTGAGCAACGTGGAACTCGCGATCGCCAAGCTGGTCCCCGACTTCAGCAAGTGAGCCGCCGTGGCCGCCGGGTCCCCCTGGGGGAGGGATCCGGCGGCCACCGGCCTGTGCCAGGGCCTCTCGTTTGGATCATGTGGATCATGCAGGGTTCGCTGATCCGGCCTGATCGAAACGAAAGCCCCTGGGCCCCCCTTGATCCGCAGACCTCCGAGAAGGTTGTCGAACCATGACAGTCGCCATCGACCGAGCGACCGGCAAGCGGCGCGGTGAGCCGGGACCGCGCCCCGGCCTGGGCCGGCGCATCAAGAACGGCTACCAGAGGCACTGGTACGCCTACGCGATGATCGCACCGGTGGCGATCGTGCTCGGCGTCCTCGTGCTGTATCCGTTGGTGTACGGCCTCTACCTCACGCTCACCGACGCCAACAGCCTCAACACGGCCCGCACGATCGGCGTCAACCACATCGACGCCACGTACAAGTTCATCGGGCTCGACAACTACAAGGACATCCTGTTCGGCCCGACCTCCTACGACCGCTTCTGGTCGCACTTCATCTGGACGATCGCGTGGACCGCGCTGTGCGTGGCGCTCCACTACACGATCGGGCTCGGACTGGCCCTGCTGCTCAACCAGAAGCTGCGGGGGCGGACCTTCTACCGGCTGACGCTGATCCTGCCGTGGGCCGTGCCCACCTTCGTCACCGTCTTCGGCTGGCGGTTCATGCTCGCCGACAGCGGCATCATCAACGCCGCCCTGCACACCCTCCATCTGCCCCAGCCGCAGTGGCTGGAGGACACCTTCTGGCAGCGGTTCGCCGCGATCATGGTCAACACCTGGTGCGGTGTGCCGTTCATGATGGTCTCGCTGCTCGGCGGCCTGCAGTCCATCGACACCTCCCTGTACGAAGCCGCCGAGATGGACGGCGCGAACGCATGGCAGCGGTTCCGGTACGTCACCCTTCCGGGTCTGAGGTCCGTCAGCTCCACCGTCGTCCTGCTCGGCATCATCTGGACCTTCAACCAGTTCGCCGTCATCTTCCTGCTGTTCGGCACCACCGCGCCCGACGCCCAGATCCTCGTCACCTGGGCGTACTACCTGGGCTTCGGACAGCAGCCGCGTGACTTCGCGCAGTCGGCGGCCTACGGCATCCTGCTGCTGGCCATCCTGATCGTCTTCACCTCGTTCTACCGCCGCTGGCTGAACCGCAACGAGCAGCAGCTCGCGATCTGAGGCAGGAGTCCCCATGAGTACGACCACCGTCGAGACCTCCGTCGCGGTGACCGAGGCCGGTCCGGCGGGCGCCGCCCGCACACCCCGCTCCCGTGGTGAGCGCAGCCTCGTCGCGTCCCTCGCCTCCCACGGCATCCTGATCCTCGGGAGCGTCGTGGCGCTCTTCCCGGTCGCCTGGCTGGTGTTCCTGTCCCTCGGTCCGGACAAGGACGACTACCTGCACCCGGGCGGCATCTGGAAGAAGATGACGTTCGACAACTACTCGTTCGTCCTCCAGCACACGGGCTTCTTCGACTGGCTGAAGAGCTCCCTGATCGTCTCGCTCGGCACCACGGTGCTCGGCGTCCTGGTCGCCGCCACCACCGGATACGCGGTCTCCCGCATGCGCTTCCCGGGCTACCGGAAGTTCATGTGGGTGCTCCTGGTCACCCAGATGTTCCCGGTTGCCGTTCTCATGGTGCCGATGTACCAGATCCTGGCCGACCTGCAGCTCATCGACAACTACTTCGGCCTGATCCTGGTGTACTGCTCGACGGCGGTGCCGTACTGCGCCTGGCTGCTGAAGGGCTACTTCGACACCATCCCGTTCGAGATCGACGAGGCGGGACGCGTCGACGGGCTGACCCCCTTCGGCACGTTCGCACGGCTGATCCTGCCGCTCGCCAAGCCGGGCCTCGCGGTCGCCGCCTTCTACAGCTTCATCACCGCTTTCGGCGAGGTCGCCTTCGCCACCACCTTCATGCTGGACGACAACAAGTACACGCTCGCCGTCGGCCTTCAGAGCTTCATCAGCGAGCACGACGCCCAGCGCAACCTGATGGCCGCCACCGCGGTGCTGATCGCGATACCCGTGTCCGCGTTCTTCTACCTGGTGCAGAAGAACCTGGTGACCGGTCTCACCGCGGGCGGCACGAAGGGCTGAGCCCCCGCCTTGCGAACAACGGCTCCCGCGCGCCTGTCCGCGCGGGTGGCGGCCGCGGTGCCTCCCCCAAGCTCTTCGAGCAGGGGGTGCCACCAGACCCCGCTGACACCGCGGCCGCCTCGTCAACCTGCCCGCCGTACCCATGCCCATGACCCGAAGCACTCCGTTACGTACCAAGGACGCCATGAGCCAGCACTCCGCCGACCCGGCCCCGAGCACCGCCGTCGCCACCGTCGCCAAGCGCCGCGACTGGTGGCGGGACGCGGTGATCTACCAGGTCTATCCGCGCAGCTTCGCCGACAGCAACGGCGACGGCATGGGTGATCTGGAGGGCGTACGTTCCCGACTTCCGTATCTGCGCGACCTCGGCGTGGACGCCGTGTGGCTCAGCCCCTTCTACGCCTCGCCGCAGGCCGACGCCGGCTACGACGTCGCCGACTACCGTGCCGTCGACCCCATGTTCGGCAACCTGCTGGACGCGGACGCGCTGATCCGCGACGCCCACGAACTGGGCCTGCGCATCATCGTCGACCTGGTCCCCAACCACTCCTCCGACCAGCACGAGTGGTTCAAGCGGGCGGTCGCCGAAGGCCCCGGCTCGCCGCTGCGGGACCGCTACCACTTCCGCCCCGGCAAGGGGGAGAACGGCGAACTGCCGCCCAACGACTGGGAGTCCATCTTCGGCGGCCCGGCCTGGACCAGGGTCCCGGACGGCGAGTGGTACCTGCACCTCTTCGCCCCGGAACAGCCCGACTTCAACTGGAACCACCCGGCCGTCGGCGACGAGTTCCGGTCGATCCTGCGCTTCTGGCTGGACATGGGCGTCGACGGCTTCCGCATCGACGTCGCCCACGGCCTGGTGAAGGCCGACGGTCTGCCGGACCTCGGCACCCACGACCAGCTCAAGCTGCTGGGCAACGATGCCATGCCGTTCTTCGACCAGGACGGCGTGCACGAGATCTACCGCGAGTGGCGCAGGATCCTCGACGAGTACACCGGTGACCGGATCTTCGTCGCCGAGGCCTGGACCCCGACCATCGAGCGCACCGCGAACTACGTCCGCCCGGACGAACTGCACCAGGCCTTCAACTTCCAGTATCTGAGCACCCACTGGGACGCGGCCGAACTGCGCGACGTCATCGATCGCACCCTCGACGCGATGCGTCCGGTCGGCGCCCCCGCCACCTGGGTCCTGTCCAACCACGACGTGACCCGGCACGCCACCCGCTTCGCCCACGAAGCAGCCCTCGGCACCCAGATCCGCGAGGCGGGCGACCGCGAACTGGGTCTCAGGCGGGCGAGGGCGGCGACCCTGCTGATGCTGGCGCTGCCGGGATCGGCGTACGTCTACCAGGGCGAGGAACTGGGCCTCCCGGACGTAGTGGACCTCCCCGACGAGGTCCGCCAGGACCCCGCGTACTTCCGGGGCGCCGGCCAGGACGGCTTCCGCGACGGCTGCCGGGTCCCGATCCCGTGGACGCGTACGGGTACGTCGTACGGCTTCGGCACGGGCGGCAGCTGGCTCCCGCAACCGCAGAACTGGGGCGAGTTGAGCGTGGAGGCCCAGCAGGGCGTGCCCGGCTCCACCCTGGAGCTGTACCGCGCCGCCCTCGCCGCCCGCCGCTCCCACCGCGACCTGGGCGCGGGCGACGCGGTGGAGTGGCTGAAGGCCCCCGAGGGCGTCCTCGCCTTCCGCCGCGGCGACTTCGTCTGCGTGGCCAACACCACGGGCGAGGCGGTGACGATCCCGGCATACGGGCGCGTGCTGGTCGCGAGCGCGGAGGTGACGGTCGCGGAGGCGGAGGCGAAACTGCCGTCGGACACGACGGTGTGGTGGACGACGTCCTGACAGCGGTGCACCACATGCGTCGTAGGGCCCGCCGTCAGCACGGACGGCGGGCCCTGCGGTTTGCAGGTGCCGTCACCTTCCCCGGCCTGGTCGAGGCTCAGCCGGTTCGCTTGTCCAACCTTCCGGGCGGCCTTAGCGTGTCGCAGTGGATCTCTTCTCACGCTCCTGGACGGCGTTGCGCGCGGCGGTCGCGGACATCCCGGACGAGGACTTCGAGCGGCCGTCCGGTTGTGCCGGCTGGCTCGTGCGGGACCTGGTGTGCCACCTGGTCATCGGTGCCCAGGACGTGCTGATCACCCTGGTGACGCCCGCTGAAACAGCACCGACCGTGGACGCGGCCGGCTACTGGAACCTCGTCGAACCCCCGACCGGCGAGGACCCGCTCGAGGCGCTGATCCCCCGGCTGGCGGCCGCATACGGCGAGCCGCGGTGGCTCAAGTTCCACTTCGACGACGTGGGTTCCGCCGCGGGCCGCGCCGCCGAACTCGCCGATCCGGCCGTCCGTGTCAGCACGCGCGACGAGGTGCTGACCGTCGGCGAATACCTGTCCGCGTACGTGCTCGAATGGACCCTGCACCACCTCGACCTGATCGTGTGTCTGCCGTCGGCCGCCCAGCCGCCCGGCGAGACACTCGCGGCGGCGCGCGCGTTGCTGGAGAAGATCGCCGGAACCCCGATTCCCGCCTCGTTCCCGGACAAGGACGCGCTGCTGATCGGCACCGGGCGTCGCACGCCGACCGACGAGGAGAAGACCGCGCTGGGCGACTTCGCCGCGAGGCTCCCGCTCGTCCTCGGCTGAGCGGGCCGTGCTCAGTCCCGGCGTCTGGCCCCGGGCGTTCGGCAGCTCCACCCGTGCGCGATCCGGCCCCATGTCGTGTATATGACAGGAACATGTCCGCAGGGTTGACCGTAGAGGTCGGGGCTCGTACGGTCTGCCCCACTGCAAGTGGTTGAAAACTTGCAGCAATTCCCTTCAGGAGGCTTCAGTGCCTCCTACGGGCCCTCCCCTCAGCAGATCCTTCAACGGAGAAGGACCCCCACATGCCCAGCAGAACGCTCTCCGGCGCTCTCGCCCTCGCGGCGGCCGCGTCGGTCGCACTCGCCGTCCCCGCCGGGACCGCCCACGCCTCACCGCCCGGCACGAAGGACGTCACCGCCGTCCTCTTCGAGTGGAACTTCGCCTCGGTCGCCAAGGAGTGCACCAACGCCCTCGGCCCCGCCGGCTACGGCTACGTCCAGGTCTCGCCGCCCGCCGAGCACATACAGGGATCCCAGTGGTGGACGTCGTACCAGCCGGTCAGTTACAAGATCGCGGGTCGTCTCGGTGATCGCACGGCCTTCCGCAACATGGTCAACACCTGTCATGCGGCAGGTGTGAAGGTCGTCGTGGACACCGTCATCAACCACATGTCGGCCGGCAGCGGAACCGGCACGGGAGGTTCGTCGTACACGAAGTACGACTACCCGGGCCTGTACTCGTACGCCGACTTCGACGACTGCACCGCCCAGGTCACCAACTACCAGGACCGCTGGAACGTGCAGCACTGCGAACTCGTGGGCCTCGCCGATCTGGACACCGGCGAGGACCACGTCCGCAGCACGATCGCCGGCTACATGAACGACCTGCTCGGCCTGGGCGTCGACGGCTTCCGCATCGACGCCGCCAAGCACATCCCGGCGGAGGACCTGGCCAACATCAAGTCCAGGCTGACCAGCCCGTCCGTGTACTGGAAGCAGGAGGTCATCTACGGCGCCGGCGAGGCGGTCCAGCCCACCGAGTACACCGGCAACGGAGACGTCCAGGAGTTCCGTTACGCCTACGACCTGAAGCGGGTCTTCAACAGCGAGAAGCTCGCGTACCTGAGCAACTTCGGCGAGCCCTGGGGCTACCTGAGCAGCTCGGTCGCCGGGGTCTTCGTGGACAACCACGACACCGAGCGCAACGGCTCGACCCTCAACTACAAGGACGGCGCCACCTACACGCTGGCGAACGTCTTCATGCTCGCCTGGCCGTACGGCGCACCCGACATCAACTCCGGCTACGAGTGGTCCGACTCGGACGCCGGTCCGCCGAACGGGGGACAGGTCAACGCCTGCTGGCAGGACGGCTGGAAGTGCCAGCACGCGTGGCCGGAGATCAAGTCGATGGTCGCCTTCCGCAACGCCACACGCGGCCAGGCGGTCACCAAGTGGTGGGACGACGGCAACAACCTCATCGCCTTCGGCCGCGGCAGCAAGGGTTATGTGGTCATCAACCACGAGAGCACGACGGCCGACCGCTGGTTCGAGACGTCGCTGCCGCCCGGCACGTACTGCGATGTGCAGGGCAACAGGACCGTGACGGTGAACAGCAGCGGCTGGTTCCAGGCGTCGGTCGCCCCGAACACGGCGCTCGCCGTCTACGCGGGCAAGTCCAGCTGCTGAGCCCGCACTTCCCGAGGGCCCGCCGCCCGCCGTGTGCATGGCGACGGGCCCTGCCGATGCAATTCCTTTCTATTGCTTGCAGGTCTCTTGCTGTAAACCTTGCGTGAGCGATACGGTCGCGCCGGCGTCCGGCGACGAAGCCGTCCCGCGGCGCAGGGGCCGGACCCACCTGAGCCGTATTCGCAAGGAGTTCACACCTGTGATACCGAGATGGCCGGCGCCCCCGACGCGCCGCACCCCGTACCGGAGAAGGGTCGCGGCCACGGTCGTCGCCGCGCTCGCCGCCGCCGTCCTCCCGCCCCTCGCCGCTCACGCCGCGCCCCCGCCGGCGCCCCCGTCCGACGCGAAGCTCGCCGCACAGCCCGCGCGGCACGGTGACACCCGCGAGCAGTTCTACTTCGTCATGCCGGACCGTTTCGCCAACGGGGATCCCTCCAACGACCGCGGCGGTCTCACCGGCTCACGTCTGACCACCGGCTACGACCCCACCGACAAGGGCTTCTACCAGGGCGGCGACCTCAAGGGCCTGACCGACCGGCTCGACTACATCAAGGGCCTCGGCACCACCGCCATCTGGATGGCCCCGATCTTCAAGAACCAGCCCGTTCAGGGCACGGGATCGAACGCCTCCGCCGGGTACCACGGGTACTGGATCACCGACTTCACCCAGGTCGACCCGCACTTCGGCACCAACAAGGACCTGAAGACCCTCATCTCCAAGGCGCACGCCAAGGGCATGAAGGTCTTCTTCGACGTCATCACCAACCACACCGCCGACGTCGTCGACTATGCCGAGAAGTCCTACGACTACCTCTCCAAGGGCGCCTTCCCGTACCTGACCAAGGACGGCCGGCCCTTCGACGACGCCGACTACGCCGACGGCACCCGGCGCTTCCCGGCGGTGGACGCCGATTCCTTCCCGCGCACCCCCGTCGTTCCCGCCGCCAAGCGGAACATCAAGGTCCCGTCCTGGCTCAACGACCCGACGATGTACCACAACCGTGGCGACTCCACCTTCGCCGGCGAGAGTGCCACGTACGGCGACTTCTCCGGCCTGGACGACCTGTGGACCGAGCGTCCCGAAGTGGTCAAGGGCATGGAGAAGATCTACGAGCGCTGGGTGCGGGACTTCGGCGTCGACGGCTTCCGGATCGACACCGTGAAGCACGTGAACATGGACTTCTGGACGCAGTGGGCGACCGCGCTCGGCCGGTACGCCGCCGCGCACGGCCGCAGAAACTTCTTCATGTTCGGCGAGGTCTACTCCGCCGACACCTCCATCACCTCGCCGTACGTCACCCAGGGCCGTCTCGACGCCACGCTCGACTTCCCCTTCCAGGACGCGGCCCGCACCTACGCCTCCCAGGGCGGCAGCGCACAGAAGCTCGCGGGCGTCTTCGCCGACGACTACAAGTACACGACCGACAGGGCCAACGCATATGAGCAGGTCACTTTCCTCGGCAACCACGACATGGGGCGTATCGGGTACTTCCTGAAGCAGGACAACCCGAAGGCGACCGACGCCGAGCTGCTCGCCAAGGACGAGTTCGCCAACGAGGTGATGTTCCTCAGCCGCGGCAACCCGGTCGTCTACTACGGCGACGAGCAGGGCTTCACCGGCTCCGGCGGCGACAAGGACGCCCGCCAGACCATGTTCGCCTCCAAGGTCCCGGACTACCTGGACGACGACGAGATCGGCACCGACCGTACGCACGCCAGTGACGCGTACGACACCGGTGCGCCGCTCTACAAGGAGATCGCCGCTCTCTCCAAGCTGCGCAAGAACAACCCCGCGCTCATCGACGGCGTCCAGACCCAGCGCTACGCCGCCGACGGCCCCGGTGTCTACGCCTTCTCCCGCACGGGTACGGACGGCACCGAGTACGTCGTCGCCTTCAACAACGCGGACGACGGCAGGACGGCCACCTTCGCCACGGGGTCGGCGGGCATGACCTTCCGCGGCATCCACGGCACCGACGCCTCCCTCACGAGCGACGCCGACAAGAACGTCACCGTCACCGTCCCGGCCCGGTCGGCGGTCGTCTTCAAGGCCGCCGGCCCGCTCGGCGCCCCCGCCGCCGAGCCGGCCCTCACCCTCAAGGCCCCGGACGCGGGCGCCACCGGCACGGTGGAGGTCTCCGCCGACGTCACCGGCGGGCAGCTCGACCGCGTCGTCTTCGCGGCCCAGGTCGGCGACGGCGCCTGGAAGGTGCTGGGCTCCGCCGACCACGCCCCGTACAAGGTCACCCAGACGATCGGCAAGGACGTCCCGGCCGGGACCGCCCTGCGCTACAAGGCGGTCGTCGTCGACTCGGCGGGCCGCACCGCGAGCGCCACGGCCGGCAGCACCACCGGCACCCCGCCCGCCCCGCAGGTCCCCACCGCGTCCTCGCGCGACCACGTGATCGTCCACTACAAGCGCGCCGACGGCGACTACGCGAACTGGGGCCTGTACGCCTGGGGTGACATCGCCGACGGCGAGGCGACGACCTGGCCGAACAGCCATCCCTTCGTCGGCCGTGACGCGTACGGCGCCTTCGCCTACGTCAAGCTCAAGCCGGGCGCCTCCGGTGTCGGCTTCCTCGTCATCGACAAGGACGGCAACAAGGACGTCTCCGCCGACCGCAGCATCGACGTCACCAAGACCGGCGAGGTGTGGGTCGAGCAGGGCAAGGAGGCGGTGCTCACGCAGAGGCCCGGGTACCCGGCGCAGGACACCACCAAGGCCGTCCTCCACTACCACCGCGCCGACGGGAACTACGACGGCTGGGGCATCCACGTCTGGACCGGCGCCGCGAACCCCACCGACTGGTCCAGCCCGCTGAAGCCGGTGCGGACCGACGCGTACGGCGCGGTCTTCGAGGTGCCGCTCGCCGCCGGTGCCACCAGCCTCAGCTACATCATCCACAAGGGCGACGAGAAGGACCTCCCCGCCGACCAGTCGCTCGACCTCAAGGCGAACGGCTACGAGGTGTGGCTGCTGAACGGCCAGGAGAAGTACCTGCTGCCACAGCCCGCGGGCGGCGCGGCGGCCCTCGACCCGACCACCGCCAAGGCGGTCTGGATCGACCGGGACACTCTCGCCTGGAACGGCGTCGACGGCGCCGTGTCCACCCAGCTCGTCTACTCCCACGACGGCTCGATCACCGTCAAGGACGGGACGCTGACCAGTGACGACGAGCGCTGGCTGCGCCTGACGAGGACGACGCTCTCCGACGCGCAGAAGGCGAGGTTCCCGCACCTGAAGGACTACACGGCCTGGTCCGTCGACCCGCGCGACCGCGACCGGGTGCGTGAGGCGCTCGGCGGCCAGATCGTGGCCTCGCAGCGGGCCGCGAACGGCGCGGTCCTGGCGGCGACGGGCGTCCAGATCGCCGGAGTCCTCGACGACCTGTACGACGCGACGAAGGCCGACCTCGGGCCGGTCTTCCACCACGGCCGTCCCACGCTCTCGGTCTGGGCGCCCACGGCCCAGTCGGTGAAACTGGACCTCGACGGTTCCACCGTCGCCATGAAGCGCGACGACACCACCGGCGTCTGGTCCGTCACCGGCCCGGCGTCCTGGCGGAACAAGCCCTACCGCTACGTTGTGAAGGTGTGGGCGCCCAGCGTCCGGAAGGTCGTCACCAACCAGGTCACCGACCCCTACTCCCTGGCCCTCACCGCCGACTCGAAGCGCAGTCTGATCGTCGACCTGGACGACAGGTCCCTGGCCCCGAGCGGCTGGTCGGCTCTGAAGAAGCCGAAGGCCGTGCCGCTCAGGGACGCGCAGATCCAGGAGCTGCACATCCGCGACTTCTCGGTCGCGGACAGGACCGTGCCGGCCGAGGACCGGGGCACCTACCTGGCCTTCACCGACCACGACAGCGACGGCTCCAAGCACCTGCGTGAGCTGGCCGAGGCGGGTACCTCGTACGTCCACCTGCTGCCCGCCTTCGACTTCGCTACGGTCCCCGAGAGGAAGTCGGAGCAGTCCGCCCCCGGCTGCGACCTCGTCTCCTACGCCCCCGACTCCGACCGGCAGCAGGCGTGCGTCGCCGCGACCGCCGCGAAGGACGCCTACAACTGGGGCTACGACCCGTACCACTTCACGGTCCCGGAGGGCTCCTACGCCACCGACCCGGACGGCACGGCCCGCACGGTCCAGTTCCGCAGAATGGTCAAGGCGCTCAACGAGGACGGCCTCCGGGTCGTGATGGACGTCGTCTACAACCACACCTCGGCGAGCGGTGAGGCCGACACCTCCGTGCTCGACCAGATCGTGCCCGGCTACTACCAGCGGCTCCTCGCCGACGGCTCGGTGGCCAACTCGACCTGCTGCGCGAACACCGCGCCCGAGAACGCGATGATGGGCAAGCTGGTCGTGGACTCGATCGTCACCTGGGCCAAGGAGTACAAGGTCGACGGGTTCCGCTTCGACCTCATGGGCCACCACCCCAAGGCCAACATCCTGGCGGTCCGCAAGGCCCTCGACGCGCTCACCCCCGCCAAGGACGGTGTCGACGGCAAGAAGATCATCCTGTACGGGGAGGGCTGGAACTTCGGCGAGGTCGCCGACGACGCCCGCTTCGTGCAGGCCACGCAGAAGAACATGGCCGGAACCGGCATCGCCACCTTCTCCGACCGCGCCCGCGACGCCGTGCGCGGCGGCAGCCCCTTCGATGCCGACCCCGGGGTCCAGGGCTTCGCGTCCGGGCTCTACACCGACCCCAACTCCTCGCCGGCGAACGGCACCACGGCCGAGCAGAAGGCCCGCCTCCTGCACGACCAGGACCTCATCAAGGTCGGCCTGACCGGCAACCTCGCCAAGTACCGCTTCACCGACTCGGCCGGCAAGGAGGTCACCGGCGCCGAGATCGACTACAACGGCTCACCCGCCGGGTACGCGGACGCGCCCGGCGACGCCCTCGCCTACGCCGACGCGCACGACAACGAGTCGCTGTTCGACGCCCTCGCCTACAAGTTGCCGAAGGACACCTCCGCGGCCGACCGGGCCCGGATGCAGGTTCTCGCCATGGCCACGGCCACCCTCTCGCAGGGCCCGTCCCTCTCCCAGGCCGGCTCCGACCTGCTGCGGTCCAAGTCCCTGGACCGCAACTCCTACGACAGCGGTGACTGGTTCAACGCCATCCACTGGGACTGCCGGGACGGCAACGGCTTCGGGCGGGGGCTGCCGATGGCGGCCGACAACCAGTCCAAGTGGCCGTACGCGGGGCCCCTGCTCACCTCGGTGAAGGTGGGGTGCGAGCAGATCCACGGCGCCTCGGCCGCCCACCGGGACCTGCTCAGGATCCGGGCCACGGAGCCCGTCTTCTCCCTCGCCACCGCCGACCAGGTGCAGTCGCGGCTCTCCTTCCCGCTCTCCGGGAAGGACGAGACGCCCGGAGTGATCACGATGGAGCTGGGTGACCTGGTCGTCGTCCTCAACGCGACACCGACGACGCAGCAGCAGACGGTCGCCGCCCTCGCCGGCGAGCACTACGCGCTGCACCCGGTGCAGGCAGCGGGCGCGGACCCTACCGTCAAGACGGCCTCCTTCGCGGCGAAATCCGGCACGTTCGCCGTTCCGGGTCGTACCGTCGCGGTCTTCACCCGGGGCACGCGCTAGGACACTAGCGTGGTGGGGCGGACCGGAAGCTCCGGCTCCGCCCCATCCTCTTTCCCGAGCGCCGAGGGGCGGCTCTCATGGACGGCAACGGCGAACACGCGGGCTCCACCGTGCTGGTGGTCGACGACGCGCCGGACAGCCGCCATGCCCTGGGCAGCGTGCTGGCCCGGGCCGGCCACCACGTCGTGCCCGTGGCCAGCGGCGGTGAGGCGCTGACCGAACTCCACGCACGGGTACGCGACGGCACCCTGCCCGATGTCGCCCTGGTCGAGGTGGGCCTGCCGGACATGAGCGGCTTCGAACTGTGCCGCAGGCTCAAGTCGTCACCGCCCACCGCCGCCCTGCCGGTCGTGCACTTCTCCGCCGCCTCGGCCGGACCCGGTGTCCGCTGCCGGGGGCTGGACTCCGGCGGCGAGGCCTATCTGTCGGTGCCGGCGGCACCCGAGGAGATCCAGGCCGTCGTACGGGCCGCCGTGCGCGGGGCCCGGATGCGCACCGGTGCGGAGGCGCTCGCGCGACGGCTGACGCTGCTGTCGGAGACGATCGTCTCGGTACAGGCGGCGCGGTGCATGACGGGACTCGTCCGGGCCGCAGCCGAGGGCACCGCCCGGCTCACCGGTTTCCCCGCGGTCGTCTTCGTGCTCGGCGAGGACGGTGAGCTGCACGGAGGCCTGTCCCGCTCACGCGCGTGCGTCGTTCCTCCCGGCTCCGAGGCGCACGACACCGTGGCCCGGCTGATCCGCGGCCTGGCCACCCGGCACACCGGGGCGCGCGGCACCGTGGTGCCGTATCCGCTGTGGCCGGCCGGGCTCCTCGGGCCCGGACATGCCGGGGACGCCCGCGTGGTGGTGGCGCGGACCCGGGACGGCAAACCGGCCGTGTGCCTCGCCGTGCCCGCGCGCGGCCCGGCCGACGAGGGCGACCCGCTGGTCACCCGGCTCGCCCAGGCCACCGCGCTCGCCGCGGACGCCCTGCTCATGTACCAGGTGGAACGCCATGTGGCGCTCACCCTGCAGCACAGCTTCCTGCCCCAGAAGGCGCCCCCGACACGGGGCGTCGAGACGGTCGTCCGCTATGTGCCCGCGTCCCGGCAGACCGAGATCGGGGGCGACTTCTACGCCGCGCTGACCACCGCGGGCGGGGTGCTCACCGCGGTGGGCGACGTCGCCGGGCATTCGCTGGACGCGGCCACCGTCATGGTCGAGATCCGGCACGCGCTGCGCGCCTACTGCCTGGAGGACCCGGACCCGCGGAGCCTGGCCCGGCGGCTGGACCGGCTGCTCCAGCACTACCACGCGGACGTCACCGCGACCGTCTGCCTGGTCCTGGTCGACCCGGGCAGCGGGCGCGCGCGCATCGCGAACGCCGGGCACATTCCGCCGCTGGTCGTGCGCGACGACGGCACCGCCGCCTACGCCGCCGCGAAGGGGCCGTTGCTCGGTCTGGGCCTGGACCGTCCCCCGTCCACCGAGACGGTGCTGCGGCCCACCGACCGGCTGCTGATGGTCACCGACGGGCTCATCGAGGACCGCGGCACCGACCTGACCGTGTCGATGGAACACCTGCGCAGGGCCGCCGCCGACGCCCCGGTCGGCGTCGCTTCGCTGTGCGACACGCTGCTCGGCCGCTTCGGCCGGGACCGGCAGGACGACATCGCGCTGCTGGCGCTGCGGCTCACCGGCACCGTCTAGGGTGAGCACGTCCGCCGTAGAACAGGAGTGCCCATGCCGCAGATCACCGTCGACTACTCCGCACCGCTTCAGGACGCCTTCGACCGGCGTGCGTTCGCGCTGGAGCTCCACGACCGGGTGGTCGACATCGCGGCCGCGCGGATCGAGGCGTGCAAGACGCAGTTCCGCCGCACCGACGACACCACGGTCGGCGCCGACACCGACGGGCACGCCGTCGTGCACGTCACCCTCGGGCTGCTCGCCGGGCGCACCGAGGAGACCAAGGCGAGGCTGACCGAGGTGACGCTGGAGCTGCTGCGGCAGCACATCAAGCCCGCCGGGGACCTAGCGCTGCACGCGTCCGCCGAGGTGCGGGACCTGGACGCCTCGTACCGGAAGTTCGAGAGCTGACAGTCCCTCAGGATGCCAGGGTGACCAGCCGGGCGACGAGGTCGCCGAACGGACCGTCGGCCGGCTCGTCGCCGAGCATGCGGCGCAGCAGCGCGCCCATCTCGTCGTCGTAGGCGGCGCTCACCGCCGTGAGCGCCGCGAAGTCGCGCACGAGCTGGGCCTCCAGCTCCCGGCGCGGGATCCGCCGGCCGTCGAGCCAGATCAGTGCAGTGGACTCGACGAGCGAGATCCAGGAACGGATGACCAGCTCGAGGCGGGCGGACGGTTTCTGCACCTGCAGGTGCGCAAGGATCTGGACGTAGGCGGCCTGCCGCACCGCGTCGACGAGGGCGTTGGTGCGGGACACGGCATCCCTTGAGCGGACTCCGTCCGCGGGGACGGCCGGGCCGCCGCGCATCAGCGCGGAGAAACCGGGGCCGTGGTCGTCGACGAAGTCGAAGAACCGGCGCATCACACGCAGCAGCCGGGCGCCCAGCGGACCCTCCTGCGGTTCCACGAACCGGGCCGCCAGATCCTCGGAGGCACGCTTCAACGCGGCCTCGTACAGGCTGAGTTTGCCGGGGAAGTAGTGGTAGACCAGCGGCCGCGAGATACCCGCGGCCGACGCTATCTCGTCGATGGAGACCTCGTCGGGGGAGCGCTGGCTGAACAGTTCCAGCGCGACGCCGATCAACTGCTGCCGCCGCTCCTCGACTCCCAGTCTGCGGCGTACCCCGGTTGTCATGCGAACACCTTACCGATCGAATCCAGCCGCGCACGGCTCCGAACGGCAGCAGTTGTTCACATCTCAATCACATGTCTCTCACCGAACGGGCGCAGCGCACGGGCCCGGTGCCGGGTCACCGCAACGCGCCGATCGTCCTTCCGTCCTTCAGCGTCCCCTTCAACCGCGCCTGCGCTCCCTGCTTCGCGCGCACGGTCAGCAGCCGGGCTTCCGCCGACCCGTTCACCCCGCCCGTCGCCCGGATGGACTTGGTGTCCTCGGCCCCGGCGGCCAGCAGATACCACTCGCCCTTCGCCGACTTCCACAGCACGCCCGCCAGCACATGGGGATCCTTCGCACCGCACGCCGGCACGTCCTCGGCCTGCGCCGCGACCGCCCCGGAGGCCCCGCCCGGCGTGTGGAACTGCGCCTGCACCTGGGCCCCGTCACCCCGCCACGTGTCCGCCCGCGTGCACACCCAGCTCGCCTCCCCGGAGGCGCCCGGCAGCGTCTGCCGCGCGTACTCCCAGGCGTTCACCGACTTCACACCCTGCGACCGCACCACCGCCAGGGAGCAGGCGAAGGGCGCCCACGCGCGCAGCGCCGTCGCCCCGGAAACCTCCCCGGGCGCGCCCGGCCGGCCCACGGTCAGGTGCGCCGGCACCAGCTCCCCGAGGTCGGTCAGCAGCCGCGTGCCCGAACCGACGGTCAGCTGCAACACGTTCCACGACGAGCACGAGCCGGACTGCTGCGCCGGACTCGCCAGCGGCGCGGTCACCCCGCCGGTCAGGCCGAGGCCCATCGTCCCCGCCGTCGGCTTGCGCAGGTCCCGCTCGCCGGCCCCGGTCACCCAGGGGGCCGTCAGATAGCGGACGTTGCCGTCGGCTCGGCCCAGCACCACCGCGTCCGCCTCGGCTCCGCTCGCCCCGTCGACCCGGGCGAAGTCGAGCGCGGCCCCGCGGGAGCCGTCCTTCGGCTCGGCGTAGCGCACGATGCGCAGACCGTCGTAGAAGACCACCACGCGCGCGGCGTCGACCTGCCCCGCGTACAGCAGCCGCGGCGGACCGGGCGGAGCGCCCGAGGGGGTGCCCGGGGTCATCGAGACCCGGACGGAGTCGCGGGGCCGCGCCCAGGCGGTGAGCGCGCGCCGCAGCAGCGCCCGGTCTCGGGTGAGGGCGCCGCGCGCGGGCCACACGGAGAAGTCGGTGCGCGCCGAGGTCTTCCAGGCGGCGGGCGGCACCGTCGTCAACCGGGCCGGGTCCAGGGCTGCCTGCGCGGCCGGGTTCAGCGCGCCCGAGGGGGCGGGCGCGTCGTCCGCGCCCCAGCCGCCGCCGGGCAGCGCGAGCAGCGCTCCGCACACCGCGACGGCCGCCGCCGCGGCGAGCGCCGCCTTCGCGTGCCGGCGGCGGCGCATCAGGTCGGTGGGCCGGGCCTGAAGGGAGCACGGGTCGAACTCGGGGGAGTCCAGCAGCGCGTCCTGCGCGGGCACCTTCTTCGCCTGCCGGACCGCGGACGCCGGGTCCGTGACGCCCGCCGCGGCGAGCACCTTGCGCACCTCGTCGTCGGGGAGCTTCTCCAGGACGCGCAGGACGTAGGCGGCGCGGGCCGGGCCGGAGAGCGCCGACAGCCGCTGGTCCAGGGCGAGTTCGTCGGCGCCGCCCGAGCGCGGGAAGAGCTTCAGACCCCACACCTGCGGCAGCAGCGGCGGCAGCTGGGAGCGCTTCGGCCAGGCGGCGCGCCGCAGCGGCGCTCCCGCCTCCAGTGCCGTACGCACCACCCGGAGCCGGACGAAGGAGTACCCGGGGTCGCCGTCGCGGCCGGTCGCCTGGGCCGGGATCACCGACGCGGCGGCACGTCCGTGGGGCAACGCCCGCTGGACCAGGGCGTGCGCGGTCAACACCCGCCGGGTGCGGCCGAGGCCCGGCGGCAGCACCAGATAGGCGAGCCGCACGAGCCGGGGGTAGTGCTCGACGAGCGCGGCCTCGGCCTGCTCGACGTCGACGACCGGTCCGGAGGTCGGAGTGGGGCGCGGGGCGACATCCTGTGGCTGCACGTCCGGCAAAACGAGCGAGACAGAGGTTGGTCACCGGGACGCCGGCCCGCCTCTGCTCACCACCGCGGCGGCGCGGTGGTGAGCGGAGGCGGCACGCCCGCTGCCTGCGATGGCCGTACCCGCGTCGGCACCGGGCCGGATCCGCTTGCCGCGCCAGGAGGGCGATCAGCCGCGTACGAGCAGGCCCGCTGAACTCCGCCGAGCGGGGGCATGGCCGCCCCGGCGGGCTCAGTCCCCGGGTTCGACCAGCAGCCGCGCGTAGTTCGCCATCGACCGCTGGTAGCGCGGCAGATGGGGGGCGAGCGCGCCGAGGACCAGGGCGAGGCCCTCACGGTCGCGGCCCAGGCTCGACAGGCACAGGGCCAGAGTGGCGCGTACCGCGTCGTCCAACTCGTCCGACGGCCCGTCGAGTTCCGGGGTCAGCAGCTTGACGCCCTCCTCCGGCTGCCCGATGTTCCTGAGCGAGCTGGCCAGCTGGATCCTGGCCCGGCGACCGCGGTAGCCGTCGAGGCCGCGCGCCAGCGCCTCCCGGTACAGCGGCACCGCCTGGTCCGAGTGGCCCGTCGAGTCCCAGGCGCAGGCCCGTTCGAACGGCCCGAGCGGGCTGTCGTCGGGCAGCTCGGCGACGAGGGCGTCGATCAGCGCACGGAAGTCCTCGGCGCCCCCCTCGGCGTAGTCGTCGAAAGCGGCCCAGGCCGCGGCCAGGCGCTCCTCCCAGTCCGCTGTGCTCATCCATCCCCCTCGCCACGAGTACCGACGGCACACTGTCGCACAGATGTGCCGCCATTGAGCACCGGACGCACCACAGCCGTACGGAAGGGCAGGGCCCCTCGCGGGGGCTCCCAGCGGCATGGCCCGAAGGACCGGAGGAACACATGAGGTGGACGCGCGAGAAGCTGGCGGCCGGTGCCGTCGTCGCCCTGCTGGTGCTGACCGGCTGCGGCGGATCGGGCGGGTCTTCCGGGGCCGCCCAGGACCAGGTCCCGGCAGCCGCGACCGGCAGCCTCGAGGATCTGGCGGCGGACGTGAACTGCAAGCCGAACATCCAGACGGACGCCGACGAGATCCGTCAGGCCATCTGCACCAACTCCGACGGCAAGTTCGTACTCGCCACCTTCGCCACCGACCGGGGTCAACGCGAGTGGATCAACGATGCCAAGGACTACGGCGGTTACTACCTCGTGGGCCGCAAGTGGGTCGCCGTCGGCGACGACGGAGTGGTCAAGGCGCTGCGCGGCAAGCTCGGCGGCGATGTCGAGGTGGGCGCCGACCACCACTCCCACGCCGGTCACAGCGGCTGAGCCGGGCCGGGCGGCACACGACGAAGGCCGGTGGCGGGAGATCCCGCCACCGGCCTTCGTCAGTGGGTCACCGGCTCAGTCGGGTCACCGGCCCAGTCGGGTCACTGGCACCTCTGACCGGAGTTGATGCAGTTGGCGATCTTGTTCGCCAGGCCGCCGGTCGTGACGCTGATGAAGTCGTCGTGGTCGGTGGCCGCCTTGTGGAGCTGGTCCGGGAAGCCGTCCACCGCGTAGGCGTTCTTCACCTGGCCGTTCTGGATGACCGGCGGGTTGATCTTGTACACGAGGCGCATCGTCAGCTGCGGGATCGCCTTGAAGCCGTTCCCGCAGACGCCGCTCGCCGGGTCGGCGAAGGCCACGTGCGTGCGGTGGTTGGCGCTGTCGATGTTCTGGCCGTCCCAGCAGTTCTGGAAGGCGAACGTGCGGACCACGTTGCTGCCCTGCGGGCAGATCGGGTACTGCGTCGTCAGCTGGACCTTGTTCTCGAAGCCGGTGCAGCTCCAGTGCGCGTTGGCGTTCGCCAGACCGTTGGTGGTGGTCTTGGCGTCACCGGTGATGATGCGCAGGAACTGCGGCATCGCGACGACCTTGCTGCTCGGGTTGCCGACGTACTTGATCTCCGCCTGGACGGGGGTCAGGATCCGGCCGACGTTGCCTTCCTTGCCGCCGCCGTCCTTGTTCTGGTCGAAGTCCTGCGTGCCGTCCTGGATGCGGACGACCGGCCAGTAGTACGACGACAGGTCGTTCTTGTTCTGGCAGCTGGTGCCGCCCTGGAGGAACGTCTGGTTGCTCGAGAAGGCGTCGACCTTCTGGTTGCCGACGTAGTCGTGCAGGTGGTGTGCGCCGTTGGCCACGCCGGGCGCCACGATCACGTTGTCGGTGTTGTGGTTCTTGTTGGCGTTGACACCGCAGCGCGTGACGAACTGACCCGTCGAGGCGTTGCCGGTCTTTTGCGGCTTGGCCTGGACGTTCGGCGCGACCTTCGTGATGTCGACGAAGTCGGCCGCCACCGGGCCGTTTCCGGCCTGGCCGCCGTTGCCCTGCTGCTGGCCGCCGTTCTGCTGCTGGCCGCCGTTCTGCTGCTGACCGCCCTGCTGCTGGCCGCCGTTCTGCTGCTGACCGCCGCCCGTCTGGCCGGCGTTCGTCTGGTTGGCGGTGAGCGTGGTGCAGGCGGCGAGCTGGGACAGCGACTGGTTGAACGTCCCGCCGACCCGCTGGATGTCGATCCTGATCCGGTCGATCGTCGCGGCCCGCTTCTCCTTCAGGGGGCCGACGATCGCGTTCTGCACGAAGCTCGCGTCGTTCGCCTGGGCCTGGCGCGTGGAGGCGAGCCGGGAGTAGGCCTCGGTGATCTGCCTGTCGAGGTTCGCGAGCTCCGCGGCCACGCCGTTGCGAGCCGCGGCCGGCACGTTCGTCAGCTTCTGACCGACGTCCGGGCAGGAGATCGTCGCCACCTGCGCGCCGGCGGCCTTGGTCTGATTCCCTCCCCACGCCTGGTTGTTCGTCTCGTGGGCCGAGGCGAAATAGTTGGCCCAGAGCAACCCGCCCCCACCGAGCGCTAGGGCAGCCGAGGCGGCTATGGCCTTGGTGGCCAGCGGCGTACGGCGTTTTCTCGTGTTGCGTCCCATGGAACTCCTCTGACTTCCTTTCGGGGCGGAGGCGCCCGACAGGGGTGAAGCGGCGTCATCCCATACGCAGGAGGCCGGTGGGGTGTTCAGAGACCGGAGAAAAACTTGGAAGTTCCTGAGGGCAATTCGGGTGCAAGAGGTGCAGAAGCCCTTGTTTCAACGGGAGTTGAGGCGGGTAGAGCTCACCTTTTTGAATTTGATTCAGTCGGTTCAGCGGCCGTGATCCAAATAGGCGAGCACGGCCAGAACCCGCCGATTGTCGTCGTCGGAAACCTCCAGGCCCAGTTTCGCGAAGATGTTGGAGGTGTGTTTCGCGATCGCCCGCTCGGTGACGACCAGCCGGTCGGCGATCGCCGCGTTCGAGCGGCCCTGCGCCATGAGCTCCAGCACCTCCAGCTCACGGGGCGTCAGCCGCGCCGGCGGCCGGTCGTCCGCCGCACACCGCGTCAGCAGCTGCTGGATCACCTGCGGGTCCATCGCGGTGCCGCCCGCCGCGACCCGTCGTACGGCGTCCACGAACTGCTCCGCGTCGAACACCCGGTCCTTGAGCAGATAGCCCACCCCGCCGGTGCCGTCGGCGAGCAGCTCCCGCGCGTACAGCTGCTCCACGTGCTGCGACAGCACCAGCACGGGTAGCCCGGGCCGCTCCCGGCGGGCCCGCAGCGCGCACTGCAGGCCCTCGTCGGTGTGCGTGGGCGGCAGGCGTACGTCCACCACGGCGACGTCGGGGGTCAGTTCGGCCAGCGCGCGGGCGAGCTCGGGACCGGACTCGACGGCGGCGGCGATCTCGAAGCCGTGGGCCTCGAGCAGCCGGACCAGTCCGTCGCGCAGCAGGAAGAGGTCTTCCGCTAGGACAACGCGCACGGGATCTCCATGGTGACCATGGTGGGGCCGCCCGCGGGGCTGCTGACGGCCAGGACGCCGTCGAATGTACCCAGCCGCCGCTCGACTCCGAAGAGCCCGGAACCCCCGCCGGCCACCGCGCCGCCCTTGCCGTTGTCGGTGACCGAGATGCGCAGCATGCCCTCGCCGTGGTGCAGGTCGACCCAGATCCGGTCGGCGCCGGAGTGCTTGACCGCGTTGGTGAGGACCTCGCTGACCGCGAAGTAGGCGGCCGACTCGACCGGCGCGTCGGCGCGGCCGTCCAGCTCCACGTTCACCTCGGTGGCGAGAGGCAGCCGCAACGCCAACGCCCTTACGGCATCGCCCAGTCCACGCTCGGCCAGTACCGGCGGATGGATGCCGCGGACGAGTTCGCGCAGCTCGGCCAGCGCCTCCACGGAGGACCGGCGGGCCTGAGCGAGGAGTTCCTTGGCCTTCGCCGGGTCCTTGTCGAGCAGCATCTCGATGGTGCCCAGGTCCATGCCCATCGCCACCAGCCGGGCCTGCGCCCCGTCATGCAGGTCCCGCTCGATCCGGCGCAGCTCGGCCGCGGCGGTGTCCACGGCGTCCCGGCGGGTCTCGGTCAGCACCCGGACCCGCTCGGCCAACTCGCCCTGGCTCGCGCCCAGTAGGGCCCGGGTCAGCCGGAAGTGGACGGCCAGCAGGCGCGGTGCCAGCGGGGTGAGGGCGAGGAGGACGGCGGCCAGAGCACCGGCGCCGAGCGCGGAGGCCTGGTCGGTGACGTGCACGAAGCCGTACCAGTACCCGCCGTACTCGGACAACGGCCGCCACAGCCCGGCCGCGACCGCGAACCCCTCCAGCGGGTAGACCAGCAGTACCGTCGGCAGCAGCGCGGTGAGGTACCCCGCCGTCATGTCCACCTGCAACCACCGCAGGTCCCGCCAGGTCGCCGGGTCGCCGAGCATCGCGTACGTCCGCGTCCAGGGGTTGGCGTCCTCCGGGACCGGCCGGTACGCCGAGGGGATCTGCACTCCGCCCCACTTCGCCGCGAGCACCCGCCGCCAGTCGGCGAACGCCCGCACCTGCGTCAGCACCCACGGTGTGGTGACCAGCCCGACGCCGATCGGGATGAGCGAGATGGACACGAGGGCCAGCGTGGAGCACAGAACCGCACCCGGAAGGATCACCAGGGCCAGCACGAACCCCCGCCCCGCCGCCAGTGCGACGGCCCGGGCCCTCGTGGGAAGAGAGCCGCTCTTCGTGTTGGTGTTCATGGCAGCAGTCTCGCCGGGGAGGGCGGCGAGGTCACGGGGTCGAGCCCCCCGTCAGGGGGTGGTGCCGGGTACACCCCCGGACAGGCCCGCGAGCACCCTCGCCTCCACCTCCGGGTCGAGCCCCTTCGAGGTGCGGTCCGGACGCATCGGCGCCGTGCCGCCGATGTCCCGCAGCCACGCCCAGGTGTCGGCGACGGTCTCCCCGACGGGACGGCAGCTCAGGCCCGTCGCCAGCGCCCGCGAGACGTCCGCGGAGTGCAGGGAGTCGTGCATGTCGCTGCCCGGCGGGACCCACACCGGCAGCTGCGTCCACGGCTCGATACCCGCGTCGAGGATCGCCTCCGGCCCGGTCCAGCGCAGTTCCGCCGCCGCACCGGTCACGTCCACGCACGCGTCGAGCAGCTCGCCCATGGTGGCGTGCCCCTGCGCGCTGATCATGTTGTACGGCCCGCTGAGCTCCTGCTCCACCGATCCCAGGATCCACTCGGCCATGTCGCGCACGTCGACGTACTGCAGGGGCAGCTCCCGCGGCCCCGGCGCCAGGACCGGCCCGCCGCGGGCGATACGGGTCAGCCACCACGGCAGCCGGCCGACGTTCTCGTACGGGCCGAGGATCAGCCCGGCCCGTACGAGCACGGAGCGGTCCGCGCCGAAGGCCTCGACGGCGGCGATCTCGGCGCCCCGCTTGTCGCGCGCGTAGTCGGTCTTGCCGGCGTCGGGCTCGGCGCCCTCGACCAGCGGGGCACTCTCGTCGTACCCCGCCGGCGCGGGCCAGGCGTACACCGAGCAGCTCGACACGTACACGTACCGCCCGGCGCGGCCCCGCAGCAGCCGCGCCGCCTCGTGCACGGCCCGGGGCGCCGCCGACCAGGTGTCGACGACGGCGTCCCACTCGCCTTCCGCCAGGGCGGCGAGCCCTTCGGGCGCAGTGCGGTCGCCCTGCGACGACCGCACACCGGCCGGGGGTCGGTGCGTCCCCCGGTTGAAGACGGTCACGTCCCAGCCGCGTCCGAGGGCCGCCTCCACGACGGCCCGTCCCGCGAACTCCGTACCACCCAGTACCAGAAGCCTCATGCCGGTGACTCTGCCCGGTCGGGCTGCCGGAGGGAACGGGAATCTGCCGTCAGCAGAGGGTCAACGGCCCGTCGGCGGCACGTACTTGTAGCCCACGCGCCGCACCGTCCGGATGGTGTCGCGGTGCTCGGCGCCCAGCTTGCGCCGCAGCCGGGCGATGTGGACGTCGACGGTGCGCCCGTCGCCCACATGGCCGTAGCCCCACACCGTGGTCACCAGCTGGTCCCGGGTGTGCACCCGGTGCGGGTGCGTCACCAGGTGGGCGAGCAGCTCGAACTCCAGATAGGTCAGGTCGAGCGGCCGCCCGTCCACCTCGGCGGTGCGCCGGCCGGTGTCGACGCGGACGAGCGGGTCCGCGCCCACGGCTTGTCCCGTGTCCGGCTGGTCGGGCACCGCGACGGGCGGGAACGGGGACTGCTGGTCGGCCGGGACGAGTACCAGGTAGCCGATCATCGGCGGGCGGCCCGGCAGGCTCGGCAGCGTGTGCGGGGGCGCCGGCAGCCAGGTGGCGCCCGGCGGCAGGAAGTCGGCCACGTCGACGGCCTCGTCCCGGTCGACGGCACGCAGCCGGTGCCGTGCGGAGCCGTTCGGCTGGGTGGCGGTGGTGAGGGCGGCGGTGGAGAGAGAACGAGTGGTCGCCATGAGAGGTCAGCTCTTTCGCGCGAGGAGTTCGTCGGGGGACGTACGTCGTGCGCGCTGGCCGAAGGCCGGAAGGACGGCTGTGCCGGTACGGCTGCCGGGTGTACGGCTCTACAGGGCCCGCGCGGTGTTCGCGCGACAACACACCCGGTCGAAGTCGTGGTGCTGACGGGAAGGCCAGAAGGGCTCGAGGTCACGGCGACCCGTCGCACTGAACTTCTGGAAGCTGGCCATGGTTCTCATTGAAGCAGACACACGCCCGTGACAGGAGCCTCCTCTCACTGCTTGGACGCTCTTTTTCCCGGCGTGCCCACGCACCCCCGAAGCGCGGAAGGGGCGCCCGCCACCACGGCGGGCGCCCCTTCCGGGAGCTGTGTGGAGCCGATCAGACCTGGCCGGCCTTCTCCAGCGCCGTGCAGCAGGTGTCGACGATGAGCCGGGTCACCAGGTACGGGTCCACGTTGGCGTTCGGACGGCGGTCCTCGATGTAGCCCTTGCCGTCCTTCTCGACCTGCCACGGGATGCGGACCGAGGCGCCGCGGTTGGAGACGCCGTACGAGTACTCGTTCCACGGGGCGGTCTCGTGCAGACCGGTGAGGCGGTCCTCGACGCCGACGCCGTAGTTCTTGACGTGGTCGAGCGGCTTGGAGCCCTCACCGAGTGCCTCGCACGCGGTGATGATGGCGTCGTAGCCCTCGCGCATCGCCTTGGTCGAGAAGTTGGTGTGCGCACCGGCACCGTTCCAGTCGCCCTTGACCGGCTTCGGGTCCAGGGTCGCGGAGATGCCGAAGTCCTCGGCGGTGCGGTACAGCAGCCAGCGGGCCACCCAGAGCTGGTCGGCGACCTCGAGCGGGGAGAGCGGGCCGACCTGGAACTCCCACTGGCCGGGCATGACCTCGGCATTGATGCCGGAGATGCCGAGGCCCGCCTTCAGGCAGTTGTCCAGGTGCGCCTCGACGACCTCACGGCCGAAGATCTCGTCGGCGCCGACACCGCAGTAGTAGCCGCCCTGCGGGGCCGGGAAGCCGCCCTCCGGGAAGCCGAGCGGACGCGAGCCGTCGAAGAAGGTGTACTCCTGCTCGATACCGAAGATCGGCTCCTGGGCGGCGAACTTCTCGGCCACCTCGGCCAGTGCGGCACGGGTGTTGGACGGGTGCGGGGTCATGTCCGTGTCGAGGACCTCGCACAGCACCAGGACGTCGTCGCCGCCGCGGATCGGGTCGGGACAGGAGAAGACCGGCTTGAGCACGCAGTCCGAGGAGTGGCCCTCGGCCTGGTTCGTGGACGACCCGTCGAAGCCCCAGATCGGAAGCTCCTTGCCCTTGGCGTCGTCGGCCAGGATCTTCGTCTTGGAACGGAGCTTGGCGGTCGGCTGGGTGCCGTCGATCCAGATGTACTCAGCCTTGAAGGCCATGGGCCACATCCTTCGGGGGTGGTCTCGACTGCGTGGTCGACAGTGCAGTCGCAGAGGTCGTGCGGGTGCGCGGCGCTGCGGCAGTGGGGCGCCGGGTGATGCCCGGCAGCATGTCAACAGGCGATTTCCCGGCCATTGCTCTGGTGTGAACCCCGTGTTACCGGGGGCTCCCGTGCCGGGATTCACTCGGTGACCGGTCCGTCCCCTTCCGGCACGCACGCCATCGACCCCCGGCGCGTACGCCACCGACCTCAGGCAAGTACGCCACCGACCTCGGGCGCGTACGTCACCGACCTCGGGCGCGTACGTCACCGACCTCGGGAGCGCGTACGTCACCGACCTCGGGCGCGTACGTCACCGACCTCGGGCGAGTACGCCACCGACCTCGGGCGAGTACGTCATCGGCCCCGTAGCCGAGCCTCGGCCCAGCACACGTGAGGCCGGCCACCGCCCCCTGTACGGTGGCCGACCTCGGGCCCGCTCCATGCGGAGCGGACGCGGCTCCAGGAGGCGACCGTCGGCTTCCCGACCCGGAAACCGGTCACGGGTCCGCGTCCGAGCGCCGCCGCGCTGCGCTCGCCCCGCGTGCCGGTCCTGCTGCTCGTGGCCGCGAACAGCGGGACCGTGCCCCGTGACGTGCCGCCTCCTGGAGTTACCGGAGCGCCGGCCTCACCCCACCTTCTCGATCAGGGCGCGGCGGATCAGGAACTTGCCGGGTTCGCGGACCTGTTCGAAGGCGGCGTTGTTGAGGAGCACACAACTGCCGGAGACGGAGGTGACCTTCACCGTCGTGGACTTGTTGTTGTCCAGGTTGGTGACCTTCAGGGTCGTCCCCGCCGGGAACTGGTTGCTGGACGCGGCCGGGGCGCCGCCCTCACCGGAGAGCGTCACCGTGGAGCCCTTGCAGACCTGCTGGCCTGAAGCAGCGGTGCCGGCGCCTCCCGTGTTGTCCGCGGGTGCGGTCGTGGCAGGCGCGGTGGTGGCGGCCTGCGAGGCCTGGGGGTCCTGAGCCGACCCCCCGGCCTGCGCGGCGCCGCCGGACTGCGCCGATCCCGATCCACCCGCCTGGATCGACTCCCCGACCTGGCAGCCGGACGCCTCCTGCTTCCGCTTGATCTCGGCGACCACGGCCTCGCGGTTGGCGATCCGCGCCGCCGACTGGGCGTCCGGGTTGGCCTTCTGCGCCGCGATGAACGACTCGTTGTTGCCGAGCGCGGTGGCCAGGCCCTGACAGACCGTCGAGGTCGACGCGTTCTGCACGTTCGCCGCGTTCGAGGTGGCGGCGAGGGCGAAGGCCCCACTGCCGGCCACGGCGACGGCGGTGACCGCCAGCGCGATCTTCTTCTTGGGACTGAGGGTCCTCCTACGCGACATGCGCGCCTCCTGTCCCCGGCCGCCGTCACCGGCGACCGGATGCGATAGGTACGCCGCTATGTACGAGATACCGAACGGAGTTACTCAGCGGTTTACAGGAGTCAGCGAAGTAACGTAGGTCACAGGGGAGTCGGCGTCAGCGGGACAGGGCGTCCCGTACGGCCTCCTCCGTACGCCCGACCACGGCCGTACCGTCGTCCGCGGTGATGATCGGCCGCTGGATGAGCCGCGGGTGCTCGGCGAGCGCACGCACCCAGCGGTCGCGCGACGCGGCGTCCCGCGGCCACTCCTTCATGCCCAGTTCCTTGGCGTCGGCCTCCTGGGTGCGCGTGATGTCCCAGGGTTCGAGGTTCAGCCGGTCGAGGACCTCGCGAATCTCCTCCTGAGTCGGCACGTCCTCCAGGTAGCGGCGCACGGTGTAGTCGGCGCCCTCGGCGTCGAGCAGGGTGAGGGCGCTGCGGCACTTCGAGCAGGCCGGGTTGATCCAGATCTCCATGCCTCACACGGTAGCCGACACCCCCCTTCTCACCCCTGTCACAACGTGGCTCAAATGGCCTGTGGCCAGGGGCTTTTGTCAGTGGGGGGCAGTAAAATAGAAGCAGTGTTCGAGGGAGGCGCCGGGGTGTCCGGCACCTCCCTGACCGCGACAGGAGGATGCCTGTGCCCGCTGCCGCAACCAAGCCGAAGCCGACCCGGTCGACGGCGCGGCGACCGGTCCCGATGGACCTGCCGTACGCACCGACGGCCAAGCGACCGCTCCCGCCGGGGCGGCCGCGTGACTGGTACATCACGCACAACCGGCGCCTGAAGGCGATGCGCCTCGCCATCGCCCTGCTCGACTCCGGCGTGTACGTACCGAACCAGGCGCACAACGAGACGATACGGAGCACGGCGGAGCGGGTCGGGATACGGCCGCCGTCGGACACGACGTGCCACATGGTGCGGGCGCTGATGCGCTACAGCCGTTGAGCGTGACGCCGGGTGCCCTCTCGCATATGGGCACCCGGCGTCGGGGCCGGCCGTCCCCGGTGGCTCCGCCCCAGAACCCCGGTCGGCCTGAACCGCCTCGTCCTCACTTGCCGGACGGGCCGGTCCGGTTGGACAGCTCCTTCTCCAGCGGTGTCCGGAAGCGCGGAGTCACCCGGGTGCCGGCCAGCCACGACCCCAGACGGGCCGCCTCCCGTTCGATCGCCTCGTACGCCTCCCGGCCCAACCCCTCCGCGTCCAGCACACGCCACACCACCTCACCGTCGGCCCGCTGAGCCCACCCCCCGACCACCCGGCCGTCCCACCACACCGTGGGACCGACGTTGCCGCTGCCGTCGAACAGGGCCGGGCGCAGCTCGGGGGCCAGGCACCAGTCACGGTCCTGCCAGCCCATCGCCGTCGGGTCCAGGCCCGGGAGCAGGGCCGCCCACGGTTCGACGGCCGGCAGCGGTTCCTCGTCGCCCGGCGTCACGTACCCCGTCGCCCCGCCGTCCAGCGTCACCGGTACCGCCCCGATCGCCGTCAGCGCCCGGCGCACCTCCGTGACCCTCCACCCGGTCCACCACTTCAGGTCCCCCTCCGTGGCCGGCCCGCAGGCCTCCAGCCAGCGTCGCAGCAGCTCCCGCTGGGCCTCTTCGGGCGGGAGTTCGGGGTGGGGCGGGGCGACGGCCCAACGGAACTGCGACGACGTCCACGCACCCAGCGGGCGCCCCCGGACGACCCGGCCCTCGACACCGAGGACGCGCATCAGCTGTGACGACACGGTGTGCGGGGCCTCGTAGCTCCTGCCCGCGCCATAGGTGTACTGCTCCTTCAACCGAGGCTCGTCCCTGGTGAGTTCGCTGACGGTCGCCTGACCGCGCCGGGCCAGAGCGGCCAGCGCCGACGCCTCGACCTCCGCGAGCCACTGAGCCGTCAGCCGGCCACCGCTTCCGGACACCATGTCCTTGACCAGCGCGGCGCGGGCCTTCGCCGCGTTCACCAGGCCGGTCGACGCGTGCACCACGGCGGCGAGTTCGGTCGGGAACACGAACACGGTGTGCCGCATGCCGTGCATCCGCACCAGCGTCCGGTCCTCGTACAGCGCCCGCTCGACCTCCGCCACGGTCTTGTCCGCGTCCGCGAGGCGCGCCCCGACGGCGAGGTACACCGTGGCCGGATCCGTGCCGTGCAGCGCGACCAGCGACCCGGCGACCTCCTCGGGCGTCACCGCCCGCGACCGGGCACCCAGCCGGTGCCGCACCGCGAGCCGGGCCCGCCGCTCCACCGTCCCGATGTGCCGTCCTCCGTCGCCCATGCCGTCTCCCTCGGATCGAAAAGCAGATGCACCCGCAGTGACCGCCTCCCTACGCTGGACACGCATCCGATGGGGTCACCGATCCCCGGCACCCCGTCGAATCCCCGTGGCACAACCACTCACCCAAGCGAAGGAGGGCGTCATGGGCACCATCATCCTTGCCGGAACCGTCGTCCTCGTCCTCTTCGGATTCGGCAACCACATCTGGTGGCTCGCCGCCATAGCGCTGTTCGTCCTGTACGTGCGGTACGGTCGCGGCTCGTCCACCGCGGGCACCGGAGGCGCCCCGACCTCGGCGGCCAGCTACCAGGAGTACCGCGCGCGCCGTGACCAGCAGGCCAAGTGGGAGCGCCGCTACCGCCGCGAGCGCCCCTTCGAGGCCCGCCGCCAGGAGGGCGGCAAGTAGGAAGCGCGAGGAGGAGCAGGCGTCACAGGCCGGGTGCGCCCCAGAGGGGGAACCACCGTCCGAGGTCCTGCTCGATCCGCAGATCGTTCCCGAGGGCAGCCTTGATCTGCAGCTCCAGCGCGTTGTCGCGCCGCTCGCCCTGTCCGGCGAGCGGCGCGAACGGATAGAAGGTGCCTCGCTTGTACAGATAGACCAGCCCGAGCCGGCGCCCGCCCGTGTCCTGGAAGCCGGCCACCGAGCACAGCAGCTGCGGTCCGAAGCCGTTGACCTCCATCGCGCTGTTCACCGCGTGCAGATCGTTGACCAGGGCGGACAGCTGGTCGGGGGTGCGGCGGGAGACCAGCCACGAGTAGCCGTAGTCGTCCCGTTGCAGCTCGACGGGTGGCCCGGTGCGGTCGGTGTCGGCGTCCAGGAGCGCCTGGACCTCCCGGTTTGCCTGGGTGAAGGCGCCACCCTCCACCGTGGCGAAGCAGACCGCGCCGGTCCCCGTCGGGGTGAACCCCGCGGCGGCCTCGAGCGTGATCGCCGCCGACGGCAGGGCGAACAGCTGGTCGAGGTCGGGTGCCACCGGCTTCGTACGGCCGAGCAGGATGTCCAGGAGCCCCATCGGCGCTCAGCCCGCCTTTCCCGGCGCCGCCGCCTCGCCGAGCTCCGCGGAGATACGGGCGAGCTGCTCGAGCCGTTGCTCCAGCGTCGGGTGCGTGGAGAACAGACGCGAGATGCCCGGGTCGGAACCGAAGGCGGGGGTGAAGTAGAAGGCGTTGAAGGCCTGGGCCGTCCGCAGGTCCTGCGTCGGGATGCGGGCGATGTCCCCGGTGACCTTGGTCAGCGCGGACGCCAGCGCCGACGGCCGCCCGGTCAGGTGCGCGGCGGCGCGGTCCGCGGCCAGCTCCCGGTACCGGGACAGGGCCCGGATCAGCAGGAAGCTGATCGCGTAGACGAGCGCCGAGATCCCCATGACGGCACCGAAGACGGCGATGGTGTTCTGGTCCTTGCGGCCCCGCCCGCCGAACAGCTCCGAGTAGAACGCGAACCGGACCACCAGCCCGGCGATCACCCCGAGGAACGAGGCCACGGTGATGACGGCGACGTCCTTGTGCGCCACGTGCGACAGCTCGTGCGCGAGCACGCCCTCCAGCTCCTCGGGCTCCAGCCGCCTGAGCAGCCCGGTGGTCACGCACAGCACGGCGTGATCGGGGTTGCGGCCGGTCGCGAACGCGTTCGGCATGTCCAGATCGGAGACGGCGACGAGCGGCTTCGGCATGTCGGCCACGGCGCACAGCCGGTCCACCACACCGTGCAGCTGCGGATATTCCTCACGCTCCACGATCCGCCCGTGCATGGCGTACAGCGCGATCCGGTCCGAGAACCAGTACTGCGCGCCCAGTGCCGCCGCCGCGATCACGACGACCAGCACCCAGGACTTCAGCAACGCGATCAACGCGGCGACGAACGCCACGTACAGCAATCCGAGCAGAAACAGCGTGACCGTCATCCGGACGGTCAGCCGCCGATCGCTCTGGAACCGGCTCCGCATCATGCATCACCCCGCAGTACCCCGTAGTAAGGCACTCGTCCCACCCCCATTGTGCGCCCAACCCGAACCATGAACCGGTTCCGAACGGCTCCATGGCAGGCAAAGAGTGGCTGTGGAAACGCTCCGGGAGGTCCCGCGGGAACGACGGAGCCCCGTCTCCACCCGGGGGCGGGGACGGGGCTCCGTGTCACTGCTGCGGCAGCGGCCGGCTCACACGTCGAAGTAGAGCTCGAACTCGTGCGGGTGCGGACGCAGCTGGAGCGGGGCGATCTCGTTGGTGCGCTTGAAGTCGATCCACGTCTCGATCAGGTCGGACGTGAAGACGTCGCCCTGGAGGAGGAACTCGTGGTCGGCCTCGAGCGAGTCGAGGACGGCCGACAGCGAGGTCGGGACCTGCGGGACGTTCGCGTGCTCCTCGGGAGCCAGCTCGTACAGGTCCTTGTCGATCGGCTCGGCCGGCTCGATCTTGTTCTTGATGCCGTCCAGGCCGGCCAGCAGCAGCGCCGAGAAGGCCAGGTACGGGTTGCCGGAGGAGTCCGGGGCGCGGAACTCGACGCGCTTGGCCTTCGGGTTCGAGCCGGTGATCGGGATGCGCATCGCGGCGGAGCGGTTGCGCTGCGAGTACACCAGGTTCACCGGGGCCTCGAAGCCCGGCACCAGGCGGTGGTACGAGTTCACCGTCGGGTTGGTGAAGGCCAGCAGCGACGGGGCGTGCTTGAGGATGCCGCCGATGTAGTAGCGGGCGGTGTCCGACAGGCCCGCGTAACCGGCCTCGTCGTAGAACAGCGGGTCGCCGTTGCTCCACAGGGACTGGTGCACGTGCATGCCCGAGCCGTTGTCACCGAAGATCGGCTTCGGCATGAAGGTCGCGGTCTTGCCGTTGCGCCAGGCCACGTTCTTCACGATGTACTTGAACAGCTGCAGGTCGTCCGCGGCGGCGAGCAGCGTGTTGAACTTGTAGTTGATCTCGGCCTGGCCGGCGGTGCCCACCTCGTGGTGCTGGCGCTCGACCTTCAGGCCGGCCTTCTCCAGCTCCAGGGAGATCTCGGCGCGCAGGTCGGCGAAGTGGTCGACCGGCGGGACCGGGAAGTAGCCGCCCTTGTAGCGGACCTTGTAACCACGGTTGTCCTCGAGGGCGCCGGTGTTCCAGGCACCCGCCTCGGAGTCGATGTGGTAGAAGGACTCGTTCGCGCTGGTGGCGAAGCGCACGCTGTCGAAGACGTAGAACTCGGCCTCGGGACCGAAGTACGCCGTGTCGGCGATCCCGGTGGAGGCGAGGTAGGCCTCGGCCTTCTTCGCCACGTTCCGCGGGTCACGGGAGTACTGCTCGCCCGTGATCGGGTCGTGGATGAAGAAGTTGATGTTGAGCGTCTTGTCCCGGCGGAACGGGTCGACGCGTGCGGTCGACAGGTCGGCGCGCAGCGCCATGTCGGACTCGTGAATGGCCTGGAAGCCACGGATCGAGGATCCGTCGAAGGCGAGCTCGTCGTCCGGGTCGAACGCCTCAACCGGCACCGTGAAGTGCTGCATCACGCCCGGCAGGTCGCAGAAGCGGACGTCGATGAACTTGACGTCCTCGTCCGCGATGAACTTCTTGGCCTCGTCGGCGTTCTGGAACATCCAGCTCCTCCTACTCCCGACCGTCCGTGCCGGGGTGGTAGTTCGTTCGTGCGGCCAGTGCGGTGGCACACGCTGCAGCCGACCATAGGGACGGGCGGTTTCTCAGGCGTGACCCATTTGTTTCTCCCAGGTTAACCAGCTCCCGCCCGAGTGACCCCGCCCCCCGGCCAGCCAAATCGGGAGCGATACCGTGGACGGGTGGACAACAGGCAAGCAATCGGATCGTGGCTGTCCGGTCCCCGCGCGGCCGTGGAAGAAGCCGGGGCGGACCTCGGATACCGCGGGGAGCAGCTCGGTCTGCCGGAGCAGGGGCCGGGCTCGATCGCCCGCCCGGGCCGCCGCCTCGGCGCCCTCGCCGTCGACTGGGGCCTGTGCGTCTTGATCGCATACGGTTTGATCACCCATGGCTATGAGCCGGCCACGAGCAACTGGGCGCTGCTCGTCTTCTTCCTGCTCGGCATCCTCACGGTCGGCACGGTCGGCTTCACCCCCGGCAAGCGCCTTTTCGGGCTGCGGGTGGTCGCCCTGGGCACGGGCCGGGTCTCGCCCCTGCGCGCGGTGCTCCGCACGCTCCTGCTGTGCCTGGCCGTTCCGCCGCTGGTCTGGGACCGGGACGGCAGGGGGCTGCACGACCGGATGGCGGGGACGGTCGAGGTCAGGACCTGAGGTTTCTGCCGGGGCCGAGGTTCTTCCGGGCCCGAAAACGCCGATCGGCCGTCCGGGACATGACGTCTCAGGACGGCCGATCGACGCGATCTCGGCTTGTCGGCTCATCGGCCCTTCGGGCCGCCTCGTGGCATCCGCATCCCCTTCGGCAGGGGCCCCTTCGGCAGCGGCATGTTGCTCATCAGATCACCGAGGGCCCGCAGCCGGTCGTTCGTGGCGGTCACCTGGGGACCGGTGAGGACCCGCGGGAACTTCAGCATCGTCGTGCGCAGCTTCTTCAGCTCGACCTGACCCTCGCCCGTGCCCACGACGATGTCATGGACCGGCACGTCCGCGACGATGCGCGCCATCTTCTTCTTCTCGGCGGCGAGCAGGCTCTTGACCCGGTTCGGGTTGCCCTCGGCGACCAGAACGATGCCGGCCTTGCCGACCGCGCGGTGCACCACGTCCTGGTTGCGGTTCATCGCGACCGCCGGGGTGGTGGTCCAGCCGCGGCCGATGTTGTCCAGGACCGCCGCTGCTGCGCCCGGCTGGCCCTCCATCTGGCCGAAGGCGGCGCGCTCGGCCCGGCGTCCGAAGACGATCGCCATCGCGAGGAAGGCGAGCAGGAGGCCCAGAATGCCGAGATAGATGGGGTGGCCGATCAAGAAGCCGATCGCGAGGAAGACACCGAAGGTGATGATTCCGACAGCCGCGAGTACAAGACCGATCTTCGGATCGGCCTTGCGGGTCATCTTGTAGGTCAGGGCGATCTGCTTCAGTCGCCCGGCGTTCGCAGCGTCCGCTGCAGTTTCCTTCCTCGCCATGCCACGCAGTCTACGTGGCCCGGGAAGCGGCTACGACGGCGGTGCGGGGGTGGGAGCGGGTGCGGAGCGGTGGGGACGCTCCGGTGCGCCGGGGAGGCGCCGCGTGGCGGTCGTCAGCGGGACCGCGTGGCCGTTGCCGGCATGGCGCCGCGGCCTGGACCGGCTGTTACGAGCGGGACGCCGCGGCCTGGACCGGCTGTTACGAGCGGGACGCCGCGGCCTCGAGGACGCGCTCGGCCTCGACGCGGTCCTTGGCGCGGCGGCGGTCCTCCAGGACGGAGTTCCAGGCGTTGCGACGGGCGGTCCGCTGGCCGCTGCTCATGAGCAGCGACTCGATGGCACGGAGTGCATCGGTGAACGACGGGATCGCGTTGGCACGTACGGGTGCGGCCTGCATGGTGGAGGTCCCCCCTCGGGTCGGCGGGTCGTGGCCTGGGTGCTACCGGGTGTAAAGCCAGGCTCACTGTTCGGTGTTACCAGGACGTGACCGACCGGTCAAACGCCAATGAAGCCTTGCTGCGCAGCGCGAAAACCCGAACGCGGCCCCGGCGGTGCCCGCTAGCTGCGGGGACGGTCGGGACCGCGTCAATCGGCCACTACCCGACGGTAGCCGCTTGTGTGCGGATTCACACACGGGAACTGGCACGGGGTGCCACCATCAGGGTGACGGCCGGGTCAGACGGCCTGTGCGGCGACGTATGTGCCGCCCTGCCGCGGTGCATCCGCCTGACGCTGCTCGACGGCCATCCGGTAAAGCCGCCCGGCGCGGTACGAGGAGCGCACGAGCGGACCGGACATGACGCCGGAGAAACCGATCTGCTCGGCCTCCTCCTTCAGCTCCACGAACTCCTGCGGCTTCACCCAGCGCTCCACGGGGTGGTGGCGGACGCTCGGGCGCAGGTACTGGGTGATGGTGACCAGTTCGCAGCCGGCGTCGTGCAGGTGGCGCAGGGCCTCGCTGACCTCCTCGCGGGTCTCGCCCATGCCGAGGATCAGGTTCGACTTCGTCACCAGCCCAAAGTCGCGGGCCGCGGTGATCACCTTGAGGGAGCGCTCGTAGCGGAAACCGGGGCGGATGCGCTTGAAGATCCGCGGCACGGTCTCGATGTTGTGGGCGAAGACCTCGGGGCGCGAGGAGAAGACCTCCTCGAGCTGCTCCGGGACCGCGTTGAAGTCGGGGGCGAGGAGCTCGACCTTCGTACGGCCGCCCTCGCGGTCCGCCGTCTGCCGGTGGATCTGCCGCACGGTCTCGGCGTACAGCCAGGCGCCGCCGTCCTCCAGGTCGTCGCGGGCGACGCCGGTGATGGTGGCGTAGTTCAGGTCCATGGTGACCACGGACTCACCGACGCGGCGCGGTTCGTCGCGGTCGAGTGCCTCGGGCTTGCCGGTGTCGATCTGGCAGAAGTCGCAGCGGCGGGTGCACTGGTCGCCGCCGATGAGGAAGGTGGCCTCGCGGTCCTCCCAGCACTCGTAGATGTTCGGGCAGCCGGCTTCCTGGCAGACCGTGTGCAGGCCCTCGCTCTTCACGAGGTTCTGCATCTTCGTGTACTCGGGACCCATTTTCGCCCGGGTCTTGATCCACTCGGGCTTGCGCTCGATGGGGGTCTGGCTGTTGCGGACCTCCAGGCGCAGCATCTTGCGTCCGTCGGGTGCGACTGCGGACACGTCGGCTCCCTGTAGCTTCGATTCTTCGGCGTACACCAGGGTACGCCCGTGGTTGTCTGCCCCCGTGTTGAGGCCAACCTGGGGGCCTTGGGGCGCATTCCCTGCCGGGTGCGCGGGGTTTGTCCCGCCCCCCGCCGCCCCTACCCGTCCCGTACCTGGGGCTGCTGAAATTCAGCCCCTCCGGCGTTTGAGGAGCGGGGGTGCGGGGGCGGAGCCCCCGGCGGGGTTCAGGGGCGGAGCCCCTGGAGGACGGGACGGGTAGGGGCGGCGGGGGCGAAACACGCCCGGGCGCGCCCTCACGCCGAGGCCCGCTCGACCTCCCGCGGCTTCAGGTCCGCGTTCTCCAGCACGTCCCGCAGGTGCCGCTCCACCACCGGCAGCACCTCCTCGATCGTCACGTCCCGGCCCAGCTCGTTCGCCAGGGACGTGACACCCGCGTCCCGGATCCCGCACGGGATGATCTTGTCGAACCACGCGTTGTCCGGGTTCACGTTCAGCGCGAAGCCGTGCATCGTGACCCCCTTGGCGACGCGGATCCCGATCGCCGCGATCTTGCGGTCCTCCCGCCGCTGCCCCGCGTTGGACGGCGCGTACTCCGGGCCGTTCAGCCGCGGGTCGAACTCCTCGTCGTGCAGGCGCGGGTCGAAGTCCAGGGAGAGACCGCCCAGGGAGGGGCGCTGGTCGACCGGGTCCCCGAGGACCCACACCCCGCTCCGGCCCTCCACCCGCGTCGTCTCCAGGCCGAACTCCGCACACGTGCGGATCAGGGCCTCCTCCAGGCGCCGTACGTGGGCCACCACGTCCACCGGGCGCGGGAGCTTCTGGATCGGGTAGCCCACCAGCTGGCCCGGGCCGTGCCAGGTGATCTTGCCGCCGCGGTCCACGTCGATGACCGGCGTGCCGTCCAGGGGCCGCTCCTCCGGTGCCGTGCGCCGGCCCGCCGTGTAGACCGGGGGGTGCTCCAGGAGCAGGCAGGTGTCCGGGATCTCGTCCGCGAAGCGGGCGGCGTGCACCCGGCGCTGCTCGTCCCATGCCTTCTGGTAGTCGACGGCATCGGTCCCGAACCCCATACGGACGAACCGCAACTCACTCACGGCAAGCGCCTCCCTAGAAGCCTCGTAAGGCGCGAAACGCGCCCACGCCACTGTACGTCCGGCCCGGGGGAGAGGTGCTGCCCGGTCGTTCGTCAGCCCGACCGCTCAATCCTCACACGATCGGATGAATGGTGAGGGAAATGTGCGATCGTCTGCTCACTCTCCGCTACATTCACGCCGTTCACGAGGCCATAAGGGCAGCTCACAGGCGATATGGAGACCGCACCGCAGATGACGGAACGACCCGCGCAGCGCACCCCCAACCGACAGCTCGCCGCGCTCATCGCAGAAGCGGGGTTCTCCAACGCAGGTCTCGCCCGTCGCGTCGACCAGCTGGGCCTCGAACACGGGCTGGATCTGAGATACGACAAGACGTCCGTGACGCGCTGGCTGCGCGGGCAGCAGCCGCGCGGCACCACCCCGGCGCTGATCGCAGAGGTGTTCACCCGCAGGCTCGGACGCCGGCTCACCGCCCAGGATCTCGGGCTCGACGCCTGCGCCCCGGTGTACGCGGGGCTGGAGTTCGCCGCCACCCCGGAGGAGGCGGTCGACATCGTCAGCGGCCTGTGGCGCAAGGACTCCGGCAGCCACGCCGAGCTCCGGAAGATCGCGTTCACGCCGGCCGGGCTCGTCGTCCCCAGCCGGGACTGGCTGATCGGGCGCCCGGACGACAAGGTCGCCCGATGCGAGAGCGCCCCCCGCGTCCCCGCCCAGGGCCGCCCCGCCTCCCCCAAGTTCTCGACTCCGCTCGAACAGGGGGGACCCCCGTCCCGGCCGCGCGGCCAGTCCGAGCGCGGCCCCGGCCAGAGGGTCACCGGCGGAGACATCGCCGCCCTCCGCTCGGTCGGCGAGCTGTTCCGCGCCCTCGACAACGCCTACGGCGGCGGCCACGCCCGCCAGGCCCTCGTGCGCTACCTGGAGCACGAGGCCGAGCCGATGCTCCGCGGAACCTACGGCGAGCAGACCGGCCGCCGGCTGTTCGCGGCCGCCGCCGATCTGACCCGGCTCGCCGGCTGGACGTCGTACGACATCGGCGCGCACGGCCTCGCCCAGCGCTACTTCGTCCAGGCGCTCCGGCTCGCCCAGGCCGCCGGGGACCGGATGTACGGGGCGTACGTGCTGGTCACGATGAGCCGCCAGGCCGTCTACCTCGGCCACGGCCGCGAGGCCGTGCAGCTCGCGCGCGTGGCACAGCAGGGTGTCGGCACCTCGGCGCCGCCCGTCGTGCAGGCGCTGCTGCACGCCGTGGAGGCGCGCGGGCACGGCGTGCTCGGCGAGGTGCGCGCCTGTACGTCCTCCCTCGTACGGGCCGAGCGTGCGCTGGAGTCCGCCCGGCCCGGCGACGAGGCCCCGTACTGGGCGCGGTTCTTCGACGAGGCGCAGCTCGCCGACGAGTTCGGGCACTGCCACCGGGACCTCCAGCAGTACCGGGCCGCCATCCAGCACGCCGAGCGCTCGCTGCAGCTGCGCGCGCCCGGCTACGCCCGCAGCCGGCTGTTCTGCCGGGTCGTGCTGGCCACGGCCCGGCTCGGCCTGGGCGAGCTGGACCAGGCGTGCCAGCTCGCAGCCGAGGCCGCGGGGCAGGCGGCGGAGATGCGGTCGGTCCGGGCGACGGAGTACGTACGGGACTTCGAGCGCCGCCTGGAGCCGTACAAGGACGCCGCCCCCGTGCGCGGCTACCGCGACAAGGTCGCCGCCCTGCACTGACCCCGGGGGCCGCTCAGGCCGCCGTCGGCAGCGGGTCCGCCAGCTTGGTCGGAGCCGTGCCCAGGTCCGCCAGGACCGCGGAGGCGGCCCGGTGGCCCGAGTGCAGTGCCCCCTGCACCGTGCCCGTGTCCCGGTGGTCGCCGCACACATACAGACCGGCCAGCAGCCGCACCGGCCGGCGTACGTCGTGCGGAGGTCGCATCACCGGGACGGCCCGCGCGGTGTGGTGCACGGCGAGCGTCTCCCAGCGCGTGGTCGAGGTGCCGTACAGCCGGGTCAGATGGGCGCGTACGGCGCCGTCGATGTCCTTTGGCGGCGCGCCGAGGACGGTGGAGGAGACCAGGGGCCGGCCCGCGGGCGCCCGGGACGGGTCCACCAGGCTGACCACCGCCGTGTGCGCCACCGGACCGCCGCGGTCCGCGTCGAGCAGCAGCGACGCGCCGGTCGGCGGCGGCTCGTCCATGGTGTGGTGGACGACCGTGACGGGGTGGAACTCGGGTACGTGCAGCCCGGGCAGCAACTCGGCGGCGGCATGCGCATCGGTGGCCAACAGCACGGCGCGGCAGCGGAATTCGCCGTGCTCGGCGGTGGTGACCGAAGTGGTGGAGATCGAGGTGGCGCGCACGCCCGTGTGCACCGTGCCCGGCGGCAGCGCCTGCGCCAGCAGTTCGGGCAGCACCTCGGCGCCGCCCTCCGGCAGGCACAGCCGGCCGCTCGCGAAGGCGCGCAGCGCCAGGTCGGCGGCGCGGCTCGACATGCCGAGCTCCGGGTCGCACAACAGCGCGGCGAGCAGCGGACGCAGAAAGCCCTCGACCGTACGGGCGGGCATCCCCCGGGCCGCGAGCGCGCGCCCGGCGGTCGACTCGGGCCGCGCCAGCAGCCGTTCCACGGGGGTCACGGCCATCCGGGCCAGTGCCGCGTTCAGCCGCGCCTGGTCCACGGCACCGCCGAGCGGGGCAGGAGATCCCGCCGCCCTGGGCCGGACGACCCGCACGCCGGCCGTTCCGATCCCCGAGCGGGGCGCACCGGCGAGAGCGCGAACGGCGTTGAGCGCTCCCCGTGCGCCCCCTGCCATCGGGAGAGCGCCCGCGCGCCGGTGGCGGCCGCCGCTGTGCACCAGGACGCCCGGCGCGAAGGGCCGCAGTACGAGCGCGTCGAGCCCGGGAGTCAGGCCCAGTTCGGGATACGACGTGGACAGGAGCTGTCCGACGCGGTCGAGCCGGAAGCCGTCGACCTTCTCGGTCGACATCCGGCCGCCCACACCATGGGCGGCCTCCAGGACGGTGGTACTCACTCCTGCGCTGGTCAGCCGGTGGGCCGCCGCGAGGCCCGCCACCCCGGCCCCCACGATGACGACGTCCGCCTGATACACGGGCTTCAACACGTGCCCCTCCTCGAGGTTGCGCGGTCGGCGAAGACGTCATGCCCGCGACCGGCTTCAGGAATACCCGAGTTCTGCTCGAGGGTAGGGCCACGCACGGTCAAGTGAAGTCGCGCATCAACAGAGCACGGTCGCACAGCGGTCGCATATGGTCGAACGCGAAAGGTTTCGTCCGCCGGTGTGCCGTCCGGTCACCGCCGGAGCGCGTCCCGCAGCGCGTCCTCGATCCCGGGGAACGTGAACGAGAACCCCGACTCCAGCAGCCGCTTGGGCACCACCCGTGCGCTGCCGAGCACGTCCCCGGCCATCTCGCCGAGCGCGAGCCGCAGTGCGGGCGCGGGCACCGAGAAGAGCGTCGGCCGGTGCAGCACCCGCCCCATCGCCGCCGTGATCTCACGGTTCGTCAGCGGCTCCGGAGCCGTCAGATTGAACGGCCCGGACAGCCCGTCGGCGCCCAGGAGATGACGGATCGCCGCCACCTCGTCGTACAGCGAGATGAACGACCAGTACTGGTCCCCGTCTCCCATGCGCCCGCCGAGCCCCGCCCGGAAGAGGGGGAACAGCCGGCCCCAGGCGCCGCCTTCACGCGCCACCACCAGTCCCGTGCGCAGGAACACCGTCCGCACGCCCGCCTCCCGGGCGGGATCCGTCGCCTCCTCCCACTCCACGCACATCCGGGACAGGAAGCCGTCCCCGGGCGGGGCCTCCTCGTCGACCACCCGGTCCCCGGTCTCGCCGTAGTAGCCGATCGCGCTCGCGTTCACCAGCACGCGCGGCGGTTCGGGCAGGGAGGCGACGGCCTCCGCGAGCGCCGACGTACCGAGCACCCTGCTGTCCCGCAGCGTCTTCTTGTACGCGTCGGTCCAGCGGTGGTCGCCGACACCGGCCCCGGCGAGGTTGACCACCGCGTCGCACCCGGCCAGCCCGGCCGTGTCGACGTAACTCCCCTCCGGATCCCAGCAGACCTCGTCCTCGTCCCGGGCGGCGCGACGCACCAGGCGCACCACCTCGTGCCCCTCCGCCACCAGTGACCGGACCAGGGCACTGCCGATGAGACCGGACGCACCGGCCACGGCGATCCTTGAAAGTTCCATGAAATCCATCCTGCCCGTCGCCGCCTAAAACCCCGGTCAGGACATGCCTACCCCGCCGTACAGTGACCTTCATGCCCGCTGCGTACATACGGCTCGCCCTCCCCGACGACGAGGACGCGCTCGGCCGGCTCGACCGGGAGACCTGGTCCCCGCTGCACGCCGTCCAGCCCCGCCCCCAGCCGCCGTACAAGCCCTTCTACAACGAGCGGTTCGGGCCGCGGGACCACCTCGTCGCGGAACTCGGCGGCGCCCTCGTCGGCTACATCCGGCTCGGGTTCCCGACCTCGCTCGCGTGCAACTCCCACGTCCGGCAGATCCAGGGCCTGGCCGTCGCCGAGGAGGCGCGCGGCGCCGGCGTCGGCCGGGCGTTGCTCCGGGCCGCCCAGGACGAGGCCCGCCGCCGCGGCGCCCGCCGCATCACCCTGCGCGTCCTCGGCCACAACACCCCCGCCCGGGGGCTCTACGAGTCCGAGGGCTTCGTGGTGGAGGGCGTCCTGCCCGAGGAGTTCCTGATCGAGGGCGAGTACGTCGACGACGTGTTCATGGGCCGCTCCTTGTGACGCCCACGGCTCAGGACGTGACGAGCTCGCCCGTGTCCACCGGTGCCGTGGCGTTCGCCGCCCGCTGGGCGTCGCCCGCCACCTCCTCCGCCGTCAGGACGTACCCCGTCTCCTGATCGGAGGTGGACCGGGCGAACACCACGCCGTACACCTCGCCGTCGGTGGTGAGCAGCGGGCCGCCGGAGTTGCCCGGCAGGACCGTGGAGCGGACGGAGTAGATCTCCCGCGTGACGGTGTCCGTGTTGTAGATGTTCTGACCCGTCGCCTGGATCTTGTTCGCGACCGTGGCGGCCCGCAGCGTCAGGTCGCCGTCCTGCGGATAGCCCGCGACCACGGCCGCGTCACCGCGCTTGGCTTCGTCGTCGAAGCGCAGCACCGGCGCCCGCAGATCCGGCACGTACAGCACGGCCACGTCCCGGTCGGGGTCGAAGAGCACCACCCGGGCGGCGTACGCCGGACCGACGCCGCCGATGCGCACGGTCGGGTGGTCGATGCCGGCCACCACGTGGGCGTTGGTCATCACATGCCGCGCCGCGTACACGAAGCCGCTGCCCTCGCGGCCCTGGAGGCCCGAGGCGCCCTCGATCTTGACCGTGCTGAGCTTCGCCGCGTTCGTCGCGCTCGGTGTGACGTTGTCCCCGGAGGGCTTGGCCACCCCCGCCGTCGGCTCGTTCTCGAAGGGGTTGAAGACCTGTGGGAAGCCGGCCTGGGTGAGCGCTGAGGTGGCGCGCGAGAACCAGGTGGGGGTGGTGTCCGGCATCACGTCCTGCACGGCGCCAAGCAGCCGTGAGTCCCGGATCGCCTCCGTGACCAGCGGTGAGGAGGAGGCGCCGAGGACGCTCGCGGCCACCCACGCCACGATCAGCACCGACAGCGAGTTGGCTGCCGCCCCGCCGATCCCGTCGGCCACCCTGAGCGGCCCGTGGTCCAGCTCGCGCCGCAGCTTCAGCGCGAGCCGGCCCGCCAGCTCGTGGCCGATCGCCGCCGGGACCAGGACCGTGAACACCGCCGTCACCGTGGCCGCGGTCGTCCCCCGCGTCACCAGTTGCATCACCCAGGGCAGGACCCACACGCCGACGACGGCACCGCCCACGAAACCGGCCAGGGAGACACAGCCGGCCACCAGTCCGCGCCGGTAGCCGGACGCCGCGTAGGCCAGGACGACCAGCATCAGAAGGATGTCGAGCAGGTCCACGAAGCCGCCTTTCTCTTGGACCCCTTAGTACGCGCGGCGGGGTCCCGATGATCAGCCCCACGCACGCGGCGCGCGGAAATCGGCTCTGCGCGCCGACCTGCGCTGCACCACCCGGGGGACAACCTCCGGACCGCCGGCCGGCGTGTGGTCGCCCGGGCGGCCCGCGCGACGCGCACTGGTGAAAACGTCCTGGACCCGGACGATGGTTCCACCGGGTGGCACACCACACATCGCGGACGCGACGGAGGGGATGGACAGTGGGTCCATGCGTGTCTTCCGAAGAGCACGAAGGGGCAGGAGAAGACGCCCGCTCCGTTCGCTCCGTTCGGTGCGGATCTCGGGCGTCGTCCTGCTGCTGGTCGGCTGTACGCCCGGACTCACCGCCGGCGCCGCGCTGCTGATCGGGACGTTGAGAGCCGAAAGCCCGGTCGAGGTACGGCGCCCGCGGCCGGTCGGCGCCCGCTCCGCCGTCCTGCACACGGCACCCAGGCCGCGCATCCTGCCGCGGTCCGCCTGGGCGCAGCCGGAGGAAGGCGCCGGGAGCCGGCCGGCGCCGCGCTACGACGACAAGGTCGTCGCCGTCTTCGTGCACCACACCGCCTCGCCCAACCGGTACGACTGCGCCGACACACCCCGCATCATCCGCGCGCTGTACGCGGGCCAGATCGGCAACCGCCGCTGGGACGACATCGGCTACAACTTCCTGGTCGACCGCTGCGGCACGATCTACGAGGGGCGTTCGGGCGGCGTCGAACGCCCCGTCACCGGTGCCCACACCCAGGGCTTCAACCACCGCACCACGGGCATCGCCGCCATCGGCACCTTCTCCCAGGGCGTGTCCGTGCCCCGGGCGATGACCGACGCGATCGCCGCCCTGGCCGCATGGAAGCTGGGCCTCGCGGACGTCGACCCGCGCGGCAAGGTCAAGCTGGTCTCCAGCAACGGCCAGAGCCGGTACCAGGAGGGCAAGACCGCCCTCCTGCCCGCCCTCGCCGGCCACAACGACGGCTACATGACCAACTGCCCCGGCGCGGCCCTCACCGCCATGCTCCCGTCGATCAGACAGAAGGCGGCCCACCTCCAGGGCAGGAAATGAGGGCCCGTCATGGCCCCGTGCCCCGCTTCGCACCTGGGCGGGGGCCGCGCGCAACCCGTGGACGGTGCTCTGCGCGGTCGCGGCGGTCGTCCTCGGCCCGGCCGCGACCACGGCGTCCGCCCTCGACCAGGCCACCAAGGCGCCGCTCCACCACGCGGCGCCCCCGGGCCGGGCGCCGCACCCCCACCTCCCGGGCGCCGCCCAGGCGCAGGCCCACCTGCCCTCGGAGGCCACCCGTCGGCGCGCGGCATGGCCTCAGGCCCGGAAACGGTCCCACAGTCTCGGGTAGCGCTCGGCGAGCACGGACTCGTTCTCCAGGTCGAACGGTGTGCCCTCCGGCTCCGCGGGCGTGGGCGGGATGCCCAGGTCGGGCGTCTCGGTGCCGGTGAGCTGCTCGTACGCCTCGTCCGCCGCGTAGCCGAGTTCCTCTCCGTCGCCGTCGATCTCCTCGTCGAACTCCTCCAGCAGGTCGGCGAGCGAGTCGGGATCGTGCAGGGCGCCCTCGAACACGTGCCGGCCCTGGCCGATCAGCCAGCACCGGAAGGAGTCGAACGCGTCGTCGCTGGCCCCGTCGAGCAGCACCCAGGCGGCACCCCACAGGTCCCAGCGGTACGAGCGGTTGAACCGGGACTCGAAGTGCCGGGCGAAGTCCACGACCGACTCCGGGTCCAGCTGAAGCAGCCGCTCGACGAGCACGTCGGCCTGTTCCGCGGGATCGCCCTCGGCGGCCTCGCGGCTGGCGTCCACCAGCTCCCAGAACTCCATCTCGTCCATCACGGGACCAGCATCGGCCTTCGGCGCAACGGGCGCACGCGGAGTGCGCCGGGACGTCAGGAGGCGTAGAGCCCCGCGAGCCGCCGAGCGTCGCTCGCGAAACGCGCCCGCAGCCCCTCGGGCGACAGCACCTCGACCTCCGGGCCGAGCGCCGTGAGCTGGGTGTGCGCGACCTCCTCGGACTCCACCGGCAGGGTCGCCCTCACCCAGCCTCGCTCGTCCGGGGCGTCCACGTCCCGCAGCGCCTCCCGAGCCGCGGTGTGGCCGACGGCGTACGGCAGTCTTCTCACGCCGTCCTCGGACAGCCGCACCACGACCTCGGCCCGCAGGATGGACCGCGCGAACTGCTCGGCGCGCTCCGCCCAGAAGGCGGGCAGGTCGAACTCCTCGTCGCGGGGGAAGCGTTCCCCGCCCACGTCCACAGCGGTGAAGCGGTCGATGCGGTACACCCGGAAGGAGCCGTGCCCCGCGTCCTGCGCGGTGCGGCCCTGCGGCTCGCCGACCCGCGCGCACAGGTACCAGACGCCCGCCTTCAGCACGAGCCCGTAGGGCTCCAGTTCGCGCTCCACCACGTCCTCGCCGCGCCGGTAGCGCGCGGTGACCGGCCGGTCGTCCCACACGGCGTCCGCGACCGCCGGGAGCAGGGCGGGTGTCTCGGGCTCCTTGAACCAGTCGGGCGCGTCCAGATGGAATCGCTGCGCCGCCGTGCGCGGCGCGTCGCGCAGCGAGGGGAGGAGGGCCGCCGACACCTTCAGACGGGCCGCCGAGGCCGCGTCGTGAAGCCCCATCTCGCGCAGCGCGCCCGGTACGCCGCTCAGGAACAGCGCCTCGGCCTCGCTGCGGGCGAGACCGGTCAGCCGGGTGCGGTACCCGCCGACCAGGCGGTAGCCGCCGATCCGCCCCCGGTCCGCGTACACCGGGATCCCCGCCTCCGACAGCGCCTGAGCGTCCCGGGTGACGGTCCGCTCGGACACCTCCAGCTCCTTCGCCAGCTCGGCGGCCGTCATGGAGGGCCGGGCCTGGAGCAGCAGCACCATTTTGATCAGACGGGCGGCACGCATGGCTTCATCATGCCGGGGACCACTGATTTTATGGCTCGTTCGCCTACGGGGCGCCTCTCTCGCGGCAGAGAAGGGGTACGGCGAGAGCGCCGTACCCCTTCACCCGACTCGAGCCGTTACAGGCCGTACTTCTCCCGGGCCTCCTTCACGGCCGCCGCCTTGACCTCGCCGCGCCCCGCGAGCTGGGCGAGGGCCGCGACCACGATCGACTCGGCGTCGACGCCGAAGTGGCGGCGGGCGGCCTCACGGGTGTCCGAGAGGCCGAAGCCGTCGGCGCCCAGCGAGGACCAGTCCTGCTCCACCCACTGCGCGATCTGGTCCGGGACCTGCCGCATGTAGTCGGAGACGGCCAGCACCGGGCCCTCGGCACCCTGGAGCGCCTGGCGCACGTACGGCACCCGCTCCTCGCCGCGCAGCAGGGCCGCGTCGGCCTCCAGGGCGTCGCGCCGCAGCTCGGTCCAGGAGGTCGCCGACCACACGTCCGCGGCCACGCCCCACTCCTCGGCGAGCAGCTTCTGCGCCTTCAGCGCCCAGTGGATCGCGGTGCCGGAGCCCAGCAGCTGGATGCGCGGGGCGTTGGCAACCGGGGCCAGGCCCGCGGACTCAGCCGTGTTGAAGCGGTACAGGCCCTTGACGATGCCCTCGTCGATGCCCGGGGCAGCGGGCTTCGCGGGCTGCGGCAGCGGCTCGTTGTATACGGTCAGGTAGTAGAAGACGTTCTGGTCCTCGCCCGGCGCCGCCTCGCCGTACATACGGCGCAGACCGTCCTTGACGATGACCGCGATCTCGTACGCGAACGCCGGGTCGTACGTCAGCGCCGCCGGGTTGGTCGCGGCGATGACGGGGGAGTGGCCGTCCGCGTGCTGCAGGCCCTCACCGGTCAGCGTCGTACGGCCGGCGGTGGCGCCGACGAGGAAGCCGCGGCCGAGCTGGTCGCCGAGCTGCCACATCTGGTCGGCGGTGCGCTGCCAGCCGAACATCGAGTAGAAGATGTAGAACGGGATCATCGCCTCGCCGTGCGTCGCGTACGACGTCGAAGCGGCGATGAAGTCGGCCATCGAACCGGCCTCGGTGATCCCCTCGTTGAGGATCTGGCCGTTCTTGGCCTCCTTGTAGTACATCAGCTGGTCGCGGTCGACCGGCTCGTACGTCTGGCCCTTGGGCGAGTAGATGCCGAGGGAGGGGAAGAGGCTCTCCATGCCGAAGGTGCGCGCCTCGTCCGGGACGATCGGCACCCAGCGCCTGCCGGTCTCCTTGTCGCGGACCAGGTCCTTGACCAGGCGGACGAACGCCATCGTCGTGGCCACGTTCTGCGAGCCGGAGCCCTTGTCGAAGGCGGCGAACGCCTTCTCGGCGGGCGCGGGCAGCGGGGCCACCGGGTGGACGCGGCGGGCCGGGGCCGGGCCGCCGAGGGCAGCGCGGCGCTCCTGGAGGTAGCGGACCTCGGGGGAGTCGGCGCCCGGGTGGCCGTAGGGGACCACGCCGTCGACGAAGTCGCTGTCCTTGATCGGCAGGCCGAGGCGGTCGCGCATCGCCTTGAACTCGTCCACCGTCAGCTTCTTCATCTGGTGGTTGGCGTTCTTCGACGCGAAGCCCTCACCGAGGGTGTGGCCCTTGACCGTCTGGGCCAGGATCACCGTCGGAGCGCCCTTGTGCTCCAGGGCGGCCTTGTAGGCGGCGTAGACCTTGCGCGCCTCGTGACCACCGCGGGAGAAGTGGAAGCACTCGATGATCTTGTCGTCGCTCAGCAGCTTCGCCATCTCGGCGAGCGCCGGGTCCTTGCCGAAGAAGTCCTCGCGGATGTAGGCGGCGTCGCGGGTCTGGTACGTCTGTACCTGCGCGTCCGGCACCTCGCGCAGACGGCGTACGAGTGCGCCCGTGGTGTCGAGGGCGAACAGCTCGTCCCAGGCGGTGCCCCACAGCGTCTTGACGACGTTCCAGCCGGCGCCGCGGAACTGGGCCTCCAGCTCCTGCACGATCTTGAAGTTGGCGCGCACCGGGCCGTCGAGGCGCTGCAGGTTGCAGTTGATGACGAAGGTGAGGTTGTCCAGCTCCTCACGGGCGGCGAGCGCGAGGGCCGCCGTCGACTCGGGCTCGTCCATCTCGCCGTCGCCGAGGAAGGCCCACACGTGCGAGGCGGAGACGTCCTTGATGCCGCGGCTGGTGAGGTAGCGGTTGAAGCGCGCCTGGTAGATCGCGGAGAGCGGGCCGAGGCCCATCGACACGGTCGGGAACTCCCACAGCCAGGGCAGGCGGCGCGGGTGCGGGTAGGAGGGCAGGCCGTTGCCGCCGGCCTCCTGGCGGAAGTTGTCCAGGTGCTGCTCGGTCAGACGGCCGTCGAGGAAGGCGCGGGCGTAGATGCCGGGGGAGGCGTGGCCCTGGATGTAGAGCTGGTCGCCCGAGCCGTCGCCCTCCTTGCCCTTGAAGAAGTGGTTGAAGCCGGTCTCGTAGAGCCAGGCGGCGGAGGCGAAGGTGGCGATGTGGCCGCCGACGCCGTGTTTGCTGCCGCGCGTCACCATGGCCGCCGCGTTCCAGCGGTTCCAGGCGGTGATCCGGGCCTCCATCTCCTCGTCACCGGGCACGGACGGCTCCGCGGCGGTGGGGATGGAGTTGACGTAGTCGGTCTCGAGGAGCTTCGGCAGCGCGATGCCGCTCCCCTCGGCCCGTTCCAGCGTGCGGCGCATCAGGTACGCGGCACGGTGCGGCCCGGCCGCCTTGGCGACGGCGTCCAGGGAGGCCTGCCATTCGGCGGTCTCCTCGGGGTCGCGGTCCGGGAGCTGGTCGAGCTCGCTCGGCTGGATGGCCTGGGGGTCGGTCATGTCGCCGCCTTCCTCAGTCGAAGGGGGTTCCCTCATCGGTAAGGGTCGGGGGTGCCCTTGGTCTTTGGCAGGACAGGGCGTGGGCTCCGGTGAGAGTCCATCGGGGACTCTAACTCCCTGATCGATGATCGATCAAAGGGTTGAGGGGCAAAACCTCTTGATCACGAGAAAGTCGGCACGGGGTGCCTCCAGTAGTGGCACCGGGTGACGTCATTGTGCGGAGTTTTCGCAGGTGAGAGTGCGTCTGAGCGCGAGGCCGCTCTGGTGTTCGGGGTGGGTGCGGGGTGTCGAACGACGTCACGCCCTCGGCGCGCAGCCGAGCACGTGGGCCTTCACCAGGTCCGCGATCCGCGGGTCGCGGCGCTTGAACGCCTGTACCAGTTCCTCGTGTTCCTCCGCGTACGACTGCTGGACCGTGCCCAGCCAGCGGATCGACAGGGCCGTGAAGACCTCGATGCCCAGGCCCTCCCAGGTGTGCAGCAGCACCGAGTTGCCCGCCGCGCGGACCAGTTCCCGGTGGAAGGCCACCGTGTGCCGTACCTGCGCCGTGCCGTCCGACCTGCGGTCCGCCTCGTAGAGCGCGGCCACGTGCGGTTCCAGCGCCGAGCAGTCCTCCGCCAGCCGCTGCGCCGCCAGCTCCGCCGCGATCGCCTCCAGACCGGCCCGGACCGGGTAGCTCTCCTCCAGGTCGGCCGCCGACAGGTTCCGCACCCGTACGCCCTTGTTCGGCGCCGACTCGATCAGTCGCAGCGACTCCAGCTCCCGCAGCGCCTCGCGCACGGGCGTCTGGCTGACCTCCAGCTCGGTCGCGATCCGCCGCTCCACGATCCGCTCGCCCGGCTTCCAGCGACCGCTGACGATCCCCTCCACGATGTGCTCGCGGATCTGTTCGCGCAGCGAGTGGACGACGGGCGCGGTCATGAGGGCTCCTTAGAAAGGGGCCCAGTGGCCCCCGGGGGCGTTGACGTTTAGACAATACGGCCGCCGCCGCCCGGGGGAAGGGCGCATACCGGCGCTTTTGCGCAGGTGAGACGAGGCTTACACCCGGCAAACGCGACGCCCCCGCCCGGAGAGCTCCGGACGGGGGCGTCGTACAGCCGTATCCCTGAGGGGATCAGAGGCCGAGCTCGACCTCGAACTCGCCCGCCTCCAGGATCGCCTTGACCGTCGTCAGGTAACGGGCCGCGTCGGCGCCGTCCACCAGGCGGTGGTCGTAGGACAGCGTCAGGTAGGTCATGTCGCGGACGCCGATGACCGTACCCTCCTCCGTCTCGATGACGGCCGGGCGCTTGACCGTGGCGCCGATGCCGAGGATCGCGACCTGGCCCGGCGGCACGATGATCGTGTCGAACAGAGCACCGCGCGAACCGGTGTTGGAGATGGTGAAGGTCGCGCCGGCCAGCTCGTCCGGCGTGATCTTGTTGCCGCGGACCTTGGCCGCCAGGTCGGCGGTGGCCTTGGCGATACCGGCGATGTTCAGGTCACCGGCGTTCTTGATGACCGGGGTCATCAGGCCCTTCTCGGAGTCCACCGCGATACCGACGTGCTCGGTGTCGAAGTAGGTGATGGTCCCCTCGGCCTCGTTGATCCGGGCGTTGATGACCGGGTGGGCCTTCAGCGCCTGGGCGGCGGCCTTGACGAAGAACGGCATCGGGGAGAGCTTGACGCCCTCACGCGCCTGGAACGAGGCCTTCGCACGCTCGCGCAGCTTCATCAGGCGGGTCACGTCGACCTCGACCACCGAGGACAGCTGGGCCTGCTCGTGCAGCGCCTTGACCATGTTGTCGCCGATGACCTTGCGGATCCGCGGCATCTTGATGGTCTGGCCGCGCAGCGGGGAGACCTCGAGCGCCGGGGCCTTCTTGGCGGCCGGTGCGGCGGCGGCCGGAGCCGGGGCGGCAGCGGCGGCCTTCGCGGCCTCGGCGGCGGCGATGACGTCCTGCTTGCGGATACGGCCGCCGACGCCGGTGCCCTTGACGGTGGCCAGGTCGACGCCGTTCTCGGCGGCGAGCTTGCGCACCAGCGGGGTGACGTAGGCACCCTCGTCGGTCGGCTGGGCGGCCGGAGCAGCCGGGGCCGGGGCAGGCGTGGGCGTGGGCGCAGGCGCGGCCGGCGCGGGAGCCGGAGCCGCGGGCTGGGCCGGGGCCGGGGCGGCAGCGGCGGGGGCCGCCGGGGCGGCGGGAGCCGGAGCCGGAGCGGCGGGCGCGGCCGGGGCAGCCGGAGCCGCGGGGGCGGCCGGGGCCTCGGCGGCGGGCGCCGGAGCGGGGGCGGCCGGGGCCGGGGCGGCCGCCGGAGCGGCACCCGGGGCGCCGATGACGGCGAGCTTGGCGCCGACCTCGGCGGTCTCGTCCTCACCGACGACGATCTCGAGCAGCACACCGGAGGTGGGCGCCGGGATCTCGGTGTCGACCTTGTCCGTGGAGACCTCGAGCAGCGGCTCGTCGGCCTCGACGGTGTCGCCGACGGCCTTCAGCCAGCGGGTGACGGTGCCCTCGGTGACGGACTCGCCGAGCGCGGGCAGGACCACCTCGGTGCCCTCGGCGGTGCCGGCACCGGCGGCGGCCTCGGCGGTCGGGGCCGGGGCCGGGGCGGCCTGCTCGGTGGAGGGGGCGGCCGGGGCCTGGGCGGCCGGAGCGGCCGTGGGGGTCGGGGCCGGGGCGGGAGCGGCCTCGGCGGCCGGGGCCGGGGCGGCGGCCGGGGCACCGGTTCCGTCGTCGATGACGGCCAGCTCGGCGCCGACCTCGACCGTCTCGTCCTCGGCGACCTTGATGGAGGACAGCACGCCGGACGCCGGCGCGGGGATCTCGGTGTCGACCTTGTCGGTCGAGACCTCGAGCAGCGGCTCGTCGGCCTCGACGCGTTCACCCTCGGCCTTCAGCCAGCGGGTGACGGTGCCCTCGGTGACGCTCTCGCCGAGCGCCGGAAGGGTTACGGAAACCGCCATGGTTTCGGTTGCTCCTTAACGAAGTGCGGAAGTCTGTGTCGTCGCGTTCGTCGACCGAGGGTCAGTCGTGTGCGTGCAGCGGCTTGCCGGCCAGGGCCAGGTGGGCCTCGCCGAGCGCCTCGTTCTGCGTCGGGTGGGCGTGGATGAGCTGGGCCACCTCGGCCGGCAGCGCCTCCCAGTTGTAGATCAGCTGGGCCTCGCCGACCTGCTCGCCCATGCGGTCGCCGACCATGTGGACGCCGACCACGGCACCGTCCTTGACCTGGACGAGCTTGATCTCGCCGGCGGTCTTCAGGATCTTGCTCCTGCCGTTGCCCGCCAGGTTGTACTTCAGGGCGACGACCTTGTCCGCGCCGTAGATCTCCTTGGCCTTGGCCTCGGTGATGCCGACGGAGGCGACCTCCGGGTGGCAGTACGTCACCCGCGGGACACCGTCGTAGTCGATCGGAACGACCTTCAGACCGGCCAGGCGCTCCGCCACCAGGATGCCCTCGGCGAAGCCGACGTGGGCGAGCTGCAGCGTCGGGACCAGGTCGCCGACGGCCGAGATGGTCGGGACGTTGGTGCGCATGTACTCGTCGACGAGGACGTAGCCGCGGTCCATGGCGACCCCGGCCTCCTCGTAGCCCAGGCCCTGGGAGACCGGGCCGCGGCCGACGGCGACGAGGAGGATCTCGGCCTCGAACTCCTTGCCGTCGGCGAGGGTGACCTTCACACCGTCCTGGGTGTACTCGGCCTTCTGGAAGAAGGTGCCCAGGTTGAACTTGATCCCGCGCTTGCGGAAGGCGCGCTCGAGCAGCTTGGAGGAGTTCTCGTCCTCGACCGGGACGAGGTGCTTGAGGCCCTCGATGATCGTGACGTCGGAACCGAAGGACTTCCACGCGGAGGCGAACTCGACGCCGATGACGCCGCCACCCAGGATGATCGCGGACTTGGGCACGCGGTCCAGGACGAGGGCGTGGTCGGAGGAGATGATGCGGTTGCCGTCGATCTCCAGGCCCGGCAGCGACTTCGGCACGGAGCCGGTGGCGAGCAGGACGTGGCGGCCCTGGATCCGCTGGCCGTTGACATCGACGGAGGTCGGGGAGGACAGGTAGCCCTCACCCTCGATGTAGGTCACCTTGCGGGAGGCGATCAGGCCCTGCAGACCCTTGTACAGGCCCGAGATGACATCGTCCTTGTACTTGTGGACGGCCGGTACGTCGATGCCCTCGAAGCTGGTCTTGACGCCGAACTGCTCGCTCTCGCGGGCCTGGTCGGCGATCTCGCCCGCGTGCAGCAGGGCCTTGGTGGGGATGCAACCCTTGTGCAGGCAGGTGCCGCCGACCTTGTCCTTCTCGATCAGGGCGACGTCCAGGCCCAGCTGCGCCCCGCGCAGGGCCGCGGCGTAACCACCGCTACCGCCGCCGAGGATCACTAGGTCGAAAACGGTGCTGGCGTCGTTCGCCACGTCACGTCCTCCATGCATGTGCGCCGTGCGCCGGTCGTCGGTGACCGGCAGGCGGCTGGTGTCCGGCCGCTTGATGCTTCGGCCCTTCGGTGGGGCCCTGTCCTGCCGAGACCCCATCTTTGCACTTGTCGGCCGCTACCGAGACGCCGGGCCGGTGTGTGAGACGTCTGATCCGTCACGTCGCAAGGTCGCGGCGCCGGTGGGCCGTACGGATTTCGTCGAGGGCGTAACGCCCGGTGCCGGGACCTGGGCGCCCCCGGACCGCGCGGGTCCGGGGGCCGCCCGCACCGGACGGGCCGCGGTCAGCCCAGGTCGCCGGCGGCCGCCAGCTCCGCGAGCCGGACCAGCGTGCGCACCGCCGAACCCGTGCCGCCCTTCGGGGTGTAGCCGAAGGGACCCTGCTCGTTGAAGGCCGGGCCGGCGATGTCGAGGTGGGCCCAGGTGATGCCCTCGCCGACGAACTCCCTCAGGAACAGCCCGGCGACCAGTCCGCCGCCCATCCGCTCGCCCATGTTCGCGATGTCGGCCGTGGGGGAGTCCATGCCCTTGCGCAGGTGCTCCGGCAGCGGCATCGGCCAGGAGTCCTCGCCGACCTCCTCGGCCGCCTCGTGGACCGCGGTGCGGAACGCGTCGTCGTTCGCCATGATCCCGAAGGTGCGGCTGCCGAGCGCCAGCATCATCGCGCCGGTCAGGGTGGCGACGTCCACGATCGCGTCCGGGTTCTCCTCCGAGGCCGCCCACAGCGCGTCCGCGAGGACCAGCCGGCCCTCGGCGTCCGTGTTGAGGACCTCGACGGTCTTGCCGCTGTACATGCGCAGCACGTCACCGGGGCGGGTCGCGGAACCCGACGGCATGTTCTCGGCGAGGGCGAGCCAGCCGGTGACGTTCACCTCGAGACCGAGGCGGGCGGCCGCCACGACCGCGGCGAACACCGCCGCCGCGCCGGACATGTCGCACTTCATGGTCTCGTTGTGGCCGGCCGGCTTCAGCGAGATGCCACCCGAGTCGTAGGTGATGCCCTTGCCGACGAACGCCAGGTGCTTGCTCGCCTTGGAGTGCGTGTACGACAGCTTCACCAGGCACGGGGCGGAGGCGGAGCCCGCGCCGACGCCGAGGATGCCGCCGTAACCGCCCTTGGCCAGCGCCTTCTCGTCGAGCACCTGCACCTTGATGCCGTGCTCCTTGGCCGCGGTCTGCGCGAGGGCCGCGAAGGCCGCCGGGTTCAGGTCGTTCGGCGGGGTGTTGATCAGGTCGCGGGCGCGGTTGAGCTCCTCGGTGACGGCGACGGCGCGCTCCACGGCCGCCTTGTACGCCTTGTCGCGGGGCTTGCCGCCGAGCAGGGCGACCTCGGCGAGCGGGGCCTTGCCGTTCTTGGCGTTCCGGCCGTTCTTGCCGTTCTCCTTGTACGTGTCGAAGGAGTACGCGCCGAGCAGCGCCCCCTCGCCGATGACGCCGGCGTCGGCGGCGTCCGTGATCGGCAGCGCGAAAGCGGCCTTCTTGGATCCGGTCAGCGCGCGGGCCGCGGATCCGGCGGCGCGGCGCAGCGCCTCGGCGGTGAACGCCTCGTCCTTCTCCGGCTCGGCACCGAGGCCCACCGCCACCACGACGGGGGCCTTGAAGCCGGAGGGCGCGGGCAGCTTCGTCACCTCGCCCTCGGCGCCCGAGGCGCCCAGGGTCTGCAGGATGGCGGCGAGCCTGCCGTCGTACGCCTGGTCCACGGCCTCGGCGCCCGGTGCGACGACCGGGCCCTCAGCGCCCTTCGCGACACCGACCACGATCGCGTCGGCGCGCAGGCCGGCCGCGGCGGCGGTGCTGAGAGTGAGAGCAGTCACGGTGGTGAAATCTCGCTTCCGATTGAGTTTCAGGTGGCCGAACGGATGGGGTCGGCCGGCCCGGGAACCGACCCTAGGCCCTGCTCCGTATCCGGTTTTCACCTGGGCAGGGAAACATCCGGCACGAGCCTACGCGCGGTGGCCGGTTTCCGTGGTGCCCGGCGTCGGCGATCACCGCCGGGGACGGGTGTGCACTCCCCGAAGTCCGCCCCGCGCAGCGTCCGGTACGACCTGATGCGTGGCCGCAGCCTGTTCAGCCCAGGGACAGCACGACGAGTGCCGCCGTCGCGGCGGTCTCGGCGAGCCCGCCGAAGACGTCACCGGTGACCCCGCCGAAGCGGCGCACGCAGTGCCGCAGCAGCAGTTCGGCGACGGCTACCGCGACGACGACCGAGAGGGCCGTACGGGCCGTGTCGTACGCCCCGAGGAGCGCCCCTCCGGCCGCCGCGGCCATGGCGACGGCGACGGCCACCGCCAGCGCACCGCCCGCCGGCACCACGCCCGCGACCGCGGCCCCCAGCCCCTCGGGCCGGGCGGCCGGTATGCCGGCGCGCGCGGCCAGGGTGAGGGCCAGCCGGGCCGCCGTCGCGGAGACGACCGTCGCGAGGACCCCCCGCTCCAAGGAGTGGCCGTACGCCTGCGCGAGCGCCGCCACCTGCGCCAGCAGCACGAGGACCAGCGTGATCACACCGAACGGCCCGATGTCGGACTGCTTCATGATCCGCAACGCGTCCTCGGCGGGCTTGCCGCTTCCGAGCCCGTCGGCGGTGTCGGCCAGCCCGTCCAGATGCAGCCCCCGGGTGAGCACGGCGGGCACGGCAGCCGAACCGACGGCGGCGAGCAGGGCTCCCGCACCCAGCAGATCCAGCACCGCCCCGGCCGACCCGGCGATCCCCCCGACGACGACTCCGGCGAGGGGTGCGCACAACATGCCTCCGCGCGCGGCGTCCCGGTCCCACCGGGTGACCTCGACGGGAAGCACGGTGAGGGTGCCGAAGGCGAAACGGAGGCCATGCGCGGGCGGGATCCTGGACACGGCGGCAGCGTAGCTGGCCGAGCCGACACGCCCCGGACCCTCACCCCCGGGTATCACGCAACCACGCGACGTCCGGGGAACCTTGACGCAGCTCCGACACCGAGCACAGCAACACCACCGCCCCGATCGCCGCGATGTGCTCCTTGCCCGCGAGGTTGTCCTTCACGACCACCTCCACGACCATCGCCGCGATCACCACGCTCCCGGTGACGCGCGCGCCGTACCGCCAGCACAGGAACAGGGCCAGTCCGATCACCGCCGCCGACGGCCCGGTGTCGACGACCTGCGCGTCCGTCGCGGGCAGCCCCAGTGGATGGTGCGCGCCCAGGCCGATGCCCACGCGCGCGTACAGGGTGCCGGCCAGCGTGGCCGCGTAGGCGATGACGAGGGTGCGCCACCAGCCCAGGCAGATCTCGGCGATCCCGAAGACGAACAGTATCTGCAGCAGCGCCCCCCACACCGGCAGGTCGAGAGCCGGTACGAAGAGGGAGAGCGGGGTGCGCAGCAGGGCCAGCCCCAGCGGCTCCTCGGCCCGTACGGACCCGATGTTCTGCACGAACTGAAAGCCCCACGACTGGTTCTGCACGAACTGCAGGACCGACGTGAGGCACACGGCCGTGAGCGTCATCGGCAGCGCCCGCCAGGTGCGCCGGACGAGTGCCTCACGCACGGTGACGTACGGGGGTCCCCACTCCGCGCGGACCAGGCGGACGAGGGCGTTCATCCAGCGGTCCCCATCTGCCCGGCGCTCGTCGTCTCCCCGGCGCTCCTCGGCTCCCCGGCCCTCGTCATCTCCCCCGTGCTCCTCACCTGTGTGACTGGAGGTGCTTGCGGTGCACCCACTTCGGCAGCCCCGGGGCTTCCAGGAACCCCTCGGCGCGCGCCGAGGCGATGCCGATGCGCAGCAGGTCCGCGCTCTTCTCGAAGAGCAGGAACCTCGGTTCCCAGATGGGCCGGTACTTCGCGTTGGCCCGGTACAGCGACTCGATCTGCCACCAGCGCGAGAAGAAGCTGAGCAGCGAACGCCACAGCCTGAGCACCGGTCCGGCGCCGAGCCGCGCACCACGTTCGAAGACGGAGCGGAACATGGCGAAGTTGAGCGAGACCTGCGTGACCTCGATCTCCCGGGCGCGGCGCAGCAGTTCGATGACCATGAACTCCATGAGGCCGTTGTCGGAGTCCCGGTCGCGCCGCATCAGGTCCAGCGACAGGCCGTGCGGTCCCCACGGCACGAAGGACAGCAGCGCCCGCAGCCGTCCCTCGCCGTCCCTGCACTCCAGCATCACGCACTGCCCGTCCTCCGGGTCGCCGAGCCTGCCCAGCGCCATGCTGAAGCCCCGTTCGGTGGCTCCGTCGCGCCAGTCGTCGGCCTTGCGCAGCAGGAACGCCATCTCGTCGGCGGGGATGTCCGCGTGGCGCCGGACACGGACCGTGTACCCGGCGCGTCGCACCCGGTTGCAGGCCTGGCGGACGGTGCGCATGGCCCGCCCTTCGAGGGTGAACTCGCCGACGTCCACGATGGCTTCGTCGCCGAGTTCCAGGGCGTCCAGCCCGTGCCGCGCGTAGACGGTTCCGGCCTCCTCGCTCGCGCCCATCACGGCCGGGATCCAGCCGTGCGCGCGGGCCTCGGCGAGCCAGGGCTCGATGGCGCCGGGCCAGGCCTCCGGGTCGCCGAGCGGGTCGCCGGAGGCGAGCGAGACGCCGCCGAGGACGCGGTAGGCGACGGCCGCCTTGCCGGTGGGCGACCAGATGACGCTCTTCTCGCGGCGCAGTGCGAAGTACCCGAGCGAATCGCGCTCGCCGTGCCGTTCGAGCAGCGCCCGCAGCCGTTTCTCGTCGTCCTCGGTGATCGGGTCGACGGCGCGCCGGGAGCGGAAGGCGGCGTACAGGACGGCGAGGACGAGCAGCGTGCTGAACACGTTGATGGTGACGTTGACCCAGTTGGGGGTGGCGATCCCCGGGTAGTGCGAGTCGTCCACGGTGACCGAGACCAGGCGCAGGGTGCCGTAGCGCCAGCGCTCCGGGAAGGTCGAACGACGGGTGTCCGGCGCGGTGTTGGTGACGGTCACCAGGAACGCGGCGAGCAGCGAGGAGGTGAGCAGACCACCGGCGGCGACGGCGGCGGCGAGCCGCGGGTTGGACCGGTCGCCCTTGGCGTAGAACTCGCGCCGGCCGACGAGGAGCGCGCCGGCGAAGGCCGCGGTGAGAACCAGGGAGATCCAGTTCTGGGCGTACTGCCGGATCTCCGGGAAGGTCATGGCGAACGCGAACAGCAGCAGGAACGGGCCGCTGAGCGCCAGGTTGAGGATCCACGCGGCCCGCTTGCGACGCCGCATGGTGACGGCGAGGAACATCGTGAACACGCCGGAGGCGAAGCCCGCGGTCAGCAGGTACGGCGTGAACAGGTTCTCCTGGTTGTGCCGTCGCACGTCCTGCCCGAAGGAGACCCAGACGGCGGAGAGGAAGTTGACGAACGTGACGGCCCGCAGGTACCAGACGGCGAACGCGGCGGCCCGCCGGGAGGCCCGCCCCCCGCCCCCCGGCCGAACCGAGCGTTCCCGTTCCGCACTAAATCGGGCATCTCCCATGAAGGGCGATGATATGGGGCGCTCGGGGGTGGGTGGGGGAGCGGTTCAAGGCAGAAATCGGCTAGTTCATTCCTTGTCCTCGGCCTCCCCGGGCTTCTCCGGGAGCTCCGCCGCCAGCGCGGCGGCGGCCTGCACCAGGGGCAGCGCCAGCAGGGCCCCGGCTCCCTCACCGACCGTCACGCCGTGGTCGAGCAGCGGTTCCAGAGCCATCCGGTCCAGGGCCTTGGCCTGGGCCGGCTCCCCGCTGTTCTGGCCCGCCAGCCACCAGTCCGGCGCGCGGAACGCGATCCGCTGCGCCACCAGCGCGCACGCCGCCGACACCACCCCGTCCAGGATCACCGGCGTCTTGCGCACCGCACACTGCAGCAGGAAGCCCGTCATCGCGGCCAGATCGGCACCGCCCACCGCCGCCAGCAGCTGCAACTGGTCCCCGAGCACGGGCCGGGCCCGCCGCAGCGCGTCCCGGATCGCCGCACACTTGCGCATCCACGCCAGGTCGTCGATCGCCAGGCCCCCGCGCCCGGTCACCACGGAGGCGTCGGTCCCGCACAGCGCGGCGATCAGCACCGCCGCCGGCGTCGTCCCACCGACGCTCACATCACCGAGGACGACCAGGTCCGTCCCGGCGTCCGCCTCCTCGTCCGCGACCGCGACCCCCGCCCGGAACGCCGCCTCCGCCTCCTGAAGCGTCAGGGCGTCCTCCACGTCGATGCGTCCGCTGCCGCGCCGCACCCGGTGCCGTACGACGTCCTGCGGAAGCCCCTCGGGGTCGCAGTCCAGCGCCATGTCCACCACCCGCACGGGCACGTTCAGCTGCCGCGCCAGGATCGACGCCGGGCTGGCGCCCTCCAGGATCGCTCGCACCAGCTGGTCGGCGCCGCCCGCCGGGCGCGCCGACACGCCGAGCGAGGCGACCCCGTGGTCGCCCGCGAACAGCACCGCGCGCGGCCGCTCGATCGGCCGCACCGGCACGGCGGACTGCGCCGCCGCCAGCCACTCACCCAGGTCGTCCAGCCGCCCCAGCGCCCCGGGCGGCACGATCTGACGCTCCCGGCGCGCCTCCGCGTCGCGGCGCACCCCGCCGTCGGGGCGCTCGATCAGATCGGTGAAGTCGTCGAGATTAAGCGAGCTCATTCGCCGAACAGTACCGGCAGAGATCGAACGCCAGGGCGCCACCCGCGATCAGGGTGTGCCGTGAAGGCCACCTCTTCGGCCGTCATCCGCGCAGCGCCAGCGCCTGACCGGCCACCACCAGCAGCACATGCTCGCACTCCGCCGCGAACGCCGCGTTCAGACGGCCGAGTTCGTCGCGGTAGCGGCGGCCGGACGCGGTCGCCGGGACGATGCCGGAGCCCACCTCGTTCGAGACGGCGACGACCGTCCGCCGGGTCTCGCGGACCGCCGCCGCCAGTTCCTCCACCCGGGCCCGCAGCGTCCGCTCGCCGCCGGCCGCCCACTCGGCGTCGTCCCACGCGTTCACCCCGTCCATCGCGTCCGTCAGCCACAGCGACAGACAGTCGATCAGCAGCGGCGGCCCGTCCTCCTTCAGGAGCGGTACGAGGTCGCAGGTCTCGGCGGTGCGCCAGGAGCCGGGCCGCCGCTCACGGTGCGCGGCCACCCGCGCCGCCCACTCCGTGTCCCCGCCCCGCGTCCCGCCCGTCGCCACGTACAGCACGTCAGGAAAGGCCTCCAGGCGCCGCTCCGCCTCCACCGACTTGCCCGACCGGGCCCCGCCCAGCACGAGGGTGCGCCGCGGCACGTCCGGAACGTCCTCATAGGCGCCGACGGGCAGCACCGCGCCGTCCGGCACCGCCCGCGCCCCCGCCGCCGCGAGCCGCCGCGCCAGCTCCGCGCCCGGCGGGACGTCATGGTCCAGATGGGCGGCGACGACGTCCGTGGTCGGCCCGAGCGCCCCCACCGCCCGCAGCTTCGCCAGCGCGTCCGGCCGCCCGACGACATCGGCGACCACCATGTCGTACGGCTCCGCCGGCCCCACGAGCCCCGCGGGCGCCGCGCCCGGCGGCAGATACAGCAGCCGCATCCCGTCCGGACCGGTCACCGCGTACCCCGTGCCCGGCGCGTCCATCGCGAGCGCCCGCACCCGGTGCCCGGTCAGCAGCGCCAACTCCCGCCCGTCCGGGACCCGCCCGGGCTGCGGCAGCCCCGCCGGGACCTCCACCGGGGGACCGTCGTGCGGATGCGTGAGCAGCACCTGCCGTACGCCCGCCAGCGACTGCCCGGCACGCGCGGCCGCGAACGCCGCGCCCGGCGTCAGGTCGAGCAGCAGCGCCCCGTCCACGAGCAAGGAGGTCGCCGCCCGCGCCTCGGGCCCCAGCGCCCGCGCGCAGGCGGCGCAGGAACAGGCGGGACGGGGGAGTCCGAGCGGGGCGCCGGTACCGAGCAGAGTGAGTTCCACGGACCCGATTTTCCAGGGTCGCCGCAGGTCTTGCGCGTCCGGCTACGCTCGGATCACGAGCCGGACCAAGATCCGGCCCCTGGTTCGCAGGTGCTCACATCGTGGAGGCGTACATGGTGGCATGGACGTGGCGGTTCGAGAAGGCCGACGGGACGGAGGTCCAGCCCGCGGTCGCGCCCGAGGAGTTCACCACGCAGGGGGACGCCGAGTCCTGGATCGGGGAGCACTGGAAGGAACTGCTCGCCGGAGGCGCCGACCAGGTGCGGCTGTTCGAGGACGGCACGGAGATCTACGGGCCGATGAGCCTGCACGCCGAGGAGTAGTCCACTGGCGCGGGGCGGGGGCCCGGCCCTCGCCCATCCTCCTACTGCTCGCCCAGGGTGACGTCCACCGTCTTCCGGTGACCGTCCCGCAGGAACGTCACCGTCGTCCGCTGCCCCGGCTTGTCACCGGCGAGCGCCTCCGCGAGGGACGTCAGCGTGGTGATGCGCGTGTCACCGAGTCCGGTGACGATGTCTCCGGCCCTGAGCCCCGCCCTGTCGGCCGCGCCCCCGCTCTTGACGTCGACCACCGCGACTCCGGCCGGCTGGTAGCTGTCGTTCACCACCGTGCGGGCCGAGATCTCGAGGGCCGCGCGTCCCGATTCGGTGACGTGCCCGGTCCTGATGATCTGGTCGGCGACCGTCTTCACCAGGGACGCCGGGATCGCGAAGCCGATGCCGGGTGCCGCGCCGCCCCCGAGCTCCGGGTCGGCCGCGGCGAGCGTGGGGATGCCGATGACCTGGCTGCCGAGGTTGACCAGCGCACCCCCGCTGTTGCCCGGGTTGATCGCAGCCGAGGTCTGCACCATGTTCGCGATGGTGGCGCCCGTACCCCCGTCGCCACCCTCGCTGACGGTCCGTCCGGTCGCCGACACGATCCCCTGCGTCACGCTCGACGCGAGCCCGAGCGGGGAGCCCATGGCGAGCACGATCTGCCCCACCTCGACCTTGGCCGAGTCCCCGAAGGCGGCCGCCTTCAGCCCGCGCGGCACCTTGTCCAGCCGGATGACGGCGAGGTCCTGCTCCGGGTACGAGGAGACCAGCCGGGCGGTCAGGGGCTGCTCGCTGTTGGCGGTGGTCACCTCGAACGCCCGGTCGCGCCCGATCACATGGGCGTTGGTGACGATGTGCCCCTTGCCGTCGTAGACCACCCCGGACCCCAGGGCGTTGCCCGTCCGGATCTGCACCACGGACGGCAGGACGTCCTTGACGACCCGCTGGTACTCGCTCTGCAGGTCGTCCCCCGCCGAGGTCGGGGCCGCCCGTGCGCTCGCCGGGTCCTCCGTCCGGGCCGGGGACCCGGAGCCGCCGGTGCAGCCGCCGAGCAGGACCAGACAGCAGACGAGGAGCGGGGCGCGCAGCGGGTACGGGACACGGGTACGGGAAGCGTCCATGCCCCGAGTGTCACCAAGGGCCGACGGCCCTGCCCCCGATGCTCACCCGAACGGGAACGGCCGCAAGGCTCTCAGCCGCGCACGCCGCACAGATGCAGCAGCGCGGCGACCCCGCGGTACGGGTCCGTCCGTCCGGCCCGCTCCTCCACCGCCAGCAGCGTCTCGACATCGGCGGGGACCGCCGCGTCGTCCGCCGCCGTGTCGGTGAAGACCCGCACCCCGTACCAGGCGTGCAGCGGTGCTCCGATCCCCGCCAGCGTCGCGGTCAACGCCGCCAGCCGGTCCGCGCGCACCTCCAGGCCGAGCCGGGATGGGGGTCCCCCCGCTCGAGCGGAGTCGAGAGTGGGGGAATAGGACACGGTGCCGAACGCGGCCAGCGCGCCCGCCCAGTCGCCGGACAGGCCCGGCCGCATCGCCAGCGCGTCCCCGTTCCGCACCAGCAGGGAGAGCAGCCCACCGGGCGCCAGCATGCGGGCCATCCCCGCCAGCAGGGCGTCCGGCTCCTCGACGTACATCAGCACCCCGTGGCACAGCACCACGTCGAAGCTGCCCGGCAGGAAGTGCACGCCCGTGTCCCGGCCGTCGCCCTCGATGATCCGCATCCGCTCCCGGATGCCCTCCGGCTCACCGGACAGGGCCTCACGGGCGACGGCGATCATCTTCTCGTCGCGCTCGAGCCCGGTCACCTGGTGCCCCGCCCGGGCCAGGCGCAGCGCCTGCGTCCCCTGGCCCATGCCCACGTCGAGCACCCGCAGCCGCTGCCCGACCGGGAACCGCCCGGCTATCTGCTCGTCCAGCTGCCGGGCCACCAGCTCCTGGCGTACGACATCACGCAGCCCCCCCAGCTTGCTCAGCCAGGCGTCCGCCGCACCCCCCGAGAAAGACGTCGTGCTCAGGGCCGCTCTCCGCGCTTGACCTGCGGCTTCGGCAGCCGAAGCCGACGCATCTGGAGGGAGCGCATCAGTGCGTAGGCGACCGCGCCCCGCTTGTTCTGGTCGGGGAAGCGCTCGCTGAGCCGCTTGCGCAGCCGGAACGCGGAGAACACCGAGTCGACGACGATCCCCAGGATCACGATCAGCCACAGCAGCAGCGCGATCGACTGCAGCGCGCCCACCCGCACCACGCTCAGCACGAGGATGACCACGGCCATGGGCAGGAAGAACTCCGCCACATTGAGCCGGGAGTCGACGTGGTCGCGTGCGAACTTGCGGACCGGGCCCTTGTCCCGCGCCGGCAGATACCGCTCGTCCCCGCCGGCCAGCGCCTGACGCTGCCTCTCCAGCGCGGCGCGCCGTTCCTCGCGCTGCCGCTTGGCGGCGTCCTTGCGCGTCATCGAGGTGTTGGCGACGCTGCGCCGCTGGGACTGGGCCTCACTGCGCTTGGGCGTGGGCCTGCCCTTCGGGGCCTGCGGGTCACGGGGCTGCTTGGAGTCGGTCACCGGCGCCTTGTCGGCGGTCGGGGCCTTCTCTTCCTTGGCACGGCTACGGAACACAAAACCCAAGGGTACGGGGTGCCCCCGCATGGACCCCAGCCCCGTGGGGAACGATCCGGCAACACCGCTCGTCTCCAGGGGGACAGAGCGGCCGTAAAAGGAAGACCGCCGACGTTCTTCCACAGGGTGGCTGAGGGAATCCCGGCGTCTCCCCGTATGCAAGCCCGGGGGACACCTACTCCCTACGCCGGAGCGGGACCGTACGCAGTCGTCCTTGGGGATGACCGCATCCGTTCCCGAACAGTGCGGTAATGGATGCAGGGCCCGTACTGTGGGTTCTGTCGCAGGACTGTGAGCCGGAGTCGGTCAGAAGGGGGCGCGCGAAGCCCATGAGCGGTGTCATGAAGCGTATGGGGATGATCTTCCGCGCGAAGGCGAACAAGGCCCTTGACCGGGCCGAGGACCCGCGCGAGACCCTCGATTACTCGTACCAGAAGCAGCTGGAGCTGCTGCAGAAGGTGCGCCGCGGCGTGGCCGACGTGGCCACCTCGCGCAAGCGCCTGGAGCTCCAGCTGAACCAGCTCCAGCAGCAGTCGTCGAAGCTGGAGGACCAGGGCCGCAAGGCGCTCGCGCTCGGCCGCGAGGACCTCGCCCGCGAGGCGCTGTCCCGGCGGGCGGCGCTCCAGCAGCAGGTGACGGACCTGGAGTCCCAGCACAAGACCCTGCAGGGCGAGGAGGAGAAGCTCACGCTGGCGGCCCAGCGGCTGCAGGCGAAGGTGGACGCCTTCCGCACCAAGAAGGAGACCATCAAGGCGACGTACACGGCGGCCCAGGCGCAGACCCGGATCGGCGAGGCGTTCTCCGGCATCTCCGAGGAGATGGGCGACGTCGGCCTCGCGATCCAGCGCGCCGAGGACAAGACGGCCCAGCTCCAGGCCCGCGCCGGCGCGATCGACGAGCTGCTGGCCTCCGGCGCCCTGGACGACCCCTCGGGCATGGCCAAGGACGACATCCAGGCCGAGCTGGACCGGCTCTCCGGCGGCACGGACGTGGAGCTGGAGCTGCAGCGCATGAAGGCGGAGCTTGCGGGAGGCTCGTCCGACCAGCGGCAGGCGATCGAGGGCGGCACCGGACAGGGTCAGAACCAGTCCCAGCCGCAGGACACCCCGCGCTTCGACAAGCAGTAGCCGGTCTCGCGCCCGAGGAGGCGACATGATCGTGCGCATCATGGGTGAGGGGCAGGTACGCCTGGACGACGCCCACGTCACCGAGCTGAACAAGCTGGACGACGAGCTGCTCGCGGAGATGGAGCACGGCGACGAGGCCGGCTTCCGCCGCACCCTGACGGCGCTGCTCGAGGAGGTCCGCCGTCTGGGCGCTCCGCTTCCGGACGACTCCCTGGAACCGTCGGAGCTGATCCTGCCGTCGCCGGACGCGAGCCTGGAGGAGGTCCGCGAGATGCTGGGCGGGGACGGGCTGATCCCGGGCTGACCAGGACGAAGCCGTTCAGCCCGATGGCGGGTATCTGGGGGCGGCAGCCCCCAGACGGTACGTGCACCGCCGGGACGCTCGACCCTGGTTCCGCCCGCCGCGGGCGCCCCGTACCGTGAAGCCGTGAGCACCCTAGAACGCACCCGGTGCCAGATCCGCGCCCATCCCCTCGCCCTCGACGCAGTCCTGGCCCTCGGCGTGCTGGTCGCCATGCTGGCGTCCTCCTTCGCCGACCCCCACGGCGAAGGCGCCACCTGGGGCGTCCACACCCCCGACGCCCTCAGCCTCGCCCTCATGGTGCTCGGCGCGGCAGCGCTGGTCCTCCGCAGGCGGCGCCCCATGGCCGTCCTCGCCGTCACCGTCGCCCTCTCCCTCGTGGAGCTGGTCACCGCCGACCCGCGCGCCCCCGTCGCGATGTCCGCCGTCGTCGCCCTCTACACCGTCGCCTCCACCACCGACCGCCCCACCACCTGGCGCGTCGGCCTGCTGACCATGACCGTGCTCACCGGCGCCGCCATGCTCGCGGGCCCCCTGCCGTGGTACGCGCAGGACAACCTCGGCCTCTTCGCGTGGACCGGCATGGCGGCCGCGGCCGGCGACGCCGTGCGCAGCCGCCGCGCCTTCGTGCAGGCCATCAAGGAGCGCGCCGAGCGTGCGGAGCGCACCCGTGAGGAGGAGGCCCGTCGCCGCGTCGCCGAGGAACGGCTGCGCATCGCCCGCGACCTGCACGACGTCGTCGCCCACCACATCGCCCTGGTCAACGTGCAGGCCGGAGTCGCCGCCCACGTCATGGACAAGCGGCCCGACCAGGCCAAGGAAGCCCTCGCCCACGTCCGCGAGGCCAGCCGCTCCGCACTCAACGAACTCCGCGCCACCGTCGGCCTGCTCCGCCAGTCCGGCGACCCCGAGGCCCCCACCGAACCCGCCCCCGGCCTCGCCCGCCTGGACGAGCTCGCCGACACCTTCCGCAGCGCAGGGCTCCCCGTGGAGGTCGCCCGCGCCGACGACGGCACGTCCCTGCCCGCCGCCGTGGACCTGGCCGCGTACCGCGTCATCCAGGAGGCCCTCACCAACGTGCGCAAGCACGCCGGGCCCGCCGCCAAGGCAGAGGTCAGCGTCGTCCGCGTGGGCCCGGACGTGGAGATCACGGTCCTCGACGACGGCCCGGGCGAGGACACCGCACCCGGCGACGACGACGGCCACGGCGGCCACGGCCTGCTCGGCATGCGGGAGCGCGTCACCGCCGTCGGCGGCTCCCTCACCACCGGTCCCCGCTACGGAGGCGGCTTCCGGGTCCATGCGATCCTGCCGGTCGAGAACCCCACGACGACCGCAGCCGGGGAGACCGTGTGACCGCCGCCCAGGGAGCGCCCGTATGACCATCCGTGTCCTGCTCGCCGACGACCAGGCGCTGCTCCGCAGCGCCTTTCGGGTGCTCGTCGACTCCGAGCCGGACATGGAGGTGGTGGGCGAGGCGGCCGACGGCGCGGAGGCGGTACGGCTGGCCAAGGAGCGCGCCGCCGACGTCGTCCTCATGGACATCCGCATGCCCGGCACGGACGGCCTCGCCGCCACCCGCCTGATCAGCGCCGATCCGGCCCTCGCCGATGTCCGGGTGGTCATACTGACGACCTTCGAGGTCGACGACTACGTCGTGCAGTCGCTGCGCGCCGGCGCGTCCGGCTTCCTCGGCAAGGGCTCCGAGCCCGAGGACCTGCTGAACGCCATCCGTGTCGCGCACAGCGGCGAGGCACTGCTGTCGCCCGCCGCCACCAAAGGGCTCATCGCCCGGTTCCTCGCCCAGGGCGACGACGACAGCCGCGACCCGGCCCACTCCGACCGGCTCGGCACCCTCACCGTCCGGGAGCGCGAGGTGCTCGTCCAGGTCGCCGGCGGTCACTCCAACGACGAGATCGCCGAGCGCCTGGAGGTCAGCCCACTGACGGTGAAGACACATGTCAACCGGGCCATGGCGAAGCTGGGCGCCCGCGACCGGGCACAACTGGTGGTCATCGCCTACGAGTCGGGGCTGGTGCGCCCGAGGGTGGACTGAGCGGCCCCGGGGCGACGCGTCTACCAAAGGATCCGGCGAACCGGAGCCCACGCAGGTCTGACCGCCGTACGTTCGACGAAGGGGCTCTCCGTGAGCCACGGGGAGCCCCTTCGTTCTCGGACCTTACGCTCTCAGCGAGTTGACGAAGGCGTCCCAGGCGGCGGCTGGGACGACGATGACGGGACCGTGGGGGTTCTTGCTGTCGCGTACGGGGACGACGCCGGGGAAGTCCTCAGTGACCTCGACGCATTCGCCCCCGTTGGTGTTGCTGTAGCTGCTCCGGCGCCACCGGGCGGAGTTCAGCTCGGGGGTGTGCTGCATTGCTTGTAGTCCTCCATCGCGTCTCGGATCAGCTCTGCCGAAGCCGTCGGTGGGAGGGCGTTGGCGCGCAGCACCTCGTACTGCCGACGCCACTTCTTCACCGAGTCCCGGTCCTCGTAGAGGTGACCGACCTGGATGCCCTCTTCATAGGCCACGGTGGAGCCGTTGGGAAGGGTCAGCAGGGTCAGCGCTCCGCCCATCAGCGAGTGCGGACCGGCGCTGAAGGGCATCACCTGGACCTTGCTGTCCGGAGTATCCACCTGTTCGAGTAGCCGGGCCAGTTGTTTGTACATGCACTCTTCGCTGCCGACCCTTCGCCGGAGCACAGACTCGTCGATGATCGCCCAGCGCAGGGGTGGCTGGGCCGAGCGCAGTCGGTCCTGCCGGGACAGGCGAGCGTTGACACGCTCATCGATCTGCTCCCCGGTCAGTTCCTCCTGGCGGCTGAGCATGGCTTCGGCGTACTCCTTGGTCTGCAACAGCCCTGGGAGGGCCTGCGCGCCGAAGTTCTCGATGACCTCCGCCTGCGCCTCGAAGTCCATGAACCGCCGGTACTGGTCCGGGTGCGCCTCGCGCTTGGCCAGTTCGTACAGCCCGTGGAAGTGCCTGTCCGTCCCGAACGCGGCGTCGAGCCGGTCCGGTAGGTCCGGTGGCGGCATCAACTCCGCCGTCTCGATGCGTGCCAGCGTGCTCTTGCTGGAGTTGAGGATGTCCGCGAGTTGCAGCAGCGACAGCTTGGCGGCCTCGCGGTGGCGGCGCTGCTCGGCGCCGAAGTAGTGCCGGGCGGAGAGGTAGGGGGTGAGGGTCTGCGGCTTGAACGTCATCGGTCTCGCCTCTCTGGCTGATCGTCCCGTTCTCAACGCTGGGACGCGGCGCTCCTGTTGAAGCGCCGTGTCGCACAGCGACGATGACGGCACAGAAGGTAACGATCGCTGATCCGGCGCTGCCAGCGGAATGGCCGGATCCGGAGGGAGTGACGAGATGGTGCGCGACGGACGGGACGTGACGGCGCTGCGATTGCTGCCGTGGACGACACCCGAGGGAGCGCCGTGCTACCTGAGCACGGACGATCCGGGCAGCCGCCTGTCCCGCCTGGCCGACGAACTGGAGGCGGATCTGCTCGATTCGGCTGAGTTCGTCCTGACCGAGGCCAGGCCGCTGCTGGCCGATGAGGCCACGGAAAGGCGGGAGTTGCGCTTCGCGGCGGTACAACTCGCCGCGGCCCTGACGGATGCCCTGCGGATCGCGGCGAGTCGGGGTGCGCGGTTGGGGGAGGGCTGAGTGGCGGTGAACTGCAGGCAGCGGTCGAGGATGAAGTCGGCGGAGAAGTCCTGCCAGGACTCGTAGCAGCGGGCCCCGTTGTGTCGGCTTCGTCTCCTGCGGGCCGCAATGGCGGGTGCTCAGACCCGGCGCGCCATGCACGAGGCCCGGCCGAGGTCCCGGGCGTCGCGCATTTCCTCTCGCCATATCGGGCGTCTTGGGTTAATTGGCCTTCAATAACGGCCGTGATTCTCCACTGCCCAATATCCCCTGCTGCCCCTTTTCATTTGCGTAATGAGAGGGTGGGCCGAGATCATCTCCGCCTTGCGTTCACGCCAATCGTCATGTCCTATGCTGGCCCGATCGAGATGCATAGAAAGTCGACGAGACTTGAGGCGGGTGGCAAGCTTGTCATTGCCTGCTACCCCCGTCGCGCTGCAGAGGATACCTCACTGCTATTGGTCGTCGGTTATCGACAGGCTCACAATCCAGTACTCGTATTCCTCGGCTGTTACGCCACAAATGTGGTGTCCGCTGAGCGAGCGCGCGATAAACTCCACTCGGCCCTGGTCGTCAACCAGGCGAGACACATCCACTTCCGGGGTCCAGCGCACGCTCACCCAGCCGACATCGCGGCTGCCGGTGCTTACAGCCGTGATGAGAAAGGAGTCATCTTCGGCCAGCACTCCCGAACTCCTGGCACTGTGCAGCCAGAGGGCATTCAACCGTCGTGCAACATCTTCTCCTTTCAAGGGTGTCGTAGCGATCGGTCGTACTTCAAAGTTCGCAACCGCCCTCCATGCGCTATCGACAGACGGGTTTGACGGATAACCGGCAATGCCGATCACTTCCAGACCACTCGCCCGCACTTTTGCGATCAGAGCCTGCTCATGCGTGTTCATTAATTACCCTCATTGTAGAAGAAGTGATGATCTCCGCCAGGTTTATTGAGCGGAGATGCAGTCCAAGGGGCTTGGCACCAACAGGGCATACGGGATTAGGGTAATCCTCAACCCTGACGGCAGCTTGAGAACCGCGCATCCCATTCCGTAGTCGACCGTGACTGCACGGGCTGCCCGAGCCGATACGCGGTGCGGGCAGCCCGACCGCAGAGCGAGTGAAAGTTCTCAAGGCAAACCTGGGAGATTTGTGTTCGACATCACCTTTGTTCCGGAGCTCAAGCGGGACCTCACCGAGAAGCAGCGCGCCAAGCTGGAACGCGCAAGCGAGATGGATCTGCGTTACGAATACTTCGAGATGGGTGTGAGTCTCACCACCGAGGAGTTCGGAACAGTATCGTTCAAGAGGCTCCCGATCCTCGATTTCGTGTTCTGCGTGCTGCTCGCGGCCCACGACGTGCAGCACGGGAATCCCGGGTGCATCAGCTTCACGGAGAACGACATGCTGATCCACTTCACCCCGGAAGGTGAAACGGTGACTGTGACGAGGTCCTGGGACCCCGTGCCCGGGCACTGCACGGTCACCGAGCTCCTCGCTGCCGCCTCCCGATTCTCGAGGGAGGCCCTGGAATTTATTGCAGGGCGCTATCCGGCCTTCCGGAAAAACCCGGCCCATCAGAAACTGGCCGGCATGGTCGGTGAGCTGAAGGCGCGGTAGGCGTGCGGGCAGTGTTGACGGTGCTGCCGGTGCAGGGCTGTTGCAAAGTCAGTACTCCAGCAGCACTTTGACGTTTTCCCTGTTCAGGGGCGGTTTGGGTGAGTGTAGTGGGCTGATTGACGGCCGTGTCCTCTTTCCCAGACCGCCCCTCGATCGTGTGCAGCCGCCGCTCTGACGCGCCGACGCTAAGACATCGTTTCCTTTGGAGTGATCGTTCGTTGAGCCGTGCATGACGGATCTGGTTGAGCGGTTGGTGCCGGACGAGTTGTGGACGCTGTTCCGGCGGGTGGTCCCGCCAACGCAGGGCATACGCCCGCAGGGCGGCGGCCGACGGCGGGCCGGCGACCGTGAATGCCTGGCGGCGATCATCTTCGTGGCCACCTCGGGGTGTACCTGGCGGCAGTTGCCCCCGGTGTTCGGCCCGGCATAGCCGACGGTCTACCGGCGCTTCGCCCAGTGGAGCCAGGCCCGGGTCTGGGCCCGGCTCCACCGCGTCCTCCTGGACGAACTCGGCGCCAGAGGTGAGCTGGACTGGTCGCGGTGCGCGATTGACTCCGTCAGCCTCAGGGCCGCAAAAGGGGGCCACTGACCGGACCGAATCCGACCGACCGCGGCAAGAGTGGATCGAAGATCCACCTGATCACGGACCGGAACGGTCTGCCTCTGTCGCTGGGCATCTCCGGCGCCAACATGCACGACAGCCTCGGCCTGACGCCGCTGGTGCGGGGAATCCCGCCGATCCGCTCCCGGCGCGGCCCGCGCCGCCGGCGACCGGCCAAGCTGCACGCCGACAAGGGATACGACTACGACCACCTGCGCCGGTGGCTTCGCCAGCGTGGCATCCCCCACCGCATCGCCCGCAAGGGCATCGAGTCCTCCACACGGCTCGGGCGCCACCGTTGGGTCGTCGAGAGAACGGTTTCCTGGCTTGCCGGATGCCGACGCCTGCACCGCCGCTACGAGCGCAAGGCCGAGCATTTCCTGGCCTTCGTCGGCATAGCCGCAGCCCTCATCGGCTACCGCCGCCTCACCAACTGAAACGACGTCTTAAGCGCCACCACCTACGACTACAACGACCTGGGTCAGCAGACGGCCCGGACGCTTACATCTGCGGGCGGCTCCTCCAACCGCACGATGAACTGGTCTACTACCCGGACGGCAAGCTTAAGTCCCGTTCGGACGACGGCGTTCCGGTCGGCAAGGACGTCGTCCTGGTCGACATCTACGCCCAGAACACCTCCTTCACGGGAACGTGGTCAACGGGTGACACCAGCGGCGAGCAGGGCTACAACTACGTCTCACACGCGGCCGGTACGGGTACCGACTCCTTCACCTGGACGCTGAACATCCCGACGGACGGCACCTACACGGCGTACGTGAAGTTCCCGCAGGTGTCGGGTGCGGCCACAGCGGCGAAGTACACCCTGACCCACGACGGCGGAACGACCGACAAGACGATCGACCAGACCACCGGCGCTGGCACCTGGGTATCGCTTGGCTCGTACAGCTTCAAGCAAGGCAACGCGGCCAAGCTGCAGTTGTTCCAGAACAGCACCGGCACGGTCGTCTCCGACGGCGTGAAGCTGGTCCGCGACAACTCCGCCGACACGGACAACGAGCAGAAGACGTTCACGTACACCTACGACGCGAACGGCAACCTGACGTCAATCGACGACAACTCCTCCGGCGCCCAGATCGACGCGTACACGATCGCCTACACGGGCCTCAACCAGGTCCAGCAGGTGACCGAGTCACTGGCCGGTCAGGAGAAGAAGTCCACGTCGTACACGTACGACGCGAACAGCCTGCTGGACACGATCACTCACCCGGATCAGTTCTCCAAGTACACCTACGACCTGCGTGACTTGGTGAAGACGGTGTCGGTGGGCAAGACGCCGACGGACGCCTCGTCAAAGCTGACGTCCTACACGTACACCGGCCGCGACCAGACGCTCCGGGAGACCAAGGCCAACGGCAACACCGTTGACTACACGTACTACCTGGACGGCCCGGTCAAGTCCACGAGGGAGAAGAAGCCGAACGGCACCCTCGTCTCCTCGCACACCTACGCCTACGACCCCAACGGGAACAAGACGCAGGACGTCGCGAAGAAGATGAACGCCGACAGCCACTCGGTGTATCTGAACTCGACGACCGACTACACCTACGACCCGGCCAACCGGCTGAAGCAGTCGATGAAGACGGGCAACGGCGCGACGACGGAGACGTACGTCCACGACGACAACTCCAACGTCATCAGCCAGACGGTCGGCGGCGTCACCACCGACTACAACTACGACCGCAACCGCCTGTTGACCGCCACCACCAGCGGCTCCACGGCCAGCTACAACTACGACCCGTTTGGCCGCCAGGAGTCGGTCACCTCGGGCGGCCAGGTCGTCGAGCGGAGTGTGTACGACGGCTTCGACCACGTCGTGGAGTCCCAGAAGGCGGACGCCACCGGCGCGATGAAGTCCACCACGTACACCTTCGACCCGCTCGACCGCACCGCCTCGGAGACCGCCGACGGCAAGACGACGGACTACGAGTACCTGGGCCTCTCCTCCGAGGTCCTGGACGAGAAGGTCGCCGGCACGCTGACCAAGTCGTACCAGTACAGCCCGTGGGGCGAGCGTCTGTCGCAGGTCAAGCACAACAGCGACGGCACGACCGAGGACGGCTACTACGGCTACAACGGCCACACCGACGTCGAAACCCTCACGGACGACAACGGCGACACGAAGGCGACGTACGGCTACACCGCCTACGGCAAGGACGACGCGTCCGAGTTCACAGGCATCGACAAGCCTGACGCGGCCGATCCGACGAAGGAGGCGTACAACCCGTACCGCTACAACGCCAAGCGCTGGGACGCCCAGTCCGGTACGTACGACATGGGCTTCCGCAACTACAACCCGGGCCTGAACCGCTTCACCACCCGGGACATGTACAACGGCGCCCTGTCCGACATGGGCCTCGGAGCCGACCCCTTCACCGGTAACCGGTACGCGTTCGGCAGCGGCAATCCCATCAGCAACGTCGAGATCGACGGTCACTTCGACGTCGGCGGATTCATCGACTCCGCCGTCGACACCATCGAGGGTGCTGTAGAAGGCGCGGCGGAAGGGATCGCCGAGGGAGCCGAGACCGTTGCCGGCGGCGGTTCCAGCCTGCTCAGCAAGGCGGGCGGATACGGCCTGGCGGCCTGGGTGTTCCTGGAAGAACTGGGCTGGGACACTCCGACCGCCCAGAACGGATACGAGTCCGACCCCGGTGACAAGCCGGACTACAGCAAGGGGCTCCTCCTCAAGCCGGACTCCGTCAAGGAGTGGCAGCCCGGTGACGCCCGGGTGCCGTTCACCAAGGAGGACTGCCAGAAGAGCCGGTCGAGCATGATCTACTACATGCCGCTCGACTCCCAGGGGCGTGCTCAGGGCGCCATCGCGTGCCTCAACAAGTCGGACATCAACTACACCGACAAGGAAGGAAACCTGAAGGACCCGAACAACTCGACCAAGATGGTGGGAAGCACCACTATCTGGCCGATGAGCACTCCGGGTGCTTGGGCTGCGTCTCCCAAGGGATGGCGTCCGGGTATGGGCCTCGACCGGGCGCACCTGGTGGCCCGTCAATTCGGTGGAAGCGGCACCGACCGGAGGAACCTGGTTCCCTTGCCGAGCGATGTGAACCAGGACAGCATGGGCGACTGGGAGAAAGCGATCTCCGACCAGTTGGAGCTGGGAAATACCGTCTACTACGAAATCTCGGCGAGCTACCAAGGCGACAGCACCGTCCCCTCACTGCAAGGGTTGGCCGCCTCATCCGGCGGGGCTGTCTATCCCTGGGGCTATGTGGCCGGGCAGTAGGCGATGGGAAGAGAAGAGAGACCATGGACAGAGTTGACGAGATCATCTCCGCCACTCGCTGGGAGGCGTCACAGCGAGATGTGGACTGGGATGACATCGAGGAGCAATTCGGGACGCAACTCCCGGCGGACTACAAGAAGCTCTGTGAGGCGTTTCGTCACGGCGCTTTCAGTGGGTACCTGGAGTTGCTGCCCCCGAATGCCATCGACTCCTACGGGCTGCTGGGGCGATGGAAGTCGCAACGGCGGCGCCGCGAGAGCGGTCAGCTGAGCACGCTCTTCGACCCCTACGACGTGTTCGACGCCGGCGGCAGCGGACTCATCCTCTGGGGGAACTCCCTCACGGAGGACCAGTACTACTGGCTCGCCGACGCTTCAACACGCCCCGAGCAATGGCCGATCGTGGCCCGAACCGATCCGTTGGAGGACTGGCACCGTTTCGACATCTCGACCACGGAATTCATCTACCGCGTCCTGACAGATCGCGACTTCCGCCCGTTCTCCGTTGCGGGAAAGGTGGAGCGTCCGTTCTTCGAGACGTACGAATGATGTAGCGGGCGGCGGAATCTCTGCCGCCCAACGGGTGAGGCTCAACTCGGCGGGAATGTTCCCCGACGCCTCCCGGAGGCGCATCATGCAGTTCCTCTTCGGGATGGAGGAGTGAGCGAAGCGGAGTAACAACAACAAAATAGGGCTGTAAAATCCCACAGGTAGCCGGTCGGCCGGGTCTTCGGACACTGCCCGACCGGCTACACTGCTGCCATGCCTGATTTCTCTTCCTTTTCCGCCGACCAGTTCGCGGCTGCCCTTCGCCGTGGCGCCGACGGACTATGGTCCCTTGACGCGGCCGTCTGGCTCCTGACGCGTCATGGCGTGTGGCTCGACAGCCCCGAGCTGCGGAAACTCGCGCAAGGGGGCGTCGATGAGAATGATGAAGTGTGGGCGGGATTCGATGTTCGCCGGATAAAAGAAGCGATCGACTCCGGGGAACTCGGAGAGTGGCGTGAGGATCTTGCGATCCTTTTGATGGCCATGAGTCTTTACGGGGATTTCCCGATTTCTCTCCGCTATACCTGTGAAAAGCTCTCGGAGGAGAACCTCGCGCTGATCGGCGAGGCGCTTTTCAAGGCTTGTGGTCACGAGGTCGGGCTCGCCGTTACGGAGGGCCGCGACCATCTCGCACCGTAGCCTTATGAGGACATGACCGTGCCCCGGCCACCGTCGTGGTGGCCGGGGCACGGTCACGTCCGCACTACGGCAGAGCCAGCATCCGCTCCAGCGCCAGCTTTGCGAACGCCTCCGTCTCCTGGTCCACCTCGATGCGGTTGACCAGGTTCCCCTCGGCCAGGGACTCCAGCGCCCACACCAGGTGCGGCAGGTCGATGCGGTTCATCGTGGAGCAGAAGCACACCGTCTTGTCGAGGAAGACGATCTCCTTGCCCTCCGGCGCGAAACGGTTCGCCAGGCGACGGACCAGGTTGAGCTCCGTGCCGATGGCCCACTTCGAGCCCGCCGGGGCCGCTTCCAGCGTCTTGATGATGTACTCGGTCGACCCCACGTAGTCCGCCGCCGACACCACCTCGTGCCGGCACTCGGGGTGCACCAGCACGTTCACGCCGGGGATCCGCTCCCGCACGTCGTTCACCGAGTCCAGGTTGAAGCGGCCGTGCACCGAGCAGTGGCCCCGCCAAAGGATCATCTTCGCGGCGCGCAGCTGCTCGGCCGTCAGGCCGCCGTTCGGCTTGTGCGGGTTGTAGACGACGCAGTCGTCCAGGGACATGCCCATGTCGCGCACCGCGGTGTTGCGGCCCAGGTGCTGGTCCGGCAGGAACAGGACCTTCTCACCCTGCTGGAAGGCCCACTCGAGCGCTCGCTTCGCGTTCGACGACGTGCAGATCGTGCCGCCGTGCTTGCCCGTGAACGCCTTGATGTCCGCGGACGAGTTCATGTACGACACCGGGACGACCTGCTCGGCGATCCCCGCCTCGGTCAGCACGTCCCAGCACTCGGCGACCTGCTCGGCCGTCGCCATGTCGGCCATGGAGCAGCCGGCCGCGAGGTCGGGCAGGACCACCTTCTGGTGGTCGGAGGTCAGGATGTCCGCCGACTCCGCCATGAAGTGCACACCGCAGAAGACGATGTACTCGGCCTCCGGCCGGGCCGCGGCGTCCCGGGCCAGCTTGAAGGAGTCGCCCGTGACGTCCGCGAACTGGATGACCTCGTCGCGCTGGTAGTGGTGCCCGAGCACGAACACCTTGTCGCCCAGCTTCTCCTTGGCGGCGCGGGCGCGCTCGACCAGGTCCGGGTCGGACGGCGAGGGAAGCTCGCCGGGACACTCGACGCCCCGTTCGCTCTTCGGGTCGGCCTCACGGCCGAGGAGCAGGAGGGCGAGGGGCGTCGGCTGTACGTCGAGCTCCTGGGTCTGGGCGGTGGTCACGACACGCACCCTTTCTGTTCTGCGGCTCGCCGGCCCTTCAGGTGGGCCGGCGGGACATGCGGGACAAGCCTTTTCGTCGAATTGACGCTATCTATCATAACCGCTTCATGTCACTTTGACGATGGCCATAGCGTCGATGTGACGTGAATCCCGGCCCCCACGGCCGTCCCTCCACAGGCCGGTGTGCGTGTTCCGGCGTGTATGCGAGCATGAGGAAGAAGCGAGACGCGAAAAGACGCGCGCGGGCCCGGAATGAATCCGCGGCCACGCCGGTTGCACTCGTCGGCAAGCAGTCTCCGTACAACCCGGGAGAGATGTAGATGTCCGTACAGGACGAGACCACCACCGTCACCGACGGCATCATCCTGACCGACGCCGCCGCGGCCAAGGTCAAGGCCCTGCTCGACCAGGAAGGCCGTGACGACCTGGCGCTGCGCGTCGCGGTCCAGCCCGGCGGCTGCTCCGGCCTGCGCTACCAGCTCTTCTTCGACGAGCGCACGCTCGACGGCGACGTGGAGAAGGACTTCGGCGGGGTCAAGGTCGTCACCGACCGCATGAGCGCCCCGTACCTGGGCGGCGCGACGATCGACTTCGTCGACACCATCGAGAAGCAGGGCTTCACCATCGACAACCCGAACGCGACGGGCTCCTGCGCCTGCGGCGACTCCTTCAGCTGAGCAGCGCCCACCGGTAGGCGTGTGAAGGCGGCGTCCCCACTCGGGGGCGCCGCCTTCGTCCGTCCGTGGAGCCTCCTACCGCGCGAGCGGCGGCCCCGCCCCGTCGGCGGGCACCGTCCCCTTCGGAATCGGAGTGCCGTCCGAACCGACCACCTGGCGGTCGCCCAGCGGCGCCTTGAGATGCAGCGTCTGGTGGTAGACCTTGGCGATCATGATGCAGACCTTGCCCCGCCAGGGCGTCTCGGTCACGGTCACCGTCACCTTGTCCGAGCCCTCGCTCACGGACGCCGCGTAGTCGGCGCACACCCCGCCCTCATAGGCGATGGTGAGGTCCCGGCCGTCGGCGGTGTAGCCCATCACCTTCACGTCATGCTTCGTGGGCGCCGGGGACGGCGTCCCACCCGGAGCGCTCGTACCCGGGGACGGCGCCCGGCTCGGCTGCCCCGGCGGCTGCGGAGTGGTCAGATACTGCGGGTCGATCGCGGGGTACGTCACCGTGAGGCCGTCCCCGTCCCCGGTCGGCCGTACCTCGAACAGCCACGACGGCACCAGCACCGCCTGGCCGTCCACGGAGTGCCGGGCCAGCCCGAACACCGCGCCCTCCACCGTCGCCGACGCCCGCTTCGGCGCCGCGGTGGACGCCCCGCACGGCTTCTCGTCCCGCTCCTTCACCGGTACGGGACTGGCGCAGCCGCCGATGCCCTTGCGGCCGTACGACGGCGCGCCGTTCATCAGCTCCAGCGTCCGTTTCGCGTCGAGCACGGGATACACCGCTCCCTTGACCGGCGCCTTCAGACTGCCGCTGCCGCCCACCACACGGCCGTCCGCGGCCACCTGGACACCGGTCGACCAGCCGTGCGTGGGCAGCCCGCCGACCTGCGGATCGGCGTTCACCACCCGCAGGGAGCCCAGGACCTGGTGCGCGTCGAGCTTGGCGTCGTCCTGGCCGAGCGCCTTCAGCACCGGGGCGGCGGCCCGCTTCGCCACGGCCTCGCTCACCACGGAGGAGGAGCCCTCGGCGGAGCCCTGTGCGAAGGCGCACACCTTGGTGCCCCGGCACAGGTCGTCGGACCCGGGCCCGTACCGGCTGAACGTCCACATCCCCGGCGCCTGTCCGGCCACCCGCAGCAGCGGCTGCGCCCCGTCCTTGCCGCCGCCCACCGTCCAGGCGCCGCCGGCCCGCTGCGGCGTGCCGCTCACGTCCAGCGCCTTGGCGAGCCGGGCCACCTCGTCCCGCGTCACCTCGCCCTTCGCCCAGTACACGGGCGCCGACCCGGGGCCGCCGGGCAGCTTGCCCGCCGCACGGTACGTCGTGCCGTACGGGTTCGGCTCGCCCACCGCGATGCCCGGCGAGCCGACCCCGCCACGGCCGTCGAGGGCCAGCGGCGGGGGAGCGCCGTCACCACCCGGTGCGGAGGAGCCGCCCGTCCCGCCGGACAGGGTCGTGGCCAGATACGCCCCGCCGCCCCCGACCAGCAGGACCGCGGCCGCGACCGAGGCGACCACCACCGGGGAACGCCGTCGCGGCACGGCGCCGCCCCCACCCTCGGGGACGTCCGCCGGCTCGCTCACGTCGTCGGGTCGCTCGGTGTTCACCGCATCGCTCCTTCGGCTCCACGCTGTCCCAGGAGACCCCGCCGTGCCGGAAAAGGGGCACGGAAGGTCGTATCCCGCCTCGCTCTTACGGGGGACGGCGATGGGACGCGGCGGGGGAGCGCACGGTTCCCTCCCGGGTGCGCCGGTCGGCCCGGCGCGGTATCAGTCCCCGTAGTCGGACATCGCGTCCAGGAGGCGGGCGGAAGCGGGCGGGACGCTGACCCCGTGGATCAGGGACGGTGAGACCGGCACGGGAGCGGCTTTCGCGGGTGCGGCCCAGTGCGGGACCATGCGGGCGCAGTCGCCGCGCAGCGACGCCAGGTCTCCTTCCGGTTCCGTGCCGAGCGGGGCGGTGCCGAGGACCTCGAGCTTCGTCATGGCCGCACCGTAGGCAGGCCGGAGCCCACCGGGAAAGATCTACCATCGGGTAGTTTCGCCTGCTTCAGAGGGCCCGGTGGACCGGGTAGCGTGAACTGTCCATCCCCTCCGCCCCAGGAGCGTGTCCTAGCCGTGCGTATCGCAGTCACCGGCTCCATCGCCACCGACCACCTCATGACCTTCCCCGGCCGCTTCGCCGACCAGTTCGTCGCGGACCAGCTGCACACGGTCTCCCTCTCCTTCCTGGTCGACCGCCTCGACGTACGCCGCGGCGGGGTGGGCGCGAACATCGCCTTCGGTATGGGACAGCTCGGCACCAAGCCGATCCTGGTCGGCGCGGCCGGCTCCGACTTCGACGAGTACCGTGCCTGGCTGGACCGACACGGAGTGGACACGGACTCCGTGCGGATCTCGGAGACCCAGCACACGGCCCGCTTCGTGTGCACCACCGACGCCGACCACAACCAGATCGGCTCCTTCTACACCGGCGCGATGAGCGAGGCCCGGCTCATCGAGCTCAAGACGGTCGCCGACCGGGTGGGCGGCCTCGATCTGGTCCTCATCGGCGCCGACGACCCGGAGGCGATGCTGCGCCACACGGAGGAGTGCCGCTCCCGGTCCATCCCGTTCGCCGCGGACTTCTCACAGCAGATCGCCCGTATGGACGGCGACGAGATCCGGATACTGCTGGACGGGGCGACCTATCTCTTCTCCAACGAGTACGAGAAGGGGCTCATCGAGACCAAGACGGGCTGGTCGGACTCCGAGATCCTGGGCCGCGTGGGCCACCGGGTGACCACGCTCGGCTCCCGCGGTGTGCGCATCGAGCGCGTCGGTGAGGACCCGATCGAGGTCGGAGTGCCCGAGGAGACGGCGAAGGTGGACCCGACGGGAGTCGGCGACGCCTTCCGGGCCGGGTTCCTCTCCGGGCTGGTGTGGGGGGTCACGCTGGAGCGGGCGGCCCAGGTGGGTTGCATGCTCGCGACCCTGGTCATCGAGACGCTGGGCACGCAGGAGTACCAGCTGCGGCGGGCGCACTTCATGGAACGCTTCACCAAGGCGTACGGGGACGAGGCCGCCGCGGAGGTCCAGGAACACCTGGCCTGAGGCCGCAGCGAGGCCACGACTCGCCCTAGGAGAGCCGGCGGACCACGTAAGCCGACCCCCGCTCCGCCGGCTCCTCTCCCACGTACTCCTGCCCCCGCATCTCGCACCACGCCGGGATGTCCAGGCGCGCCGCCTCGTCGTCCGCCAGGACGCGGACCGTGCCGCCGACCGGGGCGTCCCCGAAGACCTTGGCCAGCTCGATCACCGGGATCGGGCAGCGCTTGCCGAGGGCGTCGACGACCAGGGCGTCCTCCGGCCCGGCGGTCCGCGGGGAGGGCGCTCCCAGCTTCTCCCGGACCCCCGCCACCGCCTCCGGCAGCACCTCGAGGAACCGTTCGACGTCCTCCGCCGGCGTCCCCGGCGGCAGCGACACGCGCACGTTGCCCTCGCTCAGCACCCCCATCGCCTTCAGCACATGGCTGGGCGTCAGCGTGCTGCTCGTGCAGGACGAACCGGACGAGACGGAGAAGCCCGCGCGGTCCAGCTCGTGCAGCAGCGTCTCTCCGTCGACGTAGAGACAGGAGAACGTGACGATCCCGGGCAGCCGGCGCACCGGATCGCCCACCACCTCCACATCGGGGACCAGCTCCGGCACCCGCGCCCGGATCCGCTCCGTCAGCTCCCGCAGCCGCCGGGTCTCCTCGGCCGCCTCCGCCCGTACCGCCCGCAGCGAGGCCGCGGCCGCCACGATCGCCGGGATGTTCTCGAACCCGGCCGCCCGCCCCGACTCCCGCTCGTCCGAGGGCCCCTGGGGTGCGAACCGCACCCCCTTGCGCACCGCGAGAAGCCCGACACCCGACGGCCCGCCCCACTTGTGCGCACTGGCCGTCAGGACCGACCAGTCGCCCTCCACCGGACCCCAGCCCAGCGACTGCGCCGCGTCCACCAGCAGCGGCACCCCGGCCGCCCGGCACGCCTCGGCCACCTCGGCCACCGGCTGCACCGTGCCCACCTCGTGGTTGGCCGACTGCAGGCAGGCCAGCGCGGTGTCCGGACGCAACGCCTCCGCGTACTGCTCGGGGGTGACCGCGCCCGCGCGCGAGACCGGCACCCGGGTCACCGTCCCGCCCGACGCCTCGAACACCTCCGCCGAATGAAGCACCGAGGAATGTTCGACCGCTGACACGATCAGGTGGCGTCCGACCCGGCGGCGGCCCGTCAGCGCCCCCTCGATCCCCGCGTGCACCGCCCGCGTTCCGGAGGAGGTGAAGACCAACTCGTCCGGTCGGCAGCCCACGGCATCGGCGGCCGCCTCCCGCGCCGCGTCCAGCAGCAACCGCGCCCGCCGCCCCTCGCGGTACAGGCGTGCGGGATCGGCCCACCCCTCATCGAGCGAGGCCAGCAGAGCCTGCCGGGCGACGGGATGAAGGGGAGCACCGGAAGCAGCGTCGAAGTAGCCCACAGGGCAACGCTAAACGCCCTGAAGGGGCGCGGGGAACTGCGCGATCAACCACAAACCACCCGCACTCGCCGCACAAGCCGTACCTCCGGGCTATTAGGCGCCCCGGCGCAACCCGCGGCGCGTACGGCACCCTCCCCGCGAACCGCCGGATGGCGTCGAGTAGGGTTTGGTCCGCATAAACATCCAAACCCCTGCCCGACGCAGGGCGGCGACCGACCAGCGAGAAGGCCGCAGCCAACCGCGCGGGCGAGACTCTCGGGAAGGCGCTACGTGAGTCCCAACGGCTCCGACCGCTCGCCGCGGCGCCCGATGCGGCGGAAGCTGCTGCAGGCACTGACCGCGGGCCTGGTCCTGGCGACCGCAACCGGTTGCACATACAAGGACTTCCCCCGCCTTGGTATGCCCACCCCGACCACGGAAGAGGCTCCGAGGATCCTCTCCCTGTGGCAGGGGTCCTGGGCGGCCGCGCTCGCCGTCGGCGTGCTGGTGTGGGGCTTGATCCTGTGGAGCGCGATGTTCCACCGTCGCAGCCGCACCAAGGTCGAGGTTCCCCAGCAGACCCGGTACAACATGCCGATCGAGGCGTTGTACACGGTCGTCCCGCTCATCATCGTCTCGGTGCTCTTCTACTTCACCGCCCGCGACGAGTCGAAGCTCCTCAGCCTCTCCAAGAAGCCCGACGTCACCGTGAACGTCGTCGGCTACCAGTGGAGCTGGGGCTTCAACTACATCACCCCCGTGGACGGGGTGACGGGCGACGCGAAGACCGACAAGAACCTGGTCGCGATTCCGGACCGGTTCAAGAACGACTTCCCGGCGAACGCCGGCGGTGTCTACGACTTCGGCACGCCCGCCACGCGGAACCCGCAGACGGGCAACCCCGGTCCCACCCTGTGGCTCCCCAAGGGCAAGACCGTCCGCTTCATCCTCACCTCGCGTGACGTCATCCACTCCTTCTGGGTGCTGCCGTTCCTGATGAAGCAGGACGTCATCCCGGGCCACACCAACGCCTTCGAGGTGACCCCCAATGCGGAGGGCACCTTCCGCGGCAAGTGCGCCGAGCTCTGCGGCGTCGACCACTCCCGGATGCTGTTCAACGTGAAGGTCGTCTCGCCCGCAGCGTACGAGCAGCACCTCAAGGACCTCGCGAAGAAGGGGCAGACCGGTTACATTCCCGCCGGCATCGCGCAGACGAGCCACGAGAAGAACCGGGAGACGAACAACCTGTGAGCATCCTCAACGAACCCCAGGGTGCCGCGGCAGCAGAGTCGTACGAGAACGAGCTGCCGGTACGGCGCAGGCGACCCGGTAACGTCGTCATCAAGTGGCTGACGACCACCGACCACAAGACGATCGGCACGCTGTATCTGACGACGTCGTTCGCGTTCTTCCTGATCGGCGGCGTGATGGCGCTGCTCATGCGCGCCGAGCTGGCCCGTCCGGGCCTGCAGATCATGTCGAACGAGCAGTTCAACCAGGCGTTCACGATGCACGGCACGATCATGCTGCTGATGTTCGCGACGCCGCTGTTCGCCGGCTTCGCGAACTGGATCATGCCGCTCCAGATCGGCGCGCCCGACGTGGCCTTCCCGCGGCTGAACATGTTCGCCTACTGGCTCTACCTGTTCGGCTCGCTCATCGCGGTCGGCGGCTTCCTCACTCCGGAGGGTGCGGCCGACTTCGGCTGGTTCGCCTACAGCCCGCTGTCGGACGCGGTCCGCTCGCCGGGTGTCGGCGCCGACATGTGGATCATGGGTCTGGCCTTCTCCGGCTTCGGCACGATCCTCGGCTCGGTCAACTTCATCACCACGATCATCTGCATGCGCGCCCCCGGCATGACGATGTTCCGCATGCCGATCTTCGTGTGGAACGTGCTGCTGACCGGTGTGCTCGTGCTGCTGGCCTTCCCGGTCCTGGCGGCCGCGCTGTTCGCCCTGGAGGCGGACCGCAAGTTCGGCGCCCACGTCTTCGACGCGGCCAACGGCGGCGCACTGCTGTGGCAACACCTCTTCTGGTTCTTCGGCCATCCAGAGGTGTACATCATCGCCCTACCGTTCTTCGGAATCATTTCCGAGGTCATCCCGGTCTTCAGCCGTAAGCCGATGTTCGGCTACATGGGCCTCATCGGCGCCACCATCGCCATCGCCGGTCTGTCCGTGACGGTGTGGGCGCACCACATGTACGTCACCGGTGGCGTGCTGCTTCCGTTCTTCTCCTTCATGACGTTCCTCATCGCCGTCCCCACCGGCGTGAAGTTCTTCAACTGGATCGGAACGATGTGGAAGGGCTCGCTGTCCTTCGAGACGCCGATGCTCTGGGCGACCGGCTTCCTGATCACCTTCACGTTCGGTGGTCTGACCGGTGTCATCCTGGCCTCGCCGCCGATGGACTTCCACATCTCGGACTCGTACTTCGTGGTGGCGCACTTCCACTACGTGGTCTTCGGCACCGTCGTCTTCGCGATGTTCTCCGGCTTCCACTTCTGGTGGCCGAAGTTCACCGGCAAGATGCTCGACGAGCGCCTGGGCAAGATCACGTTCTGGACGCTGTTCATCGGCTTCCACGGCACGTTCCTGGTGCAGCACTGGCTGGGCGCCGAGGGCATGCCGCGTCGTTACGCGGACTACCTCGCCGCCGACGGCTTCACCGCCCTGAACACGATCTCGACGATCTCCTCCTTCCTGCTCGGCCTGTCGATCCTGCCGTTCCTCTACAACGTGTGGAAGACGGCCAAGTACGGCAAGCCGGTCGGCGTCGACGACCCGTGGGGCTACGGCCGTTCGCTGGAGTGGGCGACCTCCTGCCCGCCGCCGCGGCACAACTTCCTCACGCTGCCGCGGATCCGCTCCGAATCGCCCGCCTTCGACCTGCACCACCCGGAGATCGCCGCGCTCGAGCAGCTCGAGTACGCGGGTGCCGGCAGCAAGGGCGTCGCTGGTGGCAAGGAGGCCGGCAAGTGAAGATCCAGGGCAAGATGTTCCTGTGGCTGTCCGTCTTCATCCTCGTCATGGCCGTCATCTACGGCCTGTGGTCGAAGGAGCCGGCCGGCACCACCGCGCTCTTCCTGGCCTTCGGCCTGAGCGTGATGATCGGCTACTACCTGGCCTTCACGGCCCGGCGGGTCGACGCGGGAGCGCAGGACGACAAGGAGGCCGACGTCGCCGACGACGCCGGTGAGATCGGCTTCTTCAGCCCGCACAGCTGGCAGCCGCTCGCCCTCGGCGTCGGTGGAGCGTTCGCCTTCCTGGCGATCGCGATCGGCTGGTGGCTGCTGTACTTCTCGGCCCCGCTGATCCTGGTGGGCCTGTGGGGCTGGGTCTTCGAGTACTACCGCGGGGAGAACCGCACCCAGTAACACGCACCGAGCGCGACGGGAGCCCGGACACACCGCCTGGAGTGTCCGGGCTCCCTCTTTTGCCGCGCCTCACGTCCCCCACACGGATTGCCCGGCGCGCCATGCTTGACGGACGTTCCTAGCGTGAGGGCATGAGCCACACAGCGTTCTTGAGGAACGGCACGGTCGTCGGCTGCACCCTGCTGGTGATCGCCCTCGGTGCGGGTCTCGTCGCCTGCGGCGGGGACGGGGACCCGGCGGCGAAGCCGTACGACGCGGCGGACGACATCGCCTTCAACGCACCGGTCGGCGACGGCAAGCAGGTCGACCCGGACAAACCACTGGAGATCACCGCCTCGGGTTCGGACGCGCGCATCACGGACGTCACCGCCACCGACTCCCGAGGACGCTACGTCGCCGGCGAACTCTCCGCCGACGGCGGCCGTTGGCACAGCACCTCGCCGCTGGCCGCGGGCACCCACTACACGGTGCAGGTCAGCACGGAGGACGAGGACGGCAACCCGGGCCGCAAGACCCTGGAGATCGACACCGGCACCCCGAAGACCAGCAAGGTCCTGAACGTCACCTTCGGCCCGGACTCCGGGACCTACGGCGTCGGCCAGCCCGTCACGGCCACCCTCAGCCAGCCCGTCAAGGACAGGGGACAGCGGGCCATCGTCGAGCGTGCCCTCAGGGTGGACTCGGTGCCCGCCGTGGAGGGCTCCTGGTACTGGGTGGACGACAAGACGCTGCACTACCGCCCCAAGGACTACTGGCCCGTCCACGCCACCGTCACCGCCTACAGCAACCTCGCCGGCGTGAAGATCGCCGAACGCCTCTGGGGCGGCGACACCAAGCCCGTGAAGCTGACCACGGGGGACAGCGTCATCGCCGTCACGGACTCCGCGTCACACCGGATGACGGTCTACCAGAACGGTCAGGTGATCAAGCAGATCCCCATCACCACCGGCAAGCCCGGCTACGAGACACGCAACGGCGTCAAGGTGATCCTGAACAAGAGCTACGTCGTACGGATGCGCGGAACCACCATCGGCATCTCGGCGGGCTCCAGCGACTCCTACGACCTGAACGTCTACTGGGCGGCCCGGGTCACCTGGAGCGGCGAGTACGTGCACGCCGCCCCCTGGTCCGTGGGCTCCCAGGGGTACGCCAACGTCAGCCACGGCTGCACGGGGATGAGCACCTCGTACGCCCAGTGGTTCTACAACACGGTCCGGCAGGGCGACATCGTCCAGGTCGTCAACTCGGGCGGCAAACAGATGGAACCGTTCGGCAACGGCTTCGGCGACTGGAATGTGGACTGGGAGAAGTGGCAGAAGGGCAGCGCCCTGACGCCCGACACCTCGAACCCCGCGATGACGGCACGACTGAGCCCGGAGAGCGTCTGAGCGCCCCTGGAAGGGGCACGAGGCAAAACGCCGGGAACCGGCTCTCAGGCGCTCGAAAGGGCCCTACGCCGCAACAGCCCGGCCAAAGCAGAGGCGAACTCGACAGGCTCGACCGGCAGCGCCACAGCCGCATCCGCGCGGCTCCAGGTCGCGAGCCACGCATCCTGAGGCCGAGCGATCAGCACCAGCACCGGCGGACAATTGAAGATCTCGTCCTTGATCTGCCGGCACACGCCCATGCCCCCCATCGGCACGGCCTCGCCGTCCAGCACGCACACATCGATGCCGCCCTTGTCCAGCTCCCTGAGCACGGCCCCCGGCGTGGCGCACTCCACGAACTCCACCTCGGGAACGTCCGGAGCCGGCCTGCGGCCGGAGGCCAGCCGCACCTGGGCGCGGGTGTTGGAGTCGTCGCTGTAGACCAGCACCGTGGCGGTCGGCTGCATGCTTCCCTCCGGGACGTCGTCGTCGTACGGAACGGACCATCGGTGCGGATGCTACCCCCTGCAACACCGGGTGGACACCGGCGTGCACCCCCCTTCGGTGCGCCATCCGGGCACTACAGACGGTACGGACACTCCGAACGGCACCCCCCGGAGTGAGGGCGAGATAAGCGACCGACATAATGTCGGTCGTGGCGACAGCAACGACAGTAGAAACCGGGCACGCGCACCCGTCGGTCAACCGGCCGAACCTCACCAGCGTCGGAACCATCATCTGGCTGAGTTCCGAGCTGATGTTCTTCGCGGCCCTCTTCGCGATGTACTTCACCCTGCGATCGGTGACCGGGCCGGCTCACTGGAAGGAGATGGCGAGCCATCTCAACTTCCCGTTCTCGGCGACGAACACCACGATCCTGGTGCTCTCCTCCCTGACCTGCCAGCTCGGCGTGTTCGCCGCCGAGCGCGGGGATGTGAAGAAGCTCCGGGGCTGGTTCATCGTCACCTTCATCATGGGTGCGATCTTCGTCGGCGGTCAGATCTTCGAGTACACCGAGCTGGTCAAGAAGGACGGCCTCTCGCTGTCCTCGGACCCGTACGGCTCGGTGTTCTACCTGACCACCGGCTTCCACGGCCTGCACGTGACGGGTGGTCTCATCGCCTTCCTGCTGGTCCTGGGCCGCACCTACGCGGCGCGCAGGTTCACCCATGAGCAGGCGACCGCCGCCATCGTCGTGTCCTACTACTGGCACTTCGTCGATGTCGTCTGGATCGGCCTCTTCGCCACGATCTACATGATCCGGTAGTCGGCCGCCGCGCGGCGGACGGTCCCCGACCGGGGGAGCCGATCGCCCCCGACGACCCGATCCACCTCCAGAAGCATCGACGCAGAAGATCCTGACACCGGGGTAATCCGTGAAAAAGCTCTCCGCACGACGACGCCATCCGCTGGCGGCTGTCGTCGTCCTACTCCTCGCGCTGGCGGCCACCGGGGGGCTGTACGCAGCGTTCGCGCCCGCGACCCAGGCGCAGGCCGATACGACCGCCCAGTCCCTCGCCATCGACGAGGGCAAGAAGCTCTACCAGGTGGGCTGCGCCAGCTGCCACGGCACCAACGGTCAGGGCAGCTCCGACGGTCCGAGCCTGGTGGGCGTGGGTGCCGCGGCCGTCGACTTCCAGGTCGGCACCGGTCGTATGCCGGCCGCCACCTCGCAGGGCGCCCAGGTGCCGCGGAAGAAGCCGATCTACAACCAGACCCAGATCGACCAGCTCGCGGCGTACATCTCGTCCCTCGGCGCCGGACCGGCGATCCCGACGAAGAACGACTACAGCCCGGAAGGCGCCGACATCGCCAAGGGCGGTGAGCTCTTCCGTACGAACTGCGCGCAGTGCCACAACTTCACCGGTGAGGGCGGCGCGCTGACGCACGGCAAGTTCGCCCCGAGCCTCGAGGGTGTCGCCCCCCAGCACATCTACGAGGCCATGCTGACGGGCCCGCAGAACATGCCGTCCTTCCCGGACACCACGCTGTCGCAGCAGAACAAGAAGGACATCATCGCGTACCTGAACGCGGTCAACGGTGACCAGACCGAGAACCCCGGCGGTCTCAAGCTGGGCGGCCTCGGCCCGGTCTCCGAGGGCCTGTTCGCCTGGATCTTCGGCCTCGGCGCGCTGATCGTCGTCGCCGTCTGGGTCGCCGCTCGGACCGCAAAGGCCAAGAAGTCATGAGTAGCCACGACATTCCAGAAGAGAACCTGCCCGCTGAGCAGGACACCGAGTCCGGCGCGGTAGCCGTCGCGGACGAGGAGAACCCGTTCGCCGACCCGGGGCTGCCGCCCCACGAGCACCGCATCCAGGACATCGACGAGCGGGCCGCCAAGCGCTCCGAGCGCACGGTCGCCCTGCTGTTCACCGTGTCGATGCTGGCCACCATCGGCTTCATCGCCTCGTACGTCGGGATCCCGAACGACAAGTCGATCTACGTCTTCCCGATCGGGCACCTCAGCGCGATGAACTTCGCGCTGGGCCTGACGCTCGGCGTGGCGCTGTTCACGATCGGCGCGGGCGCGGTCCACTGGGCCCGCACCCTGATGTCCGACGTGGAGATCGCCGACGAGCGTCACCCGGTCGAGGCGTCCCCCGAGGTCAAGGCCAAGGTCATGACCGACTTCCGGCAGGGCGCCAAGGAGTCGGTGATCGGCCGCCGCAAGCTGATCCGCACCACGATGCTCGGCGCGCTGGCCATGTTCCCGCTCTCCGGCCTCTTCCTGCTGCGTGACCTCGGCCCGCTGCCCGGGACGAAGCTGCGCCACACCATGTGGTCCAAGGGCAAGCTCCTCGTCAACATGAACACGAACCAGCCGCTGCGTCCCTCGGACGTCCAGGTCGGTTCGCTCACCTTCGCCAAGCCCGAGGGCCTGGAGGAGACCAGCGAGGACTTCCAGAAGGAGATCGCCAAGGCGGCGCTGATGATCGTCCGGCTGCAGCCGGAGAACATCAAGGACAAGAAGGAACTGTCCTGGTCCCACGAGGGCATCGTGGCGTTCTCCAAGATCTGCACCCACGTCGGTTGCCCGATCTCCCTGTACGAGCAGCAGACGCACCACGTCCTCTGCCCGTGCCACCAGTCCACCTTCGACCTCTCCGACGGTGCCCGGGTCATCTTCGGCCCGGCCGGTCACGCCCTGCCGCAGCTGCGCATCGGCGTCAACGCGGACGGTTACCTCGAAGCGCTCGGCGACTTCGAGGAGCCCGTCGGTCCTGCCTTCTGGGAGCGCGGATGAGCACTACAACGAGCAACGGGTCCGCGTCTCGCGGACGGGCACCGGCCGGCGAGCGCGTCGCCGACTGGGCCGACGGACGCCTGGGCATCTACACCCTGGCCAAGTCGAACATGCGGAAGATCTTCCCCGACCACTGGTCGTTCATGTTGGGCGAGGTCTGCCTCTACAGCTTCCTCATCATCATCCTCACGGGTGTCTACCTGACGCTGTTCTTCCACCCGTCGATGAACGAGGTGGTGTACCACGGCAGTTACGTGCCGCTGCAGGGCCAGCTGATGAGCGAGGCGTTCAACTCGACGCTGCACATCAGCTTCGACGTCCGCGGCGGTCTGCTGGTCCGGCAGATCCACCACTGGGCGGCGCTGATCTTCCTCGCCGGCATGTTCGTGCACATGATGCGCGTGTTCTTCACCGGCGCGTTCCGCAAGCCGCGTGAGATCAACTGGCTGTTCGGCTTCCTGCTGTTCGTCCTCGGCATGTTCACCGGCTTCACCGGTTACTCGCTCCCGGACGACCTGCTCTCCGGCACCGGTGTCCGCTTCATGGAGGGCGCGATCCTGTCCGTGCCGATCGTCGGCACGTACCTGTCGTTCTTCCTCTTCGGCGGCGAGTTCCCGGGCGGCGACTTCGTGGCCCGCTTCTACTCGATCCACATCCTGCTGCTGCCGGGCATCATGCTCGGCCTGGTGGTCGGCCACCTGATCCTGGTCGTCTACCACAAGCACACGCAGTTCGCGGGCCCCGGCAAGACGAACACCAACGTCGTCGGCATGCCGCTGATGCCGGTGTACATGGCCAAGGCCGGAGGCTTCTTCTTCCTGGTCTTCGGCGTCATCGCGGCCATCGCGGCGATCGCCACCATCAACCCGATCTGGGCCATCGGCCCCTACCGTCCGGACCAGGTGTCCACGGGCGCCCAGCCCGACTGGTACATGGGCTTCTCCGAGGGCCTGATCCGCACGATGCCGGGCTGGGAGATCAACTTCTGGGGTCACACGCTCGTCCTGGGCGTGTTCGTCCCGCTGGTGATCTTCCCGCTGGTCCTGGTCGCGATCGCGGTCTACCCGTTCATCGAGTCCTGGGTCACCGGCGACAAGCGCGAGCACCACATCCTGGACCGCCCGCGCAACGCGCCGACGCGCACCGCGTTCGGTGCCGCCTGGATCTCGTGGTACTTCGTGCTGCTGGTCGGTGGTGGCAACGACCTGTGGGCCACCCACTTCCACCTGTCGATCAACGCGATCACCTGGTTCGTCCGCGTCGCCTTCTTCGTGGTGCCGGTGCTCGTGTTCATCGTCACCAAGCGGATCTGCCTCGGCCTGCAGCGCCGGGACCGCGACAAGGTGCTGCACGGCCGCGAGTCGGGCATCATCAAGCGGCTGCCGCACGGTGAGTTCATCGAGGTCCACGAGCCGCTCAGCCAGGAGCAGCTGCACACGCTCACGGCACACGAGCAGTACAAGCCGGTCGAGCTCGGCCCGACGGTCGACGAGAACGGCGTCGAGCGGAAGATCAAGGGCTCCGCGAAGCTGCGTGCCAAGCTCAGCAACGCGTACTACGGGGAGAACAACCAGATCCCCAAGCCCACGGTCGAGGAGTACAAGGAGATCACGAGCGGCCACGGCCACCACTGATCGCTGCACGCCACGCCACGGTAAAGGGCCCCGTCCGGCCCCCCTGCTCGAGCTTGTCGAGAGCTTGGGGGAGGACGGGGCCCTTCGCCATGCCCCCGGCTGGATAGGGTGGACTCGTTCGAGACTCGCGTCCCGTAGTCCGGGACACCGACCCAGGAGCGGCTTATGAGCGCTGTGCACCCCGCTGGAGGCGACACCGCGGCGGGCCGTTCCTGGCCCCAGGTGCTGAACGGGCTCCTCGAGGGCCGCGACCAGAGCGCGGACGACACGGCCTGGGCGATGGACCGCATCATGCGCGGCGAGGCGACGGACGCGCAGATCGCCGGGTTCGTGGTGGCGCTGCGGGCCAAGGGCGAGACCGTCGAGGAGATCACCGGTGTGGTCCGGGCGATGTACGAGCACGCCAACGTGATCGAGGTGTCGGGCCGCACGGTCGACATCGTCGGCACGGGCGGCGACGGCGCGAAGACGGTGAACATCTCCACGATGTCGGCGCTGGTGGTGGCCGGCACGGGGGCCAAGGTCGTCAAGCACGGCAACCGCGCGGCCTCGTCGGCGTCGGGATCCTCGGACGTCCTGGAGAAGCTGGGCGTCAACCTCGACCTGACGCCCCAGCGGGTCGCGCAGGTCGCGGAGGAGGCGGGCATCACCTTCTGCTTCGCGGTGAAGTTCCACCCCGCGCTGCGCCACGTCGCCGCCGCGCGCGGTCAGCTGGGTATCCGGACGGTCTTCAACGCCCTCGGCCCGCTGACCAACCCGGCGAAGGTGAAGGCCCAGGCGGTCGGCGTGGCAGACCCGCGCCTGGCGCCGATGATCGCAGGTGTGCTCGCCGAGCGCGGCAACTCCTCCCTGGTGTTCCGCGGCGACGACGGCCTCGACGAGCTGACGACGACGGCCACCTCCCACGTCTGGGTCGTCCGCGACGGCAAGGTCACCGAGGAGACCTTCGATCCGCGGGACGCCGGTATCGAACTGGTCCCGGTGGAGGCCCTGCGCGGCGGCGACCCGTCCCACAACGCCGAGGTCGCCCGCCGCCTCCTCGACGGGGAGACGGGCCCGGTACGGGACGCCGTGCTGCTGAACTCGGCTGCGGCCCTGGTGGCGCTGGAGCCGGGCGACGGCCCGCTGGCGGACCAGATCCGCACCGGCATGGCCAAGGCCGCCGAGTCGATCGACTCGGGCGCGGCCAAGCGTGCCCTGGAGCGGTGGGTGGCCGCCAGCAACGCCTGACGCCGAGCGCGCCCGCGGAAAAGGCCAGGTCAGGCTGGCTGGAGTACAGTGAGACAAAGGCAGCTCCCCTCCGCGGGCCGCAAGGAGGCTGGGCATGATCCATACAGCCGATATCCGCGAGTGGCGCAACCGGGACGTGATCGACGCCAAGGGCCGCAAGATCGGGTCTCTGGAGGCGGTGTACGTCGACACCACCACCGACACGCCCGCCATGGCCACCGTCCGCACCGGGATGGTGACCCGGCAGAGGCTCGTCTTCGTCCCCATCGACGAGGCGACGGTGGGACCCGGATACGTCCAGGTGGCCCACTCCAAGGGGCAGGTACGCAAGGCGCCGTCCATCGGCGTGGACGACGTGCTGCCGGTCGAGCGGGAAGAAGAGATCTTCAAACACTACGACAGGGCCTACGAGCCCGGTGCCGACCGCGGACGCCGCCTCGCGCGCCGCTGACCCCCGGGCCGAAGGAAGTGGTCATCATGGCGGTCTTCCTGTTCCTGATCCTCGCGGCGGTCGCCCTCGGCATCATCGGCGCGGTCGCGAAGGGGCTGTTCTACCTCCTGATCATCGGCATAGTGGTGTTCCTGGCCAGCCTCATCCTGTTCGGCATGCGCTGGGGGCGGCGCTCGAAGCACCACATGGTTCGGTGACGACCGGGACGGGTCCGCCCGTCCCGGTATACGGACAGAAGTTGCGAGCAGGTGATCACCTGCCGTAGTTTCCACATCAGGTCATGAGCGACAGTCATTCGGCCCCGGCCGGCTGTCCGGCAACCCTCCGTCCGTGGCGGGGTGCCCCGGGTGAAGACCAGGTCGCAGGCAGCGAGGTCTGCGGCAAGCGCGGACCCCTCGTGCCTTCCAGGGGTCCTGGTCGTTCGAGGGAGCCTTCCGTGAGCAAGCGAATGCGTTAGGGCCGCAGAGCCCCGCCTCCGCATCCCTTTTTTCCTTTCACCTTCTCCGTGCCGTGGACACCGCTGCGCCCGTGCGCGCCTCCGGCACCGGTGAGTCTCGCCTGCTCTACGGGAGTACACCCATGTCCGTCTCCACCCTTGCCGCCGACCAGTCCGTCTGTGCCCCGCTGCCCGTTCTGGGCCGTGATGTCACCGTCCCGCTCGTCACCGGCGGCGACGTCACCTACGCCGCGCTCGACTACGCGGCCAGCGCCCCCGCGCTGCAGCGCGTCTGGGACGACGTGGCGGCGTACGCCCCCTACTACGGCAGCGTCCACCGCGGCGCCGGCTACCTCTCCCAGCTGTCCACCGACCTGTTCGAGAACGCCCGCCGCACGGTCGCCGAGTTCCTCGACTGCCGCGACACCGACCAGGTGGTCTTCACCCGCTCCACCACCGACTCGCTCAACCTTCTCGCCGCCGCCCTCCCGGCCGACTGCCAGGTCTTCGTCTTCGAGACCGAGCACCACGCCTCCCTGCTGCCGTGGCGGGACGCCCGGGTCACCTACCTCGACGCCCCCAGCAGCCCCCGGCAGGCCGTCGAGACCCTGGAGCGCGCCCTCGCCGACCGCGACCCCTACGGCCCGGCCCTGGTCTGCGTCACCGGCGCCTCCAACGTCACCGGCGAGCTGTGGCCGGTGCGCGAGCTGGCGGCGGCAGCCCACGCGCACGGCGCCCGTATCGTCCTGGACGCCGCCCAGCTCGCCCCGCACCACCCGGTGTCCGTCAAGGACCTGGACGTGGACTGGGTCGCCTTCTCGGGCCACAAGCTCTACGCCCCCTTCGGCTCCGGAGTCCTGGCCGGGCGCGCCGACTGGCTGCGCCAGGCCGAGCCGTACCTCGCGGGCGGCGGCGCCAGCCGCAAGGTGTCGCGCAGGACGGACGGGGGAGTGGACGTGGAGTGGCACGACACGGCCGCCCGCCACGAGGCCGGCTCCCCGAACGTGATCGGCGCCTACGCCATCGCCTCTGCCTGCAAGGCCCTCGCCGAGGCCGGCTTCGACACCCTGGTCGCCCGTGAGCAGCACCTGATCCGCAAGGTCAGGGAGGGCCTGGCCGACGTCCCCGAGGTCAGGATCCTCTCCCTCTTCGGCGACGACGCCCCCCGCGTCGGCGTGATCTCCTTCGTCGTCGAGGGCTGGAACAGCTCCCACTTCGCCGCCGCGCTCTCCGCCGAGTACGGCATCGGCGTCCGCGACGGCCTGTTCTGCGCCCACCCGCTGGTCCGCACCCTGCTCGGCAGCGACCCCCAGACCCAGGGCGAGTGCGGCGCCCCCGAGGCGACGCCCGGGGAGAAGTCCCTCAACGCGATCCGGGTGAGCTTCGGCGCCGGCACCCCCGACGAGCATGTGGAGCGCTTCGTCAACGCCGTGAAGGAACTGGTCAGCGACGGCGCGCGGTGGCAGTACCGCACGGAGAACGGCCGCTGCGTCCCGGCGGTCTGAGCCGGCAGGGCCGGTGAGGCGGTGTTCAGCGGATCGGGCGGATCAGGAGTCCAGCCCGATCGCGAACGCCGCCTCCAGGTCGTGCTGGGAGTACGTACGGAACGCCACGTGGGTGTCCGTCGCCTCGACCCCCGGGATCTTGCTGATCCGCCCGGGGATGACGTCCGCCAGCTCCTCGTGCTCCCTCACCCGCACCATGGCGATCAGGTCGTACGTCCCCGTGACGGAGAAGACCTCGCTGACGGAATCCAGCGAGGCGATCCGCTCCGCGATCTCGGGGATCCGGTCCACGCTGGTCTTGATGAGCACGATCGCGGTGATCACGGCTGCTGTTCTCCCTCGGGGGCCTCGGCTGGTGGTTTCACCCTACTCGTACGCGTGTAGCGCACCGACGCGTAGACGAACCCCAGCGAGAACCCGACCAGATGGGCCAGGTAGGCCACCCCGGGCCCCTGGGAGGCCCGGCCGGCCGCCATCCACTGCAGGGACGCCCAGAACGGCAGCACCACCCACGCCGGGAACCTCAGCGGCAGGAAGAACAGGAACGGGAAGAGACTGGTCACCCGCGCCTTGGGGAAGAGGAACAGGAACGCACCCAGGACCGCGGAGATCGCCCCGGACGCTCCGACCAGCGTCTGCGCCGACGCCGCGTTGGCCGCCGCGTACCCCAGCAACGCCAGACAGCCGCATCCCAGGTAGAACAGGGCGAACTCCACATGCCCCATCCGCTCCTCGGCCATGGCCCCGAAGACGTAGAGGAAGAGCATGTTGCCCAGCAGATGCACCCAGCTGCCGTGCACGAACAGCGCGGTCGCGGGCGTGAGCGCCGCCCGCGGCGCCCCGCTGAACAGCTCCACCGGCACCACGCCCCAGCGGGCGAAGTAGGCCCGCTGCGCGGCGAGCAGCGCGTCCCCGGTCCCGTAGGCCGGACTCAACCCCGCGGCCGGTCCGACGACGAAGAGCGCGCAACACAGGACGATCAGCCCGTACGTCACCGGCGCCGACTGTCCGCGCAGCGCTCCCACGGCCGACCTGGTCCAGGTGCTGATCATGGTACAGAGCATGGCGTAACCGGACCGATACGCACAGAGTGCCTCGCCGCCGTGGAACGGGCGGGCGGCGGGTACTCGCCAGGCCGTAGGGTTACGAGCCACACGCTCCAGGGAAACTGGCGCATCACGGAGACTGGAAGAAGGAAGAGCACCCACGATGACGGTTCCCCTGCCGACGGAGACGACCCGCTGGCGCTGCACGCTCTGCGGCAACCTCACCCGTTTCGACGTGACCCGCTCGTCGAAGGTCGTCGAGTACGTGCACCTCGATCTGGCCGGGGAGCCGAAGGTCGAGGAGCGCGAGGTGGTCAGTGAGACCATCGAGTCGGTCCGTTGCCGCTGGTGCAACGCGGTCGACCAGGTGGAACTCGTGGACAGGCCGGGCGCCGGCTCCTGAGGGAGGCGGCCCCGCAGGGCGTATGGGGTGAGGGATGGCTGAGACCACAGGCGGGGGGCCGGTCGACGGCACCGCTGAGGTGCTCGACCGTCCGCTGCCCGACGGCGTGCGCCGCCGGGTCGTGCAGATCGTGTCCGACGGCTTCGGCGGGCTGACGCTCGCCGAACTGCCCGCACAGCTGCGCCAGTACGCCCGGTTCACCCCGACCCGCCGGGCCAAGTTCGCCGGCAACGCCATGGCGGCGGCCGTGGAGACGGACGCGCTGTTCCGGCAGCGCATCGCCGAGAAGCTCAGAGAGGCCCAGCCGGAGCTCGCCGGCGCCCTGGACTCCGGCTCGCCGCCCCCGGCCGCGGACCCGCTCGACGTGGCGGCCGCGGCCTATGTACTGCGCCCGGCGGGCTGGGTGAAGCTGGTGACCGCCGCCGGTGAGGAGGCCCAGCGCGTCGACGCCGAGCGCGCCGACGAGGAGAGCCGCGCCGAGCTGGAGCGGCTGCGCGCGGAGCTGGCGGCCGCACGCGAGCACACCCGCGCCGAGACCGAGCGGCTGCGGGCGGAGCTGGACGCGGCCCGCAAGGAGGCCGACTCGCTTCACCGCAAACTGCGAGCCGCCCTCAGTGACGTCAGACGCGGCGAGGCCGCCCTGCGCAAGGTCCAGGGCGAGATCGAGGCGGTGCGCGCCGAAGGGCAGGCCCAGCTCTCCGCCGCCGAGAGCGAGACCCGGCGGCTCAAGGCACGCCTCGGCGAGGCGGAGGCCACCCTGGAGGCCACCCGCAGGGCGGCGCGCGAGGGACGCAGCGTCGAGGACATGAGGGTACGGCTGTTGCTCGACACCCTGCTCGACGCGGCCCAGGGGCTGCGCCGTGAACTGGCGCTGCCACCGGTCTCCGTACGGCCGGCGGAGACGGTGGACGCGGTCGAACCAGGACGAATGACCCCGAAGGACATCGCCGCCCGTGCGCTGTCCGAGAACGACCCCGCGATTCTCGACCAGTTGCTCGCACTGCCCCAGGTGCATCTGGTCGTCGACGGCTACAACGTCACCAAGACCGGTTATCCGCAGATGCCGCTGGAGAAGCAGCGTCTGAGGCTCCTCGGTCAGCTCTCCCAACTCGCCGCGCAGACCGGTGCCGAGGTCACCTGTGTCTTCGACGGGGCCGAACTGGCCGCACCCGTGCTGCTCGCGCCGCCGCGCGGGGTGCGGGTGCTGTTCTCCAAACCGGGCGTCACCGCCGACGAGTTGATCCGCCAGCTGGTGCGCGCCGAGCCGCCGGGCCGGCCCGTCATCGTCGCCTCCACGGATCGCGAGGTGGCCGACGGGGTCGCGAGGGCGGGAGCGCGCCCGGTTGCTTCGGCGGTGCTGCTGAAGCGTCTCTCACGCGGCTGAAATCGGGCCTGAGATCACCTACGTCACCAACCGCAACGTACAGGCTCAATGCCCGAATTGACGGAACCGTCGCGCAACGTAGCGTCAGGGTTGCCTCACTTCCTGTGGCTCATGTGCAAAGAATGCATTGCGAGACTGGATTTTTTGGTGTGAGGATTTGAATTCATCACGACAAGGTCACTAGGGTCTGGCCTCGAACCTCCGAGCGGGTGATCACTCAGAAGAAGGAGCCTGCTTCCGTGGCGTCCCACCGTCGACCCAAACAGCCGAGCCGTGCACGTGTGACCGTGCTGACCACCGCAGCCGCCGCCGCTGTCGCGTTCAGCGCGAACGCCGCCAATGCGGCGCCCAGTGCCAAGCCGAGCGTGGACGAGGTCAAGTCCAAGGTCGACAAGCTCTACGAGGACGCGGAGAAGGCCACCGAGCAGTACAACGGGGCCAAGGAGAAGCAGGAGCAGCTCCAGAAGGAGATCTCCACCCTCCAGGACAAGGTCGCCCGCGGCCAGGACGAGCTCAACAAGCTGCGCGACGGCATCGGCACCATGGCCAGCGCCCAGTACCGCACCGGCAGCATCGACCCCTCCCTCCAGCTCTTCCTCTCCTCGAACCCGGACGACTACCTCGACAAGGCGTCCACCCTCGACCAGTTGAGCAGCCAGCAGGTCGAGGCGCTGAAGAAGATCCAGGAGAAACAGCGCGAGCTGGCCCAGGAGCGGCAGGAAGCCACCGACAAGCTCAAGGACCTCGCCGCCACCCGCACCGAACTGGGCAAGAAGAAGCAGGAAGTCCAGGGCAAGCTCGCCGCGGCGCAGAAGCTCCTCAACAGCCTCACCGCCCAGCAGCGGGCCGCCCTCCAGGCCGACCAGGACCGCGCCAGCCGGGCCAGCGAGCGCAGCGCGCTCAGTGTCTCCGTCGGCGTCGGCTCCGGCCGGGCCGGAGCCGCCTTCTCCGCCGCCCAGAGCCAGATCGGCAAGCCGTACGTCTACGGCGCCACGGGCCCCAACGCCTACGACTGCTCGGGCCTGACCTCCTGGGCGTACGCGCAGGCCGGCGTCTCCATCCCGCGTACCTCGCAGGAGCAGGCGAACATAGGCACCCGCATCTACTCGGTCAACGACCTCCAGGTCGGCGACCTGGTCTTCTTCTTCAACGACATCCACCACGTGGGTCTCTACGCGGGCAACGGTCAGATCCTGCACGCCCCGCGCACCGGCACGGTCGTCCGCTACGAGTCGATGTCCACGATCGGCGGACCGTTCATGTTCGGCGTCCGGGTCTGAATCCCGGTCCCGAGACCGACCCGGTTACCCGGTTCCTCGAACCGCACGACACCACACCGCCCGAACGAGCGAATTCCAGCGACTGCCGCTGACTCCACGCCCCGCCGATGACCTGCGTCAGCGGCGGGGCGTCGCTCTGTCGGCCTCTCGAGGTCTTTGGACCGGCGGTGATCATCCCGCTACTGTCTGCCGCGTTTCCCCCGCCGCCCGGCGGGCGGTTCCTCAGCGGAAGGAGAGCGACCGGTCGTGGGGTCCCATCGCCGCCTTGCACCGTCCGGCATGCGCCAGGGCGCCAGCGCCGCGGAGTCCAACCGAGCCCTGAAGAGGGCAGCCGCCGTACTGTCCGCCGCAGCGGCGGCCGCGGCGACACTGGGCGCCGTACCGGCGAACGCCGCGCCACGCGACACCCGGGCCACGGTGGACCAGCTGTACCGGGAGGCGGAGCAGGCCACCGAGGCCTACAACAAGGCCGGGGAACGCGCTGACGCGCTGCGCCGGGACGTCGGTCGGGCACAGGACCGCGTCGCCCGGCAGCAGGACCGCGTCAACAGCATGCGGGACGCGCTCGGTGCGCTCGCCGGGGCGCAGTACCGCTCCGGCGGACTCGCCTCCTCCCTCGCGCTGCTGCTGTCGGACAACCCCGGCGAGTACCTCGACAAGGCGGCCGTGCTGGACCGCATCGGCGCCCGCCAGGCCGGGCAGCTCAAGGAACTCCAGGGAGCGCTGCGCCGGTTGGCCCGGGAACGTGCGGTGGTGGCCGGTGAGCTCGCCCAGTTGGAGAAGAACCGCGAGGCGGTCGCGCAGCACAAGAAGGCCGTGGAGCGGAAGCTCGTCGCGGCACAGCGGCTGCTGAACTCCCTGCCGGCCGAGGAGCGCACCGCCTACCAGCGGGCCTCCCGCTCCGCCGGCGAGGTGCCCGCCCTCACCCCCGCCGCGGTGCCCGACTCCCGCGCGGCGGCGGCCGTCGCCGCTGCCCGCTCCGCGCTCGGCCGCCCGTATGTGTGGGGCGCCAACGGGCCGGGCGGCTTCGACTGTTCGGGCCTCATGCAGTGGGCGTACGCGCGGGCGGGCGTCGGACTGCCGCGCACCTCGCAGGAGCAGCGGTACGCCGGCCGCCAGGTGCCGTTGTCCCAGGCCCAGCCCGGGGACCTGGTGGTCTACCGCTCCGACGCCAGCCATGTGGCGATGTACGTCGGCAACGGCCAGGTCATCCACGCACCCCATCCGGGGGCGGCGGTGCGCTACGACCCGGTCGGCATGATGCCGATCGCCTCGGTCACCAGGCCCTGAAGGCACCGGTCAGCGGCCGAAACCGGCGCGCGAGCGGCGGGCGGGCGCCGCGTACGATCGGACGGTGGCTGATCGTGGGCGTGCGTCGAAGATCGTGGCGTGCTGTGTCCTGCTGCTGGCCGGGCTCGTCGGCTGTGGCGGCGCCGCCCCCGCCGGGAACGGGACGGCCGCCGTGCGGCAGCTGCTCGAACGGCGGGCGACGGCGGTCCTGGAGGGCGACCGCTCCGCGTTCCTCGCGACCCAGACCCGCACGGCGGGCGCCGCCGGGTTCGACAACCTGCGCGCCGTGCCGCTGGCCGCCTGGTCGTACCGGCTCACCGCCGTTCACCTGACCGGTGACCAGGCCACCGCCGACGCCGAACTGCGCTACCGCGTCAGGGGATACGACCGGGCGCCGGTCACCGCCGCCCGCTCGCTGCGGCTGACCCGCACCGGCGGACGCTGGTACCTCACCTCGGACGAGCCGGCGCGGAAGGCCGCCCGGCAACTGTGGGACCAGGGCGCCGTCGAGGCGGTTCGCGGAGCGCACAGCCTCGTGCTCGGCGTCGGGCAACCGCGGGAGACGCTGCGGGAGTACGCGCGCCTCGCGGACCGGGCGGTGCCCGCCGTCACCGAGGCGTGGGGCACCGGCTGGCCGGGCCGGGTCGTGGTGCTCGTACCGAAGTCGCTGGAGGGCATGGCGGCGCTGCTCGGCGCTCCGGCGTCCGGGTACCGGGGGATAGCCGCGGTCACCACCGGTGAGGTGGGCGGCAGCGGGACGGCGCCCGCGGACCGGATCACCGTCAACCCGGACGCCTACGGCGTCCTCGGCGACCTCGGCAAACAGGTGGTCCTCACCCACGAGACCACCCATGTCGCCACCCGCCGCCACACCACGGCGGCCACACCCCTGTGGCTCTCCGAGGGGTACGCCGACTGGGTCGGCTACCGTCGCACCGGCCGGACCCCCGCCCAGGTGGCGCCCGAACTCGAGCGCGCCGTCGGGCTCGGCACCGCTCTGTCCGCGCCGCCGCGGGACTCCGACTTCGCCTTCTCCGGGGACGCGGGGAAACTGGCGCAGGCCTACGAAAGCGGCTGGATGGCCTGCCGGATGATCGCCGACCGCTGGGGCGAGGCCCGGCTGAACGACTTCTACCGGGCTGTCGGCGACCACGGGAAGCGTGAGGGATCGGTCGAGACGGCCCTCGCAAGGGTGCTCGGCACGACCCCGGAGAAGTTCACGCAGCAGTGGCGGGCGTATCTGCGGTCCCAACTCGGCTGAGAGCACGGCCGCTTCGGCCCGGCATCGAGCGGGGGCGTCACTCAGGAGGGTGTGAGCGTCTCCTGGGTGCGGGCGGTCTGATGCGGCACCGTCGCGGTCGGGCGGGAGACCGTGGTGCGCCACAGCGCCCTGGCCGCGGTCAGCGCGGCGAGCAGCAGCAGGCCGTTGCGCGTGGCGAGGAGGGTGACGCCCAGCCGGTCGCTCGCCACGACGTTCGAGAAGTACACCGGGAACTCCAGGACCGTGGCGAGGCAGGCGGCCAGGACCAGCCCGGCGGGCAGGAGCATCCGGCTGCCGGGGAAGCACAGGCAGACGGCCGCGAGCCCGACCAGCCACACCATGTACTGCGGGCTGATCACCCGGCTGGTGAGCGTGAACAGCAGCACCGCCACGAAGGCCGCGTCCGCGAGCGCGTGCGGCGGCAGGCGGCGCACGCTCACCCGCCACAGCAGCAGCCAGCCGAACGCGATCACGGTCAGGAAGAGGGCCGCCGCGCTGACCCAGTCGACGTAGGGGCCGAGGAACTCCACCGAGCCGTAGTTGAGCATCACCCGGCCCTCCCAGCCGTGGTGCCGGGCCACGTGGAACACCAGCGAGCCCAGCGACTCCACCTCGGTGCCGCGGTCGCGCTGGGCGGTCAGGAAGGAGAAGGCGCCGGGCATCGCCACGGCGAACAGCAGGGCGAGAGCGCCCGCCGTCGCGGCGGCCGAGACCCAGGCCCGTCGCCTGCCGGCGCCCACCAGCAGCAGCGCCGGCCACACCTTCAGCAGCGCGCCGAACGCCGCGAGCGCTCCCATCAGCCGCGGACGGCGCATCCCGGCCAGCAGCGCGGCGACCGCCACGGCCGTCACCATCAGGTCGTAGCGGGCGTACACCGTCGGGCCGAGCAGCGGAACCCCGACCACCCACACCCAGGCGCCGCGCAGGGACTTGCCGCGCCTCAGGCCCGCGTACAGCAGAAGGCCGAAGCCCGCCAGGTCGGCGACGCAGGCGAGCACGAAGAACGCCTGCGCGTACTGCAGGAAGGGCAGCAGCCCGGGGGACAGGATCGCGAGCGCCGCGGCGGGCGGGTACTGCCAGGTGACGTCGCCCTGGGGGAAGCTGCCGGTGCGCAGGGTCTCGTACCAGCCCTGGTAGATCACCGAGACGTCGCTGGTGACGTCCGGTCCGGGGAAGACCCACACCTTGAAGACGAAGAGCAGCAGGACGAGTCTCGTCAGCAGCCAGGTGGCGAGCAGCAGCCAGACCGGAATGCGCCGTGCGCCCGCCATGTACACCTTCAGTCCCTGTCCTCACGCGTCCGGTATCGCCGTCGTCGAAGGGCCATGATCTCGCGTCGAGCCGGGCGGGGGGCGGCAAACGCGACCGTAAGGCGCTGTGAGTACGGTCGCACAACCGGTTCGGTACTGTCGACGACGATGCACAAGACCCTCATCGTGACCAACGACTTTCCGCCGCGCCCCGGCGGTATCCAGGCGTTCCTGCACAACATGGCGCTCCGCCTGGACCCCGACCGGCTGGTCGTCTACGCCTCCACCTGGAAGCGCGGCCGGGAGGGCGCCGAGGCGACGGCCGCCTTCGACGCCGAGCAGCCCTTCACCGTCGTACGGGACCGGACGACGATGCTGCTGCCGACGCCGGCCGCGACCCGGCGGGCCGTGGGGCTGCTGAGGGAGCACGGCTGCACCTCGGTGTGGTTCGGGGCGGCGGCACCGCTCGGCCTGATGGCCCCGGCGCTGCGGCGGGCCGGCGCGCGGCGCCTGGTCGCCACCACGCACGGCCACGAGGCGGGTTGGGCCCAACTGCCCGCTGCACGGACCCTGTTGCGGCGCATCGGCGAGTCCACGGACACGATCACCTACCTCGGCGAGTACACCCGCTCCCGCATCGCCACCGCGCTCACCCCTCAGGCGGCCGACCGGATGGTGCAGCTGCCGCCGGGCGTCGACGAGAAGACCTTCCACCCCGGCTCGGGCGGCGACGAGGTCCGCGCCCGCCTGGGGCTCACCAACCGCCCGGTGGTGGTCTGCGTCTCCCGCCTGGTCCCGCGCAAGGGCCAGGACACCCTGATCCGGGCGCTGCCGCGCATCCTCGCCGTGGAGCCGGAGACGGTCCTGCTGATCGTCGGGGGCGGTCCCTACGAGAGGGACCTGCGCAGGCTCGCCCAGGAGACCGGGGTCGCCGACGCGGTCCACTTCACGGGCGCCGTGCCCTGGTCCCGGCTGCCCGCGCACTACGGGGCGGGCGACGTCTTCGCGATGCCGTGCCGCACCCGCAGGGGCGGCCTGGACGTGGAGGGCCTCGGCATCGTCTACCTGGAGGCCTCGGCGACGGGGCTCCCGGTGGTGGCCGGCGACTCGGGCGGCGCCCCGGACGCGGTCCTGGACGGCGAGACGGGATGGGTGGTGCGGGGCGGCTCGGAGGAGGAGACGGCGGACCGCATCATCACCCTCCTGGGAGATCCGGAGTTGCGCCGCAGGATGGGCGAGCGGGGCAGGCAGTGGATCGAGGAGAAGTGGCGCTGGGACCTGCTGGCGGAGAGGCTCCGGGAACTTCTTTGAGGAGGGGTGCGCTCATCAGGGGCGCGGGGCTGTATCGATATGCGGCTCCGCCGCGTGGGCGCGATCAACCACAGACGGCCCGCAGTCGCCCCGCCGGAGAACGGGACACCCCGGATGGCGCCGGAAATCTAGCCGGAACCCAAAAATCCGCCGATGCTGCGCCCATGACAACGAAACTGACGCGCCGTCAGATCTTGGGCGTCGCAGCCCTCCAAACGGCAGCCACACTGGGGTTCACCCGCATCAACCTGCAGTCGGCCCACGCTGCGGAGCCCGACGCAGTCGAATCCGCCCCGGCGATAGTCATCGGCTCCGGCTACGGCGGCGCCGTAGCCGCCCTCCGCCTCGGCCAGGCCGGCATCCGCACCCTCGTCCTGGAGATGGGCCGCCTGTGGAACAACCCCGGCCCCGACGGCACGGTGTTCTGTTCCACCAGCGCCCCGGACCGCAGATCCATGTGGTTCCGCACCCGCACCGAGGCCCCGCTCGCCACCTTCCTCTGGCTGGACGTCGTCAACCGGGACATCAGCCCTTATCCCGGCGTCCTCGACCGCGTGCACTTCGACGCCATGTCCGTGTACGTGGGCCGCGGCGTCGGCGGCGGCTCCCTCGTCAACGGCGGCATGGCGGTCACACCCCTCCAGTCGTACTTCAGCGAGCAGTTCCCCACCGTCGACGCCACCGAGATGTACGGCACCTACTTCCCGCGCGCCCGCTCCATGCTCGGCGTCAACACGATCGACCCCGCCTGGTTCGAGTCGACCGAGTGGTACCGGTTCGCCCGCACCTCCCGGAAGGCCGCCGCGAACACCGGCCTGAAGACCACCTTCGTGCCCAACGTCTACGACTTCGCCTACATGCGGCGCGAGGCGGACGGCACCGCCACCAGGTCCGCACTCGCCGGCGAGGTCATCTACGGCAACAACCACGGCAAGCGCAGCCTCGACAAGACCTACCTCGCCTCCGCGCTCGGCACCGGCAACGTGACCATCAACACCCTGGAGCGGGTCAGGGAGATCCGAAGAGCCGCCGACGGCACCTACGTACTGACCGCCGACCGGATCGACGTGACCGGCGCGGTCGTCGAGACCAAGCAGTACGGGTGCACGTACCTCTTCCTCGCGGCGGGCAGCATCGGCACCACCGAACTCCTGGTCCGCGCACGGGAGACGGGCACCCTGCCCGCGCTCGACGCGAGCGTCGGCACCGGCTGGGGCACCAACGGCAACGTGATGCTCGGCCGTGCCAACCACGTCTGGGACACGGTCGGTGCCGACGAGTCCACCATCCCCGTGATGGGCATCGACGACTGGGCCAACGCCGGCAATCCCGTCTTCGCCGAGATCGCCCCGCTGCCGACGGGGCTCGAGCACTGGGTCAGCCTCTATCTGGCGATCACCAAGAACCCTCAGCGGGCCTCGTTCACGTACGACCCCTCGACCGACGGCGTGAAACTCGGCTGGAACGCCGCCCAGAGCGCCGTCTCGGCGAGCATGGCCAAGAAGCTCTTCGACCGGATCAACGCCGCCAACGCGACCATCTACCGGTACGACCTCTTCGGCGCCGGCAGCAAGGTCTTCGCCGACGACTTCACGTACCACCCGCTCGGCGGCTGCGTGCTGGGCAGGGCGACCGACGACCACGGCCGGGTGAAGGGCTACTCGAGGCTGTACGTCACCGACGGCTCCCTGGTGCCGGGCAACCTCGGCGTCAATCCGTTCCTCACCATCACCGCGCTCGCGGAACGCACCATGGCGCGGGTCCTTTCCGAGGACACCGCGCCATGACGTAAGCCGTGAGAGGGGGCCGGCTACTTCCGGTAGAGGGCCTCGATCTCTTCCGCGTAGTCCTTCGCCACCACGTTCCGCTTGAGCTTCAGGGACGGCGTGAGGTGGCCCGACTCCTCGGTGAACTGGGAGGGCAGAATGCGGAACTTCCGCACCGATTCCGCCTTCGACACCGCGGCGTTGCCGTCGTCGACCGCGTCCTGGACCGCGGCGAGCAGATCCGGGTCGTCGCACAGCGACGCCGCGGTGGAACCCGCCGGCTTGCCGTGCTCGGCCGCCCAGCGGCCCAGGAACTCCTCGTCGATCGTGATGAGCGCGCCCACGAACGGCCGCCCGTCGCCCACCACCATGCACTCCGCGACCAGCGCGTGCGCCCGGATGCGGTCCTCGATCACCGCGGGGGCCACGTTCTTGCCGCCCGCGGTGACGATGAGCTCCTTCTTGCGGCCGGTGATCCTGAGGTAGCCGTCCTCGTCGAGGGTGCCGATGTCGCCGGTGTGGAACCAGCCGTCGGCCAGCGCCTCGGCGGTCGCGGCCTCGTTGTTCCAGTAGCCCTTGAAGAGGTGCTCGCCGTGCAGCAGCACCTCGCCGTCGTCCGCGATGCGGATCACGGAACCCGGCAGCGGCTGGCCGACCGTACCGATCTTCTGCCGGTCCCACGGGTTGAACGCCGTCGCCGCGCAGGACTCGGTCAGGCCGTAGCCCTCCAGGACCGTGAAGCCGATGCCGCGGAAGAAGTGGCCCAGGCGCTCGCCCAGGGGGGCGCCCCCGGAGATGGCGTACTCGCCGCGGCCGCCCAGCACCGCGCGCAGCTTGCTGTAGACGAGCTTGTCGAACGCCTTGTGCTTGATCTTCAGGCCGAGGGACGGACCGGACGGCGAGTCCAGCGCCTTGCTGTAGGCGATCGCCGCGTCCGCCGCCTTGTCGAAGATCTTCCCCTTGCCGTCCGCCTGCGCCTTGGCGCGCGCCGAGTTGTACACCTTCTCGAACACGCGCGGCACGCCGAGGACCAACGTCGGCCGGAACGCGGCCAGTTCGTCGGTGAGGTTCTTGATGTCCGGGACACAGCCCAGCTTGATCGGCGCCATCATCGGCGCGATCTGCACCAGACGCCCGAAGACGTGCGCGAGCGGAAGGAAGAGCAGGACCGAGCACTCGCCGGTACGGAACAGGGGGCGCAGCCGCTCCACGACGTTCCCGCACTCGGCGAAGAAGTTGCGGTGGGTCAGCACACAGCCCTTGGGGCGCCCGGTGGTGCCGCTGGTGTAGACGATCGTCGCCGGATCGTCGGCCTTGGCGAGGGAGCTGCGCTCCTCGACCGCCGTGTCGCTGACGTCCCGGCCGACGCGGCCCAGCTCCTCCACGGCCCCGGCGTCGATCTGCCAGACGTGCTTGAGCGCGGGCAGCTTCTCGCGCACCGTCTCGACGGCCGCGGCGTGCGCGTCCTGCTCCACGATGCAGGCGGTCGCGCCCGAGTCGCTGAGGATCCACTGCACCTGCTCCGGCGAGCTGGTCTCGTACACCGGCACGGTGACCCCGCCCGCGCTCCAGATCGCGAAGTCCAGCAGCGTCCACTCGTAGCGGGTCCGCGACATCAGGCCCACCCGGTCGCCCGGCTGCACTCCGGAGGCGATCAGGCCCTTCGCCGCGGCCTGCACCTCGGCGAGGAAGGCCGTGGCGGTGACGTCCTGCCAGGCGCCCGCGACCTTGCGGGCGATGACGGCGACGTCCGGATGCTGCGCGGCGTTTCTGCGAACGATGTCGGTCAGGTTTCCGTCCGCAGGGACCTCGTACAAAGCCGGAAGGCTGAACTCGCGCAAGACTGCTGCTCCTCACAGGGCGCCGACGCCACGACTCTGTGTGCTGCGACGGTGCGGTCCAAGGCTCGGTCAGGTGCTCGGGATTCCTCCGGGATTCACTGGTTGAAACCCTGAGCACGACTGGACTGCCCGGACGTTACCCGCCGGTATGGCTTCTCCGACAGGGGGTCCCGACGAGATGTTCCGTGCGTCACACGTGTTGGCGTTCCTCGGCGCACAGTAGTCCACCCCTTGACTTACCGGCCAGTAACCGCAGGCCCCGCCGCTACTGTTCACGTTTGCCCCACAGCCTTACGCTTGATCGTCATGGCACCCACATCGGGCGGTAACACCAGGACGCGTGTCCACGTGGTCAGCGACGTGCACGGCAACGTGCGCGACCTGGCCAAGGCCGGCGAGGGCGCGGACGCCCTGATCTGTCTGGGTGACCTGATCCTCTTCCTCGACTACGCCGACCACTCGCGCGGGATATTCGCCGACCTGTTCGGCACGGAGAACGCCGACCGGCTGGTGGAACTGCGCACCGCCCGCCGCTACGAGGAGGCGCGCGCGTTCGGCGCCGAGCTGTGGGCCGGAGTGGGCATGGACCGGGCCGCCGCGATCGAGAAGGCGGTGCGCCGGCAGTACGCCGAGCTGTTCGCCGCGTTCCCCACCCCGACGTACGCCACCTACGGCAATGTCGACATGCCGCCCCTGTGGCCCGAGTACGCCGGCGAGGGCACCCGGGTGCTGGACGGCGAACGCGTGGAGATCGGCGGCTGGACCTTCGGCTTCGTCGGCGGCGGCCTGCGCACCCCCATGCGGACCCCGTACGAGATCGGCGACGAGGAGTACGCGGCCAAGATCGAGGCCGTGGGGGAGGTGGACGTGCTGTGCACCCACATCCCGCCGGAGGTCCCGGAACTGGTCTACGACACGGTGGCGCGCCGCTTCGAGCGCGGCAGCCGGGCCCTGCTCGACGCCATCCGCCGCACCCGGCCGCGGTACTCCCTGTTCGGCCACGTCCACCAGCCGCTGGTGCGCCGGATGCGGATCGGGGCGACGGAGTGCGTGAACGTGGGGCACTTCGCGGGGAGCGGGAAGCCCTGGGTACTGGAGTGGTGAGCGGCCCGCGGGGCGGCGCCCGGGCTCCGAGACGGCCCCGTCGGCCCAAGCCCAGGTGGGGTGGTACCGGCGTCGCGCCTGCGCGGTAGCCTTCACGCTGCACACGCGTGCGCACGGCGCACCACCCTCCCTCACCGGACCGCATCTGGAGGAGCCACGGCGATGGCGGAACACACCAGCTCGAGCATCACGATCGAGGCGGCTCCGGCCGACGTCATGCGGGTGATCGCCGACTTCGCGCGCTACCCGGACTGGACGGGCGAGGTGAAGGAGGCGGAGGTCCTCTCCACCGACGAGCAGGGCCGCGCCGAGCAGGTGCGCCTCGTGATGGACGCGGGTGCCATCAAGGACGACCAGACGCTCGCGTACACCTGGACGGGCGACAGCGAGGTCTCCTGGACCCTCGTCAAGTCGCAGATGCTGCGCTCCCTGGACGGCTCGTACCTGCTCAAGCCGGCCGGTGCCGGCGCCACCGAGGTGACCTACCGGCTGACCGTCGACGTCAAGATCCCGATGCTCGGCATGATCAAGCGCAAGGCGGAGAAGGTGATCACCGACCGCGCGCTGGCCGGGCTGAAGAAGCGGGTGGAGTCGGGGGAGAAGTAACCGCCTCCGAGTCCGGGAGAGGTGACGTCCGGCCGGGGGCAGGTGACGGCCACGGCACGCGAGGGTGCTGTCGCGTCGCGGCGGTACCTCTCCGTTACCGTTCACGGTCATGCGCACCATCCTGATCACCGGCCCCGGCGGCTCCGGCCGGACCACCGTCGCCGCGGCCACCGCGCTGAACGCCGCCCGCCGGGGCAGCCGCACCCTCGTGCTCAGCGCCGACCGCACCGACACCCTCGGTGCCGTACTCGGCGTCCCCACCGGCGCCCGCCCCGTCGAGGCCGCACCCGGCCTCACCGCCTGGCGCCCGGACGCCGCCGCCCGCTTCCGCGACGGCCTCGTGGCCTTCCAGGACCGCGCGGCCACCGCCCTCGACCTCCTCGGCGCCGCCCCGCTGGACGCGGAGGAGGTCACCCCCCTGCCCGGCGCCGAGGAACTCGCCCTGCTGCGCGCCGTGCGCGACACCGCGCTCTCCGAGTCCCACGACCTCCTCGTCGTCGACCTGCCTCCCGTTCCGCAGGCGCTGGTCCTCCTCGGTCTGCCCGAGGAACTCCGCCGCTACCTGCGCCGGCTGCTCCCGCCGGAGCGGCAGGCCGCGCGCGCCCTGCGCCCCGTCCTCGGCCGGCTCGCGGGCGTGCCGATGCCCGCCGAGTGGCTGTACGAGACCAGCGCCCGCTGGGACGTCGAACTGGCCGCCGTAGAGGCCGTCCTCGCCGACCGCGCCACGAGCGTGTGGCTGGTCGCCGAACCGGGCCCTGCCGCCGCCGACGCGGTCCGTACCGCCGTCGCCGGCCTCGCCCTGCGCACCCTGCGCCCCGAGACCCTGGTCGCGAACCGCGTCCTGCCCGACAGCGGCCACGACGCCTGGCTCGCGCAGCTCGCCGCCCAGCAGCGCAAGACCCTTCAGGAGTGGCAGGGCGCGTACGCCGTCCACGGCGTCTCGCACCTCGGCCACGACCCGCGCGGCGCCGACGACCTCGCCGCGCTCGCGGTCCCGGACGTCAACCCGGCGCCCTCCCCGGCCGAGTGGCCCGTCACGGACCGGCTCGCCGAGGACGGAGTGCTCGTGTGGCACATCCCGCTGCCCGGCGCGATACGCGAGGAACTGGACCTCGTCCGGCGCGGCGACGAGATCGTGGTGACCGCGGGGCCCTTCCGCCGCATCGTTCCCCTTCCGTCGGCGCTGCGCCGCTGCACGGTGGCCGGGGCGGCGCTGCGCGAGGGCGAGCTGCGCATCCGCTTCGCACCGGACCCGGAGCTGTGGCCGCGCACCTCGTAGGGGTGGTGCGCGCCCCCGGCTTCATCTGATGAAGCACGTACCCCCGTTCGGGTAACGTCGGGAGTACGAACCGCAGTCAGGAGTCCGCCATGAGCGAAGAGCGCCCCTCCTCCGACGCCGCTCAGGAGGAGGCCGAGGAAGTGCGGGTGACCGACGCCGACGCCTGGGCGACAGCATGCGCCGAGGACCTCGCCGCGGAGAAGGCCCGCCGCCGGGCCCGGTACGGCTCGCCGTCCGGCTCGGCAGCCGAGGAGCTGAAGAAACTCGTCGACGCCGTCGCGGACAAGCTGTCCGGGCTGCAGGCGCCGCTGCTCGGCGCGGCGGCGTCGGGCACGGCCCAGCAGATGGTCCGCCAGGTCGTACAGCAGGCCAAGGCAGCGGTGGAGCCGGTCATCGAGCGCAACCCGGACGTCTTCGACCACCTCGCGGCGGCCGGCTCGGAGCTGCTCGCGGCCTACCGCTCCGCGGTCGAGGCCCAGGAGCGGCGCTGGACCAACCGCGCGTCCGGCGACATGGACCCCCGCCGACAGGACGGGGACGAGGGCCCCGGCGAGCACATCGACCTCGACTAGGCTGGCAGGGAGAGCCGTCAGAGGCCGCGGAGGCCCGGGTTTCGGGGGCGGAGGGAGCTGTCCGACACCCTTACGGCCCCTCGGGTACGGTGGGCCGTAGCGGGGCTCGACCGAAACTGAGGGATTCATGGGACTCACCATCGGCGTCGACATCGGCGGCACGAAGATCGCGGCCGGTGTGGTCGACGAGGAAGGCAACATCCTCTCGACCCACAAGGTGCCGACTCCGGGCACGCCCGAGGCCATCGTGGACGCCATTGCCGCTGCCGTCGAGGGCGCCCGTGCCGGACACGAGATCGTCGGCGTGGGAATCGGTGCTGCGGGATACGTCAACCGTCAGCGCTCGACGGTCTACTTCGCGCCGAACATCGACTGGCGCCAGGAGCCGCTGAAGGAGAAGGTCGAGGCCCGCGTGGGCCTCCCGGTGGTCGTCGAGAACGACGCGAACGCGGCCGCGTGGGGCGAGTACAAGTTCGGCGCGGGCAAGGGCCACCGCAACGTCATCTGCATCACGCTCGGCACCGGCCTCGGCGGCGGCATCATCATCGGCAACAAGCTGCGCCGCGGGCACTTCGGCGTGGCCGCCGAGTTCGGCCACATCCGGATGGTCCCGGACGGGCTGCTGTGCGGCTGCGGCTCGCAGGGCTGCTGGGAGCAGTACGCGTCAGGCCGCGCGCTGGTCCGTTACGCCAAGCAGCGCGCGAACGCGACGCCCGAGAACGCGGAGGTGCTGCTGTCGCTGGGCGACGGCACCCCCGACGGCATCGAGGGCAAGCACATCTCGATGGCCGCGCGCCAGGGCGACCCGGTGGCGGTGGACTCCTACCGCGAACTCGCCCGCTGGGCCGGCGCGGGCCTCGCCGACCTGGCCTCGCTCTTCGACCCCTCGGCGTTCATCGTCGGCGGCGGCCTCTCCGACGAGGGCGAACTGGTCCTGGAGCCGATCCGCAAGTCCTACAAGCGCTGGCTGGTGGGCGGCAACTGGCGCCCGGTCGCCGACGTGATCGCGGCCCAGCTGGGCAACAAGGCGGGCCTGGTGGGCGCGGCGGACCTGGCCCGCGAGCCGGACCCGATCATGTAACTCCCGTTCCACGCACAACAGCGCCCGCCGCGCCCCCAGGGGCCCGGCGGGCGCAGCCGTTCCGGCGGGAACCGGCGAGTGGGCTGAGGGTGGTTTCTGGCGAAGGTGTGCCTGGGGCCGGTCGGCGTTCTGGCGGGGGTCGGCGGGTTCTTCGGGGTCGGGGGTGGGGCCCGTTCGGTGCGTGGGCTGAGGGCGGTTTCCGGCGAACGGCGTGCCTGGTGTCGGCCGGCGTTCCCGGGAGTCGGCGGGGTCTCCCGAGGTCCGGGGCGGAGCCCCGTGTCATCGCGCGGGCGGGCGGAACTCCCAGGTCGACGTAGGTCCACGTAGGACGCCGTGTGCCCAGTGCAGGCAGGCGGGGTGCAGGGGACGCAGTCCCCGCAGGGGGGTTCGGGGGCGGAGCCCCCGGGACGGGACGGGACGGGACGGGTAGGGGCGGCGGGGGCGAACAACCCCTGCGGAGCCGCAGCCGGGTGCGGCGTATCTTGATCCGCATGGCGACCTCCGACCCGCTGCTGCCCGACTCCCGAACCGAAGCCGACGGATCCGCCGTCCTCCGGGTGCTCAGCTACAACATCCGGTCGATGCGCGACGACACCGACGCGCTCGCGCGCGTCATCCGCGCCTGCGCCCCCGACCTCGTGCTCGTCCAGGAGGCCCCCCGTTTCTTCCGGTGGCGCAAGAAGCTCGCCCGGCTCGCGGCGGCCTCCGGCCTCGTGATCCTCTCGGGCGGTGCCACCGCCGCCGGACCGGCCCTGCTCTGCTCGCTGCGGGCCACCGTCGAGCGCACCGAGGACGTCCTGCTGCCCCTCACCCCCGGCCTGCACCGCCGCGGCTTCGCGACGGCGATCGTGCGGTTCGGCGGCGCCCGGCTCGGCGTCATCGGCTGCCACTTGAGCCTTCAGGACGACGAGCGCCAGGAACAGGGCGGCATGCTCCTCGACCGCCTCGCCGCGATGGGCGTCGAGCACGCGATCGCGGGCGGCGATCTCAACGAGACCCCGGACGGGCCCACCTTCAAGCGTCTCGCCGCCGACCTTCAGGACGCCTGGGCCACCGCCCCCTGGGGCGGTGAGCACACCTGGACCCGCTCCGGCCCCCCGCGCCGTATCGACGCCGTCTTCGCCACCCGCGGCATCGAGGTCCTCGGCTGCGGGGTCCCCCTCGGCCACCCCGGCGTGACGGAGCGGGACCTCACCGCGGCCACGGACCACCTTCCGGTGCTCGCCGCCCTGAGGGTCCCCGCCTCGTAGGGGATCGGACCACCGCGCCGGACCAGCGCGTCAGACCACCGCGCCGCGACCCGGTTCGTCGTCCCCGTCGTCGTCCGTCCTCATGCGTACGACCAGGGTCGCGAAGCCGCCCAGGAAGCCGCCGACGCCGAGCGTGGCGAGCCACCAGGTCATGCTCCAGCCCAGCACGACCGCCAGCAGAAGCAGCACCGGGCCGCCGATCACCGAGAGCCACGCGAACTTCGCCGTCGTGTCCGCCGCGGGCAGCGGCGGCGGCTCCGGCGGCACGAAGTGGCCCTCGTCGTCCTCGTCGAAGTCGTCCTCGGACGGCTCCGGCGGCGCGTAGTCCCGGGGGCCCACCCCGGGGGCGAAGGACACCGAGCTGCCCAGCGGCTTCACCGGTCCGTCCTTCGTCTCGTCGTCCTTGAACGTGACGCTGTTCGGCTCCCAGTCGGGCAGCGCGAGGTCCTCGACCGGCTTGAACGGCTTCGAACCCGGCGGGTCCGGCGGCTCCTCGCCGTACCCCGCGACGATCGCCGCCCACGCGGCCTCCTCGTCGAAGGGCACACCCTTCTCGTCCGGCTCGCGGTCCTCGCGGTCGGAGTCGTGCTCAGCCACCTGCGGCCGTCCCTTCCTTGCCGACACTGGGCGCGAGCCGGCCGATGAACGCGTGGCTCTCCTCGAAGATCCGGTCCGCGTCGTGGTCCAACGTCGCCACGTGGTAGCTCTGTTCCAGCAGGATCTCCCGCACGTCCGTGGAGGAGACCCGGCTCAGGATCCGGGCCGAGTCGGCCGGCGGCACCACGTGGTCCTGCGGGCTGTGCAGGAGCAGCAGCGGCTGGGTGACCTGCGGCAGCTCGCCGTCGACGACCCGGAAGAAGTTCCGCAACGAGTGCGCCGCGTGCAGCGGCACCCGGTCGTACCCCAGCTCCACGCTGCCCGGCTTGGCGATGTCGCTGGCGATCCCCTTCGTCGTCCGCACGAGGTGGCGGGCGACCGGCAGGGCGTACGCGGACAGGCCGTGCACCTTGTTCGCCGGGTTGACCACGATGACGCCGCTGACCGCGTCCCCGTGCTTGGCGGCCAGCCGGAGGGCCAGGGCGCCCCCCATGGACAGGCCGGCCACGAACACCTGCGCGCAGCTCCGGCGCAGGGCGCGCAGCTCGCGGTCCACCTCCCCGTACCAGTCCTGCCAGCCGGTGAGCTGCATGTCCTCCCAGCGTGTGCCGTGCCCGGGCAGCAGCGGCAGCGAGACGGTGAGGCCGCGCTCGGCCAGATGCTCCGCCCAGGGGCGCAGCGACTGCGGGGAACCGGTGAAGCCGTGGCAGAGGAGGACGCCGATCTCCCCGCCCTCGTGGCGGTACGGCTCGGCTCCGGGGAGGACCGGCACGTCGGTCTCCTGTTCATGAAAAGGGGCTGGGCACGTCGATTGCAGGTACTTCACCGTACGCGACGGCACTGACACCGACCAGGGTCGTCGGATCCTTTGTCGGCGGGCCGCGTTAAGGTCTGATCTACAGACACAGGAGGCACTCGGTTGTTGTACGGCGCGATGAAGGTATCCATCGGGGGGCCGCTGAAGCTCGCCTTCAGGCCGTGGGTGGAAGGCCTGGAGAACGTTCCCGCCGAGGGCCCCGCGATCCTGGCGAGCAATCACCTGTCCTTCTCCGACTCGTTCTTCCTGCCCGCGGTGCTCGACCGCAAGGTGACCTTCATCGCGAAGGCCGAGTACTTCACCACGCCCGGTGTGAAGGGCCGGCTGACCGCCGCCTTCTTCAAGGGCGTCGGCCAGCTTCCCGTCGACCGCTCCGGAGCGCGCGGCGCCGGCGAGGCCGCCATCAAGAGCGGCATCGAGGTGCTGGAGCGCGGCGAGCTGTTCGGCATCTACCCGGAGGGCACGCGCTCGCCCGACGGCCGCCTCTACCGCGGCAAGCCCGGCGGCCTCGCGCGCGTGGCGCTCGCGACCGGGGCGCCCGTCATCCCGGTCGCCATGATCGACACCGAGAAGATCCAGCCGCCGGGGAAGGTCATCCCCAAGCTGATGCGGCCGGGGATCCGGATCGGCAAGCCGCTGGACTTCAGCCGCTACCAGGGCATGGAGCACGACCGGTTCGTGCTGCGCGCGATCACCGACGAGGTGATGTACGAGATCATGAAGCTCTCCGGCCAGGAGTACGTCGACATCTACGCGACCGCCGCCAAGCGGCAGATCGCGGAGGCGGCCAAGGCGGAGAAGCAGGCGCAGAAGGAAGCGCAGAAGGACGCGGGGAAGGGACCGGCGGGCTCTTAGGACACGGCCCGCACGGCTGGGGCGGCGGGGAAGGGCCGGAAAAGAGGGGGGACATGGCCAAGCGCGAGCGTGTCATCAGGATGTCCGTCGAGCAGCCGCTGTGGCGTGCCCTGGCCGGGTACCGGGTCCTGACGATGCTGTACGCGATCGGGTTCTTCGCGACCGCCTACGACACGTTCACCCGGCCCTGGCCGGCGATCGCCTACTACCTGGTGCTGAGCGTGTGGACCCTGGCCACGCTCCCCCGGGTCGCGAACGCGGCGAGCTGCACCAGGTGGTTCCTGGCCGTCGACCTCACCATCGCGCTCACCGGCATCCTCCTCACGCCCGTCGCCGCCTCGCACGAGCGGATCGCCTCGGGCGGCCCGACCCTGCCGTCGATATGGACCGCCGGGTCGGTCCTGGCGTACGCGCTCAAGGGCGGCTGGCGCTGGGCGGCCTTCGCCTCCACACCGGTCGCCGCGGCGAACCTGATCGAGCGCGGCTCCCCGGCCCGGGACACCGTGCACAACGTGGTCCTCGTCTGGGTCGCCTCCATCGCGATCGGCTACGTCGTCGAAGTCGCCCGCGCCTCGGAGCGCACCCTCGCCCGCGCGCTGGAGATCGAGGCCGCGACCCGGGAGCGGGAGCGCCTGGCCCGGGGCATCCATGACAGCGTGCTCCAGGTGCTCGCCATGGTGCAGCGGCGCGGCACCGCGCTCGGGGGTGAGGCCGCGGAGCTGGGCCGGCTGGCCGGGGAGCAGGAGGTGGCGCTGCGCACCCTGGTCTCCGGGGGCCTGGTGCCGCCGTCGCGGGTGTCGGAGGACGCGGCGCTCGGCGCGGTCGTCCGCGCGGTCGACGAGCCGGACGCCGAGGAAGGCCCGGTCGACCTGCGCACCCTGCTCGCCCGGTACGCGGGCGCCCGGGTGACGTTGTCCGAACCGGGCTGCCCGGTGCCGCTCGCCCCGGCCGTGGCACGGGAGTTGGCCGCCGCTGTCGGTGCCGCCCTGGACAATGTCCACCGCCACGCGGGGGAGGGCGCCCGCGCCTGGATCCTGGTCGAGGACGAGCCGGAGGGGATCGCGGTGACCGTGCGGGACGACGGGCCCGGCATCCCGGAGGGACGCCTCGCCCGCGCCGAGCAGGAGGGACGCCTCGGAGTGGCCCAGTCGATCCGCGGCCGTCTGCGCGACATCGGCGGCACGGCCGAGTGGATCTCGGTCCCGGGTCAGGGCACGGAAGTGGAACTGAAGCTACCGAAGGCCGTGAGGGACGGGCAGGACCTGAAGGCGGCACGGGGGAAGGCGGAGCAGCGGTGACGGAGAGCAGCACGACGACGGACGATCCGGGGCAGGGCCCGGTCAGGGTCATGGTGGTCGACGATCACCCCATGTGGCGGGACGCCGTCGCGCGTGACCTCGCCGAGTCCGGGTTCGAGGTCGTCGCCACCGCGGGGGACGGTGAGCAGGCCGTGCGCCGGGCCCGAGCCGCCTCGCCGGACGTGCTCGTCCTGGACCTCAACCTGCCGGCCAAGCCCGGCGTCCAGGTCTGCAAGGAACTCGTCGGCGCCGACCCGGCGCTGCGCGTGCTGGTGCTGTCGGCCAGCGGCGAGCACGCGGACGTGCTGGAGGCCGTGAAGTCGGGTGCGACCGGCTACCTGCTGAAGTCGGCGTCCACTCAGGAGCTGATCGACGCGGTGCGCCGCACGGCGGTCGGCGACCCGGTGTTCACCCCGGGCCTCGCGGGGCTCGTCCTCGGCGAGTACCGCCGCCTCGCCTCCGAACCGGCCCCCGCCGCCGGCGCCGACGAGCCGAAGGCACCGCGGCTGACCGACCGTGAGACCGAGGTGCTGCGCCTGGTCGCCAAGGGCCTGAGCTACAAGCAGATCGCCGAACGCCTGGTGATCTCGCACCGCACCGTGCAGAACCACGTCCAGAACACCCTGGGCAAGCTCCAGCTGCACAACCGGGTGGAGTTGGTCCGGTACGCGATCGAGCGGGGACTCGACGGCGAGTAGGCCCCGGCCGGGCCGCAAAGGAACCCCGACCACGTCAATCTCCGGAGGGGTGTCCCGCTTTCGGGTGGATTGACGGTGATCAACTGCCGGACAATTCACCGGAATTGACCTTCCCGCCCATGCCGAAGTGACCTGGGTCACTATTAGCGTGACCTGCACCAGGCAACCGCGGCGAAGGGACATTTCCATGCGGGTCGGAGTACTGACCGGAGGCGGCGACTGCCCCGGGCTCAACGCCGTCATCCGGGGCATCGTGCGCAAGGGCGTGCAGGAGTACGGCTACGACTTCGTCGGCTTCCGGGACGGCTGGCGGGGTCCCCTCGAAGGCGACACCGTCCGGCTCGACATCCCCGCCGTGCGCGGCATCCTGCCCCGCGGCGGCACCATCCTCGGCTCCTCGCGCACCAATCCCCTCAAGCAGGAGAACGGCATCCGCCGCATCAAGGACAACCTCGCCAAGGAGGAGGTCGACGCGCTCGTCGCGATCGGCGGCGAGGACACCCTCGGGGTCGCGGCGCGCCTGTCCGACGAGTACGGCGTCCACGTCGTCGGCGTGCCCAAGACCATCGACAACGACCTGTCCGCCACGGACTACACCTTCGGCTTCGACACCGCCGTCAACATCGCGACGGAGGCGATCGACCGCCTGCACACCACGGCGGAGTCCCACATGCGGGTACTGGTGGTGGAGGTGATGGGGCGTCACGCGGGCTGGATCGCCCTGCACTCCGGGCTGGCCGGCGGCGCCAACGCCATCCTCATCCCCGAGCAGCGCTTCGACGTCGACCAGGTGTGCGCCTGGGTGACGTCCCGGTTCAAGGCGTCGTACGCGCCGATCGTGGTCGTGGCCGAGGGGGCGATGCCGAAGGACGGCGACATGGTGCTCAAGGACGGGTCGCTGGACTCGTTCGGGCACGTCCGCCTCTCCGGCGTCGGCGAGTGGCTGGCGAAGGAGATCGAGAGGCGCACCGGCAAGGAGGCCCGGACCACCGTGCTCGGTCACGTCCAGCGCGGCGGCACGCCCAGCGCCTTCGACCGCTGGCTCGCCACCCGCTTCGGCCTGCACGCCATCGACTGCGTCCGCGAGGGCGACTTCGGGAAGATGGTCGCCCTGCGCGGCACGGACATCGTCCGCGTCCCCCTCTCCGAGGCCACCGCCAAGCTGAAGACGGTCGACCTGAAGCTGTACCAGGAGGTCGGCGTCTTCTTCGGCTGACGTCGCCCCTCGAGGAACCCGGCCGGGGCGGTCCCACCCCGGCCGCGCCCTCCGCGTCTGACACAGCGCCGGTCGCCCTCTACAGTGCCGGCCGCCGCTCCGCGAACGGGCTCGTGCCCGCGGCGGCCAGCCCGTCCAGCAGCTCCCGTACGACGCCCGCGCCACCCACCGACAGCACCGACTCCGGGTGGAACTGCACCCCGGCGAACCCGCCCCCGCGCAGAGCGTGGACCTCCCCGGTCGCGCTGCGGCTGACCTCGACCCCGTGCGCCGCCAGCTCGGCCGCCGCGTCGTCGTCACAGCGCGCCACGAAGCTGTTGTAGAAGCCGACGGTCTCCCGCCGCCCGAACAGGTCGATCTCCGTCTGGGCGCCCTGGTACGGAACCTCCTTGCGGACGATTTCGAGGCCCAGCTCGGCCGCGATCAGCTCATGGCCCAGGCAGACGCCCAGCACCCCGTGCCGGTGGCCCCGGATGACCTGGGCCGTCAGCTCCCGCAGGAACCGCATCTTCGGATCGGCCAGGTCCGAGGGGTCGCCCGGCCCCGGCCCGAGCACCACGGGACCGGAGTGGGCGAGCACCGCCTCCCGCAGCCCCGGCTCGTCGTACCGCCGTACGGTCACCTCCAGACCGGTCGAGCGCAGGACGTGCGCGAGCATCGCGGTGAACGTGTCCTCGCCGTCCACGACGAACGCGTGCCCGGTCAGCTCCGAGGCCCGCTCCTGCATCCGCAGCCAGAAGGGGGCGAGCTTCTCCCGCCGCCCGTCCAGCGCCGCCCGCACCCGCGGGTCCTCCGCCAGGTTCGGCCGTACGAGTTCCTCGCGCGGCCGTCCGGGCCGTACCCCCAGTGCCGCCAGCACCCCGGCCGCCTTGGCGTGGGTCTCCGCGACCTCGTTCGCCGGGTCGGAGCCGCGCACCAGCGTGGCCCCGACGGGCACCCGCAACCTTCCTGCGCCGCTCTCGGCTTCTCCGGCGATGTCGGCGGTGCGGATGAGGATGGGGGAGTCGAGGGTCTGCGCGCCTCCGGCGTCCCGGCCGAGCAGCGCCAGCGCCCCCGCGTAGTAGCCCCGGCCCCCGACCTCGTGGCGCTCGATCACCCGGCAGGCGTTCTGCACGGGAGACCCGGTGACGGTCGCCGCGAACATCGTCTCCTTCAGCACCTCGCGCACGTCCAGCGTGGACTTCCCGCGCAGCTCGTACTCGGTGTGCGCCAGGTGGGCCATCTCCTTCAGGCGCGGCCCGACGACGACCCCGCCCATGTCACCGACCGTGCACATCATCTTCAGCTCCTCGTCGACGACCATCGACAGCTCCTCGATCTCCTTGCCGTCGGCCAGGAAGCGGAGCAGGTCCTCGGGGGTCGGGCCGCCCGCGGGATAGCGGTAGGTGCCGCTGATCGGGTTCATGACGACCGTTCCACCGGACATCCGCACATGCACCTCGGGGCTGGCCCCCACCAGAGTCCGGTCACCGGTGTGCACGACGAAGGTCCAGTACGCGCCCCGCTCCCCGACCAGCAGCCGCCGGAAGAGTGCGAGGGCGTCGGCCCGTCCGAACCCCGGGATACGGCCCTCGTACGTCCGCCGGATCACGAAGTTGGCGCCCTCGCCCCGCCCGATCTCCTCCTCCAGCACCCGCCCGACGATCCCGGCGTACTCCTCGTCGGGGACGTCGAAGCCGCCGTCCTCGACCCGGACGTCGTGCCCGGGCAACTGCGCCAGTGCCTGCTCCAGGGGGATCTCGTACGACTCCTCGGGCGTGAGCGCCAGCAGCGGTGTGCCGTCGTCGCGGACGTCGAAGCCGCGCTCGCGGATCTGGCGGTACGGGATGAGGGCGAGGGCCTCGTCGGGCAGGTCGGCCAGGCGCTCGAAACGGCCGACCGGGCCGGTCAGCACCTCGACGGTGTCCTGGTCGCGCCCCGGGGTGCGGCGGCGCAGCAGGGCGAACGGGCGGGGGTCGTCCAGCAGGTCGAACAGGTTCATGGGCGGTGTCCTTCTCAGTGAGGTGAGAGGGAACGGCCCGGTCGCGAAAACGCCGAAGGCCGCCCCTCGGGCGGCCTTCGCGAAGTCGTGCGTACGCGCAGTCAGTGGGCCGCCGGACGAGCGGTCCACCACCAGTTCTGGTTCTGGGTCGAGTGCGCGAACATGTCCCGCACCCTACACGAACGCCCGTCCCGGACGGGACGACCCGTCTCATCAGTCGAGCGCATCGATAAGCGGTGGACACGACCCCGTAATGTTTAGGGGGTGACCGTGAACGCTAAGACCAGCGCCAGCGCTGGCAACACCTGGCGAGACCTGCCCGCGGCGCAGCAGCCCGAGTACCCCGACCCCGAGGCTCTGCGCAAGGTGATCGCGGACCTCGCGTCGTATCCGCCGCTCGTCTTCGCGGGCGAGTGCGACCAGCTGCGCGCCCGGATGGGAGCCGTCGCCAGGGGCGAGGCGTTCCTGCTCCAGGGCGGCGACTGCGCCGAGGCCTTCGACGCGGTGTCCGCCGATCACATCCGCAACAAGCTCAAGACGCTGCTCCAGATGGGCGCCGTGCTCACGTACGCCGCCTCGGTGCCGGTGGTGAAGGTCGGCCGTATCGCCGGCCAGTACTCCAAGCCGCGCTCCAAGCCGACCGAGACCCGCGACGGGGTGACGCTGCCGGTGTACCGGGGCGACTCCGTCAACGGCTTCGAGTTCACCGAGGAGTCGCGGATCCCGGACCCGGAGCGCCTGAAGCGCATGTACCACGCCTCGGCGTCCACGCTGAACCTGGTGCGTGCCTTCACCACCGGCGGCTACGCCGACCTGCGCCAGGTGCACGCCTGGAACCAGGACTTCGTGAAGTCCTCGCCGTCCGGCCAGCGCTACGAGCAGCTGGCGCGCGAGATCGACAACGCGCTGAACTTCATGCACGCCTGCGGGGCCGACCCGGAGGAGTTCAAGACCGTCGAGTTCTACTCCTCGCACGAGGCGCTGCTGCTCGACTACGAGTCGGCGCTGACCCGCACCGACTCCCGTACCGGGCAGCTGTACGACGTCTCGGCGCACATGGTGTGGATCGGTGAGCGCACCCGGCAGATGGACGGTGCGCACATCGAGTTCGCCTCGAGGATCCGCAACCCGATCGGCATCAAGCTCGGCCCGACCACGACGGCCGAGGAGGCGCTGCGGTACATCGACCGCCTCGACCCGGACCGCGAGCCCGGTCGGCTGACCTTCATCGTCCGTATGGGCGCGGACAAGATCCGTGACCGGCTCCCCGAGCTGGTGGAGAAGGTCACGGCGTCCGGCGCGGTGGTGGCCTGGGTGACCGACCCGATGCACGGCAACACGTTCGAGGCGGCCTCCGGGCACAAGACCCGCCGCTTCGACGACGTGCTCGACGAGGTCAAGGGCTTCTTCGAGGTCCACAAGGGGCTCGGTACGCACCCGGGTGGCATCCACGTGGAGCTGACCGGCGACGACGTCACCGAGTGCGTGGGCGGCGGCGACGAGATCTTCGTCGACGACCTGCACCAGCGCTACGAGACGGCGTGCGACCCGCGGCTGAACCGCAGCCAGTCGCTGGACCTGGCGTTCCTCGTCGCGGAGATGTACCGGGACCAGTAGCCCGCGGGCGCCGACCGACGCGAGTGGGGCGCGGATCACACGATCCGCGCCCCACTCTGCTGTTGCACCCCCGGCGGGACAGGTAAGGTTAGGTTTGCCTTATCGATCTCGGCGGGAGGTGTACCGCGTGTATGTCTGCAGTTGCTTCGGCATCACCGAGCAGCAGGTGAGGCAGCACGCGGAGAACGGCGCCTGCACTCCGCGGCAGATCGCCTCCGCCTGCAAGGCGGGCACGGACTGCGGTTCCTGCGTACGGAGGATCCAGGCGCTGCTGGGGCGCGGCGCGTGCCCCCGCCCCGAGATCGCCGAGCCGGCGCTGTCCGGCCTGGCCGGCCTCTCCGGCCTGGAAGAAGCCGCGTAGGGCCTTTCGTTTGGATCATGCCGGATCCAAACGAAAGACCCTAGCTCTCCGGCTGTTCGATGACCTGGGAGATGTACAGCGCGTCGCCCAGCTTCTCCAGCAGGTCCAGCTGGGTGTCCAGGTAGTCGATGTGGTGCTCCTCGTCCGCCAGGATCGACTCGAAGATGTTCGCGGAGGTGATGTCGCCCTTCTCCCGCATCACCTTGATCCCGCGCCTGAGCCGGTCGATCGCCTCCACCTCGATCTGCCGGTCCGCCTCGAACATCTCCCTGACGGTCTGCCCCACCCGCACATGGAAGAGTCGCTGGTAGTTCGGCAGGCCCTCGAGGAAGAGGATGCGGTCGGTGAGCACCTCCGCGTGCTTCATCTCGTCGAACGACTCCCGCCGCGTGTACCTGGCGAGCTTGTACCACCCGAGGTTCTCCTGCATCTTCGCGTGCAGGAAGTACTGGTTGATCGCGGTCAGCTCACCGGTGAGCTGCTCGTTGAGGAATTCGATGACCTCTGGGTCGCCCTGCATGGCGGGGATCCTTCCGGGCGGGGACGAGCGGGCTGCGCCGCATCATGGCACTGGCTCCCAGGAGCGTCCAGTAAGTTCACGCTTAGTATGAGATGTCCCAAATTGAAACCGGGCTGGTCATGTGCACCCTCCGCGGTCTGTCAGGATGGAGTCATGGGTCATCCGGTGGAGCGCGAATCTGGAGAAACGGCACGGTCACAGCTTCCGCCGGGACAGCGACTCCAGCGGGGCTGGCCGGTCACGCACTACGGTCCCGTGCCCAAGTTCCGCTCCGAGCGCTGGGAGTTCCGGGTCTTCGGCGCCACCGCGGACGGCGAGAAGCGCTGCTGGAACCACGAGGAGTTCACGTCACTGCCGTACGCGACCGTCGTGGCCGATCTGCACTGCGTGACGAAGTTCAGCATGGTCGGCGCCGAATGGGGCGGCATCCCGGCCCGTACCATCCTGGAGATCGCCCCGCCCGCGCCCACCGTCACCCACGTGATGGTGTGGGCGGAGTACGGATTCAGCTCCAATCTGCGCCTGTCCGACTTCGCCTCCGACAGCACGATCTTCGCCACGCACAAGGACGGCGAACTGCTCACCGCGGAACACGGCTTCCCGCTGCGCCTGATCGTGCCGCACCTGTACGCCTGGAAGGGCCCCAAGTGGGTCCGCGGCGTCGAGTACATGACCACCGATCGGCGCGGCTTCTGGGAGGAGCGCGGGTACCACAACATCGGTGACCCGTGGAAGGAGCAGCGCTACTCCTACCAGGAGGAGCCCGGGGACGGCCCCGAGCTCTGACCCCGGGGCGGCTACGGGTCAGCCGTCCCGCAGCTTCTTCAGCCGCTCCACGTCCGCCGCGTGCCCTTCCTTGCGACCGGGCGTCTCGATGATCAGCGGCACGCCCTCGGTAGCCGGGTGCGTCATCAGCGCGCGGAACGGGGCCTCGCCGATGTGGCCGGCGCCTATGTTCGCGTGACGGTCCCGGTGGGCGCCGACCGCCTCCTGTGAGTCGTTGGCGTGGATCAGTTTGAGCCGGCCCTCGCCGACGGTGTCCACCAGCAGGTCCAGCGTCTGGTGCGCCCCGTCCGGCCCGGTCAGGTCGTGCCCGGCCGCGAAGATGTGGCAGGTGTCCAGGCAGACACCGAGCTTGGGATGGGCGTCCAGGGCCTCGAAGTACGGCCCGAAGTCCCAGGTGCGGGAGCACAGTGAGGCCCCCTGGCCCGCGGTCGACTCCAGCAGCAGCCACGGGTCGTCGTCGTGCGTCAGCTCGTCCAGCAGCGGCAGCATGCGCTCCCGTACCTGCTTCAGCGCCACCGAACGGTCCCGGCCGCCGGTCGCGCTGCCGGTGTGCACGACCACGCCCCGCGCCCCGATCCGGCGGCCGCGCCGCAGCGAGTGCCTCAGCGACTCCACCGACCTGTCCACGGTCGCCTCGGTGTGCGAGCCGAAGTTGATCAGGTACGGCGCGTGGACGTACACCGGGACGGACTCGGCGGCGCACGCGGCCCGGAACTCCTCGTCCTGACGCGGACTGCCGACGGGCGTCGCCCAGCCGCGCGGGTTGGCCACGAAGACCTGTACCGTCTCGGCCCCGATGTCGCGGGCGTAGGCCAGCCCGACGGAGTTCAGCCCACCGGCCACCGGGACGTGGCTGCCGATCGGGTTGCGGGAGGGGCCGAAGGATCCGGGGGCGCCGGGGGACTGCTCAGTGCTCACCCCCCAAGGGTGTCACGCCGTCCCGGGCGCCCGGTCCTCGGCCATCGGCCTGCTAGCGGATCTTGATCGTGATCGTCGAACCCTTCGGAGCCTTGTCCCCGCCCTTGACCGACTGGCTCTTCACCGTGTCGCCGAACAGGCCCAGCAGACCCCGGTCCTCCTCGACCTGGAAACCCGCGGCCTCGAGCGCCTTCTTGGCGTCGTCGACGTTCTGCCCGGTCACGTCCGGCACCTGGACCATCTCGGGGCCCTTGGAGAGCGTCAGCGTGACGGTGTCGCCCTCACCGGCCTGCTTGCCCGCGCCCGGCGACTGCTGGGCGACCTTCCCGGCGTCGTACTCGGAGGTGACCTGCGTGTCGGCGATCTTCACCTGCAGGCCCACGTCCTGGAGCTGTGACGTCGCGTCCTCGATGGAGGCGCCCACCACGTCGGGCACGTCCACCGGGCTGCCCTTGCTGACGGTGAGCGCGATCGCCGAACCGCCGTGCCGCTCGGTCCCCGCCTCCGGGTCCGTGCCGATCACGGAGCCCTTGGGCACGTCCTCGCTGAACGCCTGTGTGACCATGCCCGGCACCAGGCCGTCCTTCTTCAGCCGGGCCTGCGCCTGGTCCAGCGGGTAACCCTTCAGATCGGGCACCTGCACCGTCTCGGGACCGTCCGAGAGTGTCAGCGTCACCGCGTCGTGGGAGCGGATCCGCGCACCCACCGCCGGATCGGTGCTGATCACCGTGCCGCGCCTCACCGTGTCGCTGTAGGCGTGCTTGACCTGCTTGACCTCGAGACCGGCCTTCTTCAGCCTGGCCCGTGCCTCGCCCTCCGTCTTCGCCAGCAGCGGCGGGACCTTGGTGAACTGGCCCGAGTTGATGTACCAGACCCCCGTGCCCACACCGAACACCACCAGCACGGCGAGGACCAGCGCGTACAGCCCGCGCCGGGGCCGCGCCGGGCGCCGGGGCGGCTCGGGCGGCGGGGTCTGAAGCCGGCTCGTCCGGTTGAGGACGGCCTCCCGGTCCTCGCCCACGGGGCGGGTCGGCAGCAGGCGCGGGATCACGCTCGTGCGGTCCTCGGCGTTGTCGTGCTCCGCGGCGACGGCCCCCGGCGGCACGGCGTCCAGTTGCTCGTCGGTCAGCGCGCCACGGGCTTGGAGCACCTGACCCAGCAGCGCCACCGCGTCCGCCGGGCGCAGCTCGGGGTTGCGCGCGGTCGCCGATGCGACCAGGTCGTCGAGTTCGACGGACAGCCCGGGCACGGCAGCCGACGGCGGGGGCACGTCCTCGTTCAGATGCTGGTAGAGCACCTGGGCGGGGGAGTCGCCGTGGTGCGGCTTGGCGCCGGTCAGCATCTCGTGGAGGACGACCCCGCACGCGTACACGTCGACCCGCGGGTCGGCCGTGCCGTGCTCGATCTGCTCCGGGGCGAGGTAGGAGACGGTGCCGAGGACGGCGCCCGTCGTGCTGGTGACGGTGTCGACGGACCGGACGAGGCCGAAATCGGCCACCTTGACCCGGCCGTCGTCACCTATGAGGACGTTCTCCGGCTTCATGTCCCGGTGCACGAACCCGGCGCGGTGCGCGGCCCCCAGGGCGGCCAGCACCGGCTCCAGGATGTCCAGGGCCGCGCGCGGCTGCAGCGCCCCGCGCTCGCGCAGCACGTCCCGCAGGGTGCAGCCGGCGACGTACTCCATGGCGAGGTAGACGTACGAGCCGTCGGCACCCTGATCGAAAACCTGCACGACGTTCGGGTGGTCGAGACGGGCGACCGACTTGGCCTCCCGTATGAAGCGGTCGACGAACGAGCCGTCGGCCGCCAGCGTCGGGTGCATCACCTTCAGCGCGAGCACACGGTCCAGGCGGGTGTCCAGGGCCCGGTAGACCGTGGCCATCCCGCCGACCGCGATCCGCGCGTCGACGCGATAGCGGCCGTCGAGCACCTGCCCGACGAGAGGGTCCTGAAGGGTCGTATCCACGCTGGTGAGTCTACGAGGGCGCACTGTCACTCACCGTCCGCTGCGAGGACACCGGAGCCCGACTGCAGCCGACCTGTGACGCGACCTCCTCCGGTCCGGCTCAGAAGGCCGGCAGCTCCGGGTCCAGCCGGGCCATGCCCTCCATCGGAGACGACGCCTGAGCGAAGTGCCGGCGCGGGATACGGCCCGCCCGGCGGGCGAGCCGGCCGGCCTCCACCGCGTGCCGCATGGCCTCCGCCATCAGGACCGGCTCCTGCGCCCGGGTCACCGCCGAGGCGAGCATCACACCCGCGCACCCCAGCTCCATCGCCAGCGCCACGTCCGACGCCGTGCCCGCCCCCGCGTCCAGGATGACCGGCACGCGCGCGTGCTCCACGATCAGCTGGAAGTTGTGCGGGTTGCGGATGCCGAGCCCGGACCCGATCGGGGAGCCGAGCGGCATGATCGCGGCGCAGCCGACGTCCTCCAGCTTCCGGGCGAGCACGGGGTCGTCGTTCGTGTACGGCAGCACGGTGAAGCCGTCGTCCACCAGCGTCTCGGCCGCCTCCAGCAGCTCGATCGGGTCCGGCAGCAGGGTCCGCTCGTCGGCGATGACCTCCAGCTTGACCAGATCCGTGCCGAGGGCCTCGCGCGCGAGGCGGGCGGTGAGCACGGCCTCGCCCGCGGTGAAGCAGCCCGCGGTGTTCGGCAGCACCCGGATGCCCAGCTTGTCGAGCACGGACAGGACCGAGCCGTGCACCGAGGCGTCGACGCGCCGCATCGCGACCGTCGTCAGCTCCGTGCCGGACGCCACCAGCGCCCGCTCCAGCACGTCCAGGCTGGGCGCGCCGCCCGTTCCCATGATCAGCCGGGACGAGTAGGTCGTGCCTCCGAGGACGAAGGGATCGTCAGCCATGGGTCAGCCTCCTTGGACGGCGGTGAGGACCTCGACGCGGTCTCCCTCGCTGAGGGACGTCGACGCCCACTGCGCGCGCGGTACGACGGTTTCGTTGACGGCGGCGGCCACGCCCGAGGGGGCGGCGGTCAGGCTCCGCACCACCGCGTCGAGCGCGACACCGGGGGTGACCTCGCGGGTCTTCCCGTTGACCGAGATGTTCATACGGGCTGCTCCGTGACTGCGGCGGCGGTGAAACGCCGGGGGGTGAAGGGACGGGCCTCCTCGGGAAGCTCACCGGTGGTCAGCACGTGCGCCATGATGTCGCCGGTGACCGGGGTGAGCAGGACACCGTTGCGGTAGTGGCCGGTGGCCAGCAGCAGGCCGTCCAGCTCGGTGGGGCCGAGCAGCGGCGCGTTGTCCGGGGAGCCCGGGCGAAGACCCGCCCGCGTCTCGGTGAGGGGCAGCTCGGTGATCCCGGGCACCAGCTCGTGCGCGTCCCGCAGCAGTTCGTACACCCCGCCCGCGGTGACCGTGGTGTCCCAGCCCAGCTCCTCGCTGGTCGCGCCGACCACCAGCTCGCCGTTCTCGCGCGGCACGAGGTAGATCGCGCCACCGCGGACGACGGCGCGCACCGTACGGCTCAGGAACGGCGCGTACCGCTCGGGCACGGTCAGCCGCAGCACCTGCCCCTTCACGGGACGTACGGGCGGCAGGACGTCGTCCGGGACGCCCGCGAGCCGCCCGCTGAGGCTGCCCGCGGCGAGGACGATCTGCCCGGCGGCGAGCTCGGTGCCGTCGGCGGTCCGCACCCCGCAGGCCCGCTCCCGCACCACCGTGAGCCGCTCGGCCCACACCCGGTGGAAGACGACCCCGGCGCGTTCACAGGCCGTCACCAGGGCCGCGGCGAGGCGGCGCGGGTCGATCTGGTGGTCGCCGTCGACCCTGAGCCCCCCGCGCACACCCGGCGCGAGCATCGGTTCCAGACGGCGGCACTCCCGCCCGCTCAGCCACTCCGACTCCAGCCCCGAGCGCTGCTGAAGGGCGTGCAGTTCGCGCAGCTCGGCGCGGTCGTCGGCGTCGAGCGCGACGGCGAGCGTGCCGCAGCGGCGGTGGCCCAGGTCCCGGCCGGTGGCCTCGGTCAGCTCGGCGGCGAAGTCCGGGTAACGGCGCGCGGAGGCGAGGTTCAGGGCGAGCAGCGTCTGCTCCCCGTAGTGCAGCTCGGTGACGGCGGCCAGCATTCCGGCGGCCACCTGCGCGGCTCCGCCGCCCGGCTCCGGATCCACCACGGCCGTGGCGAACCCGCGCTGCGCCGCCCGCCAGGCGGTGACCAGACCGATGATCCCGCCCCCGATGACGAGGACGTCCGACACGGTCGACGCATCGCGCGATGTCGACGGTTCGTCCGGTGTACGCGACATGGGCGTCCAGCCCCTCCCTTCGCCGGCATGACCCGGATCAGGTTCGTACGGTCGGAGGCCGTCCCAGCCTCCCTCTCAGCCCGGTGCGCCGGGCTCCCGCGAGTGCTTACGGTGGCAACCCTAGCCCGCGGAGCGCCGCACTTGTAAGACAGCCTCCCCCCGGCCCAGGGCTGTGCAGGACGTCACTCAGCACGCCCCCTGACTGACAATTCGTCAGTTGTCTATGGTGATCAGGTGAGCGAGCAGACGCAGGCACGGGGCGGTACGGCACGGCGCGTCGTCGTCGTGGGCGCGGGCATGGCCGGGGTGCAGACCGCGGTCGCCCTGCGGGAACAGGGCTTCGCCGGCGGTGTGACGCTGATCGGCGCGGAGCCGCACCAGCCGTACGACAGGCCGCCGCTGTCCAAGGCGGTGCTGCTCGGCAAGGCCGAGGACTCCGCCTTCGACGTCGACTTCGAAGCGCTGGACATCGAGCTGGAGCTGGGCCGCGAGGCGACCGGCCTGCGCCCGGAGGACCACGAGCTGGACACCGAGCGGGGCCCCGTCGCGTACGACGTCCTGGTCATCGCGACCGGGGCCGAACCGATCCGCTTGCCGGGCGCGGAGGGCGTCCCCGGCGTGCATCTGCTGCGCACGCTGGACGACGCCGAGCGGCTGCGGCCGGTGCTCGCCCGGCAGCACGACATCGTGGTCGTCGGCGCGGGCTGGATCGGCGCCGAGTTCGCCACCGCCGCGCGCGAGGCGGGCTGCGCGGTGACCGTGGTGGAGGCCGCGGACCGGCCGCTCGCCGGGGCACTGCCGGCGGAGGTGGCGGCGCCGATGACGGCCTGGTACGCGGACAGCGGGGCCGAGCTGCGCACGCACGCGCGCGTGGAGCGCATCGAGCCGGGGGCGGTGGTGCTGGACGACGGCTCCCGGGTGCCGGCCGGGGCGGTGGTGGTGGGCATCGGGGCCCGGCCCGCCACGGCCTGGCTGGCCGGGTCCGGGATCGAGCTGGGCGTGCACGGCGAGGTGCTGGCCGACGACCATCTGCGCACCTCGTTGCCGGACGTGTACGCGGTCGGTGACTGCGCGTCCTTCCCGTCGGGCCGCTACGAGGAGCGCCTGCTCGTCCACCACTGGGACAACGCCCTCCAGGGACCGCGTACGGTGGCCGCGAACATCATCGGCCAGACACCGGTGGCGTACGACCCGGTGCCGTACTTCTGGTCGGAGCAGTTCGGCCGGTTCGTCCAGTACGTGGGCCACCACGCGTCCGCCGACACGACGGTGTGGCGCGGCGACCCCGAGGGCGCGGCCTGGACGGTCTGCTGGCTTCGCGAGGGCCGCCTGGTGGCCCTGCTGGCCGTGGGCCGCCCCCGGGACCTGGCGCAGGGCCGCCGCCTGATCGAATCGGGCGTCCCCATGAACCCCGCACTGCTGTCGGACCCGTCCCGCCCGCTGAAGGAGGCGACGGCGTAGGGCGCAACCACCCCCTCCGCTCTCACCCCGCCGGAGGCGCTCCGCTTCCGACTGTCAGTCCGGGATGGCACGCTTGATCCCGTGACCGAGATTGACGCAAAGATCGATGCTCTCGTCCCCGCCTGGCTCACCCTGCCCGACATCGCCGAAGCCCTCGGCGTGGAGGTGACCCGGGTGCGGCAGCTGGTCAAGGAGGGCCAGCTCATCGCCGTTCGCCGAGGCGAGAACAAGGCGCTGCACGTCCCCGCCGCCTTCATCGACGGGGACAAGGTGGTCAAGGGCCTGTCCGGCACCCTGACCCTGCTGCGGGACGACGGCTTCACGGTCGAAGAGATGATCGAGTGGCTCTTCACCCCCGACCCGACCCTGCCCGGCACCCCCGCGCAGGCTCTCAGCGAGAATCGCGGCACGGAGGTGAAGCGCCGCGCGCAGGCGCTCGCCGTCTGATCGATCCGGCCTGATCGGACCGGACCCGATCGGACCCGACCCGATCGGACCGGTTCCGGTCTGATCAGGCCGGCACACAAGAACAACCGTCCGGCGTACGGGCCGCGGGCCAAGGGACACGCCCCGGCTCCGGCCGACCGCGCCCCGCCGCGGCCCGTACGCCACCGACAACGGGGGGACACCACCGTGCCCGAAACCGCCCGCACCGCCCGGCTCGCCGACGCCCGCGTCTATCTGTGCACGGACGCACGCAAGCGCCAGGGCGACCTCGCCGAGTTCCTCGACGCGGTCCTCGCCGGCGGCGTCGACATCGTGCAGTTGCGCGAGAAGGGCATGGAGGCCGCCGAGGAACTGGAGCACCTCCAGGTCTTCACCGAGGCCTGTGCCCGCCACGGCAAGCTCCTCGCGGTGAACGACCGCGCGGACGTCGCCCACGCCGCCCGCCCCGACGTCCTGCACCTCGGCCAGGGCGACCTCCCCGTCCCCGCGGCCCGCGCCATCCTCGGCGACGACATCCTCATGGGCCGCTCCACCCACTCCGAGGCGGAGGCCGAGGCCGCCGCCGTCCAGGAGGGCGTGGACTACTTCTGCACCGGCCCCTGCTGGCCCACCCCCACCAAGCCCGGCCGCCCCGCCCCCGGCCTCGGCCTGGTGCGCCACACCGCCGCGCTCGGCACCGGCCGCCCCTGGTTCGCCATCGGCGGCATAGACCTCGGCAATCTGGACCAGGTCCTGGAGGCCGGCGCCCGCCGCGTGGTGGTCGTGCGCGCGATCACGGAGGCGGACGACCCCGGCGCGGCGGCGGCCGAATTCGCCAAGCGACTGCGCGCCGCGTAGGGCGCCCGGAGGCCGGTCCTGCCCCCGTGTTGTCCGATGGGTGGACAACAAGTCGGCAATTCGGGCAAATCGCAGGCGTCCGGTTGGGGGACCGCCGTGCCCTGGCTAACCTGCGACTATGGCCCTCGGAACCGCATCCACGAGGACTGATCGCGCACGGACCGTGCGCGACATCCTCGCCACCGGCAAGACGACGTACTCGTTCGAGTTCTCGGCGCCGAAGACCCCCAAGGGCCAGCGGAACCTGTGGAGCGCGCTTCGAAGGGTCGAGGCGGTCGCCCCCGACTTCGTCTCCGTCACGTACGGCGCCGGCGGTTCCACCCGTGCGGGCACGGTCAAGGAGACCGAGCAGATCGTCGCCGACACGACGCTCACCCCGGTCGCCCACCTCACCGCGGTCAACCATTCCGTCGCCGAGCTGCGCAACATCATCGGCCAGTACGCCGACGCCGGGATCCGCAACATGCTCGCGGTGCGCGGCGACCCGCCCGGCGACCCCATGGGCGAGTGGGTGCCGCACCCCAGGGGCCTGACCTACGCGGCCGAACTCGTCCGGCTCATCAAGGAGTCGGGCGACTTCTGCGTGGGCGTCGCCGCCTTCCCTGAGATGCACCCCCGCTCCAGCGACTGGGACACCGACGTCGCGCACTTCGTCGACAAGTGCCGGGCCGGCGCCGACTACGCGATCACGCAGATGTTCTTCCAGCCGGAGTCGTACCTGCGCCTGCGGGACCGGGTCGCCGCGGCCGGCTGCGAGACCCCGGTCATCCCCGAGGTCATGCCCGTGACCAGCGTGCGGATGCTGGAGCGGCTGCCCCAGCTCAGCAACGCCGCCCTCCCCGACGGCCTTCAGGAGCGGATCCTGGCGGCGAAGGACGATCCGGCGGCGGTACGCTCGATCGGCATCGACTTCGCCACGGAGTTCTGCGCGAGGCTGCTGGCCGAGGGAGTCCCCGGACTGCACTTCATTACACTCAACAACTCCACGGCGACGCTCGAGATCTACGAGAACCTGGGCCTGCACCACCCGCAGCGGGCCTAGACCGCCGCACCCGTATACGACACACTGCGTAGCGGCCACTGGGAGAGGGGCGTACATGGGCTGGACGGTCCTCTACATCGCGTTCGGCATCGTCGCACTGTGGCTGCTCGGTGAGGTGCTGCTGCAGTACAAGGCACGCCTGCGCTGGCGGCTGCTCGCGTTCGTCGGATTCCTCGGCGTCGTGTTCGGCGTGCTCATCCAATCCGTCGTGGTCATCGGCCTGGGCGCCGCCGCCTTCGCGGTCGGGCAGACCTACGTCACCCTGTCGTTCCGCCGCGGCTTCGCGGCCGGCTGGGCCGTCGGCAACCGCCCGCGCGAGGGCACGGGCACCGGCAGCAAGCGCCGCCGGGGCGAGAAGGCCCGTCAGGAGGAGGCGGCGGAGGACACCGACGTCGAGCCGGCGGCCGCGACGACGACCATGCCCGCCGGAACGTACCGCCAGGACGACGCGTACGACGAGGACGACCACGACGACGTCTTCTCCCGCCCGGGGACCGCCCCGACCGCGGAGACCGCGGCCGAGGCCACCGCCGTCTACCAGCCGCAGCCCCTGCCCGAGGAGACCGGCTCCTACGGCGTCTACGCGGATGCCGCCTACGGCACCGCCGGACAGCCCCACGAGCAGCAGCCCCAGGAGCAGCAGGCCTACGCCTACGACGGCTACTCCGGATACGGCCAGCAGCAGCACTACGGCTACGAGGGCGGCCAGGAGCAGTACGGCGGGTACTCCGACCCGTACCAGGGCACGGGGACCTACGGCGGCGGCTCGTACGACACCACGTACGGCGGCGGGCAGCAGTACGGACAGCACGCCTACGGTCAGGACCAGTACGCCACCGGCACCTACGGCGAGACCCCGCCCGGCGGTGTCTGGGTGCCCCAGCAGCGCACCACCGACGAAGCGCTCGGCGGCGAACTCCCGCCCGAGCAGCCGTACCCCTACCAGGACAACGGCACCCCGCACGGCAACGGCTACGACGAGCGCTACCGCTTCTGACGTCCCGGAGCCGTGGACCCCGGGTCGGTCACTGGGAGCCCCGGAAGTCCGGCCCCTCCACGATGAGCCCGGCCACCAGGGCGCCCGACATGCCGGCGTGGGGGAGACCCCCACCGGGGTGGGACCAGCCGCCGACCGTGAACAGGCCCGGTGTACGGGTGCTGTTGGACGGCTGCAGCAGACGGCCCCCGGCCGCGGCGAGAGCCGGCGCCGGCACCGCGCCGCCGGGCGCTCCGGTGTCCTCGGCGACATCGGCGGGCGTGCGCACCTCTCGCCACAGGACACGGTCGGCCAGGCCGGGTATCGCACGCCCGGCGGCGGCGACGATCCGGTCCACGTCGGACTCGGAGACCTCCAGTCCCTGGGGCACCGTGACCGTCAGCGTGACCGCCTCGTGCGCCGTGTCGGGCACCAGCGCGGGGTCGTCCGGGCGCAGCACGGCCACCGTCGCGGAGGCCGGAAGCCCGGCGGACTCCCCGAACAGCCGGTGCAGCTCGCCCTCGCGGTCGGCCGTGTGGACCACCGTCCGGTGCGCGGCACCCTCCGGCCGGCCCCCGCGCAGCGCCAGGAACACCGTCAGCCGGCCGGGCATCCCGCGCTGCGGCGCGACCTCGTCCGCAGCGCGCGCCGCCGTCCCCGGTACCAGGCGGTCCAGGACGGCGGGCGCGACCCCGGCCACCACGTGGTCCGTCTCCGCCGTGACACCGTCGGCCAGCTCCACCCCCGTCGCGCGGCCGTCCTTCTCGACGATCCCGGTGACCTCGGTCCCGAAGACGAACTCCACCCGGCGGGCCAGGCACCGCTCGTACACGGCGCGCGCCAGCTCCCGCATCCCGCCCCGGACGTACCACATTCCGAAGGCGTGCTCCATGTACGGCAGCACGGCCGCGCTCGCCGGCGTCGTCCGGGGGTCCAGGCCCCAGGCCAGGGCGTGGCTCTCCAGCACCGCCACAAGGCGCGGATCGCGCAGCTCCCAGGCGCCGACCTCGGCGAGCGTGCCGGCCCGGCGCGTACGCAGCAGTCGCTTGTGCGGCACAGCCGGATACGGCTCCTTCTCCGCCAGCACCTGCCAGTCGGGCCACAGCGGCTCCTCCAGGAGCGGACGGCGCGTACGGTCCCAGGCCTCGCGCGCCCGTACCAGGAAGTCGCCCCAGCGCCCGCCCGCTCCCGCACCCAGCGCCGCGTCCAGCGCGGACACCACCCCCGCGCGCGAGGCGTTGGGCAGTGCCACCTCGGTGCCGTCCGCGAAGACGTGCCGTGACGACGGGTCCACCTGGACCAGTTCGACGCAGTCCTCCAGCGGCTCCTTGCCCGTCTTGACGAACAGGTCGCGGTAGACCGCGGGCAGCGGCAGCAGGCCCGGGCCGGTGTCGAAGGAGAAGCCGTCGCGCGAGAAACGGCGCACCGCACCGCCGTACGTCTCCGTACGCTCGTACACCACCACCCGGTGGCCCGCGACGGCCAGCCGGGCGGCGGCCGCCATCGCGCCCATCCCGGCGCCGATCACCGCAATCCGTGCCATGCCTGCGACCTTATCGGCCGCCGCCGACAATCCGGCCGCGGGCCTGTGACCGGCGCTTTCCGTGCATCCGTGCCGTGGGGGTGAGCACTCAGGGCCTGAGTATCCGTACCTAGCCGGAGAGATGAGTAGCTGCGCGGATGGGGTCAGGCCCGCCCGGACGAGACAGTGGAGGCACGGAAAGGGGCACGGCTCCGGCACCGCCGACACGGGGCGGCGGAACGGTGCCCGCCCTCGACCGCTCCTTCCGCCGGCACTTCTGCGGCGGAAGCGAGGCAGGGGGAGACCCGGGGGAAGGACCGAACGGGGGTCACGGGGGCACGACGGAGTGCCGGTTCGAGGGGGCGCGCCAAGGCGCGGCCACCACGAACCGGCGCTTTCGTCTTGCCGGGCGCCATCGATCGTCCGAGCGCCCCGACGGCCGTCCGGGCGCCCTACCGGCCGCCGCTCACGCGCCCCTGGATCAGCCGCGACAGCGCCGCGTGGACGTCGTCCAGGGAGCGCTCGGGCTGGAACGACTGCCAGTCCAGCGCCGCCACCAGCACCATGCCGACCAGGGCCGCGGCCGTCAGCGGGACGTCGATCTCGTCGCTGAACTCGCCGCTTTCGACACCTGCGCGCAGCACGTCCTCGATGGCCGCGACGACCTGCTGCCGGACCACCATGAGCGTGGACTGCCAGGCCCGGTTGGTGCGCCACAGCTCGGCCACGTACAGCTGGGTGAAGGACGGGTAGCGGGCGATGAAGGCCAGCCCGGCGCGGATCATGGCGTCCAGCGCGTCCACCTTGGTACCGCCCGCCCGGTCGCTCTGCTCGGCCGCGTCCCTGAGGGAGGCGGTGAGCAGCCCCACACCGTGCCGCAGCAACTCCTCGAAGAGGACGGACTTGCTCGCGAAGTTGTAGTAGACCGTGCCCTTCGCGACCCCGGCCCGCTCGGCGATCTCGTCGACGGTGGTCGCGGAGAAGCCCTGCTCCGCGATCAGGGTGACGGCCGCCTCGTAGAGCTTCTGCCGGGTCGCCTCGCGGCGGCTGGAGCCGCCCGACGTAGCGGCGCTGCTGCGTTCCATGGGCCTGATTCTCACAGGAACGGCCCGGCGGGATGGCCCGGACCTCACAGGTTCAGCTCCGGGTGCAGCCTGTCGAGCGTCCACACCTGCCTGCGCCGGGCCGACAGGGCGGTCAGCGCGAGGGCGCCCGCGGTGAACGCCGTGAGCACGGCGCACGCCTGCCACACGGGACCGAGGCCGCCGCCCGTGATGAGCCTCCGCAGCGCTTCGACGACGTAACTCATCGGCAGGAAGGGGTGGATGGCGTTGAAGAAGCCCGGAGAGGTCTGCACGGGGTAGGTACCGCCCGCGGACGTCAGCTGGAGCATCAGCAGGGCGAGGACGAGGATCCGGCCCGCCGCCCCGAAACGCGCGTTCAGCCACTGGACGAGCGCCGCGAAGCACGCCGCCACCAGGAACAGGAACCCGATCGTCCCCGCCGCGCGCGTCATCTCCAGGCCGATCGCCCAGTGCAGCACGGCCATCAGGGCGGCCGTCTGCAGCACGCCCACGGCGGCCACCGGCAGCCAGCCCGCCAGCGCGATCCGCCAGGCGGAGGCGCCCGCCGCGAGCGCGCGCCGGTTCATCGGCGGCATCAGCATGTACGCCACCATCGCGCCCACCCACAGGGACAAGGGGATGAAGTACGGGGCGAAACCGGTGCCGTAGTTGGGCGCGTGGTGCAGGTCCCGGGAGGCGAGCTGCACCGGGTCCGCCATGACCTGGGTGCGCCGGTCGCGGTCCTGCTTGTCGTAGTCAGGGATCTTGCCCGCGCCGTCGTGCAGCCCGCCGGCGAGCTTCCCGGAGCCGTCGGCGAGTTTGTACATGCCGCCGTTCAGGTCGAAAGCGCCCGTCTCCAGCTTGCCGATGCCCGAGTCCAGGTCGGCCACCCCGGCCCGGGCGGTGCCCAGGCCGGTGTGCAGGGTCCGGGCGCCCTTGGCGACCTCGGCGGCGCCCTTGTTGAGCGCGTCCACCTTGGAGACCGCGTCGTCGAGGTCGCCGGACAGGTGCGGTGCGGCCTTTGCCAGCGCCCGGGCCTGCTGCTGGAGGGTCTTCAGGTCCTGCCGCATCGCGGTCATGTCGCCGTGGTAGTCCCGCACCACGGTGTTCACGTCCTTGGCGAGCCGTGCGGCGTCCGCGGCGGCGTCCTTCGCCTTCTTCAGGTCCGCGCACGCGGGGTCGGGCAGGACCTGGCTCACACAGCGCCTCTCGTACACCGCGTCCAGCGTCTCGGACGCTTCACGCGTGCCCTTCTCGGCGACGGGGGCCGTGGTGACGAAGGCGTCGAGGTGCCCGCTGATGACGCCCGCCGAGTCGGCCACCAGGGTCGCGGTGTCGGCGATCTGCCGTCCGTCCTTCTTCAGGAAGGGCCGCACCTGGTCGGCCGCGCCGTGCACCCGGTCGGCGAGCGCCTGGGTGCCGTCCGCCACCTGCTGGGCGCCGTCCTGGAGGGCGCCCGCACCCTGGTCGAGCTTCGTCAGGCCGCTCGACAGCTTTCCGCTGCCGCTCTTGGCCTCCTTCAACCCGTCGGCCAGGTCCTTGGCGCCCTTCTCCGCCTTGCCGATCCCGCCCGTGAGCTGGTCGGCGCCGTCGGCGGCCTTGACGGTGGCCCCGTGGATGTCCGAGAACGAGATGAAGATCCGGTCGAGGAACGACCGCGACGTCTTGGTGGAGGCAGCAGCGCGCACCTCGGCGAACACCGTCTTGGAGATCTGCCCGACGATGTAGTTGTTGGCGTCGTTCGTCCGCACCTGAAGGGCGCCCGTCTCGGGGGAACTTCCGGAGCTGGAGGCGATCTTGGCGCTGAAGTCGGACGGCATGGTCAGCGACAGGTAGTAGGTGCCGTCCTCGACGCCCTTCCTGGCTTCGGCGGCGCTCACCCGGTGCCACTCGAAGGTGTCGCTCTTGAGCAGGCCCTTGACGAGGTCGTCGCCCGCGGTGAGCCTGCGGCCGGCGACGGTCGTGCCCTTGTCGTCGTCGACGAGCGCCACGGGGATGCGGTCCAGCCTCCCGTACGGGTCCCAGAACGACCACAGGTACAGGGCGCCGTACAGCAGCGGCAGCAACAGGAGCGCGACCAGCGCCGCACGCGGCAGCTTTCCCCTGCCGAACCGCCTGAGCTCAAGCGCGGCCAGTCTCGGCGAGCGCATCCGCCGTCTCCTTGTCGTCGTCGCCGTCTTCGGTCGGCTCGTCGGGGGTGGTCTCCTCGCGCGCGTGCCGCGCGCCGGGGGCCGTCGACACCACGACGGCGTCCTCGGGGGCCTCGGCGCACACCGCGAGGACGGTCGTCCCGTCCTCGGTCAGCGACCTCAACAGGCCCCAGGCCTCCGCCCGTTCGGCGGGGGACAGTTTCAGGTCGACGTCGTCGACGGCGAGCAGGCGGGGCCGGCCGATCAGGGCCAGCGCCACGGACAGCCGCAGGGCCTCCAGTCGCTCCAGGTCGCGTACGGCGGTCCGGCGGCCCTTGGGCAGCTGTTCCGGGTCGAGTCCGGCGGCGGCGAGGGCGGTGTCGATCCGGCGTGCCGTCTCGGCCGCCCTCCCGCCCCAAGCTCTCGACTTCGCTCGAGCAGGGGGTACCCCCATGCTCCTGGGCCGCAGCAGCGCCCGCAGGGAGTCCCCGAACCGGCTTTCCAGCAGGGCGTGTTCGCGCAGGTGCTCGCCCACGGTCAGGGCCGGGTCGAGGTCGGTGACGCCGGGCACGTGCGCGAGCGCGCTGATCCGGCGCACGGCGGACATCTCCTTGGGCAGCCGGTGCCCGCCGACCGCGGCCCGTCCCTCACTCGGCCTCATCCGTCCGGTGAGCGCGAGCAGCAGACAGGTCCGGCCGGAGCCCGAGGGGCCCTCGACGGCGATGAGCGAGCCGGGCTCCGCCTCGAGGCCGACGCCCCGGAAGGCCCAGCCGCGCGGTCCCTTCAGCCCGAAGCCGGCGGCGCTGACGGCGACCCCGGCCGCCGTCCCCTGCATGTCCATGTCCCCCCTCGTTCCCCTGGGTGGGGCACCCAGTCCCGGGGTCCGGTCACAGGACCCCGGTAACTCGGTTTTTGAACTGACTGGTCAGTGCAAAAACTACTCCGAACCTCTGAGCGAAGCAAAAGAGCAGGTCAGAACGGATTGTCAGTGCCATACCCCACGATGGGCACATACGGCAGCCCGTATCAGGGCGTGCCGTCACACAGACGACAGGAGGTTCGTCATGGCCAGTCACCACGCAGCCGCCGCACGCCGGCGCCGCGCCACCGGCCCTGCCCCCTCACTGACCGGCCCGGCGAGCGACGTGCACCCCGTGCTGCGCCGGGCCACGGCCCCGCCCGCCGCGCTCGACCTGCTGGCCCAGGCCCGCGCCGCACTGGAGGAGGCCACCCTTCTCGAAACGCCGAACGAGCGGTACGCGACGGCCCACCTGGCGGCCCTGCGCACCGCCGCCGCCGTGCTCGCCGCGCGCGGGCGCCCGGAGCCGACCGCGCGGCGCCGCGCGAAGATCCGCAGCGCCTGGGAAGTGCTCCCCGAGATCGCACCCGAACTCACCGAGTGGAGCGCGCTGTTCGCCTCCGGCGCCGCCCGTCGCGCCCGCGCCGAGGCCGGCATCCGCGGCGCGGCCGGCACCCGGGACGCGGACGACCTGATACGGGACGTGGCGATGTTCCTGCGCCTGGTCGAGCGGATGCTGGTGCTCCAGCCGGTGCTTCCGCAGCCGCGACAGGAGGCGGAGCGGGAGATGCCGGACGCGGGGTGAGGATCCGGGTGGGGTGAGGGGTCCGGGGCGGGGACGGAGGCAATAGGGTGGAGGCGCCTGAAGTCTTTCGCCCTGGTAACAGGGGTCGGAAGGCCGTCCGATCGCTCCGCCGAACACCAGGCGGTGCCGCGCCGAGGAGTCAACTGCCGTGTCGGACCCCACTCGCCCCCGCGCGTCTCTCCGTACCGCCGTGGTCTGGGAGGTCCTCAAGGACGCCCTCGACCGCCGGGTCAAGGCCACGGGGCGGGACGTGCTGGACGTCCTCGACACCGGCGGCGGCAGCGGCAACTTCGCCGTGCCCCTCGCCCGCCTCGGCCACCGCGTCACCGTCGTCGACCCCAGCCCGAACGCGCTGTTCGCGCTGGAGCGCCGGGCCGCCGAGGCCGGTGTCGCCGACCGGGTGCAGGGCGTGCAGGGCGACGCGCACGGCCTGTTCGACGTGGTCGAGCGCGGCGGCTACGACGTGGTGCTGTGCCACGGCGTCCTGGAGTACGTCGACGATCCCGCCGAGGGCGTCCGCAACGCCGTCGCGGCCCTGCGCCCCGACGGTGTCCTCAGCCTGCTCGCCGCGGGCCTCGGCGGTGCCGTGCTCGCGCGGGCCCTCGCCGGGCACTTCAAGGAGGCCGGCCAGGCGCTGCAGGACCCGAACGGCCGCTGGGGCGAGGGCGACCCCGTACCGCACCGCTTCACCGCCGAACAGCTCACCGCACTCGTCCAGGACGCGGGCCTGAGCGTGGGCGCGGTGCACGGCGTGCGGGTCTTCGCGGACCTGGTGCCCGGGGTGCTGGTGGACACCGAGCCGGGCGCGCTGGAGGCGCTGCTCAAGCTGGAGGCCGCGGCGGCCGAGTCCCCGGCGTTCCACTCGGTGGCGACGCAGCTGCACGTGCTGGGTGAGACCACAGGGGCCGCCGAGTCCTGAGCGGCCTGTTCGCGGCGCCCCGCTGATCAGCGGCTTGGCGGCGGATGGAGTACGCCACAGGCCCCCCGATCGGGCGGTCCGCGCCGTATGATCGAGGGAGACCGACCGGCATGACGGGTCGGCCGCTGGGGAATGAAGATCTCAGTGAGCCGGGACGGGCGTGGCGGATTCCGGTTGGCCAATTGGCGTAGAGGGGCGGGTTTCAAGGGGGCGATTCCCTGCCTATCCTGAAGGGGACCCCCGGTCGCCCCGGCGACTGCACGATGAGGAGGACTCCGTGCCGCTCTCGGAGCACGAGCAGCGCATGCTCGAGCAGATGGAGCGAGCGCTGTACGCCGAAGATCCCAAGTTCGCGTCGGCGCTTGAGGGAAGCGGGCTGCGTACGTACACCCGGCGGCGGGTCTACCAGGCGGTCGCGGGCTTCCTCGTGGGTATCGCGCTCCTCATGGCCGGAATGGTCGCGAAGCAGATCTGGATCAGCGTGGTGGGATTCCTCGTCATGCTGGGCTGCGCGGTGCTCGTGGTGACCGGCTGGCGCAAGGTTCCCAAGCCGGGTGAGCAGGGAGCGCCGGGCATCCGCCGACAGGTGCGTCAGCGACGCTCCGTGATGGACCGCATCGAACAACGCTGGCAGCGCCGACGGGACGAACAAGGCCAGTAGCCGCAGACGTGACGCAACAGGGGCGACCGGAAGGTCGCCCCTGTTTTTGTGCCCGTACCCCTACCGGCCCTACCGGCCTTGGCGGGCCGCAGCGGCGAGCCGGTAGCGCCTGCAGGCCCGGCCCGGAGACGTCGTGCGACCGACGGCGAGGCCGCTGGGGTGCCCCTTCAGGCCGTTGAGGGGTGGGGTCGCCGTCCCAGGCCATCTGCGCCGAGCGCAGTCCCGGGGTGCCGCCCGCCCCGTCGACAGGGCGGGCGGCACCCCGTGTCAGCCCCCTTGCTGCTCCGACGGGCGGCGAGTCAGGGCCGCCCAGCGGGTCGCCCAGCGCGTCCTCAGGTCGGCCCAGCGGTCCCCCGCCGCCCATACGGCGCGCATCGCCGAGGGAGGGGCCACTATCGCGCGGAGGCGGGTGCGGCGACCGGCCGTGGAGCGCAGGGACACTCGCAGCTTGCGCACGTCGTCCACCAGGCCCGTCTCGGACCGCGGCTCCGGCGCGTACAGCACCTGCTCCACCGCGCCCGCCACCCGGTGCACGGACCCGGCCGTCTCGGGATCCAGCCGGCCCAGCCGCACGATCCGCTCGGCCGCCTTCCGCGGCGTCAGCGCGTCGTCCGGCGCGATGCCGTAGTCCCACGCCGTGTCCGTGAGCTCCCGCCAGACGGCCAGGGTGTGCCCCACGGCCACCTCGGTCGCCCGGCTCGAGGCGGTCTCACCGGGCAGCACCGTCATCCCGATCTCGTCCGCATACCGCTCACCGCCGCGATCCCTGCGGCGGACGCGGGCGAGCGGCTGCGCGGACGGGGCGTGCTGGGCGGAGGCCAACCGCACCGACCGGCTCCTGAGCCGCCACAGCATCGGCGTCAGCGGCACCGCCACCAGCACCAGACCCAGCAGCGCCCACAACAGCACGCGGTACCACGGCGGCCCGTCGTCGCCGGAGCCCGCAGCGATCTGCGAGGACTGACTCGGGCATCCCTCGATCTTCCGCAGGGCCGCCGAGCAGCTCTCGCTCGCCGACGGCGCGGTGGACGGCGCCGTCGACGACGACAGCGACGGCCGCGGCACCACCGGAATCTCCCCGGTCGGCGTGTTCGACTGCGTGTAGGACGGGGTCGAGCCCCGGTTCGGGGTCGGCTCGAAACGGGTCCAGCCCACGCCCTCGAAGTACAGCTCAGGCCACGCGTGCGCGTCCCGCAGCCCCACCGACATCGATCCGTCCGCCTGCGGCGACCCAGGGGTGAAGCCCACCGCGACCCGCGCCGGTATCCCCAGCGTCCGCGCCATCGCGGCCATCGCGAAGGAGAAGTGCACGCAGAAGCCCTGCTTGTCCCTGAGGAACCGGGCGATCGCGTTCGGTCCGGTGCCGACCTGCACCTGCGTGTTGTAGGTGAAGCCGCCGTCGACCGCGAAGTAGTCCTGGAGCTTGACCGCCTGCTCGTAGTGGTTCGACGACCCTGCCGTCACCCTGCGGGCCGTCTCTGCCACCACGGCGGGCAGCGAGGACGGCACCTTCGTGAACTCGTGCTTCAGCGACGCCGACGGCTCAGGGGCATCGGCCAGCTGCTCCGCCGTCGGCTGCACGATCAGACTCTTGACGTCGTACTGCACGCCCCGCGTGTTCTGCCCGTGGTCGCCGACGAGCGTGCGGCCCACCGGCTCGTACCGCCAGCTGCCCTTGATCTTCACGCTCGTCGCCGGGTACGGCATCGGCAGCCAGTCCTGCGCGTACCAGTCCGCCGCCGAGATCCGCGTCTCGATCTCGGTCCGCCGCACGCCGCCCGCGAGTCCGGTCGGCGTCGGGAACGAGTCCGGCACGGAGGTGATGTGCCGCTGGGCGGGCTTCCAGGTCGTGCCGTCGAAGTCGTCCAGGGCCACGATCCTCAGGTACATGTCCTGGGTGTCGTCCGTGTTGGTGCGGTACGCCATGACCTGGCGGTCCTGGTCCACGTTCAGGCTGTCGCGCAGCGACACCAGCGGGTTGACCGCGGAGATCGTGTTGCCGTCGCCGAGCCCCGCGCCCACCCCGGCCCCGGTGCCGTCCAGCAGCCCGCCCGGCAGCGAGGGCAGGGCCAGTGGCACCACCAGGGCGATGCCCAGCGCCACCGCGCCGATCCGCCGCCCGGTGCGCACGGGAGCCACCGCGCCCCCGGAGTCCCCGCCTCCCTGGCGCGGGGCGCCTGTGAAGACCCGCCCCCACTGGGACAGCCGGTCGCGGCCCTCGGCCAGCAACAGCATCAGATAGCCGCCCGAGGCCACCAGGAACCACACCCAGTCGGCTCCGCCGTGCGACAGGGCCGTCGCCACCGCGTACAGCGCGAGCAGTGGCAGTCCGGCCGGGGCCGCCGTGCGGAACGTCACCGCCAGCGCGTCCACCAGGAGTCCGATCAGCAGCACCCCGCCGACCATCATCAGCCGGATCCCGGGCGTCAGCGGCGCCGGGCTCGTGTACCGCCCGACGTCGTCCCTGCCCGACTGCAGCAGCTCCCCGAAGTGCTGGAAGGCGTCGGGACCGGGGACGAACCCGGCCAGGGCCTGCTGCCGGGCGAAGACCAGCGTGAGCAGCAGCAGGGCGACCACCACCTGGCAGGCGAGGGTCAGCGGACGCGCCAGCGGCACCCGCCGGGTCGCCGCGCCCACCCCGGTCACCACCGCCACCAGCATCGCCGCCTGGAACAACCAGGTGGTCGGGCTCACCAGCGGCAGCAGGGCGCACGACGTCATCAGCGTCGCCGCCGCGGCACACAGCGCCAGACGCGCCCGCCCGCTCATGACCGTCCCTCCGCGCCGCTCAGGGCGCCCACGCCCGTGTGCTGCCGGTCCGCCTCACGCCACAGCTCCGTCAGGGACCCGCCCCGGGGCACGGGCACGGCGGTCCAGCCCGCCTCGCGCAGCAGCCGCAGCCGCTCCCCGCTCCGGTCGCCCGGGCCCGGCACATCGGTCGGTTCCCGCCCCCAGTCGTCGCTGTCCAGCACGAACGCGAGCGCGCCGCCGCTGCGCCCGCTCATCTTGGCGGCCATCGCGGTCTGCTCCTCGTCGAGATCGCCGAAGAACGCCACCAGCAGCCCCTCGTTCCCGCCGCGCAGCACGTCGTAGGCGCGCGAAAGACCCGCGCCGTCCGAGTGGTCGATCACGGCGAGTGTGTCCATCATCAGCCCGGCCGCGTCCGCGGATTCCTGGCTCGCACCCGCGAACCCGTCCGCGCCCTCACCGGGCACCGAACTGCCCGTGTCGGTCAACAGCCGCACGGAGAAGCCCCGTTCGAGCATGTGCACCAGCGCGGACGCCGCGCCCGTCACCGCCCACTCGAAGGCCGAGTCCGGGCCGGCGCCCTGGAAGGCGATCGCCCGGGTGTCGAGCAGCACCGTGCACCGGGCCCGCTGCGGCTGCTCCTCCCGGCGCACCATCAGCTCGCCGTAGCGCGCGGTGGAGCGCCAGTGCACCCGGCGCAGGTCGTCGCCGTACCGGTACCCGCGCGGTATCACGTCGTCCTCGCCGGCCAGCGCCAGCGAGCGCTGCCGCCCGTCGCCGTACCCCTGCGACTCGCCCGCGAACCTGACCGGCGGCAGCGGCTCCACGCGCGGGATGACCGTCAGGGTGTCGTACGTGGAGAAGGAGCGGGTCAGCTCGCACATCCCGAAGGGGTCGGTCAGCCGCAGCTGGAGCGGGCCCAGCGGGTACCGGCCACGCAGGTCCGAACGCACGCGGTAGGACACCTCGCGGCGGCCGCCCGCCTCCACCCGGTCCAGGACGAACCGGGGGCGCGGCCCGAGGACGTAGGGCACCCGGTCCTGGAGCATCAGCAGCCCGGTGGGCAGCCGCGAGACGTTGTCCATCCGCAGATGGACCCGCGCCTCGGACCCCGCGGGCACCCGCGAGGGGGACAGACGGCGGCTGCCCGCGACCCGGTAACGCGTGCGGTACAGCACGGTGGCGCACGCCAGGGGCAGTACCGCGAGCAGGATGCCCACCCGCAGCAACTCGCTCTGGCCGAGCACGTAGGCGCAGATGGCGGCGGCCACACCGGCGGCCAGGAAGGACCGGCCGCGCGTGGTCAGCCCGGCGAGCGCGGCGCGCAGTCCGCCCCGGTCCTCCTCGGCGGTGCGCGCCGTCCCCCCGTGGCTCATCAGAGCCTCCGGGGCGGCTGCTGGCCGAAGCCGCGACCCATGGTGAGGCCGGGCTGCTGCTGGGGCCCGGCGGGCACGGGGGTGCTCTGCAGGATCTCCTGCACGACCTGTTCCGCCGTGCGGCGGTTGAGCTGGGCCTGGGCGGTGGGCAGCAGCCGGTGGGCGAGGACCGCCACGGCGAGCGCCTGCACGTCGTCCGGCAGCGCGTACTCCCGGCCGGCCAGGGCGGCGGAGGCCTTCGCCGCGCGCAGCAGGTGCAGTGTGGCGCGCGGCGAGGCGCCGAGTCTGAGGTCGGGGTGCGTGCGTGTGGCGGCGACCAGGTCCACCGCGTAGCGCCGGACCGTCTCGGCGACGTGGACACCGCGGACGGCCTCCACCAGCTTCACGATCTCGTGAGCGTGCGCCACCGGCTGGAGGTCGTCCAGGGGGCTGACGCCGCCGTGGATGTCGAGCATCTGCAGTTCGGCCTCGGGGCTGGGGTAGCCGATGGAGACACGGGCCATGAAGCGGTCGCGCTGGGCCTCGGGCAGCGGATAGGTGCCCTCCATCTCGACCGGGTTCTGGGTGGCGACCACCATGAAGGGGCTGGGCAGTTCGTACGTCTGGCCGTCGATGGTGACCTGCCGCTCCTCCATCGACTCCAGCAGCGCGGACTGGGTCTTGGGCGAGGCGCGGTTGATCTCGTCGCCGATCACGATCTGGGCGAAGATGGCGCCCGGCTTGAACTCGAAGTCCCGCCGCTGCTGGTCCCAGATGGACACGCCCGTGATGTCCGAGGGCAGCAGGTCGGGCGTGAACTGGATGCGCCGCACCGAGCAGTCGATGGACCGGGCCAGTGCCTTGGCGAGCATGGTCTTGCCCACGCCGGGGACGTCCTCGATCAGAAGGTGCCCCTCGGCGAGCAGCACGGTCAGCGAAAGCCGTACGACCTCGGGCTTGCCCTCGATCACTCCTTCCACCGATCTGAGGACGCGCTCCACAGTGGCGGTCAGATCAGTGAGGCTCGCTCGATCGTCATAGGTCGTCACCCGGCCCTCCTCGGCCCGTTCTTTCTCCGGGCCGACGCTCTGCTGTGCGGACCGGCCCACCCCGAAACACGGACACCACGCGTGGGAAGTTCCGCGTGACGCCACAACCCGCAATCTTGCCGCCGTTACCGATTCGTGTCACTCGCCTGTGGATAACTGGCCGCGATATGTCGGCCTTACGGGCTTTTTGACGCACCAGGGCCGGGATCTTTGTCCGAATGGACTTTTCCCGTCGGCACGCTGACGGCGGGTGGAGTACGGGGTGGGAGCCCGGAACGTGCCGTTACGCCGGATCGATCTCCCGCAGTCGGCCCGTCTTCACATCGAACACGAAACCGCGCACGTCGTCCGTGTGCACCAGGAACGGCGAGGTGCGCACCCGCTGCATCGACTGCCGCACGTCCTGGTCCACGTCGCGGAACGCCTCGACCGCCCAGGAGGGCCGCTGGCCGACCTCCATCTCCAGCTCGTGCCGGAACTCCTCGGTCAGCGACTCCAGGCCGCAGCCCGTGTGGTGGATGAGCACGACGCTGCGGGTGCCGAGCGCCCGCTGGCTGATGGTGAGGGAGCGGATCACGTCGTCGGTGACCACGCCGCCCGCGTTGCGGATGGTGTGACAGTCGCCCAGCTTCAGGCCCAGCGCGGCATGCAGGTCGAGGCGTGCGTCCATGCAGGCCACGACCGCGACGCCGAGCACGGGACGGGCGTCCATCCCGGGATCGGTGAAAGCGGTGGCGTAGCGCTGGTTGGCCTCGACGAGGCGCTCGGTGACGGAGCCCACTATGGCGCCTTCGGGACCGGCGGGTACGGATGCGGAAGTCGTCATACCCATGACGTTACTGGTCATCGGCGATCTCGGCCCGCTGTGGACAGGGACAAAAAACGCCACGGCGGCATGTTGTGAGGTAATCCACACGTGACGCGAAACATCCACCGGATGGGTGAATGCTTTCGAATCCTCCCGCCGTGGCGGGCGGTGGCGCCACACACAGGCCCATTGATTGACCGCGAGACAGGGTGGACTAAAGTGACGCGAAGCGGGAGGCGAGACGCTCTCCCCGCCACTGTTCACCCGGAGACGTCGGCGGACGCCGATGACTCCCCGCGTGCGCGGCGCGTACGTACGGCTCGGCCTCCTCCCGCTCCCGGTCGGCTGACGCTTCCGGCGCCGGCAGGCCGCCTTGTGAGCGGGCGGGGACCTGGCGGTGCGATGCGGGCCGCGCCGGATCTGAGAGGCCCCCTTGTCCCAGAGTCGACACGTGCCCGTCATGCTCCGGCAGTGCCTGGACATGCTGGCCCCGGCCCTCGACGAGCCGGGAGCCGTCGTCGTCGACTGCACCCTCGGGCTCGGCGGCCACAGCGAGGCGCTCCTGACGCGGTTCCCCGAAGCCCGGCTCATCGGGCTGGACCGCGACAAGGAGGCGCTGCGCCTGTCCGGGGAGCGCCTGGCCCCCTTCGGTGACCGCGCCACTCTGGTGCACGCGGTCTACGACGAACTGCCCGACGTCCTCGCCCGGCTGGGCGTTCCGCGCGTCCAGGGTGTGCTCTTCGACCTCGGCGTCTCCTCCATGCAACTCGACGAGGCGGAGCGCGGTTTCGCCTACGCCCAGGACGCCCCGCTCGACATGCGCATGGACCAGACGACGGGCATCAGCGCCGCCGAGGTCCTCAACACCTACCCGGCCGGCGACCTGGTGCGGATCCTGCGAACGTACGGCGAGGAGAAGCAGGCCAAGCGGATCGTGTCCGCGATCGTGCGCGAGCGTGAGAAGGAGCCGTTCACCAACAGCGCGCGGCTGGTGGAGCTGATCCGCGACGCGCTCCCGCAGGCGGCCAAGCGAACCGGCGGCAACCCGGCCAAGCGCACCTTCCAGGCGCTGCGCATCGAGGTCAACGGCGAGCTCGCCGTTCTGGAACGGGCGATTCCCGCGGCCGTCAAGGCGCTGTCCGTCGGCGGCCGGATCGCCGTCCTCTCCTACCACTCGCTCGAGGACCGCCTGGTCAAGCAGGTGTTCGCGGCGGGGGCGGCGAGCACAGCGCCCCCCGGGCTGCCGGTCGTCCCCGAGCGCTACCAGCCCCGGCTCAAGCTCCTCACCCGCGGTGCCGAACTTCCCACCGAGGAGGAGATCGCCGAGAACCGCCGGGCGGCCCCGGCACGTCTGCGTGGTGCAGAGCGCGTCCGTGAGGACGTCGAGTGAGCCAGGGCACCGAGTGAGCCGTACGACAACCGAGTGAGGCGCACGAAAGGGGTGGGCGAGTGAGCAGGGGACGCGAGGAGGGTGTGGAAGCGCGGCGGGAGGGCCTGTGAGCGGCAAACCCGAACTCAGGGGCCGGGCAGCCCGGCTCGCCCGGCTGATCCCCGCCGGCGGCAGCCGGGCCGCCCGCACCCCCTTCGTGCTGCTCGTCGTCCTGCTGCTCGGCGGCGGCCTCATCGCGCTCCTCATGCTGAACTCCGCGCTCAGCGAGGGCGCGTTCAAGCTCGACGACCTGCAACGGCAGACCAAGAACCTCACCGACGAGGAACAGGCCCTCCAGCGGGACGTGGACGCCTACTCCGCGCCCGACGCGCTCCAGCGGCGGGCCCGCGAACTCGGCATGGTCCCCGGCGGCGACCCCGTCTTCCTGAACCCCGACGGCACCGTCAAGGGCGTCCCCGGGCCCGTCGGTCAGCAGGCCTCGGCGAGCACCGCCGCCGTGCGCCCGCCCGAGGCGCTCGGCACCAGCCCCAGCCCGGCGGCACCGCCGTCGCCGTCCCGCTCCACCCATCCGGCCGCCGCCCGCACGGCCGCGTCGTCGACCCCGGCCGCCCGCACGGCTGCGTCGTCGACCCCGGCCGCCCGGACGGCCGCGTCCCCGACTCAGCCCGTACACCCCTCCCCGACCCCCGGCAGGTGACGGAAGTGTCCGACAGGGAACCGCCGCGCCGTCGCGTGCCCGGCCCCGCCCGGCCGGTGCGCCCCGACGCCCGGCGCCGCCCGGGCCCCGGCGCCCGCCCGGCACACCGCCCGGCCCCGGCCCGCCGCCCCGCCCCGCGCACCATCCGGCTCGGCAGCCCCCGCCCCCGGCTGCGCCTGATCGGCCTCGCACTGACCCTGGTGATGACCGCCTTCGTCGTACGGCTGCTCCAGGTGCAGGCCGTGGACGCGAGCGCGTACACCGCCAAGGCCGACCAGAACCGCTACGTCGGCCGCACCCTGGCCGCCGTCCGCGGCGAGATCACCGACCGCAACGGTGTCGAACTGGCGAGCAGCGTGGACGCGTACGACATCACGGCCGACCCGACGCTCTTCACGCCCCAGGCCACCAAGGTGGCGGACGCCCCCGAGCAGGCAGCCGCGCTGCTCGCGCCGATCATCGGCCAGGACACCGCCGAGGTCGCCAGGAAGCTCAAGACCCCGGACACCCAGTACGTGCTGCTCGCCCACCGCCAGACCCCCCAGGTGTGGAAGCAGATCAAGGATCTGAAGAACACCCTCGCCGCCAAGGCGAGGACGGACCCGAACACGGCCAACGTCCTCGCCGGCGTTCTCGCCGAGCCCACCAACAAGCGCGTCTACCCCAACGGCGACCTCGCCGCCGGGGTACTCGGCTGGGTCAACGCCGACGGCAAGGGCGCCGGCGGCATCGAGCAGCAGATGAACCAGGAACTGGCGGGCAAGGACGGCAAGATCCGCTACGCCCAGTCCGGCGGCCGTCTGGTGCCGACCGCGGGCTCCGCCGAGACACCCGCCGTGGCCGGTTCCGACATCGAACTGACCCTCGACCGGGACATCCAGTGGGCCGCCCAGAGCGCCATCACCGAACAGGTGAAGAAGTCCGGGGCGGACCGCGGGTACGTCGTGGTGCAGGACACCCGGACGGGCCAGATCCTGGCCCTGGCAAACTCGCCCGGCTTCGATCCCAACGACCTCGCGCACGCCAACGCGGCGGCCCTCGGGAACGCCGCCGTGCAGGACGCGTACGAGCCCGGCTCCACCGCCAAGGTCATGACCATGGCGGCCGTGCTCCAGGAGAACGCCGCGACCCCGCTGACCCACGTCACCGTGCCCAATCGGCTGCACCGGGGCGACCGGCTCTTCGCGGACGACGTCGACCACAAGACGTGGTACCTGACCCTCAACGGCGTCCTCGCCAAGTCCAGCAACATCGGCACCATCCTGGCGGCCGGCCAGCTCGGCAGGACGCAGGCGCAGGCGAACCAGGTCCTCTACTCCTACCTGCGTAAATTCGGCATCGGCCGCCCCACCGGGCTCGACTTCCCGGGTGAGACCGCCGGCATCCTCGCGCCGGCCGCCAAGTGGTCGACCTCCCAGCAGTACACGATTCCTTTCGGCCAGGGCGTGTCGATCAACGCGGTGCAGGCCGCGTCCGTCTACTCGACCATCGCCAACGGCGGCGTGCGCGTCGAGCCCACCCTGGTGCGCGGCACGAAGGGCCCGGACGGCCGCTTCACCCCGGCCCCGCAGCCCGAGAAGACCAGGGTCGTCAGCGACAAGACGGCGAAGACGCTCGCCCAGATGCTGGAGGCCGTCGTGGACGACGGGCAGGGAACCGGCAGCAAGGCGCGCATCCCCGGCTACCGGGTCGCGGGCAAGACGGGTACGGCCAACCGCGTGGATCCGGCCACCGGCAGGTACCGCGGCTACACGTCCTCCTTCGCCGGCTTCGCCCCCGCGGACAACCCGCGCGTCACCGTCTACTGCGCCATCCAGAACGCCACCAAGGGCAGCTACTACGGCGGCGACATCTGTGGCCCGGTCTTCAAGCAGGTGATGGAGTTCGCCCTGAAGACCCTCCAGGTCCCACCCACCGGAGCCGCCCCAGCGAACCTGCCCGTCACGTTCACGCCATGATCAGCTCTACGAAGCACTACGGGAAAGACCGACGAGGAACCAGCTCGTGACAACGAACACTCCCGATCCCGGGAACCACACCCCGCCCTCGCCCACCCGTCTCCCACCACCGCCCTTGTCGGACCGGGCTTCGCGCGGGCTCCCTTTTCGCCCCCCGGGGGGTGCGCCGGGTACGCTCACCGCCGTGCCACACGCTGATCAGTCCCCCACCACTCAGAAGGGCGCTTCCGTGACATATCCGGGACCGCCCAGGCCGCAGCACGTCTCCGCCACACCCCTCGCGGAGCTCGCCGGCCAGCTGGGTGTCACCGCCCCGGAGGGCGTCGCCGAGGTCACGGGCATCACCCACGACTCGCGCGCCGTGCGTCCCGGCGACCTGTACGCCGCCCTGCCCGGCGCCCGAGCGCACGGCGCCGACTTCGTCACCCAAGCCGCCGGACTCGGCGCGGCCGCCGTGCTGACCGACCCGACGGGCGCCGAGCGCGCCACCGCGACCGGCCTGCCGGTCCTGGTGGTCGACGACCCGCGCGCACGGATGGGCGAGCTGGCCGCCACGATCTATGGCCACCCCGGCCGTGACCTGCTCCAGATCGGCATCACCGGCACCTCCGGCAAGACCACCACCGCCTACCTCGTCGAGGGCGGCCTGAAGACGGTCCGGTCCACCGGACTCATCGGCACGGTCGAGATGCGCATCGGTGAGACCCGCATCAAGTCCGAGCGCACCACCCCCGAGGCCACCGACCTGCAGGCCCTGTTCGCGGTCATGCGCGAGCGCGGGGTCGAAGCCGTCGCCATGGAGGTCTCCAGCCACGCGCTGGTCCTCGGCCGCGTCGACGGCTGCGTGTTCGACGTCGCCGTCTTCACCAACCTCAGCCCGGAACACATGGAGTTCCACTCCGACATGGAGGACTACTACCGGGCGAAGGCGCAGCTGTTCACGGAGAAGCGCAGCAGGCTCGGTGTGGTCAACCTCGACGACGAGTACGGCCGCAGGCTCGCCAAGGAGGCCGGCGTCCCGGTCGTCACGTACTCCGCCGTGGGCCACCCGGACGCCGACTGGCGTGCCGAGGACGTCCACATCGGCCCGCTGGACTCCACGTTCACCGTGATCGGCCCCAAGGAGCAGCGGATCGCCGCCAGGTCGCCGCTGCCGGGCCCGTTCAACGTGGCGAACACCCTCGCCGCGATCGTCGCCCTCGCCGAGGCCGGGCTGGACCCGCAGACCGCCGCCGACGGCGTCGCCGCCGTACCGGGCGTCCCCGGGCGCCTGGAACGCGTGGACGCCGGGCAGCCCTACCTCGCGGTCGTCGACTACGCCCACAAGACCGACGCCGTGGAATCGGTGCTGCGCGCCCTGCGCAAGGTCACCGAGGGCAGGCTGCACGTCGTCATCGGCTGCGGCGGCGACCGTGACACCACCAAGCGCGCCCCGATGGGCGCCGCCGCGGCCCGGCTCGCCGACACCGCCGTACTGACCTCCGACAACCCGCGCTCCGAGGATCCCCTCGCGATCCTCGCCACCATGCTCCAGGGCGCCGCGTCCGTGCCCGCGCACGAGCGCGGCGAGGTCCAGGTCTTCGAGGACCGGGCCGCCGCCATCGCAGCCGCCGTCGCCCGCGCGCGGCCCGGGGACACCGTGCTCGTCGCGGGCAAGGGCCACGAACAGGGCCAGGACATCGCCGGAGTGGTCCGTCCCTTCGACGACCGCCAGGTGCTTCGCGAAGCTATCCAGAACACCCAGGGATGAACTTGTGATCGCCCTCTCCCTCGCCGAGATCGCAGAAGTCGTCGGCGGGCAGACGCATGACATACCGGACCCGTCCGTCCAGGTCACGGGGCCGGTCGTCCGGGACTCCCGCGAGGTGGGGCCCGGTTGCCTCTTCGTCGCCTTCGTCGGCGAACGCGTGGACGGCCACGACTTCGCGCAGACGGCCGTCGAGGCCGGTGCCGCCGCCGTCCTGGCATCACGCCCCGTCGGCGTGCCCGCGATCGTCGTGGACGACGTCCAGGCCGCCCTCGGCGCCCTCGCGCGTCACGTCGTCTCACGGCTGGGGGCGACCCTCGTGGCCCTCACCGGCTCCGCGGGCAAGACCAGCACCAAGGACCTCATCGCCCAGGTGCTGCGGCGCAAGGCGCCGACCGTGTTCACACCCGGCTCGCTCAACAACGAGATCGGGCTGCCGCTGACCGCCCTCAGCGCCACCGAGGACACCAGGTTCCTCGTCCTGGAGATGGGCGCCCGCGGCATCGGCCACATCCGCTACCTCACCGAGCTGACCCCGCCGAAGGTCGGTGTCGTGCTCAACGTCGGCTCCGCCCACATCGGCGAGTTCGGCGGCCGCGAACAGATCGCACAGGCGAAGGGCGAACTCGTCGAGAGCCTGCCCTCCTCGGACGCCGGCGGCATCGCGGTCCTCAACGCCGACGACCCGTACGTGCGTGCCATGGCCTCCCGTACGAAGGCGAAGGTGATCCTTTTCGGAGAGTCCGACGAAGCGGACGTACGCGCCGAGAACGTGAGACTCACGGACAGCGGACAGCCCGCCTTCAGGCTTCACACACCCTCCGGTGCATCCGATGTGACCATGCGCCTGTACGGTGAGCACCACGTGTCGAACGCGCTCGCCGCGGCCGCCGTCGCCCATGAGCTGGGCATGTCCGCAGACGAGATCGCCGTCGCGCTCTCCGAGGCGGGCTCCCTCTCCCGCTGGCGGATGGAGGTCACCGAGCGCCCTGACGGCGTGACCATCGTCAACGACGCCTACAACGCCAACCCGGAGTCCATGAAAGCCGCCCTGCGCGCGCTGGCCGCCATGGGCCGGGGACGGCGGACCTGGGCGGTGCTCGGCAAGATGGCCGAGCTCGGGGACGAGGCGCTCGCCGAGCACGACGCGGTCGGACGGCTCGCCGTCCGGCTCAACGTCAGCAAGCTCGTCGCGGTCGGGGGCAGGGAAGCGTCCTGGCTGCAACTGGGCGCATATAACGAGGGTTCGTGGGGTGAGGAGTCGGTGCACGTGTCCGACGCACAGGCGGCGATCGACCTGTTGCGCAGCGAGTTGCGCCCGGGAGACGTCGTACTCGTGAAGGCGTCCCGGTCGGTCGGGCTCGAGAGCGTGGCGCAGGCGCTGCTCGAGACCGGTGCCGAGGGTGAGGTTGCCGCCCGATGATGAAGCAGATCCTGTTCGCAGGAGTCATTGGCCTCTTCCTGACCCTGATCGGCACCCCGCTGCTGATCAAGCTGCTGGCCCGCAAGGGCTACGGTCAGTACATCCGCGACGACGGCCCGCGCGAGCACCACAGCAAGCGCGGTACGCCGACCATGGGCGGCATCGCCTTCATCCTGTCGACGATCGCCGCGTACTTCCTGTCGAAGCTGATCACCGGCTACCCGCCGAACTACTCAGGGCTGCTGGTGCTCGCGCTGATGGCGGGCATGGGCCTGGTCGGCTTCCTCGACGACTACATCAAGATCGTCAAGCGTCGGTCGCTCGGTCTGCGCGCCAAGGCCAAGATGGCCGGACAGCTGATCGTCGGCGTCGCCTTCGCGGTGCTGGCGCTGCAGTTCGCCGACAGCCACGGCAACACCCCGGCCTCCACCAAGCTCTCCTTCGTGCAGGACTTCGGCTGGACCATCGGCCCGGTGCTGTTCGTCATCTGGGCGCTGTTCATGATCCTCGCCATGTCGAACGGCGTGAACCTCACCGATGGTCTCGACGGCCTCGCCACCGGCGCGTCCGTGCTCGTGTTCGGCGCGTACACGTTCATCGGCGTCTGGCAGTTCCAGGAGTCCTGCGCCAACGCCATGACGCTGACCAACCCGTCGGCCTGCTACCAGGTGCGCGACCCCCTCGACCTCGCCATCGTCGCCTCCGCGCTGATGGGCTCCTGCCTGGGCTTCCTGTGGTGGAACACCTCACCCGCCAAGATCTTCATGGGCGACACCGGGTCGCTCGCGCTGGGCGGCGCGCTGGCCGGCCTTGCGATCTGCTCCCGCACCGAGCTGCTGCTCGCGCTGCTGGGCGGCCTGTTCGTGCTGATCACCATGTCCGTCGTGATCCAGGTCGGCTCGTTCCGCCTCACCGGCAAGCGGGTCTTCCGGATGGCGCCGCTCCAGCACCACTTCGAGCTCAAGGGCTGGTCCGAGGTCCTGGTGGTGGTCAGGTTCTGGATCATCCAGGGTATTTGCGTGGTCGTCGGACTGGGCATCTTCTATGCAGGATGGGCAGCGGAAAAGTGACCGACTGGCAGGGCAAGCACGTCACCGTCGCCGGGCTCGGCGTCTCGGGCATCCCGGCGGCCAGGGTGCTGCACGGTCTCGGCGCGGTCGTGACCGTCGTCAACGACGGCGACGACGAGCGGGCCCGGGCCCAGGCCGCGGAGCTGGAGGCGCTCGGGATCACGGTCCGGCTCGGCGACGGCGAAACCCTGCCCGAGGGCACCGAGCTGATCGTCACCGCGCCGGGCTGGAAGCCGGACAAGCCGCTGTTCGCCGCCGCCGCGGAGGCGGGCGTGCCGGTCTGGGGCGACGTCGAGCTCGCCTGGCAGCTGCGCGGCCCCGACGCCGCCCCCTGGCTCGCGGTCACCGGCACCAACGGCAAGACCACGACCGTGCAGATGCTCGCCTCCATCCTGAAGGCGGCGGGCCTGCGCACGGCCGCCGTCGGCAACATCGGGGTCTCCCTGCTCGACGTCGTCCTCGGCGAGGAGAAGTACGACGTGCTGGCGGTGGAGTTGTCGAGCTATCAGCTCCACTGGGCCCCGTCGCTGCGCGCCCACTCCGCCGCCGTACTGAACCTGGCGCCCGATCACCTCGACTGGCACGGCTCGATGGAGGCCTACGCCAAGGACAAGGGCCGTATCTACGAGGGCAATCGGGTCGCCTGCGTCTACAACGTCGCCGACAAGGCCACCGAGGACCTGGTGCGCGAGGCGGACGTCGAGGAGGGCTGCCGGGCCGTCGGCTTCACGCTGGGCACGCCCGCGCCGTCCCAACTCGGCGTGGTGGACGGCATTCTGGTGGACCGCGCCTTCGTCGAGGACCGGCAGAAGAACGCGCAGGAGCTGGCGGAGGTCTCGGACGTCAACCCGCCCGCCCCGCACAACATCGCCAACGCCCTTGCGGCGGCGGCCCTCGCGCGCGCCTTCGGGGTGCCCGCCAAGGCCGTACGGGACGGCCTGCGCGCCTTCCGGCCGGACGCGCACCGCATCGCGCACGTCGCGGATGTGGACGGCGTCGCGTACGTCGACGACTCCAAGGCCACCAACACGCATGCCGCTGAAGCCTCGTTGGCGGCCTATGAGTCGATCGTGTGGATCGCGGGCGGGCTCGCCAAGGGGGCGACCTTCGACGAGCTGGTCGCGGGCGCGGCCAAGCGGCTTCGGGGTGCGGTGCTCATCGGTGCGGACCGGGCGCTGATCCGTGAAGCCCTCGCGCGACACGCGCCGGAAGTACCCGTGGTGGACCTCGAACGGACCGACACTGGGGCGATGCGGGCGGCTGTGGCCGAGGCGCGGAGGCTGGCGCATGCGGGTGACACCGTGTTGTTGGCCCCTGCTTGTGCCTCGATGGACATGTTCGCCAACTACAACAAGCGTGGGGATGCGTTCGCGGAGGCCGTTCGCGAACTCGGTGAGGGCGCGGGCGCCTGACGCCGGGCCTCGGCCGCCGCCGGTGGCCTGGGGATCCTTGGAGGACGCGTGAGTCATATGTGGCTGGTGATTCGTCGGCGGCGGTCCGCCGGTGTCACGGCGACGATGAGGTGACCGGTGGCAGCCAGTAGCCGTACCACGCCGCGTGCGCCCAAGCGCCTCCCCACCGCCCCGCCGCCGCGCGACAACGCCCTCACCCGGCTCGTCGCGCAGGCGCGGCGGGCCTGGGACAGGCCCCTCACCGCCTACTACCTGATCCTCGGCAGCAGTCTGCTGATCACGGTGCTGGGTCTGGTGATGGTCTACTCGGCCTCCCAGATCACCGCGCTGCAGATGTCGCTGCCCGGGTCGTACTTCTTCCGCAAGCAGTTCCTGGCGGCCGCGATCGGGGCCCTGCTGATGCTCGTCGCCTCGCGGATGCCCGTGAAGCTGCACCGGGCGCTGGCGTACCCGATCCTCGCCGGTGCCCTCTTCCTGCTCGTCCTGGTGCAGGTGCCGGGGGTGGGCGTGTCGGTCAACGGCAACCAGAACTGGATCTCGCTGGGCGGCTCCTTCCAGATCCAGCCCAGTGAGTTCGGCAAGCTCGCGCTCGTGCTGTGGGGTGCGGACCTGATCGCGCGCAAGCAGGACAAGCGGCTGCTCACACAGTGGAAACACATGCTGGTGCCGCTCGTTCCGATGGCGTTCCTGCTGCTCGGACTGATCATGCTGGGCGGCGACATGGGTACGACGATCATCCTGACCGCGATCCTGTTCGGACTGCTGTGGCTGGCCGGGGCGCCCACGCGGCTGTTCGCCGGCGTGCTGGGCGTCGCCGTGGTGCTCGGCGCCCTCGCCATCGAGAGCAGCCCGCACCGCCTGAACCGCCTGGCCTGCATCGGCGCGACCGATCCGGGTCCGAACGACATCTGCTGGCAGGGCGTGCACGGCCTCTACGCCCTCGCCTCGGGCGGAATCTTCGGTTCCGGGCTCGGTGCCAGTGTGGAAAAATGGGGGCAACTCCCCGAGGCGCACACAGATTTCATCTTCGCCGTCACCGGTGAGGAACTCGGCCTCGCGGGCACGCTGTCGGTACTGGCCCTCTTCGCGGCTCTAGGCTATGCGGGTATCCGCGTGGCCGGACGCACGGAGGATCCCTTCGTGAGGTATGCCGCGGGAGGCGTGACCACCTGGATCATGGCCCAGGCCGTGATCAACGTCGGTGCGGTGCTCGGCCTGCTGCCGATCGCCGGCGTCCCGCTCCCGCTGTTCTCCTACGGAGGGTCCGCCCTGCTGCCGACCATGTTCGCCATCGGGCTGCTGATCGCCTTCGCGCGCGACGAGCCCGCTGCGCGGGCGGCGCTTGCGATGCGGCAACCCCGCTTTGGTAGAAAGCGGGCGGGAGGCTCCGTGTCTGACCGGGGGCCTCGGAGATGGAACACGATGCGACGGCGTGCCTCGGCGGCGCGTTCGTCCGGAGAGCGGTGAATTTCGGTGCATGTCGTACTCGCCGGTGGGGGGACCGCCGGCCACATCGAGCCCGCGCTCGCCCTCGCGGACGCCCTGCGCAGGCAGGACCCGACCGTGGGGATCACGGCCCTGGGCACGGAGCGAGGGCTGGAGACCAGGCTCGTCCCCGAGCGGGGCTATGAACTCGCGCTGATCCCCGCCGTCCCCCTGCCGCGCAAGCCGACCCCCGAGCTGATCACGGTCCCCGGGCGGCTGCGGGGCACGATCAAGGCGGCCGAGCAGATCCTCGAGCGCACCAAGGCGGACGCCGTCGTCGGCTTCGGCGGCTATGTCGCACTGCCCGGTTACCTGGCCGCCAAGCGCCTCGGCGTGCCGATCGTCATCCACGAGGCCAACGCACGCCCCGGCCTCGCCAACAAGATCGGCTCGCGGTACGCCGCCCAGGTCGCCGTCTCCACTCCGGACAGCAAGCTGCGCGGCGCCCGCTACATCGGCATCCCCCTGCGCCGCTCCATCGCCACCCTGGACCGCGCCGCCGTACGGCCCGAGGCCCGCGCCGCCTTCGGTCTCGACCCGAACCTGCCGACGCTGCTGGTCTCCGGCGGCTCGCAGGGCGCCCGCCGGCTCAACGAGGTCGTCCAGCAGGTCGCCCCGTACCTCCAGCAGTCCGGCATCCAGATCCTGCACGCGGTCGGCCCGAAGAACGAACTGCCGCAGGTGCACCAGATGCCGGGGATGCCGCCCTACATCCCGGTAAGTTATCTGGACCGGATGGACCTCGCGTACGCGGCGGCCGACATGATGCTCTGCCGCGCGGGCGCGATGACCGTCGCCGAACTCTCCGCCGTCGGGCTGCCGGCCGCGTACGTTCCGCTGCCCATCGGCAACGGCGAACAGCGGCTGAACGCCCAGCCGGTGGTCAAGGCCGGCGGCGGACTGCTGGTCGACGACGCGGAGCTCACGCCCGAGTGGGTCCAGCAGAACGTCCTGCCGGTGCTCGCCGACCCGCACCGGCTGTACCAGATGTCCCGTGCCGCCAGCGAGTTCGGCCGCCGTGACGCCGACGAACTGTTGGTCGGCATGGTGCACGAGGCGATCGCCTCGCGCCGCCAGTGACAGCTTGAGGGAAGGCAGGAACCGTGGCCGGACCGACGACCGCCGAGCGCGGTGAGCGGAAGCAGGTTCGGCCCGGCCCGCCCAGGCCGTCCCGCCTGAGGCGGCTGCGCGCCCTTCGTATGCTCATCATCCTTTCGCTCGCGGTGGTGTTGGCGGTCGGCGGCTCGCTCTGGCTGCTGTACGGCTCCCCGTGGCTGCGCGTGGAGCGCGTGTCCGTCTCCGGAACCCGGGTGCTGACCGCGGCGCAGGTGCGCGAGGCGGCCGGAGTGCGGATCGGATCGCCGCTGATTTCCGTCGACACCGAGGCGATCGAGGCGCGTCTGCGCCGGAAACTGCCCCGAATTGACACGATTGACGCCGTCCGCTCCTGGCCCCATGGAATCGGGCTGAAAGTGACTGAACGTACTCCGGTTCTGGTTATCAAAAACGGCGGAAAGTTCGTCGAAGTGGACAGGGAAGGTGTACGGTTCGCCACGGTTTCGCAGGCCCCGAACGGCATCCCGGCCCTGGAATTGACGGTGTCCAAGTCGGCCGGCTGGCGCCGATTCGGCACCGACCGGATGCTTCGCGAGGCCGCCCTCGTGGCCCAGGACGTACCGGCCGGCGTCAAGCGGGACGTCCGGACCGTCAGAGTCCGTTCCTATGACGCCATCTCGCTGGAGTTGACCGGGGGACGGACCGTGCTGTGGGGCAGCAGCGAGAGGGGCCGCGCGAAGGCCGCCGCGCTCACCGCGCTGATGAAAGCCGCGTCCGGCGCGCGTCACTTCGATGTCAGCGTCCCCACCGCCCCGGCGTCATCGGGGAGTTGACGCACATCCGCGCAGGCCAGCACCCTGGTTGGGCACTGCTACGGCTGATCACATAGGGTGAAAAGAAAAGCGGGAGGTTCGGCGTGTTCGTTGAACGGGCGCCACTTGTCGACTTAGTGTCCTGTTCGGAAGAGTCCAAGGAACAGACACACTGGTAACCCTAAACTTCAGGGTTAGGGTTCGGGTCGGCGTTCGGACCGTCCCATTCGGCATCTGCCGTCGAGCCGCGGGTCACCCGTGGGGCGACGGCAACGTAATTCGAGGCGAGAGGCCTTCGACGTGGCAGCACCGCAGAACTACCTCGCAGTCATCAAGGTCATCGGTGTCGGCGGCGGTGGTGTCAATGCCATCAACCGGATGATCGAGGTCGGTCTCAAGGGCGTCGAGTTCATCGCCATCAACACCGACGCGCAAGCTCTGTTGATGAGCGACGCCGACGTCAAGCTGGACGTCGGCCGGGAACTCACGCGCGGACTCGGCGCCGGGGCCAACCCGGAGGTCGGCCGCAAGGCCGCCGAGGACCACCGCGAGGAGATCGAGGAGGTCCTCAAGGGGGCCGACATGGTCTTCGTGACGGCCGGTGAAGGCGGCGGCACCGGCACCGGCGGCGCGCCCGTCGTGGCCAACATCGCGCGCTCGCTCGGCGCGCTCACCATCGGCGTGGTCACGCGCCCGTTCACCTTCGAGGGAAGGCGCCGCGCGAACCAGGCGGAGGACGGCATCGCGGCCCTCCGCGAAGAGGTCGACACCCTCATCGTCATCCCGAACGACCGGCTGCTGTCCATCTCGGACCGCCAGGTCTCGGTCCTCGACGCCTTCAAGTCGGCCGACCAGGTCCTGCTCTCCGGTGTCCAGGGCATCACCGACCTCATCACCACGCCCGGTCTGATCAACCTCGACTTCGCCGACGTCAAGTCCGTGATGTCCGAGGCCGGTTCCGCCCTCATGGGCATCGGCTCGGCCCGCGGCGACGACCGCGCGGTGGCCGCGGCCGAGATGGCGATCTCCTCGCCCCTCCTCGAGGCGTCCATCGACGGCGCCCGCGGTGTGCTGCTGTCCATCTCCGGCGGCTCCGACCTCGGCCTGTTCGAGATCAACGAGGCCGCCCAGCTGGTGAGCGAGGCCGCCCACCCCGAAGCCAACATCATCTTCGGTGCCGTGATCGACGACGCCCTCGGCGACGAGGTCCGGGTCACCGTGATCGCCGCCGGCTTCGACGGCGGCCAGCCCCCGGCCAAGCGGGAGAACGTCCTCGGCTCGTCCTCGCTCAAGCGCGAGGAGCCGGCCCGCCCCGCCGAGAGCCGCCCGTCCTTCGGCTCGCTCGGCAGTGTCACGCCGAAGGAGGCCCCGGAGCCCGCCCCGGAGCCGGTGGCCGACCTCCCGGTGCCCCCGCCGTCGGTGCCGCCGTCGCGGACCTACTCGGACAGCGCGGCCGAGGAGCTGGACGTACCGGACTTCCTCAAGTGATAGGACAGCGCGACACCCTGAGCGGCGCGCACTTCGCCTTCACCGACCGGTGGGGCGGGGTGAGCGCCGCTCCGTACGAGGAGCTCAACCTCGGCGGCGCGGTCGGCGACGACCCCGAGGCCGTACGCACCAACCGGGAGCTGGCCGCGAAGTCGCTGGGCCTCGATCCGGCCCGGGTGGTGTGGATGAACCAGGTGCACGGTGCCGACGTGGCCGTGGTGGACGCCCCCTGGGGTGAAAACCCGGTGCCCGAGGTGGACGCGATCGTCACCGCCCGGCGCGGTCTCGCCCTCGCGGTGCTCACCGCCGACTGCACCCCCGTCCTGCTCGCCGACCCGGTCGCCGGCCTCGTGGCCGCCGCCCACGCCGGCCGGCCCGGCATGGTGGCCGGAGTCGTCCCCGCCGCCGTCCGCGCGATGATGGAACTGGGCGCCGACCCGTCCCGGATCGTCGCCCGCACGGGACCCGCGGTCTGCGGCCGGTGCTACGAAGTGCCGGAGGCGATGCGCGCAGAGGTGTCCGCCGTGGAACCGGCGGCGCACGCCGAAACGAGCTGGGGCACTCCCGCGGTCGACGTGACCGCCGGCGTGCACGCGCAGCTCGACCGGCTCGGGGTGCGCGACCGGGCGCAGTCGCCGGTGTGCACGCTGGAGTCGCACGATCACTTCTCGTACCGCCGTGACCGGACGACCGGGCGGCTCGCGGGCTATGTCTGGCTGGACTGATGGGGCATGACGGACCGTAGGGATCACATCGCAGCAAACCTCGCAAAGGTGGAGGACCGGATCGCCGCCGCGTGCGCGGCCGCCGGGCGCAAGCGCGAGGAGGTGACCCTGATCGTGGTCACCAAGACCTATCCCGCCTCCGATGTGCGGATTCTGTCGGAACTCGGTGTGCGGCACGTCGCCGAGAACCGCGATCAGGACGCGGCACCCAAGGCGGCGGCTTGCTCGGATCTGCCGCTTTCGTGGCATTTTGTCGGTCAATTGCAGACCAACAAGGTGCGATCCGTGGTCGGTTACGCGGATCTTGTGCAGTCCGTCGATCGTTCCAAGCTCGTGACGGCCCTGTCCAAGGAGGCCGTACGGGCCGGGCGCGAGGTGGGCTGTCTCATCCAGGTCGCGCTCGACGCGGGGGCGAGCGGCCGAGGGGAACGCGGAGGTGTGGCGCCCGAAGGAATCGAAGAGTTGGGCGACCTCGTCGCGAGCGCGCCGGGGCTGCGGCTGGACGGCCTGATGACGGTCGCGCCGCTCACCGGCGCGTACGCGGGGCGTCAACGGGCGGCGTTCGAGCGGCTCATGGATTTGTCGACCGACCTGCGCAGGGCCCATCCGGCTGCCACCATGGTCTCGGCAGGAATGAGTGCGGACCTCGAGGAGGCCGTTGCGGCCGGGGCGACACATGTGCGCGTCGGCACTGCGGTACTCGGAGTCCGACCCAGGCTCGGGTAACGTCGCCAAGAAGTCGGACCACAGCAGAAAATATGGTCATTACCGCTGCTAGGCGGGCGTAACGACCTCGTGGATCGCGGGCACTTGGCAGTCGTCAGCCGATCCACCACAGAGCGGAGGACTCAGAGCATGGCCGGCGCGATGCGCAAGATGGCGGTCTACCTCGGCCTCGTGGAGGACGATGGGTACGACGGCCGGGGTTTCGACCCCGATGACGACTTCGAGCCCGAGCTCGATCCGGAGCCGGAGCGGGACCGCAGGCGGCACGAACCGACGCACCAGGCGCACCAGGCGATTCAGCCCCAACGGGACGAATCGGTACGCGTGGTGCAGCCGCCGGCGCCGCGCGATCCGGTGTCGCCTTCCGCTTCGCTACCCGCGGAATCCGGGCGTCCGGCCCGCATCGCGCCCGTGGCGTCCATCACACAAGAACGCCAGAGTCTGGAGAAGAACGCACCGGTGATCATGCCCAAGGTCGTGTCCGAACGAGAGCCGTACCGGATCACCACGCTGCACCCCCGGACCTACAACGAGGCCCGTACCATCGGGGAACACTTCCGTGAGGGCACTCCTGTGATCATGAATCTGACTGAGATGGATGACACAGATGCGAAGCGACTTGTCGACTTTGCGGCCGGTTTGGTGTTTGGTCTTCACGGCAGCATCGAGCGGGTGACGCAGAAGGTGTTCCTGTTGTCGCCTGCTAACGTCGATGTCACGGCGGAGGACAAGGCCCGCATCGCAGAGGGCGGGTTCTTCAACCAGAGCTGAGACGCACGACCGGAAAGACGGCACGGGAGCAGGGGAGAGGGAAGCGCGGACCATGGGCGTGTTCCTACAGGTTGTCTACATCGCGCTGATGTGCTTCCTCGTCGTGCTGATTTTCCGGTTGGTCATGGACTACGTCTTCCAGTTCGCCCGCTCATGGCAACCCGGCAAGGCGATGGTGGTCGTTCTGGAGGCCACCTACACTGTCACCGATCCACCGCTGAAGCTTCTGCGGCGGTTCATCCCGCCGTTGCGTCTCGGGGGCGTGGCGCTCGACCTGTCCTTCTTCGTACTGATGATCATCGTCTACATCCTGATCTCGATCGTGGGCAGCTTCGCGAGGTGAATGTGGACGATACGGTCTTGCCGACTGCCGATGACTACGTTGAGGTGAAGACATGCCGCTGACCCCCGAGGACGTTCGGAACAAGCAGTTCACGACCGTCCGCCTCCGAGAAGGCTATGACGAGGACGAGGTCGATGCCTTCCTCGACGAGGTCGAAGCCGAACTGACCCGCCTGCTCCGGGAGAACGAGGACCTGCGCGCCAAACTGGCCGCCGCCACTCGTGCCGCCGCGCAGAACCAGCAGAACATGCGCAAGCCCCCGGAGGGCCAGGACCAGCAGCATCAGCAGCAGGGGATGCGCGGTCCCGGGGCGCCCGTTCCCGCCGGGATATCGGGCCCGCCGCAGCAGCAGATGGGCGGCCCCATGGGTGGCCCGCCCCAGCTGCCGAGCGGTGCCCCGCAGCTGCCGGCCGGCCCCGGCGGCGGTCAGGGAGGTCCCCAGGGACCGGGTCCGATGGGCCAGGGTCCGATGGGTCAGGGGCCGATGGGTGGCCAGCCCCCGATGCAGCAGCAGATGGGTGGCCCCATGGGCGGTCCGATGGGCGGCCCCATGGGTGGTCCGGGCATGCCCGGCCAGGGTCCCGGTGGCGACAGCGCCGCGCGTGTTCTCTCGCTGGCCCAGCAGACCGCCGACCAGGCGATCGCCGAGGCCCGCGCCGAGGCCAACAAGATCGTCGGTGAGGCCCGCAGCCGCGCCGAGGGTCTGGAGCGCGACGCCCGTGCCAAGGCGGACGCCCTGGAGCGGGACGCGCAGGAGAAGCACCGCGTCGCGATGGGCTCCCTGGAGTCCGCCCGCGCCACGCTGGAGCGCAAGGTCGAGGACCTGCGCGGCTTCGAGCGCGAGTACCGCACCCGCCTGAAGTCGTACCTGGAGTCGCAGCTGCGTCAGCTGGAGACCCAGGCCGACGACTCGCTGGCCCCGCCGCGCACCCCGGCCACGGCTTCCCTGCCGTCGCCGTCGGCGCCGTCGATGGCCCCGGCGGGCGCGAGCGCCCCGTCGTACGGCGGCAACCAGACGATGGGCGGTGCTCCGGCCCCGTCCGCTCCGTCCTACGGCGGCCAGCAGCAGATGTCCCCGGCGATGACCCAGCCGATGGCACCGGTCCGTCCGCAGGGCCCGTCGCCGATGGGCCAGGCGCCCTCGCCGATGCGCGGGTTCCTCATCGACGAGGACGACAACTGAGGGTCGTGAAGACGCCGTAGGCGTCGGCAGCGTTCAGGGCGGGGCCCCGGATCTCGATCCGGGGCCCCGCCCTTTCGTGTGGCATCTCTTTCGTGCGAAGTCCTTGGCGCCCGTGTTCGGACCGGGGAGCGGCTGTGCGTACGGACGCAACGCCGAAGGCCCGGGCCCGCCGAGATTTTTCGGCGGGCCCGGGCCTCGGGTGTGCCTTACGCCTTGCGCAGGCGGAAGGTCAGGGACAGGCCCTCGTCGGTGAACGGCTCACCGTAGCTCTCGTCCGCCTCGCCCTGGGCGAAGTCCGTGGCGAGGACCTCCTCGGCGATCAGACCGGAGTGCTCGGTCAGGGCCGCGATGACCGCCGGGTCCGTCGCGGTCCAGCGCAGTGCGATGCGGTCGGCGACGTCCAGGCCGCTGTTCTTGCGGGCCTCCTGGATCAGCCGGATCGCGTCACGGGCGAGGCCCGCCTGCCGCAGCTCCTCGGTGATCTCCAGGTCGAGGGCGACCGTCGCGCCCGAGTCGGACGCCACCGACCAGCCCTCGCGCGGGGTCTCCGTGATGATCACCTCGTCCGGGGCGAGGGTGACGGTCTCGCCGTCGACCTCCACCGACGCCGTGCCCTCGCGCAGCGCCAGGGACAGCGCCGCCGCGTCAGCATTCGCGATGGCCTTGGCCACGTCCTGGACGCGCTTGCCGAAACGCTTGCCCAGCGCCCGGAAGTTCGCCTTCGCCGTGGTGTCGACCAGGGAACCGCCGACCTCGGAGAGGGACGCCAGGGACGAGACGTTCAGCTCCTCCGTGATCTGCGTGTGCAGCTCCTTGTCCAGGGACTCGAAGCCGGCCGCCGCGACGAGCGCACGCGACAGCGGCTGGCGCGTCTTGACGCCCGACTCCGCGCGCGTGGCACGGCCCAGCTCCACGAGACGGCGCACCAGCACCATCTGCTGCGACAGCTCCGGGGCGATCGCCGACAGGTCCGCCTCCGGCCAGGACGCCAGGTGCACCGACTCCGGGGCGCCCGGGGTCACCGGCACGATCAGGTCCTGCCACACCCGCTCGGTGATGAACGGGGTGATCGGCGCCATCAGCTTCGTCACCGTCTCCAGGACCTCGTGCAGCGTGCGCAGTGCGGCCTTGTCGCCCTGCCAGAAGCGGCGGCGGGAGCGGCGGACGTACCAGTTGGAGAGGTCGTCGACGAACGCGGACAGCAGCTTGCCGGCGCGCTGGGTGTCGTACGCCTCCAGCGCCTGCGTCACCTGGTCGGTGAGCGCGTGCAGCTCCGACAGCAGCCAGCGGTCCAGGACCGGGCGGTCGGCCGGGGCCGGGTCGGCCTCGCTCGGCGCCCAGTTCGAGGTGCGGGCGTACAGGGCCTGGAAGGCGACCGTGTTCCAGTAGGTGAGGAGCGTCTTGCGGACGACCTCCTGGATCGTGCCGTGGCCCACGCGGCGCGCCGCCCACGGGGAGCCGCCGGCCGCCATGAACCAGCGCACCGCGTCCGCGCCGTGCTGGTCCATGAGCGGGATGGGCTGCAGGGTGTTGCCCAGGTGCTTGGACATCTTGCGGCCGTCCTCCGCGAGGATGTGGCCCAGGCAGACGACGTTCTCGTACGACGACTTGTCGAACACCAGGGTGCCGACCGCCATCAGCGTGTAGAACCAGCCGCGGGTCTGGTCGATGGCCTCGGAGATGAACTGCGCCGGGTAGCGGGACTCGAACAGCTCCTTGTTCTTGTACGGGTAGCCCCACTGCGCGAACGGCATCGAGCCCGAGTCGTACCAGGCGTCGATGACCTCGGGCACGCGCGTGGCCGTCTTCCCGCAGCCGTCCAGCGGACAGGCGAAGGTGACCTCGTCGATGAACGGGCGGTGCGGGTCCAGCTCCGACTGGTCGGCGCCCGTCAGCGAGGTCAGCTCCGCGCGGGAGCCGACGCAGGTGAGGTGACCGTCCTCGCAGCGCCAGATCGGCAGCGGGGTGCCCCAGTAGCGGTTGCGGGACAGCGCCCAGTCGATGTTGTTGTTCAGCCAGTCGCCGTACCGGCCGTTCTTGACGGTCTCCGGGAACCAGTTGGTCTTCTCGTTCTCCTCGAGGAGGCGGTCCTTGATCGCCGTGGTGCGGATGTACCAGGACGGCTGCGCGTAGTAGAGGAGCGCGGTGTGGCAGCGCCAGCAGTGCGGATAGCTGTGCTCGTACGGGATGTGCTTGAAGAGGAGACCGCGCTGCTGCAGGTCCTCGGTGAGCCGTTCGTCCGCCTTCTTGAAGAAGACGCCGCCGACCAACGGGACGTCCTCCTCGAAGGTGCCGTCGGGGCGCACCGGGTTGACCACGGGCAGGCCGTACGCGCGGCACACCTTGAGGTCGTCCTCACCGAAGGCGGGGGACTGGTGGACCAGACCCGTACCGTCCTCGGTCGTGACGTACTCGGCGTTCACCACGTAGTGGGCCGGGGCGGGGAACTCGACCAGCTCGAAGGGACGTTGGTACGTCCAGCGCTCCATCTCGACGCCCGTGAAGGTCTGGCCCGTGGTCTCCCAGCCCTCGCCGAGCGCCTTGCCGACGAGCGGCTCGGCGACGACGAGCTTCTCCTCGCCGTTCGTGGCGACGACGTAGGTGACGTCGGGGTGCGCGGCGACCGCGGTGTTCGAGACCAGCGTCCAGGGGGTCGTCGTCCACACCAGGAGCGCGGCTTCGCCGGCCAGCGGACCGGAGGTGAGCGGGAAACGGACATAGACCGACGGGTCCACGACCGTCTCGTAGCCCTGCGCCAGCTCGTGGTCCGACAGGCCCGTGCCGCAGCGGGGGCACCAGGGGGCGACGCGGTGGTCCTGGACCAGGAGCCCCTTGTCGAAGATCTGCTTGAGCGACCACCAGACGGATTCGATGTAGGCCGGGTCCATCGTGCGGTAGGCACCGTCGAGGTCCGTCCAGTAACCCATGCGGGTCGTCAGCTCGGCGAAGGCGTCGGTGTGGCGGGTCACGGACTCGCGGCACTTGGCGTTGAACTCGGCGATGCCGTACGCCTCGATGTCCTTCTTGCCGCTGAAGCCGAGCTCCTTCTCGACCTCCAGCTCCACCGGGAGGCCGTGGCAGTCCCAGCCGGCCTTGCGGGCCACGTGGTAGCCGCGCATGGTGCGGAAGCGGGGGAAGACGTCCTTGAAGACGCGCGCCTCGATGTGGTGGGCGCCCGGCATGCCGTTGGCGGTGGGCGGGCCCTCGTAGAACACCCATTCGGGGCGGCCCTCGGACTGCTCCAGGCTCTTGGCAAAGATCTTCTGCTCGCGCCAGAAGTCGAGCACCTCGTGCTCGAGCGCGGGCAGGTCGACCTGGGCGGGCACCTGGCGGTACTGCGTCATCGATCTTCCTCCGGCGGACGTGCTGCTTCCGTCGGAGGGACGAGAGCCGGGAATTCCGAGAATTCTCCGTACGCCGTGTGCGGCGCGCTCCCGCGGTACCACCCTCCTTGGCTCCCCGGTGCGCCGTACGCGCCGGTGAGCCCCCTCATTGGGGTCGCGAAGCCGGTTCTACTGGCCCCTGGGCTCTCGCTGGGGCGTTCTTCCGGCGGCTCCGGGGTGATCTTCACGTCGCGCTCGCCCCCGGGCTCACACCGTCCCCGGGTCGCTCTGGGCTGCGTACGCCGCTACTCGTCCCCATCCACGCTTTTTCGCTCCGCCCAGTGTACGGCGCCGCACGGACGGCGGCCGACCGGATTTCCCGCTCCGGCGGCCGGGGGTGCGACCGGTCCGCGGGTGACCCGAATGGCGAGACGCCGGTCTGCCGGATTCGGGGAGCGCGGGTCCGGCGGATTACCGGGCGGAGAGCTGGGCACAACGGATGCAGGCTCGCCGCGGCGCACGCGCGTGGCGGGCGATTCGCGGGCGTGCCCCGTTGCCGCGGGCCAGAAGTCGATTTATCGTCCCAGCACGACTCGCGCGCAAGATCACAATATGTGAAGGGGCCGCGGCCATGGTGGTGAAGAAGACCGCCGTACAGCAGTCGGCGTCCGGCAGAACCACGGGTGCGGCTGCCTCCGGCGGTGTGGCGGCCAGGAACGTGGACGGAAAGGAGACCGCCCATACGGCGGGGGCGAGGCGGACGGCGGGGACGGCCGGCCGGCTGGGCCAGGCTGCCACCGGGGCCGGGGCCGGGGCCGGGGCCGGGAAAGGTGCGCACGGGGCCGGGGGGACGGGCGCGCAGGGAAGGAGCACGGCGGCGCCCAGGGGCGCTGGAGCGGCAACCGCCGCCCCCGGTGGGGCGACGGACCTCGTGAACGCCTCGGAGGGGCCGGGCGCGATGAGGGCGACGGCTGCCGGGACGGGCGAGCGGACCAGTGGGAGCAAGGCCTCCAGCAAGGCGACCGCCGGGCAGGCCGGCGCCCACCGGAAGGAGTCGAAGGCGGCACCCTCGAAGAAGGCGGCCGGGAAGGAAGGCGACCCCGAGCGTCCGGCGGGTGAGAAGGCGGCGACCGGCACCGCCACCAGGAAGACGGCGGCGAAGAAGAGCGTCGCCGCGAAGAAGACGGCGGCGAAGAAGCCCGCCGGGAAGAAGACCGTCGCGGAAAAGGCGGTGGTGAAGGAGACCGCCGGGAAGAAGACGGTGGCGAAGAAGACCACCACCCGGACGGCACCGGCCAGGAAGACCGTCGCCAAGAAGTCAGCGGCGGCTGAGAAGGCCGTCCCGAAGCAGGCGGCGGCCAAGAAGTCCGTCACCAAGAAGGCGGCCAAGAAGTCCGTCACCAAGAAGGCGGCGGCCAAAAAGGCGGCAACCAAGGGTGTCGTTGCCGAGAAGGCGGCAGCACCCGGCACTGTTCCCGAGAAGGCGGCGGCGAAGAAGGCGGCGCCCGGCAAGGAGGCTCCGGTGACCAGCACCGTCGCTAAGAAGGCGGCAGCGAAGAAGGCCGCTGCCAAGAAGACGGCGGCCGAGAAGGCCGTCACCCCGAAGACGGCGGCCAAGAAGGCCGTCACCCCCAGGACGGCGGCCAAGAAAGCCGCCGCCGGAAAGGCGGCCCCCTCCAAGGCCGCCGCCGACAAGGGCGCCGCGAAGGGCGGCACGACGAAAAGCACCCCTACGAAGAGTGCGGCCAAGAAGAGCACGGCCAAGAAGGCGAGCGAGGTCGAGGCCGCGAAGCAGACGGGAGCCACGACGGTGGTTGCGAAGAAGACTCCTGGGACGGCCACGGCGGACACGGGCCCCACCGCGGTCCCCAAGGCGAGGATCGCCGCGGCCGAGCCCGGGGAACTGGCGGTGCGCCCCGGAGAGGACCCGTGGACCCCCGAGGAGGTGGCCGAGGCGCGCGCAGAGCTGGAGTCCGAGGCCCTGCGGCTGCGCGGCGAGATCGATGCCTCCGAACAGGCGCTGGTCGGCCTCATGCGCGACTCCGGGGACGGCGCCGGCGACGACCAGGCGGACACCGGCACCAAGAACATCACCCGTGAGCACGAGATGGCGCTCGCCCACAACGCCCGGGAGATGCTCGAACAGACCGAACACGCCCTGGAACGTCTCGACTCCGGCACCTACGGCCTGTGCGAGAGCTGCGGCAACCCCATCGGCAAGGCCCGTATGCAGGCATTTCCGCGTGCCACCCTGTGCGTGGAGTGCAAGCAGAAGCGGGAACGCCGCCCATGAGCCCCGCCTGAACACGGGATCCGGCGCGATGGTGTCGTAGTCTCGTCCAGTCAGGGCACCTAAGTTGAGGGATTCACGTGGCAGAGGCGGAGCGCATCATCGGTACGCCGGACATCCCAGACGCGGCCGGGCCGGAGCAGTCCGACGGGCGGGGCCCGGCCGAGGGCGCCGGAGCTCAGGCGCCTGGTTCCGGCGCCGCCGAGCGCCCCAGGGGCAGGCGCCGGATCGCGGTCCTGTTCGCGGTCGCCGCCTTCGCGTACACCCTCGACCTGATCAGTAAGCTGATCGTGGTCGCGAAGCTGGAGCACCACGAGCCGATCGAGATCATCGGGGACTGGCTGAAGTTCGAGGCGATCCGCAACCCGGGTGCGGCCTTCGGCTTCGGTGAGGCCTTCACCGTGATCTTCACGGTGATCGCGGCGGCGGTGATCGTGGTGATCGCCCGGCTCGCCCGCAAGCTCTACAGCCTGCCCTGGGCGATCGCCCTCGGCCTGCTGCTCGGCGGCGCGCTCGGCAACCTCACCGACCGGATCTTCCGCTCGCCGGGCGTGTTCGAGGGCGCGGTCGTCGACTTCATCGCGCCCAAGCACTTCGCGGTCTTCAACCTGGCCGACTCGGCGATCGTCTGCGGCGGCATCCTCATCGTGCTGCTGTCCTTCCGCGGGCTCGACCCGGACGGCACCGTCCACAAGGACTGAGATCGCGGGGCAGTCCACAAGGCCCGAGGCCGTTGTCCACAGGCTCCTCTCGGGGCCGGGGGACCCGTCCGGCATACTCGACGGGTGAGCACCCTTCCCGAGATCCGTACCCTGCCCGTGCCCGACGGCCTGGAGGGCGAGCGCGTCGACGCCGCCATCTCCCGCATGTTCGGCTTCTCCCGCACCAAAGCCGCGGAGCTGGCCGCGGCGGGCAAGGTGCAGGTCGACGGTGCTGTGGTCGGCAAGTCGGAGCGGGTGCGCGGCGGCGCCTGGCTCGAGGTCGAGATGCCGCAGGCGCCCGCGCCGGTGCAGGTGGTCGCCGAGCCGGTCGAGGGCATGGAGATCGTGCACGACGACGAGGACGTGGTCGTGATCGTCAAGCCGATCGGCGTCGCCGCGCACCCCAGCCCCGGCTGGACCGGTCCGACCGTGATCGGCGGCCTGGCGGCGGCCGGCTACCGGATCTCCACCTCCGGCGCCGCCGAGCGCCAGGGCATCGTCCACCGCCTCGACGTCGGCACGTCCGGCCTGATGGTGGTGGCCAAGTCGGAGTACGCGTACACGTCGCTCAAGCGCCAGTTCAAGGAGCGCACGGTCGACAAGCGCTACCACACGCTCGTCCAGGGCCACCCCGACCCGACCAGCGGCACCATCGACGCACCCATCGGCCGCCACCCCACCCACGACTACAAGTGGGCGGTCACGGCCGACGGCAAGCCCTCGGTCACGCACTACGACCTGCTCGAGGCCTTCCGCTCGGCGTCCCTGCTCGACGTCAAGCTGGAGACGGGGCGTACGCACCAGATCCGCGTCCACATGGCCGCCCACCGGCACCCGTGCGTCGGCGACCTGACGTACGGCGCGGACCCGACGCTCGCCAAGCGGCTCGGCCTGACCCGCCAGTGGCTGCACGCCGTACGCCTCGGCTTCGAGCACCCGGGGGACGGGCAATGGGTGGAGTTCGAGAGCGCCTACCCCGCCGACCTGCAGAAGGCGCTGGACAAGGTGCGCGAGGAGAGCTGGGCATGAGCGCCGGGAACGCCGGTTACGTCGTGCGGATCGCCGAGGAGCCCGCCGACCGCGAGGCGTGCTTCGCGGTCCGCAAGGAGGTCTTCGTCGGCGAGCAGGGCGTGCCCGAGGACATCGAGTACGACACGTACGACGCCGCCGCCGTGCACGTCCTGGCCGTCCGGGAGGACGGCGTGCCGCTCGGTACGGGCCGGCTGCTGCACGGGGAGGCGGCCGCCGCCAAGAACGGCGGCGACGCGTCCGTGGGCTCCCTCGGGCGTCTGGCGGTGACGCGGGAGGCACGCGGCCTGGGCGTCGGCGCCCAGCTGGTGCGGGCCATCGAGGACGCGGCACGCGCGCGTGGTCTGACGGCGGTGGACCTGCACGCGCAGACCCAGGCGCTGGGCTTCTACGAGCGGCTGGGCTACGCGGCGTACGGGCCGGAGTTCCCCGACGCGGGGATACCGCACCGATCGATGCGGCGCTCTCTGTAGTGAAGCAGGAAAAACGGGTGAGAAGGGTGGCATGGCAGGCTTGAGACCTGCTGTGTGAACGTCGAACCTCCCGGAGCGCTCACCGTGGACCAACTGGCCCTGTTCCTGCTGCTGTTGCTCGGGGCCGTGGTGAGCGTCCCGGTGGGGGACCGGCTCCGGCTGCCGGCGCCGGTGCTGATGACCCTGCTCGGGATCGTGCTCGCCCTGCTCGACTTCGTGCCCAACGTCAACATCCCGCCCGGGCTGATCCTGCCCGCGCTGCTGCCGCCGCTGCTGTACGCGGCGGTGCGCCGCACGTCGTGGCGGCAGTTCACGGCCAACAAGCGGCCCATCTTCCTGCTGGCCGTCGCGCTGGTGTTCGTCACCACCGTGTGCGTGGCCGCCGTCGCCCACGAGGTCGTGCCGGGGCTGCCGGTCGCCGCGGCGGTGGCGCTCGGCGCCCTGGTCGCGCCGCCCGACCCGGTCGCGGCGACCGCCGTCGCGGGACAGCTCGGGCTGCCCCGCCGCCTGGTGTCGATCCTGGAGGGCGAAGGCCTGTTCAACGACGTGACGGCGATCGTGCTCTACCACGTCGCGATCGCCGCCGCCGTCAGCGGAACGTTCTCGCTGCCGCACGCCCTGGTCGAACTCGCGCTCTCCGCGGTCGTCGCCCTCGCCGTCGGGTGCGCCCTCGGCTGGGCCGCCAACAAGCTGCTCGACCTGCTCGGCGACGCCACCCTGCAGATCGGCCTGACGCTCCTCGTGCCCTACGCCTCGTATGTCCTGGCCGAGGAGCTGCACGGCTCCGGTGTGCTGTCCGTGCTGGTCACCGCACTGTTCCTGGCGGAGTACGCGGCCGATCCGGACGATGTGATGATGCGGCTCGCCGGGCACACGTTCTGGGACGTCGTGGACACCCTGGTCACCGGGATCGCGTTCGGGCTCATCGGGCTGGAACTGCACCACGCGATCCGGACCGCGTCCGGGCGGTGGGGCGAGATGCTCGGCTGGGCCGCCGCGATCGTGGCCGTCGTGGTGTTCGTCCGCCTCGCGTGGCTGCTGCCCGCGACCTGGCTGACCAAGCGGCTGCACGCCAAACGGAACTACGACGAGGAGATCCCGGTGTCCTGGCGGGAGACCGTCGTCATGTGGTGGTCGGGCATGCGGGGCGTGGCGTCGGTGGCGCTGGCCCTGGCCATTCCACTGACCATGGACGACGGATCGCCCTTCCCCGGCCGGGACGAGATCGTCTTCATCGCCTTCGGGGTGATCATCGCCACGCTCGTGCTCCAGGGGCTCACGCTGCCGTGGCTGGTGCGGAGGTTGAACGTGCGGGCCGACACGGAGAGCGAAAAGGAGTTCGAGCACGCGCTGGCGGTTCGCGCGGCCAAGGCGGCGAAGCGCAGGCTGAAGGAGATCGAGCAGGTCGAGGAGCTGCCGGACGAGCTGTCCGAGCAGTTGCTGCGGCGGGCCTTCGACATCGGCGCCCGTATCAGCCCCGACCTCGGGGACGAGGAGCGGCGCGAGGCACACGAGCAGCGGGCCCGGCGCGTCAAACGGGTACGCAGGATCCACGGGGAGATGCTGAGCGCGGCACGCCACGAGGTGCTGGCGGCACGCAGCGAACCGGGTGCCGACCCGGAGATCGTCGACCGGGTGCTGCGCCACCTGGACGTCCGCAGCCTGCGCTGACATCCGCCGCCGGGCCGTCCCGCGACCCGCCCGGAAGAGCAATCGCCTCACCTTAAGCGGCTTTTGTACGATCGGATCATGACGCGCAACGTGGTGATCAGTGGCGGTGGCACGGGGATCGGCCTTGCGGCGGCGCGGGCCTTCGCGGCGGACGGAGACCGGGTGCTGCTCCTCGGACGCCGGGCGGAGGTGCTGGAGAAGGCCGACGTGCCCGGGGCGCTCACCTATGCGGCCGACCTGAGCGACCCGCACGCCGTGCGCGGCGTCGCCCGGTTCGTGGCCGACGAGCTGGGCACCGTGGACGTCCTCGTCAACAGCGCGGGCGGCAGCGGGCTCCTGGAACCCAAGGCCGACATCGAAGATCCGCTCGAAACCGTCGCGCACACCTGGACCGTCAACTTCCGGCTGAACGTGCTGACCGCGGCCCTGCTCACCGAGGCACTGCGGGACCGGCTCGCCTCCCCCGGGGGCCGGGTGCTGTTCCTCAGCTCCATCGCCGCCTACCGCGGCTCCGGCAGCGGCGCGTACGCCGCCTCCAAGGCCGCCCTGCACCCGTACGCCTTCGATCTGGCCCGGGAGCTCGGGCCGCGCGGCGTCACGGTGAACGTGGTCGCGCCCGGCTATGTCGAGGACACCGAGTTCTTCGGCGAAGCGATGGACCCGGCGCGGCGCGAGCGGCTCATCGCCGAGACATCCATCGGACGTGCCGCCACGCCCGGCGACGTCGCCGCCACCCTGCACTGGCTGGCGTCCCCCGGCGCCCGCCACATCACCGCGCAGGTGATCCAGGTCAACGGCGGCGCAGAACGCGGCCGCTGACGTGGGCGGGGATCATCCCCGGCCCGCCCGCTGCTGTTCGTACGCCTTGTGGAACTGTCCGTCGCGCGAGGAGTGACCGTTCCAGCCGGGCGGAGGTATGGCGCCCGCAGTGTTGACCCGCGGCAGCGCGTAGGGATGCTCCTCGGCCAGCCAGCGGATGAGCTCCTCGCGCACCGTGACCCGCGCCGTCCATATGTCGTCCGCGTCCTTGGCGGTCACCAGCGCCCGCACCTGCATGGTGTTGGGTGTCGAGTCGGTGACCTGGAGGCCGTAGGCCCGGCCGTCCCACGCCGGGCAGTGGCGCAGGATGTCGCGCAGCTTGTCGCGCATCGCGTCCACGGGCGCGGTGTGGTCGACGTGGAAGTAGACGATGCCGGTCATCTGGGCGCTGCCGCGCGACCAGTTCTCGAAGGGCTTGGAGGTGAAGTACGACACCGGCATGGTGATCCGCCGCTCGTCCCAGGTGCGCACGGTCAGGAACGTCAGGGTGATCTCCTCGACCGTGCCCCACTCGCCGTCCACGACCACCGTGTCGCCGAGCCGCACCATGTCGCCGAACGCGATCTGCAGCCCGGCGAAGAGGTTGGAGAGCGTGGACTGTGCGGCGACACCGGCGACGATGCCGAGGATGCCGGCCGAGGCCAGCAGCGAGGCGCCGGCCGTGCGCATCGCCGGGAACGTCAGCAGCATCGCGCTGGCCGCCACCACCCCGACGGTCGCGTACACCACGCGCATGATCAGCGTGACCTGGGTGCGCACGCGCCGGACCCGGGCCGGGTCGTGGTGGGCGCGGGCGTAGCGGCTGTACGTCGTCTCGACCACGGCCCCCGCGATGCGGATCACCAGCCAGGCCGCGGAACCGATCAGCACCAGGGTGAGCGTCCGGCCGATGCCGACCTGATGCGCCTGGAGCACCTTGGCCTGGTCGTAGGAGCCCCTCAGCAGGGCCGTGCACAACACGAGCTGGTAGGGGATGCGGCCGCGGCGCAGCAGACCCCACAGGGGCGTCTCGGGGTGCCGGGCGTTCGCCTTGCGCAGCAGGACGTCCGTGCCCCACCCGATGAGCAGGGTGAGTCCGACCGTGCCGCCGACGACGATCACCGGGCGCAGTACGTTCTCCATCCTTGGAACGTAACCAGTGGGGCCCGCCGTGAACCTGTGGCCAAGAACACCCGCTGCCGCGCAGCGCACGGCGTTGTCCGTCCCGGCTGGCACCATGGGCTCATGAACATCATGCTCTTCCACTCGACGTACGGGCTGCGGCCGGCCGTCCGGGCCGCCGCCGACCGGCTCCGCGCCGCCGGGCACGAGGTGTGGACCCCCGACCTGTTCGACGGCCGCACCTTCGAGACGGTCGAGGAGGGCATGGCCTTCAAGGACGAGATCGGGAAGGAAGAGCTGCTCAAGCGGGCCGTCCTGGCCGCCGCGCCCTACTCGGAGCGAGGACTCGTGTACGCCGGGTTCTCGCTGGGCGCGTCCATCGGGCAGACCCTGGCGCTGGGCGACCACAAGGCGCGCGGACTCCTGCTGCTGCACGGCACCTCGGACATCGCGCCGAGCGCCTCGGTGGACGCCCTGCCGGTCCAGCTGCACGTCGCGGAGCCGGACCCGTTCGAGACGGACGACTGGCTCAGCGCCTGGTACCTGCAGATGGGCAGAGCGGGCGCGGACGTGGAGATCTACCGGTACGCGGGCGCGGGCCACCTGTACACGGACCCGGACCTGCCGGACTACGACGAGGAGGCGGCCGAGGCCACCTGGCGGGTGGCGCTCGGCTTCCTCGACAGCCTGTAGCGGGCTCCCGGCGGCCTACACCGGGTCGTACGTCCGCTCGACCTTCTGTGTACCGCTGCGGGTGCGGTACGACCGCGCCCAGGACGAGGTGGCGCTCGCGTTAGTGCGGTCGGACAGGACGTAGTAGTCCATCTGCGCGCGCTCGGCGGTGATGTCCAGCACGCCGTAGCCGTGACGGTCGGTGTCCACCCAGTGGACGTGCCGGTTGGCCGCGCGGATGACCGGCGCGGCCACCGCCGAGACGGTGCCCTCGGGAACCTTGACGATGTCGTCGAGGTTGTCGGAGGTGACCGAGGTGACCACGAACTCGGTGGCGGCGGAGGCGGACAGCGGGTAGGTGCCCGCGTCGACCGGGACGTCGTTGGCCCAGGCCATGTGGATGTCGCCGGTCAGGAACACGGTGTTCCGGATCGCGTTGGCCCGCAGATGGGCCAGCAGTTCACGGCGGTCGTCGGTGTAGCCGTCCCACTGGTCGGTGTTGACGGCGAGGCCCTCCTGCGGCAGCCCCAGCAGCTTGGCCAGCGGTTTGAGCAGGTCCGCGGAGAGCGAGCCGATGACGAACGGCGCGATCATCACCGAGTTGCCGACCAGCCGCCAGGTGGTGTCGGACGCCTTCAAGCCCGCCTTGAGCCAGTCGAGTTGGGCGCGGCCCGTGATCGTGCGGTCCGGGTCGTCGACGGAACCGCTGCCCGTGGAGGCCTGCTGCGAGCGGAAGGAGCGCAGGTCCAGAAGGGAGAGGTCGGCCAGCTTGCCGAAGCGCAGCCGGCGGTAGGTCGTGCCCTCGACGGCCGAGCGGACCGGCATCCACTCGAAGTACGCCTGCTTGGCCGCCGCCTTGCGGGCCGTCCAGGTGCCCTCGGCCCCCTCGGTGTGGTTGACCGCGCCGCCCGACCAGGCGTTGTCGGCGAACTCGTGGTCGTCCCAGATGGCGATGACCGGTGCCTTGGCGTGCAGGGCCTGCAGGTCGGGATCCGTCTTGTACTTCGCGTGCCGGATCCGGTAGTCGGTGAGCGTGATGATCTCGTTCGCCGGGGCGTGCGGGCGCACGACGGTGCCGCGGGCCGCGTACTCGCCGGTCTTGTACTCGTAGATGTAGTCGCCCAGGTGCAGCCACGCGTCCAGGTCGCCCCGGGCGGCGAGGTGCCGGTACGCCGCGAAGTAGCCGGCCTCCCAGTTGGCGCAGGAGACCACACCGAAGCGCAAGCCTGACACGGCGGCGTCGGCGGCCGGCGCGGTGCGGGTGCGGGCGACGGGGGAGTCGGTGCCGCCCGCGGAGAAGCGGAACCAGTAGTCGGTGGCCGGCTCCAGCCCCCGGACGTCGGCCTTCACGGTGTGGTCCGAGGCGGCGGTCGCGGTGACGGATCCCTTGGCGACGATCGCTGTGAACGCCTTGTCCTTGGCGAGCACCCAGCTCACCTCGGTGTCGGGCCCGAGCCCGGAGCCGGGCGTCGCCTCCGCGGTGGGTGTCACCCGGGTCCACAGCAGGACGCCGTCGGGCAGTGGGTCACCGGAGGCCACGCCGTGCAGGAAGGCCGGGGTGTCGGCGGCGGCCCGGGCGGGAAGGGCGGCGGCGAGCGGGGCGCCCAGAACGGCCGTCGCCGCCGCGGCCTTGACGACCGTACGGCGGCGGGGGGAAAGGGAGTTGGCGCTCTCGGATGATCTGTGTCGACTGGTCACGGCCGAGCAGACTACTGACCGGTACGCGCAAAGAGCGGGCGAACACGCAAAGTTCGCCCGCTCTTTGTCCGCCTGACCGCTCAGGCCCGCCCGGGGGACCGGTCAGGACTTGAGCGCGTTGTCGATCGCCGTGTCGAACTCGGCCACCGTCATCGGCGCGTTCTTGCCGTCGGACCCGGTGAGCGTCTTGCCGTCCATCTTCAGGGTCGGCGTGCCCTGCACCCCGCTCTTGTTGAAGACATCGGACATGTCCAGCGCCCACTTGTCATAGGTGCCGTCCTTCACGGCCTTCTGGAACGCCGCGTTGTCCTTCAGGGCGGGGACGGTGTTCGCGACCTTGATCAGGTAGCTGTCGTCCTTGAACTTGTCCTCGGTCTCCTCCGGGTGCCACTTCGCCGAGTACAGAGCGGTCTTGTACTCGAGGAACGCCTCGGGGCTGACGTTCAGCGCGGCTCCCATGGCGCTCAGGGCGTTCTTGGAGCCCTCGCCCTGGGTGTTGGTGTCGATGAACGAGGCACCGACGTACTGGATCTTGAACTTGCCCTCGTCGACGTCCTTCTTGACGGTCGAGCCGACCGTCTGCTCGAACTGGGCGCAGATCGGGCAGCGCGGGTCCTCGTACATGACCAGGGTCTTCTTGGCGCTGCTCTTGCCGATCACGACCGTGGTGCCGTTCGCGCCGGAGGTGTTGGCCGGCGCGACGAGCTTCTCGCTCTTCGCGGCCTCCCAGTGACTGGGCTTGTTGTTCTGCACGACGGCGTAGCCGACGCCGCCGGCGACGGCGAGCACGGCGACGACCGAGCCGGCGACGATCAGCTGCCGCTTGATCTTGTCGCGCTTGGCCTGCCGCTCGCGCTCGGCGCGCAGCCGCTCACGGGCCGCCGTCTTCGCCGCCTGGCTGTTCCGCTTGCTCATGGGTGATCTCCTCGGGGACGCGCATCGTCGTGCGCGGAGTAAGGGTGGGACTGGGGTGCTCGGGGTGTCGCTCAGACCAGGGCGACCGAGCACGGCGGTCCACGCCGTCCCAGGGAGTGCACGAAGAGGCGGGTGCGCAGGGCGGCGATCCGGGGCGCCGGGCGCGGGACCCGACGGGCCGGAGCGAGCCGTACCGTCACCGCGGCGACCGCGAGCAGCAGCGGCCGGAACGTGGTCGCGGCCACCGCGCCGAGCAGCTGGGCCAGCGCCCGCTCGCCGCGGCGCAGCCAGGCGGCGGCCAGCAGCCCCACGCTGACGTGGGCGGCGAGCAGCAGCCAGGCGGTCTCCGGGTCGGCGTGCGCCAGGAGCGCCGCGATCCGGTCGCTGCCGGTGCCGGTGCCGGTGACCCGGCTGAGCGGGGTGCCCACGCTGCCACCGCTGCACAGCAGGTCCAGGCCCACCGAGCGCAGCGGGCCGGTGACCGGGCCGCCCGCCCTGCCGTAGCAGGCGTGCTGGCCGGTGGTGAACACCGTGTCCGCGGTCAGCTCCAGCGGCACCAGCAGGGCGGCGATCTTCCCGAAGCCGCGCTCACGGCCCGCCAGCGCGTACGCGACGACGAAGACGGCGGCGGCTATCGCGGCCACCGTCCCCATCGGCAGGGGGACCTCGGACAGCAGCACGTGCGACGCGGTGCTGAGTGTCACGACCAGTGCCGTGAACAGCGCCGCGCGTACGGCTCTGAGGTGGGTCCCGGATATGTCCATCGCAGAGGAGAGTGTGTCACGTGCTCCTGTAAGGGAACACTAAAGGATTCCCGTACCGGGCCCTTCCGTCACAGACCTGGAATCCGGCCGTTGCGGAACAGGTCCACGAAGATCTGGTGGTCCGCACGCGCGCGTGCCCCGTAGGTGTGGGCGAAGTCCACCAGCAGTTCCCCGAAGCCGTCCTCGTCGGCGGCGATCGCCGCGTCGATGGCCCGCTCGGTGGAGAAGGGCACCAGGGACTCGCCGGACTGGTCGTCCGCCGCCGCGTGCATGGCGGCCGTGGCGCGGCCCAGGTCGGCGACGACCGAGGCGATCTCCTCCGGGTCGTCGATGTCGCCCCAGTCCAGGTCCACCGCGTACGGCGACACCTCGGCGACCAGCTGGCCCGCGCCGTCCAGCTCGGTCCAGCCCAGCCACGGGTCGGCGTGCGCCTGCAGGGCGCGCTGGGAGATCACCGTGCGGTGGCCCTCGTGCTGGAAGTACTCGCGGATCGCGGGGTCCGTGATGTGCCGGGAGACGGCCGGGGTCTGGGCCTGCTTGATGTAGATCACGACGTCGTTCTCCAGGGCGTCGCTGTGGCCCTCGAGGAGGATGTTGTACGACGGCAGGCCGGCCGAGCCGATACCGATGCCGCGGCGGCCGACGACGTCCTTCACGCGGTAGGAGTCCGGACGGGCCAGGGACGTCTCCGGCAGCGTCTCCAGGTAGCCGTCGAAGGCCGCGAGCACCTTGTAGCGGGTGGCGGCGTCCAGCTCGATGGAGCCGCTGCCCGGCGCGAAGCGGCGCTCGAAGTCGCGGATCTCGGTCATCGAGTCCAGCAGCCCGAAGCGGGTGAGCGAGCGGGCGTCGCGCAGCGCGTCCAGCAGCGGGCCCTGGGCGGTGTCCAGGGTGAAGGGCGGCACCTCGTCGCTCTTGGCGCCGGTGGCCAGGGCGTGGACGCGCTCCCGGTAGGCCGCGGCGTAGATGCGGACCAGCTCGGTGATCTGGTCGTCGCTGAGCGCCTTCGCGTACCCGATCAGCGCCACGGAGGCCGCGAAGCGCTTCAGGTCCCAGGTGAAGGGGCCGACGTACGCCTCGTCGAAGTCGTTCACGTTGAAGATCAGGCGGCCCGTGGAGTCCATGTAGGTGCCGAAGTTCTCGGCGTGCAGGTCGCCGTGGATCCACACCCGCGAGGTGCGGTCGTCCAGGTACGGGCCGCCGCGCCTGTCCGCGTCCAGGTCGTGGTAGAAGAGGCACGCCGTGCCCCGGTAGAACGCGAACGCGGAGGCCGCCATCTTGCGGAACTTCACGCGGAACGCGGCCGGGTCGGCGGCGAGCAGCTCGCCGAAGGCGGTGTCGAAGACGGTGAGGATCTCCTCACCGCGTTGCTCGGCGCTGAGCTGCGGAACCGACATCGCTGGGTGCCTCCTGGTACGGGTGGTGCGTGACGTTTGGGGTTGATCTTCCGCGGGTTTTCCCTCACGCCAACGTCCGGCGGTGTGGTGGAGTGCCCACGTTTTCTCCGCATGAAGGTACGCGCCGGACGCCTCCGGGTGTCAGTGCCGAGGCATAGACTTCGACGCTGTCCCCCAGACTGTCCGCGACCGGGGGACACCGTCGACGTAATGTTTGCCCTGGAGGCTCGAACCGTGTCAAAGCCGCCGTTCACGCACCTGCACGTCCACACCCAGTACTCGCTGCTGGACGGTGCCGCGCGGCTGAAGGACATGTTCAACGCGTGCAACGAGATGGGCATGACCCACATCGCCATGTCCGACCACGGCAACCTCCACGGGGCGTACGACTTCTTCCACTCCGCGAAGAAGGCCGGAATCACCCCCATCATCGGCATCGAGGCGTACGTCGCCCCCGAGTCCCGGCGCAACAAGCGCAAGATCCTCTGGGGCCAGCCGCACCAGAAGAGGGACGACGTCTCCGGTTCCGGTGGTTACACCCACAAGACCATGTGGGCGGTGAACAGGACCGGCCTGCACAACCTCTTCCGCCTGTCCTCCGACGCGTACGCCGAGGGCTGGCTGCAGAAGTGGCCCCGCATGGACAAGGAGACCATCGCCCAGTGGTCCGAGGGGATCGTGGCCTCCACCGGATGCCCCTCCGGCGAGGTGCAGACCCGGCTGCGCCTCGGCCACTTCGACGAGGCTCTGAAGGCGGCCGCCGACTACCAGGACATCTTCGGCAAGGACAAGTACTTCCTGGAGCTGATGGACCACGGCATCGAGATCGAGCGCCGGGTCCGCGACGGCCTGCTCGAGATCGGCAGGAAGCTCGGCATCCCGCCGCTGGTCACCAACGACTCGCACTACACGTACGCGCACGAGGCGTCCGCCCACGACGCCCTGCTGTGCATCCAGACCGGCAAGAACCTCTCCGACCCGGACCGCTTCAAGTTCGACGGCACGGGCTACTACCTGAAGTCCACGGAGGAGATGTACGCCATCGACTCCTCGGACGCCTGGCAGGAGGGCTGTGAGAACACCCGGCTGATCGCGGAGATGGTCGACACCGAGGGCATGTTCGTCAAGCGCGACCTCATGCCCAAGTTCGACATCCCCGAGGGGTACACCGAGGTCACCTGGTTCCAGGAGGAGGTCCGCCGCGGCATGGAGCGCCGCTTCCCGGGCGGCATCCCCGAGGACCGCATGAAGCAGGCCGAGTACGAAATGGACGTCATCATCCAGATGGGGTTCCCGGGCTACTTCCTCGTGGTCGCCGACTTCATCATGTGGGCCAAGAAGAACGGCATCGCGGTGGGCCCCGGCCGTGGCTCGGCCGCAGGCTCGATCGTCGCCTACGCCCTCGGCATCACCGACCTCGACCCGATCCCGCACGGCCTGATCTTCGAGCGGTTCCTCAACCCCGAGCGCATCTCGATGCCCGATGTCGACATCGACTTCGACGAGCGCCGGCGCGTCGAGGTGATCCGGTACGTGACGGAGAAGTACGGCGCCGACAAGGTCGCCATGATCGGCACCTACGGCACCATCAAGGCCAAGAACGCGATCAAGGACTCCGCGCGCGTGCTCGGCTACCCGTACGCGATGGGCGACCGCATCACCAAGGCCATGCCCGCCGACGTCCTCGGCAAGGGCATCCCGCTGTCCGGCATCACCGACCCCAGCCACCCCCGCTACTCGGAGGCGGGCGAGGTCCGGTCGATGTACGAGAACGAGCCGGACGTGAAGAAGGTCATCGACACCGCACGCGGCGTCGAGGGACTGGTGCGGCAGATGGGCGTGCACGCGGCCGGCGTGATCATGTCCAGCGAGACCATCACCGAGCACGTCCCGGTCTGGGTGAGGCACACCGACGGCGTGACCATCACCCAGTGGGACTACCCGAGCTGTGAGTCGCTCGGCCTGCTGAAGATGGACTTCCTGGGCCTGCGCAACCTCACGATCATGGACGACGCCGTCAAGATGGTGAAGGCGAACAAGGGGATCGACATCGATCTCCTGAGCCTCCCGCTCGACGACCCCACGACCTTCGAGCTGCTCCAGCGCGGCGACACCCTCGGCGTCTTCCAGTTCGACGGCGGCCCCATGCGCTCGCTGCTGCGGCTGATGAAGCCCGACAACTTCGAAGACATCTCCGCCGTGTCGGCCCTGTACCGGCCGGGCCCGATGGGCATGAACTCCCACACGAACTACGCGCTGCGCAAGAACGGGCAGCAGGAGATCACGCCGATCCACCCCGAGCTGGAGGAGCCGCTCAAGGAGGTCCTGGACGTCACCTACGGCCTGATCGTCTACCAGGAGCAGGTGCAGAAGGCCGCCCAGATCATCGCCGGCTACTCGCTCGGCGAGGCCGACATCCTCCGCCGCGTGATGGGCAAGAAGAAGCCGGAGGAGCTGGAGAAGAACTTCGTCATCTTCCAGTCGGGCGCCCGCAAGAACGGCTACAGCGACGAGGCGATCCAGGCGCTGTGGGACGTGCTGGTCCCGTTCGCCGGCTACGCGTTCAACAAGGCCCACTCGGCCGCGTACGGCCTGGTCTCGTACTGGACCGCCTATCTGAAGGCGAACCACCCCGCCGAGTACATGGCCGCGCTCCTCACCTCGGTGAAGGACGACAAGGACAAGTCGGCCGTCTACCTGAACGAGTGCCGTCGCATGGGCATCAGGGTGCTGCCGCCGAACGTCAACGAGTCCGAGTCGAATTTCGCCGCGCAGGGCGACGACGTGATCCTCTTCGGCCTCTCCGCCGTGCGCAACGTCGGTTCGAACGTCGTCGAGTCGATCATCCGCTGCCGCAAGGCCAAGGGGAAGTACGCGTCCTTCCCGGACTACCTGGACAAGGTCGAGGCGGTCGTCTGCAACAAGCGGACGACGGAATCGCTCATCAAGGCCGGCGCCTTCGACTCCCTCGGCCACACCCGCAAGGGCCTGATGGCGCAGTACGAACCGATGATCGACAACGTGGTCGCGGTCAAGCGCAAGGAAGCCGAGGGGCAGTTCGACCTCTTCGGCGGCATGGAGGAGGAGAGCAGCGAGCCCGGCTTCGGTCTCGACGTCACCTTCACCGACGAGGAGTGGGACAAGACCTATCTGCTCGCCCAGGAGCGGGAGATGCTCGGTCTGTACGTCTCCGACCACCCGCTCTTCGGCCTGGAGCACGTGCTGTCCGACAAGGCCGACGCGGGCATCGCCCAGCTCACCGGCGGCGAGCACGCGGACGGCGCGGTCGTCACCATCGGCGGCATCATCTCCGGCCTGCAGCGCAAGATGACCAAGCAGGGCAACGCGTGGGCGATCGCCACGGTCGAGGACCTCGCCGGCTCCATCGAGTGCATGTTCTTCCCGGCGACCTACCAGTTGGTGTCCACCCAACTCGTCGAGGACGCCGTGGTGTTCGTCAAGGGCCGCCTCGACAAGCGGGAGGACGTGCCCCGGCTGGTCGCGATGGAACTGATGGTTCCGGACCTGTCCAACGCGGGCACCAACGCCCCCGTGGTGCTCACCATCCCGGCCGTGAAGGTCACCCCGCCGATGGTCAGCCGCCTCGGCGAGATCCTCAGCCAGCACAAGGGCGACAGCGAGGTGCGGATCAAGCTCCAGGGGCCGCGCAAGACGACGGTCCTGCGCCTGGACCGCCATCGCGTCAAGCCGGACCCCGCCCTCTACGGCGACCTGAAGGTCCTTCTCGGCCCGTCCTGCCTGGCGGGCTGATCACCCGGAGTGACTCAGCAGATAAGGGGCGCACCCGAGACCGGGTGCGCCCCTTATCTTTCTGCGTCGGCCCTCGTGCGCGGGCCTCGGCATCAGCCCTTGTGCAGGCGTCAGTTGTGGCCGAAGCTCTTCTGCTTCTTACGGGTAACATCCGCCGGGCTGCCCGGGGTCTGCGCCATCGGAGACGTGTGCGTCTCCGCCGCGGGCCGCTGGGTGTGCTCCTGCGCCTGCTCGCCCTTCGGGGAGCGGTTCTGCGGGCCGCCCTGCTTGCGGTTCTTGTTCTTGGCCATGGTGATGCCTCCTGTGGGGACTAGGGGCCAGGGCCGGGACCAGATTCACATAGCCTGACATCAACCGCATGTCGGACAATTACCCTGCGTGACACAGCTCTTCGCGTCCCGGTCCCCCGGATACGCCACGCCGAAGATCGAGTTCCGGCCGTTAACCTCTCCGCCGTCGGGCAGACTCGAAGCAAGCCCGAAGCAAACCTCCCGGAAAGAGGGTGGATCGCGTGGACCGCTGCATCGTCCTGGTGGACGCCGGGTATCTGCTCGGGGCTGCCGCCAGCCTCCTCGCCGGGGAACCCTCCAGGTCCCGGATCACCGTCGATCACGCCGCCCTCATCCAGGGACTGCGGGAGCGCGCCGAGGCCGACACCGGGCGGCCACTGCTGCGCATCTACTGGTTCGACGGCGCTCCCGACCGCGTACCGCAGCCGGAGCACCGCCGGCTGCGCGTGATGCCCCGGGTGACCGTGCGTCTCGGCGCGCTGACCCGCAGCGACGGGCGGTGGGCGCAAAAGGGCGTCGACGCCGCGATGCACGCCGAGCTGACGGAGCTGGCCCGCAACCGCGCGTGCTCGGACGTCGTGCTCGTCACCGGTGACGGGGACCTGCTGCCGGGCATGATGGCCGCCAAGGAGCACGGGGTCGCCGTGCACCTGTGGGCCGTGCAGGCCGCGGACGGCGACTACAACCAGTCCGAGGACCTGGTCGCCGAGGCCGACGAGCGACGCGTGCTCGACCGGGCGTGGATCACCCAGGCCGTGCGGCCCAAGGAGCTGGGCGGGGTGTGCGCGCCGCCGCCCGCGCCCCGGCCGGAGATCGCCGCGATCCTGTCGGCGCCGCTGCCCGATTCGGCGCTCACGGCCGCCACGGAGCGACCCGCCGCCGAGCCGGAACACGTCCAGGCGGCCGCGTCGCACAACGGCGCCCAGGATCGGGTGCCGGTCGCCAAGGGCGTACCGACCCCGAAGGACCTCGCGGCGCTGCGGGCCCCGCAGACCGCGCAGCAGCCCGCCGGGGCGACGCTTCGCTGGTCGTCGGACAAGGGCTGGGTGGACCGCCCCGTCGCGGCCGAGTCGCCCGAGGCCGCCTCGCTGCCGACGCTGGCGCAGTTGACGACCGCGGAGCAGCGGTGGGCCGACCGGGAGGAGGACATCACCACGGTCGGCGGCGACCCCTACGAGGTGGGGCAGGTCTTCGCCCGGCGGTGGATCTCCCGCCTCGCCGACCCCTCCCACCTGCAGAAGCTGTCGAGCATGTACCCGCGGGTGCCGCACCGCATCGACGGTGAGCTGCTGCGGTACGCGGCCCGCTTCGGCCTGCTCGCCCACAAGGACGACCAGATCGACGAACACGACCGGTACGCGATCCGGGCGGGCTTCTGGCGGGAGATCGACCAGCGCACGGCGGCGGAGGCGCCCGCCGGCGAATGACACACCGCTTCGGACCTCGGCCCCGGCGGGCCCCGGGAACCGCTCGGCGGGCGGGACCCCTTACCCTCGTCCTTTGTGAGCAAGCGCAGCGCAACGGCACCACGGCACAGTGACGACGTCGTGTGCGCCGTGCGCGGGCTGACCAAAACCTATCCGGCGGTACGAGGGCGGCGCGGCACGCCCGGGGCCCCCGAGGTGCGGGCCACCGACGACGTACGGCTGGACATCCGGCGCGGCGAGATCTTCGGACTGCTCGGACCGAACGGCGCCGGCAAGTCCACCCTCCTACGCCAGTTGACCGGACTGATGCGGCCCGACAGCGGCAGCGTGGAGATCCTCGGGCACGACATCGTGCGCCACCCCGAGCGGGCTGCCCGTATCCTCGCCTACCTCGGCCAGGAGTCCACCGCCCTGGACGAGCTGACCGTCTCGCTCGCCGCCGAGACCACCGGACGGCTGCGCGGGCTCGACCTGCGGCACGCCCGCGAGGAACGGGACGCCGTCCTCGACGAACTCGGGCTCGCACCGATCGCCTCCAGGCCGCTGAAGAAGCTCTCCGGCGGCCAGCGCCGGCTCGCCTGCTTCGCCGCCGCGCTGATGGGGGAGCGAGCGCTGCTGGTGCTCGACGAGCCGACCACCGGCATGGACCCGGTCGCCCGCCGCGCGGTGTGGGCCGCCGTGGACCGGCGGCGGGCCGAGCTCGGGACGACCGTCCTGCTGGTCACCCACAACGTCATCGAGGCGGAGACCGTCCTCGACCGGGTCGCCGTCCTCGACCGGGGCAGGATCATCGCCTGCGACACCCCGGCCGGGCTCAAGGAGCGCGTCGCCGGGGAGGTCCGCGTCGAACTCGTGTGGCGTGAGCGGGCGCCCCTGGAGGTGCCCGAGGTCGCCGCGCTGCGCACCCGCGCCGTGGAGTCCGGGCGCCGCTGGTCGCTGCGGATGGCCCCCGAGGAGGCGCGCGCGGCCGTGGCCACCGTCACCGGGGGGGCCGCCTTCGCCGCCCTCGACGACTTCACCCTGGCCACGCCCAGCCTGGAGGACGTCTATCTGACGCTCGGCGGCAGCGGTCAGGGGCTGGTGAAGGCATGAGCGCGGGGGCCGTCGTGTCCGTATGGAGCTCCGGGGGGAGCTCCACGGGGACCTTGGGGAAAACGAAGAGGAGCAGCGCGAGGTGAGTGTCGTACCCGCCGGGGTTCTGCCCGGCGCCCGGGCGACGGACGACGGTGCCGTGGACGGCGCCGCCCTCGGGCCGCGGGCGCGGCTGTGGCCGTCGATGGCCGCCGTGTACCGGGCCCAGCTGTCCAGGGCGCGGGTCGCGCGGATCCCGCTGCTGTTCGTGGCGACCTTCCAGTCGATCGGCATCATGATCATGATGCGCGGGGTGGTGAGCGGCGGCGGGAGCGACGCGTGGTCCGTGGTCGCCGGATCGTCGGTGCTCGTGGTCGCGTACGTCGGTCTGAACCTGCTCGCCCAGTACTTCGGCCAGCTGCGCGGCAGCGGCGGGCTCGACCACTACGCCACGCTGCCGGTGCCGGCCGCGGCGGTGGTGCTGGGCGCCGCGGCGGCGTATGCCTCCTTCACCGTGCCCGGGACCCTGGTGACCGCAGTCTTCGGGTGCGTGCTGTTCGGGCTGCCGCTCGCCCACCTGTGGGTTCTCGCGGCGGTGATCCCGTTGGCCGGCGCCGCGCTGTCCGGGCTCGGCGCCGCACTGGGACTGCTTGCGCCGCGGCCCGAACTGGCCACGTTGCTCGGGCAGTTGGGCATGTCGGCGGCGCTGTTGCTGGGCGTGCTGCCGGCGCACCGGATGCCGGAGGCCATTCAGGTCGCGCGCGACCTGCTGCCGTCGACGTACGGGGTGGAGGCGTTTGCGCGGACCTTCGGCGGGCATCCGGACTGGGCGTTCGTCCTCGGCGACCTGGGCGTGTGCGCTGCCGTCGGGGTGGCCTCGCTGGCCCTGGCGACCTGGGCGTACCGCCGGGCGGCCGTCCGGTGACGCGGCTGACAGACACGCCTGGCAGGATGTGAAGGTGACCGCTCCGTTGACTCCGCCTCCGCCGCCGCATGAACAGTCCCCGCACTCTTCACACGAGGCGTGGCACGCCGTGTCCGAGCCTGTGGGGATCGGGCCGGCACCGCACGGTGCCACGGCCGTCTACGGGGCGGACGGACCCGGTATGAAGACCGAGGTGCGCGAGGCGGCCCTGATCACGGTGGGCGTCGCGCTCGCCGGGGCGCTGCTCGGGGTGCTGTGGTGGTGGTTGGCGCCGCATGTGCCGCTGGTGGGGGACAAGGTCGACAACAGCTGGGTCGTCTATCTGAAGGACACCGAGGGTGAGCAGGCGATCGGGGTGGACGGGACGTTCACACTGCTCGCGGCCGGCTTCGGTGTGCTCAGTGCGCTGGTCGTCTTCCTGGTGCGCAAGCGGGGCGGGGTGCCGCTGGTGGTGGCGCTCTGTGTGGGCGGACTGCTGGGGTCGCTGCTCGCGTGGCGGTTGGGGGTCTGGCTGGGGCCCCCGCACAACGTCATCGCGCACGCCAAGGCCGTGGGTAAGGGAGTGACGTTCTCCGCGCCGCTGAAGCTCGGGGCCAAGGGCGCGCTGCTGGCGTGGTCGGTGGCTGCGCTGGTGGTGCACCTGGGGCTGACGGCGCTGTTCGCTCCGCGGGATCCCGATCCGTACGGGGCGGCTGCGCCGCAGGCGTAGCCCGGCGCTCAAAAGCGCTCGTGCGCCGGACGGGCTCGAGAGGCTCGTCCGGCGCTGTTGTGACGGGTGGTGGTCACGCCGGCCGGTGGCCGTGGTTGGCGTGGCCCTTCTTCATGCGCCATTTGCGCTTGCGTGTCCTCTTCGACATGTTTCCGTACTAGCCGAGGACGGGCCGTCCGTCGAGTGGTCAGGCACGGGCGATCGGTGCCAGCGTCGCCTCCGTGAGCTTGGCCAGGTCCTCGGGGGACAGCTCCACCTCCAGGCCCCGGCGGCCGGCGGACACGCAGATCGTGGTGTGCGAGGACGCCGACTCGTCCAGCACCGTGCGGAGCCTCTTGCGCTGGCCGAGAGGCGAGATGCCGCCGCGTACGTAGCCCGTCGTACGCTCCGCGAGCACCGGGTCCGCCATCGCCGCCCGCTTGCCGCCCACCGCCGTGGCCAGCGCCTTCAGGTCCAGCGAACCCGCCACCGGGACCACCCCGACCACGAGCGCCCCGTCCACGTCGGCCACCAGCGTCTTGAACACCCGGTCGGGGGAGACACCCATCGCCTCGGCCGCCTCCTCGCCGTAGGACGGATGGGACGGGTCGTGGTCGTAGGCGTGGACCGTGAACTCCACTCCGGCCGCCGTCAGGGCCACCGTCGCCGGTGTCCCTCCGGGCTGCTGCTGCTTCTTCGACTTCTTCGCCATCCGGCCGTTCCCGTTTCGCGTCCCGTTACGACTGTGCGTTTGTGCGTCAGTTCAGACTTGTCGGCGTCCGCGTCAGCTCCGTCGCCGGCAACGACGGCAGATTACGGATGATGGCCGTCTCCGAGCGAAGCAGTTTCAGCTCGTCGCGCAGGCGGGAGGCGGTGTCGGGCGCCTGCAGCAGCCGCTGCTTCGTCGGCGTGTCCAGCATCACCGCGGCCGCCACCAGGTACGACACCACTGCCGGTTCGTCCGGGAGGTCGGTACCCGCCGACAGGGACCTCTCCCGCGCGCCCGCCAGCCGCTTCTGGTACTGCCGGAACGCCCGCAGCACCCCCTCGGCCAGCGCGCCCGCCTCGTCGCCCTGTTCCTCCGGCAGCTCCTCCAGCTCGGCCGTCAGATACGGGCCGGAGGTGTCGACCGAGAGCACACGGACGCGGGTCGTGCCCGTCGCCAGGACCTCGAACGAGCCGTCGGCCCGCTCCCGGATCGTCGCCGCGTCCGCGATACAGCCCACCGCGTGGAACGCCTTGGACGGGTCGGACCCGAAGCCGGCCGCGGGCCCGCGCTCGGGCAGCGCCGTGGGATCCGGCATGCCCGGCGCGCTCGGCGCCACCTCGTGGCCGTCGCGGATGGCGACGACGGCGAACCGGCGCGGTTCGTCCTCGGGGGTCTTCAACAGGTCGCGCATCAGGGCGCGATAGCGCTCCTCGAAGATGTTCAGCGGGAGCACGAGCCCCGGGAACAGCACCGAGTTCAGCGGGAAGAGCGGGAGCCGGACGGTGGTCACGACCCGAAAGCCTAATGGTCGCAGCGGGGCATGTGGCCGGTGTGGTCGTTCAGGTGCCCGATCAGTTGCCTGCCGGGGGGAGGGATCAGCGGCAGAAGCCGCTCGGACATGTGCGGCGGAACCGGCGACACCGCCGCCCGTCGCACCGCCTCCCGCACCTGAAGGAACCGGCCCAGCGGGTCGTCGCAGATCCGGTCCCAGGGGAACGACGTGGCGTACGGGCCGGTCATGCTCAGCTGTGTGAGCGCGTCCTGCCAGCGCTCCAGCCGGACCAGGACGAAGACGAGGAGATTGCGGATCTCCGCGGGCCACGGATCGGCGGCCGCGAACCGCGACGACAGCGCGATCGCCCGGTCGGCCGCCGCGTCCAGTCGTCCCCGGGTCACGACCACTCCGTCGCCCTCCGCCAGGTACTTGAACGCGGCGCGCACGGGCAGCGCCTGCACCAGGGAGCCCGGCGGGGCGTCCTGCGCGGCGGTCTCGGCGAAGTCGAAGCACTCCCAGTGCGAGTCACCGGGCCTGTGCGGAGTCCTCCCCCACTGGGCGCTGCACGCGGCCGACAGGTACTGCAGGGCGGCGACATGGCAGCCGTAGTGGTGCGGGGAGCGGCGCACGGCTTCGGCCCACAGCCGCTCGTACTCGGTGTGGCGGGCGTGCGCGCCGCGGGCATGGTCGAGCGCCACCCGCCACGGCACCGGGTCCCGGGGATCGCCCTCGGTCGCCGCGGTGACCAACGGGCCGACCTTGCGCAGGAGTTCGACGCGGGCCGGCGACTCCCAGCAGCGGGCCACCGCGAGTTGGGCGCTGACCAAAGCGGCGTCCGGATCGTGCGGGGCGGCCTCGTGCCAGTCCGTGAGCCATTCGTCGCGCGAGCGGGCGAAGGCGCCGAGCCGTGTCACGTACCGGTCGCGGTCCTCCCACTCGGCGGCCTGACGTGTGGCCGCGAGCAGTTCGGCCACCGGACCGTAGTCGCCGCGGCCCGCCGCCACCAGGGCGGGCGCCAGGCGGTCGTCGGGCGCGTCGAGAAGGACCTCGTCATCGGCGGGCAACCCGTCGGCGAGGCGCGAGGAGGTGCGAGCCATCCGTGGCGTACGGATGAAGGGGCGGAGCATTGCCATGGTGTCGTCCATTGAAAAGCCGCAGGTCGGGGAGGCGCCAGCACAAACGCGTAACCCGCGTTTGGTTGTACGGGCGAAGTTCAAGAACGGGTAAAAAGTAACCGTTTGGTCGCTGATGAACCTCTATGCGCAGGCCCCTTCCGTCACACAGGATCAACTGCGTCGCAAAAGCCTCGTCGCCCCCGCCGCGACCGTCGTGGCCAATATCCAGCCGAGCAGGATCACCGCCGTCGACAGCCACTGCCAGGCCCCGTTCAGACGCCACTGGCCCGCCTGGCCGAGATCGATGACCGGCAGCAGCAGGTCCAGGGCGAACAGGGAGGGGTTCCACGTCGGATGCCCGTCCTTGTTGACCGGCGGATGGCTCGCGTGCGAGAACGCGATCGACGCCGCCGCCCACAGCACCGCCATCCACACCGCGGCGCGGCCGGGCCGGTACCCGTAGGCGACCGTCCAGTCCTGTACGTACCCCCACAGCTTGGCCGCGAGCGGCAGTGTCTCGCGGCGGCGCCGCTGCTTGGCGAGCAGAACCTCGCGCGCGTCCTCGTCCTCGCCGGAGTTGCGCAGCACGGCCGCGAGCCGTTCGTACGGCTCCGGGTTGTACTCGGCGGTGGCCGCCGCCACCCACGCCAGACGTCGGGCGAGCGGGAAGGCGTCCTGCGGCACGAGGTTCTCGTAGGCGAAACCGCCCATGTGGAGATCCCCGAGGCCGGGCCAGCTGGTCCACCGGTCCACCAGGTTCACGATCCGGGCGCCCGAGAGGACCACCTTGCCCCGCTCGGGCCGGTCGCCCAGGAAGCGCAGCTCGGGCGTCTGGACCCGGCGCAGCGACAGCTCCTGGTCGTCGTCGAGGACGAACCGGGCCCGGTCCAGGTCGACCGCGTCCCCGAACCGCCCGTCGTCCAGCCGGATCCCGCCCCGGCACTCGAAGCGCTGCACCCGGGTGCCGCGCGCGGGCGTGATGCCACTGCTCTGCAGCGGATTGCCGACGCCCGCCGGAGTCAGGTACAGGGTGCGCTCGACCGTCAGCTGCGGGGCGTTCAGGGCCAGCCGGGTGTAGGGGTTGGTCAGGCGGGCGCCGCGCAGGCTCAGCGACACGCCGACCTTGGCGCTGCGCATGCTCAGCTCCCCGTGCGACTCCAGCATGTCGGCCTGCAGGTCCTGGCCGACGGTCAGCCCGTCCGCGGAGATCGAGCGGCCGCGCCGGTCGCGGTGGACGACCGCCTGGTTGAGCATCAGGTCGGTGCCGATGTGCGCGTCCGTGAGCCGCACCCCGCCCTGGAACCGGCAGCGCGCCAGATGCAGGTCGCCCTCCGTGTGCAGGCGCGCCGCCTCAAGACGCGGCACCGAGCAGTCCACGAGCCGCACGGTCGTGAAACGGGCCTCCGGCAGCAGGACCTCCTTCTCGAACCGGCAGCCGTTCAGCTCGACGTACGGCACGACCGTGCCGCCCGCGAGATCCAGGGTGTCCGTGATCCGGATGCCGGTCAGCTTCAGGGACGAGACCCGTCCCGCGAGCGCGGGAGGGCCGTCGAGGAGCAGCCAGGCCACGATCCGGGCCCGCACGCTGCGCTCGGGCCCCCAGGTCCGGTCGCCGTGCGGATCGTCCACGGCAGGGTCCCCGTCGCGCAGGTCGTACTCGCTGCCGTTGCGGAAGGCCTGCCACATTCCGGCCTCCGTGGCGGTCAGTCCGTCCGGCACGTAGTCGACACGGATGCCGGCACCCTCGGTCACGGCTCTTCCTTCCTCCCCAGCTACTCGCGGGTTTCGTACGACCGTTCATGCCCGCTGAGTGACGGCCCGAACGCCGAAGGTGAAGGGGATCTTCCGCCCCCTGCCCCCACCCATCGAATCCGGCCAGCCGGCCCGGCACCGCTCACCGAGCGCTCCGCCCCGGCTGCGACACGCCGTGTCTCCCACCGATCCGTCCCCTGCCGCCCGCGCCCGACCGGCCCGCCACCGAGCCGTCCGCCCGTCCACGCTCTGTATCAGCCATTGATACGGCCGTCCGGCCCGTCGGTGCCGTCTGCGAGAATTGGGGCTGTGATCTCCCGAATCGATCTGCGCGGCGACGCCCTCCCGGAGGGCCCCGCCCTGCGCGACCTGCTGCCCCGAGCCGACTTCGACGTTTCGGCCGCACTGGAGAAGGTGCGTCCGATCTGCGAAGCCGTGCATCATCGTGGCGACGCGGCGCTGATCGACTTCGCCGAGAAGTTCGACGGAGTGCGCCTCACATCGGTCCGGGTTCCGGACCAGGCCCTGAAGGACGCGCTGGAGCAGATCGACCCGGCCGTCCGCGCGGCCCTGGAGGAGTCCATCCGCCGCGCCCGTCTCGTCCACCGCGAGCAGCGCCGCAGCACGCACACCACACAGGTGGTGCCCGGCGGCACGGTGACCGAGAAGTGGGTGCCGGTGGACCGCGTGGGTCTGTACGCGCCCGGCGGCCGGTCCGTCTACCCGTCGTCCGTGATCATGAACGTGGTCCCGGCCCAGGAGGCCGGTGTCGGGTCGATCGCCCTGGCCTCTCCGGCCCAGGCCGAGTTCGACGGCCTGCCGCACCCGACGATCCTCGCCGCCTGCGCCCTCCTCGGCGTCGACGAGGTGTACGCGGCCGGCGGCGCCACCGCCGTCGCGATGTTCGCGTACGGCACCGAGTCCTGCCCGCCCGCGAACATGGTCACCGGTCCCGGCAACATCTGGGTCGCCGCCGCCAAGCGCTACTTCACCGGCAGGATCGGCATCGACACCGAGGCCGGCCCCACCGAGATCGCGATCCTCGCCGACTCCACCGCCGACCCGGTGCACGTGGCCTCCGACCTGATCAGCCAGGCCGAGCACGACCCGCTGGCGGCCGCCGTCCTCGTCACCGACTCCGTCGAGCTCGCGGACGCCGTGGAGCAGGAGCTCGAGCCGCAGGTCGCCGCCACCAGGCACATCGAGGACCGGATCCGCCCGGCGCTGGCCGGCAAGCAGTCCGCCGTCGTGCTGGTCGACGGCATCGACGAGGGCCTGCGCGTCGTCGACGCGTACGGCGCCGAGCACCTGGAGATCCAGACCGCCGACGCCGCCGCGGTCGCGGACCGCGTCAGGAACGCGGGCGCGATCTTCGTCGGCCCCTGGGCGCCGGTCTCCCTCGGCGACTACGCGGCCGGTTCCAACCATGTGCTGCCGACCGGAGGCTGCGCCTGCCACTCCTCCGGCCTGTCCGTCCAGTCCTTCCTGCGCGGCATCCACATCGTCGACTACACGCGGGACGCGCTGGCCGAGGTGGCGCACCACGTGGTGACGCTGGCGGACGCCGAGGACCTGCCCGCGCACGGCGCGGCGATCAAGGCAAGGTTCGGTTGGAAGGTGCCTGAGAGCAAGTGAGCTTCGGAATCGACGATCTTCCCGTCCGGGACGAGCTGCGCGGCAAGACCCCCTACGGCGCCCCCCAGCTCGACGTGCCCGTACGGCTGAACACCAACGAGAACCCGTACCCGCTGCCCGAGCCGCTGGTCGAACGGATCACCGAGCGCGTTCGCGAGGCCGCCCGCGGCCTGAACCGCTACCCGGACCGGGACGCGGTCGAACTGCGCACGAGGCTGGCCGAGTACCTGACGAGGACCGGCGGGTACGAAGTCGCCCTCGAGAACGTGTGGGCGGCCAACGGCTCCAACGAGGTCATCCAGCAGCTGCTGCAGACCTTCGGCGGGCCCGGCCGCACCGCGATCGGCTTCGAGCCGTCGTACTCGATGCACGGGCTCATCGCGCGCGGCACGGGCACCGGCTGGATCTCGGGCCCGCGCAACGAGGACTTCACGATCGACCTCGCCGCCGCCGAGAAGGCGATCGCCGAGCACCGGCCGGACGTCGTCTTCATCACCACTCCCAACAACCCCACCGGCAACGCGGTCCCGCCCGAGACGGTCCTCGCCCTGTACGAGGCCGCGCAGGCGGCCAAGCCGTCCATGGTGATCGTGGACGAGGCGTACATCGAGTTCAGCCACGGCTCCTCGCTGCTGCCGCTGCTCGAAGGTCGGCCGAATCTCGTCGTCTCGCGCACCATGTCGAAGGCGTTCGGCGCCGCCGGCCTGCGGCTCGGCTACCTCGCCGCGCACCCGGCGGTCGTGGACGCCGTCCAGCTGGTCCGGCTGCCCTACCACCTGTCGGCGGTCACCCAGGCGACCGCCCTGGCCGCCCTGGAGCACACCGACACGCTGCTGAAGTACGTCGAGCAGCTGAAGTCGGAGCGGGACCGGCTGGTCGCCGAGCTGCGCGCGATCGGCTACGACGTCACCGAGTCCGACGCCAACTTCGTGCAGTTCGGGCGCTTCCCCGACGCGCACGAGGCCTGGCGGAAGATCCTGGAGCGGGGCGTGCTGGTCCGGGACAACGGCGTACCGGGGTGGCTGCGGGTCACCGCCGGGACCCCGGAGGAGAACGACGCGTTCCTCGACGCGGTACGTGCAGTGTTTTGCGGGGGATACCCCCACACCCCCAAGCAGTGTCTTGTGGGGGACACCCCCACACCCCCGAAGGAGCAGAGCGCATGAGCCGCGTTGGGCGCGTGGAGCGCACCACCAAGGAGACCTCGGTCCTCGTCGAGATCGACCTCGACGGCACCGGCAAGACCGACATCGCCACCGGCGTCGGCTTCTACGACCACATGCTCGACCAGCTGGGCCGGCACGGTCTGTTCGACCTGACCGTGAAGACCGACGGCGATCTGCACATCGACTCGCACCACACCATCGAGGACACCGCCCTCGCGCTCGGCGCCGCCTTCAAGCAGGCGCTCGGCGACAAGGTGGGCATCTACCGCTTCGGCAACTGCACCGTCCCGCTCGACGAGTCCCTCGCCCAGGTCACCGTCGACCTGTCCGGCCGCCCGTACCTCGTGCACACCGAGCCCGAGAACATGGCGCCGATGATCGGCGAGTACGACACCACGATGACCCGGCACATCCTGGAGTCCTTCGTCGCCCAGGCCCAGATAGCGCTGCACGTGCACGTGCCCTACGGGCGCAACGCCCACCACATCGTGGAGTGCCAGTTCAAGGCGCTGGCCCGGGCCCTGCGATACGCCAGCGAGCGCGACCCGCGCGCGGCCGGCATCCTCCCGTCCACGAAGGGCGCGCTGTAAGCCATGAACGGCACCTCGACCGTACTGATCGTCGTCGGCCTGTTCCTCGTCGGCGGGATCATCTCCTTCGTCAAGCAGAAGATGCCCACGAGCCTGATCGTGCTGCTCTCGATCGGCGCGGCGCTGTGTCTCGTCGCGGGCGTCATGCGTCTGGAGGTGTGGAATTGAGCACCCCGAGCACTCCCCGAAAGACGTCGAAGACCTCCAAGAAGGTCGTCGTCTTCGACTACGGCTTCGGCAACGTCCGCTCCGCCGAGCGCGCCCTTGCGCGCGCGGGCGCCGACGTGGAGATCACCCGCGACTTCGACCGCGCCATGAACGCCGACGGCCTGCTGGTGCCGGGCGTCGGCGCCTTCGCCGCCTGCATGCAGGGGCTGAAGGAGGCGCGCGGCGACTGGATCATCGACCGCCGGCTGGCCGGAGGGCGCCCCGTGATGGGCATCTGCGTCGGCATGCAGATCCTGTTCGGCCTCGGCATCGAGCACGGCGTCGAGACCGAGGGCCTCGCCGAGTGGCCCGGCCGGGTCGAGCAGCTCCAGGCGGACGTCGTGCCCCACATGGGCTGGAACACGGTCGAGGCACCGGCCGACTCCGAGCTGTTCGCCGGGCTGGACGCGGACGCGCGCTACTACTTCGTGCACTCCTACGCCGTCCACGACTGGCAGCTCGAGACGCACAACCCGGCGATGAGCGCCCCCAAGGTGACCTGGTCGACGCACGGCAAGCCGTTCGTGGCGGCCGTGGAGAACGGCTCCCTGTGGGCCACGCAGTTCCACCCCGAGAAGTCCGGCGACGCCGGCGCGCAGCTGCTCACCAACTGGATCGGAACCCTGTAGAGACATGGCCAAGCTCGAACTCCTCCCCGCCGTCGACGTCCGCGACGGCCAGGCGGTCCGCCTCGTGCACGGCGAGTCCGGCACGGAGACCTCCTACGGCTCCCCGCTGGAGGCCGCCCTCGCCTGGCAGCGGGCGGGCGCCGAGTGGCTGCACCTGGTCGACCTGGACGCCGCGTTCGGCACCGGGGACAACCGCGCGCTGATCGCCGAGGTGACCAAGGCGATGGACATCAAGGTGGAGCTGTCCGGAGGCATCCGCGACGACGACACCCTGGCCGCCGCCCTGGCCACCGGCTGCACGCGCGTCAACCTCGGCACGGCCGCCCTGGAGACCCCCGAGTGGGTCGCCAGGGTCATCGCCGAGCACGGCGACAAGATCGCGGTGGGCCTGGACGTCCGCGGCACCACGCTGCGCGGCCGCGGCTGGACCCGTGACGGCGGCGACCTCTACGAGACGCTGGAGCGCCTCAACAAGGAGGGCTGCGCGCGGTACGTCGTCACCGACATCGCCAAGGACGGCACGCTGCAGGGCCCGAACCTCCAGCTGCTGCGCGACGTCTGCGCGGCGACGGACCGCCCGGTGGTCGCCTCCGGCGGCGTGTCGTCGCTGGACGACCTGCGGGCGATCGCCGGCCTGGTCCCTGCGGGGGTTGAGGGGGCGATCGTCGGGAAGGCCCTGTACGCGAAGGCGTTCACCCTGGAAGAGGCCTTGGAGGCTGTGTCGTCATGACGTCGGAAGCCGTACGGCGCGTGCAGAGCGGAAGTCCCTGGGAAGAGTCCTTCGGTTTCTCGCGCGCCGTCGCGGCGGGCGACCGCGTCCTGGTGGGCGGCACGACGTCCTTCAAGGGCAGCGTGCTCTACGGGGAGGGCGACCCGTACGAGCAGGCGAAGGTGGCCTTCACCAGCGCGCTGGAGGCGATCGCCGAGTTCGGTCTCGGCCCGGAGTCGGTCGTCCGGACCCGGATGTTCCTGACGCATCAGCGGGACGTCGACGAGGTGGCCCGCGCCCACAAGGAGCTGTTCGACTCGGTGCGCCCGGTGGCGACCCTGCTGGTGGTGGAGGGTTTCGTCGACCCGCGCATCCTGGTGGAAGTGGAACTGGAAGCCTTCAGAGGCTAGAAGCAGCAAGAGGAGCCGTGGATTCATGACCCTGGCGGTCCGAGTCATCCCCTGCCTGGACGTGGACAACGGCCGGGTCGTCAAGGGAGTCAACTTCCAGAACCTGCGCGACGCGGGCGACCCCGTCGAGATGGCGAAGGTGTACGACGCCGAGGGCGCCGACGAGCTGACGTTCCTGGACATCACCGCCTCCTCGGGCAACCGGGAGACGACGTACGACGTGGTGCGCCGCACCGCCGAGCAGGTGTTCATCCCGCTGACCGTCGGCGGCGGGGTGCGGACGGCCGAGGACGTGGACAAGCTGCTGCGGGCGGGCGCCGACAAGGTGGGCGTCAACACGGCCGCCATCGCCCGTCCGGACCTGATCCGGGAGATCGCTGAGCGCTTCGGCCGCCAGGTTCTGGTGCTCTCGGTGGACGCGCGCCGCACGCCTTCGCGCGATGGCTCGTCCGGCTCCTTCGAGGTGACGACCCACGGCGGCCGCCGCGGCACCGGCATCGACGCGATCGAGTGGGCGCACCGGGCGGCGGAGCTGGGCGCGGGCGAGATCCTGCTGAACTCGATGGACGCGGACGGCACGAAGGACGGTTACGACCTGGAGATGATCGCGGCCGTCCGCAAGCACGTCACGGTCCCGGTCATCGCCTCCGGCGGCGCGGGCGCACTGACCCACTTCCCCCCGGCCGTCGCGGCGGGCGCGGACGCGGTCCTGGCGGCGTCGGTGTTCCACTTCGGGGACCTGCGGATCGGAGAGGTGAAGCAGACGCTGCGGGAGGCGGGCCACCCCGTGAGGTGACGCCGCGCTGAGTTTGGGCCCCGGTCACCGTGGGGTGGCCGGGGCTTTTTCACGGGGAGATGCGAAAGGGAAGTTGCGCAATATCTATTGCGCAATATTTCTCTCGTATCTACCGTGGCGGCATGGCAAGCAGGGAGGACCGCCGGATCAACGACATGGGCACGCTGAAGGCACTCGCGCATCCCTTGCGGATGAAGCTCTTCCGGGCGCTGTACCTCGAGCGGGTGGCCACCGCCTCACGGCTCGCGGAACTGGTCGACGAGGCCGTGTCGCTGGTCAGCTACCACCTGCGCAAGCTCGCCGAACACGGGCTGATCGAAGAGGCCGAGCCGCAGAGCGAGGACGGACGCGAACGCTGGTGGCAGCCCGCGTCGGACGGCATCAGCATCCATGAGGAGGACTTCAGGGATGCTCCGGAGAAGGTGGCCGCGCACACCGCGGCCTCCCGGCTCTTCCACGAGCAGCGCAGCGAGCTCTACCTCCGCCACCTCGACGAACGACCCCACTGGGGCTCCGAGTGGAACGGCGCCGCCATCGACTCCGAGTACCTGCCGCGCATGACGGCCGCCGAACTGGCCGATCTCTCCCGCGAGCTGGACGCCCTGATCAGGAAGCACAACGAGCAGGCGCGCGCCCGCGCGGCCGCCGGTGAGACCGAAGGGCGTGAGAACGTCGCGCTCCACGTGTACGGATTCCCCTACCGTCCCTGAAAGAGGCCACACTGCCTTGAGCACCGTGCCCGCGACCTCCGCCGGGCTGCTCGCCGCCGAGCGACCTGCCCACCGCGATGGCAACGTCCTGCGCTGGCTCGCCGCCTACACCGCGTCGATGATGGGCGACAACGTCTACTACATCGCCCTCTCCTGGGCGGCGGTCCGGGCGGGGTCGCCCGCGCAGGCGGGCGCCGTGATGGCGGTCAGCGCCCTGCCGCGGGCGTTACTGATGCTGGGCGGGGGAGTGGTCGTCGACCGGCTCGGGCCCCGGAAGGTCGTGATCGGCAGCGACGCCGTGCGCTGCGCGGCCGTGCTGGCGGTGGCGGCCCTGCTGTTCGTCACCAGCGGCCTGTGGCCGCTGGCCCTGCTGGCGCTGGTCTTCGGCACGGTCGACGCGGTGTTCGTACCCGCCGTCGGAGCCCTGCCGGCCCGGATCACGGCCAAGGGACAGCTTGCCCGCGTCCAGGGCCTGCGGGGCCTGGCGTACCGGTTCGCGAGCGTGGCCGGCGCGCCGCTGGGCGGACTCGGGGTGGCGTGCGGCGGTGCGGCGGCCGCCTTCGGGCTCGCCGGGCTGCTGATCGCCGTGTCGGTACCGCTGCTGGTCTCCGTGCGCATGCGAGAACTGCCCCCGGACGACAACCCGGGCGCCCGGGACACCACCGCCTGGCGCGACCTGGTGGCGGGCCTGCGCTACATCCGCCGGCATCGCATCCTCGCCCCGCTGGTGCTGGCCATCGCCCTCGGCGACCTCGGGTTCGTCGGACCGCTCAACGTGGGCCTGACCCTGCTGGCCGACGAGCGTGGCTGGGGGGCCTCCGGGATGGGCTGGGTGCTGGCCGGCTTCGGGACCGGGGCGGCGGCTGTCTCGCTGCTGCTGGCCGTGCGCGGAACGGTGTCTCACGCGGGGCATGTGGCCTCGTACGCGATCCTCGCGGGCTCCGTGGCGATCGGCGCCCTCGCCTGCGTGCCGGCTGCCGCGGCGGCTGCGGGGGTGGCCCTGCTCATCGGCCTCCTCGCCGGACTCAGCGGCGCGATGTGCGGCGCCCTGCTGCAGACCCAGGCCGCGCCCGCCTACCTGGGCCGTGTCACCGCCGTCTCCAGCCTGGTCAGCCTGGGTCTCGCCCCGCTCAGCATGCCGCTGACCGCCGCCGCCATCGGCGCCTGGGGCACCGGCCCGGTGTTCGTCGTCAGCGCGGCGGTCTGCGGGCTGGCCGGGGTCGTCCTCCTGGGCGCCCGCGACCTGCGCCGGGCCGAACTTCCCCGCTGAGCCGCCCGCTCAGATCCCCAGCTGCTTCGTCTCCCGCACCTGAGTGATCGCCTCCTTCTCGCCGTCCAGCTCCACGTCCGCCACCCGCTGCCGACCCAGCGCGAACATCAGCAGTTCCGAGGGCTCGCCGGTGACCGTCACCACCGGGGTGCCCCGGTGGGCGACCGCCGTCTGGCCGTTCGGGCGGCGCAGGACCAGGCCCGTCGGGGCGCCGCGACCGGTCAGGCGGGCCGTGCGCTCCAGGCGGGACCACAGGGCGTCCTGGAAGACCGGGTCCAGCTCCCGCGGCGTCCAGTCGGGCTGCGCCCGGCGCACGTCCTCCGTGTGGACGTAGAACTCGACCGTGTTGGCCGCCTCGTCGATCTGCTTCAGGGAGAAGGGCGAGAAGCGCGGCGGGCCGGTACGGACCAGCTGGATCAGCTCCTCGTACGGCTTCGCGGTGTACTCCTCCATCACCTTCTCCAGGCGCGGCGCGAGCTGCTTGATCAGCGTGCCCCCGGCGGCGTCCGGACGGCGTTCGCGCACCACGACGTGCGCGGCGAGGTCACGGGTCTTCCAGCCCTCGCACAGCGTGGGCGCGTCGGGGCCCGTGGCCTCCAACAGGTCCGCGAGGAGGAGTCGTTCACGCTTGGCATGGGTCGACATGCAGTCAGCGTACGACCGGGGGACCGGTCCGCGCAGCGGACGGTGACCGGGCATGTCGGTGCGGCGCGGCACAATGGTCCGCATGACCAGCACGCCTTCGCCCAGCAGGCCCAGCGGCCTGGACCCCGAGATCGCCGCGCGCCTCAAGCGCAGCGCCGACGGGCTGCTCCCCGCCATCGCCCAGCAGTACGACACCGGTGAGGTGCTGATGCTGGGCTGGATGGACGACGAGGCACTGCACCGCACCCTCACGACCGGCCGCTGCACCTACTGGTCGCGCAGCCGTCAGGAGTACTGGGTCAAGGGCGACACCTCGGGCCATGTGCAGCACGTGAAGTCGGTCGCGCTCGACTGCGACGCCGACACCGTGCTGGTCAAGGTCGACCAGGTGGGCGCCGCCTGCCACACCGGCGACCGCACCTGCTTCGACGCCGACGTGCTGCTCAAGGACGCCGCCTCCTCCCCGGCGTCCGCGGATCAGTAAGGTCGGCCGCCATGGACCTCGAGACGTTCCGCAAGCTGGCCACCGACCGCCGCGTCATCCCGGTCACGCGCAAGCTCCTCGCCGACGGCGACACCCCGGTCGGGCTCTACCGCAAACTCGCGGCGGAGCGCCCCGGAACCTTCCTGCTGGAGTCCGCGGAGAACGGCCGGTCCTGGTCGCGCTACTCCTTCGTCGGCGTCCGCTCGGCCGGCACCCTGACCGAGCGCGACGGCCGGGCCCACTGGCTCGGCACCCCGCCCGTCGGCGTCCCCACGGACGGCGACCCGCTGGCCGCCCTGCGGGCCACCATCGAGGCCCTGCACACGCCCCGCGACCTCGCCCACGACCTGGGCCTGCCGCCCTTCACCGGCGGCATGGTCGGCTACCTGGGCTACGACATCGTGCGCCGCCTGGAGAAGATCGGCCCAGGCGAGCGCGACGACCTGAAGCTGCCCGAGCTGACCATGCTCCTGACCAGCGACCTGGCGGTCATGGACCACTGGGAGGGCTCGGTCCTGCTGATCGCCAACGCGATCAACCACAACGACCTCGACACGGGCGTCGACGAGGCCTACGCGGACGCGGTGGCCCGCCTCGACGCCATGGAGGCCGACCTGTCCCGCGCGGTCGCCCAGCCCCCGGCCGTCCTGCCGCCCTCCGAACTGCCGGAGTACACCGCCCGGTGGGGCGGCGAGGACTTCCGGGACGCGGTCGAGGACATCAAGGAGCGCATCCGCGCGGGCGAGGCCTTCCAGGTCGTCCCCTCGCAGCGCTTCGAGACGCCGTGCACCGCGAGCGCGCTGGACGTCTACCGGGTGCTCAGGGCCACCAACCCCTCGCCGTACATGTACCTGTTCCGGTTCCCCTGCGGCGACGGAGATGCGTTCGACGTCGTCGGGTCGTCCCCGGAGGCCCTGGTGAAGGTCGAGGACGGCCGGGCCATGGTCCACCCCATCGCCGGCACCCGGCACCGCGGCGCCACCCCGCAGGAGGACCAGGCCCTCGCCGAGGAGCTGCTCGACGACCCCAAGGAGCGCGCCGAGCACCTGATGCTCGTCGACCTGGGCCGCAACGACCTCGGCCGGGTGTGCGAACCCGGCTCGGTGGAGGTCGTCGACTTCATGTCGATCGAGCGGTACTCCCACGTGATGCACATCGTCTCGACGGTCACCGGACGGGTCGCGGCCGGGCGCACGGCCTTCGACGTGCTCACCGCCTGCTTCCCGGCGGGCACCCTCTCCGGTGCGCCGAAGCCGCGCGCGATGCAGATCATCGACGAGCTCGAGCCGTCCCGGCGCGGGCTGTACGGCGGCTGCGTCGGCTACCTCGACTTCGCGGGCGACTCCGACACCGCCATCGCCATCCGTACGGCCCTGCTGCGCGACGGCACGGCGTACGTGCAGGCCGGAGCCGGCATCGTCGCCGACTCCGACCCGGTGGCGGAGGACGACGAGTGCCGCAACAAGGCGGCCGCCGTCCTCCGCGCGGTGCACACGGCCAACAGGCTCACGTCGCCGTGACGGTCAGCCCGTGAACGCCGCCGTGCCGTTCGGGACACCGAGGCCCGAGGGCCCGTCGTACCCGGTGGTGCCGGTGCACAGGTACGAACCGGAGCAGCTGCCGTTGGAGCCGCTGGTGACGTCGTACAGCGCCGACGGGTGGGCGTAGGGGAAGGACGCCGGAGACGAGCCGGAGGACGGGGCGCCCGCCAGCGCGTACGTCGCCGCGATCAGCGGCGCCGAGGCGCTGGTGCCGCCGAAGACCATCCAGCCGGTGGCCGAGCGGTAGCTGTCGTAGACCGCGACGCCGGTGTTCGGGTCGGCGACCGCCGATACGTCGGCGACGGTGCGCTTCGCGCACCCGCCATCGCTCTGCCAGGCCGGCTTGGCGTCATACGCCGAGCAGCCGGAGCCCGCCCCGCTCCACACCGTGTCGGTCCAGCCGCGCGCATTGGACGCGGTGCTCAGCGACGTACCGCCCACCGCCGTCACGTACTTGGAGGCGGCCGGGTACTCGACGCCGTAGCCGTTGTCACCGGAGGAGACCGTGATGGCGACGCCAGGGTGGTTGAAGTACGAGGAGTCGTACGTCGCGTCGCTGGAGGACTCGCTGCCGCCGTAGCTGTTGCTGACGAACTTCGCGCCCAGCCTCACCGCGGTGTTCACGGCCGTGCCGAGGTTCGTCATGCTCGCCGAGCTCGCCTCCACCAGGAGGATCTTGCAGTTGGGACAGGCCGCGCTGACCATGTCGAGGTCGAGGGAGATCTCCTCGGCCCAGCCGGAGTCGCCGCGCGGATAACTCGTGCCGCCGTTCTGGTCGACCTTCTTGAAGCAGCCGTTCGCCGTGGTGCAGGCGGACAGGCCGTACTGGGAGCGGTAGACGGCGAGATCGGCCTCCGCGTTCGGGTCGTCGTACGCGTCGACGATCGCCACCGTCTGGCCCGAACCGCCGGTCGACGAGGGCAGTTTGTAGGCCGCCTGCAGCGAGGCGGGGCCGTAGCCGGCGGGGGTGGCCGCGGCCGTCAGGTCGCTCTCCGCGTGTGCGGACCTGGGGGTGCCCGCGGTGACCTTGAGAGCGTTGCAGGCCATGACGTTCTTCTGCGTCGGGGCCGCGCACGAGTGCGCGACGGTGACGCCGTGCGCCGTGGATGTGGTGGACGCGGCCTGGCCGACGGGAGCGGCCAGGGCGAGGGCGGCGGTGGCCAGTGTGGCCACGGCACCGGCGGAAACGGTTCTGCGCAACGTACGTCCTCCATGAGTGGGTGAACCGGAGAGACATGTGGGGGGTGCGCCGTACAGCCGTCGGCGTGGGTGTGCGCGACGACCGCGCAGAACCTATGAATGTCCTGCGCACGACAACAAGAAGAACGTTGAAGCTGTGACTTCTTTTTGCCTTCGACGGGGAGCGCATGGCCTGACGCTGGGATGCCCATGGGGAAACGGTGGTGCGGTCATGGGTTGACGGACCCCGGATGACGGTTCTGCCGGGGTTCAGGCGATAGTGGAGTACGTGACTGCCGTACCTCACCCCCGTTCCGAGGCCGCCGCACCCCTCCGGCCCGCCCGGCGCAGCCTCGCCGTCGCCCTGCTGTGCGGGGCGGCCGGCGCTGCCGTGGCGCTGCTCTCCACCCGGCAGAGCTGGTCGGCGGGGACCGTGGCGGTGGCCGGCGGCGACTACTCGCTGACCGCCAAGGGCAGCGACGTCACGGGCGTCCCCGCGGCCCTCGCCATAGTGGGCCTCGCCGCACTCGTCGCCGTCTTCGCCGTCCGCAGCACCGGGCGCCTCCTCGTCTCCCTGCTGCTCGCACTCTCCGGCGCCGGCACCATCGCCGCCGCGCTGCTGGGCGCCTCCGACAACTCCGCGCTCGACGAGAAGGCGGCACAGGCGGCCGGTGACACCTCCGCGACCGCGACCGCGCTCACGCACTCCGCGTGGCCGTACGTCGCGGCCGCCGGCGGCGCGCTGCTCCTCCTCGCCGGGCTGCTCGCCCTGCGCTACGGCCGGCTGTGGCCCGCGATGTCCGGCCGCTACGAGCGCGACGGCACCCCCCGTCCGCGCCGGACGAAGCCCGTCGACCCCGACCGTCCCGAGGACCTGTGGAAGGCCCTCGACCGGGGCGAGGACCCCACCGGCGCCTGAGCCGAAGGGGTGCCCCGGAGGCGCTCCGAGCCCCGAATCGGACAGTGAGACCCCGCGCTCACCCCATACGCACGGGTACGGGACAATGGGCGCCGAGCTTCGACTCACCCACGCACATAGAGCCAACAAGGAGCAAGTCATGGCGGGCAGCAGCCACGGTCACACCCCGGCCGCCTGGACCGGTGTCATCATCGCCTTCATCGGTTTCTGCGTCTCGGGCGCCTTCACCGTGATGGCCCAGCCGGTCGGCTTCTGGGCGGGCATCGCGCTCTGCGTCCTCGGTGGCGTCGTCGGCGGCATCATGCGCCAGATGGGTCTCGGCCAGCCGAAGACGCAGGCGCACTCGGCGCACCAGCCCGCGGAGGCGACGGAGCACTGAGCCCTCCCCCGGCTCCGGACGACAGGCGGCCCCGCACGGTGCGTACGGGAGCCGCCTCTCGCGTACCCGCGCACCCGCGGCGGCGGGCGGGCAGAATGCGTGGGATGAACGCTGAATCCCCGAGCGTGACCCCGCACCACGGCGGCACCGGCGGCGCAGCCGCGCTCCGTCGCATCGCGGTGCCCGCCGGGGTGCTCGCGGCCGTCGCCGGGGCCTTCGCCTACGTCGGAGCGGTGGACCCGAACCGACCCGGCCACTACCCGGTCTGTCCGCTGCTGCGCTACACCGGCGTGTACTGCCCCGGCTGCGGCGGACTGCGCAGCGCACACGCCTTCGTCCACGGGGACGTCCTCACGGCGCTGCACGACAACGCTCTCGCCGTCACCGGCTTCCTGGTCTTCGCCGTGGTGTGGACCGTGTGGGCGGTGCTCGCGGTACGGGGACGAGCGCTGCGGATCGACCTCACGCCGGTGCAGCTGTGGAGCCTGGGCGCACTGGTACTGGTCTTCACCGTTGTCCGGAACCTGCCGTTCGGTGGCTGGCTGCACCCGTGATCAATCTGTGAATGTCCAGGTAATGGGACCGGCCGCCACCGGATGTGAGCCTTGGGCCGTGCTCCGGATACCATCGCAGTGACCATCGGTTTCGCCCGCCGAGGCGGCTCCGGTGGACCGAGGCCCGACCCCGTGGACCTCACCCCATCGTCAACCGTCAGGAAGGGGGCCGCTCGCGTGAGTGTGCTCGACGAGATCATCGACGGAGTCCGTGCCGACCTCGCGGAGCGGCAGGCACGCGTCAGCCTCGACGAGCTCAAGGAGCGCGCGGCGAAGGCTCCCGCCGCCAAGGACGGCGTCGCCGCCCTGCGCGGTGACGGGGTCAAGGTGATCTGCGAGGTCAAGCGCTCCAGCCCGTCCAAGGGTGCGCTCGCCGCGATCGCCGACCCGGCGGGGCTCGCCGCGGACTACGAGGCGGGCGGCGCGGCCGTCATCTCCGTCCTGACCGAGCAGCGCCGCTTCGGCGGCTCGCTGGCCGACCTGGAGGCCGTCCGGGCCCGGGTCGACATCCCTGTGCTGCGCAAGGACTTCATCGTCACCTCCTACCAGCTGTGGGAGGCCCGGGCGTACGGCGCCGACCTCGCGCTGCTGATCGTCGCCGCCCTCGACCAGCCGGCCCTGGAGTCGCTGATCGAACGCGCGGTCTCCATCGGGCTCACCCCGCTCGTCGAGGTGCACGACGAGGACGAGGTCGAGCGGGCGGTGGACGCCGGAGCCAAGGTCATCGGCGTCAACGCGCGCAACCTCAAGACCCTCGAGGTGGACCGCACCACGTTCGAGCGGGTCGCCCCCGAGATCCCCGGCGGGATCGTCAAGGTCGCCGAGTCCGGGGTCCGCGGACCGCACGACCTGATCGCGTACGCCAACGAGGGCGCCGACGCCGTACTCGTCGGCGAGTCCCTGGTGACCGGGCGCGACCCGAAGACGGCCGTCGCCGACCTGGTGGCCGCGGGCGCACATCCGGCACTGCGCCACGGGCGGGACTGACGTCCCTGTAGGGTGAGCGCCGATGACTGTTCCGACCATCGTGACGACCAGGGACCGGTACGCCCGCCTGGCCCGCGGCTGCCGCCCCCGCGGCTGCCGCGCGCCTGCACGCCGGGTGCACGGGCGCCGGGTGCGGTATGTCATCGGTGACGAGCCGGGGCAGGTCAACGGCATGCGATGGCAGCGCCCCGCAAGGGGCGCGGGGCAGTTCCCGACCATGAGGCCCGGCCGCGTCGGCGCGGTGAGCCACAGGTGGCCCGAGGCCGACTGATCAGCCCCGCCCCCACGGCGATTGGTATTCACAACTCACCGTGAGGTTTCCGCATGCCCAGCGAGTTCTTCATCCCCGACCCGGAAGGCCGGGTCCCCAGTGCCGAGGGCTACTTCGGCGCGTTCGGCGGCAAGTTCATCCCGGAGGCGCTCGTCGCCGCCGTGGACGAGGTGGCCGTCGAGTACGAGAAGGCCAAGGCCGACCCCGAGTTCGCCCGCGAACTCGACGACCTGCTCGTGAACTACACCGGCCGGCCCAGCGCCCTCACCGAGGTGCCGCGGTTCGCCCGGCACGCCGGCGGCGCACGGGTGTTCCTCAAGCGCGAGGACCTCAACCACACCGGCTCACACAAGATCAACAACGTCCTCGGGCAGGCCCTCCTCACCAGGAGGATGGGCAAGACGCGGGTCATCGCGGAGACCGGCGCCGGCCAGCACGGCGTCGCCACCGCCACCGCCTGCGCCCTGTTCGGGCTCGAGTGCACCATCTACATGGGCGAGATCGACACCCAGCGGCAGGCCCTCAACGTCGCCCGCATGCGCATGCTCGGCGCCGAGGTCATCGCCGTGAAGTCCGGCTCCCGCACCCTCAAGGACGCCATCAACGAGGCGTTCCGCGACTGGGTCGCCAACGTCGACCACACCCACTACCTCTTCGGCACCGTCGCGGGCCCCCACCCCTTCCCGGCCATGGTGCGCGACTTCCACCGCGTGATCGGCGTGGAGGCGCGGCGGCAGCTCCTCGAGCGCGCCGGGCGGCTGCCGGACGCCGCCATCGCCTGCGTGGGCGGCGGGTCGAACGCCATCGGCCTCTTCCACGCCTTCATCCCCGACGAGGGCGTACGCCTCATCGGCTGCGAGCCCGCCGGACACGGCGTCGAGACCGGCGAGCACGCCGCCACCCTCACCGCCGGCGAGCCCGGCATCCTGCACGGCTCCCGGTCCTACGTCCTGCAGGACGACGAAGGCCAGATCACCGAGCCCTACTCGATCTCCGCGGGCCTCGACTACCCGGGCATCGGCCCCGAGCACTCCTACCTCAAGGACAGCGGCCGCGGCGAGTACCGGGCCGTCACCGACGACGCGGCCATGCAGGCGCTGCGCCTGCTGTCCCGCACCGAGGGCATCATCCCGGCCATCGAGAGCGCCCACGCCCTCGCCGGTGCCCTGGAGGTCGGCAGGGAGCTCGGTGAGGACGGGCTGATCGTCGTCAACCTGTCGGGGCGCGGCGACAAGGACATGGACACCGCCGCCCGGTACTTCGGCCTGTACGACACCGACGCGTCCGTCGCCGCGGACGCCGACACCGACGCCGCGGAGATCGAGGGGGACGCCCAGTGAGCGGGAACATCCAACTGCTGTCCGACACCCTCGCCGCCGCGAAGGCGGAGGGCCGGTCCGCGCTCATCGCCTATCTGCCGGCCGGCTTCCCGACCGTCGACGGCGGCATCGCCGCCATCAAGGCGGTCCTCGACGGCGGCGCCGACGTCGTCGAGGTGGGCCTGCCGCACAGCGACCCCGTCCTCGACGGCCCCGTCATCCAGACCGCCGACGACATCGCGCTGCGCGGCGGCGTGAAGATCGCCGACGTGATGCGCACGGTCCGCGAGGCCTTCGAGTCCACCGGCAAGCCCATTCTCGTGATGACGTACTGGAACCCGATCGACCGCTACGGCGTCGAGCGCTTCACCGCCGAGCTGGCCGAGGCGGGCGGCGCGGGCTGCATCCTGCCCGACCTGCCCGTGCAGGAGTCGGCCCTGTGGCGGGAGCACGCTGAGAAGCACGGACTCGCCACGGTCTTCGTGGTCGCGCCCAGCAGCAAGGACGCACGGCTCGCCGAGATCACCGCGGCGGGCTCCGGCTTCGTCTACGCGGCCTCGCTCATGGGCGTCACCGGCACCCGCGAGACGGTCGGCGCGCAGGCCCAGGACCTGGTCCGGCGCACCCGCGCCACCACCGACCTGCCGGTCTGCGTCGGCCTCGGCGTCTCAGGCGCGGCCCAGGCCGCCGAGGTGGCCGGCTTCGCGGACGGCGTGATCGTCGGCTCGGCGTTCGTGAAGCGGATGCTGGACGCACCCGACGAGGCGGCGGCCCTCGAGGGGGTACGCACGCTGGCGGGCGAGCTGGCGGAAGGCGTCCGCGGCAGCGTGTGAGCTGAGAGCGGCATACCGCTCACTCGAACGAGTGGACCTGAGGCCGGGGAGGCGCGCTGCGCCTCCCCGGTTCGTTCTGCCGGATGTGAGCGAGAAGAACCGTGAAGGAAAGCGCAACGCCCGCGAGCGGCTGGCGGTCGAGCGACAGAAGCAGAGGGCCGCGGACAAGCGCCGCCGCGCGCTGATCGTGGGCGCCTCGGTCGTCTGTGTCCTGGCGCTGGCGACGGTGGTGGGCGTCCTGGCGGCGAACGCCGGCAAGAGCGGCAGGAGCGGCGCATCCGGCCCCGCCATCGCGCCCTCCGGGGCGACGGGCAAGGGTGCCCTCGCGATCCCCGTCGGCAAGGACTCCGCCAAGTCGACCCTCACGGTGTGGGAGGACTTCCGCTGCCCGGCCTGCCGGGCCTTCGAGACCGCCTACCGCCCGACGATCCACCAGCTGGTCGACGCCGGACAGCTCAGAGTCGAGTACCACCTGGTCACGCTCATCGACGGAAATCTGGGCGGCAGCGGCTCCCGCGCAGCGGCGGGCGCGGCGGCGTGCGCGCAGGACGCCGGAAAGTTCTCGAGCTACCACGACGTGCTGTACGACAACCAGCCCAAGGAGACGCAGGACACGTTCGCGGACAAGGCCAAGCTGATCGAGCTGTCCGGCAAGGTCGGCGGCCTCGACAGCCCGGCCTTCCAGAAGTGCGTCAAGGACGGCACGCACGACAGCTGGGTGGTGAAGTCGAACGCCGCGTTCCAGAGCGCCCGCTTCTCCGGCACGCCGACGGTGCTCCTCGGCGGGAAGAACCTCTTCGAGGACCGCACGATGACACCGGCCAAGCTGAAGCAGATGGTGCAGGCGGCAGGCAAGTCCTGAGGCCGTGGGCGCCCGCGATCCCCGGTGTCCGATAGGCCGGGGGAGTCGTACGTTATGGACCCGTAGCCGGGTGGGTTGCCACGCTGCGTGTCCGGCAGGGTAGCGTCGTTCCTGCCATGGAACTTGCCTACATTCCCAGCCCCTCGCGCGGAGTGCTGTACCTCGGCCCCATTCCGCTGCGCGGCTACGCGTTCTGCATCATCATCGGTGTCTTCGTAGCCGTGTGGCTCGGCAACAAACGCTGGATCGCCCGGGGCGGCCGGGCGGGCACGGTGGCCGACATCGCGGTCTGGGCCGTGCCGTTCGGCCTGGTCGGCGGGCGGCTCTACCACGTGATCACGGACTACGAGCTGTACTTCAGCGAGGGCCGTGACTGGGTGGACGCCTTCAAGGTCTGGCAGGGCGGGCTCGGCATCTGGGGCGCGATCGCGCTCGGTGCGGTCGGCGCGTGGATCGGCTGCCGTCGCCGGGGCATCACGCTTCCTTCGTACGCCGACGCCGTCGCACCCGGGATCGCCTTCGCGCAGGCGATCGGACGCTGGGGCAACTGGTTCAACCAGGAGCTGTACGGGCGGCCGACGGATCTGCCGTGGGCGCTGCACATCACCTCCTCCACGGACGGGCGGGTGCCGGGCTACTACCACCCGACGTTCCTGTACGAGTCGCTGTGGTGCATCGGGGTCGGGTTCCTGGTGATCTGGGCGGACCGCCGCTTCAAGCTGGGGCACGGCCGGGCGTTCGCGCTGTACGTGGCCGCGTACTGCGTGGGCCGCGGCTGGATCGAGTACATGCGGGTCGACGACGCGCACCACATCCTGGGCCTCAGGCTGAACGACTGGACCGCGATTCTGGTGTTCCTGCTGGCCGTGACGTACATGGTGGTGTCGTCGCGGGTCAGGCCGGGCCGGGAGGCAGAGGTCGAGCCGGGTGCTGCCGACGGCGAGGCCGAGGGGGACGCCGACTCCGGGGAGCCGGAGCAGAAGGGCGAGCCCGAGCCGGAGGACGAGAAGCCGACGGTTCCGAAGGCCGCGGAGCAGGCGGAGGCCGAGGGGACCGCGAAGACGTCGCAGGACGAGGCCGAGTCGGCCCAGAAGGGCTGAGGGACGTTCCTGCGTTGCCGGGGCGCCGTATCCAGTGGATACGGCGCCCCGGCGCGTGTGCGGTCCTCAACGCCTCCGGCGGGCCAACGACAGGGTTCTGTACGCCTCTCTCACCACCGCCGTGTCGATGAAGCGGCCGTCGGGGAGGGCCTGGGCGCCCTGGTCCAGGGCGGCGGCCTTGAGGGTTTCCTCCGCTCGCGTGATCTCCTCCGGGGTCGGTGCGTAGGCGCGTTCGATGACCGGGAGCTGACGGGGATGGATCGCCGCCCGGCCCAGGAAGCCCAGGCTGCGGCCGTGCGCGCAGGACGCCGCGAGGCCCTCCAGGTCCCGTGTGTCCGGGTAGATCGACTGGGCCGGCGGCGGCAGCGCGGCGGCCCGGGCCGCCACCACCACCCGCGCCCGCGACCAGTCGAGCCCCGCGTCCTCCCGTACGCCCAGGTCGGCCCGGAGGTCCGACTCGCCCAGCGCGATGCCCCGCACGGCCGGATGCGCCGACGCGATCGCGAACGCGCGCTCCACCCCCAGGGCCGTCTCCAGAAGGGCGTGGAGGGGGACGACCGTGCCGTCCGCCCGTACGGCACGTCGCGCGACACGGACGACGTCCGAGGGCGACGTCACCTTCGGCAGGCGTAGCCCCGTGAGACCCACGAGCGTCGTGAGCGCCGTGAGGTCCGCCTCGCCCCAGGGGCTGTCCAGCGCGTTCACCCGGACATGGACCGGCACCGGCGGGCGCTGCGCGAGACGTTCCGCCGTCGCCGCCCGCGCGTACGCCTTGCGGTCCGGGGCGACCGCGTCCTCCAGGTCGACCAGCACCACGTCCGCCCCGGAGGTGAGCGCCTTGCCCACCACCTCCGGGCGGTCCCCGGGCGCGTACAGCAGGGTGAGAGGGGTCATAGCGCACCCTCCGCCTCGAGCGCGGCGATCTCGGGAGCCGTCAGGCCCAGTTCGCTCAGGACCGCCCGCGTGTCCGCGCCGTGCGGACGGCCGGCCCAGCGGATCGCGCCGGGCGTGGCGGAGAGGCGGAACAGGACGTTCTGCATCCGTAGGCGGCCCAGCTCCGGATCGTCCGGGACCGTGGCGATCGTGCCCAGCGCGGCGTACTGCGGGTCGGTCATCACCTCGCGCACGTCCTGCACCGGCGCCACCGCGGCCTCCGCGTCCTCGAACGCCTTCAGCACCTCCGCGCGGGTGCGGCCGGCGATCCATCCGCCGACGGCCTCGTCGAGCACGTCCGCGTGCCGGGCCCGCTCCTCGCCCGTCCCGAACCACGGCTCGTCGATCAGCTCGGGGCGGCCGACCAGGCGCATCACCCGCTCGGCGACGGACGTGGCGGAGGCCGAGACGGCGACCCAGCCGCCGTCCGCGGTGCGGTAGGTGTTGCGCGGGGCGTTGTTCTGGGAGCGGTTGCCGGTGCGCCCCTGGACGTGGCCCAGCTGGTCGTACCAGATGGGCTGCGGGCCCAGGACGGTGAGGATCGGTTCGATGATCGCCATGTCCACCACCTGGCCCGTCCCGGTGCGTTCCCGGGCCGCCAGTGCGGTCATCACCGCGTACGCCGTCGCCAGGGCCGCGATCGAGTCGGCCAGCCCGAACGGCGGGAGCGTCGGCGGCCCGTCCGGCTCCCCGGTGATCGCCGCGAACCCGCTCATGGCCTCCGCGAGCGTGCCGAAGCCGGGGCGGTGCGCGTACGGGCCGAACTGGCCGAACGCGGTCACCCGGGCGAGCACGAGACGGGAGTTCGCGGCGGACAGCTCGTCCCAGCCCAGGGCCCACTTCTCCAGGGTGCCGGGGCGGAAGTTCTCGACGATCACGTCGGCGGTCTCGGCGAGCCGCAGCAGTGTCGTACGGCCACCCGGCTTGGACAGGTCGAGTGTCATCGTGCGCTTGTTGCGGCCGAGCAGTTTCCACCACAGCCCTACGCCGTGCTTCGTCGGGCCGTGGCCGCGGGAGGGGTCGGGACGGGCCGGGTGCTCGACCTTGATGACCTCGGCGCCGAAGTCACCGAGCAGAGTGGCGGCGAGCGGGCCGGCGAAGAGGGTCGCGAGGTCGAGCACGCGGAGGCCGGCGAGAGGTGCGGTCATGAGCGGTGGGCCTCCCGGTGGGTGAGGTGGGCGAGGGCATCGAAGCCGATGCCGTTGAAGTCGCCGACGGACGTGGCGAGCCGGTTCTTGAGGGGAGTGGTCCAGCGGTCGGGGAGCGCGGTGGGATGTCCGGCCAGCAGTCCGGCGATGCTGCCGGCCGTCGCGCCGTTCGAATCGGTGTCCCACCCTCCGGACACCGCACGGCAGATGGATCCGGTGAACTCGCCGTCGGCGTGGGTGAGGGCGGCGGCGATCAGGGCGGTGTTGGGGATGGCGTGGACCCAGTGGTAGCCGCGGTGGGCGGCGTGCAGTTCGTCGACCACCGCGTCGAAGTCGGGGGTGGATTCGGCCAGTCGGATCGCGTGGCGGACCGCGCGTGCGAGGCGGGAGGCGGGCGGGACGACGGTGAGGCCGGTGCGCAGGCAGTGGTGGACGTCGTGGGCGCCGGTGGCCGCCTCGGCGATGGCGGCCGCGGTGAACATCGCCGCGTAGACGCCGTTCCCGGTGTGGGTGAGGGTGGCGTCGCAGTGGGCCTGTTCGGCCGCGGCGGCCGGGTCGCCGGGGTTGGTCCAGCCGTGCACGTCGGCACGGATGAGGGCGCCGATCCATTCGCGGAAGGGGTTGCGGTGGCGGGCGGTGCGTGGGGGTTCGATGCCGGACAGGAGGTTGCGGTAGGCGACGCGTTCTGCGGTGAAGGTGCGGGCGGCGGGGAGTTCGTCGAGCCAGAGCCGGGCGACGTCGGTGGTGGTGAAGTGCTTGCCGTGGCGGCCGAGCAACAGCAGGTTCAGCAGGGGGTAGTTGAGGTCGTCGTCCTCGGGCATGCCGTCGATGTTCTCGGCGAGGGAGTTCTTTGCGGAGCGACGGTTCCACGGGTACTGCTCGGCCAGGTCTGCGGGTAGCCCGCGGGCCGTGAACCAGGTGTGCAACGGCCAGTTGCCGGTGGCTTCGGCGAGTCGGCGGATGCCGTCCAGGGGGAGCTTTTCGACCGGTTTGCCGAGGAGGCAGCCGGCGGCTCGTCCCAGCCAGGCGGCTTCGAGGTGCGCCTCGGTGGGGATTGCTCGGGGGTGGGTTTCGCCCGCCTGCGCTTGCGGGGTGCCTGCCCCAGAGGGGGTTCCCCCAGCTTCCACCGGTGCCATCCCAGCGGCACGACTGCCCGCAGTTCGAGCAGGCCAGTTCCGGCACAGCGCCCTGATCCGGGCCAGGTCCGTCGGCTCGTGTTCCGCCAAGCTGCTCGGCAGGTCGGCCAGTTCGTCCAGCAAGTCCTTTGCGAGCAGGCGCAGGTACGGGGACGCCGTAACCGGTGACGCGCCGGCGGTCAGGGGCGCAGGTGGGCCGCCCGCCGCCCTCCACCTCGCCGCGATCGCCGACGGCTCCCGTCCGTCCTGCTCCGCCTGGCGGAGTTCATGGCCGAGGAGGTCCTCGGGCTGGACCCAGGTCAGTCGGAGCACCTCAGCCTCCCAGCGCGGCGAAGGCCGCTTCGTGGGACCGGCGGCGGCGCACGTCCCGGGCGAAGATCTCCCGGGTGACCTCCGTGAGCGTCCGGGCCGGGGCGTGCAGGTCGAGGCGGCTCGCCTCCGCGACCGCCTTCGCCCAGTCGGACGGGACCTGTGAGCCCAGCGCGCCCGTGATCGCGCCCGCCATCGTGGCGATGGAGTCGCAGTCCCGGCCGTAGTTCACCGAACCGAGCACCGCGTGCCGGTAGTCGCCGCGCGCCACGACCACCATGCCGAGCGCCACCGGGAGTTCCTCGATCGCGTGCAGCCGGGACGGTCGGCGGGCGCCCAGGGACGGGGCGCGGTAGTCGGGGCCGACGGTGTCGTACGGCGCCACCGCCTCCCGCAGCGGACGGAGCGCCGACTCGAAGTCCGGGTAGCGGGAGGCGGCGTCGCAGACCGTCTCGATCGCGGCGCGCGTCCCGTCCTTCGCCAGCGACAGGCACGCCGCCACGACCGAGTCCGGTGTCGCGCCCGGTGCGCAGGCCGCCGCCACCGCCGCCGCGAGTACCCCGGCCGCCTCCCTGCCGTACGAGGACTGGTGCGCGCCCGCCAGGTCCAGGGCCTCCGCGTACGCGCCCTCGGGGTTGGCCGCGTTGACCAGGCCGACCGGCGCCGTGTACATCGCGGCACCGCAGTTGACGATGTTGCCGACGCCTGCCTCCCGCGGGTCCGCATGGGCGTAGTGAAGCCGTGTCACGAGCCACTTCTCGGCCAGGAAGACGCGGTGCAGCGGGAGTGCCTCCGCCTCCAGCTCCGGGATCCAGCGCGGGTTCGACATCAGGTCCGGGACCAGGTGCTCCGCGATCGCGTACGCGTCGAGGTGGTCGCGGACGGCCGCGTACACCCGTACCAGCGCGTGCGTCATCAACGTGTCGTCGGTGACGTGGCCGTCGCCCTTGTGGTACGGGGCGACGGGGCGGGCCGTGCGCCAGGCGTCGCCGTGCCAGGGTCCGACGATCCCGTGCACCCGGCCGCCGTGCCGTTCGACGATCTGCTCGGGGGAGTGGCCCTCGACGGGACCGCCGAGGGCGTCGCCGACGGCTGCGCCGACCAGGGCGCCGGTGATGCGTTCGTCCAGGGGGACCGACTCGTCAGGAATGGGCGTCATGCCCGAATCATTCACCGACAGTGGCCAGTTCCGTCGTCTCCAGGAGTTCGGCGAGGTGTACGAGGTCCGTGCCGGTCAGGTGGGGCAGTGCACAGCCCGCGAGGGTGCGGCAGGCGTCGCGCCAGGGGGACGGGATCGCCGCGCCGCCGCCGAGGGCTCCTGTGAGTGCGCCCGCGAGGGCCGGAGCGGAGTCGGCCACCCGCGACAGGCAGGCGGCGGCGGGCACCGCCTCCGCGATGCGCCCCTGGGCTGCCGTCGCGAGGGCGAGGGCGACCGGGACGGTCTCCGCGGCCGCGACGCCGTAGCTGTAGACGTGGTCGACGATCTGATGTTCCAGCAGGGGGACGACGCGGAAGGCGCCCTCGCCGTCGTGGGCCAGTTTCAGGGCGTGCCGGGCGTTGCGGCCGATCTCGGTGGACTCGGGGAGTTCGGCCAGCGCGGCCCTCACACAGTTGTCGAGCGCCTCCCCGGCCAGGGCGAGCGAGAGGGCCGCGGCCATGGCGCGGGCGCCGTGCACCCCGTCGCCGTCCTGGGTGTAGCGGGCGTCGAACTCGGCGAGCTCGGCGGCGACTTCGGGCTCGCCCGGGTGGGCCACGGCGAGCACGCAGGCCCGTACGCAGGCAGCGTCGTCGAAGTAGTGCGGGTTGTCGTGCCCGGTGGCGGGCGGGCGCAGCCCGGTGGCGAGGTTGCCGAGGCCCGCGCGGACGGAGATCCGGGCGCGCAACGGCATGAGGGCCGTCTCGGCCTCGGGGGTGCGGTCGGCCGCGGCGGCGACCTCGGTGGCGAGGGCGTTCCAGGTCCGGTCGAGGGCGGCTCGTAGTCCGCACTGCCGGTCGACGCCGCCGAGCGCGTCGGCATCCTTGGCGCGCAGCAGGGCCTCGGCCGTGAAGGCCGCCCACTCCGCGTCGTCCGACGGCCCGAGCCGCAACGGCTGCGGCGACTGGTTGAGGGCGATCGGCACCGGCAGGGTGGTGGTCGCGTTCTCCTCGGCGAAGGTGTCGAGTTCCCTGGTCAGCCGCCGGGTCCACTCGGGCATCCGTGCGGCCCGGTGCCGGGCGGCGGGCCACCCGGCGGCATCACCGACGGCGAGCCCGAGCAGCAGACCCTCGATCCGTCGAGGCCCGCTCACGGCTTCCCCTGCGTCCGGTCGTACGGCACCGCACCGAGTGGCGCACGTACGTCACGCCGTACGTCTTCCTCGCCGTCGCGGCGTTCGGGTCTCTGGTCGTCGAGCCGCGGGCGTTTGTGGCCGTCTTGGCGTTCGGCTCCCTGGTCGTCGAGCCGCAGGTGTTCGTGGCCGTCTTGGCGTTCGGGTCTCTGGTCGTCGAGCCGCACGGCTCCGCCGCCCCGCACGCCCGGCCCCCTCTCCGGGACCCGCGCTCCCCCGGCCCCGCGGGCCTGAGCGGCCCTCTCCCCGCGGACTCCGGCGGCCCACTGCCCCCCGTCCCCCGGCGTCAGCAGATCGGCCACGTCCAGGACGTGGTGCCCCCGCACGGACGGCAGGCAGCGGCCGCGTGCCGGGCCGATCGCCGCCGCCCACTCTCGGGGGATCGCCGCGATCCCGCGGGACGCGCCCGCCAGGGCGCCCGCGACCGCCGCCGTGGTGTCGGCGTCGCGGCCCATGTTGACCGCGGCGAGCACCGACTCCCGGAAGTCGCCGCCTGCCGCCACGTACGCGCCGAACGCCAGGGCGACCGCCTCTGGCGCGAGGTCCGTCCAGGGGTAGCCGTCGATCGCCACGGCGGAGCGGACCGCGCGGGCGCCCAGGTGGGCCACGGCGACCGCGCGGCGCAGCGAGCGGGCGGTCCACGAGTCCTCGGGGACGGCCGCGAGGGCCGAGGCCACCACGGCGCTGGTCGACGCTCCGGTCATCGCCGCCGCGACGCCGGCCGCGACCGCCCGGCCGCCGTGGATGCCCTCGCCCTCATGGCTCACCGAGCCGTCGATCGCCACCAGCCGCGCCGCCTCGGCCGGGCGGCCCGCGGCGAACACCCCGAAGGGCGCCGCACGCATGGCGAGCCCGTCGCTCCAGGCGTGCCGGTGCTGCGCGGAGAGGGGGGCGGCAAGGCCCCGGCGCAGGTTCTCCAGTGTCCCGCGCTCGCTGAAGCCCGCCCCCCGGAACGGCCCCTCGTCCCGGTCCGCGATCCACTCGTGCCAGGCCGCCTCCACATGCGCCACGGTGAGCGCCGAGCCGTGCCGGGCCAGCAGCAGCCCCGAGAAGATGGCGTACTCGGTGTCGTCCGTGCCGCACGGCTCCTCGGTGACGAACCCCGTGATGCGACCCCAGCGGGCCCGGATCTCGGACGGCTTCAGGTTCTCGGCGGGCGCCCCCAGCGCGTCCCCGACGGCGAGGCCGAGCAACGCGCCCCGCGCCCGTTCCCTGGGGCGGGCGGCGTCCTCGGGCGCCGGCACGGGGGGACTGCAGGCGACGGTCATACGGTGCCTCTCCTCTCGGGGCGCCCCCTGTGCGGATCTGTCCCCCCGAAACCGTTGCGCAGCGCATCGCGGACCTCAGCATCACCCGTCCGGCATCTGAGCGCCATCGGTCACGGATGAGCACAGAGAGGCAAAGGTGCTGGTTAGCCCAGCCTTTCCTTGCTGGCGGGACGGAAATTCAAGGCGTAGGTTCTTGGTTGTCGAAAGATAGAACTTGTCCAAACTTAGCTTTGCCTAAGCTTCCTGGGGGACTTCATGGCCATCATCGAGACCGAGGCGACGCTGCACGAGGCGCACCGGGACAACCACACCCACAGGGATGTCAACGGTGGCTGGCTGCGCCCGGCCGTGTTCGGCGCGATGGACGGGCTGGTGTCCAACCTGGCCCTGATGACGGGTGTCGCCGGCGGTTCCGTCAGCCAGCAGACCATCATCATCACGGGCCTCGCGGGTCTGGCCGCCGGGGCCTTCTCCATGGCCGCCGGCGAGTACACCTCCGTCGCCTCCCAGCGCGAGCTGGTCGAGGCCGAGCTCGATGTCGAGCGGCGGGAGCTGCGGAAGCACCCGGAGGACGAGGAGGAGGAGCTGGCGGCGCTGTACGAGGCGCGCGGCGTCGAGCCCGCGCTGGCCCGCGAGGTCGCCAAGCAGCTGTCCCGCGACCCCGAGCAGGCCCTGGAGATACACGCCCGCGAAGAGCTCGGCATCGACCCGGGCGACCTGCCCTCCCCGCTGGTGGCCGCCGTCTCCAGCTTCGGATCCTTCGCGCTCGGCGCCCTGCTGCCCCTCCTGCCTTACCTGCTCGGTGCCCACGCCCTGTGGCCCGCCGTCCTTCTCGCGCTCCTCGGGCTCTTCGCCTGTGGCGCCGTCGTGGCCAAGGTGACCGCTCGCAGCTGGTGGTACAGCGGCTTCCGGCAGCTCGCCCTCGGTGGTGCCGCGGCGGGTGTGACGTACGTCCTGGGCACTTTGTTCGGTACGGCCGTACGATAAGCGCAGGCTAGTTATGCGAGGGGCCGCATAAATAGTTGTTACTCGACGGTTTCGCGTGCTTAACCAGCGGGCATGAGCCGTACGCGCCGCGGGCAATGAGGCCTGCTCCGCACCCCTCACGGTGGGCGATGTTGCTCTCCGTACCAGGGTCGACGGACACTGATCTGTCCGGTTGTGCCCCCTCCACTCCATCGCCGTGCGTGGAACCCGCGCCATGCCCCGGCGATGTCCGCATGTTGGAACGGTCTATCCCGGTTCCCGAGAACCGCTCCATCATGTAACCTGCACGAAATTTTGACTCTTCGCAGAGGGCCAACGTCGTCCCTCGGCACCTGCATATGCCACATGACGACGACGGGAGAGCCGATGCGTACGCCGCGCCAGCCGTCCCAGCACTCCGCGAATGGCCAGAACTGGTCCTTCATGGATGCTCGCCCTGCTGCGCAGGGTATGTACGACCCCCGCAACGAGCACGACGCCTGTGGCGTCGGCTTCGTGGCCACCCTCACCGGCGAGGCGAGCCATGCGCTGGTCGAGCAGGCGCTCACGGTTCTGCGCAACCTGGAACACCGCGGTGCCACCGGCTCCGAGCCCGACTCGGGTGACGGCGCCGGCATCCTCTCCCAGGTCCCCGACGCCTTCTTCCGCGAGGTGGCCGGATTCGAACTGCCCGAGGCGGGCGCCTACGCCGTCGGTATCGCCTTCCTGCCCGAGGACGGCACCGCCGAGGCCGCCTCGGCGATCGACGCGATCGCCGCCGAGGAGGGCCTGACCGTCCTGGGCTGGCGCGAGGTCCCGGTCGCCCCCGAGCTGCTCGGGGCCACCGCCCGCTCCACGATGCCCGCCTTCCGCCAGCTGTTCGTGACGGACGGCGTGAGCAAGGGCATCGACCTCGACCGCAAGGCGTTCGTGCTGCGCAAGCGCGCCGAGCGCGAGGCCGGCGTGTACTTCCCGTCGCTGTCCGCGCGCACGATCGTGTACAAGGGCATGCTGACCACCGGCCAGCTCGAGCCCTTCTTCCCGGACCTGTCCGACCGCCGCTTCGCCACGGCCGTCGCGCTCGTCCACTCGCGGTTCTCCACGAACACCTTCCCGAGCTGGCCGCTCGCCCACCCGTACCGCTTCGTCGCGCACAACGGCGAGATCAACACGGTCAAGGGCAACCGCAACTGGATGGTCGCCCGTGAGTCGCAGCTGATCTCCGACCTGTTCGGCCCGCAGGAGAAGCTGGAGCGGATCTTCCCGATCTGCACCCCGGACGCCTCCGACTCGGCCTCCTTCGACGAGGTGCTCGAGCTGCTCCACCTCGGCGGCCGCTCCCTGCCGCACTCCGTGCTGATGATGATCCCGGAGGCGTGGGAGAACCACGACTCCATGGACCCGGCCCGGCGCGCCTTCTACCAGTACCACTCCACGATGATGGAGCCCTGGGACGGCCCGGCCTGCGTCACCTTCACCGACGGCACCCAGGTCGGCGCCGTGCTCGACCGCAACGGTCTGCGCCCCGGCCGCTACTGGGTCACCGACGACGGTCTCGTCGTGCTCGGCTCCGAGGTCGGCGTCCTCGACATCGACCCCGCCAAGGTCGTCCGCAAGGGCCGCCTGCAGCCCGGCCGCATGTTCCTCGTGGACACCGCCGAGCACCGGATCATCGAGGACGACGAGATCAAGGCGACCCTCGCCGCCGAGCAGCCCTACGCCGAGTGGCTGGAGGCCGGCGAGATCGAGCTGGGCGACCTGCCCGAGCGTGAGCACATCGTGCACACCCACGCCTCGGTCACCCGCCGCCAGCAGACCTTCGGCTACACCGAGGAGGAGCTGCGCGTCATCCTCGCGCCGATGGCCAAGACCGGCGCCGAGCCGATCGGCTCCATGGGCACCGACTCGCCCATCGCCGCGCTGTCCGAGCGTCCGCGCCTGCTCTTCGACTACTTCACCCAGCTGTTCGCGCAGGTCACCAACCCGCCGCTGGACGCGATCCGCGAGGAGCTGGTCACCTCGCTGCGCTCCTCGCTGGGCCCGCAGGGCAACCTGCTCGACCCGACCGCGGCCTCCTGCCGCAGCGTCGTGCTGCCCTTCCCGGTGATCGACAACGACGAGCTGGCCAAGCTCATCCACATCAACGCCGACGGCGACATGCCCGGCTTCAAGGCCGCCACGCTGTCCGGCCTGTACCGGGTGCACGGCGGCGGTGACGCCCTCGCCGCGCGCCTGGAGGAGATCTGCGCCGAGGCCGACGCCGCCATCGAGAACGGCGCCCGTCTGATCGTCCTGTCGGACCGGCACTCGGACGCCGAGCACGCGCCGATCCCGTCGCTGCTGCTCACCGCGGCCGTCCACCACCACCTCATCCGCACCAAGCAGCGCACCCAGGTGGGCCTGCTGGTCGAGGCGGGCGACGTCCGCGAGGTCCACCACGTCGCCCTGCTCATCGGCTACGGCGCCGCAGCCGTCAACCCGTACCTGGCGATGGAGTCCGTCGAGGACCTCGTCCGCGCAGGGACGTTCCTGCCCGGCGCCGAGCCCGAGCAGGCCATCCGCAACCTGATCTACGCCCTCGGCAAGGGCGTCCTGAAGGTCATGTCCAAGATGGGCATCTCGACGGTCGCCTCCTATCGCGGCGCCCAGGTCTTCGAGGCCGTCGGCCTGGACGAGGCCTTCGTCGACAAGTACTTCAACGGCACGGCCACCAAGATCGGCGGCGTCGGCATCGACGTCATCGCCCAGGAGGTCGCCGCCCGCCACGCCAAGGCCTACCCGGCCTCCGGCATCGCTCCCGCGCACCGCGCGCTGGAGATCGGCGGCGAGTACCAGTGGCGCCGCGAGGGCGAGCCGCACCTGTTCGACCCCGAGACGGTCTTCCGCCTCCAGCACTCCACGCGCACCGGCCGCTTCGACATCTTCAAGAAGTACACGGCCCGCGTGAACGAGCAGTCCGAGCGCCTGATGACGCTGCGCGGCCTGTTCGGCTTCAAGTCGGACCGGGGGCCGATCCCGATCGAGGAGGTCGAGCCGGTCTCGTCGATCGTCAAGCGGTTCTCCACGGGCGCCATGTCGTACGGCTCCATCTCCCAGGAGGCGCACGAGACCCTCGCCATCGCCATGAACCAGCTGGGCGGCAAGTCCAACACCGGTGAGGGCGGCGAGGACCCGGAGCGCCTGTACGACCCGGCGCGCCGCTCGGCGATCAAGCAGGTGGCCTCCGGCCGCTTCGGCGTGACCTCCGAGTACCTGGTCAACGCGGACGACATCCAGATCAAGATGGCCCAGGGCGCCAAGCCCGGCGAGGGCGGCCAGCTGCCCGGCCACAAGGTGTACCCGTGGGTGGCCAAGACCCGGCACTCGACGCCGGGCGTGGGGCTCATCTCCCCGCCGCCGCACCACGACATCTACTCCATCGAGGACCTGGCGCAGCTGATCCACGACCTGAAGAACGCCAACCCGCAGGCCCGCATCCACGTGAAGCTGGTCTCCGAGGTCGGCGTCGGCACGGTCGCGGCCGGTGTGTCCAAGGCGCACGCGGACGTCGTCCTCATCTCCGGCCACGACGGCGGCACGGGCGCCTCGCCGCTCACCTCGCTGAAGCACGCCGGCGGCCCCTGGGAGCTCGGTCTCGCCGAGACCCAGCAGACCCTGCTGCTCAACGGCCTGCGCGACCGCATCGTCGTGCAGACCGACGGCCAGCTGAAGACCGGCCGTGACGTGGTCATCGCCGCGCTGCTCGGCGCCGAGGAGTTCGGTTTCGCGACCGCTCCGCTCGTCGTCTCCGGCTGCGTCATGATGCGCGTCTGCCACCTGGACACCTGCCCGGTCGGCATCGCCACGCAGAACCCGGTGCTGCGCGAGCGGTTCTCCGGCAAGGCCGAGTTCGTCGTGAACTTCTTCCGGTTCATCGCGGAGGAGGTCCGCGAGCTGCTGGCCGAGCTGGGCTTCCGCTCCATCGAGGAGGCCGTCGGCCACGCCGAGGTCCTGGACGTCACCCGCGCGGTGAACCACTGGAAGGCCCAGGGCCTGGACCTGGAGCCGCTGTTCCACGTGCCCGAGCTGCCCGAGGGCGCGGTGCGCCACCAGGTGATCGCGCAGGACCACGGTCTGGAGAAGGCGCTCGACAACGAGCTGATCAAGCTCGCCGCCGACGCCCTGAACGCGGACTCCCAGGCCGACGCCCAGCCGGTGCGCGCCCAGGTCGCGATCCGCAACATCAACCGCACGGTCGGCACCATGCTCGGCCATGAGGTGACGAAGAAGTTCGGCGGCGCGGGCCTGCCCGACGACACCATCGACATCACCTTCACCGGCTCCGCGGGCCAGTCCTTCGGCGCCTTCGTGCCGCGCGGTGTCACCCTGCGCCTGGAGGGCGACGCCAACGACTACGTCGGCAAGGGCCTCTCCGGCGGCCGGATCGTCGTCCGCCCGGACCGTGCGGCCGACCACCTCGCCGAGTACAGCGTCATCGCGGGCAACACCCTCGCCTACGGCGCCACCAGCGGCGAGATGTTCCTGCGGGGCAAGGTCGGCGAGCGGTTCTGCGTCCGCAACTCCGGTGCGCTGGTCGTCTCGGAGGGCGTGGGCGACCACGGCTGCGAGTACATGACCGGTGGCCACGCGGTGGTCCTCGGCGAGACGGGCCGCAACTTCGCGGCCGGTATGTCGGGCGGTGTCGCGTACGTCATCGACCTGGACCGCGACAACGTCAACGCCGGCAACCTGGGCGCCGTCGAGGCCCTGGACGACGCCGACAAGCAGTGGCTGCACGACGTGGTGCGCCGCCACCAGGAGGAGACCGGGTCCACCGTGGCCGAGAAGCTCCTCGCCGAGTGGGACACGGCCGTGGCCCGCTTCAGCAAGATCATCCCCAGCACGTACAAGGCAGTGCTCGCCGCCAAGGACGCCGCCGAGCGAGCGGGTCTCTCCGAGACCGAGACCCACGAGAAGATGATGGAGGCGGCGACCAATGGCTGATCCCAAGGGCTTCCTGAACCACGGCCGCGAGGTCGCCAAGTCCCGCCCCGTCGAGGAGCGCGTCCGGGACTGGAACGAGGTCTACGTCCCCGGCTCCCTGCTGCCGATCATCAGCAAGCAGGCCAGCCGGTGCATGGACTGCGGCATCCCGTTCTGCCACAACGGCTGTCCGCTCGGGAACCTGATTCCCGAGTGGAACGACTACGCCTACCGCGAGGACTGGACGGCAGCCTCCGAGCGGCTGCACGCCACGAACAACTTCCCGGAGTTCACGGGCCGTCTGTGCCCCGCCCCGTGCGAGTCGGCGTGCGTGCTCGGCATCAACCAGCCGCCGGTCACCATCAAGAACGTCGAGGTCTCGATCATCGACAAGGCGTGGGACAGCGGTGACGTCAAGCCGCAGGCCCCCGAGCGCCTGTCGGGCAAGACGGTCGCGGTGATCGGGTCCGGCCCCGCCGGTCTGGCCGCCGCCCAGCAGCTGACCCGGGCCGGCCACACCGTCGCCGTCTACGAGCGCGCGGACCGCATCGGCGGTCTGCTCCGGTACGGCATCCCCGAGTTCAAGATGGAGAAGCGGCACATCAACCGCCGTATCGAGCAGATGCGCGCGGAGGGCACCCGCTTCCGTACGGGGATCGAGATCGGCCGCGACCTGAAGGCGTCGGACCTGCGCAAGCGGTACGACGCGATCGTGATCGCCGCGGGCGCCACCACCGCCCGCGACCTCCCGGTCCCCGGCCGTGAGCTCAAGGGCATCTACCAGGCGATGGAGTACCTGCCCCTGGCCAACAAGGTCCAGGAGGGCGACTACGTCACCCCCCCGATCTCGGCCGAGGGCAAGCACGTGGTCGTGATCGGCGGCGGTGACACGGGCGCGGACTGCGTGGGCACGGCCCACCGCCAGGGCGCGGCCTCCGTCACGCAGCTGGAGATCATGCCCCGCCCGAACGACGAGCGGCACCCGACGAACCAGCCGTGGCCGACCTTCCCGATCCTCTACAAGGTCACCTCGGCCCACGAGGAGGGCGGCGAGCGGATCTACTCCGCCTCGACGACCCACTTCGAGGGCGACGAGGACGGCAACGTGCAGTGGCTGCACCTGGCCGAGGTCGAGTTCGTCGACGGCAAGCTGACGCAGAAGCCGGGCACCGAGCGGAAGATCCCCGCCCAGCTGGTCACCCTCGCCATGGGCTTCACCGGCACCGACCAGCAGAACGGCCTGGTCGAGCAGCTCGGTCTGGCGCTGGACGAGCGCGGCAACATCGCGCGCGACGCCGACTTCCAGACGAACGTGCCGGGCGTGTTCGTGGCCGGTGACGCCGGCCGCGGCCAGTCGCTGATCGTCTGGGCGATCGCGGAGGGCCGCTCGGCCGCCCGCGGCGTCGACCGCTACCTCACCGGCGCCAGCGACCTGCCGGCTCCGATCCGGCCGACCGACCGCGCACTGACGGTCTGACGGCTCCAACGTGACCTGACGGTCACTCATATATGTCCCGTACAAAGGCGTACGGGCGGGCAATCTGGGGGATTTCCCCCAGACCCCCCGAGACGGCGCCTGCCAACTTGTCCCCGACCGGACGATCTGGCAGGCGCCGCCGCTTTGAGCGGCTGTCGTGGCGTAACCTCGACGTTCCCGCACCGCACCGAGGGGGAGCCGGCATGGCCGCGATCAGTCTGACCAAGGTGGAGCAGAGCGCCCCCGCGCTGGTCAGCCTGTACAAGACCGCCGGGGTCTCGCTGCGCAAGCACGGCCTCGACGGGCAGCGGGCCGCCGTCTACCTCGTGGTCGACTACTCCGGGTCCATGCGGCCCTACTACAAGGACGGCAGCGTGCAGGCGCTCGCCGAACAGGTGCTGGGGCTCTCCGCGCACCTCGACGACGACGGGAGCGTGCCGGTCGTCTTCTTCTCCACCGATGTCGACACCGTCTCCGACATCTCCCTGGCCGACCACCGGGGCCGTATCGACCGGATCGTCGCCGGTCTCGGGCACATGGGCAAGACCAGCTACCACCTCGCGATGGACGCCGTCATCGACCACTACCTCGACAGCGGCTCCAAGGCCCCCGCCTTGGTCGTCTTCCAGACCGACGGCGGCCCCATCGACAAGTTCGCCGCGGAGCGCCATCTCTGCAAGGCGGCGAAACTGCCGATGTTCTGGCAGTTCATCGGGTTCGGGGATCCGGACAGCAGGCAGTTCGATTTCCTGCGCAAGCTCGACGAGCTCCCGGTGCCGCAGAAGCGGGCCGTCGACAACGCCGGGTTCTTCCATGCCGGTCGGGACCCACGGACGGTGCCCGACACCGAACTGTACGACCGGCTCGTGGGCGAGTTCCCGCAGTGGCTGGCTGCGGCACGGGCACGGGGCATCGTGGCCGGATGAGACGCCTCACCCCCGGGCACCGAGGACGACCGCCCGGCACTGCGCGGGCCCACCCCACGCCGTGCGCAGCGCACGCGCCTTGGTGAGCCACAGAGACAGGTCGTACTCGGCGGTGTAGCCGATCGCCCCGTGCAGTTGGAGCGCGGTCCGGGCGGTCGCGTACGCCGCCTCGCAGGCCGCGACCTTGGCGGCGGCCACGTCCGTCGGGGTCATGGACAGGGCCGCTCCGAACAGCAGCGGACGCGCGAACTCCAGGGCTGTCCTGGCGTCGGCCAGACGGTGCTTGACGGCCTGGAAGGAGCCTGTCGGGACACCGAACTGGACGCGCTGCCCGACATGGGCGACGGTCCTGTCGAGGAGGGCCAGCCCTACGCCGAGCGCCTGAGCCGCGGTGGCGAGGCGGGCCCAGAGGACGGCGTCCGGGGGGATGACGGGGGAGAGCAGTTCCCCACCGGGGAGCGGGGTGGCGAGCCGCCGGGCGGGGTCCAGGGACGGGCGTATGTCCCGGGCGCCCGGCGACCGCCACACCTGGCCGTCCCTGAGCGCGAGGACGAGGTCCGCGGTGTCCGCGTCCAGGGCGTACGGTGCGCCCACCGTGGCCAGCGCCTTGCCCGACGCCAGCTGGGGCAGCAGCCGCCCGGCGGGCTCGGGCCGTGCGGAGAGGAGGGCCGCCGCGAGCACCGTCTCCACCAGCGGGCCCGGAACCGCGTGCCGCCCCAACTCCACGAAGGCCACGACCAGTTCCACGGGCAGTGGGCCCACCCCTTCGAACTCCTCCGGGACCGCCAGCGCGAAGACGCCCGCCTCCGCGATCCGGGACCACAGCGCCCGGCCCGCCGTGGGGTCGCCGGCACTCCAGGACCGTACGAGCGAGGGGGTGTCGGCAGCGGCCAGCAGCGCGTCCAACGAGCGGGCGAACGCGCGCTGTTCCTCGGTGAGCAGGAAACGCATCAGCCATGGCCCTTCGTGAGCGGGAGCATCAGCGGCGGCCCTTCGGCAGGCCGAGCAGGCGTTCGGCGATGATGTCGCGCTGGATCTCGTTCGCGCCGGCGTAGAGGGGCCCCGCGAGGGAGAAGACATACCCCTCCGCCCAGTCGGTGTCCGCCAACTCGCCCTCCTCGTCCAGCAGATCGAGCGCCGTCTCGTGCAGCGCGATGTCGTACTCCGACCAGAAGACCTTGTTCATGCTGGACTCGGGACCCAGCGGCTCGCCCTGAAGGAAGCGGGACGCGCCCGCGTACGTGAAGAGCTGGTAGGCGCGGGCGCCGATCACCGCGTCGGCCACCCGGTCCTGTGCCCGCACCGGGCATCCGCGCTGCCGCCACAGCTCCACCAGCCGGTCGGCGGCGGCCAGGTAGCGGCCGGGGGAGCGGAGGGTGAGCCCGCGTTCGTTGCCGGCTGTCGACATCGCGATCCGCCAGCCCTCGCCCGGCTCGCCGATCACGTCCTCGTCGGGCACGAACACCTCGTCCAGGAACAGCTCGGCGAACGCCGGCTTCCCGTCGAGGCGGTCGATCGGCCGGACCGTCACCCCGGGCGCGCGCAGGTCGAACATCAGGTAGATCAGCCCCTGGTGCTTCGGTGCCTCCGGATCGCTGCGGAACAACCCGAACGCACGGTCCGCGAAGGCCGCCCGCGACGACCACGTCTTCTGCCCGCTCAAGCACCAGCCGCCGTCCGTGCGCACCGCCCTCGACCGCAGGGAGGCCAGGTCCGAACCGGCCTCCGGCTCCGACCACGCCTGCGCCCAGACCACCTCCCCGCACGCCATCGGCGGCAGCACACGGGACCGCTGCTCCTCGGTGCCGTGGTCGAAGAGAGTGGGCGCCAGCAGATGGATCCCGTTCTGGCTCACCCGGCCCGGTGCGCCCGCCGCGTAGTACTCCTCCTCGAAGATCAGCCACCGCACCAGCCCCCCGTCCCGTCCGCCGTACGCGGCCGGCCAGGACACCACCGACCAGCGGTCCGCGGCCAGTTCCGCCTCCCACGCCCGGTGCGCCGCGAAGCCCTCCTCGGTCTCCAGGGAGGGCAGCGGGGCCGCGGGCACGTGCGCCGCGAGCCAGGCCCGGGCCTCGGCGCGGAAGGCCTCGTCCGCGGGGGAGTGGGTCAGGTCCACGCGCTCGTCCTTCCGCCGCTCTTCGTCAATCTTCCCTAACAAGTGTTTGGTAGGTTAGCGTGGACCCATGACAGGCGTCGAGAGCCCGGCGTACGTACCCGGCCACGGGCTGCTGCGGGGGCGCACCGCCGTGATCACCGCGGCGGCCGGTGCGGGGATCGGCGGCGCGACCGCGCGCCGGTTCCTCGAGGAGGGCGCGCGCGTTCTGATCAGTGACGCGCACGTGCGCCGCCTCAAGCAGTACGAGGCGGAGCTGGCCGGGGAGTTCGAGGGCTCGGTGACCGCGCTGCCGTGCGACGTCACCGACGAGACGCAGGTCCGGGCCCTGTTCGACACCGCCGTCCGCACCCACGGCCGACTCGACGTCGTCGTCAACAACGCCGGCCTGGGCGGCACCGCCGCGCTCGTCGACATGACCGACGAGCAGTGGTCGCGCGTGCTGGACGTGACACTGAACGGCACCTTCCGGTGCCTGCGCGCGGCCTTGCGCGCCATGAAGGAGACCGGCGGCGTGATCGTCAACAACGCCTCGGTGCTCGGCTGGCGCGCCCAGGCCGGACAGGCGCACTACGCCGCCGCGAAGGCGGGCGTGATGGCCCTGACCCGGTGCGCGGCCATGGAGGCGGCCCCGTACGGGGTGCGGGTCAACGCGGTCGCGCCGAGTCTCGCCCTGCATCCGCACCTGGCGAAGGTGACGACCCCCGAACTGCTTCACGAGCTGACCGCGAGGGAGGCGTTCGGACGGCACGCCGAGCCGTGGGAGGTGGCCAACGTGATCGTCTTCCTGGCGTCCGGCTACTCCTCGTACATGACCGGTGAGGTCGTCGCCGTCAGCAGCCGGCATCCCTAGGCCCGGCGATGGACCCGCGCCCCGGGGATCACAATGGAACCGTGCCCACCAAGCCGACCACCAAGAAGCCCCAGGTGACCGCCGCGCCCGCCCGCCGCCGCGAACTCCTCGACACCGCCGCCGAGGTCTTCGCCGAGCAGGGCTACAACGCCACCACCGTCCGCACGATCGCCGACCACGCCGGAATGCTCGCGGGCAGCCTCTACTACCACTTCGACTCCAAGGAGTCGATGCTGGAGGAGATCCTGCGCACCTTCCTGGACGAGCTGTGGGACGGCTACGACACCGTCCTGGACGCCGGCCTCGGTCCGCGGGAGACGCTGGAAGCACTGGTCACCGAGTCCTTCCGGGAGATCGACCGGCACCGCGCGGCCGTCGCGATCTACCAGAAGGAGTCCAAGCAGCTCGCGGCACAGGAACGGTTCGCGTTCCTCGCCGAGTCGCAACGCAAGTTCGAGAAGGCATGGCTGTCGACCCTGGAACGGGGCGTCGCCGACCGGGTCTTCCGGGCCGACCTCGACGTCCGGCTCACCTACCGGTTCGTGCGCGACACCGTGTGGGTCGCCGCCTCCTGGTACCGGCCCGGTGGACAGCACAGCCCGGAGGAGATCGCCCGCCAGTACCTGTCGATGGTGCTCGACGGGATCGCCGTACGCGAAGAACAGCAGGAGCACAGCAGTACGTGAGCAGCCGTATGCGAACCGTCGTCCTGTACGAGGGAGTCCACCATGGCCGAGGCCTACATCGTCGAAGCGGTCCGTACGCCCGTCGGGCGGCGCCGAGGCGGGCTCAGCGGAGTCCATCCGGCCGACCTGGGCGCGCACGTACTGAAAGCCCTCATGGAGCGCTCGGGAGTGGACCCGGCGGCCGTGGAGGACGTCATCCTCGGCTGCCTGGACACCGTCGGACCGCAGGCCGGGGACATCGCCCGCACCTGCTGGCTGGCCGCCGGGCTGCCGCAGGAGGTGCCCGGCGTGACCGTCGACCGGCAGTGCGGCTCCTCCCAGCAGGCCGTGCACTTCGCGGCGCAGGCCGTCATGTCCGGCACCCAGGACCTGGTCGTCGCGGGCGGCGTGCAGAACATGTCGCAGATCCCGATCGCCTTCGCCTCCCGTCAGGCCGCCGAACCGCTCGGGCTGACCGAGGGACCCTTCGCGGGGAGCGAGGGCTGGCGGGCCCGCTACGGCGACCAACCCGTCAACCAGTTCGTCGGCGCCGAGATGATCGCCGCGAAGTGGGGCATCACCCGGCGCGACCAGGAGGAGTACGCCCTCCGCTCGCACCAGCGGGCGGTGCGCGCCATCGACGGGGGCCGCTTCGAGAAGGAGACCGTCGCCTACGGGGACGTCACGGTCGACGAAGGCCCGCGCCGGGACACCTCCCTGGAGAAGATGGCCGAGTTGAAGCCGGTCCTGGAGGGCGGCACCGTCACCGCCGCCTGCTCCTCGCAGGTCTCCGACGGCGCGGCGGCCCTGCTGCTGGCCTCGGAACGGGCCGTACGGGAACACCGGCTGACCCCGCGCGCCCGGGTCCACCACCTCTCGGTGCGCGGCGAGGACCCGATCCGCATGCTGACGGCCCCGATCCCGGCGACCGCGCACGCCCTGAAGAAGACCGGGCTCACGATCGACGACATCGACCTCGTCGAGATCAACGAGGCGTTCGCCCCGGTCGTCCTGGCCTGGATGAAGGAGACCGGCGCCGACCCGGAGAAGGTCAACGTCAACGGCGGCGCCATCGCCCTCGGCCACCCCCTGGGCGCCACCGGAGCCAAGCTGATGACCACCCTCCTGAACGAACTCGAACGCACCGACGGCCGCCTGGGCCTGCAGACGATGTGCGAGGGCGGCGGTCAGGCCAACGTGACGATCATCGAACGGCTCTGAACCCTTCCAGGACCCCGAGCACCTCCTCCGCCTCCGTCATGATCCGCTCCACCAGCTCCGCACACGACGGCAGGTCGTCGATCACCCCGGCGACCTGCCCGGACGCCATCACCCCGAGATCCGTCCGCCCCTGAACCATCGCGGCCCTGAGCAGCATCGGCGTGTTCGCCGCCAGCAGTACCTGGCCCCAGCTCAGGTCCTTGCCGTGCTTCAGGACGAGGCCGTCGCGGATCATCCGCGGCCACGTCAGACCCGACAGCCTCCGGAACGCCGACGCCCCGCGCACCGCCCGCAGCAGCGCCCGCACCCGGCCCGCCCGCTCCAGCGAGTCCACGAACGACGTGCGCAGCATGCGATGAGGCAGTCCGTCCACCGCCGTCGTCACCGTCACATCCCGCACCGACGCCGCCAGATAGCGCGCCTTCACCGCCTCGGGCACCGTCGAGTCCGACGTCAGCAGGAAGCGCGTGCCCATCGCGATGCCCGCCGCCCCGTACGCCAGCGCCGCGACCAGCCCGCGCCCGTCGCGGAAGCCGCCAGCCGCCACCACCGGGATGTCGACCGCGTCCACCACCTGCGGCAGCAGCACGGTCGTCGCCACCTCACCCGTGTGACCGCCGCCCTCGCCGCCCTGCACGATCACCGCGTCCGCACCCCAGGAGGCCACCTTCTCGGCATGCCGCCGCGCTCCCACGGACGGAATCACGACGATCCCCGCCGCCTTCAGGCCGGCGATCAGCTCAGCCGACGGCGCCAGCGCGAACGACGCCACCCGCACGCCCTCCTCCACGAGCATCCGCACTCGGTCACCCGCATCCCCGGCGTCCGCCCGCAGATTCACCCCGAACGGCGCGTCCGTCCGCGCCCTCACCTCCCGTATCGCCTCCCGCAACTGGTCGAGCGTCATGGTCGCGGAGCCGAGGATCCCGAGCGCACCCGCGCCGGCCGCGGCGGAGACCAGACGGGGCCCGGCCACCCAGCCCATGCCCGTCTGCACCACGGGATGCCGGACCCCGACGAGCCGGGTGAACGCGGTGTCCATCAGCGCCCCCCGCCCTCACCGACCCGATCGGGCACCTCGCGCTCCCGTATGCCCTCCGGATCGATCACCTCACGGATCAACCGCAGCTCCTCAGGCGTAGGTTCACGGGTGCACGGAACCTCGTCGGGGACCGTCGGTTCGAAGCCCGTCGCCTGCCGCACCTCCTCCACCGTCACCCCCGGATGCAGCGAGGCGAGCCGCATCGAGCGGTCCGGGGTGTCGAAGTCGAAGACACCGAGGTCGGACACGACGCGCGCGATGCGGTGGAAACGGGCGGTGGCCGGGTGCCGTGCCGCACGGTCGTATCCCACCCCGCACACCATGTCGACCCGCTCGACGAACACCCGCCGTGAATGCCGCGGTATCCAGTAACTGGTCGGATGATTGAGGGTGTTGACCGGCGCTCCGCGCACCCCGAGCAACTGCCGCCGGGGTTCTGCCCAGTCCCCGATGCGCGAGATGTTCTGGTTGCCGAAGCGGTCGATCTGGCTCGCGCCCATCATCACGTGCCGCCGACCGCCGGCCACCAGCTCCAGATGCTGACGGTACGGCAACCAGCCCTCCACCGTGCCGTCGGCGCCCACCAGCATCGCCTCGCCGTCGGTGAGCAGCAGGTCCGGGGAGAAGGTCCGCCGCGCCAGCCGCGCTCCGATCGAGGGGATGGGGCCCATGGGGCTCGCGAGGATCTCCCCGGCGCCGCGCCAGGCCTCGGCGCACGCGATCACGCAGTACTCCGCGCGGCTCACTCCGCTCATGACCGCTCCTCGTGCCAGGCCCGGACGGCCGACTGGTAGGCGTGTTCGTCCCCGGCGAGGAACCGCCCGGCGAACCGGGACCACTCGGTGGTCGCATAGTGCCTCTGGAAAGCCTCGTCCCGGTCGTGGTCGGGTGCGCAGGACGTGAAGTGCGCGCCGTTCGGAGCCTCGACCACCCCCGTCACGGTGTGCCGCTTGATCAACAGGGTCTGCGGTGCGGCCTCCTTCGTCAGCTCCGCGGTGTCCACGATCCGCTCGCACGACATGTACGCCGCGTCGGCCGCCTCGCAGAACAGGTCGTCGAAGTACGGGTCCGGGCCCAGGTACTGGCCGTTGCCCAGCCGGTCGGCACGGTTGACGTGCACCAGGGCGGCGTCCATCCGCAACGCGGGCATCGCCACGAACTCCTCGCTCGGGCCCGGCGAGGCCGTCCCGCCGTCGCCGGTGAAGGGCCACCCGTCCCCGTACGGCGACGTCACCGTCCGCAGGCCCGGGTTGACCCGCAGCACGTCCGAGCCGACTCCCGCCCGCACCGGCAGGAACGGCAGCCGGTTCGCCGCCGCGCGCAGCCCCCACAGGAACATCGCCTCGTCGACCTCCGCCAGCTCCAGCGCACCGCTCTCCCGGGCCGCCCGGAAGTGCGGTTCGAGCGGGATCGAGTCCAGCGTCGTGAACGCGGCGACAAGTCTTCGGATCCGCCCCGCTGCCGCGAGCATGCCGACGTCCGGACCGCCGCAGGAGACGACCGTCAGATCGGTGATCCCGGAGCGGAGCAGCGCCCGCACCAGGGCCATCGGCTTACGGCGCGAGCCCCAGCCCCCGATGCCGAGGGTCATGCCGCTCTCCAGCCGGGAGACGACCTCCGCGGCGGTCATCGTCTTGTCCCCCACCTATCCGCCCTCCTTCCCGAAGGTGTCCCGGACCCGGCCGGCCACCCCGCTGAGGTTCGCCTCGAACGTGAAGCCCTGCTCGAAGCGGTAGCTACGGCGCACGTCGACCGGGTCGATGCCGTTGAGCGCGGCCTTGGCCAGCCGGAGCAGCTCACCGTCCTTGGCGGCGATCTCACCGGCCAGCTCCAGCGCCGCAGCCCTGAGCCCGTCCCGCGGCACGACCCGCCACACCGAGCCGTGCGCGTGCAGCTCGCCCGCCGTCACGGTGCGCGCGGTGTAGTACAGGGCACGCATCAGATGCGGTGGGACGAGCCGCGCCAGATGCGTGGCCGCACCCAGGGCGCCCCGGTCCAGCTCGGGCAGCCCGAAGACGGCGTCCTCGCTCGCCACGATCGCGTCCGCGTTGCCGACGAGCCCTATCCCGCCGCCCAGGCAGAACCCCTGCACCGCGGCGACGACCGGCACCTCGCACTCGTACACCGCCGCGAACGCCTCGTAGCACCCCCGGTTGGCCCCGATCAGCGCGCCGCTGCCCTCGGCCTGTATCTCCTTGATGTCCACACCCGCGTTGAAACCGCGCCCCGGCGCGGCCAGCACGACACAGCGGACCTCCCGATCGCGGCCCGCCGACCGCACGGAGTCGGCCAGGGCGAACCAGCCGGCCACCGGCAACGCGTTCACCGGCGGGAAGTCGACCGTGACGACGGTGACCCCTTTTTCCGGGCACGAGGTGGAGACACCCATGGGCACATCAGCTACCTTTCCACCAAACGTTTGTTAGGTGCGATTCGAAGCTAGCAGTCGCCGCGAGCCGGTGGGAGAGCCTGTGGAAAACCTGCGGGGCCGTACGGCCGTCGTCACCGGCGGCACCCGCGGCGTGGGCGCCGGCATCGCCCGGGCGTTCGTCGCGGCGGGTGCCCGGGTCGTCGTCTGCGCCCGCCGGCCGCCCGAAGCCGCCCTGCCCGGCACCGAGTTCGTCCCGCTCGACGTGCGCGACCCGGACGCCGTACGCGACGTCTTCGCCGCACCGCCCCTGCCCCGAATCGACGTGCTCGTCAACAACGCGGGCGGCACCTCCTACCGGCTCCTCGCCGACGCCGGGCCCGAACGGCACGCCCGAGTCGTCGAACTCAACCTCCTCGCACCCCTGACCGTCTCCCTCGCCGCCTACGAGCACCTCCGGCGCGCCCGGGGAGTGATCGTGATGATCGGCAGTGTGAGCGGCGGCCGCCCCTCACCGGGCAGCGCCGCCTACGGGGCGGCCAAGGCCGGACTGGAGAGCCTCGCCCGCTCCATGGCCGTGGAATGGGCGCCCGAGGTGCGGGTCAACACGCTGGTCGTCGGGATGGTCCGGACGGAAAAGTCCTCTCTCCACTACGGCGACGTGGACGGCGTCGCGGCCGTCTCCCGCACCGTCCCGCTCGGACGTCTCGCCGAGCCGTCCGACATCGGCGAGGCCGCCGTCTTCCTCGCTTCGGACGCCGCCGCGTACATCACCGGAGCGAGCCTCCTCGTCCACGGGGGAGGGGAACGCCCGGCGTTCCTTGACGCGGCGACCGTCAACAAGGACGGCGAGGGCGCTTCGGAAACAGGAACAGGAGGCATGCCGTGACCGGTGTCGCCGACGGCCGGGTGGTGATCGTCACCGGCGCGGGCCGCGGTCTCGGACGCGCCCACGCCCTCGCGTTCGCCGCCGAGGGAGCGAGGGTCGTCGTCAACGACCTCGGAGTCGGCCTCGACGGCACACCCGGCGCCGAGAGTCCGGCCGGGCAGGTCGTCGAGGAGATCCGTGCGGCCGGTGGCGAAGCGGTCGCGCACGGCGGTGACATCGCGACCAGTGCCGGTGCCGCGTCCCTGGTGGCGGCCGCCCTGGACACGTACGGGCGGCTGGACACCCTCGTCAACAACGCCGGCTTCCTGCGCGACCGGATGCTGGTCAATCTCGACGAGGACGAATGGGACGCGGTCGTGCGCGTCCACCTCAAGGGACACTTCCTGCCGCTGAAACACGCGGCGGCGCACTGGCGTGCCGAGGCCAAGGCGGGGCGCGCCCCCTGCGCCCGGGTCGTCAACACCAGTAGCGGCGCCGGACTGCTGGGCTCGGTGGGGCAGGGGAACTACAGCGCGGCCAAGGCCGGGATCGTGGCCCTGACGCTGGTCGCGGCGGCGGAACTCGGACGCTACGGAGTGCAGGTCAACGCCATCGCGCCCGCCGCGCGCACCCGGATGACCGAGCGGACGTTCGCCGGGACGATGGCGGCACCCGCCGCCGGCTTCGACGCCATGGCCCCGGAGAACGTCTCGCCCCTGGTGGTCTGGCTGGGGTCCACCGTGAGCGCCGGCGTCACCGGCCGGGTCTTCGAGGCGGAGGGCGGCAGGATCAGCGTCATGGAGGGCTGGAGGCGGGGCCCGACAGCGGACAAGGGTGCGCGGTGGACCCCCGCCGAGGCGGGGGAGGCGGCGTTGAAACTCCTGGCGGAGGCCGAGACGCCGGGGGCGGTGTACGGGGCCGGGGCCGGCTGAGGCCGGGAGTCCAAGGAGTCGGAAGCCAGGACGCGGAAGCCAGGGGCTGGAAGCCGGGTGCCAGGACCCGGAAGCCAGGACCCGGAAGCCGGGTACCAGGGGTCGGGAGCCGGGCAGGGGCCGGCAGTCGGGTGCCAGGGGCCGGCAGCGAGTGCCAGGGGTCGGGAGCCGATGGCGAGGGTCCGTGCGTCCTATTCGGACAGGCGGGCCACGAACTTGCTCTGCCGCTCGGACATCACCGCCAAGAACCGGACCACGGTCTCCAGTTCCTGTGCGCTGAACTCCTCGCACGCATCGACGATGTCCCGCGCCCACTCCTCGAAGAACACGGCGAACTCGCCGAGCTTTCGCTGGTTCAGCTCCACGAGCACACGCCGCTTGTCCGTCGGGTGCTTGACCCTGCGCACGAACCCCTTGGACTCCAGACGGTCGACGAGCCCCGTGACGGACGCGGGAGCCAGACCGGTCAGCTCGGCGAGGTCCTTCGCGGTGAGCGGGCCGCGCCGCTCGAGGAAGTCCAGGGTCTTCTCCTCCGTGGCGTTCAGCCCCTGCTTCGCGGCGATCGCCGAATGGAACATCACCGTGACAGCGCTGTGCTGCCGCCCCACGGCCATGAGCTGCTCCAGCGCCCTGGCCCGCCGCTCGTCGTCCACCGCGACCGCTGCCGGGCCCCGGCTCCCGGTCGTGCCATCCGTCTCAGCGCTGTTCATGGGATCAGGCTAGCAAGTATTTCGTTCGGACGAACTAAGGACTTGCGCCCCGCGCCCTCTCGATGCAAGTCTTTCGTTAGGTCGAACGAAATAAATCCGGGCCGTGCCAACGGCCGTTGTCGCCGGGAGTCACCATGAGCTCAACCCTCGCCGCCACCTCAGCACCGGTGGCGGAGTCGTATCCGCGCCGCTGGGCCGCTGCCGCCGTGATGATGGTGGCGGCCCTGATGGACCTGCTCGACGGGACCATCGTGAACGTCGCCATCCCGTCCATCGGCCGTGATCTGCACGCCGCGCAGAACGCCCTGCAGTGGCTGGTCTCCGCCTACCTGCTGGGCTTCGCGGCCGCACTGATCATCTCCGGGCACCTCGGTGACCGGTTCGGCCGCCGTCGCCTCTTCCTCCTCGGCACCGCCGGCTTCGGGCTGGCCAGCCTGGGGTGCGGGATCGCCCAGTCACCGGGTCAGCTGATCGCTGCCCGGGCCGTGCAGGGCGTCATGGCCGCGGTGCTGCTGCCGCAGGTCCTCGGCTCGTTCCGGACGCTGTTCCAGGGCCGGGAGCGGGGCGCCGCCTTCGGGATGTACGGGGCCGTCGCCGGGTTCGCCTCCGCGATCGGACTGCTGCTGGGCGGGCTGCTCACGGACGCCGATCTGTTCGGCTGGGGCTGGCGGTCGGTGTTCCTGGTGAACGTCCCCGTCGCCGCCGTCACCTTCGCGGCCGGACTCGTGCTCGTCCCCGCGACGAAGGAGCGGTCGGCCGGACGCCCGGACGTCCTCGGCAGCCTGGTCCTGGCCGCGGGCTTGGTGGCGATCGTGCTGCCGCTGGTGCAGGGACGCGTCAACGGCTGGCCGCTGTGGGGCTGGATCTGCCTCGTCGCCGGCATCGTCGCGGTCGTCGGGCTCGGCGTCCACGAGGCCCGACGGCGCGGAGCGGGGACGGTGCCGCTGCTGCCTGCGCGGGCGTTCCGGCTGCCGGCGTTCTCCGTCGGCTTCCTCGTCCAACTCCTGTTCTCCCTGGGCATGCAGGGCTTCTTCCTGATCTTCGCGATCTGGCTCCAGGGCGGCGAGGGCTACACGCCCATGCAGGCGGGTGTGGTGACCGTGGCGTTCTCCGCCGGCAGCTTCCTGACCGCGCCGATCGCGGACGGGCTGGCGGTGCGGTTCGGGCGGCTGGTGCTCGGTGCGGGTGCGGTGCTCATGGCGGGCGGATTCGGGCTGGTCCGGGCGGCGGTGCACGGCGCGCCCGCCACGCACACCGGGGCCTGGCCGCTGGTACCGGGCCTGGTGCTCGCCGGCGCCGGGCTGGGCCTGCTGGTCGTACCGCTCGTCAACGTCGTGCTGTCCGCCGTGCCCGGCGATCTCGCGGGCGCCGCGTCCGGCATCTTCTCCACGGCCCAGCAGTTCGGCGGAGCGCTCGGGGCGGCCGTGGTCGGCACCGTGTTCTTCGAGCACATCTCGCATGGTCCGACGCGGGCGCTGACCGGGGCGATGCCCTGGGTGACGGGCGTGTTCGTGCTGTGCGCGGCGCTGTGCACGGCACTGCCCCGGCGGGCGGTGGCCGCGCACGAGGAGTGAGCGCCACAGGAGCTTCGGGGGCGTGGGCCACGAGGTCCGCGCCCCCGCTTGTGCGCCTCACCCGGTGAGGGCGCCGGGCCCCGTCTGCAACAGGTCCACGATCAGGCGGTGTCCCGTCTGCTGGTCGTTCCCCGCCGCCGGCCGGCCGTCGCGCACCAGGGCGACCTCGACGGTCACCGTGCCGGGCTCCTGCTCCCAGCGCCGCGTGACGTACTCGTGCCCTGGGCCGTATGCCGCCTCCAGGCCCGCCCGGAGCTCGGCCGCGACGTCCAGTGCCAGCCAGCGCCGCGCCTCGGCGAGTGCTTCCCGCCGTGCCCGGGCGCCATGGTCCAGCAGGGCCCGCACGCAGGCGGGGGACCCGCGGCGGGCGGCCGCCACCAGCGGAAGTTCCCCGGCGGGGCCGGGCAGGTCCGGGTTCGCACCGGCCGCGAGCAGCTGCCGGACGACCTCGGCATGGCCCCGCTGCACCGCCCATGTCAGCGCCCGGAACCCGTACCCCTCCTCCAGATCCGGATCAGCCCCGGCCGCCAGCAGCGCCCGTACGACCTCGGTATGGCCCCCGCAGGCGGCGCCGCACAGGGGAGCGTCGGCGCCCGCGCTGAGCCGGTCGGGGTCGGCGCCTGCCGCCAGCAGCAGCCGTGCGACGCCCGGAGCGTCGCTCACCGCCGCCAGATACAGGGCCGTCTGGCCCTCCTCATCCGTCGACTCCGGGCTCGTACCCGTGCGCAGCAACCGGAGGACCGCGTCCTCGTCCCCTGCGTACACCGCCGCGAACAGCCCCGGCGGCTCGTGCGTGTTCATGACTCGACCCTCGCTCCGAGAGGGCCGCGGACGCAAAGACATATGAGGTGTTCTGTGCCACCTCTGCGCCGCCTCCGAGCCGCCTCACAGGTCGCCTCGGGCGACGGCCGCACCTCGCACGCGGCGCTCCGGTCTCTCCGGGAGGCGGCCGCACCTCACACGTGGCGCTCCGGTCCCTCCGGGAGACGGCCGCACCCTCGCACGCGGCGCTCCGGTCGCTCCGGGCGACGGCCGGAGCTTACGTGTCGCACTCCAGTACGGTGCGGCACAGTCCGCAGCGCGCCCGCACCCGCCCCCGTACCGGCACCCGGATCCGCTGGTGGCAGGTCGGGCACGGGAAGCAGACGCGCAGCGGGTCGCGGCCGGCCGGGGTGAAGGAGTACGGGACACCCGGGTGCGGACCGACGGTCAGGTGGTCCTGGGCCGAGCGGCGGTCCCTGGCGTAGCGGCGGCGACCCGCCCAGCCGGCCGCGGTCAGCGGCGGCTGCTGCTCGTCACGGCGGGCCTGCGCCATGCCCTTCATGTACGCCGTGTACGCCTGCGGGCTGGTGAACCAGACCGCGGGGTCCTCCCCGAACACCAGCGCCCGCTTGGCGAGCACGTAGCCGAACTCCTCCGGGGTGAGGTAGCCGAGCTTCTGCGACGACACCCCGTCCTCGCGGAAGGCGTCCAGCAGCAGCCAGCCCGCGCCCAGGTAGGTCGCCGCCGTGTCGGTGAGGATCTCGTTGTCACGCGTGCCGGGGAAGGAGAGGCCGAGACGGTGCAGATAGACATGCATCACCTCGTGCGCGAGGGCCGCGCCGATGTCCCGGCGATGGGTGCGGAACCGGTCGTTGAGCTCCACGAAGTACTCGGGACCCGCAGCGAGTTCGACGTTCGCCGCGTGCGTCATCTCACGGAAGCTGACGATCACCCGGGCGTCCGGCAGCCGGTAGTGCCGCACCAACTCGCGCGCCACCCGCTGCGCCCCCAGGTGCAGGTCGTCCTGGTCGCAGAAGGCGACGTCGGCAGGGAGCACACTGGTCGCGAAGGTGCGGATGGTGTCGTACGAGAGCCGCTTGTACAGGGCGGTGATGGCCGCCCGCACCGTGTCCAGATGTGGATAGCCGTGCTCGACCGGTCCGCCGTTCGCCACGTCCGCACCCCCTAAAGACGCCGGCTGTGCTTCCACTGTAGGCGGGCTCGCGGTCGGGGGCGGGAGCGTACACGCGGCGCCGCGCCACCGGGGCGGTGCGCCCTCGGCGGGCGGTCGTGCGCCGGGCGCGCGGAGGGGAGCGATCCGCACTTCGGACGCCGATGATCGAGGAACGGCCCGCCCCGTAGGGTGGTCGCCCATGACCACCCGCCACAGCACCACCGGAGACGTCGACCCGGCCGTGCGCGCCGAACTGGCCCGGCTGCGCGACAGCATCGACAACATTGACGCCGCCGTCGTCCACATGCTCGCCGAGCGCTTCAAGTGCACCCAGCAGGTCGGCCACCTCAAGGCCGCGCACCAGCTGCCGCCCGCCGATCCGGCCAGGGAGGCCGCTCAGATCGCCCGGCTGCGCCGGCTCGCCGAGAGCGCGAAACTTGATCCCGCGTTCGCAGAGAAGCTGCTCAACTTCATCATCGCGGAGGTCATCCGCCACCACGAGAGCATCGCCGGGGACGCCACATCGGCGACGGACACCCCCACGGAGTGACATCCGCGGCCGGCCCGCCTCCCTGTGGCGCGCCTTCTACGCCGCGCCTCCCGCGCCGCGCCTCCCGCGCCGCGCCTCCCGCGCCGCGTCTTCCGCACCTCACCGCACGTGCCGCGCCGGGGATGCACGAGGGTCCGGCCCGCCGGGAGGGCCGCCGACTGCCGAGCGGTCGCGGACCCGGGCGGCCGCGGACCCGGGCGGCACGGCCGCGGTCGCGCCCGGCAGGCAGTCGGCCACCCGGGCGCCACCGCGCACCGACCAGGCGGACATATGCTCGATCGATCGAACGCCCGTCGGACATGCGTACGTCTTCCGAATCGGCCGAAAGGCTCTTTGTCCGGTCAAAGGTGCGCGCGGTAAGACGGTTCCGGCATAAGCTGGTTGCCCAAGCGAGGGGACCTCGGGCCATGCCGTCTGATGCCAGGATTCTCATCGTCGACGACCATGTGGACACGCTCTATGCGCTGGAAAGCGCCCTCGCCCCACTGGGCTACCGCGTGACCCGCGCGACCAATGGCGATGCCGCACTCAAGGAAGTGCTGCGCGGCCAGGTCGGCCTTCTGCTCCTCGACGTGCGCATGCCCAAGGTCAGCGGTCTCGACGTCGTGCGCTACATGCGGCGGGTGGAGCAGACCCAGCACATCCCCGTCATCCTGCTCACCGGCTTCGGCATCGACGCCGAACTCACCTCCGCCGCCTTCGCGCTCGGTGTCGCCGACCTCGTGACCAAGCCCGTCGACCCCTGGGCCCTGCGCACCAAGGTCCGCTACCTCTACAACGCCCACCAGCGCTCCCGGACGCTGGAGCAGGAGGTCCGCGCCCTGCGCGCCCGGCTCAAGGAAGGCACCGCGCCCCCGGCACGCGCCCTGCCGCACCCGGAGCCCCGCCTCCCGGGCCAGCGCGACGACCACGCCACCGAGCCGCCCCGCGCACCCACCAGCGCACGCGACGACGGACGGACATAGCGCGTGTACCGGACCGCCCCTGTGCCCGCTCGGCGGCATCGGGCAGCATGTCCCCCATGTCCGTACTCACGCGCGACGAAGCGCAGACCCGTGCCCGGCTCCTCGACGTCCACCGCTACGCGATCTCCCTCGACCTGACCGGCGGCGACGAGACCTTCGACTCCCGTACCGTCATCGGCTTCACCGCCCGCACGGCCGGGGACACCTTCGTCGAACTCAAGCCCGCCGAGCTGCGCTCCGCGACCCTGGACGGACAGCCCCTCGACCCCACCACCCTCGTCGAGAACCGGCTGCCGCTGAAGGACCTCACCGCCGGCGAGCACGAACTGCGCATCGAGGCCGTCATGCGCTACTCCCGCACCGGCGAGGGCATGCACCGCTTCACCGACCCCACCGACGGCGAGACATACGTCTACACCCAGCTGTTCCTGGACGACGTCCAGCGCGTCTTCGCCGCCTTCGACCAGCCCGACCTCAAGGCCGTCTTCGACCTCACCGTCAAGGCACCCGAGGGCTGGAGCGTCCTCGCCAACGGCATCACCACCCACGACGGCGACGGCCTGTGGCGCGCCGCCACCACCCCCCTCATCTCCACCTACCTCGTCGCCGTCGCCGCCGGACCGTGGCACTCCGTCACCACCGAGCACCGCGGGCTGCCCTTCGGCATCCACTGCCGCCGCTCCCTCGCCCCCCACCTCGACGCCGACGCGGACGAACTGTTCGAGATCACCCGCCAGTGCTTCGACCGCTACCACGAGAAGTTCGAGGAGCCCTACCCCTTCGACTCCTACGACCAGGCGTTCGTCCCCGAGTTCAACGCCGGAGCCATGGAGAACCCCGGCCTCGTCACCTTCCGCGACGAGTTCGTCTACCGCTCCGCCGTCACCGACACCCAGCGCCAGACCCGCGCCATGGTCATCGCCCACGAGATGGCCCACATGTGGTTCGGCGACCTCGTCACCCTGCGCTGGTGGGACGACATCTGGCTGAACGAGTCCTTCGCCGAGTACATGGGCTACCAGACCCTCACCGAAGCCACCCGCTTCACCGACACCTGGACCGACTTCGGCGTCGCCCGCAAGGCCTGGGGCTACGACGCCGACCAGCGGCCCTCCACCCACCCCGTCGCCCCCGAAGCGGTCGACGACACCGCCTCCGCGCTCCTCAACTTCGACGGCATCTCCTACGCCAAGGGGGCCTCCGCGCTGCGGCAACTGGTGGCATGGCTCGGCGAGAAGGACTTCCTCGCCGGCATCAACGCCCACTTCGCCCGCCACCGCTTCGGGAACGCCACCCTCGCCGACTTCATCGACTCCCTCGCGAGCGCCACCGACCGCGACGTGCACGCCTGGGCCGACGCCTGGCTGCGCACCACCGGCGTCGACACCCTCACCCCGCACCTCACCCAGGCCGCCGACGGCACCTACGCGCTCACCGTCGACCACGACGGCAGCCGCCCGCACCGCATCAGCGTCGGCCTCTACGACCACCACATCGCCGACGACGGCGCCCTCGCCCTGCGCGAACGCCTCGACCTCGACATCCCGCAGGCCGCGCCCCAGCCCCTCGGCAAGCGCCCCGACCTGCTCCTGCTGAACGACGGCGACCTCACCTACGCCAAGGTCCGCTTCGATGCCGAGTCCTTCGAAACCGTCCAGAACGCTCTGGCCGGGCTGCCGCAACCGCTCAGCCGCGCCGTCGTGTGGAACGCCCTGCGCGACGCCGTCCGCGACGCCCGGCTGCCCGCCACCACCTACCTGGACACCGCCCGCACCCACCTCCCGCACGAGACCGACCTGGCCCTCGTCGACGGCGTCCTCGCGTTCGCCTCCGGCCACATCGCCGACCGCTACCTGCCCTCCGCCAAGCTCTCGACTCCGCTCGAGCAGGGAGGTACCCCCCTCGCCCGCCCCGCCGCCCTCGCCACCCTCACCGCACTGTGCCGCGACCTCATCCGCCGCACCGAGGACGGCGACAACCCGGGGCTGCGCCTGATTGCGGTGCGCCACTTCATCGACGCCGCAGCCCACCCCGACACCATCGCCGCCTGGCTCGCCGACGGAACCGTGCCCGGCGGACCCGAACTGGACCCCGAACTGCGCTGGCGCATCCTCGGCCGCCTCGCCGTCCTCGGCGCCGTCGACGAGGCCACGATCGCCGACGAACTCGCCCGCGACCCCAGCGCAACCGGCCAGGAAGGCGCCGCCCGCTGCCGCGCCGCTCTGCCCGACGAGGAGGCGAAGCGGCGCGCCTGGGAGGCGATGTTCACCACCGACGACCTGTCCAACTACCTGTTCACCGCCACAGCCCAGGGCTTCTGGCAGCCCGAGCAGGCCGACCTCGTCGAGGAGTACGTCGACCGCTACTGGACCGACGCGCCGGCCGTCGCCGCCCGCCGCGGCCCCGCCATCGCCACCGCCGCCGGCCGCTGGGCGTTCCCCCGCCACGCCGTGAGCGAGGACACCCTCCGCCGCGGCGAACAGTGCCTGCGCGAAGCAGACCCCACCCCGGCGCTGCGCCGCAGGCTCGTCGACGAACTCGACGACCTGGCCCGGGCGTTGCGCATCCGCGAGGCGTAAGGGGCCGGCCTCCCCACAGACCGGCGCCCGGCTCACCACCGGGCGCCGAACGCGCGCCGCGCGCGCCGCCCCCGCCGCCCTTTCCCGTTCCTGTCCTCACCGGGGCAGTACCTGCATTCAGGTCTGATCGTTGTCCTCTTCGGGCGTGTCGAACCCCCTTGCCGCCAGGCTTGACTACCCTTGCCGCGCGCCCCCGGGAGGACATCCCATGAGCTTGCCGCCCCTCGCCTCAGGACCCGACGGACCGAGCGCCCTGCGGCCGTTGCTCGCCACCGTCCTCGACGCCCTGCACGAGGGCGCACGAGCGCGCGGCGGCCCCCTGCCCGCCGGCGGCCCCACCGCGGTCGCCGCCCGAGTACGCGACGCCGTCGGCGACGTCCTGCCGGACAAGGGCGACCCGGACGCCGTACGAGCCCTGGTGCGCGCCCTCGCGGAGGGCGCCGCTGACCCCGCCGATCCGCTGTGCGCCGCCCACCTGCACTGCCCGCCCCTGGCCGTCGCCACCGCCGCCGACCTCGCCGCCTCGTCCCTCAACCCCTCCCTCGACTCCTGGGACCAGGCACCGGCAGCCTCCGAACTCGAAACGCTCGTCACCCGCGCACTCGCCCAAGAGGTCTACGCCGACACAGGCGCCCCGGAGGCGGAAACCGCCACCGCCCTCGTCACCACCGGCGGCACCGAAGCCAACCAGCTCGCCCTCCTCCTCGCCCGCGAAGCCCACGGCACCGTCCGCCTCGTCTGCGGGGCCAACGCCCACCACTCCCTCACCCGCGCCGCCTGGCTCCTCGCACTGCCGCAGCCCGTCGTCCTGCCCACCCCGCGCGGCACCCTGGACCCCGCCGCCCTCCACGCCGCCCTCACCGACCTGGCCGGCCCCCGCGGACCCGTTCTGGTGGCCGCCACCGCAGGCACCACCGACGCCGGCCTCATCGACCCCCTGCCCGCCCTCGCCGACCTGTGCGCCACCCACGGCGCCCGCCTCCACATCGACGCCGCCTACGGAGGCGGACTCCTCTTCAGCGACCGCCACCGCGCCCTCCTCACCGGCCTGGAGCGCGCCCACACCGTCACCCTCGACCTGCACAAACTCGGCTGGCAGCCGGTCGCCGCAGGCCTCCTCGCCGTCCGCGACCCCCACGACCTGCACACGCTGCACCACCGCGCCGACTACCTCAACGCCGACGACGACACCGACGCCGGCCTGCCCGACCTCCTCGGACGCTCCCTGCGCACCACCCGGCGCCCCGACATCCTCAAGATCGCCGTCACCCTCAAGACGCTCGGCCGCACCGGACTCGGCACCCTCGTCGACGAGGTCTGCGCCCTCGCACACGAGTTCGCCGACCTCCTGGCCGCCCACCCTGCCTTCGAACTGCACGCCCCGCCCACCATCAGCACCGTCCTGTTCCGGCCCACCGGAGCGTCCGACGACACCGTCGCCGCCGTCCGCCGCACCCTCCTGAACGACGGCCGCGCCGTCCTCGGCCGCGCCCGCCTCGACGGCCGCCTGTGGCTCAAAGCCACCCTCCTCAACCCCCACACCCGGCCCGGCGACCTGGCCGCACTCCTGAACCTGGTGGAAGGAAGCACGCCCCGATGACCACCCCGACCCACCACGAACCCGACGCACCCCGCGACCTCGTCGGCATCGGCATCGGCCCGTTCAACCTCTCCCTCGCCGCCCTCGCCCACCCCCTCGCCGAACTCGACACCGCCTTCTACGAACAACGCGCCGGCTTCGACTGGCACCCCGGCCTCCTCATCGACGGCGCCACCCTCCAAGTCCCCTTCCTCGCCGACCTGGTGACCCTCGCCGACCCCGCCAGCCGCTGGTCCTTCCTCAACTACCTCAAGACCCGCGACCGCCTCTTCCCCTTCTACTTCGCCGAACGCTTCCACATCCAGCGCGCCGAATACGACGCCTACTGCCGCTGGGTCGCCGGCAACCTGCCCGGACTCCACTTCGGACACCAGATCGACGCCGTCCGCTGGAACCCCGACGCCGACGTCTTCGAAGTCGACTACACCCAACTCGACACAGCCGGCCAAGTCCAAGCCCTCGGCCGCACCCACGCCCGCAACATCGTCCTCGGCGTCGGCACCGAACCCCACGTGCCCGAACCCCTCGAACACCTCGTCGAAGCCCCCGGCCTACCCGTCATCCACGCCGCCGACTACCTCCAGCACCGCGACACGATCCTCGCCGCCGACCACATCACCGTCATCGGCTCCGGCCAGTCAGGCGCCGAAGTCTTCCTCGACCTGCTGCGCCACCGCCCGGCCGGCCGCGAGAGGATCCACTGGATCGGCCGCACCGAAGCCTTCGCCCCCATGGAGTACTCCAAGCTCGGCCTCGAACATTTCACCCCCGACTACACCCGCTACTTCCACGCCCTCTCCGAACCCGTACGCGACCGCCTCGTCTCCGCCCAATGGCAACTCCACAAGGGCATCGACGCCGGCACCATCGCCGCCATCCACGACGAGCTCTACCGACGCACCCTGCACGGCGGCTGGCCCGACACCGTCCTCACCCCCGCAGTCCGCGTCCGCACCGCCGGCCGCGTCGGCACCACCCGAATCGAACTCCACCTCGAACACGTCCAGCAGGACACCCGCTCCCGCCTCACCACCGACGCCGTTGTCCTCGCCACCGGCTACCGCGAACGCCCCCTCGGCCGCCTCCTCGCCGGACTCGACCTTTATCTGCACCGCGACTCGAGCGGCCGCCCCCGCATCGACGACCACTTCCGCATGATCCTCGACCCCACCGTCACCGGACACGTCTACGTCCAGAACGCCGAACTCCACACCCACGGCGTCGGCAGCCCCGACCTCGGCCTCGCCGCCTGGCGCAGCGCCACCATCCTCAACTCCCTCACCGGCAAAGAGCCCTACCCCCTGCCCCGCCGAACCGCCTTCACCACCTTCGGACTCCAGCAGCCCGACCGCATCCCGCCCAGCCGACGGCCCCAGATCCTCACCCCACTCGTCGACGAACGGTAGAAGCCTGGGAAACCAGGCGGCGCCGACACGAAAACCCGCGCCGGCGCCGCCCGCCTGACCTGCTCAACCCTCAGCGGCCATCAAAAGACGGGCGTGCCGTCCCGCGTCAGCCGCCAGTCCACCGACGCGAAGTCCTTCGGATCCAGGACCCCCTTCGCCGTCACCCACTCCGCGATCCGGGTCCGGATCTCCGTCGACTCCGACCACAGCTCCCTGGCCGACGCCACATACGGGAAGGCACCGCCACCGTTCGCGCGGTAGTTGTTCACCGCCAGAACGAACTGCTGCCCGTCGTCCAACGGGGCCCCGAAGAAGGACAGATTCCTGATCCGCGAACCGGCCGGCTGCGCGATGTCGATGTCATACGCCAGACCCGAGACGTAGTCGTAGTTGTAGTCCGGCCGACCGCCCGCGTTCGTCAACTTCTCCATATCGACCGGCGCGTCCGCCGCCGTCTGCACGAAGTACTCCGCCGAGTACTCCAGGTACGCCCGCAACTGCGCACCCGTCATCAGCTTCGCCACCAGCGTGTTGTCGTACACGTACAGACTCGACAGATCCCGGATCGTCACATCCCCCGCCGGGATCTCCGACGTCCGAGAGAACGGCGACGCCTGCGCGATCACCGGCAGCGACGCGAACTCCGTGGCCACCAGCGCCGCCCTGACGACATCCTCCTGCACCCTGGTGATCAGATCGATGATCGGCGCGTCCTTGTACCTCGCCTCCACTGTCGTCAGCGTCTGCGTCGCCTTGCCGACCACCTGATTGACATACGTCACCACGGCGGCATGCGCGTCCGACAGCAGCTTGGTGATCTTCGGGTCGTCGGCGACCGTGTTCGAATTCCGCAGCGACGCTGACACCGACTCGACCTCCCACCGACCCTTGTCGAACACCAAGTCGATGTCGAACAGCGTGAGACGCTCGGCGTAGCACAGCGGCTCCGACAGGACGACCGTCTGGCCCGTCCGCTCATTGGTGACCCTCAACTCCGGGATCTCCACATGCGCGTGCCCCACCAGAATCGCGTCGATACCCGGCACCTGCCGCGCCACGTTCGCGGCCGCGTTCTCCACGTACGGCACCTGATCACCGTACGACGACGTGCCCGACGCACCCGAGTGCGCCGACACCACGACCACATCCGCACCCATCGACCGCAGCCTCGGCACCCACTTCGCCGCCTGTTCCTCCAGACCCGGAAACGTCAGCCTGCCCTGCACATACGCCTTGTCCCAGATCGCGATACCCGGATTCGTCAGACCGAGCACCGCGACCTTCACCGGCGGAGCGCCCGGCACACGGAAGGTCTTCATGAAGTACGGCGGGAACGCCGGCCGCTGAGTCTTCGCATCCAGCGCGTTCGCACCCAGCAGCGGGAAGTCGCACTGCGCCTCGAACTTCCGCAACGTCTCGATGCCGTAGTTGAACTCGTGGTTCCCCAGCGCCACCGCGTCGTACCCGATCGCGTTCATCGCCCGCGCCATCGGATGCACCGGACCGCCCTCAGCGGTGATCGGATCAACCTTCGCGTAGTAGTACGTCAGTGGCGTGCCCTGGATCGTGTCACCCGCGTCCAGCAGCAGCGTGTTGCAGTGGCCCTTCTCCTCGCGCACCTGATTCACCAGCGTCGAGATCCGGGCCAGGCCCTGCGCGTTGCCCGCCTTGTCCGCGTACTCCGCGTCCTTGAAGTAGTCCCAGTTGAAGACGTGACCGTGCAGATCCGTCGTCCCCATCACGGTCAGCGCATACCGCTTCCGGGCCCTCTCCGCGGGGGCGGCCTCGGCCGCCGGAGCCGCCGCGGCACCCGCCAGCGCCACCCCCGCCCCGGTCGCAGCGGATCTCCTCAGAAACTTCCGGCGGTTCAACGGCATCTCTCGAGCTCCTCGGGAAAAGGTCAACGACGCGCGTAGATTCTGACCCGAACATGACCAACGGCAACAGTCCCCGCAGGTTGCGATCCGGTGACCTCGGCGGCCTGCGGAGCAGCCCCCGGGGGCCCCGCCCCCTCGACCCGGGGCCCCGGTGCCGGTGAATATGCCGCGGCAATTTCCCTCGGATGCTCATCGGAGCGGGAGGCCGCACAATTCAACACTTGGCAACAAGGCTTCACTCAAAGGTTGTTGAGGAGTCACGCACAACGAATTCTCTACCGGCCGGTAAGTCATAGGCTCGCACCATGCGCCGAGCAAAGATCGTCTGCACTCTGGGCCCCGCCACCGACTCATACGACCAGATCAAGGCACTGGTCGAAGCCGGAATGGACGTCGCCCGCTTCAACCTCAGCCACGGCACCTACGCCGAACACGAGGAGCGCTACCAACGCGTACGAAAGGCCGCCGACGAAACCGGCCGCAGCGTCGGAATCCTCGCCGACCTTCAGGGCCCGAAGATCCGACTCGGCCGCTTCACCGAAGGCCCCGTACTCCTTGAACGCGGAGACACCTTCACCATCACCGTCGAAGAAGGCGCCGAAGGAGACCGCCAGACCTGCGGAACCACCTACGCCGGCCTCGCCACCGACGTCACCCCCGGCGAACGCATCCTCGTCGACGACGGCAAAGTCTGCCTCCAGGTCACCGCCGTCGACGGCCCCCGCGTCCACACCACCGTCGTCGAAGGCGGCATGGTCTCCGACCACAAGGGACTGAACCTGCCCGGAGTCGCCGTCTCCGTCCCCGCACTCTCCAAAAAGGACGAAGACGACCTCCGCTGGGCCCTGCGCACCGGCTTCGACGTCATCGCACTCTCATTCGTGCGCAGCGGCCGGGACATCAAGGACGTCCACCGCATCATGGACGAAGAAAGCCGCCGACTCCCCGTCATCGCCAAGGTCGAAAAACCCCAGGCGGTCGAGAACATCGACGACATCGTCGCCGCCTTCGACGGCATCATGGTCGCCCGCGGCGACCTCGGCGTCGAAATGCCACTCGAACAGGTCCCGATCGTCCAAAAGCGCGCCATCAAACTCGCCAAGCGGAACGCCAAACCCGTCATCGTCGCCACCCAGATGCTCGACTCGATGATCGAGAACTCCCGACCCACCCGCGCCGAGGCCTCCGACGTGGCAAACGCCGTCATCGACGGCACCGACGCCGTGATGCTCTCCGGCGAGACCAGCGTCGGCAACTACCCCATCGAAACGGTCAGGACCATGGCCCGCATCGTCGAGGCCGCCGAGGAAGACCTCCTCGCCAAGGGCCTACCGCCCCTGACCGACAGCAACAAGCCCCGCACCCAGGGCGGCGCCGTCGCCCGTGCGGCAGCGGAGATCGGCGACTTCCTCGGCGCGAAATTCCTCGTCGCGTTCACCCAGTCCGGCGACACCGCCCGCCGCCTCTCCCGCTACCGCTCCCCGATCCCGCTCCTCGCCTTCACCCCCGAGCCGGCCACGCGCTCGCAGCTCAACCTCACTTGGGGCGTGGAGACGTTTCTGGGACCGCACGTGGACTCCACGGACGCGATGGTCGACCAGGTCGACGAACTGCTGCTGAAGTACGGCCGCTGCCAGAAGGGCGACGTGGTGGTGATCACGGCGGGCTCGCCGCCGGGGGTGTCGGGCTCGACGAACATGGTCCGGGTGCATCACATCGGGGAGGACGACAGCCCGAAGTAGTCGGTCAGTACTTGGGGCCAACGTGGGCGTCCATGAGGGCGACGGAGGCTTTGCGGGCGATGGAGATCGTCACGGCAGCGCGGCTTTGGTTGAGCGATTTCCACTCCACGCCCACCTTGTCGAGAGTGTCCGTGAAGAGCTTGACGATGTCGGTCGACGTGTTGGTGAAAAAGTACCGCGGATACTCGTAGCGCTTGCGTTCACCACCGACGAGCCGGGTGGTCCAGTTGGTGATACGGCAGCCGTCGGAGTGGATGAGGCCACGGATGAATTCCCAGGGGTGCGCGTCGACGAGGGCCTGCTGCCAGGGTTCGAGGGCGATGCGGCGTTCGTGCTTCTTCCCGGGGCCGTGCTGTGGGAACAGGCACCACATGTGCATGGAGTACAGCTTCACCTCCCAGCACCCTTTCCGGCGGACCCTGCACACTGAGTTGTTCGGGAACACCGCGCGCATGGCGATCTCGCACTGGCTCAGGAGCCCGGGATGCGCGTCGGCGCATGCGATCGACAGGCTGGGTGACCGCATGGCGCGATTCCGAACGATGTGGCCGTCTCCGAGATAGAGGCCGAGGAGGTAGGCGTATGCCGAACCGTTCAGTGCCTCATCGCATCGCGGACATGGTGGCCGTTGAACGCGACCGGGACACTCGCCGCGCTTGGCTCGGTCCATGTGTTTCCAGTAGCTGATTGTCCCCTTCGGCACCTTGAGCTTCCGAGCCACATCGGCGTTCGTCTCGCCGTTGCGCAGCAGTGTGAGCGCCCGCTGTCGTACTTCAGTGCCATGAAGGTTCATGCGGCCACCATGGGTTAACGATGGTGACGGCACGCGCCAAATAGCGGATGTTCACGAGAACGGGAACATCCGCTACGGGTTGGGCGACCTTGGAATCAAAGGAAAAGTGCCCCGGGTGGGACTCGAACCCACACTGTATGGTGTTTGAGACCATTGTCTACTGCCAATTGGACTACCGGGGCCCTAGGAATCGAAGGTTAAGGCCGACTCCGTGCTCACTACCTTACCGCAGCTAGGTAGGCTCTTGTCAGCAGTACCCCTGCCCTGAACGAGGAGCCCCCGTGACCGCCGCCGAGTCGCCCCAGCCCGTACCCGACGACGACAAGTCGCACGTGCCTCCGCTGACGACCCGTGTCGTCATCGCCGAGGACGAGGCGCTCATCCGGCTCGATCTCAAAGAGATGCTCGAGGAGGAGGGCTACACCGTCGTCGGTGAGGCCGGCGATGGCGAGCAGGCCGTCGAGCTGGCCCGTGAGCACAAGCCCGACCTGGTGATTCTCGATGTGAAGATGCCGAAGCTCGATGGCATCTCGGCGGCGGAGAAGATCGCCGAGGAGCGTATCGCGCCGGTGCTGATGCTGACGGCGTTCTCGCAGCGTGACCTCGTGGAGCGGGCGCGGGACGCGGGTGCGATGGCGTATCTGGTGAAGCCGTTCAGCAAGAGTGATGTCGTTCCGGCCATCGAGATGGCTGTCTCGCGGTTCACGGAGTTGAAGGAGCTGGAGAAGGAGGTCGCTGACCTCTCGCAGCGCCTGGAGACCCGGAAGCTGGTGGATCGGGCGAAGTCGATCCTCCAGACGGAGTACGGGCTGACGGAGCCGGCTGCGTTCCGGTGGATTCAGAAGACGTCGATGGATCGTCGTATGTCCATGCAGCAGGTTGCGGAGGCTGTCATTCAGGACGCGGAGGAGAAGAAGGCCGCCAAGGGCTGACATCCCCGTCGGTACAGCGGAGAGGCCCGCATCCCGTTGCCACGGGGTGCGGGCCTCGTCGTTCGGCGTGTGGCCGAGAGAGAGCGCGCTCAGTCCTCGCCGAGGTACGCCTTGCGCACCGACTCGTCGTGCAGCAGGTCCTGGCCCGTCCCCGAGAGGACGATGTTGCCGACCTCCATGACGTGCCCCTGGTCGGCCAGGGAGAGTGCCGCCTGGGCGTTCTGCTCGACGAGCAGGATGGTCGTGCCCTGGGACTTCAGTTCGGCGATCGTCGCCATGATCTTCTGCATCATGATCGGCGAGAGGCCCATGGAGGGTTCGTCGAGCATGAGCAGCTTCGGCTGGGACATCAGTGCGCGGCCCATGGCGAGCATCTGCTGTTCGCCGCCGGAGAGGGTGCCTGCGGCCTGCTTCCTGCGTTCTCCGAGGATGGGGAAGAGGTCGTAGGCGCGCTGGATGTCCTTTTCGATGCCTGGCTTGTCGTTGCGCAGGAACGCTCCGAGGCGGAGGTTGTCCTCGATGGTCATGCGGGGGAAGATGTGCCGGCCCTCGGGTGAGTGGGCGAGGCCCAGGGAGACCACTTGGTGGGCGGGGATCTTCTTCAGCGATTTGCCGTTGAATCTGATCTGTCCGCCGACGGGCTTCAGCAGGCCCGACAGGGTGCGCAGGGTGGTGGTCTTGCCGGCGCCGTTGGTGCCGATGAGGGTGACGACCTGGCCGGCGTCGACCTTGAAGGAGATGCCCTTGACGGCTTCGATCTTGCCGTAGGCGACTCGGAGGTCTTCGACTTCGAGCAGTGCGGTCATCGGTCGTTCTCCTTGCCGGGCGCGGCGTCCGTCGTGGTCTCGGCCGCTGCTTCGGCGGCTTCGACTTCGGCGATCTCTTCCTCGCCGGGGGCGTTTTCGAAGGGTTCGCCGAGGTAGGCGGCGATGACGCGTTCGTCTCCCTGGACGGTGGCGCTGTCGCCTTCGATGAGTTTTTCGCCCTGGACGAGGACGGCGACGCGGTCGCAGAGGTTGAAGATGAACCGCATGTCGTGCTCGATGACGAGGATGGCGATGCCTTTGTCGCGGATGGCGAAGACCAGTTCCTCGGTGGCGCGGGTTTCCTGCGGGTTCATGCCGGCGGTCGGTTCGTCCAGCAGGAGCAGGCCGGGCTCGCTGGCGAGCGCTCGTGCGATTTCGAGCTTGCGCTGCTCGCCGTAGGGGAGGTTGCGGGCGAGGTGTTCGGCCTTGTCTGCGAGGCCGACGAACTCGAGGAGTTCCATGGCGCGTTCGCGGGAGGCTGCTTCGGCCTTGTGGAAGCCGGGGCCGCGCAGGACGGCGGACCAGAAGCCTTCCTTGGTGCGGGTGTGGCCTCCGACGAGCACGTTCTCCAGGACCGTCATGTTGGCGAACAGGCGGATGTTCTGGAACGTGCGGGCGATGCCTGCGGCGGTGACCTTGAAGGACTTGGGCGGCAGGACGTTGCCCTTGTAGCGGACTTCGCCCTCCGTGGGGACGTACAGGCCGGTCAGGCAGTTGAAGAAGGTGGTTTTGCCGGCGCCGTTGGGGCCGATGAGGCCGACGATCTCGCCGCTGTTCACGGTCAGGTCGACGCCTCGCACGGCGGTGAGTCCGCCGAAGCGCATGGTGACGCCGCGTGCGTCGAGGACGGTCTGGCCGGGGGCGGTGGCTCCCGGGGTGGTGTCCGTGGTGGTGGTGTCGGTGGTCATGGTGGTCAGGCCCCTGTCGTGCTGAGGACTGTGGGCGCTTCCGCCTCTTCGTGGAATTCGAGCTGCCGGCGCCGGTTCGGGATGACGCCCTCCGGACGGAAGCGCATCAGCAGGATGAGTGCGACACCGAAGGCGAAGAGCTGGTAGTCGCCGAGGAATTGGAGCTTGTTGGGGATGAGGAAGAGCAGTGCGGCGCCGATGAGGGGGCCGCTGATGGTGCCCATGCCGCCGAGGACGACTGCGGCGAGCAGGAAGGCGGAGTTGGGCGGGATGGGGCCGGCGAAGAGGTACTGCTCGGGTGTGACGGTGTAGGTGACGTGGGCCTGGACGGTGCCGGCGAGGCCGGCGAGGGAGGCGCCGACGGCGAAGGCGATCAGCTTGACCCGGAAGCCGTTGATGCCCATGGCGAGGGCGGCGGTCTCGTCTTCGCGGATGGCGACCCAGGCGCGTCCGATGCGGGAGTTTCCGCTGCGTCGGAAGACGAGGACGACGACGGCGGTGATGATCAGCATCAGGAAGAAGTAGTTGGCGAAGCGGCCGATGGTGAAGCCGGCGATGCTGTGCTGGGCGCCGAAGTCGAACCCGAGGATGTCGAGGTTCGGGATCGAGGAGATGCCGTTGGAGCCGTTGGTGAGGGACGGTCCGGAGGTGCCGTCCAGGTTGTTGGCGGTGATGCGGAAGATCTCACCGAAGCCGAGGGTGACGATGGCGAGGTAGTCGCCGCGCAGCCGCAGGGTGGGGGCGCCGATGAGGACGCCGAAGACCAGTGAGGCGAGGGCGCCGATGATGACGGCGGCCCAGAAGGGGAAGTGCACGTGGAACGGTGAGCTGGGGGAGCCGGAGACCAGGGACGCGGCGTAGGCGCCGACGCCGAGGAAGGCGACGTATCCGAGGTCGAGCAGGCCGGCGAGGCCGACGACGATGTTCAGGCCGAGGGCGACGGTGGCGAAGATGAGGATGTAGACGCCGAGGGTCGCGTACTGGTCGTCGGTCTGGGTGAAGGGGAACAGGGCCGCCGCGATGAAGGCGCCGCATGTGGTGATGGACTGGTGGCGTGCGGTGATCTGGGAGGCCTGGTTGATGAGACCGGCCTTGTTGAGCGCGGCGAAGCCGAAGCCTGCGGTGATCAGGAAGCCGATGAAGAGTTCGTCGTACTGGGTGCCGATGCCGTAGGTGAAGACGGTCAGGCCGAGTGCGAGGACGGCGACGATGATGAGGATCTCGGCGTAGGCGGGCAGTTTGCCGACGGGGCGGGCCGTGCCGGAGGCGAAGGCGGCTTTGACCGTCTCCCACTGGTGGGCGGCCTTGTGCTTGAAGTGTTCCCAGGAGGTGTCGTCGGGGTCGATCGGGTCGGGCTGGGGCCGTTCGAAGGGCAGGGCGAGGGCGCCGAGCAGGGCGGCGAGGCTGGTGACGGCCACGATGAAGCCGCCGGGTTGGAGGTTGACGAGGCCGCCGAGTTCGACGCTGATCGACAGGACGGTGTACCAGGCGGTGGCGAAGGCGGTGAGGGCGGCGAATTTGATGGCCGCGTCGGCGCCGGCGGGCACGAGCCAGGTGAGGCCTTTGACGCCGTAGGAGGCGAGGGCGAAGAGGGTGGTGAGGGCGCCGCCGATGAGGACGAGGATCTGCAGTCCGCCGGGGTAGCCGTTGATGGTGAGGTTGCCGGGGAAGGCGTCGGTCCACGTCCAGGAGAGGAAGGTGGAGACGACGGTGAGGGCGCCGCCGGCGGTGGCGAGGGCGCGGCCGATGTGCGGCGGGATGCCGATGAGGCCGGGGGCGGTGCCGGCGGTGGGGGCGCTGGGGGTGTCGGGTGCGGTGGTCTGTGTGGTCATCGGTGTCACGCCCTGTCCGCGACGCGCTCGCCGAGCAGGCCCTGGGGCCGGAACAGGAGCACGAGAATGAGGAGTACGAAGGCCCAGACGTCTGCCCAGGACTGGCTGCCGAACTTCTCCATGCCGGGGAGGTCGGCGATGTAGGCGGCGGCGAGGGTTTCGGCGATGCCGAGGACGACGCCGCCGATCATGGCGCCGTAGATGTTGCCGATGCCACCGAGGACGGCCGCGGTGAAGGCCTTGAGGCCGAGGAGGAAGCCCATCTTGAAGTCGATCTGGCCGTACTTGAGGCCGTAGGCGACTCCTCCGACTGCGGCGAAGGTGGCGCCGAGGGCGAAGGCGATCACGATGATGCGGTCGGTGTCGACGCCCATGAGCTTGGCGGTGTCGGGGTCCTGTGCGGTGGCCTGCATGCCGCGTCCGGTGCGGGTCCTCATGACGAAGTAGGCGAGGATGGCCATGCTGATGGGGGCCGCGATGAGGAGGAAGACGTCACCTGTCTGGATGGTGACGCTGCCGATGTGGAAGGGGCCTCCGTCGATCTGCGGGAAGGTGCGGGCGGACTTGGCGTCGGGGTACCAGGCCCAGACCGCCTGCTGGAGGGCGAGGGAGAGGCCGATCGCGGTGATGAGGGGTGCCAGGCGCGGCGCGTTGCGCAGGGGGCGGTAGGCGAATCGTTCCGCTCCCACGGCGACGAGAACGGCGACCAGGATGGCGCCGATGAGCATCAGCGGCAGGGCGATCCACATGGACGTGCCGTCGGGCAGCACGTACGCGTAGACCGTCAGGGCGCCGAAGGCGCCGGTCATGAAGATTTCGCCGTGGGCGAAGTTGATGAGCTGGACGATGCCGTAGACCATTGTGTAGCCGATGGCGACCAGCCCGTACATGGATCCCAGTAGCAGGCCGTTGACCAGCTGCTGCGGCAGTTCGTTCACCGCATGTCCTCCGAGACGTTCGGAAAAGTTCGACGGATGTGGCCGGATGTGAGTCCGCGCGGGACGCCAGTGGAACAGCGCCCCGCGCGGCTCGTGAGGATGGTGCAGGCTTCGGTCAGCCGGTGAAGGTGCCGGACTTGACCGCCTCGAAAGCACCGTTCTTGATGGCGTAGACGGTGAGCTGCTTGTTGGTTGCGTCACCGAACTCGTCGAAGGAGACCTTGCCGGTCACACCGTCGAAGGAGACGTTCTGCATGGCGGCCGTGACCTTGGCCCGGGCGTCGGAGGGCAGCTTGCCGCCGTTGTCCTCGACGACCTTCTTCACGGCCTCGATGATGGCCCAGGCGGAGTCGTAGGAGTAACCGCCGTAGGCCGAGTATCCGTCCTTGTAACCGGCCGCCTTGTAGTCGGCGACGAACTGCTTGGCGGAGGGGAGGGTGTCGACGGGGGCGCCGACCGAGGTGGCGAGGTCGCCGGTGGCCTCGGGACCGGCCAGCTGGCCGTAGGTCTTGTCCTGGATGCCGTCGCCGCCGGCCAGCGGGATCTTGGCGCCGGTGGCCTTGATCTGCTTGCTGAGGGGGCCGGCCTGCGGGTACTCGCCGCCGTAGTAGACGATGTCGGCGCCGGACTGCTTGACCTTGGTGGCGACCGCGGAGAAGTCTGTGGTGTCGGGGTTGATGTGTTCGGTGCCGACGACCTGACCGCCGAGCTTCTTGAACTCGTCGGTGAAGGTGGCGGCGAGGCCCGCGCCGTAGGTCTTCTTGTCGTCGATGACGAAGACCTTCTTCTTCTTGGCGTCGTTGAAGATGTACTGGGCGGCGAACGGGCCCTGGATGGCGTCCGTGGTCGCGGTGCGGAAGTACGACTTGTAGGGGCGAACCTTCTTGGTCTGCCAGTCCGGGCCCTGGGTGAGGGAGGGGCCTGTGTTGGCCGGGGAGACCTCGACCAGCTTGGCGTCGTCGAAGACCTTCTGCATGGACTGCGCGACGGAGGAGTTCAGCGGGCCGACGACGCCGAGGACGTTTTTGTCGGCGACGAGCTTGGTGGCGTTCTGCTGGCCCTGGGACGGCTGCTTCTGGTCGTCGAGGGCTTCGATCTTGAAGGTGATGCCCTTGACGTAGTTCTGCTTGTTGGCGTTCTTGACAGCGAGGTCGGCCGAGTTCTTGATACCCAGGCCCATGGCGGACAGGTCGCCGGTCAGCGGGGCGTCGACTCCGATGGTGACGGTGGTACCACCGTTGCCGGACGAGCCCTTGTCGCCGCTGTCGCGCGAGCCGCAGGCGGTGAGGGTGAGTGCTCCCGCCGCCAGCGCGGCGGTGATGGCGATGAGCGAACGTTGACGCACGATCAGTCCTTTCCCTGGCACGGCCCTCCCCCCTGGAAGCGGCCGAGTCGAGCGCTGGGCCGAAGTGACATTCAGACCGCGCGGTGACTGGCCGTGACTCTAAGCGGCTGTGGGGGAGGTAAAGGAGAGGTTGAACGAGGCTGTGACGCTCTTGTTATGACATCGGGTAATGGAGAGCGGTACTGGGTGGGCGGAAGAGCGGAATTCGGACTGATTCGCCCAGTCCGCATAGTGAGAACTCGCAGGACGCGCCGGGGTGCGTTCAGGTGTCTCGGCCGTTTTGGTGATTACCTGGAACGGTTGCTGCAGGCGACTTGCAGGGCTTCCGAGAGGTCGTGCGCATACCGTGACCCGGGTATGTAACTGTGAGCCTCTATTGCACGCGTATTACGCAGAGTTACGTCCAGGAAAGGGAGTCCGGCGTTCTCCGGCGCTTTCCCGCAATCCGTCACGTGCATCGTGACAGTGATCTTGCGCTGGGATCCTGCCGCTGTCCGGAAAGGGACGGAGGGCTCGGAGGTCAGCGACAGGCCGGCGTAGGGCTGGGCCATCCGTGTCACGGTGACCGGTGGGCCGGACTGCACGCGCAGTGCGACCTCGAAACTGAAGCTCCCGGCGGGTGCGCCCCGGGGCGGGGCCTCGCTGTGCAGATAGGTGATGTCGACCACCTGGGAGGGGTACGGCGGGGCCGGGGCCGGTGGCTTGTGGGGTCTGGTCGCATAGACATAGCCGCCGGCCGCGAGGAGGGCGGCGGCTGTCGCGGCCGTGAGGGCCGTACGGCGGTGCCGGTCGAACAGTCGGGCGAGAGGTCCACGGCGGACACCGGGGACACCGTCCGGGTCCGCGTCCCCCGCGTGCGTGCCCTCGCCCGGCTCGAGGGGGCCTATGCCGCTCAACCCCACGGGCCCTTGCTCGGGCCGCCGGTGCGGTACCAGGCGGCACACCCCTCGCGGGACTGACGGTCGATCAGCTTGCGGGCGGCTTCGGGGCCTTGAAGCCTCTTCTCGGCCCGCGCGGCGTCCACGACTGTCCGGAGGATCCCGCACTGACCGTTGGAGAGCCCCATCGACTGGTAGTCCCCGTAGGTGTGGGTGTCCAGCACCTTGCGCGACCAGTAGGCGACGACCCGCGTGCACAACTCCTCGTCGGGCGTGGCCCGTGGCGACGTCGAGGGGGAGGCGATCCCTCCCGCGCTCGTGACGTCGCTCTGGCCGGAGGCGCCGCAGCCGGTGGCCACCGTGCTCGTCAGCAGCGCCAGTCCGAGCCAGACCCCGCACGCCGTCAGCCCCGGCCGGGAAACTCCTCCCGTTGTCATGCCATGACGCTAAGCCGCCGGGTGTCCGGGGGCAACGGCCGTGCGCGCCACGGGCTTTCGCGGCTCAGTCCGCCGTGCGCAGGTGCGCCTCGTCGCCGGGCTGCACATCGCGCAGCAGGCAGGTGAGGCGGGCGGTGCACACGCGCTTGCCGCTCTCGTCGCTGATGACGATTTCGTACGTCGCGGTGGAGCGCCCCCGGTGGACGGGGCTGGCCACGCCGGTGACCAGGCCCGAGCGCACCCCGCGGTGGTGGGTGCAGTTCAGGTCGACACCCACGGCGATCTTGGAGCTGCCGCCGTGCAGCATGGCGCCGACCGAGCCGAGGGTCTCGGCGAGGACGGCGGAGGCGCCGCCGTGGAGCAGTCCGTACGGCTGGGTGTTGCCCTCCACCGGCATGGTGCCGACGACGCGCTCTGCGGACGCCTCGACGATCTGGACGCCCATCCGCGTGCCGAGGTGCCCGGCGGAGAAGAGGGCGGGCAGGTCGACGCCGAGCGCGGCGTACTCGTCGACGACTTCCTGGGGGAACTTCACGGTGTGCTGCTCGCCCATGGGGCACGGCTCCGTTCGTGGTGATCGGTCACTCGACTGTGGCTGAGCAAACGCTCAGTCGGTCGCCGATTGTTCCAGGCGGACCACCACGGACTTGCTCGCGGGGGTGTTGCTCGTGTCGGCGGTGGCGTCCAGAGGGACCAGCACGTTGGTCTCGGGGTAGTAGGCGGCCGCGCAGCCCCGCGCGGTGGGGTAGTGCACGACGCGGAAGCCGGGGGCGCGCCGCTCGACGCCGTCCTGCCACTCGCTGACCAGGTCGACGTACGAGCCGTCCGCCACGCCGAGCGCACGGGCGTCCTCGGGATGGACCAGGACGACGCGGCGGCCGTTCCTGATCCCCCGGTAGCGGTCGTCGAGGCCGTAGATCGTGGTGTTGTACTGGTCGTGGGAGCGCAGGGTCTGCAGCAGGAGCCGGCCCTCGGGCAGCTTCGGGTACTCCACGGGGGCAGCCGTGAAGTTGGCCTTGCCGGTGGCGGTGGGAAAGCGGCGCTCGTCGCGGGGGGCGTGGGGGAGCGCGAATCCGCCTGGGCGGGCCACGCGCGCGTTGAAGTCCTCGAAGCCGGGGATCACGCGCGCGATGCGGTCGCGGATGGTCGCGTAGTCCTTCTCGAACTCCTCCCACGGCACCTTGCTGTCGGCGCCGAGGACCCGGCGGGCGAGGCGGCACACGATGGCCGGCTCGGAGAGCAGGTGCGGGCTCGCGGGCTCCAGACGGCCGCGGGAGGCGTGGACCATGCCCATGGAGTCCTCGACGGTGACGAACTGCTCGCCGCCGCCCTGAAGGTCGCGCTCGGTGCGGCCGAGGGTGGGCAGGATCAGGGCGCGCGCGCCGGTGACCGCATGCGAGCGGTTCAGCTTCGTCGACACGTGCACGGTCAGGCGGGCGCGCCGCATGGCGGCCTCCGTCACCTCCGTGTCGGGGGAGGCGGACACGAAGTTGCCGCCCATCGCGAAGAAGACCTTGGCCTCGCCGTCCCGCAGCGCGCGGATGGCCCGGACGACGTCGTAGCCGTGCTCGCGCGGCGGCGCGAACCCGAACTCCTTCTCCAGGGCGTCCAGGAAGGCGGGCGCGGGCCGTTCGAAGATGCCCATCGTGCGGTCGCCCTGCACGTTCGAGTGACCGCGCACCGGGCACACGCCCGCACCGGGGCGGCCGATGTTGCCGCGCAGCAGCAGGAAGTTGACCACCTCGCGGATGGTGGGAACCGAGTGCTTGTGCTGGGTCAGGCCCATCGCCCAGCAGACGATGGTGCGCTGCGAGGCGAGGACCATCCGCAGGGCCTTCTCGATCTCCTCGCGCGTGAGTCCGGTCGCCGTGAGCGTCTCGTCCCAGTCGGCGGCGCGGGCGGCCTTCGCGAACTCCTCGAAGCCGTGGGTGTGGTCGCGGACGAACTCCTCGTCGACCGCGCCCTCTGTGTCGAGGATCAGCTTGTTCAGGAGGCGGAAGAGGGCCTGGTCGCCGCCGATGCGGATCTGCAGGAACAGGTCGGTGAGCGCGGCGCCCGTGGTGAGGCCCTTGGGTGTCTGGGGGTTCTTGAACCGCTCCAGGCCCGCCTCGGGCAGAGGGTTGACGCTGATGATCCGCGCGCCGTTCGCCTTGGCCTTCTCCAGGGCGGAGAGCATGCGCGGATGGTTCGTGCCGGGGTTCTGCCCGGCGACGATGATCAGGTCCGCCTTGTAGAGGTCCTCGAGCAGGACGCTGCCCTTGCCGATGCCGATCGTCTCGGAGAGTGCGGAGCCGGACGACTCGTGGCACATGTTCGAACAGTCGGGCAGGTTGTTGGTGCCCAGCTCGCGGGCGAACAGCTGGTAGAGGAACGCGGCCTCGTTGCTGGTGCGGCCGGAGGTGTAGAACACGGCCTGGTCGGGGGAGTCGAGGGCGGCGATCTCCTCGGCGATGATGTCGAAGGCACGCTCCCAGGTGACCGGCTCGTAGTGGTCGGCGCCCTCCGGCAGGTACATGGGGTGCGTCAGCCGCCCCTGCTGGCCCAGCCAGTAGCCGCTGCGGCCGGCGAGGTCGCTCACCGGGTGCGCGGCGAAGAACTCGGGTGTGACCCGGCGCAGGGTGGCCTCTTCGGCCACCGCCTTCGCGCCGTTCTCACAGAACTCCGCCTTGTGCCGGTGGTCCGGCTCGGGCCAGGCGCAGCCAGGGCAGTCGAAGCCGTCCTTCTGGTTGACGCGCAGGAGGGTCAGGGCGGTGCGGCGCACGCCCATCTGCTGCTGGGCGATGCGCAGGGTGTGCCCGATCGCCGGCAGCCCCGCCGCGGCGTGCTTGGGCTCGGCGACCTGCGGAGCGTCCTGAACCGGATCGCCCGTGGGCGGCTTCGTTGCCATCGCTGCGCTCTCCTTCACCGGCACCCGTGAACTACGTCTCTGATCCTCGCACGCGCTGCCGACAACGACGGCAGTGTGTGGAGGGGAGAGGCCATGGTTGCGCATCATGCAAGGGTTGCGGAACAGGCAACGATGCGCGAGTTTCGGCAGCGACGGGCCGGCGCCGGTCCTGCACCTGGCCTCGCGGGGCGCTGCGGCACCGTCCGCGCACCGCGAGGCCCCGCCCGGCCGCCGCAGGACCCCACGGCGGGGGCCGAGTGTCAGTGGGGCGTGGCAGGATCGGGGGCGTGGCAGAGACAGCATCGAAGCAGACCGACAAGACCACCGGCGGCGACCGTCCCCGGCTGATGCTCATGGACGGGCACTCCCTGGCCTACCGCGCGTTCTTCGCGCTGCCCGCGGAGAACTTCACCACCGCGACCGGCCAGCCGACGAACGCGATCTACGGTTTCGCGTCGATGCTGGCCAACACGCTGCGCGACGAGGCGCCCACGCACTTCGCGGTGGCGTTCGACGTCTCCCGCAAGACATGGCGCTCGGAGGAGTTCACCGAGTACAAGGCGAACCGTTCGAAGACCCCGGACGAGTTCAAGGGCCAGGTCGAGCTGATCTGCGAGCTGCTGGACGCCATGCACGCCGCCCGCTTCGCGGTCGAGGGGTACGAGGCGGACGACGTGATCGCCACGCTCGCCACCCAGGCCGAGGCAGAGGGCTTCGAGGTGCTGATCGTCACCGGCGACCGCGACTCCTTCCAGCTGGTCAGCGAGCACACGACGGTGCTGTACCCGACCAAGGGCGTCTCGGAGCTGACCCGGTTCACCCCGGAGAAGGTGTTCGAGAAGTACGGGCTCACGCCGGCGCAGTACCCGGACTTCGCCGCCCTGCGCGGCGATCCGTCGGACAACCTGCCCGGCATCCCGGGCGTCGGTGAGAAGACGGCGGCGAAGTGGATCAACCAGTTCGGCTCGTTCGCGGAGCTGGTCGAGCGCGTCGACGAGGTCAAGGGCAAGGCCGGGCAGAACCTGCGCGACCACCTGGAGTCGGTGAAGCTGAACCGCCGGCTGACCGAGCTGGAGCGGCAGGTGGAGCTGCCGAAGGCGGTCGCCGACCTCAGGCGCGCCGCGTACGACCGCAAGGCCGTCGCCATGGTCCTGGACACCCTGGAGATCAGGAACCCCTCGCTGCGCGAGCGGCTCTTCGCCGTCGACCCGGGCGCCGAGGAGGTCGAAGTGCACCCGGTCGTGGCGGACGGCGTCGAGCTGGACGGGGCGGTGCTGGGTGCGGGCGAGCTGAAGCCGTGGCTCACCGAGCACGGCACACAGGTCCTGGGTGTCGCCACGGTCGATTCGTGGGCGCTGGGCACGGGCGCGGTGGCCGAGATCGCGCTCGCCGCGGCCGACGGCGCGGCGGCCTGGTTCGATCCGGCGGAGCTGGACGAGGCCGACGAGAGGGCGTTCGCGGAGTGGCTCGCCGACCCGGCCAGGCCGAAGGTCCTGCACAACGCCAAGGGCGCGATGCGCGTCCTTCCCGAGCACGGCTGGTCCCTTCAGGGCGTGACCATGGACACGGCGCTCGCCGCGTACCTGGTCAAGCCGGGCCGTCGCTCCTTCGCGCTGGACGCGCTCTCACTGGAGTACCTGGGCCGTGAGCTGGCGCCCGCGGCCACGGCGGACGGGCAGCTGGCCTTCGGCACGGACGAGGGCGCCGAGGCCGAGGCGCTGATGATCCAGGCCCGGGCGATCCTGGACCTCGGCCAGGCGTTCGAGGAGAAGCTGCGGGAGGTCGGTGCGGCGGATCTGCTGCGCGACATGGAGCTGCCCACCTCCGCGCTGCTGGCCCGGATGGAGCGGCACGGCATCGCCGCGGACCGAGCGCATCTGGAGACCATGGAGCAGATGTTCGCGGGCGCCGTCCAGCAGGCGGTGAAGGAGGCGTACGCCGCGGCGGGGCACGAGTTCAACCTGGGCTCGCCCAAGCAGCTCCAGGAGGTCCTCTTCGGTGAGCTGGGCCTGCCGAAGACGAAGAAGACGAAGACGGGCTACACGACGGACGCGGACGCACTGGCGTGGCTGGCGACCCAGACGGACAACGAACTGCCGGTGATCATGCTGCGCCACCGGGAGCAGGCGAAGCTGCGGGTGACGGTCGAGGGCCTGATCAAGACGATCGCGACGGACGGCCGCATCCACACCACGTTCAACCAGACGGTCGCCGCGACGGGCCGCCTGTCGTCGACGGACCCGAACCTGCAGAACATCCCGGTGCGCACGGACGAAGGCAGGGCGATCCGCCGGGGCTTCGTGGTCGGTGAGGGCTTCGAATCCCTGATGACCGCGGACTACAGCCAGATCGAGCTGCGCGTGATGGCCCACCTGTCCGAGGACGAGGGTCTGATCGAGGCGTTCACCTCCGGCGAGGACCTGCACACCACGGTCGCCTCCCAGGTCTTCGGGGTCGGCCGTGACGCGGTCGACGCGGAGATGCGGCGCAAGATCAAGGCGATGTCCTACGGTCTGGCGTACGGGCTGTCGGCGTTCGGCCTGTCCCAGCAGCTGAACATCGAGGCCGCGGAGGCCCGCGCGCTGATGGACACGTACTTCGAGCGGTTCGGCGGGGTGCGCGACTATCTGCGCCGTGTGGTGGACGAGGCGAGGGCGACGGGCTACACCGAGACGCTCTTCGGCCGCCGCCGCTATCTGCCCGACCTGAACAGCGACAACCGCCAGCGTCGAGAGATGGCCGAACGGATGGCGCTGAACGCCCCGATCCAGGGCACGGCGGCGGACATCGTCAAGATTGCGATGCTGAACGTGGACCGGGCGCTGCGTGAGGCGGGCCTGAAGTCCCGGATGCTCCTCCAGGTCCACGACGAGATCGTGCTGGAGATCGCCCCCGGCGAACGTCAGCAGACGGAGGACCTGGTCCGCCGGGAAATGGCAGCAGCGGTACGGCTGCGGGCACCACTGGACGTCTCGGTGGGCTACGGGACGGACTGGGAGTCGGCGGCGCACTGAGCGTCGCCCGGCGGGCAGCGTTTGCTCGCCAAGGACCGGCGTTGTGGGGCTGCCCCCGCCCGAGCCGTTGAAGCCGGTTCGAGGGTGGGGGCGCCTGCCAGGCGCGCGACGGGGCGACTGTCGCCCGTCGCCGCAGCAACCCGCGGGTCCGGGCAGTCCACCCCGGGTGACCCTGAGGCGCTCAGCGTGACGCCGGTCGAGCCGGTTCCCGATCGGTGCCCTGGCGGTCCGGGGGCGTGCGGCGCAGGGCCCGGACCCCGGTCACATAGAGCGCCATCCCCACCGCGAGGCCCGCGCCCGCGCCGAAGCACGTCGGCGGGATCACCTCCCACGGTTTCGCGTGGGTTCCCCAGTAGGCCCACCACCGCGACGCCCGCTGCACCGCCCCCGCCGCCGCGCACCCGCCGATCACCGCCGCCGCCAGCCACCGGTCCGCCCACGACAGCACTGGCAGCGCCGACACCGCCGACGAACCGGCGGACGCCCGCCGCAGCGCGACCGCCACGAACACGGCGATCACGACGGCCGCCAGGGCCGAACTCCCGTACTGCAGATACGTGTAGCGCGGCGCACCCGCCATCGGCTGCGTAAGCCAGGGCAACAGCCGTACCCCCCACCGGCCGATGTGCGTGAACGCGTCCCACACGACATGCGTCAGCGCGCCCAGTACCGCGGAGACGTACCACCGCGCCAGGAGTGCGAACGAGACCTTGCGCAGCGGTGTACCGCAGTGCACCAGCGCCGCCACCCGCCCCTGCGCCGCCGGCGGCAGCAGCGCCACCAACGGCTCCCGCAGTGCCAGCCACAACCCCACCAGTGCCCATGCGATGAGCACATCGACGGTGAACACCCCTGTGAAGGAGTGCGTGACCGTGCCGAACTCCATGCCCCCCGACACCACGCTCGCCGCGAAGTAGGTCATGTCGGGCGCGAACGATCCCGCGACGAGAACGGCGGGTACCAGCCGCCCGCGTCCCGACCCGTCCCCGCGCACGGCCGGCAGGACGGCCGCGGCATGGCTGAGCGTGAACGGCACGACGCCTCCCGCCGCAGATGTTGACCGAGCACAACCACCCGGCGATCCCGAACGTCCAGTATGAGGGACGCATGAGAAAGGTGAGGCGACCGCCCTGCTTCTGCGTCCACCCCAAGCGGAGGATGACCAACTGGTGAAAACCGGGCACCAACCGGTGTCGAGGGGTCGCAAGTTGTCGTAGGGTCACTGGGTCGCCGCGCACGGGTGCGTGGTCGAACACACGGACACAGCAGAGCAGCACACACCAGGTCGTCGACGGGAGGGGTTCACTCAATGGCGGCGCGTTTCGGCAGGAGGCTGCGCAAGGGGGCGGCAACCACGGCTTTGGCCGCGGCCGCGGTCGCGGCTCTGGCGGCATCCCAGGCCCCGGGAGTCACCAGCGACGACCAGGGCAGACAGGCCACCGGCGCGCAGTCCACGCCCGAGACGACCGGCAACACGAGCGGCGGTGACACCGCCACCGGCAACGGCGGCTACTACACCGACCTGCCCCCGCTCAACAGCCCCACCGAGTCGCCCGGCCCCAGCGCCACGCCCACCACGGGCCCTTCCGGCACAGGGCAGGGCGGCATACCCGCCACCGTCCTCGACGCCTACAAGAAGGCCGCGGCGGAAGTCCAGAGCTCCAAGCCCGGCTGCAATCTGCCGTGGCAACTCCTCGCCGCCATCGGCCAGGTGGAGTCCGGCCAGGCCGAGGGCGGCCGGGTCGACGCGGACGGCACCACGTACACGAAGATCCTCGGCCCGGTCCTGAACGGCAACGGCTTCGCCAGCATCAAGGACACCGACAACGGCGCCTACGACGGCGACGGCACCTATGACCGTGCGGTCGGGCCCATGCAGTTCATCCCGTCCACCTGGGCGTGGGCGGGCCGCGACGGCAACGGCGACGGCGTCAAGGACCCCAACAACGTCTACGACGCCGCTCTGGCCGCCGCGCACTACCTGTGCCGCGCGGACCGTGACCTGTCGGTGCAGGCCGACATGAACGCCGCGATTCTCAGCTACAACAACTCGCAGGACTACCTGAACACCGTTCTGTCCTGGTACGAGTACTACCGCAAGGGCACCCACTCGATCCCGGACGGCACGGGCACCCTGCCCTCGCACCGCAGCGACCGGAACTCCGGTGCGAGCCCCGACCCGAAGCCGAGGAACACCAGCAAGCCCAGCACCGCCGGCGGCAGCACCAGCCCCACCCCCACCCCGTCGCCGAGCAAGCCCACCACTCCGAAGCCGACGCCGCCCGCCCCCACCCCCACCCCCACCCCCACCGACACGGTGGACCACCTGGCCGACAGCGGCACCGGGCAGCTCTCCGCGAAGACGGGCGACACCTTCGACCGGAAAGTCGTGGTGAAGGCCGTCACGAAGGCCGGGAAGGCCGTGTCGAAGGTCCGGGTGCGGTTCTCGATCATGGGCGACACGGACGCCACCTTCACCGGTGGGGAGACCGTCGCGACCGTCGTCACCGACAGCTCGGGCAAGGCCACCGCGCCCGCGCTCGTCGCCGGCCAGAAGACCGGCGGTTTCACGGTCCGCGCCCTGGTCGTCGGCCGCATGGTCACCGGTCTCGACTACTCGGCCACCGTCGTCGAACGCCAGGCCGACACCCTCGTCCGTACCAGCGACACCGAGCCGACCTGCACGCCGGGCGGTGAGTTCGCGGACCAGGTCGAGGTGAAGGCCACGTACAAGGGCGCCGTCGCGGACGGTGTCGCGGCCACGGCGACGCTCGTCAAGTCGGCCGACGACCCGACCGAGAACGACAAGGGCCCCTACTTCAAGGACGCGAGCGGCAAGACCGTACGCACCCTCACAGGCCTCAAGACCGACGCCGACGGCCTGCTGAAGCTGCCGAAGCTGTACGCCGACGACACGACCGGCACATTCCTGCTCCGCATCACCACCGCGGGCGGGGCCACTTTGACGGTCGAGCTGAAGGTCGCGGCGGCCGACTCGTCCCCGAGCCCGAGCCCGAGCCCGAGCCCCAGCTCGTAGGGCCGGCTGGGAACGTACGACGGCGGCGCCCCTCCACCGTGGAGGGGCGCCGCCGCCTTTTCGTCCGTCCTGTTCTCATCTCACGCCTCCGTTGCTACGGTGCCGGACCTGACGGCCCATCAGTTTCCGTGTGCCGGCTGCCGTCCCGGGAGGCCCGTATGCGCGCCCTCATCGCCGCCGCGATCGGCCTGGCCGCGGCGTTCGTCCTGGTGTTCGGCCTGACGGCCCTGGGTTCGCCGTCCGGCACGACGTCCCCGAAACCACTGCTGACGACGGTCCCCAGCCATCCGTGACGCGCGCACAGGGAGGATGCGAGATGCGCCGCAAGGCCGGCCTGTTCCTGCTCGCCTTCGCCGTGTTCTTCACGGCGCTGTCCCCACTGTTGCGCTGGTACGCCTTCCCGCGCCTGGCCAAGGTCCCCGCGAACCAGTACCAGACCATGGTCCTCGAGGCGAAGAACGCCACCCTCCTCGACTACGGCACCATGACGTCCCGCACGGTCCCCAGGGTCATCATCGTGCAGACCCTCAGAGGGAACGTGGAGGCCGCTGAGAAGATCGAGCAGACCGCGGGCCGGGACGTGGTCGTCTGGGACGGCCTGTCCTATGTGCAGGGACCCGACGGCGCCATGGTGTCCCGCATCCCGGAGCGGTACATCTTCGACGCCCACAGCCAGGAACCCGTCCACGCCACCGGCGAGATGGTCGACGGCGACCCCGTCCACCGTGACGGCATCGAGTTCAAATGGCCGTTCCTGACCCAGAAGCGGGACTACGAGTACTTCGACGCCCAAGCCCGCGTCACCCGCCCCATCCACTACAAGGGCACGCGGACCTTCCGGGGCGTCAAGGTCTACTACTTCGAACAGACGATCCCGTGGACCAAGGTCCCCTTCCCCAAGATCATGCCCGTCGAGGGCATCACCCCCGAGTCGGTCGCGAAGACCGGCACGACCCGCTGGTACACGACGGTCCGCAAGTTCTGGGTCGAACCCCTGACCGGCGCGCCCGTCTACGGCGAGGAGATCCACAAGGAGGAACTGCGGGGCGGCACGCTCCTCGGGGGACGTGACAGGGTCACGGTTTTCGCGGGGCAGGTGAAGATGCGCGAGGACTACATCGCCTCGACGGTCGCCCTGGTCGAGCACAACCGCCTGCTGATCCTGCTGCTGACGTCCTGGCTGCCGCGGGGCTTCCTGATCCTCGGCGCCGCCCTGCTGTCGCTGTCCCTCTATCTGGAGGCGCGCGGCCGCCGCCCGGACGACCCGGAGCCCACCGCGGTCGAGGAGCCCGAGCCGGTCACCGCCTGAGCCGCGCGTTCGTGTGCCGGGTCGGCTCCGCGGTGGCCGGGTCCTCCGGCCAGGGGTGCTTGGGGTAGCGGCCGCGCAGCTCCGCCCGTACGGCCCGGTAGCCGTCCCGCCAGAAGGAGGCGAGGTCGGCGGTGACGGCCGCGGGCCGCCCGGCGGGGGAGAGCAGGTGCACGACGACGGGCACACCGGCGATCTCGGGCGAGGCCTGCACCCCGAACATCTCCTGCAGCTTCACGGCGAGCACGGGCCGCTCGGGGTCGGCGTAGTCGATCCGGATGGCGGACCCGCTCGGGACGGTGAGCCGCTCCGGGGCGAGTTCGTCGAGCCGGGCGGCCTCCCCGGTGGACCAGGGCAGCAGCCGGGCCAGGGCCTGCCCCGCGTCGATCCGGGCGAGGTCGGCCCGCCGCCGGGCACGGCTCAGCTCGGGCTCCAGCCATTCGTCCACGCGCGCGTGGAGCGCGTCATCCCGGACGTCCGGCCACGGCTCGCCCAGGTGCAGTCGCAGGAAGGAGAGGCGCTGCCGCAGCACACGGGCCTGAGGGGACCATCGCAGCAGACCGAAGCCCTCCTGCCGCAGCCCTTCCAGCAGGGCCCGACGTACGAGGGCGGGCGCCGGGTCCCGCAGCGGCCGTGCCGCCAGCTCGAGGGCCCCGAGCCGCTCGACACTCCGGGCGACGACGTCCCCGTCGGCCCAGTGCACCTCCTCGCCCGTGGAGTACAGGGCCCCGGCCGCCCGCCGCGCCACGTCCTCGTCGACCACGGCGGCGAGCCCCACGCGCGCGTGCCCCGCACCGACGGGCCGGTCGGCCACGGCCACCGCCAGCCACGGGGCGCCGCGCAGCCCCGACCCCTCCCTCAGCTCGGCGCGGGTGCCGTTCACCATGAGGCAGGAGCCGTCATCGGCCCGCGCGAGCCGCTCCGGGAAGGCGAGCGCGGCGACGAGTCCGACCACATGGTCGTCGCCCGCCTCCGCAGCACCGGCAGGCACGTCGCCCGCCGCGGCCCGCAGTCGGCGCACCTCCTCCCTCCAGCGCCCCGCGTACGCGTCGCCCCCGCGCCGGGCCGCCCGCCACACCGTCGCCAGGTCGTCGCCGTACTCCCGCGGCGGCTCCTCGCTCAGCAGAGCCACCGCCTCCGCGGCCCGCTCCGCGCCCACACGCGGGGCCGCGTCCAGCAGCGCCCGCGCCAGCCGTGGATGCAGTCCCAGCCGGGACATCCGTACGCCCCGCTCAGTGACCCGTCCCGCCGCGTCCACCGCGCCGATCGCCGTCAGCACCGACCGCGCCGCCGCCATCGCCCCGGGCGGCGGTGCGTCGAGGAGCGCCAGCCCGGACGCGTCCGGGTCGCCCCAGGACGCCGCCTGCAAGGCGAACGCGGTCAGATCGGCCAGCCGGATCTCCGGCGCCGGGTAACGCGGCAGCCGCGCGTCCTCCGCCTCGGACCAGCAGCGGTACACCCGGCCCGGTGCCTCACGCCCCGCCCGTCCCGCCCGCTGCCGACCCGCCGCCTGCGAGGCCCGTACCGTCGTCAGCGCGCTCAGCCCCCGCGCGTGGTCGACCCGCGGCTCGCGCGCGAGACCGGAGTCGACGACCACCCGCACCCCCGGCACGGTCAGGGACGACTCCGCCACGGCCGTCGCCAGCACCACACGCCGTGCCGAGCCCGGCGAGAGCACGGCCTCCTGCACGGCCGCCGGCGCCCGCCCGTGCACCTGGAGCACCTCGGTGCCGCCCAGATCCCCCAGATGACCCGCCACACGCGCGATCTCCCCGACACCGGGCAGGAAGCACAGCACGTCCCCCTCGCACTCCGCCAGCGCCCGCCGCACCACCGACGCCACATGCGCGAGCAGCGCCGGATCCACCCGCATCCCGTGCGGCGGCCGCACGGGACGCGCGGGCGGCGCCCACACCAGCTCCACGGGGTACGACACGCCCTCCGCCTCGACGACCGGTGCCCCGCCCAGCAGCCGTGCCCAGCCCACCGCGTCCGTCGTCGCGGAGGCAGCCACCAACTCCAGCTCCGGCCGCAGCGTCTGACGCACATCGAGCAGGAAGGCGGCGACCGTGTCGGCGTCCAGGTGCCGCTCGTGGACCTCGTCGAGAACGACCACGTCGACGCCCGCCAGCTCCTGGTCCCGCTGCAGCCGCTGCAACAGCACACCGGTGGTGACGACCTCCACGCGCGCGTGCCGCCCGACCACACGCTCCCCACGCACGGTGTAGCCGACGCTCTCACCGGTCTTCTCGCCCAGCAGCCACGCCATCCGCCGGGCCGCCGCCCGCGCCGCGATCCGCCGTGGCTCGGCCACCACCACCCGCCGAGCGGGACCGCCGCCCAGCAGCCCCGCCAGGGCGAGCGGCACGAGCGTCGTCTTGCCGGTGCCCGGCGGCGCGCACAGCACCGCCGCACCGTGCTCGCCCAGAGCGGCCCGAAGAGCGGGCACGGCGGAACGGACGGGCAGGCGGTCGAGAGCGTCGCGGCGGATCACCGCACCAGTGTTCCAGGCGGCCGGGTCACGGAAGAAAGACGTGCCGGCACCGCAGGCAGAACAGCTGCCTGCGCCAGTCGGCCCGCTGTCGCGCCGCCTGCGTGACGCTGCCGCGCAGGGACACCAGCCACAGGCCCCCGCCGGCCAGCCCGACGAACCCCAGCCACACCTCCGACACGAGCAGGGCGCAGCCCACGGTCAGGAGCCCGAGCGGCGCCGCCCAGCGCTCCTCGTCCAGTGCGGGCCGCGCGAGGTGCGGTGCCCCGGCGCGCGCCTCGGGCGACAGCGTCCTCCAGTACGTGCGGAGCCGGGTGGTCCTGTCCCCTCGCCGGCAGACCGGGCAGACGTGCATGCGCGTACCCCCCACCGCCTGGCACCGCGGAGCGCGGCCTTGAGGGTGATATGTCGACTCATCGTTTGTGCCCTGCCGGTACGGCCGGCATACGCGCGCGGCCGCCACACCCGCAGATTGGCCGGAACCGGTCCCTCGGTACCTCAGTCCCGTTCGCACACGAAGATCGCCGTCCCCGGGATCAGTCCGCCGCGCAGCGGCGACCATCCACCCCACTCGGACGTGTTCCAGGCCGGCCACTTCGGCTCGACCAGGTCGACGAGCCGGAAGCCGGACGTCACGATGTCCCGTACCCGGTCGCCGAGCGTGCGGTGGTGCTCGACGTACACCGCCCGGCCCTCGTCGTCCTGCTCCACGTACGGCGTGCGGTCGAAGTAGGAGGCCGAGACCGCGAGGCCCTCCGGTCCCGGCTCGTCCGGGAACGCCCAGCGGATCGGATGGGTCACCGAGAACACGAAACGGCCGCCGGGGCGCAGCACCCGGTGCACCTCGCGCAGCACCAGCCGCGGGTCCGCCACGAAGGGCAGCGCCCCGTACGCCGAGCACGCCAGGTCGAAGGAGGCGTCCCGGAAGGGCAGGACGCAGGCGTCCGCCTGCACCAGGGGGAAGCCGGCGCCGATGCGCAGGGCGTGCTGGAGCTGGCGGTGGGAGAGGTCCAGGGCCACAGGGCGGGCGCCGTGCCCGGCGAGCCAGCGGGAGCACTGCGCCGCGCCGGCACCGATCTCCAGGACGTCCTTGCCCTTCAGGTCCTCGGGCGGGCCCAGCAGCTCGGCCTCGACCTCGTCCAGGCCCTCGGGCCCCCAGACGAAGCGGTCGTCGCCGAGGAACGTGCCGTGCTCGATCTGGTACTCGTCCGCGTTCCGGTCCCACCAGCCCCGGTTGGCCCGGGAACTCTCCGTGACACCCGCCGCGCGTCGGGTGGCTTCCGGTTCGAACTGTTCGGCCTCTTGGATGATGGGCTCCCTCGTCGTACTCTTCCGTCCAGCCTGACGCGGCGGTGTCACGGAAGAGGGTCCTGTGGCCTGCACGGTCTCGTGGAATCGGCCGGGTGCGGCCGGTGTCGCACGGTGACTTGTGCCGGGAATGCGGCGATCCGCCCCGGGTGTGCGCCTTCGCGCATTGACCCTGTCCGGCTGCCCCCGTATGCTACAAGTTGCGCTGCGGGCCTGCGCACCTCAGACGTAGCAGGCTGCGCTCGCATCTGTTGTATGTCCCCTCGGTTGTCGAGGCGCCACCACCAGTCGGCTGGTGGGGCGCTTCCTTGGCTGTCCGGCTTCTGCAGAGCGAAACGGGCTCCAGCGTGAGCAGTACCTACGACTTCAATGTCCGTACCGGAGCCCTTTTCCACATGACGAGCAGCACCGAGACCACCGCCACCACCCCGCAGGTAGCGGTCAACGACATCGGTAACGAGGAAGCGTTCCTCGCAGCGATCGACGAGACGATCAAGTACTTCAACGACGGCGACATCGTCGACGGCGTCATCGTGAAGGTCGACCGGGACGAGGTCCTGCTCGACATCGGTTACAAGACCGAAGGTGTCATCCCGAGCCGCGAACTCTCGATCAAGCACGACGTCGACCCGAACGAGGTCGTCGCCGTGGGCGACGAGATCGAGGCCCTGGTCCTCCAGAAGGAGGACAAGGAAGGCCGCCTGATCCTCTCGAAGAAGCGCGCCCAGTACGAGCGTGCCTGGGGCACCATCGAGAAGATCAAGGAAGAGGACGGCATCGTCACCGGTACCGTCATCGAGGTCGTCAAGGGTGGTCTCATCCTCGACATCGGCCTCCGTGGCTTCCTGCCGGCCTCCCTGGTCGAGATGCGCCGCGTTCGCGACCTGCAGCCGTACGTCGGCAAGGAGCTCGAGGCCAAGATCATCGAGCTGGACAAGAACCGCAACAACGTGGTCCTGTCCCGCCGCGCCTGGCTGGAGCAGACCCAGTCCGAGGTCCGCCAGACCTTCCTCACGACCCTGCAGAAGGGTCAGGTCCGGTCCGGTGTCGTCTCCTCGATCGTCAACTTCGGTGCCTTCGTGGACCTGGGTGGCGTCGACGGTCTGGTCCACGTCTCCGAGCTCTCCTGGAAGCACATCGACCACCCCTCCGAGGTCGTCGAGGTGGGCCAGGAGGTCACCGTCGAGGTTCTCGACGTCGACATGGACCGCGAGCGTGTCTCCCTGTCGCTGAAGGCGACCCAGGAAGACCCGTGGCAGCAGTTCGCCCGCACCCACCAGATCGGCCAGGTCGTGCCCGGCAAGGTCACGAAGCTGGTTCCGTTCGGTGCGTTCGTCCGCGTGGACGAGGGCATCGAGGGTCTGGTCCACATCTCCGAGCTGGCCGAGCGCCACGTGGAGATCCCGGAGCAGGTGGTCCAGGTCAACGACGAGATCTTCGTCAAGGTCATCGACATCGACCTCGAGCGTCGCCGGATCTCGCTGTCCCTGAAGCAGGCCAACGAGTCCTTCGGTGCCGACCCGACCGCCGTCGAGTTCGACCCGACCCTCTACGGCATGGCCGCGTCCTACGACGACCAGGGCAACTACATCTACCCCGAGGGCTTCGACCCGGAGACCAACGACTGGCTGCCGGGCTACGAGAAGCAGCGCGAGGAGTGGGAGCGCCAGTACGCCGAGGCGCAGGCCCGCTTCGAGCAGCACCAGCAGCAGGTCATCAAGTCCCGCGAGGCGGACGCCGCTGCCGCTGCCGAGGGTGGCGAGGCCGCCGCTCCGGCCGCGACCGGCGGTTCGTACTCCTCCGAGGGCGGCGACAACTCCGGCGCCCTGGCGTCGGACGAGGCGCTGGCGGCCCTGCGCGAGAAGCTGGCCGGCGGCCAGAGCTGAACGCTCGCGGCTAGGCGTTAGCCGATGACTGAGGGCCCGTCCCCTGTGGGGCGGGCCCTCAGACGCGTTCCGGGGCCCGGCCACTGTCGGCTGTGACGGCCGTACTCCCGGTGCGCGAACCGGGAATGACCGTGCCCCGGCCCGCGTTGTGCCGTACGAACACGAGGAGGAGCGGTCTACAGTGCTTGATCCGCAGGGTTTGTACGCATGGGAGCCGAAGGGCCTCGCCGTCGTCGACATGGCGCTCGCCCAGGAATCGGCCGGACTGGTCATGCTCTACCACTTCGACGGATACATCGACGCGGGAGAGACCGGCGACCTGATCGTCGACGGGCTCCTCGACGCGCTGCCCCAGCAGGTCGTGGCCCGCTTCGACCACGACCGGCTCGTGGACTACCGCGCCCGCCGTCCCCTGCTCACCTTCCGGCGCGACCGCTGGACCGACTACGAGGTCCCCAACATCGAGGTGCGCCTGCTCCAGGACGCCACCGGAGCGCCCTTCCTGCTGCTGTCGGGGCCCGAGCCGGACGTGGAGTGGGAGCGGTTCGCCGCGGCCGTGGGACAGATCGTGGAGCGGCTCGGCGTCCGTCTGTCCGTGAACTTCCACGGCATCCCCATGGGCGTGCCGCACACCCGGCCGGTGGGCCTGACCCCGCACGGCAACCGCACCGACCTGGTGCCAGGTCACCGTAGCCCCTTCGAGGAGGCGCAGGTACCGGGCAGTGCCGAGTCCCTGATCGAGTACCGGCTCGCTGAGGCCGGACACGACGTTCTGGGCGTCGCCGCGCACGTCCCCCACTACATCGCCCGCTCCCCGTATCCGGACGCCGCGCTCACCGTCCTGGAGGCCATCACGGCCGCCACCGGACTCGTCCTGCCGAGCGTCGCGCACTCCCTGCGCAACGACGCGCACCGCACGCAGACGGAGATCGAGCGGCAGATCCGGGAGGGTGACGAGGACCTGGTGCGGCTCGTCCAGGGGCTCGAGCACCAGTACGATGCCGCCGCGGGCGCCGAGACACGCGGCAACATGCTCGCCGAGCCCATGGAGATCCCGTCCGCGGACGAGATCGGCCAGGAGTTTGAGCGCTTCCTCGCGGAGCGCGAGGGCGACAGCTGAGTCCAGGGCCCACAGCCCGACCCGCGGCCTGCCACCGGCATTGTCGGTGGCAGGCCGTAAGCTTCCCGGCATGCTGAAGGTGGGCCTGACCGGCGGTATCGGCGCCGGCAAGAGCGAGGTGTCGCGGCTGCTCGTGGAGCGCGGGGCCGTACTGATCGACGCGGACCGCATAGCACGCGAGGTCGTCGCTCCGGGCACTCCCGGGCTCGCGGCGGTCGTCGAGGCGTTCGGCGAGGACATCCTCACCGCGGACGGCAGCCTGGACCGCCCCAGGCTGGGCTCCATCGTCTTCGCCGACCCGGACAAGCTCGCGGTCCTGAACTCGATCGTGCACCCCTTGGTGGGCGCCCGCTCCCGCGAACTGGAGACCACCGCTGACGACGACGCCGTGGTCGTCCACGACGTCCCCCTCCTCGCCGAGAACGGGCTGGCCCCGCTCTACGACCTCGTGATCGTCGTCGACGCGAGCCCCGCCACCCAGCTCGACCGGCTGGTCCGTCTGCGCGGTATGACCGAGGAGGACGCACGCGCCCGCATGGCCGCCCAGGCACCACGGGAGAAGCGCCTGGAAGTCGCGGACATCGTGATCGACAACGATGTGCCCCTGGAGCAGCTGAAGCAGCGGGTAAGGGACGTATGGGAGGAACTCGTCCGCAGAGCGCGCCGTTCCCCGGAATAGCGTCCGCCCGCGGGGGCGTTGAACCGGTGCAGTAAGGGAAGGACTCTGCCGTGCCCGAGACCAGCGATTCCACCGGACCAACTCCGGAAACGCATGTCATCGACTTCCGCGCCGCGGAGCAACTCCTCGCCGCGCGGGACCCGCGGGGCGCGGTCAAGCTGCTCGACGGCGTGATCGCCGCCCACCCCGAGAACACCGCCGCCCGGCTGCTTCGCGCGCGTGCCTTCTTCGCCGCCGCGCAACTACGACCGGCCGAACTGGAGTTCAGCATCGTGCTGGAACGCGAGCCGGACAACGCGTACGCGCACTTCGCACTCGCCCGCACCTACGAGCGCCAGGCACGGCACGACGAGGCGAAGCGGCACTTCCGGCTGGCCGCCGCACTGGACCCGAACCCTCAGTACCTGAAGGCGGCACGCTTCGACGCCTAGGGCCTCTCGTTTGGATCATGCCGGGCTCGCGGGGCCTGATCCAAACGAAAGACCCTGGGGCCGCGCTCCCGATCAGCTCGGCCTCGGCTCGGCATCGCGCGACCTGGCGCGTGCGTCCGCGGCCCGCGCCGCCCGCGGGATCCGCTCAGCGGCCACCCACCGATCAGCCGCGTCAACAACGCTCCAGGTCAATCACCTAGCGGCCGCGGCGTTCCGGGGGCGGGTACGGCGGGACCTCACGGCCCGGCTGCCAGTGCGGGCCCTGACGGATGTGCCGCACGATCACGGTCATGTCCACGGCCGCGACCAGCCACAGCGCACCGCACGCGGCCGCCCAGCCCGGCCGGCCGATGAGCGCGAACACGACCGTGCCGAAAGTGGCCCACACCAAGCCCCACAGGCTCAGCCAGAAGCGAGCCCGCAGCGCACTGCGCGCCGTCGCCGGTTCACTGCCCGTACGCATCGCTCTCACTGCTCCTCAAGGCACCAGTACCCTTCGTGGTGCACGTTCACCATGGGACGGTGACCGGATCCGGGCGTCCGCGAACCGCAGCGGGGCCCGGTCCGTGTGGGGAGGCAACGGTGCTGCTGGAGACGCTGCGGGCGGACGCGCGGCTCGCCGAGTGGCTGAGGGACCTCGACAGCGACGGTGACACCCGCGTCCAGGCCGCCCTGCCCGACGCGGACGAGCTGCCCGACGTCCTGCTCGACCTGTCCGTGCCCCACGAGGACATCAACGAACTCGTCGCCCAGCGCGCCCGGCTCGGCCGGGACCCGGAGGCGACGGCGTTGCTGGAGCGGTGCGTCGCCCGCTTGGTACGGGACATGGGGGAGATCGGCAAGGGCTGGGAACCACCGCAGTTCCCCGCGTCGGCGGGGCCGCTCGGACGGCTCTTCCCCGTGTACGTCTTCGTCGCGGCGCTGCCGTACGTGCGGGCGTACCACCGCGAGCGCGGCATCCCGGAGGAGGTGTCCCGGCGCACGCTCGCCGACCTCGGCCGGCACATGGCGGTGCACCGCCGACGCAGTGGCACGGGCGGGTTGCTCTTCCCCTGGTGGATCGCGCTCCATTTTCATGGGGAGCTGTTCCAACTGGGGCGGCTGCAGTTCCAGCGGGCGCGCCTGGGACAGCGCACCGGGCGGGCCGTCGCGGCGGCGGGCCGGGTGCACGGGCCCGGCGACCTCTGTCTGAGCCTGCACATACCCGACTTCAGTGGCCCGTTGTCCCCGTCCGCCTGCGAGCGGTCCCTGACGCTGGCACGGGCATTCTTCGCCCGGCACTACCCCGACGAGCGCCATGAGATCGCCGTGTGCCACTCCTGGCTGCTCGATCCCCAGCTCAAGCGGTATCTTCCGGCGGACTCCAACATCATCCGCTTCCAGGATCGCTTCGAACTCGCCTACCAGGACACGACACCGGACGACGGGCTACCGGTCGGCTTCGTCTTCGGCGACCCGGAGCTGCCGGTCGGAGAGCTGCCCCGGCGGAGCAGTGTGGAGCGGGCGGTGGGGGATCATCTGCGGGCGGGCGGGCACTGGTACGGGGGCCACGGCTGGTTCGCGCTGTGAAGCCGTTCGACCCTCGAACGTTTCACCCCATCGGGTGACAGCAGGCCGGGAACGGGGCACTCGTGGCGGCCCGTTGGACGGGCATGAAGCAGAAGATGCGGACCGGTTACGGAGGCACGGGCCCCGGCGTGATCACACCCGACGGGTGTGCCGTCGAGCTGTACTCACGATTACCGCCCGGGGACGAACCGGACATCGTCGCCGCGGCCGTGCCGACGGGGGCGCACATCCTGGAACTGGGCAGCGGGGCGGGGAGGATGACCCATCCGTTGCTGGAGCGCGGTGTCACGGTCACCGCGGTGGACGAGTCACCGGAGATGCTGGAGCGGGTGCGCGGCGCACGCACGATATGCAGCCCGATCGAGTCCCTGGACCTGGGCGAGACGTTCGACGTGGTGCTGCTGGCGTCGTTCCTCGTGCACGCCGGGGACGTCGGGGTGCGCAGACGACTGCTGCGGACCTGCGCCCGGCACGTGGCCGACGGCGGATGCGTGCTGATCCAGAGGGAGGGCGAGGACTACCACACGAACCTGCCACGTGAACGGATCGACCCGAGCGGCTTCACGGTACGGATCGTGTCCGCGGAGCCGGTGGGGGACGGGGTCAACTCGGTACGCGCGGAGTACGAATTCCCGGACGCGACCTGGACTCAGATGTTCCTCTCCCGGCCCCTGAGCAGACAGCAGTTCGAGGAGGCGCTGGCGGAGGCGGGACTGCGCGTGGACAGGTATCTGACGGACGACCGGACATGGGTCAGGGCGGTGCGGGCGGCGTAGCTCAACTCCCACCCTTGGTCCGGCGCCGGCCGCCGGGCCGGCCCTGTGTGCCCAGGCCGCTCGCGAAGCCGCCGCCCGCGGCCGCGGCCAGGCCGCGGAGGCGTTCCGTCTCGCGGCGGTCGCGCTTGGTGGGCCGGCCCGTGCCACGGTCGCGGACACCTGCCGGGGCGATCGCCTCGCGGGGCGGCGGGGGCGGGCTGTTGTCGATGTAGCACTGCACGGCCACCGGGGCGCCGACACGCTTGCGGATCAGACGCTTCACGACGACGACCCGCTCCCGGCCCTCGTGCCTGAGGCGCACCTCGTCGCCGATGCGCACGTTGTACGCGGGCTTCACACGCTCGCCGTTCACCCGCACGTGCCCGCCCCGGCAGGCCGCGGCGCCGATCGAGCGGGTCTTGACGAGCCGTACCGACCAGATCCAGCTGTCGATGCGGACGCTCTCGCCGTTCCCCGGGCCGGCCGCCTCGGCGGCGGCCACCGCGGCGGCGGTCTTCGGGTCCATGGCGGTCGGTGCGGCGTCCGCCGGCTGCGGGGAGGGCTGGGCGTCGGTGGCTCGGCCGTCCGCGCCCGTGCCGGAGTCCCGCCGGTCCGCCTCGTCCTCGCCGCGCGTCCCGGAGTCCCGGTGTGCCGCAGCCGCGCGGGCCCCCTCGGTCCCGCCCGTCGTCTCGTGGTCCGCACCCTCAGAAGCCATGCTCCCGACCTTAGCTCGTCGAGCCCGGGGGACCCGACGCCGTTTCCGCGCTTGAAGGCCAGGCAGCGGGGTGCCGCTTTGGGTCTCCGTCGCCCGGCCTACCGTGGAGGCATGGACAGCAGCAGCCTCGCCCGGCTGGACGAGCGGATCACGGGATGCCGTGCCTGCCCGCGCCTGGTCGCATGGCGCGAGGAGGTGGCCGCCACCAAGCGCGCCGCGTTCGCCGACTGGACGTACTGGGGGCGGCCGGTGCCGGGCTTCGGACCGCAGGACGCACGGCTGCTCGTCATCGGCCTCGCCCCCGCGGCCCACGGCGGAAACCGGACCGGACGGATGTTCACCGGAGACCGCTCCGGGGACGTGCTGTACGCGGCGCTGCACGACGTGGGTCTGGCGTCGCAGCCCACGTCGGTGTCCGCCGACGACGGCCTGGAGCTGTACGGCGTACGCGTCACCGCTCCCGTGCACTGTGCTCCGCCCGCAAACAAGCCGACGCCCGAGGAACGGGACACATGTCGGCCATGGCTCGTGCAGGAGCTGCGGCTGCTGCGTCCGTCGCTGCGGTCCGTGGTCGCGCTCGGGTCCTTCGGCTGGCAGGCCGCGCTGACCGCGCTCGGTGAGGCCGGCTGGGCGGTTCCCCGGCCGCGGCCCGCCTTCGGGCACGGGGCCCGGGTGTCACTGGACGGACTGGAACTCTTCGGCTGCTTCCACGTCAGCCAGCGCAACACCTTCACGGGTCGGCTCACGCCTCGGATGCTGCGGGACGTACTGCGCACGGCGGCGGACGCGGCGGGTCTTCCGGTCGAGCCGTAGACGACAGGCCCTAGGGCAGCAGCTCTCCGTCTCCGAACAGATGCCGCACCGTGGAGCGGTAGTTGGCGCGCACATGGGCGAGGGCGTGGGCGCGGGCGCGGTTCGGGTCGCCGGAGGCGATCGCCTCGTACAGCTCGCGGTGTTCGGTCAGGAGCTGGGGCCACTCCTCGTTCTGGCGGGTGAGCCAGCGCAGCCGTCCGTCGACCGGTTCCATGACCGAGATCAGCAGGCTGTTGCCGGCCATGGCGAGGATCCGGTCGTGGAAACGGGTGTTGATGTCTGTGATCGTCTCGGCGTCGCCGACGGCGGTCGCGGCCGCCGCCTGGTCCAGCAGCTCCGCCAGTTCCGCCAGGTCCTTCTCGCCCGCCCGGGTAGAGGCGAGCCCGGCCGCGTAGACCTCGAGGGCCTCGCGCAGCTCGAAGAGCTCCTTGACGTCGGTCGGGGTCAGCCGGCGCACGACGGTTCTGCGCGGCGTCTCGAAGAGCACGAACCCTTCGGCGACCAGTGCGCGGATCGCCTCCCGGACCGGGACGCGCGAGACCCCGAACCGCTCGGCGAGCTCGCGCTCGACCAGGCGGTCGCCCGGGCGCAGCCGCCCCGCGATGATCTCCTGCCGCAACGTGGCGAGCACCCGCTCGCGCACCGCGCCCAGGGGTTCGATCTTCGTCATGGGGTCATCTTCGCGGACTCGGAGGGTGTTTTACGGAGGTGTAACAGGACGGACATCGGTCGGAACGGTTGACGGCGAGACCATGACGGCAGTTTGGTATACCAAACACCCCGCCTTGGTTCCTGCTCGAGAAGCACCGGCACCCGGACCCCACCCGGACCGCACCGGCATCCGGCCCCCACCCGGACCGCACCGGCATCCGGCCCCCATCCGGACGTCCCCTCCCCGCCATCGACCCGCACGGATCGTACTGAAAGGCCCCTCCGTCCCCTCGCCCATGGAGGCCCCGTGTCCCTCGCCGACCGCGCCGAAGCCACCGGCGTCCCAGCGTTCGTCCCCGACCCCCGCCTCACCAACGAAGACCTCGCACCCGCCGCCGAGCGCAAGTGGAAGGTCTTCGACCTGTTCGCCATGTGGATGTCCGACGTCCACAACCTCGGCAACTACACCTTCGCCGCCGGCCTGCTGGTCCTCGGCATGAACGTCTGGCAGATCTTCACCTCCCTGCTCGTCGGCTTCGTCCTCATCTACCTCGGGATGAACATGATGGGCAGGATCGGCCAGCGGCACGGGGTCCCGTTCCCCGTAGTCAGCCGGATCAGCTTCGGGGTCTGGGGCGCCAATATCCCCGCCCTGATCAGGGCCGTGATCGCCATCATGTGGTACGGCATCCAGACCTACCTCGCGTCCGTCGCCGTCAACGTCATGCTGCTCGCCGCCTGGCCGGGCCTGACGTCGTGGACCCACCACTCCTTCCTCGGCCTCAACGCGCTCGGCTGGACGTCGTTCGTCGCCCTGTGGCTGATCCAGGCGCTGATCATCAGCCAGGGCATGGAGTCGGTACGGAAGTTCCAGGACTTCTGCGGTCCCGCCATCTGGCTGGTGATGATCGCGCTGGCGGTCTGGATCCTCGCGAAGGCCGACTGGAGCATCTCGCTCACCTCCACGCCTCACCCGGTATCCGTGGGCGAGCAGTGGCGGCAGTGGTTCGGCGCCGTCGGGCTCATCCTCGCCACCTACGGCACCCTGATGCTGAACTTCTGCGACTTCTCCCGCTTCGCTCCCGGCTACACAACCGTCAAGCGCGGCAACTTCTGGGGTCTGCCGGTCAACTCCACGGCCTTCGTGATCGTGTCGGTCATCGTCACGGCCGGTTCCATCAAGGTGTTCGGCGAGGCCATCACCGATCCGGCGATGCTCGTCGCGAAGATCGGCAACACCTGGGTGCTGGTGCTGGCGGCCTTCACCTTCGCCGTCGCCACCATGGGCGTCAACATCGTCGCCAACTTCGTCTCACCCGCCTACGACCTGGCGAACGTCTGGCCGCAGAAGATCAGCTTCAAGGTCGGCGGCATGATCAGCACGGTCGCCGCGCTGGTCGTCACCCCCTGGAACCTCTTCTCCAACCCCACCGTCGTCAACTACTTCCTCGGCGGCCTCGGCGCCTTCCTCGGCCCGCTGTTCGGTGTGATCATGCTCGACTACTACTGGGTGAAGCGCGGCCGCATCGACGTCGACCAGCTCTTCAGCGCCGAACCCGGGTCCCGCTACCACTACCGCAAGGGGGTCAACCCCAAGGCGCTGTGGGCGTTCCTGCCCTCGGCGGCGGTCGCGGCGGTGCTTGCGCTGGTCAAGGACTTCAGCGCGGTGGCCCCGTACTCGTGGTTCATCGGGACCGCGCTGTCCGCGGCGCTGTACCTGGTGCTGTGCCGATCCGAGCGCTCGGCTCCGGCCGTCGCTCCGGCCGCCGCCGTCGTGGAGGGCTGAGCGTGCGGATCGTCGTCACCAACTGCAACACCACGCAGGAGATGACCGAGGAGATCCTCCGTGGTGCCCGGGCCGCCGCCGGCCCGGGCACCGCCGTGACCGGACTGACCCCCTTGTGGGGGCCCGAGTCCGCGGAGGGCTGGCTCGACAGCTATCTCTCGGCCGCCGCCGTCCTCGACGCACTGCGCACCTACGAGGGCCCGTACGACGCCGTCGTCATGGCGGGCTTCGGAGAGCACGGACGCGAGGGCGCGCGGGAACTGCTGGACGTGCCGGTCGTCGACATCACCGAAGCCGCGGCGCACCTGGCGTGCCTGCTCGGGCGGCGGTTCGGGGTCGTCACCACCTTGGAACGCTCGTGCGGGCAGATCGAGGACAGTTTGTACACGGCGGGCGTCCTGCAGAACTGCGCCGCCGTGGTCGGCACCGGCATCGGCGTCCTCGACCTCGGCGACACGGCCCGCACCGAGGAGGCCTTCGTGACCGCCGCCGAACGGGCCCGCGCGGCCGGCGCCGAGGTCCTGGTCCTGGGCTGCGCCGGGATGACCGGGCTGCAGCGGGCGGTGGGGGAGAAGCTGGGGCTTCCGGTGGTCGACGGGGTGGCCGCGGCGGTGAAGCTCGCTGAGTCCCTGGTCTCCCTGGGCCTGTCGACGAGTCGGGCGGGCAGCTGGGCGAAGCCACTGCCGAAACGGAGGGTGTGGGGGCGGGGGTGAGGCGGAACGGTCCCGTCACCGCAACCGCTCGAAATCCCGGCGACGTACCGCTCGCGCCGGACTACCGTGGGCGTACCTGCGGGCGTCGTACCTGCGAGGAAGGGGACCAGGTGAACGGGAACGCCTCGGTGACGCAGACGGTGACCGACGACGACACGTTCCTCGACGCCGTGACGGACCGCCTGGCCGCCCTCCCCGCGGTCCGTGCCGTCGCCCTCGGCGGCTCTCGCGCCCAGGGCATCCACACGCCGGCCAGCGACTGGGATCTGGCCGTCTACTACCGGGGCCCCTTCGACCCGGACGACCTTCGGTCCGTCGGCTGGGAGGGCGAGGTCTCGGAGATCGGCGGCTGGGGCGGCGGCGTCTTCAACGGCGGTGCCTGGCTGACGATCGAGGGCCGCCGCGTGGACGTCCATTACCGGGACCTGGACGTTGTCGACCGCGTTCTCACGGAGGCGGAAGAGGGGCGGTTCCAGGTCGAGCCGCTGCTGTTCCATCTGGCCGGAATCCCGACGTACCTGCTGGTCGCCGAACTGGCCGTCAACCGAGTCCTGCGCGGAGCGATCCCACGCCCCGCCCGCTACCCGGAGAAGCTGCGCACGAGCGCGCCCGCGCGATGGCTCGGCACCGCACGAGCGACGCTCGCATACGCCAAGGCCAACCACGCCCCGGCCGGACGGCGGACGGAGGTCGCCGGTGCCATCGCGGTGGCAACCGCCCAAGCGGCACATGCCGTTCTCGCTGCGCGCGGGGAATGGGTGACCAACGAAAAACGACTGCTGGAGCGTGCAGGACTCAGAGCGGCTGACGACATCATCGCGGGCCTGGGCCCGGACCCGGAGTCGTTGACCCGGTCGGTCGCTGCTGCAGAGGCACTCATCCGGGCGTGAGCGACGATCTTGGCGGCGTGGGGTTGCGTTCATAAAGAACACGCCCCCCGCCCGCCCTTTCACACCGCTGAAACGCTCACGTCCTCTTCGCTCCAAGAACACGCCCTACCGTGGACCCCACACCGCCCGGCCACCGTCGCCCGAAGGCACATCCCCGCCCTCGTCCGGACAGGAGCCCTGTGTCGCGTCCCGTGTTCGCCCTGCCGCCCTGGCTCGCCCACGCCCTGCGTGCCCAGCGTGGTCCCGTGCCCTGGAGTGCCGTCGCCCGGGGGGCGCTCGCCGCGGGACCGCTGCTGTCGGCCGCCCTGCTCGTCGGGCGTACGTCGGCCGGTGTCCTCGCCGCCCTCGGGGCCATGCTCGCCGGGATCAACGACCGGCCCGGCAGCCGGCGGGCCTCCGTGCAGCGGCTCGGGGCGCCCGCGCTCGCGGGGGCCGGCGGGCTGCTCGCCGGGACGTATGCCGGACAGCACACCGAAGCCGTCCTCCTCACTCTCGTGCTCACCGTCCTCGGACTCGTCGCCGGAGCCGTCAGCGCCATAGGGCCCGTCGCCTCCGGGGCCGGTACGCAACTGCTCGTCGGCGCGGCCATCGGTGCCGGGATGCCGCTGCCCGAGAGCGGCTGGCAGCGGGCCCTCGCCTTCCTCGCCGGGGCCGGCTGGTTGCTCGCGCTGCGCCTGGTGCTGCCGACGCCCGGCGCGACCACCGGCGACTACCGCTTCGACGGGGAACGCGACGCCGTCGCCGGGGTGTACGACGCCATCGCCGACCTGCTCCTCGCCACCGCCACTGCGGACGCCACCGCGCGGAGGGCGGCCCTGACCGCCGCCCTCGACCACGCCCAGGACGCCCTCGCCGGGCCCCGGCTGCGGCGGTGCGCGTCGTCCTCCGCCGAACGGCGCCTGCACGCGCAGTACGCCGCCGCTCTCCCTCTCGCCGAGGCCGCCACCGCGCTCGCCTGGGCCGGGGACTCCGTTCCCGCACGGGCAGCGCAGGGGCCGCGCCGCCTCGCTGCCGCCGTACGCGGCAACACGCACACCGGACCGCTGCCCGCGCCGACCCGCACCGCCCCCGCGCTGCGCGCCCTCGACGACGCTCTCCTGCACGCCGCCGACACTTTCGACCGAGGCGGCGACGGACACGGCCTGCACGCCCGGCGCCGTACCGCCGCCTCCGTGCTGCGCACCGTCCTGGGCGCCGGGGGACGCGAGTACGGACTCCGCGTCGCCCTCAGCTTCGGCGCCAGCGCCGCCATCGCGCAGGCCCTGCATCACACCCACTGGTATGGGCACCACACCCACTGGTACTGGATGCCCGCCACCGCCGTCTTCCTCGTCAAGCCCGACCTCGGGCCGTTGGTCTCCCGTGTGCTGTGCCGGGCGGCCGGGACGGTGCTGGGTGCCGTCGCCTTCGCCGCCCTCGCCGCCGTCGTGCCCCGGCCCGCGGGCCTCGTCACGATCGTGGCGCTGTGCGGGGCGCTCATCCCGGTCGCCACACGGCACTTCGCCGCGCAGACCGCGGTCGTCACGGTCCTCGTCCTCGCCCTGGTCATGGTCGGCGGCGAGTCCCAGGCCTCCTGGAGCCGTATCGGGGAGACGCTGTTGGCCTGCGGGATCGTGCTGCTCGTCGGGCATCTGCCGGCACCGGGGCAGCGCGGCGGCACCGTACGGGCCCGGCTGGTACGCGCGGTGGACGCGGCACACGCCTACCTCGCGCACGTCCTGACCCGGGAGGACGACCGGGCCGGGCGCTGGGCGCTGCGCCGCGAGGCCTACCGCGCGCTCGCCGAGGCCCGCCTTGCGATCGACCTCGCCGCCGCCGAGCATCCCGCTCTCGCCCGCCACACCGAGGGCACCGACGAGGTGGCCGCGACACTCGAACGACTCGTCGACACCACCACCGCCTGTGCCGTGCACCTGGATGACAGCGGGCGCCTCACGCCCCGGCACCGCCAACGGCTCGCCGAATTGCTCGACGAACTCGCCGAGCACCGTGCGCATGCCGGACTGGGCACGGAGGAGACCCCGCGGCTGCCCTTGGCCGTGTAGCGCAAGCCATCGCGGCCGTGGCGCCCCTGCGGTCGCGGCCCACGCGCGGCAGGTCCGAGCCTCTGGCAAATCGGGCTGTCCGGTGAATTCGCCCCGATCTCGCATTGGCCGCGTGTCAAATGCGTCTCAGTAGCGTCACTTAATGCGCCGTTCACCCAAGCTCAGCGTTTAACTCTAGGAGTCGACCGTGATCGGCTCGCCGAGACACGGCGTTGCAAGGAGGTACAGGGTGAACGGGCGAACAGTGCTGGCGCGCTTTCCCGCCGGCGGGCCGCGGGGCTCGTGGCCCGCGGAGGAGTTCGCGCAGGCGCGGCGCGTGGAGGGGCAGCCCGCGGAGGTCGTGATGGACCTCATGACGGACGCGTTCCTGGTGGTCGTGCGAGGGGCCGACGCCGCCGAGTGACCGCTGCACCGGTCGGGTACGGCAGGGGCGCGTACGCGACGCAGTCATGGGCGGCACGCCGCAGCCCTCAAAGACACGTCTCAGTCGTCAGCGGCACGCCTGCAAGCGTCAGTGGCGCCTGCAACCGTCAGGGGACACCTTGCGGGCGTTCGCAAGGCACGTGTGCGTGCGTCATGCCGTTACGCGCGCGGCCCCATGACATGGGGCGGCCGTACGGTCACGCGTTGATCGGGCGTGCCCATGCCGGAGTGGCGCCCGTGACCCGGCACAGCGCCAGATACAAGGGGATCGGCGGGGTGTACGGCACGCTGTCGTCGGTGCGGCGGATGAGCTCGGGGACGCTCTCCGCGTCCGGGACGAGCGCGCCGCGGGCGTATCGGGCGGGTGCCGGCCAGTCCAGGGCGACGTCGGAGTCGGACGGTACGATCCACCACCAGTCGGCCCGGTCGGCGTACACACAGCCAAGCCGCGGCAGTCTGGGCAGCACCAAGGGCCCGTAGCGGGCGGGCACGGCCACCGCGTCGCAGCCGAGCGGCACGGTCATGCCGTCGGGCAGAGGGAGCCGGCTGGACGCCGCGCCGGACGCCCGGCGCGCCCGGTCGAGACGGGCCAGCGAGTCCAGGCTCAGGACCCGGGTGACCCCAGGGCCCGCGGTCTGCGTCCCCCTCACACCCATGCGGTCCCCGTCCCCAGGGACGGCTCCATCTCGGAACCCCGACCGTCCGCGGGGAGCCGCTCGGCACTCCGGCCGGGATCGAAACGCGCACCGCCCTCCGCGGGCGGCTTCTTGGCGCTCCAGCCCGGGTCGGACCGCGCCATCGCCCCTTCCCTGCCGGGATCGGGCCGCGTCGCCTCCTCCCGCGCCCGGGACCTGTCGCCGGAACACGACAGGTCCCGGGACGGCTGCGTCGGGCGGGCGACTCGGGCGGGCGCCGACTGGTCGGCCTCGCGTGCCAGTTCCGCCCAGACCAGCAGCCCGGGCCCCGCCTCCTGGGCTCCCCAGGAGCGGCACAGAGCCGCGACGAGAAGCAATCCCCTCCCGTGCTCCTCCTCGGGGCGCTGCCGCGCGGGCCGCGGCTCGCCGGGGGCGCAACCCTCGTCGCGCACGCCTATGCGCACCAGGTCGCCCTCGTCGTGCAGTTCACATACGACGTGCTCCCCGGCGGTGTGCACGATCGCGTTGGTCACCAGTTCGGAGACGACCAGTGCGGCAGTGGCGCACGTGTCTTCGCACACCGCCCAGCCGGCCAGCCGGGCACGCGTCAGCTGCCGGGCCCGCGCCACGGAGGCCGGGTGCGCGGCCAGCTGGAAGCGGAACCGGCGTTCGGCGGCCGCGTCGGGACGCAGCCCTGAGGCGCCACCCATGCCGGACCGGTCTGCGGGGGCGTCTGTTCCTAACGACGCGGGCGGAATCACGCTTGCCACTATCGCCGTGACATGAACACTTGGCAAGAGTCACTCTGAAAATTGCAGAGTGCTGTGTGACTCCGAGGAGGGGCATGGCACACTGCTCGCAACGGCAGGCCGAACGGCGCCGGTTGAGGTCTGAGATACGGACGTCAGAGTCCGGAGCCCGCGTCGAAAGTCCGTGAACCGCAATCGAACATGTGCGGGCGGCGGTGCGGAAAGAATTCGAACGGTGCCGCCTGGGCAGTCCGCGCCAAAAGGACGGGAGGGTGCGAGGTGAGCGAGCCGCGCTCGGCGCCGACGGTCGGTCAGGTGGTCCTCGGTCGACGCCTGCTGGACCTGCGTGAACGTGCGGGCCTCAAGCGGGAGGAGGCCGCGCGTATCCTGCGCGTCGCACCCGCCACCGTCCGCCGCATGGAGACCGCCGAGGTCGCCCTCAAAATCCCCTACCTGCAACTCCTGCTGAAGGCGTACGGGGTGAGCGACGAGGAGGCCGAGGCCTACGTCCAACTGGCCGAGGAGGCCAACAGGCCGGGCTGGTGGCAGCGGTTTCACGACATTCTTCCGGGCTGGTTCTCGATGTACGTCAGCCTGGAGGGCGCGGCCGCACTAATCCGCCAGTACGAGCCCCATTTCGTACCCGGCCTCATGCAGACCGAGGAGTACGCCCGAGGCGTCCTGAAGTCGGGCGCCATCGGGCAGACCAGACCCGAGGACATCGAGCGTCATGTGGCGTTGCGCATGCAGCGTCAGGAACTGCTCACGCGCGACGACGCGCCCCGTATCTGGGCCCTGGTGGACGAGACCGCGCTGCGCCGCCCGGTCGGCGGTCCGGCGGTCATGCGGGCCCAGGTCGAACGGCTGCTGGAGGTCACGCGACTGCCCCATGTGACGTTGCAGGTGCTGGAGTTCTCCTCGGGCCCCCACCCCGGGACCTACGGGCCTTTCGTCCTGTTCCGGTTCGCCATGTCAGAACTGCCGGACATGGTCTACAGCGAGTACCTGACCGGCGCCGTCTACCTGGACGCGCGCACCGAGGTGGCGACCCACCTCGAGGTCATGGACCGCATGGCGGCCCAGGCCGCCCCTGCACAACGCACGAAGGAGATCCTCGAGGATCTCCGCAAGGAGCTGTGAATGGACCGCATCACGCCGCGCAAACGCGTCTACAACGGCATGCCGGCCCGTGAACTGGGCAGCGAGGGCTGGCACAAGCCGTGGAGCGGAGGCAACGGCGGCAACTGCCTGGAGGCGATGAAGCTGCCCGACGGCCGGATCGCCGTCCGCCAGTCCACGGACCCGGACGGGCCCGCGCTGATCTACACCTCCGACGAGATGACCGCGTTCATCGAAGGTGCCAAGGCGGGGGAGGCGGACTTCCTGCTGTCATAACCACCTTGGTGCCCCCCCTGTTGTCATTCGCATCACCAACTTGGCGTTCAGTTGACCACTGAGTTCCCCAGACACCTACGGAGTTCCTCATGACCGGGCAGGACCCCGCCCAGGACGCCGTCGTCATCGATACGAGCAAGCCGCACCCCGCGCGCATGTACGACTGGTACCTCGGCGGGAAGGACAACTACCCCGTCGACGAGGAGATGGGCCGGCAGATGCTCGCCCTCGACCCGAGGGTGCCGGTGATGGCACGCGTCAACCGCGCGTTCATGCACCGCGCCACACGCTGGCTGGCCCACAACGGCGTGCGGCAGTTCCTGGACATCGGCACGGGCATCCCGACGGAACCGAACCTGCACCAGATAGCCCAGCGGATCACGCCCGAGGCGCGCGTCGTCTACTGCGACAACGATCCGATCGTGCTGGCCCACGCGGCTGCCCTGCTGCGCAGCACGCCCGAAGGCGCGACCGAGTACCTGCAGGCCGACGTGCGGGACCCCGCGGCCATCGTCGAGGGGGCCAGGAAGGTCCTGGACTTCTCCAAGCCCGTGGCGCTGTCCCTTGTCGCGCTGCTGCACTTCGTCTCCGACGAGGACGGCGCCCACGACCTGGTCGGCCGCCTGCTGTCCGAACTGCCCTCCGGCAGCTACCTGGTGATGACCCACGCCACGGCCGACTTCACCCCGGAGGAGTCGGCGGCGGCCACGGAGAAGCTCAAGGCGGCCGGGGTCACACTGGCGCTCCGCTCCCGCGAGGAGTTCGCCCGCTTCTTCGACGGCCTCGACCTCGTCGACCCCGGCGTCGAGGTGGTCCACAAATGGCACCCGGAACTCGGCGAACCGGTCCCGGGCGAGGACGACGGGGTCATTCCGGGGTATGGGGCGGTGGGGCGCAAGGGATAGCCCGACGACAGGGCCGGGACACGTCCTGCGCGGCGCAGCGACGCCGCAGCGGCCGCGACCGGTGGGCACCTGACGGGACCATCGCCGGGTGCCCACCGGGTCCCGCTTGCTCACGCCGTCATCGGGCGGTCGTACGGACCGATCGGTGCCGGCAGGCGTGACGTCCCGCCGGACAGCCGCCGGTCCACCGCCGCCGCCACGGCCCGCCCCTCCGCGATCGCCCACACGATCAGTGACTGCCCGCGCGCCGAGTCCCCGGCGGCGTACACGCCCGGGACGCTCGTCTCGAAGTCCTCGTTCCGCGCGATCGTGCCGCGAGCGTCGAGTGCGAGTCCGAGCTGCTCGATGATCCCGTCCTTCCGGTCGGGCCCCGAGAACCCCAGCGCGAGCAGCACGAGGTCGGCGGGCAGTGTCCGATCCGAGCCCGGCAGCGGCCGGCGCCGCTCGTCGACCTCGACCAGATGCAGCTCCCGAACGTGCCCGTCCGCGTCTCCCGTGAAGCGGAGCGTGGACGCCGCGAACAGCCGCGCGTCCGCGTCCGCCGCCGGAGCCGTGCGCAGATCACGCGCCTCCTCGTGCGCCGCGGACAACCGGTAGATCTTCGGATACGTCGGCCACGGCTCGGCGTCCTGGTTCCGCTCCGGCTCCGGCTGCGGATAGATGTCCAGCTGGGTCACGGACGCGGCCCGTTCACGCACCGCCGTCCCCAGACAGTCCGCCCCGGTGTCCCCACCTCCCACGATCACCACGTGCTTCCCGGCCGCCGACAACGGCGAGACCTCCAGATCCCCCTCGCACACCCGGTCCGCCAGCGGCAGATACTCCATGGCCTGATGGATCCCGGCCAGCTCGCGTCCGGGTACGTCCAGTTCACGCCATGCCGTCGCGCCGGTCGCGATCACCACGGCGTCATACCGCGACCGCAGCTCCGCCGCCCCGATGTCCTTCCCTATGACCGTGGACGTACGGAACTTCGTCCCCTCCGCACGCATCTGTTCCAGCCGGCGGTCCAGATGCCGCTTCTCCATCTTGAACGCCGGTATCCCGTATCGCAGCAGCCCCCCGATCCGGTCCGCCCGCTCGTAGACAGCCACGGTGTGACCGGCCCGGGTGAGCTGCTGGGCCGCGGCAAGGCCCGCGGGGCCGGATCCGACGACCGCGACGGTGCGCCCCGACAGCCGCTCCGGCGGGCGCGGTGGGGCGAACCCGTCCGCCCAGGCCCGGTCGGCGATGGCCACCTCCACGTTCTTGATGGTGACCGCGGGCTGGTTGATGGCGAGCACGCAGCCCGCTTCACAGGGAGCGGGGCACAACCGCCCCGTGAACTCGGGGAAGTTGTTCGTGGCATGCAGCCGGTCGCTCGCCGCCCGCCAGTCCTCGCGCGAGACGAGGTCGTTCCACTCGGGAATCAGGTTTCCGAGCGGGCAGGCGTCGTGGCAGAACGGGATCCCGCAGTCCATGCACCGGTTCGCCTGTCGGCTGATGATCGGCAGCAGGGCACCGGGGACGTACACCTCGTTCCAGTCCCGCACCCGTTCCTCGACCGGCCTGCGGGGCCATTCCTCGCGGGGTGTGGTCATAAAACCCTTGGGATCGGCCATCGCCGTCCCCCTTGCGTCCATACCGGATCGTCTCGTGCCACGATACGACGCCAGGGTCCCGTGCGCGCCCTGCCATCGGGGCCCCGCTACGGCTGATGCCTCAGGTGAGGGCCAGTACGTACGACACCGCGGCGCCGGCCGCGGCGACCGCCCGGACGTGGTTCCACAACGTCCACTCCCGCAGGTACGCACGCCAGTACACGGCCGTCTCGGGGGAGCCGGGGTCCATCCGCAGCAGAGTGTCGTTGCGGGGCACGTTCGCCATGGCGGTCACTCCGAAGACACCTATGAGATACAAGGCACTGCCCACCAGCAGCGGCGCCTTCCCGTCGTCCGGCCAGAGCACGACCGTCACCACGGCGAGCACGGCGCACAGCACCGCCGCCCCCAGGAAAACGATCATGAACGCCGGTGTCATCGCGGCCCTGTTGATCGCGTTCATCGCGGCGACCCCTTGCGCCGGAGGCAGTGAGCCGAGCCCCCTCATCACAAAGGTGGAGAACGCGCAGCACACCCCCGCCACCAGCCCGGCCGCGAGCACCCCGATCGTGATCAGCACGAAGTAAGGCCCATCGATCATGTCAACTCCCCGCATGCTGTCCCCGGAAGCCGGACGGCCCCGGATCACGCCGCCTCCCGAAGACTCCACTCCCGGAGCACCGCCTCCACACGTCCCGCGATGCGCCGTCGCGCCTCGGGCCGCGCCACGCCATCCATCAGCAGCTGGTCGTACGGCGTCTCCAGATGCCGTACGGACGCCCGCACCGCCGCCGTGACCGCCTCCGGCGACAGGGCCCGTCCCGCCGCGCTGCGCCCCACCCGTCCACTGCCGCGCACCGACGCATGGCCCGCGATCGCCCGCGCCCGCTCGGCCGGGCATCCGGGAAACAGTCGCCGGATCTCCGCAGCGAACGCCTCCGTGAACCGCGCGTCCTCCTCCGCCCGCCGCCGCGCGTCCCGCGCCCGCCGCCTGCGCCGCGCCTCCGCGTCCGCCAGGCACCGCTCCTCGGCCAGGGCGAGCGCAGCCTCCTCGACGAGCACACCCTGCCGCTCATACCGGCCGTGGCGCCGGTTGAACCGCACCACCACCGCCGACAGGCCGCTCGCCTCCCGCGCCCGCCGGGTCAGCGCCGTATCACCCCGCGGCAGGAACACCAGATGCCCGAGATCCGCGCACTCCAGGCACCACGGCTTCCCCTCCTCCAGCACCAGCAACGGCAACGGTCCCCTCCGGCACTCGGCACAGTGTCGCCGCTTGACCGGCTGAAAGACCAGAAGTACGCCGCATCGCGGGGGAGTTGGGGTCGGTGCCATATCCGTCTCCTTCCCCGTCCATCCGGGCGCCGACCGCAACGGGCGCAGCTCGCCCTCTGCCCTTTTCCCTCCTGGTTGCGCGGCTGACGTCGACGGCCCCGCCCTGCTTCAGCGCTCCGCTCCGGGCCGAGCCCGGTACCGCCCCGGTGCCGTCCGCCTGGGACAAGCCGTGAAGTGGGTTTGCCGGCGTGGCGCGGCATCATGGGCCCTGTGCGACTCGAAGCGATCACCTGGGAACGGCTCGGCGACACCCTCGCCGACCGGCTGCTCGACCTGAAGCCGGGCGACGGCAGCCCCTGGCCGCGCATCGCCTTCGACGGAGCCCCGGCCGCGCGCCCCGGTGACCTCGCCCAGCGCGTGTCCGAGGCCCTGCGCATACGTGGCCGCCCCTCGCTCGTCGTCGGTGCGGAGGGCTTCCTGCGGCCCGCGTCGGTCCGCCTCGAGCACGGTCATCGGGACCTGGACTCCTACTATGACGGCTGGCTCGACACCGGTGCCCTGTGGCGCGAGGTCTTCGGCCCCCTCGAGCCCGGTGGTGACGGACGTGTCCTGCCCGACCTCTGGGACCCGGTCACCGACCGCGCGACCCGCAGTCCCTACGTCCACCTTCCGCCCGGCGGCCTGCTGTTGCTCCACGGCCCCCTCCTCCTTCGGCACTGGTTCCCCTTCGACCTGACCGTCCACGTGCTCCTCTCACCGGGCGCGCTGCGCCGCCGTACGCCCGAGCCGGAACACTGGACCCTGCCCGCGTTCGAGCGCTACGAGGCGGAGACGGACCCGGGCTCCGTCGCCGACGTACTGATCCGCGCGGACGATCCCCGCCACCCGGCCTGGAACGGCTGATCACACACCCGCCCGATGGCGTAAGCCGCCTCCGTGCCGCCTCCGAGGCGCTCCTGCCGTCCGGTGGTTCCGGGTGCGTTTGCCCGAAGGCCCGGCGAGAATTGAAGTGCGCCGGGACCTGCGGTGCGTCCCGTGCCGCGCCGGCCGTCAGGCACCGGGAGGTACCCATGACCACCGCCGGAGACATCATGCACCGTGGTGCCCAGTGGATCCCCGCCCACGAGACGCTGGACCGCGCCGCGCAGCTGATGCGCGAACTCAACGTCGGTGCCCTGCCCATCAGCGACGAGAACGAGCGGCTCTGCGGCATCCTCACCGATCGCGACATCGTCGTCGGCTGCGTGGCCATGGGCCACGACCCCTCGCGCGTGACCGCGGGCGACCTGGCCAAGGGCACGCCGCGCTGGATCGACGCGGACGCCGATGTCGGCGACGTGCTCCACGAGATGGAGGAACACCAGATCCGCCGGCTTCCCGTCATCCACAACAAGCGCCTCGTGGGCATGATCAGCGAGTCCGACCTCGCCGAGCACCTGACGGACGATCAGCTCGCCACCTGGGTCGAGAGCGTCTACGCGAGGACGGCCTCGCGTTGACCCGGCAATCCGTCGGGAGCCACGCCGGGGTCACAGCCAGTCGTTGCGCTTGAACCCCCGGTACAGCACGACGCAGGCCACGGCTATCACGACGAGGACCAGCGGGTAGCCGAATTTCCAGTGCAGCTCGGGCATGTACGCGAAGTTCATGCCGTAGACCCCGGTGACCATGGTGGGCACCGCGATCAGCGCGGCCCAGGCCGTGATCTTCCGCATGTCCTCGTTCTGCGCGACGCTCACCTGGGCGAGATGCGCCTGCAGGATCGAGTTGAGCAGCTCGTCGAACGCTGCTATCTGCTCGGTGGCGCGCAGCAGATGGTCGGAGACGTCCCGGAAGTACGCCTGTATCTCCGGATCGATCACCCGGATCGGCTGGGTGGCCAGCTCCTGGATGGGACGGTGCAACGGTGCCACCGCACGCTTCAGCTCCAGAAGTTCACGCTTGAGCTGGTAGATGCGTCCCGGATCCAGCCGCGCGCCGTTCTCCGCGAACACGCCCGTCTCGACCTGGTCGATGTCCTCCTGGACCGCGTCCGTGACGCTGAGGTAGTCGTCCACCACATGGTCCGCGATCGCGTGAAGCACTGCGGCCGGCCCTTTTGCGAGCTGCTGGGGATCGGCCTCCAGTTCCTCGCGCAGCGGGCCGAGCGAACCGTGCCGGCCGTGCCGCACCGTGATGACGAAGGCGGGGCCGATGAACACCATGATCTCGCCGGTGTTCACCACCTCGCTCGTCGCCGTCAACTCCTTGTGCTCCACGTAGCAGACGGTCTTGAACACCGCGAACAGCGTGTCCCCGTACCGCTCGAGCTTCGGACGCTGATGCGCCTCCACGGCATCCTCGACCGCCAGCGGGTGCAGGTCGAAGAGCTCGGCAATGCCCGCGAACTCCTGGTCCGTCGGCTCGTGCAGCCCCAGCCAGACGAAACCGTCGTCCCTCTTGCGGACCCGCTCCACGGCCTCGACGAGATCGCCGCCCCCGGGAACGCGCACGCCGTCCTGATAGATCACGCAGTTGACCACCGCGGAGCCCAGCGGCGAACGGGCGGGGTGGCTCAGATCGACGCGCGCACGGCGCCGCCCCAACCCTGCCACCTTGCGGAGGCCGCCGACCCTGCCGAGACTCGTGACCTTCCGCAGATTCCCTGCCATGGACATCTGGATCTCCTTGCGTGGATCTCCTCGCGCCGCACTCTGCGCCGTCGCGAGCCAGTCTGCCAGTCCGCCGCGATCGCCGGAGAAGCCTGTGGAAACGGAACATTCCGCTTTGGCGCCTGGGCTGTCCGCCGCTCTGGGCGGGGGCCAGGCAGGCCCTGCGGAGCGTCGCCCCGCACGGACCGCACCCCGACTGCGATGATCTCCGCATGACGCACAGCGACGGGTACCTTCTCGACAACCGGCAGACCGAGGCAGGCCGGCGGTTCGAGGCGTTGTCCGCCCTTTTCGACCCCGCGACCTTCCGCCACATCGAGGGGTTCGGCATCGGACTCGGCTGGCGGTGCTGGGAGGTCGGCGCCGGTGGCACCTCCGTGATCTCCTGGCTCGCCAAGAAAGTCGGACCGACCGGGCAGGTCGTCGCGACCGACATCGACACCTCTTGGGCGGCCCAGGCCGCACAGCCTCCCATCGAGGTCCGCACTCACGACGTGGGCACGGAAGAACCCCCCGGCGAGGACTTCGACCTCGTGCACGCCCGGCTCGTCCTCGTACACGTCCCGGACAGGGACAGGGCCTTGCACTCCATGATCAAGGCGCTGCGCCCCGGCGGACGCCTCCTGATCGAGGACGCGGACCCGGCGCTGCAGCCTCTGAGCTGCCCGGACGAGTACGGCCCCGAGCAGAGGCTCGCCAACCGCCTGCGCGAGGGCTTCCGTACGCTGCTCGCCGAACGCGGCGCCGACCTCTCCTACGGCCGCAGACTCCCGCGTCTGCTGCGGGAAGGGGGCCTCAGCCGGGTCGAGGCCGACGCCTACTTCCCGCTCGCCTCTCCGGCCTGTGCGGCGCTCGAATCCGCGACGATCCGGCAGATCCGCGACCAGCTCGTCTCCGCGGGCCTCGCCACGGACGAGGACATCGACCGGCACCTGGCCAACGTCGCCTCCGGCACGATGGACCTGGCGACCGCTCCGATGATCTCGGCGTGGGGCCGCAAGGAGTAAGAGCCGGGAGGTCGAGGGGAAAGGGCCGTCGCCGGGCACGGCGGAGCCTGCCGGGGCTACCGCACGCTCCTCATGGGTCTCCCTCCGACTGTCTCGACCGCCATCGCCCCCGCCTCGCACCCTTCCGTCGCAGCCTCCTCCGGCTCTGCCCCCGCGAGCAGCGCCGCCAGGAACGCCCCGGTGAACGCGTCCCCCGCGCCCGTCGTGTCCCGGGGCGTGGCCGGGGCCGCCGGGATCCGCGCGGCGATCGCCCCGGACGCGGCCACCAGTGCTCCGCGCGCACCCTGCTTGGTGACCACCAGCGGCACATGGCGGCTCAGCTTGGCCGCCGCGTCCGCCGGGTCGGGCAGTCCGGTCAGCAGAGCTGCCCGGACGAGTACGGCCCCGAGCAGAGGCTCGCCAACCGCCTGCGCGAGGGCTTCCGTACGCTGCTCGCCGAACGCGGCGCCGACCTCTCCTACGGCCGCAGACTCCCGCGTCTGCTGCGGGAAGGGGGCCTCAGCCGGGTCGAGGCCGACGCCTACTTCCCGCTCGCCTCTCCGGCCTGTGCGGCGCTCGAATCCGCGACGATCCGGCAGATCCGCGACCAGCTCGTCTCCGCGGGCCTCGCCACGGACGAGGACATCGACCGGCACCTGGCCAACGTCGCCTCCGGCACGATGGACCTGGCGACCGCTCCGATGATCTCGGCGTGGGGCCGCAAGGAGTAAGAGCCGGGAGGTCGAGGGGAAAGGGCCGTCGCCGGGCACGGCGGAGCCTGCCGGGGCTACCGCACGCTCCTCATGGGTCTCCCTCCGACTGTCTCGACCGCCATCGCCCCCGCCTCGCACCCTTCCGTCGCAGCCTCCTCCGGCTCTGCCCCCGCGAGCAGCGCCGCCAGGAACGCCCCGGTGAACGCGTCCCCCGCGCCCGTCGTGTCCCGGGGCGTGGCCGGGGCCGCCGGGATCCGCGCGGCGATCGCCCCGGACGCGGCCACCAGTGCTCCGCGCGCACCCTGCTTGGTGACCACCAGCGGCACATGGCGGCTCAGCTTGGCCGCCGCGTCCGCCGGGTCGGGCAGTCCGGTCAGCAG